>CAWCTW010000007.1:0-7660 GCA_963798705.1 uncultured Actinomycetes bacterium | reverse complement strand
CAACTCGAACGAGGGCTATTTCCGCCTGAATCTCCGCGGTCGTGAGCCGGCCGGGATCGTAGAGCATGGCCCCGAGTCCGAAGACGTCGTCGCCGCGGTGCGCGAGCAGCTCGAGGAGCTCAAGAATCCCCGCAACGGCGCACGCGTGGCGGAGCGAATCAGCACCAGCGAGCACGCGTTTCCCGGTGCCATGCGCGGGGATCTCCCGGACCTGATGGTCTCCTGGGATGCGGCCGCGCGCATCGGCCGAGAGCTGGCGACTCCACGGCTCGGCGAGATCGCCGGCTCCGCGGCTCACGAGGTTTCTCCGTTCTACACCGGAAACCACCGGCCGAACGCTTTCGTCCTGGCACGGGGGCCGGGGCTTTCCGCTGGATCCTCGTGCGCCGGGGGTCACATCCTGACCTTGCCCCGTCCGTTCTTCAGCTGCTGGGCGTGGAGCCGCCAGATCATTTCGAAGGACGCGCCTGGAGCATCTTCGCCTGATCGAACGCGGCCGTCCACGTCGCGACGCGTCGTCCTCTCCGCCGAGAAAACACCCGCATGACTGACAAGCACAAGAAGCGATTCGGCGCAGTTCGGATGGTGCTGCTCTCGATTCTGGCGCTGGTGGCGCTGGCCGTGGTCGCCGGCGAGATCGGCCTGCGCCTGCGCGGCGGGACCGAGCGCTCACAGGCGATCATCCGTGACCAGATGGACGCGGCGGGTGCGGCCGAAAAGTACGTGCCCGACCCGGATTTCGGCGCCCGGGTGACGCCGTTCCTCACCGACACGATTCGCACGCCCGATTACGAGTTCGTCCTGAGGACAGACCACCTCGGGTTCCCGAATCCCGAACCCTGGCCGGACCAGGTCGACATTGCCGTCCTCGGCAACTCACTCCTGGAAGGTCGGGGCGTGGGCATCGACGGCAGCATGACGACGCTGCTCCAGAAGGACCTGCCCGGAACCCGCGTGCTGAACCTCGGGCTCGTAGGCGGCGGGATGGGGCGGGAGCTGACCATGTGGCGCAAGTATGCCGAACCGTTGAATCCGCGGCTGGTCATTGCCACCATTCGGGGTCCTCTGGGACGTGGACAATACGCGCAAGTTCGCTCACTGGGTCAGCGAAGGTCGGCCGGATCCGGACTACACGCATTATCGCAAGACGTACGAGCTCACCCACGCATCCCCACGCCGCCCCCATTCGCCGCCGCCGCTGTCCCGACGGATCGGGCAGTCCGTGAAGTCACTGCTCGGCCGCTCCTACCTGGTTTCGGCCGTGTACCGGCGCACCAAGTCCGACCTGGGCGGATCACTGATGAAGGGCGTCGTGGTGCTGCCGGCCGGCGACACGGTATACCTGTCGGTCCCGTCCCAGCAGCGCCTTGCCCAGGGCCTGGACCGGGCCGATACGCCCGACCTCCGGGAATTGCTGTTCGGTCCGCTCGAAGAGATGCGGCGGGAGGTGGAGGCCGGAGGCGGGACCTTCCTCGTCGCCCTTATCCCGAGCAAGGAGGAGATCTACGGCTCCGACGCCTACCCTCCGACGCTGCGCGCGATACGGGAGCTGCGGACTGAGCTGGAGACGAGGAATCTGCCGGTCCTCGATACGTATGACCTCTTCCGGCGGCGCGGGGCCGAGCAGCCGGTATTCTATTCCGTGGACATGCATTTGAACCAGAACGGAAACCGGATCCTGGCCGACACGATCGCGGACTGGGTCAGGGAACAGGGGATCTTCGACAGCCCGCCGGCCACGGCCTCGGCGTCGCACCAGCAGGTTGGCCTTCTACCGCGGTGACGCACCAGCCAAATGCGGCCACGGCAGCGGTCGACCGAGCAACGCCTGTAGGGCGTGGACATCATCGGCGTAGTACGTGGTCAGGAGCGAACGAGCCTCCTCGCTCATCTGCGGCTTGGCGGCCTTCTTCACGAGAAGCCTTGATGAATCGCCGCTCTTGACCCAGGAGAAAGGAGCATCTCGGCTGCCCGGGCGATCGACCGGCTCCTGAAGAAGCAGCCTGACAACGGGGCCGCGCGCCACCGCGAACTTTCGGTGCACCTGAGCCTTGAAGTTCTCGAGGGAGTGGTCGATCCCCAGGAACTTCAGCACGCCCTCCAGAGTCCGGCGCGGGTTTGCGCTGAACTCCTCGAAGATCACGACGAGGGTACGCCTCCTGTCAACGACATCCCACATCCGGGTGATCTGTTCGTAGTATCGGCCGACCTCGGGCCTCAGGAGCATGAGGCTCTTGTTGTGCTGGTTCTGGAGCCCCCGTCCATCCCCGCAGGAACGAAGACTCCGTTACCCCGTTGTTGACCATCATCAGGTAATGGAAGAAGACCCGGTCCACGGGGTCACGAAGGCTGAGTAGTAGCTTGGCGTCCGGCGCCACCTGGTTGATGAGGGTCGCCGCCACCGGGGGTCGGCGAGATAGGTGGGCTCGCCTCGCCGATGACGGTCTCCGTCGTCACATTGGCAAAGAGCTGAAGGTACCGCGTCGTCGTGATTGGGCCCCGACCGGATGGTCGTCGGGAACGAGCACCCTCGAGAAGTAATTGGGCTCCTTGATGCTCGACATGTAGATGCCGGGGATGTCCCGCAGGTACGCGTAAAACGATGATGTCCCGGCTTGGGCGCTCCGGCGATGAAGAAATTCGGCCAGACTTCCATTCCTGTATTCCTGGGTGAGGGGGGGCATGTCCCGGTGGAAGCGAGACACCACCCGGAAGCGTGCCGGGGGCGGTTTAGAGGTTCCAGATCGAGAGGTCCCGCCCGAGGATGCCTTCCAGGCGGGCGACATCTTCCGAGAACAGATCCCGAAGGCGAGCGCGAGAGTCCGCGTCGATCTCCCCTTCTCTCCGACGTTCAACCGCGCGATCGCTTGCTTTGCACCCCGCACCAGCGGTTCGGGGAGGGATCGGACGACGCGTTTCACAATGGGGCCGGGGCGGTTCACGAAGGCGGCCAGCGAGACGGAAATGGGGGCGCCCCGACCGGTTGTAGACCTCCCCCGACTCGAATCGCCACGCAGGATCCACGCCCAGGAACGCGCAGAGCTCCGAGAGAACCCTCGACGGATCCCGGACCAATCCTCGAACAGGACCACCTTCATGCGCGCGCTGCCGAACTTGTCGAGGTACTTCTGTGTTCGATCCGAGTAGAACGAGCCGCGGGTATAGTGCCAGATGTTGCCCCACCCGTGCCGAACGCGATCGGACTCTGCATCCAGGGCCTCCCGGAAACGCAGCGTTTCCCTCGCATCCCGAACAAGGTGCATGTACTGTGAATATGTCCTCTCGATCGGGTTCCTGAGCAGAGCACGATCTCAGGTCCTCGAGCTCGGACCGGATCCGATCGCTCACCTCGGCGTGCTCGAAATACGAAGGTGAGATGTCGCCGAGAGCCGTCTCCGTGGTCGCGTCGGCGAAGGCGCGCTCATAGTCGGCTTTCGTGCCGCAGGCGTATCGCACCACGTCCTCGTCACCCGGGCCTGCCACTCTGTCAGCCAGCTTGTCGTACGTGAAGTAGTGCAGCTCCTTCTTTGTGGCAGAAAAATGCTCGGATGCTGCCGCAGGTACTGATAGAGGGAGGTCGTACCGCATTTGGTCGCCCCGATCACGACGAACGTCGGGAGGTGTGTCAAGCCGCCTCCGGGCAGGTAGCGAATCGCGGGCGACGCTGGTACGATCGTGTGGCTCCGCTCGCGACGCCCCGCCCCGGTCTTCGTAGCGCGGGGGCGGCGGACATGGGTTGTGATACCGATTCATCTGTTGAGAATCTCAAACATACGAATCGGCGACCGTTGTGTCGAGTGTATGGGCAGTCGCCAGCAAACGATCGCGAACGGTCTTCCCATGATCGACAGAACATGTGCGGAATAGCCGGGCTCATTGCCTCGTCCGTTTCCGACGGAGACGACGCGGTCAGCGACCTCGTTCGCGACATGTGTCGCCCGCAGCGGCACCGTGGTCCGGACGACATGGGTGTGGTCTTGAACGAGAACGTATGCCTCGGCTCGATACGGCTGAGCGTCATCGACCTGTCGGACGCGGGGCACATGCCCATGGACGATCCATCCGGGCGGTGGTGGATCACCTACAACGGCGAGGTCTACAACTTCAAGGAGCTCCGAGAGGAGCTCGTTGGACTCGGCCACGACTTCCGGTCGCAGACCGACACCGAGGTGGTCCTCCATTCCTTCATTGAATGGGTCGAGCTTGCCTCGACCGATTCGTCGGCATGTTCGCGTTCGCGGTCCACGACCGCCAGGCCAAGACCGTCTTCCTGGTTCGGGACCGATACGGGATCAAGCCTCTCTACTACCGACGGCACGGCGGCGGAATCGCCTTCGCCTCCGAGATCAAGGCCGTCGGTTGGGATCGTTCCGAGCTCAGGCTCGACCAGCGGTCCCTTCTCGAATGGGCGTTCCACAGGAATGTGGACATTCTGACTCCTGAGACGCTCCTCGAGGGTATCTACTCCGTGCTTCCTGGTGAGATCGTGACCATTGAGGGCGGAGAGATCAGGCGCAGCCAGTTCTACACGGCGGCCGATCATGTCGATCGCACGGCGTTCCAGCGTTACAGCGAGGCCTCTCCGGACGACGTGGTGGCCGAGATCGGCGCGACGCTCGATCTCGCCGTGGAGCAACGACTGATCAGTGACGTGCCCGTCGGCACGCTTTGCAGCGGGGGTCTCGATTCGAGCCTCGTGACGGCCATGGCGGCCAGGCATTCGACCGACCTCACCGTATTCAACGTTGCGATCCAAGGGGTTAGCGATCTCGACGAGCTCATCCATGCGCGTCGACTGGCCGAATATTTCGGACTTGAGTTCGTCTCCTTTCCATTGAACGGTGAGACCTTTCGTCGCGAGCTTCCCAAAGTGGTGCAGCAGTGCGACTTGCCGTTGACGCACCCCAACTCCGTCGCGTACCACCTTATCTGTCGCGTCGCAAGGAGCAACGGAACCGTCGTGCTGCTGTCCGGTGAAGGGGCGGATGAGCTGTTCGGCGGCTATGACCGCTATCGCAAAACCTGGCGCATGCTGCGGATCCAGTCCTTCCTCCATCGGCTGCCGGAAAGCGCGCGGGCGAGGCTCGAAATTCTCGGGCTCTCGTCCACGGGGCTGCCGGTGACCTCATGCACGCGCGCGAGCTTCTTCCATTCACCATTCAGGCTGGCGGATCGATTCACGCGTCAGGCCTGGCGGTTCCGCTGTGAGCGCGCGTACGACTTCGTCGAACGTCGCATTGAGAGGGTGCTCCTCGGCGACATGCTCGCCGACCTGAGTGACTTTCTCACGCCGCTGCTGCGCCGCCTGGACCGGACGAGCATGGCCAACTCCATTGAGTGCCGTGTGCCTTTCCTCGATGATCGCCTCGGTGCACAAGGCGATCAATCTCCCCCTGGACTACCGGGTGGGCAGGCGAGCCAGCAAGTGGGTTTTACTCAAGGCGGCCGAGGGCCACCTCCCCGGCGACGATCCGGAAGAGGAAGAAGACCGGGTTCCCTTCGCCCCTGAAGGAGATCTCCACCCCCTGGTCAGCGTCGACCTCTTCCGCTGATGGCTTCTGTGATGAGGAATTCGGTTTTCGCGGAGAGGTCCTGGATGATTTCCTGGGGGCGTGGGAGAGAGCGTACAGGGCTTCTTCAGCATTCTGTGCCTTGAGATCTGGGGGACGTCTCGTGATGCGCGGCGAGGCCATTGAGGCTATGGGCATCCCGTTGGGCCGCGTGGCGCACGCGGCGGGCTCCTCTCCCGCATTGCGGTCTTTCCTTGTCGGCTTGACCTGCCGGGTCCCAGCTGCCCCCCTTGCTGCCCCACCGCTCCTATCCTAGCGTGGTTCCGTGCGGCTCAGTAATGGTAATCCCTCCATTGTAGGACGGACGCCGGCCTGCGTTGTATCCCCCCCCGCCCCACCGTGGGACGCTCAGAGCCGAAGGAAGGTCTTCTCGCGGGCGGGTACACCCGTCAGCTCCATTGACGCTGTTCTCCCATCACATAGAAACCCTCGGCATGATTCCCAACTCCACGAGCCGTTCGGTGAACACAACCTCTCAGCTGATCGACATGAGCGACGCGGTGTCGCGGCCGTCCGGCCGTCCCCCGCCCCCCAAGCGGTGCCGACCGTGCGCGATCGAGACGAAGCGCGGCAACGGCGCGGCAACGCGGGAGCTCCTGGTCGCCCAGGCCGTTTCGATGGTCCTGGAGATCCTGGTCCATCAGCGTGGCACGAGAGTGGGGGCTGGCCGGGTCTCGGGGTCTACGGTCTGATCCTCTCGGCGCTGGCGTGGCTGGAGACGGTAAGCTACGCGGGCGTACCGTCGGCGGTCGGGAAGATGATCGCGGATCACCAGGACGAGAAGGCGGCCGTCAAACGGACCGCCCTGTTCGTCGTGCTCCTCAAAGCCGTCGGCCTGTTCGTGATCGGCTGGCTGGCCGCTCCCATGATCGCGCGCCTGTTCGACATCACAGGGGGCGTCCCGCTGTTCCGACTCGTGCTCCTCGACCTGCCGATCATGACGCTCTACGTCGCCTATCGCGGCATCCCGATGGGCGAGCGCGATTTCGGTCCCGTCGGCGTTAGTCAGGTCACGCTCGGCGCGACGAAGCTGCTGGGGATCCTGGTCCTCGTCGCCCTGGGAATGTCGGTGAAGGGCGCCCTGATCGTCTACGTGCTGGGACGCTCGCGGCCCTCCCTGTACGTGACCGTGGCGCACCCTCCGCCCGGCTTGCGGCCAGAGCGCAGACTCTTCCGCGAGCTCGAGCCTCGCTGGCGATTCCCATGGGAGTCTTCTCCATTGCGCTGCCGATCCTGACGAGCCTCGATCTCTGGTCGCTGGGCAAGCTCCTGGCATGGCAACGATGCGGTGATCGGACAGTACGTGGCGGCGCTCAAGGTGGGGCAGACGCTCCACCTGATCCCGGTCGTCCAGTGGGTTGGTGTCCGCCTCCATCGCCTGGGCGCTTGCGCGGGGAGACCGTCTGGGAGCGCGCCGCCAGATCCGGAGGCGACTGATTCGCCCTGTTGCTGGCCGTTCCGGCGTGCGTCATTGTCGGTCTGAGCGCCTCCTCGCTGCTCGGCGTGGTCTATTCCAGCGCATACCGGGCGGGGGCGGCCTTCCTCGTACTCCAGCTCGTCGCGTTCCTCTGGTTCGGGCTTCTGGACATCTTCGCGCACGTCCTCATGGCGGCCGGGCGCGAGAGGACGGCGGCCGCCGTGCTCGTGGGCGTGATCCCCCTCGTGCTCGTCGCCAACGTGCTTCTCATCCCCGCCGTGGGTCCGATTGGCGCGGCCACGTCGCTGATGCTCGGGACCCTACTCGCGGCAGCGCTCCTGGGGGGGCTCGTGTGGCGGGACTTCGGGGCGCCAGTGGCGGCGAAGACTTTCGGCCGCATCGCCCTGGCCGCGGGCCTGGTAGCGATTCCGGCAGCGATGTGGGATGTGGAAGGACCGCTCGTCCTCGCGAAGATCACGGCGCTGGGCGGAGTGTACCTGGGCTTGCTGTGGGTCACGGGCGAGATCAGCAGGAAGGATTTCGTCCTCCCCCGCGTCGACCGTGGTGGAGACGGAATCACGAGCAGTCAGTGACGGCTTACCGTTGTTCGGCTACGTAGCGCCGGGGGGAGGGGTGGCGGCGCGGACGAGCGCTGAAGCCCTGCTCACCAGGT
>CAWCTW010000006.1:0-3689 GCA_963798705.1 uncultured Actinomycetes bacterium | reverse complement strand
GCCGCCGATCGAGCACGCCACCGGGGCGGCGACGCGCTCCGAGCCGTGAGCGGCGATCGCCGCCAGCTTCAGGATCTGGTCCAGCTCTTCCTCGGTCGGCGGTTGGGCATCGAGCTCCGTCGCGAACCTGCGTATCCATTCCTCGGCGGTCATCTCAGGCTCCTCGCGGTTTGGGGTCCGGCGAATCCTTCCATTGCGGTGCCGGACCGGACGGTGAGCCGATCCTTCGCCGCAGGAGTGCCCGAAGGACGAGCGCGACGATTCCCGCGCCGGCTCCGATCGCGAGGTTGCCGGTCACCAGGGTGATGAGCCCGATTCCGGCGGTGAGGATGCGATCGTCCAACCGCGCCAGCCGACCGGCGAGCACCGCGTGCTGGATCGCCACGAACATGAGCATCCCGGCGAGCGCCGGTGGCGCGAGCAGGTGCAGGAAGGCAGGCAGCGACGCGCCGAGGGCCACGCCCAGCGTCACGTAGATCGCGCCCACCATCAGCGTTGCCCCGGCCGTCCTCGCGCCCAGCCGGTAATGCGCGGTGACGCCACCGGCTCCGTGGCAGACGGGCAGGCCGCCGGTCAGGCCGGCGGCCACGTTCGCGATCGAGATCGAGGAGGCGAGCCGGCGCGGATCGACGCGCCGCGCGCGCTGGCCGAAGTACTCCCGCTCGGCGTCGGTCGTGGCGACGACCGAGTTCCCGAAGGTGAGCGGGATCTGTGCCAGCACCAGAGTCGTGAGCGCCACCCCGAAGTCGGGTCCGCTCGGCAGTGACGCCGAGATGCCCTCGGGCCCGAGGCCGAGACCGGACGGCAGACCGTCGACCCCGACTCCGATCGCGGCTCCGGCGGCAAGGACCAGGAGGCTCCCGGGAAGCCAGCGGTCGCCGGCGACCGCGAGGAGGAGCAGGCAGCATGCGGCGGCGATGATCAGGCTCACGGCCGGGTCGATCGGCGGCAGCCCGTCCCAGTTCCCTCTCTGGGCGAGCTCGACCGCAGCCTTGGCGAGCAGCAGCGCGACGCTCGCCTGGATGCCGCGCGTGAGGACCGCGGGAATCGCTCGGCGAGCCACCCCGCGGTGCCCGTGATCGCCAGCAGGGCCATCGCGGCGGCCATCAGCAGAGCGCCCGCCGCGAGCGTCTCGGCGCTCAGGTGCAGCGCGATCGCGGCGGCGGCAAAGGCCTTCAGGGGCTGCACCGGCACCGGCACCCGGAAGTAGAGCGCCGTACCCAGGTACACGACCCCCGCGACCGCGAACACCGCCGTCGCGTTGAGCCCGTTCAGGGTGATCATGGCGACCGCGATCGGGATGAAGAGCCCGGCATCGCCGAGCCCCCCGGCCAGCTCCCTCAGGTTGAGGCGACATTCGCCGGTGGCGGCTCCGCCTGACGAGAGCTGTCCCCGCGGCGACCGGGTGGACGCCCGTCCGCCACCGCTCAGCCCCCGATCGCGCTCATCGTCCGCGGCGGCGGGCGGAACCCGGGCTCGTTGACGTGATGCTTGAGCTCCTTGCGCCAGACGGCGTCGCGGACGATCGCCTCCAGCTCGTCGTCGTCCGCTCCCGCCCGCATCGGCTCGCGACAGGTCCGTCTCGTGCATCGAGAAGAGGCAGGTCCGCAGCTTGCCGTCGGCGGTCAGCCGGATGCGGTTGCAGTCGCCGCAGAAGGGCTCGGACACGGGGCTGACGAACCCGATCTCGCCCCGTCCGTCTTGAAAGGCGAAGACCCGCGCGGTCGCGTGGGGCTCCCGCCGAAGCTCTGAGAGCGGATGGACGGTCTCGACGATCTCCCGGATCTCGGCGCCGGTGAGCACGTCGTCGGGCTTCCAGGCTCGGTCCCCGTCGAGCGGCATGAACTCGATGAACCGCACCTGGTAGTCGGTCGAGCGCGCCAGCTCGCAGAAGCGCAGCACCTCGTCCTCGGTGAAGTCGCGCATCGCGACCGCGTTCACCTTCACGGGCCGGATCTCGGGATGGGCCCCGATTGCCTCGAGCCCCGCCAGCACCTGCGCCAGCGAGTCGCGGCGCGTGATGCGGAAGAACCGGTCGCGCGCAAGGGAATCGATCGAGACGTTCACCCGGTGGATCCCGGCTTCGACGAGCGCGCCCGCGTGGCGCTCGAGCAAGAAGCCGTTCGTCGTCAGCGAGAGGTCGCGAAGGCCGTCGATCGTCGCAAGCATTCCCACCAGTCGCGGAAAGTCGCGGCGCACCAGAGGCTCGCCGCCCGTGAGGCGGACGTCCTCGATGCCGAGGCTCACCATCAGGCTCACCAGCCGCTCGATCTCCTCGAAGCTGAGAATCCCGTCCCTGGGCAGCCACTCGATCCCGTCGGCCGGCATGCAGTACTGACAGCGGAAGTTGCAGCGGTCGGTGACCGAGACCCTGAGGTCCGAGATCCGCCGTCCGTGCGCGTCGTGGAGCGGGACCGCCACCTACCGCAGGGTACCCGGCGCCGTGCCGCCGTGAACGGCCCACCCGCCGCGTACGTCCGCGGCATGACCCCACGTTTGAGAGGCGTCGCCAGCGGTGATATGGATTGCGCACCACCAAGGTCTTACGAGGAGGAAGCGCGCTGGCCTTCGACCTGCCCCTGTTCCGTCAGCTCCGCGGCGATCCCACCGCTCGCGGGGCGGCCGCGAAGTCGAAGCGGTCGGCGACGCTTCAGCCGCGAACCAAGACGGCCGACCGCGTGGTGCAGTCCATCTGCCCGTACTGCGCGGTCGGGTGCGGACAGCGCGTCTACGTCAAGGACGAGCAGGTGGTGCAGATCGAGGGCGACCCGGACAGCCCGATCTCCCGCGGCCGCCTGTGCCCGAAGGGTGCGGCGTCCAAGCAGCTCGTCACCAACCCGTTTCGAGAGCACAAGGTCAAGTACCGGCGCCCCCATGCCACGGAGTGGGAGGAGCTCGACCTCGACCAGGCCACGGACATGATCGCCGACCGGGTCGTCGCCGCCCGCGAGGAGACCTGGGAGGACACCGTCGACGGCGATTCCGATCGCAAGCTCAATCGAACCCGCGGCATCGCCTTCCTCGGCGGAGCGACGCTCGACACCGAGGAGAACTACCTGATCAAGAAGCTCTTCACGGCGCTCGGCGCGATCCAGATCGAGAACCAGGCCCGCATATGACACAGCTCCACCGTCCCCGGTCTGGGGACGTCGTTCGGAAGGGGTGGCGCCACCACCTTCCAGCAGGACCTGCAGAACTCCGACTGCATCGTGATCATGGGCTCCAACATGGCCGAGTGCCATCCGGTCGGGTTCCAGTGGGTGGTTGAGGCCGCCGAGCGCGGAGCCAAGGTCATCCACGCCGACCCGCGCTTCACCCGCACGAGCGCGATCGCCGACGTTCATGTCCCCCTGCGAGCCGGAACCGACATCGCCTTCCTCGGCGGCATCGTCAACTACATCGTCGAGAACGGGAAGTGGTTCGACGAGTACGTGAAGGCCTACACCAACGGGCCGGTGATCATCAAGCCGGAGTTTCGGGACACCGAGGACCTGGCCGGGCTCTTCTCCGGGTATGACCCCGTTACCGGCTATTACGACGTCACGAGCTGGTCCTACGACGGCACCGAGGAGGAGGCCGCCGCGGGCAAGCGCCAGCAGATCGCCGACGTCTCGGGTGAGCAGGCGCACGGCGCGCACGGGATCGAGCTGAAGGGTGGCGATCCCCGAGGTGGATCCCGAGATGCAGGA
>CAWCTW010000005.1:375000-2531740 GCA_963798705.1 uncultured Actinomycetes bacterium | reverse complement strand
CCCAAAACCCCAAAACCCCTACATGAATAATAATATTACTATATTGAAAATAATAGTAAAAGATTCAAGTAATATATTAAAAATACACAAAATGATAAAATCACTGTCAAATATGATCAGAAAGAGCAAGAGTGACGATAGAACTTATAAATACATTAAGTTAAGAAATGACCTCAGATGTTTGTTAGTCTCTGATTAAGATGTTGAAAAGAGCAGTGCTTGTCTACATGTGAGTGTGGGTAACCTGTATGATCCCTAGCATGCCAATGGTCTTGCTCATTTCTTGGAGCATATGTTGTTCTTAGGCACTAAGAAGTATCCCGAGGAAAATTCCTATTCAAAGTTTATTCAAAGCAATGGTGGACTTAAGAATGCTGCCACAGGTGAGGATTACACATACTATTACTTTGATATTAAGAATGAAGCATTTCCCGAGGCTATTGATATTTTCTCATAGTTCTTTAAAGAACCTTTGTTTACAGAATCCGCTACAGAGAGAGAAATGAACGCAGTGGATTCTGAATACAAGAAGAACTTAAGTGAAGATAGTAGAAGGTTCTTCCAATTGGAGAAATCAGAAATAGTCAAATAAGGTAGTGTTTTAAATAAGTTCTCAACTGGAGGGCTTGAGACTTTGAAATATCCTAACATTAGAGAAGATTTGTTAAAGTTTCATGAGTCATATTATTCTAGTAATATCATGAATCTAGTTATGGTTGGGGAGACATTCCTTAGACACGCTAGAACAACTTGCTATAGATAATTTCTCAGAAGTGACTAATAAAAATTTGGAGCTTAAAGATTTCTCTAAAGATATAGTCTATGATGATGTAGATTCTTTTGGAACCATTTACAAAGTAGTTCCTAATAAGAATTTAAAACAACTAAAGTTGACTTGGATCTTACCCTTTTCAGAACATTTGTGGAAAGTGAAGCCCAACTCATATATCACTCATATTCTTGGACATGAGGGTCCTAACTCTCTCTTGAGTTATTTAATAAGCCAGGGTTTAGCAACAACACTCTCAGCATATTCCTCACATAGAATGAAAGCCATAGACTAGTTGAAAGTAGATATAACTTTAACAGAGAAAGGTGAAAACTAGTATCTTAAAGTCTTAGGATCGTCTATATGTTCATTAACAAGATCAAGAAATGAAGGTGTTTAAGAGTACATATTTGAAGAAATTCAACAAATTCATAATATTGAGTTTGACTATATGAATAAAGTTAATGCTATGAGCTATGCCAATGGCTTGTCAATGAGAATGACTAAGGTTAAAGATGAAGAAATAGAAGATATATTATGGAGACCATATGCTATAGAAACTTTTGACCCTTAAGAAATTCAAAAAAGACTTGACATGCTTACACCTTATAATAGTTTTGTGATATTTGCAAGTAAGATAGTAGAGTAGTAAGAGTAAAATCTATTAAAAGAAAAGTGGTATGGTACACCATTTACAAGGCAAAAATTGGATGAGACTTTCTTATAACACTTTCTGTAGTATCTCCAACTGCAGACATGAACATAGGCAATCCACCTGTCAATCATTTTATCCCAAGGAACTTATTACAAAATAAGGCTTCTAAGAATGAGGGTGAGAAGCCAGCTTTACCAATTAAAGTGGAAACTTTACCCAATCTGTGGTTTAAATAAGATGATTAATTTGAAAAACCTTATATTAATTGCAATGCAAAAATCTATCATTGATTGCAGCTATCCATTCACTACCTTTAAGTTAAAACTTCGTTGTTTTATGGAAGAATTGCCTCAGTGAACATTTAAGAGAACTTACTTATATGGCTTCAATAGCAGGAATACATTTCAATACAAGTTTCACATTAGAAAACATGTAGTGTAAATTCTCTGGTTATAATGACGGTATATCTGCTTTTATCTCAGAAATAATGAAACAAATATAGAATTTTTATGTTACTAGAGAGTATTTTGAAGATCAGAGATAGCTAATAATAAGGTTTTATGAGAACGAGAAGAAGAAAGAGCCATATATGAATTTAGATAATAAGTTCTAAAGTTGTATGCATTCTTGCAAGTTTCATGATGAGGAGTTATTAAAGACTATTAAGGAATAAATGACTTTTGAAAAATTTGAAGAAATGAAAAATTTATGGTTGAAAAATTTCAAGATTGAATGGTTAATCATGGGCCACTTGACATAAGATGAAGCTATATAAATAGTAAACAAATGTTAATAAAACTTAACTTATTAAATGCTAACTGATGATTATACTGTAGATATGCGCTTACTAAAACTTCCAGCAAATTTTGTAGCAGATTATGATGAGATGAATGAAGATCCTAACAACCCTAACTCAGCTGTAGCTGCAGTTTTTTAGCATGGTCCAAGGACCTATGAAGATTCAGCTATAAACTCAGTACTTTTTCATTTGCTTAAAGAACCTACATTTAATACTCTGAGAACTAAAGAGCAACTAGGTTATATAGTGGCAAGTCAGGCATACATAATTAAGCAAATTATTCATGGAAGGATAATTATATAATCAAGTGTAAAAGGCCCAGACTACCTTTTACATAGGATAAATGAATTTTTGTAAATGATAAAAGATGAAAGAATGACAACTATTAAAGAGGAAGAAGTTGAACTTGCAAAGAAAGCACTTATTAAGATTTACATGCAAAAAGATTTGTCTTTAAATGAAGAGACTAATAAGTATTGGAATGAAATAATTGATGGAACTTATGATTTTGACTGGCATTCTAAGATAATTGAAGCTATTGAAAAAGTGAACAAAGATCAAGTAGTAAGACATTTTAATTATATGTTCTTTGAAAATCCTAAAAGAATCAATATTAAACTATACTCTCATAATCATTGGAACAATACTGATGAAGTTGATTCTTCAAAGCTGTTGAATGAAAAGTATTACAATGAGAAATATCAGATACCAGAAGTTGATTACATTAAAATATCAAAGCTTTCAAACTTAGACATTTCTAATTCCCGAAATTATGATTTTGTTTAATCTTGATAACTATTAATTCATTACTTCTAATTAATGGTGTTTTCTATTGGGGTTTTGGGGTTTTGGGGTTTTGGGGGCCCATCGGCCCCGATCAAGGGTCAACCTGCACGCCGAGACGGCACGCCAGGCGAGCTCGACGGCACTACCACCCCGGGTAGCCCCCCTCGCTCTTTCAGCGCTTGGCCGACCTACCCGCGCATCTCAACTCATCCTGACCCGATCGCCGAAACGGCGACAAGACTCATTACGGGAACGTGGCTCAAGCCTCTAGGTCGAGGGCGGGCTAACCCTGCCGCTTCCCCGCCCGCGCCAGCTTCACCCGCTCCACGGCCGGCAGCACGACCTTCCGCAGCCGCACCGCCTCGGGCGTCACCTCCACGCACTCGTCGTCGCGGATGAACTCCAGCGCCTGGTCCAGGGAGAGGCGGTGGTGCGGGACCAGCCTCACCGCCTCGTCGGAGCCGGCGGCGCGGATGTTGGTCAGCTGCTTGCCCTTCGTCGGGTTGACGTCGAGGTCCTCGGCGCGGGCGTTCTCGCCGATCACCATGCCCTCGTAGACCTCCTCGCCCGGGCCCACGAAGAGCTGGCCGCGCTCCTGCAGGTTCATCAGCGCGAACGGCGCCGTGGTGCCGCGCCGGTCGGCGACCAGCGAGCCGGTCGGCCTGGTGGTGATCTCGCCGTGCCATGGCTCATAGGCCTCGAAGACCGAGTGCAGGATTCCCGTGCCGCGGGTCTCGGTTAAGAACTCGTTTCGCACGCCGATCAGGCCGCGGGCGGGGACGAGGTACTCGAGGCGCACCCAGCCGGTGCCGTGGTTGACCATGTCCTCCATCCGGCCCCTGCGCAGCGCCAGGAGCTGGGTCACGACGCCCATGTAGTCCTCGGGGATGTCGATCGAGAGCCGGTCCACGGGCTCGTGGACGCCGCCGTCGATCTCGCGCGTCATCGCCTGCGGCTTGCCCACCGTCAGCTCGAAGCCCTCGCGGCGCATCGTCTCCACCAGCACCGCCAGCTGCAGCTCCCCCCTCCCCTGCACCTCCCACGCGTCGGTCGCCTCGGTCGGGCGCACCTGGATCGAGACGTTGCCGACCAGCTCGGCCCGCAGGCGCTCGTCGAGCTGGCGCCCGGTGAGCCTGGTTCCCGAGCCGCCGGCGAGCGGCGAGGTGTTGACGCCGATCGTCATCGCGAGGGCGGGCTCGTCCACGTCGAGCAGCGGCAGCGCCTCGGGCTGATCGAGCGCCGCGATCGTCTCGCCGATCGTCACGTCGGCGATGCCCGCGACGACGACGATCTCGCCGGCGCCGGCGGCCTCGACCGCGGTGCGCTCGAGCCCCTCGGTCACGTAGAGCTCGGCGATGCGAGCGCGCTCGACGCTGCCGTCGCGCCGGCACCAGGAGACGTCGGCGCCGCGCCGGATCGTTCCGCGGTGAACGCGGCACACCGCGAGGCGGCCGTGGTAGGGGGAGGCGTCGAGGTTCGTCACCAGGGCCTGAAGGGGCGCCTCGGGGTCGCCGCTGGGCGCCGGGATGCGCTCGAACAGGGTGGCGAAGAGCGGCGAGAGGTCGGTGCCGCGCGCCTCGGCGTCGAGCGTCGCCCACCCCTCGCGGGCCGACGCGTAGACGATCGGGAACTCGATCTGCTCCTCGTCGGCGTCCAGGTCGAGGAAGAGCGCGTAGACGGCGTCGACCACCTCGTCGATGCGCGCATCGCGCCGGTCGACCTTGTTGACGACGAGGATCAGCGGCAGGCGCTGCTCGAGCGCCTTGCGGAGCACGAAGCGCGTCTGCGGGAGCGGCCCCTCGGAGGCGTCGACCAGGAGCAGCACGCCGTCGACCATCGAGAGCCCGCGCTCCACCTCGCCGCCGAAGTCGGCGTGCCCGGGGGTGTCGACGATGTTGATCTTGACCTCGCCGCCGTCCGGCCGCGGGAGGGTGAGCGAGGCGTTCTTGGCGAGGATCGTGATCCCGCGCTCGCGCTCCTGCTCGCCCGAGTCCATGACCCGCTCGACGACCTGCTCGTGCGCGGCGAAGGTGCCCGCCTGGCGCAGCATCGCGTCGACCAGGGTGGTCTTGCCGTGGTCGACGTGGGAGATGATCGCGATGTTCCGGAGCTCGGGCACGGCGGAGACGGTAGGGGCTCTCGTTTCGAACTCGACCCGTTCTGCGCGCCACGCGTGACTTCGGCCGTCCTAGCGTCCGGCGCCATGACCGACGAGTTGGTGCGACACCGGTGTTACTCTGAGCCGGTGCCGACCAAGAGACGCCGCCACGCGATCACCGAGACGCCGCCGGTTCAGGAGGCGCTCGACGAGCTGCGCGAGGAACTGGGCGATGAGCAGCTGCAGTTGTCCGAGCTGGTGATCCTGGGAGCCCGGGAGAAGCTCGCCCTGCTGCGCGCCGGCCGCCGGACGTCCACGAGCGTCGCAAACGCCTTGCGGATCGCATCCGCTCCGCGCGACTTCTCGTGGACGTCGAGGCGGCAGATGAGGTGCGTCGCACCGGCTGGACACCCGAGTTGACGGACGCGCCGCTTCTCGACAGCTCCGCGTGGTCGCGCCTCGGTCATCCCTCGCTGCCAGAGGCACGGGCGAACGACGTCGCCGACGCGTTCAGAGGGCAAGCTCATCGTCTCGCTCCGTTCCTGCTCGAGGCCGGCTACTCCGCGCGCGACGCCCGCGAACACGCCGCAACTTGTCGAGGAGCTACCGGCCTGCCCTGGCGTGAGATCGATGAGCGAGATCGAGCGGAGTGCGCTCGACGCGCAGGGTCAGCTCGCGCGATCGGGACACCACCGGATCCCGCCAGTCGGACCTCGATCATCGCGGCGCTCGCCGACCGCCATGGGCTCGGCATCCTCCACTACGACGCGCGACTTCGACCACATCCTCGAGCGGACCGACCTCCGCTTCGAGAGCGTCTGGCTCGCGGAGCGAGGTGCCCTCTAACCCGGGGAATCGAACTCCTCGACAACGCGCCTCCCGGAGGATGAGGAGATCTCGGCCGAAGAACAGGCGGCGGTCGAAGAGGCTCGGCGCGACCTCAAGCGACTGGACCCCCAGACCCAGCGTCGCGTGCTGACGGCGATCAAGCGGACTGCGGCCGCAGCCCCGCTGATAGCTTCGCGCCGTGCCCGACCCGGTCGAGGAAGCACTTCACATCGTCGAGATCTACTGCAAGCGGCGTGTCCCTCCGGATCTGCGCGAGAAGATCCGCATCGAGTGCTCGCGACGAGGCAAGTCGATCACGATCGTCGAGCGGCGGCCGCCCTGGAAAGCCGAGTACGGCCCCGAGTGGAGTACCTCGAAGGTGGCCCAGCTCCGCTACGACGACACCGCGGGGGCCTGGTCGCTCCACTGCCCCGACAGCAATGGGCGCTGGTGGCCGTATGACGGCGTCGAGCCGAGCGCTACCGTCGTGCCGCTGCTGACCGAGATCGACGCCGACCCAACCGGGATCTTCTGGGGCTGAGAAGCCATCGGGGCGATGCAATAGGCACGTTCTGCGCGCCACGCGTGACCTCGGCCGTCCTAGCGTCCGGCGCCATGACCGACGAGCGAATCGACGAACTGATCGAAGGGCTGACCCACGAGCCGACCGAGGAAGAGAAGGAACTTGAGCGACGGGTCGCCAAGCGCCGCGAGCTGCTCGACCACATCGACTTGCAGATCCGCCCGCCCGCCTGGTTCTACGACCAGCTCGAGCAGGCGATCGAGCTGGCAGCTCAGGGGCACGACAGTGAGCTCGTAGAGATCGACTGCCGCCGGCGCACGGTCGGCGAGGTCATCGACGCCTGGGAGCTCGAGGGGTTCATCGAGCGCGCCCGGGCTACGAATGGGGGGAACGCTGAACCAGAAGACGGCGATCAGGCTGCTTGAGGCGAACGGCTGGACGCGAGAGCGTGGCGGAAAGCACGTAGTCAAGATGAGCAAGCCGGGGCATCGACCGATCACGCTTCCCCGCCACCGGGGCCGCGATTACGGCAAAGGCCTGGCCGCGGCGATCCTCAGGCAGGCAGGCCTAAAATGACCGCGGAGCGGAGCGAATCAGCCATGGAGCTCACGGCGCACGTACATCTCGAGGACGGTTCCTACTGGGCCGAAATCGAGGAGCTGCCCGGATGCTTCGCATCAGGCGAGACCCTGGACGAGCTCATGGCCGGGCTCAGGGAGGCTATCGCCCTCTATCTGGAGAGCGGCGAGCGCGGCGGTTCAGGCGCGGCACCCGAGCGACCGCTACATCTGCAGACCGCCGTTCTCAGCGATCGGCCTGGGTAGACCGGCGCCATCTAACCGGCCTGCCTAGGCTCGCCGTCCGCGCGATGATCGATCGGGAGCGAGCTGGACATGTCATGCGCATGCGGTAATGTGAAACACATGTCAAAGATGATCCAGGTCCGAAACGTGCCCGACGAGCTGCACCGGACGCTCAAGGTTCGCGCCGCGCAGGGGGGGATGACGCTCTCTGACTACCTGCTCGCCGAGCTGGAGGGAATCGCCGAGAAGCCCACCTTGGCCGAGCTCGCCGATCGCATCTCCCGCCGGGAGCCAAACCAGATCGGCGATTCGGCGGCGGAGCTGATCCGGGGACTCCGCGGTCCGCTTCCTTGATCGTCCTCGACGCCTCCGCCGGTGTCGATCTGATCTGCCGCAACGGCGAGCGCGCCGACCGCATCGCCGCGCGCCTCGCCGGCGAGTTCACCGTGCACGTGCCAGCCGTTTTCGACCTCGAGGTACTTCACGCGCTCCGGGGGCTGGAGGCCGCTGGCAAGCTTTCGGCGCCCAGATTGGAGGCCGCCCTGCTCGATCTCACCGATCTGCGAGCGACGAGCCACGGCCACGAGCCGCTTCGCCCTCGCGTCTGGGGGCTGCGCCACAACCTCACCGCCTATGACGCCGCCTACGTCGCGCTGGCGGAGCTGCTCGAGGCCCCGCTCCTGACCACCGACCGCTCGCTCTCGCGAAGCTCCGGCCACATGGCTCGAATCGAGTTGCCCTCGAACTAGGGTGTTTCGGTTCCACGACGCTTCGCGCGCCATTGGTATGATTTCCACGTTCATACTCATCGCATGACCGACGAGATGCCCCGCCGCACGATCTACATCCCCGAGAGCACCGAGAAGCGGGTGCGCGCGCTCGCCGACGAGGGCGAGTCGTTTTCCGCTGCCGTGACCCGGCTGCTCGAGGCGGGCGCCACGGCCGTCGAGGGACGACGCGTCCCGAGCTTTGTGGCATCCGGTGAGGGCCCGCCCGATCTCGGCCGCCGCGCCGAGTGGTATCTGAGGAATCCGGGCAAGTCGGAGTGAGGGTGGTCGCCGATACGGGGCCACTTCTCAGCGCATCCAATCGCCGGGACAAGGCGCACGAGCTCGCCGCCGCGCTAGTCGCCGCCCTCGGTCGCGAGTTGGTCGTGCTCGACACGGTGATGGCGGAACTGGACTACCTGCTTCGCACGCGAGTGAGCAGCGACGCAGCCCGGAAGTTCCTGTCATCGCTGGTCGCCGGCGAGCTCAGCACGGCCTTCCTCTCGCAAGGTCTCCTGCGTCGCGCCGCGGAGATCGACTCGCGCCATGGGGCCCTCGACCTCGGGCTCGTCGACGCGAGCGTCATGGCATACGCGCAGCGCCACGACCTGCCCGTGCTGACGTTCGACTTCGAGGACTTTCGCGCCGCGCCTCCGCCCTCCGGCCACTGGCGCCTGGTGGTGGACGAGGCGCGCTACGCCGACGCGACGAGCTGAGGCGGCGGCCGCAGATATCGCGCTGGTCCGTTCTTAAGCGGTTCCTGCCGGCGCTAGCCCTGAATCCTCGTGCCCCGCGTGCCCCGCAGGAGCTCCACGGCATCGCCGAGCGCGCCGATCGCGGCGAAGCCTCCGCTGCGCTCCACGAACCGGCGGGCGGCCTCGACCTTGGGCCCCATGGACCCGGGCTCGAACTCCATCTCGCGCAGCTCCGCCGTGGAGACCTCGCCAAGCGGGCGCGCCCGCGGCGTGTTCCAGGCGGCCTCGACGCTTGGCACATCGGTCAGCAGGAGGAGCGCGTCCGCCTCAAGGCCCGATGCCAGCAGCGCCGCTGCCAGGTCCTTGTCGATCACCGCCTCCATCCCATGCAGCTGCCCTGCCGTGCTGACCACGGGAATCCCACCCCCGCCGACGCAGATCACCACCACGCCCGCTTCAACCAGAAGCCGGATCGTCGGCAGCTCGACGATCCCGCGCGGCTCGGGGGACGGCACGACCCGGCGATATCCGGTGGCGTCCGGTGCCACCGACCAGCCCCGCTCCGCCGCCAGCCGCTCGGCGCGGTCGCGGTCGTACATCAGCCCGATCGGCTTCGTCGGCCGGTCGAACGCCGGATCGTCGGGGTCGACGACCACCTGGGTGAGAAGGGTGGCGACCGACCGGCCGGGCAGGGCATTTCCGAGCTCCTGATCGAGCATGTAGCCGACCATGCCCTCCGTCTCGGCCCCCAGCACGTCGAGCGGATATGGACTGCGCTCGGAATCGGCCTCCCCCTGCAGGGCCAGGAGGCCGATCTGGGGGCCGTTCCCGTGGGTGACGACGACCTCGTGCTCGCGGGCGAGCTCGGCGATCGCGCTCACTGCGACGGCGACGTTTCGCCGCTGGGTCTCCGCGTCCGGCTGCTCGCCTCGGCGCAAAAGCGCGTTTCCTCCGAGTGCCACGACCAGCCGCATGGATGCTTTCTACCGCCCCCGGGCACCCGATGGCGCGGGGACGTAGGCTGGGGACCATGGCCGAAAGCGTCGCTCGATCCAGGAAGGCTCGGCCACGCCGCCTCATCATCATGGGCGCCGGGGGCCGCGACTTCCACGACTTCAACGTGCTGTACCGCGACGACCCGAGCGTCGAGGTGGTCGCGTTCACCGCCACGCAGATCCCCGGAATCGCCGATCGAACGTACCCGGCCTCGCTCGCCGGCTCCCGCTATTCGCGCGGGATCCCGATCCGCCCGGAGGAGGAGCTGGTCGACCTCGTGGCGAGCGAGGAGGTCGACGAGGTCGTGTTCGCGTACTCCGACGTCCCGTATGAGCACGTCATGCACTGCGCCGCGCGGGTCCAGGCGGCGGGTGCGGACTTCAGCCTTCCGGGGCCGCGCTCGACGATGCTGGCCGCGCCCAAGCCGGTCGTCTCCGTCTGCGCCGTTCGGACCGGCAGCGGCAAGAGCCAGACGAGCCGCGAGGTCGGGCGCATCCTCGTCGAGGCGGGGCTGCGGGTCGGGCTGATCCGGCATCCGATGCCCTACGGCGAGCTCGAGCCGATGCGGGTGCAGCGCTTTGCGACGCTCGCCGACATCGACTCCTACGAGCCGACGATCGAGGAGCGCGAGGAGTACGAGCGCCCGGTCGAGATGGGAATCGTCGTCTACGCGGGCGTCGACTACGCCGACATCACCCGCCTCGCCGCGAGCGAATCCGACGTCCTGATCTGGGACGGCGGCAACAACGATTTCGCCTTCCTGCGGCCCGACCTCTCGATCGTGGTCGTGGACCCCCTGCGGCCGGGCCACGAGCTCGCCTACTACCCCGGCGAGACGAACCTCCGAATGGCGGACGTCGTCATCGTCAACAAGGTCGACAGCGCCGGCGAGGACCAGGTCGCCGAGGTCCTGGGCCACGTCGCCGGCGCCAATCCGGCGGCCGCGGTGATCCAGGCGGCCTCACCCGTCTCGCTTGCCGAAGGCCCGCCGGTCGAGGGACGCGCCGCGCTCGTGGTCGAGGACGGGCCGACGATCACCCACGGCGGGATGCCGTTCGGGGCCGGGATGGTGGCGGCGCGCGAGGCCGGGGCGGCATCGGTGGTCGACCCGCGGCTCCACGCCGTCGGCTCGATCCGCGACACGTTCGAGCGCTACCCGCACATCGGGTCCGTGCTGCCGGCGATGGGCTACTCGGACGAGCAGCTGCACGATCTGGAGCAGACGATCAACGCGACCCCGTGCGACGTGGTCGTGACGGGCACGCCGATCGACCTCTCGCGCCTGATCGACTCCGATCACCCGGTCCGCCACGCGGTGTATGAGCTGAGCCAGCTGAGCGGGCCCGCGCTCACCGACGTTCTCGCGCCGGTCGTCGCGATGGCGAGCGGAAGCGACGCCTAGCTTGCACCAGGTAATGGATCCGGCGCGGCTCGAGGACGAGTACGGCACCCACAACTACCACCCCCTCCCGGTGGTCATCGCCCGCGGCGAGGGCTCATGGGTGGAGGACGTCGACGGGCGCCGCTATTTCGACGCGCTGTCCGCCTACTCCGCGCTCAACTTCGGACACCGCCACCCGCGCCTCGTCGCGGCCGCGCACGAACAGCTCGAGCGGCTGACGCTCACCAGTCGCGCCTTCCACAACGACCGGCTCGGCGAATTCTGTCGGCGTCTGGCCGGCGTCTGCTCGGCGGAACGAGTCCTTCCCATGAACACCGGCGCCGAGGCGGTCGAGACGGCGATCAAGGCGGCGCGCAAGTGGGGATACGAGGTCAAGGGGGTGAGGCCGGGCCGGGCGAAGATCGTCGTCTGCCACGGGAACTTCCACGGGCGCACGACGACGATCGTCTCCTTCTCCGATGACCAGTGGGCGCGGGCCAGCTTCGGCCCGTACGCGCCCGGCTTCGAGATCATCCCGTTCGGCGACCTCGGCGCCCTGGAGGCTGCGCTGGACGACGAGACGGTTGCGTTTCTCGTCGAGCCGATCCAGGGCGAGGCCGGGGTGCTCATACCGCCCCCCGGATATCTCGCGGAAGCTCGGGAGCTCTGCGAGGCCGCGAACGTGCTCATGATCGCCGACGAGGTTCAGTCGGGGCTCGGACGCACGGGGCGGATGTTCGCGTGCGAGCACGAGAACGTCCACCCGGACTTGATGCTCCTCGGCAAGGCGCTCGGGGGCGGGATCGTCCCGATATCGGCGGTCGTCGGCTCCGACGAGGTCCTCGGGCTGTTCAGGCCGGGCCAGCACGGCAGCACATTCGGCGGCAATCCACTCGCCTGCGCCATCGCGCTCGAGGTGCTCGATCTCTTGGCAGACGGAGCGCTCGAGCGAAACGCCGCGGAGCTCGGCTCGCGATTCCTCGACTCGCTGCGGACCGCATCCCACCCCGCGGTCACCGCCATCCGCCAGCGCGGGCTTTGGATCGGCGTGGACATCGCCGCGGAGGCCGCCCCCGCGAGGCAGGCGTGCGAGCGTCTACTGGACGTCGGGGTCCTGGCCAAGGAGACCAAGGAGCACACGATCCGTTTTGCCCCGCCCCTCACGACGACCACGGACGAGCTGGATTGGCTCCTCGACCGGGTGAATCCCGTCCTCGGAAGGCTGTGAGCCGACGGGGCCTCGACGCCGGCTCTCGAAACGCGGCCCTAGCCGCCGCCCGCCATCGCCGCCTGAGCCTCGGCCAGCTTCGCGCGAATCGTGTCGACGCCGTCCTTGAACTCGAGCAGGGGGCGCACCTCCCAGTCGACCAGCCCGAACAGCGGGTAGTCGGCCATCAACTCGAGGGCCTCGCTGTGGGAATCGACGTTGGCGACGCTGAAGCCGCCGCCCTCCAGGTACCCGAAGATGCAATCGAACGTGCCATCTTCGACCTTGCCGTCGAGCCACTCGATCGCGGCGTCGAACTGCTCCGGCGTCGGGGGCATGCCACCACCGGGCGTGGCGCTGACGAGGTACTTCATGCTGGCTCCTCCTCCTGATCGCGACTGACGCTCTGAGTATCCCACCCGCGGCCGAACGCGCAAGTGGCGATTCGGTGAATCCGCGAATCCGCAGCCGCTACCCCGGAACGATCCGTGACATGGCGCCAAAGGCGCGTAGAGTGCGGCCGGCCAGTGTCTTCCGGGTTTTCAGCGGACCCAAAGTCCCGCGTCCTGATCGTCGGTGGCGGGATCGCGGGGATCGAGGCGCTGCTCGCGCTTCGCGACCTCGCCGACGATCGGGTCGAGCTTGCGCTGGTCTCGGCCGATCCTGAGTTCCGCTATCGGCCGATGGCGGTGGACGAGCCGTTCTCGCTCGCCCCCTACGAGCGCAGGGAGCTGGAACCGGCGGTCACGGAGCTCGGCGCGCGATTCATCGGCGACACGGTTCGCTCCATCCGGCCGGACGACCACGTCGCGGAGCTCGCCGACGGCGAGCCGGTCGGCTATGACGTGGCGCTGCTGTGCCTCGGTGCCACCTCGCGACCCGCCTTCGCCCACGGGTTCAGCTTCCTCGTTCCCGGCCCGCCGCTGGACGTGACCGCCCTGGTCGAACCCGCGCGCGCCTCCGAGACGCCTCGCATCGCCTTCGTCGTCCCGTCCGGCGTCACCTGGGCGCTGCCGATCTACGAGCTCGCGCTGCTCACGGCCAAGCGCCTTGGCGAGCGCCGCGACGAGGTCGAGCTCGTGCTCGTAACGCCGGAGGCCTCGCCGCTGGCGATCTTCGGCACGCGCCCGAGCGAGGCGGTCGGCGAGCTGTTGCGAACGCGCGGAATCGAGTTCCGCGGCGGCGTCCATGCCCGCGAGGCCGAGGAGGGAACGCTCGTTCTCGCCCCTGGCGAGGAGGAGCTTCGCGCGGCTGCGGTCGTCGCCCTCCCGCTGCTCGAGGGGCCCGGGGTCGAGGGGCTCTCCGCCGACCAGAACGGGTTCATCCCGATCGACGAGCACGCCCGCGTCTACGACGCCGATGATCTCTATGCGGCAGGCGACGGGACGAACTTTCCGATCAAGCAGGGCGGCCTCGCGACTCAACAGGCCGACGCCGCGGCCGAGCACATTGCCGCGCGCCTCGGCGCCGACCTGGAGCCGGAGCCGTTCCATCCGATTCTGCGCGGCAAGCTCATCACGGGCGAGGAGACGATGTCGATGACGGCCAACGTCGCAAGTGGCGATCCCGAGGGTTACGCCTCGCCGGACTATCTGTGGTGGCCGCCGTTCAAGGTCTCGGGCCGCTATCTCACTCCATGGCTCGCCGGGGACGAGCACCCGGCGGAGCCCGTGCCGCCGATGCCCTCGATGGACGTCGAGGTCGCGCTCCCGCGCCAGTGGCATCGCGACCCGGCGGCGCTCGACCCGTACACGCCGATCGATCGCTGAGCGCACCGCAAAATCGCTGAGCGCCGAGGACCGCGCGATCCTGCGCGCCGAGTCTCCGACCGTCGCCGGCCACACGCTCAAGATCGCGATTCTCGACCCGCCGACCGGACGGCCGCGGCCGGACGTCGAGGCGCTTCGGACGCGCATCGCCGCGGGGATCGAGCGCGCGCCGCAGCTGCGGTGGAAGCTGCGGGTGCGCGGTCGCTGGCGCGTCGAGTGGGTCGACGATCCGGAGTTCGACATCCGCGACCACGTGCGAGCGCGCCCGGCGACGGGCACGGTCTCCGAGGACGAGCTGCGGCGGATCTGCGCGCGCAAGATGCGGGAGCGGCTCGATCGCTCGAAGCCGCTGTGGGCGATCGACCTGCTCGACCCGGTGGAGGACGGCGGCATGGCCCTCGTGTGGAGCGTCCATCACAGCATGGCCGACGGGGCGATGGCCATGCGGCTGGCGAAGGAGGTCCTGTGGGACGAGGGCGATGCAGCGGAAGAACGCCCTGCCGCGCCCACCGGGTCGGGGCCGCTCGGCGAGCTGCGCCAGTCGCTCGAGCTACGCCGTCCGGGACGGCTTCCGGCGACGCTGCGACGCGAGCTCCCGCGGGCGCGGGAGCGCTCGCCGTTCGAGGGTCGCGTCAGTGCCCGTCGCACCGTCGCGTTCACATCGATCGGGTTCGGCGGCTTGAAGCCGTCTGCGAAGCGGCTCGTGCCGGAGGCCACGGTGAACGATCTGGTCCTGGCGCTGGTCGCCGGCGGGGTTCGGCGCTGGGCGCAGTCGCGGGGCGGCGCGCCCGGGAGCCTGCGAGTGAAGATCCCGGTCAGCCTCCACCACCGCGCGGAGAGGCCCGAGGCAGCGAACCGCGACTCCTTCTTTTGCGTCGCGCTTCCGGTCGCAACCACGGACCCGGTCGAACGCCTGCGGCGCATCAGCAGGGAGACCGCGCAGCGCAAACGCGCCCGCGACGCGCAGATCGTCGACGCGCTGCTACGTGACATCGGGCGGCTGGCGCCGCCAGTCCGGCGGCTGCTCGACTCGCTTTTGGCACGACCGGAGGTGTTCGCGCTCAATGTCTCGAACATCAGGGGACCCACCCACAGGCCATCGGTCCTGGGCGCGCCCGTGCGCGCCTTGTACTCGCTTGCCGATATCGACCATCGGCACGGACTTCGCGTGGCCGTGACCTCGATGGCCGATGAGCTGCACTTCGGCCTCTGCGCGGAGCCGACGATCGTCGGCAGCCTCGATGCCCTGGTCGAAGGGATCGTCGCCGAGGCTGCCTCACTCACCGATCAGAGCATTTCCTTCGGCCCCTAAGTGACGTCCCAGGGAGCGCTGCTTCGAGCCTCTACGGCCCCACGAGCGCGCTCCCCTGTTATATCCATTTGGATATACTCGCTGCGTGGACGTACCTGACCTCATTCGCACAGCACGCCGGGGCGCCGGCCTCACGCAAACCGAGCTCGCCCGGCGAAGCGGGACCTCGCAGGCCACCGTCTCCGCCTACGAGCATGGGGCAAAGACCCCCACCCCGGACACGCTCGCGCGGGTTCTCGCCGCGGCCGGCACGCGCCTTGTCCCGGTGCCCGCCTCGAGCGCCGTCCGCGTCCCCGGCGCCGGCGAGCTCGAACGGCGCGCCCGGATCCTCACGCAGGTGCTCGACCTGGCCGAGCGTCTCCCCGCCAAGCACCGGCCGAGACTGCGGTTCCCGCGCCTGCCGGCGCCCACGGGCGCCTGACGGTGACCCTCGCCGAGAAGCTGCTCGAGCTCCACGCCCGGCTCGCGAAAGCGGGGCTGCCGCATGCTTTCGGCGGCGCGATCGCCCTCGCCTACTGGACCCTCGAGCCGCGCGGCACGCGCGACATCGACGTCAACCTGTTCGTCCCCGCGACCGAGTCCGAGCCTGCGCTCGCCGCCCTGCCCGAGGCGATTACGCGTGACGAGGACACCGCCGCAGCCATCGCCCGTGACGGTCAGGTCCGCCTGTGGTGGGACGACACGCCGATCGACCTCTTCTTCAGCTATGAGCCGCTGCACGACGAGGCCGCCCGCAACCTGCGCCGGGTGCCGTTCGAGGGCGAGGAGATCCCGGTTCTCGGACCGGTGGAGCTCGCGGTCTTCAAGGCGATGTTCAACCGGACCCGCGACTGGGCCGACATCGAGGCGATGCTCGCCGCCGGCAACCTCGACGTGGACGCGGTCCGCGATCGGCTGACGGCGCTCGTCGGCGAAGACGACGATCGCATCGCTCACCTGGACGAGGCGCTGCGCCGGTCGGCTCGCGGAGACGACCGGGGCTGATGGGCCGAAGCATCCGCTGACGAGCGCGTGACGAGACGCTCAGCGGTGCTCCAGCCGATCGGATGCCGGCCAACGGCCGTCGGGCGGCATGTCGAGCCGGTCCGTCTTTCCCTTGCGCCATTCCGGGGTCTCGAACGGCTTGCCCCAGTAGTCGGTCACCCGCACGGCTTCGCCATCCTCGATTTCGGCGATGGTCACGTTGCGATAAATGGCGCCGTCGCCGTAGTCGGCGCTCCACTCGACGAGCAGCAAGTCGCCAAGGCGGCGGCGTTCCCCAACCGCGAGGGTCAGCTCTTCGAAGTTCCCCTCGACCGCGCCGATCAGGTCTCTTCCCCGGACGATCTCTCCCATCTGCCCGAGGGCGGGTTACGTCCCGGCGAGTGCCGAACCGAGCGCCGCGGTCAGCACATCTGCCTCCTCCACGCCGAGGACGAGCGGTGGGCGGATCTTGAGGACGTCGTCTCGCGGGCCCGTCCGGCCGATCAGCACGCCGGCGTCGCGCATCGCGTTTGTCACCGCGTCCGCCCGTTCCGGGCCGTCCAGCTCGACCCCGATCAGAAGTCCCAGGCCGCGGACGTCAACGATCGCAGGGTGGTCGCCGCCGAGGTCCTCCAGACGCCGGCGAAGCGCCTCGGCCACCCGCTTTGCATGCGGGATGATTCGCTCGTCCTCGATCGCGTCGAGCGTCGCAAGCGCCGACTGCGCCGCCACCGGGTTGCCGCCGAAGGTGCTGAACATGCGCTCCGCGTGGCCGGATGCCTCCACGAGCTCGCGCCGCGTGATAACGGCGGCGACCGGATAGCCGTTGCCCATCGGCTTGCCGAGGGTGACGAAGTCGGGCACCACGCCGAGGTGGGCGAACGACCACAGGTGCTCGCCGCTTCGGCCGTGGCCGACCTGCACCTCGTCGGCGACGAACAGGCCGCCCGCGTCGCGGGTGGCGGCGGCGATCTCGGCGAGGCGCGCGGGGGGCGGCGGGTGGATGCCGTCGCTGGTGAATCCCGGGTCGATGAAGGTCGCGGCGAGCGGGTGCCCGCGCTCGGCGAGCCGGGCCGCGGCGGCGGCCACCTCGGCGGCTCCGGCATCGTGGGGGATGCGCTCGACGTGCTCCGGGTCGAAGCCCTCGGGCCATTCCTCCGGCGAGAGGTCGGCCATCGCCGCGGTGACGCCGTGGTAGGCGTGGTGGGTGACGATCGCGCCGCTGCGACCGGTGGCGCCGGCGGCGATCCGCCAGGCGATGTCGTTTGCCTCGCTGCCCGAGTTGACGACCATCGCGCTGTCGAGGCCGGCCTCCGGAGGCATCGTCGCGAGCAGCCGCTCGGCGAGCTCGATGAGCGGCTCGTACAGGTAGCGCGCGTTGGTGGCGAGGCGGCGCGTCTGGCGGACGACCGCCTCGTTGACGCGCGGGTGGCAGTGGCCGAGCACCGGCACGTTGTTGTAGGCGTCGAGGATCCGGCGCCCGTCGGCGTCGATCAGCCACGCCCCCTCCCCGCGCACGACGTGCACCGGGTCGTCGTAGGTGAGCGGGGTGAGCGAGGCGCCGAAGACCTCGGATCGTCGCCTCGCCAGCGCGTCCTTGGCGACCGGCGGCGCCGATGCGCCGAGCTCGCGCGAGAAGCGCTCGGCGCCGACCTCGCCGACCAGCTCCAGCAATCGCCACGTGTCGGCGTCCCAGGCCTGGATGTTGGCGGCGTTCTCGGGATAGCGCGCGACCCGCCAGGCGCTGATCACGACGATCTGCGCGAGCCGCGTCGCGACCAGATCGCCGAGGAGCTCGAGCTCCACCGGTTCGAGCGGCACCCGCGAGGCGTAGCCGTCGATCGCGATCCGCGCGACGCGGAAGACGTCGTCGGGCGGGCGACCGCGCATCAGCGAGGCCAGGACGACGGCGAAGTCGGCGACCTGCGCCGTGTGGACGGCGTCGCCGAAGTCGACGATCCCGCAGATCCGGCCCTCGTCTGAGAGCAGCACGTTGTCGAGGTTGAGATCGCCGTGGACGACCTGGGCGCGAAGGGCCGGCCAGCGTGGCGCCACCCGCTCCTCGTAGCGGTCGAGCACGGCCTCGACGAGGCGGCGCTTCCCGCGGTCGGCGATCGTCTCGACGTGCGGCCTGCAGCTCGGCCGCCTGCGCCAGGTCCCAGAGCAGCTCGCGGCCCGCCGCCGGATGGAAGAAGCCGCGCAGGGCGAGGTTGAGCCGCGCGTGGGTGGCGCCGTAGTCGCGCACCGCGGCATCGGAGAGATCCGGGGCGCCGGCGCCGCCGCCGGAGCGCCCTTCCATGCGCTCGAACAGGCGCACGAAGTGCGTTCCGTCGGTGCCCTCGACCGTGGTGCGGTAGGCCGCCGCGCCCGCGACCTCGGAGACCGCGCGGGGGCGCGCGACCGGCAGCTCCGGAGTCGACCCGCGCGATGTGCAGGATCGCCTCGGCCTCGAAGTCGAGCGTCGCCGCCTGCTCGCCGAGGTTGGAGATCTTCAGCACGCCGGAGCCCGCCTGTCCCTCCACGAGGAAGGTCTGGTCGCGCTCGCTGCCGAGATCTCTCGCCGTGCCCTCGAGGCCGAACAGCTCGGCGGCGATCCGGGCGACGTCGTCGGCGCTGAAGCTGGGCGGCGTCGCCTCGAGGACGGAGGTCACCGTTCGATCCTAAGCGCCCCCGCGGAGATCGATCCCGTACGGCTCCTGGCTCACGTTGCCGCCGTCGACGACGGCGTGGAGGCCACGCTGGTCGCGCACCTGCGCCAACGTGCCCGCCGTGTCCACCGCGGGGCTCGGCCCGCGCCGCGGCCGACGTAGAGGGGGCGCGTCGCGTCCATCGGCCCTACGCCTCCTGGGTTCGCCGCAGCAGCGACTCCAGGGCACGAACGAACTCCGACGGGCGGTCCCGCGCCGGATCGTCCGCGCAGTCCTCGATGACCTCGAGCGGCCATCCGTAGCGCTCGCTCGCCCGCTGCGCGATCCGCAGCCGGTTCGCGCGATCCTGACGGCCCCAGATCAGGCTGGTGGGCGCCTTGATCCGCGCCAGGTCCGACGCCGGGATCCGCGGCACGCCGAAGTCGCTCATCATCGCCTTCACGGCCTTCGCGTTGGGCGATCGGGCGCTTTGCAGGCTGTAGGAGAGCCACGGGTCCCAGCGGTCCCCCATCGCCTCGCGGAGCCCGTCGAGGTCCAGCGAGCACTGACGCATGAAGCGGTCGTACGTGTCCTCGTTCGGCTTGCTGAGGAAGCGCATCATCGTCAGCCCGAACCGCGGCTGCGGCAGGAACCGCGCGAGGCCGAGCGTGTCCACGAGGACGAGCGCACGCAGCCGCTCGCCGTGGCGCACCGCGTACCGGGCGCCGACGGCGCCGCCCAGCACGTGCCCGACCAGCGCGGGCCGCGCCTCGCAGCACCGCGCGATCAGCTCGTCGACCCAGGCCAGCATTCGGTCGGCGTCGAGCGGGGGACGGTGCGAGGACGATGCGCCGTGCTCGGGGAGATCGGGCGCCACCACCCGGTGGCGTGCGGTGAGCTCGGGCAGCGCGCGCATCCATTGGCCGGCGAACTCGCCGGGTCCGTGCAGGAGCACCAGCGGTGGGCCGTCGCCGCCCTCGAGCACGGCGGTGCTGACGCCGGCCAGCTCCAGCCGGCGCTCGGTGACCGGCAGATCCGCGAGCAGGCGGCGCCGCGCCTCCTCCGCACCCGATGCCTGTGCCTGTCCGGTGGTCTCGTCTTGCAGCAGTTGTGTCGCCACTTCAGCCCCCTCTTGGTCGCCGTCGATTGATCCCGGGCGACGCTACGCCGGATCCGGGGCGCGCACATCGCCCGGAGTGACCAAATCGGGCCTGCCCACCGTGGTCATTTCTGACCACGCCCGAGGTCGGATCAGACGAGGTGGTGCTCGAAGGCGAACGCGCCCGCAGCCGTGCGCGAGGAGACGCCGAGCTTCGCGAAGATGTTCTGCAGGTGGCGCGCGACCGTGTGCTCGCTGATCACGAGCTCCTCGGCGATCTGGCGGTTGCTGCGCCCGGCCGCGACGAGGCGCAGGACCTCCAGCTCGCGATCGCTGAGGCCGTGCGCCGCGCCGGCGCCACGATGCGCGATCAGGGCGTCGACCCGGGCCACGTCCGGGGCTGCCCCGACGCCGGCGAACCCGTCGCGGGCTCCGGTCAGCTCCAGGGCGGCCGTGTCGTCGTCGCCGAGGGCGCGGCAGGCGAGCCCGATCGACTCCCGAGCTCGCGCCTCCTCGTATGGCGCCCCGAGCTCCCGCCATGACCCGACCGCCTGGCGCAGGCACCGCAGGGCACGCCCGGGAGCACCGTCGGCCAGCTCGACCGTCCCCATGGCATGGGCTGCCACCGCGTCGAGCGCGCTGCTGCCCGACCCCTCGGCGAGCCGCTCGAGCTCCTCGCCGGCGGCCCGCGCGGCGCCGGCATCCCCGGCCGCCAGCAGGATCTCCACGCCGGCGGGCAGCAGGGTCGCCCGCTCGCCGGGCTCCCCTGCCTCGTCGAGCGCGCGCTCGATGGCCGCTCGCGCGGTTCGCGCGTCGCCCTGCGCCAGTCGCAGGAGCGACAGCCCCGGCTGCGGCTCGCGCCCGTGGGCGCTCGCCTCCCGGTAGGCGGCCTGCGCCGCGTCGAGGTCGCCTCGCAGCCGGTGCAGCTCGCCCTGCCGGTAACACGCCTCACCGGCCGCGATCGGGTTCTGGCCGGCGAGGCAGCGCTCGGCGGCGCGCCTGGCCTCCGCGAGCGCGTCGCCCCAGGCGCCCTCGAGCTGGATGATCTCCGCGCGGTGCACCAGGCAGCGGCCGGTGAAGGCCACCATCTCCGGCTGCTCGTCGCACCAGCGGGTGAGCGCGCCCGTCCACTCCCGCGCCCGGCGCACCTCGTGGATCTCCTGGCAAGCGAGGATGACGCCGCAGTAGACGATGCCGGTCACGATCGGGGAGAGCTCGCCGGCGCTCGCTGCCACCATCGCCTCGTCGAGCAGCGCCAGGCCCTCCCCGACGCGTCCCATGCGGATCAGGATGTGGCCCTGCTCGTGCCCCGCCAGGGCGAGCAGATCGAGGTCGGAGCAGCGCTGCGCGATGGCGACGGCGTCCGCGGCCTTCGCCTCAGCCGCCTCCCACTCGTCACGGCCCTCGCTCTCGAAGACGGACGGGAGCATGAGATATCCATGCTCCACCGAGTCGTCCGGCAGGGTCGCGAGCAGCCGCCTGGCCCGGCCCAGCCAGCCGGTGGCGCGGCCCATCTCGCCGCGCCGCGCGTGATTGAGCCCGACCCAGAACGCGGAGCGCAGTGCCGCCGCCGTTTCGCCCGCTTCCAGGTATTCGGCGTGCGCCCGACCCTGGATCTGGAGGTACTCCTCCTCCCGGCCGAGCATGTAGGCCGAGGTGGCGAGCAGCTCGAGGTCCCGGGGGCCGAGAGGCTCCGCGCGGTCGGCTCCTGAGAGCGCTTCGTGCGCCTCGCGCCATGCCCCGCGGGCGTGCGCCTCGCGCCCGCGCTCGAGCGAATCGGCCCTGGCAGTCACGTCCGCCAAGTATTCCGAAGGCGCCCGTGGTCCCCGACGCGGGCCGCCGCCAGGGAATGCCCTCGCGCGTTGCTCCTAGGCGGAGCCATAGAGATCGATCCCGTGCGGCTCCTGGATGATGTTGCCGCCGTCGACGACGATGGAGGTGCCGGTCACGTAGCTCGCCTCGTCCGAGCAGAGGAACGCGACCGCGGCGGCGACCTCGTCGGGGGCGCCGGGTCGCCCGATCGGGGTATGGCGACCGGCCGCGAGCTCGTCCGCCTCGGAAGACGCGGTCTCGATCCATCCCGGCGCGACGGAGTTCGCGGTGACGCCGGCGCGGCCGTTCTCGATCGCGATCGTCCGCATCATCGCGTCCATCGCACCCTTGGCGGTCGCATATGCGGTCGATCCGGGCGCCGTCACCAGCGGCCCGGTGACCGAGGAGACCATCACGATCCGCCCGTGCCCGCGCTCGACCATCTCCGCGAGCACGGCCTGCGTCGCGTTGAAGGCGGTCTTCAGCGTGATCTCGAGCTGGTGGTCGAGGTCGCCCACAGGCAGCTCGGCGAACGGCGCCTCCTCGGCCGCGGCGACGCCGGTCTGCACCATCCCCGCCGAGTTGACGAGGATGTCGATCGGGCCGTGCGCCTCGCGCGCGCCGGCGGCCAGCGCCGCGGCCTGCTCGCGGCCGGTGAGATCGGCGACGAACGAGAGGGCCTCGCCTTCGAGCTCCGCCGCGCGCTCGTGGATCCGGTCGGTCGTCGAGGTGATCGAGATCCGCGCGCCGAGCCCGGCGAGCATCCGAGCGCTGGCGAAGCCGATCCCGTGCGCGCTCCCGCAGCCGGTGACGAGCGCGTGGCGATGTGCGAGGTCGAAGGGCTTCGGCGGCATCGGGCGATGCGATCGTAGCCCGCACAGGAGAGCGGCCGCCACCGCCCCCTTGCCAATGCCGCCGACGCGCGGCTGACGTCGGGCAGGCCATTCCCATCGTCCAGCTCGTGCCTCGCCAGCGCCTGCCTCGCGGGCCGCAACGCCCCCTCACCATTCCTACGAGCGGTCGACGACCTGGCTCACGGACTGGGGCTGGCGCGATCGCCGGCTGGACCGGCGCTAATCGAGCGGCTCGATCGCGGAACTCTTCCCCATCGCGTACGCACACCCCGGATCCCTTCGACATCGGGTCGACGAGCTTGCCCGTCAGCCCGAGAACGGCCGCCTCGTTGGTCGGGCTGTGGCCGACGACGAGCGCGGTCTCCCCGTCATCGAGCCGCTCGAGGATCCGGCGCAGGGCTTGGCCGAGCGTCCGTGAGTCGGATTCGACCAGCTCCGGGTCCGCCGAGCGCAGATCCTCGAGCCGTCCGCTCCCGGCCTTCTGGTAGGCCTCGCGCCAGCGATCCTCTCGTTCGGAGCGAAGGCCTGGCTCGACCACGGCGCCGCCGGGGATCGGATCTTGAAGCGCGCAGGCAAAGCAGGCGAGCGTCTGGGTGGCGCGCTGGGCGCCCGTCGAGACGAGCAGCGCGTAGCCGCCCCGCAGGCTCGATCCGATCGCCAGCGCCGCCCGCGCCCCGTCGTCGGTGAGGACGTCACCGTCGTTGTCCGTGTGGCGTCTGAGCTCGATCCGCTTCGCCAAGATGGGCCTCCGCTCGCGAAGGGCACGTTAGAGCAAGCCGGAACCGCCCTCGGCCAGGCAGATGCGACGGACGCGGTTCCAGCATGGAGCTACCCGCGAACGAGTCGACGGCCCCGATGAGTTTCCCGAGCCGGTCACTTGATCGAACCCGAACAAAGGACCCGCACATGCGAGAGCTGATCGTGCGATGACCACCGGCAGCGGTTCGTAGTTGTGGGTCCCGTACTCGTCCTCCAGGCGCGCCGGGTCCGCCGCTTCCCCCGGCGCTCTCGTCTTCGCGCTTGCATCGGCCGCCATGCCTGCCGACATCTTGCCGCAACCCGATCTGGGTGGTCTCATGGCATGCGCTCCGTGCTGGTGCCGATCGCGACGGCGCCGAGCAGACCGTTCGAACGCCATTTCCTTCCCATCCGCCGACCGCAAACTACTGACGCCGAATCAGTAGTCAGGGCCGATGTGAAGGGACCCTGCGGTGCCAGACTCGTAGTTAGAGATAACAAAGGTGAAGAAAGGAGGCGAGCATGGCTGTCCAGACACCAACACAGCGTCAGGCCGCGGCGAAGAAGGCTGCGGCGACCCGGAAGCGGAATGCGGCCACGCAGACGACTCGCCTACAGGGCGCGGCGCGAGGGGCGCAGCGTGCGCTCTACGTGCCGATCGGGGCGATTCTCGAGGCCCGCGACGGGTTCGCGGACACGGTTCGCACCTACAGCGATTCGCGCCGAGTCCAGCGCGAGTTCGACCGCTTCGAGCGACGCGGCGAGCGCGCCCTGCGGCGCAATCGGCGTGTGGTAGAGAAGCGGGTCACAGAGGCGCGCCGCGAGGTCGAGGACCGGGTCGACGACGTCCAGACGGGCGCCGTGGATCTCGTCGAGCGGGTTCGCTCGCGCGTCTGATCCAACGACGCATCGTTGAGCCGAGGGGACCGGCCTCCGGTCCCCTCGCGCCCACGGGCCGCGCTCGATGGCTGTGACCTGGTGATTCGGCTGGCAGGCCCGGCCGGCGACACTCCGCCGGCCTGCGTTCAATCAAGTCCCACGGGTAGTGGGAGCGAACCCGTCGATCCGATCACGACCACGACCTTGAGAGGAGCAGGAGATGCCGGTATGGGTGTTGAGGGTGCTGACGGCGGCCAGGAAGGTGCCCTGGGCTCGGGTGATCGCGGCGGTTGGCTGGCTCGCGACCGTCGGGAGGAAGTACTGGGACCGCATCACGCCGACCGAACGCCGGGAAGTCTTTGACCTGTTGAGGAAGTCAAAGGGACAGAAGTCCAACCTCAGCAAGGCGGAGCAGGACCGGGTCGCGGCGCTGCTGAAGAAGATCCGAGAGGACCCGGAACTCGAGTAGCTCGTCCTCGCACGGTAAGCCGGTTCAATCCCGGAGCGGGCTCAATGGCGGCGGTCCGGCTCAAGCGCATCAAGTGCCTCGTCGCGGGTGGCGAAGACCCCAACGCTCAGGTCGATGGCCGTAAGCGAGAAGAGCTTGCGAATACGCGGATTTGCCACGACCGCGAACGCTGCGCCGGGTGCATCCCCATTGCCCAGACCGTTGTGGAGGTGGAGGGTCAGGCGCAGGCCGGTCGAGTCGATGAACGGGCACCCGGACAGGTCCAAGATCACCGGTCGGCGCTCCGAGATCGCCAGCTCGGCCGGGCCCTTGAGTTTCTCGACCGTGACCAGGTCGAGCTCGCCCTCGACGGCGATCACCAATGCATCGCCGTCCCCGATTGGTGAGGTTTCGAACTCGAAGCGCATCGGCTGCCCCTTTTTGCTGCCCTGCGAGGGGGCCCGCGCGTCGACCTGGTTTCGAGAGCCGGATTCCATCGAAAGCCCTCCTTGGATCGAGGATGAACGGCCCGGTCAGTCACCGGACCGCGCGGGCAGTCTAACACACCTTGATGAGAATATGACGAAGCTTTTTGGTCGCTATCTAATCAGACCCTCCTATACCTGCTCAGTTGCGCCCCCACATCGGGTAGCATCACCGGCCGTGCCTGATGAAGTTGCAGGAAACCGCGGCATCTACAGCATTGGAGCAGTGGCTCGAATGCTGGAGATTCCTCCGGCGACGATCCGCAACTGGGAGGAGCGCTACGGCAGGATCGTCCCCGAGCGGAGCGCCGGGGGACACCGCCTGTACTCGCGTGACCAGGTGGAGCAGCTCCGCTTCATAGCGGCGGAGGTGGCGCGGGGGCTCTCCGCGGCCGACGCTCACCGGTTGCTCGAGGAACCCGTGGGGGCTGTCGGTCCGGTGACGGACGAAGGCGATGCGACAAGGCTGCTCGTGCTGCTCGCGGAGCGCGATCCCGTTGCGGCGGAACTGGAGGAGTTCTTCCTCCGTACCGAGGGATATGAAGTGAGCTCGGCGTTCGCAGTCGACGAGGCTGAGCAGCACTGGCGCGAGCGCCGGCCCCAGCTCGCGATCGTGGAGTTGATGATGTCCGGCGGCGCGGGCGCGGAGCTGTGCCGGCGCTTGAAGCGGCGTGACACCGGAGCCGTTCTCGCGATCTCCGTCCTGGAGGCCCGAGATGCGGCGCTGGCTGCGGGCGCCGACGCGTTTCTGCAAAAGCCGCTCGACCCATTCGAGCTCGTCTCAACGGTCAAGGACCTGCTTGGGGCGAGCGCCCTGGTGAGTCGCCGCGGGGGCGAGAGTCGCTGATGGACGAGCGCATTCGAAGCGGCGACGACGGGCTCGACGAGATCCTCGGCGGGGGTCTGCCGATGAACGGGATCAACATGATTTCGGGGCTGCCGGGTTCGGGAAAGACGCTGCTGTGCCAACAGTTCGCCTTCGCCGGCGGGACCGAGCAGCGGCCTGCGGTCTACCTCTCCACGGTCTCCGAGCCGTTCGAAAAGATCTTGCGCTACGGCCAGACGCTCACCTTCTTCGATCGCGATGCGGTTGGGCGGTCGGTCTACTACGAGGATCTGGGCGGCGTGATGGGCGGCGAGGGTGGGCTCACCGCCGTGACCGAGCGGATCAGCGCGCTGCTCAGGGAGCGGCGGCCGGGGATCATCGTGATCGACAGCTTCAAGGCGCTGGCCGAGTTCGCGGAGGGCGCCCGGGCGTTCCGCCGCTTCCTGCACGACCTCGGCGCGGTGCTCACAGCCTTCCCCGCAACCTGCTTCTGGATCGGCGAATACAGCGAGGATGAAACGCGGACGGCGCCGGAGTTTGCGGTGGCCGACGGGATCATTTCGCTCGCTACCCAGCGTGCGAACGAGCGCTCGCTCCGCCTGATTGAGGTGGTCAAGCTACGCGGGAGCCGCTTCCGCTCGGGTCGTCACGCGTATCGCCTCTCGAGTGAGGGCATCACGGTTTTCCCCCGGCTCGCCGACCCTCTCGAGACGGATGAGTACCGGCTGAGCAAAGACCGGATCTCCTCCGGGATCCCGCCGCTGGACACGATGCTCGCCGAGGGCTACTGGCCGGGCACCTCCACCCTGATGGCCGGGCCGTCGGGTGCCGGCAAGACGCTGATGGGACTCCACTTCATATTCAGCGGCGCGGCGAGCGGCGAGCCTGGCGTGATCGCCACCCTGCAGGAGAACCCGAGCCAGCTGCAAAGAATGGCCACCGGTTTCGGCTGGTCGCTGGACGACGAGCGGGTGGCCGTCATGTACAGGTCTCCCAACGATGTCTACATCGACGAATGGGTGTACGACCTGCTTGCCCTGATTGAGGCCAAGGGGGCGACGCGGGTGCTGATCGACAGTCTGAGCGACCTGCATTACGCGGCGCCCGATCCCGTGCGCTTCCGCGAGTTCATCTACTCGCTCACGCAACGCCTCGCGCGCGGGGGAATAAGCCTGATGATGACCAGCGAGATACCGGATCTCTTCCACGTCGGCAGCCTGGCCGAGTACGGGATCTCGCACCTCTCCGACAACGTCATCTTGCTGCAGTACCTGCGCGCCGACTCCCGCCTGCGGCGCACGATGACGATCCTGAAATCCCGCGCGAGCGCCCACGATCCCGAGATCCGCGAGTTCGAGATTGCTCCGGGCGGGATAGTGCTCGGAGATTCGATCGCCGATGAGCACGTTCGCCGCTAGTGACCTGAGTCGGACGTGCGGCTTCATCTTCCCGAGTGGCTGGGCGTGGCTGGCGACGCACGCGGGACAAATCGATGCAGAGCATCGGCGATTCCCGCGGGTGGCGTGAGGGGCGGCCAGACGCCGGGAAGGTGCGCCCGAACTGACGACTCAGGTCACTAGGCGCACGGCCGCTTGAACAACCACGTTCGGCTTGCAGGCACGGCTCTGCGACGACCGCATTCGTGTCGAGATGGCCCAGGGAGTTATCGTCGCAGGCATTCAGCAGACGCCCGAGCCGCCGCTTGAAGCCCACGGGGCAAGCTACGCGGTCGCCTCGCCGCACTCGCAGGCGACCGAGGTCGCGGTCTCGACCTTCAGGGAGGGCGGCAACGCCGTCGATGCCGCGATCGCGGCGGCCGCCGCGCTGGCCGTCGTCTACCCGCACATGTGCACCCCCGGCGGTGACGTGATCGGCCTGCTCGCGACGCCCGAGGGCGAGTTTCGAGTGATCAACGGAAGCGGGGCTGCCCCGCGGGCGATCGCCTCCGCCGCCGAGCGATGGTCGCGCATGCCGTTCGACGGGCCCCACACCGTGACCGTGCCCGGCGCCGTCGCCGCGTGGCAGACGATGCACGAGCTCGGAGGCTCGATGCCGTGGGAAGCGCTCATCGAGCCCGCGGTGCGGATGGCGGCGGAGGGAGCTCCCGTGGCGGGATCGCTGGCCAAGGCCATCGCCGACAGCTCGAGCCGAATCGTTGCCGACCACGGCATGCGCGAGGTCCTCATGCCGGATGGCGCCCCGCTCGCCGAGGGCGCGGTGCTTCGTCAACGGGCCCTGGGGCGCTCGCTGGCGCGGATCGCGGACGGTGGAGCGGCGGCGCTGTACGAAGGCGAGGTCGGAGAAGAGCTCGTGACCTGCCTGAGGGCGCTCGGCTCGACCATCGACGTCGACGACCTCAGGGCGCACCGGACCGAGGTATGCGAGCCGATCGCGCTGCGGATGGCCGGACGCGAGATCCTCACCGCCCCGCCGAACAGCCAGGGCCTGCTGCTCCTCGAGACGCTGGCCGCGCTGGAGGAGCTCGGACCGGGCGACTACCTCGGCGCCGATGCGAGCCTCCTCGGCGAGCTCTTCCGACTCACGGCCGCGGACCGCGATCGCCATCTGGGCGACCCGCGCTTCAGCCCGGTGCCCGTCGGGGAGCTTCTGTCCCGCGAGCACGCCGCCGGGCTCGCGGCGACGGCTCGGGATGGCCGCGCGGCCGCGGTCGAGGCCGAAGGCTTCTCCGGTAGGTCGTCCGGCGACACGATCGCCCTCGTCACAGCGGACGGCAGCGGCCACGGGGCCGTCGTCGTCCAGAGCGTGTTCGGGTCCTTCGGCGCGGGGATCCTGGACCCGGCAAGCGGGATCATCTGCCACAACCGGGGTGTCTTCTTCTCCCTCGACCCCGGCTCGCCGAACGTACTGGAGGGCGGCAAGCGACCCTCGCACACGCTGATGCCAGTGATGCTGCGCGAGGAGGGTCGGGTCGTGGGGCTCCAGGGAACGATGGGCGGCCCGGCCCAGCCGCAGATCCACGCACAGGTGCTCCTGCGCATGCGGGACGGCATGGATCTCGCCAGCGCGGTTGGAGCCCCGCGCTGGATCGTCGCAGAGCCCGCCGCCGGCGCCGGGCGCGAGGCCTACGCCGAAGCCGACCTCGAGCCCGCGGCCATCGACGGCCTGCGCGCCGCCGGCTTTGCGGTGCACCCCCTCCCGCCCCTGTCGGAGGCCGTCGGGCACGCGCAGGTCATCCGGCGATCAGACGGGGGGCTCTCGGCGGGCGCCGACCCGCGTGCGGACGGCTCGGCCGGCGCCGGCTAGCGCTGGCGGCGCATGAGCCGCAATCCGTGACCGCGGCCGAGGTGCCGCATCGATGTCGGATAATCGAACCGATGGCCGAGCAGAACCTCGAACTGGCCCGGCGCGCATACGAGGCTTGGAACCGCGGCGACATCGAGGCCGTGCTCGCGGTGTGCCACCCCGAGTTCGAGTATCACGCCACTGGAATCTTCCCCGGGCTCGATCCCACCTACCGGGGCCACGAAGGCTTCAGGAAGTTCGAGCGCGAGTTTCGCGCCACCTGGGAATCGCTGAGCATCGACATCGAACGGCTCGAGGATCGCGGCGAGCAGGTGGCCGTGCTCGGCACGTTCGAGGCCCACGGCCGTGATGGCATGAGCGTACGCCGCCCCGCGGCGAACGTGGTCACCTTCCGGGACGGCCTCGCGGTGCGCATCGACGCCTATGGAGATTGGGATCGAGCGCTCGAGGCGATCGGCTCGGGCGCGGCTCGCCCTTCGAGGACGGAGTGATCGCCCGGACAGCTCACGTCCCTACGCGCCTCACGACGCGGAGGGAATCTCGCTATTCGAGTAGTGGACGGCGTCGAACGGAAACTCCTCGGCGAGCCAGTGCTCGAGCGCGGCGTAGAGCTTCGTGTACAGCCCGCGCTCATAAGCGGTGGGCGTCACCCACCAGCTCGCGTCGACGTCGTGGCCGAGGAGCTCGGCGGTCAGCTCCGTGCGGCGCCCCAGCGGGTACAGGTAGGCGCAGCCGATGTAGGGGCCGCCCGCCTCATAGACGGCGTAGGAGAACGAGAAGGCGTCGCGGAACTCGACCTCGTGCCAGACGAGGTCGGCGAAGTCCTCGTCCTCGGTGACCGGTCCCGTCGGCCAGTCCCCGCCCCGCGTCCGCTGGATCAGCTCGATGCTGTCGTTGATTCCCCGGACGTCGTCTTCGAGGTGCGAGCGATCGAGCGCCTCGGCCACCAGGCTCTCGTAGGTGAGCGTCCTCGGCGCCTCGAAGTCCGGCGGCAGGACGAGCTTCTTGGCGAAGTCCGCGTAGTTCATTCGCTCATGGTGACCGACCCGGCATGCGCTGGGTGCCTTACTGGCGCCCGAGAACGTCTACTCCTCGGCGCGCCACCCGAGCGCGCGCTGACGGGCTCGCGGCAGCTTGCTCACGACCAGGTCGTAGGAGTCCTCGATCATGTCGCGGACGAGCTCGTCGGGCAGCGAGCCGTCGATGATCACGGTGTTCCAGTGGCGCTTGTTGAGGTGGTATCCGGGAATCACCGCCGCGTGCGCCCCGCGGAGCGCCTCGGCGAGGCCGGGCTCGCACTTGACGCTGACCCGAAGCGAGTCCGCGTCCAGCTGGGAGAGGGCGAACATCTTGCCGCCGACCTTGAACACCGAGGTCGTGGGGCCGAACGGAAACGTCTCCTCGGCTCCCGGAAAGGAGAGGCACCGGTCGCGAAGCTCGCCGGGGTTCATGACGCTGATGTTGACCGGTCGGCCGCGGTGCGGGCTGCCGGTGGGCCGGCTCCCGATACCCGCTCGCAGACCATCCCGCGCGCGCTCTTATCCTGGGCGCCCCAACCACCATGCGAATCGCGACCTGGAACGTCAACTCGGTCACGAAGCGGCTGCCGCGGCTTCTGCCCTGGCTGGACGAGCGCCGTCCCGACGTCGTCTGCCTGCAGGAGACGAAGCTCGCCGACGAAGCGTTTCGCGAGCTGCTCGCCGACGAGCTCGCCGAGCGCCACTACGCCGTCGCCGTTCACGGCGAGGCGACGTGGAACGGGGTCGCGATTCTCTCGCGCACCGGGCTTGACGACGTGGAGGCCGGAATCCCCGGGGCGCCGGGCTTCCCCCATCCGGAGGCGCGCGCGGTGTCCGCCACCTGCGGCGGGATCCGGGTGATCTCGGTGTACGTGCCGAACGGGCGCGAGCCCGGCTCGGACCACTACGCCTACAAGCTCGCCTGGCTGGGGTCACTGCGGGAGCTGGTCGCCGCGGGACCCGAGGCGGCGGTCGTCTGCGGCGATTTCAACATCGCTCCCGGCGACGCCGACGTCTTCGACCCCGACGCCTACGTCGGCCAGACCCACGTGACCGGGCCCGAGCGCGCGGCGCTCCAGGACCTGATGGCGCTCGGCCTGCGCGACGTCGTTCGCGATCGCTGGCCGACCGAGCGGATGTTCACCTACTGGGACTACCGGGCGGGGATGTTCCATCGCGACCTCGGGATGCGGATCGACCTCGTGCTGGCGAGCGCGCCGGTCGCCGACCGCGTCCGGGCGGCCTGGGTGGACCGCCAGGCACGCAAGGGCAGCGGGCCGAGCGACCACGCGCCGGTGATGGTGGACTTGGACGAGGCCCCGGACGGCGAGATCGGGCCGGTCGTGCCGCCGCCCTCGCGCCCGGTGACGCAGCGCGGCGCACACAAGCTGCCGCAATCGCGCTGAGCGGCCGCAGCCGCGGCGCCCGTGGCGACTATCCGAAGAGGCGGCGGGGAGCAGGGCTTCCGAGCGCGCCTCACGTCGTCCACCGAGCCGCGAGCGGCCTCAAATCAACCTATGAGGTTCATTTTCGACCGCTCGTGGGGAGCGCGATCCGATAAAACGTCGGCGATGACGATCCGGCGGGCCGTACCGAACATCAGCTCCGATCAGCCGGCTGAGACCAGAGAGTTCTTCGTCGACGTCCTCGGGTTCGAGGTGGCGATGAACCTGGGCTGGGTGGCCACCCTCGCCTCACCGGCCAACCCCACGGCCCAGGTGACGATCATCGGCAACGACGACCCGGCGGCCCCGGGCATCTCGATCGAGGTGGATGACGTCGACGCCGTCCACGACAGAGCGGTGGAGCTTGGCCTCGAGATCGCCTATCCCCTGCGCGACGAGGAGTGGGGCGTCCGGCGCTTCATGCTTCGCGAGCCGAGCGGGACGACCGTGAACATCGTCTCCCACCGCTCGGATTAAGCGAACCGCCCGAGTCAGTCCCGGGGGCAGTCGTCCGGCCGCTCGCGAATACCCGCCCCGGGCTACCCACCAGCCGTTGTAGTTCATGAGCCCGAGGCCGTAAGTGCGCCGCCCTCTCCCGGTGCGGTGACGCGCCACTCCGCGAATGGCGGCAAATCAACCTATGAGGTTGATTTTCGACCGCTCGTGCGGGTTCCCGCGCACTACTCAGTCAGCGCTGCGGTCGCGATCGCGCGAGGGCTGAACGCGTTTGGGCTCTCCAGGCATCTTCGGGTAGTCCGGCGGGTAGGGCATGTCGCCCTCCTCGTCGCTTTCGTACATGTCCAGCAGCGGCTGGAGCGAGTGGGCTACCTCGTCGATCGCGGCGTGGCGATCGCCGACCTCGGCGAAGCGCTCCGGCATCGTCGCGACGGTGAAGTCCTCCGGCACGACGTCGGGGAGCTCCTCCCACTTCACCGGTGCGGAGACCGGCGCGCCCGGCTTCGGTCGCACGCTGTAGGCCGAGGCGATCGTCCGGTCGCGGGCGTTCTGGTTGTAGTCGACGAAGATGCGCTCGCCGCGCTCCTCCTTCCACCACTTCGTGGTCACCTGACCCGGCAGCCGCCGCTCGAGCTCACGTCCCAGCGCGATCGCCGCGTGGCGCATGTCGGTGAAGCTCCAGCGCGGCTCGATCCGCACGTAGACGTGGATGCCTCGGCCTCCCGAGGTCTTCGGGAAGCCGGCGTAGCCGAGCTCCTCCAGCAGCGCGCGGGCCTCGGCCGCGACACGCACGGCGTCGGCGTAGTCGGTGCCCGGCTGCGGGTCGAGGTCGATGCGAAGCTCGTCCGGATGGTCGACGTCGTCGCTGCGGACCGGCCAGGGGTGAAAGGTGATCGTGCCCATCTGGGCGGCCCATCCGACGACGGCCACCTCGGTGGGGCAGATCTCATCCGCGTGGCGACCGGACGGGAACTGGATCCGCGCCGTCTCGACGTAGCCCGGAGCCCCGCGCGGGATCCGCTTCTGGAAGAAGGCGTCGCCGCCGCCCTTCTCGCGGGTCGACAGCACGATGCCGGGATGCACCCCCTTCGGCCAGCGCTCCAGGGTGGTGGGCCGCCGATGCAGCGCGCGCATGATGCCGTCGGCGACCGCGAGGTAGTAGGTGACGACGTCGAGCTTGGTGACCGCGCCGGAGCGCTCGGTCTCGGGAAAGATCACGCGATCGGGGTTGGAGACGCGCAGGTCGCGTCCCCCGGCGTCGACGATCGTGGCGTCCGAGGCGATGCCGGAGTTCTACGGGGTTCCGCCGGCGAACGGAGCCACGGGCGCAGGCAGCCGGGCTGAGTGCAAGACGTCAGACGTCGAGCGATTCCACGCGACGCCTGGCCTCCTTGAGCCCGGCGCCCGTCTCCTGGTAGGCAGCTGAAACCGCTCCCGCCGGACCCGGCGGGAGCGGTCTCCCCCGCTCTGCCTCACTCACCGGCGGCTCTCGCCGCCGGCTTGCCGTCCGCCTAGGCCGTGGCCGTGGCGTCCTTGCGCCGCAGCACCGCGGCGGCGAGGATGATGAACCCGATGCCCGTCAGGAGCAGCGCCACCCCGACGACGATGCCGAAGACGCTGATCCGGTCGGCCATGTAGGAGGAGTTCAGCGCGGTCGAGAGCGCCGTCTCGGTCACCCATACGTTGCGGGCGCCGTTGGCCGCCGGCCCGTTGGTCTTGGGATCGGTGACGGCGAACCTCTCGTTGCTGGTCCCCCCGCCCGCCTTCTTCGGTGAATCCCGCAGTGGACGGCCGCCGCCATGGCGCCCGGGCCGTCACCGCCGAGGGCGTCGAGGCGCGAGGTCGTCGCCGGCGCCTAGCTCGTGGCGACGGACGCGTCCGCGCTATCGCCCGCGGCGAACCAGCGCGCCAGGCGCTCCGTCGACATCACCGCCGAGGGCTCGACGAGACGGCTGAAGCAGTCGCGGACGTCCTGGCCCGCGTCCGGGTCGGTCGCCCAGCCGCGGAAGATCGGCTCGTGCTCCGGGCGCGGGAACCGGCCCCAGGTGAACGACCACTCGTAGTGCTCCGCGGCCCGGGTGTCGCGCCAGGCCTCGTATCCGTCGAGGCTCCCCTGAGCGCCCGAGAGGGACTCGGCGACGTGGACCGACTGCTCGAGGGCGTCGCCGATCCCCTGCGCGGTGCCCGGGTGCTTGAAGTGGCAGGCGTCTCCGACCAGCGCCCATCCGGGGCCGTTCGATTGCCTGAAGAACCCGCGCATCAGCGGCTCCGGCGCGATCGCCACGCCGGTGACGAGCTCGGCATGGTCGAGCACGTCGGGGCTGACCGTCGCCGGGAAGCCGCGCACGAACTCCAGATAGCGCTCGCGGCGCTCTTGCTGCGTTCCGTGGACCATCTCGGGCGGGCCCGCCGCGATGAGCATGTGCAGGCCGTCCTCGACCGGGACGCTGGTCAGCACCCCTCCCACCTCAATGTGAAAGCACCCGTAGCCGTCGTCGGGGATGCCCCGCCAGTAGCCGTAGGCCATCGACATCTCCCCCTGCATCGGGCGCTCCTTCGCGAGACCGAGCGAGCGCGCGACGGTCGAGCCGCGGCCGTCGGCGCCGAACACCCACCCAGCGCCGATCTGGAGGCCGTCGGCGAGCACGACGCCGCGAACCGGGTCCTCGTCGGACCCGGCGCCCAGCAGGCCGGCGACCTTGGTCTCGGGCTCGACCTGCGCGCCGGCTGCCCGCGCCGCGTCGATCCCCGCCTGGTCGAGCACGATCCGCCGCGGAGCCATCGCCCGGTCGAAGCCCCGCACGGGCGTGAACCCGCCACGACTCACGTGGCCCAGGCCGCGGATGACGCTCTCGTAGCTCGGCACCTCGTGCTCGGCGAGCACGCGATCGAGGATTCCGAGCTCGCTGAGGCGGGCGACCCCGCTGGGCCAAAGGCCGTGGGTGGAGATCGTCGTGCTGGGGAACTGGTCGCGGTCGACGACCAAGACCTCCCAGTCGCGACTGGCGAGGGAGATCGCGAGCGCCGAGCCCGCGCAGCGGGCACCCACCACGATCGCGTCGTAGCGTTCCTTCACGGCCCGACCCTACCCCCGCTGCCGTGGCCCGCGGCGGGCCCCAACGATGGGGATCACGAAGCGCCCCTTCCTTGGGTCAGGGTACTCCTGGGCGACCCGGCCGGGGACGAACGTCGGAGCCCGCCGCCCCAGTGGACGACGAGCGCGAGCAGTCCCGCCGTGTCAGTCCATGCTGCGCTCGATCTTCACCTCGCAGAGGTCGACCGAGGCGCGGGTGCCCGGCGTGTCGCCCGGGTCCATCTGGTCGAACACCGAGTTCGCGGCACGCAACTTCTCCTCGCTGTCGAAGAACACGATGAAGGTCGCGGTCCCCTGCGACTCGTCGACCAGGAACTTCATCGCGCTCGCGTCCACGCCCGGCGGGGGGCCATCGGACTCCTCGACCTGGCTGGTGACCCTGGCGACCGTCTCCGGGGTCACGTCCGTGAACCTGACGACACGTGCATGCATGGCAATCCTTCCTCTCGTGGCCTTGTCCGAACCCTACCCCGGCCAAGGCGAGCCTCGGCTCGATCGGATCTGCCCGTCGAACGTTCGAGCGCGGCGCTACTCGGCCAACCCGGCGGCCGCCATGGCCGCGGCGCGGTCGCGAACGTTTTCCATGCGGATGACCCTGCCGCCGCGAAAGGTCCAGAGCTGGAAGTAGCGGAGCTCGGTCTCGACGCCGCTGGCGTCCCCCACACCCCGTTGCAGGACGCCGACGAGCACGGTGTCGCCCGCATCGACCAGCTCCTCGGCCTCGATCGTGAGGCGCGTCCACGGTTCGAGGAAGCCGCGCGTGTATGCGGCGATCGCCTCGGCGCCGACATACGCCCCCGCGTCGGGGAACTCGGGGCGCAGCACGAGAACCGCGTGCTCGTCGAGCGCGTCGATGGTCGTGGTGAAGTCGCCCTCGCTCCAATGCTTCAAGACTTTCCGGACGACCTCGACGTTGTCGCGCGACATCGCCTACTCGGACAGCCCGGCGGCCTCGAGGGCCTCGTCCTCGGTCGTGCAGTTGCGCCACCACACGCACTTGCCGTCTCGCCACCGGACCGGCTGCCAGAACGGGTCGAGAAGGGGCGTGTCGCTGCCCGCGCCGTGCCCCCAGCCGCGGACGTGGGCCAGCGTCACGTCGCCGAGGTCGCGCAGCTCGTCGATCTCGACGGTGTAGTCGGGAAAGGCACCGAGAAAGGCGTCCCACCAGCGGCGCAGCCCGTCGTGCCCGTGGAAGGCCCCCTCCATCGCAACGAGTCGCGACTCGACGTCGATCTCCTCGTCGGCGCCCGCCACGAACGCCTCCCAGTCGCGCCGGTTGAAGGCGTCGGCCAGCGCGCGCGCCAGCTCCATGTTCTCCTGGGACATCGTCTGACCAGTATCCCGACCCGGGGCCGATGGCGGTGGCTCGAATAACCTCGGGCCATGGCCACCACCACCGCGGAAGCCCGGCAGCAGATCCTCGACGACCTCGCGGCCGCGCTCGACCAGCTTGGCCTGGCCGTCGCGTGCCTCAGCGAGGCCTTCGAGCAGCTCTCCGTCGACGCCGCCGACCGCCTGGAGGCCGACCTCTACCGGCCCGTGCAGCGGGCCTACGGTCGCGGCAAGCGCACCCACGCCCAGTTCGCCCAGCGGGTCGGGCTCTCCGGCGACACGTTCGAGCCGCCCTCGGCGGGACCGGCCTCGCAGGGAGTGAAGGAGCTCGTCCAGCGCATGGCGGCGGCCCTCGGGGACGCCGACCGAAGGATCGCCGAGCTCCAGGACTCGATGCTCCCGATCGAGGCGGGCGATGCGGAGCTGCGCGCGGGCCTCAGCGAGGTGCGCGAGGCTCTCGAGAAGGTGCCCACCGCGGCCGCCATGTTCCTGCGCGGCCTGGGCCGCTAGCGCGATCGGCCAGTGACCGGCCCGCCTCGGCATCGAGCGGTGCGGCTTCGACCAGAGCGTGCGCCAGACCTATCGCTCGGTGAACGGGCTGTGCGCGTCGAACCCGTTCGGCGGCCAGAGCTCGCCGTATCACCAGTCGATCGACCTCACCGATCCGACGCTCTCGGACGCCAACGCGGCGCTCGGATGGAACGTCACCTCGGGACCCGACGGGTCGATCGTCGACCGGATCCGCATCGACCAGGCCACCGACCTGACCCCGGGTGGGGCGGCGCAGTCCCTCGTCGCCGAGCCGTATTACCGCGACGACGCGTGCTTCGACGACGGCACCGGGTCGGACCCCGGGCCGAAGCTCCACCTGCGCTCAGGAGACGAGCCCGCGGTCGCCGCCGACGGCACGCCACGCACCTGCTGGAAGCCGAGCGACGGCCTGCCGGAGGGCAGCGACCACTACTACCAGGGCTCGATCGGGACGCACGGGCTGCACCTGCTGTTCCTGGTCGACTCCGACAACGCTCGCCAGACGGTTCCGGTCGACGAGGTCGTCTCCGCCTGGCAGATGGTGATGCTGCCGGGCCAGCGCGACGCGACGGCGGGCGAGCAGTACGGGCGCAGCTTCGAGAAGCCGCTCGCGACCGCCGTGGTGCCCTACCAGGGCAACTGATCCGACCCGGCCCCTCGGAGCCCGCGCGCCGGTTGTAGGGTGGGATTCCTGCGTCCGGAGCCGCACCCGGACGCCACCCGCGACCGCAGAAAGGAGCGCCGATGGCGCGGACACGTCACGCCCGCCGAGGCAAGGGCCGGACGGAGTCGATCGAACTCGGGGGCAAGGTCGCGGCGATCACGGGCGCCGGATCCGGCATCGGCCGCGCGACCGCGGTGCTGCTGGCGCGGCACGGCGCCAGGGTGCACATCGCCGACATCGACGCCGAGGCCGCGGCGAACGTGGCCGGCGAGATCGAGGCTGCGGGCGGCACCGCCGCCGCCCACGAGCTCGACGTCTCCGATCCCGCGGCGGTCGAGGCCTTCGCGGCGAAGCTCTTCGAGACCGAGGGCGCGATCGACGTCCTCCACAACAACGCCGGCATCGGGCATGCCGCGAACATCGAGGCGACGACCGCGGAGGACTGGCGGCGGGTGATCGACGTGAACCTGCTCGGCGTCGCCTACGGGATGCAGGCGTTCGTCCCGAGGATGCTCCGCCAGGGCCGCCCGGCCGCGGTGGTCAACACCGCCTCACAGGCGGGGCTGATGCCCGCCGCCAAGATGGCGCCGTACTGCGCGTCCAAGTACGGGGTGGTCGGGATGAGCGAGGCGCTCAACGCCGAGCTCGCCCACCGGGGGATCCACGTGAGCGCGCTCTGCCCGGGAGTGATCGACACCCCGATCGTCACGAAGGCGATCGTGCGGGGAGACATCGAGGAACGGCGCGACGCCGTCACCGCCTTCTATGCCAAGCGCGGCGTCCCGCCGGAGGAGGTGGCCGACGCCGTCCTGCGGACGATCGTCAAGCCGGCGCTGATCGTGCCGGCGCCCCGCCGCCAGGTGCTGCCGTTCTACCTGCTGCACCGGCTCTCGCCGCGCATGGTCCAGCCGATCGCCCGCCACATGGAGAAGCTCATCGGCCGCGGCTGAAGCGCCCGGCGACGAGCGCGCCGGTGCGTTTCGCGAACGCGGGATCTGCCGGTCCGGTCACAGTGACCGGCACGGGTTGAACCGACGCGGGTTGCGCTCGCGAAACCGGGTACGTGGCACGCATGGACCGGACCGTGGCCCTCGGAGACGCCAGCCTCACCCGCATCGGCCTGGGAACGAATCGCCTCACCGATACGCCCGAGAACCGCTCGTTCCTGGAGGCGGCCGCCGGCACCGAGCTCAACTTCATCGACACCGCGCACCTCTATGCCGGCGGCGAGAGCGAGCGGGTGATCGGCAAGACGCTCGCGCCGTTTCCCGACGACCTCGTGGTCGCCACCAAGGGCGGCTACCAGCCCGACGTCGACGTCGATGACCTGCGGGCCGAGCTCGAGGAGAGCTTCGAGAGGCTGCGGGTCGAGACGATCTTCCTGTACTACCTGCACCGCCCCCACATCCCTGTGGAGGAGGCGGTGGGCGTGCTCAAGGAGTACCGCGACGCGGGCCGGATCGCGCACATCGGCCTCTCCGAGGTCACGGTCGAGCAGATCGAGCGCGCGCACGCCGTGGCGCCGATCGCCGCGGTGCAGAACGAGTACAGCCTCGCCGAGCGCATGCACGAGGAGGTGATCGACCACTGCGCCGAGGAGGAGATCGTGTTCGTACCCTTCTTCCCCCTACGCGGCGGCGACCCGGAGCAGCTCGCGGAGATCGCCGAGCATCACGGCGCGACGCCGAGCCAGGTCAAGGTCGCCTGGCTCCTGAAGCGCTCGCCGGTCGTCGTGCCCATCCCCGGCACGCTCTCGCTCGAGCACCTGAACGAAAACCTCGGCGCCCTGGACATCGAGCTCGCCGACGACGAGTTCGAGACCCTGGCCTCCGCCTGATCGCGCCGGCGCGTCCACCCGCGCCGGCGGCCGTTCGTCTGGCATCCCGATCGGATCAGCGGGTATGAGCAGGGATGATCGCGCCGCCGGATCGACGGCGCAAACCTCGATCGGAGGGACCCATGTGGACGAAGACGCTCAGGATCCCTGCAAGCTCGCGGATCGCCCCCACGGACGTCTTGATCGCGCTGTGGGCGGCTCTGTGGATCGCGCTCGCGGTGGCGGTCGTCCAGTCGACTCGTGACGTCGCGAAGCTGGGCGGGACCGTCTCGCAGACGGGCTCGGCCGTCAGCGAGGTGGGCGGCCTCATCGACTCGATCCCGCTGGTGCCGGGCGACGTGAGCAGCGCGTCGCAGAGCGTTCGCGACGCGGGGGCAAGCGCGGAGGTCAACGGCCGCGAGGGCCAGGACGCGGCCGAGCGGCTCGGCATCTACCTCGGGATCGCGATCGCCGTGCTCCCGTCGCTCCCCGTCCTCGGCCTGTACGTGCCGGCGAGGCTGACCCGCGTCCGCGAGGCGCGGGCCGCCAGCCGATCGCTGTTGATGTTCGGCAGCGATCCGCGATTCCAGGAGTTTCTGGCACGGCGGGCGCTCGAGAACCTGCCGTACGAAGAGATCATGTCAGTCAGCGAGCAGCCCTGGGAGGACATGAAGGCCGGCCGGTTCCGCGCCCTCGCCGGGGCCGAGCTCAGCCGGCTCGAGATCGACGAGCCCCTGCCGGCGACGCGCACGGGTGCGGCGTGAGCGCCCGGGGCGAGCAACGGCCCGGCACGCCGGCACGGAAGCGGGCCCCGATCCGGCTCGTCCCGCGGAGCATGGCGTGGCTGATCGTCTTCCTTCGCGTTCCGATCGTCGTGGCCTGGATCGCGGTGGCCGCCTACATGACCGTCAACCTGCCGGCGCTCGGAGAGGGCGGGGGCGGGCTGGGCGGGATGGTGCCCAAGCACGCGGAGGCGATCCGCGCCGAGAAGGCGTCGATGAGCCAGTTCCGGTTTCCGCTGATCAGCCGGGTCATGGTGATCGAGCGCGATCCCGACGGGCTCGCCCCCAGGCAGCAGGCAGCGATCGTGCGTCGAGACGCGAAGCTGATCGGCCGCAATGCGCCGCCCTTCGCGCACCTCCTTGGGGCTCTTCCGATCCCGAACACGCTCGGGCTGCTGCCGTTCGCGACCGAGCAGGGGACGGCGGTCCTCAGCTACCTGTTCACCTCGCCCCACACCGGCCTGACGGGGGCGACCCGGATGGCCAGGCAGCTGGCCGCCGACCGCCGGGCGAGCGGCCCGGCTCCGGAGGTGGAGGCGACCGGCACGATTCCCGCGCAGGTCGAGCAGGGGGAGCTGATCTCGCACAACCTCATCTGGCTCGACATCGCGACCGTCGTCCTCGTCCTCGTCCTCGTCGGATTTCACTTTCGGGCACTGGGCCCGCCGCTTGTCGCGCTGGCGGCGGTGGGCGTCGGACTCCTGGTGGCCACGCGGGTGGTCGCCTGGGTTGGCGCCCATACGGACATCAGCGTCTCGGGCGAGCTGAGGCCGGTGATGACGGTGCTGCTCTTCGGGGTGCTCACCGACTATTCGATCTTCTTCACCACCCGCTTCCGGGCGCTCCTCGAGGAGGAGGGCATGGAGAGCGTCCCCGCCGCGCGCCGTTGTGCCGGCGAGCTCCTGCCCGTGGTCCTCACGGCCGGGCTGGTGATCGCGCTCGCGACGGGATCGCTGTACTTCGCCGAGCTCGGCTTCCTGCACGGACTCGGCGCGGGACTGGCGTTGACGGTGCTGGTGGCCACGCTGGTGGCCGTCACCTTCGTGCCGGCGATGCTGGCGATCGTGGGGAGGGCGATGCTGTGGCCGCGGCGGATTTCGGCCGACGACGAGCCTGTCGAGCACACCCCCGGAGTGGGAGGGCGGGCGGTTCGCCTGGCGGTGCGGCATCCATTCCTCGTGGGCACCGCGAGCTGCGCACTGCTGCTCGCCGCGGCCAGCGGGCTGCTGCACACCCGCACCGCGAACCCGCAGATGACGAACCTGCCGTCCGACGCGTCCGTCAACCGCGGCTACGTCGAGGCGGGCAAGGCGTTCTCCCCCGGGATCGTCGCCCCGACCATGGTGGTCGTCGAGCGCACCGGAATCGCCCGCGACCGCGCGGGCCTGTCGACGCTCGAGCGGCTCCTTGCACGGCAGCCCGAGGTGGCGGGGGTCATCGGCCCGGACGACACCCCGCTCCGGAAGCCGCTGGGGGTGGTGGTCGCCTCCAGCGGGGACGCCGCCCGCTACATGGTCGTCTTCAAGTCCGATCCGCTCGGACCGCGCGCGATCAGCGCGGTTCGGTCGATGCGCTCGCGGATGCCGGATCTGCTGGATTCATCCGGGCTCGGCGGAGCGCACGCCCTGATCGGAGGCGACTCCGCGCTCTCGGCGGACACCGCCGACGCCACCCACTCCGACCTGCTCCGCGTCACGCCGATCGCCATCGCCGTGATCTTCTGCATGCTCGCACTCCTGCTGCGCGCCCTTGTCGCGCCCATCTACCTGATCTTCGCCAGCGTGCTCGGGCTCCTCGCGGCGCTGGGGCTGACGACCTACATCTTCCAGGACGTGCTCGGCTACTCGGGGCTGTCGATCTTCGTCCCCCTGACCATCGCCGTCCTCCTGCTCTCCCTCGGCTCCGACTACGACATCTTCCTAGCGGGGCGCATCTGGCAGGAGGCCCGGGTCCGCCCGCTACGCGACGCGATCGAGGCGGGCGGGGGACGCTCGACGCGGGCGATCACCGTCGCCGGCGTCGTCCTCGCCGGGTCCTTTGCCGCAGCGGCGCTGATCCCGCTGGCCTCGTTTCGCGAGCTCGCCTTCGGCATGGCGGTCGGCCTCTTGATCGACGCCGTGATCGTGCGGGCGCTGCTCGTGCCGGCGCTGATCAGCCTGGTCGGGCCGGTCAGCGGCTGGCCCGGCAGACGGCCGGGCGTGCCCCAGGAGCCCCAGGACGACCGGCCGCCGTCGCTTGACTCCGCGGAGGAGTCGCCCGCGAGCCCCTGATTCGGTAGCGACATGGTCGTGGTGATCCGGACCATTCCCATGCATCCACCTCCGTATATCGGAATTGGATCTTGAGACCACGCTTGCGGCGACCGATCATCGCCGTCCACCGCCTGGCTAGGGTCTCCGGCGTGAGTGCCCGCTATGCAACCAGGCTCGCGATCGCCGCCTTGGCCACCCCGCTCGCCTTCGCGGCCGCGGGCTGCGGGGGCGATGCGACGAGCACGACGAGCGGCGCCGAGTCCGGATCGACTCGCGCCGCCGGTGTGGAGGAGGTCGTCGACCAGAATCCCGACGTCGCCGCAACCGTCTGCCGCGCCACGAAGGATTTCGAGCACGCGGAGGAGCACTCCCACGAGGAGGGCGGTCATGAGCACTCCCACGAGGAGGGCGGCCCCCAGGTGGCGGAGCTCGACATGCTCGCGCTGGACCAGCTCGGCCCGCTCGCGATCGAGGCCGACGTCCCTCCCGCGGAGCTTCTGGACGAGTTTGCAAGCCGCTGCTGAGGGCCTGTAAGCGCTGAGCCGGGGTGTGGCTCGAGTCAGGCCTGGCTCGCGACGGCCTGCGAGTGAGCGAGCTCCGGGACGGCGTCGGGGGCCTGGACGGCGACGATCTCCTCGAGCGTCTCGCGGAGCTGCGCGATCCGCTCGGTATCGAAGCGCTCGCCCCAGCGCTCCTCGAGGTCCTCGAAGAGCCCGAAGCCGACGCGCTGGGCCTCGATGCCGCGGTCGGTGAGGCAGATCAGCTTCGCGCGGCGATCCTCGGGATCCGGGATGCGCTGCACGTAGCCGCGGTCGGCCAGGTCGTCGACCATCTCGCCCACCGATTGCTTGGTCGTACCGGCGAGCCGCGCGAGCTCGGTGAGCCGCATGCCGTCACCCTCGCGGACGAAGCGGAAGACGCAGCCGTGGGTCGGCCGGATGTCCCCATAGCCGGCCTTCTCGAGATCCTCGCGGAACTCGGCGAACATCGCCTCCGCGGTCGCCTCGAGCAGGCCGACGAGGGCGACGCGTCTTTCGGTGGTGTGCGTGACGTCACTCATAGATAGTCAGGGTATCTGATAAGGTCGCCTGAGCAAGATGGTCAGAACCCCTTACAAGGCTTCCTGACGAATTGTACCCGATGTTTCGGAGGTGACGGACATGAACCGCAAGTGGTGGACCCTCGGGGTGGTGAGCGTCGCGACGTTCATGCTGCTCCTCGACATCACCGTGGTCAACACGGCGCTGCCGGCGATCCAGAAGGATCTCGGCGGAAGCTTCACGGACCTGCAGTGGGTGATCGACGCCTACGCCCTCTCGCTTGCGGCGCTGGTGCTCACCGCCGGCTCGCTCGCCGACCGGCTCGGGCGCCGGCGGGTCTTCGCCGCCGGCCTGGCGATCTTCTCGGTCGCCTCGCTCATGTGCGGGTTGGCCCTTGACCCGACGTTCCTGAACCTGGCGCGGGCCGCCCAGGGGATCGGCGGCGCGATCATGTTCGCCGTCTCGCTCGCCCTCGTGGCGCAGGAGTTCCCCGCCGGGCGCGAGCGCGGCATGGCCATGGGCATCTACGGCGCGACGATCGGCATCGCCGTCGCGATCGGCCCGCTCGTCGGCGGCCTGCTGACCGACGGGCTCGGCTGGGAGTCGGTCTTCCTGCTCAACGTGCCGATCGGGATCGCCGCCATCGCGATCACCTACTGGAAGGTGCGCGAGTCGCGCGACCCGAACGCGACGCGAGTCGACTGGGCGGGCCTCGCGACCTTCTCGAGCGCCCTGTTCCTGCTGGTGCTGGCGCTCGTGCGAGGCAACGACGAGGGCTGGGGCAGCGCGATCATCGTCTCGCTGATGGCCGCGGCCGCCGTGCTGCTGGTGTCCTTCACGATCATCGAGCGGCGAGTCGAGCAGCCGATGCTGCCGCTGGGGCTGTTCGGCCGGCGCGCGTTCACGGGAGTGCAAATCGCGGCGTTCGCGGTCTCGGGATCGATGTTCGCCCTGTTTTTGTACCTGACCCTGTACCTGCAGAACTTCCTCGGCTACTCACCGGTCGAGGCGGGCCTGCGGTACCTGCCGATCACCATCGCCTCGTTCGTCGTCGCGCCGCTCGCCGGGATGGCGCTGGCGCGAATCCAGGCGCGCTATCTGATGAGCGCGGGCCTGGGGCTGACCGGGCTGGGCCTGGCGCTGATGGCCGGCCTCGACATGGACTCGGGCTGGACCGCGCTGCTGGCGGGGTTCCTCCTGAGCGGCGTCGGCGTGGGACTGCTGAATCCGGTGATCGCCGACGTCGCGCTGAGCGTCGTGCCCAAGGAGAGGAGCGGCATGGCGGCCGGGATCAACGACACGTTCCGGCAGGTCGGCATCGCGGTCGGCATCGCGGCCTGGGGCGCCATCTTCCTCGGCGTCGGAGCCTCGAAGACCCAGGAGGTGGCCGGCGGCGCAGTCGGCGCGGATCAGGCCCGCGGCCTGGTGGAGGCGACGTCCTCCGGCGGGCTGCACCAGGCGCTGGCGAGCGTCCCGGAGCAGTCGCAGGCGCTCGTCCGCAACGCCGCCGAGCAGGGGTTCCTGCACGGGATGAACGAGATCCTGGTGCTGGGAGCGCTCCTGTCCTTCGCCGGCTCGATCCTCTCCCTGTGGCTCGTCCGCGAGCGCGAGATCGAGCGCGAGGCGGTGGCCGAGGGCACCCTGGAGCCGCAGGCCGAGGGCGCGCGGGCCTAGCCCGAGGGCGCGAGAGCTGATCGGCGGTCCAACGACCGGCCGCCCGCCGCTCGCCTGGAGTGGTGGGCGCCGAGAGATGGACGACCCTGGCCAGCGTGCACCAGGCGCGGACCTGCCATGCGTTAGCCTCGCTGCTGGAGGGGTAACTTCCTCGTCAAGCGACTTCGAGGGGGCTCGGATGAAGCTATGCGCAGCCGTCGCCTGCTGTATCGCCGCCGCCGCGCTCGCGGCGCCGGCGGGGCTCGCGGCGGAGAAGAGAGGCGAGACGAAGGTGGTCTGCATCGCCGGCAGGGACCTGCACCGCGAGTACAAGCGAAAGCCGACTCGCTGCACGTTCCACAGGCATGGGGAGCCGCTGGCGGAGGCGTTCTTCGTCCGCACGAGGCGCGACCACTGGCACCGCTGGAACCGACGGCACGCACGCGGCAAGGGTCGCGACGTGACGCCGATGGGCAACAAGCGCCCGCCCGTGAGGATCAGGCTGTCCGATCCGGTGCACAGGTGCGGTCACCGCGTCTTCTCGAAGGCCCACTTCTACTTCCCCAAGGTCGGCCGGGGAAGCTCGATGCGCCTCGACGTCTGCGCCTGAGCGCCTGTCGTCAGCAGTGGACGCCGGCGGCGCGAAGCGCGGCGTCGGCGTCCTGGAACCACTCGAAGCGCCTGGCCTTGCCGTCCTCGACGGTCCACACGTAGCCCTGCCGTTGCTCCACGGCAGCGCCGCTGCCCCGCCCGTGCCCGCGAAGCGTGGCGAGGACGACGACGCGGTCGCGGACGTCGAGGATCTCGTCGATCTCCACGCGGGCGCCCTTGAAGGTCTCCCCGACGGACTTCGCGGCGGCGCCGAACGCGTCGATCCCCGACCGGGTGCCCGGCTCCACGGCATCGGGCGGGTTGACCCACTCGATCTCGGGATCGAGCAGACCGGAGGGAACCGGGGAGCCCTCCACCCTCCAGACGGCGTAGATCCGCCTGACGATGTCCACGTTCTCCTGCGACACTTGACGGGAGTATCGCGCGCCGAGCGCCCGCTCGCTCGCAACCCGACGAATGGCCTACGCACCCACCGCCCGGCATCTCCTGCGAGCCAGGGACCTGGCCGACGCCAGGTACTTCGACCCGCTCGACGTCGACGACATGGCGCGCGCGGCAGGGCTCTCGCGAGCTCACTTCAGCCGCGAGTTTCGTCGCGCGTTCGGCGAGTCGCCGCACGCCTACCTGCTGACCCGGCGACTCGAGCGGGCCGCGGCGCTGCTCCGCAACACCGACCGATCGGTGACCGACATCTGCCTGTCGGTCGGCCTGCAGAGCCTGGGCTCGTTCACGACGAGCTTCACCCGCACCTACGGCATGTCCCCCACGGCCTACCGCGCGGGCTTTCCGCCGGCCTCCCGTCAGGCGCGGATCCCGTGGTGCGTGCAGCGGGTCTACGGGCGGCCGCAACACCGCACGTTTCGAGAAGACAACGGCGCCGACTCCGGCTAGCTTGCCCGGCGCAAGGTCTCACTCGCCAAGGAGGACACGATGATCAGGATCGCCAACGCGCAGCTCTGGGTCGACGACCAGGACGAGGCGCTCGAGTTCTACACGAAGAAGGTCGGCATGGAGGTGCGCTCGGACGTGACGCTCCCCGAGATGGGGGACTTCCGCTGGCTAGCCGTGGGGCCGCCCGGACAGGAGGGCGTCGCCATCACGCTGATGGCAATCCCCGGGCCGCCGGTCATGGACCCGGAGACGGCCGAGCAGGTGCGCGCCCTGATGGCGAAGGGGTTCGCCGGGACGGTGTTCCTCACGACCGACGACTGCCGGGCTTCCTACGAGGAGCTGAAGGCCCGCGGCCTCGAGTTCACCGAGGAGCCTGAGGAGCGCCCCTACGGCGTCGACGCAGGGTTCCGCGACCCGTCCGGGAACTCCATCCGCCTCACCGAGGTCAGGGACATCGTCACGGCCTGAGGGCCCGGCGCGGTGGGTCAGCCGGAGGGGCTCGCGTCCTTCGGTGCGTAGCGGTGGTGGATCGCCAACCGGTTGCCGTCGGGGTCCTCGAAGAACGTCTGGAAGCAGACGCCGGAGTCGATCACCTCGCCCCTGAACTCGACGCCGCGCGACTCGAGCTCGGCCTTGGCGCCCTCGAAGTCGTCGACGTGGAACTCGATCGGGTGCTTGTGAGGCTGGAACTCGATGCCGAACGCATCGGACTGCATCACGGCGATGGTCAGATTGCCGGTCTCGAACTCGCCCGCGGGCATGTTGCCCCACCGCTTGCCGAACGGCAGGCCGAGGACGTTTCCGTAGAACTCGGCAGCGCGGTCGTAGTCCTGCGTCGGCACGGCGATGAAGTCGACGCCGTTGAGTGGGGCCGTCCCGTCGTTCATTCGAGGTCTCCTTGGCTCGTGGGGTACCGAGGTAGGGTCTCAGCCCTGCAGCTGAGGTGTCGTGCCATCCGGCTGCCAACTGAGCTCGTAGACGGCGTCGACCACCTCGGCGAGGCGCGCGTCGGCCCGATCCACCTTGTTGACGACCAGGATCGGGACGCCATACTCGTGGCATGCCCTCGCCCCTGATCGAGTTCCCCGCCGACGATGCCGATCGCGCGCTGCGCTTCTGGCAGGCGGTGCTCGGCGTGGCGCTGGAGCCACGACCCGAGGAGGCCGGGTCCGGCTGGGAGGCCGAGGCCGATGGCCTGCGGCTCGGCGTCCACGAGCGCGGACCGGGGCCGGGCGACACGGCCTGCCTGCCCTACTTCACCGTTGGCGACCTGCCGGGCGCCCTCGCGCGCATCCGGGATGCCGGCGGGTCGGTGATCCATCCGGGCGAGCGCTGGGCGATCTGCCGCGACAGCGAGGGAAGCCCCTTCGCGCTCGCCGCCGGCTGAGGCCGCCCGGCAACGCTCGTCTGCCGGCCCGGGCTGGGGTGGAGCCCGGCATGTGCGGTTCGAGACGCTCTTCGAGGGCGAGCCGTCCCGGCGGGCATGCGAGGATCGGCCACGACGCGCCGCATCGACGGCGGGCGCCAACGCAGAGGAGACTCCATTCTCGATCCGCGCTAGTCGCCGATGTACCTGCGGTCCGAGGGCTTCTTGTCGCGCTCGGCGAACCTCGAGGGCCGGGTCGGGACCCGCGGGTTGTTGATCTCCGCGATGCGGCCGACCAGCGTCTTCCACTGGTCCGGCTTCAGCGTCGAGGTGACCCGCTTGCTCAGCTTGCCGCTCGCCGCGCTGCTGCCCGTCGGCTGCCAGCCGACGTGGATGTGGTCGTAATGGTCGGCCATCGAGAACGACGGGCCGCCCATGGTCATCAGCGAGATGACCTGGTGCGGCTCCATCGTGCCCTGGAGCTGGAGGAGCGTCTTGATCACCGCCTCGGTGATCGATCCCGGGCCCTGGTGCCCGGTGATCGGGATGCCGTTGACCGCGGCGATGTCCATCGCGTCGCCGGTGGAGTGCTCCGACACGCTGCCGCTCGTCGTGTACACGCCGTGGCCGCACTTGAGCGAGGTGACCGTGAGGCGGAAGCCGTTGTCAGCGAGGTACTCCATCCCCGCCAGCACGCGCTGGTCGATCTGGCCGGTGCGGATGTCGTTCTGGCCACAGGTGTAGACCGAGATCCGCGGGTCCGCAAGCACCCGGCGCTCGAGTTGCGGCTTGGGCATCAGCAGGTCCTGGGTCACGTTCGACTTCCGGGTATCGTCGAACGGGTTCTGCCCCGCCGCCCGGTAGATCGCGGTCGCCTCGAGGAGCTTCCAGCCGTCGAGGATCGGCTTGGGATCGATCTTCGGAGCGCCCCTGCCCGCCGGGCGAATCGCGAAGTTCAGGTGCGGGGCGAGTCCGCCGCCGTCCCCGATGTGGCCGAGCACCGTCCCCGAGACGACCTTCGAGCCCTTGCGCAGCGGGCGAAGCACCATCGACCCCGGCTTGAAGTGCAGGGCACTGCCGTAATAGGAGCTCACCGTCGATCCCGGGGCCATCACCTGGTCGAGCTGGCCGCTGAGCACCGCCCGGTGACGATTGTTGGGACGGCGCGGCAGCGCGTAGAGACGGCGCTGGACGTCCTTGCCGCCCGTTCGGTGAGGCCTGCCGCCCGCGGGCTGGCGCTTCGGCGCGTGGCGCCTGGGCACCGGATAGGTCTTCGCGATGCGACCGAGCTTCGCGTAGGTGAAGCGGTTGCCGTAGCTGTCCCGGAGGACGATGTAGTTGCCGAGCTTGCGGTCGTGGCCGATCCTCTTGATCGTGCCGTCGTTGACCGCGACGACCGGGGCGCCGTTGCGAGCGAAGACGTTGATCCCGCGGCGCGTGGGTGAGGAGGAGACCACGTCCGCGGCGTTGCCGCTCGAGCGCTTGGTCGGCCTGGCCCGGTGGGAAGCCTGGCGCTCGGCGATGTCGTCGGCGTAGCGCACCTTCGCCGCCACCGGGAAGCGCGCGCCCTGCGTCAGGCCGGTGAGGGAGCTGACCAGGTCCTCCGGGAGCTTGCCGTACTGCTGCGCGCCGAGCAGCACCTCGTCCACGTACCAGTCGGCGTTGTTGTAGGCGAAGATCGCGGTGCGCAGGTCGCTGTCGCCTCCGGCGGCCTTGAGGTAGCGCGCCGCCGAGCAGACGGCGTCGACCGGGTTGTAGGGGTCCTTGCGCCCGTCGCCGTTGGCGTCCGTGCCGTAGGTGTCCCACGTCGCCGGCATGAACTGCATCCATCCCACGGCCCCGGCGCTCGAGATGTTGAGGTTGGTGCCGAACGCGGTCTCGATCTTGTTGATCGAGGCGAGCACCTGCCACGGGATCCCGTACTGGGTGCCGCAGGCCTGATAGATCGGCAGCAGGAATGGCGGGATCTCGAACTGGCCGATGATGAAGTTGGGCACGCCGAGCGGGGCGGGGCCGAAGGACCCGACCGTCACCGTGGGATTGGACCTGGTGGGCCGGCCGCCCGGCTGTCGCAGTGGCGGCTCGGGAACGGACATCCGATGGCGATAGCGCTGGCGGGCCGCTGCCCGTCGCTCAGCCGGGCTCATCCTTCCGGCCCCGTGCGGACGCCCGCCCCGACCGCCGCTGCCTCCCGGGCCCGCGGCGCCGCCCGTGCCGCCCGAACCCGAGTCGGTCGCGGTCTCGCCGGTGGTCCCGGTGGTGCTCGTGCCGGTGGACGTCGTGCCGGTGCCGGTGGACGTCGTGCCGGTCGTTCCGGTCGAAGTGCTCCCGCTCGAGGTGCTGCCGCCCGAGGTGCTCCCGCCGCTGGAGCCGCCGCCGGTGACGGTGTTGATCGCGCCTCCGGTCGTGTCCTTCACGGTGCCGGTCGTGTTGTGCACCGTATCCGTCACGGTGCCGGTCGTGTTGTGCACCGTGTCGGTCGCGCCGCCCACCGCCCCGCCCACCCGATCGGTCGTGTTGTTGAGGATGCCGCCCGCGTTGGCGTTCACGGCACCGCTGATCGTCGCCGTAGCGGCTACGGCGGCTCCTACGCAGAGCAGATGCCTCCTTCGCACTCTCTCAATCCCTCCGTGGCGAGCCGTCCGTGGAAAAAAGCCGGACGATTCCCCGTATCAATTGGGTTACCCCCCTCTTGGTAACGGAAAACGCCGGTGTGCGCGCCGGTTCCCCGCCGGTATGCGGCTAGGCCAGGACGGCCTTGCGGGGGTAGACGACCTCGGGATCGGTGAGGACGTTGACGAGGGCCGGGCCCCCCGCGGCGAAGGCGCGCTCCAGCGCCGGGCGCAGCTCGTCGGGCTTCTGCACCAGCTCCGCGTGGCACCCGAGCGCCTCGGCGATCCGGTCGTAGCGGGTGGCCGGCCGCAGCTCCGCGGCCATCGAGTAGCCGTACAGGAACTTCATCGGGTGGTGCTCGAGCGCCCAGATGCCGTTGTTGCCGACGATGCCCACGACGGGAAGGCCGTGACGGGCCATCGTGTCGAACTCCAGGCCGGAGAAGCCGAAGGCGCCGTCGCCCAGCAGCAGGCAGATCTGACGGTCAGCTTGAGCCTTAGCCGCGCCGATCGCCTGCCCGGGCCCCGCGCCGAGACAACCGTAGGGCCCGGGGTCCATCCAGGTCCCGGGCTCGTACGTCCGGATGAAACGGCCCGCGTAGGAGACGAAGTCGCCCCCGTCCCCGATCACGATCGCGTCGCGGTCGAGCAGATCGTCGAGCTCCGCGTAGACGCGGACCGGATGCAGGGGCGCCCGGGGGTCCGTGAGGTCCCCGGCCTCCGACTCGCGTTTCGCGGACTCCGTCTCACGCAGGGACGAGAGCCAGGGGTCGGCGGTGCCGCCGCGCTCGCCTCCGGTGGACGTGGCCGTTTCGCGCAGGGATGCGAGCGTCGCCGGGATGTCGCCGACCAACTCGAGCTCGGGCTGGCGGGTTGCCGCCAGGCGGCTGGGCTCCACGTCCAGGGAGACGATCCGGGTCTCCTCGCCGAACGAGCCGCCGAACCCCAGCCGGAAGTCGAGCGGCACCCCGACGACGAGCGCCACGTCGGCCTCCTTCAGCGCCTGCCCCCGCGCGCGCGAGAGGCAGAGCTCGTGGTCCGCGGGCAGGCAGCCCCGTCCCATTCCGTTCAGGAAGACGGGGATGGCGAGCGCTTCCGCGAGCGCGCGAAGCTCCCCCTCCCCGTGCGCCCAATAGACGCCGGTTCCCGCCATGATCACCGGGCGCTCGGCGCCGGCCAGCAGCGCCCCCGCCTCGTCGGAGCGGTCGGCAGGCGTGCCCGGCGCCCGGTCGGCCGGCTCCGGGATCTTCGCATCGGCCTCCTGGAAGACGACGTCCAGCGGGTAGTCCACGAAGGTCGGGCCGCTCGGCTGCTCGAGAGCCGCGTCGATCGCCGCGGCGGTCAATTCGGGTATGTGCGTGGTCTCCTTGGCCGTCTGAGCGGACTTGGTGAGGGGCGCGACGAAGGGCAGGTGATCGATCTCCTGGAGCGATCCCGACCCCCATCGCATCTCGGGGGCGCGGCCGCCCAGCACGACGAGCGGGGAGCGGTTCTGCCGGGCACCGGCGATCGGGCTCATCCCGTTGGTCACTCCCGGCCCGGCGGTCAGCGCGCACACCCCGGGCCCCCGAGTCGCCTTCGCGAAGCCCTCGGCCGCCCACGCGGCGGAGGCCTCGTGGCGGGTGTCGACGACCTCGATGCCCTCCGCCCTGCAGCCGTCGTAGATCGAGAACAGATGACCGCCCGAGAGGCTGAACAGCTGCTCGACCCCCCGGGAGGCGAGGGTCCGCGCGACCAGCCGGCCGCCGTGGACCGGCCCGCCGGCCTCGTCGCCGGCTCGCTCGGCGCTGTCGGTGGTGGTCGCCACGGGCCGCGAGACTACTACCGGGGATGACGTTAGAAACCTGACGTAGTGGGTAGTCGCGGCCCGGGAGAACCGAGCCGCGCCGCTCGACCCGGCCGACTTCGCGGGCTTCCGGACCAAGCCGAGGTCGACGATGGAACTGAAAGCCCCCTCGCGCAGCGAGACCGAAGTCGATACGGACGGCGGTGCCGGCATCCGGACGGATGGTGCGATGGGGGCGGTGCCGTTGCTCGCCATCGATCCCAAGCTCGGCAGCGGGCTCTCTCGACACCAGCGGGCCGCCGCCAAGCGAGAGCTGATCGCCCGCACGACCACGCTCCATCCCGGCGACTCGTGCGAGGAGCTGTTTCGCACCGGCCTCTTCGGCGCGCTCATCGTCGAGGGAGCGCTCGCGCGCCGCGTGTGCACGGACCGGGGGCAAAGCCTCGAGGTGCTCGTGAAGGGCGACCTGCTGCGGCCGTGGCAGGAGGACTCCGGCTGGATCGTGGACTCCACGATGAGCCCGCTGGTCAAGAGCCGAGTGGCGGTGATCGACCGGTTCGCCTCCGACTCGCTATGCAGGTTTCCGGCGGTGATCGAGGCGCTGCTCGAGCGCGCCTTCCGGCGGATCCGCAGCCTGGCGACGCAGGCGGCCTTCGACAGCCGGGCGGGGATGGATCAGCGCGTCCTGTTTTCGATGCGGCACCTCGCCGACCGCTGCGGCGCACCGGTGGAGGACGACGTCGCGATCCCCCTGCCGCTGACCCACCAGATGATCGCCGACCTGCTGGGCGCGCAGCGGACCTCGGTGAGCGCCGCCGTCAGCCGCTTGAGCGCAGATGGAACGCTGAGCCGGACCGACGGCCGAGGCTGGATGCTCCACCGGGACTCCGACCGGATCGTGCCCAGCCGGCGAAGCGGCTAGAGGGGCGCCAGGCCGCCGGTTCGCCGGCCGTCGCCCCGGGCGGCCGCGAGCGGCTCCTCGCCGGGCTGCACGCCATCCGCCTCGCGCACCCGCGGCGCGAAGAGCTTGAAGGTGTCCGGCAGTCCCTTCAGCTCGCGCTCACCGCACTGGGTGACGTCGATGTCGCCGGACAGCTCGCGCGCGGTCGCCTCGGTGATCAGCACGTTCTCGTCCAGGTCCCGGGTCGCGGCCTCCACCCGCGACGCGACGTTGACGGCGTCGCCGATGACGCTGAAGTTGAGGCGCCCGGCTCCGCCGATCGACCCCGCGACGACTCGGCCGGTGTTGACGCCAACGCCGATCCGAAATCCGGGCTCGTCGTCGGAGTTGACGACGTTCGCCATCTCGCATGCCGCACGCACGGCGCGGTCGGCGTGGTTTGGGAACGGCTCGGGCGCCCCGAACACGGCCAGCAGCCCGTCGCCGACGAACTTGTCCACGTGCCCGCCGTGGCGGGTGACGATCGGCACCACCACAGCGAAGAGCGCGTTCAGGCGCATCACCACCTCCTTGGCCTCGGCCGTCGCGGCGAAGCTGGTGAAGTCGCGCACGTCGCAGAAGAGGATCGAGACCTCCACCTCCTCCCCCTCCTCGCTGAATCCCTCGCTCAGGATGTACTCGGCGACCGACTTGTCGAGGTAGGTGCCGAAGGCCTCGCGCAGGCGCTCGCGCTCGGCAAGCCCGTCGACCATCTGGTTGAACGACGCGGCAAGCTCTCCGAGCTCGTCCCCGGTGGTGACCGGGACCGCGACGTCGTAGCGGCCCTCCCGCACCGCCTCGGTTGCCCGCTGGAGGTCGGCGATCGGGCGCACGATCGACTTCGCGAACAGGACGGTGAGCTCCAGCGAGATGGTGGTCGCGACCGCCATGGCGATCAGCACGTCGACCCCAAGCGCCGCTCCGCCGCCACCCGAGGAGGTGAGGGCCGCGACCACCAGGCCGGTGATCAGGTTGATCAGCGGCAGCGCCGTCATGAGCCGGACCCGGAGCGGGATCGCCGAGATCGGCGTCCGGACCCGCGAGCCCGCCCTGCTCTCGTTGATGTCCAGGAGAACGGGGCGCATGCCCGTCTCGAGGATCAGGTAGTGGAGGATCGCCGAGTAGCCCAGCGCCACCATCGAGCCCGCGAACAGGGGAAAGAACGCCGGCCACGCCAGCCCGAGCACATAGACGGCCCAGGCGCAGGTGGGCGCGATCGCCACTCCCACCGGCACCCACAGGTCGTGCCGGATGAGGTTGAGGGGCAGGGCGACGGCCGCCGCCCATGCCATCGTGGTGCTCGCCTCGTCACGCGAGCCGCCGAGCCAGTCGCGGATCGGCCGCATCAGCGGGAAGGTGCGGATGAGGGTGATCAGGACTGCGAGGCCGGTCAGAGCGAGCGCGAGGGCGATCACCTTGAGGTAGTCGCCCGTCGAGGCGTTGTAGTAGAAGGTGAACAGGCCGAGGGTCGCCGCCGTGATCACGAACGCGCTCTGCAGCTCGATCGTGAGGAACACGTACGGATAGGACCGGCCAAGCCGGCGATATAGACGGGGCAGCGCCGGCAGCGCCATGCGCGGGATTGTGCCAGGACCCGCCTAGGCGGGTGCCGGCTCGCGCGATCCGGTCGGTCGGATCGCCAGGAGCACCATGTCGTCCCCGAGCTCGTTGCCCGCCCGGGTGATCGCGTCCGACCGCAGGCGGTCGAGCAGCGCGTCCAGGTCCTCGCCGGCGCTCGCCACCATGGCGCGGGCCAGCTCGTCGGGCGTGCGGTGCAGCTCCACGGGGCCGGCCTCGAGCCACCCGTCGGTGTAGACGAGCAGCGTCTCTCCGGGCTCCACGGTGAAGCGGTCGACGCCGATCTCGACGTCCTGCCAGACGCCGACGATCGAGCCCCCGCTCAGGCAGTCGACGGACCCGTCGGCACGGACGATGACCGCGGGTGGGTGCGCGGCGGAGGCGAGCTCGACGTCCAGGCCTCCGGACTCTCTGTCGCGCAGCAGCGCGAGCTGCAGGGTGGCAAAGCGCTCGCCGGTCTCGGCCTCGACCAGAACCGAATTCACGCGCTCGACGATCTGCGCGGGCCGGGTGCTGAAGGGGGCCAGCGCCCTGACCGTGTGGCGGATCTGAGCGGTGTAGGTCGCGACCTCCGCGCCATGCCCCGCGACGTCGCCCACGAGCAGGTAGTGCCCGTCGCTCACCGAGATCACGTCGTAGAAGTCTCCTCCGAGCTCCACCCCCTCGCCGGCGGCCTCGAACACCACGGCCAGGTCCAGCCCGGGGATCGGCTTCGGCTCGTCGGGCCGCAGGCCGCGCTGCAGGACCTTCGCGATCCGGTCGCGCTCCGTGTAGAGGCGGGCGTTGTCGAGCGACATCGCGGCGCGCGCGGCCAGGTCCTCGAGCAGGGCGAGGTCGCGCTCGTCGAAGCGGCGGTCGTTGGCGACGTGGAGGAACGAGAGCGCGCCCACCATGCGCCCCCGGGCGAACATCGGGGCGATCGCGGCCGAGTTGTATCCCGCCCGGATGATGAAGGCGCGATGCGCGTCGTTCTGGGCTACGTCCGCCTGGGCCGCCGTCGTGGTCAGATCCTCGATCACCATCGACCGCCCGGTGCGCAGCACGCGGGCCACGGGGTGGTCACCCTCGAGGTCGGGCGGGTGGTCGCGGCGGATCTGCGCCAGCTCCGCGGCGATCTCGGGGTCGGCGGCGGCGACCGTCGCCTGCCCGATCGACCCGTCGTCCTCACAGAAGTCGATGACGCAGAGCTCGGCCAGGTCGGGGACGGCGGAGTCGACGATCCTGCGCGCGGTGGCCTCGCGGTCCAGCGAGGCGTCCAGCGCGGCCGCCGTGCGGGCCAGGAAGTCCTGGGCGCTGCGCTGGCGCTTCTCGGCCGTGATGTCGCGCACCACGATCGAGGCGCCCACGACGCCGACGATCGGGTCCGTGATCGGCGAGACGGTCAGCGACACGTCGATGCGCACCCCGTCCTTTCGGATGCGCTCGGTCTCGTAAGGCGCCACCCGCTCACCCTGGCGGATGCGATCCAGGATCCGCCACTCCTCACGCGCGTGGTCGCTCGGGATCAGGATGGAGATCGGCTGGCCGATCGCCTCCTCGGCCGTGTAGCCGTAGAGACGGGTGGCGCCGTCGTTCCAGGCGGTGATGATGCCGCTCAGGTCCTTGCTCATCACCGCCTCCTGGGTGTCCTGGACGACGGCGGCGAGGTGGGCGCGGATCCGCTCGGCCTCGATCCGGTCGGAGACGTCGCGGACGTAGCCGCTGAAGATCGGCGGGTCGGATCCCGGGATCCGGGTCACCGCGAGCTCGACCGGGATCGTCGAGCCGTCGCGCCTCCGCGCCGAGAGCTCGGTCCTCTTGTTGAGGATCCGGCTCTCGCCGGTCTCCATGTAACGGGCGAGGCCCTGCCGGTGCCGGTCGCGGAGCTCCGGCGGGACGATCAGCTCGGCGAGGTCGTTGCCGACCGCCTCGTCGCGCCGGTACCCGAACGTCTCCTCGGCCGCCTGGTTGAACTCGATCACGCGGCCGCGGTGATCCATGCCGATCACGCAGTCGTAGGCCGACGCGAGCATCGCGGACTTAAGCGCCTCGCTCTCCCGCAGCGCGGTCTCCGCGCGGCGGCGGGTCATGAACATCGCGAGCTGGTCGGTGAAGCCGACGAGCAGGGACATGAGCTCGTCATCGGAGTCCGAGAACGACGTGGCATAGAACTCCGCCACGGCCATCACGCGCTCGGGTGCTCCGACCGGCACGGGTATGACCAGCGCTCCGTGCAACCCCAGCTCGACGAACGTCTCGTGTCGCGGCAGCCCGGCCTCGTGCTGGAGGTCGCCGATCCAGGCGATCTCGCCCCGCTCCCACCCGCGGCCGGGAAGTCCGGTGCCACTGCCGACTCGAAGGAGCCGGCTCTCCGTCCACAGCTTCGTGGCGTCGAACGTCCCCGCCTCCCATCCGTCGACGAAGCTCAGCATCCGGTCGTGTTGAGGCACCTCCCAGAGCGCGCCGGCATCCCAGGACAGGAGCGTCCCGACGGCGGACAGATATACGGGCGCCGCCTCTTCGACCGTGTCGGCGACCAGGAGCTCCCGGGTCAGCGCATGCTGCGCGGCGAGCCGAGCCTGATAGTCCGAGTCCCGCGTCTCCATCCCGCCGGAAGCATCGCATCTGGCGGTCCTCCTGCCTAGGGTCGTACGCGTCCTTGCAGGCTGGGACTCCGCCGTCACGAGGCGCGCAGGCGCTGGTTCCCTACTACGATCCCCGGTGATGGCCACCGCCACCGCCGACGCGCTCTCCCCCGCCGCCCGCGAGTTCGTGGGATCCGGTCCCAAGCGCCTCCTGATCGGCGGCGAGCAGGTGGAGGCGACCGGCGGCAAGACCTTCGAGACGATCGACCCGGCCACGGGCGACGTCATCTGCGAGCTCGCCCTGGGGGGCGCCGAGGACGCCGCCCGGGCCGCGGCGGCCGCCCGGGCCGCGCTTGACGGCCCGCTGCGCAAGCTCAACGCCGCCAAGCGCTCCGGCCTCATGTACTCGCTCGCCGAGCTCATCAAGGCCAACGGCGCCGAGCTGGCCGAGCTCGAATCGCTGGACAACGGCAAGCCGCTCGCCGCCGCGAAGGGCGACATGGCGGCGTCCGTCAACCACCTGCGCTACTACGCGGGCTGGCCGACCAAGATCGAGGGCGAGACGATCCCGGTCTCGGCCCGCGACGTCCTCTGCTACACGGTCCGCGAGCCGGTCGGGGTCTGCGCCCAGATCGTCCCGTGGAACTTCCCGCTGCTGTTGGCGATGTGGAAGGTCGCCCCGGCGCTGGCGGCGGGGTGCCCGATCGTCCTCAAGCCCGCCGAGCAGACGCCGCTCACGGCCCTGCGCCTGGGCGAGCTCGCGCTCGAGGCGGGCTTCCCGGAGGGCACCCTCAACGTCCTCACCGGCGACGGCGACACCGGAGCGGCGCTCGTCGACGAGCCCGGCGTCGACAAGGTCGCGTTCACCGGCTCCACCGAGGTCGGCCGCGAGATCGGCGCCAAGTGTGGCCGCTCCTTGAAGCGCGTCACCCTCGAGCTGGGCGGCAAGAGCCCCAACATCATCCTTCCCGACGCCGACCTCGACCGCGCGATCAAGGGGTCCTACGAGGGCATCTACTTCAACTCGGGCCAGGCCTGCAACGCCGGTTCCCGCCTCTTCGTCCAGCGCGGCCTCTTCGACGAGGTGACCGAGCGCCTGGCCGGCTACGCGCGCGAGGCCAAGGTCGGCCCCGGCCTGGACCCGGAGACCCAGCTCGGCCCGCTGGTCTCGCGGGAGCAGTTCGACCGCGTCAAGGGCTACATCGACTCCGGGGTCGAGGAGGGCGCGCAGCTGGCGGCGGGCGCCTCCACCGATGGCGGCAACGGCGACGGCTATTTCGTCGACCCCACCCTCTTCGTCGGCGTCGAGGACTCGATGCGCATCGCCCGAGAGGAGATCTTCGGCCCGGTCCTGGTCGCGATGCCCTTCGACGACCTGGAGGAGGTGGCCCGCCGTGCCAACGACACCGAGTACGGCCTCGCCGCGGGCCTGTGGACCCGCGACGTTTCCAACGCCCACAAGCTCGCCTCGATGCTTCAGGCCGGCAACGTCTACGTCAACACCTGGGGCGGCGGCGACCCGGCGGCCCCGTTCGGCGGCTACAAGGCGTCGGGCATCGGCCGTGAGAAGGGCCACGCCAACCTGGACGCCTATCTCGAGACCAAGACGGTCTGGCTCCAGCTCTGACGGCTACTCGCCTCCGAGCAAACGCGGTCCGCGCCTGAGGTCACGACCTCGCAACCGGGCGTCGAGCTCCTCACCGAACAGCCGGCGCTCCGCGTCACGCCTGCTCAAGAGCACCATCCCGCACAGGCCAACTGCCTCGTCCACCTCCATCAGGACCGCAGCCGGGGCGCCATGCCTCGTAATCACGACCCTGCCTCCGGCCCGCACACGCGCAAGCACCACCGACGTGCTCCGGCTGAGCTCGCGAACCGAGACTTCCTCCACCGCCCGTGAGGGCGGCTCCACGACGAGCATGTCGCCGAACCGCTTGTAACGGGCCATCTAGCGACGCCTCCGGTCGACCCCGGGCGCTCGCGTACCTCCCGGACCTCCGCGGCCTCCCGAGCTTCGCGGGCCTCCCAGGCCTCCATCGGGTACCCCGCAGCTTGTGCCGACAATTGCTCGTTGTCGGCACAAGTTGACGGGTCCGGTCGAGGGGGTCATGGCGTGCATGGTCGGCGACCGGTCCCGCCGTGTGGCGCGCAAAGCGTTGCGGGAGACACGCGGATTCGCCACGAAAGCACCATGCGGCGTGGGACCCGGGGGTGCGGGAGGCGCCGGGGTGCGGGAGTAGGGTGCGGGCATGAGGATCGGGGTGCTTGGAACCGGGACGGTCGGGCGGACGCTCGGCGGCAAGCTGGTCGAGCTCGGGCACGAGGTGCGGATGGGATCGCGGGAGGCGGGCAACGAGGCGGCCGTCAAGTGGGCACAGGGTGCGGGCGAGAGCGCGAGCGAGGGGACGTTCGCGGCCGCCGCCGAGTTCGGGGAGCTCCTGATCAACGCGACCTCGGGCCAAGCGTCCGTGGACGCGCTGGAGGCGGCCGGCGGCGCGCAGCTGGCCGGGAAGGTGCTGATCGACGTGGCGAACGCGCTCGACTTCAGCCGTGGGATGCCCCCGGTGTTGAGCGTCGTCAACGACGACAGCCTCGGGGAGCGGATTCAGGAGGCTTTTCCGGACGCTCGGGTCGTGAAGGCGCTGAACACCGTGAATGCGTCCGTGATGGTGAGCCCGGACTCGCTCGGCGAGTCGAGCAACGTGTTTGTGTGCGGCAACGACGCAGAGGCGAAGGCCCGGGTGGTCGAGCTCCTGGAGACGTTCGGGTGGCTTTCGGGGGACATCGTGGATCTGGGCGACATCACCGCCGCGCGCGGGCCAGAGATGTATCTGCCCCTGTGGCTGCGGCTGATGGGCGCGCTGGACACGCCGCAGTTCAACATTCGGGTCGTCCAAGGGGGCTAGGGAGCGCCCCCGGGCGGGGCTACGATCCCGGAGCGGCCCGGGTTGACAAATGGGTGAAGTCAGGCGGCCTTAAAAGCCGCCGCCCGAAAGGGCTTGCGGGTTCGAGTCCCGCCCCGGGCACTCCTCCCCTGACCGGGCGCTCTGGTCGAGATGCCTTGACAGCAACTATTTCGCCTGTAGCGTGTTCCCTGGAACGGGCGTACATGGAGGCCTCCGCCCTCACAACTGCCGGCCATAGCGGCCTGCTCGCGCGGCGCTCGCCGTTGCTGCGCCTGCAGAGCGACGATAAGCTCGTCGCTCTGATCCGCGGCGGGCACGACCGGGCGTTCGAGGTGCTCTTCGACCGCTACCAGGCACGGCTGCTCGGGTTCTGTCGCCACATGGTCGGCTGCAGCCAGGACGCCGAGGACCTCCTGCAGGAGGCCTTCGTCGCCGCCCATACGGCCATGCTGGCCGACGAGCGGCCGATCAACGCCCGGCCGTGGCTCTATCGCATCGCACGAAATCGCTGCCTCAACCACCTGCGCAAGCCGGTGGCTGACGGGCAGGACTCGATGGACGTCCACCCGCACGCCAACGGGACGACCACGCTCGAGCGCGTGCAGCGCCGGGAGGAGCTGCGGACGATCGTCGCCGACATGCAGGAGCTGCCGGAGACACAGCGCAGCGCGCTGCTCCTCAGGGAGATGGACGGCCTCACCTACACGGAGATCGCGCAGGCGATGGACGTCACGCTCCCGGCCGTGAAGTCGCTGCTGGTCCGGGCCAGGATGTCGCTCGCCGAGGCGAGCGAGGCTCGCATCCTGGCATGCGACGACGTGCGACTGGAGCTGGCCGAGGCCGCCGAGGGGCTCAGCAAGGTCTCTGGCCCCGCTCGCCGTCATGTCAAGGAGTGCTCGTCGTGCCGGCGCTTCCGCGGCCAGCTGCGCTCCACGTCGAGGTCGCTCGCCGGTCTCGCTCCGTTCGGCCTGCTCGGTGCGGTTGGAAAGCTCTTGGGATCGAAGCTCGGGGGCAGTGGCGGCGGGGCCGCCGGCCCGGCGAGCGGAGCGGCGGGATCCGCAGGCGGCGCCGGCGGAGGGGCGGGAGCGGCCGGGGCCGCGGGATCAGCGGGGGCCGCGGGGTCGGTTGGCGGTGCCGCCGGTTCGATCGGCGCCGCCGCGGCGACCGCCGGCGGCTCGGGCATCTCGCTCGGCGGAGCCCTCGGCACCGTGGGCGGTGTCGTCGGCGCGAAGGCGGCCGTCGGCGTGGCCACCGCTGCCCTGATCACCGCGGGCGCCGTCGGCGCCGACAACCTGAAGGGTCACGACCCGACCCCGATGCGCGCGACGCCGTCAGCGCAGCCGACCAACCAGTGGTCGGTGGAGCACGCGGCGGCCGATGTCGCCAAGCCCGCCCCGGCGACCGCGCCCGCTGTGGCCCCGACCAAGACCGTGACCCCACCGGCGGACACGGCTCCGCCGGTCGACCCCGCAGCCGCATCGCCGACGCAGACCACGCCTGCTCCGGATCCGGAGGCGACCGCTCCTCCGGCCGACACCGGGACGGCCGGCGGCACCACCACCGAAGCCAGCGGCGGCGCCACCACGGAAGCCGGCGGCGGCGTCACGGGAACCGCGGATGACGGCACGACCGTGGGCGGCAGCTCCAGCGACGGCACCACCGAGGACGGCTCGGATCCGGCCCCGCCGCCGCTCGGCGATCCCGCCGGGACTCCGGCACCGGACGCGGGCTCGCCGACGGACACGATCCCCTCCTACCCGACGGGCAGCGGCGACACGGTCGTTTCCGGCTAGTCGCCGGTTCAGGCGAGTCCGATCACCTTCATCCGCCGGGTGAGGCACTGGGCGGCGAAGGCGTGCGTCTCGTCGCGCGAGTAGCCGAAGAGGTCCAAATCGTCCTCCTCTGCCCAGGGGGGATCCAGAACGCCGTCGGCGATCGGCAGCGCCTCGGTCATCATGCGCTGGATCGCCTGGCGGTAGCGCTCGTCCTCGGCGGCCATGTCGGTGAGGAAGCGAACCCCGAAGGCGATGTGGCGATGCTCGTCGCGGGCGACGTTGTTGAAGCCCTCGACGAACGCCGGAAGCGTGTTCTGCTCGGTGTTGTACTCGATGATGAAGTGCTGGCCCGTGAGCGCCAGGGCCCCCTCGATGACCATGTGGTAGAGGGTCACCGCCTCGACGAGCGCCTCGGTGTCCTCGGGCTCGGCCGCGAGGCGGTTCACGCGCTCGTGGAGCAGGCCGTCGAACAGCTGGCCGAACGACTCGTTCAGGTGCTCCTCGGTCCGCCGCAGGCGCTCGGCCAGATCACCGGTTCCGTCGAGCACCCCGACCTCGCTGTAGAAGCGGTCGAAGAAGCGGACGTGGCGGGCCTCATCGGCGATCTGGGTCGACAGGAAGATGCGCTGCTCCTCGCTCGGACAGGCGCGCATGATCGGTCCGAGCTCGTCGGTCACCCGCTGCTCGCCGATGAAGAACCCGGACAGCCCGTACATGCGCTGGAAGCGCTCCTCGGGCGGGATCCGCTCGTGCCAGTCGATCCGGTCCCGGCCGAAGTCGAGGTCCTGCGTCGCCCACTGCTGGCGCTCCCACAGCAGGTACAGCTCCTTGTAGGAGAGGAGCTTCGCCCTGCCGCGGTCCGCCGACTCCTGCAGCGCCGGGTCCGAGGTCTCCTCGAACCCCTCCTGCTGCGCGATCTCGCTGAGCGTCCGTGCTGTCCTGGCCGCCGCCGTCTCCGGGGTCGTCTTGGCTTCCATGGGCGCCTACCCTACACCCCGATTGGCCAGCTGGCCAGTTTTTGGCGCCCCGCTAGTTGCCGTTGCGGCTCAGGTGATGCTTGAAGAAGTCCACCGTGCGGCCCCAGGCCCGGTTCGAGTGCTCCTCGTGGTAGGTGCCCAGGCGGTCGTGGTCCGCGAAGAACGCGTGGCCGGCCCCCTCGTAGAACTCGAACGCGGCCTCGGCCCCGGCGTTCTGGAGCTCCGCCTCGAGCGACTTCGCGTCCTCGACCGAGATGAAGTCGTCGCTGGTGCCGAAATGGCCGAGGACCGGCGCGTTGATCTTGGAGAAGTCCGGCTTGCCGTGCGGCATCACGTAGTAGAAGCTCACGACGGCGCCGATCTGCGGGTTCGCCGTCGCCGCCCAGACCGACAGCCCGCCGCCGAGGCAGAAGCCGACCGAGCCCACGTTGCCGTTGCACTTGGGATGGGAGAGCACGTGGTTGACCGCTCCCCTCATCTCCTTCTCGGCCTCGTCCATGTTGAGGGCCATCATCTTCTGCTGGGCCTCGTCGGGCTGGTCGGTGGTCTCCCCGTGGAAGAGGTCCGGCGCCAGCGCGACGAACCCCTCGGCCGCGAATCGGTCGCACACGTCGCGGATGTGCTCGTCGACCCCCCACCACTCCTGCATGACCACCAGGCCGGGGCCCTCGCCCTCGGGCTCCGACAGGTACCCGCTGGCGGTACCACCGTTGGCCTCGAATTCCACATCCGGCATCTCTCACTCCTCCTCCGTCAAACCCTGTGAACGTCCCCCGGCTCGAGGATCACGACCCTCGACGGCGTCTTGGACTCTACGTCCGCCCTGAACGCCTCGGCGTCGGCCTCGATCGGCGGGAACGTGTTGTAGTGCATCGGGATCACCGTCGGCGCCCCGATCAGCTCCGCGGCCACCACCGCGTCGTGACGGTCCATGGTGTAGTGACCGCCGATGGGCAGCATGGCCACGTCGGGCGGGGTGCGCTCGGCGATCAGCTTCAGGTCGCCGAACAGGCACGTGTCACCGGTGTGGTACACGGTCGTGCCGGCGATGTTGATCACCCAGCCGGCGGCCTGGCCGATCCCGTTCCCGTCGGGCGTGGTGCTGGTGTGAAACGCCTGCACCAGCTTCGCCCACCCCCACTCGAACTCGACCGTGCCGCCGAGATTCGGATCGATCGTGTTCGCCACGCCCTGGTCGCCGAGCCACCGGGCCAGCTCGACGATCGCCGCCGTCGGCGCGCCGTTCCGCGCGGCCACCGCCACGGCGTCGGAGAGGTGGTCGGCGTGGCCGTGACTCACCAGCACGTGGGTGGCGTCCACCTGGTCGGCCGAGACCGGCGCGACCGGGTTGTTCGGAGCCAGGAACGGGTCCACCACGACCCGCGCGTCCTCCGTCGACAGCTCGAAGCACGACTGCCCGAGAAAGCGAATGTCCATCACGCTCAGCCCTCCTCGTCGTCGGTGGTCGCGCCGAGCTGCCCGGCGAGCGCCCAGCCCACCGCGACGCCGACCATCATCCCCATGCGCGCCTCCTCGGCGAGCAGGGTGCGGACTGCGCCGAGCCGCTCTTCCTCGCCCTCGGCCGTCGCCGCCTTGCGAACCTCGTCCTCGTGAGCATCGCCGAACCAGCCGCCCTCGGCGAGCGCGTCGGCCAGGATGCGCTGCAGCTTGGGCGCGGCCGCGGCGACGACGGACTCCGCCTCGCGAAAGCGCTCCCGCTCCGAGAGCGCATCGATCGCCTCATCCAGCCGCGCCTGATCAACCGCCATTGGCCTGCAACATATAACCGGTGGGCCGTGGGCTGGGGTCGGGCGCCCGGCATGCACCGAGCACCCGACCCCTATTGGCGGCGCTCCCACATCTCCAGCCGGCAGATGGGCTCATATCCCAGGCGCTCGTACACCGAATAGCCCTTCTTCGTCGACTGGAGATTGGACGTGGTGAGGCCGCGCTCGCGCGCCTCGACCAGGGCCCGGTGCAGCAGCCGGCGGGCGAGCCCCTTACCGCGGTGCTCCTGCAGCGTCGCGACGAAGTAGACCTCACAGTCGCGGCCGTTGTCGTAGGTGCCGAGCACGCACGCGGGCTCGCCGTTCACGCGCGCCTCGTAGAGGCGGAGGCCGTCGATGTCGCCGAACCGCTCCATCGCGCCCCCGAAGGTGCCGTCGGGCCAGGCGTAGGCGCGGTCGTTGATCCGGGCGACCACCCGCGGGTCGGCGCCCGCGCTCCAGTCGAGCTCGCCGGGGTCCGGATCCTGAAGCCCGGCGAGGTCCGCGACCATCGCCGTCGGCTCGGCGTCGAAGCGGTGCCCGGCGGCCTCGAGCAGCGCCACCGCGTCGCGATCGTCCTCGGGGACCCAGACGGTCCAGGCGACGACCCCGGCGTCCTCGTAGGTGGCGGCGAGGTCGTCCAGGGCGGCGGCGAGAGCCTCGGGATCGCGATAGGCGACCGAGTTCACCACCGACCGGTCCGGCACCGCGGGTGCGACGGCCGCCACGACGCCGTCGCGCTCGAACACCCGCGCGCTCGCGGCGCTGCTGCCCATCAGGCGGGCGAACGACATCAGCGAGCCGCGGTGGGTGGCAAGAGCGGCCTCGTGGTCCATGGCTGCGCGCAGCCCTACCGCTTCCGGGCCAGGGTGATCCCGTCGGCCACCCCCAGCATCGCGACGTCGACGCGCTCGTCGGCGATCGCCCGGTCGTTCACCTCGCGCGTGGCGAGCGTCCGGGGGTCGTCGTCGTCCGAGTCGAGCACCTTGCCGCCGCGAAGCACGTTGTCGAGCATCATCAACCCTCCCGGGCGCAGCAGCCGCAGGCACTCCTCGTAGTAGTCGGGATACTCGGCCTTGTCGGCGTCGATGAACGCGAAGTCGAATGGCTCGTCCGCCGGAAGGACGCGAATCGTCTCCAGGGCGGGCCCGAGGCGCAGGTCGACGCGATCCGCCACGCCGGCCTCCTCGAAGTAGCGGCGGGCGATCCGAGTCCACTCGCCGTTCAGATCGCAGGTCACGAGGGTGCCGCCCTCGCCCAATCCACGGGCAATGCAGATCGCCGAGTAGCCCGTGAACGTGCCGAGCTCCAATGCCCGCCGCGCATCGATGGCGCGGGTCAGCAGGCTCATGAACGCCCCCTGATCGGGCGCGATCTGCATGATCGCGATGTCACCGAGCGCCTCGGTCTCGGCGGCGAGGCGGCCCAGCACGTCGTCGACCCTGGCGCCGTGCTCGGCGACGTAGGCATAGAGCTCAGGGGTCAGAGCCGTGAACTTGTCGGGCATCAGCGAGGTGCTCCGGCGCCAGCCGTCACTGGCGGCGGCCGAGCGTGGCCGAGAACCCCGCCGCCAAGCCCACCAGCCCGCCGACGATGCCCGACCACTCGTTCGCGTAGTCGTTCACGAGCGGCAGCGCCAGGAGGACCATGGCGGCCACGACCACCGGGATCGTGTCGACCTCCTCGGTGGGGTCCACCCGCGCATCCGCCCGCCGGATCATGAACCAGGCGCCCAGCGCTCCCAGCGCGATGCCGTTGCCGCCGCTTGCGAGCGTGATCCCGTCGCCCAGCGCATCGTCAAGTCCCGGCGCCGCCAGCGCCCCAAGGGCGCCGCACGCCACCAGCAGGAGCAGCGTCGGGACGGCGCCCAGCCGCCGCTCGAGGCCGGGCACGAACAGCGCCATCGCCAGCCCGATCGCGAACAGGTAGCCGATGTCGTCGTAGAGGAACGGCGCGGCCAGGTAGTTCCACCAGGAGTTGGCCGCGGGCGGTCCCACGACCACCCCGAGCTCCGACAGGCTCAGGTCCGCGGCCCGTTGGACGATCAGCAGGGCCGCCGGCACCAGGATCGCGGCAAGGGTGACGTACGGGCGCTCGGCGGCCAGGGACAGCCGCTGCAGACGCTCGCGGCGCTCGCGGCGCTCCGCGGCGCGGCGACGGCGCCGGTCGCGGCGACTCTCTCGGGCCTCCAGGCCGTCGCCGCGCCGCTCGAGCTTCGGCGCCCGCTTGCGGAGGCGGGTGCCACAGTACGGGCACTCTGTGACGTACGGGCTCACCTCCGAGCCGCAGCTCTTGCAAACGACGCTCAGCTCGGTCTCGGCCATAGGTGTCTCAGAATAACCCTGGTCAGGCCGGGCGCCTAAGCACGGGTGTCCGCGACCATCTCCTCGACGAGGTTCGACAGGTCGTGATGGCGCTCCCAGTGACGGAGCTGGCGGTGGGCCCCGCTCCGAGAGCTCAGCAGATCGTCGACCAGCTCGAGCTCGGACCTGCAGCCCAGCTGTCCGGCGTCGTCCATCAGCTCGTCGACGAGCGCTCGCGCCATCCGCTCCGCCGGGAGCTGCTCGCCACGGCGGAAGTCGATGAGCGTGCCGTCCATTCCCCTGAGGGCGGCGCGCACCTTGTTGTCGTCGATCAGCTCGGTCGGGAAGCCGATCAGCGGCTCCCCGGCGTCGTACAGGGCGGCCATCCGGTGCGCGAGGCAGATTGTCAGCGCGGCGAGGGCGATGGTGTGCTCGAGCGTCGTCTGCTGGTCGAAGATCCGGGTCTCGACCGTGCCGAGGTTGGGATGGGGCCTGACGTCCCACCACAGATAGCTGTAGTCCTCGATCGCGCCGCCGCGCATCATCTGCTCGACCCGGTTGGAGTAGATCTCCCAGTTGCCGTAGTGGGGCGGGACGCCTGCCCGCGGGAAGGCGCGGAACACGGGGGTACGCGAGGACATCATGCCGGTCAGATTGCCGCGCCAGAACGGCGAGTTGGCCGACAGGGCCAAAAGCAGCGGCAGGAAGAGCCGGATCCCGTCGGCGACGTAGATCGCCCGATCGGGTCCCTCGATCGCAACGTGGATGTGCGTGCCGAAGATCAGCTCCTGGCGGGCGATGAAGCCGAGCTGCTCGATCAACTCCGTGTAGCGCGGGCGGTCGACGATCTCCTGCTCCTCCCACAGCCCGAACGGGTGCGTGCCCGAGGCGGCGACCCGCAGCTCGCGCCCCTCGGCGATCCCCGAGAGCATGCGCCGCAGGCCGCGGAGCTCCTCGCCGGCCTCCGCGACCGTCCGGCACGGCCTGGTCGCGATCTCCAGGACCGATTGCATCAGCTCCGGCTTCACCTGCCCCTCGCGGTCGGGTGGCACAGCGGCGAGAATCGCCTCGATCGCCTGCGCCAGGCTCAGATCGCGCGCGTCGAGCAGCATCAGCTCCTCCTCGATGCCGATGGTGAACGGCGGGCCGTTGAAGCGGTGGTCGAGCATGTATCTGCGGCCGCGGCCGCCGGGTACGCAGCGGGTCCGCGGTTATTATCCGTGTCCGGCGCCCAGCAAACCCGGGGATGTGGAGGAATCCTCATGAATTCTGGCTACGACGGCAAGCTGTTCATCCTTGCGTTCGACCATCGCGGCTCCTTCCAGAAGAAGTGGTTTGGGCTGGAGCGCGAACCCACCGAGGAAGACAGGCGCAGGATCTCAGACGCCAAGCACCTGATCTTCGAGGGGCTCCTTCACGCGCTCGACGAGGGCGCCGATGCCGCCTCGACCGGCGCCCTGGTGGACGAGCAGTTCGGCGCGCCCACGAGCATCCCCGGCGAGGCCAGGGAGCGCGGCCTCAAGCTGGCGATGCCGGTTGAGAAGAGCGGCCAGAACGAGTTCGATTTCGAGTACGGCGACGAGTTCGGCGCCCACATCGAACAGTTCGACCCCGCCTTCTCCAAGGTGCTCGTCCGCTACAACCCGGACGACCCGGACACCGACATGAACCGTCGTCAGCTCGACCGCCTGAGGCGCCTCTCCGACTGGCTTCACCAGCACGGCCGCAAGTTCCTCTTCGAGCTGCTCGTCCCCGCCACCGACGACCAGCTGGCTCGTGCGGACGGCGACACCGACCGCTACGACGCCGAGTTGCGACCGGAGCTGATGCGCCGCGCGATCGAGGACATCCAGGGCGCCGGCATAGAGGTCGACATCTGGAAGATCGAGGGAGTCGAGGAGCGCTCGGACGCCGAGATGCTTGCCGAGCAAACGCGCGCCGACGGCCGTGACCACGTCACCTGCGTCCTGCTCGGCCGCGGCGCGAGCGACGAGAAGGTGGACCAGTGGCTCACCCAGGCGGCGCCCGTCGCGGGCTTCATCGGCTTCGCCATCGGTCGCTCGATCTGGGGAGATCCGCTCAAGGGCTTCCTCGATGGCTCGGTCGAGCGCGATGAGGCGGCCCGCCGGATCGGCGGGAGCTATCTGCGCTTCGTACAGGTCTACGAGGAGTCCGAGGCAACCGTCGCCGGGCGGTAGCGGGCGGGATAGCGCGGCGGACCCGGAGTCGAGGGCGAGGTGCCGAGGGGCGCGTGTCCGGGCCGTGGGGTTGTCTTGAGCCGTGCGGCGCACGCCTCGCATCGGTGGCCTCGTCCTCCTTGGCCTGGGCGCCTGGCTGCTCCTGCAGCCCGGCTGCGGCGCCGGCGGAGGGTCCGGCGATGAGGGTGGGCGGGCGCCCGGCCGCTCCGTGCGGGCGCGCGTCGTGCGGGTGGTCGACGGCGACACGATCGTCGCCTCGGTCGACGGGCACGACGAGTACGTGCGCTATATCGGGGTCGACACCCCGGAGACGGTCAAGCCCGACACGCCGGTCCAGTGCTACGGGCCCGACGCGAGCGACGAGAACCATCGGCTGGTCGAGGGGCGGACCGTGCGGCTCGTCTTCGATCGCGAGCGGCGCGACGACTACGGGCGGCTGCTCGCGTACGCGTACGCCGGTTCGCGGTTCGTCAACGGGGCGCTGGTCCGGGGCGGCTACGCGCGAACGCTCGCGATCCCTCCCAACACGTCGCATGCCGCCGAGCTCCAGCGGCTGGCGGCGAGGGCAGCCCGGGCCGGCCGGGGCCTCTGGGACGCCTGCTGACATCGAATGTGGGATTGAGCCGGGTATAGCGGCTCAATCGCTCACTCGATTGAAAGTCCGGCCGCGGCGGCCGCCGTCCACCAACACCGGTGAGCGACTCTTGACCGAACGCTAAAAAGCCGCTAGTAGCGATCGGCACTCGGCGAACCGGTGTTCGCGCTGGATTCGTCTGGTAGTTTCCGGCCCTGTCGCGGGATTTGGCTCAGCGCGACGCACTGGCACAAACGTTCTTCCTGGAGCACCTCATGAGGATGCACGACAGCATTTCGCAGTTCGAGCTTGCGTTCGAGCAGGAGGCCGCGGTCGAGCGGCGGCGGCGGCACCAGCTTCGCCAGCGCGCCGCGAACCGCTCGCGCGCGCGACGCATCCAGCGCACCGAGCAGCGGGGCAACACCGCGTTCGGCGTCCTGGTCGTGGCGCTCACGATCACCGTCGTCGTGGTGACGGTGGTGATGTTCGAGACGCTTGCCTGGCTGATGGGCTGACCCACCGCCAGCCCAAGTCAAGCCCTACAGCGCGCCTGCGAGCTAGTCGGTGGTCGAGAGGTCGCCGAGCGCCTCGTCGACGTGCTCCTTCGCGCCCTGGCCCTCCGACATCTGCTCTTCCTTGATGGAGAGGTAGACCTCCTTGCGGAAAACGGGAACCTCCCGCGGCGCGGTGATGCCGAGCCGGATCTTGTCCCGAGCAACTGCAAGGACGGAAACCTCGATGTCGTCACCGATCATGATGCTCTGATTCGTCTTTCGCGTAAGGACGAGCATCTCGCCTCCATTCGAGCGTTCCGGCCCGGTCAGGCCGCCAACCGAATCCAGAGTAACCACTTGCGCGGCGCGGCGCCACCCACAACCGTCATCCCGCCGTCCGTTAGCATCACCCGCCCGCAGGGAGCCGTGCAGATGGCCAAGAAGCCACTTCGCTCACAACTCAACCAGATACGCGCCTGGGTCCGCCAGGGGCGCACGGACGCCTGGATCGCCCACCAGCTCGACGTGTCCACGTCGGAGCTGCGGGAGTTCCGTCGCCGCCACGAGCTCTCACCCGAGGGCGAGGACACGGGAGAGGTCGAGCTTCGGGACGAGATCGAGGCGGAGATCGAGGCGCTGAGCGAGACCGCCGAGGACGAGCCCGAGACCGGCGAGGAGGAAGCCGAGGCCGACGAGGCCAAGGCCGGCGGCGAGAAGCGAGAGGGCGAGCCCGGCGGAGGACGCCGCAGGCGCAGGCGCAGGCGTCGCCGTGGCGGCGGAGGCGGCGAGCGCGCGGGCGCCTCGATGCAGGCCACGTTCGACCACGGGGACAAGGACGGATACGGGCTCTGGCTCGACCCCGCGGTGTCGGACGACCCCATCTACGGCGAGCACTGGGCCGGCCACCGGAAGGTCGAAGTGACGATCGAGCCCGACCGGATCGTCGTCAAGCGCGTTTAGCGGCAGCCGCGCCCACGCCCTCGTCTCCGCCACGCCGGCCGCGTCCGCTGCTCTTCTTCGTGCCGCCGCCGCCCCGCCCGACCCCCCAGGGGCCGTCGCCCGCCTTGGCAAGGTCGTTTCGCAGGTCGTCGAGGGTCCGCAGCTCGTGCGCGTCCACGCCGCCCGCCAGCAGCTGGCGCATCTTCCGCAGCCGAACGGCGACGGGCTGGTTGGAGAACAGATAGAGCGAGATGCCGGCGTCGCGCTCGTTTCGCTCGGCTATCGGAACGCCCCCCTCGCTCCCCGCCCGGCGCAGCAACCGCACGAGTCGCGCACCCTCGGCGGCGTCATCGGTGTCGCCGGCACCCTCGCCGTCAGTCGAAGACGGCACCAGTGCCTCATCCGGAAGGCGATCCATCACGGCGGCTCGCAGGGCGTCGCGCTCGTCCGCGTCGAGGGACCGCAGCCCGGCCCGCTTCTGGAACTGGAGGGCCGACCGACGGCCGACGACGGACCGGACGATGTGGCTGATCGGCCCCCAGTGCTGCTCGGGAATGACCCGGAGCAGGAACAGCAGGCCGAGCCACAACAGCATGACCCCGGCGATCGCCGGCAGCTGCACGAACTTGTCGGAGGGGTGTGCGAAGTGGTAGGCGACGGCGAGCGCAATCGCCACCAGCGTGGCCTGGGCCAGCGCCACGTACGGAAGCTTGATGGGTGTGCTCCCGAACTGAGTCAGCCCCAGCATCGCCAGCGACGGGATCATGAAGGCGGCGATCATCGCCGCCGGCGGCGCGTAGATCCCCCAGCCGGTGAAGCTCAGAAGCGCGACACAGAGGCCGACGTACGCGATCGCGACGAAGATCGCGGAGCCGATGAAGATCCGCCTCCGCTTCTTGAAGGTGCCCGTCATGACGATGGTCCGGAACATGGCCGGCATCGACATCGCCGCCGCCGTCAGAGGGACAAGCGGGGCAACCGACGCGAACTTGTCGCCGCCCACCGCGATCAGGATCTCCCCTCCGAGCACCATCGCCAGGATCGCGGTGAGCGTGAGCAGGTAGAAGTAGGCGAGCATCTGACCCTGCGCGACGGCGATGCCGTACTCGCGGCGGAACGCCTCGTAGGCGGCCGTCTTGCGGATCGGCCGCAGCGCCATCCGGAAGCCCTGGGGCAGGAACGCGACCATGAACCCGGTCCTCGAGGCAAGGTTGTAGAGCCCGATCTGGGTGTGGTCCAGGAACCTGGAGAGGATGAACGCATCGGAGTTCTGCACGATCCAAAGCGACGAGGCGATCGGGATCCGCGGGGCGCCGCGGATGAGGATCTGCTTCAGCTCCGGCAGCGCGAAGACCTTCTGGAAGCTGGGCCAGATGGCGACGACGCAGATCAGGGTCGCCGCGACGGTGCCGATCGTCTGGCCGAGGATCGCGCCCTTGACCCCAGAGCCCATCGCAAGGATGACGACGATCGCCGTCAGGTTGAAGGCCGGGCGCGCGGCGTCGATCAGGGCGAAGGTCAGCGGGCGGCCCTCGAACCAGATGACCATCTCGGCGAGCTTGAAGATCGCCCAGACGCCGCCGGTGATCGACGCGAACAGGACGACCGGCCCCTGGCTCGGGTCGTGCAGCAGAAACGAGGCGATCTGCGTCTGGAAGATCGCCACCAGGGCGATCATCGTTCCGGCCAGGATCGTCGTCCAGGCCAGGCCCACCCCAAGCGTGTACGTGGGGCGCGCCGAGCCGACCTCGGACTCCTCGTCGTCCTCCATGTCGTCGGCGTCGTCGTCCGAGATCCCGAAGGTCCGCATCATCGTGCCGGGCTTCGAGATGATGTGGATGAGCTGGGTCACCGCGCCGGTGAGGAAGAACAGGAGCGCGTAGGACCCGAGTGAGCTCGGGCCGAGGAAGCGGGCCACGACGACGAGCGACGCGTAGTGCAGCAGATTGGTCAAGAGCAGCGAGACGCCCTGGAAGCTCGAGAACTTCGCCAGGTGCGTGCCGATCGCGGCGCCGGTGCCGCCGGGGTGCGCGTGGTCCTGCTTCTCGGGCTCGAGCGCCCTGCTTTTCGCGCGTCTCGCCTGCCTGAGACGCTTCTTCCGCGCGTCCTGCTTCCCGTTGTCGTCAGCCATCAGACGTCCCAGATCGACCAGCTGGACAGGTCCAGCCCGGTCAGGTCGCGCAGCCGCTCGGCGTCGTCCCGCAGGGAGCGCAGCGTCTCGGCCGGCAGCGCGCCGCGGACGTCGGGGACCTCGATCGAGCGGCCGAAGGGGATCACCGCCCCGACGAGCGCCCGAAGGCGCTTCGCGGAGACGGTGCCGCGACGGTGGTCGAGACGGTCGAGGACCCGGGTGAGGGGCGTGCCGCGCCGCTTGCGCGCCGTGCGATGGCGCTGGTCGGCGAAGCCCGGGTGCGAGAAGCCCGGGTCGACGCCCGCGAACTCGAACACACGGCGCAGGGTCTCGAGCCGCTGGCTGCGGAGCTGCTCCTGCTCGACGACGAGCGTCTGCTCGCGCGGATACAGGCGCAGGAACCGCTGCAGCTGCGCGTGGTAGTGGCTGCGGGCGATGTAGGAGGTGTTGGGGTGCATCAGCGTGCTCCGCAGGTCGCCCTTCTCGCGCCGCTTGGCGTAGTTGTGCACCCAATGGGCCGCGATCCGGTCGATCGGATCCCGCACCATGTACAGGAGCTTCGCGTCCGGGACCACGGAGTGCATGCGCTCCGGCACCTCCAGATGCTGCGGGTAGGCCGTGTAGTTGGGCGACGCCTCGCTGCGCACCCTTGCCTGGGGGTCGAAATGGCTCCGGTACCAGTCGAGCCCCTTCGGCCAGTTTCGCTCGGCGATGAAGAAGTTGAGCTCCTTCGGGCTCGAAACCGAGATCTCCGGATGCAGGCTCAGGTAGTAGTGAAGCCCGCTGGTGCCGCACTTCTGGGCGCCAATGACGATGAGATTGGGCAGCGCGCCGGGGCCCGGGCGGGCGTCGGCCTCGGATTCGGCGCCGGCATCGGGCAGGGCGGTCGTCGGAGTCGCGCCAGGCGACGCCATGGTCCCCGTCGAGGACTCCATCACCCGCAGGGTACAAGCAGCGATCCCGGTCCCGGCCGGCAGGAACCGCCCGCCGTGGGGCGCGCGCCTAGCGCAGGAGCGTGACCCGCCGCCTCGGCGAGGCCGTGGCCGCCTCGAGGAGGTGCGCCGGGACCTCGCCCGCCGCGAGCGCTCGCCGGAAGCGCGGTCGCCCGCGCAGGATCAGAGCCAGCCGGCGCCGCCTGAACTCGTCGTAGTCCCCCCCGGCGAGGGCCGCCTGGCGTTCCCCGGGCGCCGGGATGTGCTCCACGCCCGTCCCGATTCGCCAGACGTCGCCGAGCGCCAGCGAATCGGTGACCACGAGCACCCGCTCGGGCGGCTCGGAGGCGCGCCCGAGCGCAGCGACGATCTCGTCCGCGCCGGCGCCGAAAGCGAGGACGATCGTGCGCGGCCGGGGCAGCGAAAGCGTCTGCCGCACGAGGCGCCCGAGGGTCCTGGGCAGCGTCCTCACGAACACGCAGGCACGGGCCGAAGAGCCCCAGCGGACCCCGAGGGAGGCCCTTCCCCGTCCGTGGGTCGGGGCTGGGTGCCGAGGAGGCCCTTCCCCGTCCGTGGGCCGGGGGCTGAAGCCGCCTCGCAGTCCCTGCTGGTAAGCCTTCTCGCCCCGCCCCTCGGCATCCCGAGCGAGCTGCTGGAGCCACTCGGCTGCGGCACCCGCGCCGTTGTCCGGGCGGAGCTCCTGCAGCCTCTCCCTCATCGCCTCGCGGCGGTCGGGGCCCAGGAGCTCGCCCAGGCGCTCCTCGATGCACGCGTCGTCCGGACCCTCCACCGCCAGGCCGACTCCGGCTCGCTCCGCATATCGGGCCCTCGCCGCCTGGTCATCGGTCTCGCGGCGCATCGGGACGAAGAGGGTCGGCACGCCGAAGCGAACGAGCTCGTGGAACGCGTTGTAGCCCGGCGCGGCCACGGCGCCGTCGAAGGCGGCGTAGTAGCGGCTCATCGGATAGGTCGAGCGCAGGTGGACGATGCCCTCCGGGACGTGGAGGAGCCCGGCGATCGCCGAGGATGCCGCTGCGACCTGCACATCGTCCCTGCCGGCCAGCGTGCGCAGGCAGCGATCGACGGCGCCCGCGACCTCCGCGCCCTGGCCGAGCTGCACCAGGATCGCGGGCCTGCCGGGCTCCAGGCCGAGCTCCCCCTGCGCCTCCGCCGGCGACAGGACCTCGGCGTCGTCCAAGAAGACGATCGGCGCCACCTCCTGCGCCTCGTCGCGCCGGGCGCTCGTCGGGCCGGCGTCCGCGGAGGTCGCGAATTCCCCGGGCTCCAGGATCAGGTCGAAGAGATCGCTGCGAGTGAGCGGCGCCGTCGCGGCGCCGGCCTGCCACATCCCGCGCCGGCACCAAACCGTCACGGGCACGCGCTTCATCGCGGCGAGAAGCGGATCGTAGGGCAGGATGCCGTCGAACACGAGGACCCGCGGCCGCGCCTCCGCGATCGCCGCGCCGAGACGCGCCGCCATGCGGCGCGACCAGCGCAGGTCGCTTCCCGCGCCCGGGCTGCCGTGGGAGGCCATGTACTCGACCGGAAAGCCCATGTCCCGCACCACCGGCGCGGCCCGCGAGAGGGTGACGAAGAGCGACTCGATCTCGGGCCCCAGGCGCCTGGCGATCGCCATCGACCGCGTCAGGTGGCCGAGGCCGGTGCCGTTCGAGGAGACGAACATGATGCGGTCCGGCCCGGGCATCACGGCAGCCGCCCGTAGGCCTCGATCAGGGGCGCAGCGGCGTGATTGCCCTCTTCGGCGAGCTCGGAGAGCATCCTCGCGTAGCGCCGGGCGAGCAACCAGGCGCCCGGCCCGCGCGCGTGCGCGCGCCAGCGCCCGCGGCCGATGGCGGCGGCGTCCAGCCCCGCTGCGGGGCCCGTGGGCGCCGATCCGCCTGCGTCGAGTGAAAGCCGATCAAAGAGCCCCTCGTAGGCCGCGTCGCGGCCGCTGGACGCCAGCTCGTCGAGGACGACGGTGACGAAGCGCTCGTCTCCAATCGCGTACGGCGCCCCGTCCTCCTCCCCCCTGACGCCCCGCTCGATCTCCCGCAGCCGGTCGGCCCACCACGCGAGGGCCTCGGTCATCCGCCCCGGTCCCGAATCGGCTTCACGAACGGCCGCGGCGACGTCGCGCCCGTCGCGCGCCACGTGGACGAACCTCGCCCCCGGCACCAGGCGCGCCAGGGCGTGGGCCTCCACCAGGTTTCCCGGGCTCGACTCGACGACCACGCCGGCGCCCCCCGCATCGACGATCCCGGAGAGGAGGGCCCAGAAGAGCTCACGGCAGGCGGCGAGCGGGTCGGCGTGGTATGTCTCGCCAAACGTTTCGAGCGCGCTCTCGAGCACCTGCGGGGCAACGCGCCGGGCGACGTCGTGCGCACGCAACCGCGCGACGAAGTCGTCGGCGCCGATTCGCCCGTGGAGGAGCGCGGGGATTCCCCACGGATCGCTGTGAAAGCGCGCGGGCAGGGGCACCGCCGCCACGTCCGGGCGCGCGCCGATGGCCCGCGCGACCACGTCCGCGCCGCTGAACTCGGTGCCACCGACGAAGATGACCTCCGCACGCTCGGCCAAGGTCACGCGCCGGGCTGCGGGGCGAGGGTGCGCTCGTAGGTGCGCCGCAGCAGCGCCGCGCAGTGGTAGTCCTCCCGCTCCAGCCGCGTGATCGTGGCCTCGTAGTGCTCGGTCACCTCACGCTGCTCCCCGTCGTCGAGCCCGTCGCGCCAGCGCCCGCGGTTGGCCGCCTCGGCGGTCATCCGAGCGTCGAAGAACTCCCGCATCGGCGGCTCGTCGTCGACGCCGAGGAACCCGAGGAGGCCCTCATATGACGCCTCCCGGTCCGCCCACACGAGCTCGTCCAGGCTGATCAGGTGCAACCTCTGGCGATCGGCTTCGGCGAGGCCCTTGACGCCGAGGTCCGCCCGGCGCAGCCGGTCCGCCCAGAAGTCGATCCCGGAGATCGCATCGGTGGGGTGATGCTCCTTTTCGCGCAGGGCGGTCTTGGACACGCCGGAGTCCCGCCCGTCGCGAACGCTGTGCACGAACCGCGCCTGGGGGAAGATCCGCGCGAGCTCGGGTGCCGCCGCGATCGTGAAGGTGCTCATCTCGACCATGGCCGGCTTTCCGGACTTCTCCCGAAGCGGCGCGAGCAGGTCGTGGAACAGCTCGCGCGAGGCCCCTGCGAGGTCTCCCCGGTGGCCGCGCTCGAACCGGGCGACGGATCCGTCGAAGCGGTCACGGGAGATGATCTGGTGCAGGCCCCGGACCCGCGCCTCGTCCTCACCGGACCCGCTCAGGCCCAGGCGACGCCGCGCCCGGAAGGCGGCGAGGCGCGCCCGGCCGGCGACGCCGGAGGGCACGATGACGCGGGAGCCGACTCGCACGCGATGCCACCAGTAGGTGCGGAGCTTGCGCACGAACTCCTCGGGGCTCGCACGCCCGCCCACGACGTCCGCCAGACCCGATGGGTTGCAGTGAAAGCGGCACTCGATCGGAACCGCGAGGAACCGCGAATGGCATCCGAGCAGCTCGGCGAGCACGGTGGTCCCGCTGCGCCCGGTGCCACCGACGAAGACGAGATCCGCGCCGCCGCTCACTTCGGCACCCGCAGCGGGCTCCCGTCGCCGGCCAAGAAAGCGGTGACCTCGCCCTCCTCCGGGCTCATGCCGCGCGAGCGATCCAGGGTCCGCCGAAGCAGCGGAGCGCAGGCCACGCCATCGGCCTCCAGGCTCTCGACGATCTCCGCGTAGGCGCGCTCCAGCTTCGCAGCTCGGCGATCGCCGAGGCCGGCTCGCCAACGCTCCGAATGCGCCAGCTCGGTGGTCATCCGGCGGCGGAAGAACCGCTTCATCTTGGGCTGAGGGTAGATGCGGACGAAGCGGCAGATGGGCCGCAGCCCGTGATGGCGGCCCAGGAGCAGCAGCTCGTCCAGGCTCACGGTGATCAGCCGGTCCCGGGGGATCTCGCGCGCACCGGCGTCCACACGCCGGAGGCGCTCCTCCCACCACTCGAGCCCCTGCCGGCGGGTGCGCGGGTACACGATCCCCCGCGTCTGCGAGACGCGCGACGCCGACGCGTCACGCCCGTCGCGGATCACGTGGACGAACTTCGCGTCCTCGAAGAGGCGAGCCAGGGTGCCCCCCTGCGCAACCGTGTCGCAGCTCTGCTCCACCAGGCTCTCGCCACCGGCCCGCTCGCGCCGCACGTCCAGAAGGTCGTAGAAGAGGGCGCGGCACGCGGCCTCGGGATCGTCGTCGAACGCCGTCTCGAACGTCCCCACCGCGCGCTCGAACCGCTGCTCCGGCACGAACCGGAAGAGCCCGCGCATGCGCCGGGTCTGAAAGCCGCGCCACCAGAAGCCTCGCAGGCGCTTGAGGAACCGCTCCTTCGTCACGCTGCCGTCGAGCAGGCCGGGAAACCCGCTCGCCTCCACGTGGAAGCGGACCTCGACGGGCACGAGGGCCATCTTCGAGTGCCTGCCGAGGAGCTTGGCGAGCACGTGCGTGCCGCTGCGCCCCGTCCCTCCCACGAACAGGACGGGCGGCGGCTTGGCGACCGGGCGGCCGTCGTCGTTGCGCAGGACCGTCGGTAGCTGGACTGGCTGGTCGGCGGGCATCGGCAACGGAAGTTAGTGGAGGACGCGAGGCTCTCAGCCGCTGGACGGACCCGATTGCCCGCCCGTGCGGACGACGAAGTGGTCCAGATAGCGGTTGCAGGTCTCGGGGAGAGGCACCTTCGCCGGCCCGCCCCGGGTGGCGGCAATCGAGCCGAGCCACACCTGGCGCCGGACCCCGGCCAGCCGCTGGAGCTCGCTCGGGTCCTTGGCGGCAATCGTGACCTTCGCGAGCCGGCCCTCCGAGCGCAGCGTCCCCGCGTGCCAGTACGAGGCCTGGCCCTGCTCGGAGAAGTACATGCCGTCCAGTGACGGGGGCAGGGTGAAGTTGTGCCCGCCCGCGGAGACCACAAGCGACACCTGGCTGTCGTACTGGAGCGACAGGTCCCAGCGGCCCCTCGGCAGCCCGAGCCGAACGGTGGCGGTACCCGGAGCGTCGAAATGCCAGCTGGGGCTCCACGCCGTCCGGATGGCGCACGACCGGTCGATCCAGCTCCGTGGCCGAGCCCCCGCGTGACGCGAGGCCGTGACTCCGCCCCGCCGGGCAGGCGAGGATGCGCCCCGGCGCTCCCCGCTTGTCGATGATCTGCAGGGGCGGGGTGGGCCCGATGCGCTTCCAGAGCGTGAACGACCCCGTGTGCGCCACCGGCTTGACGTTGGGTGGCGGCGTGCTCTGATAGGCGGCGCGCGTCGTGATGGCGTAGTCGAACTCATCCAGACGCGAGGGCGGGAGGGTGTCGAAGTCCATCGGCAGTCCCTGCTGCCAGGTCTTCTTGGGGCGCGCCTTGACCTCCGCCGGAACGTAGCCTCCGGGACTCTTCATCAGCGTGCCGCGCAGCCAGTAACCGGAGAAGCGGTCCACTCCGAAGAACACCACCGAGTCGCCGGGGATCAGCCCGGAGAGGTGCTCGAGCTCGGCGCCGCGCTGCCCGAAGCCCACCGGCGCCGCCCGGAGCGCCAGGAACGCCGAGGCGGCGATACAGGCCGCGACCACGCCCCCCGCCGCATAGCGCGCGATGGTCCACCGGCCGGGGCGGCCACCACCCTCGTCGTCGGGCTCCGAGCCGTGGGCAGATGCCTCGGTGGATCCGTCAGGGGCCCATCTCGGCGCCAACAGGGCGAGCAGGACCGCCATCACGACCAGCGGCGACATGATGGCGAGCGCCTTGGCCTCGACGTAGATCGAGGCGAACAGGCGGGCTCCCACGTAGACGATCACCGTGCTGGCGCCCACCGCGATCAGCCCCCAGTCGCGGCGGCGCAGCGCGGCGGCGGCGGCGATGACCGCGGCGAGCAGTCCCAGCGCGACCGCGATATAGGCGCCGTCGACGTCGCCGCGGACGATTCGGAAGTCGCCCTCTGGCCAGATGCCGAGCGCCTCGCCCGGAAACACCGGAGAGGAGAGCCGCCCGGCCGACGCCTGGACCTTCCCCACCTTGTCCACGAACCCCGAGAGCTGGGACGCCGAGAATGCGGCGACGGCCAGGACGATCAGACCGCCGACGATCAGCGCCCGCCGGTGGCGGCGCATCGCGGCCCGGGCCGCCTCGATGTCGATCCGCAGGCCGCCCGTGACGAGCTCGAGGACGAGCCAGATCGGCAGCGCGACCGCGAACCACGCGAGCCCCGGGATGCTGTAGACGAAGAGGCTCGAGGCCGCCAGCAGGACCAGGACGACGATCAGCGCCCGGCGGGGATGCGCCCCCCCGCCGTAGTCGGGGTTGCGGTTCAGGAACGCCAGGTCGCGAAGCGTCACCGCGAAGGCCAGCACCAGCAGGGCCATCGCCGTCTCCTTGAAGGCGCTCTGGGCCAGAAAGCTCGCCGCCAGATACGGGATCGCCGTCAGCGAGGCGGCGATCACGCGCCGCGCCGGGGACAGCGACCCCATCACCCCCAGAGCGGTGAGCGCGGTCAGCACAGGGATCGCCAGGAGCAGGCCGTTGAACGAGTCAAGGAGGCTCGTGTTCGTGGCCTCCGCGACCGTCGCCGCGACCGACTGCGGCCCGGTCGGATATCCGAATCGCACCGCATTGGGCTCCGGCCCGACGCCGTGCTGCAGCCAATCGGTCCAGTAGAGCTGGGCCGCCTGGTCGTTCGTGTAGATGCCCTCGCCCAGCACGCCGTCGCGCTCGTTGAACGCGAACGGCAGGGACGCCACGACTACGACGATCAACACCACCAGCGCCCCGAGCACCCAGCTCGACTCCCTCTCCCCCTCGCCCGGGGCGGGCAGGCCCGAGTGGTCGCGGTACTGCCGGCCGTCGGGCGATCGCCGTGCCGGCAGCCGCCCGCCGCGGTCCTCGCGCCACAGGTAGAACATCGCGGCGATCGTGGTCAGCCCGACCAGGATGGCGACTGTCGTGCCCCGCCCAGGCAGGCGGATCAGCAGCGGGCAGGCGACCGTCAGCATGGCGAAACCCACGACACCGCCAAGCCACGTGTGAACGCTCAGCCCGACGACGTGGAGAAGGGCCCGCCCGAGCACGAGCGAGGCCACGAGGATCGCGGCCGCCGAGGCGTAGACGCCGAGCATCGCGGGAGCGTATTGCCCTTTCTTAAGGCGCCGCCCCCAACCCTCCGCGCGCGCAACCGGAGGTTCTGTCGGCTCCTAGTCCGAGCTCTTGAGGGTCGAGTTGAGGTTCGGCACGCTGTGGAGCTGCTCCTCGCTGAGCGGCTTCTGACCCCCGCACCCGTCCGGGTCGAGCGGCCCGCGCAGCTCGAACACCCGAACCGGGCCGTCGCGCAGCACGACGTGGGCGCTCGGATCCGACTGGGTCCAGCGGCCCTCGGGCGAGTTCCGCATCGTGCCCGGGAGGTACGGGTCGAACGTCGTCACCACATGCGTGTAGCCGCCCTCGTCGATCGCGCGGCGCCACTCGCGGCAGCTGGGGATCCGGCCGTAGGCGTCATGCGGGCCGCGCTTGCCGAGCCATTGGACATCGTTGGAGAGATCGGTCCCGTAGAAGGGATACTGGGTGAACACCCCGCGGATCCCGGCAACGGCGATCCGCGCGCCGCGGATGTCGCGGGCCCAGCGCAGGGCGGCCGCCAGGTCCTGGGACGAGCCCGTGTCCTCGTAACGGTGCTCGAGGTAATGCCTCTGCCCCACGTATCCGGCCGCGGCGACCAGGGCGAGCGCGCCAACGGCGGCGACGGGCTGCATCCAGCGGCGGCCCGCGCCGGCCGGCCAGCCCCGCCACTGGGCGAACGCGATCGCGGCGCCCACCGCCAGCACCAGGGCGCCCGCCGCCACGGCTCCCTTCGTGTGGCCCTGCTTCCACTGGACGAGCGACCCAACCGTGAACGCGAGCACGATCGTCAGCGCCGCAAGCACGGCGACGCGGCGCCTCGCGGTCGCCCGCGCGACCGGCAGGCAGGGCAGGATCGCGAGGCCCACCGCCACGGCGGGCGCCAGGTAGCGCACGTTCCAGACGAACGAGATCGGCTCGCCCTGCTCGCCCGCCGCGGTGAGCGGCGTGAAGACGTACGCGACCGTGGTGACGATCACGAACGCGCCCAGCGCCCGGAGGATCGGCTCGCCCCCGCGCCAGATCGCGTAGACGGCCGTGGCCAGCATGCCGACGAGCGCCACCGGCCACAGAGTCCCGAAGGACTCGTGCAGCCCGGGCGCGAACCAGTGCTCCCAGACTCCGGTGTCGTTCCAGTAGTGGACCACGGCGTAGTCGGGGCGAAGCTGGAAGTCGCGGACCGGAGCCGGCAGGGAGATCGGCCCGATCGAACCGATGTAGGGGATCGGGTTGCCGACGGCGACCAGGTTCCGCAGGTACCAGTACCCGCCGGCGGCGAGCATGGGGATACCGAACGCGAGCGTCGCCCGCAGGCGGCTGAGGCGCGGGGCGATGACGATCACGCCGGCCGTCAGCGCGGCGATCGGGGCCAGGAAGGACAGCTTGACGCCCGCCGCGAACCCGGCGGCGATGCCGGCAAAGGCGAGCGCGGCTGGCGCGATGTCGCGACCGGTGACGGCGACGGTCGGAGGCCCCCCGTCCGGGCGCTCCTTGCCCGGGGGCCCCGCGTCCGGGGGCACCTGTCGAGACCGCAGCTTGTGCCGACCAGCTTCGCTCGTCGGCACAAGCTGCTCTGTCTCGTCATGCGCCCCCGGGCGCGGGGCTCTTGTTGCCGCGTAGCCGGTCACGAGGATCGCCGCGGCGGCCAGCACCATCGCCACGCCCGTGATGTCGTTCAGGGCCTCGCCCGCCTGGAACTCCACGAGCGACTGGGAGCCCAGGGCGATCGACGCGCCCACGAGCGCCTGCGGGCCGAGGCCGTACGGGCGGCCGATGCAGTACGCCGCCAGCAGGGCCACCGCCAGCCAGCCCAGGTTCAGCACCGGCGAGACGATGTCGCGGTCGAAGAACAGGATCGGCACCGCGTGGACGACCTCGGAGTTCGCCGGGTAGAACGAGGCCAGGAAGATCGGATCGAAGAAGTAGATGTGGCCCAGGTAGCCGGTCTGGACGAACTTCGCCGCGAGCGGCATGTGGTACCAGAGGCTGTCGGCCCGGTCCATGCCCGCCGCGAACGTCCCGAGCGTGGGGACCATCCAGCCCGCGGCGAGCGCGGCGCAGGCGAGCAGGGCGACGACCTTGGCGACGCTCCAGGAGCCGGGCGACCGGGGCGGGTGGTCGTCGGGGGGGTGACGCGCGCCCACCCCGGTTGCGATCAGCCCCGCCGCGATGCCCACGGCGACCGCCGTTCCCAGCACGGCGTACTGCTCGAAGCCGCCAAGCGTCCCCAGGGCCTCGGAGACCCAGACCAGGGCCGCGACGCCGAGGACGATCTCGGCAAGCCGCGCGGGAGCGCCCGACCAGCCGGGCAACAGCAGCGCTCGGACCCGGTGGGCCCCGAAGGCGAGCGCGCCGGCGACGGCCGCGAGCTCGACGAAGCCGACCAGGTAGTCCCCTGCCGCCAGCGTTCGCTCGCTCGCCGGAGCAGTGACGAACGCCGCGGCGGCGCTCATGCGCCGATGCCCGGCGCGTCGCGAGGGGACCCGCGCGCGCTCAGTGCGGCAGGTTCTTGACGACGAAGGAGCGCTCGCCCTCCAGGACCATGCCCTGCTTTCGCGCCTCCTCCACGGCGGTGCTGGGGCTCTTGAGCGCCTCGGCCCTGGCGGTCAGCCGGTCGTGCTCCCGCTGAAGCGACTGGAGCTGGGCGTCGGTCTCGTGCGAGCCCCTCCAGGCGTCGACGAAGTTCATCACCGGGCTGATGTAGGAGAACACGATCGCGAAGAACACCAGGACCAGCGCGATGCGGCCCAGCCGATCCCAGTGGATTCGAGTCCGCCGGCCACGTGACCGTCGGGGGGATACGCGGTACGCGCGAGCGCTCACGCTTCATGGTTCGGCGGCCCGGGCGTTCTACCTTCCGGCGAACGCGTCGATCCCCGGATATGTGGCGCGCTCTCCCAGCTCCTCGGAGATGCGCAGCAGCTGGTTGTACTTCGCCACGCGATCCGAGCGCGAGGGAGCGCCGGTCTTGATCTGGCCGGCTCCCGTGGCCACCGCGACATCGGCGATCGTCGTGTCCTCGGTCTCGCCCGAGCGGTGCGAGATGACCGTCGTGTAGCCGGCGTCCCGGGCGATCGCGATCGTCTCGAGGGTCTCGGTGAGGGTGCCGATCTGATTCAGCTTCACCAGGACGGAGTTGCACACGCCCTGATCGATCCCGCGCCGCAGGCGCTCGGGGTTGGTCACGAACAGGTCGTCCCCGACGAGCTGGACCTTGGTGCCCAGCCGCTCGGTGAGCGTCCGCCAGCCGTCCCAGTCCTCCTCGTCCATCCCGTCCTCCAGGGACACCACGGGATAGCGCTCGCAGATATCGGCCCAGTAATCGGCGAGCTCGCCCGCCTCAAGCGAGCGCCCCTCGTGCTCCAGGACGTAGGTGCCGCCCTCGTACAGCTCGCTCGTGGCGGGGTCCAGGGCGATGAAGGCGTCCTTGCCGGCGTCATACCCCGCGGATTCGATTCCCGTCATCAGAACCTCGAGCGCGGCCTCGTTCGACTCCAGGTCGGGGGCGAACCCGCCCTCGTCGCCGACGGTCGCCCCCAGTCCCCGCGCCTTGAGGGTCCCCTTGAGCGCATGGAACACCTCGACGCCCATCCGCAGCGCGTCGGCGAAGGTCGGAGCGCCGGCCGGGACGACCATGAACTCCTGGAAGTCGACCTTGTTGTCGGCGTGGGCGCCGCCGTTCAGCACGTTCATCATGGGCACCGGGAGGGTCGTCTCGGCCGTGCCGCCGAGGAACAGATACAGGGGCTCGCCGGCCTCGGCGGCGGCCGCCTTCGCCACCGCCAGCGAGACGCCCAGGATCGCGTTCGCGCCGAGCCGGGACTTGTTGGGGGTGCCATCGAGGTCGATCAGCGTGCGGTCGATGGCCCCCTGCTCCGTGGCCCGTGCCCCGGTCAGCGCACGCGCGATCTCGTCGTTGACGCTGCCGACGGCCCGCGCGACGCCCTTGCCGGCCCACCGCTCGCCACCGTCGCGGAGCTCGGTGGCTTCGAACTCACCAGTGGAGGCGCCTGACGGGACCGCGGCGCGCCCCATGGCGCCGGTATCCAGCGACACGTCCACCTCGACGGTCGGGTTCCCACGGGAGTCGAGGATCTGGCGGGCATGGATGTGCTCGATCGTGGGCACGGCCGCGGAAGTCTATGTATCCGCCGCGTCGCGGAACCGCCGGGCTGCCGCTCGCAGGGCCAGCTCGGGGTCGACGCGCAGGCGGCGCGCGAGGTCGACGAGGCTGAACAGGGTCTCGCCGATCCAGCGCTCGGTGGCATCACGCCCCTCGGCGGTGGCAGGGCGCTCGTCCGGCTGGTCGCCGGCGATCCCCGCCGAAGCCGCCCGGCGCTGCATCTTGCGGGCGTACAGCAGCGCGGGGAGGTTCTCGGGCACGTCGGCGAACGGGTCCTCGGCGCCGCGGCCCTCCTCGTCGCGCTTGATGCGGTCCCAGTTCGTGAGGACCTCAGCGGCGGTGCTCGCCTCCGTCTCCCCGAAGACGTGCGGGTGGCGGCGGATCAGCTTCTGCGACATGGACGCGGCGACGTCGGCCAGGCTTCCGGCACCGCGCTCCTCGAGCAGCAACGCCAGGAAGTGCACCTGGAACAGAACGTCGCCAAGCTCGTCGACGAGCTTGGCGTCGTCGCCGCCGGCCGCCGCGTCCGCCAGCTCGTACGCCTCCTCCACGGTGTGCGGCACGATCGAGCGCTCGTCCTGCTCGCGGTCCCAGGGGCACTCGCGCCGCAGCCGCCGCGTGATCTCGTCCAGGCGCACCAGCGCGGTCGCCATGTCGTCCTCGGCGACGGGTCGCCCGGGTGCCCCGGTCATGCGAGCTCCCGGATCAGCCGCCCGGCGGCGCGGTCCCCGAGGGCGGCGCGGTCCCGGAGGGCGGTGCGGTGCCCGGCGGCGGTGCGGTGCCCGGGGGCAGCGTCGGCGCGCCGCCCGGCCCGAGGACGGAGGGCTGCTTGGCGGCCGGGTACTGCGGTCCCTGCGGCAGGGCATTGGGCGCCTGACCGGGGAAGACCGCCGTCTGGCCCGGCTGCACGGCTCCGCTGGAGACCACGGGGGGCGCCCCCTTGGCGGCCTGGGCGGGCGCCGTGTAGTTCTCGCACTGCTGCACGACGTAGTCGCTCGCGCAGAAGGTCCGCGATGCCCACTTCTCGGTGATGCTCCGCTGGGCGTTGCTCGCGATCTCCTGCTGCAAGCCCTGCGCCAGCTGCTGCCTGATCTGGCTCTCGATCTTGGACAGGGGCGTCACCGAGGCGGGTGTCACCTTGTCGACCTCGATCAGGTAGTAGCCCGCCTGGCCCTTGAACGGGCCGACCAGCTCGCCCGTGGGCGCGGCGAAGACCTCCTTGTCGAGGGCGGGCTCGCTCTGCCCCTCGGCGACGCCCTTCCGCAGCCCGGCGTTGGACTTCGTCGCCTGATCGGAGGAGAACTTGGCGGCCACCTTCTTCCAGCTCGCCGGCGAGTCGTCCTTCTCGAGGATCGCCTTCGCCTGCTCCACTTTCTTCTGATCCTTGTTGACGATCTCGCGGACGTCACGCGTCTCGGGCTGGGCGAACTGGGACTGGTTGGCGTCGTAGAAGTCCTGGACCTGCTGCTGGGAGACCTCCGGCGGCTTCGTTCCCACGACCTGCTTCTGGAGCTCCTGTCCGAGCAGGATGAGCCGCACCTGGTCGCGGGCCTCGGCCTGGGAGAACCCGGCCTGCTTGGCGGCCTGCTGGAACTGACCGCCGAACTGCTGCTTGATGTAGTTGTCGATCTCGGTGTCGGAGATCGTCAGGCCGCGCTCCTCGGCCTCGCCCGCCACCCAGCGCGAGGTGATGAGGTTCGACATCGCGGTGTCGCGGAGCGTGGCGTACTGGGGGTCGTCCGGAGGCGGGACCTTGACCTGCTGGCCCGTGGCGGTCTGCTTGAGGGCCGTGTCGAACTCGTCCTGGGAGATGTGTCCGTCGGGTGCGTCCTCGACGACCGCGACGTCGCCCGAGGGCACGCTCGGCTCGCCGATGCCCTGCGCGATCGCGACGACGACGAAGAACACCACCAGGAACGCGGCGAGCACGCCCGCGACCACGACCCTCCTGTCCCTGAGCTTCGGCACGACGGCGGGAGAATAGCGGCATGAGCTAACGCTGCCCTAAGCGGGCAGACGCATGGGTCCCGTCGGGCGGGTCGGGGGAGGCCCGGGGACGTAGCGAGCAATTTGTGCCCGACAGCTGCGCATGTCGGCACAAATTGCCAAGCTCGTCTCCAGGCCTCCCCCGGCCCGGCGGCACACCGCTCAGGCGGCGACCGGCTCGGGGGTCGCGCCCCGCACGACCTCCGCGAGGCCCAGGACTGCGGCGAGCCGCGCCGGCGGCTCGTCGGCGACCCGCATGGAGAGCGTCTTGGCCCCCGATTCGTACATCGCCTCGGGCATGTCCTCCCGCAGGCGCCCGACGGCGGCCGCGTCCAGCTCCAGGGGCGTGACCGACAGTCGCCCGCCGCGGAACTCGACCGTCCGCGCGCCCAGCGCGCCGAGCTCGATGCGGGCGCGCTGGAGCTCCATCAGGCTCTCGACCGGCTTCGGCACCGGGCCGAACCGGTCGCGAAGCTCGTCGCGCAGGACGCGGAGCTCCCCGACGTCCCCGGCCCCGGAGATCCGGCGGTGCACGTCGATCTTGGCCGCCTCGAAGGGGATGTAGTCCGCCGGCAGGTAGGCGTCGACGTCCACGTCGAGACGAACCGCGGCCTCGGGGCGGCCGCCGCCGTCGGCGGAGCGAAGCTCCTCCACGGCGTCGTCCAGGAGCGACACGTAGAGCTCGAACCCGACGGCGGCGACGTGTCCCGACTGCTCGTCTCCCAGCAGGTTGCCCGCCCCCCGTAGCTCCAGGTCGCGCATCGCGATCGCGAAGCCGGACCCGAGCTCCGTGTAGTCGGAGAGCGTCGCCAGACGGGCGCCGGCCTCCGGGCTCAGAGCCTCGGCCGACGGGTAGTGCAGGTACGCGTAGGCGCGCTCCCGAGAGCGGCCGACCCGCCCTCGGATCTGGTAGGCCTGCGCCAGCCCGAGCTCGTCGGCCCGCTCGACGATCAGCGTGTTCGCCTGCGGGATGTCCAGTCCCGACTCGATGATCGTCGTCGCAACGAGGCAGTCGGCCTCGCCGCGGAGGAACTCGAGCATCGTCCGCTCCAGCTCGGTCTCGTCCATCCGCCCGTGGGCCTCGACGAACCGCACGTCGGGGCACCGCGCGCGGAGGCGCTCCGCAGCCTCGTGCAGCGTGTCGATGCGGTTGTGGAGGAAGAAGGCCTGCCCGCCGCGCTGCTGCTCGCGCTCGATCGCGCGGGCGACGAGCTCCTCGTCGTAGGGGCCGACATAGGTGCGGATCGGCCGGCGGCCCTCCGGCGGCGTCTCGATCACGGAGATGTCCCGCAATCCGGCGAGGCTCATCTGAAGCGTCCTCGGAATCGGCGTCGCCGACAGCGAGAGGACGTCGACCTTGAGCTTCAGCTGGCGCAGCAGCTCCTTCTGGCGCACCCCGAAGCGCTGCTCCTCGTCGACGATCAAGAGGCCAAGATCGCCGGCGCGAACGTCGCGCGACAGCAGGCGGTGGGTGCCGAGGAGGATGTCCACCTTGGCATCGGCGAACCGGGCCAGCGTCTGGCGCACCTCGGCGGGCTTGCGCAGGCGGGAGACCATGTCCACCTCGATCGGGAACTCGGCCAGGCGCTCCCGGAAGGTCCCGAGATGTTGCTGGGCGAGAATCGTCGTCGGGACGAGCATCATCACCTGCCTGCCGTCGGAGACCGCCTTGTGGGCCGCGCGCAGCGCGACCTCGGTCTTGCCATAGCCGACGTCGCCGCAGATCAGCCGGTCCATCGGCCGGGGGCTCTCCATGTCGGCCTTCACCGCCTCGATCGCCTCGAGCTGGTCGGTCGTCTCCCGGTACGGGAAGGCACGCTCCAGCTCCAACTGCCATTCGCCGTCCGGCGGGAACTCGTGGCCGCTGCGGGTGCGGCGCTCCGCATAGAGGTTGAGCAGCTCGCCGGCGAGCTCGCGGGCGGCGCGACGGGCACGGGCCTTGACGCCCTCCCACCGCTTGGAGCCGAGCGCCGAGAGCTGCGGCGCCTCGCCGCCGGTGCCGACGTACCGCGTGATCTTCGTGAGCTGATCGGTCGGCGCGAAGACGCGGTCGGAGCCCCGGTACTCGAGCTCCAGGTAGTCGCGGGTGACTCCGCCCACGGTCTTCGTCTCGAAGCCGGCGAAGCGGGCGATCCCGTGATCCTCGTGGACCACGTGGTCGCCGACCCGCAGGTCGGTGAACGCGGCCAGTCGCCCGCGGGCGGGCGCCGGGGCAGCCGCGCGGGGGCGATGGACCAGTCGCCGGAACGGGATGACGGCGAGCTTGAGGTCGGGCGAGACGAACCCGTCGGCAAGCGCCGCCTCCGCGAAGAGCAGTGCCCGCCCGGCGGGTGCCTGGGTGCCGTCGAGGAAGGAGGCCTCCAGGCGATCGAGGTTGTAGCGAGCCCGCTCGGCCTCGCCGCGGTGCTCGAACGAGACGACGACCCGGTAGCCCGATCTCAACTCGCGCTCGAGCTGCTTCTCGGCCTCGCCGATGCTGCGCGCCGCCGAGCTCGGCGCCTGGGCGCGAAACGAGAGCCCTCGGCCCGCGTCGGAGTCGGAGATCCGGACGGACGCGCGCTCGCCCAGGGCGGCGGCAACGTCCACATACAGGCGCCGCGCATCGCTCGAGTGCATGGCCGCGGCCGCGTCCTCCCAGTGGTCGTGCAGCGCCGTCTCCATCTCCCCCTCGGCGGCGATGAGCACGGCTGTCTCCGGCGGGATGACCTCGAGCGGCGCGCGAAAGCTCTCGAGCGGGAGAAGCTCCGCGAGATCGGGTCTGTCCTCGTCGGCCTCCGACAGCGCCAGCTCCGCCAGCTCCCGGTACTCGGCGCCGAGCTCGGCGGCGGGCGCCAGCTCGAGCGCATCGGCGTCGCCGAGCGATCGCTGGGTGAAGGTGGAGAACCACCGGATCTGCTCGATCTCGTCTCCGAACAGCTCCAGGCGGGCCGCGCGGTCCTCCGTGGCGCCGAAGACGTCGAGGATGCCGCCCCGGATCGCGAATTGCCCACGCTCTGAGACTTGGTCGGCGCGCTCGTAGCCGGCCTCCACGAGGCGCGCCCCGACCTCGTCCAGGTCCACCTCCTCGCCCTTGCGAAGGACGAAGCCCGCGGGCCGCAGCGATGCGTCGGGCACCGCCTCCGCGAGGGCCACCGCGCTCGCCACCACGACCGCCTCCCCGTCGTTGAGCGCGTCCACGGCCGCGATCCGCAGACCCACGAGATGCGGCGGTGGCGCCAGATGGGAGGCGTAGCCGGTCCCGCGCGACGGGTAGTAGCGGACTCGCCGGGGGGCCAGGTAGGCCCGGAGGTCCCGGGCCAGATCGCGCGCGGCGATGTCGTCGGGGGCGACGATCAGGCTGGGTCGGTCCGCCACGCCCTCCTCGGAGGAGACGAGGGCGGCCAACAGGAAGGGCCTGATCGCCGCCGAGACGTGAACCGGCAGGGGCTCGCCGGAGCGCGCGGCGCGCGCGAGCGCGTGGAAGCGCTCATCGTCGGCGGCAATCTCGAGCAGGGGCCGAAGGCTCATCGCCCGATCGATGTTAGGCGGCGGACGCTCCCCGGCCGAGCGCCGCCGAGAATCGATCTACTCGGCATATGGCCGAATAGGTCGATGTTCGACCGCCCCGGCCCGCTCTTGGGCGCGTGGGCTACTCCCGGAACGGGAGGCCCGGGCCCGAGCGCTGCCACTCCACCTGGCCCGCGCCCTCCGCCCGCGAGCGGCCCTCCACGTCGTCCCACTCGTGAAGCATGCGCTTCAGTGCCGCGGTCGCCTCGGGGGGACTCTGGGCGACGGCGCCGGCGAGCTCGAGCGCCGCCTCCTCGGTTGCGGCGGCCGGGGCCACCCGGTGCACGAGCCCCCACCGGAGCGCCTGCTCGGCGCCGACCTCCTTCCCGGTCAGGAGCAGGTACTTCGCCACCGAAAGGCCGCACAGCGTGACCAGCCGCGCCGGGCCGACCGGCACGCCCAGGGTGGCGCCGGGGAACCGCAGGCGCAGGTTGGAGCCGCCAACCCGCAGGTCGCAGGCGACGGCCACCTCCGCGCCGCCGCCTACGCAGGAGCCGTGACAGACGGCGATCGTCGGCTTCGGGAACCCGGTGAGGTCGTCGTAGAGCCGCGCGAAAAGCTCCATGCGCTCGCACCCGTTGCTCCGCGTCGAGCTCCTCACGCACGTCGGCGCCCGCCGAGAGCCCCATGTGGTCCGTCGACGAGACGACCAGCACCCGGACGGAGTCGTCCCTTTGCGCCCCGGCCAGGTGCTGCAGGAGCTCTTGGAGCATCTGGGTGTTCATCGCGTTGCGGGCATCGGGCCGGTCGAGGCGCAGCAGGGCAACGCCGGCCTCGTCGACGTCGTAGGTCGTGAGCGCGGCGCTCAATCCATCACCTCACCGAGGGGGTCGGCATCCTCCGCCGCGATCTCTTGCACCAGGCGCTCGGTCTCGTGGGCGGCGCGCTCGATCAGCTCGCGGACCTGGTCGTCCGGCTCGCCGAAGCGCGAGAGCACGTAGCGCGCGACGACGTCCGGGTCGGTCGAGTCGGGCCGGCCGACCCCCACTCGCACCCGCCAGAAGTCCGGTCCGCCGAAGCCCCGGGCGAGGCTCTTCAACCCGTTGTGCCCCGCCAGCCCGCCGCCCAGCCGGCTGCGGACCTCGCCGAACGGCAGGTCGATCTCGTCGTGGACGACGATGGTGTTCTCCAGCGGCACCTTCAGGGAGCCGCGGGCCGGCCCGGCCGAGGTTCCCGAGTCGTTCATGTACGTCTGCGGGCGCAGCACGGCCACCCGTGGGCCCCCGGCCCGGGCCCGGCCCTCGGCGATCAGGCCACGAAAGCGCTCCTTGGAGCGGGAGAGGTCCCATCGGCGCTCGAGCTCGTCGGCGACCTCGAAGCCGACGTTGTGCCGGCTTCCGTCGTACCGCCCGCCGGGGTTGCCCAGGCCCACGACCAGCAGGCGCTGGTCGGCGCTCGAGCCGCCGGCCTCCATGGCGGCTCGGCCGCGTCGCAGCCGGTCCAGCAGCGACAGTGGCCGCTACTCCCCTTCGGATTCCGCGCCCTCGACGGGGGCCTCGCCCGCCGCCGGGGCCTCGCCCTCGGGAGCCTCCTCGCCCTCGGGCACCTCGCCCTCCTCGCCGACGAGCTCGGCCTCCTCCTCGACCTCGGGCTCGGGCTCCTCCTCGACGCGGGGCGGCGAGAGGGTGGCGATCGTGATCTCGTCGGCGTCGACTCCCTCGCCGAGGGCGAACGTCACGCCCTCCGGGGGGACCACGCCCGTCAGCTGGAGCGTGTCGCCGATCGACATCCCGGAGACGTCCGCGGCGATGCTGTCGGGAATCGCCGTCGGCAGGGCCTCGATGGTGATCTGGTGGGTCACGTGCTCCAGCACGCCGCCCTCCTTCACCCCCGGCGCCTCCTCGGCGCCCAGGATCTCGATTGCGACCTCGGCCTGAATCGCCTCGTCGAGCTTCACCTCGAGCAGGTCCAGGTGGAGCAGCGATCCGCGCACGGGGTCGCGCTGCTCCTCCTTGACGACGACCGGCGTCGTTCCCGAGCCGTCGAACTGGACGTCGATCAACGCCCCGCCGTGAAGCAGGACGGCGCGGGCGTCGCGCTCGGGCACCTGAAAGGGGCGCGCGTCCTTGCCGCCGCCGTAGACGACACCCGGCACGAGCCCGGTGCGCCGCAGCCGGCGCGTGGTGCGCGAGCCGAACTCGGAGCGGTCGGCGACCTTGAGCGTGGCGCGGTCGGAAGCCATGAGGCGTTGAGGATAGAGAAGGGCGGCGCCACGGCGCGCGAGGCGGTTCCGGTGACGCGCCTCGGCCGACCGGCCGCGCCGGCGGACTTGGGCAAGTAGGGGCAAGCAGGTCGGGGGGTGATCGACTTTTGCGTTCATATCGGACGCAAACCTCGATCACCCCCTTCGGTGCATTACCTCGGGTGTGGCACCGGGCGCCCGGATCCGCACCGAACGCGCGCACCACCGTGACCGCCCCCTACTCGCCCTTGCCCCTGCGAGCTCAAGGTCGCCGGGGCGCCCGCCCCCCTCCCGTCCGCCCTTGCATACTGGTACGCATGGCCGAGGACAAGATTCCCAGGGGCCGCGTCCGGCGCTCGGCGAAGCTCGGGAGCGCGATGGGCACCCAGGCGACGCGCTACGCGGGTACCAAGGCCGCCAACGTCGCGCGCGGCAGCGACGAGGCGGAGCGGCGGCTCGAGGGCAGGCATCTCGAGACCGCGGTGAAGATGGCCTCGATCCTGGGCGAGATGAAGGGGGCGGCGATGAAGATCGGCCAGCTCGCCTCGTTCATCGACACCGAGTTCCTGCCGCCCGAGTACGCCGAGCTCTACCAGGAGCAGCTCGCCAAGCTGCGCACCTCCGCCCCGGCGATGCCGTGGGACAAGGTCCGCAAGGTCCTCGACGAGGAGTATCTGGGCGAGCCGCTCGACGAGCTGTTCGCGGAGGTCGAGGAGGACGCGTTCGCAGCCGCGTCGATCGGCCAGGTGCACCGCGCGACCCTTCACGACGGGCGTGCCGTGGCGGTCAAGATCCAGTACCCGGGCGTCGCCGAGGCGCTGGAGTCGGACCTCAAGAACGCCGGGATGATCATGCGCCTCGCGCGCGCCATCGCCCCCGGTCTCGACGCCAAGGCCGTGGCGCAGGAGTTGCGCCTCCGGGTGATGGAGGAGCTCGACTACGAGTACGAGGCGCAGAGCCACCGGAGCTTCGCCCGCGCCTACCGCGACCATCCGTTCATCCACGTGCCCGACGTGATCACCCGGCTCTCGCGGCGGCGGGTGCTGGTCACCGAGTACGTCGCCGGCATCGGCTTCGAGGAGGTGAGGGAGCTGTCACAGGAGGACAAGAACCGGTTCGGGGAGATCGTCTTTCGCTTCTGCTTCGGCTCGATCTACCACCTGCAGATGTTCAACGCCGACGCCCACCCCGGCAACTACATCCTCATGGACGACGGGCGCGTGGCGTTCCTGGACTTCGGCATGACCAAGCGGCTCGACGCCGAGCAGATCGAGCTCGAGCAGCGGGCGATCGACGCGGCGGCCAGGCGCGATCCGGAGGCTCTGCGGGAGGCCCTCCACGTGCTCGGGTTCGTCAAGAACCCCTCCAAGTTCGACGCCGAGCGGCTGATGGAGCACGTGATGGTCGTCGGCGGCTGGTACATGGAGGACCGTGAGGTGGAGCTCACCCCCGAGCGCGTGATGAAGGTGATCGAGTCGACCTCCGACCCGCGCTCGGAGTACTTCGACCTCATGCGCCGCGAGAGCCTCCCAGCCGAGGAGCTCATGGGGCGCCGGATGGAGACCGGCGTCCTCGCGGTGCTCGCCCAGCTGCGAGCCCGCCGCAACTGGCACCGGATCTCCCGCGAGTGGATCTACGGCGATTTGCCGGCCACCGAGCTTGGTGAGCTCGAGTGGGCGTACTTCTCGGAGCGCGGCGAGCGGCGAGTCCCTGGCCTGGCTGAGAGGGCGTAGTAGCCGGAGGGCCCTGCCTCCCTCCTGGCTACCGACCGGTCGAGGACATGATCGGTGCGGCGCGTGGTTTCGCCAATCCTCCGATCGGGGGTTCTTGAGGATGATTCCGACTCATCCGATCGGAGGACCCCTCCCGTCGATCGGATGAGCGAGCGGGTCAGCGCCTCAGGCTTCGGCGTGCTCGGCGGTGCGACGGCTGCCCAGCAGCCGCCCGCCGACGAAGAACAGCGAGATCAAGAAGCCGACCGCTGCCGCGATCGCGGCGAACCTGAAGCCCGCCTGGACGCCCGTCGCGAACGACTCGCGGACGATGGCCGTGATCGTGCTCTGGGCTGAGGAACTGAGCTGGGAGAGCGCGTTCGCCGCGGCGTCGGTGCCGGCGAGCTGACCGTGCAGCACGGCGTCCTGATGGTCGGTGAGGTGGGTCCCCGCCGCATCGGCCTTGCTGGCCAGGTCGTTCTCGGATGAGATCGTGAAGATCGTCGTGGTGATCCCCAGGCCGATCGCCCCGCCCGCGATCTGGCACATGTAGACGATGCCGCCGGCCAGGCTCGATCGAGCGGGATCGAGGGCCGTGACGCCCGCGGTGGTCACCGACGGATAGAAGAGGCCGGCCCCGATCCCGGTCACGGCGAGGCCGACCGCCAGGGAGCCGTAGCTCGAGCCCGCGTCGACCAGCGACAGCAGAAAGGGGCCCACGGTCAGCCCGAGAGCCCCCAAAGTGATCGTGAGCTTCGCCCCCAATCGCCCGTAGAGGGGACCGGCGATGAACGACGTGAGGGCGAACATGCCGAGCATGGGCACCATCCCCACGCCCGCCTTGAGCGCCGAGTAGTCGAGGATCTTCTCCATGAACTGGGGCGCGTAGAGGACGGTCGCGAAGAAGACCGCGGACATCAGCAGCACGGCCAGGGAGGCGTTCCGAAACTCCCCGTTTCGGATCACGTCCCTGGGGATCAGGGCGCTCTCCTTCATCCGGGGCTCGATGAACGCGAACGAGGTGACCAAGAGCGCAGCGACGACGAGCATCAGGATCACTCGGATGTCGCCGAACCCCCAGTCCGCCGCCTGGTCGAACGCCAGCAGGATGAGCAACAGGCCGATCGAGAGCGTCGCGATCCCCGGGTAGTCGATCCGCTCGTCTGTCACCTCGGGGCGCGGCTGGTGGACCTTGAGCCAGGTCACGAGGACGGCGAAGGCCGCGATCGGCACGTTGAGGAAGAAGATCCAGCGCCAGCTGAGCTCGTCGGTGAGCACCCCGCCCAGCAGGGGGCCCATCGCATTGCCGACGCCCGCCGCACCCAGGATCAGCCCGCCGGCCAGGCCCGCCTTCGATTCGGGCAGGGCCGCGTAGGTCATCCCCAGGATCGCGGGCCACATCAGGGCGCCGCCGATTCCCATCCCGACCCGCATCGCGATCAGCCAGATCGAGTCCTGGGCGAAGCCCCCCAGCAGTGAGAAACCGGCGAACAGGATCGAGCCCAAGAAAAACGCCCGCCGGCGGCCGAACAGGTCCGCGAGGCGCCCACCGGTGACGATCGCCATGCCGAACACGAGGCAGTAGGCGTTGATGACCCACTGCGCGGTGCCGACGTCGACGTCGAAGTCGTGCTCGATCGCCGGCAGGGCGACGTTGAGCGCCGTGAAGTCGTTGGCGATGACGATCACGCCCAGTCCCATGGCGAAGAGCGCCATGGCGGCGCCGGGCGCGATCCGGTCGGGGTCGGCGGGCGCCGCGGCATCCGCCGGCGCGGGGGTGGCGGCGGCCTGCCTGGTCCGCCCGTGCAGGTGCAGCGCCGACCTCACATGCGCGCGTTGTGAACCCCCGAACGGCACCGCGGCACCTTATCCCGGGCGCCGGATTCGCGGGGGCTCGGATAGCGTCCACGGGCCGAGCGAAACGGAGGATCGATGGGACGAGTGCGCAGAGGATGGGAGCTGACCAAGAAGAGCTGGTCGGTGCTGCGCGAGAATCGCTCGCTCCTCAGCTTTCCGCTCTATGGCGCCCTCGCGGCCCTGGCGGCGGTCGTGCTCACCGTCCTGCCGGGGATCCTGCTCCATCGACGCCAAGACGTCGACCGTCGGCGGGATCGTGCTGATCGCGGCCGGGCTCTACATGGCGTCGTTCGTCGGGATCTACTTCAGCGTCGGGCTCGCTGCGACCGCGGATCAGATCTTCCGAGGGCAGCCGGCGGGGATCCGGGATGGGCTGTCGGTGTCCCGCGAGCGGATCGGCGCGATCGCGGGATGGGCCGCCGTGTCGATGCTGGTCGGCGTGGTGTTCGCCGTCCTCGAGAGCATCAGCGAGATCGGCGCCCAGATCGTGGGCGCCGTGCTGAACGCCGCCTGGTCCCTGATCACGTTCCTCGCAGTTCCGGTGATCGCCATCGAGGCATCGGGCCGATCGCGACCGTGAAGCGCTCGGCGAGCCTCTTCCGCACGCGCTGGGCGGGCCAGGTCACGGGAAACATCGCGATCGGCGGCATCGTCGGCATCTTCGGGGTGCTGCCGGCGATCGCGCTCGGAGCCGTGGGAATCGCGCTGTGGAGCGCGAACGGCAACGGGACGGGGATCGCCGCCGGCGCCGTCCTCGTCGTGATCGCAGTCCTCCTGCTCGTCGTCAGCCTGCTCCTCATCAAGGCCCTGCAGGGGATCTTCGGGATCGCTCTGTACCGGTTCGCCGCCGAGGGCGAGGTCGACGGGCGGCTTCTCCGCCGCCGAGCTCGAAGCGGCGGCGAAGCGCCGCTCCCCGAGCCCTCGCTCGCGAACAGCCGCGGGTCGTTGGTGCAGATGCCGTCGACGCCCATCGCCGCCAGCGCGCGCATCCGCGGCAGCTCGTCGACGGTCCAGGCGATCAGCTCCAGGCCGCTGTCGTGGCAGGCGCCAGCCAGGCGGCGGGTGATCACCGGGTGATAGGCCCAGATCGAGTTGACGCCCAGCTCGGGCGCACGGCGGCGCACGATGCCCGGCAGCCGGGCCCGCAGCGAGACGAGCGCGCCGGCGACGAGGGGTCGCGCCCAGGGCATCGAGTTCCAGTCGCGCGTCACCTTCGGGCAGCGTCCAGCCGCAGCGGGATCCGGAGTCGAGCGCCCCGCAGCGCCGCCAGGCTGGAGACCTCCATCGTCGAGATCGACGCGCGGTCCAACAGCCCCGCTCGCGCAGGATCGCGATCACCTCGTCCTCGCGCCCGGCGATCTTCAGGTCACAGTCGATCCCGACGCGGTCGAGCGGCGGCCGGGTGAACGCGTCCATCGCCTCGTCCAGGCGCATGGGGTCGCGGCCTTGCGCGTCACCCCAGTCGTGGGCCACCAGCAGCGGCGGCGCGCCGTCGTCCGACCGGGCCGGCGGCGGCCCGGCGCCAGTCGGCGCGGTCGCGGAACTCGGCCATGGGGCGCAGCACGTCGAGCTCGATCATCTCGACGCCGGCCTCCACCGCCGCCTCGAAGCTCTCGAGCGTGTTCCCCGGCCGGATCAGATCCGCGCCCTTGTGGCCGATGCGCCTCACCGTCCGGGAGGGTATTCGGGCCCGCGGCTCAGGCTCGGTCGCAGGGCGGCACCCGGAGCAGGGCGCAGGGCCGGGTCAGCGAGCGCTCAGCCGCCCGCGCGACGCCCCGGATCCCTGCATGCGCCCCTCCTCGGTCGCGTCGATGCCGAGGAGAGCGAGCACGACGATGGCGATGCCGAGCAGCCAGGAGTTCCATGTGGCCGCCGGCGACTCGGCGAGCCAGAAGCCGCTACCGAACAGCCAGATGCCGAGCCCGACGTTCAGCAGCGAGAGCCACTCCGCCCGCCACGCGCCCGTCCTGAGAAGGGCGAGCACGGCGACAAGCCCGCCACAGACGATCGCGTTCACGCGAGCCTCCACCCCGTAGCCGAGCACGAACGGGGAGGCGATCAGCCAGGCACCGGCGAGGAGGTTGAGCAGAGCGGCAGCGGCCACGTTCCCGCGCCAGTCGCGGTGGAACCGCGGACTGGGATCGACGCGCTGAGCTACGTCGCCGGGGGCGAGCGCCTCCGCGTGCAGCTCCGGCACATCGGCTTCCGGGTCCTGCCCGGGCGTCAGCTTCGTGTCGCTCTCAGCCGTCATCGAAGAACTCCCTCCACCTTGCCGCTGCGGGATTGCCTCGTAACTCCCGTTCCCGATGCGCACGGGCGGAAACGGCGCGCCGACTGCGTCACGCGTCTCCGTCGCTGGCTAGCTTGCGCGCCATGGGAAATCTGTCGGAGGCCGCGCGGCGCCGGATCGCCGCCGTCATCCTGCTCGCCGGCATCGCGGTGGCCGCCCTGGCGATCGCCGACCTGGGGCCGTTCTCCGACCCGCCCAGCGAGGCCGAGCGGGCTCAGAGCGCCGTCGAGCGCTTCTTCGCCGCCGCGCGGGACCGCGACTTCAAGGCGGCGTGCAGGCAGCTGACCGCCGAGGAGCAGCGGGTCGTCGAGCAGCGGGCCGGAAGCCTCGCCGCCCGGGAGGGACTCAACGGGTGCGACGAGATCCTGACCCGGTTCCTGGGCGATCAGCTCGCCGCGACGAGGATCACGAAGATCGCCGACACCCGCGTGAGCGGCAACCAGGCGGTGGTCGAGGCGAGCCTGCGCTCGCCCGGGTCGGACGGTCCGCGCGCGGCCACCTTCCACCTGTTCCTGATCCGGGACGAGTGGAGGATCTCCGACTTCGGTGTGTGACGGCCGGTCGCCAGGCCGGCACCCTCGGCGGCATCAGCGCGCCGATGATCCAGAACAGCGGGATGAAGATCCCGATCATGAACATCACCCGGTGGCCCTTGCGGATCGTGATGATCCCCAGGGTGACACGGCGCCATGCGGACGGGACGATTTCGGGATTGACCGCGATATGGGCCGTCAACCCCGAAACGGCGCCGGGCAGCTCGAGCGATTTCGGGGTTGACCGCGGCCCGGAGCCTGAACGCGGCTTCGCGGTCTTACATGCCAGTCGCGGTGCTGAAGCACCGCGCCCGACCGAACCAGCTGCTCTCAGAACAGCTGGTTCTCACCTGCGAAGATCTCGCTGACACTGTCGTCGGCGAAGATGCGGCGGATCGAGTCGGCCAGGGTCTGCGCCGTCGAGAGGACGGTGATGTTGTCGGGGGCGCCGGGCCGGAGCGGGATCGTGTCCGTGACGACGATCCGCTCGATGTGCGAGTTCTCGTAGGCCAGCCGCTCGTAGGCGGGCCCGGAGAAGACTCCGTGCGTGGCCGTCGCGATGACGCGCGCGGCGCCCTCCTCGAGCACCGTGTTGGCGGCGGCGCAGAGGGTTCCCGCGGTGTCGATCATGTCGTCGACGAGGACCGCGGTCTTGCCGCGGACGTCGCCGACGACGTACCCGATCTCGGCGACCTGCTGCGCCGGGCGCTCCTTCTCCATCACCGCCCAGTGGACGCCGATCTTGCGGGCGAAGTTGCGCGCCACCTTGACCCGGCCGGCATCGGGGGAGACGATCACGAGATCCTCGTTGAAGGCCTGGTCCATGAACCACTGGGTGAGCATGGGCATCGCGGTCATGTGATCGACCGGGACCTCGAAGAATCCCTGGATCTGACCGGAGTGGAGGTCCATCGTGAGCACGCGGTCGACGCCCACGGCCTCCAGGCACTTGGCCACGACGCGCGCCGAGATCGGCTCGCGCGGCTCGGACTTCTTGTCCTGCCGGGCGTAGCCGTACCAGGGCATGACGGCGATGATCCGGTGCGCGGACGCTCCCTGCGCGGCGTCGACCATCATCAGGAGCTCGGCGAGGGCGTCGTTCGGCGTCATCCCGTGGGCCTCGTTGGCGGCGGTCGACTGCACGAGGAACACGTCGGCGCCGCGAATCGACTCGCGGTAGCGGCAGTACACCTCGCCGTCGGCGAAGGTCTTCAGGTCGACCTCACCCACGTCGACGTCGAGGTGCTTTGCGATCTTGGCGGCGAGCTCCATCGAGGCGCGCCCGCCGAAGACCATGAGGCGCTTCGTGTACTCCTGCGGGATCGAGCTGACGGTGCGCGGGCGTTCCTCGATCGTGGTCACGAGTCCTCCGTGTCTCCCTCGTCAGCTTCCTCGCGAGCCTGCTTGTCGCCGTAGCCCTCGATGTTCTCTTGTCTCGGCCTCGCGATCCCGAGCGCGCCCGGTGGGACGTCCTCGGTGATCGCCGAGTTGGCGGCAGTGTAGGCGCCGTCGCCGATGCTTACCGGAGCGACCAGGGTGGTGTCAACGGAGGTGTGCACGCGGTGGCCGATCTTCGTGCGGTGTTTGCGGAGTCCGTCGTAGTTGGCCGTGATCGTCGCGGCACCGATGTTGGTCTCGTCGCCGACCTCGGCGTCGCCGAGGTAGGACAGGTGCGGCACCTTCGTCCCGCGCCCGACGCGCGTGTTCTTGAGCTCGACGAACGTGCCCGCCTTGGCGCCGTCGGCGAGGACCGTGCCGGGACGCAGGTAGGCGAAGGGGCCCACGCTGCAACGGTCGCCGATCTCGCTCTGGACGACGTAGGAATGAGGGGCGGTGACCTCCGCGCCGACGATCGAGTCGATCAGGGTGGTGTGCGGGCCGACGATGCACGCACGCCCGACGCTGGTCCGGCCGCGCATCGTGGTGCCCGGCTCGATGACCGCGTCAGGCGCGATCTCCACGTCGGCGTCGATCCAGGTGGCGGCCGGGTCGGTGACCGTCACGCCGGCGAGCATGTGGCGCTCCAGGATCCGGCGGCGCGCCTCGGCCGCCACGACGGCGAGCTCGGCGCGGTTGTTGACGCCGACGTTGACGGACACGTCGCCGACCTTGTGGGCGATCACACGCTTGCCCTCGTTGCGCATGAGCTCGAGCGCGTCGCCGATGTAGTACTCGCCGGCCGCGTTGTCGTTTGAGATGCGGGTGATGGCGTCGGCGAGCGCGTCGGCGGCGAAGGCGAACGTGTTGGTGTTGACCTCGTTTATCGCCAGGATCTCGGGCGCGATGCCCTCGGGGTGCTTCGTCTCGACGATCCGCTCGAACTCCCCGGCGGCGTCGCGGACGACTCGGCCGAGTGACTCGGCGTCGTCGCGGTCCACGGTCACGACGGTGGCGGTGGCCCGGACCTCGGCGTGCACCTCGAAGACCTCCCTCAGATGCTCCCCCGTGACGAGCGGGTGGTCGCCGTTCAACACGACGACCGTGTCCGCGCCGGCGATCACGTCGAGGGCGGCGCGGATCGCGCCGCCGGTGCCGTCGGAGCGGGTCTGCACCACGGTCTCGGTGCCCTCGGGCAGCGCCGCCGAGAGGTCGCGCCGGGGCGAGACGATCACGCAGACGCGCTCGGCGCCGGCCTCGCGGGCGGCGTGAACGGGCCACGCCACCATCGGACGCCCGCACACGGGATGCAGCATCTTCGGCACCGACGAGCGCATCCGGGTTCCCTCGCCGGCGGCCATGATCAGCACGGTGGGGCCGCTCACCTTCGGAATCGTAGAGCGCCGCGGCGCCCCGCGTGATCCGCCGGACGCCGGTGGCAACGTGCGTTTCGGGCCGGTCATCCGGAATTGGCGCGTTGCTGCCGCGATGCGCCGCTGAAGCGCCAAGGGCGGCGGCGGCGGCTTAGACTCGATCCACCGTCCGGGATGGGGTAGCTGGCAGCCCGCCAGGTTTTGGTCCTGGAAGCGGAGGTTCGACTCCTCCTCCCGGAACTCATCCAACCCCCGCCAGCGCCGCAACGCGCGAAGCCAGATGATTACCTACAATAATTTGTAGGAAATGGCTTCCATGTTCGACGCAGTCGCCGATCCCGTCCGCGCCCGGCTCGCCCGCCGGCTCGCGGCGAGCGGTCCAGCCTCCCTGGAGGAGCTCGCGGCGGCGGCGGGCATCCACCCGAACACCGCCCGCGCGCACCTCCACGCGATGGAGGCCGACGACTTCGTCGAAGCGAGTCCTGAACCGGCCGGTGGCAGGGGGCGCCCCCGGACCGTCTATCGACTCCGCGAGGGATGGACGCTTCCCGACGAGGGCTTCCTGGCCCTGGCCGAGCTCATGGCCGCGGCTCTCGCGGGGACCGAGCCGGACCCGCGTGCGCTGCGGCGCCTCGGTGCGCGGTGGGGCCGTCGCGCCACCGGGGCCGGCGCGCCGGAGGATGTGCATCGGCAGCTCGTCCGCGTTCTCGCCCGTCTGGGGTTCGATGCCCGCATCCAGGGCGACGAGCTCGCTCTGAGCGCGTGCCCCTGCCCGTTGATCTCGCCGCAGCGCCCAGCGCTCGTCTGCAAGCTCGTCGACGCCGTCGTCGACGGGATCCTCGACGGATCCGGCAGCGGCCTACGAGCGGTGCGCCACGAGCACGATCCCGCCGGGCGCTCATGCAGCGCGCTCCTGCAGCTGGAGGCCGCGTGAGTCGTCCTCTCCTCCACGCCGTCGAGACCGAGGATGGCATCGACCTCGAGCGCGCCGAGGACGCCGCGCATGAGCTCCTGCTGGCCCTCGGCGAGGACCCCGAGCGCGACGGCCTGCGCGACACCCCCCGCCGCGTCGCGAAGGCATACGCCGAGCTTCTGACCCCGCAGCCGTTCAACCCGACGACGTTCCCGAACGACGAGGGCTACGACGAGCTCGTGCTCGCGCGCGACATCCCGTTCCACTCCCTCTGCGAGCACCACCTGCTTCCATTCCACGGCCTCGCTCACGTGGGCTACCTCCCCGGCGACCGCATCCTCGGCCTCTCCAAGCTCGGCCGCGTCGTGGACCTCTTCGCCCGCCGGCTCCAGGTTCAGGAGCGCCTCACGAGCGAGGTCGCCGCCTGGCTCGACGACCACCTGGAGCCCAAGGGCGTGGGGGTCCTGATCGAGGCCGAGCACCTCTGCATGTCCCTTCGCGGAGTCCAGAAGCCGGGCACGCTCACCGCGACCTCGGCCCTTCGGGGCCTCGTCCGCGACGACCCGCGCACTCGCCAGGAGTTTCTCGCCCTGGCGGGGCGCCGAACCTGACCAACCGAAAGGAGCCACGATGCCCGCCGACCAGACCTTCGTGATCGTTGGAGCCAGCCTCGCCGGCGCCAAGGCGGCCGAGACCCTGCGCGAGGAGGGATTCGACGGGCGGGTCGTCCTGCTGGGCGCCGAGGCGGAGCGGCCGTACGAGCGGCCGCCGCTGTCAAAGGACTACCTGCGCCGTGAGACGACCGACAAGCCGTACGTGCACGACGAGGGGTTCTACGAGGACCACGAGATCGAGCTGCGGACCTCGACCGAGGTCGAGTCGATCCACCCCGCCGACGCCGAGGTGGAGCTCGCGGACGGCGAGCGGATCGCCTTCGACCGCCTGCTCCTGGCCACCGGCGCCGAGCCCCGGCGCCTCGACGTGGCGGGCGGCGATCTCGACGGAATCCTGTACCTGCGCGACATCGGCTCCAGCGACGCGATCGCCGATCGCATCGACGCCGGCGGGCGGCTGGTCACGATCGGCGCCGGGTGGATCGGCTCAGAGGTCGCCGCATCCGCCCGCTCCAAGGGCTGCGAGGTGACGGTCCTCGAGCGGTCATCGCTGCCGCTCGAGCGAGTCCTCGGCCCCGAGCTGGGAGCCGTCTACCGCGACATCCACACGGATCACGGCGTGGGGCTTCTCGCCGACACGGCACTCGAGGGATTCGAGGGATCCGGAAGCGTGGAGTCCGTGCGCACGGCAGACGGGCGCGCGATCGACGCCGACTTCGTGGTCGTCGGCGTGGGCGTGGCGCCGCGCACCCGGCTGGCCGAGGCGGCCGGCCTGGACGTTCGCGACGGGGTGGTGGTGAGCGAGACCCTGGAGACGAGCGCCCCGGGGATCCATGCGGCGGGCGACGTCGCGAACGCGCTGCACCCGCTCTACGGCGAGCACATCCGAGTCGAGCACTGGGCGAACGCGCTCAGCCAGGGTCCCGCGGTCGCCCGCAACATGCTGGGGAAGGGGGCCCCGTTCGACAACGTCCCCTACTTCTTCTCCGACCAGTACGACGTCGGCATGGAGTACGCCGGCTACGCGACCCGATGGGACGAGGTCGTCTTCCGTGGCGACGTCGAGGCGAGGGAGTTCGTCGCCTTCTGGGTCGCCGACGGCCGGGTTCTCGCGGGCATGAACGTGAACGTCTGGGACGTCAACGACGACATCCAGGCGCTGATCCGCTCGCAGGCGACCGTCGATCGCGGCCGCCTGGCCGACCCGGACGTCCCGATCGCGGAGCTTGCCTCCGTAGGGAGCTGATCGGGCGACCCCACACACCGTTTGGTGGATTGGGGGCGCTATGGCGTCCCCAATCCACCAAACGCTACGGGAGGGGGCGGTCAGGCCGGGCGCAGCAGCACGCGGGCCGGCGCGCCGTCGCTGCCCACCAGCTTGATCGGCAGGCAGATGAGCTCGTAGCTCCCCGGCTCGACGGCGGAGAGGTCCAGCCCTTCCACGACCCACGCCCCTGCGCCGAGGAGCGCGCGGTGCGTCTCCGCCCCGTCGCCCCCGGCCCCTCCCACGGACAGGTAGTCGACGCCGACGAGCGCCACCCCGGCCTCTCCGAGGAGCTCGGCCGCCTCCAGCGAGACGTAGACGAAATCGGGGTCGAACTCGCGCTCCGCCCACGCCTTCTCGGAGTTGGTGGTCCGAAACAGGATCCGTTCCCCGCCCTCGACGTCCAGGCCCTCGAGCTGGCCCCTGTCGATCGGCTCGTTGCCATGGATCGCGACGACCCGGGCAGGTCCCATCGCGATCTCGAGCGGCAGCTCCTCGATCCCGGGATCGCCGGCGAAGAAATGAAGCGGCGCGTCCATGTGCGTGCCGGTGTGGGCGCTCATGTCGAGCCTGGTGACGTTCGCCTCGGCGCCCTCGTCCATGCTCGTCGCGCGCTCGATCCTCACCGGCGGATCGTCGGGCCAGTGCACCATCCCGTCGCGCACCGGCACGGAGACGTCGATCCACCCTCCGGAACCGGCGCCTGCCACCGCGACCCCGCTCAGTCCTCCGCGGGCGGGCGCACCCGCCCGCCCTCGGCGCCGGGCTCGGTGGCCGGTCCCGCGGCCGTGGAGATGCCGAGGACCCGCATCGCCTTCAGGCCCAGGCTCAGCTTCTCCCGCCCCTCGCTCGATCCGATGTCGTGCCCGGTCAGCTCCTTCACCCGCTCCAGGCGGTAGCGCACCGTGTGCCTGTGCGTGAACAGCCGTGCCGCCGACTGCGCGACGTTGCCGTCGTTCTCCAGGTAGGTCTCGACCGTCTTCACGAGGTCGGTCTCGTACTGCTCGTCGTAGGCCGCGAGCGGCGCCAGCGTCTCCTGGTAGAAGCGCTCCAGCTCACCCGGGTCCTCGCTCATCGCGGGCAGCAGCAGCCGGTAGGCGCCGGTGTCCTCGAAGGCGAGCATCGAGCGGCCCTCCGCCTCGGCGACATTCGCCGCCAGCTCCGCCTCCTTCCCGGCTCGATACAGGTCGACCGGATCCTCAGCCAGCCGGCTGCGGGCCACGGTGATGTCGAAGCCCGACAGCGCCGCTCCCAGCTCGCGCTCCAGCGCCTGCGCCACCCTCGCCAGCTGGTCGTCCCCTGGAGCCGGCACGATCGCCGCGACCTCGGCCGCCTCGCCGGAGCCGAGCGCCGCCACCGATCCGGCGCCCACCGAGCGAAGCGACCGCAACGCGACCGTCAGCACCCGCCCGCGCCAGTCTCTTGCCTGGGCGGTCAGCGGTGCCGCACGCGCCACGATCACCCCGGCACCCCCCTCGACCGCGGCTCCCAGCTCGGCGGCCCGAGCGACGATGTCTCCTCGATCGGTCACCTTGCGATCGAGCAACGCGCGAACGAACGCCGCCGCCGCCTCGTCGCTGGCCCACTCCGGGGACCGAGAGCGCTCCACCTCCAGCGCCAGGAGCGTCGAGACCATCCTCGTGACCGTCGGCGCCGGCGGCTCTTCCCGGGCTCGGTAGCGAAGCTCTCCGACGACTGCGTCCGCAACCCGCAGCTCCGCGCTGACCACGTCGTCCGCCCCCGACAGGAGCCGCCCCTCCTCGGCATGCGTGGAAGCTGCGACGCCCAGCACCGCGCTCGAGCGGTCGATCACGGCCACGCTCGCGCCCAGAGCCTTGGCCGCCGCACGGGTCACCGCCGGCAGGCCGGCACCCGACTCGATCGCCCCGGACAGCGCATCCAGCAGGCTCTCGGAGTCTTGCTTGGCAGGCGCTCCTCGCGCCGCTTGCTCCGGGGTCACCCCGACCATGGTAGGCCGAACCCGGCCCTCCCGGGCCGCGATTCTCAGCCGAGCCCGGGGATCGTCTCCGTTATTTGCGGCCAGTAGTAGACGATCAACACGCCGATGGCCACGCCGACCAGGACCAGCACGAGGAGCACGAACAGCGACAGCAGCGCGGCCGTCGCCTTCTCCCAGGTGCGCCCGTAGGCGCCCATCGCCGGCACCAGGATCAGCGCCGTGAACGCGAGCAGGCTGAGTACCCCCGCGCCGCCGAACAGGAAGTACTCAGTCCCGATCCCCAGGGACATCACGATCCGAATTGTGCCGCAAGTGGCTGACAACCATCGCCACGGCCGCGCAGGCGCAGAACGCCGCCGCTCCCAACGCCCAGCCGCCGGTCACGTCGCTGAGGTAGTGCACCCGCAGGTAGACGCGTGAGAGCCCGACGGCGGCCGCGAGCGCGAACCCGGTGACCAGCAGCGCCGTGCCGCCGACCATGCCGGGGCGCAATCGGATCGCCAGCGTCACGGCAAGCCACGGGTAGAGGATGGAGTGGGCGGCGTGGCCGCTCGGGAATCCCGAGCCGCTCGAGCCGGTCAGCGGGTCCGGTGGCCGCGGCCGCGACGTCAGACCCTTCAGCTCCGCCACGCCCACGTAGAGGATCGCCACCGCGACGACGAGCACCGCCGCCTCGCCCCATCGCCGCTGCGAGACGAGCAGCACCGCGGCGATCACCGTGATCGGCAGGATCACGGCGCTCGCTCCGAGCGCCGTGACGACCTTCGCCACGTCCACCAGCCACGCCGTCTGCAGGCTGTCCACCACATCGAGCGCCGTCTGGTCGCCCGGCGTCGGCCCCGGATGGCCTGTGATCGTCGACGTGTAGGCGACGACGACGTAAACCGCCACCGCCAGGATCGCGACCACGGTCGTGAACTCCAGCCCGAGCCCTCCGGGCGTGATCCTCGCGAGCACGAATCGCGCGTGCGGCTCCAGCCTGCGAGCGACCGCGAGCACGCGGCGAAGCAGCGGCCGCCGCTCCATCCCGGTCACGAGGCGTTCCCGGTTCTCGCGGTCCCGCAGGAAGCGGATCGCCCAGACGATCCCCACGATGACGACGATCGCGATGCCGAACAGGAGCGTCCCCTGGCCGGCCGCGTGCGCCGCCGCGTCGAGGCTGCGCGAGGCGAAGTAGCCCAGCAGAACGTAGCCGGCAGACCACAGGCCGGTACCGAGCACGCTGAAGGGCAGGTAGTTCGAGTAGCGCATACCGGAGCTCCCGGCGATGAACGGGGCGAGGGCCCGCACGAGGCCGATGAAGCGGCCGACCAGGATGGTCTTGCCGCCGTGCCGGGAGAAGTAGTCCTCGACGCGGGAGAACCGCTCCTCGGTGATCCGCACCCTGGGCCCGTGGCGAAGGATGAACACGCGCCCGAGTCGCCGCCCGAGGAAGAAGCTCACCGAGTCGCCGGAGAAGGAGCAGATCCAGACGATCCCGATCGTGAGGACGACAGAGGTCTCGCCCTGACCGGCGACGGCGCCACCGAGGATGACCACCGTCTCGCCGGGAAGCACCAGGCCCACGAACGCCCCCGTCTCCAGGAACGCCGCCAACCCCACGAACAGATAGGTGAGCTTGCCGAGCCTGCTCGCCACGTCGTCGAGCGCGCTCTGGAGGCTGATGTCCGGCGCCAGCCGGCTGAACGCCACGATCCCGCCGATCACCAGGAGGACGACCGCGACCTGCAGGACCCTGGTCCGGCGCCCCCCCTCCTCCCCGCCGATCCTCATCGTTCCGGGTCCGGTCCCGCGACGATCGCCCCCGCGAACCGCGGCCCGAGCGCCCCTGCCGCGGCGTCGGCCGCCGCGATGTCCTGGAAGATCCCGGCCGCGGTCGGCCCCGACCCGGTGACGAGCGCCACCACCGCTCCCGCGCTTCGCAGCGCCTGGAGCGCTCCGCCGATCTCCGGCCGCAGCGAGAGCGCCGCCTCCGCCAGGTCGTTCGCGAGCAGCTCCCGGTAGGCGAGCGGCGACTCGCCGCGCCCTGCGGCCTCGCGCAACTCGGCCGCGATCGAGTCCAGCTCCGCCACATCCCTGCCGAGCCCCAGCCGGTCGGCCTCCGCGTAGACCTCCGCGGTCGACAGCCCGGCCTCGTGGGGGATCAGCACGGCGCCGAAGTGCCTGGGCGCGGGGAGCGGCTCCACCTTCTCCCCGGCACCGCCCACGAGCGCGAACGTTGGGTCGACCTGCGACGGAACGTCGGCGCCGAGCTCCACCGCGAGGCCGGACATGTCCGCGACCTCGTCGCGGGCAAGCCGCAGCACGGCAGCCGCGTCGGCGCTGCCGCCCCCAAGCCCCGCCGCGACCGGGATCCGCTTCTCGATCTCCACTCTGACCGGCGCGCGTTCCCAACCCCGGGCGCGCAGGCCGGCGAGCGCCCTCTCCGCCAGGTTCGGGCCCTCCACCCGTGAGCACTCCACCTCGTCGCGCTCCGCGTCGCTCACGACGATGCGGTCCGACAGAGTCAGCGGGCAGAACAGCGAGCGCAGCTCGTGCAGGCCGTCCTCACGAGGCCGGCCGAGGTACAGGCACAGATTGAGCTTGGCCGGCGCGCGAAGCGTCAAGCCGCCCCCAGCTCGCCGGCGAGGGCGACGAAGTCCGTCGGCGCCAGCCGCTCGGCCCGCGCATCGGGCGCCAGCCCGAGCCGCTCGAGCGCCGCGCGTGCTTCGGTTCGCGACACGCCTCCGGCGAGCTCCACGGAGCTCGCCAGCGGCTTTCGCCGATGGGCGAACGCGTCCCGCACCAGGCGGGCCACGCCCGGTGCGGGCGCGGTGTCGATGCGCCGCAAGCGGACCAGCGCCGAGTCCACGCGGGGCCGCGGCCTGAACACCGCGCGGTTGACCGCGCGAAGCAGCTCGACCTCGCAGGCCATCTGGACCAGCACGCTGGGCGCCCCGTAGGCCGGCGAGCCCGGAGCGGCGCGCAGCCGATCGGCGATCTCGCGCTGAACCATCACGGTCCACGTCCGGACGCTCGGGAGCTCGGTGGTCGTCCTGATCAGCAGGGGGGTCGCCACCGAATAGGGCAGGTTGGACGGCACCGTGGTCGGCGCCGGATCGAGCGCCCCGAGGTCCAGCCGCATCGCATCGCCGCGGACTACCGACACGTTTCCGGCGCGCTCGGCCAGCCCCTCCAGCTCGTCGGCCAGGCGCTCGTCGATCTCCACCACGTGTACGTGCGAGACGCGCTCGGCGAGCCGTTCCGTCAGCGCGCCCTCCCCCCCGCCGATCTCGAGCGCGACGTCGTCGCGCCGCAGGTCCGCGTCGCGGACGATGGCATCCAGCAGGTTGGGGTCGGCCAGGAAGTTCTGGCCCAACCTCACCACCGGCCGCCTCCTCTCAGGGAGCCAAAGGCGACCGGTGAGCCGCGCTGGATGCGCGGATGCGTCCGGGGGCGGCCGGGCTTGTGGTCTGCCGTGCTCACCATTGGAAGATCCTCTCCGCGTTCGCCTCCACGACCCCCTCCAGCTCCGCGTAGCCGGAGCCGCGCTCGGCCGCGACCACCTCGGCCACGTCGACTACGTTGGCCGGCTGGTTGCGCTTGCCCCGCACCGTCTGCGGAGCGAGGAACGGCGAGTCCGTCTCCACCAGGAGGAGTTCGTCGGGAACCAGCCGCGCCGTCTCGCGCAGATCGTCCGACTTCGGATAGGTGACGTTGCCGGCGAACGAGCAGTACCAGCCGCGCTCGGCGGCCTCACCGACTCGACCCGGCGGCACCGAGCAGCAGTGGAGGATGACGGTGACCCCCTCGGCCTCGGTCCTGAGCATCGCGAAGGTGTCGTCCAGCGCATCGTGAACGCCGCCCTGATCGCGCACGTGGATCACCAGCGGCAGCCCGGTGCGCCGGGCGATCGCGATCTGCGCCGCGAAGGCCGCGTGCTGGGCCTCCCGCGGGCTCGAGTCGCGGTAGTAGTCGAGCCCGGTCTCGCCGATCGCGCGCACCCGCTCGTGGGCGGCGAGCTCCTCGATGTCGGCGGCGGCTCCCTCGTCGAACCCGGCCGCCGAGTTGGGGTGGCGCCCCACGCAGGCGAACACCTCCTCGTGGGCCTCGGCCGCAGCGATCGCCTCGCGATTGGAGGCCTCGTCGAGCCCGACGGTGAGGATCCGGCGCACGCCGGCACGACGCGCGCCGGCGACGAGCTCGCCGTCGTCCGGCTCGCAGACGCCGAGATGGGCGTGGGTATCGATCACGGCCGCAGTCTAGGTTGGCGTGCGGCCTCCTCGGGCACCCGCGCGGCGGGCCGTTTCGATCCGCGCCCGCGCCGATTGTGGAGTCAACCGCGTCATGGGCGGTCAATTCCACCTCGGCGGAAACGCGGGAAAGCCCTACGCGGCGGCCGTCTCGATCTTGGGGAACAGGGGCGGCAATTTCTTCACGAGCTGACCGCCGCCGTGCGAGCCGAACGCCTCGATCCCGCGACCCGCGGCGCCGAGCGCGTCGAGCATCCGCTCGCCGGTCTCCGGCATGTATGCCGTCAGCAGCAGCGTCGTGACGCGGAGGCCCTCGGCGAGGTTGTAGAGCACCTGGTCCAGGCGATCGGCCTGCACGTCGGCCTTGGCGAGGTCCCAGGGCCGCGTCTCCTCGACGTAACGGTTGAGGCGGCGGACCCGCTTCCAGATCTCCTCCAGCGCCTGCGTCAGCTCGGCGCGATCGAGGAGGCCGCACACGCCGCCCTCCAAGGCGGCGAGCCCGTCGGCGCCGGCCGCGAGCTCAGGATCGGACTCGGCCTCGGGCACGCGCCCGTCGCGGTAGCGGTCGATCATGGCCAGCGTCCGGTTGGCCAGGTTCCCGTACTCGTTGGCGAGCTCGGAGTCGTAGCGCGCCTCGAAGCCGGCCGCCGACACCGAGCCGTCCTGCCCGAAGGAGACCTCGCGGAAGCAGTAGTAGCGCAGGGCGTCGGCGCCGAAGCGCTCGATCACCTCGAACGGGTCGAGAACGTTGCCGAGCGACTTCGACATCTTGTGCCCCTCCATCAGCAGGTAGCCGTGGATGAACATCCCCCTCGGCACCTCGTAGCCCGCCGCCATCAGGAACGCGGGCCAGTACACCGCGTGGAACTTCAGGATGTCCTTGCCGATGATGTGGAAGGCGGGCCAGAAGCGCTCGGTGAGGTCCTCGCCCTCGCGCGCGTAGCTGAGCGCGGTGACGTAGTTGAGCAGCGCGTCGAACCAGACGTACATCACCTGCTCGGGGTCCCAGGGCAGCCGCACCCCCCAGGTCAGCTTGGGCCGCGAGAGCGACACGTCCTCGAGCCCGCCGCGGATGAACGAGAGCGCCTCGTTGTAGCGGGCCTGCGGCTGCACGAAGCCGGGGCGGTCGGCGTAAAGGCGCTCCAGCTGCTCCTGAAATGCCGACAGCTTGAAGAACCAGTTCTCCTCGCGCTCGCGCTCGAGCGGGATCTGGTGGATCGGGCAGGTGTGTCCCGGGCCGAGCTCGAGCTCGGTCTTGAAGTCGGCGCAACGGGGGCAGTACCAGCCCTCGTAGGCCCCCTCGTAGACGTAACCGTTGTCGTGCACGAGCTGCACGATCTCCTGGACCTTGGCCTCGTGCTGGGGATCGCTCGTGCGGATGAAGAAGTCGTTGGAGACGTTGATCTGCGGCAGGAGCGCCTCGAACTTGGGGGCGTTTCGATCGACCAGCTCCCGCGGCTCGAGCCCCAGCTTCTGCGCTGCCTGCGCGACCGGCTCACCGTGCTCGTCGGTGCCGGTGCAGAAGAACACGTCCTCGCCCCGCTGGCGCATGTGGCGAGCCAGGACGTCGGCGGCGATCGTCGAGTACGCGTGCCCCAGGTGGGGCTCCGCGTTGACGTAGTAGATGGGCGTGGTGACGTAGTAGGACAAGAAGGGGGAGAGCCTAGAGCAGGCTCTCCTGGCCCTTCGTAGTGCGCCGGCGCCTCGGGACGCCGGCGGCCTCGGTCAGGGCCGCCTCGACGTCGGCGAGGATCGCCTTCTCCGAGCGTGACGCTACGAGCGGCTCCGACAGCCCCTCCACGTGCACATAGGTGCGCCGGCCCTCGCCTCGCTCTTCTGGCCCGAGGGGAACCAGAGCGTAGATGCGATCAGCGCGGGCGAATCTCCCGTACCCGAGTGAGACCAGGCGTGGCTCGCGCTTCGTGGCCACGACCACAAGCCTAAACCCGGGGGCGGCGCGGGGCCTATTGAGAGCCCTTGGACGGGCGGAAGAGGTTCTTGAGGGCGGCGTCCGCCTGCCGCTTGCAGGATGGGGCGAACGGGGGGTGCGCGAGGACGCCCGCCTGGCCCTGGGGCGCGGCGATCACGAAGTCGACGCCCTTCTGCTCGTCCGCGCCGCTGACCTCGTCGACGTCGTTGAGGATGTCGTCGACGCGACAGAACGGGTCGCCGTTCATCTCGTAGCCGCCGCCGACCCGCTTGAGGTTGAGCGCCGAGACGATCTCCGAGTCGTCCGCGGAGTTACCGCTGACCGTGCTGCAGCCCGCCAGGACGAGGACGAACGCGACGATGAGCAGGGCCGCCAGGCCCAGTCGAGCATCAGCCATCTCGCCGGGAAGCTACCCGCCGCCTGCGGCGGAAATTCGTCGTGGAACGCGAGAGGGGCGGCCCGAAGGCCGCCCCTCTTCAGCGATTCGCTTTCAGAGGCAGGTGCCTACTTCTTCACCTTGCACTTCTGGCTCTGCTTGACCGTGGTCGCGGTCCCGTCCTTGTAGTCCCACTTGACCTGCATGTTCCACTTGTGGTTCTTGGCCTTGCACCGGGCGCTGAAGTACTTGCCCTTCTTGATCGTCGTGTTGTAGATCTCGAGAGGCAATCCGGCCGTGGCCTGGCTGATGTGGTTGACGTCGAGCACCTTGCCGTACTTGCCGGAGGCGTTCTTGAGCACGCCCGTCAGCAGGATCGAGTTCGTGCCCTCGTTGTTGTGCGCCGGGTCCTTGCAGCTGATGTTGCTCGGATTCGTCGCCTGAGAGCGCGTGAACACCTGCAGCGTCGGCTTCTTGCCCTGCTTCTTGCCGTTGAACAGCAGGACGCAACTGTTGATCGTGAACTGGCCGTTCGCGCTCGCCGTCGCCTTGCCCTTGCCGACCAGCGCCTTCTTGCAGTTCGCCATCGCCCCGGCCATCGTCGTGCCCGAGAGCTGGCTCGCGTCGCAGGTCTTCGCCTTCTTCGGATCGATCTTGAAGTTCTTGTCAAGGTAGATCCGCGTGCGGTCGACCGCCGTCGCCGCGCTGGGGTTGTCGTAGCTCGTCACCAGGTTCGTCTTCAGGGCGCCGCCCTTGTACTTCTTCTTCGGCACCTTGTTGGGGCTGAAGCTGAACTGGAAATCCGATGTGGTCGCCGCCAGAGCAAAGCCCGAGCCGACCACGGCCCCTGCCGCTACGACGGCGAGAATGACGGCATACCGCCTCCTAATGCGCATGTAATTCACTGCCTCCTTCTAGAGGATCGGGCGGCAGGGGCTCCTCCCCTGCCGCGGAGCTATTGAAGGTATCGGCAGCCCGTGGAAATCCCTTTAGCCCGCGGCACCCGCCCTCATGGCCCGGACGAGCAGGAGGGGCGGTCCGCGGGCCGCCCCTCCTCACCTCGCCGGCTGAGCTATCGGCTCAATGCCGGGGGTGCTACTTCTTGTGCTTCACCTTGCACTTCTGGGTCTGCTTGTCGGTCGACTGGGTGCCGTCCTTGTAGTTCCACTTGATCTTCATGTTCCACTTGTGGTTCTTGGCCTTGCACCGGGCGCTGGCGTAGTTGCCCTTCTTGATCTTGGTCTTGTACTCGACCAGCGGCAACCCGGCCGTGGCCTGGCTGATGTGGTTGACGTCGAGCACCTTGCCGTACTTGCCGTGGGCCTTCTTGTACACGCCCGTCAGCAGGATCGTGCTGTTGCCCTGGTTGTTGTGCGCCGGGTCCTTGCAGCTGATGTTGCTCGGATTCGACGCCTGAGAGCGAGTGAACACCTGCAGCGTCGGCTTCTTGCCCTGCTTCTTGCCGTTGAACAGCAGCACGCAGCCGTTGATCGTGAAGGCGCCGTTCGCGCTCGCCGTCGCGATGCCCTTGCCGACCAGCGCCTTCTTGCAGTTCGCCATCGCCCCGGCCATTGTCGTGCCCGAGAGCTGGCTCGGGTCGCACTTCTTCGCCGCCTTCGGGTTCACCTTGAAGTTCTTGTCAAGGTAGATCCGCGTGCGGTCGACCGCCGTCGCCGCGCTGGGGTTGTCGTAATCGGTGATCAGGTCGGTCTTCAAGGCACCGGCCTTGAACTTCTTCTTCGGCACCTTGTTGGGAATCGCCTTGAAGGTGAAGTGCGACGACGTTGCCGCCAACGCCAGGCCGGAGCCGATCACGGCTGCTGCGGCGGCGAGGGCGAGGATCAGGGAGTACTTCCTCCTGATGCGCATCTGTCTCAGCCTCCTTTGCCAGGGGTCTCGGCGACGCGGCTCTCCTCCCGCGTCATTTCCTTGCCCGCTCGCCGGCCGGCCCCTCGAAGCCCCTGGCCTCCGGTGGCCCCGGCCGCGGCGCCTCAACCTTAGCTAATGGACGGCGAGAGCGTCTGGAGTCGGGACGGACCGCACGGGCTAAGGCTCACGCCGCACGTGCAGGTACGGAGTGGACTCCTTGTTGGCCCCGATCGACCGGAAGTCCCCCTGCTTCTTGCAGGGCGGATGGAGTGTGTCGGCCGTGTTGAGGTTGTCGCTGAAGGCGAGCAGCTTGATCCGGTCGAACAGGCTCTGCGCCTGCGTCTTGCGCTCGACCACCGTGCCCTGGAAGCGGTTGTAGAAAGCCGGGTCGTTGGGCGTGTCCGGATCGAGCCGCGCGTTGATCCCGGCCGAGCACGGCAGGTTCTGGAAGCTCTTGAGGCCGTTCTTGAGCTGCGTGTAGGTGTTGGGCTTGAAGTACGGATTCGCACGCTCCATGTTCAGCCGCTGCGGGAAGGTGGCGACGCTCGGCGGGTTCAGCGGGCTCGTGGTCCGCAGCACCTTGACGAAGGTGTTATCGGCCTCAGCGGCCGAGTAGCCCTTGTTGAGGGAGGCGGCGATGTTGCCGAGGAACCCCGTGAGCTCGTGCTTGTACTTCTGCGCGACCTTGATGATCGGGTTGAGCTCGGCCAGCCAGGGTGCCCTGCCGTCCACCGTCGTGCCCAGCCGCGCCAGGAGCGGTGGCAGGTCGTCGTCGAGGAGCCTCCTGAGCGCCGGGAAGCCCTGGTGCGAGGCGGCGATCGTGCCGCGCAGCCCGTCGAAGAACCGCTGCAGGTCCGGGGCGAGCCTGCCGGCCGCCTCGAACGTCGGGCTGATCTGCTTGGCGGCGGGCCGCAGCTGCTGCACCAGCGGATCGGTCTTGATCGCGAACCGATTGATGCGGTCGAGCGTCAGGCGAGTCTCGCGCTGGAACGTCGGCAGGATCGTGAACGCGTCCGCCAGATCCTGGTTGCGCTGCGCGGTCGTGGAGAACACCCTGTCGGAGTTCTGGACCAGGCCGCGGAGCTGCCCCTGGCGCTCGGACAGTGCCTGGAACACGTCGCCGCCGCTGTGCACCAGCCGGCGCACGGCGTGGCGCTGGGTATCCAGGATGCGCAGGGCGCGGTTGGCCGACTCCGAGAACGGCTCGAGCTCGGCGATCGCCTCGCCCAGGTCGGCTCCGCGCCCCCGCAGCGCAGCGGCCTGGGCCTGCATCCACGTCCGGAACGCCTGACGGGTCGGCCGGTTGAAGGTGCGGAACACCTCGTCGAGCTGCACGGAGTTCGCGACCTGCGCGCGCGGCAGGCTGCCGCCCTCCGGGAGCGACGGCTGGGTCTGGGTGCCGGGGGTCAGCTCGACGTAGGTCTCCCCGAGCAGCGTCTTGGAGCGCAGGATCGCCCTGGTGTCCTCGGGAATCGGGGCGTACTGGCTGTCCAGCTCGATCACGGCGTCCGCGTAGTCGCCCTGGTCGGAGAGCTCGAGGGACTTGACCTTGCCCACCGACACGCCGGAGATCCGGACGTCGGACTCGACGGCGAGCTGGGTGCCCTCGGTGAACGGGACCGTGACCCGGTAGCCCTCGGGCTTCAGCGGCAGCGGCCCGCCGAAGGCGATCCACAAGAAGAGCGCGAGGCCGAAGCACGACAGCGCGAAGCCGATCGCGATCAGGATGCGGGTGGCTGTTGGCGGGCGCGTCTCCATCAGCGTGTCCTGAGCGAGTAGTCCGGGACCGCGCGAGACCCCTTGGCTCCTGTGGCCCCGTCCGGGGCCGCGGGGTAATCGGGCGCGCCGGTCGCGCCCTGGGCTCCACCGTAGGAAGGATTCGTATCCGCGCCCTGTCCGTCGGACGCGCCCCCTGCCTTCGCCGAGCCCGAGTCCTTGCTCCCCGGGGCGGCGCCAGCCTGGTCCGCCCCGAACGTGCTGGGCGCGGTGCACTCATTGGGATCGGCGTCGTGGATCTCGGCCTGAGTCGGAACCCGCGAGAGCTCCTGGAGGGTCTTGAGGATCGGATCGCCCTCGGAGACGATCGACGCGTTCGTGGAGGTGGCGCAGGAGAGCTGGACCAGCCCGTGACGGAGTGGCCCGCCGGCATCCTGCGTGAAGAAGACGGCGTTCGCGTTGTGGTTCAGCCACGACGCCCAGAACAGGTAGCCCTCGTCCTTCGAGCCCGGCGGGTTGTACGCGAGGGCGTTCAGCAGCAGGTTGAGGTTTCCGAAGCCCTTGGAGAGGCCGCTCGTCGTCTGTGCCAGGGGTCCGGACAGCTGCTTGACGTGCCGCAGGGGCGTCTGCACCTGGCGGGTGAACGGCCGGATCTGGTTCTCGATCGGCCCGCGGGTCTCGCGGAAGAGGGGGCGCACCTGCCTGAGCGCGGGCGCCAGCGCCTGCGCGGAGGGGATCAGCTTGCGGGAGGCGGGGCCGAGCGTCAGGGCGAGCTTGTCGGCGCTGGTCAGCGTGCTCTGCGTCTGGCGCAGGGTCGGCGGGAACTCCTCGAGCGTCTGCCGGATCGCGTTCTGCTCCTTGGCGAACGAGCCGAGGACGTCGTCGGAGGAGCGGACGAATTGGGCGAGCTGGGTGTCACGATGGCCGAGCTCGGTGCTGAGCTTGCCGAAGTTCGTGATGACGCGGCGCAGGTTGTGGCGCCGCTTGGCGAGCGCGCCGTTGATGCGCGCGATGCTCCGCACGGTGGGCTCGAAGCGGCGCAGCCCGGCCGAGAGCTCCGTCGAGTGCCCATAGAGGCCCTGCGAGCCGCCCTGTAGCAGCAGCTGGAGGAACGACTGCGTGTCGCCGTCGAGGCTCGCGAGGATCTGATCCGGGTTGACGTTCGGCTCCGTGTCGGCGAGCGGGATGGTCGATCCCTGCTCGACCTCCTTGCCGTCCTCGCCCGGATCGATCTCGATCGTCATGTCCTGCAAACCGGTGCGGGGGCGCAGGAGAAGCGACGCGTCCGTGTGCACGAGATCGGCGTACTTGGGATCGATGTCCATGGTCACGACCGCGGCGCCGTTCTCGAGGTTGACGCCCTCCACGCTGCCGACCTTGATCCCGGAGATGTTCACCGTCTGCCCCTGACCCGGGGTGACCGCCTGGGCGGAGCTGAACTCCGCCTTCAGCTCGAAGTGGTCCTGGCCCAGGATCGGCAGCCAGGAGGGGAAGTTGGCCTGCTGCCTGGCGAGGATCACGCCCGTGGTCACGATCGCCAGGACCGCGAGGACGCCAATCGCCACGAAGTCGCGCAGGTGCTCGCGGATCGCGCGCCTCACGGGACCGCCTTCGGGTCGGGCGGGCCCTGCGCGGCCGCCGGTCCGTTGAGGTCGGGCACCGCGTTCCGGTAGCACGGGACGTCGGGCCGGAACGGCGGCGTGCCGTGCTTGACTGGACGCGTCCCGAGCGGCGGCGAGATGTTGTGCGCCCACAAAGCCATGTTCTGGAAGGTGCCCGGGTTGCTCATCCGCGTCAGGATCGGCCCGCCGCCCGCCTGGAACCGCACGTAGGACCCGTTGCCGTCGAACACCTGGCTCTCGCCCGCCAGCTGGACGGTCCCGTAGAAGAGCTCGCGGATGTTGGGCTGACCCGTGGTGAAGTCATACCCCGGCCCCGAGTCCTGGAGCACGACGTCGCCCGCCGGGATCAGGTTGTGCGAGGTGCACTTGCTGAGCAGGTTCGTCTGCTGGAAGAGGCCGAACGACGACGAGGCGGTCCGCGCGAGGCCGGGACCGGAGGCGGCCAGGTAGCGCGCGTCCTTGCCGAGCTCCTGCTCGCGCAGCAGCCGCTTCACCTGGATCAGCCACGGGTTGCCGGTGCGGATCGTCTCGGGGAGCTGGCGTACGCCCGGCTCGAGCTGGATCGCCAGGGACCGGAACGGCGGCAGCGCCCGGTCCAGGTGAAGTAGCGTCGGGCGCGCCTGCTCGAGCGTGGGCGCCAGCTCGCGGACGGTGTCGGAGAGGTTGGTCGACTCGGACGCGAGGGCGGCGGTGAACGTGTTGAAGTTGGTGATCAGGCCCCGCAGCGCGTCCTCGTCGGAGGCGAGCTCGCCGAACACGTTGCGCTGGCCGCGGATGAGGTTGGAGAGGTCATGAGGGCGCTCGCCGAGCAGCGCCTGGTTGACCAGCGCTGAGGTGCGCCCGGCCTTGCCGCCGTAGCGGAACGTCTGGTTGAGGGCCTGGGCGGCGGTCTTGCCCTTGACGGCCTGCGCCTGCGTCTTGTCCTCCTCGGCGGTGGGGACGTGCGTGAGGGCGCCGCCGTAGCCCTTGAGGGTCCGCTTCAGGTCCCCGCGGTTGTTCTTCTGGAGCGCGGTGAGGACCTCGTCGAGCTGCACGGCGGTGGCGGTTTGGGTGACCGGGATGTCGTCCCCGCTCGACAGATCGGCCGCCTGCGGGCTGCCGGGCCGCAGGTCGAGGAAGAAGTTGCCCTCCAGGAACAGGCGCGGGCGGATCGTCACCGTCGCGTCCTTGTGGATCGGCAGGCCCTCGTCGTCGATCGTGAACGTCGCCTCGGCCATGTTGCCCTTCGACTCGACGTCGGTGACCTTGCCGACGTTCACCCCCGCGATCCGCACCGGCGACTGCGGCTTCAGGGTGGCGGCGTTCTGGAAGGTCGCGTGAAGCTGGTAGCCGCGGCTGGTGAAGGGGATCCGCTTCGTGAACGCCAGGTACGACGCCACCAGGAGCAGCAGCACGATGAAGATGCCGATCTTCGCCGGGCTCGGACCGCGGTAGCTGCGGCCGAAGATCCGCGGGTCGGGAGCCTCCTCCCACGGCTTGTAGCGGACGGGGCCGCGCTGCTTTCGGAAGAGGCTCACTTGAGCTGCGCCCCGATCTGGCCCTCGGTCACGATCCCCGAGTTGCCCGGCGTGTTGCCGATGACCCGTTGGCCGGCTATGTAGTTCTCGTTGCCGGGCTCGCACTCCCGCGGGCGCTGGCCCGGGGATGCGGTGTTGGGATACGGATTCGAGTGGAGGAAGTTGGCGCCGGCGTCGCCCGCGACGGGGTTGTCCTCGTTACCCGCCTGGTTCGCCGGGGCGGACGCCGGGCTCGTCTCGTTGTTCGGCCCGCCCGGGCTGGACATGAGGACGAACCGCTGGCTGGTGCCGATGCCGTCGCCGATGCTGAAGATGCTGGCCGCGTTGCGGAGGAACAGCGTGCCGTAGTTGCAGACCGACTGCGCGGGCCCCACGAATCGGAGGGTCGGCGTCAGATAGCTCGCGGTCTGCGTCGCCCGGGAGATGCCGCCCTGCACCCCCCGGTCGCGGGCGAAGCGCTCGAGCGCCTCGGCGGTCGGCGGCAGCTGCGCGTTCAGCGCCACAGTCCCGGGCAGCACGTCGGCGCCGGTCTCCAGCGCCGACGCGATCTCCGGCGCGGTCTCATCGAGGGTGTGGACGCCCGGGCGCAGGTCGGCGAACAGCGCCGCGTTGTGGCGCAGGAAGGTGGTGATCCGCGGGTTGGTCCGGATCAGCGTGTCGAACGTCGGCGGCGTCTCGGAGATCGTCTCCTGGATGAAGGGCCTGGCCACCGACGCCAGCGCCCCGAAGGTCGTGTCGAGCGAGCCGAACATGTGCGCCTGGGTCTCGGCGACCGGCGCCACCTCGGCGGCCGTGGCGCCCGCCTCGCGGAAGAAGCGGGCGAGACCGGTCTTGCTTGAGGCGAGGTTGCGGGCCACGGGCTCCAGGCGGCGGAGCAGCGGGCGCAGCTGGCCGAGCGCCGCGTTCAGCTGCGGCCCGCGCCCGGCGAGAACAGCTCCGAACTCCACCAGGTTGTGCCGGATCGCCACCCTCGTCGGCCCGTTGAACGTGCCCAGGACCTGGTCGTATTCGACGGGATGCGGATGGGCGGCGCTCAGGGGCAGCTCCGAGCCCTCCGGGTAGCCCTGGTCGCTGTCGGTGCGGTTGATCTCGAGGTACTTCAGGCCGAGTGCGGACCGTGCCCGCACGACCACGGTCGAGCCCTTCGGGATCGGGTCGACGTTCTTGTCCAGCTTCAGGTCGGCCCTGGCGGTCACCTTGCCGTCCGGGTGCGACACCGGGACCACGTCCTCGACGAACCCCACCCGGACCCCGCCGATCCGCACGTCGTTGCCCGGGACGAGGGTCTCGGCGTTCGGCACCTGCACCGAGATGCGGTAGCTCGGCACGAACGGCAGGCCGTTGTTCGCGTTGTAGGCCAAGAAGACGGCCAGGATCACGATCAGGGTCGTGACCGCGCCGACCATCGTCGGGCTCGAAGCGATGGCGCCGACGCCGCCGCGCCTCACGGGGCCTGCCCCTGATCGGACGGCGGCTTCTCGGCGGGCGGCTTGTCGGCGGGCGGCTTGCGGTCCTTGGCGCCGGGCTGCCTGCCGATGATCGTGTCGAGCAGGTCGCGAGCGGCGCCCAGCGAGGAGGCGCGCGGCTCCTTGCGCTCGGGCGAGGTCGAGGAGGCGGAGCTTCCGCCGGCCGGATCACCCTGAGCATCGAGAGGCACCGTTCCGATCCCGGCCGCGGCCGCCTCCTGCGCCGTCGGGAGGGACGCGGTCGAGGAGCTCGGCGGGCCGAGCTTGGGGTTCGTGACCTTGGCGCTGCCCGGCTGCCACGCGGCCGTGCAGCCCGGGTTCGTGGTGGCCACGAGCGTGACGCATGTGTTGTCGATCACCAGGACCGTGCGAAGGAAGTGCCCGAACCTGTCGAAGCCGCTGATCCCGGTCGTCGTGTTCAGGATCAGGTGCATCAGGTCCTTGTAGCCGCCGGTCTTGCGCAGGGTCGTGAGCAGCTTGTTGAGGCTCGCCGCCCCCGGACCGGCCTTCTCCGCGAGGTTTCGCGCCTTGACGATGATCGGGTCCGCGTTGACGATCGGCTGGCCGCTCTTGGCCGCCGCGTCGCCGAGGGAGGTCAGCGCCGGGATCGAGGCCTTTGCGAACGGGCCCAGCGCCTCGGTCGACCGGGTCAGGTTGGGCGCGGCGTGAGCGAAATCGGCGAATGTCGGCTGCGCCTGGTCGGAGAAGTTCTTCAGCTGCACCATCTGACGGCGCAGGGCCTGCAGGGCGGCCGGGAACTTCTCGAACCCGGCCTCGAGGTCGGCGCTGCGCTCGGCAGTCGCCTCTCCCGCGGTGTTCGCGTTCCTGATGAAGCCGGCCACCTTCTGCCGCTCGCGGGCGAGCGGCGCCAGGACCTCGTCGGAGTCGGCGGCGAGCTTGCTGAGCGTGCGGTTCTCCCGCGCCAGCTGTGCCAGCACCCGGTCGGTCTCCCGGAGGGCGGGGTCCGCGCGCTTGACGATCGCCTCGAGATCCTTCCCCCGCGCTCCCAGGCCGGCTCCCAGGTCGTTCAGGATCAGCCGGAACCGATCGGCGAACGGCTCGCGCATGATGTTGTTGACGAGGTCGATGTCGACGCTCTTGCCGTTGTTCTGCAGCGGCAGGAACCGTTGGCCGGCGCCAGGATCCCCGGACTGGACCACGTCGAGCGGCGGTGGCGCCTCGGTCCCCGGCGCGTGCGGCTGGGTGGGCTGGCAGTCGACGTACTTCTCGCCCAGGAGCGACGCCGGGCGGATTATGCAGCTCGCATCCTGGCGAAAGTCCTGGAAGCCCGGGTCGGCGATGTCCATCACCACGACCGCCTTGCCGGGGTCGGGGCTGCCATCCCTGTTGGCGGGGTCGCCGGGCTGGGTGACGTCGACGGCGGAGACGCTTCCGACCTTGGCGCCGGCGATGCGAACGTCCTCACCGGTCACGAGGAAGGCGCCGTTGTCGAAGATGCCGCGGATCTCGTAGGTGCCGCCGGACCCGCCGGATCCCTGGGCGAAGAAGACGAGCGCCACCACGGCGAGCAGAGCGGCTGTCGCAACGATCCGCCTCATGGGCCCGGGGGCACGTCGGAGGGGTCGCATTCGCCGTCGAGGTTCCCGCCGTCGAGGAAGGGGTTGGAGCCGGAGATCGGCTGGATTGCGCCGCCCGGGCACCGTGTGTAAGTCCCGAACTCAAGGCCGCTGAACTGCTGGCTGAGCGGAATCGGCTCGAGATCGCCCTCGGGATGGCCGGCGCAAACCGGGTTGGTGTCGCCCGCGGCGCAGTAATGGAACGGATTGGCCTCGGCCGTGGAGACACGGACGTAGTGGCCGTTGGCGTCGTAGTAGGACGAGTCCTGCGCGAACTTCGAGACCCACGCGAGCAGATCCGGCGCGTACGGGCGGGCGAAGCTGATGACGGGCTGGGAGTCGTTGAGCCCCTGGATCGCGTTGGGCACGGCCCGGCGTGCGGCGCTCTCGGCCCGCGGCTGAGCGCGCAGGGCGTCGGTGAGATCGTTGTTGCCCCCGGGGCGATTGACGGCCAGGCTGAGGTCGTGCACCACCGGCACCCCGCGCTCCGATACCTGGCGGAGATTGCGCAGGAACGGCGTGAGGTGCTTGGTCGCCGGCTTCGCGGATGCCACCAGCGGATCCAGGTCGTCGAGCGTCGCGCGCAGGTTCACGAAGGTGGTGTTGGCCTGGCGGAGCGTCGGCGGCAGCGCCACCAGCACCCGGTCGAGGGCCTCGTTCTGGTTCGCGATCGCGCCCAGCGCCTGGTTCGCGTTCTGCGTGAGCGCCGAGAGATCCTGGCGCCGCTCGGCGATCGTCCCCAGGGCCTTGGAGCCCGTGACCAGGAACTGCGTGAAGGTCCGCTGGTCGCGGGTGAGCTCGTCCAGGAGGCGCCGGGCGGAGGAGAGCCCCGGCGCGAAGTACTTGTAGCTGCGACGGGCGCCCTCGGTGTGCCCGGCGTAGACCGTGGCGGAGCCCTTGATCACGCTCTGGAGGGCGTGTCGCGTGGGCGGCCTGAACGTGTCGAACAGCTGGTCCAGATCGACTATGGAGGTGGTCCTGTCGGCGGCGAGGGTCGCCCCGTCCGGCAGCTCGGCCTCGCTGTTGGGCCCCGGCGCGATCGCCACGTACCGGTTGGCGATGCCGGACAGCGACGTCGCGCGAACCACCGCGGTCGTCCCCTCGTGGAGCGGCTCGTCGACCGAGATCGTGACCTCGGCGTGCGCGTCGTCCGTGAGCTCGATGCTGTCGACCGTGCCGATTGGCTGGCCGGCGACCAGCACCTGATTGCCGCTGACGAGCTGGCCGCCGTTCTCGAAGGTCAGGTGGTAGATGCGGCCCGAGCTCCCCCCGAACAGGATCACGAGCACGAGCACGAGCCCGACCAGGAGGGCCGCGCCGGCGGCCGCCCGCGATATCCACGCGCGGCGACCCGTCCTCACAGGCTGGTCCTCAGGCGCCACCTGTCCGGGGCAGGATGCCCCCTCCTCCTGTACTTGATGCTGCGAGCGTCCGGCTCATCCCGCGGGAACATCCTTTCCTTCCCGGGCCGAGGCGCCCTGCCTCGACACGCACGCGATCTCCTCTCGGCGCATCCTACTTCTATTCCTCGCAAATCAAGATCGACCTGTGCCTGCACGACCTGTAACGGCGGGCCGGACGGCGCTTGACGATGCGGATTACTCGCGGGGGTCGCGGCCGGTGAGAGCGCGATAGAGGTCGTTGGGGCGCGTGCCCGTGAGGGCGCCGACGACGGATGCGGCCGCGCGGGGCCGTGCCCCCGACTGCACGAGCCGTCGCAGGGCGTCGACCGCGAAGGCGAGATCAGGGCCCTGGGCGCCCGCCGAGCCGGCCGGCGCGATCACCACGACGATCTCCCCCTTGACGTCGTGGCGAAACCGGCGGGCGAGCTCGCCCAGGGAAGCCCGCGCCACCTCCTCGTGAAGCTTCGTCAGCTCTCGGCACACCGCCGCGGAGCGGTCGGGCGCCAGCGCCGCCAGCGCCGCCAGCGACTGCGGCAGGCGCCGTGGCGACTCGAACGCAACCACGGTCTCCGCCGAGCGCAGCACCCGCTCCAGCTCGCCCGCCCGCCGCGGCAGGAACCCCTCGAACCGCCATCGATCCGGTGGCAGCCCGGAGGCGACGAGCGCCGTGACCACGGCCGACGGCCCGGGGAGCACCTCTACCTCCAGATCGCGCTCCAGGCAGGCGCGCACCAGGCGGTAGCCGGGGTCGGAGATCACCGGGGTGCCCGCCTCGCTGATCAACGCCAGCCTCGCGCCACGCTCGACCTGCTGGGCCAGCTGCACGGCTCGCTCGGCCTCGTTGCCCTCGTGGTAGGAGACCAGCCGCGGCCGCGGGATTTCCAATCGTTCGAACAAGAGGCCCGCTCGGCGGGTGTCCTCGGCGGCCACGAGATCCGCATCCCCCAGTGCCCGGCGGACCCGCTGGCTCATGTCCCCGAGATTGCCGATCGGCGTAGGGCAGACGGTGAGTCGCCCCGCCATCAGGTCCTGTCTCCATCGAGATCGAGCATCGCCATCGTCGCGGCGCCGATCATGCCCGCTTCCGGGCCGAGCGCGGCGGCAACGACAGGCGTGGAGCTCATGGGCGCGAGGGCGCGGGCCGCGAGCTCGGCGCGGGCCGGGTCGAGCAGCAGGTCACCTGCGCGCATGGCCCCGCCCCCGATCACGATCACGTCCGGGTCGAAGACGTTGGCGAAGCTCGCGAGCGCGACGCCGAGGCTCCGCCCCACCTTCTCGAGCACTGCGACGGCAATCGGGTCGCCGGCGGCGGCCGCATCGGTCACCTCTCTGCCGTCGAGCGTCGCGCCGTCGGCGAGCACGCGACCCAGAGCCGAGTCCGGCGCCTTCTCGGCCGCGGCCAGGCCCTCGCGCGCGATCGCCGTGCCCGAGGCGTACACCTCGACGCATCCCCGGTTGGGGCAATTGCCCTGGCAGCGGGGGCCGTCGGCCTCGATCACGACGTGGCCCAACTCGGCCGCCGCGCCTGATGAGCCGCGATAGACCTCGCCGCCGATCACCAGGCCACCGCCGATCCCCGTGCCGATCGTCAGCATCACCGCGTTCTCGGCGCCCCGGGCGGCCCCGAAGCGATGCTCGGCGAGGATCGCCGCGTTCACGTCGTTGTCCAGCGACACGGGCAGCCCGAGCCCCTCGCTCATCAGGTCGCGAATGGGAACGTCGGCGAGCTGCAGGTTGACCGCCTGGACCGCCACGCCGCGCTCGCGGTCGATCGTGCACGGGATCCCGAGTCCCACCGCCGTGACGTCCGGCCGGGCCTCGACCGCCGCCTCCAGCTCCCGCTCGAGGGTCGAGATCAGCTCCTCCTGCCCCAGGCCCAGGCTCGGGGCGGTGGCCCTGTACGCCACGTTGCGGTCCTCGTCGACCGCGCCGACGAGCATCTTGGTCCCGCCGAGATCGACGCCGATCGCCTCGCGGGTCACGGGCGGCAACTCCCGTGAGCAAGCACCCGCCCACCCACGCGAGGCACCGCCTGGTGCGCGGGCGCGCATCTTTGCCGGGAGGCCATGCGGCAGTATTGATAGCCGATGGCCGACGACAGGCGGGGCGCGGAGGAACGCCCGGATTACAAGGTGTACAGGTCGCGCCCGGGCCTCCTGAGCAGGCTTCGGTCGCCCGACCTGTCGAAGCTGCGCGGCCGCACCCAGCGCAAGGGTGGCGGGGACGACCGCGACAGGGACCGGCGCCCGAGGCCCGCGGGGCCGAAGCCGCTGTGGCGCCGCGTCCTGCGATGGGTGGGCATCTTCGCGGTCGGCTGGATCCTTCTCAGCGTTGTTCTCTTCGAGCTCTCCTCGCAGATCCAGAAGGGAAAGCTCGCGGACATGGGCGACACGCTGCACGGCAACCCGTTCCTCTCGGTGAGCCCGCAGACGATCCTGGTGATCGGCACCGACATCCGCTCGGGTCAGTTCGCGGGCCCCGGCGAGGCGGAGTCCAAGCGATGCCTCGAGACCGTGCAGAGCGGCAAGCCCACCGGCAAGGGCTGCAGTCACGGGCCGTACCGCTCCGACACCCTGATGCTCGTCAGGGCGGGCGGCGGCACGTTCCGCAAGCTCTCGATACCTCGCGACACGCTCGCTCAGATCCCCGGGCATCCCGAGAACAAGATCAACTCCGCCTACGCCGCCGGCGGCGCGAAGCTCACGGTGCGCACGATCGAGAAGTTCCTCGGGATCAACGTCGACCAGGTCGCAATCGTCGACTTCGACGGCTTCCGCCGGTTCATCGACTCGATCGGAGGCATCAACGTGAACCTGCCGACCGCCGTCTGCTCGAGCGTCTCAGGCGGAGCGTTCAACTTGAACCTGAGCAAGGGCGAGCACACGCTGAACGGGTTCCAGGCGATCACCCTCGCCCGCACCAGGGAGAACACCTGCGGCGGCGGCCAGTTCAGCGGCACGGACCTCGAGCGCGCCCAGTTCCAGCAGGTGATCCTGGACGGCATCAAGGACCGCCTCACCGATCCGCTGCGCCTGCCCTACAACTTCGTCAAGGGGCCGTTCATCGCCTGGAACGCGCCGCAGGTGATGGTCTCGAGCATGGGCGCATGGACGATGCCCCAGCTCGTCTTCGCGGCGGTGATCGGCTTCAGCAACGACAGCGACTTCCTGAAGCCCGCGAGCACCACGGCCGCCGGCAACCTCATCGTCCCGCCCGAGGAGTGCCAGCGAGCCGTGAAGAAGTTCCTGGGATCGAGCCCGCCGCACCAGCCGGCCTGCTCACCGCCGAGCTAGTCGTAGCTCCGGCGGCCGAGTTTCGATTCTCATCTCCGCGAACGCCAGCTAATCAACCCATGCGGTTGAAAATCCGCCGCTCGCGTGGGTCTTGTGGGTTCCCCCACGTCAAGCCTCTAGTCGTCCTTACCCGACGAGGAGGTCGCCGCCGGCTTCTTGTCGCCCTTCTCCGACGACTTCGACTCGGACTTCGAATCCGAGGAGTCCTTGCCGCCGTCGCCGGACGACGCCGCCTCCGCCTTGCGGGCGTAGTCGGTCGTGTAGAAACCCGACCCCTTGAAGTGCACCGCCACCGGGCGGAAGATTCGCTCGACCGGTTCGCCACACACCTCGCAGGCCGAGACGGGATCGTCGGCCATCGCCTGGAAGACCTCGAACTCGTGGCCGTTGGGACAGCGATACTCGTAGATGGGCATTCGTGTGGGAGGTCGTTGGCGGGGTCCGGCGATTATGCCAGGGGCCATCCGGCCCGCTGGCACTCTTCGGTCACGAGCGCCAGGCAGCCGCGGTCGGCAACCGGCGCACTGCGATCCCCACCCTCGTATATTCCGTCGCCCCCCCGGTCGATACGAGTCAACCCGGATGACCCCGGAGGGTCGGAGAGGATCGGCGTGACGAGATTGGGCGTAAGGAAGCGTTCGTGGCGAGCAAGGGGCGCCGGACTCGGTCTCGCGGCCGCCGCGCTGTCGCTTCTCGCCGCACCGGCCGCCCACGCGGCCCTGGGCTTCCAGGGGCTCTCGGCCAAGCCGGCGAACCTGGCCGCCGGGGCCAACAGCGACGTCAACGTCCACATCGGCTTCTCCGATCCCTCCGACCAGGTCAAGGACCTGACGGTGCATCTGCCTCCGGGGCTCGTCGGCAACCCAACCGTCACCCCGCTGTGCACCGTGGCGCAGTTGAACTCCGACAGCTGCCCGGGTAAGAGTCACGTGGGCAACGTGACGGCAAACGTGAACGTGATCGTCGCCGGCGCGCCCATCGCGCAGACGGTCAACGGCTCCCTGTACAACCTCACGCCACAGTCGGGCGAGCCCGCCCGCTTCGGCATCGTCCTCCGTCCCGCGGGGGGGCTGCTGCCGAAGATCATCCAGCAGTCGGCAGTGCAGCTGCGGCCCGACTTCGGCCTCGACACCGTGATCAACAACTTCCCGCGAGAGGCGGGCGGTCTCGAGACGGACATCAGGTCGCTCGACATCCACCTGTTCGGCAAGGCGAACGGCAAGGGCTTCATGAGGAACCCGACCTCGTGCGTGCCCAAGGCGGTCAGCTTCGACGCGACGTCCTACTCGGGCCACAACGTGCACGGGACCGCGCCCTCGTTCACGGCGACCCGTTGCGGGGACCTCCCGTTCTCGCCGAAGATCTCCGTCGAGCTCGGGGCGCCCGGCTCCACGAGCGCGGGATCGATCACCCCGATGGCGACCGTGGTCGACCAGAGCGACGGCGAGGCGGGGCTCGAGAACGCCACGGTGATCCTCCCGCCCGAGGTCGGCCCCACGGCGGTCGTGGGCAACCACTGCCCGCTCGCCCAGTTCCATGCGAACGCCTCCGCCTGTCCCGGCGGCTCGATCATCGGGAAGGCGACGAGCACATCGACGTTCCTCGAGGGCGTGGAGTCGGGCCCCGTGGTGATCGTCGAGCCGACTCCGGGCGCCGCATTTCCCAGGCTCGGGGTCGACCTCCACGGACCGCTTGCCCTTCAGCTTCTGGGCAACTTCGTGGCGGAGTCTGCCGGCCTGGGCAACGCGTTCACCGGGCTGCCGGACATCCCGATCTCCCACCTCGAGCTCAGCTTCAACGGCGGATCCGGGGGATTGCTCCAGTCGGCGGTGGACCTCTGCGACACGAGCGCGCCCGTGTTCCACGGCGAGTTCGACGGCTACAACGGAGCGCATACCTCGGCCGATCCCAAGGCGAAGGTCAAGGGCTGCGGCGGTGGTGGCGGAGGCGGCAACCCGCGGGCCTCCGTGAAGCTGAAGAAGGCTCAATCCAAGCATCCGCGCCTGAAGCTCAAGGCGAAGGCGACCGGAGCGGAACTCCGGAAGGCGAAGCTGCGGCTGCCGAAGGGGCTGCGGTTCGGGAAGGGCAAGGCCTGGCGAACCGGCGTCAAGGCTCGCAGCGACTCCAGCCGGCTCTCGAAGTCGAAGGTTCACCACACGCGGCGCAAGCTCACGGTCGCGGCCAAGGGCGGAAGCGCCCGGTCACTCGTCGTGAGGATCCGCCACCGCGCCCTCAAGCGGACCAAGCACCTGCGGCACGGAAAGCTCGGCTTCCGGGTGCGCACGGTCGACGTGGACGGACACCGGACGTCCAAGACCGTCCGCGTTCGCATCCGCTGATCCGGTCGGCAGCGCCAATCATCTAGCCTCGGCGCCGCAGATGGCGGAAGCGGCCGACACAACCACAGCCGAAGTGGGACTCGACGAGATCGTCGCCGTGTGCAAGCGACGAGGGTTCATCTTCCCCTCGTCGGAGATCTACGGCGGCATCGGCTCGACCTACGACTACGGCCACTACGGCGTGTTGCTCCGCAACAACCTGAAGGACGAGTGGTGGCGCAGCATGGTCCGCGAGCGCGATGACATCGTGGCCCTGGACTCGGCGATCCTCCAGCACCCGCGCGTCTGGGAGGCCTCGGGCCACCTGGAGGGCTTCACCGATCCGCTCGTCGACTGCCGGACGTGTGGGCAGCGCTTCCGGGCCGACAAGCTCGAGGACGCCCAGTGCGGCCGCAGGCCGTCGAAGCACCCGGGTGAGTTCGCGGAGTGTGACCTCACCGACGCGCGCGAGTTCAACCTGATGTTCGAGACGCACGTGGGCCCGGTTAAGGACACCGCCTCGACCGCCTACCTGCGGCCCGAGACGGCGCAGGGAATCTTCATCAACTTCAAGAACGTCCTCCAGTTCGCTCGCAAGAAGCCGCCGTTCGGGATCGCGCAGGTCGGCAAGTCGTTCCGCAACGAGATCACGACCGGGAACTTCATCTTCCGCACGCGAGAGTTCGAGCAGATGGAGATGGAGTACTTCGTCGCGCCGGACGACGCGCCGAGGTGGCACTCCTACTGGATGGACGAGCGGCTGCGCTGGTACACGGACCTCGGGATCCGCCCGGACAACCTGATGCTTCGCCCGCACGGACCCGAGGAGCTCTCCCACTACTCATCCGCCACCTCCGACATCGAGTACCTGTTCCCGATGGGGTGGTCGGAGCTCGAGGGGATCGCCAACCGCGGCGACTTCGACCTCACCCAGCACGCGAATGCCTCGGGTGAGAAGCTCGAGTACTTCGACCCCGACAGGGGCGAGTCCTACGTGCCGCACGTGATCGAGCCGGCGGCGGGGGTGGACCGAGCGATGCTGGCCTTCGTGGTCGACGCCTACGACACCGAGGAGGTGGAGGGGCGCAAGCGCACCGTGCTTCGGCTTCATCCCCGGCTCGCTCCGGTCAAGGCCGCCGTGCTCCCCCTGGTCTCGAAGGACGGGATGCCCGAGCGAGCTCGGGAGATCCACCGCGAGCTGCGGTCCCGGCTGCCGGCCGAGTACGACGAGGGGGGCTCGATCGGCAAGCGCTACCGGCGCCAGGACGAGATCGGGACGCCCTGGGGGATCACGGTCGACGGCCAGACGATGGAGGACGGCACCGTGACACTGCGCGATCGCGACACCCTGGAGCAGGAGCGGTTGGCGGCGGACGGACTCGCGGACCGGCTTGCGGCGAAGCTCGCCGAGCCCTGGCGGAGCCCCAAGCTCGACTGACACGGCCGGCTCGAGGGCCGTCCGGAACCTGCCTACGGGACCGACTTGACCTTGGTCATGTAGTAGAAGAGTCCCGCCGCGGCCACGGCGAGCACGAGCGTCGCCAGCGGTACCCCGGCGATCAGCGTGGCGAGCGCGGCCACCAGGAACAGCGCCCCGGCGGCCAGGTAGCGCGGACGTGGATCGTGGCTCATGATCATGCGCCTACCCCCAAGCCTCGGCGCCATGCGTGCGTGGCAACCGTCACGTGCGCCGCCGTAGGTTCAGGCGACCCGGGCGAACACGGCAACGATGGATGGATTTCACCCCCGATAGGTGCCGGAATCCATCCATCGCGGGTTACCTCACTCGCCCACCCTTCGCTCGGCGGCCCTCACCCGCCGTCGCGCCTCGGAAGTGTCGCGCTTCGCCTCGGTGAGGCGCGCCTTGTCCTGGCGCAGCGTCTCGGCGGTCCGCTCCACGCTCTCGCGACGGCGGTCCTCGCGGGCTACGGCCTCGGCGAGCTCCTCGCGAAGGCGCTCGAGCTCGCGTCGCGCGAGCGCCACGTCGCGCCGCTTCGCCGATCCGGACGCGCGCCGCCGCGTGGGGGCGTCCGCCGGCATGCCGAGGGTGGGCGCAGACTCCTCGCGCTCGACCCGTCCGCCCATCACCCGATCACGCAACCCGGAATCGGTCGCAGCCGCCCGCAGCGTCTCGCCGACGAGCTCGAGCCCGCGCTGGCTGACCGAATGGCCGGAATCACGGGCCAGGTCCGCCGCCCTCTCGACGACCGCGGCGCTTGCCTCGCGCTCGCGCGCGGCGGCGGCCCGCCAGTCGGCCACGGCCTCGTCGTCCCCCTCGAGCGCCCGGCCCTGCGCCTCCTCGAGCCGCCCGCTCGCCTCGGCGAACTCCTCGAGCGGCTCGGGTGACGACAGCGCGACGCGGTTGATCAACCAGGCGGCGACGCTGGGGCGCCGGAGCTTCTTGATCCGATCGGCCTCCTCGCGATCGCCGCCGGCGCGAGCCTCCTTCGCCAGCTCGTTGCGGGCGGCGACGAACCCTTGCGGATGCTCGCGGTAGAGCGCATCGAGCCGCTCCTCCACTGCGATCTCCTTCTCAGCCACCCTGGCCGACGAGATTACCCACGCAACCACCGACCCCGTTCCAAGCGCCCATCACCCATCTGCCATCACCCCAACCGCCATCTCCCAACCGCCAATCGAATTGCCATCACCCAACGCCGATCGGCGTGGAGGGGGGCGCTCGGCGTGGAGTGGGATCGCTCGGCGTGGAGAGGCCGCGCGGGGACCGCGGTAAGTGACGTCGGTCACACATAACTGGCGCGCCGGCCAGTCGAGCCATTAGTCTCAACGGTTACATCAGATGATGCAACGTTCGGGCTAACGACAGGGGCAAGGCGATGGCGACTGCTACGGCACTGAGAGACGCGACCTCCTACACGGACCAGATCACCTACGAGGATCTGTACCGGCGCTGGGAGGAGGGAAACTGGAAGGCGTACGACCTCGACTTCACCAAGGACCGCGAGGGCTGGGAGGCGCTGAGCGACATCCAGCGCAAGTCCGCCCTTTGGATCTACTCGATGTTCTTCTACGGCGAGGACTCCGTCACCGACAACCTCTCGCCCTACATCGACGCCGCGCCCAAGGAGGAGCAGAAGTACTTCCTGGCCACCCAGCAGGTGGACGAGGCGCGGCATTCGGTCTTCTTCCACCGCTTCTTCAAGGAGGTGATCGACGCCGGCGACACGATCGGCTCGACCCTCGCCTACACGGAGCCTCAGCTCGGCTGGGGATACCGCAACGTCTTCGACCGGCTCGACCGGATGGGTGAGGAGCTCCGCCGCGACAAGTCGCTGCCCAAGTTCGCCCAGGCGATCGCGCTCTACCACATGGTCGTCGAGGCGACCCTGGCCCAGCCCGGACAGCACTTCATCGAGGACTACTTCACGAAGTCCGGCACGATGCCCGGCTTCAGCGACGGGATGCACAACGTCTCACGCGACGAGCAGCGCCACATCGGCTTCGGGGTCAAGGTGCTGTCGGAGTGCTTCCGCGAGTCGGAGGAGTGCAAGGCGGCGGTGGCGGAGATGTTGCGCGAGGTGATGCGCTTCTCGATGGCGGTCTTCGTACCGCCGGGCTGGGACCTCGACTACACGCGCTGCTACGGGTTCGAGCTCGAGGACATCTACTCGTTCGGGATGCGATCGGTCGAGACGAAGTGGAAGGCGACCGGCTGGCCGATCGACGAGATGCCGCCGGACGTCTATCCCTTCGACATGTCGCTGCCCCACGAGGAGCGCGCGCAGCGGGCGATCACGCTGATGAGGGCCGGCGTCGCGGGCGAGCCCGTTTCCGACCCGGACGCCTCGCCCGAGGTCCAGGCGCTCCTCTTCGACGTCATCGCCCGCTCGGCCCACAGGGACGCGGTCAACGGGACGCCCGCGACGATCCAGTGGCGCTTCGAGGACGCGGCGCCGTGGTACCTGCGGATCGACAACGGCAGCTCGGAGGCGGTGCAGGGCGAGGCCCCGGACCCGGACCTCACCCTCGAGACGACCTGGCGCGACTGGATCGACATGTCGATCCGGGGCAGCGATCCGCGCCGGGCGATGCTCCAGCGCAAGCTGCGACCTCGCGGGTCGCTGCGCATGCTGTGGCGCATGCAGCGAATCTTCCCGCGCGCGGGGGCTTAGCTGGACCGCTACTCGGCGACCAGCAGGTAGCGCAGCATCCCCCGCTCGAGCTCGACGAGCTCCGAGTAGTCGCGCTCGGGGTCCGTGAGGCGCTGTAGCGCGGCGCCGTCCGCAGCGCCGAACATGAACGTGACGGTCGTCTCGGCATCGAAGCGCAGGGACAGCACGCCCTCCTCCTCCTTGCGGCGCAGGATTTTCGCGACGTGGCGGCGGGAGCCGTCGTACACCTGGGCCAGCTCGGCCTGGATCTCCGGGTTCTGGCGCCCGGCTGCGAACAGCTCGAAGATCAGCACGTAAAAGCCCGGATCGCTCTTCAGGATCTCCTCGGCCCCGGCCACGAAGACCTCGACGACCTCACCGGCCGTCGTGGCGGCCTCGAGCGGCTCGTCGAGAGCCCCGATCCGTACCTCGGCGTCGCCGCGCAGCACCTCGATCAGCAGCCGCTCCTTGGTCCCGAAGTAGTAATGCAGCAGGCCGCGGCTGACGCCCGCCTCGCGCGAGACGTGCTCGAAGGTCGCACCGGTGATCCCGCGGGCGGCGATGCAGGTGCGCATCGCGTCCACGATCCGCTGCACCTTGTCGCCGGTCAGCTGACGCTCGTCAGCCCCGGTCTCCACCACGGTCCTGCCTTCGACTGAAATCTCTCTCTACCCCTCTGCATCGGACCGATGTCCAACGCGGAGCGGCGAGTCTATCGCCGCCAATCGACACCGGACGGTGGGTCGGTTGCCGGCGGTGGGGTGTGGCCGGGGGGTTACTTCCAGGAGACGAAGAGGTACGGGATCCCGCGATTCCCGTAGCGGCCCAGGAACTCGCGCGAGTTGGGCGTGAACCACGCCGGCGACTGCTCCCCCTCGAGCTCCAGCCCCCGGTTGCGATTGCCCCGCGCGTAGAGAGCCGCCACCGCGGGCGTGATCGTCCAGCGGTCCTGCAGCAACTGGCCGGTGATCCTCACCGTCGGGTTGCCGGCGCCCGGCTGGTTGTCCCAGGTCAGGGTGGACTCGCGCCAGCCCCCGCCGGCAGGGCTGACCTCGATCGGCCCCGGGAATACCCGCGGGAAGGTGATGGGGGCGATCCAGACGAAGTCGCGCATGTCCTCGACCCGAAGGACCGCGGCCCGTAGCTGGCATCCCGCCGGAATCGAGGGCAGCCGGTACTTGACGTATCCGTGCATCGTCTTGGCGAAGTAGATGCCCTTGATGCCCGCGGCGACGTTGGCCGCATCCCATCCGTAGGCGGAGCCGAAATTCGAGCCCGGATAGTTGACGTTGGCGTACGTGTCCGCCGACGGCTTGATCGGACCCCGAGAGCCCGGAACACACGCCGCCTGAGCCGAAGCGGCCGCGAGGAGCATCCCGAGCAGCGCGGCGACCGCGACGAATAGCCACCTCACTCTCTGCAAACCGCCTCCCTGCTCCTCGACTTCGAGGCTCGCCGTCCGATCCGGTCCCATCATACGCTCGGATCCGCCGTTCAGAGCCTGACGAGAGGATTGTGCCCGGGGATCACGATCGCCCGCTCGAGCTCGCGAATCCGGCGCCACGGCTCCAGCCCGGCTCGAGCCCCAGCTCGTGGAGCGCGCCGATCGCCAAGCGCCGAGGCGCTACTCGGTCGCGGTCGGTTCCGGAGCGGCCGTCGTCTGGGAGGTGTACTCGAACTCCTCCTCGGCGCCGAACAGGCGATCCAGGACCGCCTTCCGCAGATCCTCGTTGAGCGCGATCGCCAGGACCGCCCCGACGATCCCGATGAGGAGAAGCTTGCGGAACGGATGGCGCTCCTTGCGCTTGCCCTGGAAACGCTCCGAGGCCTCCTTGAGGTTCTCGGCCGCCGTCTTCAGGTCGCGCTGGACCTTCTTGTCGTCGGTGAGGGCCTTGACCGGGCCCTTGCCGTTGGACATCCGCTGGTAGGCGTGCCGCGCCGCGTCGAATGCATCCCTGACGCTCGCCCGCAGCTCCTCGTCCTCGATGAAGCGTCGTACGTACGGGTTCGAACCCGCCTGCTGCGCCGCCTGGCGCGCCTTGTCTGCCCTCGTACTCCTCGCTGCCATCAACAACTCCCTCGTCCGCTTGGCTCCGTCAGCGCAGCATATACCCGGAAATCGAGCGCTTACCGCCCCGTCGGCCGTCAGAGCGCGGCGGCGAGGGCGTCGTCGATGGTGTCGCAGTAGACGAACTCGAGGCCCTTGCGCTCGCGCTCGGGGATCTCCGCGACGTCGCCCTCGTTGCGGGCCGGGAGGAGCACCCGCTTGATGCCGGCCCGCTGCGCCGCGAGCACCTTCTCCTTGACGCCGCCGATCGGCAGCACCTGGCCCGTCAAGGTCACCTCGCCGGTCATGGCGACGTCCGATCTGACCGGCTCGCCCGTGACCAGCGACGCCAGGGCCACGGCCATGGCCACACCCGCCGAGGGCCCGTCCTTGGGGACCGCGCCCGCCGGCACGTGGATGTGGATGTCGTGGCTCGTGAACCAGTCCTCGCCCAGGTCCGGCGCCACCTGGTCGAGGTGACCGCGCACCCACGACAGCGCGGCCTGCGCGGACTCGCGCATCACGTCCCCGATCTGGCCGGTGATCGTGAGCTTGCCGTCACCGGGCATCGCCGTCGCCTCGACGAAAAGCACCTCGCCGCCCGCCGGCGTCCACGCGAGCCCCGTCGCGACGCCGGGGTCCTTGGTGCGCCGGCGCTGCTCGGCGAAGTACCGGCGCTTGCCCAGCAGCTCGCGAGCCCGCTTGGCCGAGATCGTCACCTTGCCCTTGATCTCGCCCTCGGCCACCTGGCGGGCGATCTTGCGGCACACGCTGCCGATCTCGCGCTCCAGGTTCCGCACCCCGGCCTCGCGCGTGTACTCCTCGATGATCGCCTTGATGGCCGGGTCCGAGAACGAGATCCGGCTGCGCGACAGGCCGTTCTGCTCGATCTGCCGGGGCACGAGGTAGCGCTTGGCGATGTGGAGCTTCTCCTCGAGCGTGTAGCCCGCCAGCTCGATGACCTCCATCCGGTCCTGGAGCGCCGGGGGGACCGGGTCGAGCGTGTTCGCCGTGGCGATGAACAGCACGTCGGAGAGGTCGAACTCGAGATCCAGGTAGTGATCGCGGAAGGAGTCGTTCTGCGCCGGGTCGAGGACCTCGAGCATGGCGCTCGCCGGATCGCCGCGGAAGTCGGCGCCCATCTTGTCGATCTCGTCGATCATGAACACGGGATTCCGGGTCCCCGCATCGCGCAGCGCGCGGATGATCGTGCCGGGCATCGCGCCGATGTAGGTGCGGCGATGCCCCCTGATCTCCGACTCGTCCCTGACGCCGCCCACGGAGATCCGCTCGAACTCGCGCCCGAGGGCCCTCGCGATCGAGCGGCCGAGGCTCGTCTTCCCCACGCCGGGCGGGCCCACGAAGCAGAGGATCGGCCCCTTGGCTGACCCCGACACCCCGGTGGCCGCCTTCGCGCTCCGATCGGTTGCCTTCGGCTCCCTGGAAGTGGAGGAGGTGGCGGCCATCTCTTGCAGCCTGCGTACCGCGAGGTACTCGAGGATGCGGTCCTTGACGCGCTCCAGGTCGTAGTGGTCGGCGTCGAGCACCTCGCGAGCGTGCGCGATGTCGAGGTCGTCGTCGGTCTTCACACCCCACGGAAGCTCGACCAGCCACTCGAGGTAGGTGCGGATCACGCCGTGCTCCGCCGCGGCGGGGGGCAGGCGCTCGAGACGTCCGAGCTCGCGCTCGGCCTGCTTTCGGGCGTGCTCCGGCAGGTTCGCCTGCTCGATGCGCTCGCGCAGCTCGTTGATCTCGGCCTGCTGCTCGTCGCCCTCGCCGAGCTCCTCCTGAATCGCCTTCAGCTGCTCGCGCAGGTAGTACTCGCGCTGGCCCTTGTTGATCTCGGATTCGACCTGGGACTGGATCTTCGTGCCGAGCTGGACCACCTCCAGCTCGCGGGCGAGGATCTCCGACAGACGGCGCAGCCGCCTGGCGACGTCCACCTGCTCCAGGAGCTCCTGCTTCTCCTCGGTCGAGATCCGCAGCGCGCCGGCGATCAGGTGGGAGAGCGCCGAGGGGTCGTCGACGTTGGCCACCGCGAGCTGGAGCTCCTCCGGCAGATACGGGATCTGCTCGATGATCTGGGAGAACGTGCGCTGCACGTTGTGGGTGAGGGCATCGAGCTCCGGGGTCGCCTCCACCACGTCCGGCAGCGGCTCCACTCGGGCGATCAGGTACGGCTCCTCCGCGATGAAGTCGGTCAGCCGGATCCGCTCCGTTCCCTGGACGAGGATCCGGATGCTCCCGTCCGGGACCTTCAGCATCCGCGCGACGATCCCGGCGACTCCCACGTCGTAGAGCTCGTCGGGCGCCGGCTCGTCGGCCTCCGGGTCCCTGGAGGTCACGAGCGCGAGCATCCGCTCGCCGGAGAGCACCTCGTTCACGAGCCGCATCGAACGGGGGCGGCCGACCGCCAGCGGCGTGAGCGTATCCGGGTACGGGACCATCTCCTGGACCGGCAGCACCGGCAGCGCGGTGGGAATCGGCTTGCCCTGGCGCTCGCGGATGGCCTCCTCGAGGTCGGCCCCCTCGACCACCTCGATGCTTGGGCCGCCGTCCTGCTGGGCGCCGATGCCGGGGATGTCACCCGCCCGCCGCTCCATCAGCCGCGCCTCACTCCTCCGTCTCGATCGGCACGCTGCGGGGCGACGCGCTCTGAGCGCGCAGGGGGAGCTCGACGCGGAGAATCCCGTCCTCGTAGGTGGCCCTCGCCTCCTCGGCGACCGGATCGGCGCTCAGCTCGATCACGCGCCGAAAGGGGCCGGCCTCGATCTCGACCTGTTGGTACAAGCGGCCCTCCGTCTCCTGGATCGGCCGCTCGCCGGTGATCACCAGGTCGCGCCCGGCGACCTCCAACCCGACGCTGTCGAGCCCCACACCGGCGAGATCGACCTTGACGACCGCCTTCGGGGGCTCGCCGCAGTAGTAGACGTCGACCCGAGGGGAGAAGCCCGTCTGCGACCGGCGCCCGAAGCGGCCGGCGCCGCCCCAGACGTTGCCGAAGAGCTCGTCCATCTCGCGTCGCATGCGCTCGAAGTTGACCAGCAGGTCCCGCTCGCGTGCCACGCAGCAACCTTAGTGTCTATCCGAGAGCTCCACCGGCCCGGATAGACACTCAGCTATCGGCCGCCGGTTGCTCAAACTTCGTAGACGGCGCCCTCCCGGGCCACCTCGACCGGCCCCCCGAACGCCGCCGAGCCCTCCTCTCGAGCCCAGTCGGCGTCGAGCTCGTCGGAGATGTGCGTCAGGACGACGCGCTTCGCGCCTGCCCGCTTGGCGTGGTCGCCCGCCTCGCCGGGCGTCATGTGGCCGCGGTCCCCGGTGCGCTCCGGGCGCGGCAGAGTCGACTCCACGAGCAGCAGGTCGGTGTCGCTCGCGATCTCCACCAACTCGTCGCCCGGGCGGCAGTCCGCGCTGTAGGTGAAGCGCCCCGGCCCGGCGGTCGAGCCGAAGTCGATCGCGTAGGTGGTGGTGAAGTGGGGCACCTCCCGGAAGCGGGCGCGAAGCGGCCCGAACGCCACCGTCGAAGCGGGGTCGTACTCCTCCAGGGCGAACGCGGTGTCGATGAGGTCGTCGTTTCCCCAGGAGCCAACCAGCTGCCGGAAGCAGCGCGCGGCGCCCCCGGGTGCGACCAGCCGCGGCCGGGCCGGCTCGTCGGTCCCCGCATAGCCGGCCACCGGCACCGGTTGCTGGCGGGGCGCGTAGGTGAGGGCGTACGCGTACGGGACCAGGTCCAGGATGTGGTCGGCGTGCAGGTGGGAGATCAGCACCGCGTCCACCAGGGTGTAGTCCAGGTGCTGGCGCAGCTTCGCGAACACACCGTTCCCGCAGTCGAGCAGCAACCTCGTATCGCCGTCCTCGACCAGGTACCCGCTGCAGGCGCCCCCTGCGTCCTGCCAGGAGGGGGACTTCCCCAGGACCGTGATCCTCATGGCAGGGCAACTCTAGAGGGGCCGAGCCGCCGGGCGGCGCGCCCGGCGTGCCTGCAATCCCGCCACCGCTCCGGCGTCCTTGCTGGGTATCGTCAACGGCATGGCTCAGACGTGTGTGCGTTGCAGTGCTACGGCAGGCGACGACGCGCGCTTCTGTCCATCGTGTGGTGCGCCGCTGGGAGAGCTCGCGGGCGCCGAGCGAAAGCTCGCGACCATGGTCTTCGCCGACCTCGTCGGATCGACGCAGCTGGCGACGAACCTCGACCCGGAGGCGCTTCGCAGCCGCCTCGCGCCGTTCTTCGCCGTCGCCAGCTCGACCCTGTCCGAGCACGGCGGCACGGTCGAGAAGTACGTGGGCGACGCCGTGATGGCCGTATTCGGCGTCCCGGTGGGCCACGGCGACGACCCCGACCGAGCCGTCGCCGCCGGACTGGCCCTCACCGAGCGGGTCGCGTCGATCGACGGCGGCCTGTCGATCCGCGTCGGGATCGAGACGGGCGAGGTGCTGGCGCTCGACCGCGGCGGCGACATGTCGGTGACGGGCGAGGCCGTCAACGCGGCGGCGCGGCTGCAGCAGGCCGCGGCGCCCGGCGAGGTGCTCGTCGGCGAGCGCGCGGCGAGGGCGTGTCGCGCGTCCGAGATGGGAGAGATCGACCCCGTCGAGGCAAAGGGCTTCCCCGCCCCGCTGCGAGCATGGCGCGCGAAGTGCGCGGGTACGCAGCGTGCCGGGACAAGCGTCCCGTTCGTCGGCCGCGACGACGACATGGCGTTGCTCGAGCTCGTCTACCGGCGAGCGGCGAGGGACCGCGCTCCGGAGCTGATCACGATCACCGGGGACGCCGGCGTCGGCAAGACGCGCCTCGCGAGCGAGCTGATCGGGCGCCTCGCGTCCATAGACCCTGCGCCGGAGACGCTCCTCGGCCGCAATCCGCCGTATGGACGGGGCATCGCGTTCTGGGCGCTCGGCGAGATCCTCCGCGCCGCCGCCGGAGCGCGCGCCGACGACTCGGTCGCGAGCGTCCACGACGCGCTCGCCGAGCGCCTCGAGCGCCTCGGGGCCGAGGACGCCCACGAGCTCGCCCGGGCCCTTGCCACCGCCCTCGGCGGCGAGGCCACGGACGGCGACGTCGAGGACGAGCTGAAGCGGGCCTGGCGCCGGCTGGTCGCACTGCTCGCCGGGGAGCGGCCGCTGGTGCTCGGGATCGACGACGCCCACTGGGCGGACGACGGGCTGCTGGACCTCCTCGAGGAGGTCGTCTTCCGAGTGGACGACGTTCCGCTGATGGTGCTGTGCACGAGCCGTCCGGAGCTCCTCGAGCGCCGCCCGGACTTCGGCCGGTCGGCCCGCAACGTGACCCAGATCGAGCTGCGCCCGCTGACGGCGGAGGCCGCCGACCAGCTCGCCCTGGCCCTTCTGCCGCCGGAGGACCGCGCTCTCGCCGGCCGTGTCGCGCAGGCGTCGGGAGGCAACCCGTTCTTCGCCGAGGAGGTCGCCCAGGCGATCGTCGAGGGGCGCCGCGGCGCCGGCGACCACCTGCCCGACACCGTTCAAGCGGCCATCGCCGCGCGGCTCGACCTGCTGCCGCCCGACGAGAAGCGCGTGCTCCAGCACGCCTCGGTGCTCGGTCCCAACTTCCTGGAGGAGGCCCTCGACGACCTGCTCGGCGAGCCGTCGGCCGCGGCGCTGGAGGACCTTGCGCAGAAGGCGCTGGTGCAGGAGCGACTGGCGATCGGCCCCGGCAGGTACGGCTTCCGCCATCACCTGATCCGCGACGTGGCATATGCGGCCCTTCCCCGTGCCGATCGCGCGAGGCTCCACGAGCGCGCCGCGGGTGGAATCCTCCGTCGCGCCGGCGAGCGCTATCCGGAGCTCGCCGAGCTGGTGGCCTACCACCGCGCGCAGGCGGCGGAGCTCGCATCAACTCCCGAGCACGCCGAGGCCGCCCGGCTCGCCAGCCTGGAGGCCGCTGCCGTCGCCGCCCGTCGCGGCGCCTCGGGCCGCTCGCAGGAGCTCTTCGAGCAGGCCGCCCGGCTCGCCAGAGAGCCCGAGGACCGCGCCGACGCGCTCCGGTTCGCCGCGGAGCTCGCCCTCCACCGCTGGCGCGGCGACCAGACGCTGCGGCTCCTTCAGGAGTCCGCCGCCGTCTCGGAGGAGGTGGGCGCAACCCGCCAGGCGGCGAGCACCTATGCCCGCGTGGTGGAGGTCGTGGCGCGCATGGGCGGGCTCACCGGCGTCCTTCCGCGGGAGGACCTCGAGACGATGCTGGCGCGGGGACGCGATCTGGTCGCCGAGGACGACCTGGTGACGCGCGCCCGCCTGGTGCTCGACGAGGCGTGGATCGCGTGGCGCTTCGGACACGACGACGAGATGGCCGAGCCGAGCCGCGTCGGGCTCGAGCTCGCGCGGCAGGCCGACGACGTCGCGCTCCTGTCGAGCGCGCTCGACGCCGACACCGCGGTCGCCTGGAGCGAGGGGCGGTACCGCGACGCAGTCCAGAGCACCCGCGAGCGCCTCGAGCTCGTCGAGGGAGCTCGCGGCGGCGGCCTGCAGCTCGGCCCGGAGCGCAGCGACACCCTCCACATGATGATCGAGTCGCTGGTGGCCACCGGTGACTTCCGCGAGGCGACCGGCTACGCGGCGCAGGCGCGCGACCTGGACCTCTCGGTCGGCGCCGTCTACTCCGCCTGGGCGCGAGGGCTCCTGCCGGCGTTCTTCCTCGGCAACTGGGACAGCGCGATCGAGATGGCCCACGAGCTGCGCGAGGCGTGGGCGGCCGCCGACCGTCCCACGATCGCGGCGCTGGCGGCGGCCCTCGCCTGCGCCGGCGCGATCTACGGCTACCGCGGCGAGGACGCCACCGCATCCGACTGGTTTCGGTTCGCCCAGAGCGTCGCGCCGCAGATCGGCGGCCAGGTGTCCGGGGTGCTCCTCCTCGAAGCCGACGTCGACCTCCATCGGGGCTGCCTGCGGGAGGCCGCCGAGCGGGTGGCCGAGGTGCCGCCGGGCAACTTCTGGTGGCGGGCGGTCTACTCGGCGACGCGTGCAGAGGCGCTCGTGCGCGCCGGGGACGACCGCGCCGCGGCGGCGATCGCCGAGGCCGCGGACACGTTGGGGGACCACCGGTACGCGCGCGGCGTGCTGCTGAGGGCACGCGGCCTCGCGGAGGATTCCGAGAGCCTGCTGCGCGAGGCCCTGGCGGTGTTCGCGGAGATCGAGAGCCCCTACCAGGCAGCCCGAACCGGCTGGCTGTTGGGTGGCGCGGATCGCGCCGAGGCCGAGCGGGGATTCGCTGCGCTCGGCGCCACCCTCCCGTCGGACTGAAAGCCGGAAAGCCGGCTATTCCGCGGCGCCGCGCCCCTCCGCGTCGCGGAGCCGCGAGGCCAGCGTCTCCAGAAGCGGCCACGCCACCTCCGGGTGCTCCTGCACGAAGGACCGGAACTCCCATGACGCCATTCCGCGGCAGCGCAGGTCGGTCGTCGCCGTGACGGTCGCGGAGCGCGGCCCGGCATCGATCAGGGCGATCTCGCCGAAGTGGTCGCCGGGACCCAGCGTGCGCACGATCTCGCCCCGGAGGCTGACGGTCGCGTTGCCGTCCTCGATGACGAAGAATCCGACTCCGCTTCGCCCCTCCGTGGTGATGACCTGCCCCTCGTCGAAGCGGCTCTCCCGCATGACCTTGGCCATTCGCCTGAGCTCCCGATCGCCGACGCCGGTGAACAGCGGCACGCCCTTGAGGGTCTCGACGACGTCGGCCATCGGGCCGATCATATCCCGGCTTCGCGGCGGGCTCAGGCCGCCCGGGCAGCCCGCTCGTCAGGCGCCTGCCGGAAGAGCAGCGCGGGCTGTCGCGGCGGTACCAGGCCGTCCTCCGTGTTCGGGCGGAAGGTTGAGCATGGCTCATCCAGATCGAGCGCGCACAGGTTCTGGCAGTGGAAGAAGCAGTCGACGCAGCTCGGCTTTCCCTTGCGCCGCTTGCTCGCGCGGCGCCGCGCCAGGCCGATCGCGTCCGCCATCTCCATCGCCGATCCGTCTGCCCCCATCGCTGTCATTGCCGCTCCGAAATCGTCGTCGCCGTGTCCACTGGATCGATCATGTCACCGGCTCGTTGACGGCGCAGGACGCATTTGCGCAAATCGGCGCCTTTTTCCCTCGCGGCCCGATTCCGGATTTCCGGCCTTTGCGGAAACGTGCACGGCGCCGGTAAAATCGGGTGCCGATGTCCGACCAACGCACTGCCCGCCTGAGCTCCTCGCCGCCGCTCTTCGAGAACCGGTTCATCGACTTCTTCTCGAGGATCCATCCCTCAATCCCCGCGATCATCTTCCTGCCGGTGGTGGCCGCTGGGATCTGGCTGGGCGCCGACGGCTACGGCGCGCTCGCGCTCGTCGGCTTCGTCGCGCTGGGGCTGCTCATCTGGACGCTCACGGAGTACTGGCTCCACCGGCTCGTCTTCCACTGGGAGCCCGACCATCCGATCGGCAGCCGCCTCCACTTCGTCATCCATGGCGTCCATCACGACCACCCCAACGATCGCCTCCGGCTCGTGATGCCCCCAGCGGTGAGCATTCCCCTGGCTGCGCTCTTCCTCTTCGTCTACACCCTGATCTTCGGCACGCCGGCGGCCTACCCCATCTTCAGCGGCTTCATCCTCGGCTATCTGGCCTACGACTACACCCACTACCACGTCCACCACCACACGCCGCGGACGAAGCTCGGCAAGCGCATCCGCGAGCAGCACATGCGTCACCACTTCCAGGACCACCGATACGGATACGGCGTCTCGTCCCCCCTGTGGGACGTGGTCTTTCGCACGCTTCCGCGCAAGCGACGTTACTGACACCATTACCCAAAGGCCGCGCCAAGCGGGTAACTGTCACACTTATGACCCACCCGTATTCGCCCATGTAACGGAAAGGATCTTCCATGGCCTCAGTGTCCAGCACGGTCGACCAGGCAGCCACTCTCCTGAAGGAACGCATCGACGAGCTCGAGGGTGAGCTCGCGAAGCTCCAGCGAGCGCTCGCCAACCTCACCGACGGTCGCCAGGGACGTCGCGGACCGGGCCGCCCGCGCGGATCCCGCGCAACCGGTACCCGCACGCGGCGCCGGCGGCGGCGCGGCGGAACACGTGCCGAGCAGGCCGTGAAGCTCATCAAGGACAACCCGGGCATCACCGCGTCGGAGATCGCGAAGCAGATGAGCATCCAGCCGAACTACATGTACCGCGTGCTGGGCGACCTCCAGAAGGAAGGCAAGGTCAAGAAGTCGGGGCGGGCCTATACGGCGGTGTAGCGACCGGCCTCCCGGCCCCACCTCGGGGGTCTTCGACTTTTGCGTCCATATTGGCCGCAAGCCCGAATACCCTCACAGTCACCGGCGTACGGTGTGTCCAGACGTGACGCGCAGTGTTACGTCGCATTGGCGCGACTGTACCGCCCCCACTCGGCTCGCCGCGGGGCACGGGGCGGCCCGCCGGCTAGACCAGCCCGAGCTCCTTGACCGCGTCGCGCTCGGCCTTCAGCTCGTCGACCGACGCGTCGATCCGCTCGCGTGAGAAGTCGTCGATCTCCAGGTCGGGGACGATCTGCCGTTCGCCGCCGGAGCAGGTGCACGGAAACCCGCAGATAAGGCCCTCCTCGATGTCGTAGGAGCCGTCGGATGGGATCCCCATCGAGACCCAATCGCCCTCGGGTGTGCCGAGCACCCAGTCGTGGACGTGGTCGATGGCTGCGCTCGCGGCCGACTTGGCGCTCGACGCCCCGCGTGCCTCGATGATCGCGGCGCCGCGCTTGGCGACCGTGGGGATGAAGTCGTCGGTGATCCAGGAGCGCTCCGTCACCAGCTCGGCCGCGGGCCGATCCCCGACCAGCGCGTGAGTGATGTCCGGATACTGGGTCGTGGAGTGGTTGCCCCAGACCGTCATGCGCAGCACCTCGCGCACGTGGGCGCCGGTCTTCTTGGCGAGCTGCGCGCGGGCCCGGTTGTGGTCGAGGCGCATCATCGAGGTGAAGCGCTCGCGAGGCACGTCGGGGGCGCTGGACATCGCGATCAGGCAATTGGTGTTCGCCGGATTGCCGACGACCAGGACCCGCACGTCGTCGGCGGCGTGGTCGTTGATCGCCTGACCCTGCGGCCTGAAGATGCCGCCGTTGGCTTCGAGCAGGTCGGAGCGCTCCATCCCCTTGCCGCGGGGCCGCGCGCCGACCAGCAGCCCCACGTTCGTGCCGTCGAAGGCGACGTTGGGGTCGTCGGAGATCTCGATCGCCTCGAGCAGGGGGAACGCGCTGTCCTCAAGCTCCATCACGACGCCCTCGAGCGTCTGCATCGCGGCCGGGATCTCCAGCAGCCGCAGCTCCACGGTCGTGTCCGGGCCCAGCAGCTGGCCGCTGGCGACGCGCGGAAGCAGCGCGTAGCCGATCTGCCCGGCGGCGCCGGTGACTGTGACCTTGACGGGGGTATCGCTCACTTCGCAGCCTCCTGGTGGGTTGACTCGATGGTCGCTGGGTGGGTGTCGTCGATCGCCCGCCCGAGGTTCTCGTCGATCGCCCCGAGGAATTCCTGTGTGGTGAGGAACCCCTGGTCGCCGCCGACGAGGAGGGCGAGGTCCTTGGTCATCTTTCCGCTCTCGACCGTCTCCACGCACACGCGCTCGAGCGTCTGGGCGAACTCGCTGACCTCAGGGGTGTCGTCCATCCGGCCGCGCGCCTGAAGCGCGCGGGTCCACGCGAAGATCGAGGCGATCGGGTTGGTCGAGGTGGGCTTGCCCTGCTGGTGCTGGCGGAAGTGCCTGGTGACGGTGCCGTGCGCCGCCTCCGCCTCGACCGTCTTGCCGTCGGCACTCATCAGGACGCTTGTCATCAGGCCGAGGGAGCCGAACCCCTGGGCGACCGTGTCGGACTGCACGTCGCCGTCGTAGTTCTTGCACGCCCATACGTACCCGCCCTCCCACTTCAGCGCGGCCGCCACCATGTCGTCGATCAGGCGGTGCTCGTACGTGAGGCCGGCGGCATCGAAGTCGTCTGAGAACTCGGCGTCGAAGACCTCCTGGAAGAGGTCCTTGAAGCGGCCGTCGTAGGTCTTGAGGATCGTGTTCTTGGTCGACATGTAGACCGGATAGCCGCGGTCGAGCCCGTAGCGGAACGAGGCCCGGGCGAAGTCCCTGATCGACTCGTCCAGGTTGTACATCGCCATCGCGACGCCGCCGCCCTCGGGGAAGTCGAAGACCTCGAGCTCCATGGGGTCGCCGTCGTCGTTCGGGTGGAAGCTCATGGTCAGCTTCCCCTCGCCCGGAATACTGGTGTCGGTGGCCCGGTACTGGTCGCCGAACGCATGGCGGCCGATGATGATCGGCTTCGTCCAACCCGGCACGAGGCGCGGGACGTTCGAGATCACGATCGGCTCCCGGAAGATCACCCCGCCGAGGATGTTGCGGATCGTGCCGTTGGGAGAGCGGTACATCCGCTTCAGCCCGAACTCCTCCATCCGAGCCTCGTCGGGCGTGATCGTGGCGCACTTGACGCCGACCCCGTGCCGCTTGATGGCATTCGCCGCGTCGACCGTGATCTGGTCGTCGGTTGCGTCGCGGCTGGAGATCCCGAGGTCGAAGTACACGAGCTCGAGATCGAGGTGGGGCAGGATCAACTGGTCCTTGATGAACGCCCAGATGATCCGGGTCATCTCGTCGCCGTCGAGCTCGACGATCGGGTTGTTCACCTTGATCTTCGCCATGTTCAGCCGTCCCCTACCCGGGGGCGGGCGATGCTATCGGTGCCCTGCCGGCGGCGTGAGGCGGGAAGCGCCCACCCGGGTCGTAAGATTGCGATGATGGCCGTCACCGAGCCGCGCCCCGCGTCCGCAACCCACGAGGTCTTCAACCAGTCCGGGCCGCTGACGCCGTACAACCCGTTCGAGGCCGACCGCGTGCTCGCCGAGGCGCTCCGGCGCGAGGGGGCCGACTGGGCCGAGGAGGAGGCGCGCGAGCTCGGGGCGATCTGCGGCCGCGCGGACGTCGTCGCCAAGGGAGCTCAGGCCAACGAGAACCCGCCCCGGCTTCGCACCCACGACCGCTTCGGCAACCGGATCGACGAGGTCGAGTTCCACCCCGCCTGGCACGAGCTCATGCACATCGGCGTCGGCCACGGCCTCCACGCCTCGCCCTGGCGCGAGCCGCAGCCGGGGGCGCACGTCGCCCGGGCCGCCAAGTTCATCCTTCTCTCCCAGGTGGAGGCCGGCGTCGGCTGCCCGATCTCGATGACCTACTCGGTCGTTCCCGCGCTGCGCATGCAGCCGGAGCTGGCGACGGAGTGGGAGGAGCGCTTCCTCTCCCTCTCCTACGACGGCGAGCGGCTGGTCCCGGCACCCGACAAGAAGGGCGCCCTGTGCGGGATGGCGATGACCGAGAAGCAGGGAGGCTCGGACGTGCGGGCGAACACAACCGTGGCCCGGCCGCTGAACGGCGGGGGGCCCGGCGGCGAGTACGAGATCACGGGCCACAAGTGGTTCTGCTCGGCGCCGATGTGCGACGCGTTCCTGGTGCTCGCCCAGGCGGATGGCGGCCTGTCGTGCTTCCTCTTGCCCCGGTTCACGCCGGACGGCGATCGAAACTCCTTCCACATCCAGCGCCTCAAGGACAAGCTCGGCAACCGGTCCAACGCATCGAGCGAGGTCGAGTTCCGGGGCGCCTGGGCCCGCATGGTGGGCGAGGAGGGACGCGGGGTGCCGACGATCATCGAGATGGTCAACCACACGCGCCTGGACTGCGTGATCGGATCGAGCGCCGGCTACCGGTGGGCGACCGCGATGGCGATCCACCACACCACCCATCGCGCCGCCTTCGGCAAGGACCTCGTCGACCAGCCGTTGATGCAGAACGTCCTCGCCGACCTCGCCGTGGAGTCCGAGGCGGCCACGATCGCCGCGATGCGCCTCGCCCGCGCCTTCGACGAGTCGCACGCAGGCGACGACGACGCGCGCGAGCTTCGCCGTCTCGCGACGCCGGTGATCAAGTACTGGTCCTGCAAACGCGCGCCGTCGCATGCCGTGGAGGCGCTCGAGTGCTTCGGGGGCAACGGCTACGTCGAGGAGTCCGGGATGCCGCGCCTGTATCGCGAGAGCCCGCTGGCCTCGATCTGGGAGGGCTCCGGCAACGTCCAGTGCCTCGACGTGCTGCGCGCGATGGCCCGCAATCCCGCGGCGGTCGAGGCCTTCTTCGCGGAGGTCGAGGAGGCCGCCGGCGCCGAGCCACGTCTGGAGCAGGCGGTCGGCGAGCTCCGCTCCGAGCTTTCGGATCTCGACGCGATCGAGTCGCGCGCCCGGCGGGTCGTGGAGCGGATGGCGCTGGCGCTCCAGGGCTCGCTGCTCCTCCGCTACGGCGACCCGGCGGTGGCCGACGCGTTCTGCGCCTCCCGGCTTGAGGGCGACTCGGGGCTCGCGTTCGGAACCCTGCCGGCCGGCACCGATTTCGCCCGCATCATCGAGCGGCACTCGCCCGAGGCCTGACGGCTACAGCCAGCGCTCGTCCAGGCGGCGCACGAGGGACTCCGTGAGCCTCACCGCGTCGCCGACCGTCCCGTAGTCGACGTTGTCCGGCGTGTCGGTGGGCCAGTGGTAGTTGGCCGGCTGCTTGAGGTCGGTGCACGAGCAGAGCGATGCGCACTCATAGCCCGCCGCGAGCGGGTAGATGCCGTCGGTCGCGTTGCGCAGCCGGAGATTGGGAAACAGCCGGATCCCAAGCTCGGCGGCGAGCTCGTCGAGCAGGGCCAACGCACGGGGTGGGTATTCCCGCATGCGGACCATGCCCTCGCCTCGCAAGACCAGGAGATGGGGCGAGCCGACCGTGTCCACCGAGACGAAGAACGTGCTCTCGCGCGGCAACTGGGCGAAGTGGCGGCGCGCAAAGACCTGCATGCCCTCGCACAGAGCCTCCTCGGAGGTCGAGACCAGCATCACCCGCACCCGCTGGGTGGGCTGCTGGGCCAACGCCCTGGCGATCGCGACGAGGACCGCGACACCGGTGGCGTTGTCGTTCGCCCCGGTCACGGTCTCACGCGACCCGATGTCGGCGAGGACCGCGGCGGACCCGGCGGCGAGCGCCATCCCGGTCTTGACGAGGCCCCGATTCCCGGTGGCGGCACCGCCCGCGAGGAGGGCCGGGATCGCCACGACCGGAGCGAACAAGGGCGGGCTCGTATCGACGCGATCGATCAGCCAGGGAGCCCTGCCGAAGGCCAGCTCGGGGATCGCGGGGTGATACACGAGCCCGGCGTGGGCGGCATCGTGGTGGGCCACGAGAACCACCGTGCGCTCCGCGTCGGCTGGGCCCATCTCGGTGACGACGGTGGTGCCGGTTCGCTGCGGCAGCAGCCTGCGCAGCCGGCGCCCGCCCGGCGGCAGATCGTCGAGCGCAGCGGCGCCCGTCGCGGCCGCCAGCGCTCCACCAAGGATCCGGTGACCGCGAAGGGTGACGACCCCGGCCGCGACCGCGGTCCCGGCGGCGAGGCCCAGCGGCCACCAGAACGTCCCGTGGACCCGGTCGAGCTCGATCTCGCCCGAGGCGCCGTGATCGCGCAGCTTGGCCAGCAGCCATTCGGCGGCCCGCCGCTCGCCCCGGGAGGCCGTCGGGCGATGGATGGAGCAGAGCGTCTCGACGACGTCGCGAAGCCACGCTTCGTCGAGGTGCGGCGATGCTTTGGTTGAGGGCTCGGTTGCTTCGCCCGGCATCGAGCCGGGGAACGTAGCGGCTTTGTGGCCGCGCCGATTCGCGAGAATCGCCGGCGGGCCGCGGAACGCCGCCGCCCTAAGATGGCTTCATGCCTGCACGTGGTGCAGTAACCCTCTTTCACGTCCGGGGCATCCGGATCGGGATCGACTACTCCTGGTTCTTCGTCCTCTTCCTGATCATCTTCATGCTCTCGGGCTTCTATCGCTCGGTGCTCGGCAAGCCCGACGGCGACGCCGTCCCCTATGCCCTGGCCGTGGCGAGCGCGCTCGCGTTCTTCGCCTCGATCCTGCTGCACGAGCTGGGCCATGCCTTCGTCGCGCTGCGGCACGGCATCGGCATCTCGGACATCACGCTCTGGATGTTCGGAGGCGTCGCCAGGATGACCAGGGACTCGGACTCGCCGGGAACCGAGTTCAAGGTCGCCGTGGCCGGGCCGCTGGTCACCCTGGCGATCGCCATCGCCTGCGTCGCCGTCGGAATCGCGGCGGCGGGCTCCACGGAGTTCTGGAAGGCGATGCGGATCGAGGACGGGGCCCACACCTCGGGCATCCTGGCGCTGATCGCCTGGCTGGCCAGCATCAACGTGCTGGTCCTGTTCTTCAATCTCATCCCGGCGTTCCCCCTCGACGGGGGGCGGATCGCCCGTGCGATCGCCTGGAAGGTCACCGGCGACCGCAACAGGGCGACGCGGGGCGCGGCCCGGCTCGGCCAGGGCTTCTCCTACCTCTTCATCGCGGTCGGGATCTTCTTCTTCCTGCGCGGCGAGCTGATCAACGGCGTTTGGCTCGGGCTGATCGGGTTCATCCTGCTCCAGTCCGCCCGCGGCACCGTGATGCAGACGGAGTTCACGAGCCGCATCGAGGGGATCCGCGTCGCCGACGTCATGGACGACGACCCGGTGGCGATCCCAGAGAACGCGAGCGTCGAGCGCGCGCTCGACGAGTTCTTCCTGCGCTACCGGTGGCCCTGGTTCCCGGTCGTGGACCCGGCCCAGCGCTTCCTCGGGCTGATCGAGCGCGGGGCGGCGGACGCGGTGCCCGAGGTCAGCCGCACCTCGTCCACCGTGCGTGACGTTTTCGAGGCCGACTCCACCGGGACGCTGCGGGTGCGCGACGACGCGCCGCTCGAATCGCTCTTGGGCAACGACGCCCTGGGTCGCCTGGGCGCCCTCATGGCCGTCGACGCGGACGGCCACCTGCGGGGAGTCGTGACCGCCGAGGAGGTCGGCCGGGTGCTTCGCCGCGCCCTGTCGGGCGGCGGCACGCAGAGCCCGCCGGCGGTTTAGGTCCTTCCAGTGAGCCCTGACCAGGCACCGGGTCCGAAACAGGCAGGTAGGGGCAGGGTCCGGCCGGTCAGCGAACGATTGTCGAGCAACGGCGGCTATGTCGCCGCAATCCGACAATCGTTCGCCGCCATGTCCGCCGACCGCCGCGATGGTTGGAAAATGGGCCATATAGCGTCGGTTTTCCGACCATCGTTGGCTGGAGGCCCGCGGGTCCAGATGAGCGTTCGGATCCTTCCTCCCTCGTTGCCCCTCCCCCGCCCGCACCAGGATCGCGCCGGGGCACGATCACCAAGTACCGCCGTGCCGGAGGCACGGGGCAACCAATAGGATCGCGCGTCGATATGCCCAAGCACGACGTACTGGTGGTGGGGGCCGGGCTCGCCGGACAGCGCGCGGCGCTGGCGGCGGCCGAGGAGGGCGTCTCGGTCGGAATCGTCTCCAAGGTCCATCCCGTTCGCTCCCACTCGAACGCTGCCCAGGGGGGGATCAACGCCGCCCTCCAGGAGGGGGACAGCTGGGAGTCACACGCCTTCGACACCGTCAAGGGCTCCGACTACCTGGGCGACCAGGACGCGATCGAGATCATGTGCCGCGAGGCGCCCGAGGAGATCCTGCACCTCGAGCACCTGGGCGTGACCTTCCACCGCAACGACGAGGGGCGGCTGGGCACCCGCGCCTTCGGCGGCGCCTCGCAGGCGCGCACCTACTACGTGGCGGACATCACCGGCCAGGCGATCATGCACGTGCTGTACGAGCAACTCATGAAGTTCTCGGGGCAGATCTCGCGCTACGAGGAGTACTTCACGAGCAGCCTGGTGCTGGACGACGACGGGCGCTGCGCCGGGGCGATCCTGCGAAACGTCGCGGACGGCTCGATGGAGCTCTTCGAGGCCAAGAACGTGATCGTCGCCACCGGCGGCAACGGCCAGATCTGGCAGCCGACCACCAACGCGCTGATCTGCACCGGGGACGGGATCGCGATGGCCTACCGCGTCGGCGCCCCGGTGATGGACATGGAGATGATCCAGTACCACCCGACGACGCTCGCCAAGAAGGGGTTCTTGATCACGGAGGGCGCGCGCGGCGAGGGAGCGCACCTGCTGAACGCCGAGGGTGAGCGCTTCATGGAGCGCTACGCGCCGAACAAGATGGAGCTGGCGTCGCGGGACGTGGTGTCGCGAGCCGAGCAGACCGAGATCAACGAGGGTCGCGGCTTCGACGACGGGACCGTCGCCCTCGACATCACCGTCGTGCCGCGCAAGCGGATCCACGAGGCGCTGCGGGAGATCGTTCTGGTCGGTCGGGACTTCGCCGGGGTCGACATCACCCGCGAGCCGATCCGCATCAAGCCGGGCAACCACTACACGATGGGCGGGGTCAAGACGGACGTCGATGGCGCCACCACGATCCCGGGCCTGTATGCCGCCGGGGAGGCGGCCTGCGTCTCGGTCCACGGCGGCAACCGCCTGGGGGCCAACTCGCTGCTCGACACGCTCATCTTCGGGCGCCGCGCGGGCAAGCACGCGGCCGCCCGCGCCAAGCAGGTCGAGGTGGGCAGGCCCGTCGGAGTCCAGGCTGGCGGACGAGGAGCGGAGCGTCGCTGAGCTGGTCGGCCGCAGCCACGAGGGTGGGCGCCGCGTCTCGGTGCTGCGGCGCGAGCTCGGCGACACCATGGACAGCTTCGTCGCCGTCTTCCGCGACGAGACCGGCATCCAGACTGCGCTGGATCGAGTGAGGAGCCTCCAGGAGGAGGCCCCCAGCGCCTACATCGACGACCAGGGAACCGTCTTCAACCAGGACGTCCTCGGGGCGGTCGAGCTGGGATTCATGCTCGACTGCGCCGAATCCACCTGCGTGGCCGCCCTGCACCGCACCGAGAGCCGCGGCGCGCAGTACCGCACGGACTTCCCGGAGCGAAACGACGAGGAGTGGCTCAAGCACATCGACCTCGTCCGCACCGACGACGGCCCCGAGGTGAGCTACTCCCCGGTCACGATCACCCAGTGGCAGCCGATGGAGCGGACGTACTAGGCAGGTAGGGTGCTGGGAGATGCCTGAGTACACGCTGAAGGTCCGCCGCTACCAGCCCGAGACCCGAGAGGGGGCCTACTGGGAGGAGTTCACGGTCGATCTCGACCCGGACCTGTCGGTCCTCGACGGCCTGCTCCAGGTGCGCGACCGTCAGGACGGCACCCTCGTCGTCCGCTGCTCGTGCCGGGCGGCCATCTGCGGCTCGTGTGGGACCAAGGTCAACGGTCAGTCCACCCTCGCGTGCAAGACCCAGATCTCAGAGGCGCAGGAGGGCGCGAACCGGAGACCCGGCGACAACGGCGCCAACCCGATTGTCGTCGAGCCCATGGGCAACATGCCCGTGGTCAAGGACCTCGTGACCGATATGGAGTCGACGCATTGGGAGAAGGTGCGGCGGGTGACGCCGTGGCTTCTGCCCGAGGGAGACCCGCCCGAGCGGGAGTACGTGGTCCCGCCCGAGTCGATGATCGACGTGACCCAGTCCATGGCCTGCATCCAATGCGGCGCCTGCGTCTCCTCATGCCTTTCGATGGAGGCTGACCCGGAGTTCGTGGGCCCGGCCGCGCTCGCCAAGGCCTACCGCTTCGTCGGGGACCCGCGCGACTCGCAGACGAAGGAGCGCCTGTACGACCTGGCCCAGGACCCGCATGGGATCTACGACTGCACGCACTGCTTCTCGTGCATCGACGCCTGCCCGAAGGGCGTCGCCCCGATGGACCAGATCATGCGCCTGCGCCGCCTCGCGGGACACGACCAGGACATCGACGACGTCAACAACGGGCGCCGCCACGAGCTGGCGTTCACGAAGATCATCGAGCGCAAGGGCACGCTGGACGAGTCGCTCCTCCTCCAGGAGTCGTACGCGCAGGGCATCGGCGGCAAGCTGATGCCGACGTCCGGGGCGATCAAGGGGCTGCTCGGTTCGCTGCCGACCGCGATTCGCGGAATCCGCACCGGCAAGATGCGGTCCCTCGGAAAGCTGATCCCCGGCGTGCATCCGAAGCTCCCGGGCGATGCTCAGGAGCAGGTCAAGCGCGCCTACTCGCACGCCGAGGAGCACCGTGAGGAGCTCAACCTCTACATCACCGGCGAGGAGGAGGCGCTTGAGGAGGAGGCCGCCGAGCCCACCCCGCAGGAGGCGGTCGAGCCGGAGCCCGACGAGGCCACGGACGAGCTCTCGTCCGCGGTCGGCGGCGGGCGCCAGCACATGGACAAGCTGACCGAGGGTGGGAGCGAGACGGCGGGTGAGTCTGCGGCAACGCCGGAGGCGGACGTCCGGTCCGAGCAGGACGGGGAGGGCGACCGGTGAGCGACGGGTTGAAGCTCGCGTACTGGCCCGGCTGCGTCTCCCGCGGCTTCACGCCGGAGCTCCACGGCTCGATGGCGCTCGTGGCCGAGCGGCTCGGGATCGAGCTCCTGGAGCTCGACCGCGCGAACTGCTGCGGCGCCGGCGTGATCGCCGAGCACAACACCGAGCTCGCCGACACGCTGAATGCGAGGACCTTCGCTCTGGCGCAGGGCACCGGTCTCGCGATGATGAACATCTGCTCGACCTGCCAGGGCGCCCAGTCGGAGTGCCAGCAGCGCCTCGACGCCGATTCCGCCTACCGCGAGCACATCAACGAGATCCTCGCCGAGGAGGGGCTGTCCTACACGAAGGACAGGGACGGCTGGACCAACAAGAACTTCCTCTGGGTCCTCGTGGAGGACTACGGCCTCGACCGATTGAAGGAGAAGGTCACGCGGCCCCTCACCGAGCTGCGGGTCGGCCCCTTCTACGGCTGCTACGTGATCCGGCCCAAGCACCGGATCGGCTACGAGGAGCATCCGGACCGCGACCTCTACCTGGAGCGCGTGATCGAGGCGCTGGGAGGCCAGCCGGTCGAGTACGACGGCGCACGCAAGTGCTGTGGCTTCCCGGTGATCACGATGAACCGCGAGACCTCCCTGCGCCAGGCCGGCACCCACATCCAGGACGCGCTCGACTCGGGCGCCGATTGTCTGGTGACGCCCTGCCCCCTCTGCCACCTCAACCTCGACATGCAGCAGCCCGAGGCCGCGAAGGTGACCGGCCGCGACCTGGGACTCGCGGTGCTCCACCTGCCCCAGCTCGTCGCGCTGGCCCTGGGCGCAGGTCCGAAGGAGCTCGGCATGGGCAAGCACATCGCGTCCACCGAGTGGGTCGAGTCCCGCCTGGCGGGCGCCGTCCCGGCCTGAAGCCCGTGGAGTCCGGCGAGGCGACACCTCAGGCTCCCAAGCCGCCCCCCGAGGTCGAGTCGGCGGCCCTGCTCGGGCACACCGAGGAGGCGGTCCGGCTCTACGTGCTGCACACGGGGATCGACGAGGAGACCGCCCGCGAGGTGGTCGCCCAGCTCGCCGAGACGACCTAGCGGTACCTCTCACAACGTCTGACCGGAAACGACGGCCCCAGATCACCGCCATGCTGCGTCCTCGGTCGCCCGAATGGCGCTGCGCGTGCGCATCCGCTTCCGTCGGGCACCCGCCTCGGCGGCATCGGTCGAAACCGGGCTCACCCGCGCGAGCGGCATGAAATCCACCCAGGGGGTGGATATTCGGCCGCTCGCGGCGGCGATCGCGGTGCGAGCCGGGCCGGGACCCGCGTCCGAGCCGTCGGGGACGATCGCTTTCGGGGTCGGCGAGGGTTCTGACTCGCGCCCGGCGCCGACCGACTCGGGCGTCAGCCTGAGCGAACCGGATGCGCACCGGTGCTGCTATCCGGGCTCCGTGGGTGTTGCCTGGGCGGCGCCTGGACCTCGTCATTTCCGGTCGAGGGTCATGAGGGGCGCCACTAGCCGAGCATCTGGCCCGGCACGTCGTCAGGCGGGCCGGGCTCCTCCGGCTCATCCCGGCGCCGCATACGGCGTTCGATCCATCCGGCACCAACCGTGTCGGTGAGCCCGTGGGCGAAGATCGAGCACAGGATCACGAACGAGGCGACGTCGAAGACCACGGACCGATCCGGGGCCTGGGAGTTCAGCACGAACAGGGCGAACAGCATCGAGGCGACGCCCTTGGGACCGAACCACGCCATGAACAGCTTCTGGGGACCGGCAATCCCCGTTTTCAGGAAGGAGATCAGCACCGCCAGCGGTCGCGCCACGAGCAGCGCAAACGGGACGAACACGATGAGGGGCCACACCTCCCCGTCATAGCCGGTGGCGACGATCAGGGCACCGAAGACGAAGAACGTGATCACCTGGAAGATGGCGCTCACGTTCTCGCTGAACTCGATGAACGACTCCGGAATGCGCCGCTCGGAGTGACCGAGCGCGATTCCGGCCACGAACGCCGCGATCAGCCCGTTGCCGATCGTGACGTCTGCCAGCCCGAAAGCGGTCAGACCGAGGCCGATGGCGAATATCCCCTCGTATCTGCTCGTGATCCCTCCGCCGGGAAGCCGATCGTGCAGCTGGCCTCCGACCGTCCCGATCACCACCCCGATCGCTGCCCCCACCGCCGCCTCGCCGAGAAGCCTGAGCGCCTCCCCGCCGGCATCGCCGCCCGGCGACGACAGCACGAGGAAGAAGAGGACGAACGGGAGCGCCAGGCCGTCGTTGAGGCCCGACTCGAGATTCAGGGTGTGCCGTACGACCGCCGGCACCCGCTGTGCGGTCACGACGGTCGAGGTGACGACAGGATCCGTTGGCGACAGGACGGCCCCGAGGAGAAACGCCTCCGCCCAAGAGAGCTCCGGAAACAGCGCCCGTGCCGCCAGCGCCAGCGCCAGCAGCGTGAGCGGCATCGCGAGGGTGATCGCTCGTGCCGGAGGGCCCCAGTGCATCGCCAGGAGCTCGCGGTCGACGAACAGGCCATCCGAGAACAGAGTGAGGATCAAAGCCAGCTCGATGAGCTGGACCACGGTCGCGTCGCCGGCGTCGATCGCCACCAGATCGGCCTCGGCCAGCCCGATCCCAAGGGCGACGGCCAGCACCGAGATCGAGAGCACCGTCCCGCGCATCACGCCGGAGAGCGCCGCCGCGATCGCAAGCAGCAGGCCGATCAACAGAAGGGCATCACCGAAGCCGAGCTCCATACCCCGGCTTATATGCGCTGGGACGTGCTCGCGTCGGGCCGCCAGGCGAATCGCATACGCTGATCCTGGAGATGGCGGTCGCCGTAGGGACTTTCGTCGCGGTGCTCGTCGCCGTCGGCACCGAGCGGGTCAACCGCACCAAGGCGGCCCTGCTGGGCGCCGCCATCGTCGTCCTCCTGGTCGGCCAGTTCAGCCAGGAGCAGGCGATCGAGTCGATCGACTTCAACACCATCGGCCTCCTCGCGGGCATGATGCTGCTGGTCCACGTCACGCAGGAGACCGGCGTGTACGACTACATCGCGATCCGTGCCGGCCAGCTGGCGGGTGGCCACTCGTTCCGGGTGGTCATGTTCATGGCGGCCACCACGGCAATCCTCTCGGCCTTCCTGGACAACCTGACGACCATCCTCCTGATCGTCCCGATCACGTTCCTCCTGGCGGACGCGCTCGACATCGACCCGATCCCCCTGATCGTGATCGAGGTCATCTCGTCGAACATCGGAGGCACCGCGACGTTGATCGGCGATCCGCCGAACATCATCATCGCGGGCGCGACCGGGCTCAGCTTCAACCAGTTCATCGTCAACCTCGCGCCGATCGTCGCGGTGACGTTCGTGATCGTGGCCGGAGGCCTCTATCTCTTCTACCGCGGGTCGCTGCGGGTGAGCCCTGAGAATCGCCGTCACTTGATGGGGCTCGACGCCAGCGCATCGATCAGGGACCCCGCGGAGCTGCGGCGCACGGTGCCGGTGCTCGGGCTCACGATCCTCGCCTTCTTCGGCCACCAGGCCTTGCACATCGAGCCGGCAACGGTCGCGCTCACGGGCGCCGCGGTGGTCCTGCTCGTGACGAAGATCCCCGTCGAGCAGGCCCTGGCGAGGATCGAGTGGCCCACCCTCTTCTTCTTCATCGGGCTCTTCGTGATGGTGGGTGCACTAGAGGCGACGGGCGCCATCGAGCATGTCGCCGAGGCGATCAAGGACATCACGGCCGGTGACCGCAGCGCCGAGCTGATCGGCATCACGTGGATCGCCGCGGTCGGCTCCGCGTTCGTCGACAACATTCCGTTCACCACGACCATGGTCCCGGTCGTCAAGGACCTCCAGGCGGGCAGCCACTCGGGCGACGACGCCTACTGGTGGGCACTCTCCCTGGGGGCCTGCTTCGGAGGCAACGCCACGATCATCGCCGCCGCGGCGAACGTCGCCGCCTCCGGGCTCACCGAGCGCGCCGGTCGACCGATCGGATTCGTCCCGTTCCTGAAGGTGGGCGTGCCCGTGACGGTCGTGAGCCTTGTGCTGGCGAGCCTCTACTTGGCCGCGCGATACATACTCTTCTAAGGGGAGCGATGCCCAACCGACTATCCAGGGAAACGCAGCGTGAGGTCGTGCCGCTTTCGGCAGATGACCTGGTCGGCACTGCCGTCCGCCGGCTCATCGACGTCGACCTCCCTGCGCTGCCGGCAGTCGAGGAGGATGGATCGTTCGCCGGCATCTTCGGCGAGCGGGAGTTCATGGCCGCCCTCTTTCCGGGCTATGTCGGTGAGCTCGCCTCCGCCCGGATGGTCTCGCGCGACCTCGACGCTACGATCGAGCGCCGCACGGACTGCCGGAACGAGTCGATACGCCGCCACCTGACGACGGACCGCGTCCTGGTCGAGGACGACTACTCGGATACCCAGGTTGCCGAGCTCTTCCTGCACCATCGCGTGCTGGTGATCCCGGTCGCCACCGGCGGGCGGGTCCACGCGGTCGTGACCAGGAACGACTTCTTCAAGGCGCTTGCCGAGCGGATCCTCTGATCCTCAGCCGCCGGCCGCAGCTCATCTGCGTCCACGAAACCAATCCACGTAGCGGCCGCACCCGCGGTCCAGCGGCACCACCGACTCGGCCTCCCCCGGCATCGGGCCTTCGGCTCCGGCCGGGCTCGCGGCGATCGCCCCCAGGTGAGCCTGGGACTTCGCTCCCAGCAGGCGCCCCATGAAGGGCGGGCTTTCGATCTCGATCGTGAACCGCACCGACTCGCGCCGCGAGGCCGTCAGCCGGCCGACCGGGTAGTAGGGGACGGAGCCCCGGTAGTCGAGGTTGGCCGGGACCGTGGCGGCGAACCCGGGCGCCGAGACGCGCAGCGGTCGCGTGGCGTCGTAGGAGAGCGATATCTCCCAGCGTCCCGCCGGCAGGTCGAGGCTCTGCGTGACCGGAGATCCGTCCTCCACCGTGGAGCCGGGCGACCAGGCCCCGCCCACGACCGGCGCCCGGTCGAAGACCGTGGCGCGCGCACGATGCGGGACGTGGGGCGCGGACCGCCCGCGACAGTCGAGCTCGGCCCCGGGGTGATCGCCCTCTGCCAGCGTGCGGCGCGGACCAACCGCTCCGGTGCGCTTCCACAGCACGAAGTCGGACGTCCGCTTGACGGGACCGAAGCCGGGTGGCGGCCCGCTTGCGTACGCCGCGCGGGTCGTGATCACATAACGAAAGCGCCCGAGCGTTGCCGGCGTCACCGAGTCGAAGTCGAACTTACTGAAGACGTCGTCGAGCCGCAGGTTCGGCCGCACGTAATTGGGGTCGTAGAAGTTGCGGACCGCCGTGAACGGCCGCGAGCCGCGCAGCTCGTAGGCGACGAAGTTGTCCCGGCCCAGGAACAGGACGTCCCGGCCCCGGACCAGGGGTCGCAGCTCGGCGAGCTGGTCGGCGTGGTCGGACGGACCGACCGGGGCCTGCCGCAGCACGGCGAAGCTGGAAACGGCCATGCCGACCGCCAGCACCGCGGCGAGACCGGGGACCGCCCATGCGCGGCGGGATGCACGCGCAGGGCCGCGGCCGAGCAGGCCGCCGAAGGCGATCAGCGCGATCAGGGGGGCGGCGATTGCGAGCGCCTTCGCGCTCGTGTACACGGTGCCGAACGCCCGGGCTCCGAGGTATCCGAGCACCGCCGCCGCCAGCGCGGCCGGAACCGCCGGCCCGTAACGCTTGAGCCAGCGAGGGAGCGCCAGCACCACGGCCAGCGCAGCGATTGCAGCTCCCGCGTAGAACGCCACCGGGTGGCTCGAGTCGGCGGGCGCAAGCCGAAACTCGCTGGTCGGCCAGATCCCCAGCGCCTCGAGCGGCGAGAGCTGGTGACGCAGGTTTCCAAGCCCGCCGCTGATGCTCGAGGTCCGGAAGGCGCGGAAGTCGGCGAAGTCCGCCATGCGGGTCCACTCGGGCGCGGTCAGGACCACCAGCACGCCGGCGGCCGCGGCAGCCGACCAGAGGGCGATCCTCCCCAGGCTCGGGGGGCGCCTGACCCCCACGACCGCGACGTAGATCGCCGCGGCGCCCGCCAGCCAGAACAGGCCGGGAAAGCTGTAGGTGTACGCGGCCCCCGCCGCGATCACTCCCAGTGGCACCGCCCGGAGGGGCGAGGTGGTCGACGGAAGCAGCAGGGCGAAGGACAGCAGGAAGAGCGCCTCGATCGGCTCCTTGAACGCCTCCTGGGCCAGGTAGGCCGCCACGAGATAGGGCACCGCGACCAAAACGGCGGCGACCACGCGTCCCCCGGTCCGCAGCCCGGACAGCGCCCCGTAGGCGACCAGCGCCGTCAGCACCGGGATCGCCAGGGTGATGCCCGCGAAGGTGTCGACGAGACCCGCGCCCAGCGCCTCGCCGAGCCCTGCGGCCAGGGCGTGCGGCCCGACCGGATACCCCTGTCCCAGGAGCACCGGCATGTCCCCCGCCCGCGTGTTGAGCCAGTCCGCGATCAGCAGGTGGTAGGCCATGTCGTCGTTGACGAGACCGACCCCCAGGACGCCGACGCGGCCGCTCGCGATGAACGGCACCGAGGCGACGAGCAGGGCGAGCGCTCCGGTGAGGATCACCGGCCCGGGGCGGGTGGCGCGGACGCGCCAGTGGGGCGCGAGGACCGCCGCCGAGGCGAGCACGAGCACCCCGACCGCGACCGCGACGGAGGTGCCGTGTCCGGCCAGCTTGATGGCCAGTCCGCTGACCACGATGATCGCGGCCAGGCCCACGGGCCCGGCGAGCCAGGTGAGCCGAGGGCGGCCGCAGAGGGAGAGGATCGCCTGCCCGACGAGGAGCGAGCCCGCGCACACGAGCGCGACGGATGCGTAGGCGCCCAACAAGGGCCGCGATCGTAGAGGGCCGGGGCCCCGGGGGGCCCTAGCCGGACGCCGGGGTGGCCGCGGCGCCCTCCGGGACGCGCACCAGCCCGCGCTCGTGCAGAAGCTCCGCCACCTGCACGGCGTTGGTCGCGGCCCCCTTTCGGAGGTTGTCGCCGACGATCCACATGTTCAGGCACCGATCGTGCGACGGGTCACTGCGAATGCGGCCCACCAGCACCTCGTCGCGGCCGGCCGCCTCCGTCGCGAGCGGGTAGACGCCGGCGGCGGGGGAATCGACGACCATCACGCCGGGCGCCTCGGCCAGCAGCCGGCGGCACTCCGCGGGCGACAGCGGCTCCCGCGTCTGCACGTTCACGGCTTCCGACTCCCCCTTGAGCACCGGCACCCGGACGCAGGTCGCCGAGATCCTCAGCTCCCCCTCGGTGGCGCCGAGGATCTTGCGGGTCTCGGCCATCATCTTGCGCTCCTCGGTGGTGTAGTCGTCGCCGCCCTTGAACGTCTCCACCTGGGGGAGGACGTTGAACCCGATCCGGTGCGGGTAGACCTCGGCCGGCGGGACGTCGGACCCGTGCAGCAGGGCATGCGTCTGCGCCTCGAGCTCGGCCATCGCCCGGCGCCCCGTGCCGGAGACGGGCTGGTAGGTGGAGACGACGATGCGCTCCACTCCCACCGCGCGATGCAGGGGGCCGAGCGCGACCAGCATCTGCATCGCGGAGCAATTGGGGTTCGCGACGATCCCGCGATGAGCCTCGAGCGCGTCCGGATTGACCTCGGCGACGACCAGGGGGACGTCCTCGTGCATGCGCCAGTAGCTCGTGTTGTCGACGACGACGACGCCGGCCTCGACCAGCCGCGGCGCCCACTCGGCGCTGACCTTGCCGCCCGCGGACGAGAGCACGAGGTCGATCCCCTTGATCGACTCCGCCGAGAGCGGGCGGCACTCGACCAGGCGCCCGTCGTAGGGGAGCTTGGTTCCGGCCGAGCGCTCGGAGCTGAACGGGATCACCTCGGACGCGGGGAAGCCTCGCTCGGCCAGCACCTCCAAAATCGTCGAGCCGACCGCCCCGGTGGCGCCCACGACGCCGACCCTGTAGCCGTCACCGGCCACGATCAGGGCGCTACACGCGGCCGGTGCTCGGTGCCGGTCGGCTCCTCGCGGCGAACCGAGTCGGCGCCCAGCTCGAAGGCCTCGTGAAGCGCCCTGACGGCCTGCGGGATGTCGGCCGCGCCGATGACGCACGAAATCTTGATCGGCGACGTGGCGATCATCTCGATGTTGATGCCGTTGTCGCCCAGGGTGCGGAAGACCTTGGCGGCGATGCCCGGATGACTGCGCATGCCGGCGCCGACCACGGAGACCTTTCCGACCTGGGCGACGGTCTCGACCCGCTCGGAGATGCCGAGGCCCTCCAGGACGGTGATCGCGGGCTCCAGATCACCTGGATCAACGGTGAACGAGAGGTCCGCCTTCTCGTCGGCCGCGACCGGCTCGTTCTGGATGATCATGTCCACGTTCACGTTGGCATCCGCCAGCGCACCGAAGACGCGGCCCGCGACCCCCGGCTCATCGGTGAGGCCGGTCAGCGTCACCCGGCCCTCCTCGGCGTGCGTCACAGCTGTCACGAGTGGTCGTTCCATGGTGTCCTGCTCGGAGAGGACGAGGGTACCCGGGCGGTCCTCGAACGAGCTTCGACACTCCATGCGGATCGAGTGGTTCCGCGCGTACTCCACCGAGCGCAGCTGCAGCACGCGGGCGCCCGACGCGGCCATCTCGAGCATCTCCTCGAAGGACACGAACGGCAGCAGGCGGGCGTTGTCGACCAGCCGCGGATCGGCGCTGTACACCCCGCGGACGTCGGTGTAGATCTGGCAGACCTCGGCACCCAGCGCGGCGGCGATGGCCACGGCTGTCGTGTCCGACCCGCCGCGACCGAGCGTGGTCACGTCGCGACTGTCGCCGGAGACCCCCTGGAACCCCGCCACGAGGACGATTCGATCCTCGTCGAGCGCGGCCCGGATGCGATCGGCGCGAACGTCGAGGATCCGCGCCTTGGTGTGGGATGCATCGGTGACGATGCCCGCCTGCGACCCGGTCAGCGAGATCGCGTTGTGGCCGAGGTCGTGGATCGCCATCGCGCACAGCGCGCAGGAGATCCGCTCCCCGGTGGAGAGCAGCATGTCCATCTCCCGTGCCGCCGGCGTGGCCGAGACCTCGTGCGCCATGTGCACGAGGTCGTCGGTGGTCTTGCCGCGGGCCGAGAGCACCGCAACCACCCGCTTGCCCTCCTGGCGCGCCCCGACGATCCGCGCGGCCGCCCGCCGGATGTCGTCCGGCTCCGCCACCGAGGTGCCGCCGAACTTCATCACCACGATCTCGCTCGTTGCCATGGCCGGTTGAGGATAAGGGCAGCGAAGGAGGGCGCTCCGGCCGGGTCGAGTCAATCCAGTCCCGGAAAGCGGGAGCGGATCACCTCGACCCTGCAGCCTGGGTGGCGAAGCGGTCGAGGCCGGCACCTCGTTGCCCGGCTTGGGTCGCTCTGTGACCGCCTGCACACACAGCCGTGCCGCGGATCGATATATCTGCCCGATATATGGAGCTTTCGCCCACCGCCTACGTGATCCTCGGCATGCTGGGGTGGCGCCCGATGAGCGGCTACGAGATCAAGTCGCTGGTCGACAAGTCCACCCGGTTCTTCTGGGCGGCGAGCTACGGGCAGATCTATCCGGAGCTGCGACGCCTCGCGGCCGCCCGGCTGATCGAGGGCAAGGCCAGCCCGCAGGGTGGACGCCGGCGCAACGTGTACCGGCTCACTTCCTCCGGCCGCCGGGAGCTCGAGGCCTGGCTCGGCGTCGGCGCCGGTGTGTTCGAGCTGCGCGACGAGGGGCTGCTGAAGCTGTTCTTCGCCGACGCGGCCGGCAGCGAGGCCGCGATCCAGGCGCTCGACTCGAAGCGCCGGGAGCACGAGCGGGTGCTCGCCCGCCTGGAGGAGGTCGAGGCAACCGGGCGGCCCGAGGGGTTCGCCCACCACGTGCTCCGCTACGGAATCGAGTGCAACCGCTGGCAGGCCGAGTGGTGCGAGCGCACGATGCGCGAGCTGGAGCGGGAGGTCTCGAAGGTGAGGAGAACCGCCTGATGCTGGACGGGCTCGCTCGCTTCGTGTACCGGTACCGGCGCCCCGTCGCGGTCGGCGCCGTCGTCTTCTTCGTCGTCGCCGGTGCGGTCGGCGGCTCGGTCGCCTCGCACCTCGATCCTTACGGCGCCGACGACCCCGCCACCGACAGCGTCAGGGCCGACGACCTCCTCCAGGCCCATGGCTACCGGCCGACCTCGGTGATCGTCCTCGTCGAGAACGCACCCGTCGACGCCGCGGCGACCAAGCAGCGCGTCACCGGGCTCGAGCGCGAGCTCCGGGACCGGCACGACGTGGCCCGGGCGACGAGCTACTACGACACGCGCTCGGACGATTTCGTCGCGCACGATCGGGACGCCACCTACATCGCCGTGGCGCTGCGGCCCACCGACGACAAGGCGCAGCAGGACGCCGCCTCCGCGATCGCCGATGAGCTGAACGCCGAGCCGGGCGTGACGGTCGGCGGGGGCGCCCTCGCCCAGGAGCAGGTGAACAAGCAGACCGAGTCGGACCTCCGCCGCGCCGAGCTGCTCGCCTTCCCCCTGCTGTTTCTGCTCTCGCTGCTCTTCTTCCGCAGCCTGATCGCCTCGCTCCTGCCCCTGCTGGTGGGAGGCATGGCGATCGTCGGGACGTTCCTGATCCTGCGGATCGCGAGCGAGGTCGGATCGATCTCGATCTTCGCCCTCAACCTGACGACGGGGCTCGGGCTGGGACTGGCGATCGACTACAGCCTGTTCATCGTCTCCAGGTACCGCGAGGAGCTTGCCCGGCGAGGCATCGACAAGGCCGCGCCCGGAGGGCGGACCGAGCGGTGGGAGGCCCTGCGCGCGACCATGCGCACCGCCGGCCGCACGGTTCTCTTCTCGTCGCTCACCGTGGCCGCCGCCCTCGCCTCCCTGATCGTCTTCCCGCAGCGCTTCCTGTACTCGATGGGGATCGGTGGCTCGCTCGTGGCGCTCTTCGCGGCGGCGGTCGCGCTGGTGATCCTGCCCGCCGTCCTGAGCCTCCTGGGACCCCGTGTCAACGCGCTTGCGCCGCGCTTCCTACGGCGCCGAGCGGAGCGCGACGCGACCCAGGTGCGAGAGGGCTTCTGGTACCGCCTCTCGCGCTTCGTCATGCGCCGCCCGATCCCCGTCGCGACGCTCAGTGCCGCCGCCCTGATCGCCCTCGGCATCCCCTTCCTGAGCCTCAAGTTCACCTCCGTCGACGCACAGATCCTGCCCGAGGGCGCCAGTGCCCGACAGGTCGACGACGTGCTGCGCTCCGAGTTCCCGCCGTTCCGCGACAGTCCGGTCCGGCTCGCCATCGAGGGTGCCTCGCCCGAGGCGGTCCACCAGGTCGTCTCCAGGGTCAGGCGCGATCCGCAAATCGCGGCCGTGGAGCCGCCGCGGCGACTCGGCGGCGAGGTGACCGAGGTGGACGCGATCTCCAAGAGCTCGTACATGACCACGGCGAGCAAGGCGGCCGTGAGCCGGATCCGCGACCTGCCGGAGCCGACCGGCGCGACGGTCCTCGTGACCGGCAGCACGGCGCACTTCGTCGACTTCCAGTCGAGCCTCGAGGACCACGGCCCGCTCGCGCTCGCGATCGTCGTCGGCACGACGCTGATCATCCTCTTCCTGATGACGGGCTCGGTGGTCCTGCCGATCAAGTCCCTGGTCATGAACGTCCTCAACCTGAGCGCGGTCTTCGGGATCCTCGTGCTGATCTTCCAGCACGGGAACCTCGAGGGGCTCCTGGGCTACACGAGTCAGGGCGCGCTCGAGCAGACGATGCCGATCCTCATATTCGCGGTCGCCTTCGGCCTCTCGACCGACTACGCGGTCTTCCTGCTGTCGCGCATCAAGGAGGCTCGCGACGACGGCGCCTCGGACTCCGAGTCGGTCGCGCTCGGCCTGGAGCGCACCGGGCGCATCGTCACCGCCGCAGCGGTTCTGTTCGCAGTCGCGATCGGCGCCTTCGCCACCTCCCAGATCGTGTTCCTCAAGGAGAACGGGGTCGGGACGGCGCTGGCGGTCCTGATCGACGCGAGCATCATCCGCGCGTTGCTCGTCCCCTCCCTGATGGAGCTCCTGGGCAAGTGGAACTGGTGGGCGCCCGCGCCGCTCCGACGGCTCCACGATCGCATCGGGATCCGCGAGTCGGGCTCCGCCACCGGGCTGGCGTCCGGCACTCGATAGACCTCCCCCACCCGGTAGTTTGCTCTTGGAACCTATCCCCACAGGTTCTCAGGGACCGCGGACCAGAGCGAACGGAGGTCGCCCATGGAAGCAGCGACGGACGCCTCGACGGGAACGGGCAGCCAGCCCTACGACGACTATCGCGACGCCGCGGCGGCATTCGCCTCGCACGTCAGCCGGGGCAAGGTCCGAGCGCTCGAGGCGCTGGGTGTCGAGATCGTCGTCGGCGAGCGCGAGGGGCCGCGCTTTCGCGATGCCTACTCGGGCCGCTGGTTCTGGAACTGCCACAACAACGGGGGGGTCTTCAATCTCGGCCACAGGCACCCGCGAGTCGCGGGCGCCGTCCGCGAGGCGCTCGACCACGTGGACGTCGGCAACCATCACCTGGTCAGCGGGTGGCGCGCCCGGCTCGCCGAGCAGCTCGCCGCCAGCACGGGCGGGCATCTGCCCTTCACCACCTTCGGCCCCTCGGGGAGCGAGGCGATTGACCTGGCCCTGCGGCTCGCCCGAGGACACACCGGCCGCTCGGAGGTCGTCTGCACGATCGGCGGGTACCACGGGCTGGCCGGCCTGGCGCTGGCGGCCAGCGATCCCCGGTGGCACGAGCCGTTCGGGCCGCCGCCTCCGGGATTCGTCCACGTCCCGTTCAACGACCCCGACGCGATGCGTGCGGCCGTCGGCCCGGACACGGCGGCGGTGATCGTCGAGGCGATCCCCGCGACGCTCGGATTCCCCATCCCGAGCCCCGGCTACCTGCGAGATGCCGCTGCGGCGGCGCGAGAGCGCGGTGCCGTCTTCATCCTCGACGAGGTGCAGACCGGGCTCGGCCGTACGGGCACCACCTGGTACTTCGAACAGGAGGACGTGGTGCCGGACGTCCTGATCACGGGCAAGGCACTGGGCGGGGGCATCTACCCGGTGAGCGCCGCGCTGATCGGCGAGGAGCTCGAATCGTTCTTCGACGACAACCCCTTCGCCTACGTGTCCACCTTCGGCGGCGCCGAGATCGGCTGCGTGGCGGCGAGCGCCGTGATGGACGAGGTCTCCCGGCCCGGCTTCTTGGAGCGGGTCGTGGCGCTCGGCGAGCGGTTCGGGGCGGGGTTTGCGGGCCTGCCGTTCGAGCTCCGCCGCCGCGGGCTGACGATGGGACTGAAGTTCGAGGAGGACGAGGGCGGGGTCATGGCATCCGCCCGGTTGATCGAGGCGGGAGTGTTCGCCGTCTTCGCGGAGCACGATCACTCGGTGACCCAGTTCAAGCCGCCGCTCAATCTCAGCGACGCCGAAGCCGACGAGATCATCGCGGCGGTGCGGGGGGCGCTTTCGTGAGCCCGGGCGGCCAAGGCGCCGCCGATGAGATCACCCGGGCCGGCGCCGCGCCGGCCGGCCTCGGCTCACCGCAGGCGCTTCCCGACGACGAGCTGGGTGAGCTCGAGCGACTGGTGGAGGAGGCGCTGGGCGCGGGAGAGGAGGCGGGGCTCGAGGTCCTCGGCTACGGGGAGATCTCGCTGGTGCTCGCCTGGCCGCCGGACAGCCCCGTATTCGCGTGCAAGCGGCTGCCGGTGTTCTCCGATCGCGCCGAGTTCGACCGGTACCGCCGGACCTTCGACGACTACATCGAGGCGCTGCGAGCGGGGGGCGTCCACCCGGTCGACTCGACCCTGCGGGCCGTGGAGCGCGCCGACCGGACGGTGGCGGGCTACGCGGTGCAGCCGGTGCTGCCCGCATCGACGCTCGCGCCCAACCTCCTCGCCGAGTCGAATCCCGCCGACGGCCATCCGCTCGTCGCGGGCGTGGTCGAGACCGCCGCGCACGTGGTCAGCCCCCGGGTCGGGATCGATGCACAGCTCTCAAACTGGACCTGGGACGGCGGCCGGCTCGCCTATCTGGACCTGACCACGCCGATGCTGTGGTCTGCCGACGGCCGGGCGCTGCTCGACGTCGAGCTTCTCGTGCGCTCACTGCCCTGGCTGCTTCGCGAGCCGATCAAGCGCCTCCTCGCACCCAGGATCCTCGACGGATACCGCAAGCTTCGCGGCGTCTATCTCGATCTCTGCGGGAACCTGATCAAGCAGGGCCTCGCGGCCTGGCTGCCCGGATTTCTGGAGCAGGTGAACCGGTATCTCGAGCGCCCGATGACCTCGGAGGAGGTGCGCCGCTACTACCGCTCCGACGCTCGCCTGTGGGCGGCGCTGCTGCGCATCCGCAGGCTAGATCGAGGCTGGCAGCGCCGCGTACGGCGCCGCGCCTACCCCTTCCTGCTGCCGCGCGACATCCAGAGATAATCGCCGACGAGCGGGTTTCGGGCCATTGAACCGGGTAGTTGCGGTCCATGACCATTGGAGGCTCACTGCTGCTGATCGCGATCGGCGCGATCCTGCGCTACGCGACCAACCTGAACGTCAAGGGCGTCGAAATCGACACGATCGGCCTGATCCTGATGCTCGTCGGCATCGTGGGATTCGTGATCGGGGTCATCTACGAGGTCGTCGTGGTCAGGGACCGATCGCGCTGGTACCGGTCCGGGGGGCGCGATCGCTACGCCGCACCGGGTCCCGACAGCCCGACGCGCCACCACTACGAGTAGGGCCGCGGCCCTGCTCGATCGGCTCGAGGCCCAATGCCGAAAACGCCGGTCAGCCGCCGAGTGCCATCCGGCCGGCGAACGCCCGTCCCAGCGTCACCTCGTCGGCGTGCTCGAGGTCGGCGCCCACCGGAAGGCCGCTTGCCAGCCTGGTGATGGCGACGCGGTCGCGGAGCAGGTCGGCGATGTGATGGGCCGTGGCCTCGCCGGTCGTCGTCGGGTTCGTCGCGACGACCAGCTCCTCCACCCCGCCGGCGTCGACGCGGCTCACGAGCTCGGCGACCTTCAGGTCCTCGGGGTCGATCCCGTCGATCGGCGACAGGGCGCCGCCCAGCACGTGGTAGAGGCCGCGGTACTCGCCGGTGCGCTCGATGGGGATCACGTCGGAGGGCTCCTCGACCACGCAGATCAGGGCGGGGTTGCGGCCCTCGTCGGCGCAGATGAGGCACCGGTCCCCCTCGGCGAGGTTGAAGCACACCTCACACAGGCCGACCTTCTCCTTGACCTCCCGAATCGCGTCGGCCAGCCCGAGCGCCTCGGTGTCGTCGGAGCGCAGGATGTGAAACGCGAGTCTCTGCGCCGTGCGCTGGCCGATCCCCGGCAGGCGGGAGAGCTCGGTGATCAGACGCTGGATCGGCCCCGGGTGCATGTACTCAAGCTAGCGGCGCCGGCGGCGCCCTCCGAGCACTGCGGCGGCTTCGCCGCCTGACCTGCGTCTGCCGCGACGCTCACATGCCGGGCAGCCCCAGGCCGCCGAGGCCCCCGCCGCCGCCGCCGGCGATGCCGCCGAGCTTCGAGGTCGCGAGCTCCTGGCCCGAGCGGATCGCCTCATTGACGGCCGCCATCACCATGTCCTGAAGCAGCTCCGCGTCGTCGGGATCGATCGCCTCCGGGTCGATGGCGATCTCCAGCAGGCGGAGGTCGCCGCTCATCTTGACCTTCACCATCCCGCCGCCGGCGCTCGCCTCGACGACCTCGTCCTTGAGCTTCTCCTGCGCCTCCATCATCTCGGACTGCATCTGCTGGACCTGCTTCATCATCGCGTTCAGGTCGAGCCCTCCGGCTCCGGGTCCACGGGTCATCTGGCTGCCTCCTCCTCGGCGTCGCGATCATCGGACTCGTCGAATTCCTCGGCGTCGAACTCGGACTTGAGCCTCGCGATCAGCTCCTCCTCGCTGAGCTGGTCGTCGCCCTCGAGGCCGTCGACCGCCTCGTCCGCATCGAGCAGCACGTACACGGGGCGCAGCCGCTCCCCCACGATCGTCCGGACGGCGTCGGCCAGGCACTCGCGCGCCTCCTGCGACTCGGCCTTGCGCTTGTTGAAGGCTGCGCTCGGCGGAAAGCCGACCTTGAGCGACGGCGCGGACCCCTCCGTATCGAGCGCGACGGGCCGCGCCGGGGCGATGTACGTGGACAGAAGCTCGGACCCGGACTCGCGAATGCGATCGACGACCGCGGGCCAGAGCGAAGCCACCCGCTCGAAGTCAACCTGCTCCTGCTCCCCCACTACCGCGGCGGCGGCGCGAGCCGGCCCGGCCTGGCCCTGAGCGGATGGAGCGTCATCCCGCTCGTCTCGGGCGGGCGGCGAACCTTCCGGCACCGAGGGTGTGGAATCGGAACTCTCGGGACGCTGGGGGTCCGCCTGACGAGCCTGAGGCGATTGTGCCGACACATGTGTCGGCACAACCTCGCCGTGCTCGTCAGGGGGACCCCCAGCGGCCCCCGGCTCGGCCGGGGGAGCCCCGGCGACCCCTCGTCCGAGAGCGTCCTCCAAGCGCTCGACGCGCTGCAGCAGCGCCTGCCGAGTCGGGTCCAGCTGCGGGCGCGCCGAGCGAAGCAGCGCCAGCTCGAGCGTCATCCGCGGCTCATCCCCCTCCTTGACCGCCGCAAGCGCCGCGGCGATCACGTCGATCGCCCGCACGAGCGCCAGCTCGGAAAGCTCGTCGGCCTGCGCCCGCAGGCGCTCGGGATCGGCGGCCGTGACGCTGAAGGCATCGGGCACCTCGCCAACGGTCCGGATCACCAGCAGCTGGCGAAGGTGTGCGACAACGTCCCGCCCGAACTGCGTGACGTCGCGCCCGGAGCGCGAGACCCTCTCGCTCACCTCGAGCGCCGCCCGGCCGTCCTCGGCCGCGATCGCCTCCGCTGCGGCCAGGATCAACTCGGCCTCGGCGACGCCCAGGACCGCGAGGACGTCGTCGGTGGCCACCCGCTTGCCGCTGTAGGCGACGAGCTGGTCGAGCGTCCCAAGCGCGTCGCGAAAGCTGCCCCCGGCCGCCCGGGCGATCGCCGCGACCGCGCCGTCGTCGACCTCGATCGACTCGGCGGCGGCAACGCGGCGCACGACGTCGGCGATCTGCTCGAGCGAGGGGCGCTGGAAGTCGAAGCGCTGGCAGCGGTCGACGATCGTCGGCATGACCTTGTGCGGCTCGGTGGTGCAGAGCACGAAGACGGTGTTGGGCGGCGGCTCCTCGAGGGTCTTCAGGAAGGCATTCCACGCCTCGCGGGTGAGCATGTGGGCCTCGTCGAGGATGTAGACCTTCCAGCCGCCCGCGGCGGGCGCGTAGCCCACCCGCTCGCGCAGATCACGGATGTCGTCCACGGAGCGGTTGGACGCCGCGTCCATCTCGATCACGTCGAGGGACGTGCCGGCCGCGATCGTCCGGCACGACTCGCACTCCCCACATGGCGTCACCGTGGGCCCGTTCACGCAGTTCAGCGAGCGAGCGAGGATCTTCGCCAGCGATGTCTTTCCCGTGCCGCGCGAGCCGACGAACAGGTACGCGTGGTGGACCCGGTCGTTCTCGACGGCGTTGCGAAGCGTGCGCACGACATGCTCCTGGCCGACGACCTCGTCGAAGCTCTGGGGGCGATGGCGGCGATAGAGGGAGGTCTCGGCCACGCCTAATGCGGCGGCTTCGCCGCCTTACCTGCCTGACTCGTCGCTAGGACGCTCCTCGATCGACACACCCCGCCAGTCTAGCCGTGGCTTCGGGCCGGTCCGGAGGCCGATTCCGCTGGATCGGGGAAGGCTTCCTCGGACCACATGTGCTGCTGAATCTGGGTGACTGCTCGAGGTCCGGAGCGGCGTCGTTCATCCTGGGTGCACTCTTTCAGTTTCGGGAGCCGCTGACGATTCAATTACGCAATGGCAGGCCGGGGGAAAGGATTCCGCGTGGCGCGCACGCTGGTCCTGCTCGCGATCGGCATCGGGGCGCTGTGCGTGGCCGCGTCGCCGGCGGCGGGCATGCGGAGCAAGAAGATCGCACCGCACCTGTGCAAGACGGTGAACGGCGGGCGCTTCGTCGCCATCCCGGGCCTCCCGGCGGAGCGAATCGACCGGCGGCTGCTGCCCGACATCCGGTGGATGAAGCGCCGGTTCGACATCTTCGTCACCGACGGCTACTCCAACGATCCGGTCCACGCCCAAAACGGCGAGCATCCGATCGGCCTCGCGACCGACATCGTCCCGAACCGAGGCAAGGGAGGCACCTGGGGCGAGATCGGCGACCTCGCGCACCTAGCCGAGCCCCGGCAGAACGAGCCGATCATGCCCTGGCGCTGGGTCGGCTGGAACGGCGACGCCGGGCACGGCCGCGGCAACCACCTCCACCTGTCCTGGTCGCATTCCGATACCCCGCCCGGAGATCCCGCGCGGGTCGTCTACACGCGCCGCTGCCCCCATTCAGGCGGCGACCAGGATCCGCCGGCGGGCGGCCACGCGCCACCACAGGCGTCGCCATGACGGCAGGAACGGCGGCATCGGGGCCGACGGGGGCGGCAGCAAGGGCGGCGGCTCGAACGGCGGCTCCGGCGGCACCTCGACGGACTCGGGCGGCGGCGGAGGGTCGACGGGCTCGGGCGGGGGCATCTCGACCAAGGTCGGCAAGCTCGCGCCAGCAGTACCGGAGACCTACTGAGCCACCACAAAAAACCATGGACCGTGCGGCCCGCCCTCGAGAGCGGTCCCCGGGCGCTTGCGCCGCAGTTGGCTCGGGCCAGGCTGGTCCGCGGCACATGCTCGCTACCGCTTAAGGCTGCTTCCTTCCGGACCTGACCTGGTTCGCGGGCGCGCATTGCGCGGGACCTGGCCGTCAGCGCCGTCCGCGACGTACTGACCCCGAAGGCCACGACCCTCGGACGGGCATTCAGCCCCGCTAGAGCGGATTGCGGGTGACAGGGCACCGCTACCTCCCCGCCTAGCACGGTCCACCCGGGATCCTAGCGGGGGCCGCGAGGCTTCGACCGGCGGCCCGTTCGTCTAAGCCCGGACCGCGCTCTCGGCCGCGCCCAGGTGGCAGCGGACGACGGTGCCGACACGCGAGGACCGAATCTGGACCAGATCGCAGAAGTTGTTCGCGATCCACAGCCCACGACTGCCGAGCTCGTTGACGTCGGGGCGGATCCGCCCCACCATGGGGTCCGTGATCGTCCCCGTGTCCGACACCTCGCAAACCAGGCCGCCGCCCTCCGGCCAAACGCGAACAACCCCGCGTCCGCCGCCGTGGCGCAACGCGTTGGTGACGACCTCGTCCACGGCCAGCACCAGCCCGTCGGCCCGCTCCGAATCCATTTCCTCCGCTGCGGCCTGCTCGGTCACGAACCGGCGCGTGGCCTCGAGGTCGTCGGCGGATTCGAACACCATCTCCTCGGGAGCGACGGACGGTGCGGGCAGCCGGCCCGCGAAGGGAGCCCCCGTCGCCGCCGGTTCGCGGTAGGCGCCCGACCTGCGCTCGACGCCGTGCTCCTCGATGAACGGGTGGTTGTGCTCGGCGCCGGCGACGACCGCTGGACCGAGGGCCCCCACGTCGTAGGGGCAGAGAAGCCACCACGAGGGCCCGTGGTCGAAGGCCAGGTTCAGCAGGGACTCGTGGTGCTCGCATTCCGCGACCTCCGCCACGCTCCGTGGCGCGCAGGTCGGCTCACCGATCCCGCGCGCGCGTTGGCCGCGGGTCGCGGCGGCGGTGACGAAGTCCTGCCAGGCGGGAATGATCAACGCGGGGTTGCGCCCGATCTCGTGCATGTCGGCAAAGGCGACGCGGTCGGCGGCGCCGTTCAACCTGCTTCGCAGCAGCTTGATCTTGTCCGCACCCACGGCGACCATGATCGGCTCGTCCGCCGCTACCGCGTCGCGGATGAACGGCAGCGTTCCGGCCAGGAACTCCTCGTCCCCCGAGTAGAAGAGCGCCTGGTGTCGAAAGCCGTCCGCGGCCATACGTATTCACCCCCTGCCCGCCTGGCCGGGCGGCCAAACCAGGAGTGCCCGGGCTGGGCCGGACGCTCAGTCCGCGGGCCGAGTGGAGAACGCCAGCCGCCAGTCGTCCGACGTCTCCCCGTCGATCGTCAGCCGCCACTCGTAGCGGCCACCCGGAGGCAGCGCCAGCGGCCCGATGTTGATGGCGAGCGGCACGTCGATCGGCGTCCCCGGCGTCACGCCCACTGGCCGCCCGACCTCGAAGCCACCCTCGATCGCCACCTGCTCGTCCTCACCCTCCGGCGTCTCCGCGGTGACCGGCTGCCCGTCGCTGTCGATCAGCTCGAACCGGAACTCGTGCTGAACGTTGGTGCGATCCCAGGGCACCTGGATGTACGCGGCGATCGCCGACGCGCTCGGCTCCGGCCCGGTGAGGGACCAACCTCCCCCGAGGATGTAGAGCTTGCCTTCCACCGCCTGCGCGGCATCCGCGAGCATCATCGTGACCTTCACGCCGCCATCCTCGCACGCGGGGGTGCCTTCGCCCCTGTAGGCCGGGTCCAGTCAAACCACGGCCGACAGGTGGGCGCAGGTTGACCCGACCGGACCGGGAACCCCGGCCGCGCCCGGCAGCCCGCGTCCTGCCATCCATCCGGGGCTGCCTATCATCCGCCCCCCGGGCGCGTAGCTCAGTGGGAGAGCGCTCGCTTCACACGCGAGAGGTCGCTGGTTCGAAACCAGCCGCGCCCATCGGAGAAAGCCCCGCTAGTGGGCAACTTTCTGGATCGGCCCGTCACTTGTTGGTCGGCTGTAGCGGCCATTTGGAAACGATTTGGAAACGGGTAGGCGGTGACGCAGCATTAGCGTTTCGACTCCGGGCTAAAGCCTCTCCCAAAGGCGGGTCCAAAAACGCTTGTGCGAGTCGTGCGCCACCGACTCCGCCGCGTGCGATGCCCGCAGGCAGGTCTTGCACACGTCGGCCGCATCCGCCTCGCCCCAGGCGCGCGTGTGCTGAGGAAGCGGCCACTCGCGCCCGCAGTAGCTCATGACTCTGTGATGGTGCCAGTCGAGACGCTCGGGATTGGCGATGTGGAGCTTGCCGTGGTCACTGAGAAGACCGAAACTCCCAACCAAACCGGGCGCGCGCTTCATATCCCCGGCAGTATCCCCTTCGGGCACGGCCGCTGGGTATAGCCTCCGCGCATGGCCGGGCCGAGCGACGATTACCGTTCCCGCGTTCAGGGGTACATCGACGGGATTGAAAGCCTGCTGGTGGACGCGCAGGTTGCGATCGACCGGCAAGCGCCCGACGTTCTCGACAAGGCCGCGGCGGCCGCGAGGAACATCGCCCAACGCTTGGACGACATCGCGAGCGACGCTCGGCAACGGGCGGAGGACAGGGAACCAACACCGGAACCCGCAACGCCAGGGCCACCCTCGGAGTCGGAATCCGACGGGATCGAGCCGGTCGCGCCCGAGGAGGCCCTGGCGGAGGACGCCGCCACCGAGGGCGAGGAGCCCTCGCCGGAAGCTCGCGACGAACCCCCGCGGTCCTCGGGCGAATCAAATACCGCCGCCTAATCCGCGCCGCTCGGCGAGGGCTAGTCGGCTGCATCGTGATCCGGCCCGATGGCAGTCGCCGTCTCGCTCGCGTGTAGCCAGACCCGCTGGCGCAGCAGCGGGAAGGCGTCCAGCCCGCCCCGCTCCATCACGTCGAGGGCGGCTCTTATGGCGTCGACGTTCTCCTGGACACCGGCTACCCCCGCAGCCCGGCGGCTTCGAGGGCCTCGGCGGCGTCGAGGTAGATGTCAACTTCCACCGCCCTGTTATCGCGGAATTTGATCACCTGGGCGTAGTTCAAGTCCACGTCGGCCCCGCTGGTCGATCCCTGGCCACGCTGTCGAGTCAACGCTACGACCTGCTCGCCACAATCAATCACGTCTAGCAGATCCTGTTCCCACTCTTCGAAGGGGAACGTGCTGAACCAGTCCTCGAAGAACAATCTGAGTTCATCAAAGCCGCGGTAGGTCCCAAGCCCGGGGATTCCCGTCGGTGTCATGTTCCAGACGATGTCGGGGTCCCAGTAGGTGCCCATACACGCTTCCCAACCGCCACTGGCGAACGCCGCGAACGCACGGTGCGCGGTCTCCACGTTCTCCCGCGACATCGCCTACTCCCGCAGCCCGGCGGCTTCGAGGGCTTGCTCGGGAGTTGCGTAGAAGTCACCCCGCGTGATCAATCCCTCCTCGACCGTATAGACGAGGCCGTAGTCCATCTCGACCCACGAGTCGCTGCCGTGGGGTTTTCCCCGTTGGTGAAGGGTGACCACGACCCGATCCGCTCCCGCATCGACGATCTTCGCCGGCTCGTAACTCCAGTCGGCATACGGCTCCATCCAGGCGGCGCGGAATTCGAGGAACTCATCCAAGCCGCGAAGCGTGGTTTGCTCGTCCAAGAAGCCCGAGAAGGTCGTGATCCCATCCGGCGAGAAGAACGCTCCCAGTTGCTGGCGCTCGATGAGGCCCTCATCGAGTTCTATGAACGCGGCGAGGAACGCCCTCGCCAATTCGACGTTCTCCCGCGACATCGGCTACTCCGAAAGCCCGACGGCTTCGAGGGCCTCAGCCCGATCGAAGTACTCGGCGATTCGGGAGGCCTTGCCGTCCCGGATCGTGAGCACGTGGGCCATCTCCATCTCGACCGGGGCACCGCTTTCCCCTCCATGACCGCTGAAGCGCACCCAGAGGAAGACCTTGTCACCGCTTCCCTTCGCCTCCAACGGCTCCACAGTCAGATCGGGATAGGACGCGACCCAGGCGGCGTATTGTCGCCTGACGGCATCGAGTCCGTGATGGACCGCGGAGTCGGGGTCCTCACGGGCGGCGTGGAACTCGGCATCCGGGGTGAAGAACCAAAGTGCGGGCACTCTCTCACCGGCGTTGAAGCGCGCGTAGCCGTCGAGCACGAACCTCACGTTCTGCTCTTCGACATTCTCCTGCGACATCGCCTACGCAGTATCTCGCGCTGGCGCGCGCCGGTCAGTGGCGGTCCCTGGTAGGCGCAGGCGCGGAGTGAGCCGCGCCTGCTCTCAGAGAGCCGGGGTGCGCAGGAGCAGCCGCCTAAATCGCACAGTTGCGTGGTGGGTGGGTGCCAGCGGTTCTGGCGCCCACCACCACGAGATTACGAGTAGTAACCGGGGTGAACAGAAGGCTTACCGCCCCGGTCGATGCATTGCTTGACCCAGTCGGCGATGTCCGTCGGGGAGGTGAGGTCGATGGCATTGGCGGTCGACGGAAACCTGCAACCGACAGTCCAGTAGTCCGGCCGCGCTGCACTGGACGGTGCCGCCAAGGCCCCCATCGCGGCGACGGCCGCGCCCAATGCGAGGACTCGCTTCACGATCTTCACGCTCAACCTCCTTTGCGCTGGGATATACGGGTTTCTGTGTCCCACCCGCGAAGACGAGCCCGGTGACCGGCACCAGCACGCTGAAGAACAGCGCGCGCGGGAAGAAATCAAGCTCCGCGGCGTCTTTATCTATGAACGACCTTTATAGGACGAAAGGAGAAATCCAATGACGCTCAGCCGAAACACCTGGATTGCAATCGGAGTTCTCATGCTGGTCGCGGCGATCGTTGCGATAGGTCTGGTCGCCTCGGGCGGCGGTGGCGCGGGCGGCACTTACTAATTCGCGTGTTACCGCGAGAAGTACGTGGCGAGACCCGTAGCTCCTAATGGGGTGACCGAGCAGGAAGCACGCGAGTTCGTGGAGCTGCTGGCGGTGCCTGAAGCCGCCGTGCCGCCGGCGAGCCCCATCTGCGGGTGCGGGCACCCGCTTGAAACGGAGTGCAGTCACCGTCGAGCCAGATGGTCTGCTCGTCGTCGTCAACTTCGTCGACGCGGGCGATTCAGAGTCCTCCTGACAGGGCGTGACATGCCGCCTTCCACTAATCGGTGCCTTCCGGAGCAGCCAGAGCCGCTGCCCGAGCGGGAGCGATGCGCGATCCGCGACCGGCCGTACGCACCAGGCCCCGACCCCGCTCGGACGGGATCGGGGCCTTGCTCTGGCCTATGAGCCGATTCGGCGGCTCAGCTGCTGGTTGCGGCCGGCACGTGGCTGCGGGTTGGACTCGCCTTGAGCCTACGGGCACCGAGAACGCCTCCCAGCCCCAGCGCGATCGCTCCGGTCATCACGCCCGCGCCGATCGCCGCATCGCCCCAGGCGAAGCTCGAGCCTGCGCTCGGCACCTGCGGCCCGACGTCGGCCACGAAGGGCACAGCCTTGGACGGGTCGCGGTGCAACGCCAGGCCGGTCGATGACGCGAGTTGTGCGTGGTCCGGCGTGGCACCGGGCTGCGCCGGCTCGATCGCGGGAGCCGCGCCGGCCGTGGCCGGGAGCGCGATCGCGACCGCGGCCAGACCTCCGATCACTGCGCCGACGACGCGGATGGGGCGGTTCTTGTTGATGCTCATGATCCCTCCTTGTTGCGGCTTTGCTGCTCTTGTCCGGTGGAGCGTCTGATCCATGTCGGCAAGTGTCCTCGCGCCGCCAGCGGCCAACAACCCAGGTCTGGACCGTGGGAGGGTCCAATTCTGGATGTGGGGCTGCGCAGCGCTTATGCTCAGCACGGAGAAGAGACGATGGGAGAGCCCAAGCGCCGCAAGGGATGTGGCCGCCATGCGGAGGAACGAGCGCGATGAGCGAGCCGCGGCGCGGACCCGCAGGAGAATCGTTTGAGCAGGGCACGTTCGTGGAGCTCCTCGCCAATTCCGATCGCGCCGATTTGCTGCAGCTCGGAGGCGTACGCAGGTTCGCCGGCGGCGAGCACCTGATGCACCAAGCCGAGCCCGGGGATCGGGTCCTGATCCTGATTCGGGGTCACGCCAAGGCGACGTTCGTGGATGACCAGGGGCGCGAGATGGTCCTGAGCTTTCTCGGTCCCGGGGACGTGCTCGGCGAGCTCTCGTTCGCCGGCTCGGAGCCCAGGTCCAGCAACGTGATCGCGATCGAGCCCGCCCAGGCGCGGGCGCTCGCCTGCTCCGAGTTTCGTGCCTATCTACGGCGGCGACCTACCGCGGCATTCACCCTGATCGACGTCCTCAGCGAACGCTTCCGTGACGCCGACCGAAAGCGGATTCAGTTCGGCGCCTCTGACACGATCGGTCGCATCGCCGCGCGCCTGATCGAGCTGTGTGACCGCTACGGGGCTCGGAGCGACGAGGGAACCCGGATCGAACTTCCGATCACCCAAGACGACCTCGGCGGTTGGACCGCCTCCTCGCGCGCGGGCGTGGCGGCCGCGCTGCGGACGATGAGAGAGCTCGGCTGGATCCGCACCGAACGCCGGCGGATCACCGTCATCGATCTGGACGCGCTGGCTCAGCGAGCGGCGTAGTTCAAGCGGCGCTCTGCCCCGCCAGAGGCGAACGCGGCTGAGCGTGTTGTTAATGGACCTCCTCGGGTCCAGCTGGAAGCCCGCATGGACAAACACCAGCGCACTTGTTGGACGATGCGCCCGCGTGACCGTCGGTTATCCCGGGTATCAGCCGGCCATGATCGTTCTCGGAATCATTCTGATCATCATTGGTGCGCTGTTGAACCTCGGCCTCTTGTATGCGCTCGGCGGGATCCTCTTGGTCATCGGCGTGATCTTGTGGATTCTCGGAGCCATCGGTAGGCCGGTCGCAGGTCGCCGGTACTACTACTGACCGAGCGCCTGCGCTGGTCCGACCAGCCTTAGGTGCCCGGGAACCTGCACGGCAGCCTGACGCGGAAGCGAGAGCCGGCTGGCTTCCCTCACTACACATTGGACAGCGCTTCCGAGATCGCAATCAGATCGGCGACCACTTCGTCGAGCGGTCGACTCGCATCGAGCTCGTGCGTGCTTCCTGCCCGCAGCAGCGGCTCGACGGTCTCGAGGTGGTGCAGGATCAGGTCGCGTTCAGCGGGAGCCTTGCCGTAGTCGTTCGTCGTCCTGCTCGCGATCCGGTCGAGGAGTACCTCGGCGGGTGCACTCAGCAGGACGATTGCGTCGAAGCGGTTGTAGAACTTCCCCTGGTTGCGAACGCACCCTTGAACAAACAGGGTGGGATCGTCATCGAGATCAAGGAGCGCGGTCATTCGGTCCTCCAGCCACAGCCATTCGCCTCCGCCGACCTCCTGAGGGGCCGTGACCCACTCGGTCCACCCCTGATCGTCGGTGTCCACCACGTGATACCCCCGCAGGCCCAGTTCGGTTAGGGCCGACGACTTGCCGGTACCCGACATCCCAGTGACCAGCACCTTCGCCATCGCGAGCCACGCTAGCGCTGATCACGATGTGGCTGCCTCGCGCGATCAGGGGCAGCGGCTCGCCTTGCCGTTGTAGTCGTCGCAGCTACGTGGAGTAGCGGGGGCCCGATTCGTTTCTCGCTACGACGCACGGATAATCGAGCGAGTGCGCCTCGCTGCCTGACTTCTGCTTTTCGCGCGAAGCGACAGCCGTCCGACGACTACCTCGGCAAGCACTGCTCCTACTGCGCCTCGCAGCAGCGAAGGTTTGACTAATCGAAGAGGCGCACCCAGAACGGGTGGTCAGCCGTAGTCGGACGTCCTGCAAGCTCCCACAGCTGACGGTAGTAACGGGTAAGTCCGTCCCAGTCGGTGTCGCCGGGCGTTGGAAGCAGTTCCCAGCCCAGTTGCTCGAGCAGGAGATCCCCCTTGGTCTGGTTGCAAACCCAGCAGGCGCAGACAAGATTCTCGGGGTCGTTCGTCCCCCCGGCCGTCCAGGGGACGACGTGATCGAGGGTGGCACTTCGTGACGCGATCGCAGGGTGTGTCTCTCCGCCCTTCCAGTTGGGGTGATAGGGGAAATCCTCCGGGAAGAACTGAGAGATGAGTCGCATGATCTGAGTCGGAATGACACGGCACCCGCAGTAGCGGCACCGGAAGCGATCACGCTTGTAGCTCGACGCGATCAGGGTCTCGGACGGCTCCTTGCGCACCGTCACCTCACGCGGTGGTTCGGCGATCGGGGCCAAGAGCTCAGCGGCCGCTTCGACCCCGTCAGAGACGAGCGCAGCGGCAACTCGCTCGAGATGATCGGGGTACTCGTCGGTCCTCGGCCTAACGATTGCGTGAACTTAGCCGAAGGACAGGTGTCGCTCCTCGCGCGTTGCGACAGCGTGCGAGTGTCGTGCCTGACGCCGTATGCGCGAACCTAAGCCACGAGTGATGCGCAAAATGATCGAATCGATCTCCGGTGCGCTCCAGATCGCTGTTCACCTCCTGCTCTATCCGCTCCTGCGGGGATGGAGGAGGCGTTGGGGAAGCACCGAGGAAGAGAGGGCGCGCCGGCTCCCAGGTGATGAGCTTGTGCCCAAGCCACAGTGGACCTATAACCACGCGATCTCGATCGATGCCCCCCGCTCAGCCGTGTGGCCGTGGCTCGTCCAGCTCGGCCAGGGCCGCGGCGGTTTCTACACCTACGAGGGGCTCGAGAACCTCGTCGGCTGCCAAATCCACAACGTGATGGAGATACGCCCGGAGCTGCAGCAGCTCCGGGTGGGAGACACCATCGTCACTCACGGACGCTCCGGCTTCGGTCCTCCGGTGGCTCGCATCGAGTCCGATCGCGCGCTGGTGCTCGGCGGCCCACCGAACGAGAAGGGCTCACAGGCAACGTGGGCCTTTCACCTGCTCGACGGCCCCGGCGGGACCACGCGGCTGCTCGAGCGGGGACACGGCGTCGCCGGCAAGGGGCCAGCGGAGAAGCTTGGCTTCGCTCCCTACCTGATCGAGCCGATCGGCTTCGTGATGAGCAAGAAGATGCTCCGGACGATCAAGAAGCTCGCCGAAGTCTCTTCGGGCTAGGGACGTACTCACTGGCAGCTCCTGCTCGCGCATTGCGACAGTGGCGTTAGGGCCGCAACCGTTCGAAGTTGTCGCTAATCATGACGCTCGAGCGTCACCCGGACTGCGCAGCTCTCAAGGACCTCCGCGAGCTCAACGGGCGCTTCGATCATCGGGAAGTGTCCGCTCTCGATCTCGATCGCCTTCGTATCAAGGACGGCGGCTGCAACGCGACGCGACCACTCGGTTACGAAGAACTCGTCCGCGCGGGCGGCGACCAGGACCGCTGGGACATTCGGCGGTCCGTCGAGCGGATAGGCATCGGGCATCGACGCACCGGGCCGTAGCCGCAAAGCAAACGCTCGTGCGGTGTCGGGCGGTAAGCGAGGGTACATCGCCGCGACTGCTGCATCGGGATCCCAGACGCTCGTCCCGTCCTCGCGGTCCGGCGGAAACGGGAAGCCTTCGCGAAACGGAGCGGTGCCGACCTCGACTCCGATGAACGGTCCGACGGGCGCCGGACAGAGGTAGACGAGCAGCGAGACGCCGCATTGTGCTGCCACGAGCGCCGCCACTCCCGCCGCGAGCGAGTGCCCGACGACGACCGGATTCTGTGCTCCTCGCAGTGCCGCGATCGCCGGCCATGCACGCTCCTCGTGGCCCGCCGCGGGATCGTCGAACGGCAGGTTGGGCGCTACGCAGCGGTGACCGTGCTGCTCGAGCCGGCGTGCCAGCGGCTCCCAACTCGAAGCATCGTGCCACTTGCCGTGGAGCAGGCAGAACGTCGCCACGCGCGCACTCTGACCTGATCTCGCGCACGCGATGCGTCAGGACCAGCCGCTGGCCTCGGATCTGAGCGCTGACAGGCCCGGCGGTCACCGCTCTGTCGCCCGTCGCGCAAGGGAGCAGCCGGTGCGATGCCTGAGGCTCAGCTGGAAGCCGGTGGATGGGCGCGGCAGAACTCACGCACGGGCTGGTTGAACTGGTCGGGCCGCTCCAGGTTGCTCATGTGGCCGGCGCCGGGAATCAGGACGAGCTTGCTGTCCGGGATCGCCCGCTCGAATTGCTCGGCGATGCGGAGCGGCGAGCGCGCGTCCAGCTCGCCCCAGACCAGCAGGGTCGGCACGGCGATTCGGGCCAGCAGATCGCGCTGGTCGGCGTCTGCCATCACGCGCAGTTGGGTCTTGAGGCCTCGGGCCGGACAGCGGTGGCGATCTCCTCGAGCAAGGGAACGAACTCGGCGGGCGGCTCACCGGCGAACAACCCCGGGAAGGCACCGGCGGTCTCGAACGGCTCGGCGGGTGCGGCCAGCGCCTGACCCATTCCCTCGACCCGCGCGCGGACCTCCTCGTCGGGAAGTGACCCCTTCCAGCCGGCGTAGGTATCGGCGAGGATCAGGGTCGCGACCAACTCCGGGTGGTGGCGGTACAGCTCCAATGTGACGGTGCCGCCCCAGGAGATGCCGGCGACGTGCGCCGGGCCGCGCGCGACCGCCTCGATCACCGCCGCGAGGCAGTTCGCATAGTCCGGGAGGCTGAAGTCGCCACGGAAATCAGAGGAGCGGCCCACCCCCGGTTGGTCCCAGGCGACGACCGTGAACTCGTCGGCCAGGCCGGCGAGCTGTGGCTGCCAAACCCGGCCATCGTCGGCCGCCCCGTGCACGAAGACGAGCGGCGGCCCCTTGCCGACGCGCTCGTAGGCGATCTCGAGCCCGTTCGCTCGGACGATCTCCACGACCGCAAGCTACTTGCTGGCACCCAAGGGGCCAGATGGCGACGGACACGGAGGGTGCCCGCTCATCACGCGAAGCAGAAGCGCGGGGCCGTTGGACCACGCCGCGTCTGCTCACGTCACGGACGCTTTGTGCGGCGCCGCCGTCGCCGCGATCTCCGCTTGCCGCTCCTCGGCAGCGGATTAGGGAAGCACGTGATCCCGACGATCGAATCGCGTAGCACCCCGGCGACGGGAACATCCGGTCGGTGGGGGGCGCTCCCGTGTTGGTCTTCATGGCGCGCCCGCCTTATCGGATGATCGTGTGCCATCGATCGGATTCTCCTCCCCTTGGCAGGCTCGTTCAGTCATCTCCTCCCAGAACGAAAGGAGGCGCTCGGTTCGGTCCGCCGTCTGTCATGTTTGCGCCAATGCCTCACGCAGAGATCAGGCTCGGAAACGGTGACGTCTACACGGTGGAAGGGGGCTTGGACGAGGTCGAGAGGGGCCTCTCGGATGCCGCTCGATCGGGTCAGGCTCGCCTGGCCTGGTTTAAGGAGCACAGCACCGGCGAGTCAATCGGCATCAATCCGGCCCACGTGGCGGCGCTGAGAGGGAGCGAGAGCTCAGACTGAGCCGACCCCACGGCGGCGGGCGCTTCAGCTTTTCGCGCAAGGCAGGGGCAGCGAGGCCGCTGCGCGCGGCTCGTCGTGCTCGTCCCCCAGGGGAGCGCAGATCGAAGGGCAGCGGGGCGCTCACAACTACATTGAAGGCACGTATGTCGGCGCCGTTCAGGATCGGTGCGGGCGCTCGCCGAGGGCGTGGCGCAGCCTCGGGCCGGGCGGCGAGCAGCGGCAACTACCCGGGGCCACACGCCGCCTTTGACTGGTTTTCGGGTGTCGATTTTTGCCCCGCTCGCTCGACGCCCTGGTAGAAGGGACAAACGCAACCAAGAGGAGGAGCCACGAAATGCGAGTCATGGTGCTCGTCAAGGCGACGGAGGAGAGTGAGGCGGGGCAGATGCCCAGCCAGAAGGAGCTCGAGCAGATGATGGCCTACAACGAGGATCTCGTGAAGGCCGGGGTCATGCTGGCCGCGGAGGGCCTTCATCCCAGCTCGACGGGCGTCCGCGTCACGCTCGAGGGAGGCGAGCGGAAGGTGATCGACGGCCCGTTCGCCGAGACCAAGGAGCTCCTCGCCGGCTACTGGCTGTGGCAGGTGAAGTCGATGGACGAGGCAATCGAGTGGGCGAAGCGCATGCCGAGCAGCGAGCTCGAGCGGGCCGCGGTGGAGATCCGGCCGGTGTTCGAGGAGGACGACTTCGGCGAGGAGCTTACGCCCGAGCTGCGTGAGAAGGAGCGGGAACTGCGCGCCCAGGTCGAGGCGGACGCCTAGCCGGGTCCGTGGCCAGCCCTGACGTCCCGCGCACGGTCGAGGCGGTCTGGCAGATCGAGTCCGCGCGACTGATCGCTGGCATCGCCCGCCAGGTGCGCGACGTCGGGCTCGCCGAGGACCTCGCCCAGGAGGCGCTCGTCTATGCCCTCGAGCAGTGGCCTGAGTCGGGCGTTCCGGACAACCCGGGCGCCTGGCTCATGGCCACGGCCAAGCATCGCGGCATCGACCGGCTGCGCCGCGCGGCGGTCCAACGGCGAAAGACCGAGGAGCTCGGACGCGACGCCGAGCTCCGCTCGGCGGACGTCGAGGACCTCGCGGCCGCAGCCGACGACCCGTTCGACGACGATCTCCTGCGGCTCATCTTCACTGCCTGCCATCCTGTGCTTTCCACCGACGCGCGGGTGGCGCTCACCCTGCGGCTCCTCTGCGGGCTGACGACGAAGGAGATCGCGCGGGCGTACCTGACGTCCGAGTCGACTGTCGCGCAGCGCATCGTCCGGGCCAAGCGCACGCTGTCGGCGGCGCGCGTGCCGTTCGAGGTGCCGGGGCAGGGCGAGCTCCACGGGCGCCTCGCCTCGGTGCTCGAGGTCATCTATCTGATTTTCAACGAGGGCTACTCACCCACCGGCGGCGACGAACTGGTCCGGCCCGAGTTGATCGACGAGGCGCTGCGGCTCGGGCGGATCCTGGCGGAGCTGTTGCCCGGCGAGGCAGAGGTCCACGGGCTGGTCGCCCTAATGGAGCTTCAGGCATCGCGAACGCGGGCGCGGATCTCGGCCGTGGGAAACCAGGTGCTGCTCCTCGACCAGGACCGCTCGCGCTGGGACTGGCTCCTCGTGGGCCGCGGGCTTCGGGCGCTCGAGCGTGCGTACGCGACCGGCGGCCCGCTCGGGCCGTACACGCTCCAGGCCAGTGTCGCCGCCTGCCACGCTCGCGCCCGCGTGGCCGCGGACACCGACTGGGAGCGGATCGTGGCCCTCTACGACGGTCTAGCCCAGCTCCAGCCCTCGCCCGTGGTCGAGCTCAACCGCGCCGTGGCGGTCGGGATGGCCTACGGGCCACAGCCGGCGCTCGAGACCGTGGAGATCCTGCGGGAGGAGCCCATTCTCGACGGCTACCACCTGCTGGCCAGTGTGCGCGGCGACCTGCTGGAGAAGCTGGGCCGCCCCGATGAGGCCCGGGCCGAGTTCGAGCGGGCGGCGCTGCTGACAGCGAACTCCCGACAGCGGGCGGCGCTGCTCGAGCGGGCGGCCGCCTGTGCGGCCCAGCATTGATGCATAACCCGGCGCCATCCACTCGGACGACGGCTCGCACCCGCTTCATGCGAACCGGCAGTCTCCGTGGGCGCTGGGTCGCGATGCCGCACATCGCGTGCGAGTAGTGCTCGTCTTCGCGCGAAGGGGGAGCCGCTTTCGGGCCTAACGAGCGGTAGGTCTAGCATCGCCGACGCAGATCGAGACCCGTCGAGGAGGTCATGATGAGGGTCGTTTTCGTGCACGGGGCATGCGTCAAGGACGGGCCGTGGTGGTGGCAGCGGACCGGTGAGCTGCTGGCCGAGCGGGACGTCGCCAGCGATGCGCCCGTCCTGCCCAGCTGCGGCGAGATGGGTGAGCCGGTGGGTGCGCAGGGACCCGGGCTGGCCGAGGATGTCGCCTCGGTCCGGCAAGTCTTGACCGCGAGCGATGAGCCGACCATCGTGGTGGCCCACAGCTACGGCGGCATCGTCGCCGCGGAGGCAGCTGCGGGCGTCGACGCCGTACGCCATCTGCTGCTGGTGTCGAGCTACCTGCCCGAGGTCGGGCAGAGCCTCTCCTCGTTCGGCGGTGAGGAGCCCGCCCCATTCCTCGACATCGATCCCGAGGGCGGCACGTTCACCGTCCGGTTGAAGGCCCTGGCCGACACGTTCCTGCAGGACTGCGATCCGGAGATCCAGCGACAGGCCATGGACAAGACGGCCCGGCAGAGCCTGGCGGTGCTAGAGCAGCCAGTGCAGTCAGCGGCCTGGCACCACGTGCCCTCGACGTACCTCGTCTGCGCGCAGGACCAGGGCACCCCGGCCGACCTGCAACGCGAGTTCGCCGGCCGAGCAACCGGCGTCGTGGAACTCGACGCCGGCCACCACCCATTCCTCTCCCAGCCTGCCGAGGTCCGCGACCTGATCGTCGGGCTATGACGAGGCAATGACGACGACACTCATCACTGCCCCCTTCGCGCGAGGCTGTCGCATAAAGGCGCAACGCGACCGCGCGAGGCGTAGGCGAGCCGTTCCGTTGGAGGAGGCCGATAGGGGCGGTAGATCCGAGCGCGATCGCCGCGCCGCCGGGGATAGGGTCGGGGCGATGGAGCGCAGATCGTGTCGTTAGGAGAGCAATGGGCCGCCGCGTGGTCAAGGCACGATGTCGGCGGCCTCGCCCGACTCTTCACAGAGGATTGCGAGTACGAGGATGTCGCGTTTGAGATCGTCAATCGAGGCCACGCGGGAGTCCACGCGTGGGCAATTGGGTTCTTGGGCTCATTCCCGGACCTCCGAGTCGAGCCGATCCGATCGTTCGAGGACGACCGACGGGGCGTCCTCGAGTGGAGGATGGGCGGTACCCACGCCGGCGAATTCGACGGGCTTGGACCCACGCACAGGCGGTGGTCCGTCCGCGGCGTGACGGTCCTCGACCTCGAGAGCGGCCGCATCCGGCGATGCGCCGACTACTGGAACCTTGGAACCGTTCACCGACAGCTCGACACCTGAACCCTGAGCGACGGAAGCACCCGCCCTGGACGAACAGCAGCCGGGGCACCGCTCACCCCGTTTCCGTCCGTTTGCAGGGAGAAACTGGCCCCATGCCCCAGAACTTCCTCAGCTGCGACCGCGACCAGCCAATGCTCCTGCCGCCGGGCCTCCGCGACTGGCTCGATGACGACCACCTCGCCTGGTTCGTGATCGAGGCGGTGCGTGAGCTCGACCTCGAGCCCTTCTACGCCTGCTACCGAGCCGACGGCCAAGGCGCCGCCGCCCACGAGCCGCAGATGATGGTGACCCTGTTCGCCTACGCCTACGCGGTCGGCGAGCGCTCCTCGCGCGGGATCGAGCGCCGCTGCCGCGAGGACGTCGCCTTCCGGGTGATCTGCGCGAACCAGGTCCCCGACCACGCGACGATCGCGCGCTTTCGCGTCCGCCACGAAGCGGCGCTGGCCGACCTCTTCGGTGGGGTACTGGGGCTCTGCGTGAAGGCCGGGATCGTCGACGTCGGCGTCGTCGCGGTCGACGGCACCAAGCTCGCCGCTGCGGCTTCTGACTCTGCGATCCGCAGCTACAAGCAGATCGCCGCCGAGATCCTCGCCGAGGCCGGTCGCATCGACGCCGCGGAGGACGAGGTCCACGGTGATGCCCGCGGCGATGAGCTCCCCGAGGGGCTTCGGACCCCGAACGGGCGCCGCGCCTGGCTTCGCCAGGCAAAGGAAGAGCTCGAGCGCGAGCGGGCCGAGAACCCGGAGTCGGTGAGGCGCGAGCGCGCCAAGCGCCTTGAGAGCTGTCGCCGACGCCTGGCCGAAGACTGGCAAGCGGAGCGTCGGGCTAACCGCCGTTACGAGGCCTACCGCGCCCGCGGGCTGATGAAGAACGGGCGTCCCTTCGGTTCGCCGCCGAAGCCCTACTCACCGCCGCCGACACCAGACGACAAGCTGAACACGACCGATCCCGACGCCCGCAGGATGAAGTTCGGCCGCAACTTCATGCCCGCTTACAACGCCCAGGCGGTCACCACCTCCGACCAGGTCATCGTCGCCGCCGAGATCACCACCAAGGGCGGCGACTTCGAGCAGCTCGAGCCGATGATCGCGGCGGCCGAGCGCGAGCTCACAACCGCCGGCGTTGAGGGCGGCCCTGGGGTGGTGCTGGCCGACGCCGGCTACTGGTCAAACGAACACATCGACTCGCTTCGCGAGCGCGGGATCATCCCGATCGTCGCCGCCGACACGACCCGAAACCGACCACGAAAGAACCGGCTCGGCGGGCCCTACGACTTCATGCGACGAGTGATCGCCTCAGAGGCCGGCGGCGCGCTCTACTCCAAACGCCAGTGCATGGTCGAGCCGGTCTTCGCCCAGATCAAGGCGAACCGGCGGATCGACCGCTTCAAACGACGACGCCGGGCGGCCGCCCGCTCGGAATGGCGCCTGATCGCGGCCACTCACAACCTCCTGAAGCTCCACCGACACCAACTGGCGGCGGCAACAGCCTGACCCGGGGTCGAAAGCCCCTGCCGTTTTCAGATCAGACCGTTTCACCGGCGCCCGACCCCCTCCCGCCGGTCTTTATGCGACAGCCTCGCGTGAAGGCAGCAGCGATTCGTGCGTCTCCCTGAAATCCGATAGGTGGCCCGATTCGTTTCTCGCTACGACGCACGGATAGTCGAGCGAGTGCGCCTAGCGGCCTGACGGAGCCACAAGGCTACATTTAATGAAGCGATGGACAATCTGACCATTCCCGAGAGCTTTAACCAACCCACTCAGCCAGCGCTCCCGCCGCCCAATCCAGCCCCCGAAGGCTACGAGCCGATCCACCCTGGCTCGGGCCGGCCCGGGGTTGGCAAGCGGCTCGCCAGCGCCCTCGCGGCGCTCGGCGTTCTCCTCGCGAAGGCGAAGGCGCTTATCTTCCTGCTCCCGAAGCTGAAGCTCCTCGCCACCTTCGGCTCGATGCTGCTCTCGATCGCCGCCTATGGACTTTTCTTCGGCCTCCCGTTCGCGCTCGGGTTCGTCCTTCTCTTGTTCCTGCACGAGATCGGCCACGTGATCCAGCTTCGGCGCGAGGGGATCAAGGCCTCGGCGCCCATGTTCATCCCCTTCCTTGGTGCGGTGATCTCGGCGAAGTCGATGGGCAAGGACGCGGCCGCCGAGGCCCGGGTCGGGCTCGCGGGCCCGATCCTGGGGACGCTCGCCTCGCTCGTCCCGCTCGCCATCTGGCTTCTGACCGGCAGTGACTTCTGGCGGGCTCTCGCCTACATCGGTTTCGTCCTCAACCTCTTCAACCTGCTGCCGGTGGTGCCGCTCGACGGCGGCCGGGCGGTGGCGGCGCTTAGCCCGGCGGTCTGGCTGGTGGGTCTCGCGGGGCTGATCGCGCTGACGATCTTCTACCCGAGCCCGATCCTCTTCCTGATCCTGATCTTCGGCGGCATGGAGAGCTGGAGGCGATGGAAGGTGCGCGCCACGCCCGAGGGCCGCAGCTACTACGCGATCCCGATCAGGACCAGGCTGCTCGTCGGCGCCACCTACCTCGGCCTCGCCACCGCACTCTCGGTCGGGGTCGCGGAGACGTTCCTCTCGCGCGGCCTTTGAGCCGCCGTCGTCGGGTGGCATCGTCCTTCGGCGGCTGGGGCGGCACAGCCTTTTATTCCGGCGTTCCTCTCGGTGCACGACGATTGACCGGAACGACGAACTCTCGCATCGCGACGAGGAGCACTGGGCGGGCTTGCCATTTGATTATTCGTTTGGGGCTGTCCCCCTTGAGCAACAGCACCTGACCTGAGCCATCGGCATTCCGTCAGGCGAAGCGATAGCCGCGACCGCGGTCCGGGTTGCGGTCCTTATTTCCGGCCCGCAGACGACCTCGCGTCCGGGAATCGCACGACATTCTGCGAAAGCGGCATCTCGCGTCGGCGTGGACCCGGACGACGGGCCGGGGCGAATGGCAGCTTTCCGTTCGGTCGCAGGCCGAGGTTCTCGTCCGAGAACGGCTCGGTGATCTGGCCCAGGACTCGGAAGCGGTCGAAGACGAACGGCAACCCGTCGCTGAGGAAGCTTCGCGTGATCTGGACCTGGAGGTGGAGGTGTGGCGTGGCCGAGTTGCCGCTGTTACCGAGCCGCCCCACCGCCTGGCCACGGCGAACGCGCTCGCCGGCGTGGACTCGGACGGAGCCCGGCACCATGTGCGCATAGGTCACGTAGATTCCCGGCCCGACGCGCAGAATCACCCGATTGCCGGGGAGCTCCGGGACCGACGGCGGTATTGGATTGTCCGGCGGCTTTTGGTTCGGGCGGCCGTCGGCGGCGAATATGACCTTCCCGGCGGCGACGGCGATCAGGCGCTGACCGTAGCTGCGGTAGCTGGACAAACGGGCGGGGTCGCCGACCCAGGCCCGGTGCTTCCGATCGAGCCTCATCCAGTCGATCGCGAAGCGTTGCGGGACTACCTCGTTGCCATTCACGACGAGCAGGCCCCGACGATGATGGGTGTCCTTGTCGCAGCACCCCTCGTCGGCCACCCAGATGCCGCCGCGGGCGGGCGGGCCCAGCTCCACCGGCTTTCGGGCCCGCAGCGAGACGCGACCGATCCGGCTTGAAAGCCGGATCGATTGCTCGCCCGGTGGGGGGCGGGTGGAGAACACAACGCGATGCTGCAGGACATCGGGCACGCGCGCCTTCCGTCGCACTCGGACGTCGAGCCAGACGACCGCCGAGCCGGAGGGAGCGAGCAGGGTCGTGTCGGGTGGCGTCTTCCCCGTCGTCGCGCCGGCGATCGAATTCATCCTCGAGGACAGCGCATGTCCGTCGAGAGAGAGCAGAACCCGGTGGGTTTTGCCATCGCGAACCTCGACTCGGGTGACGTCGAGCGGGAACTGCACGGCGTCCGTCAGCATGAGCTCGTAGGCGATGTGGAAGCGCCCGTCGGTGCCCCGTACGGGCTGCGGGTGGGTGAGGAACGAGGCCGCGAGCCCAGTGAATGTTGGGCCGGAATCAGTCCCCGCCACACCGGTGCTGTGATCAGCTGCAGTCCTCGCCTGCGCCGATGTCGATATCCCCGCCACCACGATCATCGCCGCCACGAGAATCGGGAGGACCCACCGATGCCTTGACACGCGGACAACCGGCTCTTCCGCTATCCCCCCTCGATCACCACTCAAGATATGCGCCGACCCTAACCGACCCTGGTTCGAAGTCAAGCGGCATTGCGTATCGGATCGAGATCGGATTCGAACTCGGCGCTTTCGACTGAGCAGCAGGCGGCGAGATGCGCTCGCTGAGGCCCGAGGTCGTCGGCCGCGGGACCGCGCCCGGCGATGGCCAACGGGGAGACGCGCGATATACCTCCCGCGTGCGGCGAAAGCATGTGGTCCTCGTGGTTGCTGTGTTGCGGTGTGCGGCCAACGCGGTCCTCCGTGCCTCGCCGTCGAACGAATCGATCAGGCCCGCAAAGACCCGGGCCACCTCTTCGGTTCGCTCGGCTCCAACCGGGTCGATATCGCTTTTCGTCGTTCCCATCGATGCCTCCTGGGCTCGATATCACCTTGTTGAAGGTAGGCAATGGGATGTGCCTGCGGTAGTGGGAAACGTCGGGACTTCGCCGTGACATCCGTCACGGTCGCAGCGCGATCACGGACAGGTTGTGGCCGAGTAGGTCGTGCAGGTCGCGCGAGATGCGCAGGCGCTCCTCGCTCGCGGCGAGCTCGGCGACTTGGGCGCCAGCGGCGTCGAGCTCGCGGACGAGCTCCATCAGCCGGCGGATGGCGATCAGCATCACGCCGAAGGCGACGACCTGCACGGAGACCTCGAGCCCGCCGGTGATCGCCACCGCCGCCGCCCGCGGTCGCGACGACGGCGGCAAGCGCCAGCTGCGTCGCGATGGTCGCCAGGGGCTGGTTTCTTCACACTACTCGCGTCCATGCTCGTTCGAAACCAGCCGCGCCCATCGAGCTTGCCTCGCGGGATACTGCGTGGGGATGTCTGACCGAGATCAGGAGATCATCAGCGACCTTCGCCGCGGCTATGAGGCGTTCAATCGCGGCGACTTCGACACCGCGGTGGAACTGGCCCATCCCGAGATTGAGTTCGTGCCCCCGGGGGGTCAATCGCCGCTGAGAGGCGCGGACGCGCTGCGGGCTTGGATGGAGCCAGACGCCTTCGAGGATCAGCAAATCGAGCCAATCGAATTCCGCATGCACGGCAACAGAGTTCTGGTCCACCAGCTCATCACGGCGCGTGGAGCGGGTAGCGGCATCGAGTTGAATCTCGAGGGCTGGGCCGTCTGGACGTTTGACGCCGACGGCCGCGTGACGCGGATGGAGAGCTTCCTCCCCCACCAGGAAATTGAGGCCCTGGAAGCTGCCGGGCTGCGAGGGTAGGCGATGTCGCAGGAGAGCGTCGAGATCGTCCGCCAGCTCTATAGAGCCTTCGAGGGCGACAACTCGGACGAGGTGATGCATCTCGTCCACTCGGATGTCGAGCTGCATGGGACCAGCGGCGGCCTTTCGGACGGGAACGTCGCGCGTGGCATCCAGGCCGTCAGGCAAACGTTCGAGCTGTGGGATGAGGACTGGGACACCAAGTTGACTCCCCAAGAGTTCATCGACGTAGGAGACCAAGTTGTCGTCCTCCAGCACGAACTTCGGCGCGGGCGGGGTAGCGGCGCGGAGGTCGAAGCCGAAACGGCGGTCCTATTCGGGCTTCGGGACGGGTGTGTGATCCGCATCCAGGGCTTCATGGACCAACACCACGCCCTCGAAGCCGCCGGGCTATCCGAGTAGGCACCCGTTGGAGCGCCCATGCGGGCATCGGGCGTTGCGGCCCTAGCCCGGCGACGCTATCTGCGGCGTCCCGGCCGCGGTCCGGTCTCCGTTAGGCGGCTGGGGCCAATGGATTCTCGGCGCTAAGGCCTGGGGCCCAGCGATTGTCTCGGCGAGGGCGGCTTCGGCCGTGCTCGCTGTGTTGTAGCGACGTGGCGGCTGCCGCGCGCACTTCGCGCATCTGATCCCCAGCTCGTCGCGCCACCAGGTCGGCTGATCGGCGGAGTGAAGTCAAGCGAGTCAGGCGTCCCCCCGAAGCCAACGCGGGTTACCGAATGAGGGGCTATCGCTCGAACGCTACAGACCGGCGCACTGGCCGACCTTTCGCCCCGTGACGACGTTCGGCTTGCCCTGCGAATCACCGACCTGGGGCGCAGGCGAGTCGCCACGGCAGATCAGGTTGCCGACGACCTTGTTGGTGACGACCTCGTTCGCGTCCGGATCGTCCATCTTCATGTTGTTGATCCTGACGTTGCCGCGAACGTCGTTACGGATGAAGCCGAACCAGAAGCCGCGGTATCCGGTGATCGTCACGTCGCCACGACGGATCGTGTTGTCCTCGACGGTCGAGAAGAACCCGTTGCCGCCGTACATTCTCACGCCGCCCCAGATGTGCGCGAAGTGCACCTGCAGGGAGGCGGGATCCTTGGCGTGGATCTGGCGCCGGATGACGCCGGTGCCGGGACCCCCCTCTTCCCCAAGGATGAAGGTGGCCCCCTGGTGGACCCGAACGCCGTCGCGGACCCAGACCTTGGCATTGGTTCCGTCGCAGGTCGCACCCGCCGGCACGACGAGCTTGCCATAGCCGCCGGAGGCAAGTGTCCCGGTACAACGGCTGACCGATTGGGCTTGCGCCGTCGCCGCCCCCACGAGAAGCGCACTGGCAAGCGCCCCCACGACCATCAGACTCGCCTTGCGCATCGCTTCCCTCCGGGTCAGTTCTCGATCGACAACGGAACGGAGTCTCTCATACCGAGTTACTCAAGTGCATCGGGCGGCGCCGCGAGAAACGGAGCGGCGGCCAGACGCCGTTCTCGTCGAAGCGCAGCGGGGATTCACGACCTCCGCAACCGAGCGAGAGCGGTCTGGATCTCGTCGGCTAGCGCCGGACGATGTTGTGCACGTCGACCACCTCCGGCTCGCCTGGCTCGATCCCGATATCGGCCAGCACCGGCATCAGGCGTTCGCCAAACGCCTCACATTGCTCCCGCGAGTCCCAGATCTCGCTGACGTGAAGGTTGCCATCCGTGCCGAAGCAGACGTGGTAATCCATCCCCTCCGGGGGAAAGCCGCCAGGGGACTGCTCCAAGCGGCGGATACTCTCGTCGTATTGCTCGGCCGTCAAAGACGTCGGGGTGAAGCGGATAAGGATGCTCATGCTCTGTCCTCCTTGATTTGCTGGTCGCGCCGACCGTACCGACTCAAATTCAATTCTTCGGAAAGGCCACGACGTTCTCCCCGGACATCGTCCACTCCGAAAGCCCAGTGACTTCGAGGCTCCTGTCCGTTCGAGGAACATCGGTGCCCTGTTGACCTCCTAGCGGACCGTTCGCTCCATGTCTCGCAGGACGCGCAGTTGAGGAAGATCCGCGGGCGGGTGATGGCAGCGCCGACCGTGACATGACCGCTCCAAAGCACCGCGCTGCGACGGTCAGCGTCCCAGCGGCGAGATAATCGACCGCGAGTGCTCCTTCGACCCCCGGATCCGCCTCTCCTTCGGCCCGAAGCGGGCCTTGCATTCGGCGGCGCGAAGGTGGAGGATCGACCCGAGCCGACCTCCTCCGACCCGGAGGTATTCGCTGATGAGATATCGACCGATCGACCACGACCCCGACGACGCCCGCCTCGGGCGCTTCATACCGGACGATTGGGAGTACCTCACGAGCCTCCGGTCCGCGGCCGAGGTGCTGGTTGCCGCCGGTCACGCCGTCTGGAAGGACGAGTACGGCGACGACGAGTACACCGAGCGCGATGACTATCAGGCCGACACGAGTCAGGGCCTGAGCGCATTCCGGTGGGCGGAGAGCGTCGACGACGTTCATCTCGTGCTCGCAAACGACCGCGCGAAGTGAGCGCGGTCCCGATCTTGAACGGGGGAGGGCTATCCGGCACGGGTCTGGATGCCTGACGACGTCCTCGGCCGCCTGATGGAGGAGGAGGCCGAGGTCCGATCCCGACGCATCGCTGAAAGGAGGTGCGGAGGCAACCCGGTGGTTGAAGTAACGGAGCCACTCCTCGTTGGAGGAGCCACAACCTCGCCGTGAGGCGAGAGGAGGAGGAACGCGATGAGTCCAGCACCACGACGCAAGTGCGGAGCCATGGAGGTACACGAGCGCCTCAGTGAGGAGTACGCCTCCTACCGCGCCAACCAGCTGCGCATCGACGAGTTCACCGAGCGGTCGCTGCGAACCGGCGAGGCGCAGAAGGCAATGCGCAGGCTGATCACGATCCCGGTCGTCGTGCACGTTGTCTACCGGACCAACGCCGAGAACATCTCGAAGCAGCAGATCAACACGCAGATCACCGTGCTCAACCGGGACTACCGCGCGACCAACCCAGACAAGAGCAACGTCCCGGCCGCCTTCCAAAGCCTGGTGACCGACGCCAAGGTGGAATTCCAGCTGGCCAAGAGGGATCCGAATGGAAAGCCGACCGACGGAGTCACTCGCACGAAGACCGGCCGGCGGTCGTTCGGCGCCGACGACTCCGTGAAGAAGCCCTCGCAGGGCGGGGTGGCGGCCTGGCCGGCCAAGCGGTATCTGAACATCTGGGTCTGCAACCTCGGTGGCGGGTTGCTCGGCTACGCGCAGTTCCCAGGCGGCCCGGCGCGAACCGACGGCGTGGTGATCCTGCACTCGGGGTTCGGGACCACCGGCACGGCCAAGGCGCCATTCGACCTCGGCCGCACGGCAACGCACGAGGTCGGGCACTGGCTCAACCTGCGGCACATCTGGGGCGACACGATGGGCTGCGGCGGCGGCGACCGCGTGGCGGACACGCCGAACGCGGCCGGCCCGAACTACGGCAAGCCCACCTTCCCGCACGTCACCTGCAACAACGGCCCCAACGGCGACATGTTCATGGACTACATGGACTACGTCGACGATGCCGCGATGTTCATGTTCACGGCCGGCCAGGTGGGGCGCATGAACGCGACGCTCGCGGGTCCGCGCAAGTCGCTCGCCTAGCCGGCATGGCCATCGAGCGGGCAGCGCTCAACGGCCGTTGGCTCCACGCGCACGAACAGGACACCGAGGAGAGATGGTGTTCGTCCCGGCGGACACGGAGCTTCCGCCCTCCCGCGGGCGCTGGGAGCTCGAGCTCGGCGAGGGGGGCGTGGCGACCGAGGGCGGCCCGGGGCGACGGATCGTCCCGAGGCCCGCCCCGGGCGGTGGGAGCTCACGGACGACGACGAACTCGTCGTCCGGAGTCCGGGAGGGAGAGAAGGCATGGCGAGCCCGGGTGGTCTCCGCCGGTGGTGACCGCCTGGTGCTCGACAGGCGCTCGCTTCGCTAGCCGGAAGTTGGGCGTTGCTGTGAGCCACTAGCTCGAATCCAAGCCGGCGACGATTCCCCAGGTCGCAAGCGCCCCGGTGACGCTGGTCCAGTAGCCGAAGGCCTCATAGAACCAGACGGCCCAGTGGGCCTGCATGTTCAGCGCCAGGTCCGGGCCGGTCGGCAGGTCGGCGTTGATGACCGGATCCGAGATGTTCCTGACCACGGCCCATCGCGGCGGCTCATCGAGCTCCGAGCAGGCGAGTCCGAGCGCCGCGTCGCCCATCTCGACTCCGCAGCCCTCCTGATCGAGGTGGTTGGCGCTGGTCCCGAACTCGAAGAAGTCGGTGGTGAGGATCGGGTGGAACGCCGGAAAGTCGTCCCCATCGAGCTTGATGTTCGGGCGGTTCGGGGGATCGCTGCGGATCGGCTCGTCCTCGAACCTGTAGCGCTTGGTGGGCGGCGCGAAGGCCGGCTCGACCAGGCGGGTGGCGAAGCCCTCCATGAGCTTTCGAGCCTCGGTGAAGTGGCTCCGAGGCACCCTCCAGTCGGAGCGAAACGTCTTGTCGTTGAAGGGCTCGTGCCTGAACTCGTCTTGGCAACGGAAGCGAGCGGCCCGTGTGACCACCGCGTCGCCGAGGTCGTGACCCGCCGCGACCCCGCCGGCGGTCCCGACCGTGAGCACGACCGAGGGCTGGATCTCGTCGATCAGCTGCAGGAAGAGATCCTTCACCGGCAGCGTCGCCGTCCCGTCGCCCGTCCTGATTCCGTCCTGGTTCAGGTGAAGCTCCGACTTGAAGCAGATGACCGACAGGTCACCGACCGACGTTCGCAGCCAGCTGCCGAGGCGCCCGGCCATCCGCGAGGGAGCGCCCGGGCGAATCGAGGGGAGGTAGCGATCCGCGAAGTGGCGGCGATAGAAGTGCCAGCGCTGCCGGCTGACCCCGGGGGTGAACACGTCGGCAAGGGCGTCGCATTCGGCCGCGGTCCAGGTGATGACCAGCACATCGGCCGGGGGAATCGGCGCGTCGGGATCGACCGCGTCCGGGGCGCTCGGCGCCGGGCGGAGCGCCTGCGGAAACGGGATGTCCTTCGCCCGCGGCGCGGTCAGTGGCGAAGTGGGAGCGGCGAACGGGGCCGCCGCGAGGGCCGCGCCGCCTTCATCGGCGCTCTCGGGGGGGGCCGGATCGGCCGCCAACAGCGTCCGGGCGAGCTCCTTTCGCCCCTCGAGTTCTGCGCGGTCCATCCGATGCTCCTAGCTCCCCGGCATCGCTCAGGCGAAGATCGGGCCGACCTGTGGATATGCCTTGATCAACTCCGTGCGGAGCTCCTCGAGGGTCGGAATATGCTCGCCGTCCGGATTGACCATGTAGCTGGTGTCCAGGAGCATGCGCTTGCCCCAGGCGCGGACCGGCTCGACCGAGGCCTCCTCCACCGAGTCAGTGAGATCGGTGATCAGGTCCTCGCGCCCATAGGTCAGGTCCCCGTTGATCATCACCAGGTCGACCCAACCCGGCTCGGCCTCGACGACGTTCTCCCACGGATCCTCGTGGCGACGCTCGAAGACGACCAGGTCGGCCGGGCGGCCAGCCTCCAATGTGCCGAGCTTGTCGTCGAGGCCGGCGATCTTGGCGGCGTCCCGGGTCAGCATGTCGACGAGCTTCTTGGATCCGTAGCGATGGCCCTCGAGCGCCAGGCAGCGCCTCGCCACCTTCACCTCGGCAAGCAGGCTCGTGCTGCCGCTCGGCAGCCAATCGGCGCCGAGGCCGACGGTGACCCCCCGCTGGAGCGCCGCCCCCGCGAGGGTCGTCTCCCCGTACAGCCGCAGGTTGCTCTGGGGAGACCAGACGAGCTTGGCGTCGGCATCGGCCACATCAACGAACTGGTCCTCGGTCAGTGCCGTTCCGTGGATGAGGACGGTGGCCGCGGTCAGGCCGTTGAGATCGACCAGCTTCCCGAACTCCGCCTGCGAGCGCTCGTTGTCGCGCTTGCCCTCTGCCAGGTGGACGTAGAAGGCCCTGACGTCGCCCCGCTCGATTCCGGCGAGGACGCTGGTCATGCCCTCCATGCCAAACGAACCCGACGGGAGGTCGATCATCGAGCGCCCGATCTGCGCCCCGAAGATCCACTTGTCAACATTTCGAACGAGGGCCTCCGCCTCATAGGTGCTCGCCAGCCCGCCGGTCCCCTGGATCGCCGTGACTCCGCCCACCAGGGCCCGGATCTCGGCGTAGCGACGCTGCGTCCAAGCGGGCAGGACCTCGAGGAGATGGTTCTGCGGATCGCGGACGAGCCGGTGATAGAGCTCGCTGCCTCGCCAGGAGTAGCGGTTGACGAACCGCACCGGCGGCTCCCATGCGGCGAAGACGTTGAACTCCGGATGGCCGTGGAGGTCGATGAGGCCCGGCGTGATCACCCCGCCGGTCGGATGAACCGTGACCGCCTGCGGACGGGTCTCCGTCACGGCCTGGATCTCGGAGCCCTGGATGACCACATAGCCCGGATCGATCCTTCGCTCCGGCGTCAACACGCAGCCCTCCAGGGCGAGGCCCTCGGCGGGGGCGGCCGCGCCGAAGGTGACGGGCGTCGCCGCGACCGTCTCGGGCGGAGGGTTGGCCTCGGTTACCGGGCTCCGGTAGGCGGCCTCGAAGCGGTCGTTCTCCTCCGACATGGTCAGCCTCCCGCCACCCCCGGTCGTCCGGCGACGTCTCCCGTGGTCTTGACTCTCTGTCTCATCGGCTGCTTCCTCGGTGGTGTCCCTGTTCCCACTCTCTCACGGCATGTCAAGTCCTCGGATCCGGCGCTGTCATTTCCCGGACAAGGGAGGGCGTTATCGCCCACCGGCGTTATCGCCCCCGATCGTTCACCGGGTCCGCAGATGCGCGAGCCTCTCGGCGACGGGCGCGCTGGCGGAGAGCACCGGGGAGGCCTCGACCCGCCCATCGCGGATCCGCACGAGTTGACTCGCTGGCCTGCCGAGCTTGAAGAGGAGGCGATCGATGGCTCTGGCCGGAGCGAAGATCGCGGGTTCCTCCAGCGGCCAGATGGGACAGCGTGGCACGGTCGAGCCCGATGCGTCGAGGATCCCGTTCACGGCCCGCCGCGCCGCCTCATTGGCGCCTTCCATGGTCGCCAGGTCGGTGTGCGTACGCACGTAGTCGGAGGCGAGGAAGAAGTTTTCGATCGAGGTGATGGCGTCGGGGCGATCACCCCAGGAGCCCGCAGTGTTGACCAGCAGCGGCTCAAGGTTCGAGGCCTCGTTGGGGTTCGGATACACGATGCTCGGATCGACGAACCAGGCGAGGACGTTGGCGTCCTCCAGGACGTCGATGCCGGCGTCGTTGAGCCCTTGCTTGAGCTGCGCCCAGACCTCGTCTCGAACCTCTTCCCGCGAGCAGTAGATCGCCTGCTTCCCGTGGACGACACCGGCCCGCTCCCAATCGGAGACATCGACCGAGAGCAGGCCCTCGACCCGCCCGTCTCCCATCTCCTCAAGCCTGAAACCCGGCCAGAACTGGGCCTGTGAGATCGAGGTCAACGCCCACGGCGAGTCGATGTAGATCGTGTGGCCGGGAACGAGCGGCACGTCCCGGTCGAGGTAGAACATGATTCCGTTCATCCAGCGCGTCCTAAGCCGATGCAGGCCGGCGAGTCGCGGCTCGGCCTCCTGGAGCTCATCGCCGGCGAGCAGGCGCATCACCTCGACCGGCAGCGCGGCAACGTAGAAATCCGCCGAGTCCTGAAGCGGCGTCCCGTGCGTCACCACCGTGACACCGGCGATCCGCCCGCCCCCGAAGTGGATCTCCTGCACCTGGTGCTCGGTTCGATAGTCGACGCCCAGGCCGCGCAGGTGCGCGAGCCAGGGGTCGATCCAGACGTCGTTGGTGGGCCCATTCAGAACGCGGTCCGCGGCGCCTCCCGGACGTGAGAGATCGAACAGGAGCTGAAGGAGGATGTAGCCACCGGTGCGAGCGCTCATCTCACGAGCCTTGGCTGCGACCAGGCTGCGGGTGAGGCCGTCAGCGAGGAATTTCTGGTATCCGGGCGAGCGGCTCTCGGCCCCCGAGAAGCTCCACCAGCTCTGGTTCTCGTACTCCGCGAACCGCCGTTCCTCGCAGCTGGTGAGAAGCAGCAACAGCCGGTCGGCGAAGTGAAACTGCTCCGCAGCGGGGATGCCCACGTCGGTGGCGTACGTAAACAGGGCGCGAAAGGCCCGGTCGAGGTCGCGCAGCGAGTGGGGAAAATGCGCCGGCGAGAGAATCTCCGAGCCACCGGCTCGAGCGATCTGCACCTCTTGGGCCGCAGCCAGATTTCCGAACGCGCCGTCCCGTCGTCTCTCGATCTGGATCCGCTTCATGGTGTCGGGCAGGTGGCGGTAGAAGCCGGGGAAGAATCGGAAACCGTGCTCGCCCGGAAGGTCCCGCCGGCCGTCCGACCCCGAGCCCGGGACTGACACGCTGCGAGCCTTGCCACCCGCGATCGGCCGCGTCTCGTAGACCGTCACCTCGAAGTCGCGCTCCGCGAGCTCGTGGGCCGCGCTCATGCCCCCGACGCCACCGCCGAGGATGATCACCCGCTTGCCCATGAAAGACGCCGGGTCGCCGGCTATCGGCCTCGCATCCGTCCCACGCTCTCGTCGGCCTGACGAAGAACGTCCTCGGCCTTGTCGGGCGGAAGGTGAGCGGCGTAGATCTGGGCTTTGGCCGCCTCCGCCTGCTGGGCCTCGATCGCTGTCCTGCTCTGGTCCGTGCCCACCTTCACCCCGAAGTAAGCCCCGACGATCGTTGCGATCACTCCACCTGCAGAGCTCGCGATGGTGGCGGAGGTCTCCGAATTCTTGACCAGCGCGATGACCGCTATCACGCCGACCGCCGACACCCCCACCGCTACGGCTACGAGCCCACCGATCGCCTTGACCTTGTTCGACCAACTGTCGTCTGTACCGGTCTTGGCCGGATGGCGACCACCGGTCAGACCCCCATTCGGTTCGGGATTGCCTGAGGATTCCATTTCCGCTCCTTCTTGGTTAGCGCAGACCGGCCAGCGCGTTGCCGACCCGGAGGGTCGGCCGCGGCGGTGGTGGGGCGGACGAGCCCTGTCCACCACCGGAGTAGAGAGCGGCTGCGACCCGTACGAGGTTCTCGCTGGTTCGATCCAGTGCCTCGGCGACGCCCGCCGGAAGGAGCGCCCGCACGGTGGCCAGCGAGCGTTGGTCGGGAGGCGTGTAGCCCTCGGGCGCGCTGAGTTCCGGGAGGGCCGACCGCAACGCTGCGATGCAGCCATGAATCAGGTAGGCGTCGTCGAGCAGGCCGAGTGCACCCAGTTCGGCGTCGCGAAAGAGATCGTCCTCGTCGACGAGGTAGACCAGAACCTGGCCCGCCGCGAACGCCACGCTTCGCCCGAACCGCGGCTCCTTCGCCATGGCGGTGAGTGCGTCAATGGCGCTCGGGACCCCGTTCAGGTAGTGCTCGAGCAACTCGGCGAGCTCGGTGTTGTCGGCGCGGGGGATCTCAGGAGCCTCGCGGGCGAGCGCAGCCTCGAGCTTCGGCGTGCTGGCTTCCTCGGCGAGGGCTTTTGACAGGAGTCCGGAGATCACGATCTCAACTCCACGCGGACGACATGCTGTTCGCGAGGTTCTGTCCGAGCTGCTTCCCGAATGAGGACGCGAACTGCTCCGCGGCCTTCTCGAACCCGCTCCGAAGCTGGTGTGGCGCGGCGTTCTGTGGTGCCTGGGCCACGGGCGCCACGAGCGGGGCGACCCCCGCCCCCTGCGCGGGCGGCGCGCTCATCCCCGGGATGTACAGGCCCTGGGTGGTTCCACACACCATGCACGTGAAGATCGGAGGCAGTGGACCGCACCAGCCGCAGGCCGGCCCTATTGCGGAGGGCTCCACCGGTACCGGTACGTGCGGCATGAACCGACCCCCGCACATGAGCGTGGTAACCGACTGGCAACGGCCACAGCCCGCGTAAAGCATCAGAACGCCCCCTCGGTTCTCCTCCGACATCTCCATGTTCCCGCCATGGTTGTCGCGCTGAATGCCGGCCTGGAACCGGACTTGCCGGGCACCGACTCCGTCACGGGCTGAACTCGCCCGTGTCGACCCATTCGTTCTCGATCAGGACCCACCAGTCGCTCGCGAGCCCCTGCGACACGTATTCATACGGAAGCCAGCCGTACCCGTCCTCGCCCCAGTCGGCGCTCCAGGAGTTGCGGATCAAGATCGCTCCCTTGGTCTCACCGCCCGTCCCTGGGACCGTCATCGAGTCGTCGTAGCCGACGGCCATCACGGCATGCCCGCCGGCGACCTTGTCGCCCGGACCGGGGAAAGGAATCCGGCCATCGTCGCCGGCCTGGCTGATCGATCCGTAGACCGTGAACCCGAACATCGCCGGTAGCTGGGAGGCCAGGTGGGTCTTGACAGCCTCGAGGATCGCGGGCCGATCGATCCTCGGCGGGTCAAGCCGGTAGTACTTGGCCGCCTGGTAGTTCTGCGCGAAGGCGTAGCAGAAGGCGGGCGGATCCTCGTCGTACTCGGCTTCCGAGTACGGCCAGTGTTCCTCCGGCGGGATCCCGAACAGCACCATCGCGCCCATCGTCGTCCGCAGAAAGGCGCCGGAGTCGCCCTCGAGCTGCGCGAGGGCTCGCGTCACCTTGTACAGAAAGCGGCGCGAGCCGTCGATGTGCCTGCCGTTCAGCTTGCGCTCGAAGTACTCGAGCATCCCCACGCCCGCGTGGGCCGTGCACGAGCCGATCTGCCCCTGATCCTCGACCGGAGAGCACGATTCGCGAAGGTCGACCTCGGCCGGAGCCTGCTCCTGGCTCTCCTTGACCGCGGTCTTGGCGAGAAGCGGCTCGACCTCCTCGTGCTCGGCGCTGAAGTCCCGAAGATCGGGGTAGTCCGGAAGCCACCCGAGTCCGCGTCGTCCGCCGACCTCCCCGGTGGTCCTTACGCTCTGGCTCATCGGCTACCTCCTCGATGGCGGTCCCTGCTCCTACTCTCTCATGGCATGTCAAGTCCTGACACCGTTTCTGTCATTTCCCGAACAGCGAATAGCGCTCAGCTCGATGAGGCACGTCGCCCGTCGTCGCAGCCAGGCCGGTTCGCGACCGCCACGATCCCGCCGGGCATGGAACGAACATCGCGACGTCATCGCCCACCGCGGGGCGCAACGGGCGCACTCCGGCGGCGTCAGTCGCGGCCGAACAGGCGCCGGATCGCGCTGACCGCCCGACCGAGCCAAGTAAGCCCCCACACAGGCTCCGGTTCTGCAATCCCGACCGGGCGAATCAGCGTGAGCGCGGATTCGGTCGGCCTGCCGTCGGGGCCGACGGCGCTGACGTAGACGTCGTAGTGCTGCGTCGGCTTCAGCTCCACGGTGGTGGCGATCCTCCCCGACGGGGCCATGTCGACGACGAAGGTGAAGGTCCGCGGTTGGACCGAATCGTCCTCGGAGTTGACGGTGACCACGAGTCGATCGGGCGGCGATTCCGCGCCCTTGCGGAAATCGTATCTCAGCTCGAGGTGCCCGCTCTCGCGCGAGACCTCGACCGATGGCGGCGCCGCCGCGCCGATTCGCTTGACGGTCCGCGCCCCTTCGAGCAGCGCCGCCGGATGCTCCCACTGGCCGTGGCGACAGGGCGCGGTCGGGCTTCCGGTCTCGAGCCCCGGGATTCGGGCACGAGTACCTCCCCAAACCCCGGGCCACGCCGCCCAGGCCGGCTCATCGTCGCCCAGTGCCTCGAGCGCCGGCTCGGGCGACTTGCGCTTGCCATCGGCGAGGTCGTACCAGGCCTCTGTCTCGTGGAAGCCGGCACGAAAATACGACGCGTGCGAGCCACGTGCGACGTAGACGATCGGCGTCTCCGGTCGGTCCTCGAGCTTTTCGACCTCGCTCCACGGCGCCACCTCCGCCCAGCGGTGCTGGGCGTAGACGGCGAGATCGGGATTCTCCCCGTCCTCGGCCATCCGGAGCTGGACCATCTCCCAATCGCATTCGTGGAGGCCGAACCCGCCGGCGAGCTGGTAGTCGTTGTAGAAGTAGAAGAACCAGTACTGAAGCCAAAGGCGTCCACGGTCCTCCTTCGCCCGCCCGTAGATCCGGTTCGCGTACCGGCGATCGCTCCGTAGCGCCACGTACTGGTCGCGGTAATCGCGCCGCGAGCAGCCGATGACGTCCGTTCGCTCGACTTGGCCGCCGCTTGGATAGCTCGACCCGCCGAGGAACGCGAGCTCCAGCTGAGCCTGACCGGCTTCCGGCCGTGCCGCCGCGAGAAGCTCGCCGGGCCGATCGTCGGTTGGCGACCGACGCAGCGCGTTTGCGGGATTATCCGTCCACTCGGCCGCCGAGTCGGCGAAGAATGCCTCGTTTGAGTCGTAGCGCAGCTGTGGCTTGAACCGCTCGAGCAGCTCTTCGTGGCTCATGGCTGCTTCAGCCATCCTCCTGCTCGGTGTGCCCGCGCCAGTAGGTCGTCAGCAGCCGCAGGGCGTTGCCGGAGCAGATCAGCTCGCCATTCTCCTCCCCGTAACGATCACGCAGCGCCCGCTCGAGCGGCGCCATGTCGCGCATGTCCTCGAGTCCTGGGAGCGTCGGCTTGATGAACCCGTCAAGATCGGAGCCGATCGCCGTGTGGCGGTGCGAGCCCGTCACGTCGTGGATCCGATCGATGTGGCGACAGAGCGCCTCGAAGGAGTCCTCGAACCGCGGGCGCTTTCGGATCGGTAGGCCGAGCCAACCGTGTGGCTTGACGTCGAGGCCGTCGAAGACCTGGTGCTGGGCGAAGATCAGCCCGACGACACCGTTGCGTTCGGCGATGCGGCGCAGCGCCTCGGCCGCGAGCATGTACTCCTGAGTCCCGAAGCGATAACCGGCGTGGGTGCCAACCACCGGCACGGTCTTTTGCGGGTCGAGCCGCTCGAGCAGCGCGAAGGTATCGTCAAGCGATCGCTCGCTCATGTGCGAGATGTCGATCAGGACGCGCTCGCGCACCATCGCCTCGACAGCCGCCCGTCCCAGTTCCGAGAGCCCCTCCTCGGGTTGCGGGAGCCACTGCCGGTACTCCTCGTCGGTGAGGAAGGGCAGCGCCGGGGCGTCGGTCGCCACGCCGCGCCAGATCAGGTGGGCGAGTGTGACGTAGGCGACGCCCAGGTCCGCGAGGCGGCTGACGCCCTCTGCGATCTTGACGGGTGAGGAACCGAGGTGGAAGCCACCCTCGACGCAGTGGACGAGTGCCATCTTCCCGGCACGATGGGCGGCCTCGAGCTCCTGCGGGTTGTGAACCACTGCTGCTTCATCGGCGTGTTGATCGGCGACGTGGCGCTCGACGACGCTGATCTGGCCGGTGATCGATCGCAGGTATCCAGGTCGCGGTTGCGATCCCTCGTCGACGTCGATCTCGTCGAAGAACGAGTACAGGACCGACAGCGCGACGCCAACGCCGCCGGTACGCATGTAACTCATGCGTACGCGAGGCCCGGAGAAGAGCGAGCGGTAGTTGGCGAACAGGCTCGCGAGCCCGACCAACAGCGCCCGCACCCATTCCCGAAGATGGCGGCGTTGGCGGCGGGAGCGCAGAAGTCGCAGCAGCCTGACCCTCGCGTGAGGGACGAGGTGCATTGGGTAGTGGGCGTGCAGATCGGTGATCACGGACCGATACCGATTGCGAATCTATAGCCCCGGAGGCAGCCGGCGCCCATCGCCAAGGTCCCGGTACCGAATGGACGCGTCGGCGCAGCTCGGGCCGGGCGCAGCCTAGTCCCCTTCGAGTCGGCGCAATGTCTGCTCGGAGAGACGGCGCGTCGTCTCGTCGGGCGCGTCGCTCAGCTCCTCGACCGCGCTGCGAAGGTCGCCGGTTGGCTCCGGCGGGACGGACTTCAGAGCGACCTTCCGAACGCCGATGTCATCGTCCTTGACCAGCGGCAGGAGCACCGCGCTCGCCACTTCCTCGCTGCGATGACGGGCCGCTGAGGCGGCGGCGACTCGGATCCGGGGATCGTCACTGGAGGCGGCCTCGCCGAGCAGCTGATCGGCGGGCTCGCCCTCGATCAGCCCGGCGAGGTAGACGGCCTTGGCGGCGATCATCGGGTCATCCTCGCGTGCGAGCTCCTCCAGGTGGGACAGGGCATCGGGCCCCAGCCCGGCCGCGCGCGAGTAGTTCGGCTCGTCCTTCTCGAGCTCTGCTCGGACCTGCTCCTTCGTTACTGCCACAGCACGCTCCTCATAGGCTCGGTGTCAGCGGGCTCGCGTCCATTGTGGAGCACTCGCCGGCGATCAGATCCGGCGGCGGGTTGGTGATGTTCGCGGTGCCGTTGCCCGTCATCAGGCGGTTGTTGTCATTCACATGGTTGAGGCCGAGGACGTGGCCGATCTCGTGGCCCAGGGTCCACTGCGTTGCCCCCTGCGCGACCACCGCACCGGGCTGGCCGGCGGGGTGGGCGGCACAGCCGTTGAACGGGGGGTTCGTCGAGCGAACGAAGTACGCGACCACGTCGTTCGCACCGACGTTGTTCCGATTCGCGAAGAGCTGGTTCTGCTCGGCGGTCGTGCTGCCGCGCACGCACGATCCGACGTCCACGTCGTTGAGAAGCGGGAGGTTGAGCGTCTCGGTGGACGCAAGCTCGACCCGGATCCCGCAGGTCGCGTAAACGTCCCGCATCCTGTCGACCATCGCCTGGACGGTGGTGGTTGGGGCAGTCAGCACCTTGGCGTGCAGCCGGACGGTCGGCACCAGGCCCCACCACTTGTGCCAGGTCGCCTGGTCGGTGCCGATGACGAAGCAGTCGATGCGATCGCGGTCCCAGGAGACCGCCTCGGGCGCGGAGATGCAGACCCCGCCGAGGCTCTCCCAGCCTCGCCACGCGCTCCCGTCCCACCAGCGGTGCCACATCGCCTTGTCGGTCCCGACGGTGAAGATGTCGAGCCGGTTGGCCGCCCAGGAGGCTGCGCCGAGGCCGTCCAGGCAGACTCCGCCGAGGCTCTCCCAGCCTCGCCACGCGCTCCCGTCCCACCAGCGGTGCCAGGTGGCGTTGTCGGTGCCGATGACGAAGACATCGATCCGATTCGGGCCCCAGGAGACGGCGGCCGGCGCGGAGATACAGATCCCTCCCAGGCTCTCCCACCCGCGCCACGCGCTCCCGTCCCACCACTTGTGGTAGAGGGCGCGATCGGTTCCGATCGTGAAGATGTCGAGCCGGTTGGACGCCCAGGAGGCCGTCGCGACTCCCTCCAAGCAGACCCCGCCGAGGCTCTCCCACCCGCGCCAGGCGCTCCCGTCCCACCAGCGGTGCCAGGTCGCCCGATCGGTGCCGATCACGAACGCGTCGACCCGGTTCGGCCCCCACGACACCGCCCGCGGGGCGCTGATGCAGACGCCGCCCAGGCTCTCCCAACCGCTCCAGCCGGCACCGGCCCACCACTTGTGGTATGTCGCGAGATCGGTGCCGACGGTGAAGATGTCGAGCCGGTTGGGCGCCCAGGAGGACGCCCCCACCCCGTCCAGGCAGCGTCCTCCGAGGCTCTCCCAGCCGCTCCAGCTCACCCTGTCCCGTCCTCGGCCTCGTCTTCTGCGTCCTCAATCTCGTGCTCCGGCATCCCGCCCGTCGGCATCGCGCCACCGCGCGGCCTGTCCAGGGCCACCCGCCGCATTGCCTCGGTCGCCGTCGTCATCGGGTCCGTCGGGCCGGGCATGACCGCCTCCCCCACCATCTGCGCCCGCGCTGCCGGCTGAGGCTGCGAACGCTCACCTTGCTCGGCCGGATTTCCCACTCGCTGCGGCTCTCCTTCGATCCGATGGAGTATCCACCCGGGCGCCGGCCGGGTCAATGGACCGAAGGATTCATCTTCGGCGGGATCCCAAACTCAGCCAGGCGTCAGTCGGTACTCCCGGTCGTGTCGCGTCCGGATCCGTGCCGCGGCCTCGCCGCGGCGGTGGACGCGGAGCTTCTCGAGGATGTGGTGAACGTGGTTCTTGACCGTCGCCAACTCGATGCAGAGCCGGCGCGCGATCTGTTTGTTGGAGAGCCCCTGGTCGATCAGGGCGATCACCTCCAGCTCGCGTCGAGTGAGTGGCGCCTCGATTGCACCCGGGTTCTGAGGCTTCCGCCTGCTCACGCCCCCTGTCAGAGCCGCCGTGACGACGCGCGAGCAGGTCGGTTGGTTGCGGGCGGCGCGACGAATGGCGTCTGCGAGATGCTCAGGCGGAGCCTCGCGCGAGACGCAGCCGACGATCCCAGCCTCCGCATCGGCGGGCATTTCCTCCTGGCCTTCAGTCACCCCTAGCGCGAGAAGCCTCTCGCCTGGCAGCGCGGCGGCGATCTCGCCGATCGCTTGGGCGCTCGCCGGTATCGTCACGTCCACGAGGACCACGTCCGGATGGGTCGCGCGGGCGGCAGCCAGGGCGTGTCGTGGCTCGGCCGTTGCCAGAACCGCAAGCCCCCGCCGCTGCTCGATCATGACCGCGATCCCCTCGCGGTGGAGCCGCATACCGGCAACGACCAGAACCCGCACGGCAAGCGCGTCCGATCCCGCAGCCTCTCCGTGAGCGGCTCTCCCCGTGCGGCTCAAAAGCTCGCCCGCGCTGCGCCCATCGGCCGCGGATGCGGCGTGACCGACTCCCGTGACTTCTTGCCAATGCCGGCGGCCATGCGAGCGAGCGAGCGCCGCCTCACGGCCGGCGGGTCGAGGACGGAGTCGAGGACCAGCGTCCTGTCTCTGACCTTCTTCGCGAGCGCACGGTTCCAAAGCAGCTCCGACCATTGGTGGAGCCGGGTGCGAACCGTCACCAGCACCGATGCCTTCCTGATCCCGAGCGCGCCGTCATCAGCCGGCGTGCCCGTGTCGTCGACTCCGGCACACAGCTCCGCTATTCGCCAGCCAAGGCGAACCGCCGCGGTAGGAGTCTCATCGGGAGGCGGCTCGCCCCCGGGTTGATCCCCGTCCCCGGTCACCGTCCCGTTTCGCTCGTTCCCGGTTAGATCTGGCGCCATCTTCTCGCCTCCCATTCCCAACGGCTTTCCGCGCCCGCGGATCCTTCGTGCACATAATCCGCCATTGGCGCGCGAGAGTGTGTGACATTAATCACGAGCATAGAATCGGATCGCCCATGACGTCGAGCCGGCCCCCGAAGCGTGATCCGCGCACCTCCGCGAGGGCGATCGACGACGTCGTCGCGCAGATGCAAGCCATCGACGCCGCGCTCCCGGAGAGCGACGGCGTGGCCTGGTTCAACAGGCTTTACCTCGAGGTGACCAAAGCTGTTCAGGAGGCGATGCGGACGGGTCAATTCGCCGCCTCGCGATTTCTCGAGCGGCTCGACGTGGTCTTCGCCGGGCACTACTTTCGCGCCTGCGAACTCGCGCAGGGTGATGCCGGCGCGGCGCCGAAGGCCTGGGCGCCGCTGTTCGTCGAGCGGGCCCGCGAGGACGTGGCGCCGATCCAGTTTGCGCTAGCGGGGATGAACGCTCACATCAATTACGACCTCGCGCTCGCTCTGGTCGAAACCGCTCGCGAGCTCGGGATCAAGCTCGAGCGCGAGAGCGAGGAACACCGCGACTTCGAGCAGGTCAACCCGATCCTGGTCGCTACCGAGCAACGGGTCAAGCACTGGTTCGCGACCGGCTTCGTGGCTGTCGTCGACAGGGCCTTCGGCCGCCTCGATGACGTCCTGGCGATGTGGAGCGTCGAACGGGCCCGGGATCAGGCCTGGACGACGGCGGAGACGTTGGTGGAGCTCGCCGAGGCCCCATCGCTTCGCCGCCAATACCTCGCTGCGCTGGCGGAAATGGTCGGCTTCGCCGGCCGGGGGCTTCTGATCCCCACCGCCACCGACCTCTGAGCCAAACCGGCAGCGCTCGAACCCGCCGATCGCGAGTCCGCCGGGGTCGCAGCCCGGCTCGTTTCAGTCTCCCGCCGCGCGCCAGGTCCAGCGATCGCCCGCCCCTCGCTCCGCCACGAGCTCATCCTCGATCGCGCGGATCGGCGAAGGCACTGAAGACGACCTCGCGACCCGCGGGCAGAGTCCGCTCGATCGCAAGCACGAGCTCGTCCGAGTCGGTCGGTGAAGACATCGGTTGGCGACGAGCCTACCTGTCAGCGTGCTGACCTCCCGGCGCACTGGACACGGGTCACCGGGTGGGCGAGTATCGCCGTGCATCAACAGCCGCGGGCGCTCGCCCGCCCGACGAAAGGAATCGGCACATGCGTTACCGCCCGATCGGCCACGACCCCGAGGATCCGAGGCTTGGGCGCTTCATCCCGGATGACTGGAATCACATCGAGAGTCACCCGCTCGCGGCGTTGCCCGTCGAGGAGCGCCCGACCCAGTCGCCGGTGGTCATCGGCGTCAATTGGTACTCGGAGTTCGACGACCCCGAGGTCGACGAGAGCTCGGGCGAGACATTCATCGCCAAGGGCGGTGCCGACTCGCTGACCACCGTCCGCGGCGGCCACTGCGTCTGCCTGGAGCCCGGGGGCCAGATGGTCGACAAAGACGAGTGGAGGACCTTCTACGACCAGGGCCAGGAGGGCGCGTGCGTCGGCTTCGGCTGGTCGCGCTGCATGTCGATCCTCAACGGCCAGCAGAGCGGTCAGGAGTACGCGGCCAGGTGGCTCTGGGACCGCGCCAAGGAGAAGGACCAGTGGCCGCAGACCAACCCCGGCGACAACAACGGGACGAGCGTGCGCTCGGCCGCCGAGGTCCTGGTCGCCGCGGGTCATGTCCCCTGGAACGACGAGTACGCCGACGACGAGTACACCGAGCGGGACGACTACCAGCCCGACGCGGCGCAGGGCCTGACCGCGTTTCGCTGGGCGCAGTCCGTGGACGAGGTCCACGGCGTGCTCGCCAACGACAAGGCCGACGAGCTGGGCGCGGTCCCGATCCTCAACTCCTGGGGAGATGGCTACCCGCCGCGGGTCTGGATGCCTGACGATGTCTTCGACCGCCTGATGGAGGAGCAGGGGGAGATCGCGATCCCGACCGACCGGTAGCGATGACCCCAATACTCGGGCGGTCGGAGCCAGCCGAGCCGGACTCGCAAGGTAGTGCCGCCCAGCAGCTCAAAGCCGGCTGCGGAAAGCTCGCCGAGGCCGCCACCGAGGCCCGTCCCCACGCCGGCGACGACGACGCGGAGCTGGCAATCCTCGCCCAGGAGGTGATCGACATCGCCACGCGGGGGCTCGTCGTCACGGCCCGGGTGGCGGCCGTACCGAATGAGGAGGAGGAGGAGGAGGAGGAGGAGGAGGAGGAGGACGCAGGAGAAGGTGGCCGACGCGCCGGAGAAGGGAACGGAGGAGCCCGTAACCGCGGGGGTGATGGGCCTCTCGCTCAGCGAGAACACCGGGAAGAAGTGGACGGCGGCCACGGTGGCGCTGCTCGAGGACGCGGTGGCGCCGCTCACCCGCGCCGCTGACCTCCTCCTCGCAGGCTGGAAAGAGTCCGCGGATGAGGTGACGACCCTGCGCGAGGAGGTCATCGACATCGCGCCTCGGCTCGCCGCCGCCGACGCGCGCGTCGCCGAGCCGTCATGAATCCACTGGAGGAGAGCTCGGGCGCCGAGGCGAAGGACCCGTCCGCGCAGCCGGGCGACTCGGACGGGCAGGCGGTCGCCTCGATCCCCGCTCCGGCGGCGCGCGCGCTGAGCCAGGAGAAGGTCTACAGCGAGGCCCTCGAGAAGCTGCGCCAGCGGTCGGATCTCACCGCGAAGGCGATCGCGGGGATCGGATCCACCGCCATCGGCGGGCTCGGGATCGCGACGCTCACCGACATCTGGCCGCCGGGCGAGCCGGCCTTGGCAGTCGTCGGGCTGGTGGCAGGGTTCTTCGCCATGGCGGCCGGTGTCATCCTCCTGGCCCAACGCATCTGGAAGGCCCAGCAGCCCGTCGTCATCGGCTCCGGGAAGTCGATCGACGGAGCGGACCGGCGAGAGCAGCGAATCGCTGACCGCGTTTCCGACGAGATCGCCCATTTCCACGACGTCGAATCGCTGCGTGCCTATGAGGCGCGGGGTGTGCGCTTCGAGCGGGTGGCTGCCAGGTTGAAGGGCACCGACCCGGCGCTGGCCGAGCGCGTGCTCAGGGCGGCGCAGGTGGTCCTCGCCGAGGTGAGCGAGGCTCGCATGAGAACGGTGTACGCGATAGTCAGACGGCGAGCCTTCAACGCATTCCAGTCTGTCTGGGCCCTTGTCCTCGCCCTGCTCATCGCGGTCGGCTTCTACCTCGTCGGCATCTCGGCGGACAAGCTCGACGCCGAGCGTTCCGGCCAGATCCAGTTCGCCAAGGACTGCGCGACCGCTCTCGGCACGCCGAACATCGACAGGAGCGATTTGCCGAGCGCCTGCCGGCAGGGCGCACCCGCCAGTCCCAAACCTACCTCGCCTTCCTCGGACTCCGGCAAGTGAATCCGAGAGAATCGCGCCCGTGGACGCTTCCGACGACGTTACGGACCGCGCGGAGCGCTACCCGTACACCATTCCCTCGCGCTCGTTCGTCCAGCTCGGCGATCGAGTACTCGAGCTCGTCTCGTTCGATCCGGCGAGCGTCACGGAGAGTCTGGTCAGGGACGAGAGCGGGCCGCCGGCGCCCCTCCGCACGTACCTCGATCGGGAGACCTCGCCGAGCGCCGGCGAGGACCGCTGGCCGGTGCTCGCCTACGGCTCGAACGCATCCCCGGAGGTGCTCGAGCGAAAGTTCGGCGATGGCGGGGATGTGATCGTGCCGATGATCCGCGCGCGCCTGTCCGACTTCGACGTCGTCTACTCCTCCCACTTCTCTCCGTACGCGTCGATACCGGCCACCCTGCAGCGCAGCGAGGGCACGACCGTGACTACGTTCGTCTCCTACCTCACCCGATCGCAGCTCCACGCGCTGAGCGAGACCGAGCCGAACTACATCCTGGCGTCGATCCTCGAGATCGACTGCGAGCTCGACTTCGGCGGGCGGCTGAGCGAGCTTACGACCTATCTCACGCGTCACGGTTGCCTGACCATCGACGGCTCCGAGATCGCCCTGGCCGACATCGACGCCGACGGGCGGCGGTTTCCCGCGCTGGACGAGCGCGAGGTTCTCGAGGCCGTACGGGAGCGACTGGGGCCCGACAAGGACCTCGAGGAGTTCGTCGTCGAGACCGCGCGGGACGAGCAGCTCTCCAGCCGGCGCACGGAGGAGTTGAAGAGGGAGGCGCGGGACTTCGCCTACGACGAGTGGGAAAAGCTGGAGCCGTGACCACCAGCTCCGGTCTGGCCGAGGCGACCGCGCCACCGCCCCTCACCGCCAAGGCGACCAAGCCCAAGCAGCGCGCGAAGTCGAAATCGGACTACATCGCCGCCGTCAACAAGGATGTCAAGGCCGAACGGGAACTTGGCGAGCAGGTGGTGCTCAGCCGGCCGGTGGAGGACGATCCGAGTGAGCGCCAGCTGGTGGTTCGCTGTCAGCTCGTCGAGTCAGCCGACATTCCGGACGGCGAGGTGTGGACCGATCAGACGGTCCGGAACGCGATCGGTATCGAGTTCGGCGTCGAGACCGAGGAGGCCGCCCTGGCTCCGATCCGCAGAGGGCCGGCGGAGGCGATCCGCGAGAACGTCTCGAGGCTTCTCGGGCGCAGATTCGTCCTGCTGCGGGTCTGCAAGGCGGACCCGCCGGATCTGGAAAAGGACATCGCCAGGATCTCGCCGGAGTTCTTCCCGTTGCTCGGCGTCCGGCCCGGGGATCGAATATTCATTTCCTGCCCCGTGCCGCGCGCCGAAGGCGAGGGCTACGACGAGCGCACGCACACCCTGCGGGCCTACGAGCTCAGCGAGCAGATGCTCGACGAGCGCGAGGAGAACGAGGAATCCGGGGTCTCGCTCGGCTTCCGGGCGCGGTACCTGTCCGCCAGGAAGCTCGTCGGCGTCGAGCGGGACATCGGCAGGATCTTCCTCGACGAGGAGGCCAGATCAACCCTCGGGGCACAGCCGTTGCAGGTGGTCAAGGTCCGGCGTGCCAGCGGCAACGCCATCGCCCAGGAGCTCCTGGGCTTCGGCGTCGTCTTCTTCATCTCCGGGCTGGCGGTCTCGAGCATCTTCCCCTGGGGCGAGAGCTGGCTGAAGACATGGGCGGTCATCGCCGTCGCCGCCGTTGCCACTGCGATCTTCGTGATCGCCAACCTGCGCTCGCGCCCACCCAAGTTCGGCTAGGCGTGTCGCGGGAAAAGGTCGAGATAGTTCGGGCCGTCTTCGAGCGGCGAAGAGAGGGAGACTTCAAGAGCCACTTCGACCTATTCGATCCGCACGTGGTCCTCGTGCTTCGTCCCGAGTTTCCGGACGCCGGGGCCCACTTCGGCATCGGGGGGGACGCACCTCACGATGGAGGCGGAGGAGATAGTCGACGCGCCGGCGACACGGTCATCGTGGGTCTGCGCCAGCGCGCCGCGGGTGAGGCGAGCGGCGCCGCGACCGAGTTCCGCTACTTCCAGCTGTGGACGTTCCGCGGCGGCAAGGTGATCCGCCTGCCTAGAGCGACCACCGACCCCTCTGCCGCTGGTTTTCGTACGCTCGAGCGCTACTACAACACTGGGCCGAGCCGGTCCGCCAGGTAGTCGTTCACGAACATCGGAGAGATCAACGGCCGGAAAGCGTCGAAGTCGTGGTTTCGCCGCACGAACTCGGGGTCGATGAAGTTGATCTTCCCCCAGTGCGCCTTGAACGGAATGCCGGCGCGCTCGAACTGGTCCCAGAGGCCGTGGAGGTGGGCGTAGATCGCCCCCTTCTCGCCGGGCTTGGTGCACACCTCGGTGAGGTACATGAAATTGACCTTGACGATGTAAGGGAGCCCCTCCCAGTTCCATGGCGACATGAGGCTCCCGTCCGCGCGGGTCAACTCGATCTCGGTGGGGATGTTGGGCCAGCCGTGGCTGTCGAAGAAGCGCCGGCACTCGCCGAGCACCCGCTCGGTGTCCTGTGGCCGGAAGCTCCACTCGGCCATCGCAACGCGCAGCGGAGCGCGACGGTCGACGGGGAGCATGTTGCGAAGCGGGCCTCTGAAGTGGTGCTCCTCGTAGGTCAGGGCCATCACGTCGTAGACCAGGTCCAGCCCGTCGCTCAGCAGCGGCCCCGTGTCCGTCAGCTTGTCGACGACCTCGAAGACGATCTCGAGCAGCTGCTCGGATCGGTCGTCGCGGTAGTCGCCGTCCGGCTTCGATTGCTCCCGCGGGATCGCCTTCGCCGCCCAGAGCAGCGCCTTCTCGCTCCGCGGCGCCCAGTTCACCCGCCAGAAGTCGTATCTCTCAGAGGTCGCGTCGAGGTCGGCGACCACGTCATCCATGCGGAGGATCTTCTGCACCACCGAGAAGTGGCGCTCGTCCACCAGGCCGAAGCGGACGCGCGTGAGCACGCCGAGGAGCCCCAAGGAGCACACGACCGCCGGGAAGTCGGGGTCGCCGCGAGAGATGCGCCGCTCCACCGCCCGCCCGGTGCTCGCGTCCACGGTCACGAGCTCCACCCACTCAAGCAGGTCATAGAGGGCCTCCCGCGAGCTGGCGGGCGCGGTGCTGGTGGAGATCAGCCCGGCCAGCGTCTGGTGGTCGGTGCCGCCCGTCGCCGTGACCGATTTGCCGCGGCTCCCCAGCTCGGCCAGGAACTCGTGAAGGGTCACGTTCGCCGAGGCCACCACCGCTGCGTTCCCCTCTTCGAAGTCGATCGTCTTCGGGAGCGCGGAGGTGTCGAGGATGGCGTCGGAGACCACGATCTCGGAGCACGAATGGAGGCTTCCGGGCACCCGTACCCGGCCGCTCCCCAGCTCGCCGCGGTGGATCCGCTCCAGCGTGGCCTTCAGCTCGTCGATGCTCGTCGGCCGCAGCACCAGGTCGGGCCGGAAGGAGATGACCTTCCCCCAGTCCTCCATCGCGGGTCCCGCGCGCCCCTCCATGTCGGCAGTGGCGTCGCTCATTGCGATCCCACGGTCTCGGGCGGCGGCGGGACCCTGAGGATTCGCCGCTCGACTGGCCGTCTTCCGTCCAGAAGAACGATCGGCGCTGGCCTTCCCTCTTCCACCTTGACTACCGCCTCGCGACCATGGCCGAGGTTGAGGTTGTCAAACCGTGCCTCCACCAGGTGACTGCCCTGTTGCGCGCGCACGAGTACCTGGAGCCCGCGCCCGCTGCCCGAGACTCCGAGCTCGTCCCCGGGAGCGAGCGGGTCTCCCAACGCTTGCACGACCCCGGGAGTCGTCTCGGCCGAAGTGGTCTCGGCAGCCTTCGCCGTTCGCCGTGACGTGAGCGCCAGGTTGCCCGGTCGCGTTTCCTCGGGCGATGCCAGCCCTTCGGCCAAGGCCGCGGGGTCGCAGGCCACGGCGACCACCAACGGGCCCAACCAGTCGCTGCATCCGAGCGCGATGCTGTCGCACGTGAACACGCCCCCCTGGGTCGAACACCAGGGGGTCTGGTAGCGCGACTGAAGACCCGGGGACCGCGGTGACCCGATCCCCGGCTGGTTGCCGCACGCGTCCTCGCAGCCGTGGCCCCATTCGCCCTGCCACACGGTCCACGCCTGGGGATCGCGGTCCGTCCTCGGGAGCGAGAGCAGACAGCTGTTCGGTGCATTCGCCGTACACGTTTCCCCGTTTCGGGCCCAGTCCCGCGTTCCGTCGAAGCTCGACTCCGGAAGCGTTATGAGCCCCTGCGCAGAAAGGGCGAGTGGCTGATCGCAGTCCTTCTGACAGGCCCGGGGATAGGACGCGTGGCTGCCGCGTGCGACGTAGACGTCGGGTCGGGTTCCGTCGTGCAGACCGATCTCCGAGGCGGTGTAGCGAAAGGTTCCCTTGTGGGCCGCATAGACCACGTAGTCGAGTTGGCTGTCATCGCCCGGCGTGGTGACCGCGGTAACCCCCTCCCAGTCGCCTTCATGCTCGTCGCAGATGCCGTTCTCTCTGGCGACTGCGGTTTGACAGCTCAACGTGGGACCGGAACGATAGAAGTTGTTGAAGCGAAGGAACCACCAGTAATCGATGTAGAAGCGGTCGTTCGACCGCGATACGTGGTAGTAGATCGCTGATGCCGGACCGGTGTCGCAATCGGCAAGGTCGCCGCATTGGCCCGGGCCGTGGTACTCGTCGAGCCGGCTTCCGGCGAGGTTTATGTAGGTCGAGCTCCCGAGCGCGCCCGAGTCTCCCGCGAGCTGCGTGAATTCCGCCTCATTGTGAACTGGAGCGCAGGGCTCGACGGGCGGGCGCTCACAGAAGTTGTGGGCCGGTTGACCCTCAATTCGCTCCTCGAAGAGGGCCGGGATCGAAACCGGACGCCACTTCTCGAGCGTGTCGAACTTGAGCCACGGTCGAAATCGCGCGGCTAGCGTTCCGGCCTGTGGCTCGGACACCTCCGAAAACGCGGCGGGCGTGCGCTTCTCCGGATTGCCCAGCCAATGCTGGCTGTGCAGGAGGTAGATGATCCCGCCACCGACGACGAGGCCCAGCAGGAAGCCTCCCAAGGCGGTGCCGGCAAACTCGAGGATCCGCGCGACGGTCCGCTTCACAGACGCGGTCGTTGCACCTAGGTCAGGGCGACATTGCGGGGCCCTCTGCTCCGCTCGGTTCTCGCCTCCGCTTTCTGATCCCCAAGGCACCCCCGCGCGGGTCCGTGACTCGTCTCAGGACTTCGGCTCGAAGGTCTCGGCCATTTTCCTAGCGATGTCCGACGCGAGCTCCTCGCCGTCGTCCACGGTGGTTTTCACGATGGCGCGCACCCGCCAAGTGGACCCGGAGTCGTTGAAGAGGTAAGTGGAGACGTAGGTCTCGCCCATGGCGGGCAGGCTGGGGTTCGAGGGTTGCTCGTTGTGGATGTATTGGAGTAGGTATGCCTTGCGCCCCTCGATGTTGGTCCGTTGCTCGGTGACCTGGGAGGCACCCTCCTCATTCACCCGCTCCTCACGGAGGTGGTGTGCGAATGTCGATAGTGGCTCTTCCCCCTGCTGCTGGACGTGCGCCATCATCTCCTCATTGGAGCTCACAAGGGCCGTGAGGGTAGCGCCGCCACTAGTAACAGCGCCGCCACTGGGGGACTCCTCGATCACCGCCGCCGGCCACGTTGGCGCGTACAACGTGAACGCTTTTGCGTCGGTGAACGGCGCGAACTGGGTCCCGTCCACTTGGTCCGCCGCTACCGGGTCGCCAACGTATCCACCAAAATCTGGCTTCCCCTTCGCGTAAGCCAAGCGGTTACCGTCCTCGTCGAGCACCTCGATCTGAACGTAGTAGGGCCCCGCCTGTGCCGGGATAGGAACCCAGAACTCTTTGGCCACCGTCGGCAGCGCCGTCGAGCCCGAGACCCTCAGTACGGACTCCCCGTTCACCCAATCCTCCGGGACGGAGGCCAGGCCGTGGGCGCGATAAAGGGTCCAGCGGACGTCCGCGGTGTGCCCGCCGAGGCCGGCCAAGGAGATCTGGATGTTGACGGGAACCCCGACCGGCTGTTCCGAAGGGGGCAGAATCCGCATGCCCTCAAAGAGCGTCTGGAAGTGATTCTCGACGCTCTCGGGGGTCGCAGGCGAGTTGGCCTCGAGGAGGAAGTCCGCGGTGCTTCTCAATCCGCACCTGACGCTGGCCACGTCGTTTTCGCACACGTCTCCAACCCCACCATTGGGAACAGCCGGCGTGTTCAGCGCCAGACCGAGCCCATCGTTCAGGGCCTTGCTGTCCTCCTCGCTCAACGGCGTCGGCTGGATAATCGGCAGCTGTCCGTTGGGCGAGGATGGCCCGCCCGTGCTCGGCGTCTGATCCCCGCCCTGAACCATGACGTCGGCCGCGAGGCGCGACGCCGTGAGGTCGCTCGGCGCCGACGTGGTCCCGGCAGCGGCGCGAACGGCCCACTGGTCCAGTGTGAGTACGTGGCCGACCGAGACTTGACTCAGGTTCGCGCGAAGCGGCGGGCCTGGACCTGGCACCAGTGCGAGGATCGCGCCGATCGCGCCGGCGACCGCGCCCGCGCCGACCACGACTGCCACGAGCCACTGGATCCCGCGGCTCAGCGACGAGTACCAGCGCCTGAGGGGGCCTTGGCTTTCCGACGGCCGCCGCTGGTCGGTCCACTTGGAGCCGTCCCAATAGCGTTCGCCGCCCGGTACCTTCGGATCGTCGTGCCAGCCAGCGGCGGCCGCGGGTCTTGGCGGCTCGGGGGCTGGCGGCTCGGGGGCTGGCGGTTCGTCAGGCCTTTCGGGCGGTTGGCGCCGGTCGGTCCACTTGGAGCCGTCCCAATACCGCTCGCCGCCAGGCACCTCCGGATCGCCGTACCAGCCAGCGGCGGGATCAGGCTTTGGCGGTTCACCAGGCATCGGTGGCCCCCACGGCGATTTGCCGCCGTCGTACCCCGCGGGCTTTCGCCCCGCGCGATGAACTTCGGGCGCAGTTCCACGCTAGAACTAGAGCAGACGACGTGTCCGTATAAGGCCCCGAAGCGGTCCAACCAGCGCCACCACCCCGACGTGGACTACGACCCCGGACGCAATGCCCCTGAACCAAGGGCTGTCGTGAAAAGTGCTGATGTCGGGCCATGAGACCTTGACGTCCTCTCTCGTCACGACCCTCGATCCCGGAACGGATCGCCGTCGGTCAACTATCGACCAAACCGTGGTCGCGCGCAAGTCCGCGACCGAACTTGCGGATCCGGCTCCGAGGTGTGTCTTCAGGCGCGCCCGAAGAACCGCCGGATCGCGTCCACCACCCGACCGAACCACGGCGCTCCCTCGAGGAGCTCAGCCTCCCGTACATCCGGTTGGCGTAGGCGCGATCTTGCCGCAGGGCCACGTACCGGTCCCGGTAGTCGCGACGCGAGCAGCCGATGAAGTCCGTCGCCTCGACCGTCTCCCCGTTCGCGTATCGCGACGGGGCGATGAAGTCGAGGCTCCGCTGCGCCTGTCCCGACTCGGGCTTCCCCGCCGCCAGCAGATCCCCCGGCCGATCGTCGTGCCGTGATACAGGCTATTCGCCGGGTTGTCGGTCCGTCCACCGCCGAGTCGGCGAAGAATGCCTCGTTGGAGTCGTACATGAGCTGCGGCTAGAAACCGGCGCAGCAGCGCCTCGGAGTCCGCCGCCATGATCGCGGTCATTGCACCTCGCTCCCCTCGGTCCAGGTCCAGCGATCGCCCGCCCCTCGCTCCGCCACGAGCTCATCCTCGATCGGGGGATCGTCCTCCTGGTCCCGGCAGCCGGTCGCCGCAAAGCAGCGGATGCGGACCCGGTCCGCTTCGGCGTCGATGCGCAAGAAGCTCTTGAACATCGGCGGCTCGTTGATGTCGAACCAGAGCGCGAACAAGGGGTGAAGCGGGCCCCGAGCACGTCCGGGAAGGGGGAGGATGCGCTCGGCGGCGTGGCGAGCTCGGTCGCTGAGGACGGCATCGTGCGGGCGTTGTGGCTCGACGCCGAGCCGCTCGCCGAGGTAGATCGCCGCCTCGTCCGGGGAGATCTCGAAGTGCCCTCGCCCGAACGCGAGCTTGCGGTCATAGAGGCGGCTGAAGAGCGCCAGCGAGTCGCCCCGGCGCGGATAGCAGACGAAGCCGTCCTCGTCGACTCCCGGCAGGCGAACCCGCGGGATCTCGTGCGTCGGATGCATGAACGCCCCACTGCCCCCCGCGACCAGGTACTGGAGCGTCCGCCCGTCATCGAGCCGCGTCGGATAGCGCTGGTAGTTGTGGATGTCACCCCCGATCGCCGCGATATAGCCGGAGTCGGGATCGCGCACGATCTCATCGACTGTTCCGCCGCCCTCGATCGAGCCCGGGTGATACTCACCGTCGACGTAGAGCGGCTTGCCGGTCAGGAGGATCTTCGCCCGGCTCGGATCGCGGGAGACCTCGCGGAGCCACTCGCCCTGGTCGCGATCGAGGCCGCCGAGGATCCCGGTGTCGATGCCGACGATCCGCACGGGATCGGTATCGATCGCCCAGTACGGGGAGCGCTGTTCAGATCGTTGGCTGGGAAGGGGGCGCCACGAGGAGCGCACCGCCTCCTGCGTCGGCGTCGGCGGGTCCGGGCGCCGCCAGAGCAGGCGGTGCGCCATTTGCTTCCAAGCCGGTTGGCCGCTGGCGTAGGTGAAATCCGGTGACGCCATCGCCCCGAAACCGCACAGGTGGTACATGAAGCCGCGGAGCTCGTCGTACCAGTCGTGGTTGCCCGGGATGGCGTAGATCGGTGACGCGTACTCCCGGTACGGGCGATAGAACTTGTCCTCGTACTCGTTTGCGTTGCCGGCCGGGTAGATGACGTCGCTCATGATCACCGCGAAGTCGGTGCCCTTCCAGGTCGCCTCGAGCGGGGGGATCGTGGCCCATTGCGATGCGTCTCCCTCACCCGGATCGCCGATCACCATGAGCGAGACGTCCTCGCTACCCGTGTGGTCGATCCGGCGCGGATCGCCCTCTCCGTCCGCGTTCTCCTCGACCGCGCGCATCCAGGCCCGGCGGAGATCGTCAACGGGATCCCCCAGCCGCTTCGCGACTACGTCGTTGCGGGCATCCCACAGCATGCGCGGCTGAAGCCACGAAAGCGGGCGCTTGGGCGGAACGAATGCCTGGAACCGTCCCGCCGGGCAGACCCATCCCGCGCCCTTGAGCGACTGGCGGGAGTTCGGAGCGGCGCCCGTTGCCTCCATCGGCGCGACCTTACTTCCGCGGCTGGCCGGGCGCAAGGTGCCGCTCGGTCCAGCGCCTTGCATGGAGCTGCGGTGAATGGTACGACTACGCCAGAGGCTCTTGAGCATGGAGGACGAGCACTTCGACGCGGTCGTCGTCGGGTCGGGCTTTGGCGGGTCGGTGACCGCGTGCCGGCTCGCGGAGGCAGGCCGCCGCGTCCTGCTCCTCGAGCGGGGCAAGGCATATCCGCCGGGGTCTTTCCCGCGGAGCCCGCTCGGGATGAAGAACAACCTCTGGGACCCCAGTGAGGGCCTTCACGGCATGTTCGATCTGTGGTCGTTCGAGGGGCTCGAGGCACTCGTCTCGAGTGGGCTCGGCGGCGGCTCGCTGATCTACGCGAACGTGATGATTCGCAAGGACGAGCGCTGGTTCGTCCGCGAGGATCTCGACCAGGGCGGCTACGAGTACTGGCCCGTCACCCGGGCCGAGCTCGACCCTCACTACGACCGTGCCGAGACGATGCTCGACGCCCAGCGCTACCCCTTCGACCAGGCGCCCTTCGACGCGACGCCGAAGACGCGCGCCTTCAAGGCGGCCGCGGAGGAGGCCGGGCTCGACTGGTTCCTCCCGAAGCTGGCGGTGACCTTCGCGCCCGAGCCGGGAGCGGCGCCGATACCGGGGGAGCCGATCCGCGAGGCACGTCGCAACATCCATGGGCGAACGCGAGAGACGTGTCGGCTCGTCGGCGAATGCGACGTCGGCTGCAACTACGGCGCCAAGAACACGCTCGACTACAACTACCTGACGGCGGCGTGGCACGCGGGCGCCGACATCCGCACCCGCTGCGAGGTGCGCTCCTTCGAGCCTCGTGAGGGCGGCGGCTACGCCATCCACTACGTGGAGCACGCCGCGGAAAGCGAGGGCCATCCCACCGCCACCGGGGAGCTCCCCCAGCACGAGGTCACCGGCGATCGACTCGTGCTGTCGGCCGGCACCCTCGGCACCACCTATCTGCTGCTGCGAAACCGTTCGGCCTTTCCCGCGATCAGCCCGCGCCTGGGCACCCGCTTCTGCGGCAACGGGGACCTGCTCACGTTCGCCGTCCGCTGCACCCAGCCCGGGGACAACGGGCGCCGCATGCCGGCGGTCATCGAGCCGGGCCGCGGGCCGGTGATAACGAGCGCGGTTCGGGTTGCCGACGAGGTCGACGGGGGGAAGGGACGCGGCTTCTACATCGAGGATGCGGGGTTCCCCGAGTTCGCCAACTGGATCCTGCAGGCGCTCGATCAGCCGTCGGTGCTCGAGCGCATCGGCCCAACGGTGATCGCCCGTCTCGTCAACCGCGTGCTGCGCCGCGACACCGATACCAACCTGAGCGCCGAGGTTTCTTCCATGCTGGGCGACTGCGGCCTCGCGTCCGGGGTGCTGCCGCTGCTTGGGATGGGGAGGGACATCCCCGACGGCCGGATGACGCTCGATGACGGGCGCCTGCAGGTCGACTGGCGCAAGCACGGCGCCTCCAAGGAGTACTTCGACCGGCTCCGCGAGCACTCGCAGGACATCGCGACCCGCCTCGGCGCGACCTTCAACGACAACCTGCTCTGGTACCTGAACCGGGTGATAACCGTGCACGCGCTCGGGGGTTGCCCGATGGGTCGCACCGAGGACGAGGGCGTGGTCGATCCGAACGGCGAGGTGTTCAACTACCCCGGCCTGCACATCGCCGACGGATCGGTGATGCCGGGGCCGGTGGGGCCGAACCCCAGCCTGACCATCGCCGCGCTCGCCGATCGCTTCGCCGACGCCCAGCTCGAGGGGCGCCCTGCGGAGCCCTCCCGGCGCCCGAAGGTCGCACCGCCCGCCAGTGACGAGGCCGACGCGGTGCCGGCAAGCGGCGGCGGGACCGCCGTGTCCTTCACCGAGGAGATGAAGGGTTTCGTCACCTTCGGCGAGGACGACTTCGACCGCGGTTTCCGGGCCGGCCGCCAGAGCAGGACCGACCTGATGTTCCATCTGACGATCACCGCCGACGACGTCGATCGCTTCATCTCGGATCCCCAGCACCTGGCGCGGACCGAGGGCTACGTGCGCTCCGATGCTCTTGGCGGCCAGCTACCGGTGGAACGCGGTGAGTTCAACCTGTTCGTCGACCACGATCACGACCCGCACCGAAAGCGGATGCTCTACCGCCTCCACTTCGCGGACCCGAACGGCCACCCCCTGACCCTGACCGGCTTCAAGGTGGTGGAGGATGATCCGGGCATCGACAGCATCTGGGGCGATACCTCCACGCTCTTCACGCGGGTGTTGGCCGGGCACGTTCCGGCAGATGAGGATGAGGGGGCCGAGCGGGTCGCCTCAGGCGTTCTCCACATCATGCCGCTGGACTTCGCGCATCAGCTGACGACGTTCCGCACCGAGCCACCCGGACGCATAGCTGCCATGACTCGTTTCGGCGCGCTGTTCGCCGGCAAGCTGTGGGAGGTCTACGCGCGCCGGGGCTGACCGTCGACGGGAGATGTTCATGGAGGACTTGAGTGAGAACGCCAGGGTTGCCCTGAAGGGCGCGGAGGCGCTCAGCGACCGCGACCTCGAGGCGATGCTGGAGGTCGCTCACCCGGAGATCGAGTACATGACGCATCCCGGATTTGTCGGCCAGCCGCCGGCGTACCGGGGCCACGACGGCGTGCGGAGCTGGCTGAAGGCGCTGGAGCCGTGGGAGACCTTTCATGTGGAGGTGGAGGAAGTGATCGACACGTCCGGGGACACGGTGGTGGTGGCCTCGCACGTGACCGCGCGCGGCTCGGGAAGCGGAGTTGACGTGGAGATGCGCACCTATGACGTGGTCACGGTCGCCGACGGCAGGATCCGAAGGCGCCGTCACTTCGAGACCCGCGAGGATGCCCTGGAGGCGGCGGGCACCGACGGCTGAGGATCCAGTCAGGCCGCCTGGGCCGGTGAGGCGCTCGGGGCCTTCGCCGCCGCGGACCGGCCGTCGCCGCTGACGCCCGAGCTCGCTCCATTCCGGTGCCTGCTCATGAAGTCGAGCATGTCCGGGAACACGTCACGGGCCACATCCTTGCCCATGAAGGGATCCTGATGACCATACCCCGGGAACACCTTGAGCTCGTGCTGGTCGCAGCCGAGCTCCCGCAGCCGCCGGTGGCACTCGACGTTGGAATCGGTGAAGACGTGGTTCGTCTCCCCGGTGGTGAACAGCACCGGGGTCTCGATCTCGCGCGCGTGCTCGAAGTAGTTGTCCGGTAGCGCCGCGTAGCGGGGATCGCCGGGCGCGTACTTCACCGCGGTGTTGCCGGCTTTGACCATCTTCCGGACGTGCCGGAAGTAGTGCATGCTGGTGGCCCCGTAGAGGTCGCCGCCGCGCCGGTGCGTGATCTCGTCGAGCTTCTCGTGGCTGTAGAGGGCGGGCCAGCCGGTTCCCCACATCAGGCTCAGCATGTGGCACGCCGGCACATCGCACTCCCGGTGAAAGAACGAGACCGCCTTCGAGAGCAGCTTGCCCGGAGTCAGCCAGGGGTCCTCGCTCCAGCGAGGATTCACGTACTGGAACCCGCAGAGCTCGATCAGACGGGGGGCGACGCTGATCTTCATTCGCGACCAGGCCGGCACCCTGGGTGTCAGGGCGACGCTGTTGGCGACCAGGCTCGAGATCCCGTCGACGGCCTTCCCGAACAGGCTCATCGTGAACGAGGCGGAGCCGAGGCAGTGGGAGATCACGTGTAGGGGGCGATCGCCGATGTGGCGGCGCACGAGCTCGATGGCCGGCGGATAGTCGTACAGGGCGATGTCATCGAGCGTGTACCGGTGATACCCGAGGTTGTAGCTGTGGCGGTTGCTCATCCGGTAGTCGAGACACCACACGTCGTAGCCCTCGTCGAGGAGACATGTGACGAGGTTGCGGTGCTCGGGCATGATGAACATGTCGGTCGAGGTCGTCAGACCGTGGATGACCAGCGCGGCATCCCCGTCGCCGCCGCGGGTGAAACGCAGCATGCTCAGCCCAAGCCCGTCGACGGTATTGAAGTAATGAGTTGAGACGTCCGCGTCCGGGACACCCTCCAGCGTGTAAAGCGGGATCTCGCGAGTCATTTCGTCCTCCCCTCCCCAGGGCCGCGGAGGAGCACGCATCTCCCTGCGCGCGGCTTTACGGCTCCCGGCGTTCTGCCAATGCATCGCGACGATACCGCGATCCGGGCGTACGGTGGGGATGTCCGGGATGATCGTCGACCTTCACTCCCATTACCCGGATGCATCTGGTGCCCGAGGAGCGCCGCAGCACCCTCGACGTGCTCGTCGCCGGGAAGGGCCGCGCGAGATGGCGCGATCGCATTCGCGCCCTGCTGGTGAGCCTTGCGAGCCGCTTCGCCAACTCCCGCTCGTTCGAGACAGGCCCGCGCGTGACCGTCGACGGGCTGCGAGAGGGAGAGGTCGCCGCGATCCTCTCGGTGCTCTACTCCGTTCTTCGACGAGCTCGATCTCGACGCCCCATACGGCGCGAACCCCGAGGCGGCTTCATCAAGCCGACGATGGGAGGTCTCGAGTCGATGGCGGACATGCGAACGCTCGAGACGGCTCTGCGGGATCGCTACGGGCCGGCCGACGCCGAGGCGATCTGCTCGGCGAACGCGCTCCGCGTCCTGCGCGCCGGATGGGGAGGCGTCGGCCGACTAATAGGTAGTCCTCCCGCCCCGGGCGACGAGGACGTAGATTACGATCGCCACGGCGATCAGGATGAGCAGGAATGGACTTATGGTGATACCGCCGGCAATCGCGGCAATCAAAAGCACCGCGAGCAATATCCACAACAACGGCGTCATTTACCCCCAACTCCCTTCGGTTTGATTGCCGGGCCGATACCCGGAGATCTGATCAAGCAAACCTGGCGCAGCGAGAAGGTCGGACGTGCGGCGCGCGACGCCGCGCATTACGAGAGGAAGATCATGCGGGCGCTGATACCACGTGACCAGTATCAGGCGCTGAGCCATAGCCGGTATCTGAATCAGGCGTCGTTGGGACTCATCCCGCGCGGCTCGGTCGACGCGATGACGTCCTTTCTCCACGATGTTGCCCAGCACGGCAACGTGCGAATGTCTGATGTGGCCGAGGTTGGCGTGCTCGACGATCTGCGGGCAGCTGCCGCGACGCTGCTGGACGCGCCGGCGCGTTCCATCGCCATCATCGGGGGAGCAAGCGAGGGTCTCAGCCAAATGGCAGCGGCCCTCGCCACGAGCTCCGGCGAGGTAGTCCTCGTACCCACGGATTTCCCAAGCGTCACCTATCCCTGGCTGGCGGCCCGGGACAGATTGGGCATCGCGATCCGTTGGGTGGAGGACAGCCCGCATACGGACCTGAGCTCGGCCTTGATTGAGGCAATCTCAAGCTCCACCTCGGTGGTCTGCGTCAGTGCGGTGCAGTATGCGACCGGTACGGCGCTCGACGTTGCGGCCGTCGCGCGACGGGCTCACGAGGTGGGCGCGAAGATCGTCGTGGACGTTACGCAGCTCGCCGGCGCCGCCCCGGTCAGCATGCGGGAATCGTCCGCGGATGCGCTCGTCTGCAGCGGCTACAAATGGCTCTCTGCGCACGGCGGTGTCGCGATCTTGGCTGTATCCGATGAGCTCATCGCCTCCACGCCGGGGATCATCGGATGGAAGGGAGCCAGCGACCCCTTCGACTTCACCGCGCACACGCTTGTCTTGGCCGACGACGCTCGACGGTATGAGCTATCCACGATGTCGTACTGCTCGGCAGTCGGGCTGAGCCGGTCACTTGCGCTGCTTGCCGAAGCTGGCGCCGAGGCTCTCGCCGAACACTCCCGGGTTCTCGCTGAAGAGCTGGTCGCTCAAGTGGAACCCCTCGGCTGGACGCCGTTTCGAGCGCTTGGCGGAGGCAGCGCGTGCGGTCATATCGTTTCCTTGCGGCACGCAACTCTCAGTGCGTCGGCGGTCCAAGCAGCGCTGGCGGCCGAACATGGTGTGATCGTCAGCTCCCGCGGTGGGGGCATCCGGGTCTCGGTGCATGGATACAACGACAGTTCCGACGTCGCTGTTATCGCTGATGCACTCAAAGAACGGCAGCACTGAGGTCATGGAGCCGAGTGCCCTGTACCGAATGCAGTCGTGGCGAATGGGTGACAGGGTGGATGACGCGAGGGCTCAATCCGTGCCTGTAGATGCCGAGTTGAATTAATCGCGCCCATCGTCCATGACGGGCCCCTGGCCAGCCTCCCCGATCTCCGGCGGGAGGGCCTTCGGCCCGTCCGGGTAGATCCAGGCCAGGTCCTCCGCCGTCATCTCCAGGGTATTGGCCTGCTCGGGAGGGGCACCGACCACCAGCCAGAGCTGGTCGGCGTCGGTGTCGTTGAAGGGCTGGCGTACGACGTCGGGGTCGACGAGGACGGCGCTCAGCGGCTCCAGCATGAGGAGGTCGTCACCCACCCGAAGCCTTCCCTCGCCCTCGAGCATCACGTAGAGCTCCGACGTCGATCGATGGCGGTGGCGGGTCGAGGCCTGCCCGGGACGCAGCCGCCAGAGCCGCGCGCCGAGCGTCTCGGCCTCCAGCTGGCGGGCCAGATCCGTGTTGAGGACGCCCATCTGATTCGAGGGTTGCCAGTGGGCATCGGAGGCATGAAGGATGCGATAGCCGGTCATCCATCGGCCCCCATCGACTCACGCGCTCGGCTCGACCGTGACATCGCTCACGCAACGCTAGTCACTTTGAACCCGCAGCCTCAGGGTGGCCGGTGAGCACTGCCAAACGCACCCGGGCCGGCAGAGATCAGCGCCGCTCGTGCGGGTACTCGGCGCCGCGGTTCTGGAACGAGAGGATCTTCGGATTCAGCACGCGGCCGTCGCGGATCTCGATCGCCCGGCGGACGGTCTGGCTCGCCTCCCATCCCTCCGGACCTGACATCAGCGCAGGCAGATGGGGGATCAGCGCCCTGCTGATCTCCCAGGTGGCCGAGTCCCACAGGAGCGAGGGGCTGTGGTCGACGCCGTAGTTGAAGCGCCCGCCCCCGACGTCGAACATCGGCCCGGAGAACGTGGTCGGTCGTGCCCACTCGAAGCCCATGCCCTCGTCGCAGGCGACGTCCACGAAGAGCGTGCCGGGCCGGAAGAGCTCGAGCTCGGCGCGGTTGACCAGGATGAGGGGGCGGTCGGGGTCCTGGAGCATGCAGTTGACGATCACGTCGTGCTCGGCCAGGAACTCCGCCACCGTCTCGTGCGGCCCGTCCAACTCGAGCGGCTGGGACGGATGGTCGGGATCGCGGGTGAAGGTGAGCATCTCGACCCCGTGCGGCGGATCGGCCACCGCCGTGACGGGCCGCCGCGTCAGGCCCGAGATCTCGCGCACCCCCAGGGCCCTCAGGGCCGTCACCGCGCCGCGGCCGGTGGCCCCGAAGCTGATCACGGCGGTGCGCAGGGTCCGCCCGTACTCGCCGGTGATCCCCCGGAGCTGCATCGCGTGGAGGACCGAGCAATAGCCCGCCAGCTCGTTGTTCTCCTGGAAGACGTGGACCCCGAAGGACCCGTCGTCGGTCCAGTGGTTCATAGCCTCCCAGGCGATGACCGTCAGCCGACGGTCGATCGCCTGGGAGGTGAGCGCCGCGTCCTGCACGCAGTGAGCCCACCCGCACAGGGCCTGGCCCTCGCGCATCCCGGCCAGGTCGCCGGCGGTCGGCTTGGGGAGGATCAGGACGCTCGACTCCTCGACGATCCCCTCTCGCGGCAGCATGCCGCCCACGAGCGCGGCGAGCTCTGAGTCCGCCACCGCGAAGGGCCGCCCGTATCCCTCCTCGAGGAGGATCCGCCGCCGCAGCTCCGGGTCCAGCTCGCCGATGTGGCGAGGGTGTAGCGGCAGCCGCCGCTCGTGCTCCTTGCGGGAGGTCGCTACGACTCCGAGGGTCACATCCACGCGCGGACTTCTACTGCAACGGTACTTTGAGACGACGCGATGGAGGTCATCCGCTCAAGCGACCGACGCCCGTTCACCGCGCGGGACGGCTCCGAGATCCGCGAGCTGGCGCCGCCGCCCGGTGCGGCGCGCCACCAGTCGCTCGCCGAGGCCCGGCTCCCGCCCTCCGCCGAGACGGTCGAGCACTTCCACCGCGCCTCGGAGGAGATCTACTACTTCCTCGCCGGAACCGGCCGCATGCGGCTGGGTGACGAGGTGAGCGAGATCGGCGCCGGCGAGGCCGTCGTGATCCCGCCCGGCACCCGGCACAAGCTCTGGAACGCGGGGGCGGAGCAGCTGGTGCTGCTGTGCTGCTGCGCGCCCCCCTACTCCGACGAGGACACGGTCCTCACCGAGTAGCCGGCGCCTCGCGGGCGCGGCTACTTCTTGACCCGGAAGCTGCCGCGCATGAACGGGTGGACACGGCAGAAGTAGGTGTAAGTCCCCGGCTTCAGGTTCTTCGGCGTGTCCCAGGTGATCTTGCCGATCGCCGGACCCCCGAACGGCGGATCGGTGCCGAGCTGACCCGAGTCGAAGGTGCGGCGGCCGTTGGCGATCGGATAGGCGACCCCGGTGTCGCGGTTACAGGGCTCCTTGCAGCCCGTGACCGTGTGCCAGGTGCTGCTCTGAGCGTCGTCGAGGTTCTTGAACGTCACGGAACCCCCGGCGTGGACGACGGGCGGCCGCCGGGCCTTGCCGGAGGAGTGCAGGTCGCCCTGGGAGTACAGGTAGCCCTGGATGTCGACGGGATCCGTGGAGAACGGGCCGTCCGGCAGCTCGAGCGGGTTCGGCAGCCCGGCCGGTCTACCCCCGTGGTGGCGGTTCTCCGCCAGGTGGCCGTGGGTTAGGACCCCCTTGTGCGGGATCTTCTTGCTCATCGGTCCGGTGCCGCCCACGTCCGTCCCGTCGTAGACCGCGACGGGCATGATGCCCATCACCTCGTACCAGTCGGCGCGGCTCGTGTCGTAGGTGGCGTGGACGCTCAGCTTGTCCCCCGGTCTCAGCTTGACCCGCCAATCCTTTGGCGTGGCGCTCATCGCGACGTCCCACGACACCTCGCCCGCCGGCTCGTAGTAGTGCGCCCGGGAGGTGAAGAGCGTGTTTCGCCGATCCCCCCGCTTGACCTTGAGCTTGGTGTTGAGGCCACCCGGATGGAGATGCCCGGCGGTCTCCAGAAGCGTGACGGGATGATCGGGGGTCCAGGCCTGGGACGGGCCGATGAGGTCGCGCTGCGCACCCTTGGCCTGGTCCGGGAACTTGTAGCGACCATGCTTGCCGTATCGCCGCAGCGCGTTGAACACCGGGTAGATCGGGCTCGAGACGCCCACGCGCGGCTGCGGTCCCGAGACGTCCATCCACTGGGTCCGCACCGTCTTCAGCTTGGCGGCCGCCGGAGCCGTGTCGGGAACGAAGTCGATCCGCCAGACGATGTCGACCTTGGCCGGCTGCCCGACCAGGTCGTGAAGCATGTCGTTCAGGAACCACCTGTCGCTGGGGCGGTTCCGCCAGCCGAAGCCCCTGGGGGCCTGCACGATGGTCTTCTCCTCACCGACGGCGAACTGGGGATTGCCGTTCACCACCCACACCGCGTGGTGGAGGTGGAGGATGTCCACCCGCGGCACGGTGCCGTCCGGGTAGACGAGCTCCGGGTCGAAGCGCGTGATGTAGCCGGGTTGCTGGGGGAACAGCTTCGTGGTGTTGAGCCGGATGACGTTCTGGCCGGGATTCACCGTCGCGGGCACGCAGTACGTGAGATGCTTGACCCCGTTGTAGTTGACGTGTGGGATCGCGTCCGGCTTGTTTGCAATCGGCGGGCAGTCGGATGCCGCGCGGGCGGTCGACGTCATCAATAGGAGCGCCAAGAAGGCGACCGAGATCGCGGCCGTGGCCATGCCTGCGGCATGAGCGCCTCCCAGCCCTCGCTTCCCTGCGAATGCGGGCATACGTTACAAAGCTAACATGGCCGCCTCGGTGGTGGCGGACGTCCTGGTGTTGATCGTCGGGATAGCCGTGGTCAACGAGTCCTCACCGCGCGCTCGGCGCGAGCGGCGTCTGCCCTTCCGACTACGGGCTCGTGGAGCTCGGCGAGACCGCCCGCCACATCGTGGTTCGACGCCGTGGACGCGACTACGCGGTCGCGAAGCGCTCCGCCGCGCGGGCTCGCGCCTTGGCGGCCTCCACCTCGCGGTCCTTCGCCGGCGCCGACGTCACCAGCCGGCCAAGCAACTGGGCCGAGACCCGGGCGATCTCATCGACGGCGTCCTCGAACGCCTCCGCATTCGCCCTTGAAGGCTTGTTGAAGCCGCTGACCTTGCGGACGTACTGGAGGGCGGCCGCCCGGATCTCATCGTCGGTCGCGGCGGGCTCGTAGTTGTAGAGGGTGCGGATGTTTCGGCACATGTGGCGCTCCTATTCGGATTGGTCGAGTCTGTCCGGCAGGCCGAAGGCCTGGAAGGCAACCTCCAGCTGGCGCGGGTCGGTCGGCTGCTCCGGCATCCGCGCGATGACCTCGCGGTCCGGGCTCTCGGGCGATCGGATGATGAAGGCGGTCACATCGCTGATCTGGCGCCCGCGCACGGTCAGGACGTTGAGGGCGAACGGCATGTACGCATCCTCGTCGGGGTCCCAGCTGTAGAAGGCGAGGGCGGGCTGGCCATTCGCCTGAACCTGGAGCGGCCGCCACCGCCATTGGCCCGAAAGTGGCGAGCCGGCGAGGAAGATACGGATCTCCTCGCGGCCGCCGAACCAGGTCCGCAGCGGCGGCATCGAGAACGCGGCGTCCTCGGTGAGCATCCCCACGACGGCTTCGACATCGGAGCGCTCCCAGGCATCCACGTAAGCGTCGACGACCTCCTGCAGGCCGTCGTCGCCCAGCGCCCGGGCCGTCGCCTGCTGCGTCTGTTCCGGCAGGCGCTCCTCGACCGCGGCGCGCGCGCGCTGGAGGGCGCTGTTGACGGACGCGGTGGTGGTGTCGAGTGTCTCGGCCGCCTCCTTGGCCGAGAAGCCGAGCACCTCGCGGAGGATGAGAACCGCCCGCTGGTTGGCCGGCAGGTTCTGGAGCGCCGCGACGAACGCGAGCTCCACGCTCTCGCGCTGCTCGTAGCGGGCGTCCGGGCCCGCGAATCCATCCTCCACCCCGAACCGCTCGTCCGCGTATGGCTCGACCCAAACGGACTCCAGGAGGGGCTCGCCGGGGCCGTCATGGGGATCGGCGGCTGGTCCGTAGTCGACGGGCAGGACCCGTTTGGGGCGCTTCTCGATCATGGTCAGCGAAGCGTTCGTCGCGATGCGGTAAAGCCAGGAGCGAAGCGTGCTCCGTCCCTCGAACCGCGCGAGCCCGCGCCACGCCCTGAGCAGCGTCTCCTGCAGGGCGTCCTCGGCATCGTGGACCGAGCCCAGCATGCGGTAGCAGTGAGCGTGAAGCTCACTGCGGTACGGGTCGACCAGTCGCTGATAAGCGCTCTGGTCGCCGTCGCGGGCCGCCGCCAAGAGCTGCTGCTCCTGGGCGGTCTGTGTCGATGAGGTGGCCATCCCTCGGGGAGGGTAGACCGCCGGAACGATCCGGGCTCATCGGCCGGCGATTACTTTCTGCGGCGCCGGCGGTCATAGAGGACGGGCATGGCGACAGAACGCGCGAATCCCGTGGTCCACCTGGAGCTGCACACCGGCAACCTGGCGGGTGCGTGCGACTTCTACGCGCGCATGTGCGGGTGGCGCCCGGAGCGAATCGCGGCCGGGGGCGGCTCGTACCTCGCCCTCGGGATGGGGAAAGGGCTGGGCGGCGGCGTCGTGGAGTGCGAGACCCGCCGCCCGCTGTGGCTCCCCTACGTCGAGGTTCCAGAGATCTCCGGCGCCACGGAACGGGCCCGCGAGCTGGGTGCCGGCATCCTGCTGGAGCCGCGCGAGGGACCGGTCGGATGGCGGAGCGTCGTGTCGGTTCCGGCCGGCGGCGAGCTGGCTTTCTGGCAATCGAAGTCCACGCCCAGGGCGATGAATTCCGGAGCGCGCACCGGTCTCAGCTACTAATGAACGAGAACACCAAGGAGGCAAGCGGGATGGATGGGCAGCAACGAACCGACGTACGGAGCCCCGAGAGGGCGGACGATCGCCGGCGCTGGATGGCTCTGTACGTGCTGTGCGTGGGGATGCTGATGATCGTGCTCGACGTCACCGTCGTAAACGTCGCCCTGCCATCGATCAAGAACGATCTCGGCTTCTCCCAGTCCAGCCTGGCGTGGATCGTCAACGCCTACCTGATCGCGTTCGGCGGCCTGTTGCTGCTCGCGGGACGATTCGGGGACATCCTGGGCCGGAAGAACGTCTTCATGGCGGGGCTCACGCTGTTCACGATCGCGTCGCTCGTCTGCGGGGCCGCGCAGACGCAGGAGATGCTCGTCATCGCCAGGTTCGTCCAGGGGATCGGCGGGGCCATGACGTCGGCCGTGATCCTGGGGATGATCGTCGTGATGTTCCCGAAGCCGCGGGAGCAGGCGAAGGCCATCGGCGTCTACGGCTTCGTCGCCTCGGCTGGAGGCTCCGTCGGTCTGCTTGCGGGCGGCGTCCTCACCCAGTCCATCAACTGGCACTGGATCTTCTTCATCAACATCCCGATCGCGATCGTCACCGCCCTGGGAGCGATGCGGCTGGTGGATCGCGACAAGGGCATCGGCTTCGGTGGCGGCACGGACGTCGTCGGAGCGGTGCTCATCACCACGTCGCTGATGCTCGGCGTCTACACGATCGTCCAGCCGGCAGCCGAGCAGGGCTGGGGGTCGACTGCCGCCCTTGGCCTCGGGGCTGCTTCGCTCGCGCTGCTCGCGGCCTTCGTCGCCTGGGAGGCGAAGACGCGCAACCCCCTGATCCCGCTGAGGATCTTTCGCTCGCGCAACGTCTCGGGAGCGAACGTGATCCAGGCCCTGACCGTTGCCGGCATGTTCGGGCTCTTCTTCCTCGGCTCGCTCTACCTGGAGCAGGTGCTCGGCTACGACCCGCTCGAGATCGGGCTCGCGTTCCTGCCGACCACTCTGATCATGGGCGTGCTCTCCTTCCGGTACACCGAGCCGCTGATCACTCGCTTCGGCGCCCGCCGCGCGCTGCTCACCGGGTTGGTGCTGGTCGCTGGGGGACTCGCCCTCTTCACCCAGGCCCCGGTCGACGGCACCTACGTCGCCGACGTCCTGCCGCCCCTGGTCCTCCTCGGATTCGGGATCGGCGTCTCGTTCCCGGCGCTGATGACGCTCGCGATGTCGGGGGCCACGCAACAGGACGCGGGACTCGCCTCGGGCCTCGTGAACACGACCGCCCAGGTCGGCGGGGCACTGGGCCTCGCCGTGCTGGCCACCCTCTCGGCGACTCGCAGCGAGGACCTCATCGCGAGCGGGCACAATGCCGCCGCCTCCCTCACCAGCGGCTATCACCTCGCGTTCGGGATCGGAGCGGTCCTGATCGTGGCCGCGCTGGCGGTGGGGCTCACCGTGCTCCAGGGCGAGGCCAAGGCGACCCGGGTGCGCCGTCAAGCGGCCGAGGGCGAGCCGGACGAGGGCGAGCCGGTCTACTCGGAAAGCTGCTAGACCCAGACGGACGAGAGGAGCAGACGATGTTCGCGAAGACGAAGGCTTACAGCGGGTTCGCGGTCGACGACGCGAAGCGCGCGCAGGAGTTCTACGGGGACACCCTCGGGATCGAGCTCACCGCGGTGGACTCCGAGCAGGGGCTGCTCACGCTGCATCTCGCCGGCGGACGCGACACGTTCGTATACGAGAAGCCGGGCTTCGAGCCCGCCACGTACACGATTCTCAACTTCGAGGTTGACGACGTGGAAGCCGCGGTGGACGAGCTTGCGGCGCGCGGCGTCGAGTTCGAGCGATACAGCGAGTTCGACCACGACGAGAAGGGCATCGCGCGCGGCCCCGGACCCGAGATCGCCTGGTTCAAGGACCCGGCGGGCAACGTGCTGTCGGTGCTGAGACTGCCGTAGCGCAGCCACGAGGGCAGCTCACGAGCCCTCGCCCCGGCGGGATCGCCGCGTCCCATCCCCGACCTTTCTGCTAGGTTTTCGGCCCGCCTAATTAGGGCACCCTAACTGCCCGGGCGGCCGATTGATCCGAAGCGGATAGGAGGACGAACAAGGCAATGGTCCCGACGCTCGTCATCGCTCTGCGGGAGGGAGTCGAGGCTTCGCTGATCGTGGGCATCGTAGCCGCCTTCCTCGTCAAGGAGAACCGGCGTGACGCGCTTCGCCCCATGTGGGTCGGGATCGGCCTCGCCGTGGCCCTCTGTGTCGGGGTCGCGATCGGGCTCCGCGTCGTCGGGCAGGAGCTCCCCCAGCAGGAGCAGGAGGCACTGGAGAGCGTGATCGGCCTGATCGCCGTGGGCGCCGTGACCTACATGATCGTCTGGATGCGGCGCCACGCGCGCGAGCTGAAGGCGGCGCTGGAGGGCCATGCGAAGAGCGCCCTCGTGACCGGCTCCGCCGCGGCGCTTGTCGGGATGGCCTTCCTCGCCGTGCTGCGCGAGGGATTCGAGACCGGAGTCTTCATGCTCGCCGCGTTCCAGGACTCCACGGATCCCGCGGCCGCCGGCGCGGGAGCGGTGATCGGGCTGGTCGCTGCGATCACGCTGGGCATCATGATCTACCGGGGTGGCGTGCGAATCAACCTGAGCCGCTTCTTCCGGGTCACCGGCTTCGTGCTGGTACTCGTCGCCGCCGGGCTCTTGGCCACTTCCGTCCACACCGCACACGAGGCCGGCTGGATCACCGGGATGCAGAGCCAGGCCCTCGACCTCTCCTGGCTCGTCAGGCCGGGCACGGTCACCGGCTCGCTCCTGACCGGCATGCTCGGGCTCCAGCCCGAGCCCACGGTCATCGAGGCTCTCGCGTATCTCCTGTATGCGGTGCCGATGGGGCTCTACGTGCTCTGGCCCGATCGGTGGCGCTTGCGACGGGCGCGCCGCGAGGTCCGCTCGTCGGCGAGCACGGCCGGGTCCACCGCCTGAGATGCGCCACCCCCTCATCGCCATGATCGCCGTGGGGGCGATCGCCACCGGCCTATCCGCCTGCGGGTCATCGAGCAACGCCGGAGCGGGCGGGCAGACCCTCTCGTTCAGGCTCACGGACGCCGGCTGCGAGCCGGGCAAGGCGCGGGCCAAGGCCGGTCCGATCGACTTCGAGGTGACCAACGACGGCAGCGCGTCGGTCACCGAGCTCGAGGTGCTCGACGGCGAGCAGATCCTCGGTGAGAAGGAGAACCTCACCGAGGGGCTCAGCGGCTCGTTCTCGCTGAGCCTGGACAAGGGGACCTACACGCTCTACTGCCCCAACGGGTCCGACACCGAGCGAGGCACGCTCACCGTCACCGGCGAGGCGGGCGACGCGGCCGCCAGCCCGGAGCTCCGGCAAGCGGTCGCGGGCTACCGCGCCTACGTCGAGCGCAACACGGCCGAGCTCGTCGCGCGCACCACCCAGTTCGCGGCCGCCGTCGAGGCCGCAGACGCCGCGGAGGCGAAGCGGCTCTATGCCGGCGCCCGTGTCCCGTACGAGCGCATCGAGCCGGTCGCGGAGTCGTTCGGCGACCTCGATCCCAGGATCGACGCTCGGGAGGGCGACGTCCCGGCGAAGGACTTCGGCGGCTTCCATCGGATCGAGAAGGCGCTGTGGGTCGACGGCTCCACCGCCGGGATGAAGCCCGTCGCGCGCCGGCTGGTGGCGGACGTCGAGAGCCTGCAGCGCAAGGCCCGGACCGTCGAGCTGCAGCCGGCGCAGCTGGCGAACGGCGCCAACGAGCTCCTCGGCGAGGTGTCGTCGTCCAAGATCACCGGCGAGGAGGAGCGCTACTCGCACACCGACCTGGTCGACTTCAAGGCGAACGTCGACGGGTCCAGGGCGGCATACGACGCCCTGGCGCCCGCCCTCCGCGAGCGAGACCCGCAACTGGCGAAGGAGATCGGCGCCCGGTTCCGGGCGACCTACGCCGCGCTCGAGCCGTACGAGCGCGGCGACGGCTACGTCTCGTACACCGAGCTCACGAGGGCCGACACGCGGAAGCTCGCCCGGGCCATCGACGCGCTCGCCGAGCCGCTGTCGCTGGTTGCGGCTCGGGTCAACCGGTGAGCGAGGGGGCCGAGCGGGGGTACACGCGCCGACGCGTCATCGCCGGTGCCGGCGCCGCGGGGCTCGCCCTGGGCGCCGGGGGGTTCCTGGTCGGCCGGGAGACCGCCGCCGAGGCATCCGACATCGCCGGGACGGTCCCCTTTTCCGGCTCGCACCAGGCGGGGATCGCGACGGCGGCGCAGGACCGCCTCCACTTCGCGTCCTTCGACTTCACCGGGTCGCACCGGCGCGACCTGCTGGACCTGCTTCGGGCGTGGAGCGACGCCGCCCGCCAGATGACCCGCGGGCGGCTGATCGGCAACGAGAATCGCGACCCGCTCGCTCCGCCGGACGACACCGGCGAGACCATCGGGCTGGATGCCGCCCAGCTCACCGTGACCTTCGGCCTCGGCCCGGGCCTCTTCGAGCGTCGCGGCAGCGACCGCCTCGGCCTGCTGGCGGACAAGCCGGCCGCCCTCGAGGAGCTTCCGCCGCTTCCGGGCGACGAGCTCCAGCCCGGGCTGTCCGGTGGCGATCTTTGCGTCCAGGCCTGCGCCAACGATCCCCAGATCGCCTTCCACGCCGTCCGCAACCTGGCGCGGATCGCGCGCGGCGTGGCCGTCATGCGCTGGTCCCAGCTCGGCTTCGGACGCACGTCGAGCACCACGCGCGGTCAGCAGACGTCCCGAAACCTCATGGGCTTCAAGGACGGGACCCGGAACATCCGCGCCGAGGACCGCGAGGCCATGGACCGCTTCGTCTGGCTTGGGAGTGGCGACCAACCCGCCTGGATGCGGGGCGGGACGTTCATGGTCACCCGTCGCATCCGCATGCTCATGGAGATCTGGGATCGCAGCTCGCTCGGCGATCAGGAGGACACGATCGGCCGCCGCAAGTACTCCGGTGCGCCGCTCGGCGGCACCGACGAGCATGAGCCGCTCGACCTGAAGGCCGAGCGGAACGGGCGGCCCGTGATCCCCGTGGACGCGCACGTGCGGCTGGCGAGCCCCGCGGCCAACGGAGGCGAGCGCATCCTCCGCCGCGGCTATTCCTTCACCGATGGCGTCGTGGAGCGGCTCGGGGAGCTCGACGCCGGGCTCTTCTTCATCTGCTTCCAGCGCGATCCGCGGCGCCAGTTCGTGGCCATCCAGCGCCGCCTCGGCGGCGTCGACGCGCTCAACGAGTACATCAGGCACGTGGGCAGCGCCGTGTTCGCCGTGCCTCCCGGCGCCCGCCCGGGCGGCTACGTCGGCGAGACGCTCCTGGGCTGAGGCGGGCCACATGCGGGCGGATCGATTGACCTCACATGAGCGCTGCGATTGAATGGCCCAAACTCAGGAGAGGAGCGTCGATATGTCAGTGATCATGACCCTGCGGGCCAGTGGCGACCCGAAGCGGATCGAGGAGTTCGCGGCGGCCAACCCCGGCCACATGCGGCAGATCGTCGATGGGGCCACCGAGCACGGTCTCATCGCCCATCGGTTCTACGGCTCCGACGACGGCGAGATCATGGTGGTCGACGAGTGGCCGGACGCCGAAAGCTTCCAGGGGTTCTTCGAGAGCCACCGGGCTCAGATCGAGCCGGTGATGGGCGAGGCCGGCGTGACCGCTGAGCCCGAAGTGACGTTCTGGCATCGCCTCGACACGGGCGACGCGGTGGGCTGGGACGCGTAGCGGCGGCCGGGCCGGCGGCGGGTAAGCCGGTCGAGACGAGCTCCGGGCAGGCTCCGATCTCCGGGGCCGTCCGAGGATCGCGGATAGGATCGCGCCAGTTCTTGAACCAGCAATCGATTTGGGGGATCCGTATGAAGCAGTACAAGTGGCTCTACGCGTGCCTCGCGCTCCTCGCCGCCGGGCTGATCGCCGGTTGCGGGGGCGGCGGCGACACAACGAGCGTGACCGTGTCGGAGGGCGCGCCCACCACCTCGACCTCAACCGACACGTCGGGCCAGGCATCCCCCGACGACGTCTACCAGGCCTGCCTCGACGCGGTCCAGGGAACGGCCGCCGAGTCGGCAGGCCAGACCGCGTGCGCGCAGGCGCGCGACGCCTTCGAGCAGTGCACGACCCAGGCGTCAAACGCCCCCGAGGGATCGGCGCGCGATGCGGCGCTGAAGGCCTGTCAGCGGGCGGCCAACAAGGCGACCGACGCGCTCAACGCCTCGCCCTAGTGCCCCCGGGTCCTCCCTGGGCCGACATGAAGCCGCCGATCGCGATCACGATCGCGGCGAAGAGCGCGAGGTAGACGCCGACCTTGCGATCGGCTCCCGAGGGGTAGTCGATGAACGACAGCCAGATCAGAATGACCGTTCCGACCGTTCCGAGGAGCGCGGCCGCGCCCGCCATCGTGACCCCGGGAAGCAGCATCGCCCGGGTCCCCGGGAGGGCCGCTGCGACGGCAACCATCGCGGTGATCAGCAGATAGATGTCGGTGGAGGACTGCCCCTGCCACCCGGTGCTGTTCACGCCGGCCTCGCCAAACCACGGCAGAAACAAGAAACCGAACAGCATCAGACCGCCGATCCCGGCGACCAGCCGCCCCTGTCGCGCTCGCATCCCGTCCATCTCTCCCTTTCGGTCGACGCGCCCGCCCACGCCAACACTCTCACACCGCGCCGATGCCCAAGTGTCTAAGGGGACGGGTCGCCCTTGAGCTGTCCCGCGTAGGGGCCGCGGCCGGTCACGCAGGCCGCGCCGCAGCGGGCGCCGAGCGCGAGAGCGTCGGCTGAGGAAAGCCCCTTCGCGAGGCCGTACGTCAGCCCGGCCGCGAAGGAGTCTCCGGCGCCGTATGAATCCACGGCCGGGCCGGGCACCGGCGCCGCCTCCCAGTGGCTGGCCGATCCGTCGGGCTTCTCCAGCGACCCCCCCGCGGCTCCGGCCGTCCGAGCCACCAGGCGGGGCGAGGGCTCGATGAGTCCCTGCCGGTACCGCTCGCCGGCGTCGTTGGCGCTGGAGACGATCACATCGAGCTCGACGCCCGCCGCCGCGAGCGCGTCCACCGCGCGCACGGTCGCCACCAGCTTGTCGGCTGCCCTGGCCCGGCGGACCGCCCCGGCGTCTCCGGCGGTGAAGTAGACGGCGTCCATGCCCTGAAGCTCCTCCCACGGCAGGCGGTCCTCGGCCCGCGGGCCCATCCGCTCGCCGATCACCGTGATCGTGCGCTCGGCCTTGGCGTCCACGTGCACGAACGCCCGCCGCTGCGGCTCGTCGCGCCAGACCGCCTCCACCCGCACCCCCAGCGCCTCGAGCTCCCGCTCGGCGCGGCGCCCAAGCCGGTCATCCCCAAGTGCCGTGATGAACAGGCACTCTCCGGCGAGGCGCGCGAGCTGGACCGCCGCAACGGCCCCGCCCCCGGCCGGCTCCTCCGAGGAGGACAGCGCGTGCACGATGTCCCCGGGGCTCGGAACCCGCTCGACCAGCGCCAGCTCGACCCATTCCACATGACCGACGACCGCGACCCGCATGGCCGATGATCAGCCGGACGAGTGCGTGACCGAGATCGAGAAGGCGGCGGTGAAGCGCTCGCCGGGCTCCACCAGGGGCAGGTCGGGCCCCCCCTTGACGAGGGCGTTGGTGGGCGCCGTCATCGGCTCCAGCGCGATCACGTCGTCGTCGTCGGGCGCGTAGACCTGTGCATAGGGGAACCCGGACCCGAAGCCGACCTCGATTCTCCGCCCGCCCCCGGCAACCCGGAACGGCTCACCGCCTCCGGGTGCGACGTACGCGTCGTCGAACGTCCGCGTCCCGAGGGCCCCGCTCGCCACCTCGACCGGCTCGCGGGCGCCGGTCGGCAGCATCCTCTCGTCGAGCGGCAGGCGCTCGCGAACCGGGAGCTCGACCTGCCAGTCGCTTCGGTCCGCACCGGGCAGCGTGAAGTAGGGGTGATAGCCGAACGACACGGGAACGGCGGCATCGCCCGTCGCGTGGACGGTCGTCGCGATCGTCAGCGAGGAGCCGGACAGCGTCACCTCGATCTCGACGGCATGGGGGAAGGGAAACCCCCGCATGTGCGCCGGGGCGGCCGCGAAGTCCAGGCGCGCCGCGATGGCCCCGCCGTCGTCCGCCGGGTCTCGGCTCGTCAACCGCCAGCCGCGGGCCGCGGCGAGAAGCCCGTGGATCGGCAGTCCGTTGGGATCGAGGCTGGGCGGTGGGTCCGCGGCGTCCACGTCCACCTCGCGACCGGAAACCGAGAACCGCCGGGCGCCCAGTCGGTTCGCCCACGGATGGAGCAGCGGGATGCCCATCGTCGAGCGCTTGGCGACGTACGCCGCCAGCCCGCCTCGCTGGCCCAGCAACTCCTCGCCGCGGTGCAGAAGCGAGCAGCCGACCATCCCCGCCTCGGGCACGAACGCCGCCTCGACGTCGTGCTCGGGCGCCGAGAGCGCGATCGCGGTGAATCCATCGATGGTCCGCTCGGCGAGCATCTCCCTGTATTCCTACACTCCTCCGGCAGGTCGGTGATGCTCGGGATGGGAGTCGACCCTCCGCGGGATCATCGTCGCGGCGCACAGCAGGCCGATCGCGACGATCACGCCCGAGCCGAAGGCCGCCCAGTGCAGGCCGCGCGAAAACCCGACATCGGCCACGTGGACGAGCGCGTCATCCCCTTGCCTCCCAGCTGCTGCCCGACCGCCACCGCTCCGGTGACGCTCGAGTCGGCGACCGACTGCGCGCTCTCAGGGAGCTGCCGGTATGCGCTTGACCCGGTGAGGTGATGGCCGCCGAGGCCGGCGGCTGGACCAGCGAGACGCCGGCCCCGGAGAGGACCACCGACAGCAGGATGATCCAAAACGGCGACGCGGTGGTCGCCGCGCCGCCGCCCCGCGGGGGTGTCCGGGGCGATCAGGACTCTGGGCTGTGCCCCTCGGCGCCGGAGCGCGGGGCATACGTCTCAGCCTCGAGCACGCTGCGCTGGGTGAGCGCGTAAAGGAATCCAAGCGCCGGCAACACCACCACGACGGCCACGCCGAAGACGATCAACACGGCCTCCAGGGTGGCGCTGCCCGCCGCCCCCGCGGAGATCGTGAGCGACTTCGGCAGGAGGTACGGGTGCTGCGCGACCCCCCACCCCCACATGACCGCAACCACGGCTCCGACGGCCAGCGGGCGCGTACCACTGCGAAGGCCGCGCCAGAGCAGCGCCAGCACGGCGAGCCCGCACACGGCCGACACGATGACCAGGGGCAGGGCGTCCCCGGTCAAACCGTCGTAGATGTAGCGGGCGTCGGCGCGATAGACGAAGATGCCCGCGACCGCGATCGCGCCGGCGGCGAGGGCCGCGATCAGAGCCCGGCTCGCGAAGTAGCGCTCCATGTCGGCGTCGTCGGCGCGGCGGGCGTCGCTGACCAAGAAGACGGCGGCCAGGTAGGCGCTGGTGGCGACGAAGAGCGCCCCGGTGAGGATGGAGACGATGTTGAGCCAGCTGGTCACGGCGTCGCCGGCGGCGTTGCCCACGGGCACCCGACCGGAGGCGATCGCGCCGACGACCGTTCCCATGAAGAACGGCGTCAAGACCGAGGACAGGCCGAAGAGCCGCGCCGCAAAGCGGCGGTACCGCCCGGTGCGGGCGAGCTTGTGGAATGCGAAACCCGAGCCACGCAGCACGATGCCGAGGGCCGCCAGGCTCAGCGGGATGAAGAGGGTGGACATGACCGACTCGAACGCCACCGGGAATGCCGTCCACAGCACGACCAGGACGAAGATCAGCCAGACGTGGTTCGCCTCCCACACCGGACCGATCGCCCAGTCGACGAGGCTCTTCGCGCGCTGTCCGCGCTCGCCGGAGCCGGAGATGAGCGCCCAGAACCCGGCGCCGAAGTCGGCGCCGCCGAACACGGCGTACAGGGTCGCGCCGATCCAGAGCACGCCGGCTACGGCATCCGCGGTACTCACGAGCACCCCGAAGCACCCTGCGGCGACTTCGCCGCCGGAAAGCACATGCGTCTCGCGGCGCCAACCCGGGCAGGCTGGATGACTCTGGTAGCGATCCGTTCCGCCGCCGCGCTCACAGGCTCTCCCGGGTGGGGGGTGCCGGCTCGCTGGGCCCGTAGGGCACCTCGACCTCGGCCTCGTCGGCGCGGCGCCAGCGCCGACTCATGGTCCGCAGGATCAGCACCGTCGCGACCCCGAGCACCGCGTAGATCGCGAGCACGGAGGCGAACGTCACCCAGACACCGCTGGCGCCGGTGACCGCCTCCTTGGTCCGCATCATCTCGTACACGATCCACGGCTGGCGCCCGACCTCGGTCACGATCCAGCCGCACTCGAGGGCGACGATCGCGGCGACTCCCGAGACGGCGACCGCGCGCAGGAACCACGGCGTGCGGGGGATGTCCCGGCGCCGCCACCACGCCCAGCCCAGCCAAAGCCCGAGACCGATCATCGCCGTCCCGATGCCGACCATCGTGTCGAAGCTCCAGTGGAGGAGCGTGTTGAACGGCGGGCGCTCGTCCGCCGGCACGGAGTCCAGGCCGGTCACCTCGGTGTCGGTGCTGAAGCCGACCAGGATCGAGTCGAAGCCCGGGATGCCGATGCCCCCCTTCACACCCTCGTCGGTGCAGATGCCGTAGATGTACTCGGTCACGTCCGTCTGCGTCTTCTGATTGCACTCCATCGCCGCGAACTTCACCGGCTGGTGATCGGCGATCGCCCGGGCGGCGGTGTCGCCGACCAAGAACTGGATCGGGGCCAGGATCGACACCACCGTGAGCGGGATCAGGAGACCGAGGCGGTGATGGCGATCTCGCCGCCCGCGGAGCATTCCCACCGCGTACACGGACGCGATCAGGAATCCCGTGACCAGGTAGGCCGCCAGGATCATGTGCGGAACCTCGTAGGGAACGGCCTTGTTGAAGATCACCCCCGCCAGGTCGACCGACTTCACGGTTCCGTCGGCAGCGAGATCGAATCCACCGGGCTGGTTCATCCACGCGTTGACCGCCACCACGGAGTAGGCGCCGCCGAGGCCTGCGACCACGACGGGAACCCCGGTCCAGAAGTGGGCCCAGCCGGACAGCCGCTTCCAGCCGTAGATGTAGATCGCGATGAAGATCGCCTCCGTGAAGAAGAAGATCCCCTCGATCGCGAAGAGGACGCCGAACACGTCGCCGAAGCGGGCCATGAACTCCGGCCACAGGAGCCCGAACTCGAATGAGAGCACCGTGCCCGTGACCGCGCCTACGGCGAACGTCACCGCGGCGACCTTGGACCACCGCTCGGCGAGCCGCAGCGCGTCCGGGTCGTTTCGCCGCAGTCCCCGGTAGTTGGCGATCAGCATCATCGCCGGGAAGGCCACGCCCAGGGACGCCAGGATGATGTGGAAGCCGAGCGTGAACGCCATCTGGCTCCGGGCCGGAGTCAGCTGCGAAGAGACGGCGAGGAGGTCGGGGAGATGAGCGCTTACGGAAATGCCGACCCCCGAGCCGTGGGCTTCACGCGGCCATCGTAATCGAAGTCTTAGGGTACCTCCGGTGAAGGCAGCGGCTGCCAACCCGGCATCCCCCGTGGCCGGCCAGGATCCCGGCGCCCACCGCGTCGTCGTCGTCGGCGGCGGCTTCGGCGGCCTATTTGCCACCCGTGTGCTGAGGCGCGCCCCCGTCGACGTGACGCTCGTGGACCGCGTCAACCACCACCTGTTCCAGCCCCTGCTCTACCAGGTCGCCACGGGCATCCTCTCCGAGGGTCAGATCGCGCCGCCGATCCGCAACGTCCTGCGCAGGCAGGACAACGTCCGCGTCGAGCTGGCCCTGGTGAGCGGTTTCGACCTCGATCAGCGCTCGGTGACCGCGCTACGAAGCGACGCGTCGCCGTTCTCGGTTCCCTACGACAGCCTGATCGTGGCCGCCGGAGCGGGCGGGTCCTACTTCGGCCATGACGAGTTCTCCCGCTGGGCCCCGGGGATGAAGACGATCGACGACGCGCTCGAGCTTCGGGGAAGGATCCTCGGCGCGTTCGAGATGGCGGCGCTCGAGGAGGACCCGGAAAGGCAGCAGGAGTGGCTCACGTTCGTGGTGGTCGGCGGCGGCCCGACCGGGGTGGAGATCGCCGGCCAGATCGCGGAGCTGTCACGGCGCGTGCTGCCGAAGGACTTCCGCAACATCAACCCGAAGACGGCCCGGGTGCTGCTGTTCGACGGCGGCAAGGAGATCCTCGCCGGATTCGGCGACCGTCTCTCGGCCAACGCCGCGAAGGAGCTCGAGCGCCAGGGGGTCGAGGTCCACACCGGGAGCATCGTCACCAACGTCGATCGTCACGGCGTCGACGTCAAGGGGCCCGACGGCGAGGTCTCGCGGATCACCGCGCAGACCAAGGTGTGGGCCGCGGGCGTGCAGGCCTCGCCCCTCGCGAAGCTGCTCGCGGACGCCTGCGGGGCGCAGGTCGACCGGGCCGGCCGGATCGCGGTGCAGGACGACTGCACGCTCCCGGGTCATCCCGAGGTGTTCGCGATCGGGGACATGATGAGTCTCGACGGGCTGCCGGGGGTCGCGGAGGTGGCCATGCAGCAGGGCATCCACTCCGCGCTCACGATCAGGCGGCGGCTGCGCGGTGAGGAGTCCTCGAAGCCGTTCAAGTACCGCGACCTCGGCAGCATGGCGACGATCTCACGCTTCCGGGCCGTCGTCAGCTTCAAGGGACTGAGGGTCTCGGGGTTCCTCGGCTGGCTGATGTGGCTCTTCGTGCACCTCGCCTTCATGACGGGCTTCAAGAACAGGTTCATCACGATCATGCAGTGGCTGATCAGCTTCATCGGCACGGGGCGCAGCGAGCGAACCCTGACCACCCAGCAGGTGATCGCGAGAGTGGCGATCCAGGAGGCGGGCGGCCAGCCGTACCTGATGCGCCTCGCCGCACTCGACTCCGACCGCGCGAGCGACGACGGCTGAGGATCGCCGCCGCGAGCGGCCGAATATCCACCCCCTGGGTGGATTTCATGCCGCTCGCGCGGGTGAGCCCGGTTTCGACCGATGCCGCCGAGGCGGGTGCCCGACGGAAGCGGATGCGCACGCGCAGCGCCATTCGGGCGACCGAGGACGCAGCATGGCGGTGATCTGGAGCCGTCGTTTCCGGTCAGACGTTGTGAGAGGTACCGCTAAGGCCCGTGGCTGAGCGCGTGGACGCTTCGCGAGATCCGCCGTCAGAAGATCGCGATCGGGTTCACCGGCGAGCCGGTGCCGGCGACGATGCGAAGCGGTGCCACCACGACCAGGAACTCCCGGCGCCCGGCGCGCTCGCAGGCGGCGGCCAGATCCTCGAATTGCAGGTAGTCGAGCAGGTGGACGCCCATCGCGTTCAGGGCCAGGGCGTGGATGGGGAAGTCGACGCCCTCGGTCGTGCTCGGCGCGGTGTCGCTGTTGCCGTCGGACCCGAGCACCGCGATGCGCCGCTCGGCGAGGATCGGGACCACCGTCGGATCGAGGCCCGCCTTGGCGTTGGCCGCGTCCCACGGGCCCAGCTCCTCGCGGCGGCGGGAGTGGCCGGTGCGGACCATCAGGATGTCTCCGGCGCCGACCGTCACGCCCTGCGCCCGCTCGGCGCCCTCCAGGTCCTCGGGGAGGACGCTCTCACCCGGCTCGAGCCACGGCACGCCCCGTAACCCGGGAATGTCGAGCAGCACGCCGCGCCCCACGATCCCGTCCCGGGCGACGTCGATCGCATCGACCGCCGCCCCCTGCGAGGTGACCGAGTCGCTGGGCCTGCCGTTGTAGATGGCGCCGTCGAAGGCGACGTGGCAGAGCGCGTCGATGTGGCTGTGGGTGTCGTTGTGGTAGTCGACGCCGATGTAGTCCTTGGCGAAGCGAAGGCTGCCGGAGCCCACGTCCACGTCGGAGAGCATCGTCATCCAATGGTTGGCCGGCTCGGGATTGTCGATCCGCGCCTCGGTGTCCAGCGGGCGGCTGAGGGTGACGGTCTCCCCGCTGCGGACGAGGCGTGCCGCGGCGGCGATCCGTTCCGGGATGAGCTCGTTGAGCGTCCCGCGCTCGTCCTCGGGGCCCCAGCGGCCCCAGTTGGAGACCGCCTCGAAGAGCGACCTGAACTCCGCGTTGGTCATCCCGGCGTCGTCGACGCGGTCCATCGGCCGTCCGCGCGTCAGCCGGCCGGCCCGGGGGCGCCCATGCGCTCGAGCAGGTGGTCGCCCACCCGCAGCGCGTTCGCCATCGCGGTCAGCGAGGGGTTGACGGCGCCGATGCTCGGAAAGAAGCCGGTGTCGACCACATAGAGGTTGTCGAGCTCGTGGGCGCGGCAGTTGGCGTCGAGCACCGAGCTCGCGGGGTCGGTGCCGAAGCGACAGGTCCCGGCCTGGTGGGCGACGCCCGCCAGCGGGATCTCCGTCTTCATGTAAGCGTTGCGGGGCAGCAGGTGCCCGGGATGCATTCCCAGCTGCCCGAGCATCGACTTGAGCTTCTCGTAGAGGTCCCGCTTGGGAACCTCGTTGCTGGGCGTGTAGCTCACGCGGATGCTTGCGTCGCCATCCACCGTCACGCGGTTCTCCGCCCGCGGCAGGTCCTCGGTCGAGAGCCAGAAGTCGACCGCGTGCCGGGCAAGGTCCTCGAGCGCCCAGCTCGGGGCGAGCTTGGTCTGGATCGGCTTCTCGCCCCGGTACATCGGCGCCTGCGACTTGCCGACCATCTGGATGTTCCCCAGGGGATAGTCGAACTCGTCGCCCGCGAAGTAGTAGTCGTTGACCCCCAGCGTCTTCTGGAAGACCGTCGGGTTCTCCTCTCTGGAGACGGCGAGCACCGCCTGGCTGTTGTGGAACATGTAGTTGCGGCCCACCTGGTCCGATCCGTTGGCCAGGCCGTTCGGATGCTGGTCGGTGGCCGACCTCAGCAGCAGCTTGGCCGAGTTCGCGGCGCCGCAGGCGACCACGACCACGTCGGCGGCGTACGTCTCGCTCGAGCCCTCGCGTTCGACCACCACCTCCGTGACGGCGGTTCCCCCGGGGTTCGTGGTCAGGGCGACCGCCTCGGAGTTGGTGAGCAGCGTGACGTTCGGGTGCTCCAGGGCCGGGCGCACGGCCAGGACCTCCGCGTCGGACTTGGCGTGCAGCAGGCAGGGGAACCCGTCGCAGTTGGGGCTGCGCGCGCAGGCGCTGAAGGGCATGTTGCCCTCGTCGAGCATCACTCCGCACGGTGCGTGGAACGGGTGATGGCCGGACGCGGCCAGGTCGTCGGCGAGCTGCTCGATCCGCGGCTCGTGCGAGACCGCCGGGAACGGATATGGCGCGCTCGCCGGCGGCTCGGTCGGATCCTCGCCGCGTGCTCCGTGGACCTGATAGAGCTGCTCGGCCTGCGTGTAGTACGGCTCGATCTCGTCGTAGGTGATCGGCCAGCCCGGCGAGACCCCGTCGTGGTGGCGAAGCTCGCCGAAGTCCTCCGCCCGGAGGCGGTAGAGCGCCGCCCCGTAGAGCTTGGTGGCGCCGCCCACGAAGTAATGCACCTGCGGCTGGAACCCCTTGCCCCGCTCGTCGTACCAGGTGTCGGGCGAGATGTAGCGGCCGTCGACGAACACGTCCTGAGCGAGCCAGTTCTGCGGCTCGCGCGGCAGCCAGTCGCCTCGCTCCAGCAGGAGGATGCGCTTGCCCGACGGAGCGAGGCGATGCACGAGCGTGCCTCCGCCGGCGCCGCTCCCGATCACGATCACGTCGTATGTCTCGGTCATCGCTCGTGCTCCCTCGCCTGCTCAGCGTAGATGAGCCGCTCCGCGGCCTCGATCAGCGCCAGGTGCGAGAAGGCCTGCGGATAGTTGCCGAGGTGGCGTCCGCTGTCGGCGTCGAACTCCTCGGCGTAGAGGCCGAGTGGCGAGGCCTGCCTCAGCAGGCGCTCCATCATGTCGCGGGCGCGCTGCTCGGAGCCCACGATCGCCAGCGCCGAGACGAGCCAGAACGAGCAGATCAGGAAGGTGCCCTCCTTGCCCGAGAGCCCGTCGTCGGTCTCGTCGGTCTTGTAGCGCAGGACGAATCCGTGCTCGGTGAGGTCATCGGCGATCGCCTCGACCGACTTGCGCAGGCGCTCGTCGTCGCCGGGCAGGAAGCCGAAGATCGCCGCGAGCAGGGTCGAGGCGTCGAGGGCGTCCGTGCCGTAGTGCTGGCGCAGGATCCCGTCGCGGACACCGTTCTTCAGGATGTCCGTTCGGATCTCGTCGGCGGTCGAGCGCCACTCGGCTTCGAGCTTCGGGTCCTGGCGGATCCCCGCAAGCTCGGACGCGCGGTCCAGCGCCACCCAGCACATGAGCTTCGAGGACACGTAGTGCCGGGGCTCGCCCCGCGCCTCCCAGATCCCCTGGTCAGGGTCCTTCCATACCGCGCTGGCGCATTCGGCCTGCGAGGTGACGATGGGCCACAATCGTCGCGGCAGACGCTGCGAGCGCTGCGTGTGCAGCAGGATCGAGTCGAGGACCGCCCCGTAGACGTCGTTCTGGCGCTGGTCGAAGGCGCCGTTGCCCACCCGTACGGGCTGGGCGCCGTCATAACCGAACAGGTCGTCCCTGGTCGTCTCGGTCAGGTCGCGTCGCCCGTCGATGCCGTACATGATCTGCAGCCCCCCGCCCTCGTTGGCCTCGAGGTCGGCCACGAACTGCATGAACTCCTCGGCCTCCCAGTCGAGGCCGAGGGCGTGCAGGGCCTGGAGCGTGAACGTGGCGTCGCGAATCCAGGTGAAGCGGTAGTCCCAGTTGCGCTCACCGCCGGGAGTCTCCGGAAGCGACGTCGTGAGCGCGGCGACGGTGGCTCCCGTCGGCATGTAGGTCAACCCCTTGATCGCCAGCGCGGAGCGCTGGATGGGCTCGCGGTAGCGATGGTCGGGGATCCGCGCGCGCCCCATCCACGAGCGCCAGAAGCGCGTGGTCGCGGCCATCCGCCGGTTGGCCTCGTCGATGTTCTCCGGTGAGGCGAGCTCCTCGGCCCACGAGAGCGAGCAGTAGACCTGCTCGCCCGCGGCCAGGTCGTGGCGGGCGCGCACCCAATCTCCCTCGACGCCGAGCGCCATGTCGCTGCGGAGGCGAATCGTGGTGCCGGCGCCGCTCGCGTCCGCCGTGTGGCGCCCGAGCAGCTTCCATTCGGCGGGCGTGCGCCCGTAGTCGAAGACCGGCTCGCAGACCAGCTCGACCTCGACGTCGCCGCTCAGGCACAGCACCGTGCGGACGAGCATGTGGTCGCCGTCGTCGTCCACCGGCGGCCGGCTGTGTGGGGTCACCTCGTCCTTTTCTCGGGCGGGGCCCATGGTCAGCGCGTCCCGGACCATGATCCAGCCGGTGGGGGTGTGCCACGTGGTCAGCAACGTGTTGGTGCCGGGCTCGTACACCCGGTCGTTGGGTACGTTGATCCCGAACGGCCCGAGGCGGAAGCTCCCGGCCTGTCGGTCCAGCAGGGTGCCGAACACGCTCGGCGAGTCGAACTGCGGGACGCACAGCCAGTCGACGGCACCGTCGGGCGCGATCAGCGCGCCGGTGTGGCAGTTGGACAGGAACGCGTAATCCGCGATCGGGGTGAACGGCGACCTCGCCGCCACGGTGCCTGCGCCCTTGGTCACTCGCGGCCCCGGATCAGCCCGGAACCCAGGGGCCGTGCCAGGAGCCGTGGCCGGTGACCAGCTCGTCGGTCTCGGCCGGCCCCCACGATTGCTTGGCGTACTCGTGGACGGGCGGCGGCGAGTCGAGCAGCGGCTGCAACACTCGCCACGTCTCCTCGACGCTGTCCTGGCGCGTGAAGCGCCCGCTCTGGCCCGTCATCGCCGCGTGCAACAGCACCTCGTAGGGCGTCGGGCCCTCCCCGCCCTCCTCGGCGAACTCCAGGTCGAGGTTGATCGTGTCGGGGTGGATGGCGTCGGCGCGCTTCGCGTCGACCAGGACCCTGATGCCGGTGCTCGGGTCCAGCTTGATCACGAGCTGGTTCGCCTCCGGGGGACGCATGCCCTGTCGCCAGAATCCCAGTCGTGGCGGGTGGTGGAAGACCAGGCGCAGCTCGGTCTGGGTGACGGGCAGCTCCTTGCCCGCGCGGATGAAGAACGGGACGCCCGACCAGCGCCAGTTCTCGATCTCGAGCCGCAGCCCCGCGAAGGTCTCGGTCGTCGAGTCGTCGGCGACCCCGTCGATCTGGCGGTAGCCCTCGTACTGGCCGCGCACGTAATCGGCGGGGTCGGCGTCGAGCATCGAGTGGAACACGGCGTATTGCGCGTTCTTCACGCTCGCGGGATCGCCGCCGCCCGGGGGCTCCATGGCAGCCGCGCCGACCATCTGCATCAGGTGGTTGACGACGACGTCGCGAAGCGCTCCCACCGGGTCGTAGAAGCTCCCGCGATCGTCGACCCCGAACTTCTCCGCCATCGTGATCTGCACCGAGGAGATGAAGTTGCGGTTCCAGATCGGCTCGAACATGGCGTTCGCGAACCGCAGGTAGATGATCTCCATGAGACCCATCTTTCCCAGGAAGTGGTCGATGCGATAGAGCTGCGACTCGTCGAGATGGGCGTGGATCTCGTCGTTGAGCGCCTTGGCCGACGCGAGGTCGTGTCCGAACGGCTTCTCCACCACCACCTTGGCCGTCTTCGTGAGCCCGGCCTCGGCCAGGTTCTTGATCACCGTGCCGAACAGCGAGGGCGGGATCTCGAGATAGAAGACGGGGTTGCTCGCCGCGCCCATCGCCTTGGCGACGGCCTGATAGGTATCGGGCGCCGTGAAGTCACCGGAGCGGTAGGAGAGTCGCTTGGCGAACCGCTCGAAGACCTCCTCGTCGATGGTCTCGCCCGTTCCCTCGATGGACTCGCGCGCCCGCTGGCGCAGATCGTCCACGGTCCAGTCGTCGGCCGCGACCCCGACGATCGGGCAGTCCAGCAACCCGCGGCCCTCGAGCCTGTACAGGGACCGAAAGGTCATGACCCTCGCGAGATCGCCGGTGATCCCGAAGATGACGAGCACGTCCGCGGGTGGCGAGGCGCTCGGGTCGCTGCCGGGTGCGCTGGTCGGCGTGCTTGCAGTCGCCATTGATGATCTCCTCTTCGCTGTGGTACTCGGAGCCGTTGCATGGCTTCCCGCCTACGCGGCACGCATCATCTAATCAGCAGCGCCCAACGCCTCGCAGTTCTACCGATTCCTGCACCGGCCGCGGGTTGCGGTTACGATTGCTCGCGTGGGTAGGGGACGGTGCTACGTCGCGCTGGTGGGAGCTGCCGTGGGGCTCGGAGCGCTGCTCCCGACGAACGCGATGGCCGGCAAGTTCTTCAAGGACGGACGCGCGGCCGGCGAGGTCACCGCCCATTCGGCGATCGTGTGGGCCCGGGCGACCCGGGAGGTGAAGGTCCGCGCCCATGTGGCGACCGACAGCTCCTTCCGCCATCAGGTCGCCCGTCCACGGCTCGAGGCGAAGCAGAAGAACAATCGCACCGTCCAGAAGGAGATCGACGGTTTGAAGCCCGGTCACACCTACTGGTACCGGTTCTGCATTCCGGGCCGAGGTGCCTGCAGCGGCAAGGGCCGGTTCGAGACCGCGCCCAGGCCCGGCGACGACGAGACGATCAAGTTCGCCTACACGGGGGATGAGAGCGCGGTCTCCCAGCCTGGCGAGAGCAGGCCCTTCTGGGGCTTCTTCCGAGCCTTCAAGTCGATCGCCGCCGAGGAGAACGACTTCAACGTCGACTTCGGGGACACGATCTATTCGGACCCGGAGGTTCCCGGCTGGGCCAACCGAACCGCGCTCACCGTCCCCGAGAAGTGGGCCATGTACCGGAAGAAGCTCGGGATGCGCAACATGCGCAAGGTCCGGTCGTCGGCTGCCGTCTACAACCACTGGGACGACCACGAGTTCCGCAACGACTTCTCGATTCCCGAGTTCGGTCGCGACCTCTATGACCACGGGGTGCAGGCGTTCCGCGACTACATGCCCGTCCACTACACGAGCAAGGACGGGCTCTACCGGACCGTCCGGTGGGGCAAGAACCTGGAGCTCTTCTTCCTCGACGAGCGCTCGTTCCGCAGCGCCAAGGCGTCCGACGGCGGCGTGTGCGACAACCCCGACACGCCCGGCCAGGCCGACCTTGCGCCGACCGCCCCCGACGACAAGCGCAGGCTGTTCAGCGCGCTGATCCCGTCACTCACGCAGCCCGTGTCGCAGCAGTGCAAGGACGCGATCAACGACCCGCGGCGCACGATGCTGGGCAAGGCGCAGCTGCACCGTTTCATTCACGACGTTTCGACCTCCAACGCACGGTGGAAGGTCGTCATGAACGAGACCCCCATCCAGCAGTTCTACGGGCTGCCGTACGACCGCTGGGAGGGCTACGCGCACGAACGGATCCAGCTGTTGAAGGCCCTGGAGAAGGCCGACGTCACCGACCTCGTCTTCCTGACCACCGACACTCATGCGGCGTTCGCCAACATCGTCCGGCTGCGGACCCTGGACGGTGACGTCGCTCCGTCCAACGCTCCGGCGACGACCCCCTCCGACACCCCCTACAACGACTTCATCGTCGGCCCCGTGGCGACCAATCCCTTCTGGGGAGAGATCGACGACACCACGGGCCGCGCGGGCAACGGTGAGCTGCTGTCCCAGGTCTTCTTCAAGCCGCCCCCGCAGGCCGGTGTCGGAATGGCCTGCGCCCAAGGCGGGCAGAACAGCTACGCCGAGGTGACCGTGAAGCGGGGCAGCCTCTCGGTCGAATACAAGAAGGCGGATGGCTCGCAGGTCGTGGACGTCGACGGGACCACGCCCTGCGGACCCTACGTGCTCACCCGCTGAGCCGCACGCATTCGAGCCTCAAGCGCGCGGTCGGCCGGCCGATAGGTTGAACGTATGGAGACTCGCACCGAGCGAATCGTGCTCGAGACCGACCGGCACCGCATCGTCGGCGATGTCACGCTGCCGCGCGAGGGCTACCGCAGCCGGCTGTCCGACTACCTCAACCGCGGCGATCTGGACTTCATCCCGATCGTCAACGTCGAGCTCGCCCCCCTGAACGGCGACGCGCCCGAGACCAGGTCGTTCGTCGCCGTGGCGCGAACCCACGTGCAGCTCGCGTTCCCCTACGAACCGAGCGGCTAGGGCCCTTCCGTTTCGCCCCTTCGCCGCCCGGGTACGCGCCGGCCATGGCGCTCGATCCCATCGATGCGGCCGCCGCCGGGACGGTGACGCTCGGCAACGAGCTCGAGGTCCGCCGGCTCGGGTACGGCGCCATGCGGATCACGGGCGAGGGGATCTGGGGCCGGCCGGCGGATCCCGAGGAGGCGAAGTCCGTGCTCCGCAGAGCCGTGGACCTCGGCGTGGACTTCATCGACACCGCCGACTCGTACGGGCCCGACGTGAGCGAGGAGTTGATCGCGGAGGCGCTCCATCCCTACCCCGGAGGCCTGGTCATCGCGACGAAGGGCGGCCTCACCCGGCCGCGTCCCGGCGAGTGGGAGCCCGACTGCCGGCCGGAGCACCTTCGGGACGCCTGCGAGGGCAGCCTGCGTCGCCTGCGCGTGGAGCGGATCGACCTCTACCAGCTCCACACCGTGGACCCGGACGTGCCCCTCGAGGAATCCATCGGGGCGCTGGTCGAGCTGCGCGACGAGGGGAAGATCGCCCACGTCGGCGTCTCCAACGTGGACGCCGACCAGCTCGCGCGCGCCCGTGGGCTGATCCCCGTCGTCTCGGTGCAGAACCGCTACAGCATCGGCGACCGCGAGTCCGGGCCGGTGCTCGAGGCGTGTGAGCGCGAGGGCATCGCCTTCATCCCGTGGTTCCCGCTGGGGTCGGGCGGGCTCGCCAGCGAGGGGCCGATCGCCCGCATCGCCCAGGCCCACGACGCGACGCCGTTTCAGGTCGCGCTCGCCTGGCTGCTCGCGCGCTCGCCGGTGATGCTTCCGATCCCGGGGACCTCCTCCGTTCAGCACCTGGAGGAGAACGTGACCGCGGCTCGCCTGCGACTGGCCCAGGAGGAGTTCGAGGAGCTCAGCGCGGCGGGGGAGTAGGTCGCGCCCGGCCGCCGGATGCCGCGAGCGTACGGCGGGCGCGTGGGAGAGGGTTACGGTCGCGCGAGCATTCCGTGCCTCGCTGCGCGTCCCCCGTCACATGCCGGCGGGGGTACTCGAGGTTTGCGTCCAATTGACGCAAGAGTCGATCGCCCCGTGCGGGGCCGGCCCACTTGCCCGGTCCGCAGCCCGCGGCCAGGCCCACGCGCCGAGCGCTACGGCGTCAGGACGATCTTCAGCGCCTCACGGCGGTCGTAGACCTCGTAGGCCGCGGGGGCCTCGTCCAGGCTCATGTGGTGCGTGACCAGCGGGGCCGGGTCGATTACGCCTGCCGAGAGCATCGCGAGGACCCGGTCCAGGTGTCCGATCACGTTCGCGTGGCCGGTGCGCCAGCGAAGCGCCTTGATCCACACGACGCCCATGTGGACCTCCGCCCGCTCCGCGTAGACACCGATCACCGAGACCGTGCCGGCCTTGCGCGCCAGCCTGCATGCCAGGTCGAGGGCGTCCGGATGGCCCACTGCATCCACCGACAGGTCCACCCCGCGGCCATCGGTCAGCTCCTTGGCGCGCGCCCGCGGATCCTCCTCGGTCAGGTGCACCGGAGTGGCGCCGAAGGACTCGGCCATGCGCAGGCGCTCCTCGACCGTGTCGACCGCGATGACCGCCGAGGCACCGGACGCCTTGGCCACCTGAACCGCGCACAGCCCCACCGGGCCCAGGCCGAGCACCCCCACGGTCGCTCCGGGCTCGAGGGGCTCGGGGAGGGCGGCGTCACCGCAGATCGCGTGGTAGCCCGTCCCGGCGACGTCGCCGGCGAACAGCGCGACCTCGTTGGAGAGGCCCTCGGGAACTCGGCGCAGGGTCAGGTTGGCGTTGGGGACGAGCACCATGTCGGCCTGCGCGCCCTGCAGGGAGCCGAGCGTCGCGCCGTGGCCGAACACCCGGCCGCCGTCGCACTTGTGGTACTCGCCGCGGCGGCAGTGAAAGCAGGTTCCGCAGGCGGTGCAGTAGGTCCCGAGCACGCGGTCGCCGACGGCGACCTCCGTCACGGCGCCTCCGGCGGCGACCACGGTGCCCACGTACTCGTGGCCGATGACGAAGCCCGGCTCGATGGCCACACGCCCGTGGTAGATGTGGAGATCGGAGCCGCAGATTCCGGTCGCCTCCACTCGGACCACGGCATCGGCCGCCGCGGCCGGCGCGGGATCGGGGCGCTCGTCCAGCCGCACCTCGCCCGGGGCTTGGAAGGTGACCGCACGCACGGCGCCGCAGGATACGGGCCCGAGCGCCTCAGGGTCTACCCTGACTCTGGGAAGGAGCCGACCACGCTCGGACGTCCGGGCCAAAGCCACAGCTCGCCGCGCCGGCGGCGCCGCCGGCGGCGGATGGCCGCCGTGGGCGCGGTCGTGCTTGCGGCCGGGGCGATCGTCGTCCTCGAGGCGATCGGAGGCACCGGGCCGGCACGGGTCCGCCCACCGCTCGAGATGCTGAGGGGATCACACGCCGAGGTCGGGGCGAGGCTGCGGCCGGTCGCGCGCACGATCGCCAGCCGGGTGGAGAGGCTGCGCGGGCTGCGGTTCGAGCGCCCGCCCAGGGTGGTGGTGATGGGCGAGCGACGCCTGGCGTCGGTCGGCCGCAGCCTTGCGCGCCGCGCGCGGCGCCACGGTCGCCGGCACCCCGACCGCGCGCAGGCGACCCGCCGGCTCGAACGAGCCAGCATCGAGCTCGACCAGCTCGCGGGCCTGCTGCCGCCCGAGTCGGCGTTCGGGCCGGACAGCCGGGCGATCGGGCTGGATCGCATCGGGGGCGCCTTCGACTTTCCCCACGATCGCATCATCATCGTCCCGACGCTCATCGAGAGCCGCGTCCAGCTCCAGTACACGCTGGCCCACGAGATGACGCACGCGCTGGAGGATCAGCACTTCGACCTCGATCTGGGGCAGCTCACGGCTCCGAACGAGCCGGCCGAGGTCCGCCGGGCCGTGATCGAGGGGACCGCTACGTTCGTCCAGGATCTCTACCGGCATCGGTATCTGGGCGACGTCGTGCCCGTCGCCACGCGCATCGACACGATGCGCGGTGTGATCGGCGCCGAGCAGACGCCCTACGCCATCAGCGCCCAGGCGATCTTCGACTACGTGGAGGGAGGGCTGTTCGTCCACAACCTCTATCGGCGGGGCGGTGGGTTTCGCCTGGTCGACCGCGCGCTTCGCCACCCCCCGCGGCGCAGCGAGCAGATCCTCCATCCCCGCTCGTGGCCAAGGCCGATCCGAGGCCATTCGAAGGTGAGGCTCGGCGTCGCCCGGATCCTGCGTCCCGAGTGGCGACCGGTCGGCAGCGGAACCGCGGGCGAGGAACGGGCGCTCGGCATCCTCCTGGCCGGCACCTTCGGAACGCAGGCCACGACGGGGGCGTCGGGCTGGGACGGCGGGCGATTCGCGGTCTGGCGGCCGCGCACTGCGGCGGAGGGATGCGAGAGCGGGTGCCCCGCAGCCAACGTCGGCGTGATCGCCTTCCACTGGCGCCACCACGACGACGCCGAGCAGTTCGCGGTCGGTGTGCCCGCCTACATGATCCTGGGACTTTTGGCGGAGAACCAGATCCCAGGTCGGCTCTGGAAGGTCGCGGACGGCTACGTGGGCCTGGGCACGGCGACGGACGCATCGGCGCTCGCCTTCGCGCCCGTCGCCGATCTGGCACGGGCGCTCTCGCGCCGCGCGGCGAAGGTCGCCGGAAGCGACCCGGGATGACCGCCTGCCGCCGCACGCCGCGGTCGCACGCGGGCAGGATCCCGAGAAGCGGGCTGCCCGCACCCGCCGCGGCATATGATGTGCGAAGCGCGCATGAGTGGATGGCGAATGCGCGGGGGCAGTGAGAGGATGAGGCTGACGCAGCTGAAGTCCATAAGGAGCAAGTAGCGCTTGGAGGCACACGACTTTCCGGAGTCTGCGGAATTCCGGGGAGCGCCCGGCGCCGTCGGGGGCTCCGCGGAGCTCACCGAGATCGATCCGACCAAGATCGCCGCGCGCTCGCCGTGGCAGCTGTTCTGGCGGCGGTTCAAGGAGGACAAGCTGGCCATGGCCTCCCTTGTCTTCCTCGTGCTCCTCGTCCTCGTCGCGATCCTTGCGCCGCTGATCGTCGACCTGGTGGGAGCGCCGGATCCCAACTTCGAGGACCCGAAGTCCCTGAACTCGACCTTCGCCACTGCGACCGGGCCATCGAGCGCTCACATCTTCGGAGTCGACGGGCTCGGCCGCGACGTGTTCAGCCGGGTCGTGTACGGCGCCCGCGTGTCGCTGGTCGTCGCCTTCGCCGCGACCTTCCTGGCGACGATCATGGGCGTCATCGCCGGGCTCGTGGCGGGGTATTTCCGGGGCTGGACCGACACGATCGTGTCCCGCCTGGTGGACGTGCTGCTCGCGATCCCCTACCTGATGCTCGCGATCGGCCTCGCGGCGGCCTGCACGTTCAGCACCTCGAAGTCGGGCGCCAGCGCCGGCTGCCTCGGCGGGCTGATCAAGCCCGGGCTGGGCGTGGTGATCTTCGTGATCGCCGTAACCAGCTGGACCTACATCGCGAGGATCGTTCGCGGCCAGGCCCTCTCTCTGCGGGAGAAGGAGTTCGTGGAAGCGGCCAAGGCATCCGGGGCGGGGCACACCAGGATCATCTTCCGGGAGCTGCTCCCCAACCTGGCCGCCCCGATCATCGTGTACGCCTCGATCCTGGTCCCCCAGGTCATCCTGTACGAGGCGGCGCTTTCCTTCCTGGGCGTGGGCGTCGTGGACCAGCCGAGCTGGGGCCAGATGATCTCCGACGCCACGGGCGACTTCAACACCTACTGGTGGTACATGCTCTTCCCCGGCGTCGCACTGCTCTTGACCGTGCTCGCCTTCAACCTCGTGGGCGACGCGATGCAGGACGCGCTCAATCCGAGGGCCAAGAAGACTTGATGAAGTAGGAAATGCATTACCTCATCCCAACCGAAAGGAACGGAAGATGCGATTGACGAGGCTCAGGCTGCTCCTGCCGGCACTGTTGGTGGCGGGGCTCGCTATCGCGCTGACGTCGTGTGGCGGCAGCAGCAGTGGCGGAGGCGGCGAGGAGAGCGCCGGAATCCCGGCGGACTTCAAGGCCCCGACGGCGGCGGCCGACAACGCCCAGAAGGGCGGCTCGCTGACGGTGCTGAACGAGGGGGACATCGATTACATGGACCCCGGCGCGGCCTACTACCAGGTCACCTACGAGCTGACGCTCGCGACGCAGCGGACCCTGGTCGGCTGGCCTCCGGACGCGACCCAGCCGGTGCCCGACCTCGCCGCGGATGACCCCAAGGTCACCGACGGCGGCAAGACGATCACCTTCACGATCCGCAACGGCGTCAAGTTCAGCCCGCCGGTCAACCGTGAGGTGAAGTCCGCCGACGTCAAGTACGCGATCGAGCGATCGCTGCTTCCCGGCGTGCCGAACGGTTACACCGCCGCCTACCTCGGCGATCTCGAGGGCTTCAAGGATGCCGAGCAGCAGGTCAAGCAGAACAAGACGACGGCACCCGACATCAGCGGGATCGAGACCCCCGACGACAAGACGCTCGTCCTTCATCTGACCCGTTCGTCGTCGGTGCCCGTGATCCAGGCGCTCTCGCTGCCGGTCAGCGCGCCGGTGCCCGAGGAGTACGCCAAGAAGTTCGACGCCCAGAGCCCGTCGACCTACGGCGAGCACGTCACGTTCACCGGGCCGTACATGGTCCAGAACGACTCGTCCGGGGAGCTCACCGGATACACGCCCGGCAAGGAGATCGACATCGTGCGCAACCCGAATTGGGATGCGAGTACGGATTACCGGCCGGCGTACCTGGACACGATCACGATCCAGGAGGGGTTCAGCGACCCGACGTCGGCGTCGCAGAAGATCCTCTCCGGCGATTCGCAGGTCAGCGGGGACTTCCCGCCGTCGAAGACAATCGTGCAGCAGGTCGCGACGGGTGGCAAGTACTCGAAGGACCAGATGGTGGCCGTGCCGTCCGGCGGCAACCGCTACATCGCACTGAACACACAGAAGCCGCCGTTCAACGACATCAACGTGCGGAAGGCCGTGATCGCCGGCTCCGACCGCGAGGCGCTGCGGAACACCCGTGGCGGCGAGCTGTTCGGGCCGGTGGCGACGCACTTCATCCCACCGCTCATCCCCGGGTTCGAGGAGGCCGGAGGGCTGGAAGGTCCAGACCTCGACTTCATCAAGGACCCCAACGGCGACGCGAAGCTGGCCGCCTCGTACATGAAGAAGGCCGGCTTCAAGAGCGGCAAGTGCGAGGGGTCGAAGTGCAGCGTCACGATGGTCGGCGACAGCGATCCGCCCGGCAAGGACACCGCGACGGTGTTCAAGAGTCAGCTGGAGCAGCTGGGGTTCAAGGTGAACTTCCAGCCCGTGGATCACTCGATCATGTACACGAAGTTCTGCTCGGTTCCGTCGAATGAGCCGAACGTCTGCCCCAACGTGGGTTGGATCAAGGACTTCAACGATCCGCAGTCCATCCTCCAGGTCCCGTTCAGCGGGGACAGCATCAACCCGTCGAACAACTCCAACTGGCCGCAGCTGGACGATCCGAAGATCAACAAGGCGATCGCCGACGCGGTCACGATCACGGACGAGAAGCAGCGAGCAGAGACCTGGGGCAAGATCGACGACCAGATCATGGCTCAGGCCCCGGCCGTGCCGTGGATCTGGGACAACGACGTCCTCGTCAGGTCGGCGAACGTCGACGGAGTCGCCAACCTGTTCAACGGGGAGTGGGATCTGGCGTACACGTCCCTGAGCAAGTAGGAGAGGGGTCGACCAGGAGGGTCACCTGATTGCAAACGGAGAAGCCCCCGCCGTCCGAGACGGGCGGCGGGGCTTCATCCCTTGGTTGAAAGAAGATGCTTCGCTACATAGTTCGAAGGGTGCTCTGGGGGATCGCACTGCTCTTCCTCGTGAGCGCCGTCATCTTCCTGATCTTCTACGTCTTTCCGAACGCCGACCCGGCCAAGCTGCGGGCCGGCCGGCAGGCCAACCCGCAGCTGATCGCCCAGATCCGCGAGCAGCTCGGGCTGAGCGATCCGATCTGGGAGCAGTTCCTGCGCTACATGACCCAGGTCTTCACGCCGTTTGACTGGTTCGGCGCGGCGCAGCACGGCGGCACCGGCCCGCTGAACTTCGGCAGGAGCTTTCAGTCCAACACGCCGGTCAAGGAGATCATCCTGGAGCGCCTCCCCGCCACCGCCCTGCTCGTTGCCGGCGCCGTCGTGTTCTGGCTGCTGATGGGCCTGCCCGTCGGGATCATCTCCGCGATCAAGCGCCGCTCGCTGCTCGATCGCACCACGATGGTGACCTCGCTCGCCCTGATCTCGGCCCCGGTCTTCTGGCTGGGCCTGGTCGCCCTTTACCTCTTCGCGAGCGACGTCGGGCTGATCCACGTGTTCCCGGGGATCGGCAGCTACATCGGCGCCGACACCTTCTGGGCCAAGTGTTGGTCGCTCTTCTTACCGTGGCTCGTGCTTGCCGCGGCAACCGCGGCGATCTACGCGCGATACCTGCGCTCGAGCTTGATCGACGTGATGTCGGAGGACTACATCCGCACCGCGCGGGCGAAGGGCATCTCCGAAGGAGACGTGATCATGCGCCACGGGGTCCGCAGCGCGATCACGCCGATCGTCACGTTGCTGGGCCTGGACGTCGGCCTGCTCCTGGCCGGCAACGCGATCCTCACCGAATCCGTCTTCAACATTCCCGGCGTGGGCAGGGAGATCGTGGTGGCGATCGGTCGCTCCGACCTGCCGCTGATTCAGGGAATCGTCCTGTTCGGGGCCTTCTTCATCGTGCTGTTCAACCTGATCGTGGACATCGCCTACGCCTACCTGGACCCACGGGTGCGGTACCAGTAGATGCCGGCGCGATACGAGAGAAGCCGTTTCGGGGATCACGGATGAGCCTGCTCGAGATCCAGGACCTGAAGGTGCACTTCCGCACCGAGGACGGGGTGGTCAGGGCGGTCGACGGCGCCTCCTTCTCCGTGGACCGGGGCGAGACGGTTGGAATCGTGGGCGAGTCCGGTTGCGGCAAGAGCGTCGCGAACATGACGATCCTGGGGCTCACCCGCTCCCCGATCACCTCCATCTCGGGCCGCATCCTGCTCGATGGGCGCGATCTGGCGGAGACGTCGGCCGACGAGCTGCGCGCCGTGCGCGGCCAGGACATCGCGATGATCTTCCAGGACCCGCTCACCTCCCTGCACCCGTTCTACAAGATCGGCAAGCAGCTCATCGAGGCGATCGACGCGCACAAGGACGTCTCCAAGGACGAGGCGCGAGATCGAGCGGTCGAGCTCCTCGGCCTGGTCGGCATCCCCGACGCCCGCAAGCGACTCGACGACTATCCGCACGAGTTCTCCGGCGGCATGCGCCAGCGCGTGATGATCGCGATGGCGCTGGTGAACGACCCGAGGATCCTGATCGCCGACGAGCCGACGACGGCGCTCGACGTGACGATCCAGGCGCAGATCCTCCGCCTGATCGAGCGGCTTCAGGACCAGCTCGGCATGGCGGTCATCCTCATCACCCACGACCTCGGCGTTGTTGCCGACGTCGCCGACTACATCAACGTGATGTACGCCGGGCGCATCGTCGAGGCGGGAACCCTCGACCAGATCTTCTACGACCCGCAGCACCCGTACACCTGGGGCCTGCTCGGCTCGCTCGCGCGGCCCGACCGCCCGCGGGCCAAGCGCCTCTCGCAGATCCGGGGACAGCCCCCCTCGCTGCTCGCCCCGCCGCAGGGCTGTCACTTCCGGCCGCGCTGCCCGCACGAGTTCGGCCGCTGCAAGCAGACGCCCGGGCTGGATCCGCGAGTCGGGTCGCCGGAGCATCTCGACCGCTGCTGGCTCCCACCGGAGCGCAAGCGCACGCTGCGGGTCATCGAGGGCGACCAGATCGGGCTCGAGGCGCCTGCCGCGTGAACGGGGCGCCAACCCCCGAGGCCACGGACGGCGCGGGCGCGGGAGCGGAGAGCGGCCTGCTCGAGGTCCGCGACCTCGTCAAGCACTTCCCGATCAAGTCCGGGGTGGTCATCGACCGGGTGGTCGGCCGGGTCCGCGCGGTGGACGGCGTCACGCTGACGGTGAAGGAGGGCGAGACGCTGGGCCTGGTGGGCGAGTCGGGCTGCGGCAAGTCCACGCTCTGTCGCGCGGCGCTGCAGCTGATCCCGCCGACGTCGGGCTCGGTTCGCTTCGACGGCCAGGAGCTCGTCGGCCGCGGCGTGCGCTCGATGCGTCCTCTCCGGCGGGAGATGCAGATGATCTTCCAGGACCCGTACGCGTCGCTCAACCCGCGACAGCGCGTCGGGCAGATCGTCGGAACGCCGCTGCGCATCCACGGGCTCGCGTCGGGCGACACCCTCAAGCGCCAGGTCAACGAGCTGCTGGAGCGAGTCGGCCTGGGCCCGGAGTACTACAACCGCTTCCCGCACGAGTTCTCGGGCGGCCAGCGGCAGCGCATCGGCATCGCCCGTGCCCTCGCCCTGAGGCCCAAGCTGATCGTGGCCGACGAGCCGGTGTCCGCGCTGGACGTCTCCATCCAGGCGCAGATCATCAACCTCCTCGAGGACCTGCAGGACGAGTTCAAGCTCACCTACATCTTCGTCGCCCACGACCTGGGCGTGATCCGCCATGTCTCCGACCGGATCGCGGTGATGTACCTGGGCAAGATCGTCGAGCTGGGCCCCGCCGAGGACGTCTACGCCAACCCCATCCATCCCTACACGCTGTCCCTGCTCTCGGCCCTTCCGATCCCCGACCCGCGCGCCAACGCCGAGCGGGAGCAGATCGTGCTCGAGGGCGACCTTCCCAGCCCGGCGAACCCGCCGGAGGCCTGCCGCTTCCACACGCGCTGCCCATATGCCACCGAGATCTGCTCCCGGGAGGAGCCGGCCCTCGTGCACTACGGCAGGGACCACTGGGCGGCATGCCATCACCCGCTTCACCGCGAGCATCCCGAGGCGGTGGGCGAGGCGCTTCCGCAACTCAAGCGCGAGCCCGCCTGACGCCTCGCGGGTCGGCATCCTGGAGGCCATAGGGCGATGGCCCTCACCCTCCTCATCGTGCTCGTCTTCACGGGAGCCCTCCTCCTCGCCGAAGGCAGATACATCGCTGCCCTGGTCCTGGCGATCCTCGCGCTTCCGGCCCTCGCGCTTGCCGTCAGACGCCTACGGAAGCATCGAGGGCCCTGACTGCCTTGGGCGTTCGTCGAGCGTGGACGATCGGTCGCCGCCGGCCGCGGCAACCTCCTCGGCCCGTCCCAGCCACCCGGTTACGGGCTCTCCAAAGCGGTCGGACAGCTCCTCGAGCTGTGGAAGGTACATGCGGGCGAGGTGAGCCTGGAACCGCACGGGCACCGCGGTCTTGTATTCCCCTGCGACGTTCGCGGCCTCGCAGGCATTGCTCGGGATCAGGGCGTCGTCGTCCGACACCCCGAGAAAGCGATAGAGCCGCACCAGCACCTCGCTCGGCGCCTCCTGAACCTCGTCGAGAAAGCTCACGAAGACCTGCTCGCGACCGAAGACCGCCTCCCAGATCGAAAGCGTGCGCAGGTAGTCGCCTCGCAGAACGTGGCCTCGCCGCTCGAAATGCCTGATGAACGCGTCGTCGGGAACGGACTCGAGTGGCAGGTTTCGGCGACGAACCAGCTCGCTGACGGCGCCCGACCAGGCCCGCTCGATCGGGTCGCGCAAGAGGTAGATGACCTTCAGCTCCCGATTGAGATCGCGTATCTCCTCCACGACCTCCACGTCGAGGGTTGAATAGGCAGGGGTGATCTCACCGGCGATCTGGCCCGGCGCCGCGCGAAACAGCCCCTCGTACCAGCGGTTGGTTCGGCGCCGCAGGAAGAAATCGAGGTCCCAGCGGAGCTCCTTCGCGAACGAGCGGCTCAGCCACGTCTTCTTCCGCAGGAACCGGCGCGAGCGCTTGCGCAGCTGCGCCCGGTAATAACGGTTCGAGCGCCGCGGGCCGCCGCGCTGGTCGAAGTAGTGGATCTCCTTGACGGGAGGCAGCCAGACCTCGGGGTGCTGTCCCAGGTTCCGGTGCAGCCAGGTGGTACCGCTCCGTGGCGCTCCGATGCCCAGGAAAGCGGGGAACGTCAAGGTGGTGCGAACGACGAGTCGGCAGGGCAGGATCGCCTGCCGACGGCGAGATCGCGCACGCCCGGAACCGGGAGACATGGCGCGTGCCGAGAGCCGTCCACCCAATGCACGCTAGTTTCGTTCGCGAGGTCTCTCAATACATGCGAGGCCCCATTTTCGGATGGTCGACCACGAATTGACATCACCCGGGAGCGAAGCTCGCGAAGCCGGGCGGCGTCGGAGCCGCCAGGGCGGGAGCGGATCGGCGTCAAGGTGGCGCGTGTTGCCTGGCCACCACCACGACCTGCCCCTCTTCTGGCAGATCTTTTTGCCGAACGCGGCCTTCCTTGCGATCGCGGTCGGGGTGCTCGCCTTCACGCCCGCGGCGGTCAACAGCGGCCCGCCCTCGGTCAGCCAGTCGATCGGCCTCGCCGGCGGCCTCGTGGTGCTGGTGCTGATCAACCTGTTCTCGATCCGGCGTGCGGTCAGGCCGGTCGAGCACCTGACACGGGTCATGTCCGAGGTGGATCCACTTCGCCCGGGCAAGCGCCTTCCGAGCCTGGGCGGCAGCGCGGAGACCGCGAAGTTGGCCTCGGTCTTCAATTCCATGATCGAGCGACTCGAGACCGAGCGACGCGAGAGCGGCCGGCTGATGCTCTCAGCGCAAGAGCAGGAGCGGCTGCGACTCGCTCGCGAGCTGCATGACGAGATCGGCCAGAGCCTGGCCGGGCTGATGCTCGAGATCGACTACGCCGCCCGGCGGGCGCCCTCGGGCGTCAGCGAGGATCTGCTCGAGATCCGGGAGATGACCCGCTCGCTCAGCGATCAGCTGCGCGAGATCGTCCGCGGTCTGCGCCCGGAGGCGCTCGACGACCTCGGCCTGCACAGTGCGCTGTTGACGCTCGTCAAGCGATTCAGCGAGCAGAGTGGAATCACGGTCCATCGCCGTATCGAGGCGATCGCGTCCCGGCCGGATGCCGAGTTGGTCGTGTACCGAGTGGGCCAGGAGAGCCTCACGAACATCGCCCGCCACTCGGGTGCCTCCGAGGCGTGGTTTCAGCTCTCCACCTCGGCGTCAAGCGTCGTCCTTCGCATCGCCGACAACGGCGCCGGGCTCGACGGAGGCCGGCTGGCCTCCGGCAACGGCATTCGGGGAATGCGCGAGCGAGCACTCCTGGTCGGCGCCAAGCTCCAGATCTCCGATGCGCCGGAGGGCGGCCTCGCCGTGGAGCTCGAAATCCCGGAGGAAGCCTGATCGTTCCGCTGCGAAGCCGGGTGCTGCTTGCCGACGACCATGTCATGGTTCGCCGCGGGCTCCGCCACATCCTCGACTCCCAGCCCGATCTCGAGGTCGTGGCGGAGGCCGGCGATGGGCGTGAGGCCCTGGGCATCGCGCTCGATGCGGAGATCGATCTGGCGATCCTCGACGTCGCGATGCCGCGGCTGACCGGTCTCCAGGCGGCTCGCCAGGTCCTCAAGCGGCGTCCCGACCTCAAGGTCTTGATCCTGTCGATGCACGACAACGAGCAGTACTTCTTCGAGGCGCTCGTGGCGGGAGCGTCGGGCTACGTCCTGAAGTCGGCGGCGGACCGCGACCTGATCGTGGCGTGCCGCGCCGCGATGCGCGGCGAGGCGTTTCTGTACCCGGGAACCGAAACGACCCTGCTCCGGGAGTACATCGAGCGAGGTGACATCTCCGGGTCGCTTTCCCACGCGCCGCTGACCGCACGCGAGACCGAGGTCGTGAAGCTGGTCGCGGAGGGACTGAGCAACCGCCGGATCTCCGAGGAGCTGGTGATCAGCGAGAAGACGGTGGAGCGACATCGGGCGAACCTCATGCAGAAGCTGGGGATGCACGACCGGGTCGAGCTGACCCGCTATGCGATCAGATCCGGGCTGGTGGAGCCCTGAGCCGTGCCGGCGCGGGCCCCCGGGCTCATATAGGCTGCAATCAACGGGAGGCCGGTGACGCGCGGAGCGTTCGGGCGCCCATGAGAGAGGACTGGTGACAAGGGCTGAAGACGTGGGGTGGACGGCCGTCGCACGCGACGGCAGCGGGCCCTGCGGGGGAGGTAGCGGATGAGTCTCGTGCGACGGTTGGGAATCGCCACCATGCTGATGGCCTTGCTGGCGGCGCTGGTCGCCGGTTGCGGGTCGAGCGGCGGCGGCGGCGGGGTGATCATCCGCGGAACGACCGACGAGCCCGTGTCCTACGACCCGGCCGGCGCGTACGACCTGCCGTCGTACGACGTGATCTACGCGCTGTACCAGAACGTGATGACGATCCCGGCCGGCGAGTCGACACCGGTGCCCGAGGCGGCGGACAAGTGCGACTACACGAATCCGAAGACGTACGAGTGCACGCTGAAGGACGGGCTCAAGTTCTCGGACGGGTCGCCGCTGACGTCGAAGGACGTCAAGTTCTCGTTCGACCGCAACGTCGAGATCGCGGACCCGAACGGCGGCTCCTCCCTGCTCGCGAACATGAAGAGCGTGGAGGCGCCCGACCCGCAGACCGTGATCTTCCACCTGAAGGCCGCCGACGCGACCTGGCCTTTCATCCTCACCACGGGATCGGCGGCGATCGTGCCCGACAGCTATCCGGCAAAGAAGCTCCAGCCATCCGAGAACGTGATCGGCTCCGGCCGCTACGCCCTGTCGAGCTACGACCCCGGCACCCAGACGGTCCTGAACAAGAGCGACAGCTACACCGGCAGCGACGCGGCCAAGAACGACAAGGTCATCATCCAGTACTACAAGACCTCGTCGGACCTGGCGCTGGCGCTCAAGCAGGATGAGGTCAACATCGCCTACCGCAGCCTGAGCCCGACCGACCTCAAGTCGCTCGAGGGTCAGAACGGCATCCAGATCATCTCCGGCAACGGCATCGAGATCCGCTACATCGTGTTCAACGAGGATCTCCAGCCGGGCAACAGCGACGCCCAGAAGCTGGCGGTTCGCCAGGCCGTCGCCTACACGCTCGACCGCGACGCGATCGCGAACAAGGTCTACGAGGGCACGGTCGAGCCGCTCTACTCGATGGTCCCCCAGGGGTTGAAGTACGCCACCCAGCCCTTCAAGACCGAGTACGGCGCGACCCCGGACGTCAACAAGGCGAAGCAGGTGCTCCAGCAGGCCGGCGTGAAGACCCCGGTTCCCATGGAGGTCTGGTACACGCCCTCCCACTACGGGCCCGTCTCGGCCGACGAGTACGCGGAGATCAAGAGCCAGCTCGACGACAGCGGCCTGTTCAACGTCACCCTCAAGTCGACCGAGTGGAACCAGTACTCGGAGGCGGCGTTCACGGACAAGTACCCCGTGTACCAACTCGGCTGGTTCCCGGACTATCCCGACGCGGACGACTACACGGCTTCCTTCTACTCGAAGGACAGCTTCCTGAACGACCACTACTCGAATCCCGAGATGGAGAAGCTCCTCGCTCAGGAGAAGGCCAGCACCAACGACGCCGAGCGCGCCAAGGCCTTCTCCCAGATCCAGGACATCGGGGCCAAGGATGCGCCCACCATCCCCGTCTGGCAGGGCAAGCAGGAGGCCGCCGCCCGGGACGACATCCACGGGATCGAGTTGACATTCGATCCATCGTTCATCTTCCGCTACTGGCTGATCTCGAAGGGCTGACCTTCGACCAGACGGCGCGCGCCGGCCATGCCCCCCGGCGGAGGGCATGGCCTGCGCTGGGCCGGGTAGAGATACGACACCGATGACGCGCGGGCACGAGACCTCCCTGCGCACCTACATCCTCACGCGGATCGCTCTCGCGCTGCCGACCGTCCTGATCCTGCTGACGATGGTCTTCCTGCTGATGCGGGTCGCGCCGGGCAACCCCATCCAGGCGGCGCTGGGCGGCCACGTCCCGCAGGCGCAGATCCAAAAGCGCGAGGAGCGGGCCGGATACGACCGGCCCATCCTGGTGCAGTACGTCGAGTACCTCGGCGACGCCGTCACGCTGGACCTCGGTGACACCCTCACCGATCACCAGCCCGTCACCGACATCATCAAGAACAACGGCGCCGCGACCGTGGAGCTCACCTTCTCCGCCTTCTTCGTGGCGGTCGTCGTCGGCGTCTCCGTCGGCCTCATCGCGGGCCGGTGGCGCGACACACCCTGGGACGTCGGCGGGCGCATGTTCGGGATCGTCGTCTACGCCGCGCCGGTCTTCTTCACCGGCTTTTTGGCCCAGATCCTGTTCGCCGACGTGCTCGGGTGGTTACCCGTGTCCGGACGTGCGAGCCCCGAGATCACGGCCACCCTCCCCCAGCCGACCCATTTCCTGCTGCTCGACTCCATCATCGCCGGCGACCCGAACGCCTTCTGGGACTGCTTTCTGCACCTCATCCTCCCCGCGGTGACGCTCGGCCTGCTGGTGAGCGGCGTCCTCATCCGCCTCGTCCGCGTCAACCTCATGCAGACCATGAAGGGAGACTACGTCGAGGCCGCCCGCGCCCGGGGGCTGAGCGAGCGGCGCGTCGTGCTCCACCACGCCTTCCGCAACGCGCTGGTGCCGGTGATCACGGTCGCCGGGCTCCAGTTCGCGCTGCTTTTAGGCGGGGCGATCCTCACGGAGGAGACGTTCAACTGGCCCGGGATCGGCTTTCAGCTCGTGCGATACCTCAACGAGCGCGACTACATCGCGGTCCAGGGCATCATCACCGTCTTCGCGCTGGCGGTGGTCGTCGTCTCGGTGCTGATCGACCTGATCAACGCCTTCGTCGACCCGAGGGTGAGGTACTCGTGACCCTGGAAGAGATCCCCCCCACCACGCTGCCCACGCGAGGGCGCCCCGGCAGCCACCGGCGGTGGAGGGCGCATCGCCGGGGTGCGGCGCTTCGTCGCCCAGATCCGTGCGGCACGAGGGGTCCCGAAGTGGATCCTGTACTCGGGCGTCCTGATCGTCTCGCTGTTCGTCCTGCTGGCGATCTTCGCCCCGTTGATCGCCCCCTACGGGTTCGCCGACTCCTCGTCGGGGGGCATGAACTTCCCGAAGCAGGCGGCGCCCTCCGGATCGCACCTGTTCGGCACGACCGTCCAGTCGACGGACGTCCTGTCGCGGGTGGTCTGGGGGGCCAGAACGGAGATCGAGGTCGTCATCCTGGCGGTCTTCTTCTCGCTTGCCGTCGGCGTGCCCCTGGGCCTGATGTCCGGGTACGTGGGTGGCAAGCTCGACCGCGGGCTCGTGCTCGTGATGGATGCGCTGTTCGCATTCCCCTACCTGCTGCTCGCAATCGTCATCGCCTTTTTGCTCTCCGACAAGATCGGCCAGGGCATCCTCACGGCGGCGATCGCGATCACCATCGTCTACATACCCCAGTATTTCCGGGTGGTCCGAAACCACGTGATCAGCGTGCGGGAGGAACCCTATGTCGAGGCGGCCCGGGCCCTGGGAGCGAAGCGGCGGACGATCGTCGGACGCTACGTCTTCTTCAACGTCATCCAGAACGTGCCCGTGATCGCGACCCTCAACGCCGCCGACGCCATCCTCACGCTCGCCGCGCTCGGGTTCCTGGGCTACGGGATCCAGCCCACGCAGGCGGCCGAGTGGGGCTATGACGTGCAGCGGGCGATCGCGGACGCGGGCGCCGGTATCTGGTGGACGGGGCTCTTCCCGGGCCTTGCGATCGTGCTGCTCGTGACCGGCTTCACCCTCGTCGGCGAGGGCCTCAACGACATCCTGAACCCGCTGATCCGCTACCGGCGGGTGCGCCGTCCCGAGATCCCGGAGGGAGAGGAGCAGTGAGCGATGCCGTCCTCGACGTCAGGGACCTCCGGGCCTGGTACGGGACGGAGTCCGAGCCGGTGCGCGCCGTGGACGGCGTCTCGTTCGAGGTCCGCTCCGGCGAGACGCTCGGCCTGGTGGGCGAGTCCGGCTGCGGAAAGTCCACGCTGGGCAGGACGATCCTCGGGCTCCTGCCCGAGGGAGCGGCCACCGCCGGGGAGATCGGCTATCGCGAGCACAACCTGGCGTCAGCCTCGCCAAAGGAGATCCGGGCCCTGCGCGGGCCGGAGCTCGGGCTGATCTTCCAGGAGCCCATGACCCGTCTCGATCCCCTGATGACGGTGGAGCACCACTTCGTCGAGACACTCTCGGCGCACGAGCCCGACACGAAGGAGCGGGACATGCGCCGCCGCTCCCTGGAGGCCCTGGCGGCGATGGGCATCCCGCCGACGCGCTTCAAGCAGTACCCCCACGAGTTCTCGGGGGGCATGCGGCAGCGGATCATGATCGCGCTGGCGCTGGTGCTGAACCCGAAGGTTCTCGTCGCGGACGAGCCCACGACCGCCCTCGACGTGATCGTCGAGGGACAGATCCTCAGCATCCTCGCGGACCTGCGCCGCAACTTCGACACCGCGCTGCTCCTGATCACGCACAACCTCGGGATCGTCGCCGAGGCGTGCGACCGGGTCGCCGTGATGTATGCCGGGAAGATCGTCGAGCAGGGCGACGCCCGCGAGGTGTTCGCCGAGCCGGCGCATCCGTACACCCGCGCGCTCCTCGACTCGATCATCTCCCTGGGCACGACCGAGCTCAACTACATCCCCGGCGCGCCCCCGAGCCTCGTCCGTCCGCCCGCCGCATGCCGCTTCCACCCACGCTGTCCGCACGCGATGAGCGTGTGCTCCACCAAGGACCCCATCGAGGTCGAGACGTCCGCTGGGCACGTCACCGAGTGCTGGCTGCACGGGCCACGGGACGAGATCCCGCCCGGCGGCGAGCGCCCGCTCGAGCGCCAGGAGATCGCCGTCGCGGAGGAGGCGTGATGGAGCGAGCGGTCAGCCCCCGACCGCCTTCCAGGCCCGACGACGAGCTGCTGGAGGTCACGGACCTGCGCACTCGCTTCTCGCTGCGCGGCGGCTTCATGGACCGCCTGCGCGGTCGCGAGGCGGGATCCGTGAAGGCCGTCGACGGCGTCAGCTTCTCGCTTCGACGCGGCGAGGTGCTCGGGGTGGTGGGCGAGTCGGGCTCGGGAAAGACGACGCTCGGCCGCACGCTGCTGGGGCTGGCGGCGGCGACCGAGGGCTCGATCAAGTTCGAGGGCCGCGAGATCACGGGGCTCACCGAGAACGGGTTTCGACCCCTGCGGCGCAAGCTTCAGATCGTCTTTCAGGACCCCCACGCGTCACTCAATCCGGCGATGACGATCGGCGAGTCCGTCGGCCACCCCCTGCGGATCCACGGCGTCGCACGCGACCGCGAGCAGGCCAAGACGCGGGTGGTCGATGCGCTCGAGCGGGTGGGCCTCTACCCCGCCGAGCAATACATGAGCAAGTACCCAACCGATCTCTCGGGCGGCCAGAAGCAGCGCGCCGTGCTTGCGCGGGCGATCATCCTGGGCCCCGACATCCTGATCGCCGACGAGCCGGTGTCCATGCTCGACATGAGCGTTCGGGCCAAGATCCTCGAGCTGATGATCGACCTCAAGCGAGAGCTCGACCTCACCTACGTCTACATCACGCACGACCTCGCGACGGCGAAGTTCTTCTGCGACCGCATCGCGATCATGTATCTCGGAAAGATCGTCGAGATCGGCCCGGCAAAGGACATCTACGCCGATCCCAAGCACCCCTACACGGTCTCGCTGCTCCAGGCCATCCCGGAGCCGGACCCCACGCGGACGGTTCCCCGCAACCTGCCGCGGGGCGAGGTGCCCGATGCGGTCACGCCCCCGCTGGGCTGCTCGTTCCACCCCCGCTGCCCGCGTGCCTTCGAGGTCTGCGGCTGGGAGAGCCGGGACCTTCGGACCCTCCTCGAGGCGCGCTGGACCAAAATGGCGGAGCCGGAGTACCGAGCCGAGCGCGAGGTGCTCGAGAGCCTCGACCCGCTGGATGCGCCGGCGACGAGCGCGCGCCTCGAACCGGCGTCCGGCCACGACGCGGCCGAGATCTCGGAGATCGTCGAGCGACTCCGAGCCGACGCCCCCGAGGACCCTTTCTGGAAGGGCGTGGCGCAGATGGGGGTCGAGGACGGCGCTTTTGCGATCCGCTATCACGACGGACTCGACCCGCGAGACGTCCGCGTCGGCGAGTCGCAGCTTCAGTGCCACCTCTATGACGAGGAGGCCCTGGCGGCCGCCGAGGTTGCCCGGGGAGAGGCATCCGCCTTGGAGGGCCATCGACCGACCGTCCACCCCGACGCCTGAGCGCCGAGGCAATCCGAGCCGAGGGGTTGACCGCGGGGGAGAGTGCGGATATAAGCGGTGTTGCAAGTACGAGGGAGCTGGGCGCTCGCACCAAGGGGGGCGCTCCACCTCAGGTGGCGCTCGTAGATCCATCTCCCCTCATCGACACGGGGAGAGACGCATGGAGCGCACGAGGAGCCGTACCTCTGGATTGAGGAGAGCACCGCAGCTGATCGCCGCCACGAGCCTTGCCGCCGCGGCGTTCGCGGTGGGGATCACGCCGAGCCTTGCTGCGGCGGCGATTCCCGATCTCGAGGCCACGAGTGCGGCGAAGTTCCGGCAGGCGGCGAAGCAGGATCCCGACCTCGGGACCCTGGGCGACACGGCGAGGCGCGCGCTCCGGCGGGGCTACCTGGTGCCGCACCAGGCTCGCTACGACCGCCAGAAGGCTCGCCTAAGCCGCCGAGCGGCGGCCCGTAACGCGCTGAGTCAGCCCGCGCCCGGGCCACTCGCTCCTGCCAAGATCCGGGGCTGGAGCGGGATCAACGACACCCGCTCGTCGCCGCCGGATGAGACGAGCGCGGTCGGTACGACGCGCTACATCGAGCTCGTCAACAGCCGCTTCGCGATCTACAACAAGACGGCCAACGCGCCGATCCGCACGGGCACCCTGAACGCGCTCGCCGGCGCTCCGAGCGCCGTCAGCGTCTTCGACCCGCAGATCATGTGGGACGCGACCACGAACCGCTTCTACTTCGCGACCGACGCCGTGCAGAGCTCCACCCAGAACTTCCTGGTCTACGGGTTCAGCAAGACGGCGTCGCCGACGAGCGCGGCCGACTTCTGCAAGTACGTCATCAACACGTCGCCGAGCTTCTACGACTATCCGAAGCTGGGGGACAGCCGGTTCTTCTCACTGATCGGCGCCAACGTGTTCGGCAACAGCGGCGGTGGGGGCTTCCAGGGCTCGGACCTGATCGCCATCCGCAAGCCTGGTGCCGGCACGGGCTGTCCGGCGCTGAACCTGGACAACCTCGCAACGGCCATGAGGGCCACGCCCGGTGCCCTCGCGTTCACCCCGGTTCCGTCCAGCGAGATCGACACGAACGGGACCGGCTGGGTGGTCGCGCGAACGCTGAGCCTCCCGTCGACGCATCTCGTGCTGTTCAAGGTGACGAGGAACGCGAGCGGCAACCCCGTGTTCCAAAACCCCGGCACGCAGGTGACCGTGCCCTCCTACAACAAGCCGGTGGACCCGACGCAGAAGGGATCGATCCACAGAATCGACGCACTCGACGGCCGGAACACCCAGGCTCAAGCGGGGGTGGACCCCGGCCATGGCAACAAGTTCGCGCTCTGGACGCAGCACACCGTCCGCGGGGGCGCCGGAGCGGAGGTCCGCTGGTACGAGATCAACCCGGTGGCCCACTCCGTGCTGCAGCAAGGGAAGGTGACGAGCGGCTCGCTGTTCGAGTTCAACGGCGCGATCGCCCCGAACCGCCGGGTCAGCGGGGGCACGAAGAGCGGCGGCAACGCGATGGTGATGGGCTTCAACGTCAGCTCCATCGCCCGGTTCCCCTCGATCAGCATGGTGTCCAAGGTCGGAGCGGGCGCGCAGTCCGGTCAGGTGGCCGTGTACAACGGCACGAAGCCGGTCGGCGGATTCGACTGCGCCCGCCCGCCGGAGCCTTGCCGGTGGGGCGACTACGCGGCGGCGACCCCCGACCCATCGACCGCCAACCGGATCTGGAACGTCAGCCAGTTCGGTCTCGGATCCGCCTTGACCGTCGGACCGGCGACGTCGCGGACGTTCCACTTCGTCGTCAGGCCCTAACGGGGGCCGCTGCGGGCCGAGCGAGAAGCCCCGGGCCGCTCACGCGGGCCGGGGCCTCTCGGTGCCCCCACCGCTGTCGCGCCGCGCATCCTCGCGGGTCTCCACCGGGTTCACCTGCGGCTCGGCCAGCGGCTTGCCGCAGGACGAGCAATGGTCGAGGTCCTCCCACCCGTCCATCGTGAAGTTCTCGGACCCGCAGCGCGGGCAGCGCATGAGCGGCATGGACGCAGCACCTCCGGCGACTCTCTCGCCTGGGCTTCGAGAGGATCCCTCCCCCGCCGTGTGGTTGACTCGCGCGGCCGCCTTCGCAGGCGACTGCTGCTGCCCGAACGATCTCACAGATGGCATGATCTGGCAACCAATCCTGCTCCAGTTCGGACAACCGCCGCGGTCGTCGCGTGATCCTGCGGGGACGACGCCGCCCACATCCCGCATGGCGGGCGCCTACCGTTCGGTCCATGGAGCAGCGCGAGCGCCGCCATGGCCGGCCGAAGGTGTGGCCTCGGCTCCGTCGGCCTGCGGTTGGTCGGCGAATGCGCGGTCGCCGGGTTGAAATGGATCCTCGGGTGGAAGCCGGCGCCCTTCACGACCCAGCCGGTGTGGCTGGATGCCGCAGCGATCACGTCGTTGCGCTCGAGGTCCGCCGCGTCGTCGAGACCGGCAGCTGGCCGGCGCGTCCGGCCGCAGCGGTCTGTTTGAGACACGACGTCTTATGAGTCTCATCGTCTGATAGGGTCGGCGACGGATGCAGGTGAGGAGCAGGAAGCTTCGGATACTCGCCTTGGCGGTCGCCGCGACCGGGTTGACCTGGGCGGCCACGAGCGGCTCGGCGCTCGCGAAGAAGCACGTCATCTGGATGGACGGAGCCCATCCACGGGGGACGCCCGCGAATCTCGATCAGGTCGGGGTCCTCAAGTTCGGAGCTCCGAGCGCTCGAGACGTCCTCGTCCTGGTCCCGGGCACCTCGGCGAGCTCCGCGTACTTCGCTCCGCTCGCCCGAACGCTCACGCGCCGGGCCCCCGGATGGCAGGTGTGGGCGGTAGAGCGCCGCGAGAACCTGCTCGAGGACCAGTCGATGCTGAACAAGGTCAAGCGCGGGGTCGCGACTCCGACTCGTTTCTTCAACTACTACCTGGGCTGGCTCACCAATCCCAAGATCACCAACCACTTCCGGCCCGTACCGACTTCGTCGGTGGGATTCGCGCGCCGCTGGGGGATGAGGGTGGAGATCAACGACCTCAGGCACGTCGTGAAGGCCGCCGCAAGAAAGGGCGGTCACGTGGTTCTCGGAGGCCATTCGCTGGGCGGTTCGATCACGACCGCCTACGCCACCTGGGACTTCAAGGGCAAGGCTGGGGTGAAGGACCTGTCGGGGCTCGTGTACATCGACGGTGGCAGCAGCCCGGACTCGGTCACGCCCGCCCAGGCCAGGAAGTCGCTGCACGATCTGCAGAGCACCTCGCCCTGGCTCGCCTTCGGCGGCATCTCGGCTCCGTTCCTCGGGCTGTTCAGCGTGGTCGGCTCGACGGTCGCGAAGGTTGCTCCAAACAGCCCTGCCGAGCTGGAGGGCTTCTCGCTGCTGCCCGCCAACCTGGTCGCGCCGGTCCCCGCGACGAACGAGGGGGGCTTCGGCTACGCGGTCGACGCCGGAACCTCGCCCGACAACCTGATCGCGGCTCAGGTCAACGCCGGGCACCTTGCCGTGAGCGGCGACCCGCGCCCCTGGGTCCGCGATGGGGCGATCACCCCCATCCAGCGCTACGCCGCCATGCTGTCGGGCACGAGGCTGACCAACGTGGACGGCACCGCGTGGTACCACCCCCTGCGCCTGACCATCGACTCGGGCGCGGTTGCCGACGGCAACCGGAACCCGGCTCAGGACGTCCTCAACGTCCGCGCCACCCACGGTGACGACGTCGACGTTCCGATCTACGCGTTCGGCGCGGCGCTGGGCGGCGAGCGCGTGCTCGACGCGGCGCGCATCCTGGCAAACCAGTCGAACCTTCCGGCGAGCGAGCTCACGCTCGTCAACCGCGAGCACACCTACACGCACAACGATCCGAGCGCCGCGAACCCGAAGAACGCGTTCCTCGCCAACCTGGTGCCGTTCCTGAGCCAGGTCGGTGGGCGCTAGCACTTCGAGCACCTCGCGTCAGCCTCCGTCGGTTGACACGGATGCGAACATGTGTTCGTGCGCTGTGACTTCTGCGGAAGCGTCCGTCCGCGCTGGTCCTACCCGGTCCAGGGAGCCCGGCGGCTGGCCTGCGAGGAATGCCGCGCGGCGATCGAGGCCGACGACCGGGAGGCACTGCTCGATCGAGCGCTGCTGATTCCCGTTCCGCGCACCCTGCCTGATCGCTACGCCCCTCGATTCCGAGCCGAGGCGCAGCGCTTGCACTCGGAGTTCTGGGAGCGGCGCCGCGGTTCCGCGCGGCCGCTGCTGGACCACGGCCCGGGGTGACCGGGACGAGCGCGGCGTCGCGGCCGAAATCCTCAGCTAACGGTTGGCCACGGGCTGGTAGGCGCGGCACGGCTCGCCCCTGAGGCCCGGGCACGGGGGCAATCCGGTCGGAGCCCTCATGCCAGGCACGACGGGCAGCGTCAGCTTCGAGCGCTTGTGCTTCGACGTCGCGATCGCGACCCGGGCGTGGCCCTTCTTGGGGCGCGTCTCGCTGAACGCCCAGATCGGCTGGTCGCCGTTCGGGGCGGAGATCGTGACCCGGATTCGCGAGCCGGCCCGGTAGGCGTGTCCCTCGTAGTACAGGGGGATCGTGACCTTGGCGAAGCGGTGTCGGGGCATGGGCGAGACGTCGGACTTCCTCAGGCTCAGGACGGGCTCGAGACGCGTGCTCTTGCGGCGGTCGAGCTTTCGCTCGTTGCCCCGGACCCAGCCACCCTGCACGAAGACCTCCTTGTTGTCCGGCCTCACCTCCGTGACCGTCGCCTGGAGATCGACGTTACGGGTGGAGGAGCGGACCCAGAGTCGTAGGAAGCCCGCGCCGATCACCGTCGTGTCCTTGCGGAGCGGCCGGCTCACGTAGGAGACGGCGGTGCGGGCCGGGTGCGGCGCCCAGTGGTAGTCGGGCGTCGCGGTCCACAGACCTCCCGCGCCCGTGTCCCCGGTGAAGTCGGTCGGCGGAACGGCGTCCGGGTCCCACTTGAACGAGCTGGCGTGCCGGCGGGCCGACCTCTTGCCGCGCAGGGCTCCGTTGCCGCCCAAATGCCAGGAGCGCGCCTTGACCCCCGGCACCGGGAATCTCCCGAATGACTGCTCGTAGCCGGGCTTGGGCTGGCCGGGCGCCGAGCCGCCGGCCCCGTTGTCGAAGAGGATGCGAATCGGCTTGAGGCCCTCGAACGCCTTGAGAGCGCTGCCGTAGGTCGGCTTCGCCTGGATCGGATCAAGCGGCATCGTCACGCCGGGAATCCCCATCGCCTCCTGGTAGATCACCGGCCCGGCGGCCTGGATCGCCGCGGCGTTGACGATCGGCGCCCGCTTGGCGACGAAGAGCTGGAGGAAGTCGTACCAGCGGTTGAAGGTCTCCGGAGCGAGCGAGTCGACGTGGGTGCCGTTCGTGAAGGTGAACCACTTGCGCCGGGTGCCGGTCATGTGCTCGGCGAGGGTCGGGCAGTGCCCCCCGGTCTGCTCGTCGGTCCACTGGCAGGCCATATACACGGGCACGTGGATCCTGTGGACGAAGGTCACCGGCGAGAGCGGGTCCGCCACCTTCGGCTTGTAGTGGTTGTTCTTGCGGATCTTGCCCATCAGGTTGGCCGCCTCGCCGTGAAGCGCCTGGTTTGCCTTGCAGGTCGCATCGCCCTCCTGCACGCGCTTGTACGCCCAGGCCTGTCCCCCGTGGGGGGATGCCGGCCTGGCCTCGTAGGCTCGCTCCTTCGCCCACTCGACGGCGAACCCCGTGTTCAGGATTCCGCCCGGATACAGAGTCGTCTGCGTGTTGTCGATCACCGAGAGCGGGGAGATCGCGGCCAGGCTCGGCGGATCGGTCGCGGCGGTGAAGAGCTGGCTGATCCCGCCGTAGGAGATGCCCATCATCCCCACCTTGTGATGCAGCACCCAGGGTTGCCGCGCGATGGTCTCGATCACGTCGTAGCCGTCGAGGCTCTGCAGCGGCTCGAAGAAGTCGAACGCCCCTCCCGAGCAACCGGTGCCGCGCATGTTGACGTCGACGACGGTGAAGCCCATGAGGTTGGCGAGGATCGCGATCCCGTTCTGCGGCCCGGCCGGATCCGCGTATCCGTAGCCCGAGTACTCGATCAGGGTCGGGGTCGGGCCGGAGGGGATGGTCGGGAGGTCCACACCCGGCGCGACATCCGTCACGTCCTGCGGCGGGTGCACGTTGATGGCGAGCTTGGTGCCGTCGCGGGTCGTCAGGTACTGGTAGCCCCTCTGCTTGATCCGCTGGTTGTAAATCTTCGTGCTCGGCGGCGCGGATCGCGTCGAGAGCACCTTGAGCGGACCGGACTTCGTACCGCCGGCGGGCCGCACTCGATAGCCGCCGCCGGGCTTCACGTGGCGAAACAGAAGGCCTCCCTGCGCGTTGGCCCGCTTCTCCGCGATCGCCTGTCCCCGGCGGTTGAACAGCTTCGTCCGTGTCCGCGGGCGCAAGCCGGTGACGTAGACCTGCTTGACGCTTCCATGGGCGCTGAACGCCGCGCCTCGGCTCGCCGCGTCGGCGGGCGCCGCCGTCGTGGCGAGCAGCGCGAGCAGCGTGCAGCCCAACGCCACGCAGCCAATCGCCACGTACCGCCGCCGCCGATCTTCGAGAGGCCAGCCTCCGTGCACGAGGTCACTTGTACAGCCAATCCGGGTCCCATGTCGCAGTTCGGGGTCCGTGGCGTGCGGTGGGCATGCGTGCTCGTCTCATCCGCGCTCGCCGGTGGCGAAGCTGGGCCGCCTCGCCGGTCGACCGCCGGGGCGCCGGCTCGCCTCCGGTCGCGGGCTCTGCCCACCGGCTCGCGTCTTGAGCGGCAGCTCCGGCAGGAGCAGGGCGATCGCGAGCGCCAGCGCGGCGAGCGGCGCGGCGACGAGGAAGACGGCCTGTACGCCGTCGATCACCTCGCCTCGCAGCGTGGATCCCGCGGCGGCGGAGGCCTGGGCGCCCACCCGGGCGGCGAAGACCGCGCCCAGCGCCGCGGCCCCGACCGCCCCGCCGAGGGCGCGGAAGAAGCCGGTGACGGCGGTCGCCATCCCAAGCTCGCGCCGATCGACGCTGTTCTGGACCGCGACGACCAGGATCTGGGTGACCATCCCGAACCCGAGACCGAACACGCCGAGGGCGATACCGGTGGCCGGGCGCGAGGGGTTGCCCGCAAGGGCCGCGAGCAGCACCAACGCCACGGTCATCAACGCGAGCCCGATGATCGGGAAGCGCTTGTAGCGCCCCGTACGGGCCATGATCCGGCCCGAGGCGGTCGTCGAGACGGTGATCCCGAGCATTGCGGGGATCAGCAGCAGTCCCGCCTCGGTCGGGGTGGCACCGGTCGTCGTCTGCAGGAAGAGAGGCACGAAAACCGTGATCGCGAAGAGTGCGGCGAGGCCGAAGAAGAGCGTCGCGCTCGCCACCGCAACCGCGCGGGTGCGGAGCAGGCGCACGGGGACGATCGGGTCCGGCGCGCGCCGCTCGCGAACGAGCAAAGCGACCGACAGCGCGACCGTCGCCCCGATCAGGGCGAGGATCTGCGCCGAGTCCCACGGGTAGCGCTCGCCGCCCCAGATGCACGCGAGCATGAAGGCGCTCGTGGCTCCCGCCAGCAGGGCGGCGCCCGATGCGTCGAGGGGACGAGCGGGCGGCTCGATCGGCGGCGCGGGCAGCCGCAGGCCGAGGGCCGTCAGCGCCACCGCGCCCACCGGCAGGTTGACGAAGAAGACCCACCGCCAGCTCGCGTGCTCGGTGATCAGTCCACCGAGCAGCGGCCCGACGATCGTGGCGACGGCGAACGCCGCCGCGATGTAGCCCTGGTAGCGGCCGCGCTCGCGCGGAGCGACGAGATCGCCGACCGCGGACATCGCCAGCGTCATCAGGCCGCCGGCGGCCGCGCCCTGCACGAACCGCAACGCGACGAGCTGGGTGATGTCCTGGGCGGCCCCGCACAGGGCCGACGTCACGACGAAGGCGGTGAGCGCGACCTGGAGCAGGAGCTTGCGACCGTGGCGGTCACCGAGCTTTCCCCACAGCGGGGTCGCCGCGGCCGCCGCCACGACGTACGCGGTCACGACCCAGGCGACGTCGCCGATGGTCCCGAGGTCCCTCGCGACCACCGGCAGCGCCGTCGCCAGGATCGTCTGGTCCAGCACCGCGGGGAGCATCGCCAGCACGATCGCCGCGAACGGGACCGCGACCGCGGTTGCGTCGGACTGCCTCGCCCTGTCCGTCGTCTTCCCTTCGCCTGCCGTCATCGTCTCTCCTTTCCGTCGGTCGGGTTGGTCTAAAGTTATAGCAGCTCTAGAATTAGGGCGTCACGACATTCGGCTAGACTTTTCCGCCATGGGCAACACGAGCGCGACCGCGGACGCCCCGGAGCCCGGGCTTCGAGAGCGGAAGAAGCAGCGCACGCGCGAGCTGATCGCGGAGACCGCGCGACGGTTGTTCGCGGAGCGCGGGTTCGACCGCGTAACGGTCGCCGAGGTCGCCCGGTCGGCGGAGGTCTCCGAGCAGACGGTCTTCAACTACTTCCCCACCAAGGAGGACCTCGTCTACTGGCGGCTCGAGACCTTCGAGGAGGACCTGCTCGCGACGATCCGCGAGCGGGCGCCCGGCGAATCCGTGATCCACGCGTTCGGGCGCTTCGTGCTTCAGCAACGGGGGCTCCTCGCCGAGCAGGACACGAGAGCGCGCAGGCGCCTCACCGAGCTCACCCGCATGATCACCGAGAGCCCGGCGCTCCTCGCGCGGGAGCGCCAGATCTTCGGGCGCTACACGGACTCGCTCGCCGCGGTGGTCGCCGAGGAGACCGGGACCGACGCCGACGACGTCGAGCCGTGGGTCGTCGCCAACGCGCTCATGGGCATCCACCGCGCGCTCCTCGACCACGCCCGCCGGCGGATCCTTGCCGGTGCACCGAGCGCCCGCATCACCCGTGACGTGCGCGCCCAGGGCGAGCGGGCACTGGCCACTCTCGAGCGCGGGCTCGGCACCATCGGAGCCGACTGACCATGGGATCCAACCGCCCCGGCGAGGGCCTACTCCCCAACCGGCGTTGGATCCCGTCCCTGCCGGCAGCCTTCCCGCCCCCGGCCGGCGTCCTGGAGCGGAGGGGGAGGGATTCGAACCCTCGACACGCCCTTAAGACGTGTAACGGTTTTCGAGACCGCCGCATTCAACCACTCTGCCACCCCTCCGGATGGCAGCGCGAAGGCTAGCGCTCGGCCGCGTTGCCGTCGCGTCGGTTGAGACGCGTCAGACGCGGGTCGTGCCGCGCGTTCCGCCCGAGATCCGCGGCCAGATGAGCAGGACGAGGCCGATCAGGATGCACGCGATCCCGATCGCGTAGTGGACGAAGATCGCGAGGACGATCCCGATGACGATCAGCAGAAGCGATAGTTCCATGGCCGCCCGCTACCCCGCCGACCTGATCGGGAAACGGGCCGACCCGCTGCATCGAAAGGTGCGTTGTCGGCCTGAGGCCGACAAACGCACCGCTCGACGCGCTGGGATGCTGACGCGCTGGGATGCTGACGCCCTGGGGCGACGACGTGCAGCGGACGGCGATCGGTGGCGATCAGAACCGGAAGTCGACGCCGAACAGGAGCAGTGGCCAGAGGATCACGGCCAGCACCATCTCGGCGACGAGCTTGGCCGAGTCGAGGCTGGCGAAGTAGTGGTGATCCGACGCGACGATGACGCCGATCGCCACGTAGATGATCGTGAAGATGCTCGGGCCGCGGTACCCCATGCTGCGAACTCTACCCTCGCCCCCGCGGGCGAAACCGGCAACGCGAAGCGGTGCTCGCTACGAGGCGATCGCGTAGCGCAGGATCTCCACGACCTGCTGGGGCGATTCCGCGACCGCCATCGCGGCGCGGTCGACCTCCTTGAGCGCATGGGTGAGCTCGGGGTCGTGGAGCGTGACGATGGGCTTGCCCAGCGCGGCGGCGTAGCCCGCCTCGAAGGCCGCGTTCCACTGCCGGTACTTGTCGCCGAAGCGAACGACCACCACGTCGGCCTTCTTCAGCAGCGTCTGGGTGCGCACCGCGTTCACGCCGGCGCCCTTGTGGTCGCGCCAGAACTGCTCGTCATCCTCGCCCAGGATGTTCGCCCCGACGTCGTCGGAGGCGCCGTGATCGGTGACCGGCGCGAGCAGCTCCACCGGCAGGCCCGCCTCGCGGACGCCGGCCGCGATCCGCTCGCGCCAGTCGGAGTGGATCTCCCCCGACAGGTAGACGTTCCAGGTGCCGTCGCCGCTCGTCACTCGTTGGCGCCCTTCACGACCTCCGGCTCGATGTAGACCTTGACCCGCTGCTCGCCGGGCTGGCGGAACGGGTACTCGTCCTCGCCGAGATACTTCTTCGCCATCGCATCGATGTGCTCGTCGGCCCCCTCGTGGGTCAGCTCACTCACGCGGCCGCGCACGATCACGGCCTCGTACGGGTTGTCGGGATCAGTCGCCGAGAGCGCCACGCGCGGATCATCGCGCATGTTTCGCGGCTTGACGCGACCCTCGGCGGTGTTGACGACGAGCCGATCGCCCTCGTAGTCCACCCAGACCGGCGTCACCTGGGGCGAGCCGTCGGGCATCAGCGTGGCCAGATGGACGAACGTCTGCTTCGAGAGGATCTCCTTCGCCTTCTCCGGGAGACGAGTGGTTGTTCCGGTTTCCATTGCCTGCCTCCTCGTTTGATCGACCTGCGGCCTACAGGGCTGGCCCGCCCGTGCGTAGAATCGCGACGCGAATGGGCCCGCCCGTCAAATACCTCCTACCCGAGAGCGAGATTCCCACGCACTGGGTGAACCTGCTCCCCGACCTTCCGGGCACGCCGGCGCCGCCCCTCCACCCCGGAACGAAGGAGCCGCTCGCGCCCGACGACCTCGCGCCGATCTTCCCCACGAGCCTGATCGAGCAGGAGGCCTCGGCCGAGCCCGACATCGAGATCCCGGAGGAGGTCCGCGAGGCCTACAAGCTGTGGCGCCCGACGCCGCTCTACCGGGCCTTGCGACTGGAGCGGGAGCTCGACACCCCGGCACACGTCTACTACAAGTACGAGGGCGTCTCGCCCGCCGGGTCGCACAAGCCGAACACCGCGGTCGCGCAGGCCTACTACAACAAGCAGGAGGGGGTCCGCAAGCTCGCCACCGAGACCGGCGCCGGCCAGTGGGGCTCGGCGCTGGCGCTGGCGTGCGGCCTGTTCGGACTGGAGTGCGAGGTGTTCATGGTAGGCGTGAGCTACGACCAAAAGCCCTACCGCCGGGCGATGATCGAGACCTGGGGAGCCACCGTCCACCGCAGCCCGTCCGATCTCACCGACGCCGGCCGAGCCCAGGCGGAGCACGAGACGGGCAGCCTCGGAATCGCGATCTCGGAGGCCGTCGAGACCGCAGCGAAGTCAGGCGACACGAACTACTCCCTGGGCTCGGTGCTGAACCACGTGCTGCTGCACCAGACCGTGATCGGCACCGAGACGATCGCGCAGATGGAGCAGGCCGGCGAATCCCCCGACGTCGTCATCGGCTGCGTCGGCGGGGGCTCCAACTTCGCGGGGCTTGCCTACCCGCTGATCCGCAGGCGCCTGCGCGAAGGAACCCGGACGCGGTTCGTCGCCGCGGAGCCGGCCGCCTGCCCGACGCTGACGCGCGGCGCCTACCGCTACGACTTCGGCGACACGGTGGGGCTCACTCCGCTGATGCCGATGTACACGCTGGGACACGACTTCGTCCCCCCGCCCGTTCACGCCGGCGGCCTGCGGTACCACGGCGACGCTCCGAGCCTCTGCGGCCTGGTCAAGGAGGGCGTCGTCGAGGCCAGGGCGATCCCCCAGACCTCGGCGTTCGATGCCGCGGTGCGGTTCGCCCGCTCGGAGGGGATCATCCCGGCGCCGGAGGCCGCTCACGCGCTGCGCGCCGTCTTCGACGAGGCCGAGGCCGCCCGCGAGGAGGGCGCAGAGCGGGTCATCGTCGTCAATCTCTCGGGTCACGGCCACTTCGACATGGCCGCCTACGACGCCTACCACTCCGGCAAGCTCGAGGACCTGGAGTTCTCCGAGGCCGAGATGCAGGAGGCGCTGGACCGACTGCCCGAGGCCCCCGCGCCCGCTTGACTCCCCCCGCGACCGAGTCGACGGACGGGATCGTTCGCTGCGCTGACCTGAGCAAGCAGTACGGCGAGGGGGCCACCGCGGTGGACGCCCTGCGCGACGTCACCCTCTCGTTCCCACGCGGCGAGCTCACGGCGATCGTCGGCCCGTCGGGATCGGGGAAGTCGACGCTGATGCACGTCCTGGCCGGGCTGGACCGCCCGACCGCCGGCCGGGTGTGGATCGACGGCCTCCAGGTGACCGGGCTCGACGATCGCGGCCTCACCGAGCTGCGGCGCGACAAGCTCGGCTTCGTCTTCCAGTTCTTCAACCTCGTCCCGGTGCTCACCGCCGAGGAGAACATCGCCCTGCCCGTCCGGATCGCCGGCAGGCACCCCGACGAGGAGTTGCTCGAGCGCCTGCTGGCCACGATCGGGATGAGCGACCGGCGGGCCCACCGCCCGGCCGAGCTCTCGGGCGGAGAGCAGCAGCGCATCGCGATCGCGCGGGCGCTGATCTCGCGACCCGCCGTCGTCTTCGCCGACGAGCCCACCGGCAACCTCGATTCCCGCGCCGAGGCGGGCGTGCTCGACCTGCTGCGCGAATCGGTGGACGAGCTCGGCCAGACGGTCATCGTGGTCACGCACGATGCGCGCGTCGCCGCCCGCGCGAACCGAATCGTCGCCCTGGTCGACGGTCACGTCTCCCACCAGGGAGAGGTGGGCAGCCCGGAGGACGTCGCCGAGCTGATGCGCGAGGTCTAGAGGATCGTGGCCGCGCTGACGGTTCGAGGCCTCCTGGCGCGGAAGGTGCGCGTGACGCTCACCGCGCTGGCGGTCTTCTTCGGCGTCGCGATGATCGCCGGGACCCTCATGCTGACTGCGTCGGTCAACCGGTCATTCGACGACATCTTCTCCACGGCCTACCAGCGCACGGACGTGACGGTGCGGCCGCGTTCGGCGGTGGAGGACCAGTTCGGCGCCCAGTCCGGTGCCGCGCTGAAGGCATCGCTGCTCGAGCGGGTGCGCTCGGTCCCGGGAGTCGCCAAGGCGGCCGGGGCGATCGGCGATCCGACGATCGCGATCCTCAACCAGAACGGCGAGCGGATCGGGCCGCCGCAGGGAGGCCCGCCGCACATCGCGTTCAGCGAGGAGCCCGAGCCCTTCAACCCGTTCACCTACCCGGAGGGCCATGCGCCGCGCAACGGAAACCAGGTTGCGATCGACAGCCACACCGCGGCCAACGAGGGGTTTCGGGTGGGCCAGAGGGTCACGATCGAGGGCGCCAAACCCGCCAAGCGGTACACGATCTCCGGCATCGCCAGGTACGGCTCCGGGATCCCGCTCGCGGGCGCGAGCCTGGCCGTGTTCACGCTCCCGGAGGCGCAACGGCTCACCGGCAAGCGGGGCGAGTTCGACGAGATCGACGTCAAGGCCCAGGCCGGCACCTCGCCGGAGCAGCTGAAGGCCGACGTCGCCTCGGTCCTGCCACCGACCGCCCAGGCGCGAACGGGCTCCGAGACCGCCGCCAAGGACTCGTCGGACCTGAAGTCCGGCTTCTCGTTTCTATCCACGGCGCTGCTCGTCTTCGCGGGGATCGCGCTCTTCGTGGGCGCCTTCCTGATCTTCAACACGTTCTCGATCACGATCGCTCAGCGCACTCGCGAGTTCGGGATGCTCCGCACCCTGGGCGCGTCGTCACGCCAGGTTCTTGGATCGGTCCTGCTCGAGGCCGCGGTGATCGGCCTGATCGCCGCCGGGCTGGGGATCGCCGGCGGGGTCGGCTTCGTGGAGCTGATCACCGGGCTGTTCAGCGCGCTCGGCTTCGACCTCCCCTCGGCAGGGCTGATCGTGGGATCGGGCACGGTGGCGATCGCGCTCGCGGTCGGGCTCGTCGCGACGATGGGCTCCTCGCTGGCGCCGGCCCTGCGGGCGACGCGGGTGGCTCCGCTCGAGGCGGTGCGCGAGACCCAGGGTGCGACATCGCCCGGTCACAGGCGCCGGCGCCGCACCGTGGTCGGCGGGGCACTGGTCGTGGCCGGCGCCGGCCTCGTGGCCGTCGGGCTGCTGGCGACCGACACGATCGGGTCAGCGCTCCAGGCGATGGGAGCGGGCATGGTCCTGCTCTTCGTCGGGATCGCGATGCTGAGCGACCGGCTGCTTCGGCCGCTCGCGTCACTGGTCGGCTGGCCGCTGGAGCGCCTGCGCGGCGTGACCGGGCAGCTCGCCCGCGAGAACACGCTCCGCAACCCGGGCCGAACGGCCACCACGGCGGCGGCGCTCATGATCGGCGTTGCGCTCGTGAGCTTCGTCGGCGTCTTCGCGGCATCGCTCAAGACCTCGTTCGGCGACGCTTTGGACCGCGCTTTCGCGGGCGACCTCGCGATCCTGAACTCGGACGGCTTCTCCCCCATCCCGGCGCAGGCCGCCCGCGAGCTGCGCGGCGTGAAGGGAGTAGGGACGGTTTCTCCCTTCGCCGCCGCGCCAGGGCGTGCCGAGGGCGTGTCCGGGACGCTCAACATCACCGGCTTCGAGCCGGCCTCCACGGGCAAGGTCGTGAATTTCGATTGGGTGGACGGCTCGAACGCCTTGCTGAGGGGCTTCTCGCCCCGGGACGCGCTGGTGGAATCGCAATGGGCCGACAACAACGGGATCGGCGTCGGCGACCCGGTCGTCCTGACGACCCCCACCGGGACCAGGCACACCTACCGGGTCGCCGGGACCGTCCGCGACCGGGTCGGGCTGGTCCTGGACAGCGTCGCCCTCCCGCTGCGCACTCTGCGCGACGACTTCGACGCGCGCACCGACGTGATCGCGCTGCTGGACTACGCGCCGGGCGCCGACCCCGGGGCGACGCGCCGGCAGGTCGACAAGGTCCTTGAGCGCTCGTACCCGAACGTCGAGTCGCGCTCCCAGACCCAGCTCAAGGCCGACCAGGAGGAGAGCATCAACCAGCTTCTCGTCCTGATCTACGCGCTGCTGGCCCTGTCGATCATCGTCTCGCTGTTCGGGATCGTCAACACGCTGGTGCTGACGATCCACGAGCGGACGCGGGAGCTCGGGATGTTGCGCGCGATCGGCACCTCGAAGCGTCAGGTGCGGCGGCTGATTCGCTACGAGTCGCTGATCACCGCGCTGATCGGCGCGATCATCGGCGCCGTGCTGGGGCTCCTGATCGCGATCGTCGCGGTCCAGGCGCTGAAGGACAAGGGTTTCGTGCTGTCCATCCCGGTACTCCTGCTGATCGCGGTGCTCGTGCTGGCCGGTGTCGCGGGCATCCTCGCCGCCGTCCTGCCGGCCCGGCGCGCCGCCCGGGTCAACGTGATCGAGGCGCTCCAGTACGAGTAGCCACCCCGCATCCGCCGCTATCGTCATGGCGCCCGGAGAGGTGACCGAGCGGCTTAAGGTGCGCGACTGGAAATCGCGTGGGCGGGTCATACCGCCTCGTGGGTTCGAATCCCACCCTCTCCGCTGAGCGCCGAGACCGCGCAGAACCGCGAAACTGCCGCTCTCGCACGGAATCTAAGCGCGAAGAACCGCGAAACCGCGAACGGCGTTTGCAGGGACTTTGCTCCTCGCAGCGCGAGAGTTGCAGCAGCCTTGCAGCAGCGAAGGACCGCTTGCAGCAGGGAGGCGCGATGGCCTGATCCGCCTCAACGCCTCCCGGCGCAGGTCGGCGACCCAGACCGATCGCGAAGTCCTCCGTCCCGGTGACGGCTACACCTTCGAGAACGTGAGAGCGAGCGAGAGCGGAGGTCGCCTCGGCAGGAACCACGAGACCTGATCCGAGGCACCCAGATTCCTATTGGCCCCGTCGCAGGCTCCTCCACGGAGCGGGCAGCGGGTCGAGCGGCCAGCAATGGCCCAGGGCTCTCCGAGTAGGCGATGTCGGAGGAGAACGGCGGCTTCGAGGGTCTGATCCCAGGAGAAGAAGCTGAGCACGCGGACTATCAGTCCGTCGCGGACAAACCAGACAGTACCGACCTCTCGCTTGATCCAGTCGTCGCTGTCGCGAAGCCGACCACGGTGCTTCCAGAGTGTGGCGACGCAATCTCCTGCGTCGACCATGTCCGCCTCGTCCCAGCGGTACTCCGCGAAGCTATGCGTCCACAGCCGCGCAAGTTCCCCAATCTCTCCTCGCCCGCAATGGACCCGGCCTTCCGGCCACTCGGGAGGGCTATGGAACTCCGCATCGGGGTGGTAGAGCCAAGCCAGCGTAATTCGTCCGGGGACTCATTGAAAGCCGTGTTGAGTCGTCGGACGATCTCGACGTCCTCCTCCGACATCGCCTAGTCCGAGAGCCCGGCGGCTTCGAGGGCGGCATCGCGCACTGGATGCCAGTACATGGCGACGACCCGGTCTCCCTCGAACTCGAACACGATGTTCAGCGAGTCGGCAATCTCGACGCCACTCGCGTTTCCGATCCCGATCTGCCGCCCTTCCATCAGGACCGTCGAGTCGTCGACCGGCTCCAGCCCGTGAACCTCGATCCGGTAATTCGACCATTGCGCGAAGAACTCGCGCAGGAACTGGCCAATCTCCTCCCACCCGCGAGCGACGACCCACCCGTCGGGGACGAAGGCGGAGAGCGTCACGTCTGGCGAGAGAAGCTCCGTGCCAGCCGAGAAGTTGCCGCGCTCCCACTCGGCGAGCGTGGGACGCAGCCGCTCGACGTTCTCCCGCGACATCGCCTACTCCGTAATCCCGGCGGCTTCGAGGGCCTCGCCGCGGGTCCACCGAAAATGCGCTTCGCTGATCCGTCCGTCACTGAGTCGATAGGCGGCCGCCAGGCTCGCAGCACTGGCGGCTCCACTCCTCTCGCCTCGCACCTCCCAGCGAAACGTCACGACGACCCAGTCCTCGCGGTCCGCGACCACCTCCAGATCCGAGACGCTGTTCTGTCCCCAATCAGCAGCGAGGCGTCGGAACTGCCCGATGACAGCATCCCGGCCCTCAAACGGACCCGGCTCAGGCCAGCCCTCGGGACCCGTGATCCGACTGTCGGGATGCCAACGCTGTGCCACCCCATCGAAGTCGGCAGCCTCGAAGCGACGAACGCCATCGAGGACGACCTCAACGTTCTCCTGCGACATCGTCCGCGCAGTATCTCGCTACGGAATGGGTTACGCGCGAGCCGCCCGGACACAACGGCTATTCACGCGTTGACTCTGCGCTGATCTACGGTTGATCGGTCTGCTGGGCGCGTTACCTTCGATCGAGCACGGAATAACGCGGTCCCGCGAGCGGGGCGAAAATGGTCGTTCGAGCGCTCGCCTAACCGAAGGGAGAAGCACGCAATGGAAGCAGCCAGATCCGTCCCAGAGAGGCAGCCCTCGGGATGGGCGATCTTCGCCGGAGTGGTCCTGTTCATCGTCGGCTCGCTGGACGCGTTGTGGGGGCTGGCGGCGGTCCTCAACAACCAGATCATCGTCGTCGGCGGCCACGGGGCGATCGTCGCGAACATCACCACCTGGGGCTGGGTGCATCTGATCCTCGGTTCGCTGATGGCCCTCACCGGGCTCGGATTGTTCGTCGGTAGCTCCGCCGCCCGCTGGGCCGCGGTCTTCTTCGTCGCCGTCAACGCGATCACCCAGATCGTCTGGTTCCCGGCGGCGCCGCTGTGGGCGTTTTTGATCATCATCCTCGACGTGACGATCATCTATCAGTTGACGGCACGCTGGGAGACCTGACGTCCCGTGGGACGGCGCCCGCCCCGATTGGCGCGACATAGACGGCGGTCTACTCGCTAACGCACTCCCGCCAGCGCGGCCAGACGCGGTCGAGCAGCCCCGCCACCCAGGCATCGGGGTCTCTGCCCTCGACCGCTCGCAGGTCGAACACGAGCCACTCGCCGTTGAGGTCGGCGCGAACGCCCTGCGATCGCAGCCGCGCGACCGCCTCCTGCGCCTTGCCGAGACAGTCCGGGAGCACCCGGCGGCGCCACTCGTGCTCGGCCACCGATCGAGGGTACTCGCGGCGTTGGCGAGTTACGGTCCGATCGTCGCCGCACTACGCCCGCCAGCCCCGCGGCTCCAAAGGCCTCGGCTCGGTCAGCGAACCATCGAGAACGCCGGGCAGCCCCAGCCTGTTCGGTTCGCGGGCGGGACCGAGACCAGCCAACAGGAGGAGACCATGGGAGCCGAGGAAAACGTCGCGATCATTCGGGCGGGCTTCGTCGTACTGCTCGACGGTCATCGACGGAGGCACAAAGCGGATAACGAGGCTCACAGCGCTCCTCCTACTCGGGTGAAGCCGACTCGATCCGACTTGTGCACCGTCGCCGCGAAGAAGCGCCACGTTCTCCCTCGACATCGCCTATTCCCGCAGCCCGGCGGCTTTGAGGGCCTCGCTCCGGTCGCCGAACCCCTCGCCGCGAGCAAGCATCCCGTCCCGCAGCGTCCACAAGTGAGCGATCCGAATCTCAAACGCTGCGTGGCTGGCTTGCCCGCGTCCTGTCACGCTGAGGAAGGCGAGGACTCGGTCCTCCGTCGCCGAGAGGCGCTCGGGTTCGATGCGAAGCTCGTCGAACATCTCAGCCCTGTCGGTGAAGAACCGGATGACCTCTTCACGGCCTCGGACAGGTCGCTCGCCGATCCGGCTGTCGGGAATCCATTCGGCGTCTGGGCTCATCAGTTCCGTCGCGCCTGCCACATCGTGGGCGTTCATCGCTCGGTAGAGGCGGCGGACGACCTCGACGTTCTCCTGCGACATCGCCCGCGCAGTATCTCGCGGCAGCCCGAATCGGAGCTTGCCTCGGCCCGTAGGTCTGCGTGATCGCGTTTCTCGCGGGTCGCGCGTGCTTAGTAGTGGCCGAGGTGCTCTGCGTCCGGCCAGATCCCGTCGCCGGGCATATCGAGCCGATCGGTCAACGGTTTTCGCCATTCGGGTGTCTCGGTCGGCTCGCCCCAGTAGTCGGTCACGCGCACGGCTTGCCCGTCCTCCAACTCGCCGATGGTCACGTTCCGGTACAGCCGTCCGTCACCGTAGTTGCCGGTCCACTCGACCACGACGACATCATCGAGCTGCAGACGCCTGCCGACCTCCAGCGTGAGTTCGGGGAAGTTGCCCTCGACGTCGGCGATGAGCCCGCTGGTGCGCACAATCTCGCCCATCTGCGGCCACTGACGCACGACGTTCTCGGCCAAGGGAACACCAAGGATGTAGGCCACTCGTGTCGCGCCGTCGGACTCCTGCTGATTCGTGTTCATTCCGGTCAACCTCCTTTGCGCGGCTCGCGAAACCAACGCTCTCGGATAGCGCGATTGCCGCCGCGGCTTCCTCCGTCCACGTCGAGTTCGATGCGACTGCGACGCTCTTCTGCGACATCGCCCGCCGCGGTGACGGCCTCCTGCGACATCGCCTACTCCGAAAGCCCGGCGGCTTCGAGGGCGTCCTCATAACTCATGAAGCCGCGTACGCGAACAATGCGGCCCTCCGCAACCGTATAGATCCCGCCGGTTCGCGCCTCGACGCGGACGCCGCTGGCGCGGCCAACGTAGATCTCTCGCTCAAGGACGAGGACCTCTTCACCGAGATCGACGATCCGCTCGATATATCCGGTCTCCCGCAGGGTGGTCTCGTGCAGATCGTCCATGTGTGCGAGCAGGGCTTTCACTCCGTGAACCGTCTTTCCGGCGCTGAGGCTCGCCGGATCGGTGTGCCACTCGACGTTCGGCGACAGCAGTTCAAACGCGGGGGCGAGGTTCTGCGCGTCCCAGCGCTCGTAGAATGTGCGGACAACGTCGACGTTCTCCTGCGACATCGCCCGCGCAGTATCTCGCGCCGGGGCCCGGGCAAAGAGCGAACACCCAAGGCGCCAAGGGTCTCTTATGGTTGCGGCTTCTGGTCCCTCTTGGTCTTGGGTGCCGTTCTTACGTATTCAGGCTTGCACGCTCCGCGGGCCGAAACATCCGGGGTTTCCCGCAGATGGAGCGCGAGCCGCGAGCGCTGATGCCACCTGGCCTACTCCCGCAGCCGGGGGGCTTCGGGACGGCGGTCAGTCAAGTGGGCACATCTGGTTTCAAGCGGGTGACCGCACCCGCAGATGGGGCAGGGCGGCGGCTCGGCGGCTTCGGGCACCGCCAGCAGCTCCACGAACTCACGTGCTTGCTGATCGGTCATCTCATTGGGCCCTACGCGCGGGTTAGTAAGCGCCGCCCGCGCCACCGCCGCCCGACGCGAATAGACCTGTCGCGACGATCGCCGCGACCGCCATGAGGACTCCGATTGCGATCCAGGTGTTTCGGCTGAGCGTCATCTTGGGTTCTCCTTGGTCGGAAAGGGTCGTTCATAGACAAGGACGCCACGGAGCCTGATTTCTTCCGGTGCGGCAGGACTCAGTCGAGAGAACGCAGCGGCCATCCGGCGTGATCACGCACGTTCCCAAGCAGCCTCGACCTTAGGCGGTCATCCCGTGCCCCTCTCCGACCTCCTCCACCAACTCGATCCCCGTCCCGACATCCGCGGGTGCCAGTTCGAGCGCATCTGTAAGTGGTATCTCCAGAGCGCCCCCGAGTACCGGCTCGGCGCCTTCGACAACGCCTTCGGGCTGGTCATGCGGGCCTGGGTCCTTGTCGCTGGCTTCACTGGCATCCGGCCAAGCGAGTCCTACGTGCTTGAGCGGGCGCAGATTGAGAGCGTCGAACTCTTGGTCGATGGCACCAAGACGAGCACTGCCCGCCGCAAGATCGTCCTCGTTCCCGAGGCGCTGCGGCTGCGAGGCATTCGACTCCCGCTGGGTGTTCGTCTCCAAGACCGGGCGGCAGTTCAGCACCGGCATCCTGCACCGGAACTTCGACAAGGTGCGGATCGCCTACGACCGTCCCGAGCTTGATCCCTACGACCTGCGCCACGCCTGCGCAACCGACCTGATGCTCCGCGGTGTCGAGCCGTGGGCAATCGCCCATCAGCTCGACCACTCCGATCACGGCAAGCTCGTGATGGACACCTACGGCCATCCCTCGGAGGTCGATGCGCGGCGTCGAATCCGCAACGCATACGCCGAGAACGTCACGCGCACTTGCAGCACGCCTGCAGCAGGCGCAGGAGGAGGGCGCCTAGATGCAGGCATTTCGCGGTACGTGCAACACACCCTCTCCGCTGAGTAGTCACCGTCGGGCGCGCCGCGAGGGTGCGCTGCGCCGGCTCGGGCTCTTGCACGGCGAGCCGTCGGCCGCTGGCGTAGCTAGCCGCCGCGGACGACGGCTCGCATCTGGCCGACCACGGTTCGGAGCGATTCCGCGCTCGAGGCGGTGTGGCCGTTGAAGTTGAAGCCCATCAGCTCGATCTCGGAGATCACCGGGTCGTCGCCGTGCTGCTCCCTGACCTCGTCGAGCAGACCGTTGAAGACCTGTCCGAGGGCGCCGTTGTCCTTCAGCTCGCCCTGCGCGTCACCAAGATCGTCGTAGAGCGCCGTCAGCCGAGCATCGAGGTCCATCTCGGCCGGCGGATACCCCGTCGTCGACGTCGCCAATCCATGGCCGCGGGGAGGATCAGGTCAGGTCCGCAGGTGGCGGAGCGCGACCCGGGCCGCGTTGTAGCCGCAGATGCCGTGGACCCCGGCGCCGGGCGGCGTCGCCGCCGAGCAGACGAACACGCCTGGAATGCCGGTGCTGTACGGGTCGAGCGCCAGCCGCGGCCGGATCACCACCTGGACCGGCGTGTTGGCCCCGTTGATGATGTCCCCGCCCACGAAGTTGGTGTTGGCGGCGGCGATCTGAGCCGTGGACCGCGACGCCGACGCCACGATCCGATCGCGAAGGCCCGGGGCGAAACGCTCGATCTGGGCGATCATCGCCTCCTCGGCGTCGCCGGCGTAGCCGTTCGGGACGTGCGCGTACGCCCATACCGGATGGACGTTTCCCGGCGAGCGATCGGGATCGGCCAGGTACTGCTGAGCGACCAGGACGAAGGGGCGCTCCGGCATCCGGCCGCCGTTGATCGCTCGCTCCGCGGCGCCGAGCTCCTCCAGCGCGCCGGCGACGTGGACGGTCCCCGCGCGCCGGCAGGCCTCGTTGGTCCACGGCACCCCGTCCTCGACCGCAAGGTCGAGCTTGAACGCGCCTGGACCATGCCGGTAGCGCCGGTACGCCCGCGCGACGCGCCGCGGAAGGCGATCGCCGGCGACGTCCGCAACCGCCTCGGGGGCAAGGTCCAGCGCCACGACGTCGGCCGGCGGGAGCTCGGACAGCGAGCGCACGCGAACCCCCGTCTCGATCGCGCCACCGTGCTCTCGGACCACCGCCGCCAGGGCATCCGTGATCGACCGCGACCCGCCCCGCGCCACCGCCCACCCGAAGGCGTGGCCCGCGCAGACCAGCGCCATGCCGACCGCCGAGCTCATCGGCCTGCCGAACGGGCTGAACGAATGGGCGGCGACGCCCGCGAAGAGCGCCCGAGCCCGGGGGCCCTTCCAGGCCCGAGCCAGGGCGTTCACCGGCATCGCTGCTGCGATGCCGAATCGCGCCAGCCGCAGGGGATGCCGCGGTACGTGCAGCACCGGGCGGAAGAGGTCCTCGCTCAGGCTCTCGAGGGAGCGCGACGGGGCGCCGAACAGCCGTCGCCAGGCGGCGCCGTCCTCGCCCAGCCCGGCGGCGGTCTCGTCGAGTGAGCGCAGCATGACGCCCGCGGTGCCGTCGTCGAGCGGATGCGCGAGGTCGACCTCAGGCCAGCGCCACTCGAGGCCGTGCCGCTCGAGCTCCAGTGACCTCAAGAACGGAGAGCCTACCGCCATCGGGTGAACCGCCGAGCACTCGTCGTGCAGGAGGCCCGGGACCGTGAGCTCGCTGGTGCGGGTGCCGCCGCCGATGGTCTCCTCGGCCTCCAGCACGGTGACCTCGACACCCTCGCGAGCGAGCGCCGCCGCGCACGCCAGCCCGTTCGGGCCGGAGCCGACGACGAGCGCCTTGCTCATCAGGTCGGTGCGCCGACGGGGGGTGGCGGCCCCTTCGCGGAGGTGATCTCCACCGGGAAGTCCCAGGACTCCTCCAGCCACGGGCCGCGCCTCACCATCTCGGCGACATCGACCCAGCCCTCCTCGACCAGCCCCGAGGCGGCATCGTAGATGCGGTAGCTCTGGCGCTGCACCTGCGCCGGCTGCGATTCCAGGAAGACGACGCGCAGATCTCCCTCGGCGAAGCCGCATCGCTCCTGCACGGCCTCCAGCAGCTGCTGGTCGTGGAAGTGGCCGTCGCCGAAGTTCCAGCCGTTGACGACCCCGGACACGAGCTCGCCATCCCGGAGCTCGTAGTCGTCGACGTCGCCCGCTGCCCGGTGCGCCAGGGCCAGAAGCGCTCGCCCGTGGCTGTGGAGCGATCGGAAGGCCAGGGACTTGTACATGAGGTACTCCGCGGTTTCGTGGTCGTACATCGCGGCGAGCTGCTCGATGACGACCGGCGCGACCCGGCAGATGTCGCGGTTGAGCTTGTCCTCGGCCTTCGTGTCGTTGCGGAACAGCCACAGGCTCGACGCCCAGTTGCCGGCGTAATAGCGCATGCCCGGGAGGAACGAGATCTTGTCCGGGCGGAGGTTTCCGGCGATGGGAATCAACACCCCGACCACGACCAGGATCGCGATCAGGAGCGGGTCGTCGAGGTTGGAGAACGGGACGTCGCCGTAGTGCCCGAACAGGAACCCGAGCCCGAAGATCATGAAGAGGTTCCATTCCAGCGGGACGCCGAGGGCGAAGGTCGAGGTGATGTGGAGGTGGAAGAGGAGCATCACGACCAGGGCGATCGTGCCCGCGACGCCGCCGCGCGAGACGATCAGCACCAGCGGCGCGGCGAACTCGATCGCGGTTCCGAGATGCGCCGCGAGGGCGGCATTGCGGCCGGGGCGCAGATCGTCGGGGTAATCGACGTACATCCCCGCCTTCGCCGCCCGCGACCGGTTCCAAGGCGTGTTGCTCGTCATCACCGAGGTCACGTAGGGAAAGTGCCGGTTGAGCTTCGACGATGCGGCGCCCCACCAGATGAACAGGAAGACGAACTGCCAGCCGATGACCGCGTTGTGCAGCGGGAACAGCGCGACGAGCAGCATGAAGCCGTAGATCTCGGGCCGCGCGGACAGGAACGAGATCTTGTCCCGCAGCCCGAGCACGACGAGCAACCCGAGCAGGACTCCGATCGCGACCGGGTCGAGCCGCCCGGCCGGCGCACCGGCGGCCGCCTCGCCGCTGGAGACGAGCAGGTAGATCAGCGCCCCGAGGACCGCGGCGTAGAGCGCGACGTCGGCGACGGTTCGCCGTGTGCCTCCGGTGAAGGGCACCCGGTCAGGCCACGGCGCGAGCCGCACCGTCCCCGGCCGCAGGCGATAGAGCACGCCGCCGATCGGCGGGTTGTACCTCGCCGTGAGCGCCATGGAGCCCGAGCCGAGGCCGAGGATCTCCCAGAGCATGGTCCAGACGACGGCCTTCTCGAAGACGATCGGCTCGAACCACCAGTCGGTCAGGTTCCCGAGCCCGCCAAGGCCCGGGGTGGTCGCCGAGATCACCAGCGCGGCGCCCACGACGAAGACCACGAGCTTGACCGCGTACAGCAGGTAGATGAGCCCGGGCGCCCCGAAGCCGTTGACCACCCAGTCCTGCACGACCGGCTTCAGGCGTGAGAGGAATGGCTTCGCCCGCCACTCTTCCAGGTCGAACGGCGGCGGGTTGGGCTGTATGAAGCCCATCTACCCTCCCTCGAAGCGCCGCAGCTCCACGGCCGTCACCGAATGCGGGGGCAGGCGCAGCGGCATCCGCCGCGAGCGCACCGCGCGCTTGCGGGTGTGGATCGAAACGCGGTTCGGGTGGGATGCCGTGTTGTAGGAGAGAAAGCTCTGGCCGGTCAGCCTCTTCACGATCGCCCGCTTGATCCCCCTCCCCTTGACTCGAAGCGCGGTGCCCACGGACCGCGACCGGTCCTTGTTGACGACGATCACGTAGAGCGACCCATCCGCGTCCTTGGTGGCCGAGACGCGCAGCAGCTTCAGCCTCTGACCCGAGTAGATGCGGCGCGAGGGGTTGTTGCGCATGGCGGCGCGCACGATCCGCTCGCCGGACGAAGGCGCGAGGAGCCTGAACGCGCGTGCCGTCGCCGACATCACGTAATGGGGCGGCCCCCCGATCACCGCCTGCTGACCCAGGCCGAGCGCGAAGGCGCCATGGGGAGCCCGCTTCGGGTTGAAGTCGATCAGGGACTGCTTGCCGGCGAGGGGCACGCCGAGGTGCATCCACCGCTGGAGCTGGATCGTGACGTAGAGGGCCTGGTCCATCGAGCGGAGGTAGTTTCGAGTCGGGCCCCTCCACCGGCGAAAGGACATCCCGTACTCGGAGACCACGACCGGGATCGAGCTGGCGCGGGCGCCGGCGTGGCTCCTCAGCCCGTGGCGAACGACCTGCACCCCGTTGGCGCGGCGGCCGGCCAGCCGCATCACCCCGTCGTGGAAGTCCTTCGTGGTGCCGTATCCGCGCCTGGGCGCGTGGCTGTAGAGGTGGGCGACCACGAAGTCATAGGGATGGTCTTTCCCCATCCGGGACAGGAACTGCCCGTTGCGGAACGAGGTTCCGATCTTGATCGTGGGATCGGCGGCCTTCATCTCCCTGTAGAAGTCGACGAAGCCGTCATGCGGCCCGGAGGTGTAGGACGCGCGGATGATCGTCCTCTTGGGAGGGATCGCGCCGTGCACGCCGTCGCCGAACCGCACCTTGCCGCTCGCGGGATCCAGCTCGTAGACGGGTGCCTGCGGGGGCGCCGCCGCCAGATCGGCGACGCGTGTCCAGATCGAGTCCCCGACCTTGAGGGCGAAGGGCTCGTCCGGCTTGACCGGCGGGTACTTGACCTGAAATCGCTGGCCGGCCGAGCCGTCGCTGACCCCCGCGGAGTCACCGTGGTCCCACGGCTTGCCCAGGCGTTGGCCGGGAAACTGAGTGGAGCCGCCGAAGGCGTACTTGCGGGAGCGCTCCGCCAGGCCCCCGTCTCCCATCCAGTAGGACTGCCCGAGCAGGTACATCTCGTTGCCGATCTCCCAGTTGCGAGCGCCATATGGCTGCGGATGCCCGTTCGCGGCGCGCGCCTCCGCCCACGCGACGCCGGCGCTGGGGTTGGTCCCCACCGGGGCGTTCATGTACTCGACCCAGTCGGCCGCCTCCTGCGCCGTCCCGGTGCCGAAGTTGGCGAGCATCATCGCCTGGAGCCCGTGGCTCCGGATGAACTCGCCGAACTCGTCCGGCCCGAACTCGTTGGTGAGCGGCTCGCCGGTGCGCCCGTGCACGTTGAGCCGACGATCGGCGGCGGGACCGATCGCTCGCTTCCAGTGGTAGGTGTTGGCGACGGAGCCCCCCGGGAAGCGCACCGCGCTCACGCGAGCGGACTCGAAGTGATGGTCGAACTTGCGCGGGGCGCCCGGGATCGACGGGTTCCACATGCCGAACCCGCCGTACGGGTAGCGGTGATTGACGCCGAAGAGCCCCGCGTGGACTCGCCGCCCGCCGCCCGCACCAGGGCTGACCGTGATCGTCGTCGGCCGCGGATGATGGGCGCGGGGGGCGTGCGGATGATGAGGACGCGCAGCGAGGCTGGCAGACGCGGCGGCGAGGAGCACGACCGCCGTCGTCGCCGCCGACCCGACGACGCCAACCGCCCGGCGAGGGCGTCCTTTCCTCCGGTCTGCGACCCGTCCCTCCATGCGACCCGCGTGGAACCTATCCACTCCGCGGGGGCGGGGCGGTCCCGAGCTTCTGTTCCACCGCTCCGGGGGGGATCGAGAGTTGCGTCCATATGAGCGCAAGCCCCGATCGCCCTCCGGCGACGCGGGTGTCGCGCCGAATCCAGGCGACGCGGCTCGGCTCCATCCCGATGACGCAGCCCTCGGCCCGAATAGCTAGGGTGCCGATCCGAAGAGAACACCTGCCGAGTCCCCCCGTCCTGACGGGGGGAGCGGGGGAACCGAGGGGGCCCGATCCGGGCCCGGGGGCGAATCGGAACTGAGTCCGTAGCGCCGCTCTTTCAGCGCGAGCCCGTCAGCTAACCCCGTAGGCCCGAGAAAGAGAGGTTCTCGATGACAGAGCGACTGCTCGACATGATCGAGCCGCGTGGAGTCGATCGACACACGCTGATCGCCGGCTGGGTTGCCGGCGGGCTGGCGGGAACGATCGTCGCGATAGCCGCGCTGCTCGTGCTGACCGGTGCGCACATCGGTGCGTAGGTAACCCGGTTCGGGAGCGGACGCCGGGCTCGGAGCCCAACGCTCGCCGCGCGGTCCCCCTCGCGCGGTGAAGAGGGCCAGGGATGGCCCCTGTCCGGAACGGCCCGCAGCGCGGCCCCCGGCAACGAACGGCAGATTCTCCACCTCGCAGGTGGATTTGTGGCCGCTCGCGGCGCACCGGTCCGGTTCCGGGTCGGTCGAGGCGGCATCCCTGGTCCGGCCCGACATGCACCAGCCGGGGCAATTGGTTTCGCGGACCGGTAGGAATAGGGCGATGGATCGCGACCGCTCCAACGACCCGGGGCTGCTGACCGCTTCGGGCGCCGCCCTGCTCGTCGATCTCTACGAGCTGACGATGTCGGCGAGCTACCTGGCGCGGGGAATCGACGACGAGTCGGTCTTCGAGCTGTTTCCGCGACGGCTCCCGCCCCGGCGCGACTGGCTCCTGGCCGCGGGCCTCGGGCCGACCCTGGAGCTCCTGCGCCGGCTTCGGTTCGGGAAGCGCGAGCTCGAGTACCTCCGGTCACTGGAGATGTTCGACGGTGCGTTCCTGGACTACCTGGCCGCCTTCCGGTTCACCGGCGACGTCGAAGCGGTCCCCGAGGGCACGATCGCGTTCGCGAATGAGCCGCTGCTCCGGGTCACGGCGCCGCTGATCGAGGCACAGCTGGTCGAGACGGTGCTGCTCAACCAGATTAACTTCCAGACGATGATCGCCACCAAGGCCGCCCGCGTCGTCCTCGCCGCCGGCGGCGGCGAACCGGGCGCGGGCGAGCGCGTCGTCGACTTCTCGCCCCGGCGCGATCACGGCACCGACGCCGCGATGAAGGTGGCGCGCTCCTCCGCCGTGGCTGGCTGCGGGGGGACCTCCAACGTGGCCGCGGCGATGCGCTACGGCCTACGACCAGTGGGAACCATGGCGCACTCCTACGTCCTGGCCTTCGACACCGAGGACGAGGCCTTCCGCTGCTTCATCGAGAGCTTTCCGACCGGCACCGTGCTGCTCGTCGACACCTACGAGACGCTCCAGGGAGTTCGGAGCGCCATCGCAGCGGCCCGCGATGCGGGCGTGCGGCTGGACGGGATCCGGCTCGACTCGGGTGATCTGCTGGCGCTGTCTCGCGAGGCGCGCCGGCTGCTGGACGACGCCGGCCTCAAAGACACCCGCATCACCGCCAGCGGTGACCTGGACGAGGCCCGGATCGCCGACCTCGTCGCGGCGGGGGCGCCGATCGACCTGTGGGGGGTGGGCACCGACCTGGGGACGAGTCGGGATTCCCCGGTCGTCAACGGCGTCTACAAGCTGGTGGCTCGGCGGCGCGGCGCCGAGTGGCACGGCGTGTGGAAGCGCTCGGCCGACAAGGCCACCGTCCCCGGCCCCAAGCAGGTATTCCGAAGCCACGCCGGGGATGCCATGCGCGGTGACGTGATCGCCGCGGCCGACGAGGAGCTCGAGGGGGAGCCGCTCCTGCGGCCCGTGATGCGCGGGGGCGAGGTCATCGGCGCCGAGTCGCTGGCCCAGATCCGGGAGCGCACGGCCGTGCAGCTCGCGGCGCTGCCCGAGGAGCTGCGGCGCCACTCGTCGGACCAGGCTGAGCGCCCGTATCCCGTTCGCTACTCGGATCGGCTCCGCACGGTCCTCGAAGCTCCTTAGCGGCGGCGGGTCGCGAAGAAGGAGGAGAGCAGCGCCGCCGACTCCGTCGCCATGAGCCCCGCCCCGACGCTCGGGCGGTGGTTCAGCCGGGGCTCGCCCAGAACGTCGAGGACGCTCCCGGCCGCGCCCGCCTTGGGATCGGTGGCGCCATAGACGACCCGTGGCACCCGGGCCAGGACGATCGCGCCGGCACACATCGCGCACGGCTCGAGCGTCACATAGAGGGTCGTGCCGGGAAGTCGCCATCCGCCGAGCCGCTGGGCGGCCTCGCGCAGCGCCAGGACCTCGGCATGGGCGGTCGGGTCGGCACGCAGCTCGCGCTCGTTGCCCGCCGCGCCGACAACCTCACCGTCCCGGGCGACGACGGCCCCAATGGGGACGTCGTCGTGGCCCGAGGACCGCTCGGCCTCGGTCAGGGCCAGGCGCATCAACTCGGCGTCGGCAGGCGAGAAGGCATCCCCCTCGGTCATTCGGGCACAAGTATCGGGCAACTTCGACCGCAGACCCGCGTTACAGCTGTTCACGATCGTCAAGCCGTGCCCCCGGGGCCCGCGAGGAGGGCGCACACACGAGGGTCTGCGGACGACGCTCGACTCGGGATCGCCAGCCGAGCGGGCTACGTCGTGCGAACGATGTACACGCCGCAGGGCGCGTGATGGGAGACCTTGTTCGGCACGCTGCCGAGGAGGAAGCGCTTCGCGCCCGTCATGCCCTTGTTGCCGACCACGATCACGTCGGCATTGCCCTCCTCGGCGACGTCGAGGATCGCGTCGGCGGGATCGCCCTCACGCGGATGGGGCTCGACCTCGACGCCCTCCTGCTTGGCCAGCCCGACGGCCGAGTCGAGGATCACATTGACGTCCTCGCGCGGGCCCACCGTGTGGGATACGTCGCCGGGCAGCTCCGACCTCTCCTCGCGAACGCGGGTCTCGGGGATGGGCTCGAAGGCAGCGACGATGCTGAGCTTTCCCCCCGCGAGCCTCGCGAGCTCGATCGCCTGGCGGACCGCCTCGGTGGCGGTGTCTGAGCCGTCTGTGCCAACCACTATGCGCTCGAACAAGCCAACCCCCTTCTGTCGCCGAGTTCGGGGCATCCTATCCCGTCGCCAGGCGAGCCCGCCGGTTGCGTCGGGCGTCTATGTGAGCTTCACGATCGCGATCACCATGGACGCCAGCAGGCACAGGATGAGGATGGTCATCGCGATCGTCCAGCTCCGCGGCACGGCGCATAGGGTACGGTCGCACCGCGACCATGCCTGCAGTGGAGACCGTCACCGGGCCGATCGACGCCGACCAGCTCGGCACCACCCTCATCCACGAGCACCTGATCTTTCGCGACGAGGCGGTGCTGGCCGAATGGCCCCACGCCGGCACGGTGAGCGAATCGGACCCACCCCAGAACGTGGACGCCGAGGGAGCGTTCGAGGCGGCCCTCGAGGCCGCTCGCGCTGCGGTCGACCGGGGCGTGAAGACGATCGGCGAGCCCACGGCGATGTTCGGGGGTCGCGATGTGGCGTTCTCCCTGCGGGTGGCGGAGGAGACCGGGCTTCAGGTCATCCCGTGCACCGGCATCTACACGTACGACTACCTGCCGCCCTACTTCATGTTCCGAGACGAGGACGCGATGGCGGATCTCTTCGTCCACGACATCACCGAGGGGATCCAGGGGGCCGAGATCAAGGCCGCGTTCCTCAAGTGCGCCGCGGACGAGCCCGGGGTGACCCCGAACGTCGAGAAGGTGCACCGCGCCATCGCGCGCGCCAGCGTGCGCACCGGGGCGCCGATCATGGCTCACTCGCGCCCGGCCTCAGAGACGGGACCGCGGCAGGTCGAGATCTTCGAGGACGAGGGCGTCGACCTCTCCCGCGTCCAGATCGCCCACACCGGGGACACCGACGACCTCGACTACATCGAGCGGCTGCTCGACAAGGGCGTCTACATCGGCATGGACCGCTACGGGCTGGAGATCTTCCTGCCGATGGAGCGCCGCAACGCCACCGTCACGGCGCTGTTGGACCGGGGTTACGCCGATCGCATGTTCCTGTCCCAGGACTTCTGCGCGACGCTTGACTGGTATCCGCCGGAGGTTGGCCGGCAGATGATGGACGCGGGGGCGGTGAGGGATTGGAGCATGACGCTCGTGCACGACCAGGTGATCCCGGCGCTTCGGGAGGCCGGGATGACCGACGAGCAGCTCCAGACGATGATGGTCGAAAACCCGAAGCGCTGGCTGACCGCCTGACCCCCAAGTCCACGACGAGCGGCTTGCCGACGTTCTCCAGTTCGCGAACCCCGGGGAGGCGTTTCCCGCGATGATGCTCGGCCGACCGTGGGGAATCGAGGACGCCGGCTGCCCGGAGCGACCCGATCCGGCAGTGCCGACCCGGCACGCGTACGGCCGCGCCGCTCGGACGAGAGCGCGAGGAGGGGCGACCCTAGGGTCGCGACATCGCCAGCATCGCGACGTCGTCCGGCACGGACTCCGGGCTGAAGCGCTGGGTGAGCCAGCGCAGGCATCCGGCCGCATCCGGGGGTGCGTCGGCGAACACCGCACGAAGGCGCTCGAGCTCGACATCGAAGTTCCGGTCGCTGCGCTCGATCAGTCCATCCGTGTAGAGGAGGAGCAGGCTTCCGGGTGGGACATCCACCCGGTGAACTCGGTACTCGAGCTCGTCGAAGGTCCCGAGCGGCGGGGTTCCCTCGCCTCCGAGCAACCGGACCTCTCCGGTGGGGAGCCGGATCAGGCCCGGTGGATGGCCGGCCCGCACGTATTCGGCGGTTCCGAAGGCGAGGTCGAGATGCAGGTGAAGCACCGTGGCCATCTGCGGTCCCCCCGACTCGCGCATGACCCGGTTCACCCTGCGGAGCGCCTCGTCAGGCGGCTGCTCGTCGAGCACGTAGGCGCGAAGCGCCGCCGACACGCGACCCATCACCGCGGCGGCCTGGACGCCGCGACCCGCGATGTCACCGATGGTCAAAGTGGCCTTGTCCTCCCCTAGGACGACCACGTCGTACCAATCCCCCCCCACCTCGAGCCCGGGCGCCGCCGGCTGGTAGCTGCAGGCGAACTCGACGCCCGCCGCCTCCGGCAGCGATTGGGGGAGGAGCGAGCGCTGCAGCGTCACAGCCGCCTCGTGCTCGCGGCGAAAGATCATCGAGTTGTCGATCGCCATGGCGGCGCGGCGGGCCAGGTCCTCGGCAAGCTCGACGTCCTCCTCGCCGAACCGCCGCCCCGAGTCGGAAGCGACGAAGGTCATCGCTCCCAGGGTCCGGCCCCGTGCCCGGAGCGGCACGATCATTCCCGACTCGAGCCCCAGCTCGCGCATCACGCGGAGGTGCTCCTCGTCCTGCGCGCCTTCCACGAGCAGCTCGTCCGGTATCTCACGGTAGAGCTCCGGCCGACCCGTGCGGATGACGTTGGGGACGCCGGTAGGAGCGTCGGGGTCGACCGGATACCTGGTGCGAAAGTCGTTTGCGAGCCGCACCTTGTCGGGGTCGACGTGCGCCGTGGCGACGTTGCGGAGCTCACCGTCCTCCTCGACGAGGTCGATCGCGCACCAGTCCGCGATTTCGTGGATCGCGAGGTCCGCGAGGTTGCGCAGGGTGGTCTCCGGGTCGAGGGAGCCCGCGAGCAACTCGCTCGCACCGGCCAGGAACGAGAGTCGCCGCTTCCCCTGGCGCTCGACCTCGTAGAGGCGTGCGCGGTCCAGCGTCTGGGCCACCTGCCGGGCGGCGGTGATCAGGAACGTCCGCTCGTCCGCGGCGAACAGGTGACGTGAGCCGAAGCTCAGGGCCACGGCCCCAAAGGGGCGTTCGTCCACCGCGAGCGGGATGACCGCAAGCGAGGCGAACAGGATGTTCGCTTCGGCAAGGTCCGAGTAGCTCCGGCTCAGCTCGTCGGCCGACTCGGTCCAGATCGGCTCGCCCGAGCGAACGGCGATGCTCATCGGGACGTCCGCGTCCAGGGAAAATCGCTGCCAGTCGCCGATTCCGGCCTCCGTGTAGCCCACGCTGCCGGCAAGCTCGATCTGCGTGCCGCTCGAGTCCACCAGTCCCACCGCCCCCGCGTCCGCGCCGAGCCCTCCGACCGCCTGCTCCAGCAGGCGCTGGACCGCGCCGTCCCTGGTGATCTCGGCCGAGAGGGCGAGGGTCAGCTCGTGCAGGCGCGACGCGAACTCGCGGGACCGGTCGAGCGCCGTGACGTCGCGAGCCACGATCGACGCTCCCACGAACTCGCCGCTCTCGTCGACGAGCGGTGAGACGCTGAGCGACACGCGCAGCAGCCGTCCGCTCCGGTGCACGCGCTCGCTCTCGTAGTGGTCGATGCGATCGCCGGCCAGGATCCGGTCGAGAATCATTCTTTCCTCGCCCGCTCGATGCTCGGGGACCAGGATCGAGACCGGTTGCCCGATCGCCTCGTCCGTGCTGTAGCCGTACATGCGCTCGGCGGCCGGGTTCCAGCTGGTGATCACCCCATCGCGGTCCTTGGTCAGGATCGCGTCGTCCGAGGACTCGACGATCGCGGCGAGGCGGGCCTCGCTGACCGGTGTCGATGGCCCGATCACGGACCGCCCCCCGGGGCGCCCGGCGTGGCGAAGCTCATGGACACGACCGTCCCCTCGTCGGAGGAGCTGAAGCGCACGTCGTCACAGAGCTTGGTGATGAGCGGGATGCCGAGCCGCAGGCCGGGGCTGCCTGGATTCGGCGTCATGCCGATCCCGTCGTCGGCCACGGTCACCAGCAGCCGGTTCCGCTCGTGACGAGCCGTGACCCTGATCTCGCCGGACCGCCCGTCGCGGTACGCATGGATGACGGCGTTGGCGACCGCCTCGCTGACGGCGATCTTGACGTCGTCAACCGAGACTCCGAGTCGCCCCGCCAGCCTCGCGACCGCATTCCTCGCGATCCCGACGCTCGTGGCCTTCGACGACAGGTCCAGCCGGACCTGCTTGTCCTGGGGAATCTGGGTGGTCAGGTCACCAAATGTAATGGGCGCCGGCATGAACGCGGGAATCGCCTTGCAGCTCCCGCCGGGGGCGGTCGCCGAATCGCGACGGCTACCCGCCGCAGCCCGGCCGGTTCAGGATGTCACGGCCAAACGAGCGCAGCCCGGCCTGCCCCGCATAGCCGAGATAGGGCAGGCCGAAGTTCCGCTCGATCGACCGGAGCAGCGAGTAGTGGTTGTACTTCCGTTTCGTGACGGTGCCGGGCTTGATGCAGGGCGAGACCATGACGGCGCCGACCCGCCCGCCACCGGGTCCGGGGTGCAGCGCGCCCGGGGTGTCGGGGGGAACCAGGTTCGGGCCCGGAGGCTCATCGCAGCATGCGGACGAGTCGGCGTCGGACCCGGTCGCCTCGGCCTCGTCGAAGGTCACGATCAGAAGCCCGCGGTGCCGGAACGCCGGGGAGCGCAGGATCCTCGGCATGCGGGCTCGCAGCCACTTGTTCGCGGACTTCATGCCCCCTGGCGCCCCGGTCACGCAGGGGGCGTCGTGGCCGTCGTGGCAGAGGTTTGGCGTGATGAAGGAGTAGTTCGGCGTCCTTCGGCGCCGGCGCAGATCGCGGCGCAGGTGCGAGAGGTCGACGTCGTGTCGCGTGCAGGTCCGGAAGTCGATGATCGAATGGAAGTAGACGAACGGGTTGTGGCGCGTCGCGTACTGGTCGCCCACCTCGGCGTGCTGCCACGGATCGGGCCGCCCGATCGGCGGGTGCCGGCAGGGCATCTCCGCGCCGTCGGGCGCCGCGGCATTCATGTCCTCCATGTAGCCCTTCCAGCGGTAGCCGAACTCCTGCAGCTGGTTGGCAACTGTCTGGGTCTGGATCGGGTAGACGCACCCCGTGCCCCGGTACTGCCCGTCGCCCGCGGCGACGCCGGGGACGAAGTCGCCATAGAAGGGGCAGTCGGCCTGAGTCTGGATGTTCGCCGCCTGCCCGCTGACCAGGGCCACGTAGTTGGTGAGCGAGTTGTGCGCGATCGCGTAGTAGTTGGGCACGAACGCCCCGCGGCGCTTCAGACGGCGGGCCAGGTAGGGGGCCTCGCTGTCCCTGCCGAAGGTCGACGACGCGCCCTCGTTCTCGAGCACCACGATGAACACGTGCTTGAAGTGCGGCACGGGCCGGGCGCTCGCCGGCGCGCTGAGGGCCGCCGAGAGCGCCATCACCGCCGCGACGGCGAAGGCGAGGCAGTGTCTCAACGGTGGATCACCCGCCCCCACAGCGAATCCAGCGCTCGGGCGCGTGCGGTATTGCCGAACACCGACACCGCGCTCGAGCGCCTGAGCTTGTAGCCCAACCGATCGAGGTAGCGCCGCCACGGCGCCGAGCCCATGCCGGGCCCCTCGTGCTCCTCCGCCTCGGACTCCACCGCCGCCTCGCGCTTGGAGCTGGAGGAGGCCTGAAGCGAGCAGGGCGTGGTCACCGGAAGCGACGGCGCGGGCAGGTCCGGCACCTCGAAGTCGGGGTCGTCCCAGTCGAAGGTGCGGCCGATCTGCGAGGCGTAGCGATGGCGCTGGTTCAGGTAGCCCAACCCGAACCGGTGCGAGATCAGCTTCAGGATCGACTCGTGGGTGAGCGTCGCGTGGCTGACGTGGCCGCGCCGCGCGTAGGGCGAGATGGCAACGCCCGGAATGCGAAAGCCGGTCAGCCCGAACGTCTTCGAGAGCTTGCGGCTCTGGCGGCCGTCGGGGACGAAGGGGGGCCTGACGTGGTCGAAGAACCCTCCCCACTCGTCGTAGTTGATGAACATCGCGCCGGTCCGGAACTGCGGCGAGTTCAGGAACGCGTGCGTCATCCGCGCCATGAAGGCCTGACCGATCCGGATGTCGCCATGGGGATGCTCGTCGCCGGAGAGCCCGCCGCCGCCGCCGCCGTCGAGGAAGGGCGGGTCGACGAACGCGATGTTGGGGAGCGTGCCGGCCTCGCAATCCGCGAGGTAGTCCTCGGTGCGGCGGATCCACGGCAGGGCGCGGGTCCCGTAGAGCGCCGCGAAGGGCTGGTCGAACGCGTAGTAGCGGGCCGTCAGCCCCTTGGCGAGCGCCCGGTCGAAGATCGTCTCCCACTGGTCGCCCAGCTTGTCCGCCGGGATCACGTTGGTGGTCTGGCCGCCGGATTGCGCGCCCCACATGTAGTGGCGATTTGGGAACGTCGGCCCCAGCAGCGAGCAGAAGTACCGGTCATAGAGCGTGAACGCCCTCGCCGCGTGCGGCAGGAAGCCGAGGTCGGCCTTCTCGTAGTAGCCGATCGCGTACTCGTCGTTGGCGAGGTAGAAGCCGTCGAGCTTGCCGTGGCTGTACTCGGTCCTGCCGCCCTCGAAGCTGTGGTCCGGATCCATGAAGCCGCAGCCCTGGTAGTCGGGCGCCAGCCTGTGGGTCGCGTGCTGTCGGCCCCCGGCGTCCGGGTACCGGAGCCCCCTGTTCCGGCCGTCGGCGCCCGGGAACCACCCGAGGTAGTGGTCGAAGGAGCGGTTCTCCATCATCAGCACGACGAAGGTGTCGACGGGGATGTTGCGCGGGCTGGGAAACGAGCCGCGCGTCTGCACCTTGGCGGCCTGGGAGATCAGCGTCTCCGCCGGCAGCACGGTGGCCAGTCCGGCGAGGCCCGCCAGACCGGCGGTGCGCGCGAGGAACTCGCGGCGGCCGAGCTGCTCGTCGGAGCGCTCCCCGTCGGCCGGCGTCAACTCGCGTCCCCTCCGCCGCGTCACCCGCGGCCCCCTCCCTGAGGGCCGCGCGGTGTGCGCAGGCGGTCGCAGTTGAAGACCCCGTCCTCGTGCCGGTCGACGGTCGCCACGTCGTGTCCCAGGCCGCAGTCGATCTCGTCGGGCCGCCCGTCGCGAGCCTGGATGCGGTCGCCGCCGCGCCCACCGAGGATCCTGTCGAAGCCCTTCCCGCCGCCGATCCGGTCACGGCCGCGGCCGCCTCTGAGCACATCCCTTCCCCGGCGGCCCCTGATCCGATCGCCGCCACCGCGCCCGTTGATGACATCCGCGCCGCTCGTGCCGACCAGCCGGTTCGCGCCGCCGCCACCGACCGTGGTCGTGCCGGTGGCGGTCGTGGTCGCGGCCGACGGGCCGCCCAACAGCACCATCCCGCCACCCCCGAGCGAGATCGCGATGATCACCGCGAGGGCCACCGCGATCCCCTGGCCGCGACGCATCATTCGGGGCCTCGCGGATCCGTCATGGCCGATCAGGATAAGCACCGATCTCGGGGCGCGCGACGGTTCGGAGTGAACGATCCGTGAAGGCCTCGATCGCTAGTGGCCGGAGTCGGAAGTGCGGCTTCATCTTCCCGAGTGGCTGGGCGTGGCTGACGACGCGCGGGATGAGTCGATGCAGAGCATCGGCGATTCCCGGTGGCGTCAGGCGCGACCAGACGCCGGGAAGGTGCGCCCGAACTGACGACTCAGGTCGCTAGAGTGGCGCGGGGATGTCCGAGGCGACGCTGCACACGAATGCCGGGCCGGTGGCCGTCGAGCTGTTCGACGAGGACGCCCCGAAGACCGTCGAGAACTTCCGCAAGCTCGCCGGTGACGGCTTCTACGACGGACTCGTCTTCCACCGGGTGATTCGCGACTTCATGATCCAGGGCGGCTGCCCGGAGGGCACCGGGACCGGCGGGCCGGGGTACACGTTCGAAGACGAGATCAACGACCACAAGGTGGCCCGGGGGGCGCTCGCGATGGCCAACGCCGGACCCAACACCAACGGCTCGCAATTCTTCATCGTGACCACCGACGCCGCGCCATGGCTCGACGGCAAGCACACGGTGTTCGGGCAGGTGAGCGACGGCATGGACACCGTCGACGTGATCGAGGCCACCGACACCGGCCCAGGCGATCGTCCGCTCGAGCCTCAGGTCATCGAGCGCGTCGAGCTCTCCTGATCGATCGCGGCCCGAGTCCCACAGCGGGTCGCCGGACGGGTACGCGAATCGCACGTGGAAGACCGCCGGACGACATGCGAGCATGCGGTCCGACGTGGAGAGGGAGCGCCTGCGGGCCATCGGTTGCCGTTGCTGACCTTGCTGGGCGTCCTTGTCCCGCTCATGGGACCAGCCGTCCCTAGCCCGGGCCTGCCTCTCCGTCGTCGCGGCGCCCGCGCTCGGCGGTGTGATCCAGCGGCAGGCAGACCTCGCAGAAGTCCGTGCCGAACGGCGTCAGTTGGATGCTGCGGCGCACGGTGCGCGACGTCCGGCCGGCCCTGCTCATCGCGTCGATCGCCTCGGGCTGTGCCTCCAGCACCTGGTAGCGGTTGACGTCGCGAATCGTCTCGCGCGAGAACCAGATCAAGCCGAGGCGGTTCAGGTTGTCGAGATAGGCGGCGACCCGATCGGGGTGGCGACACCCGGCCTCGGCCCCGATCATGCTGAGTCCCGGCGCGACGAGCTCGGAGACCAGCGGCAGGCCGCGGCGCACGTCGACCGCGGGTTGCGAACCGCGGGTCGCGAACAGGCGGAGTATCCGGGCCTCGTCGGGCGAGAGGTTCTCGAGGATCCGCGCGTAAGCGGGATGCAGGTCCTCGGGATGCGCGACGTCGGCCGACTGGGCGAGCAGCTCCACGCCCCGCTCCCGGAGCGCCTCGCGGCTCGAATCGGCAGGGCTGGACGGACCCGGCCGCTCGGCCGCCGCGGGCGGCGGCGCACGCGGCGGCTCCGTATCTGCGCCGATCGCGATCCGGGCCACGCGCTCGCCCAGGCGAAGCGACAACCCCACGCCCCGCTCGGCGGCATGCCACCAGGCGGACGCGGCGAGGCGGGCGAGCGCCGGCACCGGTCCAAGCGGTCCGGAGGCGTCGCGGCGGTCTGGATCGCGCGCGGCCACGTCACACCCCGAAGATGGCCAGGTGGAGCAGGCCCGCGCCGAACCCGAGCACGGCGCCGTGGAGATACAGGAGCCACTCGTCCTCGCGGATCGCGGAGCGGAGCAGCTCGCTGAAGTCGGGATGGGACATCTCGCGCATGCGGCCGCTCAAGAGCTGCTCGATGCGCTCGCTCTGACGACGGTTGAACTCGGGATCCGTAAGCGGGGTCATCGTGTACCGGGCGGCCTCGGTGGCGACCGACTCCCGGATGGTCTCGTACTGACGCTGCCCGACCGCCAGCCGCACCGCCTCGCGCGTCACCGTGCCGCCGGCGGCGCGGTCGACCGCCGGCCGCAGCGACGCCTCGAGCATCGAGTGGGTTCGGTCCGAGCGCGGCCCGTGCATCAGCTGCGAGCCGATGTTGCCGATCGTGACGATGTCGTCGGCGATGATCCCCGCGTAGGTGCAGGCCACCTCGCGCTGTCGCCGCAGGAAGAGGCCGTGGAGCAAGAGCGGCCCGAGCCGCCGCGGCTCGACCGGCTCGAAGATCATGTAGATCGCCAGCAGGTTCGTCACCCACCCGACCACGACCCCGCAGACCGGCAGCACCCACCAGTGGGGGAACAGGAGGGTGAGCCCCACCACCGGGATCCCGAGCAGGACGCCGAAGACGAATCCGAGGTTGACTATCAGGCGCAGCTCGCGCTCGCCCACGTCGCGAAAGACCCGGTTCGCGAGCTCCGGACGCTCCTCCATCTGCCGGATCACCATGAGCTTCACGTCGAGCAGCTGGTCGATGTTGTCCCCGATCTCGGCGGTCACCTCGCGGACGATCTCGGGCAGCTGCTCCTGAACCCTGGAGTGGACCGCCTCGCGAGCCCCTGGTGGCAGATCGTCCCAGAGCCCGGGGTGCTCGCGGCGCATGATCCGCTCGACGACGTCGCGGACGTCCTCCCGCGAGGTGGCGATGATGTGCTCGGCGATCCGCTCGGGGTCGAGCTGGGCGTAGAACTCGGCAGGGCTGCCGAGCTTGGCGATGCCCTTGTCGACGGCGATCGAGCCCATCTTCGCGGCGCGCGAGGGGATGATCCCCTGCCAACCGACCGCGCCGTGCATGAACCCGGGGACCTGCTGTGCCCTGCGCGGCAGCAGGGTGACGAGCGGCGCCAGGCCGGGCAGCCGGAAACCGGCGAATCGCACCGGATAGAAGAGCATCCAGACGCCGGTCCAGTTGATGACGTAGCCGATCGCGCCCGTGAACAGGGGAATCGTGATCGCCTTCAGCAGCTCGCTGCCGTGGACGAGGGGCAGCGAGATCGCGGCCAGGATCGGTGAGCAGGACGCCATGTGCGACCCCAAACTAACTTCGGGCGGCCCGGCCTGGCGCAGTTAGCGCCTACCATGGCCCCCGGGCATGAAGCTCGTGATCCAGATTCCGTGCCTGAACGAGGAGACGATCCTCCCGCGGGCGCTGGGCGAGCTCCCGCGCTCGCTGCCGGGGTTCGACGCCGTCGAGTGGTTGATCGTGGACGACGGCTCGACCGACCACACGGTCGAGGCGGCCCGCGAGGGCGGCGTCGACCACATCGTCAGGCTCACGAACAACAAGGGGCTGGCGGCGGCCTTCCAGGCGGGAATCGATGCCGCCCTGAAGCTCGGGGCGGACGTGATCGTCAACACCGACGCCGACAACCAGTACCAGGCACAGGACATTCCGGAGCTGGTGCAGCCCATCCTCGAGGGCCGTGCGGACATGGTCGTCGGCGACCGGCAGGTGAAGGACGTGGAGCACTTCTCCGCGTCGAAGAAGCTGCTCCAGAGGCTCGGGAGCTGGGTGGTTCGCCGCGCGTCGGGGACCCGGGTGCCGGACACGACATCCGGGTTTCGCGCCTACAACCGGGAGGCCGCGCTTCAGCTCGTGGTGGTCTCCAACTACACCTACACGCTCGAGAGCCTGATCCAGGCGGGCAAGATGCTGGTCGCGGTCGAGCACGTGCCGATCGGCAGCAACCCCGAGACCCGGGACTCTCGACTGGTCGACTCAACCGCTCGCTACGTGCGGCGCAACGCGCTCGCCGTTTTCCGAGCCTACGTGCTGTACGAGCCGCTGCGGGTCTTCACCGTCGTGGCCATCCTGTTCACGCTGGCGGCCCTGGCGGCGTTCAGCCCGTTTCTCGTCGACTGGATCGTCAACGGGGACACAACCGGCCACATCCAGTCATTGATCCTCGGGGCGATCCTGGCGCTGACGGCCGTGCAGATGTTCGGGCTCGGGATCGTGGGCGAGGCGATCGCCGGGCAGCGGGTGATCGCGCAGCGGACCTTCGAGCGGGTGCGCAGGCTGGAGCTCGAGGCGGGAATCGGCCCGTCCCACTATGAGGCCGGCGCCCAGCCCGGCGCGAGGTCGGCGGGCGGCGGCCGCGCGCCGCGCGGCCGTCCGCGCGGGCGGGATCGAAGCGAGGTCGGCGTCTAGTGGTGCCTCTCATGACGTTCGACCGGAAATGACGAGGTCCAGGCGCCGCCAGGCAAGGACGCAGGGAGCCCGAATAGCAGCGCTATTCGGGCGACTGAGGACGCAGCATGGCGGTGATCTGGGGCCGTCATTTCCGGTCAGACGTTGTGAGAGGTACCACTAGTTGAGCCGCACCGTGGCGGACCCCGCCATGCCCGGCGGGAACGTGTACGACAAGTACGGGACGGCGAACCCCGTCGAGCGACGGCTGGTCGACCGGTTCATCGCCGACCTGCTCGACCTGGTGGCGCGCACCGCGGCCCGCGACGTCCACGAGGTCGGCTGCGGCGAGGGCGAGCTGGCGCGCCGCCTTGCCGTTCGCGGCCATCGGGTCCGGGGCACCGACGCATCGGACGACGTGATCGCGGAGGCACGCCGGCGAGCCGACGCGACCGGTGTGAGCGCGGAGTTTCGCACCGCGCCGGTGGAGAGGCTCGACCCCGCCCGGGACTCCGCGGAGCTGATCGTCTGCTGCGAGGTCATGGAGCATCTCGCCGACCCGCGCGCCTCGCTGGCGGTGGTGGCGCGCCTCGCGAGCCCGTGGGCGATCGTGAGCGTCCCGAGGGAACCCCTGTGGCGGGCGCTGAACCTGGCCAGGCTCAGGTACGTGGGCGATCTGGGCAACACCCCGGGCCATCTCAACCACTGGTCGCGTCGCTCCTTCGTCGGCTTCCTCGAGCAGCGCCTCGAGGTTGTCGAGGTCCGCTCCCCTCTCCCCTGGACGATGGCGCTCTGCCGCTCGCCCGGCCCCGGGGACGCTCCTTGACGCGACTGCGCAGGATGGCCGCCCCGGTGCGTGCCCGACCGGGGCTCGCCGCGATCGCCTGCCTGGGCATCGCGTGGGGGCTCGTCATGCACACGATGGGCTGGGCGCAGCTCGCTCACTTCGCGCAGGTGAGGGCGCTCGCGGACGGTGAGGCGAACATCGACCGGTGGCATTGGGAGACCAAGGACAAGGCCTACGCCGACGGGCACTTCTACTCCGTCAAGGCGCCCGGGCTGCCGCTCCTGACGCTCCCCGCGTATCTGACCCTCGACGCAGCCGGCGCGTGGCCGCTCTCCCGGGACGCCGCCAAGACCGCGAGCGACGCGGAACATCCCCGATGGACGCCGCCGGGCCGCTCCTACCCGTACCTGATCCAGTACGGATTCGATCCCGAGCGCACATCGCGGGTCGAGAACCGGGTCGAGGACGAGACGCCGATGGTGTGGGCCCTGACGCTCGTGGGAGCGGTGATCCCGGCAATCGTCCTTCTCCTGCTCGTGCGCCGGGCTGCCGACCGGATCGAGCCGGGCTACGGGACGGCTGCGGCGATCACTCTCGGCCTGGGCACGATCCTGATGACGTTCGCCTCTGAGTACTTCTCCCACGTCGTCGCGGCGGCGCTCGGGTTCGCGGCGTTCGCGGTGCTGTTCCGCGAGCGCGAGGGGCCGCCCCGGCTGGCGGCGGTCGGCGCCGCGGGGCTGGTGGCCGGGCTGGCGGTTAGCTTCGAGTACCCGCTCGGACTCCTCGGCGTGATCCTGTTCGCGTATGCGCTCGCCCGGCGAGCGCCCCGGCTCCCCCGCGCCCTCGCGTACGGAGGCGGCGCCCTCATCGGCGCCGCGCCGGCTCTGGCCTTCAACGCGTGGGCGCTCGGATCGCCGTTCGACTTCGCCTACTCGTCCGCGGTGGCGGTGCAGGGTCTCTCCGGCCACGCCGTCCTCGGGCTCAACGACCCCGGGTTCTTCGGGATCGGGACGCCGCGTCCGGGGGCGGCCCTCGACCTGCTGGCAGCCAGCCGTGGCATCCTGACCCTGACTCCGGTGCTGGCCGTCGCCGTCGTCGGGGGGGTGCTCATGCGCCAGGGCCGGCGCAGGGCCGAGGCGAACGTCGTGCTGGCGGTGGCGGCCATCTTCTTCCTCTACAACTGCGGCTACTGGCTGCCCTTCGGCGGCGGCAGCCCCGGCCCGCGCTTCATGATCCCGGCGCTTCCGTTCCTGGCGCTGGGCCTCGCCGTCGCCTACAGGCGCCTGCCGGCGCTCACCCTGGCCATGGCGATTCCGTCGGTCGCGCTCATGCTCGCCGGCTCGATGACCTTCCCCCTGCTGGGAGACAACGGCACGGACACGTGGGCAAACGAGCTGGGCGACGGCATCCTCGAGCACACCGTGCTCACCGTGCTCGGCGTGGGGAACGGCTGGCTGGCCGCCCTCCCCGTGTTCGCCGCGGTCGCCGCCGCGATCGCGTTCGCAGCGCGGGCGACCCCCCGAACGCGGCTCGCCGACGTCGGCTTGGCGGCCGGTGCGGCTGTCGCGTGGGCGGTCCTGTCGGCCGTCGGCCCCACCGTCGCCGGGGACCCCGCCACGCCGCTCGCGCACGGGACGCCGGCCCTGGCGCTGATCGCGGGCTCGGCGGTCGCGTCACTGGGGACGCTGTTCGCGCTGTGGGCGCGCGAGCGCCGGGCCGCCGGCGCCGTCGACCCGATCGCGGCGCCGTCCTCGACGAGCTAGTGGTGCCTCTCATGACGTTCGACCGGAAATGACGAGGTCCAGGCGCCGCCAGGCAAGGACTAAGGACGCAGCGAGCCCGAATAGCAGCGCTCGTGCGTATCCGGTTACGTCAGGCACCCGACCCGGCCGACCGAGCCGAACCGCGAGCAAATGCGCGAGCGGCCGCAAATCCACCCAGGGGGTGGATAATCGGCCACTCGCTCCGAGGGTGGGGCCGGCCGCGGCGCGGGCGGTCGCAAATCCACCCAGGAGGTCGATAATCGGCCACTCGCCCGGGGAAGGGGCCTCCGCGGTGCGAGCTTGGGCCTGGACCCGCGTCCGAGGCCATCCCGGGGATCGTCGCTTCGCGGTCGGGATCGTGGCGACTCGCGGCCGGTGCCCGAGCGACTCGGGCGTCAACCTGACCCAACCGGATATACACCAGCAGCGCTATTCGGGCGAGTGAGGACGCAGCATGGCGGTGATCTGGGGCCGTCATTTCCGGTCAGACGTTGTGAGAGGCACCACTAGCCGGTCCGTCAAGGGCGGCTAGCCGGCGTCGTGGAGCTCGAAGATCACCAGCTCGCCTCGCCGGCTGCGGTTCAGCGGAAGCCCGTGGAGAGGCTTTCTCGCGGCATCCGCCCAGGCGGTCCCCTTGACGCGATTGGTGTGCAGGACGACGCTTCGCACACCGAGTCGCGTCAGGAGCTCCACTCCACGCCGGTCGGGGAAGCCCCGCTCCCGCCGGATGAGGCGCGCGGTGAAGGCCGGGTTCAGGCTCGAGCGCCCGTTCACCATCTTGGGGAAGCCGTCGGTTGACCAGAGCACGTAGCGCCGGTTGTCCGTGGCGCGCTCGGCCGGAAGGTGGAGCTGCGGCGCCGGGACCGAGGCCACCGACGGCGGCATGGCGGGAGCCTTTGGCTGGGCCTGGCTGTCGGTCGGGTCGAAGGGAAGCCCCCTGCCCTCGACCAGGATCAGCAGGACCACAGCACCCGCAACCGCGGCGCCGCCGCGCCACGCGGCGAGGCGCCCAAGCCGGCGGGCTCGGAGCAGGCGCTCCAGGCCGGCGCCAGCCAGGAGCGCGAGCGCCAGCGACGTGAACGTGTCCAGGCGCCCCGGGACCCGGATCGCCTGCCACCCGGGAAGCAGCTCGTAGATCCAGCGGTACGGCCACAGGTACCCGGACAGGCCCGGCCCCCGAAAGCCCATCGCCAGCACGGCCAGGATCGCGGCCGCGACCCCGAGCCCGATTCGCAACCAGCGCGGAAACGCCGTCGACCCGAGCCCGGCGATCGCGAGGACGAGGATGACGAGGCCCGGAAACAGGGTCTCCTCCGGCACGCTCGACAGCGTGTCGCGAAGCGGCTCCGTCGCGCCGCCCCAGACGAGGTTCTCGTCGGATGTGACGAGGTACGCCCACGGCGGAGCCGCAAACGCCTCGACGTCCGCCGGTGAGCGGCGAGCATTCGGGTGCGCGTCCGCCACGTGCATGTACGGGCGGCTGAGCCCGATGCCGGTCCCCATGAAGAGCACGGCGCCGGCGATCGTGGCGACGGCCAGGGCGCCATGTACGCGGGGCCGACCCCGGCGCCACCACACCACCGCGCCGATCAGGCCGAGCGAAGCCAGCAGGTAGGCGAACGGGAGGCCGAGGGTGAACCCGAGCAGGAGCTGCCAGGTGGCGACGAGCCAGGCGGCGAGCACCCACGACGGACGCCGGAGCCTGTACCCGCGCACCCCGAACGCCAAGGCCAGCGGCACGCCGCCACTCGAGATCACCTGCATGTGACCGTCCTGCTCGAGCCGGAAGGGCGCGAAGGCGAACGCGGCCCCCGCGACCACGGCGCCCCCGGGGCCGAGGCCGAGCTCTCGCGCGAGCACGTACGCGCCGGCGAATGCGAGCGCGTAGGCGAACAAAAACATCAGGTCATACCGGGCCACGGCCGCGTGAGGGCCGGAGCCGATGAGCGCGGCGGGCGCGTAGCCGATCAGCGCATCCGAGAACGCAAGGGTGTCCCCGAACGGCCAGAACTGATTGGCATCGAAGAAATGGAGGGGCTGGTGGGCGAGCGCGTGGCCATCCCAGGCGATCTGGTAGGCCTGCGGCAGGGGATCCCCGAGGTCCTTGGGGATGTCGTGGCCCAGGTGCAGGACCAGGGGCCAGTGCATGATCACGGCGACCAGGCAGGCGCCGACGATCAGCACACCCACCTCGCGCGGTGTGATCTCACCGGCCCTCCGCATCCGCGGCACTTTAGGCGCCCATCGAGCTACCCTGCCGGTGAGATGAGGTTCCTGGGGAGGATCACGACGCCGTTGTGGATCGCCGTCATCGGCATCGTCGTCGTCTACGCGTTCTTCGTCACGCTTGCGAGCGTGCCCCTCGGCCGGGTGGCGGGGACGACGGTCGCGGTCGGAGCCCTCGCCCTGCTGTTCGCCATCCGCAGCCTCCGCATCTCGAGCGAGCTCGCGGACCGGGGTGGCAACCCGGCACTGCGTCGCGCGCGAAACCGCGCCCGCGAGCGCCGCGGCTTCTAGATGGGGACTCGCTCGGCCCCGGCCGGGCGCCCGTGGCCGTTGGCGCCGTTGGCCGCGGCGCCATGGCCGTTCGCGTGGCCGTTGACGTCGTCGCCCGACCCGGGCGGGTCGACCGCGAGCGGCACCGGATTGCGCAGCGCGCTCGCCACGGCGGCGCGCGCGAGAACGTCGTCACCGCCGGGCTCCGGCTCCTCGCCCTCGGGCGAGTGGAGCCGGGATTCGAGCTCGGCTCCGACCTCCAGCAGCGTGTCGACCAGCCTCAGCCCGGTAGCCGATTCGTAGCGCGAGAAGACGACGCGGGCGGCGAGCTCGCCGGCGCCCTCGTTCAATCGCAGGGCCGGCCGGACCCCCAGAAGCGCGAGGATCCGGAACCGCATCGCGAGCCGGCGAGCCGCGCGTCCGGCCCAGTTGCCGGTGAGGTCCGCACCGGCCCAGGTCAGGCAGATGTCGCGCCGGCGACGGGTCACGGTGCGGCGCGAGCGGGAGCCCACGATCCGCCTCGCATACGGGCGCAGCGCCTGACGCTCGGCGTGGCCGGAGCGATCGTTCCAGCCGCGAAGGAAGGCGGCGATCACGGCGCACACACACCGCGGACGATCGGAGAAGGGCTCCCGCGCCAGCAGCGACGCGAGCTCGAGCAGGCAGACGCCATCGGCGGGGCTGCGATGGGCTCCGGGCGCGAGGCGCACCGAATCGACGTCCCTCCGAGCCTCCCCGGTGTCCGAGCGCCACGTCATCAGCCTGCGCGAATGGTAATTCCCCTTCCCGCCGCGAGTGCCATATGAGGCGGTCGAGTTTGAATCCGCATCGGACGTGTGGATGCGATTCACGCGGCCCGGGCAATCAGGAGACGACCGCGGCCTCGGAGCTCGCGGCTTCCGGAGTCCTCACCGGGTCTCGCTCGCGGAGCGCGGTCGGTGCGCCGCGCTTCGGGCTCAGCGTGATGCTGCGGCGGCGGGTCAGCTCGGCGTCGCCGGCGGGTTGCACCCGGTACGCCGAGAGGGCCGCCCGCAGGACGATCTTCATCTCGAGCGTCGCAAAGCTCGCCCCGATGCAGCGTCGGCGCCCGCCTCCGAACGGGATCCAGGTGAACGTGCCCGGGGCGGTGTCGAGAAACCGCTCGGGCCGGAACGCGTACGGGTCCGGATAGACGTCCGCGTCGTGGTGCACGAGATAGGCGCTGGCGATCAGGGAGACGCCGGGCGGGTACTCCCAGCCGCCGATCTCGACCGCCTGCTTGGTGAGCCTGGGCTCGGCGTTGGGGAGCACGGGGCGGCGGCGCAGCGTCTCCTGGATGGTCGCGGTCAGGTACGCGTCGTCGTCGTCGGCGTCGACCTCCGCCACCAGGCGATCGAGCACCGCGGGCTCGCGCGCGAGACGCTCGAAGGCCCAGGCGAGCTCGGACGCGGTGGTCTCGTGGCCGGCGACCAGCAGCGTCATGAGCTCATCGCGCAGCTCGGCGTCGGTCATCGGCGTGCCGTCTTCGTGGCGGGACGCCAGCAGCATCGCGAGGATGTCGTCGCGATCCTCGCCGCCGTCTCGCCGTTCGTCGATCAACTCGAACAGGAGCCGGTCGGCGCGCTCGCGCATCCGGGCGAAGCGGACCCAGGGGCCGCGGCCGAAGTAGCCGCGCTGGAGTGGAGGCAGGATCGAGGCCGGCTTGGCGCTGAAGTCGAGGATCCCGGTGAGGAGGCCGCGGAGCTCGTCGAGACGCCGGCCCGGGTCGAGGCCGAAGACGGTGCGCAGGATGATCTCCAGCGTCAGACGCTGAAGCCGAGGGTGCAGCGGCGCCGCCTCGTCACGGGGCCAGCTGGCGAGCTCGCGCTCCGCGACATCGGCCATCAGCCCGGAGAGGCCATCCATCTTCTCGCCGTGGAAGGCGGGCAGCATGAGCTTCCGCTGCTCCAGATGCTCCGCCTCGTCCAGGAGGATCAGCGACTTCTGGCCCACGACCGGCTCGAGGATGCGCGCTCCCTCGCCCGGATGCAGGACGTCGGGCGGAGCGGCGAACAGCTCCTTCAGCTGGTCCGGCTCCGAGAGCACCACGAACGGAGGCGAGGCAAGGAGCCGGAGCGTGAAGCGCTTGCCGAATCGAGCCCTGTTTCGCTCCACGAACGCCACCGGCCGCACCCACCAGGCGGCCGTCTGCACGGCCGCGGGCTGCCGAGGACCCGGGGGTAGCTGCGAGCGGTCGGTCATCTCCTCCTCGGGTGACGGTACCGGGTGGCGCCCGTACCGAATATGTGAGGTTGCGCACACAGCCTGACGCGCGCGGCGGCTTCGGCCGCGTGTCCTGTTCTTCCTCTACGCGCGCGGCCACACCACGGCGCGGTTCGAGGCGCTGGAGGCCGAGGCGGCGAAGCTCGACGCGGGACGACAGCGCTGAGCGGCCTCTAGATCCGGGTCGTCTCGGTGCCGAGCTCGGTGGCGATCGCGACGTCCACCGAATAGTCGATCGGCAGGGCGATCAGGGAGGGGACGTCGAGCTCGAGGGCCGCGCGGAGCCGCTGTCCGTATTCGTCGACCGAGTCGCACCGCCACGCGGGCATCCCGAAGGACTCGGCGAGCTTGACGAAATCGGGATTCTCGAAATCGGTGCCGAAGTGGCGGCCGAAGCGGTTCTCCTGCTTCCAGACGATCGACCCGTACTGCCGGTTCTCCCACACGACGTTGACGAAGGCGGTCCGCAGGCGCACCGCCGTCTCGAGCTCCTGGCAGTTCATGAGGAAGCCGCCGTCCCCGGAGACCGCCACCACCTTGCGGTCCGGGTGAACGAGCTTCGCCGCGATCGCCGCCGGCACCGCGAACCCCATCCCGGCCAGGCCGTTGGCGATGAGCACGGTGTTCGGCTCGAACGTCGGGAAGGCACGCCCGATCCACAGCTTGTGCAGGCCCACGTCGGAGACGAGGATGTCCTGGCGGCCGAGCGCGTCTCGGATCTCCAGCAGTGCCCGCGGCGGCAGCGCCGGAAAGCTGTCCGCGCTCGACGCCGCGTCGAGGATCCCGTCGACAGCGTGGCGCAGCCGGGGCGACCCGCCCGGCGAGGGGACGTCGCGGCACTCCTGAGCAAGGCGCAGGAGGATCGCGTAGACGTCGCCGACCAGCTCGACCTCGGGCATGAAGCTCTCGTCGATCTCGGCGGGGAGCGAGTCGATGCACACGACCCGCTTGTCGCCCTTCGGGTTCCAGAGGGCCGGGGAGTGCTCCACCAGGTCGTAGCCGACCGTGATCACGAGATCGGCATCGTCGAATCCGGCCATCGAGAAGTCCCCGGCCTGGAGGCCGACCGCCCCGAGCGCCAGATCCGAATCGGACTCCACGAGGCCCTTGCCCATGAACGTCACCGCCACGGGGATCCCGGTCGCGCGGGCGAGCTCACGGAGCGCGGGAGCCGCCCCGGCGCGAACGACGCCGTTGCCGGCGAGGCAAACCGCATTCTCGGCGCGGTTGATCATCCCGGCCGCCTCGACCAGCACGCGCGCCGGCGGCTCGGAAGCGGGCACCGGGCGGCGCGGCAGCGGCGCCGCGTCGTCGGGCACCTCGGCCGCCATCACGTCCTCGGGGAGCTCGATGTGGGTGGATCCCGGCTTCTCGGCCTCGGCGACCTTGAACGCCTTGCGCACCACCTCGGCGACGATCTCGGGGTCGGAAAGACGCGCGTTCCACTTGGTGATGGGGCGCATCATCTCGGCGACGTCGATGTTCTGGTGCGACTCCTTGTGCTGGCGCTCCAGGTCCGCCTGCCCGGTGAGCGCCACAAGGGGCGCGCGGTCGAGGAACGCGTCGGCGACCGCCGTGACGAGGTTGGTCGCACCGGGTCCGAGGGTTCCCAGGCAGACGCCCGCGCGCCCGGTGAGGCGCCCGTACACGTCCGCGATGTAGGCACCTCCCTGCTCGTGTCGGACCGGGACGAACTCGATCCCCGAGTCCGCAAGGGCCTGGTTCAACTCGAGAGTCTCCTCGCCCGGGATCCCGAAGACGTGCTCGACCCCCTCGGCCTCGAGGCATTCGACCAAGAGCTCGGCGGCGGTTCTCGCCATGCGCCCAAGCCTAGGGATTGAACCCTCCTGTCACACTGAGCAGGTGGCCACCTGCGCCCACCTCGAGCAGATCACGGTCGATCCACCCACCGACGTCGCCGGTTGCGAGGACTGCCTGCGGATCGGGGCCCAGTGGGTCCACCTGCGGGCCTGCAGGAGCTGCGGGCACGTCGGCTGCTGCGACTCCTCCCCCAACCGGCACGCCTCCAAGCACGCCGCCGCGACCGAGCACCCCATCGTCAGCTCGCTCGAGCCGGGCGAGGACTGGTCCTGGTGCTACGTGGACGAGGTCGCCTTCGTCGTGGAATCGGGCTAGGCCGCGTTCCGGTGACCACCTGGATCCTCGAGCCCGGCCACACAGAGGTCGAGTTCCGCGCCATGCACATGATGGTCACCTGGGTGCGTGGCATGTTCAAGGACGTCCACGGCCGCCTCGAGTTCGACTGGGACACGTGCGTGGACTCCACCTTCGAGGGCGAGATCGACGCGACGAGGATCTGGACGGGCGAGCCCGACCGCGACGCCCACCTGCGTAGCGCCGACTTCTTCGACACCGAAACGCACCCGAGGATCACCTTCTCCGGCAGGCTCACGGAACGCACCGGCGATACGGAGTTCAAGGCCATCGCCGACGTGACGATCCGGGGCGCCACGAGGACGGTTTCTCTCGACGTCTCCTACCTGGGCCAGTGGGGCACTCCCTTCTGGGTGGGCGACGAGAATCGCGGCACGCTGCGCCGGATCGGCTTTCAGGCTCGCGCCCGAGTGAACCGCCACGACTTCGGCGTCTCCTGGCAGGACGAGATCCCGGGCGGCGGACGGGTCGTGAGCGACGACATCGACCTGGCGCTGGACGTCGAGGCGATCCACGAGGGCGACCTCGAGAAGACCGGCGCGATCGCCTACTACCGGGACGAGTGGGCACCGGCGACGCGCGCCGGGGGTGTGCCGAGCTGACCCCGATATAGGGCGTCAAATCGACTCACGCCTGATCCACTCAGCAGCGCGAACCGCCGAAGCCGCCGCGGTCGCAGGTGTGCGCGGTCAGGCTCACGAGCAGGGCGTGGAGCTCGCGGCGCTCCGCGGGACTCAAGGGCGCGAGCAGGTCGGCCTCGGCGTCCCTCGCCGCCTTCGCCGCGCGCTCCAGGGTCGCCCGCCCTCGCGGGGTCAGCTGCACGCGGTGGCGCCGGCGGTCGGCGGGGTCCGGGGCGCGGGTGAGCAGTCCGCGGGCCTCCATCTCATCGAGCAGCGCAACGATGTTGGACGGCTGGACGCGCAGGGCCGACGCCAGCTCGCGCTGAGCGACGGGGCCCTGGGCGTCGAGATGGTGCAGCACGGCGAACTCGACCCAGCGCAGGCCGCTGTCGGCGAGGCTTCGACTGAGCCGCCATGCCGAGGCGCGGGCAAGACGCAGGATCAGCAAGCCGCACCCCGAGCCCAGGGTGGCATCCCCGATGTCGGGCGCCGAGGTGGATGGGCCGGCTACCGGATTCACGTCACAGATAGTTATAGCTCATAATTGTTCGTGGCTATACTCGTTTCGGAGCTTAGAGCCAGAGGAGCCACAACATGGAAAACCTTCCCCTGATCCCCATCGAGGACTCGGTCGTCTTCCCCGGCATGAGCGCGACGCTGGCGCTCGACGTCGGCGACGCCGAGCGAGTGTTCCTGGTGCCGCGACGCGGCGCCGAGTTCGGCACGGTCGGAACCGTCGCCCAGGTGGCCGACCGCATGAAGATCCCCGGAGGGATCGAGGCGATCGCCTTCGAGGGGCTCTACCGCGGCGTCGCCGGGGCTGCCGCCGCTGGCACCGACGGACGGCTCCGGGTCGACGTGAACGAGCATCGCGATACGTCGCCCGCCGACGAGCGAAGCCGCGAGCTCGAGCGCGAGTACCGCGCAGTGGTCGAGGAGATCCTCGAGATCCGGGACGCCGACCCCAGGATCCAGGCGTTCCTGCGCTCGATCACCGAGCCGGGCGAGCTGGCGGACACCGCCGGCTACTCGCCGGACCTGAGCTTCGAGCAGAAGCGTGAGCTCTTGGAGACCCTGGAGGTGACGCCGAGGCTCGAGAAGGCCGTCGCCGCCCAGCGCGAGCGGCTGGCCGAGCTCCAGGTCCGCAAGCGGATCCGCGACGACGTCGAGTCCGGCGCCCAGCAGCAACAGCGCGAGTACTTCCTGCGCAAGCAGATGGAGTCGATCCGCAGGGAGCTCGGCGAGGACGAGACGTCCGTCGTCGACGACTACCGCAAACGGATCGACGATGCCGACATGCCGGATGCCATCCGCGAGCAGGCCGAGCGCGAGCTCGGTCGGTTCGAGCGGATGGGCGAGGGCGGCGGCGGCGAGGGCTCGATGATCCGCACCTACCTCGACTGGCTGCTGTCGGTCCCGTGGGGCGAGCGCTCCACCGAGCGGCTGGACCCCGCGCACGCTCGCGAGGTGCTTGACACCGACCACGCCGGCCTCGAGGACGTCAAGGACCGGATCACCGAGTACATCGCCGTGAGGAAGCTCCGGCGCGACCGCGAGATCGCCGACGAGCGCGGTTCCGGCGCGATCCTGACCCTGATCGGCCCTCCGGGAACGGGCAAGACCTCCATCGGCGAGTCCGTCGCCCGCGCCACCGGGCGCGAGTTCGTCCGCATGTCGCTGGGGGGCGTCCGTGACGAGGCGGAGATCCGCGGCCACCGCCGCACCTACATCGGCGCCCTGCCGGGCCGGCTGGTGCGGGCGCTGCGCGACGCCGGCACGATGAACCCGGTGATCATGCTGGACGAGGTCGACAAGGTCGGCGCGGACTGGCGCGGCGACCCGTCGGCGGCGCTGCTCGAGGTCCTGGACCCTGCGCAGAACCACAGCTTCCGCGATCACTACCTGGACGTCGAGCTCGATCTCTCGGGCGTCTTGTTCATCGCCACGGCCAACATCGCCGAGACGATCCCGGCCCCGCTGCTCGATCGCATGGAGGTCGTGCGCTTCGACGGCTACACGACCGACGAGAAGGTCGCGATCGCCACCGGCTACCTGTGGCCGCGCCAGCGCGAGCGCAACGGGCTGCGCCCGGACGAGGTCGAGATCGCCGACGGGGCGATTCGCAACGTGATCACCGAGTACACCCGCGAGGCGGGGGTGCGCAACCTGGAGCGCGAGCTCGGCAAGGCGCTGCGGAAGATCGCGACCCGGATCGCGTCCGGGGACGTGACGCCTCCGGTGAGCGTCGACGAGACCGCCGTCCGCGAGGCGCTCGGCAGGCAACGGTTCTTCCAGGAGGCGGCCGAGCGGACCGCCGTGCCGGGGGTGGCCACCGGACTGTCGGTGACCAACGCCGGCGGCGACGTCCTGTTCATCGAGGCGACCTCGATGCCCGGCGAGAACGAGCTCGTCCTCACCGGTCAGCTCGGAGACGTGATGAAGGAGTCGGCGCGGATCGCGCTCTCGTTCGTGCGCAGCCGCGCCGAGGAGCTCGGCATCGACCCCGGCGACTTCACCGACCGCCAGTTCCACGTGCACGTTCCAGCCGGGGCGATCCCGAAGGACGGCCCGAGCGCCGGGATCACGATGACCACTGCGCTGGCGTCGCTCCTCAGCGGCCGCCCCGTCCGCCACGACGTGGGGATGACGGGCGAGATCACCCTTCAGGGCCGCGTGCTCCCGATCGGCGGTCTGAAGCAGAAGGTCCTGGCGGCGCATGCGGCCGGGCTTCGTGAGGTGATCCTCCCGGAGCGGAACCGCGGCGACCTCGACGACGTGCCCGAGGACGTGAGGGAGCAGATCGTCTTCCACCCGGTGATGACGATCGACGAGGTGCTCGAGCACGCGCTCGAGGCTTCGCGGGTGGAGCTCGCCGCCACGGCATAGGTCGCGTCCAGGGATGCGTTCGTCAGGCCATGCCTGACGAACGTGCCACCCGGCATTGCCGGTTAGCGGCCGCCGGGCGGGTACACGCTTACGGATGCAACCGCTGACCCCCAGGCTGGAGGCGCTGCGGCGCAGCTTCTGGCTCGACTCGGCGATCGGACTGGCGCTCGCCCTGATCCTGGGCCTCCTCCTCCCCGCCGTGCAAGGGTGGGCTGACGTGGACGTCCCGCTGCTCGACTTCCGTACGGAGTCGACCGCAGCGACCGTCCTGCAAACGATCGCGACCGTCTCGATGTCGGTCGCCGGCATCTCCTTCTCGGTGGTCGTGGTCGCGCTCCAGCTCGCCTCGCAGCAGCTCAGCCCGCGGGTGCTGCGCACGTTTCAGGCGGACCGGACTCCGCAGGTCACGCTGGCGCTCTTCGTAGCGACATTCGTCTACTGCCTCGTGGTCCTGGCGCGGATGCCCGCCGCGGGCCACGAGCCGCCCGAGCTCGCCGTCGCCGTGGCGCTGGGCTTGACAACCGTGACCTTCGGCTTCTTCATCGCCTTCATCCACGACGTCGTGAACGTGCTCCAGGCCTCCGACCTGATCCGGCGCATCGCGGTCGACGCGCAGCGAACCGTCCTCCGCCGCTATCCGGACGACCTCGGGACCGAGCCGGACGATCCGGCGGCCGCCGAGCGGGTGGTGGAGGCTGCGATGGATCGGCGCGAACCGCGAGAGGTGCGTTCGCCGCGGGCCGGATACGTCGTTGCGGTGGACCCGGACGTCATCCAGCGGCTGTCCGATTGCGACGCCCTGCTGAAGCAGAAGGTGATGATCGGCGACTTCGTCCTCACCGGACAGATCATCGCTCGCCTGTGGTCTGACGGGGGTGGCGACGATGACCTGCTCGAGCGATTCTCGCGCGAGTTCGACCTGTCATACGAGCGCAACGTCGTCCAGGACATCGCATTCCCCGTGCGGCAGCTCGCCGACGTCGCGCTGCGGGGGCTCTCGCCGAGCCTGAACGACCCCACCACCGCGGAGAACGCGATGAACTCGATCGCGGACATCCTGGCGCGGTTCGCCGAACGCGGCGACGGCGTTCCGATCCGGCTGGACGACGCTGGCGATCCGCGCTTCATCGCGCGGGCGCCCACGCTCAACGACCTGACGCACCTGGCGTTCGAGCAGGTGCGGGTCAAGGCGGCGCCTTATCCGGTGTTTTCAGTCCGGCTGACCGAGATCCTGGAAGAGCTGCAGCGGGCCGCCCGCGATGCGGGCACCGACTGCCGCGAAGCGGCCCGCCAGGCCGAGTTGCTCGCGGCTGGCGTCGCCGGCGAGGTTCCGACCCGCACTGATGCGGATCGCGTGCGGGAAGCCGCAGATCATGCCTCCTGAGCGCTGGCGCAGCTGCGACGTGCTGAACTAAGGGGATGTCCGAGCGGGCGGTCGAGGCCGAGGGAATCGTCAAGCAGTTCGGCTCGACCGTCGCGCTCGACGGCGTCGACCTCGCGGTCGAGGAGGGCACGGTCCAGGGGCTTTTGGGACCGAACGGCGCCGGCAAGACGACGATGGTGCGCGTGCTCGCCACGCTGCTCCGTCCGGACGCGGGGGCCGCATCCGTGTTCGGCCGCGACGTCGTCTCGGGTGCCGGCGAGGTTCGCGAGCTGATCGCGCTGACCGGGCAGTTCGCCGCTATCGACGAGCTTCTGACCGGCCGCGAGAACCTGCGCATGTTCGGCCAGCTCTTCAGGCTCGACCGGCGCGAGGCGGCGCGGCGAGCCGACGACCTGCTCGAGCGCTTCGACCTCGCCGACGCCGGGGACCGGCTGGCCCGCACCTACTCGGGGGGCATGCGGCGGCGGCTGGATCTCGCCTCGAGCCTCTTGACGCGACCGCGAATCCTGTTTCTCGACGAGCCGACCACCGGCCTCGATCCGCGCAGCCGCAACCAGATCTGGGACATAACGCGCGAGCTCGTCCGCGAGGGCACGACGCTGCTCCTGACGACGCAATACCTGGAGGAGGCGGACCAGCTCACAGACCGCATCGCCGTGATCGACCACGGCCGGGTGATCGCGGAGGGAACGGGAGACGAGCTGAAGGACTCCGTCGGCGGGCAGATGATCTTCGTGCGCCTGGCCGATCCGTGGGATCGTGGACGGGCGATCGAGGCGCTCAGGCGGCTCGGGTGCGGCGAGCCGGAGCCGTCCGAGCTGGAGCGCGAGCTGACGCTCCCGGTGCCCCAGGATGGCATCGCAACAGTCGAGGCGGCGGCCCGCTCCCTCCGGGAGTCCGAGATCCGAGTTTCGGATCTCGGCCTGCGCCGACCGACGCTCGACGACGTCTTCCTGACACTCACCGGCGCACCCGCAACCGCCGACGGCGCCGGGCCGAAGGCGGGAGAGTTCGCGACCGCCGAGCACGAGGCCGCGGGGGCGGCCAGCTGATGCTCGCGCGAGTCGGCTGGGCGCTGCGCGACGGCTACGTCGTCGCCGGGCGCAACATGCACCACTTCATGCGTCAGCCCCAGCTGCTCCTGTTCTCGACCGTGCAGCCGATCATGTTCGTGCTGCTGTTCTCGTACGTGTTCGGCGGCGCGATCGGCGGATCGCTGCCGGCCGGGGTGAGCTACAAGGACTTCCTCCTGCCCGGGATCCTCATCCAATCCACGGCATTCCGGGCCACCCAGACCGCAATCGGGCTGTCCGAGGACATGAAGCGCGGGGTGATCGACCGGTTCCGGTCCATGCCGATGGCCCGCTCCGCGGTGCTCGCGGGGCGCACGCTCGCGGACCTCGTGCGAACGCTGTTCGTGATCGTGCTCATGATCGCGGTCGGCTACGCGATCGGGTTTCGGTTCGGGGAGGGCCCGCTGGATGCGATCGCATCGGTCCTGGTCGTCGCCGCGTTCGGGTTCGCGCTGAGCTGGATCTTCGCCTACGTCGGGTTGATCGCGAAGGGCCCGGAGGCCGCCCAGTCCGCCGGGTTCGTCGCGATCTTCCCGCTGGTCTTCGCGAGCTCGATCTTCGTACCGGTGGACACGATGCCCTCCTGGCTGCAGAGCGTCGCCGACGTGAGCCCGGTCACCGCGACGGCCGACACCGCGCGGGCGCTCGCCATCGGCGGGGACGTGTGGAGCTCGCTGTGGCAGGTGCTCGCCTGGGTCGGCGGGATCCTCCTCATCTTCGTGCCGCTGTGCGTGCGGAAGTACCGCCGGCTGCAGTAGTCGGCGCCTCGATCGAGGCTTCGCAAACCAGCCCGGCCTCTTTGTAATGGTTGTGTTAGCGAACGTTCAGGACTTGCTCTACACTGCCGCCAGCTTCAACCGGTAAACGCCTAATCCCGAGCCCACCGGGGCCGGGAGCGGGGGAACCAGTCAGTTCGGGGCGAACCCACCAGGTGGGAGCGCTGCTCCTCAAGCGCCAGCCCGACAGCTAACCCCGTCGGCCGACGAAGGAGACTGGCTTGACTTCCATGCGCGCAAGGGCAGGGATCGCCGCGGCGGCGACGGTATCGGCAATCGCGGTCGGCGCCCTGGCCCCGGCGTGGGCAACCTCGGGGACCTGCGGCGGCGGCTCCGGCGAGACGGGCGGCACGGGCCTCTCCGGCTCCAGCTGCAGCAGCGGCACCTACATCAATCCCTTCCGGCACCAGCACTGGTACGCCGGCCGGATCGACATGGGAGTCGACTACATGCCGAAGCGCCGCTATCCGGTGCGGGCGATCGGCGCCGCCAAGGTCCTGGGATCCGACAGCCATTCCGGCTGGCCGGGCGGTCATTACATCTGGTACAAGCTCCTGCACGGCGACCACAAGGGCAATGTCATCTACGTCGCCGAGACCCTGAAGAGACTGAAGCCGACCGGCACGAAGGTCGGGGCTGGCGACCGCATCGCGACCGCTCTGCCCCGCGGCACGGGAGTCGAGATCGGGTGGGCGCGGAAGAGCGGCGAGACCCGCGCCGCACGCTGCTACACGGAGGGCATGAAGACGCACTCCGGCAAGGAGATGGCCAGGTTCCTGAGCGAGCTGGGCGCGGACGTCGTCAGCAAGGCCAAGAACGCACCGGACTACCCCACCGGCAAGCGCTGCTAGACGAGGGGGGGCCGGAGCGGCGGTAATCTCCGCGGCGTGTCCCCGCAGGCCCCCGGAGCGGTCGTCGAGATCAACATCTCGCCCGAGCACGAGGTGCTCCCGGAGCCCGTGGCGCGCGTCCGCGCGGTGCCCGGCCGCGGGCTCGAGGGCGACCGCAACTTCTTCGCCGGAGAGGGACGGCACCCGGAGCCCGACCACGAGCTCACGCTGATCGCGACCGAGGCGCTCGACCATCTGGCCGCGGAGCACGGGATCGAGCTCACCGCCGCCGAGTCGCGGCGCAACGTCGCCACCCGCGGCATCGACCTGAACCTGCTCGAGGGCAGGCGCTTCCGGGTCGGCGACGTCGACTGCGACGGAATCGAGCTCTGCGAGCCGTGCAGCCACCTGGAGGGACTTACGCAGCCCGGCGTGCTGCGCGGCCTCGTTCACCGCGGGGGCCTGCGAGCGGCGATTCTGAGCGAGGGCGAGATCGCCGTCGGCGACGCCGTCGCGCCGCTTCAGACCGGCGATTGACAGCGAGGCGGCACCACCTTCACGCGAGGTGCTCGACCTATGACCGGTCGGCGATCAGGACCCCTTCGTGTACCAGGTATCGCCGCAGCAGTAGAGGGACGAGCCGTCGGCCTCCCCCCAGATCACGTGGGCGATCCCCGTCGAGCTCACCGCCATGCCGAAGTAGTCACCATCCGGGAACGTGTAGCCGGCTCGGCTCTTGTACGGCGCTCCGGAGCCCAGGTTCGACAGCCGAACCGGCGATTCCCAGCTCGTCCCTCCGTCCGCGCTGCGGGCATACCAGGTGTTGAACTTGCCCGTCCGATCGTCCTGCCACGCGAGACGGAAATCACCGGACGTCGGACCGGCGTCGACCTGGGGGAAGCTCGAGTCCCCATGGGCGTTCACCAGGCTCGGCCTGCTCCAGTTGTCCCCGTCGTTCGAGGTCCGGACGTAGAGGGACTTCCGCCCGTTCGCCACAGTGGAGAACGTGTAGGCGAAGACCATCTGACTCCCATCGATGGCGATCGCGCCGGTCGCCGCGTAGTAGTCCGAGTAGCACCCCGACACCGGGCAGGGCGGCGGCGGTGCGGACTCGCCGAAGGAGATCAGGGTCGGGTTGCCGCACGGTCTCGTGCGTGAGGGCGAGCACCGCAGCAGCGCCACCTCCTCCGGCCCGTCGAAGTCGTGCCCGTGTCCCGACAGGCTGCTTTCGCCGTCGAGGGCGAAGTAGACGTCGCCGTTCGGGGCGATCGCCCCGTTGTTGGCGTACCACCACAACTGGTCGTGGTTCACCTTCTGCGGCGGGAGGAACGACTGACCGTAGTCGTGAGATGCGACGACCATGTTGTCGAACTTGTGGTTGAAGGCGACGTAGACGTCGCGGCCCGAGGGGGAGATCACCAGGATCGGCTTGTCCATGTACTTGAGCCCACCGTTCATGGTGACCGGCGCACTCCACGTGTCGCCGCCGTCGTGGGACGTGAACAGCTGTACGCCCGGGTCGAATTGGTCCAGGAACGCGACGTAGATCGTCCCGCAGTTGCACGCCGCGTTGGTGTCGTTGGCGACGCGGACCTGAGGGTCGAACTGCCACCCGATCGTCTTGCAGGCGGTCCCGCAGACGAAGGTCTCGGGGCCGAAGCTCCTGCCCCCGTTCGTGGAGCGCCGAAAGAGGACGCTGGTCCCGGGGCAGTTGCCCTTGCAGGCCCGGGCGTTGATGCCGGTGATCAGCTGATAGACACGACTCGGTTGATTCGGGTCGACGGCAACCGTCGGCTCCCAGTTCGTCTGATGCTTGGGGTTGATGTCGTACCCGGCGGCGCGCTCGTCGTCGAAGCGGGTCGCTCCGGAGGCTGGCGCGGCGACCGTGGTCGAGATGATGACCGCCGCCACGAGTGACGCGAGGGCTGCGGTGCGTGCCTGCATCTGGGACCTCCCTTTGCTCATGGCGTCGGATCCGCCCAAGAGCCACCGAAGATGTCGCTGTTTCCGAAATGGCGCGGGCAGTTCTGCTCGGGCGCCGGCTGCGGCGCGCTGGGGCCTCCTTGGAGATAGAACCGCCAGGCATCGACGGCCGGGCAGTCGGCCGCCCTGCGGACGTCATTCCAGACCGCGGCGCCGTAGCGATTGGTGGCGACCGCATAGACGTAGTCGCCCAGGAACTCGTCGGTGAGGGCGTTCGCGCTCGCCGCGCGGGCGTCCCCGGCTGCGCCGCGGTTCAGTTCCCTGAATGGCCCGACGGTGCCGTCGGTCGCCACGTCGGCGTGCTTCACCACCCCGACGAGGGGACGGCGGCTGGTCGTGTCGCCGCGGAACGGGGCGAGGAAGGCGTTGTAGACCAGATAGACGTCCTGGCCGTCGGGAGAGATCGCGGCGGCCGAGTAGTAGCCGCGGTCCCCGGAACTCTCCACCGCGCGGGGACGGGTCCAACTGCGCGCCGCCGTCGGTCGAGCTCGTGAACATGACGTGCTCGTGGTTGAGGCCGTCGCTGCCGTCGACCCAGGTCATCACGATCCGGTTCGTGGCCCCTCTGCCCGTCGGGGCGGCGTTTGCGATGTCGATGCTCGGTGCATCGGAGAGATCGTCCCTGGCACCCGCGATCCCGTCCATCACGAAGCGCCCCTGAACCGGATCGAAGGCGCCGGTGTGGGTGACCTGGAACAGCCGCTCCGGGGCGCTGAACGTCGCGCCGCCATCGTCGGAGGTGGCCATGTAGATGCCGTTCTCCTTCAGCTTCTGGTCCCAGCCGAGCCAGAAGACATGGACGGTGCCGTCGCTGGCGGTGCGGATCGTGCAGCCGCTGGCGCCGCTCAAGACGCCGAACTGCCCGGACGCCGAGCCGGGGATGCTCGCGACCTGGACCCTCGACCAGCGTCGCCGCCGTCGCTGGACGTCGCCACCTGAAGGTCGTGGGCGTTCGAGCCCGCGCTCGGGCCGCCGCGATAGTTGGCAAAGCAGACGTAGGCGTTGCCGAAGTAGTGGCTTCGGGAAGCGTTGTCGGCCCAGATCTGCTCCTTGTCGGCGAACGCGGCAGCGCTGTTGGCGCTGCCGGGAATCACCACCGGCGGCTTCCACGCGGCCTTGCGACCGTTCGCCGCGGCGCTCGCGTAATCGGTGCGCGAGACGCCGATTCCCTCAACCCCCTTGAACGCGAAGTCACTGCGCCTGGAGGCGAAGTTCGAGGTCAGGTTCGCGTAGTAGAGGCGTGAGCCGTTCGCCCACGAGAAGTTGCCGCTCGAGTCCGGCTTCGGCCCGAAGGCGAGGGCTGGATCGCCGTCGGAGACGACGCCGTTCTCGTAGTACCAGGGCAGGGTGCCGATCGGCCCGCTTGGGTCGGGCACGCAACTGGGATCGCTGGGACCCGGCGTCCCGAGGCAATTGCGGGCGCTGTAGCCCGTATAGGTCGGCTGCATCCAGCTCGAGCCGCCGTCGAGTGAGAACGAGAGGCCCGAGCCACCGACCCCCGGGGTGAACGGGCAGGTCGTGTCGTCACCCGCGTTGCAGGCCTCCTCATCGATGTTGTCGTTGGCGCCCTGGGCGAGGACGGCTGGATTGGACTGGTCGACGGCGAGCGCGGGCTCGTTCTGCTTGTTCTGCGAAAACGGGGCCTGCGGGCTGCCGACCGAGACGAGCCGGCTAGTGTCGCTGGCAAGCGCCGGTGCTGCGAGTACAAGCGCCGCCAACCCGCCTGCCACGAGCGCCCAGCTGGTCTTCCCCATCGCTCTCCTCCTCAGTCCGGCCCGGCCCGGAGTCTCACCGCTTTGCGGGTGAACATTACGCCTCGAGCGACGTCTGTCAATGATCGGGACGCGACACCTCGATAGCCGCTGCTGGAACGAGGAATGGCGGAGCTTTCAACCTGCATCATCCTCGACGTGACGATCATCTATCAGCTGACGGCGCGCTGGGAGACTTGACGCCAGCCTGTGCGGCGGGCTCCCGTCCCGACCCGCCATCGGATCACCTCCTGCGCCTTGCCGAGACAGCCCGCAGGACCCGGCGGCGGCGCTCATGCCGGGCCACGGATCGAGGGTCCTCGCGGCGATCGCGAGCTGAGACCCCGATCGTCGCCTGGGACCCTTTGTGCGACGGCCTCCCCCAAGCGAGGTGGACTGAGATCTTCTTTCGCGACCGCTCACGCACGCTACGGCCCGTGGCCACCCGAGGCTTGCGAAGGGTTCGCATTCCCTGCTTGCGACTGGCCCTGACCAATCGACTGGCCGGTCTGGGAGTGCTGCGCGCCAATCTGCTGGCCTGCACTTGATCGCTGCTCGGCGATCCCCCGCCCGGTCTCTGATTGCGGCGGACCACTCGGGGCCTGTGGCTGCTGCGGGGAGCTAGTCGAGGTCTCGGGCTCTGGCGGCGGACTACTCGATGCCTGCTGGCCGATCCCCTGTCTTGGCTGCGAGGTCTGCTCGCCTGACGCCCGAGCCTGGTGCGAGGCGCTGTGGCGCGCGCTCGCCGACATTTGCTGGCCGAAGGAGCGCCCCGCGTGACGGTCACCGTCAGGCCCTCGCCCGGTTCCATGGGCACCCTGCTTGGAGCACGGGGCTTCGGGTGGCCCACCCCTACCAGCGTTGGCTGCGCCTGCGATCTGCCGGCCGAACGAGCAGTCTCTCTCATCGGGCGCGGTCGAATGGATGGCACTCTTGACCGAGTCGGCCCTCGTCTGGTTCGGCAGCTGGATACCGAACCCGTCGAACGGAGTGCGAGCGACCCCCGGGAGCTTCACACCTGCCGCGGCGAGCCCGGCCAACAGGAGGAGGATCCCGATCACCACCGCGGCGCTGAGCAGTGCCAGGCGCCTTTTCGGCCAAGCCAGTCGTCGCTTCGAGGGCGGCTCCCGCCCGGCGGGTGGCGGCGACTCCCGAACGGCGCTGTGCCCTGCCGCCTCGACGAGCGCGGCGACGTGCGCCCGCGCCGTCTGCTCGGCGGGTCTTGTCGCACCGCTTCGCTCTGCCACGCTCTTTCGGTCTGATCCGGCCAAGCTCGTAGTCCACACAGCCACGGCGTCGGAAAGTCCGCTCGCCTCAGCGTGCGTAGCGGTAGCGTCATCGTCAAAGTGCCTCACAGACGGACTAGCAGTGGAGACGGCAGGTGGGTGGTTAAGCGGCAGACACCGCACGGACGCCAGCTTCTCCACGTCCTCAGATCCGACCTCGTGAACAACGGATCGGCTCACCTCCCGGGCGACTTTGCGTTCCCGTACGGAAGCATCTTTTCCCCGAGCAGTTGACGACGTAGGTCGTGCACGCCTGCCACAGAGCTTGATGTGGCGGCTTGGGTGTGAGAGGGTCGCCTCGTCCGCTGCCTCCGGCGCGTTTTGCCGAGGAGGGAGAGAAATGACGGCTGTGCGGTGCCCCCAGTCCACGAGGGTTTGCGGCCTTCCGGTGGGATGGAGGGGTGTTGGCAAGCCAAGCGAGGGAGACGGGTTCTGATCGCCCTACTCGCTAGACAAGTAGGGAAGGGAGGCATGCCGGAGGGCGCCGCGTAACCTTGACGGAGCAGATCATGCCTTGGATCGGAAGAAAAAAGATTGCCTTCGTTCCGTTGTCGCGCCCCAATGCACATCCACCAGATTTCATCCCACCTGACTGGGAAAACGACATCCTGCGGCGAGTACTGTACGACCCCGATCCGACTACCGGCAAGGATAAGTCGCTTCGCGCCTTTATCCACACTGTGTCCTCCGGTGTCGCCGATCTCGATGCGATCGTGACGGAACGACACAGCGTCGATCTCCAGGACGTGCGCCCTTCCATTCTCGAGGACGAGCTCGGCGCTCGGCTGCGTGCTGAAGGTTGCGATGCGGCAGCGATCGTGATGCTGGGCGGGCCTGGCGCGGGCATGAACAGCGGATTCTGGTCCCGTTTTGTCATGCTTGAGCGCGTCGGCGTCTGGGCCATGGAGCTCATGCACGGCCTGACCGGCTTCACCGATATCTACCCGTTCGGCGATGACGTGGATCAGCAGGATCCTGTGATGGGTCTATACGACGAGATGTCGGCTGCAGCCGGCACACATCCCTCCGCTTACACGAAAGTTGGTATCGAGTGGCTCGAGCCCGCCACGATTGCAGAGCACACGGGCCGAGCGGGCGTCTACGAACTGCACGCGATCAGTCTCACCCAGCCGCCACCGACTGGGCGCGTCGCCGCTGTGAAGATCGGGGAGGGTGTGCCTTACCTGATGGTGGAGGCCCGTCTAATGGCTGATCAATTCGACGCAGGCATTCCCAAAGAGGGCGTGATCGTTTATGGGGTCCAGACGCCCGATCCCTTAGGACATCGTGTAAATCACCTTCGCCCGTTAATCCTTAAGACGCCGCAGGCGCTTTCAGCTGGTCAGGCGTTCGTTTCCGGCGACGGGGTCGGCGTTAGTGTCTCCGCCTCCATTCCGGGCGGTTTCGCAGTCGTCGTGGAAGACCGAAATGCTCCGTTCGAAACCGGGCAATTGCTATCGTACGGCGACGCCGGAACTCCCGGCAATGTCTCGGCCCCGGTGACCGTTGGCTTGGGCGGATGGCAGGATTTCACGTTTGTCTTCGCCGGCAGGAACGTGGCCGGTGAGGACCGCATCTACGCCGTGGACCAAGGCGGCCAACTGCTGTCGTATGGGGACACCGCAGGCCCGGGCAATGTCTCGAGCCCGATGACCGTCGGCTTTGGCGGATGGCAGGATTTCAAGTTTCTCTTTTCCGGCACGAACCTCGGCGGTGAGAACCGGATCTACGCCGTCGACCAAGGCGGCCAACTGCTGTCCTACGGCGACGCCGGAACTCCGGGCAATGTCTCGAGCCCGGTGACCGTCGGCTTTGGCGGATGGCAGGATTTCAAGTTTCTCTTTTCCGGCACGAACCTCGGCGGTGAGAACCGGATCTACGCCGTCGACCAAGGCGGCCAACTGCTGTCCTACGGCGACGCCGGAACTCCGGGCAATGTCTCGAGCCCGGTGACCGTCGGCTTTGGCGGATGGCAGGATTTCAAGTTTGTCTTCGCCGGCAGGAACGTGGCCGGTGAGGACCGCATCTACGCCGTCGACCAAGGCGGCCAACTGCTGTCCTACGGCGACGCCGGAACTCCCGGCAATGTCTCGAGCCCGGTGGTCGCCGGGTTGGGCGGATGGCTGCAGTTCAAGTTCTTGTTCGCCGGCAGAAATCTCGCCGGTGAGGACCGCATCTACGCCGTGGTTGCCTAACAAAGAGCATGGAGGTCCTGTCGTGGTCGGCAGAGATGTGCGCGCCGAGCTGGATAGGGCCCGCAGCTCGGTCCTGGTAGTACCCGCTGATGCACCACCGCTGCCGTAGCCGACGCGACCGCGAGTTGTAGTTGCCCACGAGCCTTCTGTTCGACCGCATCGCCGCGAGGAGTGATGGCTTCTTGCACGCGCCTTTCGTAGCTTGATCGTGCTCGTTATTCAAGTGCGGCGGACGATCGATCGGTTCGAAAATGGCATGAGAGTCGATGCCGGTGCGCGATGGTTGCGCGATGGTCCCGCCAGGCATGACGGCAAAGGCGCCCCAATCACGCGCGGTCGCTGGATCCTGATCGGCCGGCAAGCGGTCCTGCCAGGTTTGCAGGCTCTTTGCCGAGCGAGGCGGCGAAGGAATCGAACCTTCCGAGCGGTGGGCTGCACCGCCCTGCTGGCTTTGAAGGCCAGACGGGCCACCAGACCCCTGCCGCCCCGCCGCAAGCGTAGACCTCACGCCGAGCGCCGTAGCACGTGGCGGTCGCCGTGGCGGACCGTCGCCTTGGTCGCGTCCAGGTGCTCCAGCAGCGCCTGCGCGTACTTGCGCGACGTGCCCAGCGCGTCGCGAGCCTGGGGGAGGGTGATCTCCCCGCTCGCTTCGGCCAGCGCGAGCGCGCGGGCACTGAGCGCCTCGAGCGCCCCCGCCGCGTAATAGAGGTCGGGCGCCACGCGGACCGCGCGGCCGCGCGCGACGAGGGCGTCGAGCGAGGTGACCGCCGCTGCCGGAGCAATGCCGATGCGCTCGGCGAGGGCGGTCGGCGTTCGCGGCTCCGGGCCGTCCGCCTCCAGGAGGGCGAGCAGAAGCCGCTCCCGGTCGCCGAGCGGCCGCCGCCGCTCGGCTTCCGTGGCTCGATCGCGCTCCGCTGCGCGAGCCCGCTCGGCCTCCGCCCGGCGCCTCGACTCCTCGGCCACGACCGCTTCCCACCCGCGCTCCCGGATCGCCGCGAGCCGGGCGGCGGCATCGGACCGTGGGCCGTGGCGCCGCGCCGCCGGGTCGAGCACGCGCCCTCCGCCGATCGTCCGCGCGGGTGCGATCCCCCTGATCACGAGCCGGTCGCCGAATCCGGCGACCAGCGGCGACTCCAGGCGGAGCTGGGCTAGCCCTTCGCCGAGGCGGACGGCGCGCGCGGGCACCGCGCGGGTGCCGTGATGGACCTGGACGCGCTCGCCGTCGAGGTCGAGCTCACCGCCCGCCCCCCGCAGCTCGACGTCGAGCCGGTGGGAGGGTCGCAGTCCCGACTCGGCGGACGTGACCACGTCTCCTCGCTGGATTTCCCCGACCCCGACGCCGCTCAGGTTGAGGGCGACCCGCTGCCCCGCGAGCCCGCGGCCGACGTCGCGGTTGTGGACCTGCACCCGGCGCACGCGGGCCTCGCCCCCGCCCGGCAGGATCCGGACGCGCTCGCCGGCCTCGGCCGTGCCACTCCACAGCGTCCCGGTGACGACCGTCCCGATCCCGTGCAGCGTGAAGGAGCGGTCCACGTGCAGGACGATCGACGCATCGGCGTCGCGGGCGACCGTGGCTCGCTCGCGCTCGACGCCATCGGCCACGCGCTCGAGCTCGGCGCGCAGCTCGTCCAGCCCGGAGCCGGTGACGGCGCTCACCTCGACGAGCGGGGCATCGGGCAGGAGCGCCCGCGCCTCCTCCCGCGCGAGGGTGCGCCCGTCGTCGTCCGCCCGATCGCACTTCGACAGCGCGAGGATGCCGCGAGACACATCCAACGCCTCCAGGACGGCCAGGTGCTCGCGACTCTGGGGCATCACGCCCTCGTCGGCTGCGACCACCAGCATGAACATGTCGATGCCGCTGGCGCCGGCGACCATGGTCCGGATGAAGCGCTCGTGGCCGGGGACGTCGACCAGCCCGAGCGACCGCCCGCCGCTGAGCCGAAGCTCCGCGAAGCCGAGCTCGATCGTCAGACCGCGCCGCCGCTCCTCGGCGAGGCGATCCGTGTCGACCCCGGTCAGCGCGCGGACGAGCGCCGTCTTGCCGTGATCGACGTGTCCCGCCGTGCCCAGGATCAGCGGAATGTGGCCGCCGTCGCCCATTCAGGCGAGCGCGTCGCGGACCGCGCTCGCCGCGTCGCCGGCCTCCCGGTCGCTCATCGTGCGAGGATCGAGCACGACCCGGTCGTCCTCGATCCGCGCGATCACGGGGGGATCGCTCCCCCGAAGCGCGGCGACCAGAGCGTCGGCGCCGGCGGCGCCGGGATCCACCGAGCACACCGGGCCCTCCAGCTCCATCAGCGGCAGCGAGCCGCCTCCGGCGCGCGCGGCGGAACGGCGGACCGCGGCGGCCGGACCGACCGCGCCCGCCATCCGCTCGGCCCGCTCGGTCAGCTCGGCATCGCTCGCGTGAAGCATCGCGAGCGCGGGGATCGCGTCCGGCCCCCGATCGCGGTACAGGCGCAGCGTGGCCTCGAGGGCCGCGAGCTGGAGCTTGTCCAGCCGCAGCGCCCGCGCGAGCGGATGCACGCGGCAGCTCTCGACGGCCGCCGCCGTGCCGGCCAGGATCCCCGCCTGGGGACCACCGAGCAACTTGTCGGCGGACCAGCAGACGAGGTCGGCGCCCGCCGCGATGCTCGCGCGCACGGTGGGCTCGTCGCCGACCGGGGCGATCGCCCCCGATCCCAGGTCGTCGATCAGGGCGAGACCGCGCGCGGCGGCGATCTCCCGCAGCTCGGCGAGCGAGGCCTCCTCGGCGAAGCCCACCGTGCGGAAGTTGGACTGGTGGACCCGCATGACGGCCGCCGTGTCCGGCCCGATGGCGGCGACGTAGTCGCCGGCGCGGGTGCGGTTGGTCGTGCCCACCTCCACGAGGCGGGCACCCGACTGCTCCAGGATCTCCGGGATCCGGAAGGAGCCGCCGATCTCCACGAGCTGACCGCGGCCGATGACGACCTCACGATCGGCGGCCAGCGCGGCGAGCGCCAGCAGGACGGCGGCGGCGTTGTTGTTGACCGCCATCGCCGCCTCGGCTCCGGTGAGCTCGCGAAGCAGCGGCTCGAGGTGCGCTTGGCGGCTGCCCCGCGCCCCGCTGGCGAGATCCAGCTCGAGGTTCGAGTAGCGGGCGGCGATGCGAGCCGCGGCCTCCGCGGCCTCGGGGGCGAGCGGCGCCCGACCGAGGTTGGTGTGGAGGATGACCCCGGTGGCATTGATCCCCGGCCGCAGCGTTCCCCGCGTGAGGGCGGCGCCGCGCCGCGCCGTCGCGTCGACGATCCGCTCGAAGTCGGTCCCGGCATCCTCCCCGGCCAGGATGCGCGACCGTCGCTCCTCGAGCTCGAGCCGTGAGGCCTCGACGGCCGCCGATCGAGGCAGGCCGTCCACGGCGGAGGCGAGCCGCTCCACCGATGGCAGATCGCGAAGGCGGTCGTCCACGTGCCGAGAGTACTCTGGCGCCGTGGCCACGAGTCCCGAGCACGTGCGGCTGACGACCCTGTCTCACGGCGCCGGCTGCGCGTGCAAGATCTCCGCTGCGGACCTGAGAGAGGCGCTTGGCGACCTCACCGAATCCGCCGACCCGGACCTCCTGGTCGGCGCCGGCACGGCGGACGACGCCGCGGTCTACAGGCTGCGCCCGGACCTGGCGCTCGTTCAGAGCGCGGACTTCTTCACGCCGATCGTCGACGACCCGTACGACTTCGGCCGCATCGCGGCGGCGAACGCCCTGTCCGACATCTACGCGATGGGCGCCGAGCCCGCGCTGGCGCTCAACCTGGTCGCGTTCTCGCTGGCGCAGCACGGCCACGAGACGCTGGGCGAGATCCTCCGCGGCGGCCAGGACATCGCCGAGCTCGCCGGGATCGCGATCGGCGGCGGGCACTCCATCGACGACCCCGAGCCGAAGTACGGAATGTCGGTCACGGGGACCGTCCATCCCGACGCCGTCGTCACCAATGCCGGCGGGAGGGCCGGGGACCGGCTGTTTCTAACCAAGCCGATCGGCGGCGGGCTCGTCACCACCGCCGCCAAGCGCGGCGTGGCGGACGATGCCCTCGTGGCTCGCGCCGTGGCGATCATGTGCGGGCTGAACGGACCGGCCTCGAACGCCGCGGTGGACGCCGGTGCCAGCGCGATGACCGACGTGACCGGATTCGGGCTCCTCGGGCACCTCCACGAGCTGTGCGCCGCGAGCGGCCTCGCCGCGCGGATCGACGCCTCGGCGGTGCCGGCGATCGAGGGCGCACAGGAGCTGGCGGGCGACGAGCGCTGCGTCGCCGGCGGCAGCCGGCGCAACGCCGCGGACGCGGAACGCTTCACGGACTGGTCCGTGGACGTCTCCGGCGAGCGCCGCATCCTCCTCACCGACGCCATGACCTCCGGGGGCCTGCTCGTCGCGGTGCCGCCGCAGCGCGCATCCGAGGCGCCGGGGACGGGCGTCGGCGAGCTCGTCGACGGCCCCGCGGGCCGCATCCAGGTCGCCTAGATCGCCGCGATTGTCGGCTTACCGCGCGCGGAAGGCCCCGACAACGGCTGGGGGGTGCGCCTACGTCCGTGCGCTCGCGCGCTCGCGCTGAGGACCGACCGTGTACCTCGGGTCCTTCGCCGACGCGAAGCCGGCCTTGAACACCGACCATCGCTCGCACACGGACCCGGCCAAGAGGCACGCGGCCCCGGCGGCGCTCAGTGAGCGTGACCGCTTCGCGCCGACGGCCATGAGACCGGCGCCGGCGACGGTCAGAGCCTTGGCGGCGGTCGCGAGCTTGCCGGAGGCTCCCTCCCCGTAGGGCTCCCCGAGCTCGCCGAGCCGCTTCTCCATGACCTCGGTGACCGCCGACTCGATGACGGCGCCGCCGATCGCCAGCCGGCGCGCGGGCGCTGCCAGCTCGCGAGGCGTGGCCAGGGTGGCCGCGGCCCCCGCGCTCGCCGCGGCGCTCGCCGCGAAGCTGAGCGGCAGCTCCCACCGTGCCTCGCTCCAGACCGGGACGGCCGTGTTCGATACGAGGACCGCCGTGTAGGTCGCGACCGGCAGGCCGAACGCACCGGCAACCCACCGCGCCGCATGCGCACCGGGCAGATCCCGGCGCACGACCGCGCTCGCGGCCGCGGGCGCGGTCGCCGCCGCTCCGACCGCGAGGAGCCACGACCCCACGCTCATCGGCGAGGTCAGCTTGAAGACGCGGAGCATCTTCAGGAACCGCAGCGGCCGGCCGAGGTCCGAGGTCAGCAGGAGGGGGCTGACCGACAGGCCGCCGAAGGCGATCATCCACGACCGCCGCGCCAGCTTGCGGTTGCCGGCGAGGTCGGCCGCGAGGGCGAACGTGGCGGAGGCTCCGCCGAGTCCGCCGGTGAAGAAGTACGTCGGGATCTCCCAGGTCCAGACCGGAGGCTTTATGACCGGGCGGCCGTAGTAGGAGGACGGGCGCTCGCGCGGGACCATCGTGCGCTCGCCCCCCCGCCCCTCGCCCGCCCTGGTCCGCGTCGTCTGCGTGGTGGCCGGACCGGCCCCGGGGGCGCCCCCGTGGACATAGGTCGACTCCGCCGGCACGGCGTGCTCGACGTCGCCCCTGATCTCGCCCGACCCGTTGGTCCGCTCGCTCACCGCGTCTCCCCGACGAAGGACGCCGCGACGCCGATCGCGAGCGCCGCGGCCGCGCCGGCGGCGGCGAGCCAGTTGCGCTTCAGGCGGCGGGTCGTGACGACGGGATCCGGGGGAAGCCCGTACACCTCGGGCTCGTCGAGGAGCAGGAAGAACGCCCCGGAGCCCCCCACCCCGTCGTCGGGATCGTGTCCGTACAGCCTGGCGTCGCCGTGGCCGCGGTCGTGAAGCTGCTCCACCCGCTTCGAGGCCCGCTCGACCAGCTCGTCGAGCTCGCCGAACTGGATCGAGTCGGTCGGACAGGCCTGCGCGCAGGCCGGCTCCATGTCGTCGCGCAGGCGGTCGTAGCAGAGGGTGCACTTCCAGACCCGCCCGTCGTCCTTCCTCTGGTCGAGGACACCGAAGGGGCAGGCGACCACGCAGTAGCCACAGCCGTTGCAGATGTCCTCCTGGACGACGACCGTCCCGTACTCCGTGCGGAACAGCGACCCCGTCGGGCAGACGTCGAGGCACGCGGCCTCCGTGCAGTGCTTGCAGACGTCCGAGCTCATCAGCCAGCGGAAGCCGGAGCCGTCGTCGTGAGCGTCGAGACCGTGCTCGGTGAGCTGCTGGCGAGCGGCCTCCTTGACCCAGGAATCGGGGGCGGCCTCGGCGACGCCGTCGACCGGCACCTTCTGCTCGATGAACGCCACGTGCCGCCATCTGTTGGCTCCCAGGTCGCCGCTGTTGTCGTAGGACTCGCCGGTGAAGCCGAGCGGGTCGGCGGGCACGTCGTTCCACTCCTTGCAGGCGACCTCACACGCCTTGCAGCCGATGCAGACCGAGGTATCCGTGAAGAACCCCACCCGGGGCTTGGCCTCGGCGCCGTAGGTATCCGGCCAGCCGCGGGTCTCGACCACGCGCCCGTTCAAAGCCGTTCCTCCTCCGCTCCGTGGCCGGTCTCCTCGCCCTCGTGCGCCTCGGCGGCGGGCTCGGGGGGCGTCTGCCCGCGTTCGCGAGCGCGCGCGTCCGGTAGGAGGCGACGAACTCGGGCAGCGCCCCGCCGCGCGGGCGGCGGCCGGGGATGATGTCGCAGCTCGCGGCCTTCACCTCCTGGATGTGGACGTTCGGGTCCAGCGCGAGCGAGAACAGGTCGTTGACGACGTCGCCCTTCGCCAGCCCCCGGTTGCCCCAGTGGTACGGCAGGCCGACCTGGTGGGCGACGTGCCCGTCGACTCGCAGCGGCTTGATGCGCTCGGTGACCATCACCCGTGCCTCGATCGCCGTCCGCGAGGTGACGATGGTCGCCCAGCCGCCGTGGTCGAGGCCGCGCTCGGCGGCGAGCTCGGGGCTCACCTCGCAGAAGAGCTCGGGCTGCAGCTCCGAGAGGTAGGACAGCGTCCGGGACATCCCGCCGGCGGTGTGGTGCTCCGTCAGCCGGTAGGAGGTGAGGACGTAGGGATAGACGCTGGAGCCCGGCTGCCCGGCCGAGGGGTTGTAGGGGTTCTCGACCCGGTCGAAGCGCTGGCGGGTCGGATTCTGCTGCTGGTCGTAGAGGGGGTTTTCGAACGGCGTCTCATGCGGCTCATAGTGGGTCGGCATCGGCCCGTCGACGAGGCCCGCCGGCACGTATAGCCAGCCCAGGCCATCCGGGTGCAGGATGAACGGATCGTCGCCGCGCAGCGCCTCGATTCCCTTCGCGTTGCGCTTCGGCTTGTAGTCGGGCGGCTTGTCTGGCTTGCCGGTGTCGGGATGGTCGCGCCCGGTCCACTCGCCCTCGTCGGCGTCCCACCACACGTATCGCTTGCGCTCCGACCACGGCTTGCCGTCCGGGTCGGCGGACGCCCGGTTGTAGAGGATGCGGGTGTTCGGCGGGCCACGCCCAGCCCCATTCGCGCGCGACCCAGTCCTGCTCGGTCCACGGCCTCTTACGCGCCGGCTGGTTGATGCCCTCCTTGTAGATGCCGGCGTGGATCCACGACCCAGCCGTGGTGGAGCCGTCGTCCTTCAGCTCCTGGTACTTCGGGATCAGCTCGCCCTCGGGGTCGCGTCCGTTGATCTCCTGCAGGACCGCCTCGGCGTCCGGCTCGTCATGAGGGCCCTGGGTCGGGTAGTCCCAGGTGAGCTGCTTGATCGGCCGGTCGCGGTGCTTTCGCGAGCTTCGCAGGCTGCTCCTGGATCCGCTTGCCGAGGTGGTAGAAGAAGTGCAGCTCCGATCGGCAGTCCTCTGGCGGCTCGATGGCCTTCCAGTGCCACTGGAGAAGGCGCTGCGTGTTGGTGAACGACCCGTCCTTCTCGACGTGGGAAGCCGCGGGCATCAAGAAGACCTCGGTGCCGATGTTCTCCGTGCGCAGCTCGCCGGTCTCGATCTCCGGCCCGTCCTTCCAGAACGACGCCGTCTCGATCTCGGTGAAGTCACGCACGACGAGCCAGTCGAGCTTGGCCATCGCCCTGCGGTTGAGCTTGCCGTTCGCCGATCCGACCGCCGGGTTCTCCCCGACGACGAAGAACCCCTTGACCTTGCCGTCGAGCATCCGGTTCATCGTCGTGTAGTTCGAGTGGTCGCCGTTGATCCGCGGCAGGTAGTCGAACGCGAAGTCGTTCTCCTCCTCGGCGGCGTCGCCCCACCAGGCCTTCAGCATGCTGACCATGTAGGACCTGAGCGATCCCCAGGTCCCGGTCTTCGGCCCCATGTTCTCGATGTATGTCGTCGAGGTCCCCGTGCGACTCCGGGTGCGGCATGGGCATGTAGCCCGGAAGGATGTTGAACAGGGTCGGGATGTCGGTCGAGCCCTGGATGTTCGCGTGACCGCGAAGCGCCAGGATCCCGCCGCCGGGCCTGCCCATGTTCCCGAGCAGGAGCTGGACGATCGCCGCGGTGCGGATGTACTGGACGCCGACGGTGTGCTGCGTCCATCCGACCGAGTAGACGAACGCCGACGTGCGCTCCCGACCCGAGCTCTCGCAGAGCGCTTCGGCCACCTCGAGGAACTGCTCCTTCGGCACGCCGCAGATCCGCTCCACCATCTCCGGCGTGTAGCGGCTGAAGTGCTTGCGCAGGAGCTGGAACACGCAATGTGGATCCTGCATCTCGGGATCCATCCTCGGGGGATCGCCACCCTTCAGCTCGATCCCGTGCGCGCCGTGCGCCTGCTCACCCGAGACGTCGGCGATCTGCTCGCGCTTGCCCGCGGCGGCCTCCTCCTCGGTGCCGTCGTAGGACCAGCTCGTGATGTCGTAATAGCCGGTCTCGGGGTCATACCCGGAGAAGAGCCCGGCCAGGTCCTCGGTGTCCCGAAACTCCGGCTTGATGATCACCGGCCCGTTGGTGTAGGCCTTGACGTACTCGTCGAACCACTTCCCGTTCTCGACGATGTAGTTGACGATGCCGCCGAGGAAGGCGATGTCGGTTCCGGCTCGCAGGGGGACGTGAACGTCGGCGATCGCGCTCGTGCGGGTGAAGCGCGGGTCGGCGTGGATGACCTTGCGCTCCGCGCTCGGCGGCCTCAACCACCCACTGGAACCCGACCGGATGGCACTCGGCCATGTTGGAGCCCATGATCACGATGCAGTCGGAGTTCTGCAGGTCCTGCTGGAAGGTGGTGGCGCCACCCCTTCCGAACGACGTCCCCAGACCGGGGACGGTGGAGCTGTGTCATATGCGGGCCTGGTTCTCGATCTGGATCGCGCCGAGCGCCGTGAAGAGCTTCTTGATCAGGTAGTTCTCCTCGGTGTCGAGCGTCGCCCCGCCGAGGAAGGCGATGCCGCGGGTTCGATTGAGCTTGCGATCGGAATCGCCGTCGACGGTGTCCTCCCAGGTCTCCTCGCGGGCGGCGACGACCCGGTCGGCGATCATGTCCGTCGCCTGGTCGAGGTCGAGCTCCTCCCACTCCGTGGCATGCGGCCGCCGGTACTTGACCTTGTGCTCTCGAAACGGGTTGGTGACGAGCTGCTTGGACGCCGCGCCCTTCGGGCACAGGCGGCCGCGGGAGATCGGGCTGTCCGGGTCGCCCTCGATCTGCACCACCTGCTCGTCCTTGACGTAGACGCGCTGTCCGCACCCGACCGCGCAGTACGGGCAGATGGACTGCACCACGCGGTCGGCCGTCTTGGTTCGCGGCTGAAGCGTCGCCGACCGCTTCGACTTCGCGGCCGCCCCGCGAGCGGTGGGATCGCCGCGGAGCTGACGGAACAGGGGCAGGTCGAAGGCCAGCGCGCTTCCTCCTCGTAAGACCTTGGTGGTGCGCAATCCATATCACCGCTGGCGACGCCTCTCAAACGTGGGGTCATGCCGCGGACGTACGCGGCGGGTGGGCCGTTCGCGGCGGCACGGCGCCGGGTACCCTGCGGTAGGTGGCGGCCCCGCTCCACGACGCGCACGGACGGCGGATCTCGGACCTCAGGGTCTCGGTCACCGACCGCTGCAACTTCCGCTGTCAGTACTGCATGCCGGCCGACGGGATCGAGTGGCTCCCCAGGGACGGGATTCTCAGCTTCGAGGAGATCGAGCGGCTGGTGAGCCTGATGGTGAGCCTCGGCATCGAGGACGTCCGCCTCACGGGCGGCGAGCCTCTGGTGCGCCGCGACTTTCCGCGACTGGTGGGAATGCTTGCGACGATCGACGGCCTTCGCGACCTCTCGCTGACGACGAACGGCTTCTTGCTCGAGCGCCACGCGGGCGCGCTCGTCGAAGCCGGGATCCACCGGGTGAACGTCTCGATCGATTCCCTTGCGCGCGACCGGTTCTTCCGCATCACGCGCCGCGACTCGCTGGCGCAGGTGCTGGCGGGGCTCGAGGCAATCGGGGCCCATCCCGAGATCCGGCCCGTGAAGGTGAACGCGGTCGCGATGCGCGACTTCACCGAGGACGAGGTGTTGCGCTTCTGCGAGCTGGCGCGCTCGACCGACTACCAGGTGCGGTTCATCGAGTTCATGCCGCTCGACGGGGACCGAGCCTGGAAGCCCGACGACGTGCTCACCGGCGCCGAGATCCGGGAGATCGTCGAGACCGTCCATCCGCTCTCAGAGCTTCGGCGGGAGCCCCACGCGACCGCGCGGGTCTTCGCCTTTCAAGACGGACGGGGCGAGATCGGGTTCGTCAGCCCCGTGTCCGAGCCCTTCTGCGGCGACTGCAACCGCATCCGGCTGACCGCCGACGGCAAGCTGCGGACCTGCCTCTTCTCGATGCACGAGACGGACCTGTCCGAGCCGATGCGGGCGGGAGCGGACGACGACGAGCTGGAGGCGATCGTCCGCGACGCCGTCTGGCGCAAGGAGCTCAAGCATCACGTCAACGAGCCCGGGTTCCGCCCGCCGCCGCGGACGATGAGCGCGATCGGGGGGTAGGCCAAGTCTGCCTATGCAATGCTTAGGCAGACTATGGCGCGGGATCTCGCTCTCGGGGAGGCGGCGAAGGCGCTCGGGGTGAGCGCCGACACGCTGCGCCGCTGGGATCGCGCCGGGAAGCTCCGAACCACTCGCGACGACCGCAATCGGCGCCGCATCCCCGCCGCCGAGATCAGACGCCTGAGCCAGCGGCCGCAGCGCCATCGTGCGGGCGACCGGCTCTCGGCCCGCAACCGCTTTCCCGGCGTCGTCCGCTCGGTTGAGATCTCGGGGGTCATGGCGCTGGTGGAGATCGAAGCCGGGCCACACCGCGTGACCGCCGCGATCACCCGAGATGCCGTTGAGGAGCTCGGCCTCGCCGAGGGGGTGGCGGCGACCGCCACCGTCAAAGCGACCTCGGTGATGGTCGAGACCGGATCGGGTTGAGCCCCCTCCCCCTCCGGCCGGCGCTCGCGATCGCCGCGCTCGCCGCCCTCGCGACGATCGCGGGCTGCGGGGGCGGCGGCGATCCGCGATTGACCGTCAGCGCCGCCAGCTCGCTCACGAGCGCGTTCACCCGGTACGGCGAGGAGCTCCACGGGGCCGACGCGCGGTTCTCCTTCGCGGGCTCGGATGTGCTGGCGGCGCAGATCCAGCAGGGCGCGCGTCCCGACGTCTTCGCTTCGGCCAACACCGCCTACCCCGACGAGCTGCACGATCGCGGCCTGGTGGGCAGGCCGGTCGTCTTCGGTGCCAATCGCCCCTGATCGCCGTTCCGGCCGCCAGCCCGATCCGCTCGGTGCGCGACCTGGCCCGGCCCGATTGACGATCGCCATCGGGTCTCCATCGGTCCCGGTGGGCGAGTACACGCGCCGCGTCCTGTCCGACCTGAAGAACACGGAGAGGACGGCGATCCTTGACAACGTCAGATCCGAGGAGCCGGACGTCGCGGGCGTCGTGGGCAAGCTCACGCAGGGGGCCGTCGACGCCGGCTTCACGTACGTGACCGACGTCGTCGCCACGCACGGCGCGCTGAAGGCGGTCGAGCTGCCGCCACGGCTGCGGCCCTCGGCCGACTACGCGGCGGCGGTCGTCAGGGGGACGAATCGGGCCGCCGAGGCTCGTCAGTTCATCCGCGGGCTTCTCGCCGGCCGCGGCGCGCGGGCCCTCGGCAAGCCGGGTTCGACCCGCCGAGATGAGGGCCTCACGGTGGTTCGGAGCCGTGCTCGTGGTCGCGATGGCCGTGACGCTGACCTTCCTGACCCTCCCGATCGTCGCGATCTTCGTCGACACCGGGCCGGCTCGCCTGCTGTCCAGCATCGGCGACCCGGTTGCGCTCGACGCGCTGCTGCTGAGCCTGGAGACGACGGCGGCGTCCCTCGCGATCATCGTCGTGGTCGGGACGCCGGCCGCCTATCTGCTGGCGACGCGGGAGTTCCGCGGCCGGCCGCTGGTCGTCACGCTGGTGGAGCTGCCGCTGGTCCTGCCTCCCGCGGTCGCCGGAATCGGCCTGCTGGCGGCGCTCGGCCCGAACGGGATCCTCGGCGGGCTCCTCGAGGACGCGGGCGTCGTCCTCGTGCTGCAGACCGCCGGCGTGATCGTTGCGCTGACGTTCGTGGCGTCGCCGTTCTTCCTGCGCCAGGCGCAGGCGGCGTTCGAGGCGGTGGACCGCGGAATGCTGGAGGCCTCGCGGACGCTTGGCGCCGGAGAGCCGCGGACCCTGTGGCGGATCGCAATCCCCGCGGCGAGGGCCGGCCTGGCCTCCGGTCTCGCGCTCGCCTCGGGCAGGGCATTGGGAGAGTTCGGAGCGACACTCATGTTCGCCGGCTCGGTGCGCGGGGTCACCCAGACGGTCCCGCTCGCGATCTACGACCGCTTCGCGACGGACTTCCCCGCAGCGCTGGCGCTCTCGGCGGTTCTGGTCGCGGTATCGGGAGCGCTGCTCCTGACCGTGAAGCTCGTGTCACGACCGACGGTCGCTCGCGGTGCTCGACGCTGACCTTCACGTCCACCGGGACGGCTTCGAGCTCGACCTTGGCCTGCGGGTCGAGGCCGCAGAATGCCTGGCGCTGGCCGGGCCGTCCGGGTGCGCGAAGACGACGGCGCTCCGGGCGATCGCCGGCCTGGTGGCGCCGCGCGCCGGGCGCGTCGTCTGCGGCCGGGACGTCGGCTCGACGTCCGGCGGGGCATCGCCTGCCCCCGGAGCGCCGACGCTGCGGCTACGTGTTCCAGGACTACGCGCTGTTCGACCATCAGCGCGCCTGGCAGAACGTCGCGTACGGCCTGCGGCGGCACCCGCGCGGGATCCGGCGAGATCGTGCCACCGAGTTGCTCGAGCGATTCGGGATCGGGGATCGGGCGGAGGCGCGGCCATCGCAGCTGTCGGGCGGCGAGCGCCACCGGGTCGCGCTCGCCCGGGCACTCGCGACGGACCCGTCCGCCCTGCTCCTGTACGAGCCGCTGTCGGCGCTCGACACGCGCACGCGAGGGGACGCCGGACGGGTCGCTCGCGAGTGCGATCGCAGCCGCCGGCGTCCCCACGGTGCTCGTGACCCACGACTTCCAGGAAGCGGCGATGTTCGGAAGCGAGGTGGCGATTCTCGACGCGGGCCGGGTGGTCCAGAGGGGAGCGGCCGCCGAGCTCGCCGCCGAGCCGGCGAGCTCGTTCGTGGCGGACTTCTCGGGCGCTGTCGTCCTCGTCGGCACCGCTCGCGCCGAGGCCGGCGGGGGCACGGTGGTCTGCCTCGACGGCGGCGGGGAGATCGCGAGCACGGCGAGCGCCACCGGCCGCGTAGCGGCGAGCGTGTACCCGTGGGAGGTCAGCCTGGACCTGCCCGGCGTCGGCGCGCGAAGCTCGATCCGCAATCACGTTCCAGCGACGGTCGGGGTCATCACGGAGCTCGGCGGGCGGGTCCGGGTGGCCCTCGACGGTCCGCAGCCCCTGGCCGCCGAGATCACGGAGGCATCCCTCCGCGACCTGGGCGTGCGGCGCGGGTCGGCCGTCATCGCGAGCTGGAAGGCGGCGGCCACCCGGCTGTCGCCCATCTAGCTGGAGGCTTGATGTGGGTCCCGCGCGCCCGTGCCGCCAGGCGTGCGCGGGGGAAGCCACATCACGCCGCTTGTCCGTCGGCGGATAGCTTCCGGGTCAGCGAGCGACTAGGAGGTCCGGCAGATGACCGTGAGGAGTGGATCGGTGCATTCGCGAGAGAGCTCGATGCCGAGCCGCCGACCCGAGGGATCTGGACCATCCTGAACCTGGCCGGCGCGGCGCTCACGGCTCGGAGCGCATCGGCCGCCCCGGTGGCGTGCTGGATCGGCGGCCAGACGGGGCGCTCTCCCGAATCCCTCCGAGAGATCGCCAAGCGCATCAATCCCAGCGCGAGCGAGTAGCCCAGCTCACCCGAGTGGGCTGATATGCACCTATACGGTCGATTATCCGCCGCTCGCGGGGTTGGTTCGGCTCACCCGCCCGCCTGCGCCGGTGTAGACGTTGATCCGCCCCCGGCGCGCGAAGCCGCCGAGGGTCAGCCCCCGCTCGGCAGCCAGCTCCACGGCGAGCGAGCTCGGCGCACCGACCCCGACCAGGATCGGCGCCCCCGCGACGGCCGCCTTCTGCACCAGCTCGAACGAGAGGCGGCCGCTCACGCACAGGACCCGCCGGCCCAGCGGCACCGCGCCGTCCGTCAGCGCCCGGCCGATGACCTTGTCCATCGCGTTGTGGCGCCCGACGTCCTCCCGCACGACGAGCAGCTCGCCGTCGGGCTCGAACAGCCCGGTCGCGTGCAGCCCCCCCGTCCGCTCGAAGGTCGGCTGGCGCAGCCGGTCGGGAAGCGAGGCCAGCAGCCGGCGCTCGATCGTCGGGCCGGCGGGGAGCGCCGCCGAATGGACGGCCACCTCCTCCAGGGCGCCCTTGCCGCACACGCCGCACGAGGAGGTCGCGTAGAAGCGGCGCTCCCCCGGCTCTCGCAGGAGCGGCCCGGAGACGTCGACGGTGTTCGCGGCGAGATCCGGGGGCGGCGATACGCCTCGCACCGAGTCGATCAGGCCCTCGCCCAGCAGGAACCCGAGTGCCAGCTCCTCGTCGTGCCCGGGCGTGCGCATGGTCACCGCCAGCGCCCGCCCGTCCACCCGGATCTCGAGCGGCTCCTCCACGGCGACCTCGTCGACCAGGCCGTCGTGCTCGACGGTCGTGTACGTGCGGCCGGCGAACGTCCCGGGGTCGGGCTCAGCGGACCCGTTCATCGGCTTGGGGCACCGGCGGCCAGCAGCCGCTCCGCAGCGGCCAGGTCGGCGCGATCGTTGACGTTGAAGGTGATGCGTCGCGGGTCCCCGAAGCGGGCGAGCTCCGTGGCGCCAAGGATCAGCGGATCGAGCCGGGCGACCGCGCCCCGCAGCGACTCGGCTCCCGCGATCGCGGTCTGCAGCGCCGGGACGACCGATGGCTCGTAGCGCGCGAGGAGAGGCTGCAGCCTGCCGTCGGCACCGGCCGCGGCGACCGGGACGCCGAGCCCGGCGAGGAGAGCCAGGAGCTCGGACGGTACGAAGGGCATGTCGCAGGCGGCCACGACGACCGGCCTGCCCCGGCCGGTCCGCAGGGCCGCGACGATGCCGGCGGCCGGATGCGAATCGGCGTCGGTCTCCCGGACGACGGGCACCTCCAGCGGCGGGAGCTCGCTGTCGGGCTTCGCGACGACCACCGGCGCGAGCCCTGCCGCGGCCATCGCCTCGACCGGGTAGGCGATCAAAGGGCGCCCGGCAAGCTCGACGGTGGCCTTGGGCGCTGCCATCCGCGAGCTCCTGCCCCCGGCGAGCACGGCTCCCAACGGGGAGTCTGAGGGACGATCCGGCCGGACCCGGGAGGACATGCCCTCAGTCTGGCAGCGATGATCCAGGGTGATGGCCCGCGAGCTGCTCGACATCGAGGTCGCCCGGCGCCGCGTGGTGGAGCGCGTCTCGCCGCTCGCAGCCGAGGACGTGGGGCTCGACGACGCGCTGGGCAGGGTCCTGGCGGCCGACGTCGAGAGCGCCGAGGAGATCCCTCCCTTCGACAACTCGGCGATGGACGGCTACGCCGTGCGCGCGGCGGACACCCGCGACGCATCCACCGGCGAGCCGGTCGCGTTGCGCGTGGTGGACGAGTCCCGCGCCGGCGCCCCGGCCGGCACCGCCGCCGGGCAGGGCGAGGCGATCGCGATCTCCACGGGAGCCTCGCTGCCGGCCGGATGCGACGCGATCGTGCGGCTCGAGGACGTCGGCCGCCGCGAAGAGACGATCACCGTCACCGCCCCCGTCGATCCGGGCCGCGACGTCAGGCGCGCCGGCGACGACGTCCGGGCGGGCGACGTCGTGACTCGCCGCGGCACCGTCCTCGGGCCGGCCGAGCTCGGCGTGCTCGCCTCGGTGGGCCGGCCCGTCGTCTCGTGCGGGAGGCGGCCCCGGGTCGGCGTCCTGACCACCGGCGACGAGCTCGCGGGCGCCGGCGACGCGCTCGGCCCCGGTGAGATCCGGGATGCCAACGCGCAGTCGGTGCCGGCGCTGGCCCGCACCGCCGGTGCCCTCGTGACGGCGGTCGACCACACCGGCGACGACGCGAACGCGACGCGCGATGCCGTCGCGGCCGCGCTCGCGGCCGACGTGGCCGTCGTCTGCGGCGGCGTCTCGGTCGGTGAGCACGACCACGTCCGCCCGGCGTTCGCCGCCCTGGGGGTCGAGGAGGTGTTCTGGGGCCTGGCGCTGCGGCCCGGCAGGCCGACCTGGTTCGGCGTCGCCGCCGACGGGACGCCGGCCTTCGGGCTGCCGGGCAACCCGGTGTCGGCGGTCGTCACGTTCATCCTCCTCGTCCGCCCCGCCCTGCTGGCGCTCGCCGGCGCGAGCCCGGATCGCCACCGCGCCGGCGCCGTGCTCGATGCCCGCTACGAGAAGCGTCCCGGCCGCGCCCACTTCGTCAGGGTGCGGCTGGAGGCGCGCGACGACGGCTGGCACGCTCGTCCCACCGGGGAGCAGGCATCGCACGTCCTCACCTCCATGCTCGGCGCCGACGCCTTCGCCGTCGTCCCGGCCGAGCGGGGAGATATGGAGGCGGGCGAGCGAGTGGAGATCGAGTTGCTGCCATCCGGCGGGCTCCTCGCAGCGGGCATGGGCGCTTAGCATGGGCAGGTGGCTCGCTCGATGACGGTCAGGGTGCGGTTGTTCGCCGTCCTCAGGCAGCGCGCGGGGCGCGGGTCGGTCGACATCGAGATCGACGAGGGCGCGACCGTGGCCGACGCGATGGCGGCCCTCGCCCGCCAGCCCGGCCTCGGAGACGTCCTGGATCGGATGCCGGTGCGCATGGCCGTCAACCGCGACTACGCGAAGCCCGAGACCGAGCTGTCGGCCGGTGACGAGCTGGCGCTGGTGCCACCGGTGAGCGGCGGCAGCTCCGCCCAGGTTCGCGTGGGGCCGGAGCGGATCTCGCTGGACGGGGTCGCCCGACGGGTGATCGCCTCCTCAGCCGGCGCCGTGGTGACCTTCCAGGGGTTCCCGCGTGACGTCCCGCAGCTCGACTACGAGGCCTACGGCGAAATGGCCGAGGAGCGGATCGCCGCGATCCTCGGCGACTGCGTCGAGCGCCACGGCCTGGTCGCGGCCGCCGCGGAGCACCGCACCGGCCCGGTGCCGGCCGAGGAGGCGAGCGTGCTGGTCGCCGTCTCGGCGCCCCATCGCGCCGAGGCTTTCGCGGCCGCCCGGGAGGCGATCGACCGCATCAAGGCCGAGGCCCCCATCTGGAAGCTCCAGGCGGAGGCCGGCCCTTGACCGATCCGCGCCTCAGCCACATCGACGAGACCGGCACGGCCCGCATGGTCGACGTCGGCTCCAAGGAGCCCACCGCGCGGCGAGCGGAGGCCAGGGCGCGACTGCGCATGTCGCCCGAGACCGCGGCGGCGATCGAGAACCGGGACGCCCCCAAGGGCGACGTCATCGGGACCGCGCGGATCGCCGGAATCCAGGCCGCCAAGCGGGCCGGCGAGCTGATTCCGCTCGCTCATCCGCTGCCGCTGACGCATGTGGACGTCCAGGTCCGGGTGATCGCCTCCGAGGGCCTCGTGGAGCTTCTCGCCGAGGCGAGGACCGTGGGCCGGACCGGCGTCGAGATGGAAGCGATGACCGCCTGCGCGATCACCGCACTCACCGTCTACGACATGGTCAAGGGCCTGGAGCGCGGGGTGACCATCGACGAGATCGCCCTGACCGCCAAGTCGGGCGGCAAGAGCGGCGACTGGCGCCGGGAGGACGCCGGATGAGCGTGCGCGCGGCGATCGTCACGGTCAGCACCTCGAAGGCGGGAGGAAGCGAGGCGGCTGACGAGAGCGGCGGGCGGCTGGCGGCGTTCGCGGGCGACCTCGGGGCCGAGCTCGCCGGTCGCGAGATCATCCCCGACGACCGAGCGCTGATCGCGGGCCGCCTGCGCCACTGGGCGGACGACGAGGGATGCGACCTCGTCCTGACCACCGGCGGCACCGGGGTGGCCCCCAGCGACGTGACCCCGGAGGCGACCCGCGACGTGATCGACCGGGAGGCGCCCGGGATCGCGGAGGCGATGCGAGCCGCCTCCCGCGAGCACACGCCGCACTGGATGCTCTCGAGGGGGGTGGCAGGCATCCGGGGCGCCACGCTCATCGTCAACTTCCCGGGCAGCCCCCGCAGCATCGACCAGGCGGGCGGCGCGATAGCCGGCGCCCTCCCTCACGCGCTCGACCTGCTGGCGGGCCGGCACGCCGGCCACTAGCGTCCGCGCCCGCCTCCCGGAGCGGGTTGCCGTCGGCTGCTTGGGTGAGCGCGACTGGCATCTACGGGCATGCTGCTGTGCGATATCCGGCCGCACCCATGGAGGTTTCAGCTGAGCTGCTCGGACAGCCCGATGACGATGCCCTCGGGGCCACGCACGAAGCAGAGCCGGTAGATGTCCTCGTACTGCGCGATCTCGCCGAGGAGCTCGGCACCGTGGCCGCGCAGGCGGGTGACGACGTCGTCGACGTCGTCGACCATGAACATGATGCGGCGCATGCCCAGCGCGTTCGCCGGCGCGCTTTCCGGCTCGGCTCTGACCGCCGGCGGCCGGTGGAACCTCGACAGCTCGACCCGGCCGTGGCCGTCCGGGGTTCGCATCATGGTGATGTCGGCACGGACGTCGTTGAGCCCGACGGTCTGGTCCACCCAAGGCCCCTCGATCGTCGTCTCGCCTTCCAGCTCCATACCGAGCTCGGCGAAGAATGCTTTGGCAGCCTCGAGGTCCTCGACGACGATGAGAACGTTGTCCATCCGCTGAATCGTCATATCCCCGGAGCATAGGTCGGATCCTCGCTGCGCCGATTGCCGAGCGATGGATGGATTTCGGCCATATAGGTGCCGGTATCCATCCATCGCTGGCGCGATCGCCCGTTCCCGGTCCCTCGATTCCGCGGCGTGCGGCCCGGGTAGTCGAGGGGTCCGAGCGTCGAGCGCAACCATAGGAGGAGGAAGCGGATGAAGGCGGTCACCTGGCATGGACGGCGCGACGTGCGCGTCGAGGAAGTCGCCGACCCGGGGGTCGAGAACCCGACGGACGCCGTCATCCGGGTCACGTCGTCCGGGATCTGCGGATCGGACCTTCACCTGTACGAGGTGATGGGGCCGTTCATGGGCGAGGGCGACGTGCTGGGCCACGAGCCGATGGGCTTCGTGGAGGAGGTTGGCTCCGACGTCGAGCACATCAAGCCGGGCGACCGGGTCGTGATCCCGTTCAACATTTCCTGCGGGCATTGCTTCATGTGCGACCAGGGGCTCTTCTCCCAGTGCGAGACGACCCAGGTCAGAGAGCACGACAAGGGCGCCGCGCTGCTGGGCTACACCAAGCTCTATGGCGAGGTTCCGGGCGGCCAGGCGGAGTACCTCCGGGTCCCGCAGGCGCACTTCGGGCCCATCAAGGTCCCCGAGGGTCCGCCCGACGATCGGTTCGTCTACCTGTCCGACGTGCTGCCCACCGCGTGGCAGGCGGTCGAATACGCATCGATCCCGGACGGCGGCTCGGTGGCGATCTACGGCCTCGGTCCGATCGGGCAGATGGCAGCCCGCGTGGCCAAGCATCACGGGGCACGGGTGATCGCCGTCGATCTCGTGCCGGAGCGACTCCAGCTGGCACGCAAGTACGGCATCGAGGTCATCGACGCCGGCGAGACCGAGGACGTCCCGAAGGCCATCCGACAGCTCACCGACGGGCGCGGCACGGACGCGGTGATCGAGGCGGTCGGCATGGAGGCGCACGGCGACACGGTCGGCAAGCTCGCCCATCAGGCAGCGGCCCTCCTGCCCGACGGGGTGGCCGAGAAGATGATCGAGAAGGCGGGTATCGACCGGATGCGTGCCCTGTATGACGCCATCGACACCGTGCGGCGCGGGGGGACGCTGTCCGTTTCCGGCGTGTACGGCGGCGCCGTCGATCCGCTGCCGATGATGGACCTGTTCGACAAGCAGATCCAGATCCGAATGGGCCAGGCGAACGTCAGGCGGTGGACCGACGAGATCCTCCCACTCCTGACCGATAACGGCGACGTGCTGGGGACCGAGGACTTCGCGACCCACAAGGTGCCGTTGGATCAGGCGCCCGAGGCCTACGAGATGTTCCAGAAGAAGGAGAACGGCGCCATCAAGGTGCTTCTGCAGCCGTAGCCACTGAACGACGGAGGAACCCACATGCCCGAGCGCGACCTCTCACAACAGCTGGTCAAGTACCTCGCCGACGTTCACTCGATCGAGGAGCAGGCGCTGTCCCAGATGCGGCGCGCGCCGGAGATCGCGGATGACTCGGAGATCGCCGAGGCGTTCAAGCAGCACCTGTACGAGACCGAGCGCCAAGAGCAACGGGTTCGCGAGCTGCTCGACGCCGCGGACGCTACGCCCTCCAAGGTCAAGGACGTCGCCGGGCGCGCGGGGGGCGTGGGGATGCTGCTGTTCGCGAAGCTCCAGCCCGACACGCCGGGAAAGCTGGTTGCGCACGCGTTCTCCTACGAGCACATGGAACTCGCGGCCTACGAGCTGCTGCGACGGGTCGCCGAGCGCGCCGGGGCAACCGACGTGGCATCCGCGGCCGGTGAGATTGGCGACGAGGAGAGGCGGATGGCCGGCCGGCTCGAGAGCCTCTTCGATCGCGCCGTGGATGCCTCGCTTCGCGATCTCGGGCGGGACGGTCTGAACGAGCAGGTGCGCGCGTACCTGGCCGACGCACATGCGATCGAGATGCAGGCGATCCAGATGCTCGAGCGGGCCTCGAAGATCACCGAGCCGGAGCGACTGGCCCGCATCTACGAGGAGCACCTCGAGGAGTCGCACAACCACGAGGAGCGGATCCGCAACCGCCTCGAGGCGATCGGCGGCTCAACCTCGCTCCTGAAGGACGCCGGCATGCGCCTCGGCGCCCTGAACTGGGGCGCTTTCTTTCAGGCCCAGCCGGACACACCGGCGAAGCTAGCCGGGTTCGCGTACGCCTTCGAGCATCTCGAGATCGGCGGCTACGAGCAGCTCCAGCGCGTTGCGCGGCGCGCCGGCGACCAGGAGACCGCCGGTGCCGTCGACCTCATCCTCGCCGAGGAGCGCCTGGCAGCCGAGAAGATCGCGGCCCGCTGGGACGAGGCGATCGACGCATCGCTCGCTCACGTCGTAGCCGCCTGATCCGCCTCATCCGAGGCAGCGGGCTCACCGGGCTCCGGCGGGGAGTCCACGCGCTCGAGGGCCACACGCTCACCCCTGATCAGGCGGCAGCGCGCACACGATCGGGGCGCGAAGGCGCCGCGCGGCTCCGGGATCGTGAGCGAGCAGGCAGGACACATCAGGTACGACATGGCAACTCCTCCGTCCGGCGTGGCTGGAAAGTCCCGCGCCGGCCGTCTCGGAATAGACGCCCACGGTGGTCCTTCTCGGATGGGCACGAGCGCTCCGGTGAAGCGCCTGCCGCTGACCATGTTACCCCGCCGGCCCCGGGATCTCCGGCGGTGGTCAGGCGGCCCGGTGGGGCCTCCCGAGCATCTCCAGCCACACCATTGCCCGGTCGTGGTCGCGGCGCATGCCCCAGCGATCGCTGAGCCGCTGAACGAGGTGCAGGCCGTATCCGGGGTCCCCGGGCTCCGGGCGCCGCGAGGGGAGCCGGTAGGCCCCGCCGCCCTCGGCGACCGTGATCCAGACCCGGTCCCCGGCGCACTCGCCCCGCACCTGAATCGGATCGGGAAGGGTGCTGTGGCTGCCGTGGAGCGCTTCGACCACCAGCTCGTCCACCAGCAGGCAGAGGTCGATGAACGAGATGTCGTCCATCACCCCCCGGAATGGCTCCAGCTGGCGCCGCGCCACCCCAGCGCTCTCGGGCTCGAGCGGCAGGTCGATTGCCACTTCTGGTTGGTTCATTGGCCTCCCGTCTAGCGCCTACCCGCAGCACTGCCGGCTAACCACGCGGGGCGTGCAGTTATCGGACCGCCCATCGGCCCACGTGCCAGACCCCGGATCGCCGACCGGGCTGATTCATGACATGCGCCCCTATACGGCGTGTTCCGGGGGGACGGGCGGGTATGCCAGGGGTATGAAAGCTTGCTGTCCCCCAGCACAGGGCTGCAACGCACCACCCGGTCGCCCCGAGCCGTGCCTGCTGCGGCGCGTGGAGCGGACGAACTCGCCCGACGCGAACCGTGCGGCGGCGCTTTGGGAGCGCTTCAAGCGTGCCCAGCTGTCGCATCGCTCGGGCCGCGAGCGCCGCTTCCTGCGGCGCGCCTATGCGCGGGCACGCGACGATGCGGTGCCGTGGCGTCCCCGGCTCCCGTAGAGCCCGCGACCACACCGAGTCGTCACGATGCACCCGCCTTTCGTGCCGAGGCGGACCGTAGGCTTGCCCCATGGACCGGCCCGAGCAGGCACAGGCGACACTGGCTCTCCAGGGCCTCGAGGGAATCGAGGAGTCGGGTGCCGATGGTGGTGCCACCCGCGTCTACGACGGGGCGCGCGAGCCCGCGCCGCTGCTGGCCCACCTCGGCTACAGCTCGTTTCGGCCGGGTCAGCGGGAGGCCGTCCAGGCGGGCCTTGACGGGCGCGACGCGCTGATCGTCATGCCAACAGGCGGCGGCAAGAGCCTCTGCTACCAGCTGCCCGGCCTGGCATCGGGGCGCCTGACGATCGTGGTCAGCCCGCTGATCGCGCTGATGGCCGACCAGTGCCGCCGCCTCACCGGCGATGGGCATCCCGTCGTCATGATCGCCTCGGGCATGGGCGAGGACCGCAACCGCGACGCGCTCGCCCGGGTCCGCGACGGGCGCGCACGGATCGTCTACTGCTCGCCGGAGCGATTTGGCGCAACGGCGTTCCTCGACGCCCTGGCGGCCCGGGACGTGGACCTCATGGCCATCGACGAGGCGCACTGCGTGTCCGAGTGGGGTCACGACTTCCGCCCGGACTACCTTCGCCTCCCGAAGGCCCTCGAGCGCCTCGGCCGCCCATCCGTCATGGCATGCACGGCAACCGCGACCGAGGAGGTCGCCGCCGAGATCTCCGGCCGCCTGGGACTTCGGGAGCCACTGGTCGTGCGCTCCGGCTTCGACCGCCCCAACATCTCCTTCGACACCGTCACTCTGCAGGGCGAGGGGTCGAAGGCACGCAAGCTCGCGCTGCTCGAGCACGGCCTGCGAGACCCGCGGAACCTGCCCGCGATCGTCTACTGCGGCACGCGCCGCGACACCGAGGCCGTCGCGGAGTCGCTGCGCGCCGCCGGGATCTTGGCGGCGGGATACCACGCCGGCATGGCGCCCGACGAGCGCGCCTCCGCACAGCACCGGTTCATGTCCGGGGACGCAGGGGCAATCGTGGCGACGAACGCGTTCGGGATGGGGATCGACAAGGCCGACGTCCGATCCGTGTGGCACTGGGCGATTCCCACCAGCGTCGAGGCCTACTACCAGGAGGCCGGGCGGGCGGGGCGCGACGGGCAGCCCGCTCGCGCCGTGCTCCTCGCCGGGCGGTCCGACCTGGGGCGGCTGGTGCGCTTCAACCGTCAGCGCAGCGTCGACCCCCAGGCGATCGACTCCTACGTCCGCGGGCTCCGGGGCCTTGCCGACGCCGACGGCAGCCTGGTGATCGACAGCCCTCGCAACGATTCCGACCGGATCCGCCTGGCGATCGCCGAGCGTTCCGGCGCCTGCACCGTCGACCCTGCGCCCGGTGGCCGGCTGCTCGTGCGACTGAACGACGGCCTGGACCTCCGGCGGGCCGCCGCCGCATGCCGCGTCGCCAAGGACCGGGGCTGGCGCGCCTACCGTGCGGTGGAGGCCTACAGCTTCTCGGACACCTGCCGCCGGCGCAGCCTTCTGGACCACTTCGGCGACTCGCGGCCCGGCCAGCCGCTGGGACGCTGCTGCGACGTCTGCGATCCAGACGGCTGGCTGCCCGCACCGGAGACGATTCGGATCACCAGGCGCCGATCGCGAGGATCGGCGGCGCCACCTCCACCCGAGCTCTCGGGCGCGGACGCCGGGCTGCTCGAGGCGCTCAAGGCCTGGCGCCTCGAGGCGGCGGCGGGCAAGCCCGCCTACACGGTGGCGCACAACCGGACGCTCGAGGCCATCGCGGCGTCGCGGCCCGGTGACGTCGAATCGCTGGCGCGGATCCACGGGATCGGACCGGCGTTCGTGTCCCGTCACGCGAGCGCGGTGCTCGAGATCGTGGCGGGCGACGCGGCTCAGCCGGCCGAGAGCTCCGGGATGTAGCGCTCCACGTGGGCCGCGATCGTCTCCCGCACCCACTGCTGGGTCTCGGCGTCGGCCATCCGGTAGCGCCCGAGCAACATCGCCTGATCGGTGAGCGGCAGGCCGGCGATCTCCCACCTCACGACGAGCCGCTCGAACAGCATCTCGCCCCGTCGCCGCCAGGCGTCCTCAAGCGACGCGCCGGCGCGGGCCGGCGGCTCGCCGATCTTCGCGATCGTTGCCGCGCTCAGGCTCTGTCGCAAGGCGAGGACGTTCCCCTCGGCATCCGTGTACTCCGACGTGGGCGGGGGGCCGGCGCGACGGCGCTGCTTTCGGCGCTTGGCCATCGGCGCAAGTCTGATCGGTCGGGCACACGGTTGCGACGTGCCTCAGTCATTAGAGTCCAGGTGTCGCAAACGGACCCGAAGTGCAGGAGAGGACTGGATGCCGCTTAGTTGGACCGCCGTCCGCAGATCAGCCACCGTCGGGCTGGCCGCCCTCGTTGGAGCGCTCGCGATCGCCTGTCTCGCGGCACCGTCGGGCGCGATCGCGTCCAAGGGCCGGGTCGCGTGGCTCTGCAAGCCGGGCAAGCAGCGCAATCCATGCGAGCGCGGGCTGAAGACCACCCTGATCTCGCCCTCCGGCGAGAAGCACGGCGTGAAGAAGCCCAGGCGGCCGAAGCACCGGAAGGTCGACTGCTTCTACGTCTATCCCACGGTCTCCGACCAGCAGACGCCCAACGCCAACCTGCACATCGATCCCGAGGAGCGCTCGATCGCCCTGTACCAGGCGGCTCGCTACTCGCAGCAGTGCCGCGTGTTCGCGCCGATGTACCGCCAGCTCACGCTGAGCGCGATCTTCGACCCCAGCGCGATCACGCCCGAGCAGAGGGAGATCGCGTATCGCAGCGCCCTCAAGGCGTGGAAGACCTACATGAGGAAGTACAACGACGGCCGCGGCGTGGTGTTCATCGGCCACTCACAGGGTTCGTTCGTCCTTCGCGAGCTGATCGCCAACGGAGATCGACCCCAAGCGCAGCCTCCGGCGGCAGATGCTGTCCGCCGTGCTGCTCGGCGGCGACGTCACCGTGGCCGACGGCAGGAGCACCGGCGGCGACTTCGATCACATCAGGGCCTGCCACTCGAAATCCCAGCTCCACTGCGTGATGGCCTTCTCGACCTTCAACGCCCCGGTTCCCCAGGACGCGGTCTTCGGGCGAACGGCCGAGCCCGGCCTCCACGTCCTGTGCACCAATCCGGCCGCGCTCGGCGGGGACTCGGCCAACCTCAGGACGATCTACCCCAGCAAGCCGTTCGCCCCGAATACCTCGATCGGCGCGGCAACGCGACTGGTCGGCCTCCCCGAGGTGAAGACGTCGACGCGGTGGATCCAGGCCAACGGGGCCTACTCGGGAGAGTGCTCGCAGGCCGACGGCGCACACGTGCTGGAGATCGCCGCCCGCGACGGCGCGCCGGATCTGCGCCCGGTGCCGAACGCCGCCTGGGGCCTCCACCTGGCCGACGCCAACATCGCCCTCGGCAACCTGGTCGGCGTCGTCCGCCACGAGATCAAGCGATACGTCGGGCGCTGAGCGCAGGGTCAGGAGGCCGGCGCCCGCACGCGCTCCACCTCGGCGGGCTCGCATTCTGCCTCGCGCCCGGGGCGCAGCAACGGGCCCGGCGCCCCGCAGGAGTACTCGTCGAGCACCTCCGTCGGCGCGGCGCCGCCCGGCTCGGGCTCGGCGTGCAGGACGTCCGAGCTGATCGTGAACCAGGCCAGCACCCCGCCGGCTGCCGCAAGCACCGCACAGGCGATCATCGAGATCCTGAAGCCGTCGGTCATGCTCGCCGGGTCGTAGAAGGAGTCTCCCGTCAGGCCGCCGATCAGCGGAAGCACCGCGACCGCAAGCAGGCTGCCCACCCGCGCGACGGCGTTGTTGATGCCCGACGCGATGCCGGCGTGGCGGGCGTCGGCCGCCGCCAGAACCGTCGCGGTCACCGGCGCGACCACCAACGTCAACCCGACCGCGAACACGAGCACCGCCGGCAGCACACCCGTGAGGTAGCGGTCTCCCGGGTCGATCTGGCTCAGGAGCAGAAAGCCCGCGGCGACGATCAGCGGGCCGAGCGTGAGCGGGATCCTCGGGCCGATTCGCTGCGCCAGCGCGCCCGAGCGCGCCGAGAACGCGAGCATCACGCCGGTGACCGGCAGCGTCGCGGCTCCGGAGGCGATCGGCGAGTAGCCCATCGAGATCTGAAGAAAGGCGATGACGAGGAAGAAGAAGCCGCCGAGGGCGGTGTACACGGCGAACGTGACGGCGTTCGCGGCGCTGAACTGGTGCGACCTGAAGATGTCCAGGGGCAGCATCGGGTTCGGGCTGCGGTGCTCGACGAGGAGGAAGGCACCGAGCGCCGCCACGCCGGCGACCGCAGCCGCCAGGACCGGGCCGGACATGCCCGCCGGACCCTCGATCAGCGCGTAGGTCGTTCCCGCCAGCCCCAGGGCCGCCAGGGCCGCCCCCGACACGTCGAGCGGTCCGCGCGCCCGGGGGTCGAAGGTCTCCGGAACGTGCCTCGTGGCCGCGACTGCGACGAACAAGCCCAGGGGCAGATTGATCAGGAAGATCGCCCGCCACGAGATGGCATCGACCAGGTAGCCGCCGAGCAGCGGGCCGATCGCAGCGGCCACGCCACCGAGCCCCGACCAGGCGCCGATCGCGCGCGCACGGTCTGACGGCCTGAAGCTCGCCTCGATCATCGCGAGGCTGCCGGGGGTCAGGAGAGCACCCCCGAGCCCCTGGATCAGCCTTGCCCCGACCAGGAACTCGGCGTTGGGGGACACGGCGCAGAGCAGCGAGGCCGCCGTGAACAGGGCCACCCCCGCGACGAACATGCGCCGGCGCCCGTAGCGGTCGCCGAGCGAGCCCCCCAGCAGGATCACCGACGCGAGCGTCAGCAGATAGCCGTTGAGGATCCACTGCAGCGCCTCCGTCGACGCATCGAGGTCGCGGCCGATGTCCGGCAGCGCGACGTTGACGACGGTGCCGTCGAGAAACGCCATCCCGGAGCCGAGCACCGAGATCGCCAGCACCCACCGGCCCGCCACGCTCCTGAAGGCCACCCCGCCACCCATCGCGCCGTCCCCTGCCGCGCCGGCCGCCTCCCCTGACACGGTCAGCGGAGCGGGCGCGTCATCGCCTGGTGTCCAACCGCCATGACTGAAGGCTGCCACATGGCGGGCTTGGCCAGCGGGCGAACGTGAGAAGGTGGAGGACGATCGAAGCCAGGACCCACGAATGAGATGGTGAGGACGATCGAAGCCAGGACCACTCACGCGGGAACCGCGAATGGGCGGCGGCTGAGCAGGGCGCAGTCGATCTGTCCCCGCCGCCGCCGGCTGCTCGCCGCTGAGCCGCTCGAAGTCGAGGGCCTGGGCGCGATCGGGTACGGGATCCTCGTCGCGGTCCGGCCATGACCGCTGGGTGGATAGTCGTGGGCGTACTCGTCGCCCTCGGCCTCCTGATGTTCGCCGGAGGGCTCCTGCTGCTCGCGATGGGGCGCCTGCACCTGGATCTGGGATGGGGCCGCAGCCTCCACGAGCTCGGCCCGATCACGGTCCGGTTCGCGGCCCCGCGCGAGATCGTGTTCGAGGTCATCAGCGCGCCGTACCTGGGTCGTGCACCAGGCGGCTCGGACATCGAGATCATCGCCGGGGACGATGCCGTCGTGGTGGCCGCGCACTACACGAAGGTCCACTTCTACACCGCCCGCACGGTCGAGGTGATGGACTTCACGCCGCCGAGCCGGGTCGGGTTCAGGCACCTGACGGGCCCCGTGCCGCACGCGGTGGAGCGGTTCACGCTGGAGGAAATCGACGAGGAGGGCACGGAGCTGCGCTACGACGGCGAGCTGGGCATCGACTTCTTCTTCCTCGGCAGGCTGGCGGGACGCCACTGGGTCCGCCCGCAATGGGAACGCGTGGTCGCCGCCCATCTCGACGAGGTCAAGGAGCTGGCGGAGCAAAGGGCGGAGCGACGTCGTTCGCGGGAATCCCACTGACCCCGGCTCAGGAGCCCGGACGGCGAGCGGTGTCACAGGTTCGAACCCTGGAAGGTCCGGACGCGCCCGACAGGATTCGAACCTCGAAGTAGCCCATACGGCTGCGTCTCGACGACGCCGCAGGACGTGTGGGCCGCCCGGTTCGGGCGGATCCGATGCCGGGACTATCTCGGAAGCGCAGGCATTCCGGGTCGGCTATCACCGGCCCGGAAGCCTACGCATGCACCCGACGTGCGTTACTTCTTCTCCTGGGCAGTGCCGTTGACGGCGGCAGCGCCTATCTGAACGCGGTGCGGCTTGCGCTCTTCGGGCTTCGGGATGCGGACTTCCAGCACCCCCTTGTCGAAGGTCGCGTTGATGCGCTCCGCATCGACGTTGTCGGGCAGCGCCATCGAGCGCGAGAACCCGCCGAACGCCCGCTCGACGCGATAGAAGCCATCCGCGCGCTCCTCGTGCTCGGTCGTGCGCTCGCCCGACACGGTCAAAGTGCCGTCCTTGATCTCGATGTTGACGTCGTCGCTGTCGAGCCCCGGAAGATCGGCCTTGAGGACGAGGTGGTCGTCGGTCTCAACGAGATCCATCGGGGGGACCCACCGGCGAATGCCTCCACTGCCTCTATTCGCGGGCCCGTCGCCGAAGAACGTGTCGAACAGCCGATTCATCTCGGACTGAAGCGAATCCACCTCACGAGTCGGATCCCAACGTACGAGTGCCATTCTGCTTCACCTCCTTCTACTGTCCATAGAAAATCTAAGCACCCATATAGCAGATGTTTCGCGCAGCGTCAATGGCTCCGACTTGGCTCCACGTAGGGACTGACCTATGCGCTGCTGGTGGATGCCGAATTCCGTCCGAGGAAGGTCAAGGCGGAGCGCACACCGGGCGGCTCCTACCGCCTCCCTGCTTCTCAGTTCACGGGCCGCGGGCGCCTCGACCGCGCCCGCCCCCCAGGGCGGCCCGCATCCCCGCCGCCGAAGCGGTCAGGCGGATCGCCCATCGGGGTAGCTGTGGCGTGAACCGAACGCGAATGGGCAGGCCGTCCAGCCATCCCCGAGACGTTCTCGCCTTCCGAGAGGCCACCAACTCGCGAAAAATTGATGCCCGCCCGGGTAACGACCCGCCCAGAGGCGGAGCTAAAGCCGGCCCAGTAGCAGGGACTTTGAGAGCGCGCCCGACAGGATTCGAACCTGTGACCTTCGGTTTCGTAGACCGACGCTCTATCCAACTGAGCTACGGGCGCGGGATCGGGGGCGGGCCCCGGCCGACGATTGTATGGAGTCGCGGCGCGGTCCAAGCAGCCGCCCTCCCCGGACACGAGCTCGCCCACATCGGCCGGGTGATCGCGACCACCCCACCGTTTCCCGCGAGCCCCCGCTCGCCTGCTACACGACCGCCGCCTGCGACCCGGCGGATCGATAGCGGCGCTCGAGCGCCGCGATCGTGCCCGCGGCGATTCGCGCGCACGACTCCACCGAGACCCAGTCGACGTTCTCCGGCGTGTCGCTCATTCGGTGGTAGTTCGGAAAGAAGCCGGGGCCCATCGAGAGGATCGAGGCGGCCGGTATCCCGGCGAACGTCGCGAGCGTCGGGTCGGTCCAGCCGCCGATCCGCCAGCGCTGGGGCCGCGCCTGGGCCGCGATCGCGGCCCCCTCGTCGACGATGGCCATCGCCGCCGGCGGATATCGGTGCTCGCGCATCGTTCCCTCGGCGCAGGCGAGGATCGGCGTCCCGGCGCCGAGGGTGTCGACACCCAGTACGAAGGTGGCGGGCGGCAGCTCGCCGGCATGACGACGCAGGAAGGCCACCATGCCGCCCATTCCCGCCTCCTCCGCGCCGCACAGCAGCGCCACGACGTCGAAATCCGGGGGCGGCGATTCGGCCAGCGCGCGCATCCGGTCGAGGACGACGGCGACGCCGGTGGCGTTGTCGGACGCGCCCGGGACGGTCGGGCTGCGGGCCACGTCGGCGTCGGCCGCGATCGAGATCCCAAGCAGCGCGGCGGCCGCGCCGCGGAGCCACCGCCCGGCCGCGCCGCCGCGCCGCATGGCGCTCCCCGCCGCACCGAGCGCGAGTGCCGCTGCCACCGGCGCCATGAACGGGTCCACACGGCGCCTGCGCAGGTGCCGCCCGGCCCCGAGGGTGCGCACGGCCGGATGCCAGACGAGGCCCGTGTTGGCGGCGTCGTGGTGAGCGACGAGCACCACGGTGCCGCGCGAGCGATCGGCGGCGGGAATCCGGGCCACCACGTTCGCGGCGCTTCCCTTCGGCAGCAGCCGCCTCAGCCACTGGCACCGGCCGCTGACCTCCGCTTCGTATGAGGCCAGCACCGCGGCGCCGCCCAGCGCCCCGATGGCGCCGCCGCGGGCGACGGCCGCGATTCCGGCGAGGGAGTGAAGCCCGTGCGCCAGCGCGTAGCCGGACTGGTAGCGGAACCCCTCGACCTCGACCTCGCCCAGCCCGATGTCTCGCAGCCGCCCGGCGATCAGCTCGGCCGAGCGCAGCTCACCCGGCCGCGCGGAGCTGCGGGCCATCGCCGCCAGCGAGGACACGTCCTCGCGGATCGCGTCCATGTCCGGCGCGGCGACGGCTGACGGGTGGCCGCTCATACGGCGTCCAGGGCGCCCATGACCTCCTCCGCGGCACGCTCGCCGGACTGCACGGCCCCGTCCATGTAGCCGTTCCAGATCGTCGCGGTCTCGGCTCCCGCCCAGTGGATGCGACCGATCGGGGCGCGCAGGGCGCGCCCATAGCTGATCCAGCCGCCCGGCGGCATGTAGCAGCCGTAGCAGCCGCGGGTCCATTCCTCCTGGGCCCAGACCCTCTCGACGTAGTCCACCGGCCGGGCGGCGTCGGGGCCGAAGATGCGCCCGAAGCACTCGACGACGGCGTTGCGACGGGCCTGCGGCTCCCATTCGCCGAGCTCGCGGGCCTGCCTGCCCTCCAGGAATCCGAGCAGTACGCCGGGCGTGCCGGCGGACGGGGTGTTGTCGAACATCACCTTGACCGGGCCCTCGATGCTGGTGGCCTGACCGTTCAAGCCCGCCTGCCGCCAGAACGGACGCTCGTAGATCGCCATGCACTTGATCACCGTGCCCTGCGGCATGCGCTGGGTGAGCTGGTCGCGAATCGCGGGCAGGAGCGGGTCGTAGGCGATCCGCCCGCAGAGCGCCGGCGGCACCGCGACGATCGCCGCGTGCGCCGATACGGCTCCGCCGTCGCCGATCACGCGCACGCCGGAGTCGGACTGCTCGATTCGCCTCACCGGCGACTGCAAGACGACGTCGTCGCCGAGCGCCTCGGCCAGCCTCAGCGCCAGCCGCTGGGAGCCGCCCACGAAGCGGTCCTGCTGGGCTCCCCCCTCGGTGCTGATCAGGTCGTCGAAGCCGCCCGCCGAGTGCGTGTAGAAGAGAAGGTGGAGCAGCGACACGTCGGCGGCGTCGGCCGCCCAGACCGCCTCCACCCCGAGCCGAAGCACCTCCCGCGCCCCCGAGGTCGCCACGTTTCGCCGCAGCCAGCTCTCGAACGTCTGGCTGTCCCACGACTCGGCCTTGGGCGCCATCCACGGGGCATCGAGCGGCACCCGCCGTGCCATCCGGTCGATGCGAGCCTGCGCCTGGGCGACGTCGATCAGCACCGCGGCGTTCACCCGCGGGATCGCTCCCCGGTAGCGGATCAGCCGGCCGTGCCACTCGATCAGGCTCTCGCCGTGGGTGTGCGTGGGGAAGGTCTCGACCCCGAGCTCGCCGGCCAGCGCGAGCACGCGCTTCTGGGTGGGCCCCGCCCACTGGCCGCCCACCTCGACCACCTTGCCGTCGCCGACGTCGGCGTTCAGCAGCCTCCCGCCCACCCGGTCTCGGGCCTCGACGACCAGGACGGATCTGCCCGCCCGGCGAAGCTCGCGGGCTGCGGTCAGGCCCGCCAGGCCTGCCCCGACCACGGCGACGTCGGCGGTTGAATCGGCGGCGCTCACCGCATGAGCGTACGTCCACGGGACTGACGTAGCGGCGATCTCGGTCGAGAACCTCCGGCCGAGGTCTTACGCTCGCCGCATCAACGAGCGAACCGAACGCCTATCCCCATCCGACATGTCCTCCCTGCTCGCCGAGCGGGGGCCGATCCACGTCAACGTCGGCGCGACCCTGGTGCTCGAGGGCGACCCGCCGACCCTGGAGGAGCTCCTCGCCCACGTGGAGTCGCGGCTGGCCCTGGTGCCGCGCTTTCGCCAGCGGGTCACGCCCACTCCCCTCCAGCTCACGAACCCGGTCTGGTCGGACGACCAGCGGTTCGACCTGGGCTGGCACGTGCGGCACACTGCCCTGCCACGGCCTGGATCGATGGCGCAGCTTCGCGAGCTGGTCGGGCGGGTGATGTCGGCGCCGCTCGACCTTGAGCGACCGCTGTGGCAGCTCTACCTGGTGGAGAACCTGGAGGGTGGGCGCCACGCCTACATCTCCAAGACGCACCACGCCCTCGTGGACGGCGTCTCCGCCGTCGACGTGGGCACGATCATGCTCGACCCGAACCCCGAGGGCACCGAGATGCCGGTCCCCGAGGAGCGCTGGGATCCCGACGTCCCAAGCCCGGAGCTGCTGTTCGTGCGAGCGGCGACCGAGCGGATTCGCGCGCCGCTGAGCGCGGCCCGGAAGGCGACGCTGACCGCGCTGTCGATGCCGCGCGAGACGGCCGGCCGAGTGATGCGCACGGCGGAGTCGTTCGCCGGGCTGGCCGCCGGCGGCCCCGCCCCGCCACGGACCTTCCTGAACCGGGAGATCGGGCGCGACCGCCGGGTCGCGTTCGTGGGCACCGAGCTCGACCGGCTGAAGGGCGCCCGCGGCGAGACGGGCGCGACGGTCAACGACGTAATCCTCTCGATCGCCACCGGCGGCCTGCGGCGCCTGTTCGAGCGCCGCGGCGAGGAGGTTCCGGAGCACCTCGTCGCCCTGGTGCCGATGAGCATCCGGCGCAGGGACGAGCACCTCGAGCTGGGCAACCGGATGGCGACGCTGATGGTCGCCCTGCCGCTCTCGGAGCCCGACCCGGCCGCGCGGCTCCGCCTGGTGCACGCCGAGACGACGCGGGTCAAGCAGTCCGAGCAGGCCCGCGCCGCCTCGCTCGTGATCGAGGCGACCGGCTGGACGCCGCCGACGATCAACCGGGTGCTCGCGGACGTGCTTGCCCGGCCGCTGACCTGGAACCTCGTCGTCTCCAACGTGCCCGGGCCTCAGATGCCGTTCTACCTGCTCGGCCGCAGGATGCTCGAGGTCTACCCGGCCGTTCCGCTCTCACCTCAGAACCACGCCCTCACGATCGGCGTGGTCAGCTACGACGGCGGCGTCTTCTTCGGGATCACGGGCGACCGCGACCTGTTCGCCGACATCGACGACGTCGCCGCGGACCTGGAGGCGGCCCTCGCCGAGCAGCTCGCCCGATAGCGATGCGAAGCGGGACTTTGCCCGATCGCATCCGGTCGCCGAGCTGGGCGAGATGTCCGTATGCCGAGGATGACGACCGACCGCTGAGTTTCCGGGCCGGGCCCGGTCTACAGGGAGAGCACGAGAGTTGAGGAGGTAGAGATGTTGCTCGAGAACAAGAACGCCGTGATCTACGGAGGGGGCGGCTCGATCGGCGGCGCCGCGGCCCGCGCCTTCGCTCGTGAGGGAGCGAGGGTGTTCCTCGTCGGGCGCACCGAGGCCACCCTCGAAGCGGTGGCCGGCGACATTCGCGCGACCGGAGGGGAGGCCGAAACGGCTGTCGTCGATGCGCTCGACGAGGAGGCCGTCGACCGCCACGCGGGCGAGGTCGCAACCAAGGTGGCGGGTATCGACGTCTCTTTTAACGTGATCACGCATCCGCACACGCACGGCGTCCCATTCCACGAGATGGAGGTCGTCGACTTCATGGCGCCGGTGGAGGTGGCGGCGCGCACGACCTTCATCACCGCCCGTGCCGCCGCCCGCCACATGATCCCTCGGCGATCCGGCGTGATCCTCGCCTTCGGCGGCCCCGGCGACCGCAGCGGGCCGCTGCGCGACTACTACCTGGGCGGAACGCAGGTGGCATTCGACGCGATCGAGACCATCCGGCGGCAGTTCTCCGCCGAGCTCGGTCGACACGGGGTCCGGTTCGTCACCCTGGCGAGCGGAGGGGTGCCCGAGTCGCTCCCGGAGGGCTTCGAGGGTCGTGAGCGGATCGTCGAGACGATCGAGGAACAGACGCTGCTCGGGCGCGCCGCGACGCTGGAGGATGTGGGCAACGCGGCCGCCTTCGCCGCCTCCGATTGGGCCCGCACCATGACCGCGGCCACGCTCAACCTCAGCTGCGGCGCGTTGATCGACTGACCCTCGGAGCGAGGGCGGGTTCCGACACAACGAGGTCGCCGGGCCAAAGTCGTTTGGAATTCGTCCTGGTCGGTGCTAGCGTCGCCTCGCGGTCGCTATCGGCTCAGGGTGCGATCAGTCTCCGCATCAATACACGGTCCGGACCAAGGAGCGACAGATGACCGCAAAGCCCCGCCCGCGGCGCGTGACTCGCTACCGGCGCACGGTTTCGCCGCGGCACCACCGTTCGCCGCTCTGCCTTCTCGCCCTCCCCGCCGCGCTCGTCGCGACGACGGCGTTGGCCTCGTCGACCGCCGCGGCGGCGGTGACGCCACCGAAGCTCGACTGGCGCCCGTGCACGGACCCGGCGGAGCAGGGCCTCGACTGCGCCACCGCCCGGGTGCCCCTGAACTACAACCATCCCCACCGCCGAAAGATCCACCTCGCCGTCGTCAAGCATCCGGCTGCCGATCCCGCGCGCCGCGCCGGCACGGTCTTCTTCAACCCCGGGGGGCCCTCGCAGAGCATCTCCCAATTTCCGACCTTCTTGAGCCTCTTCCTCCCCGCGCAGCTTCAGGACCGCTTCGACATCGTCACCTGGGATCCGCGTGGGACCGGGGAGAGCACCGCGGTCCAGTGCTTTGACTCAGAACGGGCCGAGGGGCGCTTCCTTAAGCCGGTCGGCGAGCCGGCGGCGTCGTTTCCGGTCGGGAGGAGCGAGAAGGACAGATGGATCCGGACCTACCGGCGTTTCGACCGCCGCTGCGGGGAGCGCAACCGCCGCCTCCTGCGACACGTCTCAAGCGCCGAATCGGCCCGCGACCTGAACCTTCTGCGCCGGGCGGTGGGCGAGCGACAGCTGAACTACTGGGGAATCTCCTACGGCACCTTCCTCGGCGCGACCTACGCGAACCTGTTCCCGAAGCGGGTGCGAGCAATGATCCTGGACGGAGACCTCAACCCGCGCGCGTGGGTGCACCGCCAGCTGCGGGCAAACCGCGGTGAGTTCCTGGATACGTGGCTTCGCCAGCACGCGGACCAGGGCGCGGCGAAGACCCTCGGCGCCTTCCTCGACCTCTGCGGGAGCGCGAACACCACCCACTGCGCCTTCTCCGCCGGCAGCGCCGTGAGGACCCGCGCGAAGCTCGACCGCCTCCTGCGCCGGCTGCGACGCGATCCCGCGAGCGCCAACGTCACCTACGCCGAGCTTGTCTCCCAGACCGTGAGCAAGCTCTACTTCACATTCGCCAGGGGCCCCGACGGCAAGGAGGTCGATCTGTGGAGCGGATGGGCGCAGATGTTGCAGCAGGTGTGGAAGACGGGTGAGCTGAGCCGGCCGCTGACGTCACCAGCCACGCCTTCACTCTCGGTGCTCGCCCCGGGGGCGCGGCCGGCCGCGACAGGGACAGGGACGGGTACCGGCGAGCGCTACGCCGGGATCGAGCAGCAGCTCGCGATCGTGTGCGCGGAGAGCCCGAACCCGCGCCCGGCCGCCTACCGCTCGCTCGACCGCTTCGCCTACGAGCGCAGCGGCCCCACCGGCCCGTTCTGGCTGTGGTCGAGCGAGCCCTGCGCGAGCTGGCCCGCCACCGCGCCCGATCGCTACGCCGGTCCCTGGGACCGCCGCACCGCGAATCCGATCCTGGTGATCGGCAACACCCACGATCCGGCGACGCCGTACCGAGGCGCCAAGGCGATGTCCCGGCTTTTGGCCCGCGCCCGCCTGCTCACCGTCGAGGGCTACGGGCACACGGCGCTCACGAATCCGAGCACCTGCGCATACCGCTACGCGAGCCGCTACCTGATCGACAAGGCCCTGCCGCCGAAGGGGACGCGGTGCAGGCAGGATCACGTGCCGTTTCGGGGAAAGCCTTGAGTTTTCGTTGAGCACCCCACGCGGTCCCACTCTCTCGGGATGCACTCATTGGCCGAGGGGGCCCTGCTGGTTCGGCTGTTTGCCGGCCCACTGCGCGCGCCTGTGCATGGTCTCGTTACCAGCGGAGAGGGAGGGATTCGAACCCTCGAGAGAGCTTGCGCCCCCTACTCGCTTAGCAGGCGAGTGCCTTCAGCCACTCGGCCACCTCTCCGGACGTCAGAATCGGCTTGGTCATGCGGGAAACGCCCTTTCGGGCTCGTCACCCGGACAGCCAATCGAGCACTATTGTGGCATCCGTTGGGCCAGACGCCCATCTGAACCCTCTCCCGTCCCGAGCGTGCCGGCTAGTGCCGTTAGAGCTCCGCCGGGAGCGGCGGTGGATGCCGATAGATCGCCGGCGGCGGGATCGGCTTCACACCGTCGATCGTATCCTCCTCCTCGCGGAAGACGCAGAGGATGATTCCGGCGTCAGAACGAGCCGCGCTCGGAGCCAGCACTCCGGCCCAGCCTTCGGCGTGCAACTGCTCGCCCACGGCCTGGAACGCCGGCCACTGCAACCGGGTCGGAGAAGGACGTGGGAGCTCCACCGCGGCGAGACGATCTGCATCGCCGAGATCGGCGATCCGCTCGAGGTCGATCTGGAGCCGCCACAGGTTCCTCGGCAGCTGCTGCTCGGGTCGAAGCCCGAGCTCTGCGAGCTGGCGACGCCACTCGGCCCAGGCGGTTTCGGGCGAGTCGGCGAGATAGAAGCCGCCGACCACGGCACCGCGCTGCCAGCGACCGCTCGGCGGCGGATCGGCGCGCCACCAGACCCGACCCCGGTGCGGGACGTGGCGATACCAGACCCCGTGGACGGGGGCGGCGTCGACATCGAGCGGCAACGATCAGACCGCGACCGGCTCCTCGAGCGCGGAGACCGCCTCGGCGACGCGTCGGTGCTCGCCGCGCGCGATCAGCTCGAGCGGCTTCTCGTCATCGAGCAGCGGGATCGGCTTGTTCAGCCACACGGGGATGTACTCGGCGTCCATGACCCGGAGCAGCCGCTCGACGATCGCCGAGAGCTCCGCGACCCGCTTGGCCCGCTCCCCGGACGGCACCCGGGTCAGCGCGACCCAGGCCCGCGCGGTGCTGGGCGCAGCGCCCGTCGCCGCGGCGATGTCCTCGTTTGTGAGGTGCGCCTCGTCGTGGATGAACGCGGCCTCTTTGGCAAATGCCGGTGATGCCACGAGCATTATTGTAGCGCTTATGTGCGCAGAGAATGCAATCGCCCGTATGTTGCGGTCGGCCGCAGTCTCAAGCGCTCGCTCTCGGCGAAAGGGAGAGCCACCGGCGTAATCGTCGCGCTGTCGCAAGTCGTTCATTGCGATCGTGTCGGGTCGGGCGATCGGCCACTCGTCAGCCGAGAAAGCAAGGGCCACGGGGCGGGACCACGGAGCGATCGAGCCAGTACTGCTCAGAGGCGCGCAATAGGGCGATAATCACCACAAGGTGGACGCCCTCGCTGAGGTCGAACGAGGCCGCGAGCTCTACGCAGATCGGGCGTGGAGCGACGCGTATGCGGCGCTGTCGGGGGCGGATCGAACGGCGCCTCTGACGGCCGGCGACCTCGAGCTGTTGGCAACCGCCGCCTACATGCTCGGCCGTCACGGCGACTTCTACGCCGCGCTCGAGCGCGCGCACCAGGCCCACCTGAACGCGGGTGACGCCCTGCCCGCCGCCCGCTGCGCGTTCTGGGTGGGGATCAACCTCGTCCAGGAGGGCGAAATGGGGCGCGCGAGCGGCTGGCTCGGACGAGCGCAGCGCCTCGTGGATCGCGAGGGCGGTGAATGCGTCGAGCAGGGGTACCTCCTGATCCCGGGGATGTTCCAGCGCGAAGCGCAGGGCGACATCGAGGGCGCGATCGCGGTGGCGGTCGAGGCGATCCGGATCGGCGAGCGCCTCGGTGACCCGGACCTCGTAGCCCTTGCCGGCCATCAGCAGGGTCATCTCTTGATCAAGAGCGGCGAGGTGCAGGAGGGGCTTCGGCTCCTGGACGAGGCGATGGTCGCGGTCTCGACCGGGGAGCTCTCGCCGATCCCGAGCGGCATCGTCTACTGCGGCGTGATCCTCGGCTGCCAGGCGGCCTACGAGCTGCGGCGGGCCGCCGAGTGGACCGCCGCACTCAAGCAGTGGTGCGAAGAGCAGCCCGACATGGTGGCCTTCACGGGCCGTTGCCGTGTGCACCGAACCGAGATCATGGCGCTGCGAGGCGCATGGGACGAGGCCCTCAAGGAGGCCCGGCGGGCGGTTGGGCGCTGCCTCCAGGCGAACAACCAGCGGGCCGCCGGCGAGGCCAGCTACCTCCAGGGCGAAGTGCACCGGTTCAGGGGAGACTTCTCGGCGGCGGAGGACGCGTATCGAGAGGCGAGCCAGCGTGGCCGCGAGCCGCAGCCCGGCCTCTCGTTGTTGCGGCTCGCCCAGGGACAGGCAGGTGCCGCGGCGGCCTCGATCCGCCGCGTCCTCGCGGAGACCAGCGAGCGGCCGTCCCGCGCCGCCTTCCTTCCGGCAGCCGTTGAGATCATGCTTGCGACCGGGGACGTGGGCGACGCTCGCGCGGCCTGCGACGAACTTGGGGGGATCGCCGCCGACTACGGGGGCGGGATGCTCGATGCAGTCGCAGCGCAGGCGCGCGGAGCGCTGCTGCTTGCCGAGGGCGACGCCGAGCGGGCGCTGGTGGTGCTCCGGCGCGCAGCGCAGTGCTGGCAGGAACTCGACGCGCCATACGAGGCCGCCCGGGCGCGCGCGCTGGTGGCCCGCGGCTGTCGCGCCCTCGGCGACGAGGACGCTGCGACGATGGAGCTCGCCGCTGCGCGGGAGGCATTCGCCGGCCTCGGCGCAGCGCCCGCGTTGGCCGAGATCGACGACCTGAGCAAGCGCTCGGCGCCGCGCGATGTCCACGGGCTCACCGCCCGCGAGCTCGAGGTCCTGCGCCTCGTCGCCGCCGGTCAGACCAACAAGGCGATCGCCTCCGAGCTCGTCCTCAGCGAGCGGACGGTCGAGCGCCACGTCAGCAACATCTTCGCGAAGCTCGGTTTGTCCTCGCGCTCCGCGGCGACCGCGTTCGCGTACGAGCACGAGCTCGTCTGAGCCCGGATGGGTGGAATCACCCACTCCGGCGGCCGCCGGAAGTTGGGTGTTTCAGCCGATGCGCGGGCGCCGTCGGCGGGCTTAGCCTCACGTCGAGTGCCCGGTTGGCGGGCGCCACGAGCAAAGGAGGCACGAGATGCCGAAGGTATCGAGAGACACAGCGTCCGAGAGCGTTTCACTGGACGGGTTCGACGTCCGCACGGAGCATCTCGACGGCGGCTACTCGGTGTGCTTTGAGTCGCACACTGCGGACGCCGACTGGGCCGGCCTGTTCCGCGGCCTGCCCGAGGATCGCTGTCAGGTGCCGCGCTGGGGGTACGTCCTCGAGGGAATGATCACCTTCCGGTTCGCGGACACCGAGGAAACGTACGTCGCCGGCGACGCCTACTACGTCCCGCCGGGGCACACCCCGGTCCATTACGCGGGCGCCGAGATCGTCGAGTTCAGCCCGACCGAGGGGTTGCGCGAGACGATCGGCGTGGTCATGGAGAACGTCAAGGTGGCGGAGGTCACACCGTGAGCGCCGCCACCGAGCGCACCGAGACAGTCGTCGTCGGCGCGGGCCAGGCCGGGCTCGCGGTCGGGCACCACTTGGCAAAGCGCGACCGCCCGTTCCTGATCCTCGACGACCAGGAACGCGTGGGCGACAACTGGCGGCGCCACTACGACTCGCTGCGGCTCTACAGCCCCGCCCGCCTCGACGGCCTGCCCGGGATGGCGTTCCCGGCGCCCGCCTGGTCCTTCCCGACCAAGGACGAGATGGCCGACTACCTGGAGGGGTACGCGAGCGCGTTCGAGCTCCCGCTCCGGGGCGGCGCCAGGGTCGAGCGGGTGTCTCCGAACGGCAGCGGCTACGTCGTCGACTGCGGCGACCGGCGGCTCGAAGCCGAGAACGTGGTCGTCGCGACCGGTACCTTCGGGCGCCCGTCCACGCCGGAGGTCGCCGCCGACCTCGACCCGGAGATCGTCCAGCTTCACTCGAGCGATTACAAGCACCCCGGACAGCTCAGGGACGGCCCGGTTCTCGTCGTCGGCGCCGCCCATTCGGGCGCGGACGTCGCGATCGACGTCGCGGGCGCGCACCGGACGATCCTCTGCGGCCGCGACACCGGCCAGGTGCCGTTCGACATCGAGGGGCGCGGGTTCCGCGCGGTGGGCTGGCGGGTGATGTCGCTCCTCGCGCGCAGGGTGCTGACGCTGCGAACGCCGATCGGGCGAAAGATGCGGCCCAAGATCCGCTCGCACGGCGGCCCGTTGCTGCGGTTCAAGCGCGCGGACCTCGAGGCCGCCGGCGTCGAGCGAACCACCGCCCGCGTGGTCGGCGCCCGCGACGGCAAGCCCGAGCTCGACGACGGCACGGTCGTCGACACCGCCAACGTGATCTGGTGCACCGGGTTCAAGCAGGACTTCGGCTGGATCGAGCCGCCGGTGATCGGCGACGACGGCTGGCCGCTGGAGGAACGAGGGGTCGTCGCGGCGGCGCCGGGCCTCTACTTCACCGGGCTCGCGTTCCAGTATTCGTTCAGCTCGATGCTGATCCTGGGCGCTGGCCGGGACGCGGAATATGTCGCGAACCAGATCGCCGCACACGAGGGCTAGCGCGAGCGCGGAGGGCTTCGGGAGCTCGTGTTCGGTCACAAGCCCCTCCTGGATGTTTCGGCGGCTGTGCCACCTGATCTGCCCGACGCGTTGCCGGGCGCCTTCCGATTCTAGGCGGGGCCGCGCCGGAGGACTACCCTGATGGCGGATCACCGGAGGGGTGGCAGAGTGGCTGAATGCGGCGGCCTTGAAAGCCGTTGACCGGTTCCGCCGGTCCGGGGGTTCGAATCCCTCCCCCTCCGCCTTGCGTCCGGGATTCCCTCACAGCGTCATGAGACACCCCACTGGCTGCTAGTGGTACCTCTCACAACGTCTGACCGGAAATGACGGCCCCAGATCACCGCCATGCTGCGTCCTCAGCTCGCCCGAATAGCGCTGCTAGTGCGTATCCGGTTACGTCAGGCACCCGACCCGGCCGACCGAGCCGAACCGCGAGCAAATGCGCGAGCGGCCGCAAATCCACCCAGGGGGTGGATAATCGGCCACTCGCTCCGAGGGTGGGGCCGGCCGCGGCGCGGGCGGCCGCAAATCCACCCAGGAGGTCGATAATCGGCCACTCGCCCGGGGAAGGGGCCTCCGCGGTGCGAGCTTGGGCCTGGACCCGCGTCCGAGGCCATCCCGGGGATCGTCGCTTCGCGGTCGGGATCGTGGCGACTCGCGGCCGGTGCCCGAGCGACTCGGGCGTCAACCTGACCCAACCGGATATACACCAGCGCTGCTATTCGGGCTCCCTGCGTCCTTATCCTTGCCTGGCGGCGCCTGGACCTCGTCATTTCCGGTCGAACGTCATGAGAGGCACCACTAGCGCTCGAGCTCGAGCTCGTACTCCAGGAACGTCGCCGACTCACCGCCGACCCGGTGGTAGACCGCCTGGGCGCGGTGGTTGTCCGGCGCGGTGAGCCAGGTCATCACCGGGGCGCCGTTCTCGCGGGCTCGGCTCGCGCATGCTTTGATCAGTGCATCTGCCGCTCCCCTGCCGCGGGCCTCGGGCGCGACGAAGAGATCCTCGAGCACCGTGATCCTCGCGCCCCTGAGGCTCGACCACTTCCAGCCCACGGCCGCGAACCCGATCACCTCCCCCCCGTCCTCGGCCACGATCAGCATTCCCTGGTCGTCCTGCGTGGCGATCAGGGCCCGCGCCATCTCGTCCAGTCCGGCGTCGGGCGGATCGCACTCGTAGAAGTCGCAGTAGCCTCGCATCAGCGGCAGCAGCGCCGGGACGTCCGTCTCGACGGCGGAACGGATCTCCATGCGAGGAAGTATCGCGCCGGCGGCCGCCCGGCCGTCGCCAGGTGGATCGGCTACGGCCCCAGCGGCACCTGGGAGGGATCGCAGGCCAGGGTGCCGTTGTCGGTGAACGGGGTGGAGCCGTCGCCGGGGTCGCGCTCGTTGGCGCCGGGGCAGCGGGCGTCCTTTTGGGTGCCGCCGATGCCGGCGAGCTCGACGATCGGCGACTGCGGGTCCTTGAACAGCTCCGGCAGGCCGACGGTGAAGGTGTTGAAGGTGGTGGAGATGCGGACGATTCCCCCATTGGCGTCCGCGATGCCCGACGTCGGACCGAAGTCGTTGAACCAGCCGACCAGCTCGGGGGTGTAGGAGCGGAAGAACGAAGGTTGGGGAGGCCGTTTCGAAGCGAGCAGACCGTCTCCCCGAAGGCGCCCTGGGTGAAGTCCGAGTCGGCGGCCCGGCGGTAGTCGGTGTTGGGGTCGGTGCCGCAGTCGGGGGAGCCCGAGCCGATCGCCGCGCTGGCCAGCGGCACCGCGTCGCGGGTCAGCTCGACGAGGTCGTTCTGGCGCCCGGGGCGGCGGATCGTTCGCTCGAGGTCGGTGATCGTCGGCACCGAGTCGCGGGCGGCCTTGCGGAAGACCGAAAAGAACGGCCCGAGGCGATCGGCGACCGGCTTCGAGGCGTCGACCAGCGGGTCGAGGTCATCGAGGGTGGCGCGCAGGTTGACGAAGGTGGTGTTCGAGGTGCGCATGAAGTCGGGGAGGCGGACCAGCGCCTCGCGCAGGGCGCTCGATTGGCCGGCGATCGCGCCCATCATCAGGTTGGCGTTGTGGACGAGGCCGGAGATGTCGGATGAGCGCTCGGCCAGCGCCCCCGACAGGTGGGAGGTGTCGATGATCAGGCGCTCGAGCGCCGGGGTGTCCCGGGTCAGCTCGCCGAAGAGCTGCCGCGAGGTCGAAAGGAACGGGTTCAGGTAGCGAAAGCCGCCGTTGGCCTGCTTTGCGACCCCCTCATAGGAGAGCTCAAAGCCCTCGATCACGTGCTTGAAGTTTCGGATCGTGCGCGCGTTTAAGGTGTTGAAGAGCTGGTCGAGGTCGACCTCGGAGGTGGTCTCGGAGGCCGGCAGGGTGGCGCCGGAGTCGAGCTCGGGCCCGGCCTGGCCGGGGGCCGGCAGCTCGAGCTGGATCTGGCGGTTGGCGATCCCACTCAGCGAGTAGGAGCGGATCGTGGCGTGGGTTCCCTGCCTGAGCGGGGCGTAGGGGTCCTCGACGCTGAAGGTGACGAGCGCCTGGCCGTGGTCGCCGAGGGCGATCGACTTGACCGAGCCCGAGGGGACGCCGGCGACTACTACCTGGGAGCCCGGAACGATCTGGGCCGCGCTCTGAAACTCCGCGGTGACCGTGTACTCGCTGCCCCCGAACAACAGCAGGTAGGCGACCACCAGCGCCGCGACGGCAAGCGCGGTCCGGACCAGGATCCGGATCGTCCGTGACCCCTCCTCCTGCTCGTCCGCGAGCTCCTCTCGGTCGTGATCCTCGGGCGGGCTCACCGTCGGGCGAGGCTAATCCCGCCCCCCGTGGCGGGCGCCGGTTCGACCGGATGTCGTGGGTGTCCGTGTGATGGATCTCACACGTCCCGATCGCTACCCCGCTGAGGCCGTCTTCAAGCAGCCCCACTAGTCTCTTGCGACCGGGATGGCGAGCAGAAAGGAACAGAAGGAGCGGCTGCGCGCCGAGCGGGTCGCGAAGGAGAAGGCCGAGCGTCGCGACGCGTCGCGACGGCGGCGGTTGCAGATCGGGGCCGCTGCCGGGGCGGTGGTCATCATCGGCGCCATCGTCGCGGTGATCGCGCTCGCGGGGGGTGGCGGCAGCAGCAGCGATGGGCAGAACGGGGCGCAGATCTCCTACTCGAAGGGCTCGGTGCCGACCGACGCCGAGGTCGGCCTCCAGGACACGCCACCGCCGTGGAATCCCGACTACAAGCAGCTCACGAAGCGGATCGACGCGCTGGGACTGCCCGGGTTCAACGAGACGATCTCCCACACCCACGCCTGGCTTCACATCTACGACGACGGCAAGAAGGTGCCCGTGCCGATGAACATCGGCATCGACCAGGTCACCGGCACGATCTCGCCGCTCCACACCCATGACCCCAGCGGGATCGTCCACATGGAGGCCGACCGGGACTTCGAGTTCACCCTCGGGCAGTTCATGGCCGTGTGGGGGGTCAAGTTCTCCGACGGCCAGATCGGCTCACTGAAGGCGAAGGGCGACCAGAAGCTTCAGGTCTACCTCAACGGGGAGCGCGTCAGCGACCCGGTCGACCTGGTCATGCCCGAGCACGGCAATGTCGTGATCGGCTACGGCAAGTCGGGGTCGTTCCCCACCGAGCCGAAGATCGACTGGCCACAGGACCTCTAGCGTGCGGGCGATCCAGATCACGGAGTTCGGCGGCCCCGAGGTCCTGGTGTCGCGCGAGCTCGACGATCCCGAGCCCCCGGACGGCTTCGTCGTCCTGGACGTCCTGGCCGCCGGAGTCAACTGGGCCGACACGCACCAGGCCGAGAACTCCTATCTGGCGGCGGCGGAGCTGCCGCTCGTGCCCGGCGGCGAGGTCGTCGGCACCACACCCGACGGCGAGCGCGTGGTGGCGCTCCTCAACGGGGGCGGCTACGCGGAGCGCGCCGTCGCCCACCCCTCCCTGATGTGGGAGGTCCCCGACGGAGTCACGGACGCGCAGGCGCTCGCGCTCGTCCTCCAGGGGGCGAGCGCCTGGCACCTCCTGCGCACCAGCGCCCAGCTTCGCGAGGGTGAGAGCGTGGCGGTCTTCGCCGCGGCGGGCGGCGTCGGGACGATCGCGGTCCAGCTCGCCAAGCGCTTCGGCGCCGGCAGGGTCATCGGCCTCGCCTCCAGTGAGGAAAAGCGCGATCTCGCCAAGCGCCTGGGAGCCGATGCCACGGTCGATTCGCGGGCGAAGGACCTGACCGCGGCGCTGATCGAGGCCAACGAGGGAAGCCACGTGGACGTGATCCTGGAGATGGTCGGCGGATCGGCCTTCGAGCAGAGCCTCAGTGCGGTCGCCCACTTCGGCCGGCTCGTCCATTTCGGCCAGTCGGCCCGCGAGGGTGCGCCGGCCGTCAATCCCGGCAAGCTCATGGCGACGAGCCGGGGCGTCATCGGCTTCTGGCTGATGCATCTCATCCGCTATCCCGACCGGCTCCGCGAGGCCCTGGACGACATGTTCGTGGCGGTTCGCGCCGGTGAGCTCGAGGTCGTCGTCGGGGACACCTATCCGCTCGAGGACGCCCGGCGGGCCCACGAGGACATCCGCGCCCGCGGCACCACGGGGAAGCTGGTCCTGGTCCCTTGAGCCGGACCGGCTACCTGGACCTGGCCGACCGCAGCTGGCCCGTGCTCCGCCGGCTGATGGGCGTGCACACGCTGATGTATCGCGCCACCCACGGCTTGGTAGGACACCGCATCCCGGGGCTGCCGCCGATGCTCCTGCTCGACCACGCGGGAGCGAAGAGCGGCGTCACGCGCACCAGCCCGCTCCTGTACCTACGCGACGGGGACGACCTGGTGATCGTGGCCTCCAAGGGCGGCTATCCCAAGGACCCGGCCTGGTTCCACAACCTGCGGGCGAACCCCGACACCACGGTCCAGGTGGGCTCGGAGCGCCGGCCGGTGCATGCGAGGGTGGCCGGCGCGGAGGAGCGCGAGCGGCTTTGGCCGCGAGTAGTCGAGGCCTACTCCACGTACGACGACTACCAGGCGCGCACCGGCCGCGAGATCCCGCTGGTGATCCTGGAACGTCGCCCGGCCTAGCTCGGCCGCTCGCGGCTCATGCAGGTGTGCGCCGCTCCCGCTTTCAGCGAAGCTGCCGCGTAACGCAAATCGGACCGATGTAACGCGATCCGCGCAGCGGTCGGCAACGCCGGGCTCGTCCGCCGTGGGCTCATCCGCAAGCCGACCTACCAGCGGCCCCGATCCCTCCAGCTTGGTAAAGGGAACAGTCTGGCCCGGCCTTCGGCTGCCGCCGCTCAGCTTGCCCGCGTCTGCCTGAAGGCCAGTGCTGCTTCCCGCGAGGCTGTCCTTTGCGCGACAGCCTCACGCGAACGCAGAAGCCAGCGCCGACAAAGGACATCGACAAGATCAAGCCGAGATGCCGACCTTGGAGGATCCCCTCAGGAGGCCTGCTCCCGCGCTGGCCATCCTGCGCGGCCGAGGACCCGCCAGTCGGGTCATCGCCGGCTGCTAGCCTGCCGCGACCTGCTGAACGCCCGCCACACATTCGCGGGCGACGGGGGACCCATTGTTTTGGGGCGAATCGCGGCCGGATAGCCGCGTAGCGCCGGCTCTTCGGCGCGAGCCCGTCAGCTAACCCGTAAGCGACGAAAGAGCGGTTTGACGTGAACCTTTTCGCGGGCGCGATGGTGCCCAATCGCATGACGACCATCGCCCTCCGGGCTGCCATTGCGGCGCTCGCCGCGATCCTGCTGATCGCGGCAGCTCAATCCGCCGCCGCCGCGCGCCCCAAGTGCCTCGGCTCGACGGCCACGATCGTGGGAACGAACAAGTCGAACCACATCCGCGGTACCCCACATCGCGATGTGATCGTGGCCAAGGGCGGGAACGACGTGATCGTCGGAGACGGCGGGCACGACAAGATCTGCGGCGGGCCAGGCAACGACAGAATCGACGGCGGCGTTCGCAACGATCGGCTGGTGGGAGGACCTGGCGATGACCGAATCTGGGGTCACGGGGGAAGCGATTTGATCGTCGGCGACCACGCGCACCCTTCCGGCAGCGCAGCCGACTCGACCGGGCGCGACTACATCAATGGCGGATTCGACGCCGACCTCCTGGTCGGTGACAACTACGGGCGCGCGCTAGCGACCGGAGCCAGTCACGATCGTATTCTCGGCCTGGCCGGGCGTGATCGATTGATCGGCGACAGCGCGGTGACCGGAGGGGGCAAGGCGGTCGGCGGAGCTCCCGACAAGCTCACCGGCGCCGGCGGGAAAGACCTTGTCGTCGGCGACAGCTTCTCTCCACGGGGCATGGCGATCGGCGGGGGAGACGACGATCTCAGCGGCGGCCCGAAGAGCGACATCCTCATCGGCGACAGCCTCACCCATAGGGGCGTCGCAATCGGGTCCGGCAAGGACGCCCTCCATGGACTAACCGGTGCCGATGCGCTCCGCGGTGACAACTGGGCCAGCAAGCGAGCCGGCCGGGTCGCCAAGGGCGGAAGCGACTTGCTGACGGGAGGGCCTGGCGACGATCACCTCAACGGCGGACGCAAGCGCGACAATTGCGCCGGCGGACCCGGGCGCGACCGGGCCAGGAAGTGCGGCGGGTGGGTGATCGGCGTCCCGTAGAGCGTCTAGCTCCGTAGCGGTCCGCCGCCGGGGAGGCCGCGGGCGATCGTGACTAGGACGGACTAGGAGCTCCTGCTCGACCACGTGGGAGCGAAGAGCGGCGTCACGCGCACCAGCCCGCTCCTGTACCTACGCGACGGGGACGACCTGGTGATCGTGGCCTCCAAGGGCGGCTATCCCAAGCACCCGGCCTGGTTCCACAACCTGCGGGCGAACCCCGACACCACGGTCCAGGTGGGCTCGGAGCGCCGGCCGGTGCATGCGAGGGTGGCCGGCGCGGAGGAGCGCGAGCGGCTTTGGCCGCGAGTGGTCGAGGCCTACTCCACGTACGACGACTACCAGGCGCGCACCGGCCGCGAGATCCCGCTGGTGATCCTGGAACGTCGCCCGGCCTAGCTCGGCCGCTCGCGGCTCATGCAGGTTCGAGCTGCGGTCAGGGAGCCTCGAGGCCGTTTCGCCGTAGCCTCGCCCGCCCCTCGGCAAGGCAGCGGTTGACCTTCCTCAACGTCCCACTTTCGCCACACGCGGTCCCGATCCCGCCGTTGGAAGTGCGGATTCCGGTCTGACGACGCGGGACGCTAGAGCGAAATTGGACGCTCGACCTGCCGGTATAGGCTTGAACAGAACTCCGAGGGAAGGACAACTCGATGAGCGACAACACCGAGACCGCAGTGCTCGCGGGAGGCTGCGCCTGGATCATGCAGCAACTGCTGCGCCACCCCGACGGAGTCATCGCCACCCGACAGGGATGGACCGGCGGTGAGGGCGAGAACCCGACCGAGGAGAGCCCTGGGGGTCACGCGGAGGCGGTCGAGGTCGTCTTCGACCCGGAGCGACTCTCCTACCGGCAGCTGCTCGAGTACTTCTTCCAGGTCCACCGAGCCGACCTTGGCGAAGATCTCGTCGGCTCCATCTACCGCTCGGAGATCTTCTACAGGAGTGAGGAGCAGCGCCAGGTGGCCGAGGAGATGATCCGCGACGTCGACGCCTCGGGCCACTGGCTCGGCAAGACGGTGACCAAGGTCAGCGAGGCCGGTCGCTTCTGGGAGGACCCGGCCAAAGACCAGGACTACTTCCTGCGCTATCCGGACTATCCGGACGGCGCCAAGCCCCCCTTCCCGCGCCACGGTGTGGAAGCTGTCAACCGCGACGTTGCGGCCTAGCTCAGCTGGATAGGACCTCGCGCAGTCGCGCTCGGCCCTCGGCCAAACAGCGATTCACCTTCGTGTACGTCCAGCCGCAGAGCTCGCAGATCTCCGCGTACGTGTAGCCGTGTGCCTGCAGGACGATCGCCAGCCGCTCGTCCGGCTTCAGCGCGCCCAGGGCGCGAGCCGCGGCGTCGACCCGGTCTCGTCGCTCGGCGTGCTCCACCGGCCCGGGCCGCTCGCCGGGCAGGCCCTCGAGGGGATCGGATGACTCGTCGCGACCCCTGGCGAGCAGGCGCTCCCGGGCCCGCCTGACGGCGAGCGCCTCCCTGCGGGTGACGACCTGGGTCCAGGCGATGAGCGCGCGGGGCGGTCGATCGGGGCCCTTCGTGAGCAGGATCTCGACGGCGCGCTGAAAGGCGTCGTCGGCGTCGTCGGCGCAGAGCGAGAAGCGGCGGGCCGTCCGGCGCAGGGCGGCCTCGGCCGCGTCGAGCACGGCGAGGGCGCGATCGTGGCGGGCGAGGAGCTGGGTGGTCGCTTCGGCCCGCACGACATCGAGAACCCCCGGCCCGTGCGCTCTGCCCCCCTCGGCCTCGGTGGCCGCCTCCCGGGAGCGAGCGGTCGCGTACCCTGCCGGATTGAGATGAGCACGTGCGTAGTCTCCGGAGGAGCCGGGTTCCTGGGGTCCCACCTCTGCGAGCGCCTGCTCGGCAACGGCCATCGCGTGATCTGCATCGACAACCTGGACACGGGATCGCTGCAGAACATCCAGCACATTCGCGACCCGAGCTTCGTCTTTTCCAACCAGGACCTGACCGAGCCGGTGTTCCTGGAGGACGAGGTCGACTTCGTGTACCACCTGGCCTCGCCGGCGAGCCCGATCGACTACGCGCGACTCCCGCTCCACACGCTGAAGGTGGGCTCCTACGGGACCCACCACATGCTCGGCCTCGCGAAGCTCAAGCGCGCGCGCTTCCTGCTCGCCTCGACCTCCGAGGTGTATGGGGATCCGCAGGTGCACCCGCAGCCCGAGGACTACTGGGGCCACGTCAACCCGATCGGCCCGCGCGGCGTCTACGACGAGGCAAAGCGCTACGCGGAGGCGCTGACGATGGCGTACCACCGCCAGCAGGGGGTCGACACCTGCATCGCGAGGGTCTTCAACTCCATCCTCGCCGATGAACAGATCCTCGTCGACGACGGCCGCGAGCTTCGGCGGTGCACGGCAGCCGAGCTCGCCGATCACCTGGTCAACTGCGCGTCGCCCGCGAGCTACGTGACCAAGCGTGGTGGATCAGGCGGGGTAGCGGTGCTCGAGGACCGGCCGAAGGCGGCGCTGGACTACGAGATCGAGGGATATTCGGTGCCGGCGTTCGGCGGGGGTGGCATGGCGGTCGCAGCCGAGGCGATGAGCTTCATCGGGCATCCCACCGATCAGCGCTGCTTCAAGGTCACCACCGGGTACGGACGCTCGATCAAGGTCACCGGGGATCACTCGGTCTTCGCAGAAGGTCCCGGAGGAGAGCCCACACCAAAGCCCGTGACCGAGCTGCAGCCCGGCGAGCGGATCGCCATTGCCGGGCGGATCGAGGTTCCCGAGCGTGATCGCCGGCTGGTGAGCATGATCGAGGCTTGGCGCTGGGCGGAGGCGGATCCGTGGGAGCTCTATGCCGAGTCGCCCGGACTTGGCCAACTCGCCTGGGCGCGGCGCCATGACATCTTCGGCCTGCTCGTCTCGCAGCGCCGCAACAACGGGCCGAATTGGCGCAACGGAGCGTGGACGAAGATCATCCGGATGCGGAACACGAACCGTGTGCCGCTCCCGGTGATGTGGCGGATCGGGGAGCGGCCGCCCGACGACACACGGGTCCGAATGCGAGTCGGCGGGGAAGTCCGCTTCGATGCCGATGAGCGTCGAGGTGACGAACGACCTCCTCTGGCTGCTGGGCGTGTATGTCGCCGAGGGCCGCGCGCACGAGAAGGGGAAGAGCTCGTTCATCTCGATCAGCTGCGAAGAGGCGGTGCTGGATCGGGCTGAGTCCGTGATTCGATCGACCTTCGGCCTTCACGTCGTCAGATCCTGCGAGGGGGCCGAGAGGGCAGCATCGCTTTTCGTCCACTCGAAGCTCCTGCTGCGCCTCATGGAGTTCCTCGGGTTCGACCGCAATCGAAAGCGCATCCCAGGATGGATCCTGGGACTGCCGCTGGACCGCCTCAAATGGTTCATCGAGGGCTACCGAGAGGGCGACGGGGCCCACTCCGGCCAGCACCTCGATGCCCAGCGCGAGCACGTGTTCAACACCGTCCATGATGAGCTCAAGGACGACCTCGTCGTGGCCTTTGCCCGATTCGGGCTGGTTCCCTCGGTGCGGCCGGTACGGGCTCACGCTCTGCAACGTGAGCCCCTGGAGCCCGCTCGAATGGGATCGAGGAGTCGAGCAGACGCTGAACGCGCGCCGTCACGGAGACCTGGTCTGGGCTTCGGTCACGGCCATCGAGGAGGTCCCGGCAACCGCGCTCGTATTCGACTTCTCGGTCCCAGGATTCGAGAACTTCTGGGCCGGCACCGGCGTGATGGCCAAGAACACGTTCGGCGCGAGGATGAGGCCGCACGACGGGAGGGCGATCCCGACGTTCCTGCGCCAGGCTCTGCAGGACAAGCCCGTCACGGTGTTCGGGGAGGGCAGCCAGACGCGGAGCTTTTGCTACGTCGACGACCTGATCCGCGGGTTCGTGCTGCTCGCCGAGTCGGAGGTCAACCTGCCCGTCAACCTGGGCAATCCCAGGGAGTTGAGCCTGATCGAGCTGGCCGAGACGGTGATCGAGGTCACGGGCTCGCGCTCCGAGATCGTCTTCGAGGCCCTGCCGGTCGACGACCCGCAGGTCCGCCAGCCCGACATCACCCGTGCCCGACAGGTGCTGGGCTGGGAGCCCGAGGTGGAGCTTCGCGACGGGCTGCAGCAGACGATCGACCACGCGGGCGTCGAGCGACTCGTCGGCGCCACGGATTGAGCGCCGGCCCCGCGGCGCCGCTGCGGATCGCCCACCTGACGGCAACCTTTCCGCCGTATCCGGGTGGCGCCGGCAACACCTGTCACCGCTTCGCCAGGGGACAGGCCGAGCGCGGACACCATGTCGAGGTGTTCACCGCCCCGGCCGAGGGCGAGGCGCCCGACCCGGGGGGGGCCGTCATTCACCGCATCGACCCCTTGGCCGCGATCGGCAACGCGCCACTGATCCCGAGCATGGCGGCGATCGAGGGATTCGACGTGGTCCACCTCCACTATCCGTTCATCTTCGGCTCCGAGCTCGTGCTGCTGGGCAGGCTCACCAAGCGCCGCCGCCGCCAGGCCCTGCTCGTCCACTACAAGAACCGCCTCGTGGCCAAGGGCGCCCGGCAGCTGGCGTTCGAGACCTACGAGCACACGGTCGCGCCACTGCTGGTGGGCGCGGCCGATCGCATCTGCGTCCTGTCGCCGGACCATGCCGAGTCGGTGCCATACCTGAGCCGGATCGCCCGGCGCGACCCGGACAAGCTGATCGAGATGCCGAACGGCGTCGACACCCGCAGGTTCGCCCCCGGCTCCGACGATGCCGGCGTCCGAGCCGCCGCGGGCATCCCGGACGACGCCATCGTCGCGGCGTTCGTGGCGACGCTCGACCGCGCCCATCACTTCAAGCGGCTCGACGTCGCGCTCGAGGCGATCGCGGCGCTCGACGACGACCGTGTCCACCTGGTCGTGGCCGGCGGCGGCGAGCTGCTCGACGCCTTCCGCGGCCAGGCGGCGGCGGCGGGTATCGCCCACCGGGTGCACTTCCTGGGCCGCGTTTCCCACTCCCGCCTCCCCGCCGTCCTGCGCGCCGCCGATCTGCTGCTGCTGACAACCGAGCCGCCGGAGTCGTTCGGCATCGTCCTGATCGAGGCGATGGCCTGCGGCCTTCCCACCATCGCCACCGAATACCCGGGTGTGCGGGCGGTCGTGGACGAGGGCAGAACGGGGATCCTCGCCCCGCCGGGTGACCCGGTGGCGGTTGCCGCCGCGATCCGCCGCCTGGTGGAGGCCGGGCCGTCCGGCCGCTCCGAGCTGGGGGCGGCCGGGCGCGAGAAGGCGGAGCGCCTGTGGAGCTGGCCCAGCCTGCTCGACCGGATGGACGCCGCCTACTCCGAGGCCCTGGCCGCGCGCCGCCGGAGGATCGCTTGAACCTGCTCCTCGTCGCCTACTTCTACCCGCCGTGCCGCGACACCGGCGCCCATCGCCCCGCGGCGATGGCCAAGTGGCTGCGCCGCCTGGGACACCGCGTGACCGTGCTGACGACGTCGGCCTATGGGACGGGCGACCCGGCGGAGGAGCAGGATGTCGTGCGTTCGCGCGACCTCCAGCGCCTCCGCGCCCGCCTTCACGGCCGCGACCGCGTGGACGCGCTGTTCGACTCCGATACGTACTCCGGCCGCCCGCATCCGCTGAGCCGCATCGTCGTCCCGGAGCCCCTCGTGGCGGCCTGGGCACCGTTCGCCCGCCGCGACGCCCTGCGCCTGAGCGCCCGCGAGCGCTTCGACTGCGTGATCACCAGCTCGCCGCCCGAATCCGTGCACCTCGTGGGCCACGTCCTTCGGCGCCGGGGCGTCCCCTGGGTCGCGGACCTGCGCGACGGGTGGACCTTCGAGCCGATCCGCCCCAGGTTCCCGACGGCCGTCCAACGGCGCATCGACGGGTGGCTGGAGCGCCGGTGGCTCGGAGCCGCCGACGCCGTGGTCTGCGTCAGCCGGCCGGCCGCCGAGGACCTCCGCACCCGGCTCGGGCTGGACCCGGAGCTTGTCCCCAACGGCTGGGATCCCGATCTTGTGGCCGGGACCACGACAACCGACGCGCCACACGGCCTCCTCGATCCGGAGCGGGTCTCACTCGTCTACACGGGTCGATTCGGCAGCTACGGGCGCGACCCGACCTGCCTGGTTCGGGCGCTCGGCGTGCTGGCCAGGGAGGATCCCGAGGCGGCGGCGCGGGTCGAGCTGGTGCGTCGCCGGGCCCTTGACCGACGACGAGGCGCGGCTCATGCAAAGCGACGTCTCGCCCGCGCGGATCGTGGTCGCCGGCAGCGTCGCGCGCACCGAAGCGCTGGCGCTGCAGCGATCCGCCGACGCGCTTCTCCTCCTCGCATCGGCGCGGCGCACGCAGCTCCTCAACTTCAAGCTGTTCGAGTATCTGGCCGCGGGACCCCCCATCCTGGCGCTCGCGGCCGGCACCGAGGCGGGCCGGGTGGTGGCCGAGGCGGGCGGGGAGGCGGTCCCCGCCGACGACGTGCCGGAGATCGTCCGGGCGCTCGGCCGCCTTGCCGCCGGCGAGCTGCGCCCCTCCGATCTCAAGGCCCGCGAGCGTTACTCGTATCCCGGGGTCGCCGAGCGCATGGCGGCGGTGGCGCAGCGGGTTGTGGCCCCAGCCGTGTAACACTCGCGACGATGCCCTCCGTCCTCATCTACGCCGACACGGTCCGCTCGCCCGAGATGCGCCACGAGGTGCCCGCCGAGATCATGGATCCGTTCCTCTACGCGGAGGTGGACGGCCATCGCTACGCGGTCGTCAGCCAGCTCGAGTCGCGAACGTTGAACGAGGCGGCGCCCGACGTCGAGCTGATCGGCCCCGAGCAGCTCGGCTGGGACGAGCTCGTCGAACGACATCCGGATTGGGAGCACGCGGCGCAGGAGCTGGTCGTGCGCGCCTGCCGGCGAATGGGCATCACCGAAGCCGTCGCTCCCGCAACGTTCCCGCTCGAGCTGGCCGACCGGCTTCGTGCCGCGGGCGTGGACCTCGTCCCCGACCACGGCGCCTTCGATCGGCGGCGACGCGCCAAGACCGGCCCCGAGCTCGAGGGGATCATCCGAGCCCAACGCGCCGCGGAGGCGGCGATGGCGGCGGCGGGCGAGCTGCTGCGCCGCGCGGAGCGCGGACCGGAATCGCTTGTCGTCGACGGCGAGGCTCTCACGAGCGAGCGCCTGAAGGACGCCATCGCCGCCGCGCTCGCCTCCCACCCCGTCGCCTGTGAGGAGCCGATCGTCGCCCACGGCCCCCAGGCGACGCTCGGGCACGATCGCGGCTCGGGGCCGATCGCGGCGGGGGAGCCCGTGGTGATCGATCTCTGGCCCCAGGATCGGGGCAGCGCCTGCTTCGCGGACATGACCCGAACGTTCGTGGTCGGCGAGCCACCCGCCGAGATCCCCGAATGGCACGGCCTCTGCCGGGAGGCGCTCGACCGTGCGGTCGCAGCGATCCGGCCCGGCGCGGGTGGCAGGGACGTGTTCGAGGTCGTCTGCGAGCTGTTCGCAGAGCACTCGCTTCCCACGCAGCTCTCCAAGCCGGCGGGGGAGACGCTTCTGGAGGGGTTCAACCACTCGCTTGGACACGGCGTGGGGTTGCAGGTGCACGAGGCGCCGAGCCTGGGGCGCACCCGCGGCGACGAGCTGGTGGCCGGCGACGTGCTCGCGGTGGAGCCCGGGCTCTACCGTCCGGACATCGGCGGCGTGCGGCTGGAGGACCTGGTGCTCGTCACCGGCGCCGGCGCGGAGACGCTCACCGACTACCCCTACGACCTCCAGCCCTAGAGACCTTCCCCCACCTATCCTTCCGGTGTGGCCACCCGCCCCACCGAGAAGCCCAGCGAGGCCGACCGCGGCGACGACGAGCGCTCCGAGGAGCAGGTCGAGGCCGTCGAGGAGGACCTTCACCGGTACATAGCACCCCTCGTCGGACCCGACGACCCGCGTAAATTCACGGATTCGGGCATCGAGCTCGACCGCCTGTACGAGCCGGACGATGTCGCGTCCGGCCTCGAGGAGCGGCTCGGCGAGCCGGGCTCCTATCCCTTCACCCGCGGCATCCACCCCGGCATGTACCGCGACCGGCTGTGGACGATGCGCCAGTACGCCGGATTCGCCAGCCCCGAGGACACCAACGAGCGCTACCGGTACCTGATCGAGCACGGGTCCACCGGCCTCTCGATGGCCTTCGACCTGCCCACGCAGCTCGGCCGCGACTCCGACGACCCGCTGTGCGCGGGCGAGGTGGGCCGCACCGGGGTCCCGATCGACACGATCGAGGACATGCGGATCTGCTTCGACGCGATCCCGCTTGACGAGGTGTCGACCTCGATGACCATCAACGCGCCCGCGGCGATCCTGCTCCTGCTGTACGAGCTGGTGGGGGAGGAGCAGGGGGTCCAGCCGGGGAACCTGCGCGGCACCGTCCAGAACGACGTGTTGAAGGAGTACGTGGCGCGCGGCAACTACATCTATCCCCCCGAGGCCACGATGCGGCTGACCACCGACATCTTCGAGTACTGCCGCAAGCACGTCCCGAAGTGGAACACCATCTCGATCTCCGGCTACCACATCCGCGAGAAGGGCTGCTCGGCCGTTCAGGAGGTGGCCTTCACCCTGGCCAACGCGATCGCCTATGTCGAAGGGGCGCTGGCGCGCGGTCTCGCCGTCGATGACTTCGCCCCCCGGCTCGCGTTCTTCTTCAACTGCCACAACAACGTCTTCCAGGAGATCGCGAAGTTCCGCGCGGTGCGGAGGATGTGGGCGAAGCTCATGCAGGAGCGGTTCAGCGCCAAGGACGCGCGCTCGCAGACGATCCGCTTCCACACCCAGACCGGCGGCGTCACCCTCCAGGCGCAGCAGCCCGAGGTCAACATCATCCGCGTCGCGCTGCAGGGATTCGCGGCCGTCACGGGCGGGACGCAATCCCTCCACACGAACGGCTTCGACGAGGCCCTGGCCCTGCCCACCGAGCGCTCGGCCCGGATCGCGCTGCGCACCCAGCAGGTGCTCGCCTACGAGTCGGGGGCCGCCGACACGGTGGACCCGTTCGCGGGCTCCTACTTCATCGAGTCGCTGACCGACGAGATCGAGGCCCGGTCCTGGGACCTGATCGACAAGGTCGAGCAGCTCGGGGGCTCGGTCGAGGCGCTCGAGTTCATCCAGCGCGAGATCGAGGAGTCGGCCGCCTCCTACCACGAGCGCTACCGGACCGGACAGGACGTCGTCGTCGGCGTCAACAGGTTCGTGACCGACGAGATCGACGACGTCGAGATCCTGCGCGTGGATCCCGAGTCCGAGCAACGTCAGCTCGAGCGCCTCGGGCGCTTCAAGGCAAACCGCGACGCGGGCGCCGTCGAGTCCAGGCTCGCCGCCCTCCGCGAGGTGGCCGCCGGCGAGGGCAACCTCCTGTACCCGGTCAAGGACGCGTTGCGCGACGGCGCGTCGATCGGGGAGGTCTGCGGCGCGATGCGGGAGGTTTTCGGCGAGTACAGGGGCGGTGCGTTCTTCTGAGCGCCGACGCGAGACCCCGAAACCCGGAGCGATACCCACTCCGCGACCGCCGGGCCTTCCGTTCGACGACGAGGAGCTCGAGTCGAAGCTCGGGGCTGACGAGGCTCGGGTACGAGAACGAGGGAGGTGGATCGCTCTGAGGGCCAACGCAGAGCTGGAGTTCGACGACGAGGAGCTCGAGTCGAAGCTCGTCTGGATCTACGGCTCCCCCCGGACGGGCAGCACCTGGCTGCTGGAGATGCTGTGCCACCCGTTGAAGGTGGAGCCGAAGTCCGACGTGGGCTTCAAGTGGCGCGAGGGATGGCAGGGGGAAGCCGCGGCGCTGCCGGTGAACGAGTTCCTGATCACATCCCACATCGTCCCCGGCACCGGCGTCGCGCAGATGGACGATGGCGTGGTGCTCCCGCGGACCCTGAACGGCTTCTCGGGATCGTTCGCCAGCTACGCCTTTTCGTCGGCGTACGCGGACGTCTGGCGTCCCGAGGTGCGCCGCATGACCCTGGTGCGCCTCCATGCAGTGATCGAGCGCGGCCGCGAGTCCGGCCTGAACTTGCCCGACCAGATGCCGCTGTTGATGATCAAGGAGGTGAACGGCTCCCACGGCGCCGATGTCGTGATGTCGCTGTTCCCGCGCTCCAAGATGATCTTCCTGGTCCGCGACGGCCGCGACGTCCTCGACTCGCTCCTGGACGCCAGCAAGGCGGGCGGCTGGCTGACGAAGAAGGGGGGTGGCAAGGGAGCGTTCGAGACCGAGGAGGAGCGGCGAGAGTTCGTGCGCGACAACTGCCTCAACTGGGCGGCCCGGATGAACGTGTGCACGAAGGCCTACGACAACCACGATCCCGAGCTGCGCCGCAAGATCCGCTACGAGGACCTGCTCGCGGACACCAACAGCCATCTGGGCGACCTCGCCACCTGGCTCGACCTTCCCGGAGGCCCGCGGCGGATCGAGAACATCGCCAAGCAGCACTCGTTCGAGGCCGTCCCGGAGAAGCGCAAGGGGCCCGGCAAGGTCCGCCGCTCCGCCACCCCCGGAGCGTGGCGCCAGGGCCTGTCCCCCGAGGATCAGGAGATGGCGCAGGAGATCATGGGCAGGGGCCTGGTGAAGCTCGGATACGAGACGTGACCGCGGAGGTCGCCGGAACCTACTCGGCCACGGCCGGGCTGCCGTTCGACGACGAGGAGCTCGAGTCGAAGCTGGTGTGGATCTGGGGGTCCCCCAGGAGCGGCAGCACCTGGTTGCTCGAGATGCTGTGCCACCCGCTGAAGATGGATCCGCGCTCCCGCGTGGGCTTCAGATGGTGGCCGAAATGGCAGGGCGAGGCGCAGGCGCTCCCGGTGAACGAGTTCCAGATGTCGGCCCACGTCGGGGCCGCCGTCTTCGGCGGCCCCCCGGGCGACACGATGGAGGATGGGGGAGCCATCCTTCCCCGGACGCTGAACCGGCAGACCGATGCATTCTCGAGCTACGCCTTCTCGTCGGAGTACGAGGAGGTCTGGCGCCCCGAGGTCCGGCGGCTCACGCTCGTCCGCCTGCACGCGGTGATCGAGCGCGCCAGGGAAGCCGGGCTCGACCTCCCGTCCGCGATTCCATTGCTGGTCATCAAGGAGGTCAACGGCTCGCACGCGGCCGACCTGATGATGTCGCTGTTCCCGCGCTCTCGGATGGTCCTGCTGCTGCGCGACGGGCGCGACGTGATCGATTCGATCCTGGATGCCAACCGGGCCGATGGCTGGTTGACGAAGTGGCGCGGAGGCGAGGGAGGGATCGTCGACGAAGATGACCGGCTGGCATTGGTGCGTGAGAGCTGCCGCAGCTGGGTGGCCCGGGTGAACGTCTGCGAGCGCGCATACGAGGCCCACGACCCCGAGCTGCGCCGGCGAGTTCGCTACGAGGACCTGCTGGCCGACACGCCCGCCCGTCTGGGCGGGCTCTTCGCCTGGCTGGGTCTTCCCGGCGGGCCGGCCCGCATCGAGAAGATCGTCGAGGGCCACTCGTTCGCCGCCGCCCCCGAGAAGAGCAAGGGACCGGGCAGGCTGCGCCGCTCCGCGACGCCGGGCGCGTGGCGGGAGGGCCTGACGGCCGACGAGCAGGCGATCGCCCAAGCGATCATCGGGCGGAGCCTCCAGGCGCTCGGGTACGAGCAGTGAGCCGCGAGCCGGCCGCCGCTTACTCGGCGACGGCCGGGCTGCCGTTCGACGACGAGGACCTCGAGTCCAAGCTCGTCTGGATCTGGGGATCGCCGCGGACCGGAAGCACCTGGCTGCTGGAGATGCTCTGCCACCCGCTCGAGGCGAACCGGCGGTCCGAGCCGCTCGGCTTCTCGTGGCCGGAATCCTGGAGCGAGCCGTGTCCCGGCTCTGCCCGTCGACGAGTTCCTGATCTCCTCACACCTCGCACCGCATCAGGGCAACGTCGTCGACATCCTCGACGACGCCGTTTCCGGCCACGCTGAACGGCCTGTTCCAGCGCCGGCTCGAGCTACGCGTTCTCGGAGGAGTTCGCCGACGTCTGGCGGCCTGAGGCGCGCCGCCTCACGCTGGTGCGCCTCCATGCGGTGATCGAGCGCGCGCGGCGGGCCGGCCTGGAGCTCCGCCCGAGGCCTGCCGGCCTCTGGTGATCAAGGAGGTCAACGGGTCGCACGCCGCCGACCTCGTGATGTCCCTCTTCCCCCGTTCGAGGATGATCTTCATGCTCCGCGACGGGCGTGACGTGATCGACTCGCTTCTCGACGCGAACAGCGCCGGCGGGTGGCTGACCAGGGTCGGCATCGGCAAGGGCGGATTCGAGAGCTCGGACGAGCGGCTCGAGTGGGTTCGTGACAACTGCCGCAACTGGACGGCCCGGATGAACGTCTGCGCCAAGGCATACCGGGACCACGACTCGGCCCTGCGCAGGCTCGTGCGCTACGAGGACCTGCTCGCGGACACGCTCGAAGGAGCTCGCCGACCTGGCCGGCTGGATCGGCCTCCCGAGCGACGGGGACCGGATTCAGCGAGATCGTCGCCAGCCACTCGTTCGACGAGGTGCCCGAGCAGCGAAAGGGGGCCGGCAAGCGGCGCCGCGCGGCGTCGCCCGGAAGATGGCGCGAGTGCTCGACCCGCCGTGAGCAGGAGGTCGCGCTGGAGATCATGGGCGAGCGGCTTGCCGACTTCGGCTACGAGCGCCGGATCGGCATGACGCGCAGCGAGACGCGGGGACCATGGCGAGCTTCGACGAGGAGGAGCTCGAGTCCGACCTCGTCTGTCTTCGGCTCGCCCCGCACGGGCAGCACCTGGCTGCTGGCGATGCTGTGCCACGCCGCTGAATCTCGTTCTCGACCCCGGTTCGACTGGGGTTCGGCGTGGCCCGCGGATTGGGATCGCGGCGGCGGCGCCCCCGTGGACGGCCTGCAGATCTCGGCCGTCACCTCGCGCCCGGCCGCCTTCGAGTCCGATCAGCTCGGACACCATGCAGGCGGATCGACGGCCAGACCGTCCGGCGCACGCTCAATCGCCAGGCGGGGTCGCGGAGACGTATGCCTTCTCGGCGACCGGCCTACCGGCTTCGACGTCTGGCGCCCGCATGCCCGGCGGTCCTGAGCACTCGCCCGGCGCACGCGTTCCTGGCGCGGGCTCGCGCCGCCGGCCTGCCGCTCGCCACGGAGTCGCTCGACCGGCTGCGTGATCGAGGATTGTCGACGACTCCCAGCCGCCGACGTCGTTATGGCGGAGCTCATTCCTCGATGCGAATGCTCCTGCTGGCTCGCGACGCCATGGCTCGACGTCGTCGATTCGCCCCGCTGGCGGAACCGTCCCAGCCCCTGGCTCGCCAAGACTGGTTGGCGCCCACCGGGGAGTTCGAAAGCGAGGGTCAGAGGCTTGAGTGCGTGCGGGTGCACTGCCGCAACGGATCGCCGGCTGACCCTGTGCCTGCGGGCTACGACGGTCACGACCCGGGCCGCGCCGGCTGCTTCGCTCCGCGGACTGCGCGCGGGCACACGCCGCCCAGGCGCTCGAGCTCGTCCTGATCCTCTGGCTTATCGCCAGGTCGACCTGGCCCTGGAGATCCTGCGGCGCATCCGGCGGCCTGCCGGGGCTGTCATCGAGGCGAGCCGAGGCGAGCTGGAAGCGGCCCGTGCTCGATCTTCGCCGCTCCGCGCCCCGGCGGCTGGCAGAGGCGCCTGTCGGGCCGGAATGGACGTCTGGAACCGAGGCGGGAGCTGGTCGATGCCTTGCAGCCCGCCTCGTGCCACGATCGGCACGGCCCGCACTTCTTCTAGGTGCAGTCCGGTGCAAACGTCACGTCCGGAGGGAGGAGTCGCTCTCCAGGTGGCAGAACCCCGCCGCGATGGAATCAAAAGCGATGCGAACGCTGGTGAAGTCGGCGCCCGAGCTGTGGGAACTCGCCGACGACGTTGCGCGGATGGAGGCGTGGATGGCCGGGCTCGTCGGAACCCCCGAGCCGGTATCCGTGCTCGTCACAGCACGCGAGCCGGGGCGGATCCTGGCCTGGCGCACGGCCGAGAACGGCGACGCCGTCGCCGCCATCGAGCTCGAGCTCGCCGAGAAGGGGTTCGGTACGTCGGTGTCGATCACCGCCGAGCACTCGTGCCCGGAGCCGAACGGGGCCGACGGGCTTCTGGAGCAGCTCCTCGATGAGCTGGGATCCCCCGAGCGGCGCCCCTTCGCGCGACGCTGAGACGACCGCGAGCGGGCCGAGCCGGAACCCCGGCTGACCACCGCGAGTTTCGGCGCGCTTGGCGCCGCGGCCGGAGGCGAGCTCGATCCCCGCGTGGTCGAGGCGCTCACGAGAATGCCCGACCGCGTGTCCGGCGACTGCTGATCCCCCCTCTCGGACCATTGACGCGAGACGGCGCAGGGGTTAGGGTCGCGCGAACAGGGGAGCCGGGATGGTTCTCCGAGTACTAGGGGGGTTTTCCCATGGCAAGACGCATGAGGCCGTCGCCGGCACTGGTCGTCGCGCTGATCGCACTGTTCGTGTCGATCGGCGGCGTCGGCTACGCGGCGTCGAAGATCGACACCAACGACATCAAGAACAAGGCGGTGACGAAGCCCAAGATCGACAAGCAGGCGGTCACGAGCAACCGGCTCGCCGACCAGGCGGCGAAGACGAAGAAGATCGCCGACCAGGCGGTGACGACCGACAAGATTGCCGACCTGGCGGTGACGACCGACAAGCTCAACGACCAGGCGGTGACGACCGGCAAGATTGCCGACCTGGCGGTGACGACCGACAAGCTCAACGACCAGGCGGTGACGACGAGCAAGATCGCGGACCAGGCAGTGACGCACGGATAAGCTCGCCGACGACTCGGTGAGCTCGGCCAAGATCCTGGCGAATGCCGTGCGTGCCAGCGAGCTGGGGCCGACGCAGATCGCCGCGAACACCGTGAACGTCGCCGCCAACGGGAACGGCGTAGCCGCCGTGGCCTGCCCAGGGGGGACGAGGGTGCTCAGCGGCGGCGGGACGACGTCGAGCTTCGGCGTCCACATGGTGACCTCGTTCCAGTCCGGCAACGGGTGGATCGTGGCGTATCAGAACACCACGCCGCCCAGCGCACGATCACGGCGATCGCTACCTGCCTATCCGGCGTAAGGCAGCGGCGAGCCGCGATAACTAGAGCGTGAAGTAACTCGACTGGCGGGGGCCGCATGGCCCCCGCCAGTCCTGGTCATGACACCGAAAGCGACACGATTGCAGACGCATCCCGGCCTGGGGGACGAGCGTCGTCCTGGGGCTGGCCATCGCCGTGGTCGGGCTTGTCATCGCCGGATGCGGGGGCGGCGCCGACGCGCCGCCGGGATCTGAAGGTGCGGGCCCGCGGGCCTCGAAGGGCGACGGCGGCTCGCAGCAGCATCTCGGGGACAGGAGCGGGAGCCCGGGCCGACATTCACGGTCGAGCTCGAGCGCAGGCGATGCTCACGGGCCTCGGTCACACGCGAGCGCGGGATCCACGTCTCGAGGTGCGTCCCGCCAATCCGGCGGGCACTCGGTGGAGCGAGGCGGCGGCGGGGCATCCGCTCGTGACGGCGCCCAAGGACAGTCGGGAAAGGCCGCCGCCCCTCCGACGCCGCCTGGCGGGCGCTCGGGAACCGCAGGGACGGAACCGACGCACCCGAGCTCACCTCCGAAGCCGCGGGGGAAGCCCACCGGCGGCGAGCCCGCCTCGGCCAACCGGGGAGGGGCGCCCCCGCAGCCGAAGTAGCGCGCTCGTTTGGCCGGCGCCGGCCACCGTCCGCTGCGGCCATAGAATCCGCCCGCCGTGCGCGAGAAGTTTCCGGAGACACACGAGGAGAAGCTCGCCTACCTGAGGGAGCTGCGCGAGCAGGCGGTTCACTCGGCCTCCGAGGAGGCCGTCGCCAAGCAGCACGACAAGGGCAAGCTGACCGCCCGCGAGCGCGTCGAGAAGCTCCTCGATCCGGGCTCGTTCGAGGAGCTCGACACCTTCGTCCGCCACCGGACCTACGAGTTCGAGATGCAGAAGCGGCGCCCCTACGGCGACGCGGTCGTCACCGGCTGGGGGACGATCGACGGCCGGCCGGTCGCGGTGTTCTCCCAGGACTTCACCGTCTTCGGCGGCTCGCTGGGCGAGGTGATGGGCGAGAAGATGGTGAAGGTGATGGATCTGGCGGCCAAGATCGGCTGTCCGGTCATCGGCCTGAACGACTCCGGCGGGGCGCGGATCCAGGAGGGCGTGGTCTCGCTGGGCGCGTACGGCGACGTCTTCGTCAGGAACGTGCAGTGCTCGGGCGTGATCCCGCAGCTCAGCGTGATCATGGGTCCCTGCGCGGGAGGGGCCGTCTACTCGCCCGCGATGACCGACTTCATCTTCATGGTCAAGGAGACCTCGCACATGTTCATCACCGGCCCTGACGTGATCAAGACGGTCACCGGCGAGGAGGTGGGCTTCGAGGACCTCGGGGGGGCGATGGCCCACAACACGAAGTCGGGCGTCGCCCATTTCGCCGAGGAGACCGAGGAGCAGTGCCTGGAGGACGTGCGCTACCTGATGTCGTTCCTGCCCCTGAACAACCTCGAGATGCCGCCCAGGGTCGAGCCCTATGACGACCCCGACCGAGCCGAGGAGACGCTCGATGAGATCGTCCCGGACGATCCGTCGAAGCCCTACGACATGCGCGACGTCATCTCGCTCATCGTCGACGACGGCGACTTCTTCGAGGTCCACCAGCACTACGCGCAGAACATCGTCGTCGGGCTCTCACGGCTCGACGGCCACCCGGTCGGAATCGTCGGCAACCAACCTCGGCATCTGGCTGGCGTCCTCGACATCGACTCCTCCGTGAAGGGCGCGAGATTCGTCCGCTTCTGCGACGCCTTCAACATCCCGCTGATCACGTTCACCGACGTTCCCGGCTTCCTGCCGGGGACCTCGCAGGAGTGGGGCGGCATCATCCGCCACGGGGCGAAGCTCCTCTACGCGTTCACGGAGGCCACCGTGCCGAAGCTGACGGTCGTCACCCGGAAGGCGTACGGCGGCGCCTACGACGTCATGGCATCGAAGCACATGCTGGCCGACTTCAACTTCGCCTGGCCGACCTCGGAGGTAGCGGTGATGGGGCCGGAGGGCGCCGTGAACATCATCTTCCGGCGCGACATCCAGCACTCTCCCACCCCGGACGAGCGCCGTGAGAAGCTCATCACCGACTACAAGGCCCGCTTCGCGAACCCCTACTCGGCGGCCGAGCGCGGGTACATCGACGACGTGATCGTCCCGCACGAGACTCGCCCGAAGCTGATCCGCGCCCTCCGGACCCTCCAGACGAAGCGGGTGGAGCAGCCGAAACGAAAGCACGGCAACATCCCGCTCTAGCCGTCCCCCTCTCGCATGGCGTTGGCCCTTGACTGCCGGGACCACGCTCTCGCAGCAGCCACCGAACGCCGAATCGCCCCCCCACAACGACCGGGACCCGCCGAAGCGGGCCCCTGGTCGAGTCCAGTAGGAGGGATTCCCCTACCGATTGTTGCGGCCAGTTCGCGACTAGCCGAACACCTTGACGGCCGAGCCCCAGACGGCGCAGTCCGCATCCGGACCGCCGGCCTGGAAGTCCGAGCCTTCCTCGGTCGCGTACTGGGCCGTGAGCTGCCGGCTCGTGTCGCGGTTCGAGAACTCGAACGTCCCGGAGACCTCGTCACTGACGGCGCCCGCGTCGTTCAGTGGCGCGAACTCGTTCGTGTTGAAATTATCGTCCTGGAAGGCGAAATTATCAACGTTGCTCCCGGTGCCCTCGTCGAAAAACAGCGACTTGACGATGTTGCCCGGCGAGGTGCTCTGCACCGCAGCCGACACATCATCGCTGGTGTCACACGAGGCAACGGCGGCCGCTCCCGGCACACCGATGAGGACGGCGTCTGTGCCCGAGGGCATGAACGCCCTGAACGAGTGAGAACCCTCCTGCGCCGAGGCGCTGCTGGCCCCGATCGCGAGGACACCGATGATCCCCACCGTAAACACAGCGATAACGCTGCGACGTCTCTTCATGTGCTGCTCCCTCCTAAAGGGGGATCGATCCCAATGATCGATCCCATTGCTACGGGTGAGCCGACCCTCTCACAGCCGCCTACGGCATGTCAAGGCCCCCACTCCTGTCGGCTCGGGGCCCGGCACGGGCAGGATCGGGCAGGGGCCAATGCGCCAGTCGTCGAGCGCCTGGAAACGACCGGGACCCGCCGAAGCGGGTCCCTGGTCGAGTCAAGTGGGAGGGAGTAACCCCCCTTACTGATCCTGACAACGCTACCACGGCCCCGCAAGTCTCACCCCGGCTCGCCACCGGAACGACCAGGGCCCGCCGAAGCGGGCCCTGGTCGAGTCAAGTAGGAGGGTTTCCCCTACCGATTTGTCACTGCCTGTTGCGTCTAGCCGAACACCTTGACGGCCGAGCCCCAGACGGCGCAGTCAGCATCCGGACCGCCGGCCTGGAAGTCCGAGCCGTCCTCGGTCGCGTACTGGGCCGTGAGCTGCCGGCTCGTGTCGCGGTTCGAGAACTCGAACGTCCCGGAGACCTCCTCACCGACCGCACCCGCGTCGTTCAGCGGCGCGAACTCGGAGGTGTTGAAATTATCGTCCTGGAAGGCGAAATTATCAACGTTGCTCCCGGTGCCCTCGTCGAAAAACAGCGACTTGACGATGTTGCCCGGCGAGGTGCTCCGCACGGCAAGCGCCAGATCGTCGGAGTTGTTGCACTGGGCACCGACGACCGCTCCCGGCACACCGATGACGGCGGCGCTTGTGCCCGAGGGCATGAACGCCTGGAACGAGTGCGAACCCGGCTGCGCCGAGGCGCTGCTGGCCCCGATCGCGAGGACACCGATGATGCCCACCGTAAACACAGCGATTACGCTGCGACGTCTCTTCATGTGCTGCTCCCTCCTAAAGGGGGATCGATCCCAATGATCGATCCGGTTGTCACTTGACTGGCGGACCGTATCACGGTCCGCCGATGTTGCGCTGCAACTTCGCGGGCAACAAACCGCCCACGGGGGCCAACCCTTTCACGGCCGTCGGACGTTTGTCAAGGCCCCGGCGAGTCATATCTCCGACCGCGACACGGAGAGGGCGTGGTCCCTCAGATGCGGAGAGGGACTCGGGCGGTCAGAACCGCGGCCGCCCCACGCGCTCCGACGCGTGCGCCGCGTTGAGCGCTTTGCAGGGCGGTGGCCGATGTTGATGGGCTTGCTCCGCACCGCGAGTATTCGCATGGACCGGCTACGCTGGGGAGCGTGAACGGGATCGGCAGGGGTCGACGCGGAGTCCAGCACCGGCTGTACGCCCGGGGAATCGCGTCGCTGCTCGTCGCGGCGCTCGCCGCGCTCGCGGTCGGGTGCGGGGGATCGGATGGAACCCAGTCGACATCCGTCGCGCGACCGCCAGGCGTCGAGTTCGACGTGGCGTCCAAGATCAAGTCGGGAGTGCCGCGCGCGAAGCTGATCCGCGAGCTCGGCGATCCGGTGCTCACCTCGAAGCCGGAGAAGGCGTTGCCCGGGGGGTGCATGTACTACCCGATGAAGGGGGAGTCGCTCCAGAACGTGTGGTGGTTCTGCCTCGACGAACACGACAAGGTCAACGCGGGCGCCACCCTCTACTCGATCGGCCTGCCCCCGCCACCGGATGACGCCTCCGCCGCGAGGCAGGTCTTGATCGGCCGTGGCGACGTGATCTGCGCCACCGGGGGACCGAAGGACAGCTCCGCCCGAAGACCTCGTTCGTCAGATCAAGCAGGTGACGACGAAGTCCGCGCCCGCGGCCCGCAAAAAGCTCGCCGCCCTCATGCGCAAGTTCAGCGACAGCGCAGAGAGCATCCGGGCACAGCTCGAGCGCTTCAACGCTCCGCCCGACGAGGTTTCGGAGCTGCACGCCTACGAAGCCGCGCTGCACCAGCAGGCCGCTGCGCTCGACCGCGCCGCGACGGCGCTCGCCGCCGGAGACGCAAAGGCCTACGACGAGCAGCTGCAGCGGGCCAAGGACCTCGGCGACGAGGCCGAGGCGCATGCGAGCCAGTACGGCTTTGCGAAGTGCGCCGGAATCAAACTGTCCTGAAGGCCGCCGCGGCGGCGCATGTTGGCCTTCACGGCGCCGCGGCGATTCGTGGTCCGCGAACTGACGGGGGAAATCCGCCCTCGCCAGGGGCGCGGCCCCTAAAGGGACGCGAGTGGAGCCGCAACGCGGCCGTTCTGCCAGGCCTCGTACACGGCGATCGCGATCCCTAGGTCCTGGATCGCCAGGCCGGTCGAGTCGAAGAGGGTGATCTCGTCGTCGGATCGCCTGCCCCCGGCGCCTCCGAGGATCACGTCGCCGAGCTGCTCCACATCGTCGCGGCCGACGAGCCCCTCGCGGACCGCGCCGGACAGCTCCCCGCCCGCCGCCGCCTGCGCCCACTCGTCGCAGAACAGCCGGCAGCGCCGGATCGCCGCCAGCTCGAGCTCGGCCTTGCCCGCGGCGTCGGCGCCCAGGGCCGCCAGGTGCTGACCGGGGCGCAGGTCCGCTTCGCCGATCACCGGCTCGGTCCCGGGGGTCACGGTCACGACCACGTCCTGGCCCGCGGCCTCCGCGCGATCGCCCGTGCGCCAGCCCAGCTCCGAGGCCAGCGACTCGGCGACCTCGGGACGCACATCCGAGCACACCCCCGGGCCGTACCCGGCCTCCGCCAGGCAGCGCGCCGCCCAGGCACCGTTCACCCCGCACCCGACGATTCCCACGCCGGCGGCCTGCGGCGCTCCGAGCACCTGCGCCGAGAGGGCCGCTGCCGCGCCCGTCCGCAGCGACGTGATCGAGGCGCAATCCATCACGGCGAGGAGCCCGCCCGTCGCGGCGTCGGACAGCAGCAACGCCCCGGTCACGACCGGCAGGCCGCGGGCCGAGTTTCCGGGGAACGACGTGACCCACTTCAGCGACGCGTAGCCGTCGCCGCGGGCCGGCATCGCCCGGAAGTCGCCGTTCGGCGGGGAGTCGAGGTAGACCTTCGACGGCATCGCCCACTCGCCGCGGGCGTATCGCTCGAACGCGAGCCGGACGCGTTCGATCGCCGAAGCCGGCCCGACCGCGGCCGAGACCGCGTCGTCGTCGAGGACCGGGACCTTGGGCACGGCGCCGAGGTTAGAGTGCGCGTCATGTCGCACAACGGCGAGCGCAGGCCCCCCAGGCCCGAGATCCGGCTGCTCACCGAGACGGGCTCGGAAGCGGAGGCCGCTGCGGTCGTCGCCGCGGTGGAGCAGTTCCTCGCCGACACGGCTCCAGCCCCTGCGCCGGAGGCCGGCACCCAGAGCCGATGGCAGCGCGCGGCGCTCGAGGAAGGGGTCGCTCGAGCCCAATTGCTTGCCTGGGGATCGGATACCGGATAGAACACCGGTCAGCGCCGTTCCCATTCAGCCGACGAACAGGAGGAGAGAGTGGCGGTTGTCAAGATCATCGAGCTCGTAGGAAGCTCGAAGACGTCCACCGACGACGCGGCGAAGCAGGCCCTCAACCAGGCGCAGAACTCGCTGCGGAACGTGCGGGCGGTCGACATCGTAAGCACGGGAATCCGAGGTGACAACCTGGACGAGTACCGCGCACACGTCCGCGTTGCCTTCCTGATCGAGGGCACCGACGTCGACTGAGGCTCGGACTCGGGGGGCGGTGCGTCCCGGCGCCCAGGGCGCCGGCGCACCGCTCAGGCCGGCGCCGGAGGGGCTAAACACCTTAAAGCCGGTCAGGATTTGTGTAATACTGCCCCGGTGGAACCCACGGCCGTGGAGCAGACGTCGGTGGCGGAGCGCGTCGCCGACGAGCACAAGCTGGAGGTAGCTCCGAATGATCAGGCCGGCAAGGGCCGGCTGGGATCGCTCGAGAACCCGGAGGTCTACGAGAACGTCCCGGGCCACGTGATCCCGATCATCGAGCGGGAGTTCGACGACTTCGACACCGAGGCGACCCGCTTCCTCGGCGGTGAGCAGCCCGAGGACGAGTTCATCAAGTTCCGCCTCAAGCAGGGCGTATACGGCCAGCGTCAGCCGGACCGCCAGATGATCCGGGTGAAGCTCCCCCTCGGGGGCATCACCCCGGAGCAGCTCGAGGCGTTCGCCGACGTGATCGACCGGTACGTGCCGCTCCGCAAGGGCCACGTCACGACTCGCCAGAACATCCAGATGCACCACGTCCCCCTCCGCGACGCGGCGAAGCTGATCCGCGAGCTGGGCGACGCCGGGCTCTCATCCCGTGAGGGCTGCGGCAACACCATGCGCAACGTGACGGGCGACCCCTACGCGGGCGTCGCCGCGGACGAGCCCTTCGACATCACGCCGTACGGGGGCGCGTACGTCCGCTACTTCGTGCGCCATCCGGTCTCGCAGACGATGCCGCGGAAGTTCAAGACCGCATTCACCGCCTCAGACGCGGATCGGGCCATGGTCGGCATCCACGACCTGGGCCTCGTCCCGCGCGTCCGTGACGGCGTGCGCGGCGTGAAGATGGTGGTCGGCGGCGGCACCTCGATCATGCCGCGGGTCGCCCCGGTCCTCTACGAGTTCGTCGAGCTGGACAACGGCGACTACCTCAGGGTCACGGAGGCGATCCTGCGTATCTTCGACCGCCAGGAATGGCTGCGCGTGAACCGGGCCCGCGCCCGGATCAAGGTGCTCGTCGACAAGATCGGCATCGACGCGTTCCGCGACATCGTCGAGGAGGAGCTCGAGGGGGACTGGGTCGCCGAGCGCGACTTCTCGGTCGACCGTCTGCTCTACGACGACGACGAAGAGTCCCGCGCCCCCTCGCCCGTGCCGGGATACAGCAGCCCGAACGGCGACCGCTCGGAGTTCGACCGCTTCGTCGAGTCCAACGTCCGCCCGCAGCGCCAGGAGGGCTTCTCCACCGTCGCCGTGAAGATCACCCGGGGAGACCTCACCCCCGAGCAGCTCCGCGGCCTCGCGGCGATCATGCGGGACTTCACCGGCGGCTACGCCCGCACCAGCGTCGAGCAGAACCTCGTCCTCCGATGGGTGCGGGACGACGCGACCTACGACGTCTGGACCCGGCTCGTGGAGCTGGGCCTGGGCGACGCCGGCTACGACGAGATCTCCGACGTCGTCTCGTGCCCCGGGACCGACTCGTGCAAGCTCGGGATCACGAGCTCGATGGGGCTCAACCGGGTGATCCAGCAGCGCATCGAGGGGATGGGCATCACCGACGAGCTCACCCGCGGCATCCGCATCAACATGAGCGGCTGCCCGAACGGGTGCGGCCAGCACCACGTCGGGAGCATCGGCTTCTACGGCGCCTCGATCAAGGTCGGCGATCGGACCGTGCCGGCGTACATCGCGCACGTGGGCGGCAATGGCCGCGGGGAGACCCGCTACGGGCAGCGGTTGAAGCTGCGCCTGCCCGCCAAGCGCGTGCCGGAGGCCGTCGAGCGGTGGATCCGCGACTACGAGGCCTCGCGCGAGGACGGCGAGACTTTCAACGAGTTCGTCGACCGCGTGGGCACGTCGCACTTCGAGGAGCTCGCCAAGGAGCTCACGATGCCGATCGAGTTCAACCTCTCCAACCTCGACCACTTCATCGACTGGAGCCGTTCGGAGCCCTACAAGGTCGAGCGCGGCGAGGGCGAGTGCGCCGTATGAGCGGCCAGCAGACGGCCCGCAGCAGGCGCTTGACCCCCAGGCCTCGCCCGCTCCACGCCGAAGATGTGGACGTGGCCGCCACCAACGGCAACGGTGCGAACGGCAACGGTCGCGCGCGCCGGCTCCCTACCATCGACGGCCGCGTGGTTGATCCGGGCGAGATCTCTGCCGAGGTGGAGGGCATGGGCGCGGAGGAGACGATCGCCTGGGCGACCGAGACCTTCCACCCTCGCCTTCGCTTCGCCGTGTCCTTCCAGAAGACGAGCTCGGTGATCCTCGACATGGCGCACCGCATCGAGCCGGGCGCCCGCTTCTTCTACCTCGATACGGAGCTGCTGTTCCCCGAGACGTACGAGACGCGCGACGCGCTGGCCTCGCACTACGGCGTCGACTTCGACCGCTTCGCCGGAATCAGCCTCGCCGAGCAGACCGATGGCTTCGGCGCTAACCTGTGGCGCCGCGAACCGGACGCCTGCTGCGGAATCCGCAAGGTGGAGGCGATGCGAGAGGCGCTCGAGGGCGCCGATTGCTGGGTCTCCGGGATCCGCCGGGCCGATTCGGAGAGCCGCGCGACGGCAGCGAAGTTCGGTTGGGACAAGCGCTTCGGAATGTGGAAGCTGAACCCGCTGGCCGACTGGGACGACAAGCGAGTCTGGAACCACATCAAGGAGCACCACGTGCCTTACAACCCCCTTCACGACCAGGGCTATCCGTCGATCGGGTGCATGCCCTGCACCTCGAAGCCCGGTGACGGCGAGGACTCTCGCGCCGGCCGCTGGGCCGGAACCGATCGGTCGGAGTGCGGCATAAATGGGTAGCGCTGACACCGCCCTGGCGCTGACGCTCACCGCGCGCCAGGCCTCGGACTTCGAGCTGCTCGCCAACGGCGGCTTCGCGCCGCTGACCGGCTTCATGGGATCCGATGACTGGCGCTCGGTCTGCGAGGACATGCGCCTTGCGTCCGGCGGCATCTGGCCGATCCCGATCACGCTGCAGGCCGACCTCGACGTCAGCGAGGGCGACGTCGTCGAGCTCTCCGCCCCGAACGGCAAGGCGCTCGGCCGCCTGACGGTCGAGGAGGTCTGGGAGCGCGACACCGACCTCGAGGCCGAGAAGGTCTATTTGACGACCGACGACGAGCATCCCGGGGTCGCGGCCATCCGCGAGGAGGGCACCCGCTCGATCGCCGGCACGATCGAGGCCGATGCGCTGCCCGACCACGACGAGGCCTTCATGCGTCGCTACCAGACCCCCGAGGAGTCGCGCAGGGCATTCGCGGATCGCGGCTGGAGGCGGATCGTCGCGTTCCAGACCCGCAACCCGATCCACCGGGCGCACGAGTACCTGACCAAGGCCGCGCTCGAGATCTGCGACGGCCTCTACATCCACCCGCTCATCGGCGAGACCAAGAAGGGCGACATCCCGGCGGACGTGCGGATGCGCTGCTACGAGGTCCTGATGGACAACTACTACCACCCGGAGCACGTCATGCTCGGCGTGAACCCGGGGAAGATGCACTACGCCGGCCCTCGCGAAGCCGTCCTTCACGCGATCATCCGCCGCAACTACGGGTGCACCCACTTCATCGTGGGGCGCGACCACGCCGGGGTCGGCGACTACTACGGCACCTACGACGCCCAGCGAATCTTCGACGACATCGACCTCGGCGAGCTGGGCATCACCCCGCTGTTCTTCGAGCACACCTTCTGGTGCCACGAGTGCGAGGGCATGGGGTCTGCCAAGACCTGCCCGCACCCCCAGGAGTCGCATCTGTTCCTGTCGGGGACGAAGGTCAGGGAGATGCTCGAGGCCGGCGAGAAGCCGCCACACGAGTTCAGCCGCGACGAGGTCGCCGAGATCCTCATCGACGCGTATCGAAAGGAGAACGACTGATGGCATCCGAGCAGGGGTTCTGCCTCTGGTTCACCGGCCTCTCGGGCTCGGGCAAGACGACGATCACGACCCTGCTGGTGAAGGAGCTCCGTCGCCGCGGATCGAAGCTCGAGGTCCTCGACGGCGACATCGTCCGCGAGAACCTCTCGAAGGGGCTCGGGTTCTCCAAGGAGGACCGCGACACCAACATCCGGCGGATCGCCTTCGTGGCCGACCTGCTGTCGCGCAACGGCGTTCCCGTGATCACCGCCGCGATCTCCCCTTACCGCGACATCCGCGACGAGGCGCGCACGAAGATGGACGGGCGCTTCATCGAGATCTACACACAGGCGCCGCTCGAGGTGTGCGAGGAGCGCGACGTCAAGGGCCTGTACGCCAAGGCGCGGGCGGGCGAGATCAAGGAGTTCACCGGCGTCTCCGACCCCTACGAGCCGCCCGAGAACCCCGAGCTTTTGATCGAGACCGACAAGCAGTCGCCGGAGGAGTCCGCGCAGCAGATCCTCGACTACCTGGTCGAGCGCGAGCTCATCCCGGCCGCGTAGCGGACTCCCGTACCTCGAGGCGACCCCGAGGCATCCGCGCAGAGCCGCCGGCCGGCCGCACTCGGCGAGCGGCGGCTGATGCACCTATGAGGTTGAAAATCGCCCGCTCGCTGCATCCGGTCCGCCCCGGTGGCGGTTCGGGGCCGGTCATCCGGCTCGGGGCGCCTGCCCCGGGGTCCCGCCGCCGGAGAGCGGCGGCCGCCTAAGGCCGCGCCGGCACCTGCGGCTCGCCCAGGCCGTAGGTGTCGTAGGCGCCGAACCGGCTGAACGTCTTGTGCGTCGGGCCGTGGAAGTCCGACGAGGCGGTCGGCGTGAGGCCGAGCTCCTCGCAGAGCTCGAGGCAGTGCGCGGTCTGCGCCTTCGTGTGGGGCGGGTAGAACGTCTCGATGCCGTCGAGGCCGACGTCGCTAACCAGGCTCTCGACGAGGTCGCGGACCTGCTCCGGCTCGCTCACGTCCCAGTACGGGTGCGCCACCACGGCAACGCCGCCGGCGGCGTGGATCAGCTCCACGGCCTCCTCGGCGCCGGGCCACCGGCGGGCCACGAAGGCCTTGGCGCCCGGCACGAGGTACTCCTCGAAGAACGGCCCCAGGTCCGGGCCGGCCCCGGCCGCCCGGGCGATGTGCGGCCGGCCGATCGAGTCGGCGGCCCCCGCCTGGGCGACAGCGTCCTCGAACGTCACCTGCACCCCGTGCGAGTTGAGCCGCTCGACGATCTCCCTGGCACGGTTGACCCGCTCCTGCTGCGCACGGTCGCAGGCGGGCGCGATCGCCTCGATGCCGATCCAGTACCCGAGCATGTGGAGGTCGTCCGAGTAACGGTGGACGCATGACATCTCGACCGCCGGCACGCACTCGATCCCGGCCTCCTCGGCGGCGGCCGCGGCCTCGGAGACCCCGGCGACGGCGTCGTGATCGGTGAGCGCCATCACGGCGACGCCGGCCTCGGCGGCGGCGGCCGCGACCTCTCGCGGGGCCAATTGGCCATCCGATACGGTCGAGTGGGACTGGAGATCGATCATGCGGCGCAGCATTGTGACGAAATGAGGATCACGGCAAAGGCCGACTACGCGGTTCGCGCCGCGCTCGAGCTCGCCGCGGCGCCCGACGGCGAGCCCGTGAAGGGCGAGAACCTCGCCGACTCACAGGGCATCCCGCTGCAGTTCCTGGAGCACATCCTGCTCGAGCTGAAGCACGCCCGCCTCGTGCGCGCAAAGCGGGGCGCCCGCGGCGGCTACTGGCTCGCGCGACCGGCCGACGACATCACCGTCGCGGACGTCATCCGCGCGGTCGAGGGGCCGCTCGCGAACGTGCAGGACTGGGCCCCGGAGGACACCGACTATCCCGGGCCCGCCGAGCGGCTCCGGGACGTGTGGATCGCCGTGCGGGCCAATCTGCGCGCCGTGCTGGAGCAGGTCACCCTGGCCGATGTCTGCGAGGACGAGCTGCCGGAGCCCATCGGCCATCTGGTCGACGACCCGGACGCCTGGGTCAAGCGCTGAAGCGCATCCAGCCCGGGCCGGCCGCCGGGCAGCACCCACGAGCGCCTCCTGCTAGCCTGCCCTAGTCCACAATCTTGATAGAACGAGTGAACAAAGGGAGAAAGGGCGGGCTCTGAGGGTGGATCCCACGATCGTCATATTCGGCCTCGGCATCGGCGTGCTGATCGGCATGACCGGGATGGGGGGCGGGTCCCTGATGACCCCCCTGCTCATCCTGCTGTTCGGGATCTCGCCGGTCACGGCGGTCGGAACCGACATCTTCTACGGCGCCGTCACCAAGACCGCCGGCGCCTGGCGCCACCTCAAGCACCACACGGTTCACCGCGCGATCGTGATCTGGCTCGCGGTCGGCAGCATCCCGATGGGAATCGCCGGCGTCTGGCTGATCGAGATCCTCCAGAACGCCTACGGAGAGGATGCGGTGAACCAGGTGGTGCTCGGAGCGGTGGGGGCCGCACTGCTCGTGGTGGGGATCGCGACGCTGGTCCGCGCCCTGTTCCTGCGCGACGTGATCCCCGAGCGCTACGCGATGCACCTGTATCGCCGGCACATCATCGGCGCCGTGACCACGGGAGCGATCACCGGGTTCGTCATCGGCCTGACCTCGGCCGGCAGCGGGACCCTGATCGCCATCGTCCTGATCGCCATGTTCCGCCTCACGCCGCAGCGGGTGGTGGGAACCGACGTCGTCCACGCGGCGATCCTGCTGTGGGCCGTCGGGGTTGCGCACTGGGTCGGCGGCAACGTCGACCTCGGGCTGGCCGCCAACATCCTGATCGGCTCGGTCCCGGGCGTCCTGATCGGCAGCCAGCTCGCCGTCAAGGTACCGACGGGCTTCCTCCGCAACGCGCTCGGCGTCGTGATGATCGCCTCGGCGATCGTGCTGGTCACCAAGGAGCAGGTCCCGCAGGCGGTCCTCCTCCCGTCGCTGGCCGTCGCGGGGGCCGCGGTCGCCGCGCTGTTCGCCTTTCAGATCTACGCGAACCGCGGCCTCCGCGCAAGCGCCGGCACGACATAGGTCCCCGCCCTCGGCGATGGGGGCGCTGAGCGTTCGGCTACCATGCTGGCCGCGTCTTTCGAGTAATCCGGTAGACAAGGGGGATGTCTGGCGTGCCCGCACACGGGGCGCCCGCGACGATCTCGGGAAACGGTCGGGGCTGAGCTGCGGATATGGATCCGGTAATCATCGTCTTCGGCTTCGGAATCGGAGCCCTCATCGGTCTGACGGGCATGGGCGGGGCATCGCTGATGACGCCGCTGCTGATCCTGGTCTTCGGGATCCAGCCGGTGACCGCGATCGGCACCGACATCTTCTACGGCGCGGTCACCAAGACCGTGGGGGGTTGGCGCCATCTGCGCCAGGGCACCGTGCACCGGGCGATCGCCTTCTGGCTCGCGGTCGGCGCGGTGCCCTCGACCGTCGCCGGCGTGTGGCTGATCGAGTTCATCCAGCGGCGCTACGGCGAGCAGGAGCTCAACGAGCTGGTGCTCGGCGCCCTCGGAGCCACGCTGCTGGTGGTGGGGGTGGCGACCCTGCTTCGCTCGTTGTTCTTCGCCGACGTGCTGCCCGAGCGGCACGCCATGCACCTCTACCGTCGCCACATCGTCGCCGCCATCGTCACCGGGATGATCACCGGCTTCATCATCGGCCTCACCTCGGCAGGCGGCGGAACCTTCGTCGCGATCGCCCTCATCACGATCTTCAGGCTGACGCCGCAGCGCGTCGTGGGGACGGGGATCTTTCAGGCATCGGTCGTCCTGTGGGCGGCCGGCGCCGCGCACTGGGTGGGAGGAAACATCGACTTCGGCCTGGCCGCGAACATCCTCATCGGGTCCGTGCCCGGGGTGATCGTGGGGAGCCATCTGTCGGTGCGGGTGCCACAGGGGTTCCTCCGCAACGCGCTGGGCGTCGTCTTGTGCGGCTCCGCCGTCGCCCTGATCGCCAAGGAGCACGTGCCGCAGACGATCCTGCTGCCCTCGCTCGGCGTGGCCACCGCGGCGATCGCCGGCCTGTTCGCCTATCAGATCTACCTGCACCGCCACACGCGTGGCCGCACCGGCCAGGCACCCGCAGCCGCCGGGTAGGCGATCCTGCGGTGGCCACGCCGGGACGGGTACGCTGCCGGTGTGGATTTCGAGCTGAGCCCGCGCGTCTCCGAGCTTCGCGACCGGGTTCGCGCGTTCATGACCGAGCACGTCTACCCGGCGGAGCTCGAGGCCCTGGCGGCCCTGGACGACGAGGTGGGACCGGGCACCCCCTATCCCCGGATCCTGGTCGAGATCCGCGCCAAGGCCCGCGAGGCGGGGCTGTGGAACCTGTTCATGCCGGACGAGCGCTACGGCGCCGGGCTCACCAACTGGGAGTACGGGGTCATCTGCGAGGAGATGGGGCGCAGCCCGGCGATCGCGCCGATGGCCTTCAACTGCTCCGCGCCGGACACCGGCAACATGGAGATCCTGGCCGAGCACGGCACGGACGAGCAGCGCGCGCGGTGGCTCGAGCCCCTGCTGGAGGGCGAGATCCGGTCCTGTTTCTCGATGACCGAGCCCGACGTCGCGGGGTCGGACCCCACCACCCTGCAGACCCTCGCGGAGCTCGACGGGGACGAGTGGGTGATCAACGGGCACAAGTGGTTCACCTCGGGCGCCGTGGGCGCCTCCGTGGCGATCGTCATGTGCGTCACCGATCCCGACGCCCACCCCTACGGGCGGGCCTCGATGATCCTCGTGCCCACCGACAACCCCGGCTTCGACCTCATTCGGCCCGTGTCGGTGATGGGCCACGACGGGGGGCCCGGGCACTGTGAGATCCGCTACGAGGACTGCCGGGTGCCGGAGTCCAACCTCCTGGGGCCGCGGCAGGCCGGCTTCGTGATCGCCCAGGACCGGCTGGGCCCGGGGCGCATCCACCACTGCATGCGGGCGATCGGCACCGCCGAGCGGGCCATCGAGATGATGTGCAGGCGGGCCAACTCGCGCGAGGCGTTCGGGGGCAGGCTCGCCGACAAGCAGTTCGTCCAGGACTTCATCGCGAAGTCGCGCATGGAGGTCGAGCAGGCGCGCCTCCTGACGCTGATGGCGGCCTGGAAGATGGACACGCAGGGCAAGCGCGAGGCGCGCCGGGAGATCTCGATGATCAAGGTGGTCGCGGCGAACGTCGTCATGGACGTGCTCGACCGCGCGATCCAGGTCCATGGGGCCCTCGGCATGTCCGACGACACCCCCCTGGCCGGCATGTGGCGCTTCTCGCGCATGCTCAAGGTCGCCGACGGCCCCGACGAGGTGCACAAGATGGTCATCGCCCGCCGCGAGCTGAACCACTGGGCGAAGGAGGCCGAGGCCGGCGAGGCAGCGTCCGAGGCCGCGGAAGCCCCGAGCGAGGCGGCGAGGGCACCGGCCTAGCCTCCCGCACCGACGATGGACGGAGAACCGCACCCATGGTGCGGCGTCCATCGTCGCTACATCCCTCGGGCGGTGCCTCCCTGGGGTTCCGAGCTAGCGCACCCGCCGCTCGGCCTGGTCCGCGCCGTCGGCGAGCCGCTCGACCACCTGGGCGAACTGCTGGTAGCCCTCGGCCTTCTCGCCGTACTGCCCGGCCGCGTAGCGGGCGAAGACGCCCTCGAGGATGATCGCGAGCTTCCAGAAGGCGAGGGCGACGTAGTAGTCGATCTCCCCGAGGTCCCGCCCAGAGAGGCCGGCGTAGCGGCGGCGCACGTCCGCCCGCAGCGGGAAGCCGGAGGCCGTGGTCGGCGGGTCGAAGAGCGGCATCAGCTCGTCGCCCGGCTGCGACCAGTAGACGAGCAGCATGCCCACGTCGGCGAGCGGGTCGCCGAGGGTGCAGAGCTCCCAGTCCACGACCGCCGCGATCTCGCCGTCGGCCGACAGGATCAGGTTGTCGAGGCGGTAGTCGCCGTGGACGATCGTGGCCGGGCCCTGGTCGGGGATGCGCTCGGAGAGGCGGCGGTGGACGTCGTCGATGACCTCGAGCTCGCGGGTCTTCGACTTCTCCCACTGCCCGTGCCAGCGACGGAGCTGGCGCGCGACGTAGTCCTCCTTGCGGCCCAGATCCCCCAGCCCGACCGCGTCGGGATCCACCGCGTGGATCGCGACCAGGGTGTCGACCACCCGCTCCCCGATCGCCTTCCGCTCGCCGTCATCGAAGCTCGCCTCAGCCTCGGCCCTGGTGCGCAGGATCGGGCCCTGGACGAAGCCCATGACGTAGAAGGGCGCGCCGTTGACGGACTCGTCCTCGCACAGCGCCACCGCGGGAGCAACCGGGACGTCGGTCGGGCCGAGCGCGGAGATGATGCGGTGCTCCCGGCCCATGTCGTGCGCGGAGGCGAGGCGCTTGCCGAGCGGCGGCCTCCGCAGCGCCCAGCGCCGCCCGTCCGCGTCGGTGACGCCGTAGGTCAGGTTGGAGCGCCCGCCGGAGATGCGCTCGAACTCCAGCGGCGGCCGGGCGCCGTCCACCTCGCGGGCAAACCAGGCCTCCAGGCTCGGCCGGTCGATAGCCTCGTCCGCCACAGCTATCGCGGCGGCTCCGCCGCCTGACCTGCCCGACTCGTCGCTATACGCCCCTCGACTGACACCCCCCCGAATCCTATGCGCGAAGCGGATGACCACACCGCCCTGCTGGTCGACTTCGGCGGTGTGCTCACCACCTCGGTGTGGGACAGCTTCGCCGACTTCTGCCGCGAGAAGGGGCTCGAGGAGGATGCCGTCAAGCGCCTGTTCCGCGAGGACCCCGAGACGGTCGCCCTGCTCCGGGGGCTGGAGACGGGCACGATCGAGGAGGCCGAGTTCGAGGAGCGGTTCGCGACGCTGCTGGACCTCGGCGAGGCCACCGACCTGATCGAGAGCATGTTCCGCGGGATGCTCCCCTGCGAGCCGATGGTCACCGCGGTCCGCGCGGCGGGATCGCGGGGCGTGAAGACGGGGCTGATCTCGAACTCCTGGAGCACCTCCCACTACGACCGGGACATGCTCGAGGAGCTGTTCGACACCGCGGTCATCTCCGCGGAGGTCGGCCTGCACAAGCCGCAGCCGGAGATCTACCGCCTCGCGGCGGAGCGCCTCGCCGTGCCCCCGGAGCGGTGCGTGTTCGTCGACGACCTGCGCGAGAACTGCGAAGGGGCCGAGGAGGTCGGGATGACGGCCGTCCTGCACCGGGAACCGGCCGCGAGCATCGTGCGGATCGAGGAGCTGTTGGGCATCAAGGTATCCGCTTAGGGCCGCCCTGCCGCCTAGGCGCCGGCGGCGATCAGCGCCACGCCCCCGAGCGCGACGAGCACGCCGGCGCGCTGCTGCGCCGCGAGCCGCTCGCCCAGCACGAACCTCGCGAGCAGCACCGTCACCGCGGAGTAGAGCGACCCCGCCACGGCCACCAGGGAGAGGAGGCCGTGATTCGTCGCCACGGCGAACAGGGAATTCGCGGTGACGTCGAACAACCCGATCGCCACGAGGGACGGCAGGACGTCCGCCCTCGATCCGCATCGAGGGCCGGACGAAGGCGGCGGCGACCACGAGGGTCAGGACCCCTCCCGTGCGCGCGGCCACGATCGTCCACGCGGGGCTCGGGCCCGAGGCGGCATCGATCCCGAGGAAGAAGGTTCCGAAACCGAGCGCGGCGAGCGCCGCGAGGCCGACGGCGAGCCTGCCGGCCGTTCGCCACTCGGGATCCGGCTCCCGTGCGACGAGGACGACCCCGACGATTCCCGCCACCGCTCCGACCGCCTGGATCGCCCCCGGGCGGTCGCCCTGCACCAGGCCCGCGATCACCGGGACCAGCACGCCAAGCGCCCCGATCGTGGCGACCACGGTCATCGAGCCCAGGGCCATGGCCTTGTAGAAGGCGCCCAGGGCCATCACCACGGCCGCGCCGGCGCCGGCTGCGATCAGCGTGTCCCGGGTGCTGAGCGGGTCCCCGCCGACGATCAGCGCGACTCCGAGCGCCAGCACCAGGCCCACCGGCTGGCTCACGAGCAGGACCGTCAGGGCCGAGACGCGGCGGCTGCGCAGCCCGCCCAGGAAGTCCGAGGTCCCCCAGGCGACGCTGGACGCGAGCGCGAGCGCTATCCCGAGCATTCGGAGTCGCGGCGCAGGAGCCCGCCGAGGCTGAAGCGGGCGGCGACGTCGATCGCTCCGGGGTGCCGCGCCTCCAACCTCGTCCAGTCGCCGTCCCGCTCGACGCAGGCATCGCCCGAGGTGACGGTCCAGTACGGCGTGTAGTGGATTCGCACCAGGTAGGGGCCTGCATCCCGCGCGGAGAAGGCGAAGTCGGCGGCGCCGACCCGCGTGAGCCGGTTACCGCTCCCCGGCGGCCGCGCCGGTTCCCCCGCCCTCGAGACCAGCCCGACCGCCCCCTTCAGGCGATACAGGCGCCAGTGGTCGTTCGACCACACGGGGCGCAGGTAGGGCAGCCCGTTCCTGATCAGCTCGTCCTCGTCCTCGGCGAGGTAGTCGGCATCGGCGTCCGCGAGCGCCACGTAGCTGACGCCCCGGCCCTGGAGCCAGGCCCGATAGGCGGACGCCGTGAGGTTGCCGCCGGTGAAGAGGTCGAAGTCGCCGGACTCCGACTGGCGCAGCCAGCCCCGGGCCAGCGGATAGTGAGGAGCGACGTAGTCGGCTTCGAAGCGATTGCGAGTCGGCGGGATCTGGATGCGGGTGGGACGACCCCGGGTCAGGCGGTCGAGCTCGCCGATCAGGGGCTCGTAGTAGGCGGCGTTCACGGACGGGTCTCCCTGGCCCGCGGCGAAGTCGCGAACCGGCGCCACCCACTGCCACCACAGGATGGGGAGGGCGACGAGCGCGAGCGCGACCGGCCGCCGCCCGGCGAGGCCGAGGGCGAGGATGGGGCCGCCGAACAGCGACCCGAGCCGTGCGGCATTGGCCCCGATCTGGGTGTGAAAGACGAGCAGCACCAGGCACAGGGCGGCGTACAGGAGGATGCCCGCGCGCAGCAGGCGCTCCTCCGGAGGCAGGAGGACGAGTGCCGCGGCGGCGTACAGCGGCACCGGGATGAAGGCGGAGAAGACGAACGGGAAGTAGCCGCCGGTGGGAAACGCGAGAGCAAGCACGGCAATCGGAATGAGCGCGCCGGCGATCAGGAGCGAGCCGATCCCGCGGCGCCCGGTGACCGCAAGCGCCCCGCCGGCGAGCGCCACGAACAGTCCCGCGACGGGGCTGCCGAGCCCGGACAGCGCGGCCAGCCCGGTGGCCAGCGCCGGGCGGCGGCGCTGAGCGGCCAGCAGCGCCGCCAAGCCGATGGCGGTCCCCAGCGCGAAGGTGAGCCGGTTGGCCATCAGCAGCGTCGCCGTCGCCGCCCCGAGCCAGAGGATCCCCACCCACGCCCGCTCCCCGTAGCGCCGGCGCGCGATGGCGGCGAACAGGGCCGCCGCGGCCACGACCGACAGCGCGCCCACCACGCGGGGGCCGACGAGGGCACCGAGCGGCGGAAACAGCACGCTGTAGCCCAGCAGGTAATGGCCGCCGTACCAGTAGTCGTTCCACAGGAGCGGACCGTGAGACGCGAACAGGTCCGCTCGGAAGGCCTGGGCCGCGAGATCGAGGCTCGACGGTCGCAGGATCAGGTAGGCGACGGCGAGCAAGGCCGCGACGAGGACGCCGCTCGCCGCGCGCGCATCGATGAGAGGACGCGCGGCGCTAACCCCGCGCGTACTCAACCCGGATCTGCTTGCCCTTGAGCTTCGTGCCCTCGAGCCGCTCGACCGCCTGCTCAGCGTGCGCGGCGTCGAGCTCGACGAAGGAGAACCGCTCGAGCACGCGGATCGAGCCGATCGCGTCCTCGGGGATGACCGCGCCCTCGGTCAGAGCCCAGCGCACGTCCGCGTCGTCGATGCCGCTGCGCGCGCCGCGATTCACGAAGAGCTTGGCGAGGCCCTCGGCAGCTTCGGCGGACTTCTCCGCGCCGGGCGCGCGCCCCTCGTCCCGTCCCGAGGCGGGGCGGGCGGGCGCGCCGTCCGTCTCGGCGGCCCTGCGCTCGGGACGCTTTCTGTGACGCGGGCGCGGAGCGTGCTCGAGGCGCTCCTCCGGTGGCTCCCACTCGCCGATGCTGATCTTGGCCTCACGCTCGATCCGCGCGATCTCGGGCCGCTGGGCGGGCGTCACGAAGGTGATGGCGCGCCCCGTGCGGCCCACGCGCCCGGTGCGGCCGATGCGGTGGACGTAGGTGTCGGTCACGTCCGGAACGTCGTAATTGATCACGTGGGTGACGTGCTCGATGTCCAGCCCGCGCGCCGCCACGTCCGTGGCCACCAGGAGGCGCAGGCGATGGTCCTTGAACGAGAGCATCACACCGTCGCGCTGGCCCTGGCTCATGTCCCCGTGGAGCGCCTTGACCCCGAGCCCCCGGCCTCGCAGCGTCTCGTCCAGGCGCGCGGTGCCGAGCTTGGTACGGCAGAAGATGATCGCCTGCTCCGGCTCCTCGGCGCGGAGCACCTCGGTCAGCCGCTCGACCTTCTGACGCGCCGGGACCTCCACGTAGGCCTGCTCGATCGCGTCGACCGTGAGCTGCGTCGGCGTGACTCGGATCGTCACCGGGTCGTACATGTAGCGATTGGACAGCCGCTCGATCGGCGGCGGGATCGTGGCCGAGAACAGCGCGGTCTGCCGGCCGGAGGGACACATGCGCAGGATGCGCTCGACGTCGTCGATGAACCCGAGGTCGAGCATCTCGTCGGCCTCGTCGAGAACGACGTACCGGGCCGCGGTGAGGTCGAGCGAGCCGCGATTCACCAGGTCGAGCGTCCGGCCGACCGTCGCGACCACGACCTGCGCGGCCTGGCGCAGGCGCGACTGCTGCGTGGCCACCGCCTGGCCGCCGAACACCGCGATCACCTCGATCGGGAGATGCTCGGCGTAGGCGCGCAGCGCCTGCGTGACCTGGATGCAGAGCTCCCGCGTCGGCGTGAGCACGAGGGCCTGCGTGTCGCCGCTGTCCGGGTCGAGGTAGTCCAGCAGGGGCAGTCCGAATGCCGCCGTCTTGCCCGTCCCGGTCTGCGCCTGCCCGATCACGTCGTGGCCGGCCACGAGCTGCGGGATCGCCTGCTCCTGAATCGGCGTCGGCTCCTCGTAGCCGAGCTCGCCGAGCGTGCGAAGGATCTCCGCGGACAGGCCGAGGTCGTTGAACGAGGTCACGTGACGACCGCGTCGAAGCCGGGGCGGGCGGCCGTGCCGCGTTTCGGGCGTGCCTGGGCCGCCACGGCCATCTGCGTCAACACCGAGTGCCGTTCATTCGGGCGTGAACGGTATCGCCCCCCCGTCCGCTTCATCCCTAGCATGCACGCCCGTGGCGCTGACCGTCGTCGGCTCGATCGCATTCGACTCCGTGCGCACCCCCTTCGGGGAGCGCGACCGCATGCTCGGCGGATCCAGCGTTCACTTCGCGCTGGCGGCGAGGTTCTTCACCGCGGTCCAGATCGTGGGTCCCGTCGGCGACGACCTCGGGGAGGAGCATCTGGAGCTTCTGCGGAGCCGCGGAGTCGACGTCACCGACGTGGAGCGCGTCCCGGGGGGCAAGACCTTCTCGTGGCGCGGCCACTACGAGGTCGACATGAACCTCGCCCACACGGACGACACGCAGCTGGGCGTGTTCGCGGACTTCGAGCCGAAGCTCTCGGAGACCTCGCGGGACGCCGAGGTGCTGTTCCTGGGCAACATCCAGCCCGACCTCCAGCGCAGGGTTCGAGCGCAGTCGAACGGCTCGCGGCTGGCCGCCCTGGACTCCATGAACCTGTGGATCGAGACCACTCGCGAATCGCTCGTCGCGGCGATAGGGGAGGTCGACTGCGTGCTCTTCAACGACTCGGAGATCCGCATGCTCACCGAGGAGCCGAACCTCGCCCGCGCGGCGCGCGCCGTCATGGACATGGGGCCGCGAATCGTCGTCGCCAAGCGCGGCGAGTACGGGGCGGTCCTGTTCACCGAGGAGGGTTTCTTCGCCCTCCCGGGATTTCTGCTCGAGGACGTCCGCGACCCGACCGGCGCGGGCGACAGCTTCGCGGGCGGCTTCCTGGGCTACCTCGACATGCAGGGCACCGACGCGCCCGGGGTCGACGCGCTTCGCCGCGCGATGGCCTACGGAACGGTGCTCGCCTCGTTCAACGTGGAGGAGTTCGGCACCGAACGCGTCGCCCGCCTGACCGAGGAGGAGATCTCGGAGCGCTACGAGGCGCTTCGCGGCATGACCCACTTCGACGTCCCGGGCTGACGACTACGGCTCAGAGGCGGATCGCCACCGCCGCCACGGCCAGCAGGACCACGGAGGCCGACATCGCCATCAGCGCCCCGTCGAGGGGGGCGGCCAGGGTCGCGCGCGTCAGCTCGCGGCTCGTCCCGTCCGCAAGCGTCTGCGTCCCGCTGACCGCCACCGTTCGCCGCCGCAGCTCACGCGCCGGGGTCGAGAGCCGGCGCTGGACGAGGCTGAGCCCGAAGCAGGCCGCCGTCACCGCCAGGCCGGCCACCGCCTCGCCGGCCGAGTCGATGCCGAGGGCGTTCATCCAGAACCCCGTCAGTGCGGGGAAGGCACCCCAGGCGGCGGCGAACCAGAAATCCGTGTGGAAGCGACCGCCGAACAGCTCGAGGTTGTACGCGAGCACGGCGAAGCCCCCGGCGAGGACGAACGGCAGGAGCGTGAATGAGACGGCGAAGAGGCCGGCGATCCCGATCGCCACGGCGCCGGCGAGCGCGACGGCGGCCGCGATCCCGAGGGCGCGGTCGGACAGTCGGGTCCCGAGGGGGTGGCCGTGCAGCTCGTCGAGGGCGTGCGCCCCGATCCCGACCGCGAGGAAGAACGCGGCGAGCGCGGCCCACAGCCGCGCGGGATGGAACTCGGGCGCGACGGCAGCGCCGAGCGCGACGTAGCTCAGGTGCCAGGCGGTGTACGGGGGGTGCAGGACGGTGACGAGGTCGCGCCACCCACCGGGGGTGAGCGCGTAGAACGCCGGGCGCCCGCCGGCCCCGGCCTCAGCCATCGCGCACGCCCGACAGGACGACGCCGCCGCCGACGCTCATCCGGCGGACCTCGACCGCGGTGATCCCGGCATCCCGCCACATCTCGACCTGGCGCGCCAGCGGCCAGCGCGCGTAGAACCTTTCGATGCTGGGCCCCAGGAAGCGGCCCACCTCGTACCACTCGGACCCGAATGCCCGCCCCGCGGCCGGCAGGGCCAATCTCGTGTACAGGCGCCAGAGCGGCCGCCAGAGGGGCGGGTCGGGGAGCCCGAACTCGAGCGCCGCGATGCGCCCTCCGGGCCTGAGGACGCGCGCGAGCTCGGCGAGGGTGGCTCCGGGGTCGTCGACATAGCGCAGGAGATAGGTGAAGGTGAGGTGGTCGAACGCCGCGTCGGCGAACGGCAGCCGCTCGGCCTCTCCCCGCAGGAGCTCCACCTTCTCCGCCACGCGGGGACTGGCCGCCAGCGCGCGCCGCGCTCCGGCCAGCATGTCGAGGCTCTGGTCGATGCCGACGACGGCGCAGCCATACCTCTCAACCAGAGCGCGGGCGACCAAGCCGGTCCCGGTGGCCACATCGAGGACCCGATCGTCCGGCCCGGCCTCGACGGTCTCAACCATCGCGCGTCGCCAGCGCGGATCCTGGCCCAGGCTGAGGGCGGCCGAGAGCAGGTCGTAGCGCCGATCGAGCCCGGCGAACAGCGTCAGCGCCCCGCGCTTGCGGTCGGAGTCAACCCCTTCGACGGCCAAAACGCGACAAGCCTCCCAGAACGTGGGTCACCGCGCCGACAGCGCTCCCCGTGGGCGCCTGCATCGGCGCGGACCCTGCGAGAATAGGCACGACAGAGATTCGGCACGACAGAGATTTCGTTGAGGAGGAGAGTCGATGGCGACCGAGGAGAAGACGCAGCAGGAGGGTGACGGCGCGGTGGCTACCGCCGGCCAGGACACGCTGAGCGTCACCGACAACCGCACCGGCGAGCGCTACGAGCTCGAGATCACCGACGGAACGATCCGCGGGATGGACCTGCGGGAGATCAAGGTGGACGAGGACGACTTCGGGCTGATGTCCTATGACCCGGCGTTCACGAACACGGCGTCGTGCCGTTCCGCGATCACCTACATCGACGGCGAGGCCGGGATCCTCCAGCACCGCGGCTATTCGATCGAGCAGCTCTGCGAGCACTCCAGCTATCTCGAGGTGGCCTACCTGTTGACGTTCGGGGAGCTGCCCACGCAGCCGCAGCTCGAGCGGTGGACCTATGACGTGACGCACCACACCTTCGTCCACGAGGACATCAAGAACCTGTTCGAGACCTTCCGCTACGACGCTCACCCGATGGGGATGCTCTTGTCCGGGGTCGGAGCGCTCTCCACGTTCTATCCCGAGGCCAAGCACATCGGCGACCCCGAGGAGCGCTACATGGCCGCGATCCGGATGATCGCGAAGGTCCCCACGCTAGCCGCGTTCGCCTACCGCCACAACATGGGCCTGCCGTACGTCTACCCCGACAACGACCTCAGCTATCCGGGCAACTTCCTGTCGATGCTGTTCAAGAAGACGGAGACGAAGTACGAGCCCGATCCGCGCGTGGAGCGGGCGCTCGACATCCTGTTCATGCTCCATGCCGACCACGAGCAGAATTGCTCGACCAACGCGGTTCGCAGCGTGGGCTCCTCGCAGGTGGATCCCTACTCGGCGGTGGCCGCCGGAGTCGCCGCGCTCTACGGCCCCCTGCACGGCGGCGCCAACGAGCAGGTGTTGCGGATGCTGCGGCGGATCGAGTCCCCCGACAACGTGACCGAGTTCCTGAAGGGCGTGAAGAACCGCGAGGAGCGCCTGATGGGCTTCGGTCACCGGGTCTACAAGAACTACGACCCGCGGGCGCGAATCATCCGCGACCACGCCTACGAGGTGTTCGAGGCCACGGAGTACAACCCGCTGATCGAGATCGCAACCGAGCTCGAGAAGCACGCCCTCGACGACGAGTTCTTCGTCGAGCGGAAGCTGTTCCCGAACGTGGACTTCTACTCGGGGATCATCTACGAGGCGCTCGAGATCCCGACCGACATGTTCACCGTGATCTTCGCGATCCCCCGTACGTCCGGCTGGGTCGCCCAGTGGATGGAGCTGAACGACGATCCCGAGCAGAAGATCGCGCGGCCGCGCCAGATCTACACGGGCTCCCGCGACCGCGAGTACGTCGCGATCGATGACCGCGAGGGCCCGGAGAAGATCACCGGCCCGCCGGCCCGCCGGCCGCGGCGCCAGCGCCGCGGCGCCTAGGCGCAGCACCGGCGCCTCCTTGTCGCCACCGGGCAACAAGGCGCCACTCCCGGTGTGAAGGCCCCCGGGCGCGCCGCCTCCGTGGCGATCGCCGCCGGTGCGGCGCTCGCGCTCGCCGACGGCTCGATCGTCGTCCTGGCGCTGCCGGAGATCCTCTCGGCGCTCGACACGAGCGTCGAGGGCGTGGCCGCCGTCATCGGCGTCTACACGGCGGTGCTCGCGGTGGCGCTGGTTCCCGCGGACGCCGTCCGCCGCCGCGTGGGCCCTGCACGCCTGGGCGCCGCGGGCCTTCTGACCTTCGCGATCGCGTCGCTCGTGTGCGGGCTCGCCGGATCCCTGGCGCTGCTTCTGTCGATGCGGGCGATCCAGGCCCTCGCGGGCGCGGCGGCGCTCGTCGCCGCGTTCGCGCTGCTCGACGCGGGAAGCGCCCGCGGCGGAGGCGGGCGGCTGTGGGTGGTCGCCGCGATCGGCGGCGCCGCGGCCGGGCCCGCCCTCGGCGGGGCGCTGACCCAGGCGTTCAGCTGGCCGGCGATCTTCCTCGCCCAGGTGCCGGTCGCCCTGGCCGGCGCCGCCGCGTGCGCCGCCGCCGTGCACGCACCCGGCGAGCGTGCCTACCGCTCGCTCGAGGCCGAGACCGCGGCGTCGGCGCTCGCGACCGAGCGCCGTGGCCTGCGGTGGCGGGCCGCAGCGGCTCTGGCGCTGCTCTCCGCGGCACTGACGGCCGTTCTCTTCCTCCTGGTTCTGGTGATGGTGGCGGGATGGGGCTACGAGCCGCTCGCCGCAGCGGCGATCCTGACGATCCTTCCGCTCGCGGCGATCGCCGCCACCCGCGTGCGCGGCGATCCGCGAGGCCGGGCCGTGGCCGGCTGCCTGCTGGTGGCGGGAGGCGTCGCGGCGCTGGCCCCGATGCCGACCGCCTCCGCGTGGTGGGCGGTGGCGCCCGAGCTCGCCGCCGGGGCCGGCATGGGCCTGGCGCTGCCCGCGTTGAGCGAGTCGCTGCTGCCGGAGCGCACGCCGTCCGACGCCGCCCGGGTGCTGACCGCGCGTCACGCGGGGATCGCCGTCGCCCTCCTCGTGCTGGCCCCGCTGATCGCAATCCGGCTGGACAGCGCGATCCAGGTGGCTCGTGAGCGCGAGGTCGCGGTGCTCCTCGACGCGCGGCTGGATCCCCTCTCCAAGATCGACCTCGTCGGGCAGCTCGCGGGAAACGTCGGCGAGGAGGACCCCCGCGAGGACCTCGATCGATCGCTGACGGCACTCGCCGCCGACCTCCCCCCCGACGAGCAGGCCCAGCTCGACGACACCCGTAGCCGGGCCGACCAGACGGTCGTCACCGCGGTGAGCGACACCTTTCGGCCGGCCTTCGGCGTCACGGCGCTCTTCGCCGTGGCGGCGGCGGCGCTCCTTGTGCCAGGCAGGGCCGATCGCAGCCTCCTGGCCGCCGGAGCCACGGCCCTCGCGTTGCCGCTCGTCACCGCCGCGGTCGCGCTGGCCGTGCGCCCGGAGCCCGTGGCCATCGCCGACCCCTGCGCCTCCCGGGAGCTCCCTGACACGGGTGGGATCACCGGCTTCGCGCAGGACACCGCGCTTCGCGGCGTGGACGTGGCGGCGTGCCGGTTCGGGTCGTCGCGCGAGGAGCTCGTGCTGGCGCTCGCCAACGACCGGGACGCCAGCGACTACGAGGAGCGGTACGGGGTGAACCCCCGCTCGCCGTCATCCGTCCTGGGCAAGCTGCTGGAGAGCGTGCCGGGCGCCGACTCGGCCGGCTCGATCCTGGACGAGCTGGCGCCCTGATCCGGCCGGAGCACGGTCATCAGCGCTCCTTTCGCTCCTCGAGGTACTCGCCCACGACATCGAAGAGGCGCTCCCACCGCGTGCGCTGAGCCTCGATCCACGCGGCGGCCTCGGCGAGCGTATCGGGCCGAAGCGCGAGCCTGTGAGTGCGCCCGTCGATCACCCGGGTCACCACGCCGGCCTCCTCGAGCAGCCTGAGGTGTCGCGAGATCGTCGGCTTGGAGACCCCGAAGCCCCGGGTCGCCTCCCCCACCGTCGCCGCCCCGCCGCTGAGGCGCTCGACGATGTCGCGACGGATGGGGTGGGCGAGCGCCTTGTACGTATCGTTAGCCATTTTGCTAACTATATCCTTCCATCACGGCAACCCGACGACAGGAGGAACGGCATGAGCGAGCACCGGATCGGCACGCAGGAGGAGTGGCAGGCCGAACGCGAGGAGCTGCTGGAGCGCGAGAAGGAGCTCACCCGTCGCAACGACGACCTCGCGCGGCAGCGACGGGAGCTGCCCTGGGTGCCGGTCGAGAAGGAATACACCTTCGAGACCGCCGACGGGACCAAGTCCCTGCCGGAGCTGTTCGACGGTCGCTCGCAGCTCCTCCTCTACCACTTCATGTTCGGCCCCTCCTATGAGGCGGGCTGCCCGGTCTGCTCGTCGATTGCCGACAACCTGAACCCGAATGCCGTCCACCTCGCAGCGCAGGACGCGACGTTGCTGCTCTCCTCGCGTGGGCCGCTCGAGCGGCTTCAGGCCTTCAAGCAGCGGATGGGCTGGGACAATCTGAGGTGGGTCTCGACCGTCGGTGACGACTTCCACCGCGACCTCGGCTTCCTGCACACCGAGGAGGAGCTGCGGCCGTTCCTCGAGGGGGAGATCCCGCCGACGGTCGAGCAGAACGCGCGGATCTGCGGCACGAACGTGGCGGGCTACGTGGCGGATGGGCCCGGCCTCAGCGTCTACGTCAACTCGAACGGGGTCGTCTACAGGACCTACGTGACCACCGCCCGGGGCCTCGAGCCCGCGATGGGCTACTACGCGCTGCTCGACCGCACGCCGATGGGTCGCGACGAGAGCGACACGGCGCCGTCGTGGCTGCGCCACCACGATCGGTACGGGGCCGAGGCCGAAACCCCGGCCTGACCGACCGCCAAATAGGATCGGGCGATGGGGAGGTGGCGCCTCGTGATCCGGCACGGCCCACGCGTCGAGCGCGAGAGGTTCGACGAGCTGGACTCCGCGCTCGCGGCGATGGAGCGTCACACCAGGGACATTCGCGGCGAGGGGCCGCTGGACGAGATCAGCGCGATCCGGGAATACGAGCCGGGCCGCCGGGTCCACGCCCGGCTGGAGCTCTCGAGCGGCGGGCCCCTTCGGGGCCGCGAGGCCGGGATGGACGTGATGGGCGACGGCGCGCTGATCCCCTACGTCGGTGTCGTTCGCAAGCGCCGTCTCGAGTCGCCGCCCGGAGACTCCCCGTTCGACGCGATCCGCGCGGCGCTGACGTGAGCGGGCGCGAGAAGTTCGAGGTCCCCGAGGGGAGCGTCGCCGCGGGGCGCCGCGTCAGGCTCCCAAGGGGCGCCGAGCCGCCGATCACCGTGTACGTCAACGGCGTCGCGCAGACCGAGGGCCCCGATTACGCGATCGAGGGCTCGGAGATCGTCTTCAGCCGGCCGATCGTGAAGGAGGGAAAGCTGGGCGCGATCCGCTGGCTCTCGATGCTGATCGGCGTGGTCGGCAGCTACCGCAAGCACGAGACCGTCGACGTCGAGTACCGGTCCGGGGGCCGGGTCAAGCTGGCCTCGGACGTCGAGATCCTCGAGTAGCGGTCGCGGCTATTCGAGTCCCGCCAGCGTCGCCACGCGCTCGCGGTGCATCCTGGTGTCGCCCAGCAGCTCGGCGCCCACCTTCGCCCGCTTCAGCAGGAAGTGGAGGTCGTGCTCCCATGTGAAGCCGATCCCGCCCAGAACCTGGAGGGCGTCGTTGGTGACCCGCCAGGCCGCCTCCGAGGCGCGTGCCTTGGCCATCGAGGCCGCCATCGGCAGCGACTCGGGCTCGGCATCCGCGCACCACGCGGCGTAGTAGGTCAGCGAGCGGGCCTCCTCGGTGTCGTAGAGCATCCCGGCGCAGCGGTGCGAGACCGCCTGATAGGCGCCGATCGGCCGCTCGAACTGCTGGCGCTCCTTGGCGTACTCCACCGCGATCTCCATCGCGCGCTGGGCGATGCCGGTGAGCTCGGCGGCGAGCGCCACGATGGAGCGGTCGGCGCCGGCGGCGAGCTCGCCCGGCAGTGGGTCGCCGCCGTCCGCCGAGACGCTCGCGTAGGAGCGCGTCGCGTCGATCAGCTCCACCGGCTCGATCCGGGCTTCCGCCGCGTCGACCACGAGGGCCTCTTCGCCGCTGCCGCTGAGCACCACCACGGCGGCGCCCTCCGCGTCCGCGACCAGCTCGTTGCTGTGCGGCTCGAAGGCCATCGCCCCGCGTGCCTCTCCGGACGCGATGCCGGGGAGCCACCGCTCGCGCTGCTCGTCGCTGCCGGCATGCTCGACGAACAGGCCCGCCGTCGCGTTGGACAGGAACGGCGAGGCGGCGCACGCGTAGCCGAGCTCCTCGCACAGGATCGCCAGCTCGACCGTGCCGAGCCCCTGGCCCCCGTGCTCCTCGGCGATCGCGATGCCTGGCCAGCCCAGCTCGCAGATCTCCTTCCAGAGCGCCTCGTCGTAGGACCTCGACTCCGCGGCCTCGCGGACCTTTGACAGCGGCGAGCGCTTGGCCAGCATCTCGCGGGCCGTCTCCTTGATCGCCTGCTGCTCGTCGTTGAAGCCGAAGTCCATGTCGTCGGTCGCCGGCTAGCGCAACCTGGGCAGCCCCAGCACCCGCTCGGCGACGATGTTCTTCATCACGTCCGTGGTGCCGCCCTCGATCGAGTTGGCGCGGGAGCGAAGCAGCCGGTAGGACCACTCGGCGCCGGGTCGCAGCGCCTCGGGGCCGAGCACGTCGGCGGCCAGGTCGGTGAGCCTCTGGTTGAGCATCGCCCACTCCCACTTGGCGATCGAGCCCTCGGGCCCGGGGATCCCCACCTTCATCTGCTGGGTCAGGGCGCGGAGGGATCCGAGCCGCAGCGCCTCGACCCCGATCTTGAGCTCGGCGATCCGCTGCCTGATCACCGGGTCGTCGCCGAGCCCCTTCTCGTTGACGACGGCGATCAGCTCGTCGAGATCGCGGCGGACGGAGATCGCGGAGGCGGCGCCGAGGCCGGCACGCTCGTGCATGAGGGTGGTGATGGCGACCATCCAGCCGTTGCCCTCGCCGCCGACCAGGTCGTCGTCGCCCACGTGCGCGCCCTCGAAGAAGATCTCGTTGAACTCGGCCTCCCCGGTGATCTGGCGCAGAGGCCGCACCTCGACGCCGTCCTGCTCCATGTCGCAGATGAAGTAGGTGAGGCCCTTGTGCTTGGGCGCGTCGGCGTCGGTGCGCGCCAGGAGCATGCACCACTTCGCCTCGTGCGCGTAGGTGGTCCAGACCTTCTGCCCGCTCACCCGCCAGGCGCCGTTCTCGCGCACCGCCTTGGTCTTCAGGGAGGCCAGGTCCGACCCGGACTCCGGCTCGGAGAAGCCCTGACACCAGATCTCGGCCGCGGAGAGGATCGGCTCGAGAAAGCGCTCCTTCTGGTCCTCTGAGCCGTGGGCGATGACGACCGGGCCGCCCATGACGAGGCCGAGGACGTTTGCCGGCGACGGCGCCTTGGAGCGGGCCATCTCCTCGCTGAAGATCGCCTGCTCGATCAGCGTGGCGCCGCGGCCGCCGTACTCCTTGGGCCACGAGATGCCGGCCCAGCCCGCGTCGTGCATCTTGCGCTGCCAGGCGCGCCGGAACTCGAACTTGGGCTCCTCGCCGTCCGGCTCGTCGCCGGGATGGTTCTCCTGGAGCCAGGTGCGAACCTCGTCGCGGAAGGCCTCCTCGTCCGGAGTCAGCGTCAGGTCCATCGAGCGCGGACTCTATCGGTCAATCGACCACGTACAGCATGACCAGGGCGGTCCCGATCCAGGAGACTCCGGCGAAGATCATCCCCGGGTCCTCGGTGAGGATCGCGGCGGTCGAGCGGGTGTCCCTTCGGTCGTAGATCAGGTAGAGATACCGGAAGACCCCGTAGAGAACGGACGGGCCGGTGGCCAGCATCTTGCTGCCGATCAGCGGGCTGTTGACGGCGTAGATCGCGTAGCTCATGATCGCCCCGGCCGTGACCATCGCGACCATCTGGTCCAGGAACGGCAGCGAGTAGTGCTCGAGCACGGGGCGCGCGGTTCCGTCCTCCGTCATCTCCTCCATCGCCTCCTGGCGGCGCTTGGTGAACCCCAGGAAGAGGGCCAGCATCGCCGTGCAGAGGAGCAGCCACTCGGAGGCATGCGCGTCGACGGCGACGGCGCCCGCGACGACCCGCAGGATGAAGAGCGACGCGATCGTCATCACGTCGATGATCACCAGCCGCTTCAGGATCACCGAGTAGGCGCCCGTCGCGACGCCGTACAGGGCCACGAGGCCGGCAACGCCGGGCGACACCCAGGCGAGCGAGATGCCCACCGCGACCAGCGCGAGGACCACGGCCGCGACGCCGGCGAGGGGCTCCGAGAGCTCCCGGCTCGCGATCGGCCGATGGCGCTTCTCGGGATGCCGCCGGTCCAGGGGCGCGTCGTGGAGGTCATTCGCCAGGTAGCCGGCGCTTGAGATCGCGCAGAAGGCGACGAACGTGATCACGGCGTCCACGACCTCGGGGCCCTGCTTCAGCTTCTGCGAGAAGAAGAGGCCCGCGAACACCAGCACGTTCTTGATCCACTCCGGCGGTCGCATCGCGACCAGGAGCGCGACGGAGTGCGAGCGTCGGCGGCTCGGCGGGGGAGCGTGCTCCGCCTCGGCTGGAACCCCTCGACGCTGCTCCTCGGTGAGCGTCTCCATCAGGGGAAGGTTAGGGCGCCCGGCAGGACGAGTCGCTCTACTGAGCCTGGGCGAAACGCTCGAACCAGCGCCCCAGCGCCTCATTCCCATCCGGCTGCCTCTCGGCCCCGCTCAGCCGGCCCAGGGCCGCGGCGAGGTCAGGCATCGATCAGCACCCCGGGATTGAGTGTGCCCGCCGGGTCGACCGCGCGCTTGGCACCGCGGAGCGCCTCGGCGAACGGCTCCGGGCGCTGGCGGTCGTACCACGGCCGGTGGTCGCGCCCGACGGCGTGGTGGTGCGTGATCGTCCCGCCCGCCCCGATCACGGCGTCCGATGTGGCCGCCTTGATCTCGTCCCACTGCTCCACCTCGCCGCCGCGCCGGGCGGGGCACAGGACGGTGTAGTACGGGGCCGGCCCGTCCGGGTAGACGTGGGTGAAGCGGCAGCTCAGCCGTGGCGAGCCCGGGCCGTCGGGCGGCGAGCCGCAGGCCTCCGCAACCGCCGTGCGTGCGGCCTCCATGACGTCCTCGTGGAAGTCGCCGAAGCGATCCCACGTGATCGCCGTCTCGAATGTGTCGCTGAGGACGCCGCAGGCGACGAACGTGTCCCGCAGGTAGGGAGCGGCGAGGAAGGCGTGGCGCCAGGCGCCCACTGGGTCCTCGCGGTCGCGCGTCGGCGGTGGGTTGCGGCGAGCCGCGCCGCGTCCGGGCTGCTCGCCGGCGACCTCCTTCGCGTCCCCGCTGCCGGCTTCGCGCCGTCCTCGAACCTCGCCAGGCTCCCCGCCGTGGTGCCGCGCTGCCTCGAGCGCGACCCGCATCGGCTCGTCGACCGGATGGTGGGCCGACTCGAACCCGAGCACCAGCAGCGCCCTGCGCGGGGGTCCGGCGTGGGTGAGGGCGGACTCGGCCTCGTCCAGCAAACGGCAGTTGGAGGGATTGAGCCCTGATTGGGAGAGCTCGCGGACCGCCTCGGCGCCGGCCGCGAAGGACTCGAACGCCACCCCGCAGGACAGCTTGAACCGCGGGCGCTCCTGCAGGCGCACGCATGCCTCGGTGATCACTCCGAGAATCCCCTCGGATCCCAGCAGCAGCCGGTCCGGGCTCGGGCCGGCACCCGAGCCGGGCAGCCGCCGCGACTCCCAGGCGCCGGCGGGGGTGATCGCGCGGATCGACTCGACGAGGTCGTCGATGTGGGTGTAGAGCGTCGCGAAGTGACCGCCCGCCCGCGTGGCGATCCAGCCGCCGAGCGTGGAGAACTCGAACGACTGCGGGAAGTGGCGCAGCGTGTAGCCGTGCTCGCGCAGCTGGTCCTCCAGCGCCGGGCCGAGGGCGCCGGCCTGGATCCGGGCCGCCCTGGATGCGGAGTCCACCTCCAGCACCTCGCCGAGGCCGCCCATGTCGATCGTGACCGCGCCGCGATGATCGTCGCCGAGCCGGGGCTCGACGCCGCCGACGACGCTGGTCCCACCGCCGTAGGGGATCGCGGCCACGCCCTCGTCCGCGCACCATTCGAGGACCCGGCCGACGTCCTCCTCGTCGCCGGGGTGCGCGACGAGGTCGGGCGGGTTCTCGAACTCGCCCCGAAAGCCCCGGACGACGTCCCGATAGGCCTTGCCGAGCGCGTGGGACGCCCGCTCGTAGTCGTCGGCCGCGAAGAGCCGCTCGAGCGACGCCGGGGGCGTGATCCGGGCCGGCGGGAGCTCGACCGCGTCCAGCTGCACCGGCTCCTCCACGCTCTCACCCCCGAAGCCGAGCTGCTCGCGGATGCCGCGCGCGGCGGCCTCGAGCTCAGCCCGCGAGGGCTGGCGATCCTCCAACCCCCAGCCCCAGTGCTTTCGTCTCCGCTCGGCGATCGGCCAACGCTAACGCCCCCCGTCCCTCGCGTTTGGTGGATTGGGGCTGCTATCGCGTACCCAGACCACCAAACGGTGGCGGGAGGCGCCGGCGGGCCACCGCCTCGAGTGTCTCCTGCACGTGCGTCGGCTCGTGGCGGACCTGCCAGTGAGTGAAACGCAGGTGAGCGAGCCCGGCGGCTGTGTGCGCCTGGTCGCGAACGCGATCCCGTGCCTGCGCGCTGGGCGTGCGGTGATAGCGGAGGCCGTCCGTCTCCACGACCAAGCCGAGCTCGGGCCAATAGAAGTCCACCCTGAAGCCGTTCACTCGGGCCTGCGTCCTCGGAACCCCGAGCCCGGCGCGCCTGGCGATCGGCAGCAAGCGACGCTCGAGCTCGGAATCGGTGAGAACAAAGGTGGCGCGGTCCAAGAGCCTCCTGAGCGGGCGAACGCCTTGCTGGCCCTTCCGCTCTTCGAGATCCACCCGCAACCGTTCGGTGTCGACCAGGTCGCGCTTGTCGGCCTTGTTCACCGCCGCCTCCAATGCTGCGGCCGGCAACCGCACAGCGAGGTCGAGAAGCGTCCGGACCGGAGTCGTCACGGGAATCCCCCGATGGCACGTCGCATCTGCGATTCCCAGCGTCGACCGGCGGTGAGCGATGATGCCGCCCTGGCGGCGATCCGTCTGCGGAAGGGTCGTCACGTGGATGCACCGCTCCTGCTCACGGCAAATCTTCCAAAGCGCCGCGGCACTTCCATGGCTGAGGATGCCGTACGGCCCGTTGCTCAGAACGGCGGCCATCCACTCGCCCTCGCGCGTGAGGTCCGGCCTGCCAACGGCGTAGACGCCGATCCGAACCCGGTGGAGCCGGCCCTTGGCGACGCGGTGCTTGATGGCACTCATCGTGTAGCCGAGCTCGAGAAGCTGGAACAGAGCCACGACCCCGTGCTGCGCGAGCGCCAGCCTCCAAACCTCTTTGGCCATCGCTTGGGATCTGAGGTACGCCATCACGTACCCAAACCACCAAACGGTGCGGGGCGCCCCCCCTTGGGCTATTTCACCGTCGGGGCGCTACCAGTGGATGCCGCGCATCAGCGAGGCGAAGACCACCTGCTGGGTGGAGGCCTCCTCGGTCCCGGCGGGCGCCGGAGCGCGCTTGCGCTCGCCGTCGCCACGGGCCGCGCTCGAATCCGGGAACAGCTTGTAGGCGCTGTTGAGGATGTAGTCGATCGATTTGGGGTTGATCGCGTAGAGGATCTGACCGAGCGTTCCGAGCGGGGTCGCGATCCGCTTCGGCCGGTGGATGATCGCGTCGGCGATCATGTCCGCCGCCTTGTCCGGCGTGATCGTCGGGAAGCGGTTGTAGAGCTTGGTCGGCGAGATCATCGGCGTGCGCACCAGGGGCATGTTGATGGTGGTGACGTGCACGCCGTCGTCGATGATCTCCGAGGCGACGCAGCGCGAGAACGCGTCGAGCGCCGCCTTCGACGCCACGTACGCGGAGAACCGTGGCGTGTTGGTCTGCACGCCGATCGAGCTGACGTTGATGATCTGGCCCGAGCGGCGCTCGCGCATCACCGGCAGGAGCTTCAGGATCAGCTTCACGGCACCGAAGTAGTTGAGCTGCATGGTGCGCTCGAAGTCGTGGAACCGGTCATAGGAGAGGGCGATCGAACGCCGGATCGAGCGGCCGGCGTTGTTGACGAGCACGTCGACGTGCCCGTGCTGTGCCAGGACCTCGTCGGCCATCCGGTCGATGTCGTCCATGTCCGAGAGATCCGCCGCGTGCACGAACGCGGTGCCCCCGTTTGCCTCGATCGTCGCCTTGGTCTGCTCGAGCTTCTCCGCCGTGCGGGCGACCAGGAGGACGATCCCGCCAGCGTCCGAGATCTTCATCGCCGCCGCCTTGCCGATGCCCGACGAGGCGCCGGTGACCATCACGACACGTCCTCGCACCGCGCCTGCCAGGGAGGCCCGCCCGCGGACCCGTCGCACCGCCCGCAGGAACTCGTCCGGGACCTGCTGCTCGGCGATCTGGCTGGCCCCCCCGACCAGGCCGCGGCGCCCACGAACCGCGCCCACCAGCGTCCGGTCTCCGTAGAGGTCGGGGTCGAGATGGCGCTCCCAGTAGTCCCAGAGCTTGTCGGCGTAGGCCTCGAGCGGAGGCACCCGGATGTCCGTGCCGGCCAGCGCCGCCTGCGCGCCGCGGGAGTCGAAGCTCGTCGGGTAGTTGACATAGGTCAGCACCGATCGCGGGATCCCGAAGTCATGCAGGACGCGATCGGTGACCAGGTCGCCCGGAGGCAGTGCCGCCGCGGCCTTGACGAAGGGCGCGGCGAGATCGACGACGGCGGCCGGAAGCCGCGCGGAGGACTGGGGGGCGTGCGCCGCGCGGGCGAAGATGTCGATCACCTCGCCGGCGGTCTTGGGGCTCGGATCGGTCAGGTGGAAGGCCCGGCGGTCGAGCCCGTCCACGTGCGCGATGTGGTCCATCGCCCGTGCGACGAAGTCGACCGGCACCAGGTTGATCTCCCGCCCCTCGATCCCGGGCATGGGCACCCATTCGGGGATGGTGCCGCGCAGGCGGCGGATGAGCTTGAAGAAGTAGTACGGCCCGTCGATCTTGTCCATCTCGCCGGTCTCCGAGTGACCGACGACGATGCCGGGCCGGTACACGCGCCACGGCCGCGTGCACTCGGTGCGAACGATCCCCTCCGAGTCGTGCTTGGTGCGGAAGTAGGGATGGTTGTCGAGGTCGGTGGCCTCCTCGAACATGTCCTCGCGCCAGGTCCCCTTGTAGAGGCCGGCCGCGGCGATCGAGCTGACCATGTGGACCCGACCGGCCTCGACGGCCTCGGCGAACTCGACCATGTGGCGCGTTCCCTCGATGTTCGCGACCCGCTGGCTCTCCGCGTCGGCGGTCATGTCGTAGATCGCCGCCAGGTGGAAGAGGTGGTCGACCTTGCCGCTGAGCCGCTCGAGGTCCCCGTCGGAGACCCCCAGCCCCCGCTGCGAGAGGTCGCCGACGATTCCGACCACCCGGTCCGGGTCCACGCCCCAGCGGTTTCGGAGCTCCTCCAGCCGACCCTTGGAGCCCTCGCGAACTAGCACGTGGACGGTGCCCTCGCGCTCGAGCAGGAGCTCGACGAGGTGTCGCCCGATGAAGCCGGTGGCGCCGGTGACGAAGTAGCTCATCTTCTCTCCTCCACGGTCGCGATCCTGCGACCTTACACTCCGCATTGTGAACTGCACATGCCAGTCGCGGAGCCGCGTGGCTCCGGGTGAGTAGGCACGTGGGCTTCGAGCTACCCGCGAGTCCCGGGGATCCCGGCCAGCCTCACAGCAGGGCCGGGCGCGTCGACGGGTCGCGTCCCGGGGCGCATCGCCGTCTCATTCGAGATGGCGTCCAGGTCCTCGCTCACGGCGCCTTGATCTGCCCCGCGTGCGCGCTTCCCATGGCCGTGACGGCCCCGTTTTCGGCTGCCACTCGGCTTGTCTGCGGGTACTGCGACCACACCGGCCCGGCCCGCGATTTCCTGGCCGAGGACGTCTACGACACGGTCCCCAACGAGGTCTACCTCGTCGCTCGAGTCGCCTAGAGACCCAAGTGTCGTGAGCCGGAGCTTCGCGGCCGGATTCGCGAGTGGCCCGGCGTTCGTGGGAGTCGCCGCGGACGCAGCCCCTGCCGGCGCCACAGGCAAGGACGTGGCGGCTGCCACGGGCGGCGGGACGCCGCACAGCTGCCTGCGAACCTTCGGCTCGCGACGCTAGCCCGGCCGCCGCGGGCGGCGCCGCCCAACCGCCGGCCGAACCGCCGAATCGCCGATCGGCAACTGCATAGACTGGATGTGGATGCCTGAGACGGTCGAGATCCAGATGCCCCAGATGGGGGAATCGGTGACCGAGGGCACGGTCCTCGAATGGCACAAGCACGAGGGCGAGTTCGTCTCCGAGGGCGAGACGGTCGTTGAGGTCTCGACCGACAAGATCGACGCCGAGGTGCCCGCCCCCGCGAGCGGGACGATCACCAGGATCGTCAAGGGGCCCGATGAGACGATCGAGGTCGGTGGCCTGCTCGCCGAGCTCGATCCCAACGCCGAGCCGTCGGGCGACGGAGCCTCCGGCGGCGACGCCGCCACCGACGGAGCCGAGCGCGAGCCGGGCCCGGGGCTGACCGGTGGCGGGACCGGCGAGGGCGACGCCGACCTGGGCGACGAGGGGGCTCCCTCCGAAGCGCCCCAGCCGGGCGTCACGACGACGGTCACGCCCGCGGAGTCGCCGGAGCCCGGTGCTGCGGACGCCGGCGTCCTCGTCCAGATCGCGATGCCCGAGATGGGTGAGTCCGTGACCGAGGGGACGGTGCTCGAATGGCACGTCGCCGAGGGACAGTCCGTCGCCGAGGGGGACACGGTGATCGAGGTCTCCACGGACAAGATCGACGCCGAGGTCCCGGCGCCGGCGAGCGGCGTGATCACGAAGCTCCTCGTGTCCCCGGACGACACCGTCCAGGTCGGACAGGCGCTTGCCGAGATGGCCCCGGGCGCCGCGAAGCCCACCGACGGCGAGGCGGCCCCCGCCGAGGCCTCGGCAGCCGCGCCGACGACGGCGCCGGACGACGGCGGCGACGGCGGGCGGGCCTCTCCGGTGGCGCGCCGGGCCGCCGCCAAGAACGGCGTGGACCTGAGCGCCGTGCACGGCTCGGGGCCCGGCGGCAAGGTGACCAAGGCCGACGTCCTGGCAGCCGCCAACGGCGGCGATGGCGCCGGCGCCGCGGCGCCCGCCCGCTCGGCGGCTGCCCCGGCCGAGGCCAAGCCGCTCCGCGGCCCTGCGGGAATGCTCGCCCAGGCGATGAACGAGAGTCGCTCGATGCCGACCGCCACGTCGTTCCGCACGCTTCCCGTCGACGTCCTCGACGCCAAGCGGCGAGCGCTCAACGGCGCGCTCAAGGAGCGCGGGATGAAGGTGTCGTTCACGCACCTGGTGGCCTGGGCGATCGTGAAGGCGGCGACCGAGTGGCAGGTCATGGCCCGCGCCTACTTCGAGGACGGCGGCAAGCCCCAGGTGATCGAGCCCGGCTCCGTCAACCTCGGCATCGCGGTCGACGTCGAGCGAAAGGACGGCTCGAGAAGCCTGATGGTGCCCTGCGTCAAGGGCGCGGACGCGCGGGACTTCGCCGGCTTTCACTCCTACTACGAGGAGCTGATCACCAAGACCCGCGAGAACAAGCTCACCGCCGACGACTTCCAGGGCACGAACATCACCCTCACGAATCCGGGCGGGCTGGGCACGGTCGCCTCCGTGCCTCGCCTGATGGGCGGCCAGGGGACGATCGTGGCCACGGGGTCGATCGCCTATCCGGTCGAATGGGCCCATGCCTCTCCCGACAAGATCAAATCGCTCGGGATCTCGAAGGTGATGACGATGACCTCGACCTACGACCACCGCATCATCCAGGGCGCCGAGTCGGGCTCGTTCCTACGGCGGATCGACCAGCTCCTGCAGGGCGAGGAGGAGTTCTACGAGTCGGTGGCCGAGTCGCTCGGGGTCGCGACCAGCATCGTGACCAATGCCTATCCGGCCTCGGCATCGGCGCCACCCCTGGCCGCCCCGGCGGGCCCCGCCGGCGGCGCCCCCCGACACCGAGCTCCTGCAGGCCGTGCAGGCCGCGACCTCGCTGCTCAAGGCATACCGCACCCACGGGCACCTGGCGGCGCGCCTCGATCCGCTGGGATCCGAGACGAGTGGCGATCCCGCGATCGAGCCGGAGAACCTGAACCTCACTCCCGAGCTGATGGCGCAGATCCCCGCCTCGATCCTGCGCATCGGCGTCGAGGGAGAGACGCTGCTCGAGGCACTGCCACGCATGCGCGAGGCCTACTGCGGCACGATCGCCTACCAGATCGAGCACCTGTCGTCCCATCAGCAGCGGGTGTGGCTGAGGGAGATGATCGAGACGGGCGGCCACCGGAGCCCGCTCAGCGACGACGAGAAGCGCGGGCTCCTGTCGCGCCTGATCGAGGTCTTCCAGTTCGAGCGCTTCATCCAGCGGGCCTACCTGGGCCAGAAGATGTTCTCGATCGAGGGCCTGGACGCGGTCGTCCCCATGATCGACGAGCTGGTCACGATCGCCGACCGTGGCGGCGCGGAGGAGGTCGTGATCGGGATGGCGCACCGCGGCAGGCTCGACGTCCTCACCCACAACCTGGGGCGCTCCGCGGAGTCGATCATGGCCGAGTTCGAGGGCGCGCAGGCGCTGGAGCGGGTGAAGCGGGTCGCGGCGATCCCCCACGGCGGCACCGGCGACGTCAAGTACCACCACGGCGCCGAGGGCCTGTTCACGACCGCCGACGGCGAGACGATCAAGATCCGGCTGTATCCCAACCCGAGCCACCTCGAGTTCGTGGACCCTGTGGTCACGGGCGCTGCGCGCGCGGCCCAGACCTCGCATTCGGGGCCGGTCCTGCACCACAACCCGGAGGTCGCGGTGCCGCTGCTCCTCCACGGGGACGCCGCCTTCCCGGGTCAGGGCGTGGTGGCCGAGACGCTCAACCTGCAATCGCTGGACGGTTACTCGACCGGCGGCACGATCCACATCATCACCGACAACCAGGTCGGCTTCACGACGGATCCCGAGGAGGGCCGCTCCACCCCGTACGCCTCCGACATGGCGAAGGGCTTCAACGTCCCCATCATCCACGTGAACGCCGACGACGTGGAGGCGTGCGTCGCCGCGATCCGGCTCGCCATGGCCTACCGGGAGCGCTGGAGCCGCGACATGGTCATCGACCTGATCGGCTACCGGCGCTACGGCCACAACGAGACCGACGAGCCGGCCTACACGCAGCCGACGATGGCGGCGCAGATCAAGGCGCACCCACCCGTCTCCGAGATCTACGCCGGCAAGCTCGTGAAGGAGGGCGTCATCACGCCGGAGGACGTCGAGACGGAGAGCGCCGAGCGCACCGAGGAGCTGCAGACCGTTCACAAGGAGCTGAAGGCCAAGATCGAGGCGGGCGAGTTCGAGTCCGAGACCTCCACCCAGATCGGCACCGCGGAGCTCGACCGCACCAAGAGCCCCGAGGTCGACACCGCGGTCTCCGAGCAGCGGCTGGAGACGCTGAACGCCGAGCTGCTGAAGGTGCCGGAGAGCTTCACGATCCACCGCAAGCTGCGCAAGCCGCTGGGCAGGCGGGCCGACGCAATGGACGAGGGCGGCATCGACTTCGGCCACGCCGAGGCGCTGGCGTTCGCCTCGCTGCTCACCGAGGCGACCCACGTCAGGCTCACCGGCCAGGACACCGTCCGGGGCACGTTCTCCCACCGTCACCTGGCCTACTTCGACGAGAAGACCGGGCTCAGATACGTGCCCATTCAGCACCTCTCGGACGCCCTCGCTCCGTTCGAGCTCTACAACAGCCCGCTGTCGGAGATCGCATGCGTCGGCTTCGAGTACGGCTATTCGGCCGCGTCCCCCGAGAGCCTCATCCTGTGGGAGGCGCAGTTCGGCGACTTCGCGAATGCCGCGCAGGTGATCATCGACAGCTTCATCGTGTCGGGAGAGTCGAAGTGGGGCCAGACCACGCGCTTGACGCTCCTGCTCCCGCATGGCTACGAGGGCGCCGGCCCCGAGCATTCGAGTGGGCGCATCGAGCGATTCATCCAGCTGGCATCCGAGGGGAACATCCGGCTGGCCAACCCCAGCACGGCCGCCCAGTACTTCCACCTGCTGCGCCGCCAGGCTCGCATCGCCAAGCCGCGGCCGCTGGTCGTCTTCACCCCCAAGGGGCTCCTGCGGCTCCCCGGCGCGTCATCGCGGCTGGAGGAGCTGGCGTCGGGGGCCTTCGAGCTCGTGCTCGACGATCCCCGCGCGCAGGACCGCAGGGATCGGATCGAGCGGCTCGTGCTGTGCAGCGGCAAGATCTACTACGACATGGACGGGCACGAGCGTCGCGAGAGCGCCGAGTCCGTGGCAATCGCCCGCGTGGAGCTGCTCTACCCGTTCGCGCGGGACCAGCTGGCCGCGCTCATCGCCGGCTACCCCAATCTGAGGCAGGTCGTCTGGACGCAGGAGGAGCCGAAGAACATGGGCGCCTGGAGCGTCATGTGGCGGCGCCTGCCCGAGCTGCTTCCCGAGGGAGTCGAGCTCTCCTACGTCGGCCGCCCGCAGCGGGCCAGCCCGAGCGAGGGATATCCGGCCGCCCACCGCTCGGAGCAGGAGCGCATCGTGCTGACCGCGCTGGAGGGCTAGCCGCGCCCCGGCGCGCCGCGGTTGTGGCCGCGGCCTCCCGGGTAGCGGCGCTGACATGAGCCCTCCGTCCGGCGGCCCGGTCCCGATCGAGCGCGACGAGACCGAGGCGGAGCGCGTCAACCGCAACTTCAACGAGCTGCTCGGGGAGCTGCGCATCGCGCTACCCGGCGTCCAGGTGCTGTTCGCGTTCCTCTTGACCGTGCCCTTCGCGCAGGGGTTCGCGAAGCTCACCTCCTTCGAGCGCTACCTCTACCTGATCGTCCTGCTGCTGACGGCGCTCTCCTCGGCGCTCCTCATCGCGCCGACCGCCTACCACCGGATGCTGTTCCGGAAGGGGTTCAAGCCCGACATCCTCTTCTTCGCGAACCGGGCCGCGATGCTGGGGCTGGGGTTCCTGGCGCTCGCGATGTCCGGAGCGATCCTGCTGATCACGCACGTGCTGTTCGGCGAGGCGGCCGCGATTCCGGTGGCCGGCGCCTCGGCCTTGGTGTTCGCGGTGCTCTGGTACCTCCTGCCATGGGCCCGCGGGCGCGGAGCGGGGTCCGATCTCTGAGGCGCGGCGGCGCTAATCTCGCCGCGTGAGCGTCGCTCCTCAGCCGCGGACCGGTCCGGACACCGCCGCGCCCCCCGCCGAGCCGCTCGGCAAGCCGGCTCCGGCGGCCCTGTGGCCCTGGGTCAAGCGCGCCAGCTGGGTGGAGCTCGCGATCTTCGCCGCCCTGTGCTTCTTCTGGCTCGCGCCCGGCTTCGACCACGAGGCGCTCATCTTCGGCTGGGCCCACGGCATCGGCTTCATCGCCCTCTGCGTCCTGATCTGGATCGCGATCCTGCGGCGCGAGGCCCCCTACACCCTGCTCGCCGCGACGCTGACCCCGGTCGGCCCGCTGGGCAGCGTGATCGGAATCGGCGTGATCGAGCGCCGGCGCCGCGGCTGACCCGACCGCGAAGCGGGCGTCGAGCGTGCACCGACCGCCGCTACGGCGACGGTGGCTGCACGCTCGATGGTGCGCCCAGTCGGCCTATCGAGTCGCCGGGCTGGGGCGCAACGAAGAGATGGCGGGGCGGGGCTGTGGGAGGCAGGGGGTCCACACAGCCCGCGCCCACGCCTGCGCGTCGGTAGCCAGGGAGGGATGCCGACGCGATCGTCCCCGGAGGCGGGACTGGCCGGGGACGAGCTTAGAAATCTCCCTTATCCGTGGGTCTGGAGCCATTTTGATGCATCCGGGGCGGAAAAGTCAATAGATGTTCCCTGGGAATCCCGCTACCTGCCCGGATCCACCGACGTTCGGTGTGTCCTAACCCTATCGCAGGTCGCGCAGCACGCGGTGCAGGATGCCTCCGTTGCGGTAGTAGGCGACCTCGTTCGGAGTGTCGAGCCGGACCCGGGCGTCGACCTCGACGGGGTCGTTGCCCTCGCGCTCCGCCCTCACCTTCACGGTGCGGGCGCCGGCATCCGGCGCCACGGCCTCGCCGAGCCCCTCGACCGTGAATACCTCCTCGCCGTTGAGCCCGAGGGACTCGGCGCTCTCCCCGTCGGGGTACTGGAGCGGGAGCACGCCCATCCCGATCAGGTTGGAGCGGTGAATCCGCTCGAAGCTCTCGGCGAGCACGGCCCTGACGCCAAGCAGCGCCGTTCCCTTCGCCGCCCAGTCCCGGGAGGATCCGGAGCCGTACTCCTTTCCGGCGAGCACGACCAGCGGAACCTCCTCATCCGCGTAGCGCATCGCCGCCTCGTAGATCGTGGTCTCGTCGCCGTCCGGCAGATGGCGGGTGAAGCCCCCCTCCCGATCGACCAGCTCGTTGCGCAGCCGGATGTTGGCGAACGTGCCTCGGATCATCACCTCGTGATTGCCGCGCCGCGACCCGTAGGAGTTGAAGTCGCGAACGTCCACCCCGTTGTCGATCAGCCATCGTCCCGCGGGGCTGTCCTTCTTGATCGCACCCGCCGGCGAGATGTGGTCCGTGGTCACACTGTCACCCAGGACCGCCAGGACACGCGCCCCCTCGATGGGCTCGGGCGGCTCCGGCTCCGCGTCCATCTCCTCGAAGTAGGGCGGTTGCCGCACGTAGGTCGAGCCCGACCACTCGTAGCGGTCGCCCTCGGGGATCTCCAACCCGCGCCAGCGGTCGTCTCCAGTGAAGACGTCCGCGTAGCTCTTGGTGAACATGTCCGACCGAACGGCCCGCTCCACCGTCCGCTTGATCTCCTCGCTCGAGGGCCAGATGTCGCGCAGGTAGACCGGCTCCGAGTCGGATCCCTGTCCGAGCGGCTCCTCCGCCAGGTCGACGTCCATCCGGCCCGCCAGCGCGTACGCGACGCACAGGGGCGGCGAGGCCAGGTAGTTGTTGCGCACGTCCTGGTTGATCCTGCCCTCGAAGTTGCGGTTGCCCGACAGCACCGAGCAGACGACCAGGTCGTGCTCGTTGACGACCTCCGAGATCTCCTCCGGGAGGGGGCCCGAGTTGCCGATGCAGGTCGTGCACCCGTAGCCGACGAGGTTGAACCCCAGGTCGTCCAGGTACTCGGTGAGCCCCGCCTGCCCCAGGTAATCGGTGACTACCGTCGACCCGGGCGCCAAGCGAGGTCTTGACCCACGGCCGGCTGGCGAGACCGCGCTCGACCGCCTTCTTGGCGAGCAGCCCGGCGCCGATCATCACGGTGGGATTCGAGGTGTTGGTGCAGCTGGTGATCGCCGCGATCACCACACGGCCATGATCGAGCTCGGTCTCCGTGCCGTCCTCGAGCGTCACGGCGACCGGTTCGGCCTTGCGCTCCTCGACCACGGTCCCACCGGTGTGCCGCGGCTTGCCGCGGTCGTCGTTGTGCTCCTCGGCCGGCGGGTCAGACGCCGGGAACGTCCCCGCGACCGCCTCGTCGTAGTCGTTCCCCAGGGTCTCGGCCGCGTCGGGATCGAACTCCCGCAGCGACTCCAGGAAGGCGCCCTTGGCATCGGCCAGGGCGATGCGGTCCTGCGGGCGCTTGGGCCCGGCGATGCTGGGCTGCACGTCGCCCAGGTCCAGCTCGAGCGTCTGGGAGAACGTCGGGTCATCGGAGTCCTCGGCGTGAAAGGTGCCCTGCTCGCGCGAGTAGGCGTCGACCAGCTCGATCAGGTCGGTGGGTCGCCCGGTGAACTCCAGGTAGCGGAGGGTCTCCTTGTCCACCGGGAAGATCGAGCACGTGCACCCGAACTCGGGCGACATGTTCCCGATCGTGGCCCGGTCGGCGAGCCCGAGCGTGTGCAGGCCGGGGCCGAAGAACTCGACGAACTTGCCGACCACGCCGTGCTCGCGGAGCATCTCGGTGACCGTCAGCACGAGGTCGGTGGCCGTGGCGCCCTCGGACAGCTCGCCGCTGACCTTGAACCCCAGGACCTGGGGCAGGAGCATCGAGATCGGCTGGCCGAGCATCGCCGCCTCGGCCTCGATCCCGCCGACGCCCCACCCCAGAACCCCGAGGCCGTTGATCATCGTCGTGTGGGAGTCCGTGCCGACCAGCGTGTCGGGATAGGCCTGGGTGGTCCCATCCCGCTCGCGCCGGAAGACGACCTGGCCCAGGTACTCGAGGTTCACCTGGTGACAGATGCCCGTGGCCGGCGGGACCACGCGAAGGTTTTCGAAGGCCTGCTGGCCCCAGCGCAGGAAGGCGTAGCGCTCCCCGTTTCGCTCGTAGTCGCGGTCGGCGTTGATGTCGAAGGCGCGGGGGTTGCCGAACGCATCCACCTGGACGGAGTGGTCGATGATGAGGTCGACGGGCACCAGCGGATCGATTCGCTCCGGGCGGCCGCCGAGCCCCTCCATCGCGTCCCGCATCGCGGCCAGGTCGACGAGCGCGGGGACCCCGGTGAAGTCCTGCATCAGCACCCGGGCGGGCTGGAACGGGATCTCCTGGCTCGGCTCGGCGCTCGCATCCCACTTCGCGATCGCCTCCACGTGCTCGCGCGTGACCGACTCCCCGTCCTCCAGGCGCAGGGCGTTCTCGAGCAGGACCTTGATGGAGTACGGCAGCCGCGCGACGTCGAACTCGGACTGCAGCGCATCGAGGCGGTAGATCTCGTACTCGGCGCCGGAGACCTCCAGCGAGTCAAGGGCATCGAAGCTGTCTTTGCTCACGCTGGTACCTCCTGGTTGTCTCGAGCGCTCGCTAGCGCTTGTCGGCCTGCCCCTCGGCTACCCGATCGGCCGTCTTTCTTGCCGTCCCTCCCGAGATCGCTCGCATCGCCACCCGCGGGCTGGCAAGCCCCACGTGCGCCAGCGCGCGAAGGCGGAGCGGCGCAACCGCCACCTCGACCTTGTCGCGCTCGATCGCGGTCACAACCCCGGCCGCGACCTCCCGGGGGGTCGAGGTGCCGATGCCGGGCGGCGGCTTGGCACCCGAGTCGGCGAACATGCCGGCGTCGCGGATGAACCCGGGCGCCACGATCGAGACGCCCACGCCGGTGTCCGACAGGTCGGCGCGCAGGCAGAGAGCGAAGCCGCGGAGCCCGAACTTGGTGGCCGCGTAAACGGCCGATCTCGGGCTCGGGGCCTTGCCGGAGAGGGACGAGATGAAGACCAGGTGGCCGTCGCCGCGATCCCGCATTGCCGGAGAGAGCGCGCGGGCGAGCATCATCGGCGCCTCGAGGTTCACGCGCAGGGCGCGCTTGAGCTCCTCGGGGGAGAAGTCCTCGATCCTCCCGGTGCCGGGGAGGCCCGCGCTTGCGACCATGCCGTCGACCCGCCCCGCCCCCTCGGCGAGGCGCTCGGCGGCACCGTCGTCGCCCAGGTCGGCCGGCACCACCCGGTGGTCGCCGGGAAGCGAACCGGCCAGCTCGTTCAGCGCCTCGGCCTTGCGAGAGCTGAGCACGAGGCTCGCGCCGCGCCCGGCGAGCGCCCCGGCGACCGCCCGCCCGAGGCCTCCGGTCGCCCCCGTCAGCAGCACCGTCTTGCCGGCGAGCTCCACGGATCCCTAGCGCGGCGCCGTACGGCTCGGCGCTTGGCGTGTGCCGTTCATGTTTGGAAACTACCAAGGAGCCGGCGCCTCCCTGGGGGCAGGTCGCCGGCATCTTTTCCACCCACGTGCTGGCAACAACGCCGCGGGGCGCGACCGGTAGTCTCGGCCCCGGTGAAGCTCTACGTCTGCTGGACGACGATCCAGACGGCACGACCGGGTGGGCACCCGTGCCACAACGCCTACGAGGCGCTTCGCCTCGCCGGGTACGAGCCCGAGGTGATCAAGGTTCGCGGCCTGGGCATCGGGCCCGGCTTCCTGCAGTGGATGACGGACGGGCGCCGCGAGGTGGAGCAGCTGAGCGGCCAGCGGGCGGTGCCGGTGCTCCTCACCGACGAGGGTGAGGTCCTCTCGGACTCGAAGCGCATCGTCGAGTGGGCCGAGGCGAACCCGGCGCACCGAACCGCGGCAAGCAGCGCGTCGGGTCCGGGCGCGACAGGCGCCTAGGCTCGGGCGCCCAGGGCTCGCGCGAAGCGGCCCGGGCTCGCAGGGCCCGCCGGCTGAGAAGCCGTCGTTGCACTTCAGATCGCCTCCCTCGGCGCCTGGACCTCTCGATCCGCCACCTGATCGGCCGCATTTGCAGGGATTTCGCCTTTGGTGGCGAAATTGTGAGCTTTATGTGAGGAAATTGTCGGCGCGATGGTGTAGGGTTCCGCGCCATCGATAACCGGTAAACGCCGAATCCCCGCCTGACCTACCGGCGGGGAGCGGGGGAACCACACAGATTGGGGCGAACCCACCGCGGTGGGGGCGCAGCTCCTTTAGCGCCAGCCCGACAGCTAACCCCGTAGGCCGACGAAGGAGACTGGCGATTTTGCGTACCCCAAAGCAGGTCTTTTCCAGGCGAGGGAAGCTCGGCACTCGGATCAGGCTCGCGGGCGCGCTCGGTGCGACCGCGGCGGCCCTGATCGCGATCCCGGCGGCTCCGGCCGTCGCGGGCGGAGGCGGGACCTCCGTTTCCGGCTCCAAGGACATCGGCAGCTGCGGCAACGCGAAGCTGCGGCACGGCAAGGCGAAGGTGCCGGACTGCGCCCCGCTGCGGATCAAGAAGGTGATCTGGGCGGCGAACGACATCGCCAAGGGCACGAGCTACTGCTACGGCGGCGGCCACTCGAGCTTCAAGTCGAGCTGCTACGACTGCTCGGGATCCGTGAGCTACGCGCTCCATGGCGGGCGCTTCGTCAGGTCCCCGATGCCATCCTCCGGCTACTTCCACTGGGGCAAGCGCGGCAAGGGCGACTGGCTGACGGTCTACACCAACTCGGGACACATGTTCATGGTCGTCGCCGGACTGCGGTTCGACACCTCGATGACCAAGGGCGCCGGGCCCGGCTGGAGCTCGCACGTCCACCAGGAGCATCTGCGGGACTTCAAGCACCGCAAGAAGTCGCGCTTCTGAGCATCTGAAAGCGGCCGTTCTCCACGGCCGCTCATGGACAAACCGTCCAAACCGGCCCGCTCCTCGGAGCGGGCCGGTACGCACGGGGCGCTCCAGTTAGGCCATCGCTGACCTCGAAATTTGTCCAGCGCATTCCTCCAGGGCGGCAGGTCGTTCGTATAGCTTCTTCACGAGCGCGGTGCAACCGTGCTCATCGAGTGGAGGAAACCGCAGCCATCAGCTTGGAAGCCGGGGGGCACGACCAACCCGCGCGGGCGCCGTCCGAGCGCCCTCGGGGCGCGGCCGCGCCCGACGTCAGGCTGCGGAGCCTTCGCAAGCGCTATGGCGAGGTCGTGGCCGTTGCGGGAATCGACCTGGAGGTCGAGCGCGGGGAGTTCTTCACGCTGCTCGGTCCCTCCGGCTCGGGGAAGACGACGACCCTGCGGATGATCGCCGGGTTCGAGGAGCCCGACACCGGGACGGTCGAGCTCGCGGGCCAGGACGTGACCGGCATACCCCCCTACGACCGCCAGGTCAACACCGTGTTCCAGGACTACGCCCTGTTTCCCCATATGACCGTGGGCGAGAACGTCGAGTACGGGATGCGGGTGCAACGGGTCGCCAAGGACGAGCGCCGGGCGCGGACCGCCGAGGCGCTCGAGATGGTTCGCCTGCCCTCCTACGAACGACGCAAGCCGAGCGAGCTCTCCGGCGGCCAGCGGCAGCGTGTCGCGCTGGCGCGGGCGATCGTCAACCGGCCGCGGGTGCTCCTGCTTGACGAGCCGCTGGGCGCCCTCGACCTGAAGCTGCGCGAGCAGATGCAGATCGAGCTGAAGGGAATCCAGGGGGACGTCGGCATCACGTTCATCTACGTCACGCACGACCAGGACGAGGCGCTCACGATGTCGAACCGGATCGCCGTGTTCAACGCCGGCCTGATCGAGCAGATCGGAACTCCCGCGGAGATCTACGAACGGCCCGCGAACCAGTTCGTGACCGGGTTCGTCGGCATCTCCAACATGCTGGAGCGAGACGGCGGCCGCTTCACCGTGCGGCCCGAGAAGATCAGGATCGTGGAGGAGGGACGCGACAGCACGGGGCTCCACACCGAGCGCGGCGTGATCCGCGAGGTCGCCTACGCGGGGATGGTGACCAGGTACATGGTCCAGCTGGAGGCGGGAGGCGAGCTTCAAGTCGTCCATCAGAACCTCGAGACGTCCTCCTCGGAGGCGCTCGAGCAACGTGGGCGGCAGGTGACGGTCGGATGGCGCCCGGAGCAAGCGGTCGCCGTTCATGAACAGACACGAGGAGAGGAGTCTCAGTGAATAGGAATGGCGACGGTCATCCGGCACGGATGGCCTGGCTGATCGCCGCCGGACTGGTCGCGGCCCTGGTCGGGATCGGATGCGGCGGTGGCGGTGACGACACCTCAGGGGAGCAGAAGAGCGTCGGTAAGGGCGAGGGCCAGGTCAACCTCGTCGCGTGGGCCGGCTACGTCGAGGACGGATCCACCGACCCGAGCGCGGACTGGGTGACCGACTTCGAGAAGAAGACCGGCTGCAAGGTCAACGTGAAGGTCGGCAACACGTCCGACGAGATGGTGCAGCTGATGCGCACCGGACAGTACGACGGCGTCTCGGCGTCCGGCGACGCGACCCTGCGTCTGATCGACGGCGGTGACGTGGCCCCGGTCAACACCGACCTGGTGTCGAATTACGCCGACGTGTTCCCGGGCTTGAAGGACCAGCCCTTCAACAGCGTCGACGGTCAGATGTACGGCATTCCGCACGGCCGCGGTGCCAACCTGCTGATGTACAACACGGACGACGTCAACCCCAAGCCGCCGAACTCGTGGAGCGTGGTCTTCGACCCGAAGCAGGCGAGCAAGTACCAGGGGCACGTGACGGCGTACGACAGCCCGATCTACATCGCGGATGCGGCGGTGTACCTGATGAAGCACCAGCCGGATCTCGGGATCACCAATCCCTACGAGCTCGACGACAAGCAGTTCAACGCCGCCATCGACCTGCTCAAGGAGCAGAACGCCAACATCGGGGAGTACTGGGCCGACTACACGAAGGAGATCTCAGCCTTCGCGAACGGGGACACCCAGGTGGGCACAACCTGGCCCTACCAGTACCTGACCCTGAAGGCCGACAACAAGCCGGTCAAGGCCGTGTACCCGAGTGAGGAGGGCTCGACCGGTTGGTCCGACACGTGGATGGTCAGCTCGGAGGCGGAGCATCCGAACTGCATGTACATGTGGATGAACCACATCCTCGAGCCGCAGGTCCAGGCCGACGTCGCCGAGTGGTTCGGCGAGGCGCCCGCCAACAGCAAGGCGTGCGAGGCCAAATACCTGAAGAATGGCCCGTTCCCCGACGTCAACCACTGCAAGAAGTACGACGCAGCGGGCGACAAGTACCTGGACGACCTCTACTACTGGGCGACGCCGCTGTCGGACTGCGGTGACGACCGGGGAGACGTCTGCAAGGACTACAACGACTGGGTCCAGGCGTGGACCCAGGTGAAGGGATGACCGCACGACGGTCCGGTTGACGAAGAGGCGACGTGGAAGCCGCTGACGTAGCAGCGTCAGGGCGGAGATCGGCGGGCCGCAGGCTCGCCGGTCTCTTCCACGGTCGGCCTCGGCTTCAGGTCGGAGCCCTGCTGGCGGGGCCCATCGGGTGGCTCGCCATCGGCTATCTGGGGTCCCTGGCGGTCCTGCTGATCACCGCCTTCTGGTCGCTTGGCGAGCTCAGCGGCGAGATCCAGCACACCTTCACCCTCGACAACTTCAAAGCCCTCGCCGAGCAGCCCGTGTACCGCGAGATCGCGGGCCGCACCGTCGGGATGGCGGCGGCGGTGACGGTCGCCGATGCGCTGCTGGCGTTCCCCATCGCCTTCTACATGGCAAAGGTCGCGAGCCCCCGGACCAGAGGGCTGCTCGTGGTGGGCGTCCTGCTCCCGCTGTGGTCCGGCTACCTCGTGAAGGTCTACACGTGGCGGACCATCATGAGCGGCGGCGGCGTGCTGAGCTGGGTCGGGATCGGCGCGCCCAGCGACGACCTGGTCCGGATCTGGCTGGTGATGACGTATCTGTGGCTGCCGTACATGATCATCCCCCTGTACGCCGGCCTCGAGCGCATCCCCAACTCGGTGCTCAGCGCGTCGGAGGACCTGGGGGCCGGCCCCGGCTACACGTTCCGGCGCGTGATCCTGCCCCTCGTGTTCCCGGCGATGGTCGCGGGCTCGATCTTCACCTTCTCGCTCACGCTTGGCGACTTCATCACCCCCCTGCTCGTGTCCAAGACGCAGCTCATCGGCAACGTCGTGTACTCGAACTTCACGACCGACCTGCCGCTGGCCGCCGCGTTCTCCATCGTGCCCATCGTCGTGATGATCGCCTACCTCTTGATCGCGCGGCGGCTCGGGGCGTTCGAGCACCTATGAGGCTTTCGGCGCCGACACGGATGCTGCTTCGCGGGGCCGTCGGACTGACGCTCCTGTTCATCTACGTCCCGCTGGTGATCGTCGGGATCTACGCGTTCAGCTCGGCGACGACGCTCGAGTGGCCACCGCCCGGCTTCACGCTGGACTGGTTCTCCAAGGCGATCGACAATCCCGGCGCGCGCGACGCCGTTCTCACCTCGGTGGAGGTCGGGCTGATCGCGACCGGCGTCGCGCTGGTGCTCGGGACCCTTGCCTCGCTGGCGGTCGCGCGCCATCGCTTCTTCGGGCGCGAGACGATCTCTTTCCTCGTCATCCTGCCGATCGCGCTGCCGGGCATCGTCACCGGCATCGCCCTCAACTCCACGTTCTCGCAGGTGCTCGGCATCCCGCTGAGCCTGCTCACGGTGGTCGTGGGCCACGCCACCTTCTGCATCGTCGTCGTCTACAACAACACGATCGCGCGCCTGCGGCGGACGTCGGCCTCGTTCGAGGAGGCCTCCGCCGATCTCGGCGCCCACACGTGGCAGACCTTCCGCTTCATCACCCTCCCGAACATGCGCACCGCGCTCGTCGCCGGGGCGCTGCTCGCATTCGCCCTGTCGTTCGACGAGATCATCGTGACCACCTTCACGATCGGCGCCGGCCAGGAGACGCTGCCGATCTGGTTCTTCAACAACTTCTCCCGCCCCAACAACCTGCCGATCGTCAACGTGGTCGCGCTGTTCGTGATCGTGGCCTCGATGATCCCGGTCTACTTCGCACACAGGCTCACGCGGGAAGAGGAGGGCGCCGCGGGCGCTCGGGGCGCCGGCGTCACGGGCGGCGACGCGGCGGCAGAGGCAACTGCCGCCCCGTAGGTCGGGGTCGGTGATGTTGCGACTAAGCCAGATGTACCGACGCAGCGGGTCGGTACATCTCGCGGTCGCAACAGCGGCGATCCCGACCTACGGGAGCTCAGCCGGCGGCGACAGTCTCCGGATCCGGCTCCTCGCCCTTGAGGGAAGGCGCATCACCGATGCCCGAAGGGAGGACGCGAAGCGCGTCCACGGGTAGGTGGAGCTGCACCGGGGTGCCCTGCTCGTAGGGGATTCCGCCGCCGGTGTTCTGAACGAGCGCCTGGAGCGCTTCGCCGGTGGCGCCCCGGACGATCACCTGGATCGCCGAGCCCACGTAGACGACACGCTCCACCATGCCCGGGATGCGGTTCGGTCCCGACGGAGACCCGTGCTCTTCGAGCTCGATGCGCTCCGGTCGGATGACGATCTTCGCCTCCCCGGTGACGGCGTGGTCCGTTCCGCGCGTCTCGAGCTCGTAGCCGTCCAGCGCGACGTGGCAGGCGCTCGTGCCGGCACTGACGATGGTCGCCTGCATGAGGTTCGACACGCCGAGGAAGTCGGCGACGTAGAGTGTCTCGGGATCCTCGTAGATGTCCTGAGGCGCCCCGACCTGCTCGATGTGCCCGGCGTTCATGACCGCGAGGCGGTCGCTCATCGTGAGCGCCTCCTCCTGGTCGTGGGTGACGTAGAGGAACGTGATGCCGACCTCCTGCTGGAGCGACTTGAGCTCGATCTGGAGGGCCTTGCGGAGCTTCGCATCGAGGGCGCCGAGCGGCTCGTCCAGAAGGAGCACGGCCGGGTTGAGGACGAGAGCGCGCGCCAAGGCAACGCGCTGCTGCTGCCCGCCCGAGAGCTGGGACGACCGGCGCCGCTCGTAGCCCGGAAGCTGGACGAGCTCAAGCGCCTTGCCGACGCGCTCGCGGATCTCGGCTTTCGGCCGCTTCGCCCGCTTCAGCCCGTAGGCGATGTTGTCGTAGACGTTCAGGTGCGGGAAGAGCGCGTAGTTCTGGAACACGGTATTGACGTTGCGCTGGTGAGGCGGCGTGTAGGCAACGTCGGCGCCGTCCAGGAGGATCTCACCGGAGGTCGGTTGCTCGAAGCCGGCGATCATTCGCAGAGTGGTCGTCTTCCCGCAGCCGGAAGGCCCGAGGAGCGAGAAGAACTCACCACCCGGGATGTGGAGATCGATGCCGTCCACCGCGGTCAGCTCGGCGAACTGCTTGGTCAGCTTGGTCAATTCGATTTCGCCGCGTGCCATTGGTCTCCCAAGCTAGCTGAGGTTGAAGGCGCCGCGGAGGTCCTCCGTCGCTTTGCCCGCCTGACGCTCTCCGCGGGTGAAGAAGCGCCAGGTGAGGAACCCGGCCGTGACGATGAGGAGGGTTGACACCATCATGATCGTTGCGATCGCGTTGACAGACGGTAACGGCGCGGCGCGCGTCGCTGCGTAGATCTGGATCGGGACGGTGTCCGTGGGTGCGCCGCTCGACAGCCACTGGCTGATGACAAAGTCGTCGGCCGAGATGGCGAAGACCACGGCGGCCGAGGCGACGATCGCCGGGGCGAGCAAGGGCAGGAGGACGCTTCTCAACGCGACGAACGGCGAGGCCCCGAGGTCGGCGGCGGCCTCCTCGTACTGCCTGCCGATCGAGAACAGCCGACCGCGCACGATCACGACCACGAAGGAGATCGAGAAGGTCACGTGGCCGAGGATCTGGGCGACCGTTCCCGTGTGAACGAAGGTGAAGATGTGGCCGAAGACGAGGAGGAGCGACACGCCCATCACGATCTCGGGCGTGACCAACGGAAAAAGCATGATGAAGTTGGAGGTGCCGGAGCCGCGACCGCGCCAGCGGGCGAGACCGAGAGCGAGCAAAACGCCGAGCGGGACAGCGATCAGAACGTCCGCTCCCGCAAGCTTGAAGCTCTGAAGAAGAGCATGCCGAAGGCCCGGGTCGTGCCAGACCGAGTCCACTGGATCTCCCCAGTACCAGCGTGTCGAGAAGGAGTCCCAGACCGTGCGCGAGCGGGTCGCGTTGAAGGAGAACTGCACCGCGATCAGCACCGGCACGATCGACCACAGGACGTAGGCCCAGGTGACGACGCGCAGGAAGCGCGGCTTTCCCCATGGATTGCGGAGCCAGCCGCGCAAGCGGGCCAAGGTCGAGGGCCGCGGCCTGGCTCGCGGCTCGGCAACGGCCGTCACAGCGCCCCCACCGCCCCGGCCTCGCGTTGGGCGCGATGGATGCTCCGCATGTAGTAGAGCATGAGGATCATCAGGAAGGCGGCAAGCACGATCGTGAGCGCGGCGCCGATCGTCGGCTGCGGGCCGCCGTGGAAGTAGAGGTCGATCTGGTTGCCGATCAGCGACGTCTTCGGCGAGTTCGAGACGATGTTCGGCGTGTAGTAGTCGCCGAACATCGGTAGCGTGATGAGGACGGCGCCCCCCAGGATGCCGGTTTTCGACAGCGGGAGGGTGACCGTGCGAAACGCGGACCAGGGGCTCGCACCGAGGTCACGCGCCGCTTCCAGGTGGCTGCGGTCGATGCGATCGAGCGCCGCGAAGAGTGGCAGGATCAGGTACGGGATGTAGCCGTAGACGAGGGCGAGGATGACGGTCGAGGCGCTCCCGCCGAGCCAGTCCCGCGGCTGGCTGAGCACGTGGGTGAACATCAGGACCTGGTTCACCCAGCCGTTGTCCTGCAGGAGATTCACCCAGGCGAGCATCCGCATCATGTAGCTGATCCAGAGGGGAAGGATGATCAGGATGAGAATGAGGGCCTTCCACCGCCCGGCGTGCCGGGCCGTGTAGTAGGCGACCGGATACCCGATCAGCAGGCAGAGGGCCAAGGCGATGAGGACGTAAACGATCGTCCGGACCCCGACGTCGAACCAGATTCCTCCCGGCGCGAGCCGACCGAGGACCTCGCTGAGCCAACCCACGTTCCAATCGAGCGGGTTCCAGACGGGAACCGGTTGGAAGAGGACCGGGTCGACCGTTCCCAGCGCGACCCCGAGGACCGCATAGAAGGGAACGATGAAGAGGAGAACCAGCCAGAGAACGCCCGGGAGCGCAAGAGCGGGCCACAGCGAGCGCCGGTACACGACGCCCTAACGCTCGCGTTCCGGACGCGTCAACTCCCTCCTCCGGCGAGGAAGTTCGAGTAGCCGTCCTCCCACAGCTGCTGTCCCTTGGATGTGAGCGTCCCGTACTGCAGCGAGTCGGGCCCGAGATCATCATTCGTCAGAACGCTGTTCTGCAGGTTCTCGGGCACGACTCCCTTCTGCACCAGGATGCTCGGGTCGATCTCGTTCAGCGGGGGCTGATACCCGTTGAAGTCGACGAAGTTCTTATAGGCGACGCCGTTGTCGAGGAGGTAGTTGAGGAAGAGATGCGAGAGCACCGGCTTCTTCGTGGTGGAGCAAATCGCAAAGCAGTCGTTCTGGACCGGCACCTTGCCGTGGGGTGCCCTCCAAAAGGCGAGGGCGCTCGCCGGCGTTCCCTTCGGGAGATAGTAGATGTAGCCCGCGATCATGTCCCCCGACCACGCCTGGTGGAGCCAACTCGACGCCTCCGGGACCGACTGGTACTGGAGGTCGTCCACCTTGATGTTGCAGATGCCGTAGAGCTCCTTGAGGTCGGACACCGCCTGGTCCACGAGCGCGGGATCCTCGGTGTTGATGTCCGTGATCCCCTTGCGCAGGAGCGCCATGCCGATCGTCTCCCGGTTCTCGGAGAGGAGCCCCACCTTGCCCTTGTACGCCTGCGACTCCCAGAAGATGTCCCACGGCTGGTTCATGCCCGCGATGTCCTCTTTGACCTTGTCCGTCCGCCATGCGATGCCGGTGGCGTAGACGGTGTAGGGAACGGTGTATCGCGACTCGCCGTCGTAGAACGGGTCGACGAGCTGCGGCCAGATGTTCTTCTGGAGGTTCGGGACGTAGTCGAGGTTGAGCGGCTTGATCAGCTTGCCCGCAACGCCGATATCGAGCGTGTCCGGCGTGATCTCCATCACGTCGGGGGCGACCGCTCCGGAGGCAAGCCGCTGGAGTCCGGAGTTGATGTTGTCGAACGACGTGTACTGGACGTCGACGTCGTACTTGGCCCCGAACTCCGTGAGGAGCTTCTTGTAGAAGTAGTCGGGATAGTTGAAGACGGTGAACGTCCCGCCTGTCTCCGGCTTGAGCCCCGACTTGATGGGATCCTCCCAACGCGGCAGGGTCACGGGCTTGTCGGGCCTCGCGAGCGGCAGGCCTCCCGGCCCGGTGAGCTCGCCGCCCGTGCCGGTGGGGGCGCTCGTCGTGTTGCCGCAGGCGGCGAGCAGGCCGGGAGCACCGTAGAGAGCCGCGGCGGCCCCCGCGCCTCGCAGCAGGAAACCGCGCCTGCTCAGGGAGTTAGGCCGTTCCTTCGGGTGGTGCGTCATTCGAGCTCCCTCCTGAGTTCGGTGTCCGCGAGGTGCGGCACGGTCCCACGGACAGCGTATTTTTCTGCCACCGATCCATCCTCCGCCGCAGTCTCGTAGGCCGCCGCCCCCAACTCACAAATGGGGTCCCGGTCCGCCAGCGAATCACCCATTCTCTCCTCCTCTCACGACGCGGCGGCCGCTTTCCTCTCCGCCCTCAGCCCGAGGTTCACGTGCAACAGCACCTCGGCGATGTCGAGGGCTCGCGCGAGCATCTGGTCCTTGCTCACGTCCGGGTCACGCAACGTGACCTGGACCGCGAGTCCGTCGATGAGCGCCGCGAGCACGAGCGCGACCTCCTCGGGATCGGCCGCGCCGAACTCGCCGGCCCGCTGGCCCTCGCGAATCAGATCCGCGATCTGCCCGCGCCAGCGTTGGTCGAGCCGGCGCCGCGTCCGTCGCGTCGAGGCGTCGCGAAGCGCCCTCGTCCAAAGCTCCATCCAGAGCGTCGAGTCGTACTCCTCCGCGGATGACTCCAGCAGCAGCCGCAGCCGGTCCCGGGGGCTCGCCAACGCCTCCAGCCGCTCGGTGAGCCGCTGGTAGTAGCGCTCCTCGTCGACCGTGAGCGCCTCCGCCAGGAGCTCGTCCTTGGAATCGAACCAGTACAGCACCGCCGGCGGGCTGGTCCCGGCTCGCTCCGCGACATCGGCGATCCGCGTCTGGGCGATGCCCCGCTCCGCGATCACCCCGGCCGCGGCCTCGAGCAGCTGCGGCCTGCGTAGGTGATCGATTGGCGGGCGCGGGCTCATCGCTCCTTCCGAGCTCGGGCTCGCACTCGTCCCCGGGGTCGCATCTACAGCCTTCTCCTCAAAGCTGAATCCCGGTTCAGGTTACACCGATTCACCCGGTATGGCAAGCCCCCCCGGGCAAGGTCCGTGGCTCAGGTCAAGAGCGCTTCGGGCTCGAGCCCGAGCTCGCGGGCCAGCCGCTCGGCGACCAGGCCCCGAGCGGCGTCGACGTCCATCTCCGGATCGTGGATGAGCGCGCGGACCCCGGCGCCGTCGAGGAGCGCCATGGTCATGTCGGCGAGGGCCTGCGCGTCGGCCCCGGCGCGAAACTCGCCGCTTCGGATGCCGGCCTCGATGAGCTCGGCCATCCACTCCCGGTAACGCCGGTAGAGGCGTGCGGCCACGGGCCGCAGGCCGGGCTCCCGCACCGCGCGCAGCCAGAGCTCGACCCAGAGCACCCATTCGCGCTCCTGCGTCCCCGCCAGGGGCAGGCATTCGCCGATGCCGCGGGCGAGCGCCCCGGCGGCGGTCTCCTCGGCCTCGGGCGGGCGTTGGAACCGTTCGTCGCCCGCCTGCTCGAACGAGTGGATCAGCGCCTGCTCGAGCAGCTCCTCGCGGGTGGAGAAGTAGTGGTGCACCAGGGCCGTCGAGGCGCCGGCCCGCGTGGCCACGCGCGCGATCCTCACCTCGTCGATCCCCTCGGCGGCGATCAGGTCGCAGGCGGCCTCGAGGATCCGCTCGGGCGCGCTCTGGCTTTCGGATGCGGTCTCGGCGGGCATGGCGGAACGCTACGCGGCGGCGAGTGCCACGCCCGCGTCGGCGAGTGCCGCCGCGGCCGCGTTGCGGCCGTTGAGCGCGATCACGCTGCCCGCGGGATGGGTCGCAGCGCCGCACAGATAGAGGCCGGGCACCGGGGTGCGCGCGGCGAGCCTGCCCTCCCACATCTGGTCGGGCGTCACCTCGCCCTGGAAGATGTTGCCGCGCGTGAGCCCGATCCGCGACTCGATGTCGGGCGGACCGAGCACCTCGTAGTCGACCAGGCGATCCTCGAACCCCGGCGCGAAGCGGTCGATCAGGTCGATGAACTGGCGGGCGACGTCACCGCGGCGGGAGTCCCAGTCACCGTCCGACATCGTGTATGGGGCGTACTGCCCGAAGACGCTGAGCAGGTGCTTGCCCTCGGGCGCGGGACTCGGGTCGTAACCGGTCTGGATGTAGATCTCCCCGAAGGCGACCGCGGGCTCGCCCCGGTCGCAGGCCTCGAAGGCGCGCTGGGCCTCGTCCATGGTCCCGGTCAGGTCGATGGTGGCCCGCGCCGGCCACTCCGCTCCGGGCGCGGCCGACCATTCCGGCAGCCGGTCGAGCGCCGCGTTGAACTTGACGACCGGGCTGCGGACCTTCCACCGGTCCAGCCGGTCGCGGAACGCGGAGTCGATCTCGTGGCCGTCCAGCATCGAGAGCGCGCGCTTCGGATCGGCGTTGCAGATCACCGTGGCGGCCCGGATCGAGGTGCCGTCCTCCAGGGTGACGCCCTCGCCCGGGACGATCTCGGCGACCGGGACGCCGCAGGCCAGGACCGCGCCGGCCTCGCGCGCGGCGTCGGCGATCGCGAAGCTCACCATCCCCATCCCTCCCTCGACGTAGCCCCAGAGGGGGCCGCCGCCGTCCATGTCCCCCTGGAAGTGCATCAGCTTGATCGAGGCGGTGCCCGGCTCCCGCGGACCGCCCCAGGTGCCGATGATCCCCTGCCCGAACAGGGCGGTCCTCAGGCGCTCGTCGTCGATGTGCGCCTCGAGGACGTCGGCGATCGAGGCGTCGAAGAGCAGATCGATCATCGTCGGGTCGCCGCCCACGAGCTCCTCGATCTCGCCACGCGTGGGCGCGTCGCCGACCCAGGTGTCGCGCGGGCCGGCGCGGAGCCGGCGCCGGACCTGGTCGAACAGCTCCTCGTACGCCCAGTAGCCGGCGATGTCCGACTTCGAGACCCCGAGCTCCTCCAGGTTCGCCTGCGTCTTCGAGTCGTCGAGCCACTGCCCGAAGGAGGTGCCGTCCTCGAACGGGACCCACAGGTTCGGGTCCGCCATCCAGTAATGGAGCCCGCGCCGCTCCAGCTCCAGCTCCTTGATCACGACGTCGTCCAGCAGGCCGACGACGTACGCGCAGGGGCTGATCACGTAGCGCTCGTCGGCGAACGGCCGCTCGAGCGTGCAGGCCCCACCGAGCCGCTCACGGCGCTCGAGCACGAGCACGCTGCGGCCGGCTCGCGCGAGGTACGCCGCCGCCGTCAGCCCGTTGTGGCCGCCCCCGACCACCACCGCATCCCAGTCGCGGGCGGCGAGCTCGCGCACCGGGTGCGGCAGGCCGACCTCGCCCAGGGCGCCGGCGACGTCGTTGGCGGCGAATGGCGCCCCGCTCGTCACGCGGGCACCGGCTGGCCCTCGCGCAGCGCCTCCCGGTACCGGGAGGCGACCATCACGTCGAACTCGTGCACGTCGACCTCCTCGCCGGAGTAGCGCCCGGCGACGTAGCCGCGGGTGCGAACGCCCTTCTGGGTCAGCTCGCACACGTGCCAGTCCTCCCGGTTTACCTGATCCCAGAAGTCGATCGCGTCGGAGGGATCGAACCCGTCGGCCGCGATCGTGGCGGGCTCGAAGAACCATTCGCAGATCACCTCGGTGCGATCCGCGGCGCGGGGCCACAGCGTGTGGAGCATCGCGTAGTCGGGGTGCAGCGAGACGAGCGCGTTGGGGAACAGCACGAAGTAGAGCACCGAGTCGAGGTCGCCTCCGGACAGTCCCTCGATCGCAGCGCGGCCGTTGCGCCCGCCCTCCCGCGCCATCGTCGAGGCGTCCTCGCGCAGGGTCATCGACCCGCCGCACCACGCGCCCGCCCCGTCCATCACCTCACCGCTCATGTAATGGCTGAGCGCGTTGAGCTCGGGATGGACGCCCGGGCAGTGAAGGCACTCGCTGTAGTTCTCGGCGAGCGCCTTCCAGTTCGCCTCGACCTCGTATTCGGTGCGCCCGCCGAGGGCGAGCGAATCGACGCGATAGTGCTCGAGGTGGTCCGCCAGCTCACCGACGTGGCTCGCGGGATCGGGCGCCTCGCCGCTCAGGTCGACGAGCACGAGCCCGCCCACCGTGGCGACGCGGACCGGGATCAGGCCCCAGCAGGAGGTATCGAAGCCCTCGACGTCGTCCATGTGCCGCGTCCCCTTGAGCTCGCCGTCGAACCCGTAGGACCAGGCGTGGTACGGGCACACGAGGCGGCGCCGCACGCTGCCCTCCGCGTCGGAGATGAGCCTCGCGCCACGGTGACGACACACGTTCAAGAACGCCCGCGGCCGCCCGTCCTCGCCGCCCATGACGACGACGCTGTCGGTGCCGATCTCGCGCATCATGTAGCTGCCCGGCTCGGCGACCCGCGATGCGTGGCCGACGCAGACCCAGCCGCGGAAGATCCTCTCGAGCTCCCAGTCGAAGACTCCCGGGTCGACGAACGCGGCGGGCGGGAGCATCGTCGCGCGGTGCAGCGGCTCGAGCGTCGCCTCGATGTCGCGTGGATCCAGGTTGAGCGTGGTCTGCGGTTCGCCTGCCAAGCTCGCCTCCTTCGGGCCGTCGCCCGCGTTGACCTTGTAGTCAATCGCATGTTAGTCTCCGGAGCCGATGGAGGTCAAGTCGACCCCTCCGCCCCCGGGCGCCGCGGACTTCGCGGCGCTCGAACTCGACGAGGGAGCGCTCGAGGTCGCCGAGCGGGCCCGGCGATTTGCGGAGGAAGCCCTGATGCCGCTGGAGGAGGAGGCCGAGCGGCGCGGCGGCCGCCTGCCCGAGGACGTCGTCGCGGGGTTGAAGCGCGCGGCGATCGACGCGCGCCTCCACGGGGGCATGCACGCCGTCGACCACGGCGGGCAGGGTTGGAGCCGGCTCCAGTGGGCCCTCGTGGAGGAGCAGTACGGGCGCACCACCAACGCCCTGCACTGGCACGTGCCGAACGCATACAACGTCTGGGCGCATGCGAGCGACGACCAGGTCGACACCTACCTCCGCCCCGCCCTGCGCGGCGAGCTCAAGGACGCCTATGCGGTCACCGAGCGCGACGCCGGCTCCGATCCCTCCGCGATCGCCGCCACCGCGAAGCCGACGGCGTCGGGGTTCGTCCTGAATGGCGAGAAGTGGTTCGTGACCGCCGGTGACGTCGCCTCGGTCTACGTGGTCATGGCCAACGTGGTCGACGGCGCCGAGCGGCTGCCGACCCTGTTCGTGGTCGATCGCGAGCGGCCCGGCGTGGAGATCGTCGACGACCCCGACTACACCCACAGCTATCCGGAGGGGCATCCGACCCTGCTCTTCCGCGACGTCGAGCTGTCCGCCGACGACGTCATCGGCGGCGTCGGCGGCGGCGACGAGCTGCAGCGCTCGTGGTTCACCGAGGAGCGCCTCGGGATCGCGGCGCGCTGCGGCGGGGCGATGTGGCGGCTGCTCGACGAGACGGTCGCATGGTCCGTCGGCCGAGAGCAGGGCGGCGCTCGGATCTACGACCACCAGGGGGTCTCGTTTCCGCTCGCCGACTCCGCGGCCGACGCCGCGGCCGGACGTCTCCTGACCTTGACGGTCGCGGCGCTCGCCGACTCGGGAGCCGATCCGAAGATCGTCCACAACAAGGCGTCGATGGCGAAGCTGTTCACCAGCGAAGCGGCATGGCGCTGCGCGGACCGCTGCGTCCAGGCGTTCGGCGGACGGGGATACCGGCGCTCGAACGTGGCCGAGCGGCTCCTGCGCGAGCTGCGAGTCGACCGGATCTGGGAGGGAACGAGCGAGATCCAGCGGCTGATCATCGCCCGCGGCCTCGAGCGGCGCGGGGTGGCGAGCCTCCTTCATTAGGCGTTGAGCAGCCGGGCGCCCACCCCCGACCTCGCGCCCCTCCTGAAGCCGCGGTCCGTCGCCGTGGTCGGCGCGAACGACCGGCCGGGCTCATACGCGGACATCGTGCTCCGCAACCTCGAGCGCGCCGGCTTCGACGGCGACGTGTGGGGGGTCAATCCACGCCGCGACGAGGTGCACGGCCGCTCCTGCGTCCCCACCGTCACGGAGCTCCCGCAGCCCGTGGACGCCGTGGTCGTGGCCATCCCCGCGGCCGGCGTCCCGGCGGTGGTCTCCGACGCCGGCGCCCGCGGCTGCGGCGGAGCGGTCGTGATCTCCGCCGGGTTCGGGGAGATCGCGGGGGGACGCGAGCTCGAGCGGGAGCTTCGTGAGGCGGCCGCGTCAGGCGGGATTCCGGTCTGCGGACCGAACGGCAACGGCATCGTGGCCGTGGGCTCGCGCGCGCCGATGTGGGGCGACTCGGTGGCCCCGCTCGAACCCGGCCCGGTGGCGCTGATCTCCCAGAGCGGCAACCTCGCCGTCAACGCCCTGGGCTCGCGGCGAGGGATCAGGTACCACACCGTGATCTCCGGCGGCAACCAGGCGGCGCTCGACGCCGGCGACTGGCTCGCGGCGGTCTGCGAGCTGGAAGGAGTCGGCAGCGTGGCGATGTTCCTGGAGTCCGACGGCGACGGGGAGCGCCTCGCCGGATCCCTCGCCGCCTGCGCCGAGCGGGGCATCGGCGTGGCGGTCCTGAAGGTGGGCGAGTCCGCAGCGGGCGCCCGCGCCGCCTCGGCGCACACTGGAGCGGTCGCCGGCGATGCGCGCGTGTTCCGCTCCCTGGTCGAGGAGGCCGGCGGCGCGGTGGCACGGGACCCGCACGAGCTGCTCGAGCTCGCCCGTGTCCTGGCCGAGCCCCGCGCGCGGCCCCGACGCGACGGCGGGCTCGCGATCCTCACCTGCTCGGGCGGCGACTCGAGCATCGCCGCCGACGAGGCGGAGCGTCTCGGGACGGAGCTTCCCGGCCTGAGCGCGGCGACCTGCGAGCGACTCACCGAGCTGCTCCCGGACGCCGCGACCGTGGGCAACCCGCTCGACTACACCGCGATGATCTGGGGGGATACCGAGCTGCTTCGCCGCATCACCGTCGCGGTCGGCGACGACCCGGCCATCGATCAGCTCCTGATCCTCTACGACCATCCCCAGGGCCTGGCGCCCGAGGCAGCCGCCCAGTGGGCCGCGGTTCGCGCGGGCATCGTCGCCGGAGCCGGCGAGACGGAGGCCGCGACCCTGGTGGCCTCCACGCTCCCGGACCTCATCGACGAGGAGGCGAGCAGCGAGCTGGCCGGCCGCGGGGTGCCGGTCGTCGCGGGGCTGCGGACGGCGCTCGACTGCGCGCGGTCGCTGCGGCTGCCGCCGGCGAGCCCCGATCGGCTGCGCGAGATCGCGGTGGCGGCCGGTGCGGTGGCGGCGCCAGCCGCGGGCGACGACGGATGGGTGGACGAGATCGACGCCAAGGAGATGCTGCGCGGCGCCGGGATCGCCGTGCCCCAGGGCAGGGTCGTCGCCACCGAGGACGAGGCCGCGGCGGCGATCGACGACCTGGGCGGGCCCGTCGCGATCAAGCTCGCGAGCCCGGCGATGCGCCACAAGAGCGACGCCGGGGCGCTGCGCCTCGATGTCGCGAGCGCCGCGGCGGCGCGCGACGCCTACCGCGAGCTGGCCCCCATGGACGGGCGGATCCTGGTGGAGCGAATGGAGCCCGCCGGCGTCGAGCTGCTCGTCGCCGCGCGGGCTGACGCCGTCGTGCCGGCGCTTGTGATCGGGCTGGGCGGCCTGTGGGCCGAGGCGATGGACGACGTCGCGATCGTCCCGCTGCCCGCCGACGCCGAGCGGGTGTCGAAGGCCATTCGCTCGCTACGCGGGTCAGCGGCGCTCACCGGAGCCCGGGGCGGCGAGGCGGTGGACCTGGCGGCGGCGGCGGCGCTCGCCGCGATCGCGGGCTCTCTCCTGCTGGACGCCGAGCTGGACCTGCTCGAGCTCAATCCCGTCGTCGTGCACCCGGAGGGCTGCGTCGCGCTCGACGCGCTCGCCCTCCGCCGCTAGATGACGGATTCCAGGGCCGCGAGCGGCGTTTTATCCACCTGTGGGGTGGATATGAGGCCGCTCGCGCTCGACCGGGCCTCGTCCCGGCGGTGCAGCGCCCCGGCCGGCGGTTTCCAGGCTCGCTTGATCTTGTAGTCAATCGTACGATCCTGGTAGGGTGGCGCCATCGAGGCAACGACCGCCACCTCCCCGCCCACGACGGGCGCCCAGGCGACCGGCCCCGGCTCCTTCGACGCGATCGTGGTCGGCGGCGGCCACAACGGACTGACGACGGCCGCCTACCTCGCGCGGTCCGGGCTGCGGGTGATCGTGCTCGAGCGGCGTCCGGTGCTGGGTGGGGCCTGCGTGACCGAGGAGCTCTGGCCGGGAGCGCGCGTCTCCCGAGCCTCCTACGTGGTCTCGATGCTCCAGCCGAGGGTGGTGGACGACCTCCGCCTCCGCGACTTCGGCTACCGCGCCGTTCCCCTCGACCCCGCGTACGCGGCCCTCACTCCCGACGGCCCGATCTTCTTCCACAACGACGCGGCGCAGACCGTCGCCTCGATCGCGCCCTTCTCCGAGCGCGACGCCCACGCGTATCCCGGCTTCGAGGACCTGCTCGACCGGGCCGCCTCGTTCCTGCGCCCGATGATGCTCCGCGAGCCGCCCGCCCTCGGCTCGCGCCACCCGGCCGATCTCGTGCCGCTGCTGCGCGAAGGCGCTCGTACCGCGGGGCTGTCGCGCCGCGACGTGCACGACCTCGTTCGCCTGTTCACGATGTCCGTCGCCGACCTGCTCGAGGACTGGTTCGAGACGCCGGGCATCAAGGGCTCGGTCGCCTCGACCGCGGTCGTCGGCGTGTGGGCCGGGCCCCACACGCCGGGCACCGCCTACAACCTCCTCCACCACGCCCTCGGCGAGATCGACGGCATCCCCGGCGGCTGGGGGCAGGTCGTCGGGGGGATGGGAGCGATCAGCACCGCGATCGCCCGCTCGGCCGAGGCCGCCGGAGCGGTGATCCGCACCGATGCCGAGGTCGCGTCCATCGACGTCCGGGACGGCAGGGTCATCGGCGTCACCCTCGCCGACGGCTCCGAGCTCCGCGCCCCCATCGTCGCCTCCGGCGCTCACCCCAAGACCACGGTCCTCGACCTGGCCGGCGGCGAGCACTTCCCCGACGAGGTGGCCACCGACATGCGCCGCTACCGCACCCGCGGCGCCTCGGTGAAGATCAACATGGTCCTGTCCGAGCCCCCGCGGTACGAGGGCGTGACCGCCGAGCAGCAGCACATGCTGGAGCGCACCGGCGTCAACCTCTGCCCCTCGATCGACTACCTGGAGCGCGCCTGGCAGGACACGCTCGCGGGACGGCCCGCGGCGGAGCCCTACGTGGAGGCGGAGCTGCCCTCGGCGATCGACGCGTCGCTCACCGACGACGACCGCTGGGTGATGACCATGTTCACCCAGTACGGGCCCCCCGGCGAGGACGCCTGGGCCGGCGACGCCCGCGATCGCTACGCCGACGCCTGCGTCGAGCACCTGGCTCGCTACGCACCCAACGTCCCCGGAGCGATCCTCGAGCGGGAGGTCCTGGCGCCGCCCGACCTCGAGCGGATCTTCGGGCTGGTCGACGGCTCGATCTTCCAGGGCGAGCAGGGCCTCGACCAGATGGCTTTCATGCGGCCGTCGCCCCTCCTCGCCCAGTACGCGACGCCGGTGGAGGGCCTTTACCTGTGCGGCGCCGGCACGCACCCGGGCGGCGGCGTGATGGCGGCAGCGGGCCACAACGCGGCAAAACGGATCCTGCGAGACCGCCGCCGCAGCCGCCGACCCTGGCGTCGCCGAGCGGCGAGTAGCGGCAGAAACGCGACGCTCGCGGATCAACCGGAGCTGCCTGCGCTGGCGTCGAGAAACCGCCCGATGCGCAATGGGCTTGGCCGGGCGCTCGTTCGGGGAGACTCCGCAGCAGGGACTGCGAGCTGACAGCGCGAGCATGGACGTGAAGCGCCTCCCCGGGCGAGCGCCCGGCCCGCGCCCCATGGAACGATCCGGACAGGCGCTACTTCACGACCCGGATCAGCTTCTTGTTGACGAACTCGTCCATCCCGTACGGGCCGAGCTCGCGTCCGAAGCCGGAACGCTTGACGCCACCGAACGGCAACTCGGCGCCGTCGAGCAGGACGCCGTTCACGAAGACCATGCCGGCCTCGATCTGGGTTGCGACGCGATCAGCCTGCTCTGAGTCCGTCGTGAAGAGATAGGACCCGAGGCCGAACGGCGTGGCGTTGGCGACCTCGACCGCCTCCTCCTCCGAGCCGACCCTGTAGACGCTCGCAACCGGGCCGAAGAACTCCTCCCGGTACGCGTCGCTGTCCGGGCTGATCCCTGCGAGCACGGTCGGGCGGAAGAAGTTGTCCTTCCGCTCCCCGTCGAGCACCACCTCGGCGCCCTGGGCCTTCGCCCGGTCGAGCTGGTCCTGCAGCCGATCCGCCGCGGTCGAGGACGAAAGCGGTCCCATCCCTGGGTTCTCGGTCGGATCCCCGGGCTCCACCTCCTTCATCTTCTCGGTGAGCTTGGCGAGGAAGTCGTCGTAGAGGTCATCCGCAACGATGAAGCGCTTCGCCGCGTTGCATGACTGCCCCGTGTTGTCGAGGCGCGCCTCGACCGCGGCGTCGACGACCTCGTCGAGGTTCTGGGTGGCAAGCAGGATGAAGGGGTCGGAGCCGCCCATCTCCAGCACGACCTTCTTCAGATGCCGCCCGGCCACCTCTGCCACCGCAGAGCCCGCGCGCTCGGACCCGGTGACCGAGACGCCGCGCACGCGCGGGTCGGGGATCACCTTCTCCGCGACCTGCTCGTTGGTGGCGAGGATCGTCTGGTAGGCCCCATCGCCGAAGCCCGCATCCTCGTACATCTGCTGGATCGCCTCGGCTGACTCGGGGCATTGCGGGGCCGGCTTCAGCAGGATCGGGTTGCCGACGATGAGGTTCGGGCCGGCGAAGCGGGCCACCTGGTAGTAGGGGAAGTTCCAGGGCATGATCCCGAGGAGGGGACCCATCGCCGAGCGCCTGATCACGGCTGTGCCCTCGCCGGCAAGCAGCTCGATCGGCTCGTCCTTCAGGAAGTCCTCGGCGCGGTCGGCGTAGTAGTTGTAGATGTCGCCGCAGAACTCGATCTCGCCCTCGGCCTGCTCGGTTGGCTTGCCCATCTCCTTGACGGCGATCGCTGCGAGCGTGTCGGCGCGCTCCCCGTGAAGCTCGGCGACGCGCCTGATCTTCGCGGCGCGCTCGGCGACCGTGAGCGAGGCGAGGCCCGCCGCTGCGTCCCAGGCCTTGGCGATCGCGGCGTCGAGCTCCTCATCGGAGATCTCCGGGTACTCCTTGATCTCTTCGCCGGTCGCCGGGTTAACGACTGCGTACGTGCTCATCTGGCTCCACTCCTTGTCTTAACTTTCGGTTCCTGATTGTCGCTCAATGCGCGCCGGGTGTGGCCTGGGCGGCTGCGGCACCCGCACCGTCCGCGCCCGCGGCTACGTCGCCGCTCGGCGCCCCGAGGCCCAGCGCCTCCTCGGGCGGCACGTACTCCATTCCAACGCCCTCCGCGACGGCCGGATGGGTCACCTTCCCGCCGGCCACGTTGATGCCCAGCCGCAGGCCGGGGTCACGTCGGGCCGCCTCGGCGATCCCGTGATCGGCCACGGCGACGACGTAGGGAAGCGTCGCGTTGGTCAGGGCGTAGGTCGAGGAGATCGGCACCGCTCCAGGCATGTTGGTCACGCAGTAGTGGATCACCCCGTCGACTTCGAAGGTCGGATCGCGGTGGGTGGTCGGCCGCGAGGTCTCGAAGCAGCCGCCCTGGTCGATCGCCACGTCGACCAGGACCGCCTGGCGCTTCAGCAGCCCGAGCTGCGAGCGCCGGATGACGTGGGGTGCCTTGGCCCCGTGGAGCAGGACCGCACCGATCACGAGGTCGGTCTGGGGCAGCCGCTCCTCGATCGACAGCACCGACGAGAAGATGGTTGAGGCGCGGCCCCCGAACGCCACGTCGAGCTCCCGAAGCCGATCGATGTTCGTGTCGTAGACGAACACGTCGGCCTCCATCCCGATCGCGATGAACGCCGCGTGCATGCCCACCGCACCGCCGCCGATGATCATCACGTTGGCCGGCGGGACACCCGGAACGCCGCCGAGCAGGATGCCGCGCCCGCCGAGCGGCTTCTCGAGCATGAATGCTCCCGCCTGGGTGGCGATCTTGCCGGCGATCTCGCTCATCGGCGCCAGCAGCGGCAGGCGCCCAAGGCTGTCCTCGACGGTCTCGTAGGCGACGCAGACGGCCCCCGAGGCGCAGAGCCCCCGGGTCAGCTCCGGCGCCGGAGCGAGATGCAGGTACGTGAACAGGGTCGCCCCCGGGCGCAGCAGGCTCACCTCCTCCGGTTGCGGCTCCTTGACACCCAGGATGAGGTCCGCCTCGACCCAGACGTCCTCGACCGGCACGATCCGGGCGCCCTGGGCCTCGTAGTCGGCGTCGCTGATCGCGCTGCCCTCCCCCGCGCCCTTCTCGATCAGGACCTCGTGCCCGTGCTCCGTGAGCTCGCGGGCTCCGACGGGCGTCAACGCGACGCGGTACTCGTCGGACTTGATCTCGGTGGGCACGCCGACCTTCACGCCGAACCTCCCGTCACCGGCCCACCGCCTCCACGGCCTGGACCTCGACGCGGCAGCCGCGCGGCCGAAGCTCGGCGAACAGCGCATCGGGGTCGACGCAGCCCTCCGGCGGCAGGACGCCCCTTGCCGCGATCTGCCCGCGTGCCAGCAATCGCACCGCGGCGGCGGCCGGGGTCGCGGTGGAGACGATGCCCCCACCGAGGCCCCACTCCTCCATCGGCTCCGTGACAGCCCTGACCCGGACGCCGTTGCCGCCGGCCGAGGCCTCCACCAGATGGACCGACACGGTCGACGCCGATGGGGGCAGCGCCTCGGCCGCCCGGTGCCTCACCACGTCCTCGTCCGCTTGCGTCAGCTCGCGAAGGGTGTCCAGGAGCTCCGGGTGCAGGCCGAGCGTGAAGCTTGCCTCGCGACAGCCGAAGCTGTCGCCGAACGTGCGCATCTCGGAGTGAATGGTGTGGATCGTCGCAACCGAGCCGATCGGGTCGCCGAAATCCACGACCCCTCCGTCCGAGAGCGGCTCGATCTGGACCGGCGATCCCTCGCGCAACACCACGGGACGCATCGTAAGCTCGTCGAGCAGCGTCTGGAGCGCGTAGGGGACGCTGAATCCGTCCGGAGGCTCGAGGTCCCTGCCGCCGGCCGCGACGTGCATCGCCTCGACGTCGCCGCCAAGCGCGGCGGCGGCCATCCGCCCCATCAGGTTCGTCTTACCGGGGGCCGATCCCATGCCGAGCAGCGCGAGGAGCCCATCGCGCTCGAACTGCCGGCCCAGCTCGAGCTGAAGCTCGGTCATCCAGTAGAGCCCGCCGAGGTCGAGGTAATGGCAGCCCGCGCGCAGGCACGCCGCCATCGCGTCGAGGTTGACCCGGTAGCTCGCGGAGTTGACCAGGACGTCCGAGCCCTCCACGGCCCGCGCCAGGGAGCCCTCGGCGCCGGGCTCGGCGCGAGCGTCGGCCCGTGCCGCGCGCGCCTTGATGCCGCCGTGCCGCCCGGCAACCGCGGAGGCGCGACCCTCGTCGATGTCCAGCAGCAGCAGCTCCTCGGCCTCGTCGGACTCGGCGAGATCGCGGACGATGGCGGGCGCGATCGTTCCGCCGGCCCCGAGAATCGCAACCTTCACGTCACCAGCTCCCTCGCGCGCAGGGCCAGCCACAACTCGATCCGGTCGGTCGCCCGCGAGAGGTCGCGCCCGGTCAGCTCCTCGATCTTGCGGATCCGGTACCGCAGGGTGTGGCGGTGGCAGTAGAGCTCGCGGGCGGCGCGCTCCCAGTTGCCGTTGTGCTCGATATAGGCCTCGAGCGAGCGCAGCAGCTCGCCGCCGTACTCCCCCTCGGTGCGCTCGATCGGATCGAGGAGGCCGTCGCTGTACAGGCGGAGCGCGTCCTCGTCCTGCAGCGACAGCAGGAGGGTGAACGCGCCCAGGTCCTCGTAGCTCGCGACGTCGGGGGCGTCGCCGTCGGCGAGCGACGTCGCCTCGAGGGCGCAGCGCGCCTCATGGAACGCCCTCCGCAGCGACGCGACCGGGCTCCGGCGGCTGGCCGCCGCGCGCACCGAGTCGTTGGCGCCGGCGAGCGCCGACCGGAGGGTGGCCGCCACCTCGACGGGGTCGCCGGCACGCCCGTCGATCATCACGCACAGAAGCGGGCGTCCCGCGGCCGAAGTAGTCGCGACCAGGGCCGGGACGCCGGCGTCCGCGAGCTCTCGCTCCACGGTCTGTTCTCCGGCGTCCGTGTCATCCAGGGCGAAGACGAGCATCGCCGCCTCGGCCCCGATGCCGAACGGACGCAGCCGGCCGCGGAGCTCATCGGCGTCGAGCCTGCCACCGAGCGCCTCGGCGAGCACGTCGCCGGCAAGCCGGCGCTCGGTCTCGCGGACCACCCGTTCCCGCATCAGCTCGAGCCCGACGACGATCGCGCCCTGACGCGCGGTGAGCCGCTCGAATTCGCCGAGCGGGCCCTGCTGGCTGACCACGACGAGCCACGCGATGGGCGCCCCGCCCCGGCGTCCCGGGACCGGAACCGCCAGCGCCCGCTCGGCCAGGGAGCCCTGCCGGGGCTCGAAGGCGGTGAGCGTCGCCGACGCCTGGCGCGCGGCGATCTCGGTCCCCAGGGCCTTCAGCGCCGCCGCCCGAGGCCCGCCCTTCGACGGCTCGCGCGCGAGCTCGCGGCCGCCCGCGTCCCGGACGATGGCGGTGCCGCCGATCGCGCCGGCCAGCGAGCCGAGGACGGCGCCGAGCCCGCGTCCCTCGACGACCAGCCGCTCGAGCTTCTCGTGGAGCTTCGATCCGCGCTCCAGGACCGCGTACTGCTCGTTGACGAGGCGCGCGAAGGCCCGCTCGGTGATGGCGATGAACGGCATCTCGTACGGCACCTCGAACAGCGGCATGCCGCGCTTCGACGCCTCGTCGGCCAGCGCCTTGGGCACGCTCTTGTGCTCGAAGCCCGTACCGAGCCCGATCCCCGCCACGTCCCGATCGGCCAGGAGATCGCAGAACCGGCGCTGCCGCGCCGCCGAGCTCAGCTGGATGCCCGTGGTCAGAAGGAGCTCACCGCCCGACAGCCAGGGCGTCGGGTCCTCGATCTCCGAGATGTGGACCCACCGGATCGTGCGCTCGGCGCCGTCGTCCCCGGCGATCAGCTCGAGGCCGCAATCGGAAACCAGGCTGCCGACCGTGAGCATGGCTACGGCACTACTTGTCGAGCCGCTCCCAGGCCTCGGTCAGCACCGGGCGCAGCACGTTCTCGATCTCCTCGAATTGCTCGGTGTCGCAGATCAGGGGCGGGGCGAGCTGGATCACGGGATCCCCGCGATCGTCGGCGCGGCAGATCAAACCGCGGCGGAAGAGCTCGCCGGATAGGAATCCGCGCAGGAGCCGCTCCGACTGCTCGTCGGAGAAGCCCTCCTTGGTCTCCTGGTCGGAGACCAGCTCGATCGCGTGGAAGTAGCCGTCGCCGCGGACGTCGCCGACGATCGGGATGTCGCGCAGGCCATCGAGCATGCCACGCAGCTCGCCCTGCTTTCGGAGGACGTGCCCGTTGATGTCCTCCCGCTCGAAGACGTCGAGGTTCGCCATCGCAACCGCGGAGGCCACGGGATGCCCCGCGAAGGTCGACCCGTGCGCGAACATCTCCTTGCCGCTCATGAACGGCTCGGCCACCTGGTCGGAGACGATCATCCCGCCCATCGGGACGTAGGCCGAGGTGATCGCCTTCGCGATCGTGATGATGTCCGGCACGAAGTCGTAGCGCTGGCACCCGAACCAGTGCCCCAGCCGGCCCCACGCGCAGATCACCTCGTCCGCGACGAGCAGCACGTCGTGCCGGTCGCAGATCTCGCGGACCCGCTCGAAGTAACCCTCCTGCGGGGGAATGCACCCGCCGGCGTTCTGGAGCGGCTCCACGATCACCGCGGCGACGGTGTCGGGGTGCTCGTAGAGGATCTTCTCCTCGATCCGGTCGGCTGCCCACAGCGGGTCGCGGTCGGCCGGCCAGTGGTAGCTGTTGGTGTTCGGGACCTGGTGACCACCCGGCACGAGCGGCTCGAACTCCTGGCGCAGCTCGGAGATGCCGGTGGCCGCAAGCGCGCCGAGCGTGGTGCCGTGGTAGGCCACCTCGCGGGTGATGAACTTCGTCTTCCGCGGGTTGCCGGTGCGCTGGTGGTAGGCGCGCGCCAGCTTGATCGCCGACTCGACCGCCTCCGAGCCGCTGTTGGTGAAGAAGACGCGATTCAGGTCACCGGGCGCAAGCGAGGCGATCCTCGACGCCAGCTCGATCGCGCCCGGATGGGCATAGCTCCACAGCGTGTAGAAGTCGAGCTCGGCGACCTGCCGGGCGGCCGCGTCGCCGAGCTCGGTGCGCCCGTGCCCGGCGTTCACGCAAAAGAGCGCCGAGAGGCCGTCGAGATAGCGGTTGCCGCGCTCGTCCCAGACGTAGGGGCCATCGCCGCGCACGATGATCGGGACCTCCGCGTCCTGGTAGGCGCCGTGGCGCGTGAAGTGCATCCAGAGGTGGCGCTTGGCGAGATCCTGCAGCCCGGTCTCGGTCGCGGTCACCGTTGCGCTGGTTGCCATCTAGTCCTCCTCCCGTCCTGCGACTTCATGTCCACCCTCAATCGACGTTCCGTATAACCGTATCTGGCCGAGGCTGACTTCACAACCGGGATTGGGTTCAAAGATTCTAACCGGGTTTTGTACGAACTGCACAACACCTTTTTGACCTTTTGGGGATTCCGCCCCTTGCCAGGCCCGGTTCAGGCGCATAGGCTCCTTGGCCTGAGCGGTTAGTTTTCGACCCACGATCACTACACGGCGGCACTACCCACTCGAGGGGAACGGAGGATGCTGAGTTTGGATTCGGGCGCGGGAAGCGGACCAGGCCAGGCCGAAGCGTCCGCCGGCGGCGATCCGACCGTCCGCCTGGAGCGGGTCAGCAAGCACTTCGGCGAGCTCGTGGCCGTGAAGGATCTGGACCTCGAGATCGGGCGCGGGGAGTTCTTCACCCTGCTGGGGCCGAGCGGCTGCGGCAAGACCACCACCCTCCGAGTGGTGGCCGGCTTCGAGCAGCCGACGACGGGGCGTGTCCTCATCGACGGCTCCGACGTCGCCGGTCTGCCCTCCTACAAGCGCCCGACCAACACGGTCTTCCAGAGCTACGCGCTGTTTCCCCACCTGAGCGTCGGCGACAACGTCGCCTTCGGCCTGCGGCGAAAGAAGGTGCCCAAGGCCGAGATCTCCACGAGGGTGCAGGCCGAGCTGGAGCGGGTCGGGCTGGGGACCGAGACCAATCGCAGGCCGAACCAGCTGTCGGGCGGCCAGCAGCAGCGCGTGGCGCTCGCTCGCGCGCTGGTCAACCTGCCGAAGGTATTGCTCCTCGACGAGCCGCTGGGCGCCCTCGACCTGAAGCTCCGCAAGGGACTGCAGATCGAGCTGAAGCGCATCCAGCGCGACGTCGGGATCACGTTCGTGTACGTGACGCACGACCAGGAGGAGGCGCTGACGATGTCGGACCGCATCGCGGTGATGTCGAACGGCGTCGTCGAGCAGGTCGACATCCCCGAGAACGTCTACGAGCGCCCCGCGACCACCTTCGTGGCGGGCTTCATCGGCGTCTCGAACCTGATGCCCGGGACGGTCACCGCGGCCAGCGGCGGCCGCGGGACGATCCGGCTCGACACCGGGCTCGAGATGGAGGCGGGCGTCAACGGAATCGGCAGCGGCGAGCGCTGCCACGCGGTGGTCCGGCCGGAGAAGCTGCGGATCTCGCAGGCCGCGGCCGGATCAGGCGGGGACGGCCTGCCCGGCGTCGACGGCGTGGTGCAGAGCTCGGTTTACCTGGGCACGGCGACGCAGATCATCGTGGACCTGCCCGGGGACGTGAAGATGACCGTGCTGGTGCCGAACGCCAGCGAGGCCGAGCGCGCCCGGCTCCCGGGCGGCGGCGCCCCCGTGCGCCTGAGCTGGGAGCCCGACCACATGCACGTCGTCCGGGAATCCGAGCTGCCCGCGGCGGACGCCGAGGCGACGGTGGCGGCTTGAGAGACTTGCAACGAGAGCGACAACCGACGAGTAGCCGAGGAGGCGAAAGGGGCAAATGCTGAACGCATGGGACAGGACGAATGGCAAGGACCGGCCGAACGGGCCGGCGCCGAGATTGAGGCTTCTCGTCGCCGGCGCCCTGGCGCTGACAGCGAGCCTGGCGATCGCCGCCTGTGGCAGCGGAGGCGGGATCGAGGACAACAGCAGCGACAACGGCAAGGCCGAGACGGTCAAGGTATCGGGCAAGCCCAGCGGCGACCTGACGATCTCCAACTGGCCGCTCTACATCGACAAGAAGACCGTGCCTCAGTTCGAGAAGAGGACCGGCGTCAGCGTCAAGTACATCGAGGACGTCAACGACAACCTGGAGTTCTTCAGCAAGCTCCAGCCGCTGCTCGCGAAGGGGCAGTCCGGGGGTCGCTCGATCGTCGTGGTCACCGACTGGATGGCCAAGAAGATGTACGACCTGGGCTACCTGCAGAACCTCGACAAGGGGGCGATCCCGAACGTCGAGGACAACCTGGTCCCGTCGCTGCGCAACCGCGACTTCGATCCGAACGGCGACTTCGCGGTGCCGTGGCAGAGCGGCATGACCGGGATCATCGTCCGCACCGACCTCGCGCCGAACGTCAAGTCCATCTGCGACCTGTTCGACTCGAAGTACAAGGGCAAGGTCGACATGCTCACCGAGATGCGGGACACCGTGCCGCTGGTGATGAAGTGCCAGGGCGTCGATCTCGCCAATGCCACCGAGGACGACTGGCTGGCAGCGATCGACAAGCTCAAGGCGGCCGCGAACGCCGGTCAGATCCGGCGGTTCACAGGCAACGACTACGCGCGCGATCTGACCAGTGGCGACGTCGTGGCCGTGATCGGCTGGTCCGGTGACGCGATCCAGCTCCAGGCCGACAACCCGAACATCAAGTTCGTGATGCCGACCGAGGGCTGCATGCTCTGGTCCGACAACATGGTGATCCCGGTCGGCGCGCCCAATCCGACGGCCGCCGAGGCGTGGATGAACTACGTCTACGACCCCGGCAACCAGGCGCAGATCACCGACTACAACTACTACTTCAGCCCGGTGTCCGGGGTGAAGGAGCTCCTCGAGAAGCAGGACCCGCCCGCGGCGAAGAGCAAGCTCATCTTCCCCACGGACGAGTTCACGGCCAACTGCGACAACGCGCCCACGTTGACCCCCGATGAGGACCAGAAGGTGACGGCGGCGTTCAACGCGGTGATCAACGGCTGAGCATGGGAACGCGGCGGCGGACGGCATTCATCCAGTGGCGCTAGCAAGCTGCCACTCGGCATGACCGCCGGCCGCCGCCGCCTCACGCCGTACCTGCTCCTCTTCCCGGGGGCGGCCTGGCTGATCGTCTTCTTCGTCGTGCCCATGTACTACATGGCGCGGCTCTCGCTGGACTCGGGGACGCTGGAGACGGGATTCCATTTCAGCTGGCAGTGGTCCAACTACGGCGACGCGCTGTCGCTGTACCAGGACTCGTTCCTGCGGGCGTTCGAGTACGCGGGGGCGGCCACGGTGATCGCCTTGCTGATCGGCTACCCGCTCGCGTACGCGATCGCGTTCCGGGGCGGCAGGTGGAAGAACGCGATGCTCTTCGCGGTCATCGCGCCGTTCTTCACCACGTACCTGATCCGCACGATCGCCTGGGAGACGATCCTCTCGGACCAGAGTCCGGTGGTCAACTTCCTCGACTCGATCGGCCTCGCCCCTGGCGGCCACGTCCTGGCGACGGCCGGTGCCGTCATCGCAGGGATCACCTACAACTTCCTGCCCTTCATGGTGCTGCCGATCTACGCCAGCCTGGAGCGAATCGACCCCAGGCTGATCGAGGCCGGGAAGGACCTCTACGCGTCGTCGCGCGCGGCGTTCCTGCGGGTGACCCTCCCGCTCTCCGCGCCCGGGGTCGTCGCGGGCACCCTGCTCACCTTCATCCCGGCGGCCGGCGACTACGTCAACGCCTTCTTCCTCGGCGGCACGAACAACAAGATGATCGGGAACACGATTCAGGGCCTGTATCTCGTCACTCGTGACTACCCGGCCGCGGCCGCGCTCTCATTCGTGCTGATGGCGGTGATCATGGTCGTCGTCTTCGTCTACATCCGCTTCGCCGGCTCGGAGTCGCTCATGGGCGAGGAGGCGACGGCGCGATGAGCGCTCGGAGGAGGGGCTGACCATGGAGGCACGGAGCGCCGCCGCCCGGGTCTACGTTCGCCGCGAGTCCGTGCTCAGGCGCGCCTGGAACTGGCTCAAAGAGCACGCCGTAAACATCTACGCCGGCCTCGCGATCGCGTACCTGCTGATCCCGATCGCGGTCATCATCCTCTTCTCCTTCAACAATCCGGCCGGGAAGTACAACTTCACGTGGGTGGGATTCACGACCTCCCACTGGGAGCACGTCTTCAGCATCCCGGAGCTCAACAGTGCCCTCCTCAAGAGCCTGGAGATCGCCTTCGTCGCGATGATCGTCTCCACCGTGATCGGCACCTTCATGGCCCTCGCTCTCGTCCGCTACCAGTTCTTCGGGCGCCGCACCACGAACTTCCTGATCGTCGTGCCGATGGCCACTCCCGAGATCGTCATGGGGGCGTCGCTCCTCTCCTTCTTCCTGATCCTCGGAACGCCCTCGCTCGGAACCGCGACCCTCATGATCGCCCACATCATGTTCTGCATCAGCTTCGTCGTGGTGGTGGTCCGATCACGGCTGATCGGCTTCGACCGCAGCCTCGAGGAGGCCGCTCAGGACCTGGGCGCGAGCCCCTTCGAGACCTTCTGGCGGGTGACCTTTCCGCTCATCCTGCCGGGCATCCTCGCCGCGGCGCTCCTGGCATTCGCCCTGTCGGTGGACGACTTCGTCGTCTCCAACTTCAACTCGGGAACGACGGTGACGTTCCCCCTCTACATCTTCGGCGCGGCCCAGCGGGGAATCCCCGTCGAGGTGAACGGGGTGGCGACCATCCTGTTCGCGGTGACGCTGATCGCCATGGGCTTCACGGTGCTTCAGCAGCGGCGCGCCGAGCGGCTCGCCGCGGTGCGGCCGTCCCAGGAGGACGAGGACCTGATGGGGTCTGCGCCGGTACCGCCGGCGCCGGGCGGCGCCGGCGGGTGATCCGGGCCTCTCAGAGGCCCAGGTCCCGGGCGATGCCGGGGGTACGACCGCCGATCACGACGAACGCAGGGTGGGGGATGCTTCCCGGAGCCGGCTCGAGGTGGACCTCCACCTCGTCCGGCGCCACCTCGCGGACGCGATCGGCGAGCTCGGCGGCCTGCTCCTCGGTCGCCGCCGGGATCAGGAGATGCTTCCAGCGGCGGTGGTGGCGGATGCCCTTCTCGGACAGCCGCTCCGACAGCTCGCGCGTCTCGCCGAGCGAGCCCAGATCGACCCGAAGCTCCCATTCGTTGTGCCCCGTGGCCGCGGCCTGGCGCTGCGCGTGGGCCTCGTGCTCGCGATGCTCCGCGACGCGCTGGGCCTCGCTCTGTGGCCGCGGCGTTGACGGATCCACCCATTCGTCGGCATCGGGGTCCCACCGGGTGATGCGCGTCCTGGCCTCGAGACCGTCGGCGGCGGCGAGCTCACGCGCGACCCGCTCGGCCTCCCGCGCGGTCTCCTCGCTTCCGGTGTACATGAACATCCGCCCGCCGTCGCGCGTCACGACCACTCGCTCGCCCAGGCGCTCCCGGGCCTCGTCGTCCAGATCGAGCGAGCGCAGGCGGTCGCCGAGCGTGAGGCCGTGCCCCTCGTCCTCGAGATGGACCTCCGCTCGCCATTCCTCGCTCATGGGCGCAAGTCTTGCATGGCCCGGGTCCGCGAGCGGCCCCGGTGTCGTTAGCATCGAACCGGATGCGCGTTGAACGGGAGATGACGAGATGAAGCCGGTCACGACGACGTCACAGGCGGAGACGCGGGCGGACGCCGCGCGGGCGCCGGTGCTGCCGAACTACGTCGGCGGCCGATGGCAGCCCGCGAGCGGCTCCGACACCCTGGAGGACAGCGACCCGGCCAGCGGCGAGGTCGTCGCGCTCGTGCCGCTCTCGGTGCGGGCCGACGTGGATGCCGCCGTGCAGGCGGCGCGCGCAGCCCAGCCGGCGTGGCGCGCGGTCGCGCCGCAGCGCCGGGCACGGGCGATCATGCGCCTGCGCCACGAGCTCTGGACGCGGCGCGAGGAGCTCGGACGTCTCGTGACCGACGACATGGGCAAGGCGCTCGACGACGCGCTGGGGGAGGTCGGCCGCGGGATCGAGTCGGTGGAGGCCGCGTGCGCGATCCCCCACCTCCTGAAGGGAGAGAACCTCGAGGGGGTCGCGAGCGGCGTCGACGTGGAGCAGGTCCGCCAGCCGGTCGGGGTCGTGGCCGCGATCACGCCGTTCAACTTCCCGGCCATGATCCCGCTCTGGTTTTTGCCGTTCGCGCTCGCCTGCGGCAACGGGTTCGTGCTGAAGCCCTCGGAGCGCGACCCGCGCCCGGCGCAATTGATCTTCGAGGTGATCGACGCAATCGAGGAGATCCCGCCGGGGATCTGCAACCTGGTCAACGGCGCGCACGACGCGGTCAACGCGCTGCTCGACCATCCCGGCGTCGATGCGATCTCGTTCGTCGGCCAGGCCTCGACCGCCCGGTACGTCTCGGAGCGGGCCGCCGCGACCGGCAAGCGCTGCCAGGCGTTGGGCGGTGCGAAGAACTCGCTCGTCGTGATGCCCGACGCCGACCTCGAGCTGACCGTCTCGGGGATCATGGGCTCGGCGTTCGGCGCCGCAGGGCAGCGGTGCCTCGCCGGATCGGTCGCGGTGCTGGTGGGCGACGCCGAGCGCCAGGACGAGGTTCGCGACGCCCTGGTCGAGGCGGCTTCGCAGCTGCGGGTCGGGGCCGGGGCCGACGAGAGCACGGACGTGTGCCCTCTCGTCGGGCCCGATGCCCGGGAGCGCCTGGCCGCGGCCCTCGGCCGGTCGCAGGCCGAGGGCGCGGAGATCGTGCTCGACGGACGCGATGCCGATGCCGGGCCCGCGGGCACCATGCTCGGGCCGACGATCGTGGACGGCGTCGACCGGGAGTCAGAGCTCGCGCGCGAGGAGCTGTTCGGACCGCTCCTGACCCTGGTGAGGGCCCCGGACCTCGACGGCGCGCTCGAGTTCGTGAACGGCTCGCGGTACGGGAACGCGGGGTCGATCTTCACCACCTCCGGCAACGCCGCTCGTGAGTACCGATACGGCGCCGAGGCGGGGATGCTCGGCGTGAACGTCGGGGTGGCGGCGCCGATCGCCTGGTTTCCCTTCTCCGGCTGGAAGGACTCGCTCGACGGCGATCTCCACGCCAACGGCCGCGACGCGGTCGAGTTCTACACGCGCAAGAAGGTCGTCACCTCGCGATGGCGCTGAGGGAGGCGGAGGGGTCCCCCGGGGCGCCCTGGGAGCGACCCCTCGCGGGGACGCTCGACCGCCTCGTCGTCGAGTCGGAGCTCCTCGCCGACAACCCTCTGGGCGACCCGCGGCAGCGGCCGCTGTACGTCTACCGCCCGCCCGGGGTCGACCTCGACCACCCGCGGCCGCTGCCGAGCGTGTACGTGATCCAGGGATACACCGGCCAGCTCGACATGTGGGCGTCGCGCACGCCGTTCGAGCCCACCATGTTCGAGCGGCTCGACGCGATGTTCGCCGAGGGCGAATGCCCCGACGCGATCGTCGCCTTCGTTGACGCCTGGACCTCCTACGGGGGCTCGCAGTTCCTGAACTCGACCTCCACCGGCCCGTATCAGGACTACCTGTGCGACGAGGTCGTCGGGTTCGTGGACGACCGCTATCCGACGGCCGCCGACCGCGACCGCCGGGGCATCACGGGAAAGTCGTCGGGTGGCTACGGCGCGATGGTCGTCCCGATGATGCGGCCCGACGTGTTCGGGGCACTCGCCTCGCACGCCGGCGACGCCCTCTTCGAGTGCTGCTACCTGGCGGGCTTCCCGGAGGTCGTGAGGAGTCTGCGGGACGACTTCGAGGGCTCCTACGACGTCTTCTTCGAGCGGCTCGCCCGCGCCGAGCGGTTCGACTTCGACAAATTCGGGCCCCCGATCGAGGCCTACGGGTACGCCGCGGCGTACTCGCCCGATCCGGACCGGCCCGGCAAGGCGCTCCTGCCGTTCGACGTGACGACGGGGATGCTGATCGAGGAGGTCTGGGAGCGCTGGCTCGCCGTGGACCCGATCCGGATGGCCCCGCGCAACGGCGAGGCGCTGCGCAGCATGCGGCGCATCTACCTCGACGCGGGCAAGAGCGACGAGTACTTCCTCGATCTCGGTGCCATGGCATTCGCCCGTGAGCTCGACGCCCTGGGCGTCGAGCACACGCTGGAGCTCTTCGAGGGCAAGCACGGCGGCTTGACCTACCGGTATCCCGGGGCGATCCGGGAGCTGGCGCGCGCGCTGAGCGATTAGCGCCACCCTCCTCAGACGCCGTTTGGTGGCTTGGGTACGCGATAGCGTCGCCAAACCACCAAACGCTTCCTGCTGTGGGTTCAGCGGCCGATGTGGATGCCGATTCTGGCCGGCACGCCCGCGATGAAGCGGGTGAGCGGGTCGGGCCGTCGGCCCTCCTCCTCGAGGCGCTCGCGGCGCAGCAGCGCGGCCCGGACGATCGTCCCGCCCGCGTAGCGAAGCGGCTCGGGGGGCACCCGGACGGGGGGCGGCTCGACGAGCGCCAGCCCGGTGTTCTCGTCGCGCCGGTCGAGCGCCATCGACGCGAGCGTCCGGCCGCAGAGGTGCGACGGCGCGACGCCGTTTCCGGTGTAGCCGAACGCGTAGTGGACGCGATCGCCGTGATGGCTCCCGAGAACCGGCAGATGGGTGGGCGAGACGTCGATCGGGCCGCCCCACGCATGCTCGATCCGGCGCCCGCGTAGGGCGGGAAAGACGCGCACGAGTCGCCGCTCCACCTCGGCGGCGACTCGCCGATCGACCTCCGCACGCCCGTTCAGGCGCGCCCCGGGCACGACGCGACCCCCACCCCAGCCGAAGGCGATCCGCCCGTCGCGGGTGGTCCGGAAGTACTGCACCATCGCGCGCGAATCGGTGATGCACTCCCCGCCCGTCCAACCGATCGCCTCCAGCACGTCCGGTACGGGCTCCGTGATCACCATGTGGCTGGAAGCCACGGTCAGGCGACGGCGAAGGGGTCGGTGCGCCGCGAGCCGACCACCCGCGGCGAGAACGGCTGCGCCGGCAAGCACCCGCCCCCCGGGCGTCTCGACCTCCGGGCGGCCACGATCGGATCGCAGGCGTCGCGCCGGCGATCGCTCGAACACCGACACGCCCCGGTCGATCAACCGGGTACGGAGGCCCTGCGACAGCCGCGCGGGCTGGACGGTCGCGGCCGCCGGGTAGTAGGCGCCGCCGCGGAACACCGGCGAGTCGCATCGGCTGCGAACTTCGCCCGGACTCTGCGCGATGCACACATTCGGCACCCCCAGCTCCGCCGCCGCCTCCGACCCCGCGCGCGGACCGTGGTCGTGGAGCGGTGTGGTCGAGACCTGGAGGTATCCGGCGCGGCGGTACCACGCGTCCACCTCCTGTTCGCGGCACCACTCGCCGATCCCGTCGACCGCCGCCTCGCTGGCCCTGCCGAGATCGAGGGCGGCGGCGGAGCCGAACCGCTTGCGGAGCGAGACCGCGCTGAGCCACAGCGAGTTCGCGAAGCCGCCGTTGCGCCCGCTCGGCCCCATCCCGCACCGATCGGCCTCGAGCAGCACGATCCGAGCCTCCGGCTCGAGCTCGGAGACGAACCACGCGGTCCACATCCCGGTGTAGCCGCCGCCGACGACGACCACGTCTGCGTCGACGTCGCCGGCCAGCGCCGGCTGCGGCCGCGCAACCCCGGCCTCGTCGAGCCACCAGCCGTAAGGGGTGTGCCGCTCGGCCATGGGTGAAGTGTGACGGGGCGGGAACGAGGACGCAGGCCGCCGATTACGTGCCGACGCGGGCGCCGGGTGCTCGTTCGGGAAGGCTCCGCAGCAGGGATTGCGAGGACAGTGCGAGCACGGACGTGAAGCGTCTTCCCGGGCGGGCGCCCGGCGCTCGCGGCCGCCCGGCGCTCGCGACTAGAGCGAGGGCTCGGACGCCCGTGCCTCGTGCAGCTCGATCAGCTCGCGCTGCACGTTCAGCGGCTCGCCGTTCGGTTGGCGGCGCTGCCAGGTGCCGTCCTGGTGCAGGACCCAGGCGTTCGTATTGTCCGCCAGGCCGCGATCGAGCACGTCGAGGAGCTGCGCGCGGATGCGAGGGTCCTCGACCGGCGTGACCAGCTCGATGCGGTTGTAGAGGTTGCGAGGCATGAGGTCGGCCGAGCCCATGAACACCCGCTCCACCTCTCCGGCCCGCTCGAAGGAGTAGATCCGGGAGTGCTCCAGGAAGCGACCCACGACCGAGACGACCTCGATGTTGTCCGAGACGCCGGGCACCCGGGGGCGCAGGGCGCAGATTCCGCGGACGTTGAGCTGGATATCCACCCCGGCCTGCGACGCCCGGTAGAGCGCGCGAATGCACGGCGCGTCCAGGAGCGAGTTCATCTTCATCCGGATCCGCGCGGGACGGTCCTCGGAATGCGACTCGATCGTGCGCTCGATCTCCCGCAGGATGCCCTCGAACAGGTTGAACGGGGCGACGAGCACCTCGCGGTAGTCCCGCGGTCGCGAGTAGCCCGTCATGTAGTTGAACATCTCGGCGATGTCGTTGCCGATCCGGGGATCCGCCGTGAACAGGCCGAGGTCGGTGTAGAGCTTGGCCGTCTTGGGGTTGTAGTTTCCCGTCCCGATGTGGGCGTAGTAGCGAACGCCCCGCCCTTCCCGCCGCACCACCAGGACGCATTTGGCGTGGCTCTTGAGCGCCGGGAGCCCGTAGACCACGTGCACGCCCGCCTGCTCGAGCTTCTTGGCCCAGCGGATGTTCGCCCGCTCGTCGAAGCGCGCCTTGAGCTCCACCATGCACACGGCCTGCTTGCCGCGCTCGGCCGCATCGATCAGGGATGGGACCAGCGGCGAGTCGGCGCTGGTCCGGTAGACCGTCTGCTTGATCGCGAGGACGTCCGGATCGCTCACCGCCTGCTTGACGAAGCGCTCGACCGAGGTGGTGAACGAGTCGTACGGGTGGTGGACGAGGACGTCCCCCTCCCGCATGACCGCGAACAGGTCGGCCTCCTCTTCGTCCTCTCCTCGAAGCCGGGGCTTGGTGGCGCCGCTGAACGGAGGATCGCGGAGGTCCCCGAAGCCGGGGATCCCGTGGACGTCCCAGAGATCGGACATGTCGAGAAGGCTGTCGACCTCGTACAGCTGGCGCTCGTCGATCTTGAGCGCCGTCTGCAGCTGGTCGCGGAGCCTCGGGCTCATCGTCCGCTCGACCTCGATCCGCACCACCTCGCCGAACCGGCGGCGGCGCAGCTCCTCCTCGACCGCCTGCAGCAGGTCGTCCGCCTCGTCCGAGACGTCGTAGTCCGTGTCGCGGGTCACCCGGAAGAAGGCGTAGTCGGTGATCTCCATCCCCGGGAAGAGCGCCGAGAGGTTGGCGGCGATCACGTCCTCGAGCGGGACCAGCGTGTGGTCGCTCTCGCCGATCTCGATAAAGCGGCCGAGCAGCTCCTTCGGGACCTTCACCCGCGCGATGACCTCGGTCCCCTGGTCTGGGTCGTGGAGGATCACGGCCAGGCTCAGGGACAGGTTGGAGATGTACGGGAACGGGCGCCCCAGGCCGATCGCGAGCGGCGTCAGCGCGGGAAAGATGCTGCTCTCGAAGGCGCGGTGGAGCTCCTCGCGCTCGGCCTCGTCGGCGCGCTGCGGCGAGATGATCCGGATCCCGTGCTCGGCGAGCGCCGGCCGCAGATCGCGCTCGAGGCATCGTGTCAGCCGATCGCGCTGCCCGATGACGCGCTCGCGGATCGCGTCGATCTGCTCGGAGGGTCCCAGCCCGTCGGCACCGCGGGCGTCCATCCCGGCCTCCAGCTGCTCGTGGAGGTTGGCCACGCGCACCATGTAGAACTCGTCGAGGTTGGACTCCCAGATCGCGCAGAACTTGACCCGCTCGAGCAGCGGCACGGAGGGGTCCTCGGCGAGTTGGAGGACCCGATCGTTGAAGTCGAGCCACGAGAGCTCCCGGTTGAAGTAGAGCGAGGAGTCCTCGAGGTCCGGCGTCTCCGGCTCAGCGCGAGGTGAGACCACCTCGACCGTCTCGCCGGTGGCTCGCTGTACTTCGGGAGGCTCCATACGCGGGTAGCGATCATGCTACCGGCGCATTTGTGATCCGGCGGGCGGTGTCAGCGAAGCTGACCGACGGCACCCAGGCGCGGCGGTGGGCGCCCGTGACCAAGCCGAGACGAGACGCGGTCTTCCCCGCTGGCTGCGCCGCTCCAGTCGCGCGGCTTGCCCCGCTCATACAGCCAGACGTCGAAGAAGTGGGCCAAGTCCAGGCCGCTCTCGGACTCCGCGAGGTCGATGAACTGCTGGATCCCCGCGTTGCCGTAGGCGTGGTCACGAGCCCAGTCGCGGAGGATGCGCAGGAATGTCGGCTGCCCGACCTCCTGGCGAAGGGCCTCCAGCGCCATGCCGCCGCGCACGTAGATCGTGCCGTCGAACAGATGCTCCGGGCCGCCCGGATTGCCGGGCGGCGGGTTCCAGAACCTCGTCTTGCCGGCGGGGATGCGGTAGAGGGCGTTGAACCGCTTTCTGAGGGTCTCCCCGCCGGTCTGCTGATCCCAGAACCACTCCGACCACGTCGCGAAGCCCTCGTTGAGCCAGATCTGGCGCCACCGCTTGAGCGAGACGGAGTCGCCGAACCATTGGTGAGCCAGCTCGTGGGCCACCGTGACCCCATCCGGCGCCGAGTCGTAGATCGGCCTCGTCTGGGTCTCCAGCGCGTAGCCGACCGCCGGCGCCCGGTCGACCACGCCGCCGGTGCTGCCGAAGGGATAGGCGCCGAACCGCGGCCCGTACAGTCGCAGGATCGCCGGGACCTTCGACATCGGCCCCGCCGAGGCCCTGGCCTCCCGCGGATCGATGGCCACGTAGGACGGGATCCCGTTCGCGCGGGAGCGGCTGACCCTGAACCTGCCTGTGGTCACCGTGGCGAGATAGCTCGCCATGGGCGAGCTCTCGCGCCACGTGAACGTGGTCGTGCCCTTGCGAGTCGTGCGATCGAGCAGCGCCCCGTTGGACACGGCCGTCCTGCCCTTCGGGACGTTGACCCTGATGCGATAGGTCGCCTTGTCGGTCGGGTAGTCATTGCACGGGAACCAGGTCGGTGCGCCCTGCGGCTCGTCGGCCACGAAGGCGCCGTCGTCGGTCGGCACCCATCCCTCCTTGGAGCCATCCGGGTCGGTGATCGGGCGCGGGTGGCCCCGGTAGCGGACCCGGACCGTGAACCGGGTCCCCTTTCGCAGGCCACCGCGCGGCGTCACCTTCAGCTCCTGGCCGCGGCGCACGAAGCCCGCCTTCTTGCCATTGACGCGCAGGCTGGAGATCCGGAGATGGCGAAAGTCGAGGTCGAAGCGCTTGAGGTTCTGGGTGGCGGTGGCGCTGATCTTCGCCTGCGCGTGCAGCCGGTTCGACGCCGGCGTGTAGCGAAGGCGCAGCGCGTAATGCCCCACGTCGTAACCGCCGTTGCCGGCTCGCGGGAAGTACGGATCGCCGAGGCCGGGAGCGCCGTTGACGAACTTCACCTTCGCGGAGGCCGGGGGCGCCGCAGCCGCCCCGACCAGCAGGGCGAGGCTCACCACGGCGATGCGCAGGCGCATCAGCCGGTGGCTTCCGGGTCGGTGCCGTCGATGAGGCGCTCGAGCTCGGCGGCCGCTCCGGCGAGCTCGTCGGCCAGCGACCCGGGGCGGAGCTCGCAGAGGCGCGACGCCAGCGTGCCGTAGTACCAGCGGACCCCCTCCGGGGTCTTGCCCGTGCGGGCCCACTGCTCCTCGCCCCGGATCCGGTACCCGCGGATCATGCTGCGGACGTTGTCGAGCTTGTCGGCGAGCGAGACCACGAGCGCGCCCTCCGACGCGTCGTCCAGGCTGCGGACGTAGTCCTCCTTGCGGCGCCGCCACGGCGGCTTGGGATCGCCGTAGCTGTCCGTGCACTCCTCGACGACGTCGGCGACCGCGTCGCCGTAGCGGCGGCGGATGTCTTCCAGCCGCTCGAGGCCGCCCTGGTCCTCGACGGCGTCGTGGAGGAGGGCGGCGATCGCCTCGTCCTCGGAGCCGCCGTCCTGGATCACCAGGCCGGTCACGCGAAGCAGGTGGGCGATGTACGGCTGGCCGTCGCTTCCCCGCAGCTGGCCCTCGTGCGCCCGGGTGGCGTAGCCCAGGGCGTCCGCGAATCGATCCCCGAGCTCGATGGCGCGGGCGGAGTCCGACCGCAGGCCGAGTTGAGCCTCCACGGCGGTAAGGCTAGCCGCCGGAACGCCGCTCGCCGTCACCGGCCTCGACACGCGACCCCCGCTCGCCAGACGGGCGCGCCGGCCGGGGGGCGGGGGGCGCGGGCAGGGGCGAGCCATCGCCGCCTCGCGATGTCCGCCAGGCCTCCCGGAGCTCCGCCGCGGCGGCGGACGCGCGCTCGGCCGCCTCGCGCTCGAGCCGTTCGGCGGCCTCGAGCTCGAGCCTCGCCTTCTCGGCGCGCTTGGCTGCGCGACGGCGCTCCCGGCCCTCGTGCAGCTTCCGCTCCGCGATGCGCTCCAGGCGATCCCAGGTGCCGGAGCGCTCGTGCTCCGCCCAGAAGCCCCGGAATCGATCGAAGAGGAGCTGACGCCGAGCCTGCAGGTAGACCATCAGCGTTTCGAGGCCGCGATAGGAGGTGCGGTGCGGCGCCCGCGCCGCGAGCGCCGGGTCGAGATCCTCGGCGCCGGCGGCACGGCGGCGCACGGTCCGGGCGTCGGCGTCGCGCAGCTCCGAGAGGTGTCTCTCGACCCGCGGCAGCATCACGTCGCAGTCGTGAAGCTCGCCGAGGATGTCCTGCAGGTCCCTGGCCCTGCGCCTCGCCGCCTCGGCGCTGCGGCCGAAGCAGAACTCGGTCGTCTCGAGCACGTAGCGCAGGCGCTTCGCCGCGATTCGCATGTCGTGCTGTTGCTTGACGCCGCCCGGTTTGAGCGCCTTGGGCGCGAAGGAACGCATCTCTTCGAGCCGCATCCGCACGATGCGCGCCGCGTTGTCGACCAGCGGCTCGGCCGGATCGAGCTTCTTGACCCGCCTGGCCTTCACTCCGGGTCCTCCGCCGCCACCGACTCGGCCTCCACCACGAGCTCGGACAGACGCTCGCCGAGCGCTGCGAGGCGGTGGGGTTGCACGAAGGCCTCGAGCTGGGCGTTCGCCTCGGCCTGCTCGGCGCGAATCTGCTCGACGAGGCTCGCGACCCCGGGGCGGTCCGGAGCGGCCAGGCCCTCGGCGAATATCTCCAGCACCGAGATGGTGACGTCGGCGTCGCGGCGCTCGCCGAGCGCATCGGCCACGGCCTTCACCTCATCGAGAACCTCCCGGTGGCTCCGGCTGGGAAAGCAAGGCTCGAAGATCTCGAGCGCGGCACGCAGCCGGCGCGTCGCAACGCGCATGTCGTGGACGCGCTCGATGTCGCTCACGTCCAGGACGTCCCGCGAATGGTCGGAGACCTCGCGCGCCCGGACGGCCACGACCTTGGCGGCGGCGGCGGCGTATGGCTCGTCGGACCGGAGCCCTTCGATCGGCCGCGCCTTCGCCATAGGGGCACTTTACGCGGACCTGTTTCCACGGGAGGCTCAGGCCGCGAGCGCCTTCGGCGCTCCGTCCGCCGCCCCGTTCAGGAGCGTGAGGATGACTCCCTCCCGCAGGCCGCCCTTGCCGATCTGAAGCGGCTGCCCCAGGAGCTCGGACAGCTTCTCCAGCAGGAGCACGCCGGTGGGCAGGATCCGTACCCGCCGGGGATCCAGCTCGAACCGCTTGGCGACCTCGGCGATCGGATCCCCGGTCAGCACACGGACCCCCCGCTCGAGCGTCTCGTACTCGAGCACCGAGCCCACCAGCGAACGCAGTGAGGTGGCGCTGCCGCCGACGGCCACCGCCTGGTCCGGCCGCTCGAATTCGACCTCGGCGAAGTAATCCGAGATCGTGTCGCGGACACCGCGGATCTCGGCCGGTGAGGGCGGATCGGAGGTCAGCAGCTCATCGGCCAGCGAGCCGGACCCGATCTTGAAGGATCGCACCGACCGCACGCCGTCCGGAACCGCTCCGAAGATCACCTCCGAGGAGCCGCCCCCCACGTCGACGACCGCGATCTCGCCCTCGACCGGGTGGCCCAGGGTCTTGGTGGCGCCGACGAAGGCGAGGCGCCCCTCCTCGTGGTCGGTCAGGACGTCCACGCCGACGCCCGCGACGCGGTTGATCTCGGCCACGATCTCCTCGCGATTGGCGGCCTCGCGGATGGCGGCCGTGGCCACCGTCCGGATGGCCTCTGCCCCGATCTCCTGGGCGAGTCGCACCTGCGTGGCGACCACCTCGGCGACCTCGTCGATCTTCGCGCGGTCGACCGCGCCGTCGTGCTGCGAGGCCTTGTCGATGCGCGTGTACGCGCGCTGCTCCATGACCTTGCGGAGCTGGCCGTTCTGCGGCTCGGCGACGAGCACGCGCGTGGTGTTCGAGCCGATGTCGATGGCGGCGCCAAGCATGCGTGATGCACCTTCGATCTTGTCAGACGCGACGGATGAGGCCCCCGGTTGCGGTGGCGGGAGCCGGGCGCCTCACTACGGCGACGGCTGCGGCTCGATGACGGGCTCGTCCGGATGCGAGGCGTCCTCGAACTCGCGAAACAGGCCGGTGACGACAAACGCGACCTGCTCGCCGACGTCGACCGCGTTGTCGCCGATCCGCTCGAGCGCGCGGGCGACGAGGAGCATCGTCATCGCCCACTCGCGGCGATCGATCTCATCCCCGATCTCGAGCGCGAGCTGGAAGCACTCCTTGTTCAGGTTGTCGATCACGTCGTCCTGGCGGACGAGGTCGCGGGCCATCTCCACGTTGCGTTCGGCGAACGCCCGCTTCGCCTGCCGGATCTCGGCTCGAATCGCGTGACCCATGGTCACGAGGTTCCTCAGCACGCGCTCGTCGGCCGGTGGCTCGTGGCCGGCCATGGGAATGAGCTTCGCGATGTTCACGCACTGGTCGCCCATCCGCTCGATGTTCTTCATCACGTGGAGCAGCGCCGAGATCAGGCGCAGGTCGGTCGCGACGGGGGCCTGGGTGGCGAGCAGCGTCAGGATCGACTGGTGCACCTCCAGATAGCGGCCGTCGATCACGTCGTCGTCGGCGACCACCATCTCGGCGAGCTCGATGTCCTGATGCTGGACGGCCTCGACGGTGCGGTCCAGCGCGGCGACCACCAGATCCAGGCCCTCGAGCGCGCGGGTCTCGAGCCGTGCCAGGTCCTCGCGGTACCCGTGCCTGGCCTCGAGCTCCATCAGCCGAACTTACCGGTCACGTACTGCTCGGTCCGGTCATCGTCGGGGTTGGTGAACATCTTCTCGGTCGGGCCGACCTCGACCAGCTCGCCGCTCAGCATGAACGCGGTGGTGTCGGCGACACGGCCGGCCTGCTGCATGTTGTGGGTCACCACCGCGATCGTCACCCTCTCGGAGAGCTGGCCGATCAGCTCCTCGATCTTCAGCGTCGCGACGGGATCCAGGGCCGAGCAGGGCTCGTCCATGAGCAGGACCTGGGGATCCACGGCGAGCGCCCTCGCGATGCACAGCCGCTGCTGCTGACCGCCCGACAGGCTCATGCCGGGGCTCGAGAGGCGACCCTTGACCTCATCCCAGAGCCCCGCATCCTGCAGCGCCGAGTGCACGCGATCGGTGACCTCGTCCCGGGCGCCCCCGGTGAACCGCAGGCCGGCCGCGACGTTGTCGAGCACCGACATCGTCGGAAACGGGTTCGGCTTCTGGAACACCATGCCCACGGCCCGCCTCACCGCGACCACGTCCACCTCCTTCGAATGCAGGTCCACGCCGTCGAGCATCACCCGGCCCTCGGACCGAGCGCCCGGGATCTCCTCGTGCATCCGGTTGACGCAGCGGACCATCGTCGACTTGCCGCAGCCCGACGGACCGATGATCGCCGTCACCCGCCCCGGCTCGAAGTCGAGCGCGACGTCCTTGACGGCCTGATGGTCGCCGTAGTAGGCGCTCAGGCGCACGAGCTGGACCGCGGGGGTTGCCGCCGCCATGGCCGTCCGGGGACGGCTGGGCTCGGGGGCGGCGGACGGCTGCACACGGCGGATCAGGCTGTGCTCCGGGTCGGTCTCGGACACTGGTTCGTGTGGTTCGGTCAACAGGTGACTCGTCTCCTCTTGGCTCATGTTAAGGCGCTCCTCCCAGGCGGCTGCGCCTCTGGATTGCCCGCGCGATCAGGGTCAGGACCAGGATCATCAGCACCAGGGTCAGTGCGGCGCCCCAGGCGATCTGGATCAGCTCGTCGCGCGGCTGGCGGACATCCTGGAAGATCGTCGCCGGCAGGGAATTCATCTGCTCTCCGAGGTTGAAGGTCGTGCCGTTGACGATCGCCGCCGTGAACAGAAGCGGCGCGGTCTCGCCCGCCCCGCGGGCGATCGCCAGCAGGGACCCCGTGAGCAGCCCCGGCGCGGCCGTGGGCAGCACGACCTTCGCCACGACCTTCCAGCGCGGCGCACCCAGGGCGAGGGCGGCCTCCCGCAGTTGGTCGGGCACCAGCTTCAGCACGACCTCCGCCGAGCGCGTCACGATCGGCAGCATCAGGAGAGCCAGCGCGACGCCGCCCTTCCAGCCAGCGAAGGTGCCGCCGATGTGGCTGACCACGAGCGTGATGTAGATGAAGAGGCCGAACATGATCGTCGGCACCCCGGTCATCACGTCGGTGAAGAAGCGCACGACGGAGGCGAACCTGCCGTTTCCCCCGTACTCGGTGAGATAGAGGGCGATGCCGATCCCGATCGGCACCGAGATGGCGGTGGCGATGCCCACCATGACCAGCGTCCCGATGATCGCGCTCTTGATCCCACCCGGATCGCCGAGGAAGCTCCCCGTCGGATCACTGGTGAAGAAGTGGAGGCTGAACGCCCCCGCACCCTTCGCGAGCAGGTAGCCGATGATCAGGAGCAGCGGCACGAGCGCGATCCCCGAGGCGACGGCGGTGGCGCCGCGCCAGAACCTGTCGACCCGTCGCCGGCGGGCGCTGACCGGCGGGAGCCCGCGAGTGATTGCCGTCGCCTCCATCAGCCGACCCCCGGCGCCGCGGCGACCACCGGGTCTACGGCGTCGCCGCCGGACTGCTTCTCGGAGCGGATCACGACCGCGCGGGCGATGGCGTTGACGATCAGCGTGAGCACGAACAGCACCAGGCCGGCGCCGATCAGCGCGGCGCGATGCAGCGGCTCGGAGGCTCCCTCCCCGAACTCGTTGGCGATGACGGCCGCCAGCGTGTAGCCCTGGTCGAAGATCGTGTGCCCGATCACGGGGGCGTTCCCGATCACGATCGTGACGGCGATCGTCTCCCCGATCGCCCGGCCCAGCCCCAGCATCGACGCTCCGACGATCCCGCGCCGCGCGTACGGGAGCATCGAGGTGCGGATCATCTCCCAGCGGGTCGCGCCGAGCGCCAGCGCGGCCTCCTTGTGGTCGGACGGGACTGTGGACAGCACCTCTCGGCTGATCGCGCTGACGATGGGGAGGATCATGATCGCGAGGATCAGGCCGGCGATGAAGTAGTTCGGTCCCGCTACTACCGCTCCGCCGAAGAACGGAATGAAGCTGAACGTGTCCGTGAACCACTGCTCGATCGGCTTCAGCTTCGGGATCAGGAAGAAGAACCCCCACAGCCCGTAGACGACCGAGGGCACCGCCGCGAGCAGGTCGACCATGATCGTCAGCGGCCCCTTTGCGACTCGCGGGCAGAGCTCGGTGAGGAAGATCGCCGTCGCCAACGCAATCGGCACGCCGATGATCAGCGCGATCGCGGACGTGACGAGGGTGCCGACCACGAGTGGGAGTGCCTTGAAGATGTCTGCCGAGGCGTCCCAGTCGTTGCCGAAGACGAAGTCGATGACCCCGAATTGGGCGAAGGCCGGGTGGGCTTCCTGGTAAAGCCTGATGAAGAAGTAGGCGAGGAGGGCCAGGACCGCGACGGAGAGTCCCGTCAGGCCCCACCTCAGCAGCAGGTCGGGAATGCGAGACGGCGACCGCTCCGCGAAGGAGCGGCCGCCTCTCGACAACGCAGCCCCCGCCTCCATCTAGGGCCTCAAACCCAAGCTCAGCCGCCCGAGACGTCGATGGGTTGGCCGTCGCACTGGAGGTTGGAGACGTTCTCCTGGTCCACCTGCTTGAGGTTGTTTGGCAGCGGCGCGTAGGAGAGCTGCTTCGCGATGCTCTGACCGTCGCCAAGGGCGAAGTTGAGCCACGCGACCACATTCTTCGCCTTGTCCTCATCGAGCCCGGCCTTGCACATGTCCTGGTACACGAGGAGATTCGCGAAGGACGCGATCGGATAGGTGTCCGCTCCCGGCGCGTTGATGGTCTCGACGCTGTTCTTGGCGACGTCAGCCGCGCTGCCGACGTCGATGTTTGCGCCAGCCTCTGCGGTGGACTCCAGCGTCGGCGAAACGTACTTCCCATCTGCGTTCTTCACGTCCGCGGTCGCGAAGTCATTCTGAAGGGCGTATGCCAACTCGACGTAGCCGACGGCCCCGTCGGTCTGGCTCACGGTGCCGGCGACGCCGTCGTTGCCCTTGGCTCCGGTACCGGTCGGCCACTTCACGGTCTGGTCGACCCCAACGTCCTTCTTCCACTCGGGGCTGTAATCGGCCAGGAACTGGGTGAACAGCTTCGTCGTGCCCGAGTCGTCGGAGCGGTGCGCGACCGTGATGTCCTCATCCGGCAGATCGACGTCCGGGTTCAGCTTGGCAATCGCCGGATCGTTCCACTTGGTGATGTTGCCGAGGAAGATGTCCGCCACTGTCGCCCCATCGAGCTTGAGGCCCGAAGCGATCCCGGAGAGGTTGTACGAGACCGTGACTGCGCCTCCGGCGATCGGCACGTGCACCGGTGGCGTCCCGAACTTGCTGTCGATCTGGTCGGACTGCTCCGGCTCGAGCGGCGGATCGGAGCCGGCGAAATCCGCCGTACCCGCGATGAGCTGCGCCTGGCCCTCACCCGAGCCGACGGCGGCATAGTTGACGGTGAGGCCATCGCTCTTGATCTGACTCCCCCACTCCGAGATCACAGGCTCCAGGAACGTTGAGCCGGCGCCGTTGATGGAGCCGCCCGGGGCGCCCCCGAGGCCTCCGCTTCCGCTGCTCGTGGTGTCGCTGCTCGAGCTCCCGCAGGCGGCGACGCCGACGGCGATCACTCCGCAGCAGGAAACGGCAAGTATCGACTTGCGAGAAATCACTTGGCTGGGTCTCCTTGATCGGTTATCGCGGGCAGGGTCCCAGGGGCGCCGGAGCCCGCTGTTACCCGCCGGTGGCCGACCTGTGAACAAGTGGTGAAACCCCGGAATTTGCGGGCAGGCGCAACGTTTCTCCCGCCCGAGCTCGCGCCGTGCGGCGACCCGCCCGGGCTGCGCAGCAGTCAGCGGCCCCGCAGCGAGTCGATTAGCTGCGGGCGGGCTTGGGCGCGGCTGCGGCCGAGGCGGTCACGTCGTCGCCGACCTCCGCCGGCTCGATGACGGGATCGGTGCCCACCGTGGGCTCTCCGGCTTCCGGGGCGAGCGGTTTCGAATCGAAGCGGTACCCGATCCCGAAGTGGGTGTGGATGTACTCCCAGCCCGGCGAGCGCCGCTGGAGCTTCGAGCGGAGCTTGCGCACGAACACGTCAACCGAGCGGTCCCCGTGGATCATCGCGTAGCCCCAGACGCGGCGATAGATCTCGTCGCGCTCCAGCACCTTGCCCGCGTGATCGGCCAGCACCTGGAGCAGCTCGAACTCACGGCGGGTGAGGTCGAGGCTCTCCCCTGAGACGTAGACCTGGAACCGATCGGGCCTGATCTCGAGCTCGCCGGCGGTCAGCGGCCCGGAGTCCTCGCGCACCCGGCCCCGCCGGTGGCGCCGCACGACGGATTCGATCCGCGCCATGACCTCCTCCGGGTGGCACGGCTTGGCGACCCAGTCGTCGGCGCCCAGGCGCAGGCCGCGAACCCGCTGGGCGACCGTGGCGCCCTGCGTGCAGACGATCACGCCGAGGTCGGGGAGCATCCCGCAGACGCGCTCGATGAAGTCCCAGGCGAGCGGTCCCAGCAGCGCCGGCTCGACGACGAGGGCGTTCAGCTGCATGGCCGCGAGCTCCTCGGCGGGCACCGGCCCGGAGAGGATCCGGTACTGCGCCCCCGCGCCCTCCAGGCGCTTGGCCAGCACGTGGACGAATCCCGAGTCGTCGTCCAGGACGGCTACTCGCAGTGTGGCGGTCTTGGCGCTCACGAGCCACGGCCATGGTAATGGCGAAGGGCGGCGCCACGATGCCGATTCACAGAAGTTTCACAACTCGGTCCTCGAATCTTCACCGCCCGCGAGTCGCCCCCGGCGAGACTGCCGGGCGCGAGAAGTCCTCTCTCGTGCGGCGCGCGACCTCACTCCCTGCCCCGGGTCGCGCGCCATCGTTCTTGGGTCCCGGGGTGCGCTGAGGCGCGCCCCGGGCCCGAGGCCCACCCACGAGGTCTCAGAACGTCGCGCTCAGCGCCCCGCTCGCGATCAGGAGCAGCACCGTGACCCCGACGAGCACGCGATAGACGACGAAGATGTCGTAGCTGTGGTGCCTGACCAGCGCGAGGAGCCCCGCGATCGCCAGGTATCCCGAGACAGCCGCCGCGATCGTCCCCACGATCATCGGCCCGGCGACCCCGTCGGGCAGCCCCTCGGAAACGGCCTTGTAGCCCTTGAACACGACCGCGCCGGCCGTCACCGGGGCGAGCAGCAGGAACGAGAAGCGCGCGGCCGAGTCACGGTCCAGCCCAAGGAAGCGCCCGGCGGTGATCGTCACTCCCGAGCGCGAGACGCCCGGCGCCAGCGCCAGCACCTGCGCCAGGCCGATGTAGAGGCCCTGGCGCGACCCCACCTCGTCCAGCGTCTCCCGCTCGTCGCGGCGGTCGGCGTAACCGAGCAGCAGCCCGAAGGCGATGAGCCCGACCGCGATCTGCCAGGGCTCGCCCAGGCGGTCCTCGATGAAGCTCTCTCCCAGCCCGCCCGCGATCACCGCGGGGATCGTGCCGACGACGACCGCCCAGGCCAGCCGCTGGTCGGTGCCCGTCACCGAGCGAGCTCGCAGCGAGCGCCACAGGCCCCGAAGGAGCCTTGCGATCTCGACCCGGAAGTAGCTGAGCACCGCGATCAGGGTGCCGGCGTGGAGGGCCACGTCGAAGGTCTTGTTGAACGACTCGTGGTGCTCGAGGAAGCCGTACTGCTGCATCCATGGCACCAGGATCAGGTGCCCGGAGGATGAGATCGGCAGGAACTCAGTCAGCCCCTGGACGATCCCGAGCAGCAGTGCCTCGAGGACGGACATGCGGCGGCGGATCGTAGTTGCTGCGGGCTCCGCGCAACCGAGGCGATCAGCCGAACGCGAAGATCACGGTGGAGGCGAGCCCCATCGCGATGCAGTAGATGCCGAACGGGGTGAGCCGGTTGGTCTCGAAGAACCTGAGCAGGAACTTGACCGCCAGATAGGTGGTGAGCGCCGCGCACAGCGCCCCCACGAGCGCCGGGCCGCGCACCCCGTCCCCCGCCGAGCCGAGCAGGTCCGGCAGCTTGAGCACGCCGGCCGCCCCGATGATCGGCGTGGCGAGGAGGAACGCGTAGCGGGCCGCGTCCTCGTTGGAGAGGCCGAACAGCAGGCCCCCGCCCATGGTGATGCCGGACCGGGAGATGCCGGGGATCAGCGCCGCCGCCTGGGCGGTCCCGATGCCGATCGCCTGGCGCCAGGTGAGCTTCGCGATCCGAGCGTCGGAATCGCCCCGGTAGTCCCCCGGCCGGGGCGGACGGCGCCGCAGGCGCTCGAAGGCCAGCAGCAGAACGCCGTTTGCGATCAGGAAGGCCGCGGCGGCCGCGGCGGAGGCGAACAGCGTCCGCAGGGGATGCTCGAGCGCGAGTCCCAGCACCCCGGCCGGGATCGTGCCCACGACGAGGAGCCATCCAAGCCGCGCGTCGGTGTCCCCGGGCGCGATCTCGCGGGCGCGCAGCGACCGGCCCAGGCCGCGGAGTATCCGCGCCCAGTCCCGCCGGAAGATCGCGAGCAGCACGAGAGCCGTGGCCACGTGGGTCGCCACCAGGAAGGCGAGGAAGTAGTCGTCGTTCTGGTGGATGTCCCAGCCGAACAGTCGTGGCAGGATCACGGCGTGCCCGAGGCTCGAGATCGGGAACGGCTCCGCCACTCCCTGGATCAGTCCCAGGACGGCGCCCTGGAAGTAGGAGAGCGGATGCACGGACGACGCTGTTAGGCCGAAGCGCGAGCGCGCGAGTGGCCGGACTGAAACCAGGCGAACACGAAGCAGCCCAGGGCCAGGACCGCGGCGAGGAGGCCGTGCTTGAAGTGATGATCGTTGGCCCCCGCCTGGTGGCCCGGGAAGAACGAGGGCAGCGAGCCGGCGGGCTCAACCCAGTAGATGGTCGCGATCGCCAGCAGGGCGAGTCCCAGCACGATGGCCACGGGGATGAGCTTGGGGTTCTTGGCCATCCGCACCGTGACGGTACGCGGACGGCCTATTCGCTTGTTAAAGCCCAGGGCAGAATTTCCTTATCGAGCGCCTCGGGTAGAGTTTTGGCCGTGAATCGCGCCCGCGGAGCCCGTCTGATCGCTTTCGCCGCAGCCGCCATGGTCATGCTGGGCGCGGTCGCGCCGGGGGCGTTCGCCGCCGACGGCGTCGGGCTCTGGGGACCCACCGACGACAAGGTGGTCACGTACTGGGGCTTCGGCTGCATCATCTTCTTCGCCGTGCTGGTCACGGTTCTCTCCCTGATCCAGGGCCGGCTCGAGAGCCGCAAGGAGCGACGGCGCTCCGAGATCGAGCGGTTGCGGCCGCCGGCGGCCGACTAGAGCCGCCGCGCGGCATGCCCAAGGTCCGCTACGAGCGCACGGGCGCCGCTGCCGTGCTGACGATCCACCGCCCGGAGCGGCGCAACGCCGTGGACCCCGAGACGGCGTCGCTGCTGCTCGAGGGCTTCCGGGCCTTCGAGGCGGACGAGGAGGCGCGAGCGCTGGTCGCTCACCGGCGAGGGCCCCGAGGCGTTCTGCGCCGGCGCCGACCTGAAGGCGATCGCGGCGGCGGGACCGGACGTGCCGCGCGAGGCGATCGAGTCGGTCACCTCGCGCACCGAAGGCCCAATGGGGTTCACCAGGCTCACTCCGTCGAAGCCCACCATCGCTGCCATCTCGGGCTGGTGCCTTGCCGGTGGGCTGGAGCTGGCGCTTTGGTGCGACCTTCGCATCGCCACGCGGGGTGCCCGGCTGGGGTTCACCGAGCGGCGATTCGGGGTGCCGTTGATCGACGGAGGCACGCAGCGACTGCCGCTCGTGGTGGGCATGGGCAGAGCGCTCGAGATGATCCTCACCGGCCGCGTCCTCGGCGCCGGAGAGGCCCGGGAATGGGGGCTGGTCAACGAGATCGTCCCCGACGGCGGCCATCTGGAGCGCGCGCTCGAGATGGCCGAGGGTCTGGCGCGCTTCCCGCAGACCACGATGCTCTCGGACAGGCGGGCGGCGATCGAGGGTGCGGGCCTCTCGCTCGCGGACGGCCTCGCGCTCGAGGACGAGGTGGGCCGCGGGTCGATCGCGACGGGCATTCGCGGCGCGACGCGGTTCGCGGGCGGCGAGGGCCGCGGCGCGCAGGGCGCCGGGGTCTAGGACCTTCCTCGCACCGCCTGTGGGCGAGGGCGTCTAGGTTCGTGTGCGGGCCTCCGCTACGCCCCGCCCTTCCCCCTCACCGCGCCACGACCCGGGCCTGAGCAGGGCCCTGGACGGGATCCCACGGCCGGGCTCCAGATCGACGCCCATCTATTTGCACTTCTCAATTCAATTGGCTACCGTCGATGCAACGCTTGTCTAAGGAGGTGCTCGGTGGATCTTCAACTCGATGCTGCGGCGCGCGCCCATGTCGATGCCGGAATCGCGAGCCTCAAGGAGGAATTCGCGGGGGTCTTCTCGTCGGAGACGGTCGACCGCTGGGTCGATGACTCACTCGAGCGGCTCTCTGGAGCGCGGTTTCACAACTACGTGCCGCTGTTGGTGCACCGCTTCGCCCGCGAGCGACTGCGGGCGCTCGCCCAGTCCGAGGGGAAGGTGACGAAGGAGGTACCCGAGGTCCTGTTCGTCTGCGTCCAGAACGCGGGACGCAGCCAAATGGCTGCCGGCCTCCTCGATCAGCTGGCCGATGGCAGGCTCCACGTTCGGTCCGCGGGCTCCGACCCAGCGGAGCAGCTCAACCCCGCCGTCGTCACGGCGATGGAGGAGGTCGGAGTCGACGTCAGCAAGGAGTTCCCGAAGCCGCTGACCGATGAGGTCGTGAAGGCGGCAGATGCCGTGGTCACGATGGGCTGCGGCGACGCCTGCCCCATCTACCCGGGCAAGCACTACGAGGACTGGGACCTGGAGGATCCGGCGGGCAAGGACCTGGAGACCGTACGGAGGATCCGCGACGGGATCGATCAACATGTCCGGGCGCTGCTCGGTGAGCTGCTCCCGGATGGCTGACCCCGCGAGCGGATACGAGCTCGCCAACGATCCTGTTGAGGCCGGCGTGGTCCGGCGGCTGTCGACGCTCGATCGCTTCCTGCCGGTGTGGATCGCGCTCGGGATGGCTGCCGGCCTCGCCCTCGGCTCGCTCGTGACGGGGCTGAACGACTTCCTCGACACCCTGAAGGTGGGAAGCGTCAGCCTCCCGATCGCGCTCGGGCTGCTGCTGATGATGTATCCGGTCCTCACCAAGGTTCGCTACGAGGATCTCGGCCGCACCCGCGGCGACGGGCGGATGTTCGGCGTCTCCCTGTTCCTGTCGTGGGTCGTCGGGCCGGCGCTGATGTTCGCGCTCGCCTGGATCTTCCTGGCCGATGAGCCCGCCTACCGGACCGGGGTCATCGTCGTCGGCCTGGCGCGCTGCATCGCGATGGTGCTGGTCTGGAACGACCTCGCAGGTGGAGACCGGGATCGCGCGGCCGTCCTCGTCGTCTTCAACGCGATCTTCCAGGTTGTGGCGTACGCCCTGCTCGGGTGGTTCTACCTCAACGCGCTGCCGAACCTGCTCGGGCTCGACACGCAGGGCTTCGAGGTCTCGATCTGGGAGGTCGCCCGCACGGTCTTGATCTTCCTCGGCATCCCGCTCACCGCCGGCTATCTCACCCGGTACTGGGGGCTGCGGGCCCACGGTCGCGAGTGGTTCGAGTCCACGGTGATCCCGCGGATCGCGCCGATCACGCTGTACGGCCTCCTGTTCACGATCGTGCTCCTGTTCGCGATCCAGGGCGACCACGTCACCTCCGAGCCGTTGACGGTCGCGCGTATCGCCTTGCCCCTGCTCGTCTACTTCGCGGGCATGTGGATCCTCGGCTTCGGAATCGGCCGCGCGATGCACCTCGGCTATGCCCGGACCGCGACGCTCGCATTCACGGTGGCCTCCAACGACTTCGAGCTCGCGATCGCGGTCGCGGTCGGCGTCTGGGGCGCGAGCTCCGGGCAGGCCCTCGCAGGCGTCGTCGGTCCGCTGATCGAGGTCCCGGTTCTCGTCGGCCTCGTCTACGTTGCGCTATGGCTGCGCCGGCGCTGGTGGCCTGACGAGCGCGCGGTCCGAGTGCCGGTGCCCGAGCCGGTCCGCAAGCCGGTCAGCCGACCTGTGTAGGCGCAAATGAGCTGCATGGGCCGGCTCCCGAACGAGACCCCCGTTGGGGCCAGCGCTCACGCCCGATGAGTGCGGTCGTCGGGATCAACGGCTTCGGCCGCATGGGACGCCTGGCCCTGCGTGCCGCCTGGGGCTGGCCGGACCTCGCCTTCACGCACGTCAACGAGCTGCATGGCGATGCCGGCACCGCCGCCCACCTGCTGACGTTCGACTCGATCCATGGTCGCTGGTCCGAGGACGTCCACGGCGATCGCGATGTGCTTACGGTCAACGGGGGGGCGATCGGCTACAGCAGCCATCCGGAGCCCGGGAATGTGCCGTGGGGCGAGCTGGGCGTCGAGATCGTTCTCGAATGCTCGGGCAGGTTCCGCGCACCGGAGCTGCTCGACGCGTACTTCCGTCAGGGCGTGCGCAAGGTCATCGTCGCCGCTCCCGTCAAAGAAGACGCGCTCAACGTGGTGGTCGGCGTCAACGACCACCTCTACGAACCCCGGAGCCACGACCTGTTGACGGCGGCGTCATGCACCACCAACTGCCTCGCTCCGGTCGTGAAGGTGATCCACGAGGGAATCGGGATCCGGCACGGGCAGATCACGACCCTGCACGACATGACCAACACGCAGACGTTGATCGATGCCCCTCACAAGGACCTGCGCAGGGCGCGCGCTGCGAGCGCCTCGCTGATCCCCACCACGACTGGATCGGCGACCGCGATTGGCCTCATCTTCCCCGAGCTCGAGGGCAAGCTGAACGGCCTGGCCGTGCGGGTGCCGCTGCTCAACGCCTCGCTCACGGACTGCGTGTTCGAGGCGGCCCGGCCGACGACAGTCAAGGAGATCAACGGCCTGCTCGAAGCCGCCGCGGAGGGCACGCTGGAGGGGATCCTCGGATTCGAGCGACGACCGCTGGTCTCGGTCGACTTCAAGGACGACCCGCGCTCGGGCATCGTCGACGCCCCGTCGACCATGGTCACCGACGGGACTCAGGTGAAGATCCTTGCCTGGTACGACAACGAGTGGGGCTATGCAAACCGCCTCGTTGAGCTCGCGCGCACAGTCGCGAGGAGTCTGCGCGACGACGAGCGGACAGCTGGCTCCGCCAGGGCGGGCGATGGCTAGCAGCACGGGAGCCGCCGTCGTGGGCGCCACGCAAGAGCGGCGCCGAGACATCCGGAACTACGTGCTGGTGACGGGTGCGTACTGGACGGACACACTCGTCGATGGGGCGATCCGGACGCTGGTCCTCTTCTATTTCGACCAGCTTGGCTACACGCCGCTGGAGGTTGCATCGCTGTTCGTCTTCTACGAGATCGCGGGCATAGTCACGAACCTGGTCGGGGGCTGGCTCGCGTCCCGCCTCGGCTTGAAGATCACGCTCTTCATGGGCCTCGCCATCCAGGTCTCGGCCCTCTGCATGCTCGGGCTCGCACCGGCGTCGCTGCTGGTCGTCCCCTACGTGATGGCCTCCCAGGCGCTGTCGGGCGTCGCGAAGGATCTGAACAAGATGAGCTCCAAGAGCGCCGTCAAGCTGGTCGCGCCCAAGGACGAGCGATCGTCGTTGTACCGCTGGGTTGCGGTCCTGACCGGGTCAAAGAACGCGCTCAAGGGAGTGGGCTTCTTCCTCGGCGGCCTGCTGCTCACGCTCTTCGGATTTCAGACCGCCGCCCTGGCGCTCGCGGCACTCGTGCTCGTCGCCCTCGTCGTGACGTCCACCTCGATCCGCGGGCACCTCGGCCGCCCTGACAGAACCGCAAAGTTCAAGCACATGTTCTCCAACAACCGCGCGATCAACATCCTCGCTGCCGCGCGCATCTTCCTGTTCGCGGCCCGTGACGTGTGGTTCGTCGTCGGCCTGCCCTTCTTCCTCTACGCCGAGCTGGGCTGGAGCTTCTGGGCGGTCGGCATCCTCCTTGCCGTGTGGGTGATCGGGTACGGCGGGGTCCAAGCCGCCGCACCGCGCTTCGTGCGCCGTCGTGGCCAGGGCCCGGGGGGCGAGCCCGACGGCAGGACCGCTGTCTGGCTGGCGCTCGGCGTGGCGGTATGCCCGGCAGCGATGGCTATCGCCCTCGACGCAGGCGCCGACCCGACGGTCGCGATCGTCGGCGGGCTGATCCCGTTCGGAGTGGCGTTCGCGATGAACTCGGCGGTCCACTCCTACCTCATCCTCGCCTACGCCAGGGACGACAAGGTGGCAATGAGCGTCGGCTTCTACTACATGGCCAACGCCTTCGGGCGCCTCGCCGGGACGGTCCTCTCAGGACTGCTCTACCAATGGCACGGGCTTACCGCCTGCCTGTGGGTGTCGACCGCGTTCCTGCTGGCTGCCGGCCTGCTGTCACTTCTCTTGCCGACCGAGGTTGCGCGGGGCACGCGACCAACCCAGGTTTCACAGGCAGCCTGACGCCCGCCAACGGTCTGTCAGCTCAGCCGCCCAACCTCACCGGTCGCTCATGCCCTCAAGTGACCTCCCGCCTCATGGCTCCCTGGGGTCCAAGTTGTTCGATTGACCGCCATGAATTCAATTGCTATGCTTACATAGATGAGCGTCGATCTGGAACTCGCCCCCAAGCAGAAGCGGGCCGCGGGCGAGCCATGCTGTGAGCCGGTGGTCTATCCCGACGTCGAGCGGCGGCAAGCGGAGCGCATGGCGGCGGTCGCCAAGGCGCTCGGCGACCCGATTCGGCTCCAGCTCGTCGACGTCCTTCGAAAGCACGCCGGAAAGGTGTGCGTCTGCGAGCTCGTCCCCCTCTTCGATCTCTCCCAGCCCACCGTCTCGCATCACCTGAAGGTCCTGCGACAGGCCGGGATCGTCGGGGCCGAGCGCCGGGGGCTCTGGGCGTACTACTACGTGAACCCGGACTCGCTCACCGAGGTGAGCCGGTGGCTGGCGCCGTAGCGACGACCGGCCCGCCCTGGCGCGACGAGGTGCTGGAGGTCAAGCACCCGCCGGATGAGGTGCCGGGCGTGTACACGCGGCTGGCTCCTGTGTACGAGGCCTGGGCGCGCCTCACCGAGTCCAGGCCGCGCCGCCGCGTCATGGAGCTCGCCGCCGTCCGCCCCGCCGAGGACGTGCTCGAGGTCGCCGTGGGTACCGGCGTCCAGCTCGTGCGCCTGGCCCAGGCCGGGGGGCACGTCACCGGGCTCGAGCCGTCTACGGGAATGCTCCGCCAGGCGCGCCGGCGGCTCGACGCGGCGGGGCTGGGCGACCGGGTCGAGCTCGTCCGGGGAAGCGCCCTGGACCTTCCCTTCGACGACGCCTCCTTCGACCTGCTGGTCAACGCCTACATGCTCGACCTGCTGCCCCGCGACGACATCCCTCGCGCCCTGGCGGAGTTCAGGAGGGTCCTGCGCCCGGGCGGGCGGCTGGTGCTCTCCAACATGACCAAGGGCGAGCGGGGCCGCGAGCGCATCTGGGACTGGCTCTACGCGCATGGAGTCGTGCTGACGGCCAACTGCCGCGGCGTCCTCGCCCAGCCCGTGCTGCGAGAGCTGGGCTTCGCCGACGTCCGGCGCGAATACCTGACGCAGGCGACCTTCCCCACCGAGATCGTCACCGCCACCAAGGAGGACGCATGAGCGACGCCAGGACAGTCGAGGAGACCCGGGAGGCGGTGCGCGAGCGCTACGCCGGCGCGGCACGCTCCGTGCAGGAGGGCAAGCCCGGTTGCTGCGGGCCCTCGGAGTCCTCGTGCGGATGCGGTACCGACGTCCCGGATGCCTGCGGGGACGAGGGATTCGGGCCGGCGCTCTACTCCGGCGAGGAGCGTGAGGCGCTTCCGGACGCGGCGAAGCTGGCCTCGCTCGGCTGCGGCAACCCCACCGCCGTCGCCGAGCTGCACGAGGGCGAGGTGGTCCTGGACCTCGGCTCCGGCGGCGGGATCGACGTGCTCCTGTCCGCGCAGCGGGTCGGCCCCGCGGGCCGCGCGTACGGCCTCGACATGACCGACGAGATGCTGGCGCTCGCGCGGGGCAATCAGCGCCGCGCCGGGGTGGAGAACGCCGAGTTCCTCAAGGGGGCGATCGAGGAGATCCCGCTGCCGGACTCCTCGGTCGACGTGATCATCTCCAACTGCGTGATCAACCTCTCCGGCGACAAGCCGCGCGTCCTCCGCGAGGCTGCGCGTGTGCTCCGGCCGGGGGGCCGGCTGGCGATCACCGACATCGTCGCCGACCCGAACATGGACGAGGCCACCCGGGCCGACATGGCGCAGTGGACCGGGTGCATCGCGGGCGCGCTGACGGAGGCGGACTTCGCTCGCGAGCTGGCGGCGGCGGGGTTCGAGGACATCGAGATCCGCGAGACCCACCGGGTGCACGAGCAGGCCGGGTCGGCCATCATCCGCGCCGTGAAGCCGGCCTGAGGGGCAGAGCGCGCTAGACCTCCGGCAGCCGGAACTCCCGCAGCAACCGCTTCTCTGTCTCCCCCTCGACGGCGGCGATCACCTCCACGTGGCTCTCCAGCGGCGTGCCGCGGAGCTTGGTGGCAAGCAGGTCGTCGACCTGGAAGATCCCGGCCGAGTTGTTCATGCGGATCTCGACCCGGACGGGACGCTCCTCGCCGGCGTCGATCACGACCTCGTCGATCGCCGCGGCAGAGAGCGCGTGGATTCCAACCCTGCCCGTGTCCACGGGAACCCGCGAGCGGCCCTGGGCCATGTCCAGGGCATCGGCCACCCGCACGACTCCGGCCTCGAGCGTGTACGGCTCGCCACGACGACGGTGGCCGATGATGGCGTGGAGGGCCTCAGAGGCAACGACGGTCCGCTCCGGCTCGTCGTAGACGTCGGCGAGCAGCTCGCGCAGCTTCCGCTCTGCCAGGAACAGGCTGTAGGCCTCGTGGTCCGTGCGGTGGATCGACATGCCGACGTCGTGCAGGAGCGCGCCGGCGGCAACCACGACCTCCGCGTCGCGCCTTCCCATCGCGTGGTCGGCGACCATGGCGGGCTCGATGTCGCCCCTCGCCAGCAGGCGCAGGATCCGCAGCGCGATGTTGAGGACGATCTGCACGTGAACCCACGAGTGGTCCGACATGCCGAGCCGCTCGGAGGTCACCTGGGCCATGTGCCACCAGGCCCGCAGCTCCGGGTCGGAGTTCACTCCGTCGAGCAGCGCCTCGAGCCGGCGGTTCCCGCGCGTGGGCGCGCGAACACGGGCGCGCGCGATGATCTCGGCGGGGGCTTCGCCCCGCTCGTCCGGGCCGGTCGCCGTCTCGGTTTCGTCAGGGGTCACGTGGGCATCCTCCCAGGCACGGCAGCGCGATTTTTGCCGCCTGGGCTCCCTTTACTCTGGCCCGGATCTTGCCGATGGATAAGCCGAGTATGGCGATCTGCCCTCGCACCGGAATAACGATCCCCGAATGCTCCTGCAGCGCCTGCCTCGAGGCGCAGATGCGACGGTACCGACCCGGCGGCGGCGAGGCGGAGATCCGCATCACCCGGACCTCCGGCGGTGGCCCCGGGCGCCGCGATCGGCGCCACGCGGCCTGACCTTGCGGCTCAGCGGGGCTTGACTGAATCGCGACCCCGGATAGGGTCCCCCCGTGGCAAAGGGGCATGGATTGCTGTCGATCGAGCGGCGCGGCGAGGTCGCGGTCGTCACCCTTCGCAGGCCCGAGAAGCGAAATGCGCTGTCGGTGGAGCTGCGCGTCGAGATCGCGGATGCCTTCGGCCGGCTCTCCGAGGACGGGAACGTCGGTTGCGTGGTGCTGACCGGCGCCGGCCCTGCCTTCTGCTCGGGCATGGACACCGATCAGTTCGGAGGTGACCTCGATCATCGCCGAAAGCTGGTGGAGACGAGCACCGTCGCCTTCGAGGCGATCGGGGACTGCCGCCGGCCGATCGTGGCCGCGGTCAACGGCCCCGCGCTGGCCGGCGGATTCGCGCTGGCGCTGCTCTGCGACCTGCGCATCGCCTCCTCCGACGCGGTATTCGGCTATCCGGAGCTGCCTCGCGGGATCCCGCCCAGCTACGCGGCGGCGCGCGCCGTCCTGCCCGCGACCGTCGCTCAGGACCTCTGCCTGACCGGGCGCCTCGTGAAGGCCCAGGAGGCGCAGAAGCTCGGGATCGTTCGCGAGGTGGTCGGTGAGGATCTGCTCGCCCGCTCAGTCGATCTGGCCGAGCGGATCGCCGGACTGCCGCGCAAGGCGATCCTCGAGACGAAGCGCCGGACGATGCTGGAGCGCCGCCATCTCTGGGGCTTCCTGTTCGAGGACGAGCAGCGCGTCTTCCGGCGGGCCCTGATCGGCCCCGATGCCGAGGCCGACCCCGAGGAGAACGGCGCGGCCGCCTAGTGGTACCTCTCACAACGTCTGACCGGAAATGACGGCCCCAGATCACCGCCATGCTGCGTCCTCACTCGCCCGAATAGCGCTGCTAGTGCGTATCCGGTTACGTCAGGCACCCGACCCGGCCGACCGAGCCGAACCGCGAGCAAATGCGCGAGCGGCCGCAAATCCACCCAGGGGGTGGATAATCGGCCACTCGCTCCGAGGGTGGGGCCGGCCGCGGCGCGGGCGGTCGCAAATCCACCCAGGAGGTCGATAATCGGCCACTCGCCCGGGGAAGGGGCCTCCGCGGTGCGAGCTTGGGCCTGGACCCGCGTCCGAGGCCATCCCGGGGATCGTCGCTTCGCGGTCGGGATCGTGGCGACTCGCGGCCGGTGCCCGAGCGACTCGGGCGTCAACCTGACCCAACCGGATATACACCAGCGCTGCTATTCGGGCTCCCTGCGTCCTTGCCTGGCGGCGCCTGGACCTCGTCATTTCCGGTCGAACGTCATGAGAGGCACCACTAGCGGCCTCTAGGACCCGCAGATCGGCCAGGGGCTCGAGCCGCTCTTCGAGTAGAGCATTGCGGCCCGGTAGGTCTGCTCCTCCGGCGAGGCCGCGCCCGGATCGCCCGAGCCGCCCACGGAGGCCCACGTTCCGTAGTCGAACTGGTACAGCCCGTGGTAGGAGCCGTCCGCCGAGGCCGCGGTCGGATCGCCGCCCGACTCGCAGGCCGCGATCGACTCGAGCGTGGAGCTCGAGACGCCCACCGACTCCGGCGAGGGGAAGCCGGCCTCGGTCGGCGGGGCGCTGGAGTCCTTCGCCTGACGCGCCTGACGCGCCTCGCGCACGGCCTCGATGCGCCGGACCTTGCGCTGGCCCGCTCGGAGAGACTTCTTGAAGTGCTCCGTTGGCCGGTCCAGGACCGCAACGCGCTCGGTGACGTGGCCTCGGGTGGCCCGCTCGTGCCCGGAGGGCTGGGCGTCGGAGCCGCTTGACTGTGTGACGATTCCGAGCGTCAGGGCCGCCGTGCCGGCCGCCGCCAACCCTCTGATTGCCACGGGCATGGATCAACCACCTCCAATCGACATTCCCGGCCGCGCTCATCGCGGAGCCGCGTGCCGGGCGGGGCGCCGTCCATACGGCGTCGCGCTCGTCACCTCGGCCTGCCGGGTGCTCGCTTCCCCTGGGCGGTCATGCGTGACGGCGCGGATGCAGGCGCCGGCCCGAGGGGTTGTGAGCAACGGTCGCGGAGGGTGGCAGGCGAACGGGGGTTTGTGTGTGACACCGATCACTCTCTTAACCTCTCCATGACCGGGCAGCTCGTCTGCTCACGTGAGGCGTTCGCCCACCCGCCGGCACGTGCAACGGCGGTTGCGCGCGCGGTCCTGATGCGGGTGGCTGCGGGCGAGCTCCCCGCGACGTTTCGCCTGCATCGCCCGGGTCGGATCCTCGCCTTCTCGAAGCAGGACGCGGCCAGCTCGGGGTTCGCGGCGGCCGCGAGCGCTGCGCGCGCCGGGGGGTTCGACCCGGTGATCCGACTTGCCGGCGGACGCGCCGCCGTCTACCACGAGCGAACGATCGCCCTGTCGTGGGCGGTGCCCGACCGCCATCCCCCCGCTCGCACCGAGGCTCGCTTCCGAGAGCTCGCCGAGATCCTCGCGGTGGCTCTCGGCGATCTGGGCGTCGATGCGCGAATCGGGGAAATCCCGGGCGAGTACTGCCCCGGGGCCTGGAGCGTCAGCGCCCGCGGCGCCGTGAAGCTGGTGGGGATCGGTCAGCGCCTGATCGCGGGAGGGGCCCACCGCGGCGCCGTCGTCGTCGTCGGGGGCAGCTGTCAAATCCGCGACGTGCTCGTCCCCGTGTACGAGGCGCTGGACCTGCGCTGGGATCCCGGCACAGCCGGCAGCATCGAGGACGAGGCCGGCACGGTGACGACGGCTGCGGTGGAGGAGGCGATCCTGGCCAGGCTTGGCGAGCGCTACGAGCTGCGAGAGGTCGAGCTGGATTCGCGCACGCTCGCACTGGCCGAGCGCCTAGAGTCCGAGCACTCGATCCCATGAGACTGCTCGCCTTCAGCGACCTGCACGTGGACCTCGGCCAGGCCGCCCGCCTCGCCGAGGTCGCCGACGACGCCGATGTCGTTCTGGGCGTGGGTGACTTCGCCTCGGTGCACTCCGGGCTCGAGGAGACCATCGACGCGCTGCGGTCCATCGCCAAGCCGACTGTGCTGGTGCCGGGAAACAACGAGACCGAGGACGCCCTCCGCGATGCCTGCGACGGATGGGAGGGCGCGACCGTGCTGCACGGCGAGGGAGCCGAGATCCACGGCGCGGCGTTCTTCGGGCTCGGGGCAGGCATCCCCGTGACCCCATGGGACTGGAGCTTCGACCTCACCGAGGAGGAGGCGGCGCAGCGGCTGGCCCGATGCCCGGAGGGCGCCGTGCTGGCCGTCCACTCGCCTCCCCGGGGGCACGTGGACGTGAGCAGCGACGGCAGCCATCTGGGCAGCGTCGCCGTCCTGGACGCGATCGTCGCAAAGCGGCCGCGGCTCGTGCTCTGCGGGCACATACACGAGGCGTGGGGCGCGCGATCGTGGATCGGGCCCACCGAGGTGATCAACCTGGGGCCGGGCGGGACCACCCTCGAAGTCGACTAGCGTGAGCGGCTCGCTGTCGTCGAGAGGTGCATCAGTCGGGCTGAGGCCGACAAATGCACCCCTCGGTGCCTGGGCAGCGTCGCCGTCCCAACGTGAGAAGGGCCCCCGGTCGCGTCGGGACAAAAAGTCGCGAACCGGGAGCCCTCTCACTTACTGGCACTGCTGAACTGGCGCTGGTACTGGCACGCGCGAGCTATCCCTGCCCACGCGACGGCGATTCTCGCCGCTCGTGGCGGTCGGTGCCATCCTTCGATCGAAGGCTTTCGCGGCTAGAGATCTCCCAGTCGATCGGGGGACTGGCCGCTCATCGATTGACGGATGCACCGCGACCCGATCGGAGGGTGGTCCTGGACGGCTCAGCGAGCCTCGCCCGGGGCGCTAAGCGTCATTCCCCGTTCCAGGTCGAACTCGAAACGGAGGGTGAACACCTCGTCGTGGGTCATCGACCAACGGTCCGCCAGTCGCTCGACGAGCTTCAGCCGCCACGGACTCAGCATGCTGCGCTCGAGCTCCACGAGGCCGCCCTCGGATCGATGCGTCGTGAAGTCGCGATCGCACAGCTCGACGACGACCCGTCGAGGTTCGGCTCGCAGCTCGAGATCGAACGGCGCCGAGGGTGGCGCGCCGGGGCGGTCGGTGCCGCTCGTGAGGGCGCCGACGAGCACGGCGATCTGCTCGAGGACGACCGGATCGCCCTCGGCGATCAGATCACCGAGCGCGTCTCTGACCTGGGTGACCGAGGTCGGGCCAGCCGGAATCGACAGGGACAGCCGCGCCACATCGGGATCGCGCACATCGGTGCGCGAGCCGTTCGATGGCAACTCCTGCCCGATGGCCTCAGGCTCCTTCCTTGGCTGCAGTGTCGTCTCCCTTGGTTCGGCGCCTCCCACCGATAGTGAACCGCGCGGGGGGACCTGACCATCGTCCGTTCGAACGTTTGTGGGGTTGATGGGCGGCCCATCGATCGTCGGATGCCCGGGAGACGATCGGGGGACGGCTATCCCGGCCGTCCCGGCGCGCGCTCGTGGTCGCCGATCGGTATCGAGGCGCGAATCACGGTGCCCTTGCCGAGGGTGCTGGACACCTCACCATCGCCGCCGATCGCCTTCATCCGCTGGATGGTCGAGGCCAGTCCGATGTGTCCCTCCCGGAGAGCGCTCTGCTCGCGGCCGGCGGGCATGCCGGTGCCGTCGTCGGCCACCACCAGGTTGATCGTCGTCCCCGCGTGGTCGACGATCACCGAGCAGCGCGAGGCCTGGGCGTGCTTGGCGACGTTGGACAACAGCTCGCGGGCCGCCGAGAGGACGAGCTCGTCCTCGAGCCCGGCCGCCTCGCGCTCCACCCGGACGGTGTAGCGAAACCCGCCCTGGGCGGCATGCTGGCGGGCGATGGCCGCGAGGGCGGTCTCGAGATCTCCCTGCTGATGAGTCACCGGATGAAGGGCGGCGACGGCTTCGCGGACCCGCTCGATCGTCCCCTCGAGCGCCATCCGGGCACGGGCCACCCCCGCTCGGCCGGGCGCCGCCTCGAGCAGGTCCTGGTGGGCTGCGAGAAGTCGTTGAAGGGCGTCGTCGTGCAGAGTCTGCGCGATGCGCTGCCGCGTGCGCTCCTCTGCCAGCATCAGCTGTGAGACGAGCTCGCCGCGAGCCTGCGCAAGCTCCGCGATCGCCCGGCTCTGCTTGAGCTCGCGCTCCTCCCTTCGCTTGACGTCCGTGATGTCCCGGATGTAGCCGGCGAACACCGGCGGCTCGATTTCGGGAACCCGGGTGACGGCGACCTCAACGGGCAGGGTCGATCCGTCCTTTCGCATCGCCGTCAGCTCGACCCGGCGATCCGGCATCTCCTCGGCGTCCGCCTCCAGCCGCGAGAGCAGCTCCCGGCGGTACCGGTCACGGAGCTTCGGGGTCACGATGAGCGCGGCGAGCTCGGCGCCGATCGCCTCATCGGCGGTGTAGCCGAAGGTGCGCTCCGCGGCGCGGTTGAACTGCAGGACTCGTCCGCGATCGTCCATCGCGACGACGCAGTCGAGGGCGCCGTCGACGACGGCCGCCTTGAGGCTGTCCGACCGCTCGCGCCCGGATTCAACGCTCACCGGCGTGGTCCTATTCCAGCAATCCCCGGCGCATGCCCTCTGCCACCGCAGCCGCCCGCTCCGCGACGCCGAGCTTGTCGTAGATCGCCTGCAGATGGGACTTCACCGTGGCCGGGCTGAGATGGATGCGCTCGGCGATCTCGGGCGCGGACTGCCCGGCGGCCACGAGCTTCAGCACCTCGCGCTCCCGCGAGGTCAGCACCGGACCCTGCTGGCCGCGCTCGCGCTCGTGGAGCTCGCTGGCCAGCCCGGTCTGCACCTCCGGTGCGAAGGCGGTGCCCCCGTCGGCGACGAGCGCGATCCCGTCGCATATCTCCTGCCGGGCCGCCTGCTTGGAGAGGTAGCCCCTGGCGCCGGCGGCCACTGCCCTATAGGCCAGGTCGCTGTCGAGGTGCGCGGAGAGCAGGACCACGTGAGTGGTGCCGCCCTCCCGCCGAACCGCGCCCAGGACCTCCAGGCCATCCAGTCCCGGCATCCGGATGTCGATCAGCGCCACGTCCGGCTTCACATCACCGATCGCGGCCAGGGCCTCCCGTCCGTCGCTGGCCTCTCCCACGAGCTCCAGGTCAGGTCGCTCGCTGATCGCTCGCACCATCCCGTCCCGGTAGATCGGGTGATCGTCGGCGACGAACACACGCACCCGCCCTGACCTTCTCGCGCTCAAGCCTCCTCCCGGGTCACGCCGGCCACCGACCGCTGCGGACGCTTCATACCTCGGCGGAGGCTAACCCACCTGCCGCCGAAAAGGCGCACTGCGCCATGCGGGACGGGCGGTCACGGAGCGCCACCGAAAAGTGGGAGCGCCACGCCTAGGGATGGACTGGCGCGGCGCTCCCGTGTCAATCGCGTGGCTGGCAGCTCGCTCATCCAGCTCCAGCGATCAACCGGTGCGGAGGTTGACTACGAGCATCCTCCCCGGCCGCATCGGGCGGCGCAATCCTTCGGTTGGGGGATCCTCGGGATGAACATGTCACCCTGCGATCGGTTGGGAATCGCTCCTCCGATTGGTGGGCGGCAGGCCGCGGCCGCTACAGGACCCCGGTGGTGCCGTCCGGGCGGCGCTCGCGCTTCATCTCGTACAGGCGGGTGCCGGCCATCTCCGGCGGCGTGCTGCGCTCGGGTCCGTCATCCGGCCAAAGGATTTGCGCCCGCGCCCCGGCTGGTCAGCCAGCCGCCGAAGGACGGTCCAGGTCGTCCAGCACCGCCATCGCCGCGTTGCGGCCATTGAGCGCGATGACCGATCCGGCCGGGTGCGTCGCGGCCCCACAGAGGTAGAGCCCGTCGACCGGGGTCCGATGATCGAGGCGGCGATCCCACATCTGATCCGGTAGCGCCTCCCCCTGAAAGATGTGCCCGCCGCTGAGGCCCACCCGGCGTTCGATGTCGGGTGGTCCGAGCACCTCCATCGCCTCGACGCACTCGCCGATGTCGGGCGCATAGGCCGAGATCGCCTCGAGGACGAGCTCGCCGATCGCACCGCGCCTCCCCTCCCAGTCGCCGGCCGCCAGCTCGTACGGTGCGTACTGGGCGAAGACGCTCATGGTGTGCCGGCCGGGCGGCGCCACGGAGCGATCGTAAGCGGTCTGGAAGTAGAGCTCGGCGAATCCGATCCGCGGCTCGCCGGCGCTGCAGGCTTCGAATGACTCCTGCGCGGCATCGAGCCCGGGGGTCACGGACACCATCGCCCGGTGCGGCGCGACATCCGTGGCGGCGGCGAAGACCGGCAGTCGCCGCAGTGCGGCGTTCACCTTGACCACGGGCGAGGCGACCCGCCACGCGCGGATGCGACCCGCGAACTCGGGCGGGATCGCGTCTTCGGACAGCATCGCGGCCGTGCGCTTCGGGTCGGCGTTCGAGATGACCGCCGGCGCGCGGATCAGCTCCCCGCTCTCGACCTCGACCCCGGTGCCCGGAACGATTCGCGATACCCGCACTCCCGCCGCGATGACGGCGCCCGCATCGGCCGCCGCCTGCGCGATCGCGAACGAGACCCGGCCCATGCCGCCCTCCACGTAGCCCCAGACCGCCCCCTGGCCGAGCAGGTCGCCCTGGTGGTGCATCAACTTCACGGATGCCGTACCGGGGTCGCGCGGGCCGGCGAACGCCCCGATCACGCCCTGACCGAAGAGCGCGTGCTTGATCCGCTCGTCCGCGATGTAGCGATCGAGCGTGCCGGCGATGGACTCGTCGAACAGGACCGAGATCAGCTCGTCGTCGTGGCCGAGCGTCTCCTCGAGCTCCGCGCGGCTGGGCGACGATCCCAGCCAGGTATCTCCACGCGGCCCATCCCGCAGCAGCCGTCGCAGCCGGGCGAAGAGCTCCTCGTAGGCCAGCAGGCCGCGGACGTCGGCCTCCGCGAACCCGCCGGAGCGCAGGTGCTCGGCCGTGCGGCGGCTGTCGCAGAAGAGGGCGATTGCACCACCGTCGGGCAGGGGGCACCAGAGATTGGGCTCGCAGACGAAGACCCGGTAACCGCGTCGCTCGAGGTCGAGCTCCCTGATGACGATCGGGTCGAGCAACCCGACGACGTAGGCGCAGGGGCTGATCAGGTACCGGGGATCGTCGAAGGGCTGGTCGAGTGTGCACGCTCCGCCGAGGCGCTCGCGCTGCTCCAGGACGAGGACCCGGCGCCCGGCCCGCGCCAGGTACGCGGCGGCGGTCAGGCCGTTGTGACCCCCGCCCACCACAACGGCGTCCCAGTCGCGCGCCGCCAGCGCGGACAGGGGCTCCGGCAGGCCCACCCGGCCGAGCGCGGCATCGACGTCCATCACGCCCGCAGGCTAGATGACGGCGTATCCGGTCCGGAAATCCGCGAGCATGGGCGCGTGCGGGACGCCGACGCCAACCAGAGCACGCCCGCCCGCGGGCAGGACGGCGAGGCCACTCAGCTTCCGGGCCGGGCTCGCAGGCTCCGCGAGACGCTCCGCCGGGCCGACGCCAGGCCACAGCTCGTGGCCTCGGCCAGGCTCATCCGCCGGCTCCTTCCCGGAGACGATCGCTACGGCGACGCCCTGTCGACCGGGGGAGGGCAGGTCTCCCAGCGGATCGGGCGCCTCGTGTCGGACGTCGAGCCGGAGCGGCCCAGCGCGGCGCGCGAGCTGGGGCTGGCCGCGCTTCAGGCCTGGCAGGCGCTGGCGGAGGCGCAGGGCCGCGGCCGCGGGACCGTGGACGTCGCCATCCTGTTCACGGACATCGTGAAGTTCTCGCCATGGGCCCTCGAGGTCGGCGACGAGGCGGCCCTCGACCTGCTTCGCCAGGTGGCCGCCGTCGAGGGCGATGCGGTATCGGACCACGGCGGCAGCCTCGTCAAGCGCATGGGAGACGGGTCGATGTCGGTGTTCAGCGAGGCGGCGGACGCGGTTCGCGCGGCGCTTCAGGCAGTGGGGGGGATGGGCGACGTGGAGGTGGGGGGACACACGCCCGTGCTGCGCGCCGGGATTCACCTCGGACGCCCTCGGCAGGTGGGCGGCGACTACCTCGGCGTCGACGTCAACATCGCCGCACGGGTCGGCGAGTGCGCCAAGGGCGGTGAGGTGCTCGTCTCCGAGCCCGCCAGGGACTCCCTCGACGAGCATGAGCTCCGGTTCGGGCGCAAGCGGCGCCTGCGCGAGACCGGGACGCCGCGCGGCCTCTCCGTGTGCGCCGTGACCGCCGCCTAGCTGGGCCCCAGCGAGGTCATGTCGCCTCAGGTACGCCGTGGCGTCCCCAGCTCGACAAAACCGTTGGGAACCGGCTAGCCCTTTGCGACCAGCGGATCGGCCGAGACGCTGTCGTCGGGGTTCTCGAGCGGGGCGGCGGTGCCGTCCGAGCCCACGCCGGGCTCGGCGGGGTGCGGCTCGAGGAGGGGGTCGCCGGGGATGGGCTCGATCCGCGGATTCTCGATCGGGGTACCGTCGGAGTGGGCGGCGCCCGAACGGACGCCGCCTGACGCGGCGATTGAGTCCTCATCCTCCGGTGCCGTCGTGAGCTCCATCTCATGGGAGCCCTTTCCCGCAACTGCAAGCGGGAAACGGGACAGATCGGCCAAACCTCGCCCCGCCGCCTGGCCAGTTATCGGGTGAGCCCCGCGGGTAACGGGGAGCTTTGTGCGTACGAGATGCGAATTGGAAGCCCAAGGAGTGATTCGATGGCGACGCTGACGAGCCGTGACAGCAAGCTGGTCCAGTACCTGAACGAGGCCTACGGCAAGGAGAGGGAGCTGGAAGCCGCGCTCGAGGCCCATATCGGCATGACTACGAGAGCCGCGTACAAGAAGCGCCTGCAGCGGCACCTCCGCGAGACCAAGGACCACGCCCGCCGCTTGGAGCGTCGCATCAAGCGGCTCGGCGGGGACCCCCAGACACTCCAGCGGCTCGCCGGCCAGGCGACGGCAGCGCTGAAGGGGCCAGTGCACGCGCTTCGCGGCTCGGGCGAGGACGAGCGGCAGCTCAAGAACGCGAAGACGGAGTACTCGGAGGAGGCGGAGGAGATCGCCACCTACTCCGCCATCGAGGCGTTCGCCGAGAGCGTGTCGGATGCCGAGACCGCCAAGCTCGCCCGGTCGATCAAGCGGGAGGAGGAGCGGATGGCCAAGTACCTCGAGCGCCTCATCCCGCAACTCACGCGGGCGGTGGTCCGGGCGGAGGTGCCGAGCTCGGAGCGATCCAACGGGCGCCGGCGCTCACGGCGAAGCACGTCGTCCGCGCGCAGGCGCTCCGGCTCGTCGAGCTCCAGCCGGCGCTCGTCGTCCGCTGGATCCAGCCGCGGATCCTCGTCGAAGTCGCGCGGACGCAGCTCGACGCAGGGCAGGGCGCGCTCGCGTTCGGGCCGTTCCCGGACCCGCTCCTCGCGCTAGCGTCCGCAGGCCCGGGGACACTCTCCGGGTCCCCTTCGAGAGGAGTGTCCGCATGGAGCGTCAAGGCACGCTTGCCGAATGGATCGCCGAGAAGTGGTGGGTGTTCGTATTGCTGGGCGGCGGCGCCATCGTCGCGGGGGTGCTGGCGCTCGCCTACCCGGACCTGACGCTCCGCGCCCTTGGCATCATCCTCGGTGCCTATCTCCTCGTCTGGGGCGTCTTCACGCTCGCGGCCGCGTTCGGCCCCGACACGCCCGCATCGCTCAGCGTCCTCAGGGTCCTGGTCGGGTTCATCGGCGTCCTCGCGGGCCTGGTCTGCCTGGTCAGGCCCGGGGCGAGCCTCCTGGCGCTCCTGATCGCCTTCTCGTTCTGGTTCATCCTGATCGGGATCGCCGACCTGGTGCGCGCGATGGAGAGCGAGCGCAACCGCGGCTGGATCGCGCTGCTCGGGCTGGCATCGGTGGCGGCCGGAGTGGTCATCCTCGGCAATCCCGACATCGGCCTGACCACACTGGCGCTGCTGGTCGGCATCGGCCTGCTGGTCAGGGGGACGCTCGAGATCGTCGTGGGGTTCGGCCTCCGCGGCCTGCGCGAATCGGGCTAGTCCACCTCATGGAGCCAGGGGCCATCCGCCTGAGGGTCGCGGATCTCCCTCGTGTACAGGAGTTCTACGAGCGTGCGATCGGGCTTCGCGCCCTCGATCGCTCCTACGGCGCCGCCCGGCTCGGCGCCGACGGCACCACGGCGGTCGAGCTGGTGTCGAGCCCGGAGGCCCCTCCGCGGCCGCCCGGGACGACCGGGCTGTTTCATCTGGCCATCCTGGTGCCAACTCGCCCCGAGCTCGCCCTCGCCCTCGAGCGCGTAGCCAGCGTGGGGTGGCGCCTGACGGGCGCATCGGACCACCTGGTCAGCGAGGCCCTCTACCTCAACGACCCCGAGGGGAACGGCATCGAGATCTACCGAGACCGACCCCGTTCCGAGTGGCGCTACGAGGACGGAGACGTCCAGATGTCGACCCTGCCCCTCGACCTCGAGTCGCTGCTCGCGGAGCGCCGCGGCCACCAGGCCGGTGCCGAGCGGATGGCGCCGGGCGCTCGCATCGGCCACGTTCACCTCAACGTGGCCGATCTGGACGCGGCCGAGGCCATCTACTCGGGGCTGCTCGGGTTCGACGTGACGGTTCGCACCTATCCCGGCGCCCTCTTCTTGTCCACCGGTGGCTATCACCATCACATCGGCGTCAACACCTGGACGGGCGCCGGCGCGCCGGCGCCACCGGAGGGGTCGCGTGGCCTCGAGTGGTTCGAGCTCGTCGTCGACGAGCCCGACGACCTGGATCGACTCCACGAACGGCTCGAGCAGGCACGCGTCGCGGTCGAGCGCACGGACCAGGGGCTGCTGACCAGCGACCCCTCGGGCAACGGAGTCCTGATCCGCCCGCCGCCCCACCCTCCGACCCGCTCCTGATTTCGCGCGTCAGCTCCGACCGGTCGGCGTCTTCTCGGCCCGCCGCGTCGCCACCCCGAGGACCTCGCCGCCGATCAGCCGCTCGAGCCCGCCGACGAGCGCCCACAGCGCCCGGAGCCGCAGCGCCGCCGACCTGTCGACGGCGGCGACTCGCGACTCGTTGCAGATCGCCGAGCGGCCGTCGCCCTCGGGCTCGACCCAGTGGGCCAGCACGACGCGGGCGGTGCCCGGCTCGCCCCACCCAATGAAGTCGTCCGGTCCGTCGAGCCTGGGGTAGTCGCGGCGCAGGGTCCACAGGCGGCCGCAGAGCCCCGACACCGACCATCCATCGCCCTCGGCGAGCACGGCGAACGGGTAGGAGCGCAACAGCTCTCGAAACGGCAGGTCGCCCGGCGTGCCGGGGATGCGCCATCGGACCGCCCGTCCGAGAGCGGGCGCGTCACACACGCGCACCCCCTCCGCCGCGTGCCAGAGCTCGTCGGGCGTCGCTCGGGCGCTGCGGCGATGACCTCCGCGGACCTGCGGGTCCGGCAGCCATGCATCGAGATCGATCATGGGTCTCCTTGGCCAAATTAGACAGGACGGGTATCCTCCGCGCGGGGTCAGGAGATGTGGAGCTCTTGAAGACGCGCAGGCGGATGGCGATTGCCGGCGGGCTCGCCATCTCGATGCTTGCCGCCATCGGGGCGAGCACCGCCTCGGCGGCCGGGCCGACCCCGTTCGGGCACACGTGCCAGGCGCAGAACCACGTGCGATTCTGCCCCGGCGCGAGCTCGGCGCAGCGGGTTCCCACGTTCGACGGGGTGCCGCTCGACGTCGACGTGACGCTGCCCGCAAAGGGAAACGGCCCCTTCCCGACCATCGTCATGCTCCACGGCTGGGGCGGTGACAAGACCAGCTTCGAGTCCATCGAGCCCCGTGGGGACGGCTCGACGACCTTCCATTACAACAACGCCTACTTCGCGCGCCACGGCTATGCGGTCGTCAACTACACCGCGAGGGGATTCGGCGACTCCTGCGGCGGCGGGGCGAGCGGCGACCACTCGGGTCCGTGCGGGGATGGATACATACGCCTCGCCGACACTCGCTACGAGGCCCGCGACACGCAATACCTGCTGGGCAGGCTGGTCGACCAGGGGATCACGAAGCCCAATGCGATCGGCGTGACCGGCATCTCGTATGGAGGCGGGCAGAGCATGGAGCTGGCGTTCCTGAACGACAAGATCCGCCACCCGAATGGCGACCTCGTCCCGTGGCGCAGTCCGCAGGGCAGGCGCCTTCACATCGCGGCCTCCTACCCGCGCTGGCCGTGGTCGGACCTCGTCGACGCGCTGCTGCCCAACGGCCGGTTCAGGGACACGGGGGTCGCCCCCAACCGGCAGAGCCTGAACCCGGTGGGCATCCCCATCGTCAGCTACGTAACGGGCCTGTTCGCGGTGGGCCAGGTCACCGGGTACTACTGCGGGACGGCACCGGCCTCCACGCCGTGCACCAACCGCGACGCCAACCTGCCGATGAGCTTCGCCGAGATCCAGGCGGGGCAGCCCTTGAGCGCCGACGCCAAGTCCTCGTTGCGGGAGACGTACGCCAACCACAGCGGCTACGCGCTGAGGTTCGTGCCGCGGCACTCCCGCCCATCCCCGCTCCTGATCGAGAACGGGTGGACCGACGACCTCTTCCCGCCCGAGCACGCGCTCCGTCCGTACAACTACCTGCGCTCGGCCTATGCCGGCTTCCCGGTGGCGCTTCAGTTCGGCGATCTCGGACACAGCCGTGGATCGAACAAGCCGAAGACCAACAGATTCCTGAACGGCCAGGCGGCGCGGTTCTTCAAGGCACGGCTCAAGCACGGCGGAGTCGGCGCGCCCTCGAACGGGTCGGCCACGGTTTTCACCCAGACCTGTCCCAGGACGAGGCGCGACGGGGGCCCCTATGAGGCGCCGACGTGGGGGGCGCTGCATCGACCGGGCGTCACCTTCGGCGCCGCGGGTGCCAGGACGTTCACGTCCGTGGGCGGGGATCCCGACGTCGCCATGGGATTCGACCCCATCGCCGGCACCTCGGATTCGTGCAAGAGCATCCCTGAGACCAAAGAGCCGAACACCGCGAACTACCGCCACCGCTTCACCGAGCCGATGACGATGGTCGGCCTGCCAACGGTTCGCACCGACGTGGACGTCACCGGCAAGTTCGGACAGATAGCCGCGCGTCTCTGGGACATCGCGCCAAGCGGGCAGCAGACGCTGATCAGCCGCGGGGTCTACAGCCTCCGGAACAACCAGTCGGGACGGATCGCGTTCCAGCTACACGGCAACGGCTGGGACTTCAGGAAGGGCCATGTCGCCGAGCTGCAGCTGCTCGGGCGCGATGCCCCGTACTACCAGGCCGGCAACTTCCCGTTCGCGGTCGAGGTTTCCCACCTCCGCGTCGCCCTTCCGAAGCTGGCCCCGGCAGCGACTCCCTAGCGGGCAGCGTCCTCCGGGGCGGGCGGAAGCACTCGGGCGAGCCACTGCCTGAGGTCGGGGATGACCGCGGGGTCGATCGTGTGGGCGACCGGCGACTCGCGGTAGAGGACGTCGGCGCCGGCCTCCTCCAGCCGCCGGCGGGCGTCGCGGCCGAACTCGATTCCGATCACCGGGTCCGCGGTCCCGTGTGCGATCGCCACCGGGAGGCCGCGGGCCCGCTCGAGCTCCAGCTCGAGCCCCTCGACGGTGGGGATGAAGCCGCTCAGCGCCATGATTCCCGCCGGCGTCGGCCCGCCCGGGCCCAGGCCGATCGCGTAGGACATCACGGCGCCCATCGAGAACCCGCCGAGCACCGTCCTCTCCCAGGAGACCCCGAGCTCGTCCGGCAGCAGATCGAGCCAGGCCGAGATCCCGCGAAGGCTGTGGTGGAACGTCTCCGCATCGGGATGACCGACCTGCCTGACTATGTACCAGTGAGCCCCTCCCGGCGGCAATGACAGCGGCGCCCGCGGCGTGAGCCCCACCAACCGCCGGTCGGGGTCGAGAGCATCGAGCAGGGGCAGGAGATCGAACTCGTCCGTGCCCCGCCCGTGAAGCAAAACCAGCGTGCCGTCAGGTGCCGACGCCGACCGGAACTGGTGCGGCCAGGCGTCCGGATCGGGTCCCACGATTGCGCGCGAGCTTATCCGAGCCGCCGCGCGCGGTCGCCGGCCTCATCCCGCCCCGGTGCCTCACGAAACGCCGGGCGACCGATGCGTCGTAGGCTGCCGGCATGGACTTCCTCGTCAAGCGCGACGACCTCCACACCTGCCGCCTGGTGGACCGGGGGATCGGCGACCTCGAGCCGGGGCGGGCCCTCCTGCGGATCGACTGGTTCGGGCTGACGACCAACAACATCACGTACGCGGTCTTCGGAGAGGCAATGTCCTACTGGGACTTCTTCCCGGCGGAGGAGGGCTGGGGCCGGCTCCCGGTGTGGGGCTTCGCCGAGGTCGAGGCGGCCGGGGACGCCGGCCTGGAGCAGGGAGCCCGGGTCTTCGGGTACTTCCCCGCCTCGAGCCACCTGGTCGTGACGCCTGAGTCGATCGACCCTCGAGGGTTCACCGACGCATCGCCCCACCGGGCGAGCCTGCCCGGCGCGTACAACAGCTACCTGCTGGTCGAGGGCCACCCGCTCTACGAAGAGCGATTCGAGGCGCAGCAGATGCTCCTGTGGCCACTGTTCTTCACGTCGTTCCTCCTCGACGACTTCCTGGGTAGCGAGGGCTTCTTCGGAGCAGAGACCGCGATCGTCTCGAGCGCCTCGAGCAAGACCGCGCTGGGCGCGGCTTTCCAGCTCGCCCAGCGCGACGGCGTCGAGGTGGTGGGCCTGACGTCACCCGGCCGGGTGGAGTACACCGACGGCCTGGACATCTACGACCGGGTCGTTGCATACCCGGAGGTCGAGTCCGTGCCGAAGGCGCCCGCCGCCTACGTCGACATCGCGGGGGACGCTGAGGTTCGCGCCGCGGTACACGAGCACTACGGCGACGAGCTGCGGCACAGCGCCGTCGTCGGGGCGACGCACTGGGACCAGCTCGCGGGCGAGGAGGCCGCGTCGCTACCGGGTCCGCCGCCGGCCTTCTTCTTCGCGCCCGACCAGGTGCGAAGGCGCAGCGCCGAGTGGGGCCAGGACGGCCTGGACTCCCGCCTGGCCGAGGCCTGGGGACCGTTCGTCGAGTGGTCGGCGAGCTGGCTCGAGATTGTCCGCGAAGAGGGCGGCGACGCCGTCCAGGCCGCCTACCTGGAGCTTCTGGACGGCCGCACCGACCCCTCTGTCGGCCACGTGCTTCGCATCGAGTGAGCGATTGACCGCCTGACGTCGCCGCGCAATCGCTCACTCGGGGCTTCGGGGCTGGATGGAGGCGGCGAGATTCGAACTCGCGTCTTCAGTCTCAATGCGAAGGCTTCTACAGGCTTAGCCGGCGCTTTGATCTCGTCTCCCGGGTCCCGCGCCGGCGGGTGAAATCCGGAAGACCAGTCCCCTGAAGAGTCCCCTGGCGGCGAGGACGGACCGCATCGGGCTAGCCCGTTTCTGAAGCCGGGGCCCCTCCCCACGGGCCGAGGGAGGGCCGACTCCTCACCTACTTAGCTTGAGCTAAGCGGCAAGGGCGAACTCGTGGTCCGCACTTATTGTTTTTCCCGGTGTTTAACGAGGCCTCCGGGAACCTCGACCTGCGACCTTTCGCACGGATCGACCGAATCGATGCCTGTCGCCCCCGTGCTATGTCACTGCACATAGGGTAGCCGTAACGGCAATGAGCGAGCGGGAGTTCGATGCCATCGTGATGGGTGCCGGGGCGCCCGGGGAGGTGTGCGCGGGGCGCATCGCCGGCGGCGGCCTGGAGGTGGCGCTGGTGGAGCCCCACCTGGTGGGCGGCGAGTGCTCGTACTACGCGTGCATGCCGTCCAAGGCGCTGCTGCGCCCCGCCGAGGCGCTCGCGGAGGTCAGACGGGTGCCCGGCGCCGCCGAAGCGGTCACGGGCGATCTCGACGTCCGGGCGGCGCTGAGGCGCCGCGACGAGGTGATTCACGATCTCGACGATTCGAGCCAGCTGCCGTGGCTCTCCGATCGTGGGATCGAGCTCTTTCGCGGCAGGGGCGAGATCGACGGCGAGCGACGCGTCAGGGTCGGTGAGGACACCCTGGTCGCGCGCCGCGCGGTGGTCGTGGCGACCGGGTCGGCGGCGGCGATTCCGCCGATCGACGGCCTGCGAGAAGCCGAGCCCTGGGACAACCGCCAGGCGACCACGTCGAAGCGCGTTCCGGAGAGCCTCGTCGTCCTGGGCGGCGGCCCGGTCGGCGCCGAGATGGCCCAGGCGTGGCGCAGCTTCGGCAGCGACGTCGTACTCGTCGAGGCCGAGGACCGGCTGCTGCCGCGCGAGGAACCCTTCGCGAGCGAGCAGGTCGCGGACGCCCTCCGCGGTCGCGGGGTGGACGTGCGCACCGGTGCGCGGGCGAGCTCGGTCCGCGCCGAGAACGGCGGCGTGACCGTGAGGCTGGAGGATGGCGAGGCCGTGCGCGGCGAGGAGGTCCTGGTCGCCATCGGGCGCACAGCCCGCACCGAGGGGATCGGGCTGGAGACAGTCGGCGTGGAGGTCGATCGCTGGCTGGAGGTCGACGACCAACTGCGGGTCGGCGGCTCCGACTGGCTCTACGCGGTCGGTGACGTCAACGGCCGCTCCCTACTCACGCACATGGGCAAGTACCAGGGGAGGATCGCCGCCGACAACATCCTGGGCCGCGAGGCCGCCGCCACGGCCGAGGGACGCGGCTCCCCGCGGGTGACGTTCACCGACCCCGAGGTGGCCGCGGTGGGGCGCACGCTCGCCGCCGCCACCGAGACGGGGATCAACGCGCGCGCGGTCGACGTCCCGACCTCGGCCACGGCCGGGGCGAGCTTTCACGGTCGCGACGCAACTGGCACGACCAGGATCGTCGTCGACGACGACCGGCGTGTCATCGTCGGCGCCACGTTCGTCGGCCCGGAGACGGCGGACTTCCTGCACGCCGCCACCGTGGCGGTCATCGCCGAGGTCTCGCTCGACGACCTGTGGCACGCGGTGCCGGCGTTCCCCACCCGCAGCGAGGTCTGGCTGAAGCTGATGGAGGAGTACGGGCTCTAGGACCCGCCGCTGCTAGAGCGTCAGGTGACGCTTGACCTCGGTCAGGAACGACTTCGAAAAGCCCGGGATGCTGTCCAGCTGATCCAGGGACTTGAAGCCGCCGACGCGGTCGCGGTAGGCCAGGACCCGCCCGGTCTGCGTCACCGAGAGCCGCAGGCGCCTGAGGTCCTCGTAGGTCGCCCGGTTGAGGTTGAGCGGCCCTCCCTCGGGGGGGATGGGCCCCTCCTCACCGCCGGATTCAGGTTGCGCCTCCTCCGGTTGCGGAGCCTCCGGCGAATGCGGGATCCACGCCAGCTGGCCGGATTCCGGTGCAGCCGGGGCCGGCGGGGAGTGCGGAGGCGGAGGCTGGAACTCGAAGGAGGTGGGGCTCTCCTCGGGCTGCGGCTGATCGGAAGGTGGGGTGGCGCTCTTCGGCGGCGCCACCTCGGGCTCCGGTGAGCTCTCCGGCTCCGGGGCGGCCTGTGGCTTGGACTCGCGCTCCTTGCCGCGCCCGGCGGTGGACGCCGGGGCAGGCGCGAGGTCCGCGATCCTGCCCACGGTCTCCCGGGCGCGCTGCTCGGCCTCCGCCACGCGCTGCTCGGTCTGGGTGATGCGGTCGAGCAGCTCGCGCAGCCGGGACTCGCGCTCCATCTCCTCGTTCTTCAGCTTCGCGAGCTCCTCGGCGTGATCGGCGCGCAACTCCGCCTCGCTCGCGCGAGTTTCGACCTCCTTCAGCCTCATCGCGGCGCGGTCGAGAGCCTCCGCCGTACGCTGCTGGGCAGCGGCCAGCCGGGCCTCGGTGTCCTCGATCTGCCCCGCGAGCTCCTGCTCGGAGGTCCGCCGTCGCTCCAGCTGCTCGTCGGCTGCGCGCAGCTCGGCGAGGAGCGCCTCACGCTTGTCGTCGCGCAGTGCGGCGGCTGCCGGCGGAGGCTCGGACTCGAGGGCCGGCGGCGGCCGTCGCTCGGTCCCCGCAGGCTCCTCCGTCGCCGGCTTCGGTGACGCAGGAGGCTGCTCGCCGAGCTGCTGCGCGGCCTTGCTGATACGACGCTCAGTCTCCGCCTGGACCCACGCGTCGTCGGGCTCGGACGACGGTTCGGCCCGACGCTCCGACTCGACCAGACGGGCGAGCGCCTCTCGCTCCGCGTCCTCCTGGATCGATCGCTCCTGTCCCGAGTGCGGGACCTCACCCGCCACGGTGGGGGCGCCCTCGGCCGCGGGCGGAGGGGCCGGAGCGGGTGTGGGCGCCCCGGGCGCCGGCGGGGTCGGCGTTGCCTCGGGGGGCGGAGGTATCACCTGCGTCGGGACGGCAGGCGCGGGCTGGGAGGGCTGCCGAGCCATGCGCTGCTGCCGCTTGGCCTGCTTCTTCTCCTCGCGCGCGCGCTTTCGCTCCTCGATGGCGCGCAGGCGTTCCTGCTTGGCGCGTTCGCGCTCGGCGGCCTTGGCGGCCCGCCGCTCCGCCCTCACCCGCTTGCGCTTGGCGGACCGTGACTCCCGCGGGGGCGCCGCCGGCTGCGCCGCGGCGGGTGGAGCCGGCGCGACCGGCTGGGCGGCCGTGGCCTGGCTGGGCGATGTGGCGGCAGGTTGCTGCGGCGGCGGAGGCGGCTGGGCGGCCTGTGCAGGCGGCGTCTGCGCGATGGGCCCTTGTGCGGCTCCGGGCGCGGGCTGGGCGCCGCCGCGGCGCCTCGCGAGCGTCTCCTGTCGCCCCGCCTCTTTGTCGCGCTTTCGCTCCTCGACGGCCATCTGCCGCTGCGCCTTCTTCTGCTCGCGCTCCTGCCGGCGGCGCTCCCGCCGCTCCTCGCGGGCGCGTTTTCGCTGCTCGCGCTCGCTCACCGGCGGGGGCGCGGCTGGAGGGATCGCCACGCCGGGCTGTAGCGCGGCGGGTGGGAGCTGAGACGGTGGAGGCACCGATTGGGCGCTTTGGTCGCCATGACGCTAATCGTCGCACGAGCGCGGCAATCGGGCAGCTTGGGGCGAGATCTGAAAGCCACCCTTCAGCCTGCGCCCGCCTCGGGGACGCCGGCTCATCGCAGCCGTTGCCGGAAGTCGCGCTCGATCTCGCGCCGCGTGTCACGGTCGCGGATCTCCTGACGGCGGTCGCGCTGCTCCTTGCCGCGGGCCAGCGCGAGCTCCACCTTCGCGTAGGGACCCTTGAAGTAGATCCGCGTCGGGATCAGGGTCAGGCCGCGCCGCTCGCTCCGGCCGACCAGGCGCTCGATCTCGTACCGGTGCAGGAGCAGCCTTCGCGGCCGGTCCGGGTCGTGGTTCTGGCCCGCGGCAGGCGGATAGGGGGGGATGTGGGCGTTTCGCAGCCAGACCTCACCCCGGTCGATGACCGCGTAGGCGTCCCCGAGCTGCGCCTTGCCCTGTCGCAGCGACTTGACCTCGGTGCCGACGAGCTCGATGCCGCACTCGATCCGATCGAGGAGCTCGAACTTGTATCCGGCGCGCCGATTGCTCGCGACGTCTCCGGAAGCGGGCTTTCGCGCTTTCTTGGCCATCGGGCCTCAGCGGCGCTCCCGCAGGCGGGCCGCTCGAGAACGCGAGCGCGACGCAGCACCAGCATCGGGGGGCACGAGGTCGACGCGGCCTCGCGCCGTCTCCACCCGATCGACGCGGACCGACAGCGGGTCACCCAGCCTGATCCGCCTGCCGCTCTTCCGGCCCACGAGCGCCGTCTCGGTCTCGTTGAGGTCGAAGTGGTCGGAGCGCATGAGGCGAACCGGGACGAGGCCCTCGTAGACGTCGCCGAGCTCGCCGCCGAAGCGCACGAAGGCCCCGGCCCCGATCACCCCCGAGACCTCGCCTTCGAAGGCCCGCTTCCAGCCGTGCTCGAACAGCTCGCGCCCCAGCAGGAACGTCGCGCACACGCGGTCGGCATCCCGCTCGACCGCGGTCGCCTCGCGCTCTCGCTCGGTGCTCTGCGACGCGGCCTCGCGAACGCGCTCGGGCGCGGGCTCCTTCTCGCCGGCGCCGACCGCGGAGAGCAGCGCCCGGTGGGCGACGAGGTCCGGGTAGCGCCGGATGGGCGAGGTGAAATGGGCGTAGGCCGGGCTGCCGAGGCCCGCGTGGCCGAGGTTTCGATCGCTGTACGAGGCCGGCTTGAGCGAGCGGAGCACGAGGGATGTATACGCGTCGCGGCCGTGTCCGCGCCGCGCGGCCTCCTTCGCGACGAGACGACTGATCTCGCCCGCCAGCTCGCCGGCCGCGGTTGGCGCGAGCTGCTCCGGAAGCGGCGGGGTGGGAACGTCGAGCGAGGCCAGCTGCTGCACGAGGCGCTCGATTCGCTGCGGGTCCGGCTGCTCGTGGACGCGATAGACGGTGGGTATGCGGCGGCGCTCGCACAGCTCCGCCACGCGCTCGTTGGTGAGGATCATGAGGTGCTCGATCAGCTTGTGAGCCTCGGTCTGCTGGACGGAGTGGGCGCGGACCACGTTTCCGTCGGCGTCGAACTCGAACTCGGGCTCGAACGACTCGATCTCGAGCGCCCCCACAGGCCGGCGCGCCGCGAGGGCCGCGGCCGCGCGGCGCGCCAGCCCGAGCGGGGCCGCGACCGGAGGCGGAGCCGCGGCACGCCCGGCGAAGATCTCGTCCAGCTGGTCGTAGTCAAGCCGCGCGTCGGACCTGATCCGGCTGCGGAAGAAGCTCGCCGAGCGAGCCTCGCCACTGCCGTTCAGCACGATCTCAGCCGTCACCGCGAGCCGCTCGACGCCGGGCGCCAGGCTGCACGCCTCGTCGCTGAGCTCCCTGGGGAGCATCGGCTCCACCGCGCCGGGAACGTAGGTGCTGGTGCCGCGGCGCAGCGCCTCCGAGTCGAGCCCGCTCCCGGGGCGTACGTGGGCGGAGACGTCGGCGATGTGGATCCAGAGCCGGACCCCGTCGCCCTCCTCCGCCGCTGAGACCGCGTCGTCGAAGTCGCGCGCCGTCGCAGGATCGACGGTGAACGTCGGCAGCTCGGTCAGGTCGTGGCGCTCGACCGGCATCCGGAGGGCCGAAGCCACGGCGTCGCGTGCGCCGTCCTCGATCGCGCGGGCGAAGCCGCGCCGGTTGTCACCGCCCCAAAGCAGGGCGGTCACGACGTCGCGCGCCCGCTCGGCCGAGCCGAGCGGGCGCAGCGCCCGGGCGCCCCGGGGCCCGAAGTCCACCAGGGCGATGTCGCCGGAGCGCACCTTCACCGAACCGCGATCGAGCGCCACCTGGGGGCCGCGCTCGAACAGCGGCTCGGCGACGGTGAAGCGCCCCCGCCGCTCGATGCTGGCGACTCGCCGCCCGAGTCCTCGGCGGCGCGGGCTCAACGGTTCTCGACCGCGATCCTCTCGGCCAGCACGGACAGCGCCTGGTCGAGCGCGTCGTCGCCGCGGGTCCCCCTGTCGTCGCGAGCCGGGACCTCCGGCTTGATGCCCTTGCCGAGAAGCGAGGTGCCGTTCGCCGTGAAATAGCGCCCGACCGTGAGGTCGAGTGCACCGCCGGCTGCCAGGTGGATCACCTCCTGGAAGGTGCCCTTGCCGAAGGAGCGCGTCCCGACGGTGGTGGCGACGCGGTGCTCCTGCATCGCCGAAGCCAGGATCTCCGCGGCCGACGCTGTGTTGTGGTCGATCAGGACCACTGTCGGGCGGGACGGCAGCGGGTCTCCCACCGCATCGTAGGTCTTGGTGCCCTGGGTCCGGCTGCGGGTCGACACCACTCGCTGGCCCTTCTTCAGGAACAGGCTCGCCGCGAGGACCGACTCGTTCAGCTGGCCGCCGCCGTTGCCCCGCAGGTCGAGCACGAGCCCCTTCGCCCCCTTGGAATCGAGGCGCTGGATCTCCGACGCCAGCGCGCCGTGCGAACCCGAGCTGAAGGTGGCGAATCTCACGTAGGCCACCTTCGTGGGGCCGGCGTGGTCGATATGGCCGGTCGCGACCGGCAACTCCACCGACGCGCGCTTCAGGTGCACCGCACGCGGCTTGCCCCCGCCCCCGGATCGGATGGTGAGCGTCACGGGCGTGCCGGGCGGCCCCTTGATCCTGGAGACCGCCACGTCCTCCGACACTCCGGCGATCGAATGGCCGTTGACGCCCACGATCACGTCATCGGGCTTGATGTCGGCCGCCTTGGCCGGGCTGTCCGGCAGCACGCTCGCCACCCGCAGTCCTGCCTTGACCCCGTTGACGGTCAGACCCACCCCCGAGAAGTGACCTGAGTTGGCCATCTCGAACTGCCGCAGCTCGGACGGGTCGAAGTAGTGGGAGAAGCGGTCGTCGTAGCGCTTCTTGAGCGCCGAGATCATGCCGTCGACGGACGCGTTGTCGAGCTGCCGCCCCTCGACCGGCCTGAAGTAGTTCTGCTCGATCACGTCCTGAGCGTCGGTCGCGAGGGCGTCACCCGACGACAGACCGCCGGCGAGCGCAACGATCAGGACTGCCGCGGCCGCGGCGACGAGGGCCCCGGTGACGAAGCCGACGACGAAGCGCTGGCGGCCAGCCGCGCGAGGATCGCTCAAACGCGAAGGAAGCGGCGCAGCGTGATGCCGCTTCCGAGGGCGGACACGACAACCGACGCGACCAGCAGGACGACGATCAGGGGCACGAACCCAACAGTAGAGAACTTGTCGATCAGCTCGAAGTTCTGGGCGAGCGGGTCGATGATCGTGACCTTGCCCACCCAGAGCATGCCGACGGCGATAGCCGCTCCGCTCAGGCCGACGAGCAGCCCCTCGATCACGAACGGCCAGCGGATGAACCAGTTGGTCGCGCCCACCAGCCTCATCACCTCGACCTCACGTCGGCGCGCGTAGATCGAGAGCCTGATCGTGTTCGCCACCAGCATCAACGAGGCGATGAGGAGCAGCACTGCGATCACCGAGAGGATGATCTTGACCGCGTTGGTGACGGTCCTGATGGTGTTTGCCGCGCCCTGACCGCTGCTGACGCTCTCGATCGCCGGGCTGATCGGCTTGGGCTTGCCGTTCGGCCCCGGCGGGGTGATCGCGTGCTGGATCGAGTGCAGGTCGTTGGCGTTGTCCGGATGGACGACGACCGACAGCGGCAGCGGGTTCTGACCCTGAAGCTGAGTGATCCCCTGGCCGATCGGGCCCTCGCCGATGTCCTTGCGCAGCGTGTCCAGTCCCTTCTTCTTGGACACGAACTGGGTGCGCTGGACGTGCGGGATCCTGTCGATCTTCTTCTGCGCGGCCTTGGCCTGCTTCTTGGTGGCGTCCTGGAACATGAACACCCGCAGGGAGAGCTGGTTCTGCACGTTCTCCGTGGTCGTGGAGCTGGCCCTGATGACGGGGATGAAGACGCCCAGGAGCAGCGTCGTCATCACCACGGTCACGATGGCGGCCAGGCTGGGCGAGGCGCTGCGGCGCAGCGCCCGCAGGGCCTCGCTGATGAAGAAGAGGATCCGTCCCACGGTCAGCGCCTCGGCGGGCTGCCCGCTCGCTCGTCGTCCGTCGCCGGATCACCGTTGGTGTGGCCCTCGCCGACACCCATCTCGGCGCGTACCCGCACCCCGAACTCGGTCGTCGACTCCTCGTGGTAGGTCGCGGTGACCTGGTCGCGGACGAGCCGCCCTTCGTCGAGCGCGAGGACGCGGCGGCGCATCTTGTCGACCATGTCCCGGTTGTGCGTGACGACGAGAACGGTGGTCCCCGTGCGATTGATCCGGTAGAGCAGCTGCATGATCCCGATCGAGGTCTCGGGATCGAGGTTTCCGGTGGGCTCGTCGGCCAGGAGGAGGGGCGGATGGTTGACGAACGCCCTCGCGATCGAAACCCGCTGCTGCTCGCCGCCCGAGAGCTGGTCCGGGTAGCTGTGGACCTTGCCCTGCAGGCCCACGAGGCGAAGGATCTCCGGCACCTTGCGACGGACCTCCCCGCGGCCGGCGCCCGTGACCTTGAGCGCGTACGCGACGTTGTCGTACACGGTGCGGTTCGGCAGGAGCTTGAAGTCCTGGAACACGGTGCCGATCCGGCGGCGCAGATGCGGGATGCGGCGCTTCGGCAGGCGGTCGATGTCGTGCCCCGCGATCATCACCTGACCGCTGGCGGGCCTGACCTCGCCGGTCAGGGTTCTGATCAGGGTCGACTTCCCGCACCCGGTCGGGCCGACCACGAACACGAAGTCCCCGCGCTGGATCGCGAACGTGACGCGCTCGAGCGCGACATGGCCGCCGGGATACACGACCGTCGCGTCGCGGAGCTCGACGATGGGGGGCCGGCGGGGCTCCGCCGGAGGCTCAGCGCCCTCGCCCGGCCGCGGCTCGCGGCCCTCGGCAGCGCGCTCGCGCCGTCTGCGTGTCGGAAGTAGCGCCATGCGAAGCGTGTTTCTGCGGGGCCCCGAGCAATCCTGCGCACCGTCCCCCTGCAGAAGCGCTTGCTTGGCGAGCCGTGGCGGAAGGGTAGCGAACCACGTTAAGGGATCCTCACAGTTGGCTGCGTCCGCACGCCGCCGTGCAGGCCCAGGCCTGGGGCCACCTCCGACCGCGATGGATGGAAAACGGCACATATGGGGTGGGTTTTCCGACCATCGTCGGTCTCGCCGTGGACGATCTGGGCTCGCCCGCCGGCTCAGCCGAGTCCTAGGTCCACTCGGGTCCGAATAGCGGCGGGCGGGAGACGATCGGCTTCAGGACCAGGGCCTCGCGCGCCCGGTCGGCGATCCCCCGCGCGGTCAGGCCGAAGTGCTCCATGCAGGCTTCGCCGGTGCCCGAGATCCCGAACTCGTCGCCCATCCCGACCGCGAAGATCGGCACCGGGTGCTGCTCGGCGGCGACCTGCCGCACCGCGTCGGCGAGCCCGCCGGTCACTCGGTGCTCCTCGGCGGTCACCCCCACGCCAGTCTTGCCCAGCGACTCCAGGATCGCCTCGGAGTGCAGCGGCTTGATGATCGAGACGTTCAGGACCTCCGCCTCCACGCCGTCCTCGGTCTCCAGGGACTCCGCAGCCTCCATCGCGCGCCAGACCATGTGGCCGGTGGCGACAAGGCTGATGTCCTTGCCCTCGCGCAGCACGTCGACGCCGGAGCCGAGGGTCTCAGGGATGTCCTCGTAGACGATCGGGGTGGCGGGCCGGCCAAAGCGCATGTACATCGGCTCGGAGCGCTCGTACGACTCGGCCGTCGCCCGGTAGGCCTGGTTGTAGTCGGCCGGGACGACGACGGTCATCCGGGGCATCGCCCGCATCAGCGCGATGTCCTCGATCATCTGGTGGGAGGCGCCGTCCTCGCCCAGCGAAACCCCGCCGTGGGAGGCCCCGATGCGGACCTTCAGCTCGTTGTGGGCGATCCCGAGGCGGACCTGGTCGTAGGCGCGTCCCGCGGCGAAGATGGCGAAGGTCGAGCAATAGGGCACCTTGCCCGTCGCCGCGAGCCCGCAGGCCATCGACATCATGTTCGCCTCGGCGGCGCCGACGTTGAAGAACCGGTTGGGGAAGCGCTTGCCGAACTTCATCGCCTGGGTCGATACGGCGAGGTCGGCGTCGAGCGCGACGACGTCGTCGTGACGCTCGCCCAGGTCGGTCAGAGCGTCGCCGTACCCGTGCCGTGTGGCGATCGGCTCCGTCTTGGCCTCCGCCGGCATCGCTCAGGCGCCGCCTCGATCGGCGCCCTGCAGCGCCTTGGTCTGCTCGTCGAGGGTCGCCATCAGCTCCTCGAGCGCCTCGGCGGCCAGCTCGGGGGTCGGAGGCTTGCCGTGGAACCCGAATCGATCCTCCATCGCGGAGACGCCCTTGCCCTTCTTGGTCTGGGCCACGATCGCCGCCGGCTTTCGCACCGTGCGGCTGCGTTCGAGCGCCTCGACCACCTGCTCCATGTCGTGGCCGTCGATCTCGACCGTGTCCCAGCCGAACGCCTCGAACTTGGCCCGGACGTCGCCGATGTCCATGACCTCCTCGGTCGTTCCGTCGGTCTGCAGGTGGTTGTAGTCGACGATCGCCGTGAGGTTCGGTACGCCGAAGTGGACGGCCGCCGTTGCGGCCTCCCAGCTCTGTCCCTCCTGGCAGTCTCCGTCCGAGAGCACGCCGAAGACGTGTGACGTCTCGTCCAGGCCGTCGAGGCGAAGGGCCAGGGCGATGCCGACGCACATCGACAGCCCCTGTCCGAGGGAGCCGGTGGAGACCTCGACCCCCGGCGTGCGGCGCATGTCCGGGTGCCCCTGAAGCTGGGCACCGATCTGGCGCAGCCCCATCAGCTCCTCCAGCGGGAAGTACCCGTACTGGGCGAGGGCGGCGTACTGGATCGGCGCGGCATGACCCTTGCAGAGGACGAAGCGGTCGCGTGCCGGCCAGCCCGGGTTCTCCGGGTCGTGGCGCAGGACGCGGTAGTAGAGCGCGGTGATGATGTCGGTGGCCGACAACGAGGAGTCGAGGTGGCCCGACTTGGCCACCGCCAGCATCCGGACGCAGTCGATGCGAAGTACCGTCGCCCACCGCTCGAGCTCCTCGATCCGCGGCTGGGCATCGCCTCGCTCCGCGAGCCTCGGAGGCGGCTTCAGGTCGGGCACTGGCGTCAGGTGCCTCACGGCCGCGAGGTTAGCGCTAGTCGACACGAGCGGGCCCAGCGTAGGGGCGCCCATGGACGGAACCGCTCGCCCGGATCGGCGCAACGAGCGGCATTTTGCGACATCGGCGAGCGGCGCTATAACGGATGGGTGCCAAGCGCGACCTCGGCCACGGCGCTCGCCCTCGTCACCGCGCTGGCGGTCGCCGCGAGCTCCTGTGGCGGCGGCGACGGGGTCTCGCCGTCCACCACGGCCGCCACCACGACCCGTGCGGGCCGCGGGCATGACGGCGGCGACGCGGGCGCGGGTGCCCCCGCCGACCGCCACCGGCGGCGGCCGGCCCGCCACCAGTCCAACCGGGCAGCCGTGCGGGAGGCCGTCGCCCAGGCTCGACGTGCGCGCCTGGATGCGCTCCAGCGGCGCGCCGCCGCCGCCGCCCGCGGGTACGTCGCCGCGCTCGACTCGCGCGATGGCGAGCGCGTCTGCGGGTCCTTCGCTCCCGGGGCCCTCGATGCGGTGAGCTTCCCGCGCGCTCGGGGTGATTGCGGGTCGTCCGTCGGGGCCTCGATCGGATATCGCGATCCGCGGGGCTTCCCCGTCTACGAGCATTCGCGGCTGGCCCGAGTCCGCTCCGTCAGGATCGACGGCGCCCACGCGCGCGTCGTAGCGACGGTGGTGACCCGGTTCGCCGGCGACCGTGAGCCATCGGTGGAGGACGACGTGATCTATCTCGAGCGGCACGGGAGCCGCTGGCTGATCGCCAAGCCGAGCTCGGCCCTTTACCGAGCGATCGGCGTGGGCGACATCCCGCCCTCGGTTCTGGCCCCGCCGGGTGGCTAGTCCCGAGTCGTCAGTTCGGGCGCACCCTCCCGGCGTCTGGCCGCGCCTGGCGCCACCCCAGCCACTCGGGAAGATGAAGCCGCATTTCCGACTCCGGTCACTAGCGCTGCACGGATACGACGCGCGGCCCGTTCTTCCCGAGCACCGTGAGATAGGCGCGCTTCGGCGCCAGCGACGTCGTCCAGAGCCTTCGGCCGGGGGCGCGGCGGTAGATCCGGTGCCCGCGCCCGTGCCCCGCGACCCGGCGCAGGAGCAGCGTCTGATGCAGGGGGCGCGCCCCGGTGGCCAGCGGGCCCTGCGAGCCCCGCGAGATCCGAACGTACAGGAGCCGCCTGCCGAGAAGCGAGGGGTTGAGCAGCTGGTCGCTGTGCGAGCGGACCAGGGTGCGTCGCTTGCTCGATTTGAGCCCCACGAGCCGGATCACGTTGGTCCGGCGCTTCGACACCGTGAACGCCACGCGCCCCTTCCCGATGGTCGGCCTGCCGATCGCCGCCGGGGCGGACGCGGAAGCCACAACCCGGGCCCCACCGGGATGGCCGAGGCGCTTGATGGACCTCACCTTCAACGTGGTGCGCCCCCGGTGGCGGCTCAGGTAGGCGAGCCAGGAGTTGGAGATCGCGACCGCCTGCGGATGAGAGGCGGGGACACTCGAGACGACCTGCAGGTTGAACCGGTCGAGGATGCGGATGCGCGGGCCGGAGATCACGGCGGCCAAGGAGCCTCCCAGCGCCGGGTCGCGGCCGGGCAGCGACCTGGTCCGGCCCTCGAAGCGCAGCTCTCCCGCCCGGTTCCCCTTCTGGAAGGCGAGCGCGCCGCCCACCGCCGAGGGGTCGGCGCCGTTCAGCACCTCGACGCGCTCGGCGGAGGCCGTGGTGGTAGCCAGGACGGCCGCCACCAGCCCCAGGGTCGCCGCGTCGCCCAGACGCAACAGCCGGTAGAGCTCCGGTCGCTCGGCCATCGCGCGGATGCAGGCCTGCGCGAAGCGGCGCTCGACGGCGGGAGCGAGCACCACGACCGGAAGGGCACGGCCCAGGCCGAAGCCCGCGCCGATCAGCAGGCCGGCCTCCGGGTCCCCCAGCGCGAGGCTGATTCCCGCCAGCGCCCAGACGCCGAAGCTGAGGACGAAGGTGGTGAACCCGAGCCCGAGCAGGATGCCGTACAGGCCCGCCGCGACCGGCAGCGGCATCGTCCATCGCCAGCTCTCCGGCAGCTGACGGCGAATCTGCGGCGCGATGCGGAGCCCGCGCGCCTCGGCGGCCGCGGCGGCGACGGCCACGGCCGCCGCGGCGAGATACGCCGTGCGACCCGCCGCGCCGTGCACCAGCTCGCCGAGCGTCGCGAGCAGGCCAAAGGTGACGAGTCCACCCGCCACCGCGCCCGGGACGAAGGCGGCGCACGCCGCCACCGTGGTGGGCCGACGTCCCCGGTCGCCTGCGAGACCGATCGTCTCGACCATCGAGAAGCCACATGGGGACCACGCACCCGTAAGCCCGATCACGAGCGCCGCCGCCGCCAGGCTCACCTCCAGCGCCGTCACCGCGCCGCCGATCCCGGGCGCTTCGCCCTCGGCGCGCTCAGCATGGCACGTGCGTCTGGTAGTAGGTCACGCAGAAGACCTTGCGGTCGCCGTAGCAGTACCCCTTCAGGGCGGCGTCGCCGTTGATGCGGGTGTGGTGGTGCGAGCAGCAGTCCCAGAGCTTGCGCACCGTCCCTCCGCAGCAGCGGTACCAGGCTCCCTGAAGGTGCGCGTGGATCCCGTGCTGCTTCGCGGTCTCCTGGCAGGTCTGGGTGCGCGGTGCCGGCGGCACCGGAATGCCGTCGGGATCTCGCACCAGCGATCCGTCGTCATGAACCGGCTGCCCCTTGTGGTTGACCAGGCGGCCGATGTTGTCGACCCGCCTGCCGTCGCTGGGACGAATCGGGTATCCGTGCGAGTCGATTCGGGGCAGGCCGTAGGGGTGGACGCAGCTCCCGGTGGTGAAGGTGTGGCCGCAGAAGTTCGTATACGAGCTGGCGTCGCCCCTGGTGGCCCGGGCGATCGCACCCCCGAATGTGACGCCGATCAATCCCGCGCCGACGCGCGCCAAGAAGCCGCGCCGGGACGTGTCCCCGGCGAGCGAGTCGAGCGCGGCGCCCACGCGGTCGCCGTCGCCGACCGGCTCCCCATCCCGTGCACGCCGGCGCCCGATCCGAGGCATCAGTTGTACCTCGCCTCGAGCCTGGCCCGGCGGCGCCCGGCGGTAGCGAGGACGCTCTCGAGCTGCGCGAGGTTGTTGAACGTTCCCTTCGCGAGCACGGTCCCGTCCGGGTCCACCGCGATCGCGAAGGGGCTCCCGGGAACCTCGAGCTCGCTCCAGATCGCCGCCTCGGCGACCTCGTCGAACACCCGCACCTCGAGCTCGGGATCGTGCGCGAGGCTGGCGATCGCGGGCGCCAGCCCGCGACAGACGCGACAGCGCTCCGACGTGAACACGGCCAAGCCGACAGCGGGCGCCGGCAGGTCGCCGAAGCGGTCCACCAGCTCGATCCGCCCGCCGAGCTCCGGGCCTTCGTCCGGGATCTCCAGCGCCGCCGCGGGCCCCAGGCGAAGGCGGAGCATTCCGACCTCCCGGGCGAGCGCCAGAACGGCGACGGTGAGCCCCAGGCACGCGAGCAGCGCGACGATCAGCCCGGTGGCAAGCCACTCGTCCGTCGACGGGCTGCGCTGCGGGAGCAACGGAAGGGCGGCGAAGCAGGCCGCCAGGGCGAGGTTCCGCGCCACGGAGCTCCAGCCGACGGTGGACCGAGATCCGAAGCACGCGCACGGGGCGCCGACCCGCCCGCGCAGGATGGCGCTGACCAGTACGGCGGCGAACAGCGTCAGGAAGCCGGCGGCCAGCCATGCCGCCTGGTCGCTGCCGGCGATGACCGCCGCCGCCAGGGCGAGCTCGACCGCGATCAGGAGCGCCCAGGCGACCCATCGCAGTCGCTCACCCTCGATCTCGAAGGTGCCGAGAGCGGCTCGGCTCGAGGCGGGGCTGGCCAGCTTCAACGCCGCCGAGCCGGCGAGTACGAGTCCCAGGACGCACCGCACCGCGAGCCCCAACACAAGCTCAAGCTAGCACCGACGAACGGCGGATTCGGCGGTTCCCTCAACGCGCGCCTCGGGAGTGCCGGTGACCTTAGGAGATGCTCACCATGCGCTCGATCGGGATGCGAGCGCGAGCCGCGACGTGAGGCGGAACCTTGACCTCAAACCGCATCTGGCGGAGCGAGTCGCGGAGCTTGGGCAGGGTGATCATCTTCATGTACCTGCAGAATGCCATCCGGTTGGCCTCGATCAGCCGCGCCTCCGGGGCCGCCTGCTGGAGCGGATAGAGCATCCCCGTCTCGGTGGCGACGATGAACTCCCCGTCCGGGTGGTCATGCACGTGGCGGAGCATCCCGGAGGTGGAGAGCATCTGCACTCCCTCGGCGTCGAGATCGCCGCTGGCGACGTACTCCATGGCCTGGGTCGAGCACCCGCACTCCGGGTGGATCAGGAACTCCGCGTCCGGGTGCTCCGCCCGCATCGAGGCGATGTCGGCGGGGCGAATCCCGGCGTGGACGTGGCACTCGCCGTCCCACACGTGGAACCGCGAGTAGCGCTTGGGATCCTCGGTGAGGCCGAGCTCGCGGGCGACGAACGAGCCGAGCCACATGTCCGGGCCGAACAGGATCTCGGCCTCGGGGCCGTGCTCGCGCCAGATGTGCTCCACGACCTGAACCGCGTTGGACGACGTGCAGCAGTAGTCGGTCTCCGCCTTGACCTCGGCCGAGGTGTTGACGTACATGACGACGAAAGCGCCGGGATGCTCGGCCTTCCACGCGCGCAGCTGGTCCGCGTCGATCGAGTCCGACAGCGAGCAGCCGGCGTCGGGATCCGGGATCAGGACCGTCTTGTCGGGCGAGAGCACGGATGCCGTCTCCGCCATGAAGTGCACGCCGCAGAACGCGATGACGTCCGCCTCGGTGGCAGCGGCCTCACGGGAGAGCTGCAGCGAGTCTCCGGCGAGGTCGGCGACGTCCTGGATCTCCGGCACCTGGTAGTTGTGGGCCAGGATCACCGCGTTGCGCTCGGCGGCGAGAGCGCGAACCTCCTCGGAGAGCCGGGCGACGTCATCGGGCGTGAGCGCTGGGGACGGAGGCGCCTGAAGTGTCGGAAGCTGGTGCATTTGCGTATGCGTTTCGCGGCCGTACCCGACGGCGGCGAGATCGTTGATGTTCGTCCGGCCCATGGGCGCAGGCGAATGCACCCCCAAGTGTAGTGCGCCGCCGGGGGCTCGGCCGGCTCGCGCCTACGCTTACGAGGTGCCCGAGCTACCCGAGGTTGAGATCACCGCCCGCCGCCTGGCCGCCGCGATGCAGGGCGCGGAGGTCGAGTCGGCGCTTGCCCCTGGCATGGTGGCGCTCAAGTCCGTCGACCCCCCGCTGGGCGCCCTCGCGGGACGCCGAATCGCCGGAGTGCGGCGCGTCGGGAAGATGCCTGTCGTCGAGTTCGAGTCGTCCGGCGATGCGGACGAACGGCTCGAAATGCTCGTCCACCTGATGTCGGCGGGGCGGCTACAGGTGTTCGACAAGCGGGCCTCCCTACGGGACCGCTCGTCGCGGATCCTCGTCCGGCTCGGCGACGGGCGCGAGCTGCGGCTGCGCGAGTTCGGCACCAAGCAGCGGGCTTGGGCGAAGCTCATGCCCGCCGGCGACGTCGCGAGCGACGAGATGGTGGCGACGCTCGGTCCCGAGGCCTGGCCGACGCCGCCGGTGGAGGAGCTGGCCCGCCGGATCGGCCAGCCCCGTCATCTGCACCCGATGCTGCGTGACCAGCGGGTGATCGCCGGGATCGGCCGCTCGTGGGTGGACGAGATCCTGTGGGAGGCCGCCCTCTCCCCGTTTCGCCAGGGATCGGAGCTCGACGACGAGGAGGTCGAGCGCCTCCACGCCGCCCTGCACGTTCTGGGCGACGCGGTCGAGCGCTACGAGGAGGTGATCGGCGGGGTCGTGCCCGACAGGCTGCCGATGCCGCTTCAGGTCCACCGCCGGGAGGGCGAGCCGTGCCCGCGTTGCGGCGCGACGCTGGCGGCCGTCCACTTCGCCGAGCACGTCACCACCTACTGCCCGGACGAGCAGACCGGCGGTCGCGTGCTGAAGGACCGACGGCTCTCCAGGCTCCTCAAGTAGCGGGGCGAGGTCAATCGGTCCGACGCATGAGGACGGCGGCCTCGTATGCGGCCGGGCGTCGGCTGTACCGTCTTCACCCTGCCGCTGCCCGAGGCGCCCGGGATGGCGCGCGCGGCGCGGGATCCCTCACGGCGTGAGGGTGTCTCTCTCATGGGCGTCGCGTTGCGCATGCGCCGCGGCGTCCAGTGGTGCTTGATCCGCTTGATCTGCGCCGCCGAGTCCGCAGCCGAGTACGACTTCACGGCCGCGGAATTCGCCGCGGCGTGCGACGCCAGCAGCGGCGCAAGACCGGCGATCGCGAACGCGACCAGCACGGCCGCCTTCGGCATCGAGAGATTCACCTGCCGAGTCATCCTGACCCGGTTCGAAATTCCTTACGGGCGGGCGCGAGCCTACCGGCGGTTCAGCAATTGTCCAGCGACCGCGCGACCGACCGTCACCGGATGGTTGAGGACCGTCGAGAGGCGGCCGGACACCGAGAGCGGATCGCGCGCGATTCCAAGCTGGCGCAGGACCGTGCCGGAGTCGAAGTACACCCGCTCGCAGACCAGCCGGTCGTCGTCGAAGACGAAGATCGCGCAGAAGCGCATCTCGAATTTCCGGCCGGTCGGCGGCAGGCCGCGGAAGGGCCCGTCGTGGGTGCCGTACAAATTCGCCTCGACGATCACCGCGTCGTCGGAGTGGTGCATCGCGATCAGCTCGTTGCGCTGGTCCGGGAAGGCGGCCCTGGTCTCCTCGAAGTAGCGCGCCACCTCCCCTGGCCCGTCGTACACGTCGCCGGTGCCGATCAGCTCGTAGCGCGGATGCTCGAACGTCCCGAGCGTGACGTCGAACTCGTGCCGGTTCTCCGACTCCATGTGCTCGACGACGATCTCCTCGCGCCTGCGTCGCAGCTCCTCGCTCACGGCCACGATCCGACTCTATCCCGCGTCGTTTTCCAGCAACATGCTCAGATCCAGCGCGGCGGCCGAGTGCGTGAGGGCACCGATCGAGATGAAGTCCACGCCCGTCGCCGCGACCTCGGCGACATTGCCGAGGGTGATGCCCCCGGAGGCCTCCAGGGTCACCCGCTCGCGCCCCTCGGCCGAGCCGTCACGGGCGGCGACCGCCGCCCGCAGCCCGTCCGGGTCCATGTTGTCGAGCAGCAGGCGCGCGGCCCCGGCTTCAAGCGCCTCCTCAACCTCGGCGGCGTTGCGGCACTCGACCTCGATCGGGCTCTCGGGCCGCGCCTCGCGGGCGCGGCGCACCGCCTCGGACAGCCCGCCGGCCAGCGCCACGTGGTTCTCCTTGATCAGCAAGGCGTCCCAGAGCCCCATCCGATGGTTGCGGCCACCGCCCGCCGCCACGGCCGCCTTCTCCAGGAACCTCATACCGGGCGTGGTCTTTCGCGTGTCGAGGATCGTCGCTCCGGCGCCCGCGACCGCGTCCACGAAGCGGGCGGTGAGCGTCGCCACCCCCGAGAGGTGACAGAGAAGGTTGAGCGCCGTGCGCTCCCCGGCGAGGAGGGCGCGTGCGGGGGCCGAGACGGACGCAACGTCTGCGGGAACCGTGTCACGCCACTCTCCCTCGCGGCCCAGCGCCTCGAGCCCTGGAGCGCCGGCCTGCCGGAACACCTCGGCTGCGGCATCGAGCCCGAAGACGACGCCGGCCTGCTTCTGGACGATGCGAGCGGTCGCGGTGGCGCCCTCGGGGACCACGCCCTCGGCGGTGATGTCGCCCGCGCCGACGTCCTCGGCGAGCGCCCGAGCGACCAGATCGCGCAGCGAATCCTCCACGGCCGGTGAGACTAGCCGCGCCCGGCTCGCGCCCGACGGCCCGCCCAAGCCACCAAAGGCACTCGAGGTACCCCCCAAGGCGTCGAAAGGTGCATTTGTCGGCCTCAGGCCGACAAATGCACCACTCGATGACTTGGGGCGGGTGGGGCCGGACGGGCGTGAAGCGCTAGCTGGACGGGAACAGCGCCATGGTCGCCGTGAAGCCGTGGAGGAAGTTGCGGCCGCCGACCGGGCCGATCTCCCCTGCGCAGAAGAACCCGCCGGCCGGAGCCCCGAGCGCATCGGCGATCGCGGTTGCATCGTGATCCGGGACCTCGAACATGTGCGAGCCGCGGCCGTTGCAGGTGAAGAGCAGGGCGCCGGCGGGCCGCGCCGGTCCAAGTGCCTGCGCCTGGGCGCGGAGCGCCTCCCTCAGGTCCTCGTCGGCCGAAGCGCCGTCGCGGATCTGCATGCGCACCGTCTGACCCACGCGGACCCGCTCGCCGATCGCCAGGCTGCCGGACTCGGAGTCCGCGCCGATGATCGGCCGCACGAGGAAGTCGCCGCGTTCGTAGTCCGGCTTGTTCTCCTCGATCACGATGCCCAGCATCAGGCCCGATGCCGCCAGGCGCTGCTCTCGCTCGTCGAGTCCGGCCAGCGCCTCGCGGAGCCGCTCGATCGCAGGCCTGGACGCCAGCTCGCCGATGACGTTGCCCTCGGCCGCGGTGATCGTCATCTCGGGCCCCACCGGAGCCGCGCCCTGGGAGACGCACGGCAGGACGGGCACGCCTGACAGGGAGCACGCGACCGCGCCCCCCGCGAGGATCTCGCCGTCCCGGAAGAGCGAGGCCGAGCCGGCCGCCGCGGCGCTCGCCAGGCCGCCGAGCACGGGCAGCCCGGGACGCATCTCGCTCAGCCGCTCGAGCAGCGCGCCAGTAGCGAAGCTGTACGGATCCGCGAGGACGACCATCGCCTCGCCCAGGGCTCCGGGCTCCGGGAGGCCCGTCGCCTCGAAACCGCCCGGCGTCTGCTCGGTCCGGAAGTGGTGGGTCGCGATCTCCGCGTCGGGCATGGATGCCGCCCAGACGACCGCGGCGGGGCCCTCCTCGATCTCCCGTCCTCCGCCGACCACGCCGCCGGCGCCGCAACCGAGCAGATGCCGGGGCTCGAGGTGCTCGTGAACCGCGGAGAGGATCCATTTGCCGTGCCCGAGGTGAGGCGCCCCCGCGAAGACGAAGCACAGGTCACACCGCTCCGCACCGAGGCCGCCGGCCGCGTCTCGCGCGGCGTCGGAGAACGCCTCGACGGCGTCGAAGCTCTGCGAGACGCCCACCGAGACCCGCACCGGCATCGCTAGCCGTCCGATGCGCTCTTCAGCAGATACTGGCGGACGAACCCGTCGAGGTCCCCGTCGAGCACCCGCTGGGCATCGCCGACCTCGTGGCCCGTCCGGTGATCCTTGACTCGCGTGGACGGGTGCAGCGTGTAGCTCCGGATCTGGGAGCCCCACTCGGTGGCCTTCTGCTCGCCCCGCTCGGCCGCGAGCACCTCGGCCTGCCGGCGCTCCTCCTCCTCCAGCAGCCGGGCGCGGAGCAGCCGCATCGCCGTCGCCTTGTTCTGCCCCTGGGAGCGCTCGTTCTGACACTGGACGACGATCCCGGTCGGCACGTGGGTGACGCGAACCGCGGAATCGGTCTTGTTGACGTGCTGCCCCCCGGCGCCGGAGGCCCGGTAGGTGTCGATGCGCAGGTCCTCCTCGTCGACGTCGACCTCGACGTCGTCGTCGACGAGCGGCGCCACGTCCACCTGTGCGAACGCCGTGTGGCGGCGCTTGGAGGCATCAAACGGAGAGATCCGGACCAACCGGTGGACGCCCCGCTCGGCGGCAAAGAGCCCGTAGGCGTTCTCGCCGCGGGCGAAGAAGGTCGCCGACTTCAGGCCCGCCTCCTCCCCGGGGGAGGCCTCCTTCATCTCAACCTGGAATCCGCGGTGCTCGGCCCAGCGCAGGTACATGCGCAGGAGCATCTCCGCCCAGTCCTGGGAGTCGGTGCCACCGGCTCCCGAGCGCACCGTCACCACGGCGTCGCCGGCGTCGTAGCGGCCGTTGAACAGGCGAGCCTCCTCGAGCTGCTCCAGGCGGCTTTCGATGGCCTCCAGCTGGGGCTCCAGCTCGGCGGCGAGATCGGGGTCCTCAGTCGACAGCTCCGCCAGCTCGGTGAGATCGGCGACGTCCGACTCCAGCGAGCGGAAGGTCTCGAGCCGGCGCTGCGTCGCCGCATGCTGTGCGGAGATGCGCGCGGCCCGTTCGGCGTCGTCCCAGAAGCCGGGGCGCTGCATCTCGTCCTCGAGGCGCTCTAGCTCGGACTCGAGCGTGGCCGGGTCAAAGGTAATCCGCGAGCAGGGTCAATCCCTCGCGGACCTCCGCGAGCCGCGCGGACACGCTCTCTCGGGAGACTGCCTCGGCCACGCCGTTGATGTTAGGGCGCGCCCGGCCAACGATGGTCGAGTTGCGGCCCATATTGGGCCGTTTTCCATCCATCGCTGATGTCCCATGCGAGAAGTCATACCCTGCCGCGAGATGGAGGGCACGGACAGCCAGGGGCGCGGTGTGTCTCACGCTGCGATGTGGGTGACGCTCGTCGCGATGACGCTGTCCAACAGCATGATCCTGGTCGACCAGACGGCGGTGCCGCTGGCCACTCCCGACGCGATCCGGGACCTCGGCGGGAGCCTGTCCGAGAGCCAGTGGCTCCTGACGGCGAACATCCTGCCGCTCGCAGCGTTCATGGTGCTCGGCGGCCGGCTCGGTGACCTGTTCGGCCTCCGACGGATCTTCCTCACCGGCGGTTTCGTCTTCATGGTCTCGACCGCGATGGCGGGGTCGGCTCAGGACCTTCCCTGGATGATCTGCGCGCGCGTGGCCCAGGGCTCCGGCGCGGCGATGATGATGCCGACCGCGGTCGCCATCGTCAGCGAGGTCTTTCCGCGCGAGCGCCGCGGCACGGCGCTCGGGGTTCTCGCGGGGGGATCGGCGTTCTTCGCAGCCCTGGGCCCCGTGTTCGGCGGCCTCCTCACCAGCATCGACTGGCGCACCGTGTTCTGGGTCAACGTGCCCCTGGCGGCGGTGACGATCGGCCTCACCGCCCGGTTCACGCCGCCGCTTCGGCGGGATGAGAGCGGCGACCGACCCGGCCTCGACTTCCCCGGCGTCGTCACGTTCGCCTTCGGCACCGCCGTCCTCATCTTCGGCCTATCCCAGATCGAGGACACCAGCCTCGAGGCGCCGCAGGTGTGGATCCCCGTCGCCCTGGGCGCCCTCGCCCTGGCGACCTTCGTCGCCATCGAGCTGCGGGTCGCCAATCCGATGCTCGACTTCCGGCTCTTCCGTCACCTCAACTTCCTCGCCTCGAACATCAGCCAGATCCTCGCCGGATCCATCGAGCTGGGACTGGGGTTCATGCTGCCTTTCTTCCTGCTCCTGGTGGTCGGCGTCAGCCCCGCCATCGCGGGGATCGCCCTCATCCCGGCCACCGTCCCGATCATGCTGGCAGGACCGCTCGCGGGGCGGGCGTTCGACCGCATGGGTGGGCGAGCTCCGCTCGTCTTCGGCTTCGTGGTTCTCGCCGCCTCTGGCGTGGCGTTGGGGCTCGCTGCCCCGGAGCGCGCGATCCCGTGGCTGGTACCCGGCCTGGTGCTGCAGGGGATCGGCCTCGGTGTCGTGCTCACCGTCAACGACCCCACCGGCCTCAACTCGGTGCCCGACGAGGACCAGGGCCAGGCTGCGGGAATGATCAACACCTCCGAGCAGCTCGGCGGCGCGCTCGGCATCGCGATTCTCGCCGCGGTCGAGGTCGGCTACTACAAGCACATCGTGTTCGACCGCCTGGCCGACAGGGGAGTCCACCCCACCTCCGAGCAGGTCGAGCGCTTCACGCAATTCATCGCGCAGGCCGAGCAGCACGGGCTGAGCCACGTGCACCAGTCACGCCTGGTCAGGTCCACGATCGACGTCGCCACCCAGAGCCATGTCGACTCGTTTCAGCTCATGTTCTTCATCACCGCCGCGATCGCGCTCGCCGGGGCGGCCGCCTGCCTGCTCCTGGTACGGCGCGGCGATCCCGTCACCACCGGCCCGGTCTTCAGCCGGCGCTCGCGCTGGGTCAGCTCCAACGTCGGCCGCACGCCGGGCATCACGCGGCGCCCCCCGGCGACGATGCGGGACTAGTGGCGGGCGCGAGGGCGGCGAGCGCGGCCGGCGCCGCTGTCAAGGCGCAGTCTCGATGAACGGATGCTCGCCGCTCCTCGGCACCCCCGACGCACCGTGCGTCCTCCCGCGCCGAATCGTCTCCGCTGGCGCGGTCTTGCCTCGGCGCGCGGGTATGGTCGGCCGCCGGGGCGCGTCAAACGTGGCCGTCGCGGCAGCGACGAGGCCGGCGGCCTATCGCCGTCGAGTGGCGCTCAGGCCCCGTGGCACTTCTTGTACTTCTTGCCCGAGCCGCACCAGCACGGGTCGTTGCGGCCGATCTTGTCGCGCTCGGCCTTGACGACCGTGGCCGGGTTCTCGCTCGATGCGCCGTTGCCCCCGCGCTGGGGCGCGGCGCCGCCCGGGGCGGCCGCTCCGGGCAGGACGCCGGGCGCCGGGGAGCCGCCCGAGGCGATCGCGGCCTGGGAGGCCTCGTCCATGGCCGAGGGCTGGTCCGGGCCACCGCCCGCGTAGGTGAGGTCGCTCGGTCCGGCGGCGGGCTCCGGCTCGAAGTCGGCGGGCTCGATGTTGACCTCGATGTGGAAGATCACTCGCGCGAACTCCTCCCAGATGGAGTTCATGAGCTCGCGGAACATCGTGAAGCCCTCGTTCTTGTAGGCGACGAGGGGGTCGATCTGCGCGAAACCGCGCAGGTGGATGCCCTCGCGCAGGTAGTCCATCTCGTAGAGATGCTCGCGCCAGCGGTTGTCGATGATCTGGAGCAGGATCTGGCGCTCCAGGTAGCGCATCAGCTCGTCGCCCAGCTCCTCCTCGCGCTGCTCGTAGGCAGCCATCGCGTCCTCGGTGAGGAGCCTGATGATCTCGTCGCGACCAGAGCTCGTGGGGTCGATCTCCCTGAGATCGACGGTCAGCGGCCAGAGCTGCGCGGCCTGCGTCGCGAGGCCGCCCAGGTCCCAGTCCTCGAAGACCTCACTCTGCGTGTACTCCTGCACCATCCTCGAGACGACCTCTCCGGTCTCGGAATGGGCGACCTCCGACATGTCCCTGCCCTCGAGGATCTCGCGCCGGTACTTGTAGACCACCCGGCGCTGCTCGTTCATGACGTCGTCGTACTCCAGGACCCGCTTTCTGATCAGGAAGTTCTGCTGCTCAACCTTCTTTTGCGCGTTCTCGACCGTTCTCGAGAGCATCTTCGCCTCGAGCGGGTACTCCTCGCCGTGCTCGTCCACCGGCCCCAGCCGGTCCAGAATCTTGTAGATCCGGTCGCCGGCGAAGAGGCGGATCAGCTCGTCCTCGGCCGAGAGGTAGAAGCGCGACTCGCCGGGATCGCCCTGGCGGCCGGAGCGCCCGCGAAGCTGGTTGTCGATTCGCCGCGACTCGTGGCGCTCGGTGCCGCAGATGAACAGGCCGCCGGCCTCGCGCACCTCATCGCCCTCCCGCTCGCACTGCTCCTTGAATCGAGGGATGAGCTGGGCCAGCTCCTCGTCGTAGCTCTCGTCCTCAGGCGAGAGGCCGAGCTTGCGGAGCTCCGCCTTGGCCATCATCTCCGGGTCGCCGCCCAGCTTGATGTCGACGCCGCGGCCGGCCATGTTGGTGGCGATCGTCACCGCGCCGACCCGGCCCGCCTGGGCGATGGTCTCGCCTTCCCGCTGGGCGTACTCCGGCTTCGCGTTCAGGACGACGTGGTCGATGCCATCGCGCCGCAGCTCCTCGGAGAGCATCTCGGAGACTTCGACCGAGATCGTCCCCACGAGGGTGGGCTGACCACGCTCATGTCGCTCCTTGAGCTCCGCGACGACCGCCTTCCACTTGCCGTTCTTGGTCTTGTAGATCTGGTCGTTGTTGTCGTCGCGGATCATCGGCACGTTGGTCGGGATCTCGACCACCGGCATCTCGTAGATCTTCATGAACTCCTGTGCCTCGGTGAGCGCAGTGCCGGTCATGCCCGCGAGCTTGCCGTAGAGGCGGAAGTAGTTCTGGAGGGTGATCGTCGCCAGGGTCTGGTTCTCCTCGCGGATCGGGACGCCCTCCTTGGCCTCGATCGCCTGGTGGAGGCCCTCCGACCAGCGCCGCCCCTCGAGGATGCGACCCGTGAACTCGTCGACGATCTTCACCTCGCCGTCGATCACCGCGTAGTCGTCGTCGCGGTGGAAGAGCGACTCGGCCTTCAGCGACTGGACCAGGTGATTGACCAGGGTCCCGTGCTCGGAGACGTACAGGTTGTCGACCCCGAGGAAGCGTTCGGCCTTCTCGACGCCGGGCTCGGTGGGAGCGACGGTCTTGTGCTTCTCGTCGAACTCGTAGTCGTAGTCGGCCTCCGTGGTGTCCTTGTCCTCGCCCATCGACTTGAGCTTCTCCTTGGCGGGAACGCCGACCATCTGCTTGGCAAGGCGGGCGAAGGTGTAGTAGAGGTCGGCGGCGGCCTCGGGCGCGCCGGAGATGATCAGCGGGGTCCGCGCCTCGTCGATCAGGATGTTGTCCACCTCGTCGACGATCGCGTAGACGTGCTCGCGCTGAACGCACTGCTCGAGCGCCGGCGCCATGTTGTCGCGGAGGTAGTCGAAGCCGAACTCGGAGTTGGTCCCGTACACGACGTCGCACGAGTATTGGAGCTTGCGGGTCGCCGGCTCCTGCTCGGACTGGATGACGCCGACGGTCACGCCCAGCGCGTCGTAGATGGGCCCCATCCACTCCGCGTCTCGCCGGGCGAGGTAGTCGTTGACCGTGACCAGGTGGACGGGATCGCCGGCGAGTGAGTTCAGGAACACGGCGAGGGTCGCGGTCAGTGTCTTTCCCTCGCCGGTCCTCATCTCGGCGATCGAGCCATCGTGGAGGACCATCGCGCCGATCAGCTGAACGTCGAAGTGGCGCTGGCCGATGGTCCGCCGAGCCGCCTCGCGGCACAGCGCGAACGCCTCTGGGAGCAGGTCGTCGAACGACTCACCGCCCCGAGCGCGCTCCCGGAGCTCGTCCGCCTGGGTCCGGATCTCGGAGTCCTCGAGGAGCTCCATCTCCGGCTCGAACCGGTTGACCCGTCCGACCCGGCGCTCGTATTCCTTGAATTGGCGCCCCTCGCCGAGACGGAGAGCGCGATCTATAAGACCCTTGGCCACTGGATGTGAGGGTACCGACCGGCCGACGCTACGCGAAGGGGCGGCGCCACCTCAGTGGGTAGCCTCGCTTTCCGCCGTGCGAAGACGACCGGCCATCGCCGTCAACACCTTGCGCGCCACCGACGGAACCTCCTCGATCAGGGATGCGAAGCTGCGCGAGTCCAGGACGAGGAGGCTCATGTCCGTCTGCGCCTCGACCGTGGCGGAGCGCGGCTTGTAATCGAGCAGCGACATCTCGCCGAAGCAGGCGCCGGGGGCGAGCCGCGCCACCCTGCCTCGGTCGCCGACGGTCACCGTCGCTCGGCCGTCGACGACGACGAAGCATTCCGATCCGGGATCCCCCTCGCGAGTCAGCACCCGCCCCTTGGGGACGTCGATCTCGTCCGCGAGCGACGCGATCCGCGAGAGCTCCCGCTTGGAGCAGGCCGAAAACAGGGGAACGCCCCGCAGCAGCTCGGCCTTGGCGTCCTTGCTCTTGCGCTTCGGCATCACTGCGAAGGATTAGCGCTGATCGCTGTGCATGGCGGTCCCGCCCTCACCGTGACCGCAGCCCCCGCTACGCCGTGCGGCGCCGCAGGCCCTCCATCAGCTGGCGAGTCTGGTGGCGCTTGCGGCGCTTCTCGCGGTGCCGTTTGACCTGGCGGCGCAGATCCTCGGCGACCTCGTGGATGGAGTGCAGCACCTCGGGGGAGGCCTTGCGGGCCCGCAGGGTGGCGCGCCTCAGGTGCAGGGTCGCCTCGACCACCTGGCTGTCCCTGATGCGGGGATTCCTCTCCTCGCTCAGCTCAACCTGCATCACCGCATGCTCGGAAACCTGCCGCCCGATGCGATTGAAGCGCTTCTCGACGTGGCGGCGCAGCTCGTCCGTGACCTCCCTGTTACGTCCCCTGACCTCGATCCGCACGCTCCCTCCTCTCGTTGGGGTGGCAAGCTCGGTTCAATCCTACGCCGAGCGGGCGCTCAAGCCAAGTGGACCGCGGGTGGCCGTGGAGGCCGCGAGCGTGACCGCGACGACCCGGCCGGCGCCGCGGCTCCGCAGCGCGTGAGCGCAGGCACGAAGGGTCGCCCCGGTCGTGATCACGTCGTCGACCAGGACCGCCGCGGTCGGAGCGGCCGACACGGTCCTCACGCGCGGCGGGTCGGCCAGGCGCTCCGTTCGCCGCCGGCCGACCTGCCTTGGGCTCTGCGGCCTGGCCAGACACGGCACGAGCGGCGCGCCCGTGCGCTTGGCTAGCGCGACCGCGATGGCCTCGGCGGCGTCGAACCCCCGCCGCCGGCGTCGCAGCGGCGCGGAGGGGACGGGAACGATGGCGCCGTCGAGCAGCCCGGCCGGCGCTCGCCCGGCGATCAACCCCGCCGCGTCGGAGGCGAGGGCGACGAGCGAGCCGAACTTGAGGGCTGCCACCAGGCGGCGCGCCGACCCCTCGTACGGCGCCGCCGACCAGGCCGCGTCAACGCCCGCAACGTCCGACCAGACCGGCGCGCTCCCCCGCAGCGCGAGCCCGCACCGATCGCAGAGCCGCCGTCGAAGCTCACACCCCCCACCGCATATGCCGCACCGAGGCGGCGCGATCAGGGCGACGAGGGCGTCCAGCATCCGTCGATCGTGGCGACCCGGGCGTCACGTGTGGCGCGCAGATGGCACCGAAAGGGCAACGAGGGCCGCGGTCACGGCGCGTTACCCCGGCCGAGACTAGTGGCCTCTCGAGGGACAGACTGCATTCTCGGCGGATCCCGGCCGGATGGGTTCCCGGCCGCGGGCGGCCGGGACCGGCTCGCTCGGTGCCCGCCGTTTTTCAGTCGAAGACGAGCCGCTCCACGGCCCCGGCGTCCGCCTCGCAGCCGATGACCGCGGGAGCCTTGGCGAGCGCGGTGTCCGGGTCCTTGAGCCCGTGGCCCGTGAGCACGCAGACGACCGTGCGCGGGGGCTCGCCGCCCTGGGGCGCGGGGAGCCCGTGGACCAGCAGCCCCGCCACGGACGCCGCCGAGGCCGGCTCGCAGAACACGCCCTCGCGGGAGGCGAGCAGCCGGTACGCGTCGAGGATGGCCTCGTCGGAGACCGCGGCGATTCGCCCCCGCGAGCCGGTGACGGCATCCATCGCCTCCTCCCACCGGGCGGGATTGCCGATCCGGATCGCCGAGGCGATCGTGTCGGGCTGCTCGACGGGATGGCCGAGGACCAGCGGCGCCGCGCCCTCCGCCTGGAACCCGTAGAGGACGGGCGAGGCGTCGTACTCGCGGAAGCCCCGCCACCAGGCCGTGATGTTGCCCGCGTTGCCCACCGGAATCGCGAGGGCGTCCGGGGCCGCGCCGAGCTCGTCGCAGGCCTCGAAGGCGACGGTCTTCTGGCCCTCGATGCGGTAGGGATTGACCGAGTTCACCAGCTCGATCGGGTGGCTCTGGGCGAGCTCGCGGACGATCTCGAGCGCCTGGTCGAAATTGCCCCGGAGCGCGATCACCCGCGCGCCGTGAATCAGCGCCTGGGCCAGCTTGCCGATCGCGATCTTCCCCTCGGGCACGATCACGGCCCCGCGGAGGCCGGCACGCGCAGCGTACGCCGCCGCGCTGGCCGCGGTGTTGCCCGTCGACGCGCAGATGATGGCCTCGGCTCCCGAGCCCTTCGCCCGCGAGACGGCGACCGTCATTCCGCGGTCCTTGAAGCTGCCGGTCGGATTGGCGCCCTCGAGCTTGAGGTAAACGCGCGCCCCCACCCGATCGGAGATCACCGGGGCCTCGATCAGCGGCGTGGAGCCCTCGTGGAGGGTGACGACCGGGTCACCCGGCTCCAGCGGCAGGCGCTCCCGGTACCGCTCGATGAGCGGTCGTGGGCTCACGGGACGGGGATCACACCCACTCTTCTTCGATCACCCGGATCGCCCGGGGCTGGGCCCGCAGAAACTCCAGGGTCGCGATCTCGTCGAGGGCGGCGAAGAAGCGCGACTCGGCACCGTCGTGCATGACCATCACCAAGCGTGCGTCGTCACCCATCCCGTGCTGCACCACGCTGCGCACGGAGACCTGGTTGCGTCCGAGGACGTCGGCGATGCTGGCCAGCACGCCCGGGCGATCGGCCACCTCGAGGTGAAGGTAGAACGCCGAGCTGATGTCGCGGACGATCTCCAGGGACTCGCCCGCGACGTGCACCGGGGCCCTGCCGGAGACGATGGAGACCAAGTCCCCGAGCACCGCGGACGCCGTCTCGACGCCGCCGGCGCCCGGGCCGGACATGGTGATCTCGGTGATCGTCGGCGCCTCGACCATGACGGCGTTGAACGGGCCCTCCACCGGGGCGAGCGGGTGGTGGGAGTACAGGAAGCATGGGAACACCCGGACGCTGATCCCGCCCTCACGGCGCTCGGCCACGCCCAGCAGCTTGAGCGACAGCCCGAGCTCCTTCGCGTAGGCGATGTCGTCCGGCTGGATCTCGGTGATCCCCTGGTAGGCGACGTCCCCCAGGTCAACCGGCGCTCCGAAGGAGAGCCGGGCGAGAATGGCCATCTTCGCCGCGGCGTCCGCGCCGTCCACGTCATCCGTGGGATCGGCCTCCGCGTATCCGAGCTCCTGGGCCCGCTGCAGGGCGCCCTCGTACGTGGCGCCGGTGCTCGCCATCTCGGTGAGGATGAAGTTGGTGGTCCCGTTGACGATTCCGAAGACCTTGGTGATCTCGGTGGCGGCCAGGCTCTCCTGGATCACCCTGATGACGGGCACGACGCCGGCCACGGCCGCCTCGAAGCGGATCTGGACCCCGTGCTGGCGCGCGGCGGCGAAGAGCTCGTCCCCGAACTGCGCGATGAGCTGCTTGTTGGCCGTCACCACGTGGCGACCGGCCTGCAGCGCCCGCAGGACGTACTCGCGAGCCGGATCGGTGCCCCCGATCAGCTCGACGACGACCTCGGACTCGTCGAGGATGCGGTCGAAGTCCCCCTCGGACCGCCTCAGCACGCCGACGACCTCGGGTCGCCGGCCCGCCGTGGCGGCGATCGCATCCGCCCGCTCCAGCACCAGGTCGTGAAAGGCGCCTCCCACGGTGCCCCGGCCCAGAAGCCCGATGCGAACCGGGTCGCTCATGCCCGCGGCCGGCTCACAAAAACCACCAACCGCACCAGCATGTCGCGGCGCCGACGAGCACGGTCCGCAGGACCTTGATGCCGTGGTCGCTCCGGCACCGCGCCCACTTAAACGTCCCTCGCGAGCAGGTCGTCCCAGGTCTCGCGGCGCACGACCAGCCTGGCGTCGCCGTCGCGGCAGAACGCGACCGCCGGCCTGGGCACGCCGTTGTAGTTCGAGGCCATCGAGTAGCCGTAGGCACCGGTGGCGGGCGTGACCAGGACGTCCCCCACGGCGGGTGACGCCAGGCTGGCGTCCCTGACCAGGATGTCGCCGGATTCGCAGTGCATCCCGGCGACCGTGGCCAGGGTGTCGGGAGCCTCGCCGGCGCGGTTCGCCACGATCGCCTCGTATCGCGATCCGTAGAGCATCGGTCGCATGTTGTCCGACATCCCGCCGTTCACCGACAGGTAGGTCCGAACCCCGGGAATCTCCTTGACGGTGCCGACCTCGTACGCCGTGACTCCGGCGTTCCCCACCAGCGAGCGGCCCGGCTCGATCAGGACCCGAGGCATCGGATCGAAGACCCGCTCGACGCCGCGCACCTTGACGTCGACGTAGTCGCCGATCGACGGAGGCTCGTCAGCCGAGGTATAGGCGATCCCGAGGCCACCGCCGACGTTGAGGATCCGGCACTCCCAGTCCGGACGCGTCAGGCCGGCGAGCGCCTCGATCGCCGACACGTAGGGCTCGAGCTCGAAGATCTGCGACCCGATGTGGGCGTGCAGGCCGACAAGCCGCAGGTGCCGAGAGGCCCGCACCTCGGCGATCGCCCGCTCGGCGAGCCCGTCCTCCAGCCCGAAGCCGAACTTGGAGTCGAGGCCGCCGGTCTGTACGTAGGAGTGGGTGGTCGGCAGGACGCCAGGCGTGACGCGGATGAGGACGTCCTGCGGGCGGTCGAGCATCCCATCGAGGCGCGCGATCTCGCCGAAGGAGTCCACGATCACGTGTCCCACTCCTGACCGGGTTGCGTATCGAAGCTCGGCGTCGGTCTTGTTGTTGCCGTGCAGGTACACACGGACCGGATCGAAGCCGCCCTCGAGGGCCATGTGCAGCTCGCCTCCCGACGCGACGTCCACGGAGAGGTCCTCGCCCGCGAACATCCGGTAGATCGCGCTGATAGGGGCGGCCTTGCTGGCGTAGAGCACCTCGAAGTCGTCCACCCGGGCCCGAAAGGCGTCGAGGTAGGCGCGCGCCCGGCCCCTCATGTCGTGCTCGTCGTAGACATAGATCGGGGTGCCGAACTCCGCCGCGACGTCGACCAGGTCGCAGCCCCCGATCTCCAGATGCCCCGCGCCGTTCACCCGGCTGCCCGCGGGATACACGGGAGAGGCCTCGACCGCCATTCGCTCGCTCATCGTGCTCATGCGACCGCCCATTCTGACGGGGCAGGCGCGATGCCCGCGCCTGGCGGGTAGCTTCCGCAAGGCGATGAGCAGGGACGTATCCGCCCCGACCGAGCTGGGAGCCCACGAAGGTCGCCCCTACATGCTCTGGGTGCCCGAGTCATCTCCCCCCTGGCCGGGAATGGTGATCCTCCACGGCGCGGGCTCCCGCAAGGAGAACCACGGCGACTTCGGCCGGGCCTGCGCCGCGAGCGGTTGGGCGGCGCTCGCCTACGACCAGCGTGGTCACGGCACCGCGGCGGACTCGATGAGCCCGAACGCCCTCGCCGACGTCAGTCGGATGGCCAGCTTCGTCGCGCGCATCGACGGCGTGGACGGCTCGCGCGTCTGCGTCCGGGGCTCGAGCATGGGCGGATTCATGGCGATTCAGGCCGCCGCCACCGCGGGTGGAATCGCCGGGGTGATCGCGATCTGCCCCGCGGGGGCCCAACATCTCGCGCGCGGGCTGCAACGGGACGATCTCGAGATGCGGATCGACCCGGCCGGGGCGCGCGCGCTCGCGGCCTGGTTGGCCGAGCACGACCTGCGGCAGGCGGTGGAGCTCATGGGGCCGAAGCCCCTGCTGTTGATCCACGCCCGCGGCGACGACCAGATCCCCGCGGACTGGTCGGAGGAGCTTCATGCCCGCGCCGGCGAGCCGCGCAAGCTCATCCTGCTCCCGGGAGGCCATCACCGCTCGGCCCAGCACGACGCCGAGCTCCACGGCATCGCCCTGCGCTGGCTGGGGCGAAACCTGCCCTAGCCGACCGCGTCCGGAGGAGTCCGCGGGCTCTACTTGTGGCCCGGCAGGCCGCCGACCACGTCATTCACCGTGTCGTTCACGGTGTCGTTGACGGTGTCGTTGACGGTGTCGCCAAGCCCGGGCTTGCCGACTCTGTCGCCGACGTGGTTGGTCGTACCCGTGACCGTGTCGTCGACCGTGCCGGCGACGCCCCCGACCGGACCGCCCGAGACGTTCGTACCGGCGGTGTCGTCGACCTGGCCGATCGCATTGCCGACCACACCGGGGGAAGGCGAGGGGTCGGTCGTGCCGCCGCCCCCACCGGTCCCGCCGCCCGGCGTCGTCCCGCCACCCGGAAGCGTGCCGCCGCCTGCGCCCGTGTCGCCGCTGCCGCCGCCGATGCTTCCTCCGGACCCGCCGGAGCCGGGCACGGTGCCACCGTCCGGGCCGCCGGAGCCGCCGGAGCCCGCGCCGGCGCCGCCGGCGCCGCCGGCGCCGATCGGCGCACCCGCGACGGGTGCGGAGGCCACGGCGCCCGGCGCAGCACCGAGGGCCGCGGACGCGGACGCCGGCGTGCCGCCTGCCCCGATGTCCAGATAGCTGTTGCCCGCGCTTCCGCCGCTGCCACCGAACGGGATGCCCTTGAAGGCGACGAACGTCGCAAGCGAGAGGAAGACGATCACCGCGCCCGCCACCAGCGCGCCCGTGGCGCCAGTGCCGGCCAGGTAGGCACGCAGGTGCGTCGCCCGCGGTGCCTGCGTCTCGGTTTCGCTCAACGTCGTCATCAAGCCCCTAGGATGGCACGCGACGCCCGGCCTGTGGGCGGTTCACCTATCGAATCGGCACGTGCCGCCAGCGCTTTAGCGGCACCCGGCGCGGCGGGCCCGGCGCTAGGGCAGGTAGCCCATCGGATCGACCACGCCACCGTTCACGCGCACCTCGAAATGGAGGTGCGGACCGAAGCACAACCCGGTGCAGTCGCTGATGCCGATCACCTGGCCCTGGCTCACCTGCTGGCCGACGGACACCGAGATCGACTCCTGGTGCGCGTAGCAGGTCGAGACTCCGCCCCCGTGGTCGATGCACGTGTAGTTGCCGTACCCGGACTCGGGCCCGGCGATCGCGACCTTTCCGGCGGCCGCCGCGTGGATCGGCGTACCGCTGGGGACCGCGATGTCGATCCCCGGATGGCAGCTCTCCCACGCCCGTTGCTCGCAGAACGGCGACGTGACCGTGCCGTTGACCGGCCAGATCATCCCCGACGAGCTCTCCCCCTGCACGGGGCCCGTGGGGGCCGCGGTCGCCCCGGTCGAGGGGGATGATTCCTGAGCGGCAGCAGCGGCGGCAGCGGCGGCTGCGGCTGCCTCGGCCTGCTGCTGAGCCTGGAGCTGGGACTGAATCTGGGCCGAGATGTCGCCGATGTCGCCCTCGAGCTGGTCCTTCGTCTGCTGGACCTGACCCAGGACCTGCCGGTCCTTCTGGCGGGCCTGCGCGAGATCGGCCTGCTTCGCCTCGAGCTCGGCCTGAGTGCGCTCGAGCTCGGCCTGCTTGGCGGCGATCGCGTCGCGCGCCGCCCGCACCTGCTCGACCGTGTCCTTCTCCTCGTTTCGCAGGCGCTTCACGCGGATGGCGATCGAGTTGTCCTGCTCGGAGATCCGCTGCAGGTAGTCGTAGCGGCTGACCATGTCGTCGAAGCCACGTGAGTTGAGGATCACCGTCATCGCGTCGGGGCTGTCGGACTCGTAGATGGCGACCAGCCGCTGGCGCAGGACCCGCAGCGAACGCTTCAGATGCGCACGCAGGGCCCTGAGCCTGGCCTTCGCCTCCTTCAGCTCCGCCTCCTTCTTGCGCAGCTGGGTCTGGACGATCGCCAGGCGGTTCTGGAGCGTCGCGACCTCACCGCGGAGCTGGTCGAGCTGATCGCCGTACTTCTGGATCGTGCTGGAGAGCACCCCGGCCCGGTCCTTGGCGTGCTGAAGCTGCGACTGCTTTTCGCCCAGCTGGGCCCGCGAGGAGTCGATCTTGTCCTGGATCGCCCCGAGGTCCTGGCCGGGAGCGCCCCCCGCCTCGGCCAAGCCGACCGCCACCGTCAGCATGGCGGCGAAGGCGAGCAGCGCGAATCGGCGATTGGGTCCCGGTCGGGTGTTCGGTCGTCTCATGTCTCGCTCTGGTGCCTACGGGGTTAGCTGACGGGCTAGCGCGGAGGAGACGCGCTTGGCCAGCTGAGCCTCGAGGCTCGTCGACCATTCGCCCCTGGGGATTGGTTCCCCCGTTCCATCCAGCTGAGAGCGGGACGGATTCGGCAAAATGTGCGCGGGACCCTAGCAGTCGCCGGTACGTTTGCAAGCAGTTCTTAACACCAGTTATCCCTGCTGCAACGCATATTTCAGGCTGCGGGAGGATTTCCGGAGCCGAGCCCGACGAAGCCCGAGCCGAGCCGGTGGGACTGGCTCGGGCAGGGCACCTCAGTCCGGCGTCTCCACCTGGAGCAGCGCGTCGTCATCTCCCGGGTCCTCGATCTGAAGGGTGGTGTGCTCGATCGAGTAACGCTCGCGAAGCACGAACTCGAGCTCGCGCCTGACGCGATCGCGGTCCTCGCCGGCAGCGACGACGACGTGCGCGGCCAGGGCGTCGAACCCCGGCGTCACCGACCAGACGTGGAGCTCGTGCACGCTGCGGACGCCGGTCACGGCGCCCATCGCCCGCGCCACCTCATCGGCGTCGATCCCCTCGGGCGTCGCCTCCATCAGCACCTCGAACGGCTGGCGGATGATCCTGACCGAGGAGGCGGCGATGAGGACCGCGATCGCGATCGCGATCGCGGGGTCGATCGGCCGCCAGTCGGTCGCGAGGATGACGACGCCGGAGACGACCACCCCGATGGAGCCCAGGGCGTCGGCCGCGGAGTGTCGCAGCACCGCCTCAAGGTTCAGGTCGTCGCGCTCCCCCCGGGCGAGCACCCACGTCGCGGCGGCGTTCCCCACCAGCGACACGACGCCCAGCACCACCACGCCCACGCCCTCCACGCTGGGCGGGTCGCTCAGCCGCTCGATCGCGCCGACGACGATCACGACCGCGACGCCGGCCAGGGTGAGGCCGTTGACCAGCGTCGCCATGACCTCGCTGCGCTGGTAGCCGAAGGTTCGCCGCGGCCCGGCGGCGCGCGATGCGAGCCGCGCCGCCAGCACCGCGAGCCCGATCGCCATCAGGTCCGAGAGGACGTGGCCGGCGTCGGCGAGCAGCGCGATCGATCCGGTGACGATCCCCCCGCCCACCTCCAGGGCGACCATGACCCCGTTGATCCCGGCCGCCACGAGCATCCGGCGCTGGTTGGCCGACCGGCGAGCCGCCAGCGCCTCCGGGCTCCCGGGCGCGCCCTGCCCCGCCCCCGTCTCCTGGGCATGCGCGTGCGCCATCGGGGCGAGCTTAGAACCTATCCCGACAGGGGGAATGCCCGTGGGGAGTGCGTGAACCGAGCGCGACGGGCTCGCCCACCGCCGGGAGCGGCCGTGGGCGCCCGCCGGGCGCAGCGAACGGCGGATCTTGTACCTCACAGGTTGATTTGAGGCCGCTCGGCATGCGGGGGGCGGTTCCGGCTCGGGAGGCCGAGGCGGGGTGGCTGACGGAACCGGATCCGCATGAGGTGCTTAATGCTCGACGGCGAGCAGGCCCGGCCGGCGGCCGGTGCTCAGTGCTTCTTGGCCCGACCCGGCGGCAGGCCCCCGGACTTCTTCGCCAGGCCGGGCGCCGTCCCGGTCGACTTGGCGACCTGCCCCGGCGGCGCGGTCGTGGACTTGCTCGCCTGCCCGGGCGGCAGCCCGCCGGGCTTGTTGGCGAGGCCCGGAGGGCCCGAGGAATCCGGGTCGGGCGGCACGGTCGCCGGAGGGGGTGGGGATGGAGCCGGAGCCGGGGCGGCAGGAGGTGAAACGGTCCCGCCGCCGGCGTGGCCGGTGGAGCGGTGGGGGATGCTGCCGCCGGATGTGGGCTCCCCACGGCCCGGATGGCCATTGGACGGATGGCCGCCGGGGTGTGAGTCCACGCCCGAAGGGGTTGCGCTGCGGGCAGCAAGGATCGCGAACGCCCCGGCGCGGCCCCGGTTGAGCCCGGCGGGCGCAGCGGCGGCGACGGCCGCCGAACCGCTGTCCCCCGCATCCCCGCCGCCGGTGAGGGTCACCCTGCCGGAGCCGGATGGCGCGAGGGCCGAGCCCTTCGGGAACGGCGTCCCGCCCACGAGCGCCGAGATCGAGACACAGACCGCGACCGTGACCGCGATCAACGCGCCGGAGACGGCGCCCCCGAGCACGTATGGGCTGATCCGATCCATCCACTCCTCCGTGACGGACGCAGGTCGACTAGCTGTGTCGAGCCGGCTTCGGGATCACCACCCGCTCGCCGACACGTCCTGTATCGGCGCTGGCCCGCGTCGGCTTGACCCCCGAATGGTCAGTCGGCGGTCGCGGCGCCCTGGCGGCTGAGGCCGGCCCCGTTGCCGGAGCCTGAGTCGGCCACGAGCCGTTCGTCCCCGTGGCCGTTCCGGGCGCCCTCCATCGCATCCGCGGCGACCTCGACGCCCTCCTTGAACCGCTCGCGGTACTCGGCCGCCTGCATCCTGGAGATGACGAGGCGCTGGATCTCGGCAGTGCCCTCGAACAGCTGGTAGATCTTGGCGTCGCGGAACCACTTCTCCAGTGGGCTGTCCGCCGTCTGTGCGATCGGGCCCACCAGGTCCATGCAGGTTCTGGTTGCCCACATCGCGACGTCCCCGCCCTTCAGCTTGGACATCGAGCCCTGCCCCCCGGTCATCGGGATCCCGTTGCGGCCCATCCACGAGGCGCGCTGAATCAAGAGCCGCGCCGCCTCGATCTCGGTGGCGACGTCGGCCAGACGCTGCTGGATCCCCTGGCGCTGGAGCGGGGGCTTACCCGCGGTGGAGCTCTCGTCCAGGAGCTCAAACCAGGGATCGGAGATCGCACCCGCGTCCAGGTAGCCGAGCGTCCACTCGTAGGCGGCCTGGGCGATTCCGATTGCGGAAGCCCCGACGACCGGCCGGGTCAGCTCAAACGTGGCGAGGGCGTTGGACGCACGTCCGCTCGACTCGCCGGAGCGCGCCCGCTCGAGCTTGCGCTCGAGCTTGTCGATGCCGCCCAGGAGATTGTCCAGGGGGATGCGGCAGTCCTCGAGGATCACCTCGGCGGTGTGCGAGGCTCGGATGCCGAGCTTCGACTCCTTCTTGCCCTGCTCGAGGCCCGGCGTTCCCTTCGGCACCACGAACGATGCCTGCCCGCGATGCCCGAGGTCCGGGTCGACGGTGGCGACGATCACGTGGACGTCCGCAATCCCGCCGTTCGTGATGAAGACCTTGGTTCCGTTCAGCACCCACTCGTCGCCGTCGCGCTTCGCCGTGGTGCGGAGGCTCTTGACGTCGGATCCGGCTTGCGGCTCGGTCACCGCGTACGCGCCGAGCTTGATCTCGTCGCCCGAGCCGAGGCATTCCGGGATCCAGCGGGCGATCTGCTCGGGGGTCCCCGAGGCGGCCAGGCCGGCGGCCGCGAGCGTCGAGCCGGAGATCGCCAGCGCGATCCCGGCACACCCCCAGTGGAGCTCCTCCGCGTAGATCACGTTGAACTGGCCGTCAGGGTCACCTGCGAGCCGCTGCAGGTGGTCGATGCCGTTGAGGCCCCACTCGCGGGATGCCCGGATGACCTCCCACGGGGTCGACTCCTCGGTGTCGTGCCCGGCGGCAACCGGGCGGATCACCTCGCTCGCGAATCTGCGGCAGAGCGCCCTGAACTCTTGCTGCTCGTCGGTCATTCCGAAGTCCATCTAAACCCCCGTGATCGTCATGACGCTCGCCGTCACGTCTGACTGACTGGTCAGTCAAGCAGTTCGAAGTCTATCCCCCGTGCCGACGGGAGGCGGCGGCTGGGCGGGCCCGGGAGGCGCGAGGCGGATACCGTTCCGGCCGTGTGGGTGATCTGGAAGCGGCGCCTCGCGATCGCGGGAGGCGTGCTGGTCGGGCTGGCCGGCCTTGGCGTGGGCGTCTACTTCCTCGTGGGCGCCCTCGAGGACGACTCCGGGCAGTCGCCGCCGCCGCCGGCCCCCCGGATCGTGGTCCACACGGAGCGCCCGCAGCCGAAGGCGGCTCAGGACCTCGGATTTCCGGAGTTCGCCACCAAGAACACCACCCGGGTTGCCGGGGCCGACCCGGTGGCCAACGCGGCTGCGGTGGCGCTGGCCGTGTTCCCCTCAACCGGAGGCGTACCGGGACCGGATGCGGTCTCGTTCGTGGACTCGAGCGATTGGCGTTCCGGCATCGCCGCCGCGAGCCTGGTCGCCCCGCCCATCGGCGCACCGGTCCTGATCTCCGGCTCCGACGAGATCCCGAGCCTCACCACGGATGCCCTGAAGGCCCTCGGACCGGGTGGATCGGCGGCCACCGAGGGCACGCAGCTGTTCGCGATCGGGAGCGCGGCGACCCCCTCGGGTGTCGACACCCAGCGGGTGACGGGCAAGAGCCCGGCGGTGATCGCCGCCGAGATCGACTCTCTGCGGCAGAAGCTCACCGACAGCAAGCCGAAGGACGTGCTGCTCGTGAGCGCGACGCAGCCCAAGTACGCCATGCCCGCCGCCTCGTGGGCAGCCCGGTCCGGCGAGCCGATCCTCTTTCTGAACGAGGACTCCGTCCCCAAGCCGACGGTCGATGCACTGAAGCGCGACGACGGTGCCGATCTGTTCGCGCTCGGGCCCCCGTCGGCGATCTCCGACAAGGCGCTGGCGAAGGTCGAGGACGTTGCGTCGCCGGTTGAGCGGATCGGAGACGCCGACCCGGTACAGAGCGCGATCGACTTCGCCCGGTACTCCAAGGGCAGCTTTGGCTGGAACATCACCGACCCGGGCCACGGTCTGGCCATCGCCTCCGACGGAGACCCGCTGGACGCTGCCGCCGCGGCGCCGCTGTCGGCGAGCGGCGACTGGGGGCCCCTGCTGGTGACGGACGACGCCGGACGGGTACCGCAAGCGCTGCGCGGATTTTTGCTCGACATCAAGCCCGGTTACGTGAACGACCCCACCCGTGCGGTCTACAACCACGTCTGGATCATCGGCGACGAGGCGACCATCTCGGTTGGGTTCCAGGCGCAGGTCGACGATCTGGTCGAGCTCGCCCCGGTAAGGTCCGGCACCGGTACGAACGTGAAGCCCCCGCCCTCCAAGCCGAGCCCGAAGAAGGGCAGCGACAAGCCGAGCCCGAAGAAGGGCAGCGACAAGAGGTGACGGGGTCGCGAGGCGAGCGCCCGTGAGCGAGGCTGAGCGCCCCGACCGCCTCGAGGCGGGGCGGCGCGTGACGATCGAGGACGTCCGGGCGCTGGCCGGTCCCTCCACTCCCCATTTCGCGCTGCAGATCCGCAACCGGATCCGCCGGCTGATCGACGGGCTGCCGGAGGACGATCCGGTCCGCGTCGAGGGCGAGCGACACATCGCGCGGCTGGAGGAGCTGGCCAGGCATTCGGGCGAGCCCCGCGGGGTGGGCCCAAGCGCACCGGCGGCGCACTGATGACGACGGTCGAGTGAGCCTGGGAGGCGAGCCCGTGAGGAACGAGCCCCGGCGCCCATCAGGAGTGGGCGCGGCTGGGCCCGAACCGGCGGAGCCGCTCGGGCTCCGTCGCGCCCGGCAGCTGCTCACCCCGGAGGCCGCGGCGGTGGCCCAGGCGCCCGGCGCGAACCGGCACGGATATCTGGATCTGCTGCCCGAGAACCTCGAGTCCACGGGTACGACCCAGGATCTGATGACGACGAGGCTGGTCCCCGCCATCTACGAGCGCTACTGGCGACCGGCGCTCGCCCGTGTGGCGAAGGGGGTAACCGGCCCGGGAATGGCCGAGGAGATCCGGATCGCGCGGCTGCTGATGGGCCTCGGGCCCGGCGACGCCGTGCTCGACGTCGCCTGCGGTCCGGGGAACTTCTCACGCGAGTTCGCGAAGGCGGTCGGAGACGGCGGACTCGTTGTCGGCATCGACGCCTCGCGGACGATGCTCGCCCAGGGCAGCGACGAGCTGGTCGAAGCGGGGCTTGCGAACCTGGCGCTGGTCCGGGCCGATGCCGCGCGGCTGCCGTTTCGTGACCGAAGCTTCGACGCCGTCTGCTGCTTTGCCGCGCTGCATCTGTTCGCCGATCCGTTCGCCGGTCTCGACGAGATGCGACGTGTCCTGGAGCCCGGCGGCCGAATCGCGCTCATGACCTCGGTCCGCCGGGGGCTCCCCCTGCCCGCCCTGAAGCCGGTCATCGAACGCGCCAGCGGGATGCGCGTGTTCGAGGGCGAGGAGATCGTCCGGGCGCTCCAGGAGCGGGGATTCCAGAACGTCCGCAGGCGACTCGCCGGAATGGTCCAGTTCGTGGGCGGCCGGCTGCCCGAATAGTCGGCATCGAGAGGTGCGTTTGTCGGTGTCAGCCCGACAAACGCACCGCTCGGTGATGGTTCGACTAACTCGGTGCGAAGCCCTCGATGATGCGGCGCTGATACCCCGCCAGGTCTTCCGGCGCGATGAAGTAGGTCGGCGGGGTCAGGAAGACGCCGTCGCCCCGCTCCGCGACCTCCTCCACCCGCGCGCGCACCTTGTCGAGCGGCCCGGCCGCGCAGTAGGCGTCCACCATCTCGTCGGGGACGAGGCCGGGCATGCCCGCTGGATCGCCGGACCGGAAGGCATCGCCGACCGCTCCCGCGGCATCGCCGAAACCGTGCATCTCCCACAGGGGGGCATAGGTTCGCACCGTCGCGTAGAAGCAGATCGTCCGCCGGCAGGCCTCGTACGCCCGCTCCTCGTCGTCGGAGATCGCGCAGCAGACCGTGGGGATGAAGTCGAAGGACGACCGCGCGCGGCTCGAACGGGCGAGGCCGGCCTCGAAATTGGCGACGAGGACCTCGTCGAGCCACCGGAGCGAGCACATCGGATGGCCGATCAGCCCGTCGCCTACGTCGCCGGCCATGCGGGCCATTCCCTCGCGGACGGCCGCAAGGTAGATGGGCACCGCCTCCCTGGCCGAGGCGTGCGGTCGAGCCCAGCCCTCGATGTCGATGTCGTGATAGGTCCCTTCGTAGCGGATCGGCTCGCCGCCCGGCGCCTTCCGCATGATCAGTCGCACTGCCTCGACGGTCTCACGGAGATGAGGAGCCGGTCGGCCGTACTCGACCCCGTGCCAGGTCTCGTTCAGCCGCTTGACCCCGGCCCCGAGGCCCAGGCGAAACCGACCGCCGGACATCTCGTCGATGTCGAGCGCGGTCACGGCCAGGATGAACGGGCTGCGCGTGAAGGCCCACGCGATCCCGGTGCCGACCGCGATCCGCTCGGTGGCCGCGGCGAGCCACGTGGCCTGGGTTACCGAGCTGCGAAAGAGCTCCGGGGCCCATACGCAGTCGATCCCCGCCGTCTCGGCGTCGCGCGCCTGGGTTGCGAGGTCATCTGCCGTGTCGGCAATGGCCGCGATCGAGACGCGATCGAGGGCGGAGGCGGCCATCGGCGGTCAGCCTATCCGGCCCGGAACGAGCGATCAGCCGCCGCTGTTGCTGCCGCACTTGTCGAGGCCGTAAGCGTCCGCGAGCTTGTTCGCCTCGGTGAACGGATCGCTTGCACTGCCCTCATCGGTGATCAGGCTCGGATCGGCCTTGGCCTTGTCGAGCGCGCTCTGAGCCGCGTCGACGATTCCCTGTACCTGGTCCTCGTCACCCGACGGGGGCGAGAGGGCGGCGATCGCGTCGATCTGCCCCTGGATGTTCGGGATCACCGTGTCGGTGACGAACTTCTCCTGGTCGGCCTGGCTGGGCGCCTGGCTCTGGGTGAAGATCTTCTTCGCGGCCGCGCCGATCTCCTTGTCGCCCTTCTCGCAGATCGCGTTGCCCTGGGCGACGAACTCGCTCTTCGTCAGGACCGCGCCCTGCTCGCCGCTGGCCCCGCTCGCGCTGGTCGTGGTGGACGAGGAGTCCCCACCGCCGCAACCGGCCAGCACCAGCCCGGCCATCAGCCCCACCAGGGGCACGACAAATCGTGTTCGCATCGCTTGATTCTCCTTTGGATTGGTTATCCGCGGCCGGTTACCCGATCGACGGGCGCGGAAAAGCACCCGCTATGACGGAGCGTTATCCAGCGAGCGCCACAGGTACAGGCACGCGAGCGTGCGGTGCGGCCGCCATGGCTCGGCGATCCGCTCGAGATCTCCCGGACCCGGCAGGTCGTCGAGTCCATAGGCGATCTGCACGGCGCGCCTGATTCCGAGGTCGCCGGTGGAGACGACGTCGGGCCGCGCGAGGTGGAAGATCAGGAACATCTCGGCCGTCCACGGACCGACGCCCTTGATCTCGGTCAGTGCCGCGATCACGTCCTCGTCGGAGAGCCCCCCCAGGGCATCGAGGTCCAGTCGTCCGTCGCCGGCACGCTCGGCCAGGTCCCTGAGGAAGCCGACCTTCGACCGGGACAACCCGGCCGCGCGAATCGTCTCGTCACCGAAGGCAAGGAACTCCGAGGGCGTCGGGAAGCTCCCGCCGAGGATCTCGACCAGGCGGTCCCAGATCGATCGTGCCGCCTTGGTCGACAGTTGCTGGCCGACGATCGCCCGGGCGAGCGCCTCGTAAGGATCCGGGCGGCTGCCGCGCCGATCGGTTTCCGGGTCGATCGGACCACGCTGGTCGATCAGTCCTCGCATCACGTGGTCGGCGGAGCGCAGATGCTCGTCGGCATCGCCCAGCGTCTGCGCTTTGCGTCGGGCGTGTGCGCCGGCCGGCCTGGGGCTCATCCGCAACCCAAACGAGCCGGTCGGCGTTTTCGTGAGGTCAGACCCGCTGAATGAGCGTGCCGGTGCCGAGGCCGCCGCCACAGCACATCGTCACGAGGCCGAGCTCCTTGTCGGAGCGCTCCATCTCGTGGAGAAGGCTCGTGATCAGCCGCGCGCCGGTCGAACCCAGCGGATGGCCGAGGGCGATCGCCCCGCCGTTCACGTTCACCCGGTCCATGTCCGGCCCGAGCTCGCGGCGCCACGCGGCGACGACGGAGGCGAACGCCTCGTTGATCTCGATCAGGTCGATGTCGCCGATCTGCATGCCGTTGCGCTCCAAGAGCTTCTTGGTCGCCGGAATCGGGCCTGTGAGCATGATCACCGGGTCGACGCCGACGGTGGTCTGGTCGGCGATCCTGGCGCGAGGCTTCAGCCCGAGCTCGTCGGCCTTCTCCCGGGTCATGACCAGCACCGCGGCCGCGCCGTCGGAGATCTGCGAGGAGTTGCCGGCGGTGATCTTGCCGTCCTCCTTGAAGGCGGGCTTGAGCTGCGACAGCTTCTCGAGCGAGGTGTCCGGGCGGATGCCCTGGTCGGTGACGTAGGTGTCGCCGTTCACCGCAAAGGGGATGGTCTCGCGCTCGAAGCGCCCCTCCTCGGTCGCCTTGGCGGCCAGCTGGTGCGAACGCAGACCGATCTCGTCGAGCTCGGAGCGGGGGATCTCCCACTTGTCCGCGATCATCTCGGCCGAGATTCCCTGAGGAACGAGCTGGTAGCGCTCCATGAGCTCGGGGGAGAAGGCGAAGCCGTGCTCCTGCTGCACCGACATGCTGTCGGCGAAGGAGATGTGGCCCATGTGCTCCACGCCGCCGCCGATGGCCGCGTCGTGAACGCCGGATGCCACGAGGGCGGCGGCGAAGTTGACCGCCTGCTGCGCGGAGCCGCACTGCCGGTCGATGGTCGTCGCCGGGATCTCGATGGGCAACCCGGCCTCGAGCCAGGCATTTCGCCCGATGTTGAGCCCCTGCTCCCCGAACTGCTGCACGCAGCCGGTGACGACGTCCTCGACCTCGGCGGGATCGATGCCCGCGCGATCGACGACCTCCTTGAACGTCCTCGCCAGCAGGGTCGACGGGTGCACGTCCTTGTAGTAGCCCTTCTCCTCGTGGCCGCGGCCGATCGGGGTCCGTGCCGCCTCGACGATCACTACCTCGCGACCCTGGAACTTGCCGTTGCTAGCCATCTCGGATGAGCCTCCGTTCGCCTCGTTTGACACCACGCATGAATCTACTCGATCCGTTGACTGGCGAGTCAACCAGGCATCTCGCCGGGGCAACGGCTACTCGGTCGGCAGCGGGGAGCCGGCGATCACGAAGAACCAGATCGCCATCGCCACGCCCGCCAGCAGCACGGAGGTGAGGATCACCGCCTCGAGCACCGTCATGCCGTGCGGGCTGTTTCGCTCGTCACTGAGGCTCTTCTTCCACGCCGGCAGGTAGTGCTGCGGGAGCCGGGTGGTCCCCGTGATCCGCACGTAGAGCCGGTTCAGGCGGGAGAGGACCCACGCCATCGTGCAGATCGAGATGACGATGCCCACGAACACGACCATGTACGGGCCCCCAGACGGCTGCTGCGTCTGAGAGACCTTGGAGCCGATCCAGATCCAGCCGAACGGGATCACCGTCCACATCGAGAACGCACCGACGATCATCGCCGCCACCACGATTCCGGCGGCGGCTCCGAAGACGGGCCTCATTCTGTGCGCGCGCTGCTCCATCACTCCAGGGTAGGGCGCTCGGGGGCCCGGAGCGGGAGGTCGATGGTTGGTCCCGCATGCCCCGCGCGTGATAGTAACCGGCGGGATGAGCGGCTCAGAGGGATACGAGCGCCCGGGGATCGCCGGAAGCGGGGCGATCGCGTGCGGCATCGCCGCGTGCGCCAGCGCGCTGGGCGACGTCCGCCTCTGGGCGCGCAGCGACGTCTCGGCATGGCGCGCCGAGGAGCGTGCCGAGGCCGAGTGCGCGAAGGTCGAGGGCGCGTCCCCTCGGCGGATCCGGGTGACCACCGACATCCACGACCTCGCCCGATGCGACCTCATCGTTGAGTCCGTGAAGGAGGACCTCGACGTCAAGGTCGAGTTGCTGCGCCCCCTCGGTGACGGCGCCGCCGACGCCGACCTCGCCTCGACGACCTCGTCGCTTCCCGTGCGGGAGCTCGGCGAGCGAAGCGGGCACGCCGAGCGGCTCTTCGGGCTGCACGTGTTCAACCCCGTTCAGCGGATGGAGCTGATCGAGCTGTGCCTGCCGGAAGCGCTGCGCGAGGGCGTGGGCGAGCGGGCGCGGGCGTGGTGCGGCGCGCTCTCCAAGACGCCCGTCGAGGTCCCCGATCAGCCAGGGTTCGTCGTGAACAGGCTCCTCTTCCCGTACCTATTCGACGCGGTCCGGGTGCTGGAGCGGACGGGCATGCCGGTGGCCGACGTCGACGCGTGCATGCAGCTGGGCGCCGGCCACCCCATGGGGCCCCTGCGGCTCCTCGACTTCATCGGCCTCGACGTCGCGGCGGCGATCGGCCAGAGCCTGTTCGACGACGCGGGCGAGGAGCGCTACCGGGCTCCCGGGTTGATCGAGGAGCTGATCGGCCAGGGCAAGCTGGGCCGCAAGAGCGGCGAGGGGTTCCACACGTATTAGAGACGGCGACTTCGCCGCGAGGGCTTGATGTTGGGTGCAGCGCGTGCGACTGGCGGTGGGGGAGCGTGGCTGGCAGGCCCGCAGGCGGCGTGGCGCAGCAGCGCTACGTGAGCCGGCCGGGGGACGCCGCCAGGCGCGCGCCCGTGCCGCCAGGCGCGTGTGGGGAAACCGACATCATGCCCCTAGTGGTACCTCTCACAACGTCTGACCGGAAATGACGGCCCCAGATCACCGCCATGCTGCGTCCTCACTCGCCCGAATAGCGCTGCTCGTGCGTATCCGGTTACGTCAGGCACCCGACCCGGCCGACCGAGCCGAACCGCGAGCAAATGCGCGAGCGGCCGCAAATCCACCCAGGGGGTGGATAATCGGCCACTCGCTCCGAGGGTGGGGCCGGCCGCGGCGCGGGCGGTCGCAAATCCACCCAGGAGGTCGATAATCGGCCACTCGCCCGGGGAAGGGGCCTCCGCGGTGCGAGCTTGGGCCTGGACCCGCGTCCGAGGCCATCCCGGGGATCGTCGCTTCGCGGTCGGGATCGTGGCGACTCGCGGCCGGTGCCCGAGCGACTCGGGCGTCAACCTGACCCAACCGGATATACACCAGCGCTGCTATTCGGGCTCCCTGCGTCCTTAGTCCTTGCCTGGCGGCGCCTGGACCTCGTCATTTCCGGTCGAACGTCATGAGAGGCACCACTAGGCGGCGGTGCGCTTGCGCTTGCCGGCCAGGTCCCAGATCACGTCCGCCTCCGAGATCCCCTGGCGGCGGGCCGACTCGGCCACGTCCTCCCAGGGGAGGTGGGCCTCGGGGAGGTCGTCCCAGCGCGCGAGATCGAGTGCCTCGAGCGCACCGCGTAGGGCCGGACCCAGATGCTCCTCGGCGCGCAGCACGGCCCTGAGGACCTCCAGTTGCTTATCCGTGAGCTTTACGACCCACATGGCTGCCCCTTCATTAGGTGAGCCGGACGCCTCGCAAGCTAGACCCGCTCGCGGACGGAAATGGAGCCCCTCGATCTCCGCTATTAGCGCCCTCTCGGGCGCCCGAGTGACCGCTCAGGCGGGCGCGGGCGTCTCGTTCGCGTGGGCCCCATCCGAAGGCGACGCGCTGCCGTGGATGCGAACGGCCACGATGCGGTTCTCGCGAACCGACTCGACCCTGATCTCGTATGAGTTCGCGATGATCCGATCGCCGCGCTTCGGCAGGCGGCCCAGCTCGGAGAACACGTAGCCGCCGATCGAGTTGAAAGCGTCGGAGGAGACCGGCAGGCGGATGCCGGCGTCCTCCAGATCGCCGAGCGAGACGTGGCCGCGCACGTACCAGTCGCCGTCGGTCAGCCTGCGGACCGAGGCGGCCCTCGGATCGGTCTCGTCCTCGATCTCGCCCACGACCTCCTCCAGGATGTCCTCGACGGTCACGATCCCGACGGTGCGGCCGTACTCGTCGGAGACCACAGCGATCGAGCTGCGCTGCCGCTGGAGCTCGGCGAGCAGATCGTCCAGCGGCTTCGTCTCGGGGAAGATCGGGACATCCCTGATCGCCGGCTCGATCGAGGTGTCCGACCCGGCGTTCATGTAGAGGCGAACGAGGCTGTTGTTGTGGACCACGCCCCGTACCCGGTCGGGATTGTCGTCCTCGATCACGATCAGTCGGGTATGGCCCGACGAGACGCATCGCTGCAGGGCGTCCTCCACCGATTCGTCGGCGTTCACGGTCACGACCGCGGGAATCGGAGTCATCACCTCACGGGCCTGCTGCTCGTGCAGGTGGAAGACGCCCGCCAGGTGACCGGCCTCCTCGGGGTCGATGCTGCCGCCGGTCGCCGACTGGCGGATGATCGCCTTGACGTCCTCCTCCGTGTGCTGCTCCTCGAGCCTCTCGGGGCTAACGCCGAACAGCCTGACGATCGCGTTGGAGAGCTTCGTCAGGGCGATGGTGAACGGCGCGCTGATCGCCCTGAACACGGCAAGCGGCCCGGCCAGGGCGCGGAGGGTTCGCTCCGCCCTGGTGATGGCGAGCATCTTCGGCACCTGCTCGCCCACCGAGATGTGGATGGAGGTCACCAGCACGTAGGCGATCACGATGGAGATCGCCACGGCGACCCCGTGCGAGAAGCCTCCGAACACGGGCTCGATCAGATGCGCCAGCGACGGCTCGCCCAGGAAGCCGATGCCGATCGAGGCCATCGTGATCCCGACCTGACAGGCGGAAAGGTACTCGTCCAGGCGGGCGAGCTCGGCGAGGGCCGGCTCGGCGCCCCTCATGCCGTCCCTGGCCATGGCCTCGATCCGCGACCGGCGCGCTCTCACGAGCGCGAACTCCGCGGCCACGAAGAGGCCGTTCAATAGCACCAGGAGGATCAGCAGGGCTAAGAGGAGGGCGGTCATCGCCTGCCCGGTGGCCTCAAGGGGCGGGGGGTTGCCCTATGCGGCCCGGTACTCGGAGGTTGGTCGTCGTCGCTCATCAGGCCCGGCGCAGCCTAGGCTAGCAAGGGGTCTGGTGGCATCTTCGGGCTCGCGGCCAAGCCGATGCCGGATCCTCCGGCCGAACCAGGGCGCGGCACCGGGTGAGCGCTTGGTTAGTGTCTCGTGGCATGTTCGGCGAGGCACTGCAGTCGTCGAGAAGCGGTGAGCGCGACACGGATCCCGATCAGCACGAGGCGCCGTATCTCGACGCGCTTGTCGCCTACGCCGACCGCAACCCCGGGCGCTTTCACGTCCCGGGGCACAAGGGCGGCCAGGGCGCGGACCCGGAGCTGGTTGCCGCACTGGGCCGGGCCGCGTTCGAGCACGACATTCCCGCGGGAATCGAGGGGATCGACATCGGCGCCGACTCGTCATTCCAGCGGGCGCAGCGCCTCGCCGCAGCCGCCTGGGGGGCGCGCCGCAGCTGGTTCTTGATCAGCGGCGCGTCACAGGGCAACCACGCAGCCTGCCTTGCGCTGCGCCACGCCGGCCGCAAGGTCGTGGCCCAGCGAAACGTCCACTCGAGCACCGTCGACGGGATCGTCCTTGGGGGGCTGGAGCCAGCTTTCGTGGCACCGGAGCTCGACTCGGAGCTTGGCATCGCCCACTGCCTCGCGCCCGAATCACTTGCCGGCGCCCTCGAGCGCACGCCCCACGCCGTCGCCGCCCTGACGGTCTCGCCGACGTACTTCGGCGCCGTCGCTGACGTCCAGGCGCTCGGGGAGGTCGCGCACTCCCACGGCGTGCCGCTGATCGTCGACGAGGCATGGGGGGCGCACCTGCGATTCTCGGACGAGCTGCCCGAGAGCGCCCTGGAGTGCGGTGCCGACCTCGTTCTCTCCTCGGTCCACAAGCTCTTCGGGAGCCTCACCCAGTCCGCGATCCTGCACCTCGGCCGCGACGAGCTCATCGACACGGACGTGGTCGATCGCTGTGTGACCCTGACGGAGTCCACGAGCCCCAGCGCCCTGCTCACGGCGTCGCTCGACGCGGCCCGGCGCCAAGCCGCGGTTCGGGGCGCGAAGCTTCTGGCGGAGACGGTCGCCGGGGTCGAGCGGGCGCGCGAGCAGATTCGCGGGATTCCCGGCCTCGACGTTCTGGACGAACGCCTGATCGGCCGCCCCGGGGTCCATGACTGGGACCCCCTCCGACTCGCCGTCGACGTCCGGGGCACCGGGAGCACCGGCACCCGGCTGGCGACGCTCATGCGCGAGCTCGACGACGTCAACCTCGAGCTCGTCTCGGAGAACGTGATCGTCGCGGTCTTCGGTGCCGGTGAGGACGCGGTGGCCAGCGCCGAACGGCTGGTCCGCGCGCTGCGCCACGCGGTGGAGACGGTCGATTCCGGTGAGGAGCCGCCCAAGCGCCCGTTCGCCCCGCCACCTCCGTGGGGACCGCTCGAGCTGCCGCCGCGCACGGCGTTCTTCGGCCCCCAGCAGGTGATCCCGTTCGGCGAGGCGGTGGGCCGGATCGCCGCCGAGTCGCTGGCCGCCTATCCGCCTGGCATCCCCAACGTCCTGCCCGGCGAGCGCCTCACCCGCGAGACCGCGGACTACGTGAGCGAGGTGGTCGAGCACGGCGGCTGGGTCCGAGGCGCCGTGGACCGATCGCTGAAGACGATCCGGGTGGTGGTCGAGTGAGCGCGGTGTCGTTGGTGATCGAGTGAGCGCATGGGGAGTTGACTCTGAGTACGGCCGGCTGACGGACGTGCTCGTCTGCCCGCCCGACAACTTTCGCTGGCATCCGACCAGCGTCATCTCCCGTGGGACCCTGGAGCGAGGCCATCGGTTCGACCCCGACGCCGCGCGGTCCCAGCACGCCGAGCTCGTCGCCGCGTACGAGCAGGCCGGGGTCGCCATTCACTCTCTCGAGGCGGACGCGGCGCTCCCGTACCAGGTCTTCGCGCGGGACTCGAGCGTCATGACACCCTGGGGCGCCTACGTCACCCAGCTCAAGCAGCGGTGGCGGCGTGGCGAGTACGCGGCGGTGATCCGCTTCTACACGGAGCACGACATCCCGATCTGGCGGATGGCGACGGCCGCGGCGATCGAGGGCGGCGACGTGATGATCGTAGAGCCGGGAAGCGTGGTGATCGGCAATGGCGAGGAGCGCACCGAGCATGACGCCGCCCACCAGCTGGCGGGCTGGTTCGAGGGCGAGGGATGGGAGGCTCGAGTCGAGCCGATTCCCGGCGTCTTCGTGCACATCGACGTGATGATGGCCGTGCTGGCGCCGAAGCTCGCGGCCGTGTGCGTCGATCTCGTCTCGAGCGGCCTGATCGCGTGGCTGCGGTCGAAGGGATTCGAGATCCTGGAGGTGGCCGCCGACGAGGCATTTCGCCTGGGCGTGAACGCGATCTCGCTGGGGGACGACCGGGTGCTCACCGGGGCCGGGGCTCGCTCCTTGAACCAGCAGATGCGAGCGCATGGACTGGAGCTGCTCGCGCCCGACCTCGAGATGTTCACCCTGGGGGGCGGCGGGGCCCACTGCCTGGGCCAGGCCGTACGTCGGGAGCCGGCGGGGGAGCGATAGGCGATGCCGGCGGCGATCGATGCCGCTCGCGTGCTCGCGGACCTGCGCGAGCTCGACCGTCGGACGGGGGGTCCCGACGGGGCGCGGCGGGTGTGCTGGACACGGACGTGGCGGGATGCGCGCGACTTCCTGGGTGAGCTGGTCGCCGAGATCGGGCTCGAGCCCGAGAGGGATTCCGCCGGCAACCTGTGGGTGAGCCTGGACGGCGAACGCGAGCCGGCCCTGGTGGTGGGCTCGCACGTCGACTCGGTGCCGAACGGGGGTTGGCTCGACGGCGCGCTCGGCGTGATGGCCGCGGTCGGCGTCCTGCGCGCCTGGTCACGGGCCGGCGAGCCGCCGCCCCGGACGCTCGAGCTCGTCGACTGGGCCGACGAGGAGGGGGCACGATTCGGCCGCAGCCTCTTCGGGAGCTCCGCCTTCTCGGGAACGCTCGAGCCGGCGGAGGTACGCGACCTCCGCGATGCGGACGGAATCCGCATCGCGGATGCCCTCGCCGAGAACGACGTGGATCTCGAGCGGGTGCCGCAGGCGGCCGCGGGCCAGAAGCGGGTGGGCGCGTACCTCGAGCTTCACATCGAGCAGGGCCCGGTGCTGGAGGACGAGGGCCTGCGGGCTGCCGCCGTCAGCGGCTGCGCGGGGGTCGAGCGGCACCGCTTCCTGTTCAGTGGCCAGGCTTCCCACGCGGGCACGACGCCGATGGACCGCCGCCGGGACGCGGGGCTCGCAGCCGCATCGGTGGCACTGAGCGTCGAGCAGATCGGCCGCCGCCACGGCGGCGTCGCGACGACCGGCGCCCTGACGCTGCGTCCGGGAATCGTCACGGCGGTCGCGGGCGAGGCGGAGCTTCTGGTGGACCTCCGCCATCCGGACGCAGGCACATTGGGGACGATGCTGGAAGAGGCCGAGCGGGCTGCCGAGGCTGCGGCGGCGGAGCGGGACTGCGAATTCGAACGCGAGCACGTGTGGTCGATCGAGCCGATTCCGTTCGCTCCCGACCTGGTCGCCCAAGCGCGCGAGGCCTGCCGGGAGGCGGCGGGCTCGGACCGTGTGCTCACGAGCGGCGCCCTCCACGACGCCGCCGAGGTCGCCCGCGTGGCGCCGGCCGCGCTGGTCTTCTCTCCGTCGATCGCGGGCATCAGCCACGCGAAGGAGGAGGACACCTCCGACGCGGACCTGATCGCCGCGATCGAGGCCTTCGGCGAACTCGCAAACCGCGCGCTCGACGCCTGAGCCGGACCCTCAGGCGCGGGCGAACTGCCCGTGGAAGCCAAACGGGATGTGGTGGGGCACCTCGGCCCGGGCCAGCTCGTCGAGCGAGGTCGCGTCCAGCACGAGCAGGAACGAGTTGCCTCTCTCGGCGTCGAGGACGACCGACAGCAGGACGCCCTCGTCCTCGCTCTCGGCATCGGGTGCCGCGACGAACACCGGCTCGCCGGGGTACCGGCCCTCCTCGGCCCAGACGGTCGCGCGGCGGTCCACCACGTCGGCCTTCACGATCCGGTCGAGCCACCCGCCGTCGCTCCCGACTCCCCACGCGTAGCGATAGGGGCGCTCGTTGCAGCGGCCGTAGTTGATGCGAGGTAGCTCCAGATGCTCGGCGATCAGGCGCTCGGTTGCGACGGACCCGCTCCGCGGCGAGATCCGGAACCGCTCCAGGCTCGGTTGGGCGATCGGCTTGCCGGCCCGGAGCCGCTCGAGATAGAGGTCCTCGACGATCCCGGCGTCGGCGAACGTGCAGACGTCGGCGACGACGTCTCCGTCCTCCTCGAAGGCGTTGACGAAGTGAAAGCCGAAGCGGGCGCCGGTCTCGAACGGGCCGGTGCTCTCACCGGTGAGCCGATCGAAGAGGTGAAAGCGCGTGCCAAGCTCCGGCTTCCACCGGTAGTTCTCGATGTAGGGGCGACCGCTGAACGCGAGCCGCGGCGGGTTGACGACGAACGGGAACTCGGCGAGCACGAGCCAGCGCTCGGTGAGTCCAAACGAGTGCATGTACGCCGGCTCCCGGACCGGCCTGGTCGCGAGAATCTCCGGCTTCGTGCCGTCCGGGCGGACCAAAAAGAAGCGGTAGGTGCTGCGGGGGCCGAGCTTCGCGGCGTAGTTGAGCATCCCCTTCGTCCCCCGGTCCATGTGAGGGTGCGCCGTCGTGAGCTGGCCCGGCACGTCATAGGCCACCCCCGCGGCAGCGAGCGTCTCGGCGTCGAACTGGACCGGGATCGGCGTCTCGGTCATCGAGATGAAGCGCTCGCCGAGCTTTGCCAGGTTGACGTTCGCGTTGTCGGTGAGCTTCGGAGAGAACATCGCCGCGACGCGCTGGTACAGGGAGCGGCACGGGTCCGTCGCGAACTCCGAGTAGGAGATCTCTCCGTTCTGCTCGGCGGCGCGGTAGGCGCGACCCTGGAGGAATCGGTTTGCGTAGGACACGTCGCCGTCCGTGAACGAGAACCGATGCAGCATCGCGAGGCCGTCGAACCAGTGGTTGACGCTCCGCTCGCCCACCTCCCACTTCGCGGGGCCGGTCCGGATCAGGGAGCCGGTCAGCCAGGCCGGCAGCTCGCCGCTGACCGGGAGGCCCGCGATGCGGGTCTCCTCGCCGAGCGAGTCGAAGCCGTGCCGGGGGCCGACGCGGGCGGGAGTCTCGGCGACGCTGGTCATGGTGCCTCCTGAATCGTTCGAGTCGAATCGTCCGGTTCGGACTGTATCATGCCTCGCATGGCGTCACCGCGACTGACGGACACCTCGTACGCCGTGCTCGGCCTCCTGGACCGGTGCGGCCCGGCGACCCCGTACCAGCTCAAGCAGGTGGCGCAGGTGAGCATCTTCCACTTCTGGGCCATCCCCCACACCCAGATCTACACGGAGTGTGGCCGCCTGGCCGAGGCCGGGCTGCTCGACGAGCGGCGCGAGGAGAGCGGGCGGCGCCGGCGCATCTACCGCCTCTCGGCCGCCGGGCGCAGGGCGCTCACCCACTGGCTGGCCGACCCTGAGGCGGATCTCTACGAGGTGCGAGATCCGGGCCTGTTGAAGCTCTTCTGCGGCGCGGACCCCGAGGCGCTCGCGCGGTCGCAGCTCGAGCGCCACGAGCGCCGGCTGGCCTCGTACGAGGAGATGCTCGAGGGTGCCGCCGAGATGCCGGCGGGGATGCGGCTGGCCCTCGAGGGCGGGGTAGGGCACCAGCGCGAGTACGTGCGCTTCTGGCGCCGCGTGCTCGAGGAGTACTCGGGGCGCACGGCAGGCGCCGCGGTCAGCGGCTGAGGTCGCCGGCGGCGATCGTTGCCGCGACCAGGGGCACGCCCGGCCGGTAGACGAGGTCCGCGTACGTCGCCGCGTCCAGGACGACCGCGTCCGCTCGCGTGCCCGGAGCGAGGCGGCCGACGTCGTCGCGCCGGAGCGCCCTCGCCCCCCCAAGGGTCGCGGCCTGGATCGCCTCCTCGACCGTCATCCGCAGCTCGCGCACGGCGAGCGCGATGCAAAAGCTCATCGAGGTGGTGTTGCTCGAGCCCGGGTTGGTGTTGGTCGCGATCGCCACCGAGACGCCCGCGTCGATCGCGCGGCGCGCGTCGGGATATGGCTGCCTGGTCGAAAAGTCGGTCGCCGGAAGGAAGGTGGCCACCGTCCCGCTGCCTGCCAGCGCCGCGATGTCGTCGTCGGCGAGATAGGTGCAGTGGTCGACCGATGCCGCGCCCATCTCCGCCCCGAGCCGCGCCCCTGGGCCGGGCCCGAGCTGGTTGCCGTGCACCCGCAGGCCGAGCCCCGCCTCGCGGCCGGCCTCGAGGACGGCACGCGACTGCTCGGCGTCGAACGCGCCGCGCTCGCAGAAGACGTCGATCCATCTGGAGTGCGGCCCGCAGGCGGCCAGCATCTCGCCGCACACAAGCGCCACGTAGTCGTCGGGGCGGTCCGCGTACTCCTCCGGCACGACGTGGGCGCCAAGGAAGGTGACGTCGTCGGTGAAGGAAGCGGCGACCTCGCACAGGCGCCGCTCCGTGTCCACGTCGAGCCCGTATCCGGATTTGATCTCGATGTGGGTGATGCCGGCTGCGAGCCCCTCCGCGCGCCGGCGCTCGGTCAGGTCGCGCAGCTCCCGATCGCTCGCTCCCCGCGTCGCCTCGGTCGTGACCCGGATCCCGCCGGCCTCGTATGGCCGGCCCGCCATGCGGGCGGCGAACTCCTCGGCGCGATCACCCGCGAACACGAGATGGGTGTGGCTGTCGACGAAGCCCGGGATGACGCAGCGGCCCGCGGCGTCGACCCGTTCGTCGGCCGCGGCACCGGCGCGCTCGACGGCGGCGACCCTCCCATCCTCGATCACGAGTCCGGCGTCCCGGACCATGCCCAGTGCGCCCTCGCCGAGCTCCGGCGCGTTGGTGACGAGAAGCCCGATGTCGTCGACGACGAGCGTGCCCATCGAGTCCCGCTACTCCCAGACCGCCTGCACGGCAGCCTCGAGCTCCGCCGCCACATCCAGATCCACATGCCTGCCGTCACGCACGATCTCACGGCCCCCCGCCACGACCTGGCGGACGTCATCCGCGCTTGCGGCGAAGACGAGTGACGCAACCGCGCTCGAGTCGTCGGTGCCGGCGAGGCGCGGCGAGTCGAGCCCGACCGTCACCAGGTCCGCCATCGCGCCCGGCGCGATGCGTCCCGCCTCGGGCCAGCCGAGGCACGCGTGGCCGGCGTCGGTGACGGCCTTGAGGAGGTCGGCGGCCGTGCTCCGCCCTCGCTCGCCGGAGGCGAGCCGCTCGTCGAGCTCGACCGCGCGGGCCTCCTCGAAGAGGTCGATAGCCGCGTGGGAGTCCGATCCCAGTGCCAGGCCGATCCCGGCCGACCGCAGCCGGTGGGCGGGGGCGATGCCGTCCGCCAGGTCGCGCTCGGTCGTCGGGCAGAGGCAGCACGTGGAGCCCGCCTCACCGAGGACCTCGAAATCGCCGTCGGCGAGGTGGGTTCCGTGCACGGCGACGAAGCGCTCGTCCACGGCATCCGCGCCGGCGAGCACCTCGGTTGGCGTGGACCCGTAGGCCGCCAGCGAGGCCGAGCTTTCGGCCGGCTGCTCGGAGACGTGGGCGTGGAGGGGTAGGTCGCGTTCGGCGGCCCACGCCGCAACGATTGCCGCGGACTCCGGGTCGACGGCCCGGACGCTGTGGATCGCCGCCCCGATTTGCGCGCCTGGTCCGTCCCTGAGCTCCGAGACCCGGCCCACCCAACCGTCCGCGTCCCCGTCGCCGAAGCGCCGCTGGACGTCGTCGAGGTCCGCTCCGATACCGCCATGCAGGTAACAGGCGTCAAGCAGGGTGATGCGTATCCCCGCCTCGCCCGCGGCCTGGATCATGGCCTCCCCCATCTCGTTCGGGTCCGAGTAGGGAACGCCGTCCGGACCGTGGTGCAGGTAGTGGAACTCGCCGACGCACGTGACGCCCGCCAGCGCCATCTCGCCGAAGGTGGCCCGCGCGAGCGCCAGGTAGAGATCAGGATCGAGTCGCGAGGCCAGGCCGTACATCGCCGCGCGCCACGTCCAGAAGTCGCCGCGACCGCCGTGCGTTCTCCCGCGCAGCGCGCGCTGGAACGCGTGGGAGTGCGCGTTCGCCAGCCCCGGGACCGTGACTCCGTCGAGGCGGGTCGCGTCCGGGGCGGGCGATCGACCCCCGGGCTCGACCGCGACGATCCGCTCGCCGTCGGTCTCGATCGCCACCCCGGGGGCGACGGCATCGCCGCCGAGCCACGCGAGCTCGCACCAGAACCTCTTGCGGGCGCCTTCGGCACCCTCGACCGAGCTCACGAGTCAAACCGCGCGACGATCGCCCTCGCGCGCTCCTCGAACTCGGCCCGCTGATGGAGATCGAACTGGTCCCAGGTGGAGAGGGTGCGCGGGTCCGCCCGATCGACGAAGAGCACACCGTCGAGATGGTCCACCTCGTGCTGGAAGGTGCCGGCCGTGAGGCCCCTCTTGACCTCGTCGCGCTCGCGACCGTGCCGGTCCAGGTAGCGCACGCGAACGGCGGCATGGCGCTCCAGGGATCCGCGCAGGTCCGGCACCGACAGGCAGCCCTCGTTGATCCCCATCCGCTCGTCGCCCACGGGCGCGATCACCGGATTCACGATCACGCAGAGCGGGATCGGCGGCTTGTACGGATACCGCGGGTTCGTGCCCTCCACCTCGGCCACCGCGATCCGGAGCGTCTCCCCCACCTGGTTGGCGGCGAGCCCGGCGCCGTTCGCGCTGCGCCTGGTCTCGATCAGGTCGTCGATCAGTCCCTGGACCTCCGGCGAGGGGAGCTCTGCAGCCGTCACCTCCCGGGCGCGCTCGCGGAGCGCCGGGTGGCCGATCGCGACGATCCGTCGCACGCTCACCGGTGGCCTCGCGACTCCCAGCCGCGCATCAGTCCTCGCGCATGGGGATTCGCACGCCGCGCCGCGCCGCCACGGCGATCGCCCGGTCGTAGCCGGCGTCGGCATGGCGCATCACACCGGTGCCCGGGTCGGCGGTGAGCACGCGCTCGAGCTTCTCCGCCGCCAGGTCGGTGCCGTCCGCGACGCAGACCATGCCGGCGTGAATCGAGCGCCCGATTCCCACCCCGCCGCCGTGGTGGATGCTCACCCACGAAGCGCCGGCTGCGGTGTTGACCAGCGCGTTGAGCAACGGCCAGTCCGCGATCGCGTCGGATCCGTCCTCCATCCGCTCGGTTTCCCGGTACGGGGAGGCCACCGACCCCGAGTCCAGGTGGTCGCGCCCGATGACGATCGGGCCACGCAGCTCGCCGGAGCGCACCATCTCGTTGAAGCGGAGGCCCAGCCGTTGACGCTCGCCGTATCCCGCCCAGCAGATCCTCGCCGGCAGTCCCTGATAGGCGATGCGCTCGCCGGCCAGGCGAATCCACCGCGACAGCGCCGGGTCGTCGGGGATCTCCTCGACCACGGCGCGGTCGGTCGCGGCGATGTCGGCCTCGTCGCCCGACAAGGCCACCCAGCGGAAGGGCCCCTTGCCCTCGCAGAAGAGCGGCCGGATGTAGGCGGGCACGAACCCCGGATAGGCGAAGGCGCGCTCGAAGCCGCCGAGCTCGGCCTCGGCCCGCAGGCTGTTGCCGTAGTCGAAGACCTCCGCGCCGTCATCCACGAAGCCCACCATCGCCGCGCAGTGGGCCGCGCAGGCGGCGCGTGCCCGGCGGACGTATTCGTCGGGGTCGGCCACGCGCAGCTCGTTGGCCTGGTCCAGGCTCATCAGGTTGGGCACATATCCGTTGAGCGGGTCGTGGGCACTGGTCTGGTCCGTGACGATGTCCGCCTGAAACCCCATCCGCCGCAGCTCCGGCAGGACGTCCGCGGCGTTGGCGCACAGGCCCACGCTCAGAGGGCGGCGCTCGTCCCGTGCGGCCTGGCAGCGACGGACCGCCTGCTCCAGGTCGTCGACCGCCGCGTCGAGGTAGTGCGTCTGCAATCGCCGCCGGATCCGCTCCGGGTCGACCTCGATGCACAGTGCCACCCCGCCGTTCATCGTGATCGCCAGGGGCTGCGCGCCGCCCATCCCACCGAGGCCGGCCGTGACCGTGATCGTGCCGGCGAGGGAGCCGTCGTAACGGCGCCGCGCGATCTCGGCGAAGCACTCGTACGTCCCCTGCACGATCCCCTGGCTGCCGATGTAGATCCACGAGCCCGCGGTCATCTGGCCGTACATGGTCAGCCCCAGGTCCTCCAGCCGGCGGAACTCATCCCAGCTCGCCCAGTCGGGGACCAGGTTGGAGTTGGCGATCAGCACTCGCGGGGCCCACTCATGGGTGCGGAAGACGCCCACGGGCTTGCCCGACTGAACCAGCATCGTCTCGTCGTCGCCGAGCGATCGCAGGGTGCGGACGATCGCATCGAACGCCTCCCAGGACCGTGCCGCCCTCCCCGTGCCCCCGTACACGACGAGGTCGTCGGGCCGCTCGGCCACGTCGGCGTCCAGGTTGTTCATGAGCATGCGCATGGCGGCCTCCTGCTGCCAGCCGCGACACGAGAGCTCGGGCCCGCGGGGGGCGCGCACGGGCCGGGCGGCGCTCACGGGGCCACCGTCACAGGAGCGCTCCGGCTCTCGCCTCCACCGCGTCGAGCACGGCTCCGGTCCGGACGAGCTCTTTCGCGGCCTCGAGCTCGGGCTGAAGCCAGCGGTCCTCTCCGAACCCGGGCACCTGATCGCGCACCGACGCGAGGGCGGCGGCCGTGGCGTCGGCAGGCTCGAGCGGTTGCCGCAGCTCCAGCCCGCGCGCCGCCGCGACCAACTCCACCGCGAGGATCGCCGCCAGGTTGTCCAGGGAAGCGCGCAGCTTCCTCGCCGCGCCCCAGCCCATCGACACGTGGTCCTCCTGCATCGCGCTGGTCGGCAGCGAGTCGACCGTGGCCGGGGCGGCCAGGCGGCGGTTCTCGGCCACCATCGCGGCCTGCGTGTACTGGGCGAGCATCAGCCCGGAGCCGACCCCTGGGTCGTCGGCGAGAAACGGGGGAAGACCGTGGGATCGCGACGCGTCCAGCAGGCGATCGGTCCGCCGCTCGGCGATCGCGCCGACCTCGCCCGCGGCGATCGCGAGGAAATCGCAGGCGAGTCCGACGGGCGCCCCGTGGAAGTTGCCGCAGGACTCGACCCGCCCGTCCGGGAGGATCATCGGGTTGTCGATCGCCGCGGCGAGCTCGGCGTGCGCGGTGCGCCGAGCGTCCTCCAGAGCGTCGCGCGCGGCGCCGTTCACCTGCGGCGCGCAGCGAAGCGAGTACGCGTCCTGGACCCGGGGATCGTCGTAGCGGTGCGAGGCGACGATCGACGAGCCCTCCAGGAGCCGGTGCATGTTCGCCCCGCTCGCGGCCTGGCCGGGGTGAGGTCGCAGGGCGATCAGGTCCGATGCGAAGGCGCGGTCGGTCCCCATGAGGGCCTCGACCGACATGGCCGCCGTGAGGTCGGCCATCCGGAGCAGCCGCTGGAGATCATCGATCGCGAGGGCGAGCATGCCCAGGATGCCGTCCGTGCCGTTGATGAGCGCGAGGCCCTCCTTGGCCCTCAGGACGATCGGCTCGACGCCCGCCGCGTCCAGTGCCTGCGCCGCCGGACGTCGCGCCCCGTCCGGCGCGAGCACCTCTCCCTCGCCCATCAGCGCCAGCGCGCAGTGGGCAAGCGGGGCCAGGTCGCCGCTCGCCCCCAGGGAGCCGTGCTCGGGCACGACCGGCGTGATGCCGGCGTTGAGCACGGCGGCGATCGTCTCGGCGACCGCGGGGCGCGTCCCCGAGTACCCCATCGCGAGCGACCGCGCCCTCAGCACCATCATCGCCCGCACCACCTCGCGCTCGACCGGCGGCCCCATCCCGGCTGCGTGCGATCGGATCAACGAGCGCTGCAGGTCTACCCGGCGCTCGGCCGGGATCGGGGTGGTCGCCAGCGACCCGAAGCCCGTCGAGACTCCGTAGACGGGCTCGTCGGAGCCCGCGAGCCGCTCGACGATCGCGGCGCTCGCGGCCATGGCCTCCGTCGCGGCGGCGGTGAGCATGACGTCGGCGTCCTCGCGCGCCACTGCGACGACGTCGCGCACCTCGAGCCCGCGGTTGGCGATCTCGATCATGGCCGCCATTACACACCCAATCCGCCCGTCGCCCCGGCCCGCCCGTCGGTTCGCCCGTCGGATGACGTGCAGCGAGTCCCCGCCCGCCTCCCCGAGTGCGTTGCCGATCGGCGGGATCGGGTTGTCTCGCAGGATCCCCCTGCCCCAGTTCGGCCCGTCTCCTCCTTCGCTCGGGAATCCCGAGGACGGGAAGGGTACGTCGGTTAGGGTCGGTGATGCCGGGCCTCGGAGGCATCACCGGGCATGGAGAGCGAGAGCGAGCGCATCGCAGCCGGACCCGCCCACCGGAATGCCGAGCCGGCGACCTCGGCGCCCGCGGCTGCCGGGGACAAGGGGCTGAAGAGGGGCGCGATCGGCTTCATCGACGGGCTGGCGATCGGATTGGACTCCACCGCGCCGGCCTATTCGCTCGCCGCCGTCATCGGCCCGATTGTGATCGTGGTCGGGGTCCAGGCGCCGGGAGTGCTGCTGCTCTCGTTCGTCCCGATGTTCTTCATCGCCGCCGCCTTCTACTACATGAACAAGGCGGTCCAGGACTGCGGCACGAGCTTTGCCTGGGTCACTCGCAGCCTCGGCCCGTGGTGGGGCTGGCTCGGAGGCTGGGCCATCTGCACCACCGGGATCCTCGTGGTCGGATCCCTGGCCGACGTCGCGGCGTTCTACATGTTCGACCTTGTCGGGCTGGACGGGTTGCGGGACAGCCGGGTCGCGGTGGTGGCGCTCTCCGTCGTGCTGATCGCGGTCATGACGACGATCTGCGTGATCGGGACCGAGGTCTCGGCCCGCCTCCAGCGGATCCTCGTGTTCTTCCAGGTGGGTGCGCTGGCGGCCCTGGTCGCGGTCGCGTTCATCGAGTGGATCCTCGGGTCGCTGCCCGCCCACTCGATCGACCCGCAGCTCTCCTGGCTGTCTCCGTTCTCGGACGACTACTCGAACCTCCTGTCGGGGATGCTGCTCGCCGTCTTCATTTACTGGGGCTGGGAATCCGCCCTCAACCTCAGCGAGGAAACCGAGGATGCCGCCAGCGCGCCCGGGCTGGCCGGAATCAGCAGCACCGTCATCCTCCTGGTCACGTACGTGCTCGTCGGCCTCACGGTGATCGCCGTCGCGGGCACGAGCGAGGTGAAGCAATTCGGGGACAACCCCGGCATCCTCGGGGCGATCGCCGACGACGTGCTCGGGCCGCTTGCGTTCGTGGTCACCCTCGCGATCATCGTTTCGGGTCTCGCGTCGGCGCAGACAACGATCATCCCGAGCTCGCGAACGTCGCTCTCGATGGCGCACGCCGGCGCGATGCCGAGGATCTTCTCGCGCATCCATCCCCGGTTCCAGACGCCCGGCGTCTCGACGATCGCCGTCGGCATCATCGCGACCGCCTGGTACGTCGGCGGCAGCATCGCCTCGCAGAGCTTCCTGTCGGACTCGCTCAACGCCCTCTCGCTGGCGATCGCCTTCTACTACCTGCTCACGGGCATCGCCTGCATCGTCTACTGGCGCCACCACCTGACCGACTCGCTCAGGAACTTCCTCTTCATCGGCGTGGCACCCCTTCTGGGCGCAGCGGGACTCGGATACCTGCTGGTCGAGTCGGCCATCCGCCTGGCTGCCCCGGGCGACTCGAGCACCGGCAGCGCGGTTCTGGGTGTCGGGATGCCACTCGTGATCGGGATCGGATTCGCGCTCGTCGGCATCGTGCTGATGCTCGCCTGGTGGGCGTTCGGCAACCGCGGCTTCTTCAAGCGCCCCGGGTTCGAGGCGGTTCCGGCCGAGATCGCCGACGGCAGCGTGACCACCGCCGAGCTCCCCCCGCTCTAGCCGCCCCCCGAAGATGCCGGGCCGGCCGGCGCGGTGAGGCGCGCGCCGGCGCCCCCGTCGCCGCATGCGCCGGGCGAGCGCCGCCGGCACTTTTTGTGAAGCCGTTGAGCTGCCTTTACGGGCGCTTTGCCGGTCGTCGCGTACCGTCCGTGACGTTCGCAATGGAGGACACGATGTCAACCCACACCCTCACCCCGCATACACCGATCACAGCCAAGGCGGACCGCTCCGATCGCCGGGTCCGGATTCTCGAGGAGGCGATCCTCATGCTCCGCGGCCAGTGGCCCGCGGCGGCCACCGGCATGTGCATGAGCGTCAACAGCCTCTTCGGGTTCACGCTCACCGGTCGGGGGACCCGCCAGCGGATGGTGGACGAGAATCTCGCCGAGGCCCTGCGGCTGGTCGAGGCCCTGTACGGCAAGAGCGCGGTAGGTGAGGTCTACCGCCGCGCGGGTTCGGACTGAAGACCGCCCCGGCACCGCCTGGCAGCTGCGCGCGTGGCGATCGGCCGAGCGCCCGGCGTCGCGCTCCGACGGCCGACAATCATTCGGCGGGCGCCACTCAATAGCCTGCGTGCCGTGAGCGCCTACGACGCACTCGCCAAGCTTCCGATCGCCGTCGAGAGCTACGAGCTCGAGGCAAACGACCGGGACTACTCGCCGGAGTTCACGCGGGGCTCGACCATCGTCAGGCTCCACGGCGGCGGCACCGACGGCATCGGCGAGGACGTGGTCTACGACGTGCTCGACCACATCGCCCACCGCGATGCCGGGCCCGTCCACGACCTGAGCGGCCCGGGGACGCTCGGCGAGCTGTGCGAGCTGCTGTCCGAGCTCGACCTGTTTCCCGGAGCGCCGCCCGAGCGGGAGGCCTCACGCCATTACCGGCGGTGGGCATATGAGAGCGCGGCGCTCGACCTGGCGCTTCGCCAGGCGGGCGAGCCCCTATGGAGGGTCGTGGGCCGTGAGCCGCGGCCGGTGCGCTTCGTGTGCTCGACGCGCCTGAGCATGTTCGGCGCCGACCCGCCCCGGTCGAGCACCGACCCGGCCCGCCGCCGGCTGGAGAAGTACCCGACCCTGCGATTCAAGCTCGACCCGGAGAACGACTGGGACGAGTCGCTGATCGCCGAGCTCGGCGAGCTCGCGCCCGTCGACATCCTCGACCTCAAGGGGCTCTATCGCGGGACGCCGGTGGACGTGGAGACCGACCCGGTGCTCTACCGCAACGTCGCCGAGGCGTTTCCCGAGGCCTACCTGGAGGACCCTGACCTGAACGAGGAGACGCGGCGCGTGCTCGAGCCCCACATGGACCGCGTCACCTGGGACGCTCCCCTTCACTCGCTTGCCGACGTGCGGGGCCTCGAGCACAAGCCGCCGGCGATCAACTCGAAGCCGTCGCGGTTCGGCTCCCTCGAGGAGATCATCTCCGTGTACGAGCACTGCGACGCCGAGGGCATCGCGGTCTACGGCGGCGGGCAGGGCGAGCTGGGAGTCGGGCGCGACCAGATCCAGTACCTCGCGTCGCTCTTTCACCCCGACACGCCGAACGACGTCGCCCCGTCCGGCTACAACGACCCCAGCGTGCCGGACGGCCTTCCCACGAGCCCGCTGAAACCCCAGCCGGCCGGGACCGGCTTTCGCTGGGCCGAATAGCCGAAGCACGGCAACCCGCAACGGCACCGGCCAGTCTCGGGGGCTGAAGCCCCTCACCGACCCCACCCCGCGAGGGCGCCTTCCGATACCGTCGCACCAACCCGGTTCGAACAGGAGGCCCGATGGCAGAGCAGTCCTTCGCCGCAGCCCTCAACGAGCAGATCGCCAACGAGTTCGGCGCCCATCAGCAATACATCGGCGCCGCCGTCTACTACGACTCCGAGACGCTGCCGCGCCTCGCCGCCTTCTTCTACCGCCAGGCGGTCGAGGAGCGGAGCCACGCGATGATGATGGTCCAGTACCTGCTCGACGGCGACGAGGAGGTGCGGATCCCGGACATCGAGTCCAAGCTCACCCGGTTCGACGACGTGGTCGCGCCCGTGCGGATGGCGCTCGACCAGGAGAGGCGCGTCACGGATGAGATCAACGCGCTCTTCAAGCTGGCCCGGGACACCGAGGACTTCAAGGCCGAGCAGTTCATGCAGTGGTTCGTAAAGGAACAGGTGGAAGAGGTGGCGACGATGACCGACCTACTCACCGTGGTCGAGCGTTCGGCCGACAACGCCCTCCTGGTAGAGGAGTACCTGGCCCGCGAAGGGCTTGGCGAGGAGGGCGCCGACCCGACGGCGCCGCCCGCCGCCGGCGGCGCCCTCTAGTGGTGCCTCGCCGAGCTCCTGCCCGCTGGGCAGGCGCCCGTCGGTCTCCACGGTGAACGAGATCGCCGCCGGCATGCCCGCCCGCGCAGCCGCGCGCGCGATCCCGGTCGCCTCCTCCGCCGTACGTCATCGTGATATCGCCGTGATCAGCTCGCCCGCCAGGTCGGGCTCTCCAGGACGAAGCCCAGCTCCCGCTCGCGCGCCAGCTGCTCACATTTGCCTAGTGGCGCACGTGTGGCGTGACGCTGGGTGCCGAGCACGCCATCTACGAGAGGGCAAACACCAGATGCTGCTGGACGCAGATGGCGGCGGCGTCAGCCGTGACGTGCGGCCACCAAGCGCAGGTTCTGCTCGGTTGAGGTCGCCTTTTCGACCTTGAAGGTGACCGTGTCACGGGACCCGTCTTTCAAGGTCAGCCGGCAGTCGAAGGTCCTTCCGGCCTTCGCCGGAACATCGGTGGGGCAATCGGCGGACTTCGGCGCAGTGTCGGCACTCTTGTAGATGATGCTCAGGGCGAGCGCCTGATCGACTAGATCAGGACGCTGGTCAAGGTCCACGCGGTCGCCATTCACGGAGGTGACGCGGAAGGGCATGATCACTTCCTGCCCGTTGCTGAGCGTCACTTCGCACTCGTACTTGGTGCCGACCTTCGCCTTGACGTCGTCCGGGCAATCGATCGCATACGCCGCCGGAAGAGCCGGCAGCCCGTGGAGGACCTTCTTCACCTGCGAGACCTCGGCCGAGTGGTCGACAGTCTCCGCACCGCTTCCCAACGAGAGCGAAAAGGAACAGCCGGCCCCAACCGCCGCGATGCCGCACATCGCGAGGGCCGCCAAGCACCGCGCCATCACGCCGCTGCCAATGTTCTGAGGTGTCTGCGTGAGGCCTTCAATGGTCGAGTGCAGCACCGGACGAGGACCCTAACCAACATCGAGAAGGCCGGGTTAGGTTTCGCCCAATCCGGGCTGGGGACTCGGACGCAGCCGCGACCACCATCGGCGGCGGCGCTTCGGTTCCCTCGCGGCTTCCCGCTGCCGCGCCGCGAGGTCCCAGTACAGCAGCGTCCGGCCGATTGCGACATAGGGAACCAGCAGCGCGTAGACCAACGTTCCGGCGAGGTTGGCAAAGTTGAGCGAGAGTGGCGTGAAGATGAGGGCGAAGCCCAGTATCGGGCCGGCGACGACGCTGATCAGCCACAGGAACCCGGCGACCCTGACGGTGTGCCACCAGTTTCCGCGGACCAAACGCGTGCTGCCCCGGAACGCCTCTCGCAGCCGCTTGTCCTCGAACAGGATCTCCTGCTGGACGAACTGCCACTCGACGTATTTCCAGATCGCGAACGGGATTCCGATGATCGTCAGGGCCATAAGGAGCACCAAGAACGTCACGAGGAGCTGACCACCGACAACGCGCCAGAATCGCTGCAGCATCTCTCGGAAGGCGATCGCATACCCGGTGGGCTGGCCACGCTCGAGATCTCGCAGCAGGGCGATCGCGATCGCCGCGACGACCGCATACCCGATCGGCTGGGCAATGCCTTGGAGGGCCTGGACTGCATCCCGGCTGCCCCCGGTTGCCTCGCCCAGGAGCAATTGGAGGCCGTAGACCACCCCGATGATCGGGATCGACGTCAGCCCTATCAAGACGAACGATCGCCAGTGGCGGCCATAGAGCTGTCGCGCGGCTCGGATCATCTGGCCGAACGCGCGCTCCTGGCGCAGGGGAGTGAGGTCAACGGGTCGCCACCGCGTAAGGCTTGCCAGCACGACCACGAGGAGGATGAACCCAACGACGATCCCGATCGCGCCAAGGCGCGACTTGGACTCGAGGTTCACCAGGAAGGAAGCGGCTTGAACCGTGCCGCAAAAGGCCTCTGTAACCTGCGGGCCGAGGAAGAAGCCGCTCGGGAGCTGCGGGCTTCTAGTGCGTACATCGGCCATCCACGTGAACGGCTCCGACCACTGGAGCTTGTCCATCGGCCCCTGGGGCCCGTTGTTGTAGCCCTTCTCCTGCTGGCCCCAATGCCCGTCGTAGGTCAGCCAGCGGAAGGGGCCGTTCGGGCGCGGATCGGTCGGGACGAGAACGGGCCGCGGGACGACCCGCCGTAGCGGCTCGGTGGTGTTGTCGCAGCCCAGCCCCGATCCGCCCTTCCCGTTCTCGACGTAGACGGCCTGCTCGTAGAAGGTGGCGTGGGAGCCGGCGGCCGGGTAGACGACCGGGTGGGTGCCCTCCTTCTCGACCTTGGAGTCGTCCCAATCGGCCCGCTCGCCGCCCTCGTGCTGAAAGAGCGCGATCTGGAATGGCCCGTCGGCCAGCGCCCGCCGCGGGTTGTCCGCGTCGAAGGCGATCTGCATGCCTTCCCAGTCGCCCTCGTGGAGGTCGTTGAACTGGTTGAAGTAGTAGAAGAACCAGTACTGGACGACCAGTCCGAACTCGCCTTCCTCGGTCGCGATCCGGGCGTAGGTGATCGCTGGCCCATTGCCTGCGGCTTGGAGCGCCCTGAAGTCCTTCGAGTAGGTGCACCCGGCGCTCAGCGGGCTTCCCGGCACGTTCAGGTGATAGCCGTTGTTTAGACCGGCGATCTCGGCAGCAGTCGGCCCCTTGGTCACCACCTTGCCCTTCGGGTTGACGAGCTGCACCCGCGGATTGCCGAGCATCACGTTCACCGTGGTCGGGTGGTACTGCTCCTGCTTCGGGTCGCAGGGATCCGTCTGCGCCCGCAGCATCGTGATGGGCGAGTAGGTGTCGACGAGGCGCTGCGCCGGGGTCTTGGCCGCCTGGGCGCCGGATGTCATCAGCCATGACGCCGCCGCCGCGACGAACAGCGCGACTAGCCGCCGTGGCCTCACGGCTGCAGGTCCGGCCCGATTGCAGAGATCGAGCCGGCCTGCCGACGCGAGTCGCCAGCGTCGACCGGCACCGGATCATGCGACAGAGAGCAGTTGCTGGGTTCTGACCGTGACCTGATTTGCCTTGACTCCCGGCCCCGACCCTAATGCGTTCGCGGTCGCGGGTCCAGCGCGGCGCCCGCTGCAGCATCCGTTGCGACGGTCTTCCTTGCTTTTCCTATCCAGCCGATCCCCGTGTCCGGCTGGGAACCAGTGGACCTAGATGGTGCAATCCGCAGGCGCCTCCGCGGGAATCGTCAATGACCCCGCCGGCGGCGCTCGGAAGAACGTGGCCACCAGAACCGTCGGACCGTCCGTGGGGTTGAAGGCGTTGTGGACGTGGTCTCCACCAATGTCGATAAACGCGGTGTTCGCCGGGTATTCGCGCTCCACGCAGTGGTCGGCGCCGACGTACGTCAGTCCACCCTCGACGACGTTGACAACCACGGGGCCGTAGTGGGTGTGCCAGCCAAACGCTGCCCCGGGCTGCACGGTGATCCTCGCCGTCACGGTGCGCGAGGGGTCCTTGACCTTCGCGACTTCGGTCGCCTTGCCATCCAGGCCCCGTCTCCATGCCACTCGGCCCACTCCGCGCGCTTGCGAATGTAGTCGTCTGAGCGCTGTCGCCCTCGTTGTAGGCACCAGTCCGCGATAGGCGAAACCGGGTCCGGTTGGTACCCGATGCCGATTCGCGTCAGCCGACGATGCGGGTCCACGCGCAAGCCGCTCGCTCAAGCGGTTGCGAGGAGCGGGAGCGACGGGACTCGAACCCGCGGCCTCCGGCGTGACAGGCCGGCGCTCTAACCAACTGAGCTACGCCCCCGGTGTCGGCGGGCCTGGCCCGCCGGAGTGATTCTAGGGGCGAGATAGTCTCAGCCGCCATGCGGATCGTGACCTACCGCTCCGACCGGGGGGACCGCGCGGGCCTCGTCCTCGAGCACGCCGTCGTGGACGCCTGGGATGCGCTGGGCGAGACCGGGGCGAGCGTTCGCGACCTGCTCGCGGCCGACCGAATCGGTGAGCTCGAGGGCGTGACGGGTCGGGACGCGGTCGTCGCGGTGGACGAGGCCGAGCTTCGCCCGCCCGTCGCCGACCCGGACAAGATCGTCTGCATCGGCCTGAACTACCGCGCGCATGCGGCCGAGGCCGGGATCGATCCGCCGGAGACGCCGACGTTCTTCGCCAAGTTCCGCAACGCGCTGGCGCCCCCCGGGGCGACGGTGCCGCTTCCGGCGGCGAGCCGCAAGGTCGACTTCGAGGCGGAGGTGGCGTTCGTCGTCGGGCGCAGATGCGCCGCCGCCTCGGAATCGGAGGCCGCCCGTTGCATCGCCGGCTACGTGCTGCTGAACGACCTGTCGGCTCGCGACCTTCAGTTCGCGACGCCGCAGTGGATGCCGGGCAAGGTGTTCGACGGCTCGGCGCCGTGCGGGCCGGCGCTGGTCACGCCGGATGAGGCGCTGGCCGACGGCCCGATCTCCTTCTCCCTGACGCTGAACGGCGAGATCATGCAGGACGCCTCCACGGACGACCTCATCTTCGGCCCGGCGCAGCTGGTCGTCGAGCTGTCCCGGCTGATGACGCTCGAGCCCGGTGACATCGTCGCCACCGGGACCCCGTCGGGCGTCGGCTCGACCCGCGACCCACGGGTCTGGCTCGCTGCGGGCGACGAGATCGTGATCAGCTCGCCGGCGCTCGGCCGGCTGGAGACGCGGATCGTCTGACCCGCAGCTGGCGACTTGCTCACGACGGAAGTATGTACTTCGCGAACCCAAACTTCCGGCGCGGGTTTATCGGCGTGCTAAGCGGGAACAGGCTTTAGTTGGGTGGCCGAGCTTTAGGCCGACTCCTCTGGGGTGGCCCATCGGAAGCAGCCCGAGGAGCGGCTACCCCCTTCCATAGCGGCAAGGCAAAGGTTTCGGCGCAGCTGGTCGTCGAGCTGTCCCGGCTGATGACGCTCGAGCCCGGTGACATCGTCGCCACCGGGACCCCGTCGGGCGTCGGCTCGACCCGCGACCCACGGGTCTGGCTCGCTGCGGGCGACGAGATCGTGATCAGCTCGCCGGCGCTCGGCCGGCTGGAGACGCGGGTCGTCTGACCCGCAGCTGGCGACTTGCTCACGAACATGACCGTAAGTCGTCAATCAGGCGTTACCGCGTGCCTCGCGCCACCGGCTTCGTGACCGGCCCGCGCTGTGCCCAGAAGCCGGCGACCAGCACGAGGGGCAGGAACCAGACGACGTAGAAGTAGAACCAGTGCGTTGCGCCGAGCTGTACGGCGATCACCACCGCCGCCGCCAGCGAGGCGATCTGAACGGGGGTCTTGCGCCGCGGCCACAGCGCGACGGCGACCGCCAGCGCCGTGGCCGCCACTCGCTCCACCGACTGCAGGAGGTGGAGCGAGGGCGCCTGCCCCCAGACGCTGAACGGAGAGCTGCGAGCCGCCTGGTAGCCCAGGGTGTGGTCGTAGAGCTCGCGAAGCCCGCCGGGCGGGAGGAACGGCAGGACGAGCGCCGCGGTGACCACGGCGAAGGCCGCCGCGAAGACGATCGCCGAGCGCCAACGCCGCTCACCTGTCCCGGTCGCGAACAGCGGCGCCAATGCGGCCGGCCCGAACTTGGCCGCCGACGCCAGGGCGATCATCAGCGCCCGCGCCGGTGCGGAGGTCAGCACCAGCAAGGCGCCGACCAGAAGGGCCGCGATCAGGGAGTCGCTGGCATTGGCGTTCATCGTGTAGAGCGTGAACGGGTAGGCCAGCCACGCGAACGCGAGGCCGATCCCGAGCGAGCGCCCCCCTGGCCCGGGCCGCAGCCGGCGGCCGAGGGCCCACAGGCCAAGCGCGGTCAACAGGTCGAACGTGATCGCCGCCGCATGCGCGGCCGGGACGCCGTCCCAGTGGCCGCTCCACGGGAAGACCAACTCGAACGGGACGTAGGCCAGGTAGTTGAAGGGGGCGTACACGTCGCCACGGATCGCGAGGCCGTGGGCGAAGTTGCCGGCGTAGAGCTCCTCCCCGTGCGTGATGTGGTCGGCGCCCACCACTCCCGCGACGCCGATGTCGATCACGTGCGAGTCGACGACGTTGAGGCCGATCCGCGCGCCGGCCAGCGCGACCGCGGCAATCCCCAGCCACCGCAGCGGGATCACGGGGATCAGCGGTCCCGCGCGCTCCCGTGGCCAGAGCCCGCTCCACAGCATCCGGACGAGCACGTAGAGCAAGACCGGATAGATGAGCGTCACCGAGGCCGTGATCTCGGCGCGGTTGAAGAAGAAGAGCGAGATCCCCAGCCCCAGCAGCACGAGCAGGTCGAGATGGAGCAGGCGGAACGGCCTACGCGGATCGAAGAACGGCACGAGGAACAGCAGGCACAGGGGCAGCCAGACGTACGGGGCGTTGACCTGCTGAGCGATCGCGCCGCTGTAGCCGCGGGCGAGTGGGTTGGCGAGCTGCGTGTCGTGCCAGGCCCCCAGGACCTCGCCGCTCTTGCCGTCGACGACCGCCTGCGCGACCTCGGTGCGTTCCGCGTCGGATCCCGTGAAGTAGCTCACCTGCCAGTCGTCCCCGCGCTCGAAGGCGATCGGATACATGGCTGGACTCTGCTCGCGCTCGTCGCGCACCGCGTCAGACCGGTTGGCCGCGGCGATCGCCTGCCGGGCGCTGAGATCGAAACCGGCGGGCGCCCGCGACTGCGACGACGGTCGCTCCAGAGGCGGTGGGAGCTGGCCGCCGAATGGAGGCTCGTCGGCGAGACTCTCCGCTGCCGAAGCCTGCGCCGGCGCGGCCATCGCGAGCGCCAGGGCGCACAGGAGGGCGATCAGCAAGTGAGGTGAAGCGCCGCGGCGACGACCGCCGGGTCCCGCGCCTCGAGCTCCTCGAAGCGCTCGACTGCCTGGTCGGTGGGCAGTGTCTCGACCTTCACTCCGCGAGCGGCGAGGGCCTCCATGACGGAGGGCTCCGGCTGCATGCGGCTCGAGTAGCCGCATCCGAGGATGAGGCGCTGCGGCAGCTCCTCGAGGACGTCGTCGAGATCCTCGATCACGAGCGAGTGCCCGTCCCGTCGCCACCATTCGGTGAGCACCCGGTTGGGGAGGACGATGACGTCGCGGTGGAGTTCGACACCGTCGATGACGATCCGCCCAGGGCTGTAGCTCTCAATCCTCGCCACGGTCGACCTGCCGATCGATCGTAGCCGGTGACGTCGCCCGGCCTCCCGGCGGTCCGCTCGCCTCCGCATCGCCGCCGCCGAGGAGGCCCACCCGCAGCAGCAGAGCGTCCGCCTCGGATGCGTCGAGCGGCTCGGACAGCAGGTGTCCCTGCCCGAGCCCGCAGCCCAGCTCGACCAGCCGCGAGCGCTGCTCGGGGCGCTCGATCCCCTCCGCGACCACGCGGAGCCCGAAGATGTTGGCGAGGTCGACGATCGCGCGGAGCAGCGCGGGCTCCTCGCCCGGCCGCCCGATCCCGTCGACGAACGACTTCTCGATCTTCATCACGTCGAGCGGCAGCCGGCGCAGGTAGCGGAGCGACGAGTACCCGGTCCCGAAGTCGTCGATCGCCAGGTCTACGCCCAGCGCCTTGAGGGCGTCGATCTGCTCGATCGCGTGGTCGAAGCTCTCCATCAGCGCGGTCTCCGTGATCTCGAGCGTGAGACCGGTGGCGTCGAGCTGCGAGGTGGCCAGGGCGTCGGCGACCTCGTGCAGGAGGCCCGGCTCGCGGAGCTGGACTCCCGAGATGTTCACACCGATGGCGAATCCGGGGTGACCGGGGTACTTCGCGCGCCAGAGCGCTCCCTGGTGGCAGGCCTTGCTCAGGACCCAGCGGCCCAGCTCGCCGATCAGCCCGCTCTCCTCGGCGAGGGGAACGAAGCTCTCGGGCATGACGACGCCGCGGGTGGGGTGATGCCAGCGGACCAGCGCCTCGACTCCGGTCACGGTGCCGTCGACGAGGCTGAAGATCGGCTGGTAGACGACCGCCAGCTCCTCGCGCTCGAGCGCCCGCTTGAGGTCGACCTCGAGCTCCAGGCGCTCGACGATCGCCGTGTGCATGCTGGGCTCATAGACGGCATAGCGCCCCTTCCCGCGGCCCTTGGCCCTGTACATCGCGAGGTCGGCGTCGCGAAGGAGGGTCTCCGCCTCCCCGCGCCCCGCCGCGATGCCGATGCTCGCGCTCACGTAGAACTCGCGCTCTCGCAACTCGAAGGGAGGCTTCAGCGCATCCAGCAGTCGCTGCGCCGCGCGAGCCGCGTCCCCCGGCTCGCGAAGCTCCTCGAGCAGGACGGCGAACTCGTCACCGCCCAGGCGGGCGATCGTGTCGGCCGGTCGCAGGCAGTCGGCCAGGCGCTCGGCGACGAGGACGAGCAGGCGATCGCCGGTTCGATGCCCGAGGCTGTCGTTGACCGTCTTGAAGCCGTCCAGGTCGCAGAACAGAACGCCCACCGGCGCAGCGCCCCGCTCCGCACGCGCCAGGGCGTGTCGCATGCGGTCCAGGAACAGCGAGCGGTTGGGCAGCCCGGTGAGCGAGTCGTGGAGCGCCTCGTGCACCGCCTCCTCGACCGCCCGTGCATGGTTCAGCGCGAGGCTGGCGTGCTCGGCGAGCGAGAGCACCACCTGCTGGTCGCGGGCGTCGTATGCGCGCCCGACCTCGGTGGACGCGACCCCGAGGCTCCCCACCACCCGGCCGCGCTCGTGGACGGGCGCGGCCATCGCGGCCGTGAGGCCCTCGACCGGAAAGTCCACCGGCTGCCCGGACGATCCGGCACCCGTGACCGCGTCGGCCACGACGAGCGTCCCCTCCCGCATCGCGCGGCCCGCGAGACCCGCGCCCGACGGCTGACGACGGCGCTGCTCCAGGAGGGCATCGTCGGCGCCCCGCGCCGCGACGGCGGCGACGTGATCCGGATCGTCGGGGTCGGTGATCCAGAGGATTCCCGCCTTGCAGTCGAGCAGCTCGCAGGCGGCCTCCACAACCGCCTCGAGCACCTCGTGGACCGGAAGGCGATTCACGATCCCGCGCTGAAGCTGCGCCAGCCGCTCGAGCAGCACCTGGCGCTCGCGAAGCGCGTCGAGCAGCCGGGCGTTCTCGCTGGCCTGCTGCTCGGAGTCCGCGCGCAGGGCGCGCTCGTTCTGGAGCACCGAGGAGATCAGCGCCAGGAAGGTGGCGAGCTCCCGGGGCTCCTCCTCGGGTGCCATCGCTCAGCGGCGGCCGCTCGGCGGAATCTCGTAGCGCACGGCAGGCAGCGAGGCCGAACGGGGTGTGGTGGATCCCGCCGAGCGCTTGCCCGGACCGTGTCCCTTGCGCGACCAGTCGACCATGTCCGGGTGGACCTTGAGCAGCTTGCGCCACGTGCGCGCCCCGATCACGCCATCGGCGCGAAGGCCGTGCGAGCGCTGGAAGCGCTTCACCGCGCGGCCGGTCCTGCGGGCAAAGAGGCCGGAGACCCGAACGTGGGCGCCCGCCCCGCGCAGGTGCTCCTGGGCCCACACGACCAGATCGCCCTTGGCCCCCTTCGACAGCACGGGGTAGTTCGTGCCGCCGCGGCGGACTCCCCGGACGCCCTTGTCGACCTCGCGTCCCAGGGCACGCCACTGCTTGCGCGAGGTGTGCTGCCAGGACCACCAGCTGATGCCGTGAAATCCAAACGAGATCGCGAGACGCCGAAAGCGCCGGATCTGCTTGCGTGAGGGGCGCCCGCCCTCGTCGCGGTAGGTCTGCCCCAGCGGGTACATCCCCCGTTTGTAGACGCGGTTGTAGCGAATCGTGTGGCGATCGGCCTCGCCCACGCTCACGCCGATCGCGTGCCAATAGATCTGTGGGAGGTTGAAGCGGGCGCCGCCCGGCCCGAGGAAGACCGAATAAGGAAACGACGGGTGGTAGTCCACGTACGGAAACCCCGAGAGCCCGGTCGGGAAGTGGCGGCCGACTCGGTGGCGGAGCTTGTCGACGTAGCGGTCGGCCGCCTTGTAGCGTCCCTCGTACTCCGCCTCTGCGTCGATCACCAGGCAGTCGGCGCCCTTGTGCACTGCCCGGGCGCCCCGCTTCGCCTCGGCGGCGGGATGGCTCCCGTACACGTACTGCCAGGCGCAGACGCGCAGCCCGCGATGGTGGAAGTACCGCACCAGGCTGCGGGTGAACTGATCCCAGGCGTGGGTGCCATCGGAGCTCTTGATGTAGAGCGTGCGGATGCCGTGTCGCTTGGCCTTCTTCGCGATCCGATGCCGACTGCCGCCGCTCGACTTGCGCACGTACCAGATCCACATCCCGTCACCGCGATACGGGTTGTGCGACCTGCCCCCGCCCTTCGCCGCTGTGCTCGCCGAGGCGCTGCCCAGCGTGGGGGCGACGAGGGCGCCAACGAGCAGCGCGAGGACCACGAGCGCCAAGCCGAGCGGCATGCGCCGGCCAAGCCGGCGCGAAAGCGTCGACATCCAGGGCCGCCTGCCCGCCGGCCTCCGCTTGGTGCTCCGGGCGCCCATGTGTGCTTCGACTCCCGCGAGGACCGGGCGTCCCCCGGCCTCCGTCGCGGCAGCCGAGGTAGTATCGCGAAACACCGCGGCGCGGTACGCCGCGGCAGGAAAGCAGGCAAGGCAACATGCGATTCAGGTGGGCCCTCGCGGCGGCAGGCGTATTCGCGGTGACGATCGCCCTGGGCGTGGGACCGCGCATCGCCAGCGGTCGCCCCCACCTCGACCCGGCGGACACGCCGGGGGCGCTGGATCTGCGCAAGGTGAGCGTGAATCAGGTGCGACGATCGATCCGCCTCTCGGTTCGCACGGGCCGTCCGTTCCACCTCAGCGCTCTGGACCGCCATCCCGACACGACCCGGGGAGACGAGCGCTTCATCTGCCTTCAGATTCGCCGGCGCGGCCACGCATTCATGAGGCAGCTGTGCTTCGGCAAGGGACCGAAGGGTGACGACGACACGCTCGGCTACGCGACCCTGAAAGCCAACAAGTCGGTCCGGGAATGGAAGGGAATCCATGCCCGCGTGGAGCGATCCAGCAAGCGCTCGGTGACGGCGCGGTTGAATCCCCGTGCCGCCGATCTGAATCCGGGGACCTATCGCTGGCGGTTCGTCAGCCAATGGACGGGGACGAAGTGCCTTCCGGCCTCCCGTGACGCGAGCAGGCGCCGGCAGACCGTGCGGGGCAATCGCTGCTTCGACCGCGCCCCCAACCACCACGACGCCGGGTTCAGGCTGCACCGGGTCCAGCCCGTCGGCTGCAGGGACTCCGGGCCAAGCCCCCGCTTCGGCGGCTCGTCGGCTCACAAGCGGATCGCGCTCACCTTCGACGACGGCCCGAGCTCCTACACCCCGCAGGTGATCTCGATCCTCGAGCATCACCATGCCAAGGCGACGTTCTTCGAGATCGGGCAGCAGGTGTCGAGCGCCTCCCGAGCGATTCTGAAGGCGGGCGACGAGCTCGCCGACCACAGCTATCACCACGAGTCCTATCCGAGCCGCTCGTCGATGGCGGCGACCAACCGGCGGATCAAGTCGGCGACGGGCTTCGAGCCCTGCCTGTTCCGGCCGCCCGGCGGCTCGTACAACTCACGCGTCGTCCGCGACGCCAAGGCGCTCGGGATGACGACGGTGCTCTGGAACGTGGATCCGAGGGATTGGTCGACTCCGGGCTCGGGAGCGATCTACAGCCGGGTCGTCAGCGGCGCCCGGCCGGGCGCGATCGTGGTCATGCACGACGGGGGCGGCAACCGCAGCCAGACGGTCGCCGCGCTGCCGCGGATCATCAGGACGCTGCACGGGCGCGGTTACCGCCTCGTCACGGTCAGCAAGCTGCTCCACCAGCGAACGATCTGGGGCAAGGCCGCCAAGCCGAAGGCCCTGAAGGCCCCCAGGGACTTCCTGAACAGCCCCGCCGGAGCAAAGCCGCCCACCGACGAGTTCGAATAGCGCGGCGACTGCCGGCAGTCAGCAAGGCCTCGGGCTACCCGCCGAGGAGGTTTCCGAGCGCGCCGCTCACGCCGCCTTGGCCGCCACCACCCGAACCTGCGGCAGCCCCGGCGACCTGGCCCTCCGACGGCTGGATGAGAAGCCAGCCGGACCCGGAGAAGCCCACCTGGATCGTCTCCCCGGAGCCACGCCCGGTGAGCGTCTTTAAGTTCACGTCCGTCTTGATGGAGGTCGTCACGCCGCTTGACCAGGTGATCGCCGCCTGGGGATCGGCAAACGTCTGCTCCCCGTCGAGCTGGAGCAGGAGGGGCGGGCCGTCGGAGACGAGCGCGACCCAGCCGGTCCCAGCGAGCTCCATGTTGTAGAGGCCGCCGGCGAGTGCGCCGGACGCGCCCTCCACGCGCTTGATGTCCCAGTCGATGCCGTCGTCGAAGGCCAGGACGTTCGCGCCGTTGGCAGTGATCTTGTCGTCCTCGAGCTTGATCAGATGGACGTCCTGTGCGAGGTCGGCCAGGAAGACCTCCCCGCTGCCCGCGATCTTCATCAGCTTCGTGCCCTCGCTGGTCACGGCCTTCTTGAGCATCTTGGAGACGCCGCCGCTCCCGGCGTGCTCGAACTTGACGTCGCCCTGGTAGGCGACCATGGACCCGAGCTTGGCCTGGATCGTGACGTCGGCGAGCTCGACCTTCAGGAGCTTCGAGTTCTGGAGCGAGAACGACTCGTTGCTCTCCGTCTCGGAGAACTGCGCCAGCGACTGCTCGACCGACATCCCGCGCTCCTTCCGTGGCGACCTGAAAGCTGGCGGCAGCATACGCCCCGGGTCAAGTGCTCAGTAAAGCGCCAGACGCGCCCACCGAAGGGCTCAGTCGAGCCACCGCGACTCGAGAAATCCACCGTATTCCTGAATCGCACCGTAGATGTGCTGAATCAGCCAGGTGCTCTTAAGTACCCGGATACTGGCCACCCCGTAAGGAAGCTTGTTCTTCTTGACTCCGCTTGTTGGCGCCGGCCTAAGGTTGATCGAATGCTTCCTCAGACACGATCTCGGCAAGGAAAGTTCAGTCAGCCACTTGCGCTCGATCGCATGAATCGTCAAACCATTCCCGGTGTACACGTGGAGCCAGAACGCGAACTCGTCTGAGCGAATGTCGAAGCAGTTGCTGAGAAACCGCACGAACATGCGCATGAGGTTGACGTCGGAATTCGCGAGCTCGACCGTGTTCCGCGTCTTGGTCCCCTCGGCCCAGTACAGAAGGCATCCCGCCTGATGCAATAAGTCTCCCTCGCGCGCTCGCAAGCGTCCGGCACGTTGCCACGCGAGCCTTTGAAGGCGGCAACGGTCGGCATTGGCCTGGCTCGCCTCATACGCGGCGCGAATCCTTCGGCCATCAATCTGTGCGAGCTCTACCGCTGAGCTCCAGGTGCCGCGTCCACCGGCGCGCCGTAGCGGGTGCTATGTGGAGAGCCCTGGCAATCTCGCCATATGACAAACCGTCGCCAACCCTCAGGCGGCGTGCCCTCTCTCGCAAGAACTCCGGTAGACGCCGCATGGGAACATATGTTCCCATGCGGCCCGGACGAAGTGGGCGACTGGAACAATTGACTTGGGCGGTTAGCTCAGCCCGGTTAGAGCACTCGCTTTACACGCGAGGGGGCGCCGGTTCGAATCCGGCACCGCCCATGGCTCCATGCCTGAAATGGGCTATGCGCTCAAGGCCTCCGCCAGGCGCTCGGCGAGCCACAGGTCGCAGAGCCAGTCGAAGCCCGAATCGCGACGACGCTCCACCGAGATGCCGCGGTCGCCGGAGCTGAGCTTGACACCCCTCCAGCGCTTCGAGCCGCTCAGGGAACCGAGCGCGCGGCCGACCTGGGCGGGCGCCCCACAGGTGGCACGCAGGCGATCGCCGTTGGACTTGACCGAGAACTCCGGGAACGAGGCGGCGACCATCACGACCGTCGGGCCGTCGCCGTCGCGTCGCACCGACACCGGGCGGCCGTGGCGCTCGCCCTCCATCACGAGAGCGCCAACCATCCTCGGGCTGTAGCCGGGGCGATCGACGCGTGGGTTGAGGCCCACCTGCGGATGCTGGGTCATCGCGAGGCCCAGCGGCGCGAGCATCGCCGCGGGCGCCTCGAACGCCTTTCCCACGGTGCCCGACGGAATCAGGATCCGCACCACGAGGTACAGCGCGTACAGGCCGATGATGGGGCCGACGATGACGATCGACCAGATCCACTGGAAGACGATCCACGGGGCGGCCGCGAGTAACACGAGCACGACCATCACGGCAGCCGAGTTCATCGAGCTCCGCGCGACCCCCCAGGCGGCCGCCGTCCCGGCGAGCGCCTTTTCGTCCACCGGCCGGACCGCCATCGAGGCGATCAGCGAGCCGGGCGGCACGGACGTCGGATCTGCGACCGGCCGGGGTCGGTGAGAGCCTCCCGCTGCGCTGCACCTGACACCCGGTCCAGGTCACGGTGCTGGAGGACCATCAGGACGGCGATGAAGCCGAACACGATCGCGACGATCGCGATCAGCGCGCCGGTCGGGCGGGCGGTGCCGCTGCCGAACTCGCAGGCGCGATCACGCGCGACGATAACCATCACGACGACGACGCCACGATGCCGAACGCGCTCGAACGACGGAAGCCGCCGCTCATGTCGGTCCTCAGCGCGGCGGGTGGCGTCGAGGGGCTCTCCACGTCCATCCCCAGACGCCGGTACGCGGACACCGAATAGGCCCGGGCGCGGGCGTGCAGGATCGGGTCCTCAGAGAGCTCGATCGCCGTCGACGCACCCGGGTCGGGTCGAACACCTCGATGTGGCTCGCCGCTGCTCGGGGTCGTCGACGATCTCGGTGATCTCGAGGGTGCCGGCGCTGATCCGCTCGCGCTCGTCGGGCCAGACGGCCGTCGGGTCGTCGATCGGGTCGTCCTCGTCCGGGATCTGGAGCTTCAGCTCGAACGCGACGGGGCCGCCGGCGAGCCGGTCGGCCAGCTCGGCGCGCAGGTAGTCGCCCCCGAGCCCCTTCGCCTCGTCGTCGGGGATGGTCGCCTCGCCGGCCTCCGGCCGCCACCGGTAGCGGACCAGCGTGGGCGCGCCATCGGGGCCGAGGAGCCTGAAGGTGTGCGGAGAGTGGTAGGCCTGGGTCGCGAAGCTCGCCGGCGGCTCGGTGTTGAGCGTCCACTGGACCGCGATCTGCGACTCCGGATGGTCGGCGAGGAAGGCGCCGAGCTTCTCCCAGTCGGGCTGGCCGGTCTCGGGATCGGGCCTGCGGAGCTGGATGAACTCGAGGAAGTCCTCCGGCGTGCGGCAGCACGAAGGCAGGCGTGGTGACGCCGAGGATGTCCGCCTCGTCCCCGCCGTGCCGGCCGCAGCCTCACCGCCATGCCGCGAGAGTCGCGCTGCCAGTCGTCGGACTCGGGTCGCCGCTGCCGTTCGAGAAGCGGATCAGGGCCGGCGTCGGCTCTCCCCGGAAGTGGGCCGCCCGGCAGAGCTCCGCCGCCTCCGCCGTCGCGGTGAAGGTGCCGGCGCACCAGGTGCCCTTGGCGTGAAGCGCGCGGTGGTGCGGATGCGATCCGTAGAGCGACGTTGGCCGCGTCGACGATCTGCTCGTAGAGGTCGCCGCCGGACATCGCGCCCACCGTACCCCACCGGTAGGTTGCGCGCATGGATCTGGGGATCGAGGGAAAGACGGCGCTGGTGATGGGCGCGAGCCGCGGCATCGGGCGTGCGATCGCGGCCGCGCTGGCGGGTGAGGGCGCGCGGGTCGCGCTGGCCAGCCGCTCGCGCGATCGCGTCACGGAGGCCGCCGGCGGGATCGAGGGTGAGACGGCCGCCTACGAGGCCGACACCACCGACCTGGACCGGTTGGCTGCCCTTCCCGAGGACGTGGCCGCCGACCTTGGCCCGGTCGAGATCCTGGTCACCAACACCGGCGGTCCGCCGCTCGGCGCGGCCCTGGATCACACGCCCGAGGAGTGGGAGGACGCCTACCGCTCGCTGGTCCTGGCGCCGCGGGTGCTGGCGGAGGCGGTGCTCCCGGGGATGCGCGAGCGCGGTTGGGGCCGGATCGTGAATGTCGGCTCGAGCTCGGTCCGCGAGCCGATCCCCCACCTGACGCTGTCGAACGCCAACCGGATGGCCGCGGTCGGGTTGTTCAAGACGCTGGCCGGCGAGGTCGCCGCGGATGGGATCACCGTGAACACGGTCGCCACCGGTCGGTTCGCGACCGACCGGCTGGCGTCGAACTGGGGCTCGTGGGAGGAGATGGAGCGGGGCGCTCACGAGGGCGTGCCGGCGGGCCGGCTCGGCCAGCCCGAGGAGTTCGGCGACCTGGTCGCCTTCCTGTGCTCGGAGCGCGCGGCGTATCTCACCGGCGCCGTGATCCCGCTCGACGGCGGGCTCCTGCGCTCGGTGTAGCCCTCATTCCGCAAGGGACTTGCGTTATGGTCCCGCCATCGCGCGGCCGAGTCACATCCGCCCTGCCCTCGCCGAGGTCCTCGTGGACGGAGCGCGCCACGACTGGACGATCGAGGAGCTCCGGGAGGCGCTGTCCGAACGCGGCGTGCCGGCCGACTTCTCCTCGGTGTTTCGCGCGCTGCGGCGCATGGAGCGCGAGGGGCACGTCACGCGCATCGACCTGGGTGACGGCAAGGCGCGCTTCGAGGGAGTCGGGGATCACCACGAGCACGTCCGATGCGATCGGTGCGGGGCGGTCGCCGCGGTGCCGGGCTGTCTCGTGCGCTCGGCGGGGCCGGTCGTCGAGCGGCGGACGGGCTTCGAGGTCACGGGCCACCGGTCTGCTGTTCGCCGGGGTGTGCCCCGAGTGTCGTCGGGCGGAGCGCGGATGACCTGGATCGCGATCCCGTTCGCCTGCCTGACCGTCGTGATGACGCTCGTGGGCGGGCGCATCGCGCTGCGGCTGGCGCACAACCTGCCGACGGTGATCGCGTTCACCGGCGGGATCGTCGTCGCGGTGGCGCTGTTCGACGTGCTCCCGGAGGCGATCGACGCGATCGGCAACGCCCGGACCACGGCGGCCCTCGTCGGGGTCGGATTCCTGGGCTTCTTTCTGATCGAGCGGCTGCTGGTTCTGCACCATCGCGACGACCCGGAGCAGGCTAGGGCGCATCATCAGGTGGGTGCCCTTGGCGCCGCCGGGCTCGCGATCCACAGCTTCATCGACGGACTGGGCATCGGCCTCGCGTTCGGGCTCGACACGGCGACGGGGGTGCTCGTGTTCGTCGCCGTCGCGGCACACGACTTCGCCGACGGGATGAACATGGTGAGCTTCGTCCTCATGCAGTCGGGCGATCGCCAAAAGGCGCGGCGATGGCTCGCCGCCGACGCCGCCGCACCCTTGCTCGGCGCGCTCGTCGGCGCCTCGGTCGGGATCTCCGAGAGCGCCCTCGGCCACGTGCTCGCCCTATACGCCGGGTTCTTCATCTACCTGGGAGCCACCGACCTCATTCCGGAGGCTCACCACGAGCACGCCTCGTGGCTGCGAGTGGGGTTGACGGTGGCGGGATTCGCGCTGATCTACGCCGTGGTGCGCATCGCCGCCGTCTGAGGGATCCCGGCGCCCGGATTCGTGAGCGGGCCGCGGCGCGCCTTGACGATGATCCAGACGGCGCCGGCGGCGATCATGGCGATGCTGATCAGCTGCGGTTGCGTCAGCCCGAGGAGCTCCGCGCTGTTGCGGCGGATGAACTCGACCAGCAGCCGCTCGGCACCGGCCAGGATCAGGTAGATGGCGAAGAGCACCCCCGGCTGGACACGGTCGCGCAGCCGCCACAGGAACAAGGCGACCAGCCCCATCGCGAGCGTCTCGTAGATCGGCGTCGGGTGGACCGGCGTGTCGATCGGCTTCGTCCCGTTGGGATACGCCATCGCCCACGGGCCATCCCACGCTTTGCCGTAGTCGCCGTCGCCGGAGACCTGGCAGCCGATACGGCCGATGGCATAGCCGACCGCCAGCGGCACGGCGCAGATGTCGAGGAGCGTGAGGTTGAGCATCTTGCGTCGCCACGCCCACAGCACGACGCCGATCGCGCCGCCGATCGCGCCGCCGAACCACACCAGCCCCGACCCGGAGAAGATGTTGCCGAGCAGGTCGCCCTTGACGTCGTCGTAGTTCTCGATGATGAAGTTGAGCCGCGCGCCGACGATGCCGCCGACGAGCGCGGCGATGACCACCTCGTAGGCCCAATCGGTGGGCTTGCCGAGCTCTTTGAACCGCCTGGCGATCACCGCCCCCGCCGCGATGAAGCCGAGGGCGAACATGATCCCGAAGGTCTGGAGAGTGAGGGGGCCTAGGTTGATCTCGGGTTGCACGTGAAGTAGCCCCGGCGGGAATCGAACCCGTTGTCTCCTCCACCTTGAAAGGGTGGCGTGCTAGCCATTACACCACGGGGCCGTCGTGCAGAGTTTAGGTAGAGCCGGGCCGCCATCCGTCCGCTGCAGTGTTTAGGATACGAACGTATGTTCGCGTGCCTAGAACCCTCCGATGAAGCCGGCTGAGAGAGCGGAGGCACGTCGCCTCCGAAGCGAGCAGGGAATGCCCATGAAGCGCATCGCTGTCCGTCTCCGGGTATCGCTGTCCAGTGTGAGCTTGTGGGTCCGAGACATTGAGCTGAGTCCAGCGCATCGTGAGCGCAATCGAAGGCAGGAATATGCCAAGCGCGCAACAACCTGGACAGACCTCAATCGTGCTAGGCGCATGGCCTATCAACGGGAGGGACGGGTGCGCGCTCGTTCGATCGATCCGCTACACGAAGCGGGTTGCATGCTCTACTGGGCCGAGGGCGCGAAGGATCGGAACTCGGCGCTGTTATCCAATTCCGACGTCCACATGGTCCGCTTCTTCAAGCGCTTCATCGTCCGATGCTTCGGAGTTGCCGACGAGGGCTTCTCGGTGCGGCTTAACGTCTACACGGGCAACGGGCTCTCGCTCCAAGACACTGAGAGCCACTGGCTCGACGCCCTTGAACTGCCGCCTCGCTGCTTGCGGAAGCACACGCTCAACCACTTCCCAACCTCGAGCAGCGGAGGGAAACGGAACAAGCTCCCATACGGTGTGTGTGCTCTGCGAGTTCTCAGAAGCACCCACATCGTGCAGCACATCTACGGCGCGATTCAGGAATACGCCGGGTTCGAGGAGCCCCGTTGGCTCGATGTTCTTCGTAGTTGACCGGATGCCGGCAAGGCCGCGAACGCACTACTCGGCGAGTAGCTCCAGCAGGGCCTTCTGGGCGTGCAGGCGGTTCTCCGCCTCGTCGAACACCGCCGAGCGGTCGCCGTACAGCACGTCCTTGGTGATCTCCTCGCCCGGATGGGCCGGCAGGCAATGGAGCACGATCGCCCGGTCCGACGCGTGCGACAGGAGCTCGGCGTCCACCCGGTACGGAGCGAGATCCGCACGCCTGCGCTCGCCATCGGTCTCGTCTCCCATGCTCACCCAGACGTCCGTGTAGACGGCGTCGACCGCGTCGACCGCGTCGACCGCGGCGCTCGTGTCCACCGCGGCGACCCCGGGCTCGAGCTCGTAGCCTGCAGGCGACGCCACGCGGACCTCCACGCCGGCGATGCGGCCCATCAGCGCCAGCGAGCGGGCGACGTTGTTGCCGTCGCCGACGTAGGCCAGCTTCAGGCCGTCGAGATCACCGAACCGCTCGCGCAGGGTCAGCAGGTCGGCCAGCGCCTGGCAGGGGTGGTGGGACGACGTGAGGCCGTTGATGACCGGCACCGATGCGTCGGCGGCCAGCCCGTCCACCGCCTCGTGGGAGCCGGCCCGAACCACCATGCCGTGGACGTAGCGGGACAGCACCCGCGCTGTGTCGGCCATCGACTCGCCGCGCGAGAGTTGCAGCTCGTCGCCGCGCAGTACGAGCGGCGTGCCGCCCAGCTCCGCCACCCCCACCTCGAACGACACCCTCGTCCGGGTGGACGGGCGCTCGAAGACGAGTGCGATGCTCCGCCCGGCGAGCGAAGCGCCCCCGGCCCGCTCCCCTCTGCCGGCCTTCAACGCCGCCGCTCGGTCGAGCAGCGCGTTGAGCTCCTCGCGCGAGAGCTCTTCGCCGGTGAGGAAATGACGCGCCACGGGAAGCGGAAGATGGTACGCGCCGGGTAGAGGGAGCGCGGTAACGCCAACGCCACCATGCACATCGACGCCCTCACATGGAATGTCTTTCACGGCCGAGACCATCCGCCCGACCCCGAGCTGTGCACCTGGCGGTCCTGGCTGCTCGGGACCGAGGAGCGAAACGCGACGCACCTGCAGGTCAATCGCAGCCTCTACCGTGAGTTCGCCGCAGTGCTCGCGGCGGCGCGATGGGACGTGGCCCTGCTGCAGGAGCTCCCGCCGCGCTGGGCGTACCGGATGGCCGTCGCCTGCGCCGCCGACCTGCAGCTGACGCTGACCTCGCGGAACTGGCTCCAATGCGTCCGCCGTCCGATCGCCGCCCGAAGGCCCGACCTGCTGGGAGCGTGGGAGGGCGGCGCCAACGCCGTCCTCGCGCGTGGCGCACTGCGTTCCAGGCAGGGAGCGAAGGAGGCGGCGCTGCGCGGCCCGCCGGAACGCAGGATGCTCACGCTCGCACGGCTGGACCCGGGGCTCGTGGTGGCGAACCTCCACGCGAGCGGGCCATCCCCCCTCGCGGCCGAGGACACGCGTATGGCCGCGGAGACGGCGGTGAGCTGGGCGGGCGACGACCCGCTGATCCTCGGCGGCGACCTCAACGTCAGCCCGGGCGAATCCGGCATCTTCGATGAGCTCGCACGCCGCTTCGGCCTCGGTCCGCCCACCGGGCCACGATCGATCGATCACCTGCTCGCCCGCGGCTTGGACATCGTCGAGCCGCCCGCCGCATGGCCTCCCGAGGCCCGGGAGGTGCGGAGCGGCGACCGCGCGATCCGTCTCTCCGACCACCCGCCGGTCCAGGCCCGCTTCGGCGCGTGCCCGTCGTGATCGGTGCGGCGCGCCCCCGATAGTGAGATAGTCCGGCCAGAGCGCCACCGGGCGAGGGTGGCGCCCACGAGAAACTGAGATAGGAGGAGTCTTTGATGGCGACTAGATCCGGTGGCTCACGTTCCAAGTCGGGATCGCGCAGCTCGGGCGGCTCGCGTTCCACGAAGAAGCGCACGACCGCCAAGCGAACGAGCACGGGCAGCAGCGGCGGCGGGCGCGCCGACAAGAGCGTCGAGGCGTTCCGCGACGCCCTCGAGCGCAGCGTCACGCTGTCGCGCGATCGCCTTCAGGACGTCGTCGACGATGCGGTGAAGCGCGGGCGCCTCACGCGCGAGGACGCCAACGAGCTCGTCTCCAGCCTCCTCAGCCGTAGCCGCCGCTACAGCGACGAGCTCGTCAAGCAGCTCGAGCGCCTGCTCGATCAGGCTCAGAGCGAGCTCGACACCCGCTCCGCCCCTGCTCGCCGGCGCGCAACCGCCGGGGCGCGCCGCGCGGCGCGCGCGGCTCGCGATGCCGCCGATGCCCCGCTCGCGCAGGCAGATCGCCTCCGCCGGCGTTCCGGAGTGAGCGCGGGCAGCCCGATCACCGCCTACGAGCAGCTCACGGCGAATCAGATCAAGTCGAGGCTGGGCGATCTCAGCCCCGCCGAGCTGCGGCAGGTGAGGACCCGCGAGCGCCGCGGCAAGGCCCGCAAGGGGGTCCTGAGCGACATCGACCGCCGCCTCGAGAAGAGCAAGCGCTGAGCGGCCGCCGGGCTCGCCGGCGCGGTACGGTTACTCGCGGGCCAGCTCGTCGACGTCGAGCGGCGCCGCGATGCCTTCCCACTCGGGGCGGTGGCGGAGCTCGCGCGTATCGCAGTAGATCTCCACGCCGTGCCCGTCGGGATCGCTGAAGTAGACCGACTTCGAGATCCCGTGGTCGACGGCGGCGAAGTCGATCTCGGCCTCCCGAATCCGATCGATCGCCTCGGCCAGCTCGCTCTCGTCCTCCACCTCCACCGCGAAGTGATAGAGGCCCAGCCCCTCGGGATCTGCGCGGGGCGCATCGGGGTGGCCCTGCAGGGCCAGGTGGTGATGCGCCCCCCCGAAGGACATGAAGACGAAGCTGCCGCCCACCCGCTCCGTGACCTCGAGCTCCAGCGCATCACGGTAGAACGCCTCGGAGCGATCGAGATCGGAGACCTTGAGGTGAACGTGCCCGATGCTATTCACAGGTTCCCCCGCGCGAGTGGCAGGTGGCCTTCATGGATTTCCAGCTTATCCACGGCCGGCGGCCGCCCGGCCCTCAGGCCGATTGCGCCAACCGGGTGAAGTCGAGCTCCTCGCCCAGAGCCTCGCCCAGCAGCTCGTCGGCGTTCAAGCGCTGCCCGTGGCGCCACAGCTCCCGCAGCCACTCGCCCGCCTCGGCGCTGGCGAACCACCGCTCCCCGAACCGGTCCTCGAGCGCCGCCCGCCAGTGCGTCTCGAGCGCCCACGCCCGCAGGTAGCAGGCCGCATAGAGCCCGTCGTCGACGTCGGCCAGCCAGCCCGTGCTAGGCCACGGAACCCGCACGGCGCCGCTCAGGAGCTCGGCGTAGCGGTCGGGCATCCGGGAGAGGTCCGTGGCCGGCCCGTGCAGGTCGAGCTCGTAGGCCAGCTTCGCCGAGTACCGGCGAAGCATCAGCAGGCGGAAGGCCCGCGAGTGCTCGACGGCCGGCGCCGGATCCCCGATCCCCAACCGCTCGCGGAGCCACCGGGGCTCCGAGACCAGGTGCTCGATCAAGAAGGCGAACGACTCGGTGACCGAGTTGTCTCCGAGCTGGCGGAACTCGAAGTCGAGGCCCGCAGCCGTGTTCGCGTAGTGCTCGGTGTGCCCGCCCTCGTGAAACAGCGATCCGTAGTCGTCGCGACCGCCGGTCGGGGCGATCACGAGGTAGACCTCGCCCGGGACGCGTGGCGTGCTGCAGAACGCTCGGGGTGACTTCGTGGGCCGGGACTCCGTGTCCAGGTGAACGTTCGACTGGCCCGCGAGGTCGATCCCGAGCCCGTCCAGCGTGTCCTCGAACGACTCGAGCAGCCGATCCGCTGGAAACAGGTCGTCGAGCTCGGGCGCGCGGAAGAGGCGCGGCAGATCCGAGCGGCGGAGGGTGCCGAGCGCCGGCAACCCCGCCCGCTCGAGCTGCCCGTCGAGCAGCGGCCCGTACAGGTCATCGGTCTCGCCCAGGAAGCGCGCCGTCTGCGCGCGCAGCCGCTCCAGGTCGATTCCCCGAAGGTCGGCGAATGCGGCCGCGTAGCTCGGCCATCCGAACTGCCGGCAGATCTCGTGGCCGCGTTCGAGCGCCGCGCGGTAGATGGGATTGAGGCGCTCCTCCAGGACCGCGTTGCGAGCCTGCTCCAGCGCGGCCCGCCGGTTGCCGTCGGCCTCGTTGGCCTGGGCGATCACCACGGCGCGGTAGGGCACCGCACCGTCGCCGGCGTCGACCTCCAGCGACGCCTCCAGCCCGGCGAGCTCGGCCGCCTCGGCGCGGGTCTCGAGCCCGACGAGCCCGTCGAACCCGAAGTGCAGGAGGTAGGACAGCCTGCGAGCGGAATCGCCGGCGTCCGCCGCCGCCGCGAGATCCCGCAGCGCCGTCACGGAGTCCCGCGCGAAGAGGTCCGCGTAGGTGTCGTAGATCCGCTCGATCTCGAGCTCCTGCTTGTGGCCCGCGAGGTGGCGGTAGTACTCGCGCGAGAGCTCGGAGCCGAATCGCTCGGCGCGCTCCCGGTAGCGATCGAGGTCGAATGCCAAGGTGCTGCAACGATAGGACGATGGCCACTGCGCAGAGCGAGCGCCCACCCCGCCCCAAGCGAGGCACCGAGCTCGTGTTGGAGATCGACTCCCTGGCCCAGGGCGGCCGGGGCGTCGCACGGGCCGACGGCTACGTCGTCTTCGTGACCGGTGGGCTGCCCGGCGACGTCGTCCGCGCCCGGCTCGACAAGACCAAGCGCGGCTACGGGGAGGCGAGCGCCGTCGAGCTCATGGAGCCGGCCCCGAACCGCGTCGCCGATCGCTGCGTCCACGAGGGGGAGCCGTGTCCGGGCGCCCCCTGGCAGGGCCTGCCCTACGACCACCAGCTCGCGGAGAAGTCGCGGCAGGTGGACGAGGCGCTGCGGCGACTGGGTGACCTGGAGGGCTTCGAGCTCGACCCCATCGTCCCCGCTGCCCGGCAGTGGCGCTATCGCAACAAGCTCGAGTACTCCTTCGGGGAGCGTGACGACCCCCTCGCCCTGGGCTTTCACCCGCGGGGAAGCTGGTCGGAGGTCGTCGACGTCGACGACTGCCTGCTGGCCTCCGAGCGCAACAACGGCGCCCGCAACGAGATCCGCGAGTGGGCCCGCGAGGAGGGAATACCCGCGTGGGACAGCCGCGATCGAGGCGGCGTCCTTCGCAACCTCGTGGTCAGGGAGGGGCGCCGCACCGGGCAGATCCAGACTCGCCTGGTCACCTCGCCCGCGAGCTTCGCCAAGCCCCCGGTCGACCTCCACACCGTGGTGGAGGGGCCCGGCGGCGGCACCGCGGGCCCGACCGGCGTCCTCGGCCGGGAGTTCCTCGAGGAGGAGCTCGCCGGCCTGCGCTTTCGGATCTCCCATGCGGCGTTCTTCCAGACCAACACCGAGATGGCGGAGCGACTGTGCGAGCTCGTCGCCCGGGCGGCCGCCCTGAGCGGCCGCGAGCGGGTCTTCGACCTCTACTGCGGCATCGGAATGCTCGGCCTCGTGCTTGCTCGCGACGCCGGCGAGGTGTGGGGCGTGGAGGCGATTCCGGAGGCGATCGAGGATGCGCGTGAGAACGCGGCGCGCAACCGGATCGACAACGCGCGCTTCATCGCCCAGGACGTGCGCCTCGGCGCTCGCCCGCTCCTCGAGGAGGCGGGCTCCCCGGATCTCGTGGTCGTCGACCCGCCACGCGCGGGGCTCTCGAAGAAGATCGTGCGGCGGGTGATCGAGTGCGGCGCGCCGAGAATCGTCTACGTCTCCTGCAACCCGACGACGCTGGCGCCGAACGCCGCCCAGCTCGTCGCCGCCGGCTATAGGCTCCGCCGGGTGAGCCCGGTGGACATGTTTCCCCACACCCCCCACGTCGAGTGCGTGGCGGTGCTGGAGAGATGAGCCGGCGAGGGTTCGGGGTCGCGGCGGGCCTGGACCCCGGCGTCGCCACCCCGCTGGCGGCCCGGTGCGGTGAGCTCGGCTACTCCTCGATGTGGTCGAACGACCACCCCGGCGCGAACGGCCTCGACACGCTCGCGGCGTTCGCGGAGGGCACCGAATCGCTCGAGCTGGGCGTCGCGGTCATGGCCCTCGACCGGCACGAGCCGGCGGAGATCAACGAGCGAATCGAGAGCCTTGGACTCGACCGTGGCCGGCTGTGGATCGGGGTCGGCGCGGGCTTTGACAAACGGCCGCTGACCACCATGCGGGAGGCGCTGCCGGTGCTTCGCGAGGCGATCCCGGGCGTCCGACTGGTGCTGGCCGCGATGGGACCGAAGATGTGCGCCCTGGCGGGCAGCGGCTTCGACGGCGCCTTTCTCAACTGGATGACGCCGGAGTTCGCCTCCGGCGCCCGCGAGAGCGTCCATTCCGGCGCCGCCGAGGCCGGACGGGAGCCCCCGCCCGTCCTCGGCTACGTGCGGACCGCGATCGGCGAGGACGCCGCCGAGCGGCTGGCCAAGGAGGAGGGCTTCTACCGCGACCTGCACGACGGATACCGCCGCCAGTTCGCCCGGCTCGACCGGCCGCCGGGCACGGTGGGCGTGGCAGCGCCGGATGCGGGCCCCGCCGGGGCCGCGCTTGCCGAGTACGCGGCCCTCGACGTCACCGTCGTCCGCGGTCTCGCCGGCGCGACCCTCGAGTCGATGGGCGCGGTGGCGGCGGGGGCCGCGCCGCCATGATGCGCGCGGCGATCGCCGCGCTCGCCGCCGCGCTTGCACTGGCTGCTCCGGCGAACGCGGCAGGGCCCGCGCCGCCGCTCGGCCACCAGGGCCGCTGGATCACCGACGCCCACGGGCGCGTGGTGTTCATCCACGCCGTGAACATGGTCTACAAGCGCCCGCCGTACTACCCGAAGGCCATCGGATTCGGTGCCGACGACGCCCGGTTCCTGCGCCGTCACGGCTTCGACGGCGTCCGGCTCGGGGTGATCTACAAGGGCGTCGAGCCGCGGCCTGGCCGCTACGACGACGGCTATCTGGACCGCATCGCGGCGACCGAGCGGGTCCTGAGCCGCAACGGGATCTTCTCCCAGATCGACTTCCACCAGGACCTCTACAACGAGAAGTTCCAGGGCGAGGGCTGGCCCGACTGGGCGGTGCAGGACGACGGCCTGCCCAACCCGCGCAACGGCTTTCCCACCAACTACCTCACGAACCCGGCGCTGCAGCGTTCCTTCGACCACTTCTGGGCCAACGACGCCGGTCCGGCCGGGGTGGGCCTCGTCCGCCGCTACGCCCGCGCGTGGCGGCACGTCGCCCGCGGCTTTCGGTCCTCGGCCCGGGTCCTCGGCTACGACCTCATGAACGAGCCGTGGCCGGGCACGAGCTGGGCACCGTGCGGCAGCCCAGCCGGATGCCCGGCGTTCGACACCGGCCCCCTGGCCGCGATGACCCGCAAGGCGACGAGGGCGATTCGCCGGGTCGATCGGCGCCACATCGTCTGGCAGGAGCCGAACGTTCTCTTCAACTTCGGCCCCCAGAGCCACCTGCCGAGGATCGGGGCCAACTCGGGCTTCAGCTTCCACGACTACTGCCTGAACAACGGCGCCCCCGCCTGCCCGACAACGGAGTCGCTCGTCTTCGACAACGCCGACGAGGTCGCACGCACGACGGACCGCGCGCTGATGCTCACCGAGTTCGGCGCGACCGACGACGAGGCGCGGATCGAGCACATCGTGGATCTGGCGGACGAGCACATGGTCTCCTGGATGTGGTGGGCCTACTGCGGCTGCAACGACCCGACCACCAGCGGCCCCGGGAACCTGCAGGCGATCGTGAAGGACCCGCGCAAGCCGCCGCGCGGCTCGAACGTTCTCCACCGCAAGCTCGCGCTCGTCGAGCGGCCCTATCCGCAGGCCGTGGCGGGCACACCCACATCGTTCGGCTACGACCGCGACACGGGCGTCTTCCGGCTCGCCTACAGATCGAAGGGACCGAGCGGCGAGCGGCTGGGCCCGCGGCTGAGGACCAGGGTGTACGTGCCGCGAAGCCACTACCCCGACGGGTACGACGCCCAGGTGGCCGGGGCGAGGATCGTCTCCGAGGCTGATTCCCGTTACCTGCTGCTCAAGCGCCGGGCGGGCGCCGGCGCCGTGAGCCTGACGATCACGCCGGCCGGCTAGAGCCCGCCCTCGTCGTCTTCGGGCTCCGCGATCGGAGCGAGCTCCACGGCGCAGGTGGTGCAGAGGGCGGCGGTCGCGCCGTCGTCGAGGATCCGCCGCTTCTCGGCCTCGGTGAGCGTGGCGCCGCAGTTCTCACAGCGCTCCGGCAGCTGCTCGATGGTGCGCTCCTCCAAGTCCATCGAGGCGCAGTGTAGTGCGGGCTTCTCTCAGTAGGGCGGAAGCTCCGCGTACCAGTCGCCGAGCGTCCGGAACGCCGCCCAGAAGTCCCGCTTCGAATCCTCGGAGTCCAGGGACTCGTCGATGTCCGTCACGTAGAGGGCGTCGATGGTGGGCGTCAGCTCCTGGATGCGGCCCGGGTCCGGGGCGAGGGCTCGCGAAAGCGGCACCTCCAGGTCGTTCAGCACCTCGAGCGCCCGCTCCCCCATCACCACCACGATCCGTGGCTGCACGATCGCCAGCTCTTCGACGACGCGCTCGATGCACTCGCCGCCGGCCAGCGAAGGGTCGGCGACCGGGCACTTCACGCACAGCGTGCCGTACACCACGAGCGGGTCGATGTTCAGCCGCTTGAAGCTCTTGCGGAGCGCGTTGCCCGCCCGGCCGTAGAACGCCACGCCCTCCTCGATCTCCGCGGCGGTGGGCGCGAACTTCAGCAGGAAGACGTCCGCCTGCGGATGGCCGGACCCGAGGACCGGCATCAGGTTGCCCCGCGGGCAATGCGAGCACTCCTGCAGCTGATGGGTCAGCTGGTTCAGCTCGCGGATCGCCCGCTCTAGGTACTTCTCCTGGATCTCGTCGTCGGTGGCAGGCAAGTTCACTCCGTGTCCGGGCGCAACGCCCGGGCCTTTCTTTGACGGCCCGGACGCCGCTCCTCCCGGGTGCATCAGCGCGTGCGCCCTCCGCGGCGTCGAGCCGCCGACCCGGAGCGGCCTGAGGTCTGAAGCAGCTTCAGCGCCTGGACGTAGATGAGGTTCTTGTGCTTGCGCACGATGTCGGCGTCGCGCATCGCCTCGAGGAACTCCTCCGGGCCGTCGAAGTCGTGGACCCGGATCATCACGCTGCCGAGCCCCTGCGCGACATGGCTGTCGGACCCTGCGCCCGGCACGATCCTGTACTTGGCGGCGAATCGCTCGGCCTCCTCGTTGAACGCCGTGAGGGCCACCCGGGGGTTGAACACCTCGAGGATGTCGATGTCCTCCACGATGTCCAGCAGGTGCTCGTAGTCCGGCACCGAGTGCAGGCGGTCAAACGGATGCGGCACGTACACGAGCCCCCCCTGCCGCCGGATCTCCGCGACCGTCTCCGCCATCGTCATCCCGCGGGGGATCTTCTCCTCGATGAAGAGGCCGATCACCTCGCCCTGCTCGGCTGTCTTGACCTCCTCCGCGACGATCACCTTGACGCCCCCGGTCTGCTCCGCCAGCTCGCGGGCGGCCAGCGCGCCCGAGATCTCGTTGTGGTCCGTGATCGCGATGGCTCCGAGCCCGCGCTCCTCGGCGGTCGACAGCAGCGCGTCCACCGGGGTGGCACAGTCGGGCGAGTGGTCGGTGTGCATGTGCAGGTCCACGTGGATGGACCTGCGGTTGGCGAGCCGCCTGCGCACCGTCGGGTTGCCACCGGGGTCGTGGCGTCGAGCCTCCAGCCGCCGGTAGGTCTTCTCCACCTGATCCACCACGGCATCCCAGTCGCGGACGAAGCCCCGCCCCCCCGTGAGGAGCGAGGCCCGGAGGCCGGGTTCGGCGATCAGGCGCTCGAGCTGGCCGGCCAGCGTGAAGGCGTCGCCCGCCGGAAAGAGGAGCCCGCGCTCACCCTCCCCGGTCAGCTCCTGATACAGCGAGAGGTACGAGGCCACCGGAACCGTGCCGGACGCCAACGCCTTGCGAATCAGCCGCGGCGCGGTGCGAGGGCCGCCCGACGTCGCGCAGACGACGTCGGCGCCTGCGATCAGCTCCTCCGGCGCCGCTTGCCGCGGGCCCAGGACGTGCACGCGTTCGCGAAGGCGCCGCGCGAGACGAACCTCGGTCGCGCTCGGCGTCCAGACGGCAGCCTCCCAGCTCATCTCGAGGGGCAGGCGCCGCAGTGCCCTCAGGAACAGTCGGAGTGCGCCTCGCTCCTCCTCCAGGCAGAAGGCGATCCGCAGCGGCTCCTCGTCAGCCGATGCGCCATCGCTCGGCCAAAAGGCCTCGGCCGCTCCATCTGCGCCCGGCTCCACCAGCTCGTAGGTCCCGGGGAAGAACCTCTCGATCAGCTCCGACGTCGCCCGCGAGCTCACCGTCCTGGCGTCGAGCCGACCGAAGAAGATCTCGACCAACGGGCGCGCCACCTGGGTGGACAGGATGCGTTCGGTCGGCTCGTGAAAGGTGCCAACGTTCAGTGACCGCGAATGGCGCAGGGCGACGGCGCTCGCGCTCGGGGCGAAGGGGTCGTGAACATGGACGACGTCGAAGTCGACGCCCCCGAGGAGGTCCTCGAGCGTCTTGCTGAGGTCGATCGGCACCGGCGCCGCCCGAGGTCCCGGGCCGCGCGGCATCGAGAGGCTCGACCCGACTGCGAGCACCGGAGGACCATCGCCATCACCCGCGCGATCCCCCTTCCAGGCTCGGCCGAACAGCGAGGCAGGCCTGTCGCGGCCGGCGCGGATCGCGCGCCGCGACTCGCGCACCGCGGCGCGGGATCCGGATGGCGCGGCGATCACAACGCGATGCCCGCGCTCCTTCAGCCCTGCGGAAACCCGTCCGACGAACTCGTTCACCTCATGCGGCCTCCCCCACGGGTGGGGGCTCACCTGGACGATCGACATCGGCTCCGAAGCCACGCGCGGAGCATAGAAGCGGATGCCGGAACGGCGCCCGCGCATGAAGGGGGCCGTCGCGGGACGGCCCTCGTCCCGGCTTGCGCGCCGGCCTACTCGGCCGCCGTGGAGTCCCCGGTGAGCTCCTTCGCCCGCTCGCCAGGCGCCTTGCGGGCGTGCTCGGCGATGAACTCCTCCGTCCGCTCCCGCGCCTCGTCGTCCGGGCGCTGGGTGTGCGGGGACTTCATGAGGTAGCTCGACGGTCCGTCGAGCTGCCCCGTGAGGCCGTCGTTCAGCGCCAGCTTCGCGATTCGCACGGCGTCGATCACGATGCCCGCCGAGTTCGGGGAGTCCCAGACCTCGAGCTTGACCTCCATGTTCAGCGGCACGTCGCCGAAAGCGTTGCCCTCGAGCCGGATGTGCGCCCACTTGCGGTCGGTGAGCCACGCGACGTAGTCGGACGGGCCGACATGCACGTCGTCGACCGGCAGCTCGTGGCCCATGATCGACGTCACGGCGTTGGTCTTGGACTCCTTCTTGGAGGCCAGCCGCTCACGCTCGAGCATGTTGTAGAAGTCCATGTTCCCGCCGACGTTGAGCTGGGAGGTGCGCTCCAGCCGAACGCCGCGATTGTGGAACAGCCGGGCGAGCTGGCGGTGGACGATCGTCGCGCCCACCTGCGACTTGATGTCGTCGCCGATGATCGGCAGCCCCGCCTCACGGAAGCGCCCGTCCCAGTAGTCCTCGCGCGCGATGAAGACGGGGAGGCAGTTGACGAAGCCGACGCCGGCCTGGAGCGCCTGCTCGACGTACCACTTGGTCGCCTGCTCGGAGCCCACCGGCAGGTAGCAGACGAGGACGTCGGCCCGCGTGTCGCGAAGGATCCCGACCACGTCGTCCGTGGGGCCCGGCGCCTTGGTGATCTTCTCCTTGAGGTACTTGCCGAGCCCGTCGTGGGTCATGCCTCGGTGCACCTTGACGCCGAGCTCGGGGACGTCGGCGAACTTGATCGTGTTGTTCTGCCCTGACCAGATCGCCTCGGAGAGGTCCTTGCCGACCTTCTCGGCGTCGATGTCGAATGCCGCGACGAACTCGACGTCGCGTACGTGGTATCCGCCGAGGTCCACGTGCATGAGGCCCGGCACCTCCTCGGCGGGATCCGCGTCCGCGTAGTAGGTGACGCCCTGGATCAGGGAGTTGGCACAGTTGCCGACACCGACGATCGCGACCCGCACCTTGCCGTCATCGATCAGGTGGCCGTTGGATGTCGCGCCGTCCTGGGATCCGTTCTCGGTGCTCATTCGGTCCGAAGTCCTCCTTGCGGCTAGTGGGAGCCTCCTACTACGCCGCATTCGTGTGCCGGTTACATCTCGTGGACGTCCAGCGCTTTCAGCTCACGCCGTACGTGCCAAACCCGTTGCACCACGGTAACCGCCGTGAGCGCAGTCATAGCGTAGATGGCCGGAGCCAGCAGCTCAATGTCGAAAAGCCCGGCGCCTTTCGCGAACACCAGGCCGATCGACAGCAGGACCACCCGCACCGGTCGCGTCGCGATCCCGACCTTGCACTCCATGCCCAGCGCTTCGGCGCGGGCGCGCGTGTAGGAGACCATCAGGGAACCGAGGACCGTCAGGACACAGGCGGCGGCCGGGATCGCGTGTCCCGTGTCGGCGAAGTACCAGGCTACGGCCGTGATGACGACGCCCTCCTCGATCCGATCGAGCGTGGAATCGAGAAAGGCGCCGAACATGGTGCCCTTTCCCGACATGCGGGAGTAGCGCCCGTCCAGCGTGTCCATCACCGAGCCGATGATGAACGCGAAACCTCCGAGGACGAACAGCCGCTGCGTGATGAGAGCGGCGGCGGCCAAGTTGAGCACCAGACCGGTCAGCGAGATCGCGTTGGGCGTCAGCCGCGACTCGATCAGGCGGCCGCGCGCATAGGCCCGAAACGCCTCGGTCGTGCGCACATCCCGAAGCTGTCCGCCACCCGGAGCCTCCGTCGACACGAATGGGACGCTACCGGGGTGCGGGGCCGTGCGGTACCTGAACTCAGGTGGCGACGGCGAAGTCGTGCTGGTGGCTCAGTGGCTGGATCAGGCCGCGGCTTCGTCGATGCCCTCGCGCCACGACCACGCGTCGGGGCGCAGCCTGGCGAGCTGGTGCGCGCTCACGGCGGCGAGGCAGGCCACCATCGCGCCCACCGCGGCGTCGAACCAGAAGTGATTCGCCGTCACCACGATCACGAAGAAGACCGTCAGCGGGTACACCGACCAGGCCAGTCGCGCCCATGCGCTCCGCACCAGGTTTATGGCCGCCACCGCGACCATGAGCGAGAACGCGACGTGCATGCTGGGAACCGCCGCGTAGGGGTTGACGAGCAGGCTCGTGAACGAGCTGTCCTGGTTCGCGTTGGTGAACGTCGCAATCGTGTCGGTGAATCCGGCGGCGGGGAACATGCGAGGCGGCGCCGTCGGGAACAGCAGGTATCCGACCAGCGCCAGCCCCATCGCCATGAGGAACATGTTGCGCACGAAGTTGAAGTGGTCGTTCCTGTGCAGGTAGAGCCAGACCAGGAACGCGGTGGTGACCACGAAGTGGCTGTTGAAGTACATCCAGTTCGCGGCATCGATGATCCACTGGTGGTTCAGGAACGCCTGCTGGAAGGCGGGCTCGAAGAAAGCGCCGAGCGACTGCTCCAGGTGGATGATGTGCGTGCCGTTGGCGACCGCCGAGGCGGGATGGCTGTCGGCGATGCCTCGGGCGACCTGGTAGCCCTGGTATGCGACGACGAACAGGACGATCTGCCGAAACAGATCGCGCCATCCATGGGGCAGGCGGCTGCCGATGGTTTGGACGAGTTGAGGCACGGGCGGAACGTCGCGGATTGTAACCGCCGTCCTTCGACCGCTTCGGCCCCGTCCCTGCAACCGCGGCCATATGCTCGGGCACGTGAACCGAGCCGGTTGGAAGCGGCCCTCCAGGCGTCGGGTTCGCGCGATCCGTGACCGCATGCGCGAGCTCTACGGCCGCCCTGTGAACCGGCCGCACGGGCATCCCATCGCCGAGCTCGTGCGCACGGTCCTCTCTCAGAACACCAACGACACCAACCGCGACGTCGCCTACGAGCGCCTCCGCGAGCGCCTCCCGACGTGGGAGGAGGTGCGCGACGCCCCGGCAGACGACGTCATCGACGCGATCCGCCCGGGCGGTCTCGCCAACACGAAGGGGCCGCGGATCCAGGAGATCCTCCGACAGCTCCCCGACCATCCCGACCTCGACTGGCTCGAGACGGCTCCCCGGGACGAGGCGGTCGACTTCCTCGTCTCCCTGCCCGGCGTCGGTCGCAAGACGGCGGCCTGCGTCCTCATCTTCGCCTTCGACCGTCCGGAGATCCCGGTCGATACCCACGTCTACCGGGTGGGCGGCAGGCTCGGCCTGTTCCGCGAGCGGGCCTCGTTCACAGAGGCGCACGACGAGCTGCTGCGGATCGTCGACCCCGAGGACGCCTACGAGCTGCACATCAACCTGATTCGGCACGGACGGGAGGTGTGCCGCCCCCGTCCGCGCTGTGACGGCTGCGGCCTGCGGCGCATGTGCCCCTACTGGAGGCGCCTGCGAGAGCCTCAGCAATGACAGCGACGTGGCGCTTCCGGCACCGCTTGCGGCGGCTTCGCCGCCTCACATGCTGCTGCTTCGACAAGTCGCCGCCTCTACGTAACTGGCTCGCCAGCTAAAGGAATTCGCCGAACCGACCGATGGGTCAATCGACGTGCGCGCCCTCGCCCCTCGGGGAGGGGCGGCGACCGGTACACGTAACAGAGGAGGCTCCTTGAGCGCCAGTTCAGCACTTCGCCGCGGTGCCGCGCGCCGCGGCCCGCGATTCGCCCTCGCCGTCGCCCTGCTCGCCGCGCTTGCCGCCGCCGCGCTGCTCGCCGCGCCCGCCGGCGCGAAGCCCGCGGCGTCCAAGGTCAAGGTGATGACCAGGAACGTCTACCTGGGCGCCGATCTCACCCCGGGCATCGAGGCGCAGAACTTCAACGAGCTCAAGGACGCGGCGGGCGAGATCCTGAATCAGGTCGACGAGAACAAGTTCCAGGTGCGCTCGCGCGGGCTCGCCGGCGAGATCCTCGACAAGAAGCCCGACCTCGTCGGGCTGCAGGAGGCGGCGCTCTGGCGCGATGCCCCCTGTGGGTCGCCGTTCATTCCACCTCAGGCGACGCACGTGCGAAAGGGCGGTGACTTCCTCGGGCTGCTGCTGGACCGGCTCAACCGGGGCAAGAAGCGGTATCGGCTCGTGATCTCGGAGCCCGAGTTCGACTTCGAGTCGCCCGCCAACACCGACGGAAGTCCCGACCACAGCTGCGACATCAACGCCCGGTTGACGATGCGCGACGCGATCCTGGCCCGCCGCCATGCCGGCGTCAAGACCGAGAACCCCCAGGCCGACCACTTCGACACCCTTCTCCAGGTGCCGGTCAGCGGGGTGCCGGTCGACGTCACCCGGGGCTGGACGCGCGTCAACGCGACCGTGGGCGCCAGCCCGAAGTTCCGGTTCGTCAACACCCACCTCGAGGCGTTCGACAGCCAGCCGAGCAACCCCACGAACCAGGGCACAAACGTGGGGAACGGGAAGATCCGGAAGGCTCAGGCGCAGGAGCTGGTCGCGCTGGGAGGCCCGGCCAGCGGCAACAAGCCGGTGATCCTGCTGGGTGACCTGAACTCAGACGTGAAGACCGCGATCAAGCCCGGCGACGGCGCCGCGGATTGGACCCTGCTGAAGCACGGGTTCGCGGAGCGCAGCACTCGCAATCCGCTCAGCTGCTGCCTCAACACCGCCGTGATGAAGTTCCCCGAGGGGGGCGGGAAGGTCAGCGACTTCGACCACAAGGTCGACCACATCATGACCGACAGGCCACAACTCATCCGACGCGTGCACCAGGCCGTGACCGGTCGCGAGCCGCACAACGGGTTCTGGGACTCCGACCACGCGGGGCTGTTCAGCGCCTTGAACTTCAGGTAGCGATCACGGACCGGTGCGGGCTGCGCGCCGAGAGCCGCTGAGGTTGATGATTTGCCTCCTCCAGCCTCAGCGCCTCGGCGCGGAGCCCGGCCGGTCCCGCCGCCGCCCGCCTGACGACGGTTAGTATCTTCGCGCCGCCGCCGCAGAATGCGGGCGCCGGCGAAGCGAATGAAGCGGGCCATCGTCATCTTCGTCGTCCTCGCGGCCATCTGTCTGGTCGTGCTGCCGTTCTGGGCGCTTCAGTCGAAGGGCGGGGCGGATGCCTCGCCCGAGGCCGCGGTGCCCGCCGCCGACAAGCAGGGCCTCCAGCTCTTCCAGATCAACTGCGGGGCCTGCCACACGCTCGCGGCGGCCGGGACCGACGGGATCGTCGGGCCCGATCTGGACCAGCTCCTCGGCACGGGCACGAAGTCGCCCGACACCGTGAAGTCAAATGAGGACCGCGTCCTGAACGCGGTGAACAACGGCATCCAGGGCCGGATGCCGAAGGGCCTCGTGCAGGGCGAGCAGGCAAAGGCCGTGGCCCGTTTCGTCGCCGACAACCTGCAGTACGTCGGCACGAGCAGCACCACGTCGCCCTAGCGCGCGAAGGGGCCGCCACCCGCCGGGGGCGGCTCCGGGAGTGGCTCGCCGTCGGCTCCGAAAGGCCGCGCCGCCAGGTTGCGCCTCGGTCCAGATGCACGCACCGATCTGCTACGCTCACACTCAGATTTTTTAGGCGAATGACTTAGAAGGAGAGCGCAGTGGCGAAGACCATCGGAATCGACCTTGGAACCACCAACTCCTGTGTGGCCGTCCTCGAGGGCGGCGACGCGACGGTATTGGAGAACGCCGAGGGTGGCCGCACCACCCCGTCGGTGGTCGCATTCACCGAATCCGGCGATCGGCTCGTGGGCACGGTCGCCAAGCGGCAGGCGGTCATGAATCCCGAGAACACCGTGTTCTCGATCAAGCGGTTCATGGGCCGCAAGGAGGCCGAGGTCAAGGAGGAGGAGACGATCGTCCCCTACAAGGTCGTCGCCGGACCCAACGGGGACGTCCGCGTGGACGTGCGCGGCAAGCAGTACTCACCGCCGGAGATCTCCGCGATGACCCTCCAGAAGCTGAAGTCGGATGCCGAGGCCAAGCTCGGCCAGACGGTCGACTCGGCCGTGATCACGGTTCCGGCCTACTTCAACGACGATCAGCGCCAGGCAACCAAGGACGCCGGCAAGATCGCGGGGCTCGAGGTGAAGCGGATCATCAACGAGCCCACCGCCGCGTCCCTGGCGTACGGGCTCGACAAGGAGACCGACCAGACGATCCTCGTCTTCGACCTCGGCGGCGGGACGTTCGACGTCTCGGTGCTGGAGATCGGCGACGGCGTGTTCGAGGTCAAGTCCACCTCGGGCGACAACCATCTGGGCGGCGACAACTGGGACAAGGCGATCGTCGAGTGGATGGTGGCCGAGTACAAGCGCGACCAGGGCATCGACCTCTCGGCCGACAAGAACTCCCTCCAGCGCCTCTACGAGGCCGCGGAGAAGGCGAAGATCGAGCTCTCGACGACCCAGGAGACGCAGATCAACCTGCCGTTCATCACCGCCGACGCGAGCGGTCCCAAGCACCTGGAGATGAAGCTCACCCGGGCGAAGCTCAATGAGCTCACCTCGGATCTTCTCGACCGGGTCGTGGGGCCCGTCAAGCAGGCGCTGGCGGATGCCGGATCGGAGGTCGACCACGTCGTGCTCGTCGGCGGCATGACCCGCATGCCGGCCGTGCAGGAGAAGGTCTCCGAGCTCACCGGCAAGGAGCCTCACCGCGGCGTCAACCCCGACGAGGTGGTCGCCATCGGAGCGGCGATCCAGGCAGGCGTGCTGGCGGGCGACGTCAAGGACGTCCTGCTGCTGGACGTGACCCCGCTGTCACTGGGGATCGAGACCAAGGGCGGTGTGTTCACGAAGCTCATCGAGCGCAACACGACGATCCCGACCCGCAAGTCGGAGATCTTCTCGACCGCCGACGACAACCAGCCGTCGGTCGAGGTCCACGTGCTCCAGGGCGAGCGCGAGATGGCCGGCTACAACAAGTCGCTCGGCAAGTTCCAGCTGACGGGCATCCCGCCCGCTCCCCGTGGCATCCCGCAGATCGAGGTCACGTTCGACATCGACGCCGACGGCATCCTGAACGTGTCGGCGAAGGACCTCGGGACGGGCAAGGAGCAGAAGATCGAGATCAAGGGCGGTTCCGGCCTCTCCGACTCGGAGGTCGAGCAGATGGTCTCCGACGCCGAGGCCCACGCCGACGACGACCGTCGCCAGCGCGAGCTGGCCGAGGCCCGGAACGTGGGCGAGAACGCCGCCTACCAGGCCGAGAAGCAGCTCGCCGACATGGGCGACCAGGTGGAGTCCGCCGCCAAGGAGGAGATCACCAAGGCGATCGCCGACGTCCGCGAGTCGCTGGCCTCGGAGAACGCCGACGAGATCAAGGCGAAGACCGACGCCCTGCAGGCGGCCTTCCACCAGGTCTCCGAGCAGATCTACCAGTCGGCGGCCGAGCAGCAGGCCGCGGGGGCCACGGCCTCCGACGGCGCGGCCAGCAACGGCGGCAGCGAGGGCGAGGAAGAGGTCGTCGACGCCGAGGTGGTCGACGAGGATCGCTCCTAGCCGATGGAGGAGACCACCAGAAGCAACGAGCCCGCCGAGCCGGGCGGGCCCGAGGAGGCCACCGAGCGGGGGGGCGCCATGGAGGTCGAGCAGGACCTCGACGCCCTGCTCGCCGACGTAAAGCGCGAGCGCGACGAGTATCTCGCGCTCGCGCAGCGTGCCCGGGCCGACTTCGAGAACTACCGCCGGCGCGCCGCCAGTGACGCCGAGGACGCCGAGCGTCGCGGCAAGGCACAGATCGCCAAGGGGCTGCTGCCCGCCCTCGACAACCTCGAGCGGGCGCTGAGGTCGACCGGCCTGGACCCTTCGACCGGCCGCGTTGCGGACGCGTCCGAGCCCTCTTCCGCAGGGGAGGACGCCGAGGTGTATGACGCCCCCAGCGAGGAGGTGTCCGCGCACGAGGCACTGGCCCGCGGGGTGGCCCTCGTCTACGGCGAGCTGCGGGAGGCGCTGGAACGCGCCGGGATGGAGACCTACGACCCGACCGGCGAGCGATTCGATCCCGCCACCTCCGAGGCTCTCGCGACCCGTCCCGCACAGGACGGCGTCGAGCCCGGGGTGGTGATCGAGACGCTCGAGCGCGGATATCGTCTCGACGGCCAGGTGCTGAGGGCGGCGCGCGTCGTGGTCAGCGAGTAGGGAGGACCCGATGCCCGACCGCGATCTCTACTCAGTGCTGGGGGTCGACCGCAAGGCGAGCGCCGACGAGATCAAGAAGGCGTACCGCAAGCTGGCCCGCCGCTATCACCCCGACCGCAACCCCGACGACGAGCACGCCGAGGAGCGCTTCAAGGAGGTGCAGGCGGCGTACGACACGCTCTCGGACCCCGAGAAGCGGCGCACCTATGACGCCGGCGGCATGTTCTCCGGCTTCGGCGGCAGGGGGCCCGGCGGAGGCGGCGGAGGCTTCACCTCGGACCTGGGCGACATCTTCTCGACCTTCTTCGGGCGCCGCGGCAACGCCGAGGCGGCAATGGCCCACGGGCGCGACCTGGAGACCGAGCTGCACCTGTCCTTCGAGCAGGCGATGCACGGCGCCGAGATTCCCGTCGCGGTCCCCAAGCAGTCGACCTGCGCGACCTGCCACGGCTCCGGCGCCAAGCCCGGCACCGCCCCGATCGCCTGCCCGCGCTGCGGCGGAACCGGGGTCGACTCCGAGAGCCAGGGCTTCTTCTCCATCAGCAGGCCGTGCCCGCAGTGCGGCGGGGCCGGCCAGATCATCGAGCACCCTTGCGAGACCTGCGGGGGGTCGGGGCTCACCCTGCAGCAGAAGCGCTACCGGGTGAAGGTGCCGCCGGGAGTTCGGGACGGAAGCCGGATTCGCGTCGCCGGCAAGGGCGAGGACGGGCCCCGAGGCGGCCCGCCGGGGGATCTCTACGTGATCACCCGGGTGACGCCATCCCCGGTGTTCAAGCAACGGCCCGACGGCAATCTCGAGGTCACGATCCCGATCACGATCGCCGAGGCGATTCAGGGGGCGACGGTCGAGGTGCCGACGCTGAACGGCAGCAAGCGGATTCGCATACCCGCCGGAACCCAGTACGGGACGATCCAGCGGCTGCGCGGCGAGGGGCCTCCGCGGCCGGGGGCGAAGGGCCGCGGGGACATCCTCTACAGGCTTGAGATCGAGGTCCCGAAGGACCTCAGCCGCGAGCAGCAGCAGGCGCTCGGCGAGTTCGCGACCGCGATGAACGACCACGACCCGCGCGAGCGGCTGCTGCGCGAGGCATCCGCCTCGTCGGGCAAGGTGCGGAGCTAGGGGTTGGCAATGGCCAGGCGAGACGAGACCGCACGCGGCCGCCGAGTCACGAGGCGCGTCGAAGCCGCGATCGACGGTGAGCGCGGCGTGTTCATGATCTCGGTCGCCGCCGAGCTCGCGGACATGCACCCGCAGACCCTGCGCATGTACGAGACGCGGGGCCTCGTCACCCCCAAGCGCTCGCCGAAGCAGACGCGCCTGTACTCGCAGAACGACGTCGAGCGGCTGCAGCGGATTCAGCGGATGACGAGCGAGGACGGCCTCAATCTGGCCGGCGTCGAGGCGGTGCTGAAGATGGAGGACCAGGTGTCGCGGATGCGCGGCGAGCTCGAGCGGATGCGCAAGCGCACCAGGGAGCTGGAGCGCGAGATGAATGCCGAGGTCGAGCGGATGCGCCGGTCGCTGAAGGCCGAGCTCGTCCCCTACGGCCGCTACGAGAGCGCGGGGCTCGTGCCGGCCGAGCAGGCCCGGCCGATCAGGATCCCGGTGAAGCGCACGCGCAGGGGGAGCTAGGAGCACATGCAGCCAGACAGGTTCACCGTCAAGTCCCAGGAGGCCGTCGCCGCGGCGCAGCGCCTCGCGGCCGAGCATCGCAACCCGGAGGTCGCGCCGGCCCACCTCCTGCTGGCCCTGCTCGACCAGGAGGAGGGACTGGTGGTGCCGGTGCTGCAGAAGCTGGGCGCCGACGTCGCCAGGATCCGAGCGCGGACGCTCGAAGCGGTCGACGCCCTGCCCGAGCTGGGCGGCGACGATGAGCCCGAGGTGCGCCCGGCGCAACCGTTCGTGCGCGCCATCCAGCGGGCGGAGCGGGAGTCGTCGGCGATGGGCGACTCCTACATCTCCTCCGAGCACCTGCTGCTCGCCTTGTGTGACAGGTCCTCGCCGGTTGCCGACATCCTCCCCGACCGGGGCGAGGTGACCGCGGCGATCAAGGAGGTTCGCCCGAACCCGGTCACGAGCCCCAACCCCGAGGACACGGTCCAAGCGCTCGAGAAGTTCGGGCGCGACCTGACCGCCGAGGCCGAGCAGGGCAAGCTCGACCCCGTCATCGGTCGCGACGAGGAGATCCGGCGCGTGATCCAGGTCCTCTCGCGGCGCACGAAGAACAACCCGGTGCTCATCGGCGACCCGGGGGTCGGCAAGACCGCGATCGTCGAGGGCCTGGCTCAGCGCATCGTGGCCGGCGACGTTCCGGAGAGCCTGCGCGACCGGCGGGTGATCGGGCTCGACATCGGGGCGCTGCTCGCCGGGTCCAAGTATCGCGGCGAGTTCGAGGAGCGCCTGAAGGCCGTGCTGAACGAGGTCAAGCAGGCGGAGGGCCAGATCGTCCTCTTCATCGACGAGCTTCACACGATCGTGGGGGCAGGCGCGGCCGAGGGCGCCGTCGACGCGGCCAACCTGCTGAAGCCGATGCTCGCCCGCGGCGAGCTCCGCGCGGTCGGCGCGACGACGCTCGACGAGTACCGCAGGCACATCGAGAAGGACGCCGCGCTCGAGCGTCGCTTCCAACCGGTGTTCATCGACGAGCCCGACACGGGCGACACGATCGCGATCCTTCGTGGCCTCAAGGAGCGCTACGAGGTCCACCACGGCGTGCGCATCACCGACGCCGCGATCGTGGCCGCCGCGACGCTTTCCGAGCGCTACATCGCCGACCGCTTCCTCCCCGACAAGGCGATCGATCTGATCGACGAGGCCGCCTCCCGCCTGAAGATCGAGATCGACTCCATGCCGACCGAGATCGACGAGGTCGAGCGTCGCATCCAGCAGCTCGAGATCGAGCGCGAGGCGCTGAAGAAGGAGAAGGACGAGGCGTCCGTCGCCCGCCGGGATGCCATCGAGGCCGAGCTCGCCGAGCTCCGCGAGCGCTCGAACGAGATGAAGGCACGCTGGCAGAACGAAAAGGGCGCGATCGAGGCGATCAAGGAGGCCAAGTCGCGGCTCGAGGAAGCCAACCGCGAGGCCGAGCGGGCCGAGCGCGACGCGGATCTCGAACGGGCCGCGCAGCTTCGCTACGGGGAGATCCCGGAGCTCTCCAAGACCGTGGCCGACCAGGAGGCGCGGCTCGCCGAGCTGCATGGCGAGGGCGGCTCCATGCTGACCGAGGAGGTCACGGAGGAGGACGTCGCCCAGGTCGTCTCCAAGTGGACCGGGATCCCGGTCTCGCGCCTCATGGAGGGCGAGGTGGAGAAGCTGATTCACATGGAGGAGCGCCTGCACGAGCGGGTCGTCGGGCAGGACGAGGCCGTCGAGGCGGTTTCGAACGCCCTGCGCCGCTCCCGCGCCGGACTGGGTGACCCCAACAGCCCGATCGGGGTCTTTCTGTTCCTCGGCCCGACCGGTGTGGGGAAGACCGAGCTCGCGCGGGCTCTGGCCGAGTTCATGTTCGACTCCGAGCAGGCGATCGTCCGCCTCGACATGTCCGAGTACATGGAGAAGCACACCGTCGCGCGCTTGATCGGCGCCCCGCCGGGCTACGTCGGCTACGAGGAGGGCGGGCAGCTCACCGAGTCGGTCCGGCGGCGCCCCTACGCGGTCGTGCTGCTCGACGAGATCGAGAAGGCCCACCCGGATGTCTTCAACGTCCTGCTCCAGATCATGGACGAGGGACGGCTGACCGACGGCCAGGGCCGGACCGTCGGCTTCACCAACACGATCCTGATCATGACCTCCAACGTCGGCTCGCAGGAGATCGCCGGAGAGGAGACAGATCCCGCCACGGGCGAGCCCGGGTCGGGGTCGGAGAAGATCCGCGAGCGAATCGAGGAGATCCTCGCCACGACCTTCAAGCCCGAGTTCCTGAATCGCATCGACGACACGGTCATCTTCCACCGCCTGAGCCGGGGGGATCTGGCGCGCATCGTCGACCTCCAGGTCGCACAACTCGCCGGCCGCGTTCGCGAGAAGGGGATCGAGATTGAGCTGACCGACGACGCCAGGACGCTGCTCGGCAACCTGGGTTACGACCCGACCTACGGCGCCCGCCCGCTCAAGCGGGTGATCCAGAAGCAGCTGATCGACAAGCTGGCGCTGAAGCTCTTGGAGGGCGAGTTTCGCGAGGGCGACGTCGTCCGGGTGGACGCGGCCGAGGGCGAGCTCGGCTTCGAGCGAACCGCGGAGCCGGTCGTCGAGGCGGCGTAGGCCCCCCCGGTCGAACCGGCTCGGCGGGTCGACGCCGCCCGATCGCAGCGCGACGCCGGCCGCCGCGACGCTCGAGTCAGGCCCCTGCGGCCGGCCCGACGTCCCTGGATCGCCCGCCGGAGGGCACCGCTTCGGCGGGCGCCTGGAGCACCCGTACCGGGCGGTCCAGGCGGTGGCGAACCTGAGCGATCCCCGCGTCGCGGTCCGACCTGGCGACGAAAACGACCTCCTGCGCTCCGAACGTTCGCAGGGAGTCCTCGATCGCCTGGACGACGTTCGAGTCGCCTACTTCCCCGCGAGCGTCGATGTCAGCCGTCGCCAGCGTGGCCAGCGACAGCGTCAACCGGTGCTGCGCGTCGAAGCGAGCCCGCCGCAGGTCCGAGAGCCAATGGGCCACGGCCGTGTTCGTCGCGGGCGCCAGGAGCAGCACCTCGGGCCTGCGCTCGGCTCCCGGCTTGGTCGTCCTGGCGCCTGCGGCGGCGATCTCGGCGATCTCGCCTGCCAGTCGCGGGTCCTCCACCGGGCTGGCCAGGACGACCAGCATCGCGAAGTGGTCGGCTGGGGGCAAGGCCACCTCGATCGGCTCGTCGAAGCGCGCACGGGCGGCGAGCACCAGGATCGCGGCGACGGCGAGCGCGCCGACGGCCAGGCCACCGGGCGGCCCGGTGAGCTCGAAGGCCGCGACGATCGGCACCGCGATCGCGAGCACGATCACCGGCAGCGTCCACGGCTTCAGCCTGACCGGCTCGAGTCTCCTCACCTCAAACCCCTTACCCAGCGCTCCCAGCGTAAACGAAGGTAGGCTCAGGCCCAACGCGCTTCCGGAGTTCCGGCAATGCGCCTCAAGACCGGACGGAGGAGGAGAGATGCCCGTATTCATCATGCTCACGAAGCTCACGGCCAACGGCGTGCGTACGCTCAAGGACAACCCCAGCCGAGTGCACGAGGTCTCGAAGGAGGTCGAGCAGCTCGGCGTCAAAGTGGTCGATCAGTGGGCGACCCTGGGCGAGTACGACTTCGTGAGCGTGGTCGAGGCCCCCGACGAGAAGGCCATGGCGAAGGTCTCCGTGGAGCTCGGCTCGCGAGGCACGACGTCGAACGAGACGCTGGCCGCGATTCCCTCCGAGGAGTTCACCAAGGCGCTCTAGCCGACCTCGGGCATCGCGATGCGCCTCCTCGTCGTCGGCGGTGGCGGGCGCGAGCACGCGCTCGTCCGGGCCCTGGCGCGCTCGCGGGACGGCATCGAGCTCGTCTGCGCCCCGGGCAACGCCGGCATCGCGGCCGACGCGCGGTGCCTCGACGTGGACGCCGACGATGTCCAGGGGATCGTCGCCGCGGCCGCGGAGGGGGCGGATCTCGTAGTGGTCGGCCCCGAGGCACCGCTCGTGGCCGGCGTCGTGGACGGGCTCGAGGCGAGGGGCGTGGCCGCGTTCGGCCCGAGCGCCGAGGCCGCCCGGCTCGAGGGCTCGAAGATCCACGCCAAGGAGCTGATGGCGGCGGCCGGGGTGCCCACCGCATCGCACGCCGTGCTGCGATCCCACGAGGAGGCCCGCGACCACCTCTCGTGCGCCTCGTACCCGGCGGTGCTGAAGGCCGACGGCCTGGCAGCGGGCAAGGGGGTGATCATCGCGTCGTCCGAGGCCGAGGCGCGGGAGGCCGTGGAGGTCTTCTTCGTCGAGCGGCGGTTCGGGGCGACCGAGGTGATCCTGGAGGAGCATCTGGAGGGTCAGGAGCTTTCGCTGCTCGCGCTGTGCGACGGCGAGAACGTTGTGCCGCTGGCGCCGGCGCAGGACTACAAGCGGATCTTCGACGGCGACGAGGGCCCCAACACCGGTGGCATGGGGAGCTACTCGCCGGTGCCCGGCTTCGACCGCGAGCGCACGGAGGAGATCACGGACGCGGTCCACCGGCCGGTGGTCGAGGAGATGCGGCGCCGCGGGACGCCCTATCGGGGGGTGCTGTACGCGGGACTGATGATCACCGAGTCGGGGCCGAAGGCTCTGGAGTTCAACTGCCGCTTCGGCGACCCGGAGGCCCAGGCGGTGCTGCCGCGCCTGCGCTCGAGCCTGGTGGATCTGTGCCTGGCTTCCAGGGAGCCCGGCGGCCTGGCCGGGCTCGAGCCCGAGTTCGACCAGCGATGGGCGGTCACAGTCGTGCTCGCATCCGCGGGCTATCCCGCGTCCTCCTCGAAGGGAGACGTCATCCACGGGCTGGATGAGGCTTCGCGCCTGCCCGACGTGGACGTGACGCATGCGGGCACGGCGAGGCGTAACGGCGAGATCGTCACCGCCGGCGGGCGGGTCCTGAACGTCACGGCGCTCGGCGCCTCGCCGGGCGATGCTCGCGAGCGGGTCTACCAGGCCGCGAACATGATTTCGTTCGAGGGAATGCAGATGCGCACCGACATAGCCGAGCGAGCCGTCGCGCGGGTGGCCGCACCCTAGACATCACAAGGAGAGGATCGATGGAGATCGGGGAGCCCGAGGGTACGCAGCGCAAACCGGCCGAGACGGCCACGGCCGAGCCCATGCCCGACGTGGAGGCCGCGTTCGAGGAGATCGAGGTCGACGCGCCCCTGGTCGGGATCATCATGGGCTCGAAGAACGACAAGCCGAAGATGCAGCCGGCCGGCGAGGCCCTGCACCAGCACGCCATCCGCTACGAGGTGAGGGTGATGAGCGCCCACCGCGACCCCGAAAAGGTCCGCGAGTACTGCCACGCCGCGCGGATGCGCGGCCTCAGGGTGATCATCGCGGGAGCGGGGATGTCGGCCGCGCTGCCGGGCGTCGCCGCGGCCCATACGGACCTTCCGGTGGTGGGCGTGCCGCTCTCCGGCAAGAACCTCGGTGGGCTGGACGCGCTGCTCTCCGCGGTGCAGATGCCTCCCGGCGTTCCCGTCGGCTCGGTGGCAATCGACGGCGCGAAGAACGCCGGACTGCTTGCCGTCCGCATAATCAACTCGTGATCGCGCGCTACACCCGCCGGGAGATCGGGGCGGTCTGGACAGCCGAGCGGCGCCTGCAGCGCTGGCTCGAGGTGGAGCTTGCGGCGACCGAGGCCTGGGCCGCCGAGGGCGTCGTTCCCGCCGAGGCAGCGCGGGAATGCCGGGAACACGCCGCGTTCTCGGTGGAGGCGGTCAACGAGCGGGAGCGGACAACCGGTCACGACGTCGCCGCGTTCGTGGACGTGGTCTCGAGCTCGGTTGGCGAGGCGGGGCGGTGGATCCACTACGGGCTCACATCCTCCGACGTCCTCGACACGGCCCTCGCCCTCCAGCTGCGCGACGTGGGGGAGATCGTCGTGCCGGGGGCGCGCGGCTATCGCGACGCGCTCATCGACCGCGCGCTCGAGCACCGCGAGACGGTCACCGCCGGCCGCACCCACGGCGTCCACGCCGAGCCGACGACGTTCGGCCTGCGGCTCGCGGGGTTCGCCTTCGAGGCGGACCGCAACCTGCGGCGCCTGGAGCGGGCCTTCGAGGCCGTGCGCATCGGCAAGCTCTCGGGAGCGGTCGGCACCTACGCCTCCGTGTCGCCCACGATCGAGGCCGCGGTGATGGACGCCCTCGGCCTGCGCGCCGAGGACGTCTCCACGCAGGTCGTCCCCCGCGACCGTCACGCCGAGCTCGTGGGCGCGATCGCGCTGGCGGGCGCCGGGCTGGAGCGGTTCGCGACCGAGGTCCGCAACCTGCAGCGCACCGAGGTCAGGGAGGTCGAAGAGCCGTTCGCAGCCGGCCAGAAGGGCTCCTCGGCGATGCCCCACAAACGCAATCCGATCACGGCGGAGCGGCTCTGCGGCCTGGCGCGCATCCTGCGCGGATACGCGCAGACGACCTACGAGAACGTGGCGCTGTGGCACGAGCGCGACATCTCCCACTCCGGCGCCGAGCGGATCGTGCTGCCGGACGCCACGATCCTCATCGACTACATGCAGCACCTCGGGACGAGGCTGGCGTCCGGAATGACCATCCACGCGGACCGCATGCGGGCGAACCTCGAGCTCACCTATGGCGCCCTGTACAGCCAGCGGGCGCTGACGGCGCTCGTGGAGTCGGGTATGGAGCGGGACGCCGCCTACCGCGTCGTCCAGGAGGCGGCCCAGAGGGCCTGGGACGAGGGAGTCGACTTCAGCGATCTGCTTGCCGACGCGGCCCCGAATCTGGATCTCGAGTCGGTCTTCGACCCGAGCGCCTATCTCGAGCACCTGCCGACGCTGTTCGAGCGCCTCGAGTCCCTCCGCGCCGAGGCCTAACTGACTTCGAGCGGTGCGTTTGTCGGCCTCAGCCCGGCAGATGCACCGCTCGATGTGGCCGTCGGCCGCTCGACCAGGACCGCCGGCGTGCCACCGCGGGGTGAGAGCGTGACGTTGCGCCGCACCACGCGCTCGGGCCGATCGGTGGCCGGGCGAAGCGTCGCCGACCGCAGGATCGTCGCCAGGACCACACGCATCTCGAACTCGGCGAACGCCGCCCCGAGGCAGCGCCTGGTGCCGCCGCCGAAGGGGATCCAGCCGAACGTCTCGGGGTCGCCCTCGAGGAACCTCTCGGGACGAAACTCGTACGGGTCGCGGTAGACGTCCGGGCGGGTGTGCGTGAGGAGGATCGCCGGCATGACGTCGGTGCCCGCCGGCAGCGCGTAGCCACCCAGCTCCGTCGGCTCCTTGAGCTGCCGCCCGACGAACGGCACGACGGGCCGGATCCGCAGGGTCTCCTTGACGACCGCGTCGAGGTACTCGTGAGCGTCGCCGGCGGCCAGCTCCTCGCGCAGGCGCCCCAGCTTGTCCGGAGCTCGAAACAGGAGGTCGAACGCCCAGGCGAGGGCGGTCGCCGTGGTCTCGTGCCCGGCCAGGAGCAACGTCATGAGCTGGTCGCGGATCTCAGAGTCGCTCATCGCGGAGCCGTCCTCGAAGCGGGCAGCGACGAGCATCGAGAGGATGTCCTCGCGCGACTCGAGCCGCGGGTCGGCGCGGCGGTCCGCGACCTCGGCGAACATGATCTCGGCGGACTCGTCGAGCATGCGGGCGATGCGGCGGAAGCGAGGCAGCGACCGCGCCCGCTCGAGCGTCATCCCGAGGGCGAACGGGGATCTGGTGGTTGCGAGAACCTCGGTCAGCCGCTCGCTCAGCGCCGCGCGGCGCGCGTCGTCCTCCACGCCGAAGACCGCGACGAGGATGACCTCGAAGGTGAGCGCCTGCATGCTCGCGTGGATCCGGAAGGGCCGGCCGACCGGCCACCCCGCGACGGCGCGCTCGGCCGCGTCCGTCATCACCGTCTCGTAGGCGCGCATGCGCTCGCCGTGGAACGCCGGGAGCATGAGCTTGCGCCGGCGCAGGTGATCGTCGCCCTCCAGCAGGAGCACCGAGCGCGGGCCCAGGACGGGCTCGAGGACGACGTTGCGGCCCGGTGCGATCGTGTTGCGCCGGTCCGCACCGAAGAGCCGCTTGAGCGATGGCGGGTCGGAGATGAAGACCATCTCGCCGGCGCGAAGGATGCGCAGGGTGAAGGTCTCGCCGAACCGCCGCCGGCAGGACTCGAAGAACGTCACCGGCCGGGCGACGAGCCCGAAGGTCTGGACCGGGGCGGGCGCCCGCGGGCCAGGCGGCAGCGCCCCATCGCCACCCGAGGACCCGGGGCGCCGAAGGGCCCGAGCGGGAGCGGCCGTGGCAACGCCGGCCACGTCAGCGCGTCCGGGCGAAGCGCTCGACGGCGGCCATCAGCTCGTCGACCTTCTGGTCGGCCTCCTCACCGCCGGCGGCCACCGCCTCGCGCACGCAGTGGTCGGTGTGGTCGGACAGCAGCTTCAGCGCCACACCGTCGAGCGCCCGCTCGACGGCGGAGATCTGGGTCAGCACGTCGATGCAGTAGGCCTCCTCGTCGACCATCCGCCGCAGTCCGCGAACCTGCCCTTCGATTCGCGAAAGCCGCTTGGCGATCGCCGCCTTGTCGTCGACGTAGCCGGGGTCCCGATCCCGATCCATGGACTGGACGATACCCAATGGGGGTATTGCCGGCAATCGTCGGCCGAATCCACGTACGGGACGACCGAAACGGCGGGCCCGGCGCCGAAGGCCGCGACCGGGGCCGTTGCCGGTGCCGCTGTTAGCATCGCGCCTCGTGGCCACCGGGACACTCGCCGATCTCACGCTGCACTCCACCGGGAAGGTCCGCGAGATGTACGAGGTCGAGGGCGACCTCCTGATGGTGGCGTCCGACCGCATCTCGGCGTACGACGTGATCATGCCCACGCTGATCCCCGACAAGGGCCGGGTGCTCACGCAGATGTCGCTGTTTTGGTTCGAGAGCACCGCCGGCATCTGCCCGAACCACTTCGTCTCCGAGGAGGTGCCCGAGGAGGTCTTTGGCCGCGCGATCCGGGTCTCCCGCCTCGACATGTACCCCGTGGAGTGCGTCGTTCGCGGGTACCTGTCCGGGTCCGGGTGGCGCGAGTACCAGCAGTCGGGCGGCGTCTGCGGGATCGAGCTTCCGGCCGGCCTGCGGGAGTCCGACCGCCTGCCCGAGCCCATCTTCACCCCCGCGACGAAGGCGGAGGTGGGCGACCACGACGAGAACATCGACTTCGACCGCGCGGCGGAGATCATCGGCGACCGTCCGCTGATGGAGGAGCTGAGACGGATCTCCATCGAGCTGTACTCCCACGCCGCGGCCCACGCGGAGTCGCGGGGCATCATCCTCGCCGACACGAAGTTCGAGTTCGGCGCCTCACCGGGCGCCGAGGTGGTGCTCGGCGACGAGGTGTTCACGCCCGACTCGTCGCGCTTCTGGCCCGCCGACGAGTACGAGGCCGGACGACCGCAGCGCTCCTTCGACAAGCAGTACCTCCGCGACTGGCTGGACGAGATCGGCTGGGATCACACCCCGCCCGCGCCCGAGCTGCCGGACGAGGTGGTCGGAAACACCCGGGCCAAGTACCTCGAGGCATACGAGCGGATCACCGGCCGCGCCCTCGACTAGGGCGGCTGGGGAGCTACTCGACTTCGTAGCCCAGCTTCTTCAGGAGCGGGCCGGCGACGGCCTCGAACGCCCGCCGGTTCTCGGGGGACATGTCGGTGCGCCAGCGGCTGGCGCGGCTCGGGCTGGGCGCCTCGAACAGCAGCTGATGCTGACGGGTGCGCTCCTCGGCGGTGATCGTGCCCCCGCCGAGCGGCGTCAGGGTGCGCTCCATCTCGCCGCGCATCCGCTCCTGCGCGTGCTGGGGATAGTTGAGCATCTCGTCGCTCCAGGGGAGGTCGACGTGCTCGACGATCTTTCGGAGCACCGGCTCGGCGTCCGTCACCAGGTCCTCGTAATGCACCTCCATGTAGGTGCCCCGGGCCAGCTGCCTGGCGCGCTTCCGGGCCTTGCGCAGCTCCTTCACCCACTTCTTGGCGGCCTCCGTGATGTCGTCGGTGCCCCAGCTGACCTCGGCCAGCGACAGGGCGACGTCGCGACCGTCGCGGATGATGTGGATGAAGTGCGCCTCGGGCAGGGCGGCCTGGATGCGCGGCGCCTTGTAGGTGTAGGGAGGCGACTTGTCGCCCCAGCGGGGCTTGCCCTGCTGAGCCGCGCACGCCTCGTAGAAGGAGCGGATCGCGTCGGCGGTAGTGATCGGGTCGTGCCGCTCCATCCGGGAGCGGACCTCCTCGGGATCCAGGAGGAAGTCGCCCCACCGGGGGTGGCTGGTCATCGTCGCGAGCGCTCGCTCGCGGACGGCCTCGCTCGAGGCACCCTCGGCGATCAGCTCGTCGCAGACGTTGGCGACCATCGGGGTGAAGTGCGTCTCGGCGGGGATCGTCAGATCGGGATGCGCGTCGAGCATCAGCCTGAGCAGGGTCGTGCCCGAGCGCGAGACGCCCACGACGAACGGCGCGGGCGGGCGATCGCTCGCCGCCCTGCCTCGCCCCAGAGCACGTTTCAACGACCCCAGACGCATGAGGCGCCGTATTCTGGCACGGCCCGCCGCGCTCGCCCGCAGTGCCTCGGCGTGCACGGGGTGCCAGTCCGGATCACTACTCTTTGCCCGCCTTGGAGAAGCCGATGAACCAACCCTGGGACGCGCCCCTCCAGATTCCGGATTGCCCCGAGGGCTGGATTACCGGTCCTCCCGACTACATCGGCATCGGCGCGCAGCGCTGCGGGACGAGCTGGTGGTACGACTCGATGCGCCGCAACCCGGGGATTCAGCGCTCGCCGCTCGGCAAGGAGGTCCACTACTTCGACCGCTACTGGCGTGGAGATGATCCAGACGACATCGCCTCGGAGTACGCCTCCCTGTTTCCGCGCCGTCCGGGGAACATCGTCGGCGAGTGGACACCCCGTTACCTAGCGGACCACTGGGCCACCCCATTGCTTCGCAAGGCGGCGCCCAACGCCCGCCTGCTCGTCCTGCTGCGCGACCCGGTCGCCCGTTACCGCTCGGCGATCGCGCGCCTCGAGCGCAAGGCGTCGGAGCGGGGAACGCGCGTGCTCCTCCCGCAGGTGAACGACGCCGCCTGGCGCGGGTTCTACTTCGAGCAGCTCCGTCACGTGTTCGACTTCTTCCCCCGCGAACAGGTTCTGGTGCTCCAGTTCGAGCGCTGCACCATGGAGCCGGTAGAGGAGATGGAGCGAACGTGCCGGTTCCTGGGCGTCGACCCTCCCGACGAGTTTCCCGGGCGCCTGCACGAGCACAAGCAGGCGGGGCGCCGGACTCCGGGCCTGCCGGACGCGGTCAGCCGGGAGCTTGGCGAGCGCTACCGGGACGATTCGACGCGGCTCGCCGAGCTGTGCCCCGAGATCGACCTGTCCCTGTGGCCCAGCGTCGGCGCCCCGGGCCGGCGCGCACCGGGCGCGGCGTCGCCGGTTGGCAGCGGCTGAAGACAGCCGGAGGCCCGAGCTGCCGGCGATTCTTGCGCGAGGGAGGGCCCGATGCGGCTCGTGATGACGCTGAAGGTCCGCGACGAGGCGGACGTCATCGAGGACAACCTCCGTTATCACCGGGCGCTCGGCGTCGATTTCTTCGTCGTCACCGACAACGGCTCGGTGGACGGTACGTCGGAGATCCTCGAGCGCTACGCCGCGGCGGGCCTCGCCCACGTCACCCGCGTCGAGACGGGCACCCTCCGCGATGACGAGGAGGACTGGACGACGCGCATGGCGCGGCTGGCCGCTACCGAGTTCGAGGCCGACTGGGTCTTCCACGACGACGCCGACGAGCTCTGGTGGCCGGTGCAGGGAACCCTCAAGGAGGCGTTCGAAGCGATCCCGGAGCGGTACGGCGCGGTCATCGCGCCGCGCTCCGAGTTCGTTGCGAGGCCGGGCTCGTCCGGCTCGTGGGCGGACCGGATGATCTACCGCGAGGCGCTGGGAAGCCTGCAGCCGAAGGTCGCGCACCGTGCGGATCCCGACGCCGTCGTCATCAGCCAGACCCACGAGGTCGCATCGGGCGGTCCGGAGCGTGACCTGTGGCTGGCGTTGCGCCCGCCGGGGCGGATGGTGCACCGGGGCACGCGGGGCGCGGCGGAGGAGGACGGGGAGCGGCCCGAGGTGCGGCTGGTGTGGGCCCCGACGTACCCGCTCCGCATCTTCCACTTCCCCCTGCGGTCCTTCGAGCAGTTCCGGAAGCGCACCGAGATCTTCATCTGCCATGGCGGCTGGCGGGATACCGGCCGCTTCCGGCGCCTGCGGCGCCACTACGAGGCAGGGCGACTCGAGGAGCTCTACGCGGAGCTCGTCTGGGACGACGCGCAGATCTCCGAGGGCGTCCGCGACGGCGAGCTCGTGCGCGACGAGCGGTTCGCGGAGCTGCTGCCCCGGTGCCCCGACCCGTTGAGCGACGGGTCGGCGCGACCGCTGCGGATCGAGCCCGGGGCCGAGGCGTTGGAGCGCGAGCGCGCCGAGGTGGAATTCGACGCGATGCGGCTCATGACCAGGACGCAGCGCTTCACGATGCTCCAGCTCGACCGCACAAGAGACCGGATCGATGAGCTGCACGACGCGCTCGACAGGGTGCGTGCCAAGCTCAACAGGACGCTGGGCAGGCGCCTGCTCAAGCTCGCGCGCCGCGTGACGCGTCGCGGCGAGGTGGAGGAGGAGCCCGCCACGCCGGCTCCGCCGCCGCCGGCCGGCGGCGCCGAATAGGCGCTACTCGCCTGCCGCAGCGCCGAGGCGCAGCTCGCGGAGGTAGTCCCGCAGGCGGGTGTCGGTGACCAAGTCCTCCCGCTCGGGGTCGGAGACGACGGTCTCGGCGTAGTGGGCCTCGAGCCCGCCCGACCGCCACACCTCGTACAGGTGCCGCCAGGTCCTGCCTACCTTCTCGGGCAGCTCGCGATTCCGCGCATAGGCCTGACCGCCCTTGACGATCTTGTTCTCGAACTGTCCGTAGGAGCGCATCGGGAAGTGCAGGATCTCCACCCTTCCGTCGTCGAGACGCTCGCCGAGCTGCGGGCCCTCGATGCGGTGGTTTCCCTGCACCACGGTGAGCTCCGGATGGGCACGGTGGGCCAGCTTGGGGGGCAGCGGCTTTCCCACTGGATTGAGCGACTCGAGCTCGCGCACCGTCATCCGCTCCCAAAACGGGCGGTCGTCCTCCGGCTGCGGCACGAAGTTGGTCCGGCGGGTGACCACGACGCCGACGTCGTCGTCCAGGTCCTCGAAGGACGAGGCGAGCGTGCCGGACGTCGGCCACCAGAACTCGTCCGCGTCGCTGTTGATGACCCAGTCGGCGCCGAGCTCCGACGCGGCCATGCGCGCCATGCGCGTCACCCAGCGGCCCTGCGAGTAATCGTCGCTGGGCTCGAGGATGATCCGCGCCACGCCGCGCGCCTCGTAGGAGCGGAGGATCTCCATGGTGGCGTCCTCGGAGCCGTTGTCCGTGACGATCACCTGGTCCACTCCCTGCGCCAGGTGGAAGTCGAGGTGCTCGGCGATGATGTCCTGCTCGTCGCGAACGAGCAGGGTCATGACCAGCTTCATCGCCCGATTCCTAGCAGTTCCGCTGGCGAACGCTCACCTACAATGCCCGTCCCTTGGCCGACCCGGGACCCTCACAGCGGGCCTCGAGGCTCGTGATGGCCCTCAAGGTGCGAGACGAGGGCGACGTCCTCGAGGCCAACCTCCGCTTCCACCATGCGCTCGGCGTCGCGCATTTCGTGGTGACCGACAACGGCTCCACCGACGAGACGCCCGAGATCCTGGCCCGCTACGCCGATGCCGGCCTGGCCACGGTGATCGAGGAGCCGGGCACCGACTACCGGGTGCGGGGCGCGGGGTGGCTCACCCAGATGGCGCGCCTCGCCGCCACCGATCTGGATGCGGACTGGGTGATCCACACGGATGCCGACGAGTTCTGGCTCCCGGTCGAGGGCTCCCTGCGGGAGACGCTCGACGCGATAGGTGACCGCTACGGCGTGGTCGTCGCGCCGCGGGTGGAGTTCGTCGGCAGGCCCGACGGGCCTGGGGGCTTCGCCGATCGCCTCACCGTGCGCGAAGCGCGCTCGCGGCTGCAGCCCAAGGTCGCCCACCGCGCCCTTTCGAACGTGGTGAGCCTGGACCGCGGGGCGCACGACGTCGCCCTGGAGGGCCCGGATGGAGACCTCGCCTCCACCCTGCGCCCGCCGGGGCGCGCGGTGCACCGTTCGGTGCGCGAAGCGGGCTCCGCCGACGACCAGCAGCTCGAGGACGAGACCAGGCTCGTGTGGGCGCCGGCGTGGCCGCTACGGATCCTGCACTTCCCCGTCCGCTCGTCTGCGCAGTTCAAGCGGCGCACCGAGGTGGCCATCTTCGAGGGGCACTATCCCGACTGGGGCCGCTTCAAGCGCCTCAGGGAGCTGTACGAGCAGGGTCGGTTCCAGGAGCTGTACGCGGACCTCGTCCTCGATGACGAGGAGGTGGCCGCCGGCATCGAGGAGGGACGGCTGGTCCGCGACGAGCGCCTCCTCCAGCTGCTGACCGAATGCCCGGACCCGCTGGACGGCGGCGAGCCCGGCACCGTACGCGTGGAGGCGCGCCCGGCCGAGGTGGAGCGGGAGCGCGCCCAGCTCGAGTTCGACGCGATGCAGCTCCTCGGGCGCACGTCGCGCTGGACCGGCGTGCAGCGAGACCGGAACCGGGAGCGCATCGAGTCGCTTCAGGAGGAGCTCGACGAGGTCACGAGCCAGCGCGAGTCGGCGAGGCGCAACCTGGAGCGGGCGCGGAAGAGGATCGAGAAGAAGAACGAGCGCCTCGCCCGCACCGCGCGGAGGAAGAGGGAGCTTCGCCGGCGGCTCAAGGCCGAGCGCTCGCGGCCCTGGAGCAGGATGCGCCGCCGCGCAGCCGGCCTGAGAAAGCGGGCCGGGGCCCTGCTCGGCCGCTAGGCGCCCGCTAAGTTCCCCCGGTGCCGCGGTATCTGGTCACCGGCTGCGCCGGCTTCATCGGCTCGACGCTCACCGAGAGCGTGCTCGCCGACGGCTGCGAGGTGCTCGGCGTGGACTCGTTCACGGACTACTACCCCCGCGCCGCCAAGGAGGCGGCGCTGAAGGGGGCGCGCGATCACCCCTCCTTCACCCTGCTCGAGCACGATCTGGCGGCGGCGCCCGTTCCCGAGCCCAGCCTCGAGGGCATCGACGGCATCTTCCATCTCGCGGCGCGTCCAGGGGTGCGAGCGAGCTGGGGCGCCGGCTTTGAGGCATACGTCGGCGACAACATCCTCGGCACCCACGCGGTCGCCGACGCCGCCGGCCGCCTAGGGATCCGTCTCGTGCTCGCCTCCTCGTCCTCGATCTACGGCGACGCGCTCGCCTATCCCACCGGCGAGGACACGCCGCCCTCGCCGATCTCGCCCTACGGCGTCACGAAGCTTGCATGCGAGCACCTGGTCGCCGCGCATGCGCGGGACTCCGGCCTCGAGCACGTGACCCTGCGCTACTTCACGGTCTACGGGCCGCGCCAGCGCCCGGACATGGCGTTCAGCCGCCTGATCGCCGCGGCGATCGACGATCGGCAGTTCGAGATCTACGGCGACGGGCGCCAGTCGCGCGACTTCACCTTCGTGGGCGATGCGGTCAGCGCCACGCTCGCGGCGATGCGCGGCGCTCCCGCCGGCGCGACCTACAACGTCGGCGGCGGCAGCGAGGCCGGCCTCAGGGACGTGGTCGCGCTGGTCGAGGAGCTCGCCGGTCGCGCGCTGGACGTGCACTATGGCGACGCCGCGCCCGGCGACGTCAAGCGCACGCTGGCCGACACCACCCGGATCCGCGCGGAGCTCGGCTGGGAACCGCGCACCGATCTGCGAAGCGGGCTGGCCGCCCAGCTCGACGCCGTCGGTGCGCCGGCGGGTCGCCGCGCGGCGCATTAACCTCGCTGGCGTGAGAGCGAAGGTCCTGATCAGGCCCAAGGAGGGGATCCTCGACCCCCAGGGCAAGGCGGTGGAGCGCGCGCTGCCGGCCCTCGGGTTCGAGGGCGTGTCGCACGTCAGCGTCGGCCGCCTGGTCGAGCTCGACACGGATGATCCCGACCGACTGGCCGAGCTCTGCGAGAAGCTCTTGGCCAACCCCCTGATCGAGGACTACGAGATCGAGGTCACCGGATGAGATTCGGCGTCGTCCAGTTTCCGGGGTCGTGCGACGATCGCGATGCCCTCGCAGCCTGCCAGCGGATCGGCGACGCGCGGATGATCTGGCACGAGGAGCACGATCTCGACGGGATCGACGTCGTGGTCGTGCCCGGCGGATTCTCCTACGGTGACTATCTGCGCGCCGGCGCCATCGCCCGCTTCGCGCCGGCGATGCACGCCGTTGCCCGCCATGCGGCGGAGGGCGGCCCCGTGCTCGGCATCTGCAACGGCTTTCAGGTGCTCTGCGAGTCCGGGCTTCTGCCGGGGGCGCTGCTGACCAACGAGTCGCTGCGGTTCACGTGCCGCCAGGTCGACGTCGTCGTCCAGGCCGCCGGCAGCGCGTTCACGCGCAGCTGCGAGGCCGGCGACGTGCTCTCGATCCCCGTGAAGCACCAGACCGGCCGCTACTTTGCGCCACCGGAGGACCTCGATGCGCTCGAGCGCCGCGGCGGCGTGGTGCTGCGCTACGCGCCCGAGCGCAACCCGAACGGCTCGGCGCGGGACATCGCCGGGATCGCGAACGAGGGCGGCAACGTCGTCGGCCTGATGCCCCACCCGGAGCACGCCGTGGACCCGCTCACCGGCTCCGCCGACGGCCTGCGCCTGTTCGAATCCGCGGCCGCCCACGTTGCCGCGGCGGCGCCCGAGGCCCTCACCGCTTAGTGCTATCCCGGTAGGGATGGGTTCTCAGCCATGGCCTCCGCGTCCGGGGTGCCGTCCAGAGACGGCATCCGAAGCTCGGCGAGCTCGCCGCCGCGCTGGGGCTCCAGGAGCTGCCGGTAGAACTGGTCGTCGCGCTTGATCAGCTCGAAGACACGGTCGTTGATCTCGGCGAGCTGGTCGGCAAGCGCTTCCCGATAGCGGACAACCGGGTCGATTCGCCGCCGCAGCTCTCCCAGCTTGCCGCGCCGCGGCAGGCGCCCCGCCAGCCAACCGCGGAGGCTCCCCTTGCGCAGTGCCTCCCGGTGAGGCATCCACGACACGCGGCCGCCGGCCGTCTTGCGGAAACCGCCACCGTGGTGGTAGACGAGATCGCCGTAGATGCCGAACTGAAGCGGATGCGGGTTGACCTTGTTCGTTCGCAGCAGTGGATACCACCCGCTTCCCCTGGCCTCCAGGAGGCCGAGCATGTTTCCCCCGACGTCGGTGACCCTGGCGCCCTGCCGGTTCTCCCATCTGTAGCCGCGGCGCCAGTCGCCGGGCAGCTCGAGCCAGAACCTCGCGGTGGTGGCACAGAACGAGGGATGCGGCTGGGGGTCCCCGTTGTTCTCGTCGCGGCGCACGGCGACGAGCGGGTACTGCTCCAGCTTCTCCCGCAGGAACGGGACCATCGGGGCGATCGGGAAGGCGTCCCCGTCGATGAAGACGAGCATGTCGTCGGGATCCGCCGCGTGTGCCATGAGGTCCCCGAGCAGCGTGAGCTTGGGCGCGTGCTCCTTCAACGGCACGTCGGTCGCGTAGAAGTACTTCGGGGCGTGCTCCATCATGTCCGCGTCGAGCCAGGCATAGACCCGGTAGGGCTCCGAGAGGTTGCGCTCGAAGTACTTCAGCTGAACGTCGACCCATCGGTCGTACGCCCAGTGGACCGTGGCAATGTGGATCATCGGACGGAGCAGGTTATCCGCGGGCCGGGGCTACGATGCTCGCGCTGACCACCATGAACACCCGAGCCGACGACGCAAAGCTGCCGACCTTCCTCGGAATCGGCGCGCCACGAGCGGGCACGACCTGGCTTTACGCGAATCTCGGCAAGCATCCCGAGATCTGGCTGACCCCGGTCAAGGAGGTCCACTACTTCGACTCGCGTCACCGGGGGCGGCGCAACAACAACTTCTACCGGCGCCATCTGCGAAAGCGCGCCCGCCGCTACACGAGCGTCGCGACCTACCGGGGCCGGTGGCGCGACGGAACGCTCTTCTCACAGCTCGCCTGGGACATCCACTTCTTCGTCCCGCCGCGGACCAATCGCTGGTATCAGCGAATCTTTCGCCCTGAACCGGGACAGATCGCGGGCGAGATCACGCCGGCCTACTCGATCCTGAAGCGGGACATCGTCGAGGAGATCGGTGAGATCAATCCCGATCTGCGCGTGATCTACCTGCTGCGCGACCCGATCGAGAGGAGCTGGTCCTCGGCGATCAGCGAGCTGGCGCGCAGAAGAGGGCGCTCTCCCGAGAAGATCACCGACCAGGAGCTCCGCCGTCACTTCGAGCGAACGGCGCACGTCCTGCGCGCCGACTACGTGCGGACCTGCGAGACCTGGGAGGGGGTGTTCGGCCGCGATCGCGTGTTCGTGGGCTTCCTCGACGAGATCCGGGAGGATCCCGGCGCTCTGTTGCTGCGCCTGTACCGGTTCCTCGGGGTGTCAGACGGCGAGGAGCACGTTCCGGCGAGCCTCGACCGGAGAATCAATGCCTCGCGCGAGTACTCGACCGCCATTCCCGAGCACTTTCGCGTTCACCTGGCGGAGCTCTACCTGCCCCAGCTCCGGGAGCTCTCGGAGCGGTTCGGCGAGCCGGCCACGGGCTGGCTGCGACGCGCCGAGGACTCGCTGGCCGCCACGAGCAGCGCTCCCTAGGCGTTTCGTGCCGCTCATCGCGATCCTGGGCATGCACCGGAGCGGCACCTCCGCCGTTGCCGGCATGCTCGCCGACCACGGCGTCGAGTTCGGCCCGGTGCGGATGCGAAACCGCTTCAACCGTCGGGGCAACCGCGAGCTTCGCGACCTGAACCGGCTACACGAGCAGATCATCGAGCGAGGGGGCGGATCATGGTGGAGGCCGCCCGAGTCGGTCGACGTCGAGCCCGATGACATCAGGCGCCGCGATGAGATCCTGGCGACGGTCGAGGGGGAGCCGGCGGGGGTCAAGGATCCGCGGATGCTCGTGTGCCCCGCTCTGTGGCGCGACCTCGAGCTGATGCGAATCGGCGTGATCCGCAATCCGGTTGCGGTGCGCCGCTCCCTGGCGCGCCGGGCGGCGGAGCGCCCCCACCGGCATCCTCGGCTGTCGGCGCGCGAGTGGGAGGAGCTCTGGGTGGTCTACAACCGGGCGCTGCTCGCCGAGCACCGCAGGGAGCCGTTCCCGGTCATCGACTTCGACCGGCACGACGAGCTCCCCCGGCAGGTCGCCGTGGCGCTCGCGTTCTGGGATCTCGAGGCGGGGGCCGACTCGGCGTTCTTCGACCGTGAGCTGATCGAGCAGGGGCGCGCTGGTGACTGGCGCTCGGAGGCCGAGAGCCCGGACGCCGTCGAGCTCTGGGACGTCTTGTTCGGGATCGCCGGCTCGTAGCCGGGGGCGAACCCTGCTTCGCTAGGATGGCGCTGCTGCTTCGGGCAGGGGCGGCTGACCGGACGACGCGACGAACTCACGCACGGTCCGCGTCCACGCGCACGCTCTCAACGGATGCGATTCAAGATCCAGAGAAAGCTCGGAATTGGGCTGCTGGCGATCTCGCTGGGCGCCCTTGGGATGCTGTCCGCGGCTCCCCACGCGAGTGCCGCGGGCAAGCCGAACGTGGTGGTCATCCAGTCCGATGACCAGACGACCGCTCAGTTCACGCCCGACGTGATGCCGAAGACCTTCAAGCTGCTCGGCGACCACGGGACCTCGTTCAGCAACTACATCGCCACCACGGCGCTCTGCTGTCCCTCGCGGGCGTCTCTGCTCACCGGCGAGTACGCGCACAACCACGGAGTTCTCAACAACGGGCGCGGCGGTGGCTACGGCGGCCTGCGGGACAAGGGAAACGTGCTTCCCGTCTGGCTGCAGCAGGACGGCTACCACACGATCCACGTCGGCAAGTTCATGAACGCCTACTCGAAGGCGGTCTCGGACCCCGCCGAGGTCGCGCCCGGATGGGACGAGTGGCAGACGATGCTGAGCGGGGACGGCCGCTACTACGGCTATGACATGTCGGACAACGGCCGCCTCGTTCACAAGGGGGTGGCCAACCGCGACTACGTCGGGCGGGTGATCACGCGCAAGTCCGTGCAGGCGGTGCGGAAATACGCGCCGTACCGCGCTCCCTTCTACCTCCAGGTGGACACACGCGCCCCGCACGTGGCCCGCGGGAACCGCCCCGGACGATGCGGTGGAGGCACGCGCAACCCCGAGCCGGACCCCAAGGACCTTGACGAGTTCCGGAAGGAACCCCTGCCGGAACCCCGCTCGTTCGATGAGGCGCACATGGGCGACAAGCCCCCGTACATCCGGGACCAGCCCCGGCTCACCCACAAGGACGAGAAGCTCTTGAGGCGGCACTGGTCGTGCGCGCTCGCCTCGCTGGTGGGCGTGGATCGCGGCGTCGGGCGCATCTTCAACGCCGTGAAGAAGGCCGGCGAGCTCCGCACGACCGTCTTCATCTACATCTCCGACAACGGGCAGTTCTACGGCGAGCACCGCCTGCTGAACGGGAAGGTGCTGCCCTACGAGGAGGCACTCCACGAGCCGCTGGTGATCCGGCTGCCCAAGCGCTATCGCGATGGCGCGCCACGGCGCCCCGCCTCCGGCCAACCCGCGGCAAACATCGACCTGGCGCCGACCATCCTCGAGCTCGCGCACGGCAGGCCGTGCCCGCCCGGCGGCCAGTGCCGCGTAATGGACGGACGCTCCCTGATGCCGCTTCTGACCCGGTCCGGCTCGTGGCCCGACCGGCGCGCGCTCCTCACCGAGTACCGCGTCTCGACGCCCCGGAGCTACCAGACCTGCGACTTCGCGGGGATCCGGACTCGCCACGCGATCTACGTCGAGCACTACAGCGTGGTGGACCACCGGACCAATGCCTGCAAGCAGAGCCTCCAGGTGGAGCGCTACGACCTCAAGGACGACCCGCAGGAGCTTCACAACGTCTGCCGGGGCGGAGCGCGCACCGACTGTCCGACCGGCAAGCGGCAGGCGAACCTCGAGCGCCGCCTGCAAGCGCTTCGCGCCTGTGCCGGCATCGACCGGCGCGATCCGAAGGTCGCCGGCCGGCCGCACTGCGAGTAGCTCGACCGGGCCGGTCGCTCCCCATCTAGGATCGCCCGACCGTGACGCGGCACGACTTCGTCTTCGTCGGCGGCCTGCACCGAAGCGGGACGACGCTGCTCGCGCGCGCGGTCGCCAAGCATGAGGAGGCCAGCGGCTTTCGCAAGACCGAGGCGCTCGCGAACGAGGGTCAGTTCCTCCAGAGCGTGTATCCGATCGCCCGGGAGTTCGGCGGCACCGGTCGGTTCGGCTTCGACGAGCGCAGCCACCTGACCGAGGACTCACCGCTCGCGACGGAAGCCAACCGGGACCGCCTGGTGGCGGAGTGGGGCGAGTACTGGAACCTGGACAAACGGGTCCTGATCGAGAAGTCGCCGCCGAACCTGCTCAAGCTGCGCTTCCTGCAGGCCCTGTTCGCCGACGCGAGCTTCGTGATGATCATGCGCCACCCGATCGCCGTCTCGTACGCGACCCAGAAGTGGAGCAAGACGTCACTCGAGTCGCTGCTCGAGCACTGGCTCGTCTGCCATGAGATCTTCCTCGAGGACGCCCCGCACATCCGCCGCCTGACGCTGGTGCGCTACGAGGACTTCGTCTCCGACCCGCAACGGGTCGTGGGGCGCATCCAGGAGCAGCTGGGCCTCGCCCCGGGCGAATCGAGCTTCGCGGCGCGGAGCGGCATCAACGACTCGTACTTCAAGCGGTGGAACGCACGCCTGCGGCCCCTCCAGAGGCGACAGCACGAGGAGCTCTCGCGGCGCCTCGAGGAGCGGGCCAACCGATTCGGCTACAGCCTGGCCGAGCCGGAGCGCGACGTGACCCCGGTCGCCGAGGTCGCCGAGCTCCTGGGGCGCCTGGCGCCCGCTTCCTGAGCTATTCGCAGAAGGGTCGCCCGGACGCGCCGTCGCGCCCCGGAACCCCGGAGCACGATCGCAGCGCCCGCAGCCGCGCTGCGAGGTTGGCCTGGGTCGTAACGTAGTCCGGGTCGCCGGCTCGGTTGTCGAGCTCGTCGGGGTCCTGTGCCAGGTCGTAGAGCTCGCGCTCGCCGGTCGCCAACTCCGAGTAGGCGTAGCGACGTGTGCGGATCGCCTTGTAGGTGTGTCCCTCGGCGGCGATCTCCGCCACGACGCCCCGGTCGCGCGGCCAGGTCCCGCCGCCGCCCACGAGCGGCGCCAGGCTGCGGCCGTCCATTCGCCGGCAGTCGGCCGGGGCCGCGCAGGACTCGACTCCCCCCAGGTACCGGTCCGCGTAGTCGACCAGGGTCGCCGGAATGTCCTGATTCGAGACGACGGCATGGTTGTCGGGCACGCGCTGCCCGTCCCGGTAGGGATCCGGCACCTTCACGGCGTACGGGACGTTGAGGGCGGGCTCGTAGACATCCGACTTTCCATGCGGCCGCCGGTGCTCGCCGAAGAAGCTGCCGTTGTCGGAGACGTAGAAGACGATCGTGTCCCGGTTCTGCCCGTCGCGCCTGAGCTCCTTCATCACCTGGTTGACGCCCCTGTCGAGCTCCGCGACCGCTGCAAGCGTGCAGTGCCAGTTGTTCTTGATATGGCCGATCACCTGGTGGCTCAGGAGCGGCAGGCGGCGAATCGCTGCCGGCTTGTCGGACACGTTGCGCTCGTTGAAGGACCCCGGCCGCGGGAGGTGGACGTGCTCGACCGCCCTCACCGAAGCCCGATCAGGCGGGCCCGGGGACACCGCGTGGCGACACGGGGGGATCGGCGACTTCCACCCGTGCGGGGCCTCGTAGGCCAGCCAGAGGAAGAAGGGGTCGCTCGCGCGGGAGCTTCGCTTCAGGAAGCGCTTCGCCTTGCGGGTGAGGACGTCGGTCGAGTAGTCGCTGCGCCGGTGCCCGAAATGGCGGACCTCGCCGTTCTTGCTGATGTCGTAGTCGTAGTAGCCGGGAAAGCCCATGAACCCGAACCACCCGTCGAAGCCCGCAGCCGGGCTGGCTCCGGCGACGTCGGTGTAGCCGTTGAGGAACTTGCCGACGAAGCCGGTCCGGTAGCCGGCGCGGTCGAGCCACACGGGGAGCGTGTCCTGCGCGTCGCGCAGCGTGGGGTACCCGGGATGATTCGAGAAGACTCCATGGTTGTGCGGGTACTGCCCCGTCAGGATGCCGGCCCGGTCCGGGCAGCACAGCGGCGGCGCCGCGACGCCCCCCCGAAATCTGGTGCCGTGATCGACGATGCGGGAGAACGTTCGCGGCATGTAGGCGCGCCTGAAGCTGTTCATGGATTGGTCGTCGACCAGCACCACCAGGAAGTTCGGTGGCGGCGTGGAGGCCGCGGACGCCTGCTCGTGCCCGCTTCCGAAGCCGGCGCTCATTCCGATGGCTGGAGCGACGAGGCCCGCGAGGATGCCGGCGACCTTCGCGGTGGTCATGGTTCTCCCTGCCCTGGCCACGCGCCGAAGCTAGCGCATGCGACCGTCGCCGCGAGCGGAGAAGGCCGGGTGGCCCTGTTAGCCTCGCCGCGCCGTGCGGCTGGGAATGGTCTACAAGGTCCGCGACGAGGCCGACATCCTCGAGGACAACCTGCGCTTCCACCGCGCGCTGGGGGTTGACTTCTTCGTCATCGCCGACACCGGGTCGACGGACGGGAGCCTCGACATCCTCGAACGCTACGAGCGGAAGGGCCTGGTGAGGCTCGAGCGAATCGGCGGCGGGATCCACGACATGAAGCGAGGCGGCGAGGAGGACATCACGCGCATCGCGAGCGAGATGGGCGCCGACTGGATGATCCACAACGACGCCGACGAGTTCTGGTGGCCGACGTCAGGAGACCTGAAGACCGCTTTGGCCGCCGTGCGGGAGCCCTTCGGCATGGTCGTGGCGCCGCGCACGGAGTTCGTCGCGCGGCCTGGCGACGGGCCGTTCGCCGGGCGCATGACGATTCGCGAGGCGCGCTTCCGCCGCCCGGCCAAGGCCGCCCATCGCGCGAACCCCAGGATCAGCCTCAGGGGTCCGCATCCGGTCGAGATCTGGACGGGTGGCTCTCCCTACCGCGGCCTCGTGGGCAAGCCGGTGCTGCGGACCGCCGCCGAGCATCGCGAGGAGGATCCGCTCGAGCTCCTGATCGCTCCCACGTTCCCGGTGGGCGTCCTGCACTTCCCGGTCAGGACCTTCGAGCAGTACCGGCACCGGGTCGAGATCGCGCGCGACAACGGCCAGCTGGAGCGAAACCCGGACGGGCGGGCGGTCCGCGACGCCCTCGCGGAGGACCGCCTCGAGGAGGTCTACGAGCGCCTCACCCTCGACGACGACGCGGTGAGGGGCGGGCTCGAGGCCGGCTGGCTGGTGGAGCAGACCAGCTTTCGCGACGCCCTCGCGGCATGCCCTGACCCGCTCGCCGGCGGTGAGCCGGGCACCCTCGAGCTGCCGGCAGGCGGCGATGGGCCCTCGCCCGAGGACCTGCGCGACGACGCGATGTACGCCCTCACCCGGTACATCCAGACCCAGGCCCACCGGGCGGCCGAGCACCGGCGCCAGGCCGCCGACGTGCGCGGGGTCAGGCGACGGCTCAAGCGTCGCTCTCGCGCCCTCCGCAGGCGCACGCGGCGGCTGCGGCGCATCGAGTCGAGTCGATGGTGGCGGCTCAGGCCGCGACTGCCCCGTGCCCTGAGGCGCCGCCCGGCTCGAAATACTGGATCGGAATGAGCGTCTCGAGCGAGTCCAGGCACCGCGAGCTGGGTCTCACCGACTTCGAGTACGGGCGCATCCGCGAGCTCCTCGAGCGTGATCCCAACGAGGTGGAGCTCGCGATGTTCTCGCTCCTGTGGTCGGAGCACTGCGCCTACAAGCATTCGCGCAGGCTGCTGCGGAGGCTGCCGACGGAAGGGCCCCGAGTGTTGATGGGCCCGGGAGAGAACGCGGGGGCGGTGGACGTCGGCGCAGGGCAGGCGGTCGCGTTCAAGGTCGAGTCACACAATCACCCAAGCGCGGTGGAGCCGTTCCAGGGGGCGGCCACAGGGATCGGCGGGATCCTGCGCGACGTGTTCGCGCTCGGAGCGCGCCCGATCGCCGTGCTCGACTCGCTGCGCTTCGGCGAGCTCGACTCCGAGCGCTCCCGCTACCTGTTCGAGCACGTGGTGGCCGGCATCGGCCACTACGGGAACTCGATCGGCGTGCCGACCGTCGGCGGCGAGGTCTACTTCGAGGCACCCTACGAGCAGAACTGCCTCGTGAACGCGATGTGCGTGGGGCTCGCCCCGGCCGGCCGCCTGGTGCGGGCCGCCGCCAGCGGGCCGCAGAACGCGGTCGTCCTGATGGGAGCCTCCACGGGACGCGACGGCATCGGCGGCGCCTCGGTACTCGCCTCGGCAGAGCTCGCGGAGGGCGCCGAGATGCGCCCGAGCGTTCAGATCGGCGATCCCTTCGAGGAGAAGAAGCTGATGGAGTGCTGTCTCGAGCTGCTGGATCGGGGGCTGTTGATCGCGCTCCAGGACCTGGGAGCCGCCGGATTGACCTCCTCGTCGGCCGAGATGGCGTCGGCCGGCGGGGTGGGCATGGACATCGACCTGGATCGCGTGCCGCTCCGCGAGGCCGACATGGAGCCCTTCGAGATCATGGTCTCCGAGTCGCAGGAGCGCATGCTCGCCGTGGTGCGGCCGGACCGGATCGCGGACGTCCTGGCAGTGTGCGAGCGCTGGCAGACGGGCGCCGCCGCGATCGGCGAGGTCACCGACTCTGGACGCATCCGCGTGCTCGCGGCCGGTGACGTGGTGGGTGACCTGCCGGTGGCGGCGCTGGTCGACGCCTGTCCCCTCTACGACCTCGAGCCGAGTCAGCCGACCGCGTGGCTCTACGGAAATCGTGCGTCCCTCGACGGCCGCGCGGAGGGCTCCGAGCTCCTGCGGGCGCTGCTGGCCTCGCCCAACGTCGCCTCGAAGCGCTGGGCCTTCGAGCAGTACGACTCGATCGTCCAGTCGCGAACCGTTCGCCGCCCGGAGACGGCCGACGCGGCGGTCCTCGCGGTGCCCGAGAGCGATCGGGCGATCGCCGTGGCGATCGACGGCAACGGCCGCCGGGTGGCGTGCGATCCGTACCGGGGGACGATCGAGGCGGTTCTCGAGTGCGCCCAGAACCTGGCGTGCGTCGGCGCCGAGCCGCTCGGCCTGACGAACTGCCTCAACTTCGGCAATCCTTCCAAGCCCCACGTCGCCTGGCAGCTGGACCGGGCGGTGCAGGGCCTCGCCGACGCCTGCGACGCGCTCGAGATCCCGGTCGTCGGCGGCAACGTGTCGCTGTACAACGAGACCGATGCCGGCCCGATCTATCCGACGCCCGTGATCGGCATGGTCGGTGAGCTCCCGGATGCCGCGGTCGCTCCGGGCATGGCGCCGGACGCCCGGGACGCGATCGCGCTTGTCGGACCGTTCGCGCCCTCGCTCGCGGGGTCCGAGCTCGCGAAGCTGCGGGGTGAGCTGGCGGCCGGGCTCCCCGCCACCGCGATCGACGAAGTGCGCATTGCGATCGAGCTGGTCCGCGATGCGGCGCGGCAAGGCTGGATCTCCGCCACCCACGACGTGAGCGACGGCGGCCTCGCCTGCGCGCTCGCGGAATGCGCCATCGCAGCCGGCACCGGGCTCCGCGCGGACCTCGATCCACTCGTGGAGCTGCGCGGAGCCTCGGGCGAGACGGCCCTGTTCGGCGAAGCCCCGGGCGGGTTCGTGGTGGCCGCGGCGGAGCGGTCGCTGCATGAGCTCGCAGCGGAGGGTCAGCGCCGGGGCACCGCGGTGCTGCTCATCGGCGAGCTCGCCGGCGAGGCCATCGAGGTGGCCGCGGCCGAGGTGGAGATCCGGGTCGGCCTCGCGGAGGCCGTGGACGCCTGGCGCTCGCTCGACCGCGCCTGAGGCGCGGTACAATTCGCGGGCGTCCGGGCAGGGACGCACCGCGGGGTTACGGCGACACGGCGTGCGTCGTCCACGACGGGGGGAACGCGCAACAGGCGGGGTCACCGTGCTCGATCGGTTCAAGCTCAAGGCGAGGCTCCCGGGCCGGGGGGCCCGGATCGCGCTCGGCCTGCCGATCCTCGTCGCGTTTGTCCCGAATGTCGCATCCGCCGCGCCCGACGCCACCAAAGCGGGTGATCCCCCGGCCGGCCGGCCGAACGTGGTCCTGATCCAGAGCGACGATCAGACAACGCGTCAGTTCAACGGCAGGATCATGCCCAAGACGATGCGTCTCCTCACCCGGCCCGGGACCAGGTTCAGCGACTACGTCGTCACCACCTCCCAGTGCTGCCCGTCGCGCGCGTCGTTGCTCACCGGCCAGTACGCGCACAACCATGGGGTGGTTTCGAACAACAAGGGCTACCCCGCGCTCATCGACAAGGGCAACGTCCTCCCGGTCTGGCTGCAGCAAGCCGGATACAACACGATCCACGTCGGCAAGTTCCTGAACGGCTACTGGCGCTTCGCCGACCGTCCCGCGGACGTCGCTCCCGGATGGAGCGACTGGCGGTCGGTCACCGGCGGGAGATTCGGCTACTACGACTACTTTCTCTCGCGCAACGGGACCTGGAACCACTTCGGCACTCGTGACCGCGACTACATCACCAGGGTGCTCACCGGTAACGCGGTGGGCGCCATCAAGCGCTACGCGCCGCGCCCGGAGCCGTTCTACCTCCAACTCGACGAGCACGCTCCCCATACGGCCGGCGGCCAGCCGCCGGGGAGGTGCAGCGGTAAGGGGGTTCGCGCCGCGAAGCCGGACCCGCGGGACATGGACATGTTCCGGAAGACGCCGCTCCGCCACCCCCCGTCATTCAACGAGAAGCACATGGCCGACAAGCCCGCCTTCCTGCGCACTGCGCCGCGGATCAGCGGCAAGGCCAGGAGGAATACCCAGAGGCACTGGCGCTGCGCACTCGCTTCTCTCGTGTCGGTCGACCGCAGCGTCGCCACGGTCTACGACGCAGTCAAGCGGATGGGGGAGCTGCACAGAACCGTATTCATCTACATCTCGGACAACGGGTTGTTCTACGGTGAGCATCGCCTGGCGAGAGGCAAGGTGCTGCCTTACGAGGAGGCCGTTCGGCAGCCCTTGGTCATCGATCTACCCCGCGGGTACGGAGGGGTTCGCAAGGTGCGCGAGCCGGCCGCCAACATCGACCTCGCCCCCACGATCCTGGACCTTGCTCATGCCCACCCATGCCCGCCGGTGGGAGCCTGCAGGACCATGGACGGACGCTCGCTGTTGCCACTCCTCACCGGCACCGGCGGGTGGCCGGACGACCGCGGCCTGCTGACCGAGTATCAGGCCACGGCTCCGGGCCGGTACCAGACCTGCCACTACGACGGCATCCGCACCCGCTCGTCGGTCTACGTCGAGCATTACTCCGTCGCATCGATGGGCAGCTGTCGCGACACCCTGGAGGTCGAGCGCTACAACCTGAGCCGCGATCCCTTCGAGCTGCGAAACCGCTGTTACGGGGGCGAGCCCGAGAGCTGTCCGACGAAGCCCGGGCAGGCCGACCTCGAGCAGCGGCTCCAGCAGCTCTCCGACTGCGCCGGCCTGGAGGGGCGCGACGAGCAGGTGGGCGGGCGACCCTTCTGCGAGTAGCCGGGAGCATCGCGCTCGCCCTGGTGCTGGCTTTGCCGGTGCCGGCCACTGCGGCGACCTCGATCGTCGACGTCAGTGCGGCCGCTGGAATCCGCGACGTCACGAACACGTGGTCCGCGGAGGCCGGGGACATCGACGACGACCCCGGGCCCGTCCGCCTCCTGGCGACACGACCCTGACGCGCGATCAGACCGCAAGCAGCTGAATCGCCGCCGCCAAGGCGGGCGGCGCGATCCGATTCCACTGCTAGCCTTGCTGGGCAGGCGGATCGCCTGCGAGTTCCTCGCTTCAGTCACCGCGGATGGACGCCAGCGATCGCTCATTCCCAGACCGCGACGGCCCGCGCGACGAGTGTGGGGTTTTCGGCGTGTACGCGCCGGGGCACGACGTCGCCCGGCTAGCCTACTTCGGCCTCTACGCGCTCCAGCACCGCGGGCAGGAATCCGCCGGCATCGCCACCTGCGAGGGAGGCCACATCACCACCCTGCGGGAGACCGGGTTGGTGTCGCAGGTGTTCGACGAGGAGAAGCTGCGCGCTCTCGAGGGAGACATGGCGATCGGTCACGTCCGCTACTCGACCACGGGCGGCGGGTCGTGGGAGAACACCCAGCCGGTGTGGCGCGACGACGGCCGCGAGGTCGCGCTTGCCCACAACGGCAACCTCACGAACGCGGTCGAGCTCTACAACGGCCTCCGCGAGCGGGGGCTGCGATTCCGCGGCACTTCGGACTCGGAGATCATGGCCGCGCTGCTCTCCGTGGAGGAGGCTCGGCCGATCGAGAACGCGGTGCAGGCAGTGATGCCGAGGCTCCAGGGCGCCTACTCGACCGTCGTCATGACCAAGCGGGCCGTGGTCGCCTTCCGCGATCCGCACGGCGTCCGCCCGCTGGCGCTGGGCAAGCTGGGCGACCGGTACGTCATCGCTTCGGAGAGCTGTGCCTTCGACATCATCGGCGCGGACCTCGTGCGGGAGGTGCATCCCGGCGAGCTGATCTCGCTCACCGAGAACGGGCTCGAGAGCAGGCAAGTCATCCCGACGGACGCAACGGCGCACTGCGTCTTCGAGCACATCTACTTCTCCCGGCCGGACACCCGGCTGCAGGGCCGCGTCCTCCAGCGGGCTCGCGGCGGGATGGGCGAGATCCTGTGGCGCGAGGCGCCGGTGGACGCCGACCTGGTGATCTCCGTGCCCGACTCGGGCAACCCCGCGGCGAGCGGCTTCGCACGGGCCTCCGGGATCCCGCAGGACGACGGCCTGATCAAGAATCGATACGTGGCTCGTACCTTCATCCAGCCGGGACAGGAGCTCCGCAAGCGCGGCCTCCGGATGAAGTTCAATCCGCTGCCGGAGATCGTCTCGGGCAAGCGCGTCGTCGTCGTGGACGACTCGATCGTGCGCGGCAACACGACCCGTCAGATCGTCGCCATGCTCAGGGACGCCGGCGCCAAGGAGATCCATCTGCGCATCTCGGCGCCACCCATCCGCCACCCCTGTCATTACGGCATCGACATGTCGACTCGCGAGGAGATGATCGCCCACGGCCGCACCGTCGACGAGATCGCCGCGGAGCTCGGAGCCGACTCGCTGGCCTACCTGTCGATGGACGGGGTGTACGAGGCGATCGGGATGCCCGCGTCGAGCCACTGCGATGCGTGCTTCACGGGCGACTACCCACTCGGCGACGACGGCGGTGGCAACGGCAAGTTCGCCCTCGAGGAGCTCGACGCCGAAACCGGCTCCCGCGCGTGGGCGGCCCGGTCCGGTGCGCCGGTGTCAGCCGGCCGCTGAAGCGCGCTTGGGCACGTTCCGCATCGCCGTTCTCGCCTCGGGGACGGGGACCAACCTCCAGGCGATCCTCGACACCGTCCACGGCCGTGACGGCATCGAGATCGCCTGCGTCGCCTCCAACAAGGCGGGGGCCGGGGCGCTGGAGCGCGCTGCCCACGCCGGCGTGGACACGGCCGTGTTCGCACGCGGCGACCACCGCGACCGGGCGGATCGCGACGCCGCGATGGGCGACTGGCTCGCCGAGCGCCAGATCGACCTCGTCGTCCTGGCCGGATACATGGAGCTCCTGTCGCCGGAGTTCGTGCGCCGGCTTCGGAACCGGATCGTGAACGTCCACCCAGCGCTCCTGCCCTCCTTCCCCGGTCTCGACGCCATCGGGCAGGCGCTCGATCACGGTGTGAGGGTGACGGGGGTGACGGTGCACTTCGTCGACGAGGGCGTCGACTCCGGCCCCATCATCCTGCAACGCCCGGTCGACGTGCCATACACTCGCGACCGCTCGCAACTGGAGAGGGAGATTCACGAGGTCGAGCATCAGCTGCTACCGGAGGCGATCCGCTTGATCGCGGCCGGTGCTGCTCGCCTCGACCCCGCGAACCCGCGGCTCGTGCACGTCGAACGGACCGGGAGCCCGGTGGATGGCTGACCCGACCGTCCCTTCGGCTGGACCGGAGGCGTCGGAATTCGACGCGGTCACGGTGCGCCGCGCGCTCATCTCCGTGTCCGACAAGACGGGCATCGTCGATTTCGCGCACGGGCTCCAGCGACTGGGCGTCGAGATCGTCTCCACGGGCGGCACCGCGGCGGCGCTCCGGGACGCCGGCATCGAGGTTCGTGACGTGTCCGAACTCACTGGGTCCCCGGAGATCCTCGACGGAAGGGTGAAGACGCTTCATCCGCGGCTCCATGCGGGCCTGCTGGCCGTCCGCGACGACCCCGAGCACGTGGAGGTCCTGAAGCGGGAGGGGATCGAGCCGATCGACCTCGTGTGCGTGAACCTGTACCCCTTCGAGCGCACCGTGGCCCGGCAGGGCACGAGTGAGTCCGACGCCATCGAGAACATCGACATCGGCGGGCCGACGATGATTCGGGCGGCGGCCAAGAACCATGGCTTCGTCGCCGTGGTCGTGCAGCCGGAGAGCTACGACGCGGTGCTGGCGGAGCTGGAGGAGACCGGAGGCGGCGTCTCCGCGGCGACCCGGCACTGGCTGGCCAACGAAGCCTTCGCGTTCACGGCCCGGTACGACGCGGCGATCAGCCGCTGGTTCGGGGTCCGGTACGAGGAGTTTCCCGAGCACTGGGTGATGGCGCACGAGAAGTTCCTCGACCTGTCCTATGGGGAGAACCCTCACCAGAAGGCGGCCCTGTATGTGGAGGTGGGCGCGCGGACGCACATCCTGTCCCGGGTGGCGAAGCTCCACGGGCGGGCGCTCTCGTTCAACAACGTGCTCGACCTGGACGCGGCGCGGCGGTTGCTGGACGAGTTCGATGCCGCGGCATGCGTGATCGTCAAGCACAACAACCCATGCGGCGTCGCGGTCGGCGGCTCGATCGGCGGGGCCTACGAGAAGGCGCTCTCCTGCGATCCGATGTCGGCCTTCGGCGCCGTGATCGCGTTCAACCGAAACGTGGACGGTCCCCTCGCCGAGCGGCTGCACCAGCACTTCATCGAGGTCCTGATCGCGCCCAGCTACGACGACGACGCGCTGACGGTGCTGCGCCAGAAGGAGGCGATCCGCATCCTGGAGGCAACCGAGCAGCGCCGGGACGAGCCGGGCAATCGCGACCTGAAGCGGGTGCGAGGGGGGCTCCTGGTGCAGGAGCCGGATCGCATCGACTCGGAGCGCGAGTCGATGAAGCTGGTCACGGAGTCGAGCCCGACCGGTACGCAGTGGGACGACCTGTGGTTCGCCTGGAAGGTCTGCCAGCACGTGCGCTCGAACGCGATCGTGATCGCGAAGGAGGGGGCGACTGTCGGCGTGGGCGCGGGCCAGATGAGCCGGGTCGACTCGGTGAGGCTGGCGATCGAGAAGGCGCGCGAGGCTCGCGGCGACGAGGCGGAGGCGGTCCTCGAAGGGTCGGTCGTCGCGTCCGACGCCTTCTTCCCCTTCCCCGACGGCCCGCAGCTGGCGATCGAGGCCGGCTCCACCGCCTTCGTCCAGCCGGGCGGCTCGGTGCGCGATGCCGAGGTGATCGCCGCCTGCGACGAGGCGGGCGCGGCGATGGTCTTCACCGGCCGCCGTCACTTCCGCCACTAGAGGCGGGGTTGCGGATCAGTCCTACAGATAGCGGGCCGGGGTCAGCGCCCGCCGTTGCGCTCAACCAGCTCGGCGAGCGCGATCTCGAAACCCGACATCAGGACGTACGTTGCACTCGCAGCGAGTCCCCCGACGGGCCACACCGCCAGGCCGCTCAACAACACGGTGCTCAGGGCGGCCGCTCCGACACCGGCGCCCACCGACCCGAACGAGAAGGCGGCGCCGAGCGCGACCACCTTGGTCGGCTCCCCGCGCGGCACGCGCTCCAGGCCCTTGGAGACGACGAGCTCGATGCCGACGAAGGCGGCGACGGCCCCCAAGATGAACAGGAAGACGTATCCCAGCCTCGGCGTGGACTCCTGGCTCGTAAGCACTCCGTATGAGGCGGTGATCATCACCGAGTAGCCGAACGCCGTGTAGTTGTTGCGAACCGACGCCTGCAGGCCCCGGCTGAACGCTCCCAGCGACATCTGCATCGCGGATACCCTCGTCGCGGCGGCGCAAGCGCAGACCGGCGGCCGTGCGCGCCCGGGCCTGGGGCTCGCCTGCGATACAAATGCGGCGTGGCGGAGGTGCACGTGCTGAGGGTCTTCTGCGGGGACGACGGGACCGGTGGCAACCCGCTGGGCGTCTTCCTCGACGGGGCGTCCGTGCCTGACGGCGAACGGCAGGCGGCGGCGACCGACCTCGGGTTCAGTGAAACGGTCTTCGTGGACGAGGCCCAGCGTGGCGAGATCCGGATCTTCACGCCGGCCGTCGAGATCCCGTTCGCGGGGCACCCGGTAGTCGGGACGGCCTGGCTCCTGGAGCGGGAGTGTGGCGGCGTGCCCATCTTGCGGGCGCCGGCCGGGGAGGTCCCGGTCCGCGCGGAGGGCGAGGTGGCCTACGCGGCGGGCCGGCCCGAATGGACGCCGGAGTTCGAGTTCCTGGAGCTCGCCTCGCCCGCGGAGGTCGAGGCGCTCGAGGGCTCGCCGAGGCAGGACATCGAGGTCGGGATGTGGGCTTGGATCGACGAGGCGACCGGCGTTGTTCGCGAGCGGGTGTTCGCGGAACCGCTCGGGATCCCCGAAGACGAGGCGACCGGCTCGGCGGCAGTCGTCCTCACCGCCGTACTCGGCCGCCCGCTCGACATCCGGCAGGGGCGCGGATCGCGCATTCGCACGAGGCCGCTGAACGGCGGCATGGTCGAGATCGCCGGCCGGGTCGAGCTTGACGAGGTGCGCAATTACACGGTACTCGCGACCGGCGGGGGGTGACACATGAGGCGCTCGGTCAGCCAAATGGCGCTAGCGATGCTGACAGTTGGTGCCTTGCTCGCGGCCGGATGCGGATCGTCAAGCAACTCGCCGGATACGACGTCGTCCTCCGTCGCCTCCGGCCAATCGGCGCCACGCAACCGGTGGCTACAGTCTCGAAGAGAAGTGCTGGGGGTGTAGCAAAAGTTGGTTTTGCGGCAGCCTTTTAAGCTGCACAAACGCGGGTTCGATTCCCGCCGCCCCCATGAAACGACTCAGCGGATGGCCGCTTTCCGTCCGATGTATATGCGAACGTTTGTTCGTGCCGACCCGCCCTGGCCCATCAATTCCCTTAGTCCCGCAGAAGGGAAGACCACCGGATCCAAACCGACGGTGCGCGGTCGAGGTGCGGGATTGCAAGCGGCATGGCCGAACTGAGTTTGCCCATTACTCCAGGGGCAGGGAGGGTCGTGCCTGGCGTTGAAGCGCTGCGTCGGCGAGGCGGTGACACGACGCAAGCAACGGGTGAAGGAGTTACTCGTCGAAGAGGCAGGTGGATGCTGCACGATCTGCGGTTACGACCGGTGCCTCGTGACCCTGACGTTTCATCACGTCGTCCCGGAGCTCAAGTCGTTTCCGATGAGCATGCACACGACCAAAGCGCTCGACGACTACCGCCAAGAGCTTCAGAAATGCGTGCTCGTGTGCGCGAACTGCCACGGCGAGATCGAGGCCGGGCTCGTGACCAGTCCGCCTCCCGGCGCCACGTTCGAGGATGTCCTGTGCCGAAACGCTTGGTATTTCGGGCTCGTCGGGGACGGGTACGCCTCGCCCATGACCGTCGAGACCGGCCCCAGGCCCGAGCAGGGGGGCTTCGGCGAGGCGACGCCCGGTGACGCGCAGTCGTCGAATCCGCAGCCGACCGCGAGATGATCGAGGGCGTCCCGGAGGGGCGCGAGGGCGAGGCGGACGAGGGCGGCGAGGATGCCTACGGCGGCGATCAGGACGCCGAGCCCAGCGCAGCGCCCGAGCAGGTGGACGAGGACTCCGGGCGCGACCAGGCCGAGACCTGAAATGGCCCCACGCCTACCATGGGCTCGCCATGGCAGGCCGCAAGAAGCTCAGCGAATACGAGCGCAAGCGCTCGTTCGACAAGACCCCCGAGCCCAGGGCCTCCAAGCGAAGTAAGGACGGCAAGGCCGACCGCTTCGTGATCCAGGAGCACCATGCGCGGCGGCTCCACTGGGATCTCCGCCTGGAGCACGACGGCACGCTCGTCTCGTTTGCACTGCCGAAGGGGGTTCCCCAGGACCCCAAGCAGAACCGCCTCGCCGTCCATACGGAGGACCACCCCCTCGAGTACCTGGAGTTCGAGGGAGACATCCCCAAGGGCCAATACGGGGCGGGCAGGATGCGGATCTGGGACCGCGGCACCTATGAGGCCGAGAAGTTCCGCCGCGACGAGGTGATCGCCACCTTCCACGGCGAGCGGATGAGCGGCAGGTACGCCCTCTTCCAGACCAAGGGCGACAACTGGATGATCCACCGGATGGATCCGCCCGCCGACCCGGATCGCGAGCCGATGCCGAGGGGCTTGAAGCCGATGGCGGCGGTGCTCTCCACGCTCCCGCGCGACGACGAAGGGTGGGCGTACGAGATCAAGTGGGACGGTATCCGTGCGGTCGCGTACTGCGAGGCCGGCAGCCTTCGCCTCGAGAGCAGGACGCTGCGTGAGATCACCCCCACCTATCCGGAGCTGCGGGCCCTGGCCGCCGAGCTGGGCTCGACCGACGCCGTCCTCGACGGCGAGATCGTCGCCTTCGACGACTCCGGCAACCCCAGCTTCGAACGCCTGCAGGGCCGCATGAACGTCGCCTCCGAGGCCGCCGTCCGGCGCCGGATGGCCGACACCCCGGTCACCTACATGGTCTTCGACCTGCTCTACGTGGACGGTCGCAACCTGATGGACCTGCCCTATACGGAGCGCCGCGAGCGTTTGGAGGGCCTGGGGCTCGAGGACGCACACTGGCAGACGCCCACCTACCACCGCGGCGACGGAGAGAGCCTCCTCGATCTCACCAGGGAGCGGGGCCTGGAGGGCCTGGTCGCAAAGCGCCTGGACAGCCGCTACCTGCCCGGGCGGCGGACTCGCGCCTGGCTGAAGGTGAAGAACCTCAAGGGCCAGGAGCTCGTGATCGGCGGTTGGCTGCCGGGGAAGGGCCGCCGCTCCGGGACGGTCGGCGCCCTGCTCGTCGGCTACAACGAGTACGAGGGGGACCAGGACCGGCTGCGCTACGCGGGCCGCGTCGGCACCGGCTTCACCGACGCCGAGCTGGATCGCCTCGAGGGCCTGCTCGAGCCGCTGCGGACGAAGAAGAGCCCCTTCAGGGGGCGCCAGCCCCCTCGCGAGGCCGTCTTCGTCGAGCCGAGGCTCGTCGCCGAGATCGAGTTCCGCGAGTGGACCGCCGCGCGGACCCTTCGCGCCCCGGTTTACAAGGGCCTGCGGCCCGACAAGAGCCCCGCGGAGGTCGTCTTCGAGGAGGAGCAACCGCCGCCCTGATCGCCGCCCGGACGGACCCCGTGCCGGGGCCACGCGGAGCGGGGCCGGTTTCCAATACCTTTGCCCGGTGCCGCTTCACCCCGCCGAGAACCGCGGCTATCGCGAGCTCTACGTCACCGCCCGTGCAGCCTCGAAGCGGCTTGGACGGCTGGCCGTCTCCCTCGACGGCACCGACGCTCGCGAGCCCCTCGACAAGGCCGCCGAGTCGCTCGGGAAGCTGCTGGAGGAGCTGGGGCCGCTGACGGCCCGCCACGATCTCCACGGCGAGGTCGCCGCGCAGGGTGGCGGCGCGAACCTCGGAGTGATGCGAGGGGCGGTGGTAGACCGATTCCTCGAGCGAAACCAGGCGTTGCGGCTGGCCGTCGACGACCTCGAGCACGTGGCGACCCTGCTCGCGTATCTGGCCAACGTCAGCGAGAGCCGCGGCGACGCCAAGCTCCCCGAGTTCTGTCGCTCCTGGGAGCGCCGCCAGCGCCGCCAGGTGAGCGCCGTGCGCAAGGCGGCGCTGGCGCTGGGTCAGACGCCGGACATCGCGGTCGAGCCCCTGGACCCGTCCCCCGCCGGGCGGGCGGCGCACCGGGTCGCGTGGGCCTTCGGCTCGGTCGGCGAGTGGACCGACCGGCAGGTCGCCCGCCGCCGGCATGGCTAGCCGGCCGGGCGCCGATATAGTCGAACCCGGGTATGGGAGGCCCGCGCCGGATTCTGGTCGTAGCCCTGGGAGTCATCCTCCCGCTCGTCGCACCAGCAGCGGCATCGGGTGAAGCGAAGCCGCCTCCCGCCGACACTGCGCACGCTGACCGCTGCGACTTCCTGGACCAGGCGAGCTGCCTCATGCCGTTCCCCAACGACCACTTCACGGTCCGCGCCGGCACGGCGACCGGCAGGCAGGTCGCGCTGAAGACCGCCTCGATGCCCGCGAACCGCTTCGGCGCCCATATCGACGCCACCGACTACAACCACTCGGACGGCTTCTCATCAGGCCAGGAGATCGTCACCAAGGTCCCGGGCCTCGACAACCGCCGGGCACTGCGACGCACGCACGCCGTGCGCCTCACCAACCTGCGCGCCTACCGTCGCCGCAACGCACCGGTCGTGGTCATCGACGCCGACACGGGCAGGCGCTGGCCCGTCTTCACCGAGGTCGACGTCAACCCCCCGGAGCCCGCGGACCGCGCCCTGGTCATCCGGCCGGCGGTCAACTTCCACGCGAACCATCGCTACGTCGTCGCCCTGCGCGACCTGCGCCGGGCCGACGGCAAGCGGATACGGGCATCGCGCGCGTTCCGGTACTACCGCGACGACACGCCTTCCGGCCAGCCGGCCGTGGAGAAGCGCCGCCACCACTTCGAGTCGATCTTCCGCACGCTGCGGCGTGCCGGGATCGGCCGCCGCCACATGTATCTCGCCTGGGACTTCACGGTCGAGAGCGACCGTGACGCGGCCGGCCGAATGCTCTCGATCCGGAATCGCGCATTCCGCACCCTCGGGGACCATGACCTCGCCGATCTCCACGTGGACGGCAGGTCGCCGCGTTTCGCCGTCACCTCGGTCGAGCGGTTCGCCCCGTGCGGGTCCGACGGCTGCCAGAGCGGCGAGAACGACCACCTCGCCCGGATCGTCAAGGGCACGGTGACGGTCCCCTGTTTCCTGGACCAGCCCGGCTGCCCGCCCGGCTCCCGGTTCCACCTCGATGCGAAGGGGCGTCCGGAGCGAATTCCGGGGAACCTCGACGCGGCGCCCTTCGAGTGCACCATCCCCCGCAGCGCGATCGCCGGCGGCCCGCACCCTCTTCGCCCCTCGCTCTACGGCCATGGGCTGCTCGGATCGGCCGGCGAGGTGGAGGCGGGCAAGCTCCAGGAGGTCGCCGACCAGCACCGGATGATGTTCTGTGCAACCGACTGGCAGGGCATGTCCTCGTCCGACGCGCCCAACGTCATCTCGGTGCTCGGGGACCTGTCGCGGTTTCCGACGATCGCCGACCGCCTGCAGCAGGGGATGCTCAACTTCCTGTACCTGGGGCGGGCGATGATCCACCGGCACGGCCTGTCGACCAACCCCGCCTTCCGCTTCGACGGGCGCAGGCTGATCGAGCGGCGCCGCCTGTTCTACGCCGGCGGCAGCCAGGGCGGGATCATGGGCGGCTCGCTGACGGCGGTGGCGCCGGACTTCAACCGCGCCTATCTCGGCGTCCCGGGCATGAACTACTCCACGCTGTTGCAGCGAAGCGTCGACTTCGACGACTACGCGCATGGGATCTTCAACGGTGCCGACACCGATCTCGGGCTCTACGACAACTACCCGGAGGAGCTCGACCGCCAGCTCACCCTCTCGCTCATCGAGATGATCTGGGAGCGCGGTGAGGCAAACGGCTACGTTCACCGGATCACGACCCGCCCGTTCGCCGGAACGCCCCGTCACCGGGTCCTGCTCCAGGAGGCGTTCGGCGATCACCAGGTGGCCAACATCACCACCGAGGTCGAGGCGCGGACGATCGGGCTCCGCGTTCGGCCGCCGGTGCTGGATCCGGGGAGAAGCCTCGATCGAAGGCCGTTGTGGGGGATCCCGCGGATTCACCATTTCCCCCACCCCGGCTCGGCCCTGACGATGTGGGACGTTGGACCGCTCCGCACGGTGGACGGCGAGGTCAAGGGGACCCCACCGCCTCCGCCCTACGACGTTCCCAACCGCGAGGGCGTCGACCCACACGGGCCCGACGCGAGCGAGACGGTCGAGGGCCAGCGGCAGATCTCGAGGTTCCTGCGGCTCGGCGGGACGGTCAGCGACACGTGCGGCCGCCACCCCTGCTACCTGGACGGCTACACCGGCCCCGGCGGCTGAGCCGCACCCGCGGGCTCAGCCGAGCTCGGGGACGCCCTCCTCGGGCGTCGAGGCCTGAGCGTGCAGCTTGCGCGGCATCCTTCCCGCCGCCCGCGCCGCGAAACCGGCCTCGACCGCCTGGCGCATCGCGGTCGCCATCCGCTCCGGATCCTTCGCCCGCGCCACCGAGCTCGAGAGGAGCACCCCCTCGCAGCCGAGCTCCATCGCCATCGCCGCATCCGACGCCGTCCCGATGCCCGCGTCCAGGATCACGGGCACGGTCGAGCGCTCGACGATGATCTGCAGGTTGTAGGCGTTGGCAATCCCCATGCCCGAGCCGATCGGCGAGCCAAGGGGCATGACCGCCGCACAACCGGCGTCCTCGAGGCGTCGAGCCAGGATGGGGTCGTCGTTCGTGTACGGCAGCACGATGAAGCCCTCGTCGACCAGCGTCTCCGCGGCCTCGATGAGCTCGACCGCATCCGGAAAGAGCGTCCGGTCGTCCCCGATGACCTCGAGCTTGATCCAGTCGGTCTCGAACGCCTCCCGCGCCAGCCGGGCCGTGCGCACCGCGTCGCGGGCCGTGTAGCAGCCCGCCGTGTTGGGAAGCGCGAACTTTCCAAGCCGGTCGATCAGCTCGAGCGCCGAGCCCTTGGCCGTCGGGTCCACCCGGCGCAGCGCGACCGTGACGATCTCGGCCCCCGAGGCCGCGAGCGCGCGCTCCATCGACTCGAGCGAGCGGAAGCCCCCGGTGCCGACGATCAGCCGCGAGCCCCAGGTTCGCCCTGCGAGCTCGAATGCGGCCGGCGCGCTCTCGAGCCCCTCGCCGCCCTCGGCCGTCACCTGCTGCTCAGCCACCCTGCACCGCCCTGACGACCTCGACCGCCTGACGATCGCCGAGGCCGGTGGTCTCCCACTCGGTCCTGCGGACGACCTCGCCGTCCACGGCCACTGCGACCCCCCGTGGCTCGCCGTCCACGCCGACGGCCCTGACGGCGTCGGCCACCGTGGCTCCGTCGGGCAGCTCCTCCGGCCGTCCGTTGAGCTCCACGATCATCGCGGCCGCTCACTTCCGGCGGGCGCGGCCGCCAGCCCGGGGGCCCGGTCGCTGCCCAGCCTCCCCGGATGAGCGAGGTGGGCGTCCGGGGGAGTCGGCTCGCCGGCCAGCATGGCTGCGACCGCCTCTGCCGTGAGCGGCGTGAGCAGAACTCCGTTCCGGTAGTGCCCCGTCGCCAGCACGAGCCCGTCCAGTGCGCCCGGGCCGATGAGCGGCGCGTTGTCGGGTGTTCCCGGGCGCAGGCCGGCGAGCGTCTCCATCAGCTCGAGCTCGGCCACGTCAGGCAGCGTTCGATAGGCCTCGCGCAACATCTCGTGAACCCCGCCGGCGGTCACCTGGAGGTCGAAGCCGCGCTCCTCGACGGTCGCGCCCACCACGAGGCGGCCACTCGATCGAGGCACGAGGTAGACGCGCTCCGTCGTCACGATCCGGGTGGAGACCGCCTGCTCGGGGCCCCCGCGCAGGATCAGCAGCTGGCCCTTGACCGGCCGCACGGGCGGGCGGGCGGGCGGGGGAAGCCAGGCCGCGGCTCCCGACCAGGCGCCGGCGGCGAGCACGACGCGATCGGCGCGATGCTCGCGCCCGTCAGCGGTGACGACGCCGGCGATCCGACCCCGCTCGGACAGGGCATCCACGACCTCCGCCTCGAGGAGGAGCTCGCCTCCGGTCGCCTCGACGGCGGCGACCAGCGCGGGTACCAGCATGGCCGGGTCGACGACCGCCTCGCCGGGCAGGTGAGCTCCCGCCGTGATGCCCGGCGACAGTCCCGGCTCGAGCTCACGGCAGCCGCGCGGCCGCAGCCATTCGACCTCCAGATCAAGCTCGGCCATCAGCTCGAAGCGCCGGCGCAGCTCCTCGGCCTCGTCGCGGTCGAGCGCCACGTGCAGGGCCCCCCGCGGCTCGTAGCCCGAGCCGAGCCCGCTTTCGTCCTCGAGCTCGGCCGCGAACTCCGGCCAGTCGCGCGCGGAGGCCAGCGCCATGCGCACGAGCGCCTCCTCGCCCCAGTTCGCCTCACCTACCGGCGCCAGCATCCCGGCGGCGACGTGGGTGGCTCCCGCGCCGGGGGCGTCCCGCTCGAGCACCCGCACTCTCAGCCCGCGGCGGGCCGCACGCCAGGCGCACGCGAGGCCGATAGTGCCGCCGCCGACGATGACAGCATCGAGCTCGTCGCTGCCGCCATCGCGCGCGCGACCACGTCGCAGGGGTACGACCACGCCGTCGCGGTGCTCGATGGGTGTGATGTCTCGTGGCAGGATCGTCCTCCCGGGGGTCGCCGGCTCTGCCGGGCGTTCCGCGCCACCATCCCTGCGCCGGCATTACCCGGATCAGGTTCAGACGGTCGGCGGCCGGATGCCGCCCTCTCAGCCCGCGTTTGTGGGGCTCCCGTGCGTCAGCCCATGGTACTCCGGTCGCGGGCCGGCGATCCACGGTGGGCGGTGCGAGGGGATTCGCCGGCTGCGAGACTCACCGATGTGTCCCTTTCGCGCGACGACCGACTCGAGCTGCTCGAACGGGCGAGGCTCTACTTCGTCTGCGACGGCCGGCCCGACGGCCGCGATCCCACCCCGCTGCTGCTGGGTGCGCTCCGCGGCGGCGCCGACGTGATCCAGCTTCGCGAGAAGGCGCCGCGTTGCGCGGAGGAGCTCGTCTCGCTCGCGGATCCGTTTCGCCGGGCGGCCGACGAGCATGGTGCGCTCTTCATCCTCAACGACCGCCCTGACCTGGTGGAGGCCTGCGGCGCGCACGGCGCACACGTGGGGCAGGACGACACGCCGGTGGCCGAGGCGCGGGGACAGGCCGGCCCCGATGCCCTGATCGGGCTGTCGACTCACAGCCCGGCGGAGATCGACGCGGCCAGCAGGGCGCCCGGTCCGCGGCGCCCCGACCAGATCAGCGTCGGCCCGGTGTGGGAGACGCCAACCAAGGAGGGCCGCCCGGCGACCGGGCTGGAGCTGGTCGGCGACGCGGCGCGGACGGCGGCGATCCCCTGGTTCGCGATCGGCGGGATCGATACCGAGAACGTCGCCGAGGTGATTGCGGCCGGGGCGAGGCGGGTCGTCGTCGTCAGGGCGATCCGCGACGCCGATGACCCCGAGGCCACGGCCCGAGCGCTTCGCGAGGCCCTCGACCGGAAGGCAGCAGTCAGCTGATGGCGGACCGCGAGCGCAAGCGCGCCGAGCGGCGCAAGCGCAAGGCACGCGCCGGGGAGCGGCGCGAGCGCATCGCCGCGGGCTATGAGGAGCGAAACCGCGCGGCGCGGGAGAAGCTGGAGCCCCTCGAGCCCGACGACAGGCCGCTGGTCGTGACGGCGGGGGCGATCATCTCGGGTGCGGTGGCGATCTCGGTCGTCGTCGCCTACGCGCTGGGCGCCGAGGTCAACGGGGACCGGCCACATCTGGTTCAGGTAATCGTCCCGGCGATCCTGATGGGCGTGATGTCGGTGGGCATGTGGCGGGTGCGTTACTGGGCGGTGCTCGGATTTCAGGCGGTGCTCGCGCTGCTGATCATCGCGGCGGTGCTGGGCGCGGTCAGCGCCAGCACCGTGGGGCCGATCCTCGGCAATATCGCGCTGATCGCGATCGCCGGGACGCTCTTCTACTTCATGATCCGGGCCCTGGCCCGCATCCAGATGCCGGAGCGAGCACGGCGAGACTAGTGTGCCCGCCATGCAGCGCCTCAACATCTTCGAGGTCGCACTCGAGCACGACGACGACGACCCCGACGGCTACCGGTCCGGCTACGTGAAGCTGGCGGCGCCCATCGGGGGGAGCACGATGGCCGGAACGCTGTACGAGCTCCCCCCGGACAACAGCAACTGTCCCTACCACTACGAGTCCGACGAGGAATGGCTCCTGGTGCTGGAGGGAACCCTCACCGTGCGCCACCCGGACGGCGAGGACGAGCTGGGGGCGGGCGACCTCGTGTGCTTCCCGGCGGGCCCCGAGGGGGCCCACAAGCTCACCAACCGCGGCATGGAGGCGGTGAAGATGCTCATCGTCTCCACGGCCAACATGCCGGCGGTCGCCGTCTACCCCGACAGCGACAAGATCGGCGTGTTCACCGAGGGCCGCCGCGACAACGTCATGGTCCGCCGCTCCAGCGACGTCGACTACTGGGACGGCGAGCGGTAGCGCGCTCCCGGCTGCGGCCTTCCTTTAAAGTCGCGTCCGTGGCTGACTCCTACGACGTGATCGTGATCGGCGGCGGGCCGGGCGGTTACGTGGCGGCGATCCGCGCCGCGCAGCTCGGCAAGCGAACGGCGGTCGTCGAGCGGGACAAGCCGGGCGGCCGCTGCCTCAATTACGCATGCATCCCGGCGAAGACGGTCCTCCACAGCGCCGAGCTTTACGACCACGCCACGAACGGCGCCGAGCTCGGGGTCGCCGCGAAGGGCGTCTCGCTCGACTGGAAGGCGCTCGGCGAGCGCCGCGCGAAGGTCTCGGACACCCTCGCGAGCGGCGTCAAGATGCTCTGGGACAAGGACAAGGTGGCCATGATCGAGGGCGAGGGATCGCTGACCGCCGACGGCAACGTCGCGGTCGGGGACACGACCTACGAGGCCGGCGCGGTGATCCTCGCGACCGGGTCCGTCGCACTCGCGATTCCGGGGGTCGAGTTCTCCGACCGCGTCGTCGACACCTGGGGCGCCTGGTCGCTGCCGGAGCAGCCGAAGCGCATCGCCGTCGTCGGCGCGGGCGCCTCCGGCGCGGAGATCGCCTCTGCCTACGGGCGGTTCGGGACCGAGGTGACCCTGATCGAGATGCTCGACCAGATCCTCCCCGCGGAGGACAAGGACATGGCGAGGGTCGTCGAGCGAACCTTCAAGAAGCAGAACATCACCATCTCGACGGGGGCTGCGGTCGAGTCGGTCGACGTCGGCAAGAGCTCCGTGAAGGTCTCCTACGGCGACACGGAGACCGAGGTCGACTATCTCTGCATCGCCGGCGGGCGGGCGCCCGATACGGCGTCCCTGGGCCTCGAGGGGGCGGGTGTCAAGGTGGGCGAGAACGGCAAGATCGAGGTCGACTCCCACCAGCGGACCTCCAACCCGAAGATCTACGCGATCGGCGACCTCGTCGGGCGCAAGGCGCTCGCCCACAAGGCCTCTGAGGAGGGCGTCGTCGCGGTGGAGCACGCGGCGGGCGTCGAGACCCATCCCGTGGACGAGAACCTGGTCGCCGGCGCCACGTTCTGCGAGCCGCAGGTGGCGAGCGTCGGCATCACCGAGGCGCAGGCAAGGGAGGCCGGGCACGCCGTCAAGATCGGCAAGATGAAGCTCGGCGGCGTCGGCGCGGCCGCCGTCTACGACGACCGCGACGGGCTCGTCAAGCTCGTGGTCGACTCCGAATACGGCGAGATCCTGGGAGCCCACATCGTGGGCAACCGCGCCTGCGACATGATCCCCGAGCTCGTCAACACGATGGCGCTCGAGGGCGGCTACCAGGAGCTCGCCCGGATCGTCCATCCGCACCCGACGATGTCAGAGGCGGTGCTGGACGGCGCGCGGGCCGTGGACGGTTGGCCGATCCACGCCTAGACGCCCGGCGCGGCTACTTCTTCGAGTTCGTGTCCTTTGCGCCGGTGACCCGCAACGACGCATTGTCCCCGTCCACGTTCTCGACCTTCACCGTGTAGGCACCGGTCCTGCCGTTGGTGAGCGTTACGTTGCACTCGAACGTCTCCCCCTCCTTGGCCTCGACGTCGTCCGGGCAGTCGACGGACTTCGCCTTCAGGTTCTGGCTGTCCAGCTGCTTGTTGATCAGGTCGACCTCGCTGGACTGATCGATCGTCTTCGTGCCGCAGCCGGCGGCCGCCAGCGCCAGGATCGCGGTCACTCCGACGACACCCGCCAGTTGCTTCGTAAGCCTGCGCTGCATGGACGTCCCCCTCACCGAGCCGGTCTGATGTCGGCGGCACCTTACACGGGGTGAGGACGGGGCAGATGGGCCGAGCGCGAGGCGGAATATCGTGGGCGTGTGAGCCCCGGTACGGATCCCTACTCACTGCCGGCCGATCTGCCGGCGCCCGTCGACGACGGCGCGGCCGGCCACCTGGTCGGCGCGACGATCCCACCGCTCTCGCTCGCCTCCACCGGCGACGGACCGGTCGACCTCGCGACCGCGGCCGGCGCCACGCTGGTGCTGTACGCCTACCCGCGGACGGGCCGCCCCGGTGAGCGGTTGCCCGAGGGCTGGGACGGTATCCCCGGGGCGCGCGGATGCACGCCCCAGTCCTGCGCCTTTCGTGACCACTTCGCCGAGCTGGCGGCACTCGGGGCCGACGTCCTCGGCATCAGCGCGCAGCCGCTGGCCGACCAGGTGGAGTTCGCAGAGCGCGTGGGACTCCCGTACCCCATCATGAGCGACCCGGCCCTCCAGCTCGCAACCTCCCTGCGGCTGCCCACCTTCGAGATCGCTGGGATGACGCTCTACCGGCGCCTGACGCTGATCGCCCGGCACGGGCGGGTCGAGAAGGTCTTCTATCCGGTGTTCCCCCCGGACCGGAACGCGGCCGACGTCGTCGCGTGGCTGGACGAATCGACCGCGGCGTGAGCGAGCGCGCGACCTTCTTCTACGACCTCGGGTCGCCGTATGCCTATCTGGCGGCGGAGCGGGTCGCCGGACTGTTCGCCGAGGCGGGCGCCGAGACGCCCGAATGGCAGCCGATCCTGCTCGGCGGGCTGTTCAAGCGGTTCGACCGCGACTCGTGGGGCAACGGCGCCCGCCGCGACGACGGGATGCGCGAATGCGAGCGGCGCGCCGCCGCGTATGGCCTGCCGGCGATCCGCTGGCCGGAGCCATGGCCTCCCAACACGCTGCTTGCGATGCGGGCGGCCACGTTCGCGAAGGAGATCGGTCGCAGCGTGTCGTTCTCGCTTGCCGCCTTCCGACAGGCCTTTGCCGCCGGGCGGGACCTCGGCGAGCGCGACAACGTCCTCCTCGCGGCGGCAGCCGCCGAGCTCCACCCCCGCGCGATGCTGGCCGCCCTGGACCGGGACTCGGTCGCCTCCGCGCTCCGCGAGGCCACCGACCGGGCGGGGGATCTCGGCGTTCGCGGTGTCCCGAGCCTCGTGGTCGACGGGGAGGTCTTCTGGGGCGACGACCGCCTCGAGCAGGCGGTCACCGCGGCCGATCGGGGACGGCGCTGAGTTATCGTGAGGCGCGGTGGCGAACGAGGGCACGGAGAGGGCTGAACCGGAGGCTGCTCAGGAGGCGAGCGTGACGGCGGCCGGCGACGGCAGAGGAGTGGCCTCGCGCCCGCTCCCGGACGCGGCCACCTGTCGCGAGCTGCTCGAGACGATGTCGCTCATCCGCCGCTTCGAGGAGGAGGCGGGGCGCTCCTACCAGCAGGCGAAGGCGGGCGGCTTCCTTCATCTCGCGATCGGCGAGGAGGCGACTATCGTCGGCACGACCTCGGTGATGCGCGCCGAGGACTACCTGATCGGGACCTACCGTACGCACGGCCACGCGATCGCTCGCGGCACCGATCCGAGGAACGTCATGGCCGAGCTCTTCGGCCGCGAGGACGGCTGCTCCCGCGGCCGGGGCGGATCGATGCACATCTTCGACCTCGAGCGGCGCTTCATGGGCGGCTACGGAATCGTGGGCGGCAACCTGCCGATCGCCGCGGGGCTCGCGCTGGCCTCCGACTACAAGGGCGAGGAGGCGGTCACGGTATGCATGTTCGGGGACGGGGCGTCGAACAGCGGCAACTTCGGGGAGACGATGAACCTCGCGGCGCTGTGGAAGCTGCCGGTGGTCTTCCTGGTCGAGAACAACCTCTACGGGATGGGCACGGCGATCGAGCGCCATTCCGCGGTCACCGACCTCTCCCGAAAGGCCGAGGGCCTCGGCGTGCCCGGGGTGCGGGTCGACGGGATGGACGTGCTCGCGATGCGCGACATCGTCGCAGAGCACATCCGCCTGGCCAGGGAGGACCGCCAGCCGACCCTGGTCGAGGCGTTCACGTACAGGTTCCGCGGCCACTCTGCCGCCGATCCCGAGGTCTACCGGACCAAGGAGGAGGTGGCGGAGTGGCGCAAGAAGGACCCGATCACGGTGTTTCGGGATCGCCTGGTGGCCGAGGGCATGATCTCCGAGGAGGAGGCGGAGGAGATTCGAGAACGCGTCGAGCGGCGCGTTCTCGACGCGGTGGAGTTCGCGGACAACTCCCCCGAGCCGCCCCTCGAGTCCCTCTACGACCATCTCTACGTGGTCGGCGACCAGGTGCCCGGCTGGTACGCGGTGGACGAGCGCACCCCCGAGCCGCATCGCGGCGAGGAGGAGCGGGAGGTCGGAGCCGCGGGCGAGGCTCGGAAGCTGGCCGAGGCCGGCGCCGCCTACGCCGGCTCCGAGAGCCCGCGCGGCCGGCACCCGGGTCAGACGATGGAGGATCGCGAGGCCGCCGATGCGCTCGAGGACGGGCCCGGCGACGAGCCGGAGGAGCCCGGCTGATGGCCGTGGTGCGCATGCGCGAGGCGCTCAACCAGGCGCTCACCGAGGAGATGCGTCGCGACGAGAGCGTCTTCGTCATGGGCGAGGACGTGGGTGTCTTCCAGGGGGCCTTCAAGGTCACCGCGGGCCTGCTCGACGAGTTCGGGGAGAAACGGGTTCGCGACACGCCGATCTCGGAGAACACCATCGTGGGGACCGGCGTCGGGGCGGCGATGGCCGGGCTGCGGCCCGTGGTCGAGATCATGACCGTCAACTTCTCGCTGCTGGCGATGGACCAGATCGTCAATCACATGGCGGCGATCCCCTACATGTTCAACGGCCAGGTTCGCGTCCCGGTCGTCGTCCGGATGCCTGGCGGCGGCGGGCATCAGCTCGGTCCGACCCACTCGCACAGCCTGGAGGCGATGTTCCTCCACATCCCGGGGCTGCTCGTCGCCTGTCCCTCGACGCCTGCCGACGGAAAGGGACTGCTGAAGGCCGCAATCCGCGACGACAACCCGGTGATCTTCATCGAGCACGAGACGCTCTACGGCGCGCGCGGCGAGGTTCCCGAGGGCAACGGGGACGGGCCGCTCGTCAGGTTCGGCGAGGCCGCGGTGCTGGGGGAGGGCGGCGACGTGACCATCGTCGGGATCCTGCGCATGGTCGACGTGGCGCTGCGCGGGGCCAAGGCGCTCGCGAACGAGCACGGGGTCGAGGCCGAGGTGATCGACCCGCGAACGCTGCGGCCGCTGGACCTCGACACGATCCTGGAGTCGGTGCGGAAGACGAACCGCTGCGTCGTGGTCGAGGAGGGCTGGCCCCACGGCGGCGTCGGGGCCAACATCGCGGCCCTGATCACCGAGCAGGCCTTCGATCACCTCGACGCCCCCGTCCAGCGGGTGACCGGCGCGGACGTGCCGATGCCCTACTCGAAGCGGCTCGAGCAGGCCGCGATCCCGCATGCGGAGCACGTGGTGTCGGCCGCCCTGGCAACTCTGGAGGGAAGCCTCTGATGGCCACCGACGTCGTCATGCCCCGCCTCTCCGACTCGATGGAGGAGGGCACGATCCTGCGCTGGATGAAGGCTCCGGGGGACGCAGTCGAGCAGGGTGAGGAGCTCGTCGAGATCGAGACCGACAAGGCCAACATGGTGTATGAGGCAGATACGGGCGGCACCCTGATCGAGGTGGTCGCGGGTGAGGGCGACACGCTGCCGATCGGCGAGGTCATCGCGCGTATCGGTGAGCCCGGTGAGGTCGTTGCGGATGGAGACGGAGGGGGTGGGCACCGGGGGAGCCCCTCCCCCGTCCCTGGGTCGGCCGCTTCGCGGGAACCTCGCGTCCATGCTCCGGACCCTCTCCCGGCCCCCACCCCCTCCGTCTCCGAAGCTCCGGCAGGGGACGCACCGCAAGCACCCGTCCCTGCGGGCGATGGGCGGGTCAGGGCCTCGCCGCTCGCCCGCCGCATCGCCCGTGAGAAGGGGCTGGAGCTCGCCGGGCTTGCCGGATCCGGACCGGGCGGGCGGATCATCAAGGCCGATGTCGAGCGGGCGATCGCCTCCGAGCCGGCAGCACCCGCGCCGGCGGGCGCTCATGCGGCCGCAGCGGCGCCGGCTGGACCGACCCCCGGAGCGGCGGAGCGACCCGAGACGGCGAAGGGCAGCGTCTCGGTCAAGGAGCTGACCAAGCTCCAGTCGACGGTCGCCCGGCGGATGGCCGAGTCCAAGGCGACGGCTCCGCACTTCTATCTCTCGGTCGAGGCCGACATGAGCCGTGCCGTCGCGGCGCGCGCTCGCCTGAAGGCGGCGGCCGGCGAGGGCGAGGCGGTGCCGTCGTTCAACGACATGGTCGTCAAGGCCTGCGCGATCGCGCTGGGAGAGCACCCGCGCGCCAACGGGGCCTACCGGGACGGGCGGCTCGAGCTGTATGAGCGCATCAACGTCGGCGTCGCCGTCGCCGCCCAGGACGCGCTGGTTGTGCCCACCATCTTCGACGCCGACGCCAAGGGACTGCGGCAGATCGCGACCGAGGCCCGCGCACTGGCGGAGCGCGTTCGCGAGGGCACGATCACGCCACCGGAGCTCTCCGGCGGGACGTTCACGGTCTCCAACCTCGGCATGTTCGGCATCTCGAGCTTCGCGGCCGTCATCAACCCGCCGCAGGCGGGGATCCTCGCCGTCGGGGCGATTGCCGCCAAGCCGGTCGTACGGGACGGCGAGCTGGCGGTCGGCCAGGTGATGCCGATGACGCTCGCGTGCGACCACCGGATCCTGTACGGGGCGGACGGCGCCCGCTTCCTCGACCGGATCCGCAACCTGCTGGAGGAGCCGCTGGGCCTGGCGCTCTAGATGACTGAGTCCCGATCCGCGTGTGCCCGGGGTTCGCCCGGCCAAGTTCAAGGACACAGGGCCCCACGGTGATGGCTTGCGGCGACTCCGGCACCATCCTCCTCTCGGACTGAGCGCGGTCGCGAGTGCCTTTGATCGCGTTTGAAATCGCACCGGCGCGACCCGCGTTCTTGCGCCGTCGCGTAGCGAATGTAGAATCGGGTAGGAATCGATACATAGGGGTTGCGAGGTGGAACCCTCGCTCCCCGGTCCGTAGGAGCCGCGATCGGTGATCCCGTAGCGGCGACAACGGCCCGGCAGACGGAGATCCCGTCGCGGGCCCGAGTGAAAGGCGGACGGGATATGGAGACAGTGGACGCGAGCGTCGCGCGTGAGCGCGTACGCGAGCTCGTGGACGTGGGCCTGACGCGGGAGGATCGCGCGAGCCTCTTCCGCTACATGGCGACCATGCGTGCCTCGGAGGAGCGGGCGCTGACCCTGTACAAGCAGGGCAAGGTCCCCGGCTCGTTCTACGACGGGCGGGGGCAGGAGGCGGTGTCGGTGGGCGCGGCCTTCGTCCTTGGACCGCGGGATCGCATGTGCATCCTGCATCGCGACCTGGGCGCGCACCTGATCCGCGGCGTGACGCCGGACCGCTACCTCGCCAACTACATGGGCCGCGCCGACGGAGTCACCGGCGGCAAGGACGGCAACATGCACTTCGGCGACCGGAAGCTGGGGTGCGTCGGGATGGTCTCGATGCTCCCCGACATGGCGCTGGTCGCCACGGGGATGGCGCTGCAGCTTCAAGATGCGGCGCGAGCAGCGGGTGGCGATGACCTTCTTCGGCGAGGGGTCGACAGCCAACGGCCAGTGGCACGAGGCGATGAACTTCGCGGGCATCCATCGCCTGCCGGTGGTCTTCGTGCTCGAAAACAATCGCTTCGCGTACTCGACGCCGAACGAGCTCGAGTTCGTGGTCGATCCGGTCGAGCGCGCCCATACCTACGGCTTCCCGGGAGTGAACGTGGACGGCAACGACGTCGAGGCCGTCTTCGAGGCGGCGCGCGAGGCCGCCGATCTGGCGCGGGCTGGAGGAGGCCCCACGCTGATCGAGTGCCAAACCATGCGCATGCACGGGCACGGCGCCCATGACGACATGAGCTACGTGCCCACCGAGATGCGCGAGGAGTGGGCGCGGCGCGACCCGATCGACCGCTACGCGGACCGGCTCGTGGCCGACTACGGCTTCGCGTCCGAGGAGGTCGAGCGGATCAGGGCCGAGGTGGGCGCCTATGTCGACGGCTGTGCGGACAAGGCCCTCGCGTCGGCCATGCCGGATTCCGAGCTGGCCACGGACGGCGTGTACGCCGAATCCGCCGAGCCGCTCGGCGACGGCCAGGCGCCCTGGTCGCGATGGTCGGGCGACGGGGCCGGCCGCGGGGCCGCCCCGATGGAGAGGAAGGCCGCATGAGCACGGTCGACGCCGCCGGCGGCCCTGAGCTGGAGACCGCCCCCGAGGGTGGCGACGCGTCCTCCGCCGTGCGCCAGCTGTCGTATCTGGAGGCGATCTCCGACGCGCTTCGCCACGAGATGCGACGAGACGAGACCGTCTTCTGCCTCGGCGAGGACATCGGCGCCTTCGGCGGCGCCTTCAAGGTCACCGACGGGTTCGCCCGTGAGTTCGGCCCCGCACGCTGTCTGGACATGCCGTTGGCCGAGAACGCGATCGTCGGTGCTGCCGTCGGGGCGGCGGTCGAGGGATTGCGCCCTGTCTGCGAGATGCAGTTCGCGGACTTCATGTCGTGCGGCTTCGACCAGCTCGTCAACGTGGCGGCGAAGCTCAACTATCGCCAGGGCATCGCCGTGCCGCTGGTCGTTCGGCTCCCGTCGGGCGGCGGCTTCTCCGGCGGCCCGTTCCATTCGCAGAATCCCGAGGCCTGGTTCATCCAGGCGCCGGGCCTGAAGGTCGTGGCGCCGGCGACAGCCGCCGACGCCAAGGGCCTGCTGGTCAGCGCCATCCGGGACCCCAACCCGGTCTGCTACCTCGAGCACAAGGGCCTGTATCGCCACGTGAAGGATGAGGTGCCCGAGGGCGAGCACACCGTGCCCCTCGGCAGGGCGCGGGTGGTCCGGTCCGGGGAAGAGATGACGGTTGTCGCCTACGGGTCCAGCGTCCACCTGGCGCTGCGCGCCGCCGAGGAGCTGGGCGAGGACATCGAGATCCTCGACTTGCGAACGCTGGCGCCGCTCGACCGCGAGTCCGTCCTCGCCAGCGTCCGCAAGACCGGCAAGGCGCTGATCGCCCACGAGGCGACGCGGTCGTGTGGAGTGGGCGCCGAGGTCGCCGCCCTGATCACCGAGGAGGCCTTCGAGGACCTGGATGCACCGGTCAGGCGCCTCACGGCGCCCGACGTCCCGATCCCCTTCAGCCCGCCGCTCGAGCAGGCGGTCCTGCCGCAGCCAGACGACATGAAGGAGGCATGCCGTGCCCTCCTCGCATACTGAAGACAATCCCGCCGCCTCCTCCGCCCCGCGTGAGGGAGCGGAGGAGCCCGTGCAGGGGCGGCGCATCGAAATCACCATGCCGCAGATGGGAGTGTCGGTCGCCGAGGGGACGATCGTGGAGTGGCGCAAGCAGCCCGGCGACTGGATCGAGGCCGACGAACCCGTCTGTGACGTCACCACTGACAAGATCGACGTCGAGATCCCATCGCCGGCGAGCGGCCGTCTGGACCGGATCCTGGTCGAGTCGGGCGCCACGGTCGCCGTCGGGACGCCGCTCGCTGAGATCAATGCCGAGGCCAGGCCGGGCGAGGCACATCCGGACGAGCACAACGGCAAGCGGGGGCCGCCGGCATCCGCCGAGCGAGACGAGTCGGCCGAGGCTCCCGAGGAGTCGGGGGCAGACGGGGATCGGTCGCGCTTCTACTCGCCGGTGGTGCGCCGAATCGCCGAAAAGCACGGCATCGATCTCGCCCAGCTGAGCGGCACCGGTATCGGCGGCAGGGTGCGCAAGAAGGACGTTCTCGCACACGTGGAGGCTCAGGAGGACGCTCGGGAGGGACCACCCGAGCGCGTCCTCCACATCGAGTCTCCCTACAGACCCGACGAGGCGGAGGCGCCGACTCCGGGCGAGGCCGGCGGCGAGGCAGCACCGGCTGCACCGGACGGCGCCCCGTCTCCCGGGTTCGACGAGCTGATCGGCCCCACCCGCAGCGAGCCGATGTCACCGATGCGCCAGGCGATCGCGCGGCACATGACCGACAGCCGGCGGACGGCCGCGCATTGCACGACGATCGTCGAGGCCGACTTCACCCGCGTGGCCACCAGCCGCGGCGAGCAGCGCGAATCGATGCGGCGGCGCGGTGTGGGCCTCACCTACCTTGCGTTCGTGGCGCTCGCCACGGTCGAGGCGCTGCAGGAGCATCCGCGCTTGAACGCCTCCGTCGACGGCGGCGAGATCGTCTACCACGAGGACGTCAACCTCGGCATCGCCGTCGCCCTCGACGACGGGCTGGTCGTCCCGGTCATTCGGCGCGCGCAGCGCCTGAGCCTTGAGGGCATGGCCGCGGCGATCGGCGACCTCGCCGAGCGGGCCAGGGATCGCCGACTCGAGCCCGACGAGGTCCACGGCGGTACGTTCACGATCACCAACCCGGGCCAGTTCGGCGCGGTGCTCGCGACGCCGATCATCAACCAGCCGCAGGTGGCGATCCTCGACCTCGAGGCGGTCGTCAAGCGGCCGGTGGTGGTGGAGGGCGACGAAGGCGACTCGATCGCCATCCGACCCGATGACCTACCTGTGCATGTCCTGGGACCACCGCGCGCTGGACGGAGCGGACGCGGCCCGGTTCCTGGCCGCCGTGAAGGCTCGGCTGGAGGATTGGGAGGGCGCGCGATGAGCGCGGTCGTCACACAGCGGACCACGGGCACCGCGCCGGGGCTGCGGTGCCTTCATCCCGCTCCTCGACGGCGCCGGTCACGCTGGAGCACGAGGACCTCGTCCTCCATCGGGGGTCGCGCAGCGGGCGCTACGTGATCGTCGCCGTCCACTCCACGGCGCTCGGCCCGGCGCTGGGTGGCGCGCGGCTCTGGCACTACCCGACCACCACCGACGGAATTCGCGACGCGCTGCGGCTCGCGCGGGGCATGACCTTCAAGGCCGCCTCCGCGGGCCTCGCGCTCGGGGGCGGCAAGGGCGTCATCTGCGGTCCGGAGCGCAACCCGACCGGCCGCGAGCGCCGCGATCTGCTGCTGGACTTCGGCGACCTGGTCGAGTCGCTGGAGGGCCGCTACATCACGGCCGAGGACGTCGGCATGTCGCCCGCCGACCTCGTGGTGATGAGCGAGCGCACCGACCACGTCACCGGCCTGCCCCCGGAGCGTGGCGGCTCCGGCGACCCCAGCCCGTTCACGGCGCTCGGGGTCGAGGCCGCGATGCGCGCCTGCGCTCGCGAGCGATCTCGGCTCGCCCGAGCTCGCCGGCCTGCGCATCGTCGTCGCCGGCCTGGGCCACGTGGGCGAAAAGCTCGCGCGCCGGCTGCTCGAGGGCGGCGCGGAGGTAGCGGTCTCGGACATCGACCCTGAGCAAGAGCGCGGTCGCCGCGGAGCTGGGCGCGGAGTGGCTCGAGCCAGCGGACGAGCTGGTCGCCGAGTGCGACATCCTCGCGCCGTGCGCCCTCGGCGGCGTCATCGACGCCGGAAACCTGCCGCTGCTGCGCTGCGAGGTCGTCTGCGGCTGCGCCAACAACCAGCTTGCCGACGAGTCGCTCGCGGAATCGCTGGCCGAGCGCGACATCCTCTACGCGCCGGACTTCGTCGTCAACGCAGGCGGCCTGATCCACGTCTACCGGGAGATTCACGGCTACTCCGAGTCGCACGCGCGCGAGCTCGCTCTCGGGATCGAGGGCAACCTGACCCGGATCCTGGAAGCGGCCCGCGAGCTGGGCGTCACACCCCTGGACGCCGCGCGCACCGTGGCCACCGATCGCTTGGAGAACGCCGGGGTCAAGCGGGCCGCGGCGGCGTGACACACTGCGTGGCAGCCGTGGACGAGGTTTGGACCGTCCGAACGGGGCCCGTGCCCTACGAGGAGGCGCGCCGCCTACAGGCCGGCATCGAGCGCGCGCGTCAGCGCGACGCGATCCCGACGTCCTGCTCCTGCTCGAGCACCCGCCCGTCTACACCAGGGGGCGCCGTTCGACCGCCGACGAGCTGCCGATGGGCGAGGACTGGTACCTGAGGCAGGGCATCGAGGTGGTCGACACCGACCGCGGCGGCCGCGTCACCTACCACGGCCCTGGCCAGCTCGTGGGCTATCCGATCGTGAGCCTGCGCCCGTACCGTGACGACGTCCACGACTACATCAGGCGGATGGAGCGGGTGATCGTCGGCGCTCTCGCTGACTGGGGCATCGAGGCCGCGATCGTGGAGGGACTGACGGGGGTCGTGGACCCCCGAGGCGGCGCAAGATTGGATCGATCGGCGTCCACGTCAGCCGCGGCGTCACCACGCACGGCTTCGCGATCAACGTCAACAACGACCTCCAGCCGTTCGAGTGGATCGTCCCGTGCGGGATCGAGTCCTGCCGGATGACCTCGGTGTCGCGCGAGCTCGGCGCCGAGCAGGAACTCGCCGCGTTCGCCACTACCGTCCGCGACCGATTCGGCGAGGTCTACGGGCGGGCGCCGCGCGAGCTCTCGGTTGACGAGCTCGCCGGGCTCCTCGAGCCCGCCCCGGCGCTAGCGTAGGGAGCATGGAGCCGGCAACCCTCCACGTCACCCGCTCGCGCGCAAAGCCCGGCGGCATGGAGGTCGCCGAGGGCCGGCCGTTCCGCGAGCGCAAGCCGCCCTGGCTCAAGGTCCCGCGCACCGGGTGGGCCGACGTACCGCCGGCTGAAGTCGACGATCCAGGCCGAAAACCTCCACACGGTCTGCGAGGAGGCCAACTGCCCGAACGTCGGCGAGTGCTGGGAGCGCGGCACCGCGACGTTCATGATCCTCGGCGACGTCTGCACGCGGCGGTGCGGGTTCTGCAACGTGCAGACGGGCAAGCCGACCTGGAACGACCCGCTCGAGCCGATGCGAGTGGCCAACCAGGTTCGGCAGATGGGCCTGCGCCATGCGGTGGTCACCTCCGTCGATCGCGATGACCTGCCGGACTACGGAGCGGGCGGGTTCGTCGGCGTGATCAGGTCGATACGGATGCTCGCTCCCGGGTGCAAGATCGAGGTGCTCACCCCCGACTTCCGCGGCCAGGAGATGCCGCTGGCCAAGGTGATCCACGAGTGTCCCGACGTCTTCAACCACAACGTCGAGACCGTGCCGCGGCTCTATCCCGAAGGCGCGGCGGGGTTCGGACTTCGTGCGCTCGGCCCGGGTTCTCAAGTTGGCCAAGGAGATGGGCGGCGAGGGGGTCGTGACCAAGTCGGGGCTGATGGTCGGGCTTGGCGAGACATTCGACGAGATGGTCGAGGCCTTCGGGATCCTGCGCGAGCACCGCGTGCAGATCCTCACCGTCGGCCAGTACCTGCGGCCGACCGAGCAGCATCTCCCAGTCGTCCGCTATTGGCATCCCGATGAGTTCGACGCGCTCAGGGATGCCGCCTACGGGCTCGGCTTCGAGTCGGTGGCGTCGGGGCCGCTGGTCCGCAGCTCCTACCACGCGGACGAGAGCGCCCGCGAGGTCACCCAGCGCGCTCGTAGCGCCGACTAGCCGGGCGGCGCGATCCCAGCCGTCTCGATCACGAAAGGCGACGAGGCGGCACGCCGGTCCATGCCGACGTGCCGCGCTCGTGCCGACGACTACCGCTTGATGGTTTCGCTGTAACCGGTCGCGCAGCCGGGCGACTTCTTCGCCTTCGCGTAGAACTTGCCCTTCTTGAACCCGCTGTTGCCGATGTCCCAGACGCCGTGGTTGCCCGCGGCATCCGAGATGTCGGAGCCGATCTTCTTGTCGGATGTCGGCTTCTGCTTCTTTCCCTTCTGCTTGTAGACGACCACCTTGCGGTCGACCTGGCACTTGGCTCGCTCGCTGAGAACCTTGCCGTGGTAGTCACCGTTCTTGCCCTTGATCGTCACGCCCGTGTCCGCCGCGGCCCGTGCGAAGGCCATGCTGGCGATCACGAGGGCACCGACGATCATGGCAGCGACAACCGCCACCGAAAGCCTGCTCCTGCTCAACTTCACTCCTTTGCCGGCGTTTGCTCGGAAGCCGTTCCGAGTCCCTGCGCGCAGCCTAGACCAGTTGCCGGCGTCGCGCAGACGCATAGGCTTCCCCAGCCCTGATTCCGGTCAAGGACAACATCCCGACGCTGCGCTTCCCGGTCGTCACGGTGGCGCTGATCGTGATCAACATCGCGGTCTTCGTCTTCCAGGTGACGGAGTCCTCGGACCCCGGGTCGAGCACCTCGCCCCCCATTCCCGGCGTGTCCCAACAGGACGAGACGACGCTCAACTACGGGGCGATCCCGTACCGCCTGACCCACCCGGGCAGGGACTGTGCGGTCGGGCAGGTGGCGGGTGGGCCGAACTCCTCCAGCGCTCTGCAGGTGGTGTGCCAGGGCACAGCGGACTATCGGGACGCGGAGGGGCAACCCAACTTCGCGCCGCTGGACTCGCCCCCGTGGTGGGCGACCCTCTTCACGTCGATGTTCCTGCACGGGGGCATCCTGCACATCGCCTTCAACATGCTGTTCCTGTGGATCTTCGGCAACAACGTGGAGGACGCGATGGGACGGCCACGATTCCTGCTCTTCTACCTGCTGGCCGGCGTCATCGCCGCCTACACCCAGGCTCTCCTCACGGCCGGGTCGACGGTGCCCGCGATCGGCGCCAGCGGTGCGATCGCGGGTGTCCTCGGTGGATATCTGCTCCTCTATCCGCGTGCCCGCGTGCTGACCGTGGTCCTAATCATCCTGTTCGTGACGATCATCGAGATCCCGGCGGCGATCCTGCTGGCGATCTGGTTCGCGCTCCAGTTCGTGCCGGCGCTGGGCCAGGTGACGACGGGCGCCGCGGGCGGGGAGGGCATCGCCTACTGGGCGCACGTCGGCGGGTTCGCCTTCGGGCTCGCCGCGATCAAGCTGTTCGCCAGCCGATACCGGTCGAAGGCGCTGGGCCGCCAGACCCTGGCCTAGCCTCGATGGCCCCCGTGGAACCCGACACCGGCCGCTCGCATCGTGCGTAACGCGCTGCTCTTGGTCGCGCTCGCATTCTGCCTGCTGTTCGGCGGGATGACCGCGGCCGTCGCGGGCCAGTACGGCTTTGACATCTTCACCGTGATCTCGTTCGTGATCGTGCTCATGATCATGCTCGCGGTGCTGGGGGCGCTCCGCGACCCCCCGGGCAAGTAGCGCGCGATCCGGGTGGCACGGTAGAACCTGCTCTGGATGAAGGCCTGGGCGGCAACGGGAGCGATCCTCCTCCTGGGCGGGGCGGCCGTGGCGCTGCTGCTGGTGGACCCGCATGTCTGGCAGTCGGATGCACGCCTGCCGCAGCGCACGACGATCCATGTCGCTCGCCGCGATCATCCGAATCCCGCGCACTCCCGGCACGCCTCGCCCTACGTGCTGCGACGAGCGGGACGGAACCTCCCCGTGCACGTCGACTTCGCGCCCGCCAACGAGCCGCGGGCGGGGATCCTCTTCGAGGTCGGCACGGGCCGGGTCCTGTGGCAGCACAACGCCGGCAAGCAGCTTCCGATCGCCAGCCTGACCAAGATGATGACCGCGCTCGTCATCGCCAGGCGCGACCGACCCGACGAGCGTGTGCTGATCACGCCGCAGGCACTCGCCTACGAGGGCTCCGGCGTGGGCGTTCTCCCGAAGGGGAAGCGCGTGCCGCTGAAGGATCTCTTCTACGGCCTGCTGCTGGTCTCCGGCAACGACGCCGCGATCGCGCTGGCGCAGCACGACTCGGGCACCGTCGGGGCCTTCGTCAAGCGGATGAACAGGCTGGCGAAACCGGCTCGGCCTGCGGTGCTCCCGGTTCTCCACTCCGAGCGGGATCCTCGACCGCGGCAACTACTCGTGCGCGAGGGACCTGGCCGTCCTCGCGCGTGCGGACCTGGCGGAGACATGGATCCGCCGGGTGGTCTCGACCCGCGAGGCTCGATTTCCGTTCCCGGTCAAGGGCAACTACCTCGACCTCTACAACAACAACCCCTTCATCCTCCAGCGAATGGAGGGGATCACGGGAGTCAAGACCGGCTATACGGATGCAGCGGGACGCTGCTACGTGATCACGCGGAAGGTCGGCGGACGAGAGCTCGGCGTCGTCCTGCTGGACACGCCGAATCCACTCGACCAGGTCCCGGCGCTGCTTCGCGCCGGCGCCCACGCAAAGCCGGCCGCCGACGGCAAGGCGGGCTGAGCCGGTCGGTCGGCTCCGGCCCGTAGCTCCGCACCTAGCGCGTGAAGTTGTACGAGTGGCAGGGCTCGCCGCCGCAGACGTCGACAACCTTGCCGGTCGCCCTCAGGAACTCCGAGATCTGCGTACGCGCCTCGGGCGTGTGCCGCGGGTCCTCGTGGGGGTCGAGGTTGACCGGCGGCGACTGGCTCTCGACCGGCGACGTGTTCGTCGTCGGCGGATCCAGCGTGTGGCCGGGCCCGCTGTCCCAGATGACCCACGCCGACCCGTTGTGCGGGTAGCGCGGAATCGCCGGGATCCCGTAGAACAGATTTGCGTCCTGGCCCCGCGGCGGGATGTCGAGCGCCGGCTCGTACGCCTTCGCGCCGATCGTCCGCGCCTCGACTGCCGCCGAGTACTGGCTGACCTGGAAGTCGCCGTAGGCGGTCTGCATCAGCACCTTGTGCTTCGGCGTGTTGGCAAACGGGTCGGAGGTCATCCGGGCCGCGTATCCATCGGGCTCGCCACGATCCCAGAGCTGCTGCAGGATGTCCAGGAGCAGGGGGTGGATCGATGTGTCGGGATAGCCCCCCGTGCCGAGGTCGCCGTACAGGAAGAGGGCGTAGGCGTCGAAGTCGGTGCTGCGCTGCAGCAGCAGGCCGCCGTAGTCCATGCCCGTGACACCCAGGACCGAGCGGGTGAAGTCGGGCGCCACCGCGGTGGTGATGCCGCCCATGATGCCGCCCTGGCTGTTGCCGTAGTAATAGCCGTGATTGGTCTTGAGCACCGGGTTTCCGTTCTCCTGGAAGGCGGGGTCGGACGCGAACCCGTCGTCGGTCCTCATCAGCCGCGACAGGTACAGGGTGTTCAGGACCCCCTGCTGCAGGCGGTCGACGACCGATGGGAACAGGTTGATGTCCGAGAGCGCGGAGATGTCGTAGCCGACGTCACCCTCCGACATGCCCCACCAGTCCGTGGCGCAGATGACGAAGTTGTGCTCCCTGGCCAGGTCCTCCTCCGCGCTGGCCTGAACCTCGTCGCCTGATCCGAGCAGCCCGTGCCCGTAGATCGAGCCGCGGGCCGGGTGCGACGGGCTCGCGACCGTGGGGACGATGCAGTAGAAGGGCGCGACCGCGGTGTTGCTCTTGTCGCGCTTCGGCTGGGCGTAGCGGTCGCCTGACTTGTAGTCGAAGCTCGAGCCGGGCGGGCAGCCCTGCTGGTCCAGCCAGCAGGGAACCTTGAAGGTCCCGGTCACGTACCGGGCGATCCCCTGGGACGGGTTGGCCTGCACGTTGTCGACGTGGAAGCGTGGGGCATGGCCGGTGGCCTGGTCATCGGCCAGGTCCCGATCGCCGAGCCCGCGGAACGAGGCGTTGCGGATGTGCAGCAGCGTCTGCGTGAGGCTCTTGCGGCTGCCGACGGTGAAGTCCCACGTCATGTACAGGTTGCCGCGGCGGATGCCGGCCTTCTTCAGCACCTTGAAGATGTGCTTGTAGCGCTTCTTCTGCGAGCGCTCCTCCTTGGGCAGGTGCCTGCCGTCGCGGAGCTTCTCGAACCACCCGGGCGCGGCCAGCTTCTCGCCGTCGGCGTCCTTCAGCCGGCGCATCGCGACCGCATAGGTGTGGCCGTACTCGAAGTTCTCCCCCGGGTGGATGAGCAGCGTCGTGTTCTCGGGGCCGTCGGCGTTGGAATCCAGCTCCACCCAGACCAGGTGGCGCTCCTTGGTCTTCTCGTCGACCACGACGATCGGGGCTCGCTTCTTGAAGGCCCTGGACATGTCGGTCAGGGGCACTGCGTTGGTCTGCTCCAGGGCGTCGGGGTTGTCGAGGCCCGGCACGCGGGCGACGATCATGCTGCCGGGGCTGAAGCCGTCGTTGCGGTCGTACGGGCCGACGTCGACCTGCGCGCCGGCTTGGTTGGTGGGCATCGCTGCCTGCGGCAGGTGCGACGCTCAAGCCGGTCTTGCTGCCCTTGTCCTTCTTCGTGTAGAGGTCGTTGGGGAAGGGCAGCATGCAGGGCTCGTCGCCGAACGGCTTGCAGTCGCCGGCCGGGGATCCCGCTAGGCCAGCGGAGGCCGCGGCGGGCATGGCGACGATCGCAACGAGCGCGGCCGCGAGGAGCCCGAGGACCCTCCGCGTACGGCGCGACGAGCCGACCCTGCCGACATCCATGCCCATGCTCTCTCCTTCCCCGCCGAGGCTCCTCGCCGACTGGTGGCGAGGGCCCTGCGGCGCGTTACCCGCTCAACCCTATGCCATTTGCGGTCAACGGCCTGGGAGCCAGAGCGCCGCCCGTCAGCCAGCGGACAGCCGCCCGTCGGCCAGCGATCGCGGAGGCTATCCTCGCCGTCGATGCGGCACGGACGCCCTCTGATGGCCACCTACCGGTCGCATTGCGGGTGCAGGGAAGCGCAGCGCAAGCGGATCGCAGATTGGCGTCCCGTGCAGCGGCGACGCTGTTTGCGATGGAGCACGGCCGGTGGCATGGGGAGAACTCCCGATTGCGGGGCGAGCGGTCCCGTCGTAGCGTCCTCCTCGTCTCGACAACCCGCGGAGTGAACCGGAAGCGAAGGAGGACACGATGGCCAAGCCTGCCGGCATGCAGACGGTTGCGGGCATCCGCATCCCCGACAGCGCGCTCGCTCGCGATGCGCAGGCGTTGGCGTGGGAGCACAGTCCCGCGTTCCTCCAGCGCCACTGCGAACGAACCTATGTCTTCGGTGCCCTCGCCACCTCGGCCGCGGGACTCGAGGCGCAAGAGGAGCTGGCCTATATCGCCGCGGTCCTCCACGACCTCGGGCTGACCGAGCGCTACGGCGGTGAGCGGCGCTTCGAAGTCGACGGAGCTGAGGCTGCGCGTGACTGGGCGACGGCGAACGGGCTCTCACTCGATGAGACGCAGGTGGTTTGGGATGCCATCGCGCTTCACACCTCGCTCGGCATCGCCGATGTGCGGTCCCCCGAGTGCGCGCTCGTCCACTGGGGCACCGGAGTTGACGTGGCTGGACTCTTCCTCGACCGGCTCGACCCGGCCGCTGTCCACGAGGTATTCGCCGCGTTCCCCCGCGACGGGTTCGTCGACGGAATCAGCGAGTTGACCGAAGCGGCCGCTCGCCGTGCGCCCGCCGCCTACGCGATGACCTGGCTCGCCGCGACGGCTAATCGCTGTTGCGGCGGCGGGCTCCCGAGCTCCGAGGAGATGCTGGGGCAGGATCCCTTCGGGGACGCCTGACGCCGCCGAGACCGCGTTCACGCGCGAGGGCGCGATGACGATCCGCGGCGTGACCCGGACGGTCCCGCTCGACGTCGCCTACATCAGCGAGTGGAGGACACCGTGGTGGGAGGGAGGCGAGAACAGGACGAGATGCGCCGGATCGGCTTTGAGGCGACCGCCAGGCTCAACCGCCACGACCACGGCGTCTCCCGGCAGGACGAACTCCCGGGCGGGGGCGTCGACGTCAGCAACGAGATCGAGCTGTTCCTCGCTGTCGAGATGATCCTCCTCGAGGATCTCGAGCGGACCGGCGCCGTCGATTGCTACCGGGAGCGGGGCACGTGTACCGAGGCGATGTCGCCGAACGCCGCAGACGCTCGCATTGTCGAAACGCCAATAGCCCAAGGAGGCTCGTATCGCCGGCATTGCGGGAGTCTCAGACGACGTGCCCCGAGGGCGCGGGGCTTCCGGGTTGGACGAGGAGCGGAAGCGAGACCGTCCGCGCTCACGGCGCCTGCTTCGCGCAACAAAAGTGGGACGAAAGCGACAAGCAAGCAAGTATTGATGGAGCCAGCGGGACTCGAACCCGCGCCCTTTCGGATGCAAACCGAACGCTCTCCCAACTGAGCTATGGCCCCAGGCCGCCTAGTGTGGCATGAGGCCACCCGGTCCGGGTACGTGAGCACCAGCCCTTTGCCGTCGCGCCCGCCATGTGCGACGATGGCGCTGAGCAGCGGATTTCGAGGAGCGAGATGGCCGAGACCAAGACCGCGACGGGTGCAGTGGGCGGTCGTGAGCATCCCGACAAGTCGCCTCAGGCCGTCGAGGAGGCACAGGCAGAAGCCGAGTCGGTCGGCACCCCCAAGCCGGGGCAACGGGCCGAGATCTCGAACCTCGACATCGTCCACTTCTACTTCAACGCGGCGTGCGACCGCCTGGGCCTTTCCGACGACCTGCGCGTGGTCTTCTGGGCGCCCTACCGAGAGGTCACCGTCCAGATTCCGATCAGGCTCCCCGACGGCAAGTTTCACGTGTACTCGGGCTACCGCATCCAGCACAACGGCGCCCGCGGCCCCTACAAGGGCGGCATCCGATTCCATCCCGAGGTGGACATCGACGAGGTCCGCGCCCTCGCGTCCCTCATGACGTGGAAGACGGCCGTCGCCGGGGTCCCGTTCGGGGGCGCCAAGGGAGGCGTGAACTGCCCCGCAGGCCAGCTCGACCGACCCGACGTCCAGAGCATCGCCCGCTCGTTCATGGACAAGGTGGAGAAGATCCTCGGCCCCACCAGGGACATCGCCGCTCCCGACATCAACACGAATGCCCAGGTGATGGCCTGGATGATGGACGAGTACGGAAAGCTCCACGGTCACACGCCCGCGATCGTCACCGGCAAGCCGATCGCGCTGGAGGGATCGTACGGTCGCGAGGCCGCGACCGGGCGGGGGTGCGTCTACATGTTCCGCGAGGCCGCTCCCCATCTCGGCCTCAGCCCGGCGGACACGACATTCGTGGTGCAGGGCTACGGCAACGTGGGCTCTTGGGCCGCACGGATCATGCAGCAGCTCGGAGCGAAGATGGTTGGCGCCTCCGACGCCTCCGGCGCAATCCGCCACGACGACGGGATCGACGCCAACGCCCTCCATGACCACATCACCGAGGGCGGCGAGCTGACCGAGTTCGGGAGCGCCGAGGAGATACCCGCCGCCGAGCTGATCTCCATCCCCTGCGACGTGTTCATCCCGGCGGCGCTCGGCGGCATGATCCACGAGGGCAATGCCGCGGACATGCAATGCAAGGTGATCCTGGAGGGTGCCAACAGCCCCACCACCCCAGCCGCCGACCGCATCCTCCGCGACAAGGACGTGCACATCATCCCGGACGTCATGGCGAATGCCGGCGGCGTCGTGGTCTCCTACTTCGAGTGGGTCCAGAACCTCCAGCACTTCCGCTGGGACGAGCGCGAGGTCAACGACAAGCTCGGCACGATCATGCGCCGCGCCTACCGCGAGGTCTCCGCCAGGGCCCGCGAGGAGGGAATCGATCTCCGCGAGGCCGCCTACCTCGTGGGGATCGAACGCGTCGTCGAGGCCGCGCGAACCCGCGGCTACGTCTAGCGGCTATGCAGTGCGGCGACCTTGTCGCCGCAGCAGCGGGGTCGCTAGCCGCCGTCAGTGAGTCCTAGAAGTCAAAGTCCTTGGGTTCGCCCTGCTCGAACCAGAGCTCGTCGTCCTCGGGCGCATCCTTGAGGAACTCGGGGGTGTCGGCGAGCATGTCCTCGCCCCCCTCGCCCTCCTCCTCCGAGGCCGGCTCCTCGTGGACGGCGTGCTCGTCGGACGGCGGCGGTTCCTCGCCCGACTCGTCCGATTCGACGATCTCGTCCGGGAAGGGATGCTCGACGGTGTCGAGCGACTCGATCGGCTCAAGGGGCATGGCGCCCTCCGACTCCGCCACGTCGTGCTCCTCGAACGGCGGCTCGGCGGATTGCGGCTCCTCCTGCCGCGGCTCCACCGGCTGCTCCTCGTCGAGCCGGAGGTCCCGGTCGCCGCCCAGCTCGTCCCGCGTCTGGTCGTAGAGGGAGGGACCCTCCTCCTGGGGCGGCCCGGTCGCCTCGTCGGACCGCTCCTCCTGCAACTCCTCGGCCGGCTCCTCCAGCACCGGGTGCACCTCTGCGACGGGCTCCTCATCGGCCTCGGACTCCGCTGCGAGGCTCTCGGAGTCCGGCTCGGCCGGCTCCTCGGCCATGGCGTCGCCGGCCTCGCCCGCGCCGACCGGTTCCTCGCCGGCCTCGACGGGCTCATCGCGCGGCGCGGCCGGCAGCATGGTCGTGACGTCCTCGTGCGCAACCGCGTCGTCCGGCCCGAGCTCCTCGACGGCGGACTCCGTGGCGACGCCGTTTCCCGATTCCTCCCGTGCCATCTCGGCGCCCGGGAAATCCTCCTCGTCCGGCCGGGTCGGAGGGCCGAACGCCTCGTCTTCCAGGCGCTGGACCTCGGAATCGGTGGCGCCGTGGCTCCGAATCAGCTCGAGGTGCTCGCGAATCGCGTCGTCGAGGATGCCCATAGCGGTTTGAACCGAAAAGAGTAACGCGCCGGCTCCAGCGAGCGGGCACGCTTTCCTGCATGCCGGCCGCCTGCCGACGGGCCCTTGTCCCGAGCTACGTTCGCCGCCGGCGGGCCGGTCCCTGCGCGACTACGACTGGCCGGCCTGGGTGATCTCGGACGCCTTGGCGACGCGGTTCTTGCCGGCCCGCTTCGCCTCATACAACGCCGCGTCCGCCGCCGCGATGAGCGAGCGCGCGCTGTCGGCCGAGACGGGCATCGAGGCCGCGCCGATGCTGGCGGTCACGCGCAGGGCGGCGACGCCGTCCGGGGCCGGCACCCGCTCGGATTCGATTCGCGAGCGAATGCGCTCGGCGAGCTCGACCGCACCGGCCAGATCCGTCTCCGGCAGGGCCACGGCAAACTCCTCGCCGCCGTAACGCGCGGGCTCGTCGACGCCGCGTGACTCATCATCGAGAACCCGGCCCACCATGCGCAGGACCTCGTCTCCCTGGAGGTGGCCGTGTTCGTCGTTGACCTGTTTGAAATCGTCGATGTCGAGGATGATGAGCGAGAGATGGTGGCCGAATCGGTGGGCCCGCTCGTCCTCCTTGGCGATCAACTCGCGGAACCGGCGCGGGTTGGACAAGCCGGTGAGCTCATCGGTGACCGCCTGCTCGCTCACCAGCTCGTGAAGAGCGATGTTCTCGATCGACGATGCGACCTGGGCGATCAGGTAGAGGAAGACGTCGCGCTCCCCGGGCGTGAACTCCTCGCCCTCGCGCGCCACCGTCATCACGCCCACGTTCTCGGGCTGCTCGTCGGGGCGATGCAGCGGGGCCGCCAGAGCATGCGCGCCGTCGCTGCGGCGTACGACGAGTCCGTTCTCCTTGAGGGCGTCCCCTTCCGCCCCCACCACCAGGTCCTGAATCGGGTCCGAGGGCTTCCCGGCGTCGGCCTCGGCGCCCTGGGCCCCGCGGAGCGCAATCGTTCCGTATCCCGCTCTGCAGGCACTCAGAGCCGTCTCCACGACCACCCGCAGGAGCGTCTGCCGATCGAGTCCCGACGCGAAGGCCTGGCCGATGCGCCTGACCGAGCGATCGATCTCCACCTTCTGGCGACGCAGCTCCTCCACCTGCGCGCCCAGGCGGTCGCTCATCTTGTTGAACTCGCTCGCGAGTCCCGCCATCTCGTCGCGGCCCACCACGGGAACCCTCCGGCTGAAGTCTCCCTGACCGATTCGCCTCGCGGCATCGAGCATCGCCCTGACCTGGCCGCCCAGCATGCGCAGGACCGTCAACACGAAGAGCAGGGCGACGGCGAAGAACACGACCAGCGCCGCGATCACGAGAGGGCTCGAGGAGAGGAAGCCACCCGACTCCCTGGGCGCGAACAGGACGAGTCGCAGGTTCCCGGGCGGCGGCAACGCCGTCGCCGCGGCCCGGACCGTCTCGCCGTCCACCTCGACGTCGGCCGAGCGCCCGTTCGCGGGCAGCCTTTCGCCGCGGACGTCGACGCTCGATGCCGCCAGGCCGCCAGGGTCGAGCAGGGCTGCGTCCCGCCCGGTGAGGTGGCGCACGTTCGCGAGGTAGGCCGGCGGCGTCGTGGTAGAGACGGTGAGCGAGCCGACGGCCCCACCCGGCCCGTTGAGGTTCAGCCTGTAGGGGGCCACGAGCACGCTGCCGCCGGCGCCGGCGACGCGCCTGCCGGTCGGCCCCCGCAGGACGATGGCCCGGATTCCGTTCTCGCCCACGAGATCGGTGGCGGTCGCCGCGGCCCGACCCCCGTCGCCGGCGGCGATGGCGGCGGTCAGTCGCGGGTCGTCGGTGAGGTGCTTCGCGGCGCGCCGGGCCGACGCGGCATCGTCCCGGTAGAGGGTGAGCGAGCTGTCGAGCCCCTCTGAGAGCCGCGCATCCGCCTTGCCGCTCGTGGAGTCGGCGACGATCTGCGTGACCAGCACCGCGAGCGCGATCATCGGCAGCACGACGATCAGCAGGAAGAAGAGGGTGAGCCGACCGCGAAAGCTCATGGGCGCCGGCGGATGCCGCTCACGGGTGGTAGGCCGCTGCCGCACGGCGGCGGCACTGGCATGTGCCGTTCGTGGGTTGTTGTTCGGCCGCTGTCGTACGGCGGCGGCTGGCATGTGCCGTTCATGGGTTCCGCACCTTAGATCGGCAGATGTGCGGGTATCCTTGCCCTCCGGGACGCACGCACCATTGCGTTCCTCGTGGGGCTATAGCTCAGTTGGGAGAGCGCCTGGATCGCACCCAGGAGGTCGGGGGTTCGAGTCCCCCTAGCTCCATCCCGAGAAAGCCCTGCTAGGGCGGTGGTTTTCTCAACTCATCCGGTGTGACCCAATCCGGGCAGATATGCGTAAGACCCCGTCTGGTGCCCGTTGGTGCCCATTCAACGCCTCCTTTCTGCCCCTACGAGCCGGCGCGGGACGAGCGCCGCGCCTGACAGCCAGACCGGGAAACGCGTCAGCCGCCGTTACGATGCGCGCAATCCCCTTGTGGAGGCCGGGGGTCTAGCCCGGACTAACCCCAAGATGTGCCGACACTCTCGGCCCATCTGACCTCCATCTTCCGAGCACCGTAGACGAGGTCGGCCGGGATCTGTCCGCGGGTCAGCCGCCCGTTGTGGACGCGGTCGTGGTTGTAGAACGGGAGGTAGATCTCGAGCTCACGCCGCAGGCTGGTCAATCGCGGGTGCATGTAGCGGGCGAAAGCGGGTCGCCAGCACTCGTCGAGGATCGTCTTGTGCAGCGCCTCGACGTTGCCGTTGGTCTGCGGGCGCCCGGCCCGGATCCGGGTGTGCTTGGCCTTCAGCCGCTCGACCGTCCTCGTGAACTCGCCCTTGAACTCGTTGCCGTTGTCGGAGAGCAGGCGCTCAAGCCTCCAGCCCGCGGCGGCCAGCTCCTCGGCGATGCGGCGGGCAAGCCGCGAGGTCTGCTTGGCGTTCGGGTTGCTGGGGTTGCCCTCCTTGCAGACCACGAGCTCGGCCCAGGCGAACGAGGAGGCGACGTCGATCGCGGTCAGCTGCCAGATCGAGCCCTTGGTCCCGGTCAGCCGGCCGACGAAAAAGCAGTCGATCCCGACCAGCTCCCCCGGCCGGTCGACGTCGATGTGCTGCTCGGGGCCGGGATCTCGGGGTGGCTCGTAGGGCGCCGCGTAGCCGGCGATGAGCGCGAAGCGCTTGGCGCGGGTGTTTAGGCCGTGGCGCGAGAGCACCTTCCAGACCCCGTTCGGCGAGACGACGATCCCGCCCCACTTTGGGCGCCGAAGCTCCGCGGCCACTCGCTTGGGCCCAAGTCCTGGGTGGGCGATCGCAAAGCTCACGATCCGCTCCTCGACGATCTTCGGCAGCTGGTTCGGCAACTTCGGCCGCCGCCGCTTGCGTGGCCTCAGCACCTCCAGGCCGTGACGGTCGACCTGGCGCTTCCAGGCGTAGTAGGTCGAGCGGTGGACGCCGAAGCGCCGGCAGGCCTCGGCGACGCTCGTGCGATCGGCCTCGGCGAAGAGCTGCTGACGGTAGCCGAACAGCACGTCATCCTTGGTCATGCGACTCCTCTCTGAACTTCATTGGCGTGAAGCCAGGAGCCTGAGTCGCGAACCGGACGACCCCCGCCCAGCTGGGCGGGGGTCGTCCCACTTCAAAGTCCTATCGATCCCCCGAGGACTGTCGGGAGAACTTGGAGTCAGTTCACTCTAAAGCGAGGCGGCGGGCTCTCGCGCCGGCGTCCCCGCGGCCAGCGACAGCGCGATGCTGGTCGCGGCAACCCACAGCCCCGCGCCCAGGAAGGCGATGAAGCCCGCTGGCGTGAAGGCGGCGATCCCAAGAATCACGCCGATCCACCCGAGCCATTTCGGAACGCCCCCGTAGCGAATCGCCGACCAGCCACCGGCCAGCATCAGCACCGCCAGGCCCATCACCATCGGGATGAAGGAGTCGTTGTCGAGCACGTTGAGGGTCTGGGCCGTCGCGAGCGTATTCGAGTTGGCGCCGGCGTCCGCGAGCGCGACGTGAACGGTGGCAGCCAGGAAGAGGCCGCCCGCCGCGATCAGCCCGCCGCCGAAGGCGGCGTTCGCAAGCCGCCCGGTTCCCCCTGCGGCGCGCAAGGCGTTGCGAAGGGTGCTGGCGAAGAACACCAGGAAGCCGGCCCCGATCGCGACCAGGAAGCCGGCGTTCATCTCCTTGGAGTGATGGTCCGCGTAGAAGCTCTGCACCTTCTGGGCGGGATCATGGATGCCCGGGGTGTTTCCACCCACGGCGACGAAGGCGACGACGACGATCACCACGAACGCCAAACCGGTGAGCGGCGCCAGCTGCTCCCAGGTCGACCTGGACATGGAAAACCTCCTCCGATTCAAGGCTTGCGCGACCCTGCACCGGGAGGCTACCGATGGCGCCGAGCTGACGCCAGCGGGCTCTCCTGGAAGGGACGGGGAGCAGGAGCGCGGGCGTAGCGCTCGCTGCTGCGTTGCGCGAGAAGCGGAAGTGGGCGACTGGGGTCGCAGGCGTTTGGGCACTAACTCCTACAGGCTCAGACCTGGTCCGTCCACCGGCAAGGGCGCACCGTTGCCGGTCATCTGCGCTCCATCCGATCCGGGATCGCGTCGCCCGTCGACCTCTCGGATTCAGCCTCGATCGCGGCGAGCGCGCGATCGCGATCGTTGGCGACCCGTGTAGCTGTATGACCAGTCCTCACGGGGCGGCGACGGTGACGGACCGCCTCCCGAAGGAAACGTTGCCGGCTGGCAGGCAGTTGTCCGCGACGCTCGTTCCGAGCCCGTCACAGTGCCTGGCACTGAGCACCCACACCACCTCGACGGTGTGCTCGCCGACCTTCAGCGGATGCATCCTGGGCAGCGTGACGGCCATCGGAAACGGCGGAGCCTCGGGGTCGAACTGATCGAGGGTCACGTCGGTGCGCAGAGCCTCGGCCGGCGAGAAGACCGTCGTGCGCTCCTGCTTGGTCCCAGGGTCGACCACGACCTTGACGGCGTCGAGCTTGGACACGAGGTCTTCGAGCGGTGTCTCAGCGGCGGGGACGTACCCGGGCGGAGCCGTGTAGTAGGCCGGGCCCACGAACCAGAACGCGATTGGCCGCCATGGCTCGCCGGCGTTGATCGTCTGCCCGCAGACGAACTGCTCGGGGACGCCGAACACTGCGTTCAGATCGACGAACGAGCCGTTGACGAACGCGCCGTTCTCGCACGGATGGACCGCCCGGTGCCCAGGCGGATCGAGCCGCCACGACCCGGCGGCCTTATACCGGGCGAGCGCGAAATCGGAGTCAAAGCATGTGCACTGGATCTCGCCGGTGAAACCTCCGAGGACGGTCCTGCCGTCGGGCTGGATCGCCATCCCGGTGGCCACGGCGGTGGTGTCGCCACCGAAGTCGGTGATGGTCTTGCCGTCGTCACCGCCATTTGCATCGAGGGTGCCGTCGGCGTTGTAGCGGGCCAGCGCGAAACCGCCCGCGCGCGTGGTCGTGGTCCCAGAGCGGGCGGCCCCGGCGGCGACGATCCTGCCGTCGGGCTGAATCGCCACCGCATGGGCGGCATCGACGTCGAGGAAGTCGGTGCTGACCTTGCCGTCGCCGCCGAAGTTGGAGTCCAACGTGCCGTCGACGTTGTAGCGGGCGAGCGCGAAGTTGTAGCGGGCGCGCGCGATATCACCAAGATCCCCGCGGCCCACGGCGCCGGCGGCCACGATCCTGCCGTCGGGCTGGATCGCAACCGCGCCGGCGCTGTCGGCGCTGCCGTCGTCACCGAAATCGGTGGTGATCTTGCCGTCACCACCGAAGGTGTCATCAGGGGCGCCGCCGGGGGTGTAGCGCGCGAGCACGAAGTCGGTGGAGCCTCCGGCGGGGATCGCGCCGGCGATGACGATCCCGCCGTCGGGCTGGATAGCCACCCCCTTGGCGAAGGCGCTGTCCCCCGTGGTGACCTTGCCGTCGCCGCCGAAGTTGGAGTCCAGCGTGCCGTCGGTGTTGTAGCGGGCGAGCGCGAGACCGCTGGCTTGGAATCGGGTGGTATTGCCCGCGGCGACGATCTTGCCGTCGGCTTGAATGGCCACGGACGTGGCCGTGTCGCGTTCGGGCGAGGAGGGATTATTGCCGCCGAAATCGGTGGTGACCTTGCCGTCGCCGCCGAAGTTGGAGTCCAGCGTGCCGTCGGTGTTGTAGCGGGCGAGCGCGAAGTCGGTGGCGATTGCCCCCTTGGCGCCGCCGGCAGTCAGCGAATCGATGACGGTCCACCCCGCGACCACGATCTTGCCGTCGGGCTGCAGCGCAACCGCCTGGGCGAAATCGGCTCCGCCACACGGGCCCTCTGGCGTGCATGTGCTGCCAAAGTCGGTGGTGACGTTGCCGTCGCCGCCGAAGGTTGTGTCGAGCGTGCCGTCGGGGTTATAGCGAGCAAGCCCGAAATCCTCTAGATCGAAGGGACTGACCGCGGTGTCCCCGACAACAATGATCTTGCCGTCGGGCTGGATGGCGACCGCCCTACCCCTGTCAGGTACGCCGGCGCCGGCGAAGTCGGTGGTGACCGTGCCGTCTCCTCCGAAGCTGGAGTCGAGGCCGTTCGGGGCCGCCTGGGCCGGGACAGCTGTGACGAGCGCGCAGGCTGCCACACAGCTGATCACCAACCAATGAATCCGCAGTGTCCACATCATCCCGGCCTTCCGTAGCTCATTGACGGCGCTGTCCATGATGTTCTCCTGTCTCGCTTGCCTACAAGTTCCGGCCTAGGTAGGTCCACCCGCGACGGCGCACCGCGCGCGGTTGGTTATCGCTCCATCCGATCCGTGAGCTCGCCGCCGGTCGACACCTCGGACGCCGGTCGGATCGCGGCCAGCGCGCGGCTGGGGTCGTTGAAGACCTGGATGCGGACCAGCAGACCGGCGTCGACGGTCCACAGGTGGCCGATGAAGTGCTCGACCTCGATTCCGCTGCCGTGGCCGCGGCCGCGGAAGGTGGCGAGCCCGAGGATCTCGTCGCCGCAGTCGATGAGCTCATCGAGCTCGAGCTCGATCCACTCCCAGCAGTCGAGTTCGCGCTCGAACACCTCTCGAATCCCACGATGGCCGCGGTAGACCGTGGGCCGACCGTCGAGGTGGAGCTGCACATGGGCGTGGCACAGCCGAGTCGCGGCGTGCGCATCCCGCATCCGCCATGCCACGTAGCTCGACTCGACGACTTCCCGGCTCGCCTGTGACAACTCGCGGTTTCCTCCCAGCTCGAAGCGACATCCACAGAGCGAGGATGGGCGCTCTGAGACCAGATTGCAACGGGGTCGAACCCGAGCATCGACCCGAGCATTGACTTGCGGACCGGGTCTAGTTGGTAGGCGGCCCGGCTTCGCCGAGCAGCGCGCCGAGCTCGCGCCGCGAGGAGGTTTCCAGCTTTCGATATGTGTTGCGGAGGTGGAACTCGACCGTTTTCACGGTCACGAACAGGTCCTGCGCGATCGCCCGATTGGTCTTCCCGGTCGCCGCCATCCGCGCGACCCGGAGCTCGCTCGCGGTGAGCTCGTCGACCCCCGTTCGGAGCATCTTGCGTCTGCCCATGCCGGCGGCGGCGAGCTCCTCGTAGGCGCGTTCGACCAGGGCCGTCGCCCCGCAGCGTCGGGCCAAATCGAGCCCCTGGTCGAGGCTCTCGCGCGACTCGTTTCGCCGCCCCTCGCGGCGAAGCTCGGACCCAAGCTCGACCAGTGTATGCGCGTGCTCCAGCCGGGCTTCGGAGGCGGCCAGGACCGACGCCGACTCGCGGAGCCGCTTCTCCCGGTCGCCTTTTTTTGAAACCAGCGCCAGCACACGTAGCGCGGCGCCGAGTGCGCGCCTCGAACCCAAAGCTCGAGTCAACTCCACGGCCTCCACGGCCTCGCGCAGCGCCTCTGGATCACGACCAAGCGCGCGCAGGGCGAGCGCGCGCAACGGCCGGTGGTCGAGCCACGCCTCACGGCGGTAGCCCATCGCCACCTCCCACTCGGCAACCCGGTCCAAATAAATGAGAGCGCGCGCGCCGTCTCCGACCGCCAACGCCAGCGCGACGCTCGCCTGGTTGAAGAAGGTGAGTGAGAAGAGATCGGCACGAAGGCGCGATGGGTCGAACCCGGCCTGCGCACGCTCGGCCTCGGCGATCTCACCCCGTTCGATCAAAGTCAGGATCAGCGCCCCAAGCGCCACCGGGCGGATGATGTGGTCGCCCGCGAGCAGCTCGATGCTCGCCGTTGCGTCGGCCTCCGCCTCTCGCAGGTTGCCCGCCCGGTACGCGTTCCACGCCCGGAAAGCGGATGCGGGAGCGAAACCCCGTGCCGAGCCTCGCGACTGGGCCTCGGCGATCGCCGCCGTGAGCCATCGGTCCGTTGCCTCGTAGCGGTCGGCGAGTGAGAGTGCGTACGCGCATGGGTAGACCGAGGGGAAGTCGGCCGTGACGATGTTGATCAGTTCCCCGAGGAACGCCCGCTCGGCGAACTCCGCGGCCTGCTCGAGGTCGCCGTCGACGACCGCCCGCTCGAGCGCCGCGTGGGCGAGCTCCACCGCCGAGGCGTCGGGCGACTGCGCACGCTCGGCCGTGAGGCGGATCTCGTCGACGGTCTTGCGACGGGTGGAAGTCGCGTGGTGGGCGCCGATCAGGAGGAGCGCCTGCAGCGGGGAGCCGAGTGCTGGCTCATCGGCTGGGATCTCCGCAAGGGCTTCGACCGCGAGATCGATTGCCTCCTCACCGCGACCCATGAAATGCAGCGCCATCGCCAATTCGATCGAGGCCAGCGTTTGCTGGCGCGGGCTTACCGCCAGGGCCGCTGACTCGTGTAGGAGCTCGATCGCGTCCGCTTCGCCCGCCTGCCCGGCGGCGCGCGCCAGCTCGAACAGGATCTGCGCCCGCCCCTCGCCCTGGGGTCGCTCAACCAGCGCCCTCTCGAGAAGCTCCCGCGCCGTGCTCGGCTCGCCGCGGGCAAGCGTCATGGTGGCGGTGCGCTGCAGGCAGTCAAGCGCCCAATCCTCGCCTTGAATGGGGGCCGAGACCAGGTGGAGCGCGGCGGCGTCGACCTCCCCGGCCTCGTAAAGGAAGCGGGCCGCGCGCGTGTGGGCCGCGCCGCGCTGCCCCTCGGCGAGGCCCTGGTAGACGGCCGCCTGCAGAATCGGATGCGCGAAGCGAAGCGGCCTCACGGGCTGCAGAACATTGGCCTCGGCGAGCGCGTCCGCGAGCTCTTCGACCCGATCCTCGGCCAGCTCCGCGAGTTGAGCGGCGTGCCGCGGCTCGGCACGGTCGCCAAGGACCGCCACGGCCTCCGCCACGCGCTCGGCGTCATCGCCGAGCCGACGAACCCGTGCATCGACAGACCGCGCGACCCGCTCCGGGCCCATCGCACCGACATCGGGGGCCCTGAGACTCGAAACGTCCTGATGCTCACCCAGCTCGTGGAGGAGCTCGGTGAGGAGGAAGGGATTCCCGCCGCTGGCGCGATGACAGGCGGCGGCGAGGGTCCGGGCGACCTCCTCGCCGAGTCTGTCGCCAACCAGGTTGGCGACCGCGGACTCGCTCAACGGCGGCGGTTGGATCACAACCAGGTCCGGGTGCTCGGTCAGCTCGCTGCGAAGCCCGACCCCGGGCTCGCCGGAGCGGGATGAGAGCAGTAGCAGCAGTGGCAGGCCGTCAAGCCGAGGGGCGATGAAGGAGAGGAATCGGGTCGAGGCCTGGTCGGCCCAATGAGCGTCGTCAATCGCCAGGACCAGTGGGGCCTCGTCGGCGAGGTTGGCCGCGAGCCAGTAGAGCCCGTGAAGGTGCCCGTACTCGGGGTCCGGCGGCGCGGCGAGGGGGCTGGCCGGAGGCTCGAACACGGCAATTGCCGGCGCTGCTGCGCCTCTTAGGAGCACCTCGGTCCTCTCCGGGTCAGATCCGGCGAGCACCGGCTCGAATAGCTGCCGCACCAGTCCGAAGGGAAACCCGCGCTCGAGCTCGGTCCCACGCGCCGAGCAGATGCGAAAGCCGGCCATCGTTGCCTGCTCGACAGCGGCCTGCGCGAGCCGCGTCTTCCCGATTCCCGGCGGGCCCCCGATCAGGACCGGACGGCCGGCGCCCTCTGCGGCGAGCGCGAGCGCTCCGCCGATCGCCCTGAGCTCGCCCTCGCGCTCAAGCAGCGTCGATGCGCTCGCCACGCTCCGGTCCGACTTCTGAGCCAGCTCCTCCACCTCCCCCCAGTCAATCGACCATTCTAGGTCGGCATCGAGTGCGGCCGTGTGGGCAGTGTGCACCGGTGCCCAACGTCGATCCGAGCGATTCGATGTGATCGGGCTCGCCGCGGCTGGTGCGCCTCGTCTACCCGCGGGGTTTCCCGCACGGCATTGCGCCGGTCGTCGCCGGCGGCACCCGGATCCACGCGCTCAAGGTGGATAGCGAACTGGTGCCCTCGGGGTCCGGAACCGCCTGAAGAGTCAACCACCGGGTCGCCGCGCTTCTACTCGCCCACCCTCGGACCGAACCGGCCCGGCCTTGGCGCGCCGCAACGGGCTCAGGGATTACACCTAGAGGACTAGTCGCGTACAGCATCCGAACATTTGGGGCCACGCTGCAAGGGGTAACGGAGGCACCGCGGCCCGCGCGCCCTGAAGCGCAGGCGAGTAACGACGGGGGGCGTCTCAACAGCGCGGCTGGTCTTGACGCTTCGAGAGCGCCCCCGCCGCCCCTGCCGGTGTCATCGCCGGCACAAACGCCTAACAACCCGCCCGGCTCGAAGTTGCGGCCTGCCGCCACGAATCCCGGAGGGTGGGCGGCATCGGTCAGGCCGCGCGGGCCTCGCGGCAGCCTTCCCCCGTGTTCCCCGCACCAGGCTCTGCCCTGAATCACTGATGCGGGCCATTCCCGGGGCGCATACGCTCCGTCGTTCGGGAGGTAGCGAGAAAGCCGAGCTGGAAATGTTCCTCATCAGCAGGGAAGACCGGTTGCCGCTCCTCGCCCGGGAGCGTGAGATGGGTAGGGCGGGCGTCGCCCTCCTGGGCCTGCAGTCGGCCAATCTGGCCTGTTCCGCGTTTGGCAGCTCAGGTACGCCATAACGTCCCCAGCTTGCCAAACGCCGGGGTGGGATGGCTCATCGAGCTGGGCGGCTGACGACGAGGAGCATCACCGCCCCCATCCCGATCGCGGCCGCCGTCAGGCCGTAGGCGAGGTCCGCCCCACCGCCCTCGAGCAGCAGGCCGCCCACGATCGGTCCGACGACATATCCGGCGGCGTAGAGGAGGTTCTGCGCCCCGTACGCGAGGCCCCGGGCCCCCTCCATGAAGGCTTCGTCGAGCCAGGGAACCGAGGCTGCCACCGCGAGGCTGAAGCCCGCCCCGTAGACCACGAGGGCGACCGCGATCCCCCCGATCCCAGGGAGGATCGCCAGGAGCACAACCGAGATCGCGGTGAGCGATAGCCCTGCCATCGCCGGGCCGCGCCGGCCCCGCCGATCTCCCCAGCGTCCGCCCAGTGGCGACAGCACCGCGTCGACCGCGATCGACGCCGCGAACAGGAGCCCGATGGTCGCGCTGGAGAGGCCGAGCCGGGCATCGAGGTCGAGGGGGGCGACGACCTCGATCAGGCCGAGCGCGCAGGCGGTGCCGAGGAGTATCGCCGCCCCCCAGGCGCCCGCCCCCGAGCGCGTCGCCGCCACGATTGCCGGCAGCGCCGGGAGCGAGGGGCCCGCTCGGCGCGCCTCGCGAGGCAGAACGACGATCGCCGCGACCAGCAACCCGATCGCCAGGCCGCAGAAGATCACAAACGGAGCCTCGAACGAGAGCAGGTCCGCCGTCACGCCCCCGAGCGCGGGGCCGGCGATCGAGCCCGCGCTGGTCGCGCCGAGGGCGACCCCGAGGGCCTCGCCGCGCTTTCCAGGCGGCGCGGTATCCGAGACCAGCGCGAGGGCGGAGATCCAGCTGGCGGCGGACCCCACCCCCTGGACCGCGCGAGCCGCCAGCAGCACCCCGATCGAGTCAGACACCGCGATAAGGATCGACCCCACGGCGACGAATGACATGCCGGCCACCAGCAGGGGGCGCCGTCCGAACGAATCGGCGGCGCGACCGAGGGAGAGCGAGAGCAGGACGATCGGCACGGCGTAGGCGGCCAGCGCGAGGCCGAGCGTCGCGTCACCGGCTCCGGTCCTCTGCTCGATAGCGGGGAGAAGCGGGGCGATCAAGCCGAGCAGCGCGGTGTCGATCGTCACCGCGCCCACCGCGATCGCCATCACGGCCCCGCGGCCCCGCTTCGCCGACCGATTGCGCGCCGCGCCGGGCATGCGAGGGGGCTAACCCTCGTCGGTCAGCCTGCGGGCATGCGCCATCAGCGCGCCAACCGCCGGATTGACGGCGAGGAGCGAGAGCCACGAGAGCCTCGCGATGCCCGGTGAGACCAGATAGGCGATCGGCACCGATGCTCCGAAGACGAGCGCCGGGGTCAATTGGCTGATCACCGTCTCACGCCACTCGGCCGAGGTCGGCACGTGGTCGAGGAGGCGACGTCCGCTTGCCACTACCCAGACCAGCATGTAGAGCACGGACACCGCGGCGACGTTGACGGCCATCAGCACGGTGGGGAGCGGAAGCTCCGCGACGGCGGGATCCCCGACCGACCTGGTGCTGAACGGCAGCAGGACGATGGCGGCGATCAAGAGCAGGTTGGCGACGATCGTGGCTCTATCGATGGCGGCGAACGATGCGACCATGCGGTGATGCGCGAGCCAGTAGGAGGCGATCACCGCGAAAGCGATCGCGAACGCGAGAAGCTGCGCGCCCGCTGCGTCGCCGAACGCAGAGAGGCTCCCAAACGACGACGCCGGGTTGTCGACGTCGAGCGTGGTGATCAGCAGCGTCAGCGCGAGCGCGAAGGTCGCGTCGATGAAGGCGATGGCGCGATCGAACTCCGACGCGTCGCGTGAGTACCGCCCATGGCTGCCTTCCGCCGGACCCACGTCGCGCCGGAAGTCAAGCAACACGGTCGGCGGAATCGCCGGTTGGCGGCTCGGAGGAAAGAGAATCTCCGCATGCCGGCGCGGCACCGCCGCTGGTGATGCCGATGGGCACCGGGTCGACGAGCGGGTGTCCAGCCTGATCCTGGCCGGGACGAACCCCGGGGGACTGCGGGTCTTCCCCGGCGCGCACGCCTTCTGTTCCAGGAACGGGGCGCCTTCGCGGGCGCCGTCGACGATCTGGCGACGTCGGGGGCTGAAGCCGGGCGGGAATACGAGGCCCGGCCCGGTAGCCTTTGCGCAACCTTCTCGGCCCCACGGGGTTCGAGCATCGTTGTCGTCCAACATCAAAGGAGCAGGGATTGTCCGCCACAGTCATCCGCCCGCGCCATGCGTTACTCGTGGCGCTCGCGGTTCTAGTAACCGTCTTCGCAGCCCTCACCGCCGCTGACCGGGCGGACGCGAAGTCCACCAAGTGCCCCAACACCTTCCGGGTGCTGCACAACGACCACGTGGGGAGGCTGTCGCTCAAAGCCGGCACCTACGCGATCACCGTGATCAACCAGAACCGGCTGAGCTGCCAGCGAGCCTCGGATCTATTCACCAAGTTCCTCCAGGACTACGACGGCAAGCTTCCGGGCGGCTGGAAGGTGAAGGTGAACAAGTCCGGCTTCCAGAAGAGCCCGAAGGTCGGCTTCTTCGTGAAGCGCAAGGGCGGAGGCGGAGGCGGAGGCGGTGGCGGTGGCCGCCATCCCGGCCGCGGCGAGAAGATCTGCCCCGGCACCTTCCAGGTCGAGCACAACGACCGGATCGGCCGCCTGAAGGTCCCCAAGGGCCCGTACAAGATCACCGTGATCCACCGGCAGCGGATCAGCTGCGGGAAGGCGTCGAAGCTGTTCGCGAAGTTCCTCGCCGATCCCAGCGGCAACCTCCCGGGTGGCTGGAAGCTCAAGGTGCAGTCGGCCACCTTCAAGAAGAAGGGTGCCCACAAGGGCTTCCGCGTCAAGCAGGCCTGAGTCGCGACCCAGCCCTAGCCGTCCTCTATCCCCGCCGCTCCCTGGCCTCGAGGGCCTCGGCGCGGCTGGGGTAGAGCTCGACGCGGGCGATCTTGCCGTCGCGCAGCGTGTAGAGGTAGGCGGTGTGCCCGTGGACCTCCGCTCCGCTCGATCGACCGCGCCCGTGATGGTTGGCGACGAGCAGGACCAGATCACCCAGATCGACTGCCTCCCGGATGTCGAAGCGATAGCCGCGCTCGAAGGTGGCGAACCAGTTGCCGAACCACTCGCCGACTGCGTCGCGACCCTTGAACGTGCCGCGTTCGAGGAACGCCTCGGGATGCACGACGAGCTCCACGTCCTCGGCGTAATGGCTCATGGCTCGCGGAAAGTCCCGCTCGTTCACCGCCGCGAAGTGGGCCCGCACGACCTCGACGCTCTCCCGCGACATCGCACCCAGTATCCCGGGTCAGGGGCTATGGCCCAGCTCGCGGATCCTGTGCGCCGCCCGCCGGCCGCTCCCGGTGGGCCATCGGATGACCGCGCCGCTGAGATCCACGTCACGGAGGGCGGGCAGCGGGGCCGCGAGCACGCAGAAGGCGGCGGCGTGCTTCTCAGCAGCGGCGCGGCGCCGCGCCGACGACGCCGTGGAACTGCTCGTCTAGCCCTCCCAGCGCTCGGGCACGAGAACCACGCGAAAGCCGTCCGGGTCCTGGAACGTCAGCCCGTGCTCGGCCCAGTACGGGTTGGCGGGACGGATCGGATCGACCTCGAGCCGCTCCGCGACGCTCCGGACGGCGTCTTCGTCGCCGAGGTACAGGACGAGCAGGGACTCAGGGTGCGGCTCCGGGGCCCCGTGGCCACCGCCGGCGGTGAGCTCGAGGTGCGCGCCGATCCCCGGCACGGCGAGAAACACCCCCTCGTAGCCGTCGTGATCGTGAAAGGCGCCGATCTCGGTCAACCCGATGCCGTCCCGGTAGAAGCCGACGACCTCGTCCAGGCGCTCGGTGTGACGGGCGACGCGGAGCTCCATCGGCATATCCCCCCCAGTATCCCCGCCCCGCGCGGAAACCGCCGGTGCTCGAGGTTTGCAGCCGGTCGATGAATACCGGCCACGCGGCGGGTCTTAGGTTTCAGTTGTTTCAGTTGTCAACCGAGACGGAGGAAGCCACGTGAGCAAGCTGCGGCTCAACATCTCGATGTCGCTCGACGGGTTCGTCGCCGGCCCGGACCAGAGCGAGGAGAACCCGCTGGGCGTGGGCGGGGAAAACCTGCACCGGTGGGTCGTTCCACTGAGGGCCTTTCGGGAGGCGCACGGCCGCGAGGGCGGCGAGGTCAACGCCAGCACGCCGGTGGTCCAGGGCTGGGTCGAGAACATCGGCGCCACGATCATGGGCCGCAACATGTTCGGAGGCGGGCCGGGCCCCTGGGACGAGGAGCCGTGGACCGGTTGGTGGGGAGACGACCCTCCCTTCCACCATCCCGTCTTCGTCCTCACCCACCACGAGCGCGAGCCCCTGGTGATGGAGGGAGGCACCACGTTCCACTTCGTCACCGACGGGATCGAGTCGGCGCTCGGGCAGGCCAGGGAGGCCGCAGGCAGCAAGGACGTCTCGCTGGGCGGCGGCGCGTCGGCGGCGCGGCAGTACCTGGCGCGCGGGCTCCTGGACGAGATGGAGATCTCGATCGTCCCCCTGCTCCTGGGCGGCGGCGCGAGGTTGCTCGACGAGCTGGGGGACGCGCCGATCGAGCTCGAGCAGGTCCGTGCCGTCGAGGCGCCCGGGGTGACCCACGTCGCCTACCGGATAGCCGCAGCGTAGGCGCGCTGACTTCTGACGTAGGGTTGGTCGATGAGGACCGCCCTCGGCAGGCGCCGGTAACTTCCAGCAGATGGGTGAACGGCGATGAGCATCTTCGCCAGGATCGCGGAGGCAAAGATCCAGGAAGGGATCGAGCGCGGCGACTTCGACTCGCTGCCGGGACGCGGGAAACCGCTCCGGTTCGAGGACATGTCGGGCGTGCCGGCGGATATGCGCCTCGGCTACAAGATCCTTCGAAACGCCGGGGTCGCGCCGCCCGAGGTGGAGCTTCGGCGCGAGGTCTACCGGCTCGACCGTGAGATCGCCGCAACCCACGACCCGGCTGCGCTCGCCGAGCTGCAGCGGCGCAGGCGCGACATCGACCTCAGCCTCGCGATGATGCTCGAGCGGCGCGCCGCGGCCACGGGGCCGGGCGCCGTCCGAGCGCTCCGCCGGCGGCGGGGACTCTGACGGAGGCCCGCTGAGGATTGCGTATGGCGCTCGCGCTGCTCACTGGATACCCGGGCTTCATCGGCAGGCGGTTGGCCGCCAAGCTGCTGGAGGACCGCTCCGACCTGCGGATCGCGGCCCTGGTCGAGCCGCGGATGATGGCAGCCGCACAGGAGGCCGCCGCGGGCGCTGATCGGATCGACCTCGTCCCCGGGGATATCGCCCAGCGGCAGCTGGGTCTCGACGACGCCACCTACGAGCGGCTGACCTCCGAGACGACACACGTCTTCCACCTCGCCGCGATCTATAACCTCGCTGTCCCGCTGCCCGTCGCCGCGAGGGTCAACGTGGGCGGGACCGGCAACGTGCTCGAGCTCTGCCTCGGCGCCGAGGGCCTGGAGCGCCTCGCCTACGTCAGCACCGCCTACGTGGCGGGGACGCGGACGGGGATCGTCTACGAGCACGAGCTCGTGATGGGCCAGGGGTTCAAGAACCACTACGAGTCGACCAAGTTCCAGGCCGAGGTGTGGGTGCGCCACCTCATGGACCGCCTGCCGACCACCGTCCTGCGGCCCGCGATCGTCGTCGGCGACTCGCGGACCGGCGAGACCCAGAAGTTCGACGGCCCGTATTACGTCCTCCGCATGATCTCGCGCACGGAGCGGGCCGGCCGGCCGGTGGCGCAGTTCGGACGCTCGGAGGCGCCGTTCAACGTCGTGCCGGTCGACTACATCGTCGCCGCGATCGCCGCCGCGGCCTTCGACCCGGCCGCCGCCGGCGAGACCCTCCATCTGACCGACCCGGATCCGCTGCAGAGCCACGAGCTGTTCGAGGCGCTGTCCCACGAGTACGCGGGGCGGGCGCCCCGGTTCCACATTCCCCCGCGGCTGGCGGAGGCTTCGCTTCGCTTCGAGCCGGTCCGAGCGGCGTTCGGCGGCACGCCTCGGGAGTCGGTCGTCTACCTCAACCACCCGGTGGCGTTCGACGCCCGACGCGCGATCGAGCTGCTGACCCCGCACGGGCTCCGCCCACCGTCCTTCAGCGAGTACGTCGGCCCGATGGTCGAGTTCTTCCGCAGCCACGAGGACGACCCGGCGTTGGCGCCGGGCTGAGGCGGGTGGCCTGGAGCGTCGTCGACATCGGCGATCTAGCCGGCCGAACGGCGGTGGTCACCGGCGCGAACGGCGGGCTCGGGCTCGAGACGTCTCGCGCGCTCGCAGCCGCGGGGGCGCACGTGGTCATGGCCGCGCGCAACCAGGACAAGGCCGCGACGGCGGTCGGCGAGATCCGCGACGGCTTCCCGGACGCATCGCTCGAGGTGGTGTCGCTCGACCTCGGATCGCAGGCTTCGGTGCGCGAGGCGGCCGAGCGCATCCTGGGCGAGCATGAGGCGGTCGACATCCTCGTGAACAACGCGGGCGTGATGGGCATCCCCGAGCGGCGCACCGTCGACGGCTTCGAGATGCAGCTGGGCGTCGACCACCTGGGGCACTGGGCGCTGACCGCTCTGCTCATGCCGGCCATGCTGCGCGCAGACGCCGCGAGGATCGTCACGGTGACCAGCACGGCGCACCACATGGGTCGGGCGGTCGATCCCGGCAACCCCCACCTCGAGGGGAGGTACGGCCCGTGGCGCGCGTACGGACAGGCGAAGCTCGCCAACTTCCACTTCGGCATCGGGCTGCATCGCGCCCTGGAGGCCGCCGACGCCCCCGCGGGCAGCATGATCGCCCATCCGGGCCTTTCGAACACCGAGCTTCAGGACGTGAGCGTCGACGAGACCGGCGGCGGCGTCAGCCAGCGCTTCTTCCAGGTCCTTGCCCATCGAACCGGCATGGCTCCCTCGGACGGAGCTCGATCGCAGCTGCGCGCGGCGACCGACCCCGCCGCGCGGAGCGGGGAGTTCTACGGGCCGGCATTCGTCAACAACGGCCCCCCGGTTCGCAAGCCGATCCTCCGCCGGCTCGGCCTGGCGAGGGCGATCGACCGGCTGTGGCAGGTCTCCGAGCGCGAGACCGGGCTGCCGATCGACGTCGGCGCCGGCGCGGGTGGGAGTGCCGCTTCCTCAGACGGCTAGGGGCTCGGAGGCTCGGTCCTCGTCACGCTCCACCGGGATCATCTCGTGGCGCGGGAATGGACGGCGCCCCCACTCTGCGGCCGTCGCGAATCCGAGCAGCCGGCCGAAGTAGGTCGCGAGCGGCGGGACCGCGATCCCGGCCGGGGCGAGCGCCTCGCGGGCGGCGGAGTTCGCGAAGCGGGTCCGCATCGCAAAGTACGGGAAGTAGGCCTCGCTGCGGCGAAGCGCGCGGCGGCGCGATTCGCTTCCCCGGCGAACGAGCACAGGGTGGATCACCCGCCGGTACAGGCACGGCGGGAGGACGCGCGGCTGCGGCTGGTTTGCCGCGGCGCTTCCCAGGTCGATCAGCTCGCCCACGCTCGACGCCCGGTCGCCGGCCGTCAGGTGATACGTGGTCCCGGGGCGGTTGGCCAGGGCGAGGATGGAGTCCGCCACGTAGTCGACCGGCACGACGTCGACCGGCGACGAGCGCCGCGCCGGGATCACCGGGTAGGCGCCGCGAGAGAAGGCCTTCATCGGCCCGTAGAGGACGTTGAACGTCGGCGTCCATCCTGTCGTCGAGTCGCCCACGACGATGCTCGGCCGCAGGACCTGAACGGGGAGGCCCCAGCCCCGGTCGCGGACGACGTGCTCGGCCTCGAACTTGGTGCGCTCGTAGGCGTTGCGAAAGCCCTGGCCCACGTCGAGGTCGCCCTCGGTGAAGCTGCCGGCGTGGGTCCCCGCCACGTACGCGGTCGAGACGTGCACGAACGAGTCCAGGCCGCCCCGGCGGGAACAGAGCCTGCCCAGCTCGATCATCCGCCGGGTCCCCGCGACGTTGATCTCGCGTGACTCGTCCAGCCCGAGCGTGAAGGACACCGACGCCGCGCAGTGGATGATCCGCCCGACCCGCTCGGCGAGCCAGTCCCGGCGGCGGGATCCCATGCCGAGCCAGGCCCGCGTGACGTCTCCCCGGACCGCCACCGCTCGCTGCGACCAGGGGTCGGCGCTGCCCATGAGCGACTCGAGAAGAGCGCTCAGCCGGGCGGTCGCCTGCTCGTCGCTGTCGGCCCGGACGAGCACGTGAACGGGGGCCTCGCCGCCCGCGAGGAGCCGCGCCAGGACCTCGCCGCCGAGGAAACCGGTGCCGCCTGTCAGAAGGGTGACTCCGTCGTGATCGCTCATGCCCTCACTGGTTAACGACGTTGTCTCAAGTCACGGTAAGCGCCGTGTGACCGCCCTGTTAGGGACAGCGCTCCAGAGTGCGCAAAGTGCGGCTGGCTCGGCTGTCGATCGCTGGCCCGAGAGATCCGATCCGGCCGCCACGCGCAGCGAACGGCGGATTTTCAACCTCGTAGGTGGATTTGAGGCCGCTCGGCATGTGGGGGCGGTTCCGGCTAAGGGTGGGGGGCGTCGTGGAGCACCGTGTTCGTCGCCGGATCCGGCACGGAGCGACCTCCCTCGGTCGGCCCCGGCTCGGCCACGTCGGGCGCGGCGCCGGTTACGGTGGCCTCGTCACCGCCACAAAGGAGACTGTCGATGAGCTACGAGACCATCATCTGGGAGCAGACCGGCGCCGTCGGCCGGCTCACTCTGAACCGCCCCGAGACGCTCAACGCCTGGACGGCCGAGCTCGGGCGCGAGCTGAAGCAGGCCGTGGAGGGCGAGGCCGCGGACGAGTCGGTGCGAGCCGTGATCGTCACCGGGGCCGGCCGGGGCTTCTCGTCGGGTGCCGACCTGAAGGCCGGGTTCGAGCCGGCGGACGACGGCATGCCCGACATCCGCAAGGAGCTCCACGAGCTCTACCACCCCGTGATCGCGGGCGTCAGGCGGCTGCCAAAGCCCGTCGTGGCCGCGGTCAACGGACCGGCGGTGGGAATCGGGTGTTCGCTCGCGCTCGCCTGCGATCTAGTGATGGCGGCAGAATCGGCCTTCCTCGGGCTCGCGTTCGTGAACATCGGCCTGATGCCGGACGGTGGCTCGACGGCCTTCGTCCCGCCGGCTGTGGGCAAGGCGCGCGCGTTCCAGATGGCCCTGCTCGGCGAGCGGGTCTCGGCCGAGCAGGCCCTCGACTGGGGACTGGTCAACTGGGTTCGGCCCGACGACGTGATGATGGACGAGGCCCACGCCCTGGTCGAGGGGCTTGCGGCCGGACCCACGCGCTCCTATGCGAGCTCGAAGCGGGCGCTCAACCGATTCATCTACGGTGACCTCGACGCCCAGCTCGACCTGGAGGCCGAGCTCCAGCACGCGCTCGGTCGCAGCAAGGACTTCCTGGAGGGCACCGCCGCGTTCGTCGAGAAGCGCGATCCGGCGTTCAGCGGCGCGTAGGGGCGCCGCCCCCCGGCGCGTCGCGTCGGTTTCCCGCGGCCTTGACGTGCGCGCTCGGTGCGCGAGGATACGGCCGTGGACGATTTCGTCTCCCGCGGGTTCACCGGTCGCCGGCGCACGCCGGATGACGTCGCGGACAGGCTGCCTCCCGGCCAGTACGCGGAGCCCGGGTTTCCGGTTCTCACCGCCGGGCCCACGCCCGAGGTCTCGGCCGCCGAGTGGCGGCTGCGGATCGACGGCATGGTGGCCGAGCCCCGCGAGTGGACGTGGGAGGAGCTCGGCGAGCTCCCGTTCGAGGAGGTGCCGTGCGACATCCACTGCGTCACGAAGTGGTCGAAGCTCGGCACGAGCTTTCGCGGTGTTTCCGTGGACGCCCTCTTCGAGGAGGCCGAGCCCCTGGACGCCTTCGCGATGGCGTACTCGTACGGCGGTTATACGACCAACCTCGCGATCGAGGACCTGACCGACGGCAAGGCGTGGGTGGTGACCGAGCACGAGGGCGAGGCCCTGCCGCGCGAGCACGGCGGCCCCGCGCGACTGCTCGTCCCGCACCTCTACTTCTGGAAGAGCGCCAAGTGGGTTGCCGGCCTGCGGATCACCGACCACGACGAGCCGGGCTTCTGGGAGGCCAACGGGTACCACAATCGCGGCGACCCGTGGAAGGAGGAGCGCTATTGGACCGACTGACGCCCTACGCGATGAGCCCGGTCGAGCTTCGGGCGCCCGGCCGGTGGCAGATCGGCACGGTCGCGAGGATCAAGACCGAGACGCCGCGGGTGAAGTCGTTTCGCATCGGGCTGCCCATGTGGATGCCCCACCTCCCCGGCCAGCACTACGACGTCCGGCTCACCGCGCCGGACGGGTACCGGGCCCAGCGGTCCTACTCGGTGGCCTCCTCGCCGCTCGACGAAGGCGAGATCGAGCTGACGATCGACCGCCTGGACGAGGGCGAGGTCTCGCCGTACTTCCACGACGTCGTCGTCGAGGGCGACCAGGTCGAGCTCCGCGGGCCGTTCGCGTCCTACTTCGTGTGGCGCGGCGAGGAGCCGGTGCTGTTGATCGGCGGAGGCTCGGGCGTCGTTCCCCTGATGGCCATCCTTCGGCACCGGCGGCTCACGATGCCGGACCTCCCCATGCGGCTCGTCTACTCGGCGAGGGGGGCGGAGGACGTGATCTACGCGAACGAGCTGGGAGACGACGCCCTGCTCACGTTCACCCGCCACGCGCCGGACGGATGGGAGGGCCACACGGGACGCATCGACCGAGGGCTTGTCGCCGACGTTCTGCGGCCAGGCGCCACCGCCTTCATCTGCGGCTCGAACGGATTCGTGGAGGCGGCGAGCCGGCTGCTGGTGGACGCCGGGGTCGAACCGGCCCGGATACGCACGGAGCGCTTCGGGCCGACGGGCTGACGCCAGGCCGCCTTGAGGCCCGGGCCGGGAGCGGGCTCGGCGTCGCGGCGGAGGGATGCCCGCGTCCACCAGCTTGCCCGGCCGCTCGGAGAGCAACGAGCGCAAGATCCCGAGCCGGTGACCGGCGAGACCGCCGACTGGGACGACGCCCCCGACGCCGTCGCCGGCCACCGCTCGAAGCTCGTCGTCAGTCGGTAGCAGCCTCCGCTCCGGAGAACTGCAGCGAGCCCGGCGTGGTCAGGTCCTCGCCCGTCTCGAGCAGCGTCTTCAGGCCCGAGAGGATCATCGGCCAGCCGCCGTAGAGCTGCGGGTTGGCGCCCGGGGACGTTCCGCTGACGTTCGCGAGCTGGTCGTGCGTGACGATCAGCTGGCACGAGTCGTCGCCGATCGGCTGGATCTCCCAGGTGACCCGGGACGTCGCCTCGGCCTTCACGTCATCGCCCCAGAGCGCGTTGAAGCTCTGGACGAGGCGGCGAGGCGGATCGACCTCCAGGTTGTCGCCCTCGGCGATCTCGATGGCTCCCGGCACCGACGACTTGTAGCTCGAGCCGGGGTGTCCAGTCCGAATGCGTCTCGACTCCGAAGCTGTACGTCGCCCGCATCCGGGGGTCGGTGATCGCCTCCCACAGGCGCTCCGGGGTCGTCTTGATGTAGATCTCGAAGACCTTCTCCATCATTCCTCCTCGAGGTCGTGCTTGAGCCCGGTGAGCGTGGTCACCCAGGGCTCCGCGTATTTGCTCACCCACCGGTCGTGGACGAGCCGGATCGGGACGGGGTTCAGGAAGTGGAGCTTCTCGCGGCCCCGGCGCCTGGTGGTGACGAGGTTCGCCTCCTCCAGCACCTTCAGGTGCTTCATGACCCCGAACCGGGTCATCGGCACGCCCGCCTCGAGCTCGCTGAGCGTCTGCCCGTCGCGCTTGAACAGCTCGTCGAGCAGGCCTCGGCGAGTCGGATCCGCGAGCGCCCTGAACACGTCGTCCATGGGTGGGAGTATATGTGACTTATTGGTCACGTGTCGGTCAAGCGCTCTGACCCGCCGGGGATCCGGCGAGGGGCGGATCACCTCAGGGGTCGATTAGCTGCCGCTGGTGGGGCTTGGATCGAGCTCGACCCATCCGATCGCGTAGTCGCCGATGTGCCCTCGCTAGTCGAGCGATGGATCGCAACAGTCCATCGTCCGAGGTCCCGAGAGCCCCAGCCCCGCGCTTTCTTCCCACGCAAAATGCGGGATCACCGCTGGCACGCGGTGGAAGCTTGAGATAGCTTCGCGCTGCGACCGGGAGAGAGAAGCAAATCGTCGAAGCCAGACGAAGAGCGACTCTCGACAGGCAGCGAATGGAGCTTACTTCGTGCGAAGGCTACGCACGGCAGGCAAAGTCGCCGCCCCCGGTCGTTTCTAGTGCGCGTCGCGCCGCGTCCCTCGTCGTGACGGCCCGGGCGACCCGATGTCGTGGTCGTTGGGAGCGGGCGGGCTAGCTGCGGGCCGGTCCCCGGGTCGGGGCCCTCAGCGCCCTACTCCCGGTGCGCCCGGGTCGCGCGGCCGCGGCTGGCAGGCACTCCCCGGCCGGCGGCGCATTCACCGCGGGGTGGACCATAGGAGCGTGCCCGGACGGGTCAGCGCCCGCCGCAGGGCTCGGCCGCCGGCTGGGCTTCCAGCTCGACGGGCGGCGGTGCGCGTGCCTCTCCGACAGCTGGTGGATGTACCCGGCGACGACGCCGCGGTGGGCGCGCCGGACCTGGCTCTCGTTCGTCTGCTCGTTCACCTGCGCGGTTGGGGCTTCGTTCATCTGGCTGTTCCTCGTCGCTCGCGGCCTTGTAGGACGGTCGTCGTACCTTAGCAAGGTTCGATGCCCGTCAAACGATCTGTGCCCGACCGTCCCAGGCGACCGCCGCGTTCGCGGCGGCGGGTCGAAGGGCGAGAACCGACAAGGGGCGGACCGAGGAGGTAGCGTCCGAACGGAATGACCGCCAGGCGCGGAATCTTCATCGCCCCCTTCGACGAGCTTGTCGACCCGAGCAAGCTCGCCGAGCTTGCCGGGAGCGCCGAGGGCCATGGCTGGGATGGGCTTTTCGTCTGGGATCACGTGCGCTACCGCCCGCCCGTGCGGGCCGTCGCCGACCCCTGGGTCGTCCTTGCCGCGGTCGCCGCGGCCACCGACCGGATCCGCCTTGGTCCACTGGTCACGCCGGTTGCACGCCGCCGAGTCCAGAAGCTCGCCCGCGAGACGGTGACCCTCGATCACCTGAGCCGCGGGCGCCTGGTGCTCGGCGTCGGCCTCGGCTCGGACCAAAATGGTGAGCTCGAGCCCTTTGGCGAGGTCGTCGACCCGCGCGAGCGCGCGCGACTCCTCGATGACGGGCTCGCGCGACTCGCCTCCTGCTGGGGAGGGGAGTTCGAGCCGGCGCCGGTGCAGTCTCCGCGCATCCCCGTATGGGTCGCGGCGAGGTGGCCCAACCGGCGGCCGCTGCGCCGGGCGGCGCGATGGGATGGACTGTTTCCGATCGACCTGCCCGGTCCTGAGGCCCTCACCGAGCTCGCCGCGGAGGTTTCCGCCCTGCGAGCCGAGGCCGGCAACGATCGCCCGTTTGATCTCATCGTCGAGCTGCCCGTCGACTCGGATCCGGATCCCTGGGAGGCGGCCGGTGCCACCTGGATCCTCACCGAGTTCGGGGTCGGAGCCCGCGAGGAAGAGGTGCGGGCTGCGATCGAGGCCGCGCCGGGCTGATCCTCCGGCCTGCGCCCTCCCCAGCCAACGCCGGCCGCCGGCGGGGTCAGGGCCGCCGGCCGGTGATCAACCAGGAGCGCGAAGCGAAGGCCACGCCCTGCTCGTCGCGGTGGTGATCCTCGAGCGTCTGGCGTAGCCGACCCACGGCGCGGGCGGCAGCCTCGCGGCTCATGCCCTCGAGCGCGGCGCTCGCGTCCTGGAAGCCGCATACGAATTCAAGCGCAGCGTCGATGTCGTCCCCGTAGAGGACCGGCTCGTCGACGTCCTCCAAGCGCACCGCCTCGAATCCGGAGCGCTCGAGGGTCTCCGCGGTGGCCTCGGCGTCGCCGAGCGAGAACGCGTCCGCGGTTGGCGGCGGGGGCTTCGCGTTGTCGCCGAGCGCAGCGTCGATTGCCAACGCCCATTCATTGAGCTCACGGCGCTGCCAGGCGAGCGAGACCAGCCGTCCCCGCGGACGCAGGGCGGAGGCGATGTTGGCGAACGCGGCGACTGGATCGGAGAAGAACATCATGCCGAAGCGACTGATCGCAAGGTCGAAGCGCTCAGGATCGAAGTGAGACACCTGGGCGTCGCCGAGCTCGTAGCTCACGTTCTCGAGCCGCTCGGCGACAGTGAGCTCACGGGCGCGCTCGAGCATTCGCTCCGAGACGTCGACCCCGACGACGCGTCCGGGCGCGGCCGCACGCGCTGCCTCACGAGTCGTCAGTCCGGTTCCGCAGCCGATGTCCAGGATCTCATCGCCGCGGCCGATCCCGTAGGCGGCGCGAAGGTGCTTGTGATGAGCGCGCAACTCGGCGTCGTAGAAGTCGAGTCCGATCCGCGAGGACACCGAGGACGATGGTATGGAACTCGAACCGACCGCCCGGTGGCTATGCGGAGCCGGCCGCCATGGCGTCCGCGGCGGCGAGGTCGAAGTCGCCGTAGTCGGTGCCCAGGCCCTGGGCAACCATCGCCGCGGCGGCGCAGCCGAGGGTCGCCGCCTCGGGGCGCGACCGCCCGAGCGACAGGCCGCGCAGGAACCCGGCGGAGAACGCGTCACCGCAGCCGGTGGTGTCGACCACCTGTACCTCGAAGGCCGGGACCGACTCGCTTTGGTGCTCGTCGACGATCACGACGCCATCCGCGCCGCGGGTGGCCACCACGCAGCCGACGCCGCGGCTCACCAGCACCCGGCAGGCGGCGACCAGATCCTCCTCGCGCGCGAGCCCCAGGGCCTGCTCGTCGTTCGGAAGCAGGTAGTCGAGCTGTGGGAGCGCCGGGGCTATCCACTCGATCAGGTCGGCTGCCTGCTCGCCGGGCGCCAGGATGTCCGCGGACGTGGTGACTCCGTGCTCGCGCGCATGGGCGAGATCACGCCTCCCTGCAGGTCGACCACGGTCACCTCCTGCGGCGTCAGCTCGCCGAGCGTGGCGCCGGTGGGGCTGACGGCCACCTCGCTCTCCCCGGCGCGGGCGCTGACGTTCCCCGCCGTCCCGATCACAAGGCCCTCGCGGGCCAGTCGGCGGCAGGCCTCGGCGACGTCGATGCGCTCGCGGTCGAACATCGGCGGGTCATTTTGAACCCTGGCGCGCGACACCGCGCCGACCCGCGGGCGGGGTGGTTAGCCTGCGCCTGATGCCGGAGCTGCTGCTCGCCCGCCACGGAGAGACCGAGTGGAGCCTCAACGGGCGCCATACCGGGACCACGGACCTCCCGCTCACGGAGAACGGGCGACGGCGGGCTCGCAACCTCGCACCCCGCCTCGCCGGCCGGAAGTTCGCCCTGGTGCTGACCAGTCCCATGCAACGCGCCATCGAAACGTGCAAGCTGGCCGGCCTGGGCGATCAGGCCCAGGTCCGCAACGACCTGCACGAATGGGACTACGGCGACTACGAGGGGATGACGACGGCGCAGATCCACGAGCGTGACCCGGACTGGACCCTGTGGCGCGACGGCGGGCCCAACGGCGAGCAGGCACCCGACGTCGGCGCCAGGGCCGACCGCCTCATCGCCGAGGCCAGGGAGGCCGACGGCGACGTCATCTCCTTCGGCCACGGGCACATGCTGCGGGTGCTCGGCGCCCGATGGGTCAACCTGCCGCCCTCCGACGGGGGGCTGCTGGGGTTGGGGACGGGTACGCTGTGCACGCTCGGCTACGAGCACGGCCTGCCCATCCTCGTGCACTGGAACGAGCCGGTCGGCTGATCCGTGGCCTCCGCGGGCATCGACGCGACGCTGGAGGAGCGCCGCTGCCCTCCCGAGGCCGTTCTCGACCACATCGAGCCCGGCGCCGAGCTCGTTATGGGCGTCGCCAACGCCGAGCCGGTCACGGTCGTCGACGCGATCGAGGCAGGGGCCGACCGACTGGAGGGGGTCCGCGTGCATCGCATGCTCCCGCTGCGCGACCGGCGCTACATCGAGGGCGAGATCCCCAACCTGCGACACGTCTCGTGGTTCCTTTCCCCGCACGACAAGGACGCGTTCCACGCCGCCCGCTGCGACCTGATCCCCAACACCTTCAGCGACGTTCCGGGCCTGATGCGCCACCTCCACGGCCCCAGGCTCGTGATCGCCTCGGTCTCGGCGCCCGACCGCCATGGTTACTTCTCGCTGGGCTGCCACGCCGAGTACGTCGCCTCGATGATCGGCGAGGTCCCGTTCTTCGTCGAGGTGAATCGCCGGATGCCCCGCACCTTCGGCGAGAACCAGGTCCACGTGAGCGAGGTGACGGGGTGGTGCGAGGCCGACTACCCGCTCATGGAGGTGCCGGCCCCGAAGACGCGATACGCGGACCGCAAGATCGCGGAACTGGTGGCGGAGCGCATCCCGGACGGCGCGACCCTCCAGGTCGGCATCGGCGCCATCCCTGAGCACGTCCTCGGTCTGCTGGGCGATCACCGCCACCTGGGAGTCCACTCCGAGCTGATCTCCGATGGCGTCGCGAGCCTGGTGGAGAGCGGCGTCGTGACGGGCACGAAGAAGCGGACGCACCGCAACAAGGTCATCACCACGAGCGCCCTGGGCTCCCGGCGCACCTACGACTTCGTCGCCGACAACCCCGGGGTCGAGTTCTGGCCCGTCGACTACACCAACGACCCCCGCAACATCGCGCGTGAGGACCGCTTCAACGCCGTCAACGCCACGGTGGAGGTCGACTTCCTCGGTCAGTGCGCGTCCGAGTCGCTGGGCAGCGACTACTGGTCCTCCTCGGGAGGGCAGCCGGACTTCGCGCGCGGCGCCGTCCTGGCCGAGCATGGACAGGCCTTCATCGTCCTGCACTCCACCGCGAGGGACGACTCCGTCTCGCGAATCGTCCCCCAGCTGCATCCCGGGGCGGCTGTCACCACGTTCAAGAACATCGTCGACAGAGTGGTCACCGAGTACGGGGTCGCCGAGCTGCGCGGCAGCTCGATTCGGGAGCGCACCGAGCGCCTGATCGGGATCGCACACCCGAAGTTCCGCGAGGGGCTCGCGCGCAGCGGGCGCGAGCTCGGCTACCTGTAGGAGCCTTTGCTCAGGCCGCCGGCGGGCGGATGCGCCGGTAGGCACTCGCGAGGAGGGCGTCGGGTTCGTGCCGGCGGTCTTGCGCCCGGCGCAGATCCTCCCCCTCTCTCTACCATCCCGCACCATGCGCATCGACCAGATCCTCGGCGGGCCCGAGCCCATCTTCTCGATCGAGTTCTTCCCGCCCAAGACTCCCGAGAAGGTCGAGGAGCTGTTCGAGACGGTCGAGGCGCTGAGGCCGCTCTCCCCCGACTTCGTCTCGGTGACCTACGGCGCGGGCGGCGCGACGCGCGACGGGACCGTCGAGATCGCGACTCGCATCAAGCGGGACCACGGGCTGGAGGCGATGGCGCACCTGAGCTGCGTCGGCGAGACGCAGGAGGGCCTGGCCGAGATCCTCGAGCGCTTCCAATCGGCGGGGATCGAGAACGTCCTGGCGCTGCGCGGCGACCCGCCGCGCGGTGAGACCGAGTTTCTGGCGCCGGAGGGCGGGCTCTCGAGCGCGGCCGCCCTCGCCGCGTTCATCTCCGAGCGCTACGAGTTCACGATCGGCGGGGCATGCTTCCCCGAGGTTCACCCGGAGGCGCCGAACCTGGAGGCGGACCTCGCATATCTGAGGACCAAGGTGGAGGCGGGGGCGAGCTTCCTGATCACGCAGCTCTTCTTCGACAATCGCCTCTACTTCGATTTCGTCGCCGCAGCGCGTGAGGGGGGGATCGCCGTGCCGATCATTCCGGGCGTGATCCCGATCGCGAGCTACAGCCAGGTCGCCCGGTTCTGCGAGCGCTGCGACGCATCGATACCCGCGGAGCTCTCCAGCGCGATGGAGGCGCTCGGCGGCGATGCCGAGGCCGAGTCGCTCCTCGGGGTCGCCTACGCCGCCCGGCAGTGCGACGAGCTGCTCGCGGGAGGTGCCCCGGGCATTCATTTCTACGCGTTGAACCGGGCACCCGGGACCCGGGCGGTGCTGAGCGCCCTGCGCGCCTCGCGGCCCTGGGAGCGAGCCGGCGCTGCACCCCGGGAGCTGGCCTCGAGCAGCGGCGCGGCATCGTGATCGGTCCGTAGACTCGTCCTCGACATGACCGTCGCCGACCGCTCGTTTCTCTACCACGGACACCGAATCGCCTACGACGTCCACGGCGAGGGCGATCGCGTTCTGGTGCTGGTGCACGGTCTGCTGATGAACCGGCGCATGTACGACATGCTCGCTCCGGACATCGCCTCACGCGGCAACCGCGTGATCGCTGTCGACCTGCTCGGCCATGGGCGCTCGGAGCGGCTGCCTGAGCGGCAGATCTATTCGATGACCGCGTTCGCCGACCAGGTCCTCGCGCTGCTCGACCACCTCGAGCTCGAGGCTCCCGTGGTGGGTGGCACCTCGCTCGGCGCCAACGTGGGCCTGGAGTTCGCCGCACACCATCCCGAGCGTGCGGGCGGCCTGTTCATCGAGATGCCGGTGCTCGAGGACGCCCTGCTGGGCGCCGCGTTGATCTTCACGCCCATGCTCATGGCGCTGCGGTTGGGGAATCCCCTGTTCAAGGGCATAGCGGCGCTGACGAACCGCATTCCGCGGAGCAACTACCTCGTCGACATCGGCTTGGACTGGCTGCGCCAGGATCCCGAGCCCTCGCGCGCCGTTCTGGAGGGGATCCTGTTCGGCCGTACCGCGCCCACCAAGGAGGAGCGGAGCGCCCTTACTCAGGAGGCGCTCGTGATCGGCCACCCCAACGACCCGTTGCACCCGTTCTCGGACGCCGACATGCTGGTCGACGAGATGCCGAACGCCCGCTTGGTCGACGCCAACTCGATCCTCGAGTGGCGACTGACACCCGAGCGCCTCACGAACGAGCTCGCGGCGTTCCTGGACGAGCTGTACGCGGAGGGCCATGCGCAGACCGAGCGCCCGGCCCGCACGGCCAGCATCTAGCCCGGGGCCCGGTAGGCCGGGAAGAAGCGGGAGCCCTCCCGCCCCTCGCTCATGACGCCGTAGGCCGGGCGGTCGCAGACGATCTCGTGCGTGAAGAACGGGAGCTCCGCGTTGGCGAACCCGCGCTTGAATTGCTCGAGGCCGTCTCCCGGCTCGACGCCGCCACCGAGGTTCAGGCGAACGCCCAGCTCCTCCGCCAGGCCGATCATGGACTCGACGATGTTCTTGAACGGCGATCTCGAGCGGTGCACCTCGGCGGTGCCGCCCAGGTAGTAGTGGAGCATCCCGTCCGAGAGCGCCACGATCGCGCCGGCGGCGGTCGCGCGCTCGGGGCTGCGGGCCAGGAACAGCCACGAGCGCTCATATTGCAGGATCGCCTTGAAGTAGTCGAGCTCGAAGAAGTACCTCTCCGCCGCCTCGACGCCGCGCATCGTCTCCGTGTACACGTGATGGAAGCTCACGCGGTGCTCGATCGACGCGCCCGGGCCCGGCAGTACCTCCACGTCGTAACCGAGGCGCTCGTTGTGGCGGATCTGCTCGGCGAACCGCGAGCGGAGCTGCCGCTTGCGCGAGGGATCGTGCACCTGCACCGCCGAGCGGCGCGTGGCCCCCTTCAGGCAGGGCTCGTGACCGATCCTGTCGCGGACGAAGACGCTGACCAGGCCGGTCTGCGACCAGTCCAGGGCTTCGGCGTCCGGCGGCGAGGAGCGGTCGAGGGTGATCGCGGCGCCCGGATACCCGTACGGGGTGATGGCATCCCGCCTCCCCGAGTCGCCGACCTCGTGCACGAGCAGCGGGATCGCCAGCTCGTCGTCCTCTCCACCCCCCGCGACGAGCGTATGGCTGACGCCCTCCGCCTCGTAGAAGGCCCGCGAGCGAAAGAAGTCGTCCGTCTCCGCGGCGCGGCCCGCGTCGGCGACCAGCTGCGCGACCCGATGATCGCCCGCGATCAGCTCTGCTCGCTCCGCCACCCCGTGAACTCCTCCGGCAGGAGGCCCCAGACCTCGTTGTCGACGGGCTCGCCGTCACGGCGGATCGCGCCTCTCATCACTCCCTCCCGCTGGAAGCCAAGGAAGGTGACGACCTTCTGCGCCGCGCGGTTGGTGGCCGGGATCTCCGCGTGGATCCGGTGCGCGCCGTGCTCCTCGAAGGCCCGTATGCAGGCCTGGCGCTCGGCTTCGCGCGCGACGCCCTTGCCCCAGGCGGCGGGATCGCCCACGAGGACCGCCAGCTCCGGACCGGTCTCACGCGCCAGGCCGAAGAGCGCGACGAACCCCACCGGCTCGGCCCCGCCATCCAGGAGGATCGCCCACTTGCGGTCGCGACCGGTGTCCATGGCGCGCTCGACCCAGCGGCGGGCGTCGCCCTCGGAGAAGCTGTCGCGCCGGCCGACGAGATCGGCCGTGACCCGGTCGTCGTTGAACCATCGGTGCACCGCCGAGGCGTCCTCGGGCCGGAAATCGCGTAGCTCGATCGCCGCCGCCATCGCCGCGTAAAGCTACCTGTAGCCAGCTCCACGCGAGCGGCCTCTTATCGACCCATGAGGTTGATTTGACGCGATCGGCGCCGCCAAAACCGAGGGCTATGACCGAGCTCGGCTACCCGCTGGAGCGGAGCACGCTCGCCCCAGGCCGTCCGCTACGCCGACGCGCGGGACCGCGATTCGATTCGACAGCTTCGACCGCCGTGGGCGAGGAGGCGCTCATCCGTACAGGCCGTGGCCGGTCGCCAGCAGGCGCACGGTGCGGGCGAGGATCCGCAGGTCGAGCCGCGGGGAGCGGTGGTCCACGTACCAGACGTCGAGCTCGATCCGCTCCTCCCACGGGATGCCCGCCCGGCCGTTCACCTGAGCCCATCCGGTGAGCCCGGGCTTCACCTCGAGGCGGCGGCGCTGATGCGGGGTGTACAGCTCCACCTGGGCGGGCAGCGTGGGGCGTGGCCCCACGACGGCCATCTCGCCGCGCAGGACGTTGACCAGGTTCGGGATCTCGTCCAGCGAGAACCGGCGCAGCAGCCGCCCGACCCCGGTGACCCGCGGATCGCCCTCCAGCACGGGGGTCCCAACGCCGATCGGATCGGCCCCCGTCCTCATCGTTCGCAGCTTGAGGACCTCGAAGGCCTCGCCGTCCCTGCCCGCTCGCCGCTGCCGGTAGATGACCGGCCCGCGCGAGGTCAGCTTGATCGCCACCGCCGCCACGCCGAGGAGCGGCAGGCCGAGCGCCAGGCCCACCGCCGCGAGGACCACGTCGACCGCGCGCGGCAGTCCCCTTCCGGGCGTCGCGTGGGATCCGAGGGCCGCCCGGGTCGCGTCCATCCGCGCCCTACCTCGTCCCCTCGGCCTTGTCCCAGGTCCTGGGAACGCCGTGCCGAAGGAATTCCCACAGGCCCGCGGCGCTCGATGCCGTCACCGCGAGGTAGTAATGGGCGATGCGAAACGGGCGCAGCGGGACGACCGATCCGATCGCGGCCGCGGCGAGGAGCGCAACCTGCGCAGCCAGGGTCGCGACGTACACCGGCCCCTGCCCCGCGAGGGCGATGTTGGTCCCCAGGGCGATGAGGTGCAGGAACGGCGACGCGTACCGGAGGAGCCGGTGCGATGCGATCTCGAATGCGTACAGCGGCCCGTAGCCGCGGGGCGAAAGCAGGCCGTGTCGCAGCATCGTGCTCCATGCTCCGGCCATCATGCGGCGCTTGCGACCGAACTCGTCGCCGATCGTGGTCGCGAGCCGCTCGCGGGCAACCGCCTCGGGCGCGTACACCGGCCGCCAGCCACGCTTGACGAGCTCGTACGGAAACGAGATGTCCTGGCCGCGGGTGGGCTCGAGGAACAGGTAGGCCTCCCGCCGGACCGCGTTGATCGCCCCGTTGCCGGCGGTCACCCCCGCCAGGCGGGACTCGAGCTCCCTCACGGCCATCTCGTAGCGCCAGTACAGGCCCTCCTCGTTGGCGCCGCCGACCCCGTCGAACCGCACCTGGCCGCAGACATAACCGACGTCGGGCTTCGCCAGGCGTGCCACCAGCTTGCGGAGGGCATCCGGACGCCAGAAGCTGTTCGCATCCGAGAAGGCGAGCACCTCCCCGGTGGAGCGCTCGACGGCCGCGTTCAGCGATGCCACCTTGCCGGCGCGCGGCAGGTCGAGGACCTCGTCCGCTCCGGCTGCGCGCGCCACCTCGGCGGTTCGGTCGGTCGAGCCGTCGGAGGCGACGATCACCTCGAGTCGCCTCCGGGGGTAGTCCAGCGCCAGAGCGTCCCGCACCCGGCGCCCGATCACGTCCTCCTCGTCGTGGGCGGCGACGATCAGAGAGACGCGCGGCAGGGACTCATCGTCCGGTTCGCCGACTTCGCCGGGAGCCGCGTTGCCTCGGGAGCGCGCGAGCGCCCACAAAACCACCGGATAGCCGAGATGGGTGTAGGTGAGGAGGCCGACCGAGACCCAGAAGACGACGGTCACCGCGGTCACGCGCCGAGCTCCTCGTAGAGGTCGAGCGTCTCGCGTGCGACGAGCTCCCAGGAGTATGGACCCGCGGCGGCGGCGCCTGCGGCGGCGGCGAGCCGCTCGCGCTCGGCCGGATTCGCGATCACCTCGTCGAGCCGGGCGCCGAGGGCAGCCGGATTCCCGGGTGGGACCAAGGCCCCGGCGCCCGTCGTCGCGACCTCGCCGAAGCCGCCGACGTCGCTCATCACGATCGGCTTGGCGAAGGCCAGGGCCGCGTAAAGGACCCCCGACTGCTCGGCGTCGCGGTGGGGCAGAGCGATCACGTCCGCGCGGCGGAAGTACGCGGGCAGCTCCCGGTCGCTCACGAAGCGGGGCACGAACCGCACCCGTCCCGGCGCCTGCGCGGCAAGCTCGCGCAGCGAGCCCACGTCCACGCCCAGCGGCCGGCCGACGATCCAGAGCTCGGCGCCCCGCATCGACCGGAAGGCCTCGAGCAGCACGTCGACGCCCTTGTAGGGGCGGATCAGGCCGAAGAACAGGATCACGGGGCCCTCGACCTCCGCGAGCTCGTCGGGAAGCGGCTCCTCATCCGGCTGACGCGTGAGGTAGTCGAAGGCGCCGTGCGGGATCACCCTGACACGCGACGGGTCGACGCCCGCGTCCACCAGGCGCCGGCGCCCGAACTCCGAGAGGGCGACGACGGCGTCCATCGAGTCGAGGACGCGTCGCAGGCCACGGCCCAGGCGCCGGTCCCAGCCCTCGGTCCGGAGCACGCCGTGGGCGGTGAGCAGTCGGGGGCGGCCGGGGGGAAGCAGGCGGCTGTCGAGCGCCGGCACCGGCAGCCACTGGTAGTGGCGGACGTCGACCGACTCGCCGTCGACGCGATGACGGAGCATGTCCTTGACGTGCTCGGCGAGCTTTAGCGCCCTGCGGGCCCCGCTGCCGGCCTCCCGCTTCGCTGAGCGGCGGTAGAAGGCCTCCCGCACCTCGTAGCCGAGGGGCGCCGGCACCGGGCCGTGCGCGAAGCGGCTGGTGACCAGCTCGACCTCGGCCCCGGCGCGCGCCATGGCGGCGCACAGGGAGCGGTCGTACGGCGGCGTGTACGCGGGCGGATCGACGACTTGGACGCGCATTCGCGAGGATTGTGGCGATGGAGCTTTCCTACTGCGTGGTCAACACCAACGGGCGGGAATTCCTGCTCGCGTGCCTGCGGTCGATTCGCCGCACCCATCCGGAGGGGGTTGAGGCCGAGATCCTGGTGCTCGACAACGCCTCCGACGACGGATCGGCCGAGGCCGTGGCGCAGGAGTTTCCGCACGTGCGCGTGATCCGGCGCGAGCGGCGGGCGGGCCTCGCCGAGAACAACTCGCTGATCCTGCGAGAGGCCCACGGGCGCCTCTGCCTGCTGCTGAACGAGGATTCCGAGCTCACCGACGGGGCGGTCCACGAGCTTCTCGCGGCGCTGCGGGACGAGCCGCAGGCGGCCGTCGCCGGAGCACAGCTCCTGGACCCGGACGGCAACGCGATCCCGTGCGCCTGGCGCTTCCCTGGCCTGGCGACGGCGGGAGCGCAGGCACTGTTGCTCCACCGCCGCCTCGTCACGCAGAGCCAAGGCGGGGACGGCCCGCCCCGCGAGGTCGGCTGGATCCAGTCGTGCACGATGCTCCTGCGCCGCGACGTGGCCGAGAGCGTGGGGTACCTCGACCCCGACTTCTTCGTGTACTCCGAGGAGGTGGACTTTCAAAAGCGCATGCACGACGCCGGCTGGCGGATCCTGCACGTCCCCCGCGCCTGGGCGATTCACCACGAGCAGCTCGCCACGGACCGCTCGGCGGGAGGTCGTCGGCGGATCGTCCAGTTCCACCGCGGCCGTGACCTGTACATGCAAAAGCACCATGCCAAGCCGGCCGTCTGGGCCTCACGCCTGCTGTGGTCGCTGTCCTACGTCCCTCGTGCGCTCGCCGCGACCTTCCTCCCCAAGCGCGACGCACGCTCCTACTGGCTCCATGCGCGCCAGGCGCTGCGCCCGAGTCACGGCGAGGGCATGCGGGAGGCCGCGGAGGCCTACAACCTCACGCTCGCCGGTCCGGCGAACGAGGGCTCCCGTCAGGTCCCGGACCGATCCTCGTCTCGAGCCGCGGCCTCGTAGAGCTCCGGCCCGAATCCAGGGCGCTCCTCGTCGTCGGGCTCCGTGGCGGCCGGGGTCGCCCTGAGCCGGCTCGCTCGCGCCGCGATCGCCGACGGCCGCAGGAGGTCCGCCAGGCCGGCGCGCTCCTCCTCGTGCAGGAAGCCGGTGACGAAGAGGATGGCCGGGAACGCCAGCCACAGTACCCCGCGGCTGAGAAGCCCGATCGCGCCCGAGGTCGGCAGCAACGCCTCACCCGCGCCCACGATCGCGGCCGCGGCGACCACGACGAGCGCCAGCCGACGCCACTCGTAGGGGACGGGAAACAGCCGCTGGGTGAAGAGGTACATCAGCGCGAGGACGACGAGATACGAGCCGACCAGGGCGATGCCGGCGCCCACGATCCCCTGCGACGGGACGAGTAGCAGGTTGAGGGCCACGTTGACGACCACCGCGGCGATCGTGGCGGGGAAGCTGAACTCGGTGCGACCCGTCCGCCCCAGGATCACGACCATGGCCAGGTAGAGCGCATAGAGCCCGATGCCCGTCGCGAGCAGGCCGACCGCCTGGTAGGAGGGGAAGAAGTCGGGCGCCGCCAGGAGCCGGACGATCCACCGGGACTCGAGCCACAGACCGCTCACGGCGAAGGCCAGGACGGCGGCGAACCAGGTGAAGATCGCCGAGTAGACCCGGCGAGCCTGGTCGTCGTCGCGGATCGAGTAGGCGAGCGGCGGCCACGCGAGCTGGAAGCCGCGGGCCAGCACCTGCATCCCCTGGGCGAACTTGACGGCAAGCGCGTACAGCCCGACCTCGCCCAGGCCGGCGAGGCGGGCCAGGATGATACGGTCGATGAAGTTGACCGAGTAGAGCGATAGCTCGGCCGGCATCGTCGGCAGGCCGAACCGGAACATCCGGCGCAGCAGGGGCACGTCCGGAATCAGGGACAGCCGACGCCGCTGCCGCCACAGCATCCACAGGGTCACGGCGGCCCCGGTCCCGTAGGTGCCGAGGAGGATGCCGTCGGCGCGCATGCCCTCGCCGACGATGAGGAAGACCGTGAACGGGACCGTGATCAGAACGTTCACGACCGTGATGCCGAAGTAGGCCCGCGCGCGCTCGTCCAGGCGCAGAAGGGTGAGCGCGTACTCGTACATGGTGAGGGTCCACAGCCCGAGGATCGCGAGGCGCGCCAGGGCCGCGTCCTGATGTCCCAGGAGCGCCTCGGAGATCGGCGCCGCGAAGGGAAGCGCAAGCGCGCCGAGGACCGTCGCCCCCCAGAACAGGGACGCGAACCCGGTCGCGACCACCGCCTGCGGCCGCTCGCTCGCGAGGTAGTAGAAGCGCAGGATCGCCTCGATGATCCCGAGCCTCACGACGATGCTCGCCGCGATCACCGACGCCAGCATCACCTCCGCTGCGCCGTAGTCGCTTGGCGTCAGGTAATGCGTGAAGACCGGCAGCAGGAAGACCGCGATCAGCTTCGAGAGCACGCTCGACGCCGTATACGCGGCCCCCGTCGTCGCGAGGCGGCGCAGGTACTCGAACATCGCTCCCTTCCCGGGCTACGCGGCCGCCGGGCGGGGCTCGGGCGCCGCCGGGGCCGGCTCGGCTCCGGAGGCGGCCGGGGCATCCTGGCCGGCAGGCCGGCGGCGACGCAGCGCGATCCCGACCCCCAAGAGCGCCCAGGTAGCGGGGTCCACCGTGAAGTCGGCATAGCCGAGGCTGTGGACGATGAGCGCCACGAAGCAGGCGGCCACGGCAGTCCCGGCCACCGACGCGCGTCCACCGCCCAGCAGCACGATCAAGCCCAGTGCGACGATCGCCGCGTAGACCACCAGGCCGATCACCCCCTGCTCGGCTCCCACGGTGAGCGGCTCGCTGTGGGAGACCGTGGCCTTCGCCTTGGAGTCGATGTGCCGCGAGAAGGCCTCGCCGAACGATCCAGAGCCCCATCCCCAAAGAGGGCGGTCCCGGGTGAGCCTGTACCCCCCGGTCACGAGGCCGACCCGGCCGCTCGACGCCTGCTCGATCTTGTCCGTCGAGCTCAGGTCGCTGCGTCCCACGCCGCTGACCGCCAGGAATATGGCCGCCATGGCCACTATCGCCAGGCCGGTGCCGAGTGCCCAGCGCACGCCCCATCGAAGCGCCATCACCACCAGCAGGCCTGCAACCAGGGCCACGAACCCGGTGATCGAGAAGCTGAGCGCGAGCGCCGCCGAGCAGGACGCCGGCGACGCCCGTCGCCGCGATCGCAAGGCCCGCGTTGCGCGTCCAGGCGACGAAGGCGCCCAGCGCGACGATGACCAGCGCCAGGTCGCGGCCGAAGATGTTGGGGTCGTAGAACAGCGCGTTCACGCGGAAGTACAGGTGGAGCTGATTCGAGGCCAACAGGTCGCCCTTGCTCAGGAGCAGGTCACGGGCGGCGTACTCCCAGTACGCGACCGCCGCGAACACGAGCGCGACCGCGGCGACCGTCACCAGGATCCAGCCCAGGAGCCGTCGCGTCCAGCGAACCTCCCTCAAGGTCACAAACAGGAGCGCGAACGGGACGAGGAAGAACGACGCGTTCTCGATCGCATTGGAGACATCCTCCGAGTACGAGGCCTGGATCGCGTACAGCACGAGTGCCGCGGCGAGCGCCCGGCAGAGCCAGACGACCGGCGCCGACTCCTGTGTGGGCGCCCGGGCATCGCCATCACGACCGCCTCGATCCCGGAGCGCAGCGTAGCCGTAGCAGAGCACCCCACCCGCGATCACCAGATACAGCGGCAGCAGGAGATGGGACGTCTGACCTCCGACGTGCACCGGGACCCGCACGGGTAGGACGGCGAATGCCGCGATCGGGAAGGCCCAGGGAATCCGCCGGAAGACCGCGGCCACCAGGGCCGCGACGGCAACCGTCGCCACGATCGCCGCGGCCAGCTTGGCGGGCGGGTCGCGGAGGGCGACGAGCCGCGAGCTCTCCCAGACGTCACCGGCGACGAGCGCCGGCGCGGCGATCAGCGCCACCGCGGCTGCCCCATAACGCACTCGAGGGTCGCGTGCGAGGAGCGCCGCGGCCGCGGCGGCGCAGGCCACCAGGATGCCGAGGAGCTCGGGCGCCGAAGCGGTCATCCGTTCCGGACCCCGACGATCTCGATCTGGCTGGGGTAGACCATGTCGCGGCCCTCGTTCGGCAGGAACACTCGCAGCCGGTAGCGGTCACGGGGGTCGGCCAGGCGTCCCGAGGCCATTCGCCCATTCCACCGGAGCGAGACCCGCTCCTCGGCCGTCAACGGCCCTCGGTAGAGGGTGCGGACCCGCCGCCGGTGCGGGCCGACGATCTGCACGATGGCGTGCGGATCCGAGTCCCGGACGTAGAAGCGGATCTTCGCCGAGTCGCGGTAGCCGTCCCCGTTCGGGGAGAACTTCCGCGGGATGTCGATCACCTCGAGCTCGAGGTTGGGCGTACGGGCGTAGACGACCACTCCCGCCACGACGACCGCCGCCGCCAGCAGCAGCGCGAACAGGGCTGCTCGGGTCAGCGCGCCCGGTCCTTTCCGGCGATCACGACGACGTCCGCGCCCTCGGCCGCGCGTTGGGTCTGGCGGTCGATCGGCTGTACCGGCTTGACCCCCAGGTCGTGCGCCACCTTCTCGGCCGCGCGGCGCTGGTTGTTCTCGTACATCACCACCGTCTGCTCGTATTCCTTGCGGCTGTTGCTGACGTTTCCGAGGGCGAAGTCGTTGACCTCCACGTCCGTGGCGACCTTGGCGCCCAGGCCGGGGTACGACGTCCCGTTCAGCACCGTGACCGTTACCTCCTGGGGGACGACGGCTCCGGGCTTCTTGGGCTCGGTGGCCCCACCGTTGTCGTTCAGCAGGCGCTCGGAGCCGAAGATGCCGGCCAACCCCAGGATCACGGCCCCGAGGGCGATCAGGCCGAGCACGCGAGGCTGACTCACACGGACCGCAAACCGGCGCCACCGCGGATGCGGCAACAGCGCCTCGCGCTCGGTCGTGATCTGCTCGAGCGCGGGGCGCTCACTGGTCGTGGTCTGCGACTGGGGCGCCGCCGTGGACGACGATGCCTCGGCCAGCGTTGGAGGCGCGACCATGGTCGGCTCGACCGTGTCCTGGGGCCCCTCCACTCCCAGGATGTCCTCGAGCTCCGCCTCCGCCCGGTCGAGGAGCGCCTCGCTGCGGGCCAGGTCCTCGCCCGGATGCTCGGGCATCGCCGCCATCCAGGCCTCGAGGCGCATGAGATCCCGGCGCTGCGAGAGGTAGAGGGCGAGCAGGAACAGGAATCCCAGCACCGACGCGACCGAGACGTACGTCGGCATGCGGTGCGCTAGGTCGTAGAGGATCGGGACCAGATTCGCGGCGGGCGGCACGCGGCTAACCCCCTCCGCCGAACCCGGCGTCGTCGACGCCCAGGAGGAGGGCGAGCTCGGCCTTGCCCGCGATGTCCTGGACATCGGCCGTCATCGACTGGACCGCCGTTTGGCCGAGCTGCGGCTCGACGGCCTTCGCCAGCTTCTTCGCCTCATCGCGCATTCCCCTCGAGTACTCGATCACGGTGGCGCTGATGCTGGCCGCTGCATTGCCCACCGGGCCGGGGTCGTATCCGGCGCGCTTCACGACCTTCTGCTCGACCGCCGCCGCCAGCCCGGGCACCGAGGTGCCGTTGACCACGGCGACAGTGGGCTTCTGCCTTCCCGCGTGGGCGGAGGAGCCCTTGTGGTCGCCGCCGCCGCCACCGACGAGCCCGAACCCGCTCGTGACGACGCCGACCGCGACCGCCGCCGCCGCGAGGAGCACGAGGATGTACCGCCCGTCGATCGGGAGGCGACGATCCGCCGCCGCGAAGCGGTCGCGAACGCCCCGGCTGAATCGCTCCCAGGCGCCCCGCAGCCGACCTCCGGCGGCATCCCGGGGCGCCGGCTCGCCATCGCCCGCCTCGCCCTCGCGGGCGGCCGCCGCCGCCTGAACGGCATCGGCAGCCTCCGTCGCCCGCTCGGGTGCCCGCCCGGCCCACTCCCGAAGGCGCCGGATGTCGCGCGCCTGCTGGAAGAGGAGAAAGGCGAGGATTGCCAGGCCCACGAAGGCAGCGATGCCCAGAGCGGGCCCGATGGACTCGATCGCGTGCATCGGTGACGGCGCATCTTAGGGTGCGGCCTGCCCGTACACCGGGCGCGAACCGGCGTCGTGGGAGCTGTGGATTCGCCGGTCGGACCGCGTTCAGGAGGGGCCCAGGGCGGACTCGGCGAGCCGCTCCTCCGCGACCTCCACGACGCGCTCGGCCAGCCCGGCCTCGTCCCCGGCCGTCACGAGGGCCTCCAGGCGCTCGATCGAGCGGACCACCCAGTCCGGATCCAGAGGTCGCCTGCGGACGGCGCGGACGATGCGCTCGGCCGTCGTGGCCTGTGCGCGCTCATCGCCGTTGAAGAGGTCCTCGCGGAGCTTCTCACCGGGCCGCGGGCCGATGAACTCGATCGCCACGTCGACGTCTGGCTCGTAGCCCGCGAGGGTGATCATGTTGCGTGCCAGGTCCACGATGCGCACCGGATCGCCCATCTCCAGGACGAATACGTCACCGGCGCCGCCGCCCAGGTCGCCCGCCTGGATCACGAGCTGGACGGCCTCGTGGATGGTCATGAAGTAGCGAGCCATCTCGGGGTGGGTCACGGTGACCGGGCCGCCCTTCTCGATCTGGCTCCGGAAGATGGGGACCGCGCTTCCCGAGGAGGCGAGGACGTTGCCGAAGCGCACGCTGAGGAACCTGGTCGCGGTGTGCCGCTGCCCCGCGGCCTCCACGATCCACTCCGCCATCGCCTTGGACGCGCCCATCACCGTGCCCGGGTTCACGGCCTTGTCCGTCGACACCAGCACGAAGCGCTCCGCGCCCGCGGCCGCGGCGGTCTCGGCCGTCACACGAGTGGCGATCGCGTTGTTTCGCACCGCCTCCAGCGGATTCGCCTCCATCAGCGCGACGTGCTTGTAGGCGGCGGCGTGGAAGACGACGTCCGGCTTGAATCGCTGCATCACCTCCAGCATGCGGTCACCCTCCTTGCAGTCGGCGAGCACCGCCTCGACGCGCGTGAAGTGCCACTCCTCGAGCATCTCGCGATCGATCCGGAAGAGGTTGTCCTCGGCGTGGTCCAGCAGCACCAGCAATCGGGGGCGGACCCTCGCGATCTGCCGGCTGAGCTCGGCCCCGATGGAGCCGCCGGCACCGGTCACGAGGACGATCTTGTCCTCGAGATAGGCGCCGACGCGGTCGAGCTCCATCACCACCGGCTCGCGGCCCAGGACGTCCTCCACGCGCACTTCGCGAAGCTGGCGGGTGAGCTGCACGCCGCCGCGCAGGAGCTCGAAGACGGTGGGGAGCGTCCGCACGGGGATGTCGCGCTCGCGGCACGCGGCGACGACCTTGGCCCGCAGCACCCCCGGCGCCGACGGGATGGCGATCACGACCTCGTCCGGGCCCTCGCGGTCGAGGATCTCGCCGATCTCGTCCGTAGATCCGAGCACCTTGACCCCGGCCGCGGTCATGTCCCGCTTGCGGGGATCGTCGTCGACGAACCCGATCGCCCGGGTGCCCAGGTTGGGGTTCAGACGCAGCTCGCGGACGACCATCTGGCCCCCGGAGCCGGCGCCGACGATCAGCAGGCCCTGCGTCCGCGCGTTGCGGGCCGCGCGATCGGGGCGCTCGGCCAGCGTGCGCCGAGTGAGGCGGGCGCCGCCGAGGAGGACGACGGTCAGCAGGAAGTCGAAGACGACGACCGAGCGAGGCAGGTTGTAGGCGTACGGCTTCGCGAGCGTGAAGACCAGGACCATGATCGCGCTGGCCAGAGCGGCGGCGCGGACGACCGGCCACATGTCGGGGAGCTGGAAGTAGCGCCACCACTTTCGGTGCAGCCCCAGGACCTCGAAGACGATGGACTTACCGATCGCGACGAACGCGATGGAGCCCGCGAGCATCGTGACGTAGCGGTCGGGAATCCCGAACGGCACGTCGAGGAAGCGCAGGACGAACGCCAGGCCGAACGCCATCGCGGCCAGCACGGCGTCGGCGAGAAACTGCTCGGCGCGACGCCTATAGACGGGATCGTTCAGGCGGGACACCGGACTATTGCGGCGGCTCCGCCGCCCTCCACGCCTGACTCGTCGCTAGACGCTCCTCGACCAACACCACTTGCGAGTGTAATGCTGCCCTGCCATGCCGGCTGACATTTTGGACCCACTGATCCAGGCCGCGACCGACTTCATCGACGCCACCGGCCTGGCTCGGCGTCTTCGTCCTGATGACGCTTGAGAGCGCCTGCATCCCCGTCCCGAGCGAGGCGATCATGCTGTTCGCCGGATTCAACGTCTCCGAGGGCAACATGACCCTCTTCGGCATCGTGGCGGCGGGCGTGCTCGGAAACCTCGTCGGCTCCCTCATCGCCTACGCGGCGGGCTATTACGGCCGGCTCGAGCTCCTTGATCGCAACCGGCTGATCCACATCAACCGGCGGCACCTCGAGCTGGCCGACCGGTGGTTCGAGCGCCATGGCTCGGCCACGGTGTTCTTCACCCGAATGCTTCCGATCATCCGTACGTTCATCTCGCTTCCGGCCGGCGCCGCTCGCATGCCGCTGGGCAGGTTCGTCCTGTTCACGGTGGCAGGAGCGATTCCGTGGGTGCTGGCGCTGGGCATCATCGGCCGCGAGGTCGGTGCCCGGTGGGAGGACTGGCGAAACAGCCTCCACTACCTCGACTACGTCGTGGTCGCGGCCGTCGTGGCCGGGATCGTGTACCTCATCGTCAAGCGGCGGCGCTCCGGCCCGGCCTCAGAGTCGACGCCCCCCGCTTGATCGCTCGGCTCCGCCGCACGGCGGCGCTCGCGGGCCTGGCTCGCCCTCGCGCGGCGCTCACCCGCCGGCGAGCGATGATCCTCGGCGCCGTCCAGGGCCCGGCGGAGCTCCTGCCGGTCTCGAGCTCGGCGCACCTGTCGCTCGTCCCCTGGTTCGCCGGCTGGCATCTCGAACGCCTCGATCCAGCGTCGAGAAAGGACTTCGAGGTCGCGCTCCACGCGGGCACCGCGGCCGCGCTGCTCGTGGGCCAGCGACGGGCGATCGCTCAGGAGCTGCGACGCATGGACGCCCGTCGAGGCGCGGCGATCGCGCTCTCCGCTGCGCTGCCCGCAGCGGTGGGATTCGCGCTGGAGCACCCGATCGAAAGGCGCCTGGGCGGCCCGCGAACGATCGCGGCGGGCCTCGTCTCGGGCTCTGCGGCGATGCTTCTCGCCGACCGCAACCCGCAGGCTCGCGGACCGGAGGACGTCGGCGCCCTGGACGGAGTGGCGCTCGGGGTCGCCCAGGCCGTCGCGCTCGCCCCCGGCGTCTCCCGCACGGGCGCCACCTTGGCCGCCGCCAGGTGGCGGCGCTTCACACGCCGCGAGGCGGACCTGCTCTCTCGCACCGTGGCGGTACCCGTGATCCTCGGCGCCGCGACGCTGAGGGTGGCCCGGATGCGTCGCCGCGGCCTGGCAATACCCGCCCGGAGAGCTCTCCTCGCGGGCGGCACGGCGGCGTTCGCATCGACCCTCGTCTCGCAGCGGCTCATCTCCCAGAAGGGGCGCGATCGCTCGCCATGGCCGTACGCGGCCTACCGGCTCGGGCTGGCCGGCGCCGTGGTCCTCAAGCTCCGGGGTGGTTGAATCCCGCGCATGAATCCGGCGGCTGAGGGCGAAGCGGGGGCCGGCGCCTACGCGCGGTCGGGCGTGAGCCAGTCGGCGGCCGGCGGCGCCGTCGAGGCACTGGTTCGGAGCCTGGAGGAAATCGACACGGGTAAGCCGTCGCGCGTAGTTCCCCTCCCCGGGCATTACGCGAGCGTGCTGCGGCTGGATGACCGGACGGGGCTGGCGCTCTCCACCGACACGGTCGGCACCAAGATGGTGGTGGCCGAGCGCCTCGGACGCTACGACACGATCGGCATCGACTGCGTGGCGATGAACGTCAACGACGTGATCTGCGTCGGCGCGGAGCCGATCGCGATGCTCGACTTCATCCTCACCGAGCGAGCGGACCCCGAGATCTGCGGCCAGCTCGGAGTCGGTTTGGCGCGCGGGGCGGAGCTCGCGGGGATCGAGATCCCGGGCGGAGAGCTCGCGCAGGTTGGAGACATCGTGTCGGGACAGGAGCTCGGGGGCTCCTGCGTCGGCCTGGTCGCCCTGGACGCGATCGTGACCGGGGCCGGTGTCCGCCCCGGCGATCCGGTGATCGGCCTGCCCTCGTCCGGGCTCCACTCGAACGGCTACACGCTCGCCCGGGCGGCGCTCGCCGACGTCCCCCTCGACGATTCGCGCCTGGGAAGTCCGCTCGGCGACGTCCTGCTCGAGCCGACCGAGATCTACGCGCGCCCCGTCCTCGAGCTGCTCCACTCCGACATCGACGTCCGTGGCCTTGCCCACATCACGGGTGAGGGCTTCGACAACCTGCTGCGGCTCGAGGCCGAGGTCGGCTACGAGATCGACGAGCCGCTGCCCGTACCGCCGGTCTTCGGCCTCATCCAGGAGCTGGGCGACGTCTCGGACCAGGAGATGCGCGAGGTGTTCAACATGGGCTGCGGCTTCTGCTGCGTCGTCGCCCCCGGTGACGAGGAGCCGGCGCTCGCGCTCTTGAGGGCGCACTACCCGGGAGCGAAGCGCATCGGCCGTGCGACCGGCCGTGCCGGGGAGGTGGTGCTGTGAGCATGCGGATCGCGATCCTGGTCTTCGACGGCCTCACCGCCCTCGACGCGATCGGGCCCTACGAGATCCTCTCGCGCCTTCCCGAGACCGAGCTTCGGTTCGTCGCGAAGGAGCCGGGCACCAAGCGCACCGACACGGGAGCGCTCGGGATCGAGGCCGACCTGGCGCTGCCCGAGCTGCCGGATCCCGAGATCGTGCTCGTCCCTGGCGGCAGGGGAAGCCGGTCGCTGATGAGCGACGACGAGATCCTCGGATGGCTGCGTGGCGTCCACGGCCAGTCCACATGGACCACCTCCGTCTGCACCGGGTCGCTGGTCCTGGGCGCCGCGGGAATCCTCCAGGGCAAGCGGGCGACCACGCACTGGGCGCACCTCGACCGGCTGTCGGAGCTCGGCGCCGAGCCTCTCGGCGAGCGATTCGTCGAGGATGGCAAGATCGTGACCGCCGCGGGCGTCTCCTCTGGGATCGACATGTCCCTGGCTCTGGCCGCCCGCATCGCCGGGGACACGGTCGCCCAGGCGATCCAGCTCGGCATCGAGTACGACCCGGAGCCGCCCTTCGACGCCGGCTCACCCGACAAGGCGCCACGGGAGATCGTCGAGCTGATCAGGTCGACCGAGGGCTAGCGCCGAACAACGGCGCAGTGGTCGGACCTCAACCAACGGTGCATTTGTTGGCCTCAGACCGACAAATGCACCGCTGGACGAGGACGGGGCGCGAGCTCCCCCTGCCCATCCTCGTCACCGTCGGAGCGGCCGAGCGGCCAAGGCTCGCCTAAGAGCGCTCCCAGAGCGTCCCGCCCATCACCTCCACCGGTCGCAGCCTCCACTCGCGCGCGAGGCCCCAGAGCTCGGCCTGGAGCACGGGGCCGGGCTTGCCGGTGAGCTCCTCGAGCTCACGCGTGGCGCAGCGGCCGAAGCGCTCGATCGCCTCGAGGGGCTCCGCGGGCCGGTCGGCGGAGGACCGGGCGCCGGCCGCGATGGCCGCCTCGCGGTAGGCCTCGTACGGCCGCCACCCCCACACGCCGTGCTCGGAGCCGTCCTCGCCACGGAAGACGGCCGAGGGAAAGCTGACGCGGTCGTGGCCCTCGGTCTCGCCGACCTTGCCCTGCTCGCGGGCCTCCACGGATGGATTGCGCACCGCGTCCAGGTCGGCGGCGAAGGCCTCCGTGATCGCGTGCGAGCCGAGATCGATCCGGAAGCGCTCCGCGTCGAGGCCGGCGGCCCCCGCCTCCCCGATCAGCGCCTCGGCGTGATCGAGCTTCTTTCGCTCACACATCAGGCCCTCACGGAGGCGACGCAGGTAACGGTAGGCGGCATCCGTGCCCTGCTCCGCGGCGGCCTTCACCGCCTGACAGGCGGGATAGGTCGAGGCGATCGGGTTCTGGCTCCACAGTCGCGCGTCGAACGGCATCCCGGACTCGGCCGCGGTGTCGAGCCAGCTCGCCATGAGATCCCCGTAGCAGTCCACGCCCGAGCCGACGCGGGATTCCCAATCGAAGTAGCCGGTCCCGTAGGAGCGCGCCAGCCCGCCCATGACCCAGGTGAACCGCAGCTCGTCGCCGAACTCCCACATGAGCCGGCGGAGCTTCGGCTCCGAGCCCCAGGACCAGGAGCAGGCGGGGTCCGTGTAGTAGCGGGTGTTTGCGGGCATTGGCGTGCAGGAAACGTGACGGTGCGCGGGGGCTTAGGGTGAGTGTCGAAAATACCCATTGGATGGCGGAAGAAGCGACAACCGGGCTTGCCAGCAGTCTGATCGGCACCGTGCTCTCAGGGCGCTACCGCCTCGAATCGAAGCTGGGGAGCGGCGGGATGTCCACCGTGTACCTGGCGCGCGACGGCACGCTCGAGCGCTGGGTCGCGGTGAAGGTGATGCACCGTGAGATCTCCGACCAACCCGATCAGATCGAGCGGTTTCGGCGCGAGGCGCGGGCAGTGGCACAGCTCTCACACCCGAACGTCGTTGCCGTCATCGACGCAGGCGAGGACGGAGGCCACCCGTACATCGTCTTCGAGTACGTCGACGGCGAGACGCTGAAGCAGCGGATCGAGCGCGTCGGGCCCCTGCCGGTCGACGAGGCGACCGCGTACGCGATCGAGATCGGCCGCGGGCTCTCCGCCGCGCACGCCCGCCGGCTCGTCCACCGCGACGTGAAGCCGCAAAACGTCCTGATCGACTCCGAGGGCAGGGCCAAGGTGACCGACTTCGGCATCGCTCGCTCGCTCGAGTCCGACGGCCTGACGCAGACCGGGCGCGTTCTGGGCACAACCGACTACGTGTCGCCCGAGCAGGCGATGGGCCGCGGCGTCGACGCGCGAACGGACATCTACTCCCTGGGGGTCCTGCTCTACGAGATGCTGACCGGCGAGGTGCCCTTCACGGCCCAGACCGTGGTCGGCGTCGCGATGAAGCACGTCAACGAGCAGATCCCGGACGTACAGCGCCGCCGCCAGGAGATCTCCTCGACACTGGCCGCCGTGGTCGATCGGGCGACGGCGAAGGACCCGAAGAGTCGATACCCGGACATGGCGAGCTGCCTGGCCGATCTGGAGGCGGCGCTGGAGGTCGAGGTCGCCCGATCGGGGGGTTCGCACGGCCAGGCCACGACCATCCTGGGCACCGTTCCGAGCAAGCGCAAGATCCTGACCACCCGCCGGGTCTCGGCGGCGGGTGTCTTCCTCGTGCTGGTCGCGACCGTCGGCGCGCTTTTGATCACCGCTCTCACCGGAAACAAGGAAAGCTCTTCGCCCTCGGTCGCGCCCGGGACCACTCCGGTGAAGATCGTCGGCACGGAGTCGTTCGACCCCTCGCCGGGGGACGAGCAGGAGCACGACGAGGAGCTGAGCCTGGCGATCGACGGCAACCCCGGCACCGGCTGGTCGACCGAAACCTACGACGGGCCCACCACCCAGGCCGCGGTGGGCAAGCCGGGCGTCGGCCTCGTGGTGTCCACGAGCGAGCCGGTCGCGGCGCGCACCCTGCGGGTCCGGTCGGAGTCCGCCGGTTGGAACCTGGAGGTCTACGGGTCAGAGGGCGGGCCTCCGAACACGCTTCAGCGCTGGGGCAAGCCGATCGGTCAGATGGACCGAATGAGCACGGATCAGGAGGTCCCGCTGACTGCGACCCGCGCCTCGAAGTACTACCTGCTCTGGATCACCAAGCTCGCCTCCACCTCGGGCGGCTACAGCGTGCAGATCAACGAGGTGGGCCTGAAGAGCTAGCCACGGCCGTCCGATTCGCCGCCACTCAGAACTTGTAGCGCCGCTGCGCCTCGTGGCGCTCGACACCGAGGCGGGCGAGGCGGTCGCACAGCTCGGGATAGGAGATCCCGTTCGCCTCGAACAGCTTCGCGAAGACGCTCGTGGAGGTGAAGCCGGGGATCGTGTTGAGCTCGTTCACGAGGACCTCACCGTCGTCGCGGACGAAGAAGTCGCACCTTGCCAGGCCACTGCCGTCGATCGCCTTGAATACGCGCGTTGCCAGCTCGCGCACCCGGGCCGTCTCCTGGTCGCCGATTCGCGCGGGGACGATCAACTCCATACCCCCCTTCGAGTACTTCGCCTGGAAGTCGTACCAGTCGGCGTGAGCGACGATCTCGCCGGGCGGCGAGGTCTGCGGCTCCTCGTTGCCGAGCACCGAGCACTCGACCTCCACACCGCCGCCATGGGCCTCGACGATCACCCTGGGGTCGAAGGCGCGGGCCGTCTCGATCGCCTCGTCCAGCGGACGCTCCGGGCTCGTCACCTTGGTGATGCCGACGCTCGACCCGAGTCGCGCGGGCTTCACCCACACCGGCAGGCCCATCGCAGCCACGTGCTCGCGCCAGGCATCCTCGCCCGCCTCGCAGAAGTCGACCTGGGGAATCCCGTGAAAGGCGAGCAGGCGCTTGAACGTGAGCTTGTCGATCGAGAGCGCCGCCGCCAGGACCCCGGGGCCGGCGTAGGGGACGTCGAGGCACTCCAGCAGGCCCTGGACCGTCCCGTCCTCGCCGAACGGGCCGTGGAGCACCGGAAACGCCACGTCGGCGTCCAGCAGACCGCCGCCGGCCCGCAGCTCGACCTCCGCCCCGTCGCAGGTCCAGCGGCCGTCCCGCTTCAGGAGCACGGGCACGACCTCGTGGCCGGCCTCCCGCAGGCCCGAGGCGAGCGAGGCCCCGGACTCCAGCGAGATCTCGTGCTCGCTGGAGCGCCCCCCGCTGAGGACCGCGACCCTCATCAGGGAGTCGTGGTCGATGACGTGGTGGTCGATGACGTGGTGGTCGGCGGCGGCGCCTTGTACTTACCGACGTAGATCGTCACCGCCTCGCCGCGCGGGAGCTGCCTCCCCCCGCCGGGCGCCTGGCGCTGCACCAGGTCGTCGGCGTTGGGGTCGTCGGTCGTCTGCTTGACCACTCGCACGCTCAAGCCGGCGCTCTTGAGGTCCGCGGTCGCCGCGTCCTTGGACTCGCCCACCACGTTGGGCACGGACACGGTCCCCAGCCCCCGGGAGACCACCGCCGTTACGGACCTGCCCCGCCGCTGGCTGCTTCCCGCATCGGGGATCTGGTCGATCACCTGGCCCTCGGGCTTGGTGGACTCCTGCCTCTGAAAGCGCGGCTTGAGGCCCGCGTCGCGAATCTCGGCCGCCGCGGTGCCCTTGTCGAGGCCGACGACCGACGGCACCTCAACGAGGTTGGGTCCGGTGGAGACCTGGACCGTCACCAGCTTCTGGCGCTCGAGGTGCGTGCGGGCCGGCGGCACCGTGCCGATGACGGTGCCCTTCTTCACGCGGTCCGAGTGCTCCCGGCTCACCTCGGTGCGGAACCCGGCGTCCGCGAGCTCCCTCCTCGCCGCCGCGAGCTTCGTCCCCTTGACGTCGGGCACGATCGCCTTGCCGAGGCCCGCCGAGACCGTGATCGTCACGGTCGATCCCTCGGGCGCCTTCGACCCCGCGGTGGGATCCTGCTCTATGACCCGGCCAGCCGCAGTGTCGGCTCGCGGGATGGTCTCGGGGACGACCTCGAACCCGGCAGCGCTCAACGCCTCGGTCGCCTTGTCCTCCTGCTTGCCGATCACCGTGGGCACCAGCACCTGCGGCGTGGAGTCGCCCTTGAGCAGGAGGAAGTAGACGATGACCCCCGCCAGGGCCAGAAGGAGCAGGGCCAGCAGGGCGATGCGCCCCGGGGTGAAGAACCCGCGCTCCTCCGGCGGCTCCTCCGGCGGCGGGGCCGGCGGCTCGGTGCCCGCCGCGGCGGCCACCGCCGCATATGAGGCGGTATCCCCGAACCCGGCGCCCGACGGATCGGCCTCGGCCGCATCCAGGGCATGGCTGAACTCCTCGGCAGAGGCGAACCGGTTGGCCGCGTCCTTGGCGAGCGCCCTCATCGCCACGCCGTCCAGGGCCCGGGAGACCTCCGGGTTGAGCTCGCTGGGCGGCCGGGGCCGCTCCGAGACCTGCTTCAGCGCGACGGTCACCGGCGAGTCCCCGTCGAACGGGACCCGCCCCGTGAGCGCCTCGTAGAGGATCACGCCGACCGAGTAGATGTCCGACTGCGCCGTCACCGGCAGGCCCTGTGCCTGCTCCGGGGAGAGGTACTGCGCCGTGCCGAGGACGGAGCCGGTCTGGGTGATCTCGGAAGCGCCGGCCCGGGCGATCCCGAAGTCGGTCACCCGCGCGCGCCCCTCGGAGTCCACGAGGACGTTCTGGGGCTTCAGGTCGCGGTGGACGATGCCCCGCTCGTGCGCGTACTTGACCCCCGCCAGCACCTGGCGCACGATCTCGACGGCCTCGCCGACGGACAGCCCCCGCTCGATCAGGTCCTTGAGCGACGCCCCCTCCACGTACTCCATCGCGATGTAGTGAGCGCCGTCCACCGTGCCGCGGTCGAACACCCCCACCACGTTCGGGTGCTGCAGCCCGGCCGCAGCCGACGCCTCGCGCCGAAAGCGCTCGACGAACTGCTCGTCCTGCGCGAAGCGCGGATGCAGGAACTTGAGCGCCACCCGCCGGTTGAGCATCGAGTCCTCGGCGCACCACACGTCGGCCATGCCGCCCGAGCCGAGCCGCCCGAGCAGCCGGTAGCGCCCGGCGACGACGGTGTCCTGGGCGAGCTGCATCAGCCGCCCTCGCTCAGCACCGCGTCCATCACCTGAGTGGCGACCGGGCCCGCCACCTGCGCTCCGAAGCAGCTCTGGCAGCGCTCGATCGTCGCCGCCACCGCGACCTTCGGGTCGGTGGCGGGGGCGAAGGCGATGAACCACGGTTGGTTGATCCCCTGCGAGACGTCGCCGATCTCCGCCGTCCCCGTCTTGCCCGCGAACTCGACGCCTCCCTGGACAGTGAGCCCCGCCGCAGTTCCTTCATTGGTGACGTTGGTCATCATCTGGGTGAGCTGGCTGGCCGTCTCGGGGCTGATGACGGTCGACTGGACGCGCGGCGTGAGTTTCCGCGTGATCCGGCCGTCCGGATCGCTCACCTGCTGCACGAACGTCGGCTGCATGAGCTTGCCCCCGTTGGCGACCGTCGCCGCGACCTCGGCCATCTGCATCGGAGTCGCCAGGTCCTGGCCCTCGGCACCGCCCTGCCCGATCGCGACCCGCCCCACGTCGAAGCCGGACGTCACGAGGCTTCCATCCGAGTTGTACGCGCCGCTCGGCGCCAACTCGCCGCTCGGATAGTCGAGCTCGGGGTCGCGATAGAAGCCGAACCGCTTCATGTAGCTGACCATCGTGTTCGTCCCGAGCTTCTCGCCCACCTGCGCGAAGTAGGTGTTGACGGAGTTCGTGAGCGCAAAGGTCATGTCGATCGAGCCGAAGCTCTGGCCGCCGTCGTTGAAGAGCGGGACCCCGCTGATGTCCATCGGCGAGTTCGCAACCAGGGTCGAGCTCGGCGTGAACTCGCCCGAGTCGAGTGCCGCGGAGGCGGTCACCACCTTCATCGTCGAGCCGGGGGGATAAGTGCTCTGGGTGGCGCGGTTGACGATCGGCGCCGACTTGTCGTGAGTGATCCTGCGGAAGGTCGTGGGGCTCTTGACCTCGTTGGAGTCATAGCTCGGCAGCGAAACCATGGCCTTGACGGCGCCCGTGGACGGGTCGAGCGCGACCACCGCACCGCCGACACCCGGAAGGCCGTCGCTCGAGATCGCCGACTGAAGGGCCTGCGTGGCCACCTGCTGCACGTGCGAGTCGACCGTCAGCGTGACGTTGTCGCCCTCCTGCGGGACGCCCCGGAGCTCGTCGAGGATCGACGTGAACTCGTTGCGCTCGCCGGTGAGCACCGCGTTCTCGGACTTCTCGATCCCGGACTGTCCGACCTCGACATAGCTGTAGCCGACGGGATGGGTATACGTCGAGCCCTGGGGGTAGTCCCGCACGTAGACGGGGTGCTTGCCGCCCTCCGGGTGGCTCTCGGCGATCGTGACGCCGTCGGCGGTCTTGATGAAGCCGCGTTTGACCTGCTGCTCCTCGATCAGCGGCCGCCGGTTGGCCGTCTCCTCCCGGAGGGTGCTGGAATCGAAGACCGACCAATACGAGGTGAAGCCGACGAGCGCGGCGAACAGCACCAGGATCAGGCCGTAGAGGCGGACGATGGGGCGGTTCACGCCGCCAGCCCCCGGAGCTCGGGATCGGGACCGGCCTCTCGTGGCGGCGGCGGCGGCCGGCGCGCGTCGTTGGAGACCATCAGCAGGAGCCCGAGCAGGATCATGTTCGCGATCACCGAGCTGCCGCCAAAGCTCACGAAGGGCAGCGTGACGCCGGTGAGTGGGATGAACTTGACCACGCCTCCGATGATCACCACCGCCTGGAGCGCGAACACGGCCGTCAGCCCAGTCGCGAGCAGCTTCGAGAAGCCGTCGCGGGCCATCACCGCGGCCTTGAAGCCGCGCGCCGCGATGAGCGCGTAGATGAGAACCACCGCCGCACCGCCGAAGAGGCCCAGCTCGGAGACGATCAGCGCGTAGATCTCATCCGTGTGCGGGGCGGGGAGGATGCTCCCGCAATCGGGGAATGGCTGCTGGCAGTGCGGGGCGAACGGCCCCGGTAACTTGAGCAGCGAGTCGCCGAGCCCCTCCCCGAACAGGCCCCCGTCGGCCTGGGCGAACAGCGACTGCTGGATCTGGCCCACGCCGCAGTCCTCTCCCGCGCGCAGCTCGGCCTTGGACAGGTGACAGGGATTGGGGTCGAACGTGTTCTGCCAGATGTCGACGCGGTCGTGGACGTGTCCGATCTGGGAGGCGATCAGGGTGGCCCCCACGAAGAAAAGCGCCAAACCCGCGATCACGTAGGAGAGGCGCGACGTCGCCACGTAGAGCAGTGCGAGGAAGGCGCCGAAGAACATCAGCGAGCTGCCGAGGTCGCGGATGTAGACGAGCATGAGCATCGTCGCGCCCCAGACGACCAGCAGCGGGCCGAAGTGCTTGATGGGCGGGATGGTCAACCCGGCCACGCGTCGCGCCGCGACGGTCAGGAGCTCGCGCTTCTCCGACAGGTAACTGGCGAGGAAGACGACGATGCAGATCTTCGCGATCTCCGCCGGCTGGAATGACAGCGGTCCGAGGTTGATCCCCAGGTAGGCGCCGTTGACCTGCGAGCCCACCCCCGGCAGCCGCGGCGCCAAGAGGAGCACGATGCCGATCGTTGCGATCAGGTATCGGTAGCGCTGGAGCGCCTGATAGTCGCGCAGGAAGAGGATGGTCAGCGCCAGCAGCACGGCGCCGGCGACGAAGATCGAGGCCTGCTTGAGCGCCAGGTCGTCGTTGATCCGGAAGAGCATCACGAGCCCGATCGCCGCCAGCAGCGCGCAAAGCGGGAAGAGATAGGGATCCGCGTAGGGAAGGCGCACCCGGATGAACAGGTGCACGCCGACGCAGACGGCGAGGAAGTAGCCGCCGTAGATCAGGCTCAGGTCGCCGATCTGGTTCGACTCGACGATGAAGACCGCGGTGAACCCCGCGGTGACCAGCAGCGCCACCGGGATCAGGGCGAGGAGCTCGCGGTTGCGCGCGCTCATCCGGCGCCGCCCGTGTTCTTGGAGCCGCCGCCGGACCCGCCTCCGCTACCCCCGCCGCCGTTCGCGGAGCCGCCGCCGTTCGAGCGCTCCCTGCCGCCCGGCTGCTTGCCTGCGCCGGTGCCGCCCGGCTGCTGGTTGCCCGCGGCCTGGCTGCGGGTCCGCCGCTCCGCCGCCGTCTGCAGGTCCTCCACCAATGAGGCGGCATCGTCGTGGAACCTCAGCGTGTGGTCGGTCGCGCTCTCCCGGCGCGAGGCCGGGATCGACTCGACCTGGACCGGCGCCGTGTAGACCTCCGAGTAGAGGTCGATGCCCAGCGGCAACTCGTAGGGCAGCCCCCGGTACAGGGCCAGGCGGCCTCCCGAGTCGGTGCCGAGGAAGTAGATCTGGCGCACGCCCCAGACGGCCAGCGCCGCGAGGCCCACGGTGGCCACGGCAACGGCCAGCACCTTCGCCGTCCGCCGGGGCCAGCGGCGCTCGCGCGGCGCTCGCGCGGCGGGCCGGACGTCCCGCTCGCCGGTCGGCGTCCGTCGCTCGGCGGCAGCCTCCACGCCGGCCGCCGTGAGGCCGGCCTCCTCGGCCGCCGGGCCAACGAGAGTGTGCTGATCCTCCGGCGTTGCGAGCATCTCGGCGTCGTCGACGCGGAACGCGACGACGGTGATGTTGTCGCGCCCTCCCGCCTCGTTCGCCTCGGCGACCAGGCGGTCGACCGCCTCGTTCAGCGTCTCCGCCTCGTTCAGAATCGCCGCGATGCGGCCCTCCCTGATCATCGTCGTCAGGCCGTCCGAGCACAGCAGATAGACGTCGCCGGGTCGCGCCCGGTAGGTCATCGTGTCCACCTCGACCTCCCGCTCGGGGCCGAGCGCGCGGGTGATGATCGACCGCTGGGGATGGTCTTCGGCCTGCTCGTCGGTGAGCCTGCCCTGGCGGCGCAGCTCCTCGACCAGGGAATGGTCCGACGTCAGGAGCTTCAGCTCGCCGTCCCGGAACAGATACGCGCGGCTGTCCCCGACGTGGGCGAGGCCCACCTCGTCCCCCTCCAGCAGGGCGGCGGTCAGGGTGGTCCCCATGCCGGACCGCGAGGTGTCGGCCTCGGAGACGCGGTGGATGCGGGAGTTCGCCGTCTTGGCGATCGCCCTCAGGTACGCCTCCGGCGACTCCGTGCCCCTCTGGACCGCTTCGAAGGACTCGGCGGCGAGCCGCGATGCCACCTCGCCGGCCTGGGCGCCCCCCATGCCGTCGGCGACGGCGAAGACCGGCGACCCGGCGAAATAGGAGTCCTCGTTCGCGTCGCGCTGCCGCCCGGTGTCGGTTCGGAATGCCTGTTCGACGACCTTCAACATGGATGCCCGATCGCGGTCAGCCGCCGGGGACGTCGAGCTCGAAACGGAACTCCGTGTTCCCGATCCTGACTTCGTCCAGATCGTTCAGCTTCGCCTCCCCGTTCAGACGTCCGCCGTTCAGGAACGTTCCGTTGGTCGAGCTCATGTCCTCAACGTAGTAGTTGGCCCCGCGGGAGTAGACGCGTGCGTGGACCCCCGACGCGAAGCGATCCTCGATGCGCACGTCGGCGTCCGGCGAGCGCCCGATCGAGAGCCCGCCGAACAGGTCGAAGCGCTCGCCGGCGTCGAGCCCGCCACCCGTCGCGGCCACGAGCCAGGCGTCGGTGGCGGCAGCGCGCCCGCCGGGTCCAATCGGGTGGATCCCGGTGGCCTCGGGGGCCGGGGCGGCTGTCCGTCGCAGCTCACGAAACGCGCTCCGCGCCGCCCACAGCAGGAACAGGTAGAGGACGGCGAGGAAGCCGAACTTGAGCGCGACCGCGATCGGTTCGGTGTCCATCGAAAGGGTTGGTGGCTACTGCTCGATGTCGAAGACGAACCTCGTGGTGCCGAGCGTCACCTCGTCGCCCGGCGAGAGCCGGCTGGAGTCCACGCGCCGGTCATTCACCTTGATGCCGTTGGTCGACCCGAGATCGATGATCTCCCAGTCACCGGTCGATCCACGGCGAAGCTCGGCGTGCTGCCTGGAGATGTTGGGATCAGAGAACACGCAGTCCGCCTCCCGCGAGCGCCCGAGGACCGCGACGGGGCCGTCGAGCACGTAGCGGCGATCGTCCATCGTGACGATCGCCTTGGTCTCGATCAGGCGCCCCTCCGGCCGGCGGCGGTCGCGCCGGGTCTGCTTGGGCGGCACCGAGTACACCATCGTGTGCCCGTGCTCCCCCTGCGAGGGCTCCTCGCCCTGGCGGGCCGGGGGCTTCACCAGGCGCGTCTGGATCCCGAACTCCCCGAGGCGCAGGCGATCGTCGGTCTCCAGGTTGACCTCGGGACGCGTCAGCAGCGCGTAGTCCTTGCGCCGGGCATGCTCGAGGAGGTAGCCGGACAGCTCCTGCTCCAGCGACCGCTCGTATCCCTCCAGGCGGCCGTGGTCCTCAGCGGAGAGCCAAACCGTGTACTGGTTCGGGACATAGGTGCGGGCGACGGACGCGGTGCGGTGGGCGTCCATCTCCTTGGCCAGCTTGCGCGCGAGCTCGACCGGCTGGACCTGCGACGAGAAGGCGCGGCTGAACACGCCCTCGACGAGGTTCTCGATCCGTTGCTCCAGGTTTCTCAGAACGCTGATGCCAAGCTCCCATTCCAGGTTCCGCACGCGCCCGCGCACCGGCTCGGGGATCGCGATTGCCCCGTGCGTAAGCTGACAATCCTAGTGGTGCGCTCGCGCCTCGGGTTCGACTGCCGGCCCCCGGGGGCGGCACGTTCACGGGGCCGGCGCAGCCTCGCCCCCGCCGATCGCGGGGCGGGCGCTCGGGATCGGGGCGGGGCGACCGGCGGGACGCGTCCAGCGCTGTCGAAACTCGACGATGACCGCGATCGCTGCGGCCGCGACGGCGACGACCGGCACTCCGGCGATTCCGCCGTCGCCCACAACGCGGAGCGCCGCGTCCAGGCCGCCCGCCCACAGCAACGCGCCGAGGAGGGCCACCGCGATGTGCCCGGCGCGCAGGATCACCCCGAGCAGGGCCGCGGCGGCGCCGAAGATCGCCGCGCCCAGGAGGGCCTGCGGCGCCACGAGCGGCGCCAGCAGGCCACTCGCCGCCGCGCCGGTCGACTGCATCCAGCCAGACGGCGCATCGTCCACGAGGCCCGCCGTCGAGCCCAGGCCGAAGGCGGCCGCCGCGCACAGCATCCAGCACCATCCGAGGACGCCGAGGACGAAGCGCTCGCGAATCGTGCCGCGCGCGCCGGCGAGCGCCGGGTACGCGCCGCCCGCCGAGGCGGCGGCGAGCAGGGGCGCGAGCACGGGTATGCCGGCCCACGGCAGCCACGACGCGGCGAGGATGGCGGGGGCGCTCAGGGCTCCCGCCACCAGTGCGAGGCCCGGCCGGCCGGCGGCGACGGCCAGCAGCATGATCGCGACCCCCCAGGCGCACAGCGCGCCGAGCTGCGCCACTCGCAGCAGGGCCGGATGACCCTCGGTCTCCGACTCTGGCTCGTCCACGTGGGCGGGCACCACGGCGTCGCCGTCGAGCCGCGGGATCGCCGCGTCCAGGTGATGATCGAGCTCCTCGAGCGCAGGGCGCACCTCCGGGTCGGCCTCCAGGCAGGCGTCCAGGCAATCGGCCAGGTGCACGGGCAGGTCGGGGCGATGCTCGCCGAGGAACGCGATCGGCCCGCCGATCTCGCGCGCGGTCTGGGCGGGCGTGTCCCGCGCCACCGGGTTCAGGCCGGTCCAGCACTCGTACAGGGTCAGAGCGAGGGAGTACACGTCCGAGGCCTCGGCGGCTCCTCTGCCATCCGCCTGCTCCGGCGCCATGTAGGCGAGGGTGCCCACGACCTCGCCCGTCGCCGTCAGGGTGGGAGATCCGACCAGCGAGGCGATGCCGAAGTCCATGAGCTTGGCCCGGCGGCCGGCGCCGTCATCGACGCGGACGATCACGTTCTGTGGCTTCACGTCGCGATGGATGACCCCTTGCTCGTGGGCGTGGGCGAGCGCCTCGCAGACGTCCGCCCCGAACTCCGCCACCTCACGGTCGGACAGGTCGCCGCGGCGCGCAAGCTCAGCGAGGGTCGCACCCTCGACGAGCTCGCTGACGAGCAGGGCGCGCCCATCGTCGGATCCGAGCTCGTACAGGGTCACGATCCCGGGATGGTTGAGACGCGCCGCGGCCTGCGCCTCTCGGGCGACGCGCGCGGGGTCCGAGCTCGTGATCTCCTTGACCGCCACCTGGCGTTGGAGCCGCTCGTCGAAGGCCCGGTAGACGGTGCCCATGCCGCCCGAGCCCACCCTCTCGAGGAGCCGGAAGCGATCCATCACGACCTCGCCCACCATTCCGGGTTAGGGCTTCGCCGTGGAGGCGCTCGACCCTGCCGGGCCGCAACCCTTCATGCGCATCGAGGCGACGCTCGGCATGCAGGGCGGAGGTAGGGGTCATACTCTCGGGCCGCCGCATTAGATTGAAGCCACCCCGAAGGGGCTGAGCTTTGGCATTCCTCGACGAGGAAGAAATGGCACCACCTCCGGGCGGCACCCGGCCGCCATCCCGCCGCGGCTCCGACCGCCAGCGGCAGATCCTCCTGCGCCGAGCGATCGGCATCGGTGCGGTCATCCTGGTCTTGATCCTGATCATCCTCGGCATCAAGGGGTGCCTCAACGCCCGCAAGACACGCAACTTCGAGAACTACGTCTCGGACCTCAACGCGATCGCGGCCCAAACCAACCAGCTGTCCGGGGAGTTCTTCGGCAAGCTCAGCGACCCGGGCAACCTGAGCGCGCTCGACTTCGAGGCCGAGATCGCCGCCGACCGCGGAACGGCCGAGAACCTCGCGGGACGGGTCGACGCCCTCGACACGCCCGGGGAGCTAAACGACGCGCAAAGCGAGCTGGAGCTGTCCTACAGCCTGCGCGCGCAGGCGCTCACCGGCATCTCGAAGCAGATGTCCAAGGCCCTCGGCAACGCGGGGCCGGCGCGCAACAAGGCCATCCAGTCCATCACCGACTACATGCAGTACTTCCTCGCCAGCGACGTGCTCTACAAGCAGGCCCAGGACGAGATCGACTCCGAGCTCTCGGATCAGGGAATCGACGAGAAGGCGCCTGCGAGCGTCTTCATGACCGACCCGACGCGCTGGCTCGACCCGCTCCAGGTCTCCTCCGCACTCTCCGCGATCTCCACCGAGAAGACCGCGAAGGGCTCGCACGGCCTCGCGCTCGTCCAGACCACGGTCAAGCCCGGGAACGTGGCCCTGAGCAGCGACACTCCGGCGACGATCTCCGGAACCGGCAAGCCGCAGATCGACGTCCAGGTGTCGAACCAGGGCAGCGTCGACGAGAAGGGGGTGGGCGTGGGCTACCGGCTCACGGGAGGCCCGCAGACGATCGACGGAACGACGACGATCTCCTCCATCTCCCCTGGCGCGGTGCAGACGGCCTCCCTGCCCATCAAGCCCGCGCCCGAGAAGGGCACCCAGCTGACGCTCGAGGTGACCGTGATCCCGGTCCCCGGCGAGCAGATCACGACGAACAACCGCATCACCTACCAGCTCACGTTCGACTAGCGCCCGGCGCCGTAACCTTCCGCGCCGGATGACGATGCGAGTCGCGTTTCTCGGGCCGGCCGGCACCTTCTCGGAGGATGCGCTGCTGGCTGCGGCCGGCGACGAGGCGATCGAGCCCCTCCCCCGGCCCAGCGTCTACGCCGCGATCCGAGCGGTGGCCGAGGGCGAGGCCGATCGGGCGCTGGTTCCATTCGAGAACTCGATGGAGGGCGCGGTCCGCTCCACGCTCGACACGCTTGCGTTCGACGCCTCGGGCGTGACCATCGCAGGCGAGCACGACCACGCGATCAGCCACAGCCTGATCGCGCGCACCGAGCTCTCCCTCGATGCGATCGAGGTCGTGCTGTCCCATCCGCAGGCGAGCGCTCAATGCGCGCGCTTCATTCGCGAGCGGCTGCCCCGTGCCGCCGTCCGAGCGGCGCCGAGCACCGCCGACGCCGTTCGGTCCGTGGCCGCCACCGACGAAGCATGGGCGGCGCTGGGCGCCGCGTCCGCGGCTCGAATCTACGGGTGCATGGTGCTCGAGGAGGGAGTCGAGGACGGCCCGGACAACGTCACCCGGTTCGTGTGGATCGCCCCCGCCGACACCCGGCCGAGCGGCGGCGGGCCGTGGCGGACCACCCTCGTGTTCTCAGAGCTGGGCGCGGACCACCCGGGAGCCCTGGTCGAGGCGCTGACGGAGTTCTCGAGCCGCGACGTCAACCTCACGCGAATCGAGTCCAGACCGCTGCGACAGGGTCTCGGCCGCTACATGTTCTTCTGCGAGCTCGAGGGCGACGAGTCCGATCCGCCGGTTGCCGCCGCAGTCGAGGCGCTGCGCGGCAAGGCGGAGTCGGTCCGCATCCTGGGTAGCTATCCGATCGCCGCGAGCGGCATCCCGGGGGCCTGAGCCTCACCGCGAATGCATCAGGCACGCGGAGCGGACTGAAGCGGTGTCTACAATCGGGGCGCTATGGAGACGGCGGACGACCCTCACGTAGGGCTCCGGAGCACAGGCGCCCCGGGGCCCGAGGGGGTTGCGCTCGCCCCCCAAGCGAACGGGAACGGAAGCCACCACCACGGGCGACTGAACGGGCACAGGCCCCGTACGACGATCGGCCGCCGCGTGCTGGTCCTCAACGCGAGCTACGAGCCGATCAACGTCTGCAACGTGAGGCGGGCGACTGTCCTCGTGCTCAAGGAGCGCGCCGAGATCCTCGAGCGCGGCGAGGGCGCGCTCCACTCCGAGCGTCTGACATTCGAACGGCCCTGCGTGATCAGGCTGGTTCGCTACGTGCGGGTGCCCCGGGACGTCCACCGTCGCAAGATCACCCGCAAGGCGGTCCTGGCGCGCGATGCGTGGACCTGCCAGTACTGCGGGAGGCAGGCCCCGGGCCTCACCGTCGACCACGTCATACCGCGGAGTCGCGGTGGCCAGTCGGTGTGGGAGAACATCGTCGCCTCGTGCGCGCCCTGCAACCGCAAGAAGGGCAGCCTGACGCCCCGCGAGGCCAGCATGCACCCGCGCTCCAACCCGCGGCCCCCGGGGCCCACGGTCTTCATCCAGCTCGCGAGCCCCAGGATTCCGGTCGCCTGGGAGCCGTACCTCGTGGCCGCCTAGCGCGTACGCGGTTGGCTCAGGCCGACTCCCCGGCCGCGGTGCGGCATGAATGTCCCGCCGATCCGCCCGCCACCCGGCAACGAACGGCGGATTTTGCACCCAATAGGTTGATTTGAGGCCGCTCGGCGTGCGGGATGAGCAAAGGGCCGCCCGAAGGCGGCCCTTTGCTCAAGGTGCGGTTGGAAGCGAGTGGAGGATTCGCGGCGGGGCGGGACGTGACTCCTCGCCTCCTCGCTCTCGCCGGTGCCCGGGTTGGATTCCACCGGGCGGCCCGCACTGATCAGGCCACGACTGCGCTCCTGACCTGCCTGGGCCGGTGACAAGCACCGGCTGGTGGCTGCCGCCTAGCGGCCCTGCACCTCCAGCGTCCCCAGAAACATGTGAATCAAGTTAGGACCACCTCCTTTCTCTGGTCCCCCGATTGAAGCAGACCGGGCGGCGCCGGGTAGTTGCGAGTCGGGGTGCCGGAGGCTTCGGGCCTCGCCGGCTAGTTGCGAGTCGGGGAGTCGGCAGCCTCGGGCGCTCCCGGGCGCTCCTCGCCCCCTGCCGGAACTCGCGCGCGGACCGACGCCGGGTGAGAAAGGTGTTATCCCGCTCCGTCGGAGGACGCGTCGCCGTCGGCGCCGCTGGCCTTGACCGTGGGCTCGCCGGCCTCCTCGACGGCGGATGCCTCGTCGGCCACGGTGGCGCTCGACTCGATCACCAGGGCGACGGCGCTCACCCGATCGTCGTCGCGGAGGTTCATCACCCGCACGCCCTGAGTCGCCCGACCCATCTGCGAGATCCCGCCGGCGTTGGTGCGCTGGACCATGCCGTTCTCGGAGATGAAGAGCAGGTCCTGGTGCTCGCGCACGATGAGGGCGCCTGCCAGGCCCCCCTTCTTCTCGGTGAGCTTCGCGGTCAGCACGCCCTTCGTCCCGCGACCCTTCACCGGGTACTCCGAGACGGACGTGCGCTTGCCGTAGCCGTTCTCGGTCACGACGAAGAGCTCGGCGTCGTCGCGGGCGACGTCCATCGTCAGGACCCGGTTCGGCACGCCGTTCACCTTGTCCGCGACGTTCATGCCCTTGACCCCGGACGTGTCGCGACCCATTGCCCTGACCGCCTTCTCGCTGAACCGCGAGGCGTGTCCCGACTTCGAGACGAGCAGCAGGTCGTCGTCGCCCGAGGTGAGCCGCACCTGGACCAGCTCATCGCCGTCGCGGATCTTGATCGCGATGATGCCGTCGGCGCGGATGGGCGTGTTGTAGTCGGGGAACTCGGTCTTCTTGACGAGGCCCTTCGCCGTGACGAAGACGAGGTACTTGCCCTCCGAGAAGTCGCGGGTGGGCTTGACCGCCATCACGCGCTCGCCGTCGCGCAGCGGCAGCACGTTGACGAGCGCCCTGCCCTTCGAGGTGCGGGCCCCCTCGGGAAGCTCGTACACCTTCAGCCGGTAGACCTTGCCGCGGTTCGTGAAGAAGAGCATCCAGTCGTGCGTCGAGCAGATGTGCAGGTGCTCGATGTAGTCCCCCTCCTTCAGGTTCATGCCCATGACGCCGACGCCGCCGCGCCGTTGCTGGCGGTAGGTCGCGAGCGGCAGCCGCTTCACGTAGCCGGAGTGGGTGATCGAGATCACCATCTGCTGGTCGGCGATCATGTCCTCGATGTCGACGTCGCCCTCGGCGAAGGTGATCTCGCTGCGGCGCTCGTCGCCATAGCGATCGGTGATCTCCGCGAGCTCGTCCTTGATCAGGGCGTCGATCCGCGACTCGTCGCCGAGGATCGCGCGGAGCTCGGCGATCTTCTTGACCAGCTCCGCGTGCTCGGCACGGACCTTGTCGGACTCGAGCGCCGTGAGTCGCTGCAGGCGCATGTCGAGGATCGCCTGAGCCTGCTCGTCGGTCAGCTCGAAGCGCCCCACGAGGCCGGCGCGAGCCGACTCGGGATCTTCCGAGCCCCGGATGAGCGCGATGACCTCGTCGAGGTTGTCGAGCGCCACCAGGAGGCCCTCCAGGATGTGCGCACGCGCCTCCGCCTGCCGGAGCTGGTGCTGGGTCCGCCGGGTGACGACCTCGCGCTGATGGGACACGTAGTGATGGATCAGCTCCCGCAGGCCGAGCGTGCGGGGCACGTTGTCGACCAGCGCGACCATGTTCACCCCGAAGCTCGTCTGCATCTGGGTGCGCTTGTAGAGCTGGTTGAGGACCGCCTTCGAGACCTCGCCTCGCTTGATCTCGATCACGAGGCGCATCCCCGAGCGGTCCGATTCGTCGCGCAGGTCGGAGATCCCGGTGATCTTCTTCTCCCGCACCAGGTCGGCGATCTTCTGGATCAGGCCCCCGTCGCCGCCCTTCTTGACCATGAATGGGAGCTCCGAGACGATGATCGCCTCCTTGCCGCCCTTGATCGGCTCGATGTGGGCCTTCGCCCGCACCTTGATCGAGCCCCGGCCGGAGGCATAGGCGTCGCGGATCCCCTCGCCGCGCATGATCAGGCCGCCGCCGGGGAAGTCCGGGCCCTTGACGTGCTCCATCAGCCCGGCCAGGTCGATGTCGGGATTGTCGACGTAGGCTCTGACCGCGGCGGCGACCTCGTTGAGGTTGTGCGGCGGGATGTTGGTCGCCATGCCCACGGCGATGCCCGACGAGCCGTTCACGAGCAGGTTCGGGAACCGGGCCGGCAGCACCAGAGGCTCCTGCGCCTTCTCGTCGTAGTTGGGCCCGAAGTCGACCGTCTCGGCCTCGATGCCCCGGAGCATCTCCGTGGCCAGCCGGTCGAGGCGAGCCTCGGTGTAGCGCATCGCCGCCGCCGGGTCGTCGTCGATGGAGCCGAAGTTGCCCTTGCCGTCGACCAGCGGGTAGCGCAGGGAGAACTCCTGCGCCATCCGGACCAGGGTGTCGTAGATCGCCTGGTCACCGTGCGGGTGGTACTTACCCATCACCTCCCCGACGATGAAGGCCGACTTGCGGAAGGGGCGGTTGGGCTGCAGGCCCAAGTCATGCATCGCGTAGAGCACCCGGCGATGCACCGGCTTCAGGCCGTCGCGGGCGTCGGGCAGCGCGCGGCCGACGATCACGCTCATCGCGTAATCGAGGTACGAGGAGCGCATCTCCTGCTCGAGCTGGCGATCCTCGATCCGACCGGTCAGCGCTTCGAGCGAGCCCTCCATGTCAGCTCCCGGGATCAGACATCGAGGAAGCGGACCTCCTTCGCGTGGCGCTCGATGAACACCTTCCGCGGCGCGACACTGTCGCCCATCAGGTCCGTGAACAGGCGCTCGGCGGTCGCGGCGTCCTCGATCGTCACCCGCTGGAGGGTGCGGGACTCGGGATCCATCGTCGTCTCACGAAGCTCCTCGGCGTCCATCTCGCCGAGGCCCTTGAAGCGCTGGAGGTTCATGCCCTCCTTCGCGAGGTCGAGCGTCGCCTGGCGCAGGTCGCCGAACGACAGCGCCTCGCGCTGCTTCGAGCCGAGGGTGACCTGGAAGGGAGGGCGTCCGACCTGCTTCACCAGCTTGGCGTGCACCTCCGCGAGCCGCCGGTACTCGGTGGACTTGAACAGCTCCGCGGCGAGCCTGTGGGTCCGCGCCAGGCCGCTGGCGCGGTGGATCGCCTTGACGATGATCTCGTCGTCGGAGGCCCCGACGAGCTCCGTCTCGAACGGCTCGTCCTCGGGGTCCGGCTGCTCGATCAGCTTGCGGACGCCGGCGATGCTCGCCGCGCCCTCGTCGAGGATCTGGGACTCGAGCAGGAAGCTCACGGCGTCGTGCCCGAACGCGGCCTGCAGCGACGCGGTCCACCCGTCGTACTCCTTGAAGTCGCGCGTGAAGCGCTGCCAGCGGGCGGCCGTCCACGAGCGCCCCTTCGCGGAACCGTTGGTGTAGGTGAACTTCTCCAGCTTGTCGCGCAGCAGCAGCTCCTCGAGCTCCGACTCCTTCTCGATGTAGAGCTCCTGCTTGCCGTTCTTGACGCCGTAGAGGGGCGGCTTGGCGATGTACACGTACCCCGACTCGAACAGCGCCGGCATCTGGCGATACAGGAACGTGAGCACCAGGGTCCGGATGTGGGCGCCGTCGACGTCCGCATCGGTCATGAGGACGACCTTGTGGTAGCGCAGGTCCTCGATCTTGAACTCGTCGTGGACGCCGGTCCCGATCGCCGTGATCAGCGCCTGGATCTCCTGGTTCGAGAGCACCTTGTCGATCCGGTTCTTCTCGGCGTTGATGATCTTGCCGCGCAGCGGCAGCACCGCCTGGGTGTTGCGATCGCGCGCCTGCTTCGCCGAGCCTCCGGCCGAGTCGCCCTCGACGACGAACAGCTCTGCGAGGCTCGGATCCTTCACCGAGCAGTCCGCGAGCTTGCCCGGGAGCGTGGAGTTCTCGAGCGCCGACTTGCGGCGCGTCAGGTCGCGGGCCTTGCGCGCGGCCTCCCGGGCCCGTGCGGCGTCGACCGCCTTCTGGAGGATGCGGCGGCCCTCGCCGGGATTCTCCTCCAGGAACTCGCCGAGCTTGCGGTTGACCGTCTCCTTGACGAGACCCTCTACGGGCGGGTTGCCCAGCTTGGTCTTGGTCTGGCCCTCGAACTGGGGATCCCGCAGCTTCACGGAGATCACCGCGGTGAGCCCCTCGCGGACGTCCTCCCCGCTGAGGTTGGCGTCCCTCTCCTTCAGGAGGCCCTTCTCCCGCGCGTAGGCATTGAGCGTGCGCGTCAGCGCCGAGCGGAAGCCGGACAGGTGCGAGCCCCCCTCATGGGTGTTGATGTTGTTGGCGAAGCTGAACACGGACTCCTGGTAGGAGGAGTTCCACTGCATCGCGACCTCGACTGCCCCGTCGTCGGCCTCGTTGTCGAAGTAGACGGTCTTGCGATGCAGGGCGTCCTTGTTCTCGTTGAGGTGCGCGACGAAGTCGACGATGCCGCCCTCGTACTGGAAGGTCTCGCTGCGCCCCTCGGCGCGCTCGTCAACCAGGTCGATGCGGAGGTTGCGGGTCAGGAACGCCGTCTCGCGCAGGCGCTCGGCGAGCGTCTGGTAGTCGAAGTCCACATCCTCGAAGACCTCGGCGTCGGGGAGGAAGGTGATCGTCGTCCCGCTTTCCTTGGTCTTCCCTCCGCGCTTGAGCTCGCCCTGGGGGGCGCCCCGTTCGTAGTCCTGCTCCCACGAGTAGCCCTCCCTGCGCACGTCCAGCCGGAGCCGCTCGGACAGGGCGTTCACCACGGAGACGCCGACGCCGTGCAGGCCGCCGGAGACCTTGTAGCCGCCCCCGTCGCCGAACTTGCCGCCGGCGTGGAGCGTGGTCATGACGACCTCGGCCGCGGGGCGCTTCTCCTTCTCGTGCTCCTCGACCGGGATGCCGCGCCCGTCGTCGGCGACGGTAACGCTGTTGTCGGGATGGAGCGTGACGCTGACCCGGTCGCAGAAGCCGGCGATGGCCTCGTCCACCGAGTTGTCCACCACCTCGTAGACCAGGTGGTGCAGCCCTCGGGGTCCGGTGGAGCCGATGTACATGCCGGGGCGAAGCCGGACCGCCTCGAGACCCTCGAGCACGGTGATGTCCTTGGCGCTGTAGCCGTCGCTGGCGGCGCGGCCCCGGGTGCCGGGCTTGGCGCCGCCGGCGCTCTTGCGCTGCGTGTTCTTGGCGGGCTTTGACTTGCCGCCGGTTCGGGCTTGGCTTGCCACTCAGTCCTTTCGGTTCGGTGCCGCGGCTGATAACCCTGGAGCCATAGGAAGCCCCGACCGTCGAGCGCGCCGCCAGAGGGGCATGCCGGGCGGTTCGGGGCGGACGTCCAAGTTCACATAAGGATACCAGGGAGGTCCCCCGGAATTATGGGGAGGATCGCGCGAAAGCCCTGCAAATCGCGAACAACCTGTACCCGAAGCGTCAACTTTCGTGACGGGCGGCGTCGGCGGTGAATCGAAGCGCGGCGACCGCGGGCTTCCCGCCCTCACCGGTCCAGTCCCGGAGGGCGCGATTGAGCCGCTCGAGGAGCTCGCCCTGGAGTAGATCGAGCTCCTGGGCCCAGGTCGCCGAACGGCAGGCGACGGTGATTCGCCCCTCTCGCTCCGCGACGGGGCTGGCCTGCTCGGCGACCGCCTCGCCGGCGACCATGGGCCAGGCCTCCTGGACGGCGGCGAGGAGGGTCCTCGGGCGGGCGTGCCGGCGGGCGCCGCCCAGCGCCGACCCGAGTGGGCGAGGGGCGCGGCGGGCCCTCATGCGGCGAATGCGGTGCGCGTGGGCGCATCCTCGGCCCGGGCGGGGATCCTGGGTTCGGCCACGCCGTCGCGGAGCTCGATCTCCAGGCGCTGGTGGGCGAGCGGCAGCTGCCCCGCCTCGGTAGCCGTGATCAGGGTCTGCCCGTCGCCCTCCGAGAGCCGGCTCGCCAGGAGGTCGCGACGGTCGGGGTCCAACTCGCTCATCACGTCGTCGAGCAGCATCAGCGGGGGCGTTCGCCGGGCCTCCAGCAGGGCCCGCCGCTCGGCGAAGAGCAGTGCGAGGAGGGTTGCTCGCTGCTCGCCCTGGGACCCGTAACGACGCAGCGATCGATCCTCGAGGAGCAGGTCGAGGTCATCGAGGTGCGGGCCGTGTCCCGTGTAGCCGCGCTCGAGGTCGCTCTCCCGGCGCTCGCCGAGCTCGCGCGCCAGGTTTTCCGGGCCGGTGGCCTGTGACCGCGGTGCGTAGCGCAGCGCGGCCTCGCCGGCCAGCCCGAGGTCGCCCGCGGCGGCGGTGAACTCGGGGGCCAGCGTGCGCACCGCGTCGCGTCGCGCCTGCATGAGATCGCAGCCCGCGGCGGCGAGCTCGAGGTCCCACGCGTCCAGTGCATCGCGGGGCGCGACGTCCCGCCGCACGCGCCCAAGCAGGGCGTTCCTCTGCGCCAGTGCCCGCCCGTACCGGCGTCGCGCCTCTCCCCGCGATGGCCACAGGGCAGCCAGCAGCCGGTCCAGGTGGGCGCGGCGGTTGGCCGGCGGGCCCTTCACGAGCGCCATCCGGTCTGGCAGAAAGACGGCCAGCGACGGTCGGTGGGCGCTCAGCTCGGGGCTCATCGCGCCCCCATCGACCAGGTGCCGCCGGTCGCCATCGCGGGCCAGCGACCAAAGGAAGGACCGGCTCTCGAGTCCGGCGGTGACCTCGACCTCGACTCGAGCCATAGGCTCACCGAAGGCGATCGTCTCCCGATCGCTCCGCGTGCGGCACGAGCGGCCGGCGAGGCACGTGAACAACGCCTCCAGCAGGTTCGTCTTCCCCGCACCGTTGCCGCCCCACATCAGGGTGATCCGCTCGCCCAGCTCGAGCTCCTGCTCGGCCAGGTTGCGAAAGCCGCGGACGCGGATCCGCTTCACCCGCATGGTTCGCCCCTACACGTTGAGCCGGATCGGCATCACGAGGTAGCTGAAGTCCTCGCGGCCGATCGGCTCCAGGAGCCCGGGGCGGAGCGGGGAGCTCAACTTCATCACGAGCTCGTCGCCGTCGACGCTCTCGATGCCCTCCACGACGAATTGCGGATTGAAGGCGATCTCGAGCGGCTCGCCCGAGTACGGCGCGGGGATCGCCTCGCTTGCATCGCCGACCTCGGGCGTCTCCGCGGCGATCGTCAGCTCGCCCTCGGCGAAGGCGAATCGAAGCGGTGCGTTTCGCTGCGCGAGCTGGCTGATCCGCCGAGCCACCTCCAGGAGCTCCTCGCGAGGCAACCTGACCTCGTGCTCGAACGACTCCGGGATCAACTGGCGCCAGCTGGGGAACTGGCCCTCGATGAGCCGGGATGAGAGCACCACGTCACCGGCGCGAAACACCGCCTGGTTGCGAGCGAGCGAGAGGGCGACCTCCTCGGCGCCGCGCTGGCCGAGGATGCGGGCCAGCTCACGCAGAGCGCGAGCGGGCACGTTGGCCTCGATTGCGTCGGCGAGTGGAGACCCGAGCTCGGTGTGCTTGACGCTCAGGCGATAGGAGTCGGTGGCCACCATCGTGAGCGTCGACCCATCGGCCTGGAAGAGCACGCCCGTGAGGATCGGCCGCACCTCGTCGCGGGACGCCGCTCGCGCGACCCGGTCGATGGTCTCCGCGAGCGGTGCGGCCGGGAGGGTGGCTGGATTCTCGTCAAGCGCCGGGAGCTGCGGGAAGTCCTCGGCCGGGAGGGTGCGCAGGTGAAAGCGCGCGGCTGACGCCATGAGCTCGATGTCGCGCTGTTCCGGCCGCAACGCCAGGCTCACGTCGCCTGCCGGGAGCGTCCGCACGACATCCCCCAGAAGGCGGCCGGGGAGCAGGACGGTCCCCGGGGACTCGACCTGAACCTCATCGATGGTCATCGTGAGGCCCAGCTCCAGGTCGGTTGCGCGAAGCGTCACGTTGCCATCGGCCGACGCCTCGAGCTGGAGGCCACCGAGCGAGGGCAGCGTGGCGCGCGTCGATACCGCCCTGCTCACGACCTGCAGGGCAGAGAGCAATTTGTCCCGGGAGAGTGAGAGCTTCATGGATGGATCTTGCATCTTCCTATCTGACTCAGATGTATTGATTGTGGTGGAGGGTTGTGGAGAACTGAGATTCATGGCTTCACCTACTGGGTTTGGGCGGTGGACGAGCGATGTGGAGGGGGAGGGTGGGTGGTGGAGGAGTCGGAGGCGCCGGCCGGTTCTGTACCGAGGAGCTCACGCACTCGGTGGATGGTGTCACCCACCGCGGCGTCGGCGGCCGCTCGGGCGGGGACGGTGCGGGTGGCGTGCAGGATCGTGGTGTGGTCGCGGTCGAACTGACGGGCGATGTCGGCCAGGGAGAGGGAGGTCAGCTCGCGGGAGAGGTACATGGCAATCTGCCTCGCCTGGGAGACCTTGGCGGTGCGGGTTGTGGAAAGCAGCGCGGACTGCGGGATCTCCACCACGGAGCACACGGCCCCCTGGATAGCCGCGATCGAGGGAGGCTCCCTCTGCCGGGCAGTCGCCGTGTCGCATGGCTCCGAAGGGGCCGCGATGGAATCGTCGAGGGCCTTGCGGATCAGGGCTCGAGTGACGGGCTCACCCAGGACCGAGGACATGGCGGCGATGCGGGTCATCGCGCCTTCGAGGCGGCGCACGTTGCCCGCCGCGAGCCCGGCGATGTCGTGCAGGACGCCCGCGTCGGCGACCTCCAGCGGCACCTCGGCGGTCATGCGCCACAGCAGCGCGGTGCGGGTGCGTAGGTCGGGTGCGTCGATCGGGACGCGGAGACCCCACTCGAACCGGTCCCGGAGGCGGTCGGCGATCCTCGCGATCGCCTCGGGCGGGCGATCGCTCGAGAGGACGACCTGCTTGCCGGCGGCGTGGAGCGCGTTGAACGTGTGCACGAACTCCTCCTGCGTGTGTTCCTTGCCCTCGAGCGCCTGTACGTCGTCGATGAGCAGAGCGTCGAGCTTGCGGTACCGGCGCTTGAAGAGGTCCGGTCCGTCCTTGCGAAGGGCGGTGACGAACTCGGTGGTGAAGCGCTCGGTGGTGGTGTAGTGGACGGTGAGCTCGGGGCGGCGCCGACGCAGATAGTCCACGATCGCGCCGAGGAGGTGCGTCTTGCCGAGGCCCGGAGGGCCGTGGAGGAACAGGGGGTTGTAGGCCTCCCCGGGAAGCTCCGCCACCGCGAGGGCGGCGGCGTGCGCCATGCGATTGCCGGGCCCGATGACGAACCGCTCGAAGGTGTGCCCCGGGTCGAGGTCGAGTGATTCGACCGCCTCCATCTCTCCGGTGGAGCCCGAGCCGGCCGATTCTGCCCCCTCGCCGACCACGAGCACGTGCTCGAGCCCGCAGCGCTGCTGCCGCAACGCCGTCTCCAGAGGGCCGGAGTAGCGGCGTTCGACCCAGGCGCGAATCGAGCGCGGTGCGGCCACCCGGAGGGTCGCGCCCTCCGCGGCGACGGGGCGCAGCGGGGCCAGCCACAGGTCGAACGTCGACGCCGGCAAGCTCGCCCGGAGCTCCGCCGCGATTGCGGTCCAGACGGAATCGAGATCGTCGTGGAGCGCGTCCTCGGGCATCGGCGGGCGATCATAGAACCGCCGCTGCGGCACTCCGCGGGGGCCGGGAAGGGGAGCCCGCATCCTGCGCGAAAAAGGATGGGCGCCTCCCTATACTGCCTCGCCGGTCGTGAAGCGGACTTATCAGCCCAAGAAGCGAAAGCGCGCCCGCACTCACGGGTTCCGCGCCCGCATGCGGACGCGCAGCGGCCGGGAGGTCATCAAGCGCAGGCGCCGCAAGGGTCGCAAGCGGCTCACGCCGTGAGCGAAGGTGAGCCGGGCGGACGGCGCAAGCGTGGGCGCCTGTCACGCAGCGGCGACTTCGACCGGGTGTACCGGGAGGGGCGCTCGCACGCGAACCGGTTCCTGGTCCTATACGCCTTCCCGCGCGGTGACCGCGACTCGGCGGAGGACGAGACCCGCCTCGGGATCTCCGTGAGCCGTAAGGTCGGCGGCGCCGCAGAGAGAAATGCGGTGAAGCGGGCGCTGAGAGAGGCCTTCTGGGGATTGGACCCCGCCGTTCCGAGCATGCACGACTTCGTGCTCGTGGCCCGTCCCGACGTCGCCGATCTGCTGGATCGCGAGGGAGCCGACGGCGTCGGCCAGGCGCTCGGCGACCTCATGTCAGACGCCGGCCTCGCCGGCAAGGGCGTTTGACGTGAAACGGTTGCTCAGCGGCGTGCTCCTTGCCCCGATCCGGCTCTATCAGCGCTTCGTCTCGCCCGCCCTTCCGCGCCGTTGCAAGTACTACCCCACCTGTTCGGCGTACGCGGTCGAGGCCGTGCGCGAGTTCGGTCTCGTGCGGGGCGCGATCCTCGCCGGCTGGCGCCTGCTGCGCTGCAACCCGTTCAGTCGCGGCGGCTATGACCCGGTTGAGGCCCAGACCGTCTTCAAGCCCCCCCGGCCGGAGATCCCCGCGTGATCCTGCCGCTCGCCAGCATCCTGCAGCCCCTGATCGACGTCGCAGACTCGATCATCACGTTCATCCACGACAACGTCGGGTTGAGCTGGGGGCTCTCGATTATCGCGCTGACGTTCATCGTGCGGCTCGCGGTGCTGCCGCTCTCGCTGCGCGGAATCCGGTCGATGCGCCGGATGCAGATCGTCGCGCCCAAGATCCAGGCGCTCAAGGAGAAGTACAAGGACGACCCCCAGCGCTTTCAGCGGGAGACGATGGAGCTCTACAAGAAGGAGGGCGTCAATCCCTTCTCCTCATGTCTGCCCTTCATCCTCCAGATCCCCTTCTTCATCGCGATCTACCAGCTGCTGCGGGGGGACACCTTCCAGCAGGACGTGATGAACAGCCCGCCGCCGGGGTTCCTCTTCGTGAAGTCGGTGATCGAGGCTCCGCACGGAGCCGAGCTGATCGTCCTCATCGTGCTCTTCGTGACCACCACCGCCGCCAGCGTGCTGCTGACGACGGCGACGAGCCCGACGGCCAGCCCCGCTCAGCGCTACCTGATGCTGCTGTTCCCGTTGATCATCGTCCCGTTCATCATCAACGCGCCGGCGGGACTGGCCGTCTACTGGATCGCGACGAACGTCTTCAGCCTCGGGCAGCAATGGGTGGTGCAGAAGGTGATTCCGGCCCCCGCGCCGCCGGCCCCGGAGGAGGTCAAGGCAAGCAAGCCGCCACCTCCACCGCCGCGCAAGAAGAAGCGGCGCCGGCGCTAGGCGCGCGTCCCCTCGCCGCCTGGAGTTTTGGGCGGGGTTGGCGGGCACCCCTTTCGCCCCGGGTGCGGTGATGCGTTGGCATCTGCCGGGCGTCACGGTTTGCCCCGGGAGCGCCGGGGTAGGCGTATTACCACTAACTAAGTCAATCCAGAGGAAGGTGAACCCCAGATATGGCTACGCAGACCGAGACACAGCGTAGGGCCGCGGCCCAGAAGGCTGCGGCCACGCGTAAGGAGAACGAGGCCAAGCGCCGGCGGTCGGCCAAGAAGGCTGCCGAGACACGAGCGCGCGCGCAGCAGAGCCGGCTGAAGGCCGCCGGACTGCAGGCGCAGCGGGTCGCGGACACGGCGGTCGGCACCGCGGTGAGCGGTGGCGAGAGGGTCGTCGAGACCCTGAAGCCGCTGCGCAGCCAGAGCGACATGCGCCGCGAGGCACAGCGTCTGCAGCGGCGGGCGGCGACCACCCTGCGCAAGGCGGAGCGCCGCGGCGCCACTGCCCGCAAGCGGGCGGGGCGGTCGGCCAAGCGCCAGCGCGATCAGGCCGTCCGGCTGGTCCGGCGCAACCGCCGCGACGCTGAGCGGCAGGTGCAGTCGGCTCGCCAGGACGTCGAGCGCCGATTCGACGACGCCCAGGACACGGCTGAGAGCCTGTTCCGCCGCACCGAGTCGACCGCGCGCAGCGCCACCCGATAGCTGCGCTCAAATCGAAGCGAGCGCGAGGAGCCGGGCGGCGCGCCCGGCTCCTTTGCGTCCCTGGGCAAGCGGCGGCGCAATCCACCGGCTTCGGCGCCGACTCCACGTCGCGCGGGCGATTCCTCCGCGCATGCCGCGCCGGCGAGCGCCTGACTAGACTCGCGGACCCATGCACAGCATCTGCCACTCCCGCCATCGCGCGGCGCCCCGCTGACGCACATGGCCGCCGAGCCCGTCGATCGGGTCCGCGCGATTCTCGAGCGGATCGTGGACGAGCTCGACGTCGACGCGAGCGTCGAGGTGTCCGAGGACCCGGACGAGATCGTCGGCAGGGTCGACGGCGAGGAGCTCGGCCTGCTGATCGGCCGCCGCGGTCAGACGATCGACGCCGTTCAGCTGCTCTGCTATCGCGCCGCGTTCCGCGGTCGCCAGGACCGCAAGCGGGTCACGGTCGACGCGGCCGGGTATCGCGAGCGACGACGCGACGCGATCGAGCGCCAGGCGGACCGCGCCGCCGACCGGGCTCTGAAGAGTGGCAACGAGATCGAGCTCGACCCGATGACCCCCACCGAGCGTCGCGTGGTCCACCAGCACCTGAAGGATCGGGCGGGAATCGAGACGTTCAGCGAGGGCGACGAGCCGGAGCGGTGCGTCGTCGTCGCGCCGCTGATCCGGGATTGAGCCCGACGCCACCCGCCCTGGACGAACTGTCCCCCGGCGCCCGTGCCGCGCTGAGCTCGATCGTGGAGCTCATCGCCCGCGACCCGCGAGCGCCGAGCGGCGTCCGGGATCCCGAGGAGGCCTGGCGCGTGCACATCGCCGACTCCCTGGCTGCGCTCGAGCTCGACGAGCTGCGGGACGCCGGGCGCATCGCCGACCTCGGCGCGGGCGCCGGCTTTCCGGGCTTGCCCCTCGCGGTGGCGCTGCCACGGGCGCGCGTGGACCTGGTCGAGGCGACGACGCGAAAGTGCGAGTACATCGGGGAGGCAATCGCCGCTGCGGGCGTCGTCAACGCCCGCGTGGTCTGCGAGCGCTCCGAGGAGTGGGCGTCGCGCCCGGAGCCGGAGGGCGGTCGGGAGGCCTATCGTGCCGTGATCTCCCGGGCCGTCGGGCGCCTGGCGACGCTTGCGGAGCTGGCGTCGCCGCTGCTGGCGGACGGAGGCTGCCTCGTCGCCTGGAAGGGGCGTCGCGACGAGGCAGAGGAGGCCGAGTTGGACCGGCTGGCGGGGCGCCTGGCGATGGCGCCCGAGGAAGTGCGCTGGGTGGGCCCCTACGCGGGGTCGCGCAACCGGCACCTCCACGTCATGCGAAAGCGCGGCGCGACGCCGTCGCAACTGCCGCGGCGCCCCGGAATGGCCAAGAAACGGCCACTCGGCTCCTAACTCGCGGGCCTCAGATCCCATCGAGCGTGGAGTTGACCGTCCACACCGCCGTCAACCGCACTCACCGTGGGTCCAACCGGCCGCGGCGCCGAATTTGCGCGCTGGACCAGTCGGTAAGGTCGGGCGCCGATGGGCTCCGTATACGCGATTGCGAATCAGAAGGGGGGTGTGGGCAAGACCACGACCGCCGTCAACATCGCCGCCTGCGCGGCGGACGCCGGCAACCAGGTGTTGATTTGCGACCTGGACCCGCAATGCAACTGCACCGTCGCGCTCGGACTTGGCCGTGACCTCAGCCCGTCCTCCTACCAGTGCCTGATGGGGGAGCGCTCCGTGGCGGAGGCGGCACGCCCGGCGGGCCCCGACAACCTGTGGGTCGTCCCGGCGAACCGCGATCTCGCGGGGGCAGCGGTCGAGCTGCCGCGGATCGAGGGGTCGGAGCGCACCCTGCGCCGGACGCTCGGGCCGGTCCGAGAGCGCTTCGCGCTCACCCTCTTGGACTGTCCCCCATCCCTCGGCCCGGTGACCGTGAACGCCCTGGTCGCCGCCGATCGCGTCGTCGTCCCGGTTCAGGCCGAGTATCTGGCGCTCGAGGGCCTGGTCCAGTTCCTCGAGACCCTCGAGCTGATCAGGCACGAGATGAACCCGGGGCTCGTTCTGACCGGCGTGGTGATCACCATGCACGACGAGCGAACCAGGCTCGCGCAGGACGTCGAGCGCGAGCTTCGCGACCATTTTCCCGAGCTCGTTCTCCGCACCGTGATCCCGCGCAACATCCGAGTGGCCGAGGCGCCCAGCTTCGGAGTTCCGGTCGTCCGGCACGCGCCGGAATCGCGCGGATCGGCGGCCTACCGCGAGCTGGCGGCCGAGCTGGCCGACCGGGAGCGGGCGGATCGCGTCTCCGTCGAGCGGGCTCCCGCACCTGGAGGAGAGGCCCATCCTCAAGTTGAGGTCGAGCCTTGAGCCGCCGCGGGATCGGGCGGGGCCTCGCGGCCATCATCCCCGAGACCTCGGCCGGGGCGCCCGAGCTCCGCGACCTGCCGCTCGACCTCATCCGGCCCAACCCCGATCAGCCCCGCACCCGCTTCGATCCGGCCTCGATCTCGACCCTCGCCGCCTCGATCGCGGAGGCGGGCGTCGTGCAGCCGCTGATCGTGCGCCCGCTTGCGGATGGCCGGTACGAGCTGATCGCCGGGGAGCGCCGCTGGCGAGCGGCCCGGGAAGCCGGCGTCGAGAGCGTGCCGGCCGTCGTCCGCGACGAGGAGGCGACCGCTCGGCTGCAGACCGCGCTGATCGAGAACATGGCGCGCGAGGACCTCAACCCGGTGGACGAGGCTCGTGCCTGCGCGGCCCTTGTGGAGGATCTCGGGCTGTCCAAGGAGGAGCTGGCGCGCCGCCTCGGCCGCAGCCGCTCCGCGATCTCCAACCTGATCCGACTCCTCGACCTGCCCGACGAGGCGCTGGAGCTCCTCGCCTCAGGCGACCTGAGCGAGGGCCACGGCCGCGCGATCCTGGTGGCTCGCGGCAACGACGCCCGCCGCGAGCTCGCCCGGGCTGCGGCATCCCAGGGCTGGTCGGTGCGCGAAACCGAGCGGCGCGCCAAGCAGGGAGGCGAGACCCGCGGGGCCAGGGTCGTGCCCCACCCGGACCAGGAGGCCGCACTGCTCCGGGCCGAGGAGACCCTCGAACAGGCGCTGGGGACGGGCGTGCGTGTCCGCGCCGCGCGGCGCGGCATCCGAGCCGAGCTGCGGTTCGACGACCTGGACGACCTTCACGCCTTCGCGCGCTCGACGCGCCGGGCCTGATCAGGGCGCCAGCCGCCGGATCGACCAGCCGTCGCCCTCACGCTCGTAGACGAAGCGGTCGTGCAGCCTCGCGGCCTGACCCTGCCAGAACTCGACCCGCTGGTGGCGCAGGAGGTAGCCGCCCCAGAAGTCCGGACGGGGAACGTCACCGTCTCCGAACCGCTCCTCCACGTCGCGCACGCTGCGATCGAGCGCCTCCCGGTCGGGCAGCTGCTCGCTCTGGCGCGACGCCCAGGCGCCGATCCGCGCGGCGGCTGGACGGGTCGCGAAGTACTCGTCGTCGGCCGCCGCGGGCAGCTTCTCCACCGCGCCGCGAACTCGCACCTGCCGGTCCAGCTCGCGCCAGTAGATGACGATGGCCGCGCGGGGCACTGCCCGGAGCTGGCGGGCCTTGGCGGAGCTCAGGTTCGTGAAGAAGCGAAAGCCATCCGGACCGAAGCCCTTCAGCAGCACCATACGAGCGTCGGGCGAGCCGTCCTCGTCCAGGGTCGCCAGCGTCATGGCATCCGCGAGAGGCACTTCGTTCACGGCCCGTTCGTACCAGTCGCCGAACTGGGCCACCGGGTCATCAGCCAGCTGTGAGCGGTGAAGGGGGGGCAGGTCGGGGCGGCGCGGCATGGCCGCCGCCAGGCTAGTGGCCCCGGCCCGCGTTCGCCGTCGGGTCCCCGGAGCCGGGCCGCAGGCCATCGCGGTGTTGGGGACGCCATCGCGTAACTGAGATCCCAAGAACCTCTCGGGGCACGGCCGTGCGCCCGCTTTCTAGAATGGACGGCTCGGGGGCGATTAGCTCAGTCGGTCAGAGCGCCTCTCTGATAAGGAGGAGGTCCCTGGTTCGAGTCCAGGATCGCCCATCGCACTGTAGAGCGGGATTCGGGTACATCGCGATCATTCCTGGCCCAGTTGTGGCCCAGCCGCCTCGGCCGTCCGTTTGTGATCGGCTTCAAAGGCGTCGAGCCGGGACGCAATGTCGCCAGCGTCCCCATCGAGGAGGGCGCCGTGGCGCTCGATGATCGCGACGCTCGTGCCCATCACGCGGGCGAGCCTGTACACGCTGACCCGCGCTCTGAGCAGGTTACTTGCGAAGGTCGTAGATCCTCGCTGGCGTGCGCAGGCTGGACGCCACGACCCCGCCGCGGCCTCAAGCTGAAGGGCGCACGGAGCCCCGCGCTCGTCAATTCGACTGGTGGTACGTGAAACCCTGAGAGCTACGGCGAGGCAAGGCCAACCCCCTCGAAGCCCGCCGGGCTGCGGGAGTAGGTCGCGCTCACCTTGACTTGCCTCTCTCGGCGTGAGACGCTCGGATCTCATTTGGTGGTCGTCCGACTCGCCGACCGGCCCTGAAGAATGGACTCGCCGTCGCGTTTGCCTCCGCCTCAACCAAGGAAGGAAACGCTATGGAGCGGCCCGGAAGGGCGAGAAGGGCCCCGTGACGAAGCTGAGGCGGTTGCGGCCGCAGCCAGCACCGGTGATCGCGTTGTTCGTAGCGATTCGGCGGCTCCTGGTGAGGGATGAAACCTGCCGGATCTGCGGACGGCCGTACGCCCACCTATTCAGTTGCCCAGTTACGCCTTCGGATCAACCCGGTTGGAGTCGGCGGTGCCCGGACGTCTTCCCGACGGAATGGCTGCCGCTGGACCAGCGGGCGGACGGATGATGGCCGTCGGCGTCTAGCTCACCTTGGACTGACTGAAACGGCAGTCAGCGCGATGTCGCGGGGTGAGCGTCGAGGCGACGGGCGGCTAGGGCTTCGGCTTTTGACTTGGTCAGATCCCTTGACGCACTGCTCCGGCGGTGGGATGCTCGGCTGAAGGCGACCCTCTCCTGAAAGGAGCTCGGCATGTACGCGACGGTCCGCCGATACGAAGGGGTCACCGATCCCGCAGAGGCCGGAAAGCGGGTGGCCGAGGACTTCGTGCCGCTGATCAGCGGGATGGACGGATTTGTGGCCTACTACTGGTTCGATGCCGGGAATGGCGTGATGTGCTCGACCAGCGTCTTTGAGGACCCCTCCCACGAGGAGGAATCCAATGAGAAGGCCGCAGGATGGGTGCGCGAGAACCTGTCCCAGGTGCTCCCCAACCCGCCCACGATTACCGCCGGTCACGTCGTAGCCCAGGCCTGAGCGGCCGGGGATCATCCCCGGCACTGGGTCCAGTTCACCGGGGGAACGGGCCGTTCTCGTCGACGAATGTTCCCGTCGGTCCGGTCTCGTGGAGCTTCGCCATCCTGACGATGATCTCAGCGCCTGCTCGACCGGCTTCGTGCCCTGACGAACCACAAACGTTCGTGTGTCCGCCGCCGGCGCGGGCGGCAGGCATGGGTCCTCACCCTCGCGGCTCACATGAGTCCAGGGTCCCCGCCTGGTCGGGTCACCCCGCGCGGCGATCGAGCCGGGCGAGCTCGGCCTTGATCGCGTCCAGCTGCGCGGCCATCTCCTCGAGCCTCTGCGCGACAGGGTCCGGTGTCCGTGCTCGCCGGTCGGCCTGGGCCTGGGCGACGAAGACGCTGGTGATCGCGCCGGTGACCACGGCGAACAGCGAAAGCCCGCCCAACATCAGGACCGCGGCGATCACCTTCCCGCCGGTGTCGGCAGGCACGACGTCGCCGTAGCCGACGGTGGTGACCGTCTGGATCGCCCACCACATGCCGAGCCAGACGGTGCCGAACGTCCCGGGGTCGACGAGATGCTCGACCACGCCGAAGATGACCACCCCCACGCTCCAGAACCCGATGATCACGTAGGCCGCGTAGCGTGGGCGAAGGCCCTTTCGCTCCACGCGTCTCCGCAGGCTTCGAGCGAGCCACCGCGGTTGGGACGGCTCCTCCATCTGGTGGTGGTTCGGCGCATCGCCTGGCACTCCTCCGCCCGGGCGCTCGCTCACGGGTGCGCCGGAGCGATCGAAGGCGCCGGTGGCGCGGGCGCGCCGGCGGTAGGGTCGCGGGGAATGGCGAGCAAGCGGGTCGCAGCGACCACGGCGGGCATGAAGCGAGGCGGCTACTACGATGCCCACTCCGAGTACCAGCGGCGCGTCGTCGAGGCCGGCGCGGCCGCGATCGGCGAGATGGCCTCAAGCGTCGACCTCGATGCAATCGAGGGGCCCCTGACGATCGTCGACTACGGGGCGGGCACGGGCGCGAACTCGGTGCAGGCGCTGCGGACGGCGATCGCCGCCGTTCGCTCGCGGTCGCGGGAGTTGCCCGTCGTCGCGATCCACAACGACCTCTCGACGAGCGACTTCGGGGCGCTGCGCCTGGCCGCTGAGGAGGGCGGATACCTCGAGCTCGACGGCGGGCCGATCTACTCGATGGCCGCCGCGGGGAGCTTCTTCGACCAGGTTCTGGCCGACGCCGCCGTGCGGATCGGGATGTGCTCGAATGCTGCGCACTGGTACCGTCGCCAGCCGGAGGTCGGCGACCTCGACGGCATGTGCTTCGCAACTGCACAGGGCACCCAGCGGGCGCAGCTGGGCGCCCAGGCGGAGTCCGACTGGACGGACTTCCTCACCGCCCGCGCGGCGGAGCTTGCGCCGGGGGGACGGCTGCTGGTGCAGGGGATCGGGACGGACGACGAGGGCCGCGTATCGGCGGCGCTCCTGCTCGACCAGATGTGGCGCGCCGCACAGGAGCTCACCGAGCGCGAGCTGCTCGACCGGGAGGTTCTGGCGCGCTTCGTCTTCCCCGTCTACTGCCGGAGCACGGCCGAGGCGGCGGCGCCGGTCGAGCCGGGCGGCGCGCTCGCAGACGAGCTGACGCTGGTGACGAGCAGGATGGCGGAGGTGCCCAACCCCTACTGGGAGGAGCTCGAAAACGGCACCGATGCCGGAGGGTACGCGAGTGCCTACACGGCCTTCGTCCGCGCCTTCTCCGAGTCCACGCTCGATCGCGAGCTGTTCGCACCGGGCGCTCGCGGCGCTGAGCCGGCGGCCCTTCGCGACGAGTTCTTCACCGCGTTCGAGCGCGCGACGGCCGCCGACCCCGCCGCCGGGCGCTACGAGGCCCACGTGCTGACCGTCGTCTTCGCCCGGCGCTGACTACCGCGTCGCGCGCTCCGTGGCGACCCTCTGCATCGCCTCGAGCGACTCGGCGAGCCAATTGCGGAAGAAGCGCCGGCCGACGGTCCAGTCGAAGACGCGGTACTGGAGCTTCAAGGGATCCATCCCGAACGTCGCCTCGACGAAGGTGCCGCTCTGAGCCTCCGTGAGCGTCCAGTGGACGAAGGTACCCGTGTTGACGCACCGGATCATGAGGTCCTTGCAGTCCTCCATCGCATCGACCCGCACCTTCATCTCGTCCTTCCCGGTAGGGGTCTGGACGACCTCGCGGTAGGTGCATCCCGGCTCGAGTCCCTCGCATTCGACGGCGAGAACTCGGGGCCACCATTCCGGATGGCGCTCGGCATCCGAGATGAGGCCCCACACGACTTCGACCGGAGCCTCGATGTAGGCCTGCTGTCGCGCCTCCGACATGCAGCCTCGATTATCGCCGTTCCGCAGCCGGCGGCCAAATCAAGCGCCGGTGGCGGGCACGGACCCGGACCTATAATTGCCCGCGCAAAGCCAGCGACGGCTCCGGAGACCACCTTTTGCAACAAATGCAGATCTACGGCGTGAGCTTCGACATGGTCGGCAAGCAGCCGATCGTCCTGTTGAAGACCGTTGACGGCAACCGCTTCCTGCCCATCTGGATCGGGCATCCGGAGGCCGCCGCCATCCTGATGAAGCTCCAGGGGGCCTCGACTCCGCGGCCGATGACGCACGACCTCCTGTCCGATCTGCTCGAGCAGTTCGAGGCGAAGTGTGAGCGGGTCTCGGTCACCGAGTTGCGGGACAACACGTTCTACGCGTCGATCACGATCTCGGTGAACGGCTCCGAGATGGAGATCGACTCGCGGCCATCCGATGCGATCGCCCTGGCGGTGCGAACCTCGGCGCCGATCTTCGCCGCCGACGACGTGATCGACGAGTCCTCGATCGAGTTCGAGCACGAGGTGGAGGACACCGAGGAGGTCGTCGAGAAGTTCAAGGACTTCCTCGACCAGGTCACGCCCGAGGACTTCGCCCAGGGCGAGGACTCCTGAGCTCCCCGGCCATCCGCGCAGACGAGCGCCTCGAGCATCGGTGAGCTAGCCGAACCGACCGGCAGAGACGCCCGGGCGGTCGAGCGCCAGCTCGATGATCCGGGAAACCAGGTCCTCGAACCGAAGGCCAGAGGCGTCGGCGGCCATCGGCATGAGGCTCGTGTCCGTCAGCCCCGGAATGGCGTTGGCCTCGAGCACCTTCGGGTCGCCGCCTTCGTCGAGCATCACGTCCACGCGCGCGAACCCCGCGCACCCGAGTGCCTCATAGGTTTCGGTGGCGGCCGCCCGAACCGTCTCCGCAGTCGCCTCCGGGAGCTCCGCCGGGCACAGGTACTCCGTCCTGCCGATCTCGTAGCGGGCCTCGTAGTTGAAGCGATCCTCCTCCTTTGGCCGAACCTCGACGATCGGCAGCGGCTCGCCGTCAAGCAGCGACACCGCGAGCTCGCGTCCCGCCACGTGTCGCTCGAGCAGCACGCGGTCGTCGTAGCTGAAGGCGGAGACGAGCGCCTCGGGCACGTCCTCACGGGAGCCCGCGAACCTCACCCCGAGCGCCGACCCCTGACCCGCGGGCTTGACGACGAGAGGAAAGCCGAGCCGAGCCTCGATCTCCTCGAGCGCGTCGGCCGCCCCGAGCTCTCGGAACGCCGTGGAGTTGAAGGCGACCCAGTCCGGGGTCGGGATCTCCGCATTGCGGAAAAGGTGCTTGGCCAAGACCTTGTCCATGCACCGTATGCAGGCCGCAACCCCCGGCCCCGTGTACGGGATGCCGAGGATCTCCAGGAGCTCCTGGGGCGTGCCGTCCTCGCCGCCCGGGCCGTGGAGCGCGATGAACGCGAGGTCCGGGCGACGATCCTTGAGCGCTCGCACCAGGCCCGAGTCCGCGTCGATGGGAACCACCTCGTGCCCGAGCGAGGCAAGCGCATCCTGTACCCGCGCTGCCGAGCGCAGGGAGACCTGGCGCTCGAGCGAGCTGCCTCCCTTCAGCACCGCGACGCGCATCTCCGCTAGGCCTCCTTCCCGGGCGGGCGAAGGGGCACCACATGGCCGGGCTCCGGGCGCTCCGGCGCCGGCGGGAGCGAATGCTCGGAGGTGATCGTCTCGTACAGCCCCACCTGCTCGCTCACGACCGCGCCGATGCGGCGGACGCCCTCGCGGATCTCCTCCTCGGTGGAGCCGGAGAAGTTGAGGCGCATCGAGCTGGTGCCCCGGCGGCCGTCCACATAGGCGGCCGCGCCGGGGACGAACGCCACGTTCTCGCGCAGCGCCTTGGCGAGGAGGTCGGAGGTGTCGATGTACTCGGGGAGGGTCGCCCAGACGAAGAGCCCGCCGCCGGGACGGGTCCAGGTCGCCTGGGCCGGAAAGTGGCGCTCGAGCGCTTCGAGCATCGCGTCCCGCCGCGAGCGGTAGACCTCGCACAGGCTGTCGATGTAGGCGCGCCACCTGCCCGCGGCGAAGTACTCGAGGGCGAAGTACTGCGCGAGGGTGGACGTGCACAGATCGGTTGCCTGCTTGCCCAGCGCGATCTTCTCCATCACCGGCGGCGGAGCCACCGCCCACCCGAGCCGGATGCCCGGCGACAGGATCTTGGAGAGCGTGCCGACGTAGATCACGTAGTCGCCGCCGTCGAGCTGGTAGAGCGGCGGCTGAGGATCGCCCTCGTAGCGGAGCAGCCCGTACGGGTTGTCCTCGACCACGAGCACCTCGCGGCTGCGCGCGAGGCCCATCAGCCGGCGCCGCCGCTCCACCGACAGGGTCACGCCGGCGGGGTTCTGGAAGCTCGGCACCGAGTAGATGAACTTGGGCTTCCTGCCGTCCGCCCCGAGCCGGTCGATCAGCGCCTCGAGCTCGTCGATGCGCATGCCGTCGGCGTCCATCGGGATCTGGTGCGTCTCGGCTTCATACGAGCAGAACACGGGTACGGCGCCCGGGTAGGTGGGCGCCTCGCAGATCACCACGTCGCCGGGGTCCACCAGGGTCTTCGCGATCAGGTCCAGCGCCTGCTGCCCGCCGGTTGTGACGATGATGTCCTCGAGGTCGGGCGACATCCCCTCTGCCTCCATCACCCGGCGGACCGCAGCCTTGGTCTCGTCGAAGCCCTCGGTGGGGCCGTACTGAAGAGCCTCGGCCGCCGACTCCTGCGCGATCCGGGTCAACTGCGCGGCGAACGTCGCCGGAGGGAAGGTCGAGGTGTCGGGCAGCCCGCCCGCCAGGGAGATCACGTCGGGCCGGGCCGTGATCGCCATCAGGTCGCGCATGGCGGACGAGCGCATGACCCGCGTCCGCTGCGCGAAGAGGTCCGCGTAGCGCTCCAGGTCGCGCGCCGTCTGGTGGGAACGGCGGTGGGCGGGCGGCGCGTCGCGGCCCGCTCGCGAGGCCCTGTCCTGGGGTTCGGGCATCGGTGAAGTGTGTCGGATGACTGCGACGACGGCCGCGCGCGCTCGCGGCCCCCGCGCTCGAACCGGCGCGCGCCCCCGCGGCCGAGGCTACATTGCGCGGCGTGAGGGTTCGGGTAGGGGTTGTCTTTGCGATGGCCTGCGCCGCCGCGCTGGCCCCCGCCGCCGGCGCCACCGCGGCCAAACGCTCGCTTTACCGCGGCCCGGCCCCGCGTCCGGGACCGTCGATCCTCTACCGCAAGCCCGCCACCGCGCCACAGCTTGTAAACCGCGGTTTCTGGCATGCGAAGCCGATCCTGGTCTCGGGCGCGAGCGCCTACCGGCGCGGCGAGTTCCTCTACCAGGACTACCTCTACGACGACCACGGTGCCAAGGGCCTGACGCGCGACCCAAACGACCCACGGACCTCGCAGGACCCGAGCCTCGACGCCTTCTCCCTGCCGAACGGCACCTACACCTATCCGAGCGACCCGGCCTACGCCGGCAACGCCGCCGATCTGGTCGAGCTGCGGGTGAAGCCGCACCGGCGCGCCACCGCGTTCCGGATCACCCTCAACATGATGAAGAAGCCGTCGCTCGTGGCGACGACGATCGCGATCGGCACCTCCAGGCAACCGCGCGAGTTCCCCCACGGCGCCAATGCGACCGCCCCCGCCCGCCTGTTCCTGACCGTCCACGGCCACCGCGCGGATCTGCTGCGGGCTCGCGACGGAAAGGCCCGGCATCCCTCGCCCCGGGTGTCGGTGAGCAAGCGGCGCCGCCAGATCCAGGTGTCGGTCCCCCATCGCGCCTGGGACCCCGGCAAACACGACGTGCGGCTCGCGGCAGGGGTGGGTCTGTGGGACCGCTCCGCCCACGCGTACATGATCCCCGGCGTCGCGTCGGACTCCACCCATCCCGGAGGAGCAGCCGGGCTGCACGACCCGACCGCGTTCTTCAACGCGGCGTTCCGCTTCGACGAACCGTGGCAGCATCCCTATCCGCCGGGGCCCGTCGCGACCGATCCGGCGTGGTGGCGAGACCGCAAGCAGGGCCACGAACTGGCGGCAGGCAACCTCGGTCCGTTTCACGCCGAGGTCGACTTCGGAAAGCTCGAGCGCGGCGCCACCGACGACCTGTCCGGGAAGGAGGCGGGGGTGCCGGCCGGCGGCCCCATGAACAGGATCCTGGCCAGTCACTTCGAGACCCGGCAGGGCACCGACTATTCGGGGACGTGCGGCGAGCCGGCAGACTGCCAGGGCGAGTTGCGCGGCAGGCTGCAGCCGTACGCGATCTACGTTCCCGACAAGCCGGAGCCGCGGCGCGGTTACGGCCTGACCCTCCTCCTGCACTCGCTCGGCGCGAGCTACAACCAGTTCGGCGACTCGCGCAACCAGTCGCAGCTCGGCGACCGGGGCCCGGGCTCGATCGTGATCACGCCGGAGGGGCGGGGGCCGGACGGCTGGTACTACGGGCACGCCGGAGCTGACACGTTCGAGGTCTGGGCCGACGTGGCCCGCCACTACCGCCTCGATCCGTCGTGGACCGCGATCTCCGGGTACTCGATGGGCGGCTATGGGACCTACAAGCTCGCCACCCGCTACCCCGACCTGTTCGCGCGGGCCAATCCCGTCGTAGGTCCACCCGGCCTGGGGATCTGGGCTCCGCCCGCGCCGCCCGAGCCCGGCGGTGCCGCGAGCAACACGAACCGCATGCTGGCGTCCGTCCGGCACATCCCGTTCCTGATCTGGGACGGCACGGTGGACGAGCTGGTCCCGGTTCCCGGCCCGGTCGAGCAGGCCCGGACGTTCGACGACCTCGGCTATCGCTACGCCTTCGACCTGTTCATCACCTCCGACCACTTCCAGCTCGCCGTCAACGATCAGTACGCGCCGGCGGCGACGTTCCTGGGCACCCATCGGGTCAAGCGCAATCCCGCTCACGTGTCGTACGTGGTGAACCCGACGATGGACTTCCGCGGCGCGGGGATCGTCGCCGACCACGCATACTGGCTCTCGGGCCTCAAGCTGCGGGACCGGGGCGGCGAGGCGCCGATCGGCGAGGTCGACGCCCGCTCGGAGGGGCTCGGCTCGGGTGACCCCGCACCCGGGCCCACGCAACACGGCGCCGGCGTCCTCGCCGGCGGCAACGAGGCCGCGATGCCCTACGTGCACCAGGCGAAGGGGTGGGGCAAGGCGCCCAGGGCGCCGCGGCGGGACGTCCTCCACATCGACGCACGCAACCTCTCGCGCGTGGTCGTCCATCCGCGCCGCGCGAAGTTACGCTGTGATGCGAGGCTGCGGGTCACGACCGATGGCCCGCTCCGGGTGAGGGTGGCCGGATGCCACCGCACCGTCGTCCTCGACTGACTCGACCGCGCTGCCCGCCCGCGGGCGCAGAGATCGCGATGCTCTAGCCTCTCTGCGCTCATGAGCCTCTTCCTCGCCATCTGCCAGGGTGTCGGGCTCGCGATCGCGGCCGGAACGTTCGCGGGTGCCTCCGGGCGCCGCGACGCGGTCGGGGTGGTGCTCGCGATCGCCGCGGCCGCCGGGGGCGCGATTCTCTTCGCCCTGTCGATGTCAAATCGGGATCACTCGGCGATCATCGGCATACCGCTCGGGATCATCCTCGCCGTGGTCGCCTACGGTGTCGTCAGCGCGGTGGTGGCCGGTGCGCAGGCCCGGGTGCGCGGCGCATCGTCGATCGGCTTGATCGTCGCCGCAACGGCTCTGGTCCTCGCGCTGGTCACCGCGTTCGTCTGGGAGCCGTTCGGCCTGTTGCTCCTGGCCGGCCTCTTCTGGCTTGCCTCGGCCAGGCAGCGCCGCGCGCAGCGCAAGTACGAGGGGTTGCGGTCGCTCAGGTGAGCGCGCTTCCCTGCTCGTCACACTCCAGCTAGATGGCCACGTCGCGAAAGCTCTGCCTGATCGTGGTCGATTCCATGCGAACGGACATGCTGCTCCATGCCGCCGCCGAGGACCTGGCGCCGAACTTCGCGGCGCTCCTCGAGCGCGGGGAGCTCATCGGCGACTGCGTCTCGGCCTTCCCCTCGGTGACGCCGGTCGCCTGCTCGGAGATCGCCACGGGCGCCGGACCCGAGCAACACCACATCAGCGGCATGAACTGGTATCACCGGGCCGAGCGGCGCTACGTCGAGTACGGGTCGTCGTGGGAGGCCACGCGGGCGTTCGGGCTGTTCCGCACGCTCTACGACACGGTCTACAACTTGAACATGGCCCACCTCTCGCACGAGGTGGAGACCGTGTTCGAGCGACTCGGAGACGCCGGGGTGCGAACCGCGTGCACGCCGTTCCTGATCTACCGAGGCCGGCGGCGCCACGAGCTCGGCCTCGAGGGCCTGATGAGGCGGGTGGCCATGGCGGCGAGCTTCAGGCACGCGGTCTGGGGCCCGGACGAGCTCTTCTACGGCGAGCTCTATGCCTCGCGGAAGGTGCCCTGCAAGCCGACACTGGCCAGGCCGGGAACCCGCGACGCCTACTCCGCGTGCGTCAGTCGGGAGCTCATCGCCGACGACGGCTACGACTTCCTGCTCTTCTCGCTCCCGGACAACGACCACCACACCCACACCCACGGGGTGGGGGCGATGAGAGACTCGATCGCCCACGCCGACCACAGCTTCGGGGAGATCGTCGACGCGGCCGGCGGCATGGACGCGTTCCTCGACTCCCACGCCGTGATCCTGATGGCTGACCACGCACAGACCGACGTCCAGCGGGAGCTGCCCTTGGCGGCCGCCCTCGGCGCCGACTGGCAGGTGCTGGCGCCCAACAGCGAGCGCCCGGAGCTGGCCGAGCTCGCGGTGAGCCCCACGGCTCGCGCGGGCGCCGTGCACGCGCTCGCGGAGGGACCCCGGCGGGAGCGGATCCTGGGCGGAGTTCGCGAGCGGCTGGGCGAGCTGGAGGGCGTGGACCTGGTCGCACGTCTGGAGACGGAGAACGGGCGGTCGCCCGAGGCGGTGGTCGAGCGGGACGGCGCCGAAGTGCGCTTCCAGCCCGGATCGCAGGAGCCCGATAGCCGCGGTGCTAGCTGGGATCTGGAGGGCGATTGGAAGGCCCTGGGGCTCGAGCGGCGCGATGGCCGTGTCACCGCAGACGACTACCCCGACGGGCTCTCGCGGCTCTGGTCGGCCCTGCGGGCGCCCCACGCGGGGGACGTAATGGTCTCGCTTCGCACCGGGTACGAGTGCGTCGACTGGGGAGGCACCAGCCACACCGGAGGCGGCAGCCACGGCGCCCTGCTGGCGGGGGACTCGCTCGGGCCGCTCGTGCTCTGCGGTTTCGAGTCCGGCGTTGGCGACACACGGGACCAGTGGACGCTCAGGGACGTGGCGGGTCTGGTCACGGATCACTTCGGCCTCGGTGACGGCCCCGAGCTTCGGGTAGCCGGGATGGCGGAGACGAGGAGATGACCCCACAGGGACCGTCAGGACAGGCCATGGACCCGCCGCCCGCGCGCCGCGGCGCCCGCGCGCGCGACGCCAGCGCGCGGGCCGCGGACTGGACCTGGGCGCTCGCCCGTCGCATCCATCTGGGGACCAGGAAGCCCGAGAACTGGGTGCAGCTATTCAAGTTCGGGGTGGTCGGCGTCACCGGTTACGTCGTCAACCTGATCGTCTTCGGGCTCCTCAATCAGGGGCTGGGGGTCTACCACCTGCTCGCCGCCGTCGCCTCGTTCTGCGTCGCGGTTTCCAACAACTTCCTGCTCAACCGCCACTGGACGTTCCAGGCCACCGGGGGCCACGCCGGCTTCCAGGCGGCCCGGTTCTTCGCCGTCAGCGTTCTCGCGCTCGGGGTCAACCTCCTCTTCCTGTACCTTCTGGTCGACGTCGCCTCGGCGCCCGAGCTGCCGTCGCAGGCGATCGCCGTGGCCGGCGCCATGCCCTTCAACTTCCTCGGCAACAAGCTGTGGACGTTCGGAGTGGACGGGCACTGACGCCCGTCATCCGGCCCCTCACCGGCCCGCTCGCGCTGGCGGCGGCGCTCCTCGTCGTTCTGCCCTGCTCGGCTGCGGCGCAGACGCCCTCGGCCGCCGGCTCGACCCCGGGCTCGAAAGCCGGATCGACCTCGGCCCGAGGCGGCGCCCCGCCGGCCGGGACCGAGGCCGACCACAGCCTCACCGAGGCGCGCGCCATTCGCATCGCGCGAACCGACCCCGAGGTCGCAGTGCAGCGCCGCCGCTACGGACAGCTCGAGCCCACCGCCGAGGCGAAGCCCGGAACCTGGCAGGTCGACTTCTACGCGGATGGGACCGAACGGGTTCAGGTCGTCGTGGACGACGCGACCGCACAGATTCGCGAGACCTGGACCGGCTACCAGATCGCCTGGCAGATGGCGCGGGGCTACCCGGACCAGTTCGGCCACAAGCTCAACGCGCCGTATGTCTGGATCCCGCTCGCGGTGATCTTCCTTCTCGGTCTGGTCGACTTCCGCCGCAAGCGACGAGTGGTGCACCTGGACCTTCTCGTCTTGTTGTCGTTCGGGATCTCGGAGATCTACTTCAACGACGGCAACATCGGGGTGAGCGTGCCCCTGGCCTATCCGCCACTGGTGTACCTCATGGCGCGAATGATCTGGGTGGGCTTCCGCGGCGCCGGGGAGGGGCTGCGGCCCTCGGCCCCGACGACATGGCTGGTCGTGGGCGGGGTGTTCCTCCTGGGCTTCCGCATCGCCCTCAACATCGCCGACTCCGGTGTCATCGATGTCGGCTACGCGGGCGTGATCGGCGCCGATCACCTCACCCACGGCCACACGATCTGGAACACCTTTCCGGACGACAACTCGTTCGGCGACACGTACGGGCCGTTCAACTACTACGCCTACGTGCCGTTTGAGCTCGCCCTCCCGTGGAGCGGGAGCTGGGACAACCTGCCCGCGGCCCACGCGGCGGCGATCTTCTTCGACCTCGCTTCGGTGGCCGGCCTCGTCATGCTCGGTCGCCGGTTGCGACCCGGGCGCAAGGGCACCCGGCTGGGCGTGATCCTCGGATTCGGCTGGGCGGCCTATCCGTTCACGGACTACTCCCTCCAGTCCAACTCCAACGATGCCCTGGTCGCCGCGCTGCTCATCTGGGCGCTGGTCCTGTTCGCCTCGCCCGTCTGGCGGGCGGTGATGCTGGGCCTGTCGGTGGCCACCAAGTTTGCACCCCTGCCCCTCGTGCCCCTGTTCGCAGCCGGGGATCGCGGGCTGCTCGGCCGGGGCGATCCGCCCCGCTCCCTGCGGCGGCGAATCCGCCCCGTGGCTCTCTTCGGCCTCGCCCTGGCCGTAGTGCTCGCGCTCATGCTCGCCCTGCCCGCCGTCGACCCGGGCCTCGGGACGTTCTACGACCGCTCCATCAAGAGCCAGATCGACCGCACCTCACCATTCAGCGTGTGGGGGCAGGACCACTCGCTGGAGTGGCTCCAGACTGCCGTCAAGGTCTTTGCGATCGCGCTCGCGGTGCTCGTCGCCTTCGTCCCCCGCCGCCGCTCGCTCGCTCAGATCGCCGCTCTGTCCGCCGCAGTGATGATCGCGGTGGAGCTCACCACGGAGCACTGGTTCTACCTCTACATCCCCTGGTTCTTCGGGCTCGCACTGGCGGGGCTGACGGCGGCCACCAAGCCGTCGAGCTCCGCGACGGTGACCGAGAGCTCGGTTGCGAGCGCGCCGGGCATCCGCCGCGAGAAGATCGCGGCCAGGGCGCGGTAGTAGGCCAGGACGTCGTCGCGCTCGGCGTTGAAGCGCTCCCAGAGCGCCTCGCCGGCGTCGCGGTAGTCGACGATGATCGTGCGCACGTTGTGGAGCTTGTCCGCCAGGGAGACGTGCAGCGCCGGCTCGCTCGCCTCCTCGAGGTGCTCGAGGTAGGCCTGCTTGCGCTCCTTCCACGGCGCTTTGGGCTCGCCCAGGCTGTCGCTGCAAGACTCCACGATCCCCGCCACCTGAGCTCCGAACTCCGCTCGGATGCGCTCCAGGGTCTCGCGCCCGCCCTGGTCCTCCGCCGCGTCGTGCAGCAGCGCAGCGATGGCCTCGTCCTCGGTGGCGCATGTCTCGATCACGATCGATGTCACCCCTAGCAGGTGGCCGAAGTAGGGAACCTCTGAGCCCTTGCGCGTCTGTTGCGCGTGGAGCTCGAACGCAAGTTCCAGAGCTCGCACGAAGCGCTCTCCGAGCGGTGGGGTGGTGGGGGGGTGGATGTCGCGATGCTAATCAGCCGCGGCGGCAGCCGTCGAATCCGGCGCCACGCCGGTGGCCACCTCGGCGTACCGCACGAGGATCTCCCTCGCACCGCTTGGAAGATGGCGGCCGCCCGGAGGCGGCCGCCATCCGGCTCTACCGGCGACCGATCATCGGTCCGGGTCGAGACGACCGGCCCGGCGATGGTCATTGCCGGCCGTCGCCAGCTCGCGTTCGGCCAGCCTGGCGCGCTCCTCCGCCTCGGCATGCTGGCGCTCCGCCTTGGCTCGCTGCTCGGTCGCGACCGCCCGCTCCTTCTTGGCGTGCGTCTCGCGGGCCGCGGCGCGGTCCCGGATCTCCCGAGCCTCCACGCGCCGCTTCTCGTGGCGTCGCGATCTCGTGGCGAACGACGCCGCGAGGAGCGCCAGGATGACCGCTCCCACGACGATGGCGATGATGGCAATCGTGCTCATCTGTCTCTCCTCCTTGGGTTCGAGCCCTTCCGTGCCGTACCCCGCTACCCGTAGGCCCGCCGGGAAACCGGCGGGAGGCGGCCGACCGGATGTCATCTCGCCCTGGCCGATCGGCCAGTCGGCGCCGGCTAGCCGGGGGCTACGAGCACCTGCTCGATCGAGTCGGCCAAGCCGTCGTCCCGCACGTCCACGAGCACCGCGTTGACCCAGACATCCTCGTCCGCGGTGTCGAACTTCACCGGCATCTGGGTCCGGAATGACTCCAGCGCCTGCTCGCGTCGCACCCCGATCACGCCGGCGCGCGAGCCCGTCATGCCAACGTCGCTGATGAAGGCCGTGCCGCGCGGAAGGACGCGGGCATCGGCGGTCGGGACGTGGGTGTGAGTTCCGAGCACCGCGGCCACGCGCCCATCCAGGTGCCAGCCCATGGCGATCTTCTCGCTCGTCACCTCGGCGTGGAAGTCGACGATCACGGCGTCCGCTTCGCGCGAGAGGCGGTTGGCGAGCGCCTCGGCCTCCGGGAACGGGGACCTCGCGGCCTTCAGCTGCACGGTCCCGCTCAGATTGACGACGCCGACTCGCCGGTCCCCGACCGGAACCACCGTGGAGCCGCGCCCGGGGTTGCCCGCCATGTAGTTCGCGGGGCGGATCACCCGATCCGAGGAGTCCAGGTACTCGTATGCGTCCCGGTGTCGGTAGACGTGGTTGCCGGTCGTGATGACGTCCACCCCGATCTCGAACAGCTCGTTCGCCGTCTTCTCCGTGATGCCGATCCCGCCCGCGGCGTTCTCGCCGTTCGCGATGACGAGGTCCGGGGAGTGCCGGTCGGTGATCCCGGGCATCGCGGCGGCCAGCCCCGCACGGCCCGGGCGGCCGACGATGTCGCCGATGAAGAGGACGCGCATCGACGCAGACTATTCAGCCGCCGCGGGCCGGGCCGGCGAACGCCCTGTCGTTCTGCTCAGACCGCGCGCGTGCGGTGGCCCGATGCCACCTCGAGCTCGCGGCGGATCAGCTCGGTGAGGTCGTCGGTCGTGGCGCCGCCCCTGTCCGGCCAGCTCGCGGCGACCGCCAGGTGAAGGCGGTCCGGGTCGTCGCCGTCGCAGTCGGCCTCCAGCGCCGCGCTCAACCCGCGAAAGAGGCGCGAGGGCAGCCACGCGCTCAGCAGCCAGCCCTCCCCCACGAGCAGCTGCACCGGCTTCAGCACCGACGCGACCGGGCCGACCCCATCGTTTGCGGGGGCCTCCAGCTGCAGGTGCCTGACGAGGAACGCCGCCGTCATGCGAATCGTCGTCGACCCGTAGTTCCCGGCGGCCGGAAAGCGGCGTGGCGTGGCGAGGTCCCGCGCCATCCGCTGGGTGAGCGCACCATCGCAGACCCGGTTCAGCGCGCCGAGCGACCGGGCGCTCCGAAGCGCGGAGTGGTGGATGTCGACCCAGCGCACCCCCAGGGCGTCCTCGAGCTCCGGGAGCATCATGGTCCGCGGCTCCCGCCCCGGCAGCCACGCGCTCGCCCGGCGGATCAGCGCCGATTCGCTGTGTGTCGACGAGCGCCTCGTGCGCTCGTCTTGCGTTCCTACAGAGACCACCGATGCCTTTCCTGTCCCTGGTGCAGTTAAACCGCGCGATGCGGCCAAGTTGTGGTGGCCGTTTCGCTGAATTTGCAGCGGCCGGCTGGCCGAAACGGCATCCGGCAGCGGCAGCGAGGACCGGCTCAACCCCCGGGGCCGGCGCGGCGGGTCCACTAGCTTTCCCGGCGTGACCGGGGTCCAGGCAGGCGGCGAGGTCGTCATCGAAACCCGCGGGCTCGCCAAGTCCTTTGGAGACCGCGACGCCCTGCGCGGCGTGAGCTTCGCGGCCCATCGTGGCGAGCTTCTCGCCGTCATCGGCCCCAATGGTGCCGGCAAGACGACCCTTCTGTCCATCCTCGCCGGGATCAGGCGGCCCGACGACGGCTCGGTGAGTCGCCCCCCGGGGGAGGTCGGCTGGGTTCCCCAGCAGGCGGCGCTCTACCGGCGCCTCACGGTGGCCGAGAACCTGCGCCTGTTCGCCCGCCTCGAGAAGGTGCCCGATCCGGATGGCGCGGTCGAGGGGATGCTCGCCCAGACCGCCCTCGGCGACCGCCGCGACGACCAGGCCGGAACGCTCTCGGGCGGCAACCAGCAGCGGATCAACATCGCGATCGGCTTGCTGGCCCGCCCGGCCGTCCTCCTGCTCGACGAGCCAAGCGCCGGACTCGACCCGCGCCAGCGCGAGCGGCTGTGGGAGTTCGTGCTCGGGCTGGCGGGCCGCGGGACGACCGTCATCTTCTCCACCCACGACCTGGCCGAGGCCGAGCGGTACGGCGGCCGGCTGCTGGTCCTGGCGGACGGGGAGAACCTGTTCGACGGCACGCCGCCCGAGCTGCACGCCGCGGTTCCCGAGTCCGGGGCTCGCGACTTCGAGCAGGCGTTCGTCGCCTTCCTGCGCGAGCGGGGCCACTGATGCGAAGCGCCGTGGACGGTTGAGCGATGCGCTGGCTGTTCGTCAAGGACCTCCAGATCCTGCGCCGATCGCCGTTGCTCACGGCGCTCCTGATCATCTATCCGATCGTCATCGCGGTGCTGATCGGCTTCGCGCTGTCGCGCGGGCCAACCAAGCCTCGGGTTGCGTTCCTCAACGAGATCCCCGAGGGCACTCCGCTGACGATCGGCGGCAACCAGCTGGACATCACGGGCGCGCGCGGGGAGCTCTGCTCGCGCATCGACTGCATCGACGTGTCGAGCGAGGACGAGGCACGCCAGATGGTGGAGTCGGGAAACGTGCTGGCCGCGCTCATCCTGCCCAAGGACTTCATCACCAAGCTCGAGTCCCTCGCCTCGCTGAACCCGTCCCAGCCCACGGTGCGCGTCCTCGTCAACGAGGAGGACCCGGTCAAGGCCAACCTGGTGGACGACCGGATCAACACGCTCATCAACCAGGCGAACCTGAAGCTCTCGAAGAAGGTCAGCCGGCTCGCCGCCAACTACCTCACCCTGCTGCTGCGCGGCGGCAGCCTCGATCTCCTGGGACAGACGCTCGACGTCCTGGGCCTCGAGAACACACAGCGCATCCTCGAGTCGATCAAGCCGCGGCTTCCGAAGGGCAGCGCCGACGCCGCCGCGCTCCAGCGCGTGATCACCTTCGCAAGGCTCGCGCGGGAGAACCTGGACCTCGCCAACCCGCTCCTCTCGTCGATCGCCCACCCGATCGACGTCGACAAGGAGGTCGTGTCGGGATCACCGCCGAGCCTCGACGCCTTCGCGATCGCCGTGGCGGCCACGGTGACGCTGATGTTCGTCACCGTGCTGCTGGTTGCCGGATCGCTGGCCCTCGAGCGCGAGGAGAACGCGTTCGCCCGCCTCACGCGTGGGCTGGTAGCCAAGGGGAGCCTCCTGGCGGAGAAGGTCGGGCTCGGGGTGGCCCTCTCGATCATCGTGACCCTGGTGATGCTCGCCGGGCTGTCTCTCTTCGTCCACATCGACTGGGGGCGGTTCCCGCTGATCCTGCTGGCGATCGTCGCCGGCGGCGCGGCGTTTGCCGCGTTCGGCGCCGCGATCGGGGCGGCGGCCAGGGAGGTGCGCGCCAGCTCGCTGCTCGCCTTCATGATCTCCCTGCCGGTCGCGTTCGTCTCCCTGGTGGAGTCCGGCACGGTGAGCCCCGCGCTCTACGACGTGATCGAGTTCGTGCGGGCGCTGTTTCCGTTCGACGCCGCCCTCGACGCGATGTCCGGAGGGCTCGAGGCGGCCGGCCCGAGCCTCGGCCTGCCGATCCTGCACCTGGCGATCCTCACGGCGGCATACGCGGTGCTCGCCCGGCTCGCCCTGCGCCGCTTCGCGTAGCCCGAGGTCCGAGCAACGGCGCAAGTAGGCAGCGTCGTGGCGTCATCCCCGCTGAGGTGGGGCCCGGGTCAAGTCAATCCGCTCCCGGCTTCCGGGACCGGATTCGCTTGACCGGCACGGGTCGCTGCATCGCTCCCTACCCGGCCCGCAAACGGCCGCGCCACGCAACGGTCGAGCTTGGGAGGGCGGCGGGGACCCGCGCCCCCCCAGCCCATCCTAGAATCAGGCGGGTGAGCTTTCCCGCCACTCGCATGCGCCGCATGCGCCGCACGAAGGCGCTGCGCGACCTGGTACGCGAAACCGAGCTCTCGGCCAAGCACCTGGTGCAGCCGCTCTTCGTGGTCGCCGGCGAGGCCGTGCGCGAGGAGGTGCCGTCGATGCCCGGCGTCGAGCGACTCTCCATCTCGGAGCTGGTCGCCGAGGCCACCGAGCTTCAGGCCGCGGGGGTCACGGCCGTCGTCCTGTTCGGAATTCCGAGCGAGAAGGACGAGGCCGGCTCGGGCGCCTACGATCCCGAGGGGGTCGTGCAGCTCGGCGTTCGTGCGCTGAAGGACGCGCATCCGGACCTGACCGTGATCACCGACGTCTGCCTGTGCGAATACACCTCCCACGGGCACTGCGGCGTCGTTCGCGAGGGCGAGGTCGACAACGACATCACTCTCGAGCTCCTGGCCAAGACGGCGATCTCACATGCGGATGCGGGAGCCGACGTGATCGCGCCCAGCGACATGATGGACGGGCGGGTGGGCGCCATTCGGACGCAGCTCGACGACGAGGGCCACTCGAACGTGCCGATCATCGCCTATAGCGCCAAGTACGCCTCCGCCTTCTACGGCCCGTTCCGGGAGGCCGCCGAGTCGACGCCCGAGTTCGGCGATCGCCGCGGCTACCAGATGGATCCGGCCAACGCCCTCGAGGGCGTGCGCGAGGCCGAGCTGGACCTGGCGGAGGGCGCCGACGTCCTGATGGTGAAGCCCGCGACGCCGTTCCTCGACGTGATTCGCCGGGTCAAGGACTCGACCGGGGCACCCGTCGCGGCCTTCCACGTCTCCGGTGAGTACGCGATGGTGAAGGCCGCGGCGCGGAATGGCTGGATCGACGAGGAGCGCGCCGTGCTCGAGACGCTGACCTCGATCCGCAGGGCGGGGGCGGACCTCGTCTTCACCTACTACGCGAAGGACGCGGCGGCTTGGCTGTGACCCCGGCTGACGCGGCGCGCAGGCAGCCTCGCCCCAAGGTTCGCTCGCGCAAGGGCGGCGCGGCCGTCGCGCTCGACGAGGCCGACAAGCAGCTTATGAACCTGCTCCAGTCGAGCTTCCCGCTCGTCCCGGAGCCCTTCGCGGCGGTTGCGGAGTCCGCCGAGCTGCCCGTCGCCGAGGTGAAGGCGCGCGCCCAGCGGCTGGTCGACGAGCGCATCATCCGCGAGATCACGCCCATCTTCGACACCCGCGCGCTCGGCTACGCGTCGATGCTGGTGGCGGCCAAGGTGGATGCGGCGAATCCGCACCGAGCGGCCGGGATCATCAACTCGCATCCGGGCGTCTCGCACAACTACCTGCGCACGCACGAGTTCAACCTGTGGTTCACGATCGCGACCCCACCGGACTCCACGCTCGGGCTCCAGGGCACGCTCAGGGTCCTGCAAGAGGAGACCGGCGCCGAGTCGCTCCGCCAGCTCCCGACGCTGACCCTCTTCAAGATCAACATGAACCTCGAGATGGAGCAGGGGACCGAGGCGCTGGCCACGGCCGTGGAAGCGACGCCCCCTCGCGAGCTCGAAGCGCAGCCCTACGACGATGTCGACGTGGCGGTCATCCGGGCCCTCCAGGGACCGATGGCGGTCGTCGATCGCCCCTACGACGCGGCGGCCGGGGAGGTTGGGATGAGCGTCGACGAGCTCCTCGCCCACCTCGAGGGGATGGTCGAGCGCAAGATCCTGCGCCGCGTCGCGGCGATTCTCTTCCACCGCCGGGCGGGGTTCTCGGCCAACGGGATGGGCGTCTGGCGCGTGCCGGAGGACCACGTCATCGAGGTCGGGAGGCAGATGGCCGCCGTTCGCGGGATCTCGCACTGCTACCAGCGGCCGACCTACGCGGACTGGCCGTACTCGGTGTTCACGATGGCTCACGGGCGCTCGAAGGAGGAGTGCGACGCGATCCTCGACCACATCGCCGACGCCCACGACCTCCACGGCGACGACAGGGCGGTGCTCTACTCGTCGACCGAGTTCAAGAAGATCCGGCTGCACTACTTCACCGACGAGTACGCCGCGTGGGAGCGTGAGCACGCAAGTGTCTGAGATGAGGGGGCCTCAGCCCCGGAAGCCGGCCGGTGCCGTTGCGGATGCCTGATGACTGGATCCCATCGAGCGCACCTCTCGACGTCGGGTCAGCACGCGCGCCGTCGCAGGTGGCCGAGCCGCTGAGCCTGCGGTAGCCGGTGGCCGACGGGGATCGGTCAGCCGAGCTCTATCGCCGGGCGCTCGGGCTGATGCCCGGCGGCGTCAACTCGCCGGTGCGAGCCATGCGGTCGATCGGGCTCGAGCACCCGATCTTCGTCGAGCGCGGCGAGGGCGCCGAGCTCGTCGACGTCGACGGCCGCCGCTACGTGGACTGGGTCTGCTCCTGGGGGCCACTGATCCTCGGGCACGCGCACCCTCGGGTCGTCGCCGCGGTGCGGGAGGCCACCGAGCGCGGCACGAGCTACGGCGCTCCGACCGAGGGGGAGGTGGAGCTGGCGGGCGAGGTCGCCGCCCGGTTTGCGTCGGTGGAGATGCTGCGGATGGTCAACTCGGGGACGGAGGCCGCCATGAGCGCGGTTCGGCTGGCGCGGGCGGTGACCGGGCGCGACACCATCGTGAAGTTCTCCGGCGCCTACCACGGCCACGTAGACGGCCTGCTCGCCGAGGGCGGCTCGGGGCTCGCGACGCAGGGGATCCCCTCGAGTCCGGGCGTGACCCGCGCCGAGGCCGCCGACACCGTCGTCGTGCCGTGGAACGATCCCGAGGCGGTGGCCGCGGCGGCAGCCGAGCACGCGCCAGCGGCAATCCTGGCGGAGCCCGTCCCCGCGAACATGGGTGTCGTTCCCCCTGAGGACGGATTCCTCGAGTCGCTTCGCAAGTGCGCCGACGGTGCGGCGGCCCTGCTGATCCTGGACGAGGTGATCAGCGGCTTCCGGGTGGCGCGGGGCGGCGCGCAGGAGGTCCACGGCGTCGACGCGGACCTGACGATCATGGGCAAGGTGCTGGGCGGCGGGCTGCCCGCGGCCGCCTACGGCGGGCGCCGTGAGCTGATGGAGCGCGTGGCTCCGGCGGGCGACGTCTACCAGGCCGGGACCCTGTCCGGCAACCCGCTGGCGGTGGCGGCCGGGCTGGCGACGCTCCGCGAGCTCGACGCCGCCGCGTACGGGCGGCTGGATGCCCTCACCGATCGGCTCGCGTCGGGCCTCCGCGAGGCCGCCCGGAACCGCCCGGTCCAGGTCGCCTCGGTGTGCGGCCTCGTGACGCCGTTCTTCAGCGACGAGCCCGTCCGGGACTTCGCGGGCGCCTCGGCCTGCGATCTGGACGCCTACGGCGCCTTCTGCCAGGCCCTGCTGGAGCGAGGGGTCTACCCGCCCCCGTCGCAGTTCGAGGCGTGGTTCGTCTCGCTCGCACACGACGAGGAGGCGGTCGACCGGACCGTCGCTGCGGCGGCCGAGGCACTGCGAGTGGCGCTGGCGTGAGCGAGGCGACGGCCGCACCGCTGTCCGAGCTGGTGCCGCCACCTGGCCGCGGCCGCACGTACGAGCGCGAGGTCGTTCCAGGGCTCGGCGACGCCACGGGCTCGGGGCGGGTCCGGCTCGATGCCATCGCCCGCTGGCTGCAGGACGTCGCCTACGCGGACATCCTGGACGCGGGGCTGGCTGCGAGGGGTGCGTGGGTCGTCCGGCGCACGCGGCTGCGGGTCGAGGCCTTTCCGTGCTTCGGCGAGCCGGTCACGATCCGCACGTTCTGCAGCGCCGCGGGACGGCTGGCGGCCGAGCGACGAACCAGCGTGCTGGGCGGTACCGCCGCCGTCGAGGCGGTCGCCCTCTGGATCCACGTGGACACCGAGACCCTGCGGCCGCTGCGGTTGGGGGAGGAGTTCCAGGAGGTCTACGGCGACAGCGCGGGGTCGCGCAAGGCGAACTTCCGGCTCGGGCATCCGGAGCCGCCGGCGGAAGCATCCCGCACGGCATGGCGCTTTCGGGCCGCCGACGTCGACGTCGCGGGGCACGTCAACAACGCCGTCTACTGGGAGGCGGTCGAGGAGCGCTTTCTCCACCGCCCCGAGCCGCAGTCGGCCGACCTCGAGATCGAGTACCGGGATCCGGCTCAGCCCGGGGACGCGGTGATCCTCAGCGCGGGCGCCGCGATGTGGGTGACAAGCCCCGAGGGCGCCCTGCACGCGTCGATCGTCGGGCTCCCCGACTCCCAGTAATCTCGCGCCGTGCCCGCTCCCGCAAATGCCCTCGAGGAGCTCGCCGTGCAGCTTCGCGGCGAGGAGTCCGTGATCTCCCCGCACGTCGGGGACCCGGACGGCGAGGCGCCGGCCCTGGGGATCCTCGTCGCCGGTGGCCCGCGGGTCACCTCTGCCCGCTCGGAATACGCCGTCCTCTTCGAGTCGATCCGCGAGGGCTATCTGCTGCACTACGCGCGTCCCCGGGTCGTCAACGGGGCCGACGCGGACCTCGCGCTCCTGGCCGGCGACTATCTCTACGCCCGCGGCCTGGAGCGGCTGGCGGCGCTGGGCGACCTGGAGGCCGTCCGCGAGCTGTCGGACCTGATCTCGCTCGTGGCTCAGCTCCACGCGGCCGGCGACGGCACGGCGGACGGCGAGGCCGCCGCCGGAGCGCTGTGGCTCGCTTCGGCGGTCACCGTGGCCGCCGGCCCGCCGGCGGGGCACGCGGAGGCCAAGGCGAGCCTTCGGGGTGGTGACGCCCACGCGGCGCGCGCGCTGTGGGAGGGCGCCGTGGCCGTGGCCGGGGGCGCCGCCCTGGCCGAGCAGCTGGGAGACGCTGCCGAGGCGATAGGCTTCCGGCCCCCCTCGTGAGCGCCGGGCGCGCGAAGAAGGAAATGGATCTGGGCGTAGCGCGAGCATCGATCGAAGTCTGAAAAGTGGCCGACGCCGCCGACAAGACCAACGGCCAAGCCGGCGATGGCTCCCCGCTGAAGCCGGCCCCCGCGGGCTACTTCGAGGGCGAGTCGATGAGCCGCCGCCGGGCCTTCACCGTCGCCGGCCAGGCGGTCGGCGGCCTCGCGGGAGCGATCATCGTGCTGCCGGCCGTGGGATTCGCGCTCGCTCCCATCTTCAAGGAGCCGGACGAGATCTGGGAGAGCGTGGGCCCGCCCACCCGTTTCACGGCCGACACGTACAAGCCCGTCGTCTTCACGCTCGTCGAGGGCATCGGCGAGGCGGGCAAGACGACCGCCTTCGTCCGCCGGGGGTCCCAGAAGTACGGGGAGAAGCCGGGCACGTTCGTGGCGATCTCCACGCGGTGCGCCCACCTCGGCTGCCCCGTCAACTACGTGGCCGCCGCCGAGAACTTCGTCTGCCCCTGCCACGGTGGCGTGTACGACTTCGACGGCAAGGTGATCGGCGGGCCGCCGGTGCGCCCGCTGGATCGCTTCCAGACGCGCGTGGAGAAGGGCCAGGTCCAGATCGGCCCTCGCTACAGCGTCACCTCGCAGCTGGATCCGGTGCGATACAGGGACCCCGGCGAGTACACGGGCGGGGTCTGGAACTACATCTACCCGCCGCGGCCCGATACGCCGCCGGCGCCATAGGCGGGACGAGATGAAGATTCCCGACCTCCTCATCCCCCCGCCGCTGAAGAAGCCGCAGAAGCCCGGGACCGACACGAACGGAAACGGGGGCGATCCGATGGCGCCCGTGAAGGAGGCCCCGGCCGACCTCGTCGGCTGGCTGGACGAGCGGACCGGCGGCTCGAGCTTCCTCACCGGGATGCTCTACCGGAAGGTGCCGAAGGGCACCAACTGGTTCTACACGCTCGGCTCCGCGACCCTGTTCGCGTTCGTGGTGCAGGCCACGACCGGTGTGTTCCTGGCGATGTACTACGACCCGTCGCCCACCCAGGCCTACGCCTCGGTCACGCACCTCACCAACGACGTCTTCCTCGGGGAGTTCGTCCGCGGCATGCACAAGTGGGGCGCCAGCGTGATGATCATCCTGCTCTACCTCCACATGGCGCGCACGTTCCTCTTCGGCGCCTACAAGTACCCGCGCGAGCTCAACTGGGTGATCGGCGTGACGCTCCTGATCCTCACCATGGTCATGGGCTTCACGGGCTACCTGCTCCCGTTCGACCAGCGGTCCTTCTGGGCCACCGTCGTCGGCGTGAACATCAACGGCACCGGGCCCTTCATCGGGCCGTACCTCAGTGACTTCCTGCGCGGCGGCGCCGAATTCGGGGGTGCCACGCTGTCGCGGTTCTACGCGATCCACATGCTGCTGGTGCCCGGCCTGATCATCGCCCTGATCGGCGCGCACCTGTACCTGGTCGTGAAGCTCGGCACGACGGCGCCGCCGTGGCTGCGCCCGAAGCGCACGAAGACCACGGTCAAGGAGGAGCGGGTTTGAATCGCGCCGAGAAAGAGGCGTATCTCCGCGAGTACGAACAGCTGAAGAAGGAGGGCAAGCCTTTCTTCCCGTACGCAGTGATGAAGGACTCCACGATGGCCCTGATCGTGGTGCTCGTGATCGTCCTCCTGTCGCTCGTCCTCGGGGCCGAGCAGGGCCCGAAGGCGGATCCCACGACGACCACCTACACGCCGCGGCCGGACTGGTACTTCTTCTTCCTCTTCGAGGTGCTGCGGGTCATCAAGCCGCCGTACCTGGTGCCGCTCGCGACGATCGGGATCCCCACGATCGCGATGGTCCTGCTGTTCCTCCTGCCGTTCTACGACCGTGGGGCGGAGCGCCGACCCGAGCGAAGACCGGTCGCGATGAGCGCGATGGCGCTCACGGTGATCGCGATGGCGTACCTCACCTACGCCGGGGCCAATGCCGGCCCGCCGACCAAGGTGGAGATGCAGGTGCCCAAGCAATACGAGGCGGGCAAGCTGGTGGTCGCCCAGTCGGCCTGCCTGGCCTGCCACAAGATCGGCGACAGCGGCAACGGCACCTTGGCGCCCGACCTCACCCACGTCGGCGCGCGCATTCCGCGTGAGGCAATCCTGCGCTCGCTGAAGGCGGGCCCGAGCATCATGCCCTCGTTCCAGAGCCTCGGGAAGAAGAAGCTGAACGAGGTCGCGGACTTCCTCGCATACCTGAAGTAGCCAGACTGCACGCCACACGAGCGCAAGCAGTGGCCATGGCCACCACCTCCACGTCACTTCCCAATCGCGAATCCGGCGAGTTCGCCGCACAGGTGCGCAGCATGTTCGACCGCATCGCGGGCGTGTACGACCTGATGAACACCGCGATGACCGCCGGGATGCATCACCGGTGGCGCGAGCGGGCCGCAGAGCTGGCCGGGCTCTCGGAGGGCGACGCCGCGCTCGACGTGTGCTGCGGCACCGGCGACCTCGCCCTCGAGCTGGCCGGCCGCGTCGGGCCGGGGGGATCGGTCGTCGGCTGCGACTTCTCGGAGCGGATGCTGGACCTGGCCCGGGCCAAGGCGGCGCGGCGAGACACCGCCAATGTCCGGTTCGAGTGGGCGGACGCGTTGGACGTGCCCTACGGGGATGCCTCCTTCGACGCGGCGACAGTCGGCTTCGGCGCCCGCAACCTCGCTGATCTGGGCCAGGGCCTGCGCGAGCTCGCGCGCGTCGTGCGCCCGGGCGGTCGCCTGGTGATCCTCGAGATCACCCAGCCCCGGCGCCCCCCGCTCTCGGTCTTCTACTCGCTGTGGTTCGACCGGATCGTGCCCGTGCTCGGCAGCCTCGCCGGGGATCGCAGCGCCTACACGTACCTGCCCGAGTCGGTGAGGCGCTTCCCCTCGCCGCGGGGCCTGGCGGGGCAGATGGTCGCAGCGGGCTTCCCACGAGTCCGCTACCTGGTGCTCGCAGGCGGCATCATCACCATTCACGCCGGCGTCGCCGGCACCTGAGATCGGCGTCCTGGGAGGGATCGCGACCATGCATCAGATCGGAGGAGCGACGTGAATCGGACGGCGGTCCCGCCGCCGGTCACGATGGTGCTCGATGCCGCGGACGCCTGGCTGCCCACCCGCATGGAGGCGGTCGAGGAGCGCCTGCGCGCCCTCGTGGAAGGGCACGGCGAAGCGCTCTCGGACGACGCCGGCGCCACCCTGGCGGCCGGGGGCAAGCGCCTGCGGCCGATGCTGGTGCTGCTGTCCGCGGGCCCCGGCGCCGGCGAACCGGCGATCCGCGCCGCCGCGGCGATCGAGCTCGTCCACATGGCGACGCTGGTGCACGACGATGTGCTGGACGCCGCCCCGCTGCGGCGCGGCCGCCCCACCGTCGTCGCGCGCTCCGGCCGCGAGCGCGCGCTCGCCGTCGGCGACCTGCTCTTCTCGCGGGCGTTCGCCGAGCTGGGGCGCGACGGCAGCGAGCGCCAGGTGGAGCTCCTGTCGGGCGCCTCGGTGGCCCTCGCGATGGGGGAGCTGGCCCAGCGGCGCGACGCCTTCGACATCTCGATCTCGGCCGAGCGCTATCTGGAGCGATGCGGGCTCAAGACCGCCCGCCTGTTCGAGTGCGCCTGCCTGATCGGCCGCGCGGGAAAGGGTGGCGAGCTGGCCTCCAGCTCGGGGGACCCCGATCTGTCGCTCGAGCGCGCGCTTCACACCTTCGGCCGCGAGATCGGGCTGGCCTTTCAGCTGCTCGACGACGTGCTCGACGTGACCGGGCCCCCGGAGCGCACGGGGAAGGCGCGCGGCACCGACCTGCGCGACGGCACCGTGACCCTGCCTCTGATCCTGGCGCGCGAGGAGGACCCGTCGCTCGCGGAGGTCGACCTGCGAGAGCTTGACGCCGAGGGCGCCGAGGCCATCTGCGACCGGGTGGCGGCGACCGGCGCGCTGGAGAGCGTGCGCGCCGACGCCCGAGGACGAGTCGAGACCGCCAAGCGGGGCCTCGCGACATCGGGCCTGCGGCCGGACCAGCGCCGGCTGCTGGAGCTGGTGGCCGACGGCGTGGTCGAGCGCTACTCGTAGGTCATCCGGTCGTGCGCCACGCGCGGCCCGTTCGCTTCGAGCGCGAACACCACCACGTCCTCCGGCTCGGAGCAGTGGCCCACCGCGGCCCGACCGGGCGCGACTGCGATCGCCGTCCCCACTGGCGTCGGACTCCGCAGGATCTCCGCGATCACCAGGCTGTTGGCCACCACGACGTTCGAGCCGATGGCGTCGCTATAGACCTCGGCCCGCGTGCGCTCCCAGCGCCGGTCCTTGGTGGGTCGAGCGAACACCGGCACCAGGAGCAGCGAGACCCCATGGGCATGGATGGCCCCGGCGAACGCGTGTAACCGAGCGAGGTCCTCGCACACGAGGATCGCCAGCCGGGCGCTGCCCGCCTCGACGATGCATACTCGCTCGCCGCGGTTCAGGTCCTCGTCGATCGGAGCGGTGAGGCGATCGGCCAACCCCCACAGCTCCAGGTCCTGGTGCGAGAAGTTGAACGGGTGGACCTTGCGCTGACGGACGAGCACCTCGCCGGTGCGCCCGTCGAGCATCACCGCCTCGTTCGTCGGTGGGGAGGAGCCCTCCAGGTTGCCGCTGCCCGCCACGACCAGGCGCAGCCGGCTGCCCCCCGCACCCTCACGCTCGGAGAGCGCGACCTGCCAGCGCTCCAGCAGCGCGGTGGAGAGGCAGAGCTCCGGAGCGACGCCGATCGCGACCTCCTGCTCGTCCCACGCCGCGATCACCTTCTGCACCCGCGCCCGCGTGGGCTCGCGATCGGCGGGGTGGATCCGGTAGAAGCGGAGCCCCGAGCGCTCCTCCACCTGCCACTCCAGCTCGTCCGGATGGCGAATCATCGCGGCGGTGGCCACCCGCAGGCCGGCTTCGCGCTCGGGCCGCGTCAGGCGGCAACGGGCCGGCAGGGCGACGTGATCGCACGCGTCCCAGTCGGCCGAGCCGACGCGCACGACCGAGCCGAAGGCGCCGGGCAGGTCCTCGGGCAGCTGGCCGCGACGGCCCGGGCGGGCGAAGCGGGGCAGCAGGGCTCCGGGAAGGGCACCGGAGTCGAGGCGGCCCGACTCCGCGTAGCGGAATGCGTACTCGGCGAGGGCAGGCGGGGCGGCTTCGCCGAGCTGCGGGTTGGCGCGGGCGAGGGCGGCGTCGAGGCCGAGCAAGGCGGCGAAGGTCTGACGCGCGCCGTCGGGCGCCTCGACGGACTCACCGCCGAGAGCCGCCTGCTCGACCCCGAGCGCGGTGGCCGCGACCTCCGCGTCCGCCATCCAGGCCTCGCCCTCGGCGCGGAACTCGCCGGGGTCGAGCCGATCGAACAGCTCGCAGAAGCGATCCGCGTATTCCTCGCTCACACTTGACAGAGAGTTGACAACGAGTTGCTACGATACGGCCATGGCCACGCCCACCGTAGACCACTCCCGGGTCGGTGCCCTGGTATCCAGGATCGCGAGCCTCGACGCGGAGCCGGCCCGCAAAGAGGCCGTGACGCTCGGCCTCGTCGACGCGCTGCTCGAGTGCGACGACGAGACCCTCGCCGCTGCCCTACACGCCCTTCGCGACGCCCGGGCGCGGGCCGATGGCGATGGGGAGCTGGCCGGGTGGCTGGACGCGGAGCTCGCCTTCGCGTATTGGGGCCTCGAGCGCGTGCCATCGGGGACCGCCGTCGCCCGGGGAACCCGGGCCCACGACTTCCTGTCCGTGCTCGACGGCTCACAGCAGCTGGGAAGCGCGGATCTGCGCCGCCTCCTCGAGACCGACGAGACCCAGGTGAGCCGCACCGGCCGCCGGCTGCTGGAGGGCGGTCTCGTCACCCGGCGCAAGGTCGGCCGCCAGGTGTTCTGGCAGGTGACCCCGCGCGGCCAGCGTGCGCTCGCCGACGCGCCCATCCCGCAGCGATCATCCACCTCGGAGTTCTGGCGGGAGGCACTCCGGCGCGGCTTCGAGGGAGCCTACGGCGATCATCCCGGTGAGCCCCGCAAGGTTGATCCCACGCGTGAGCGAATCATCGAGTCAACGCTCGAGCTGCATACGAGGCAAGGCATTCAGGCGACCACGTGGCCCGAGATCGCCGACAAGGCGGGTGTGCCGGTGGAGACCCTGGAGGGACTGTTCCCGACCCAGGACGACCTGGTCAGGAGCTGCGGCCAGCACGTCATGGAGAGCCTGCAGCTTCCGCCAGTCGACCGAGCGTCCGACGTATTTGCCGGCGCCTCGTCGGAGGAGGAGCGGATTCACCGCCTCGTCGAGACGTTCTTCGGCGCCTACGAGCGGGGAGCGGACGCGATCACCGCCGGGCGCCGCGAGCGCAAGGATGTGCCCGTGGTGGACGAGTCGATGGGGGAGCTCGACAACTCCTTCGACGCTCTGGTCCTCGAGGCACTGCGCCCCCAACGTCCGGACGGCTCCTCGGTCGCGAGCCTGAGAGCGCTCACCGACCTGGAGGTGTGGCGAACCCTGCGTCATCAGGGGGCGACGCCCGATGCGGCAGTGGAGGAGGCGAGCGCAGCGGTCGAGCGCTGGCTCGAGACACATCCGGCGGGCTGACGCGGGAGCTAGAAGTCCTCGGGGAGGATCTTGTCGCCGTTCAGGGCGGTGACGAAGCGGTCGATCTGGTCCTCCATGTTGGCCCGGACCAGGATGTTGAGGTCGTCGAGGACCGCCTCGGTCCCGTGGTCGAGAGCCTCGTCGAGCCTGTCCACCACGTCCTGGCTGTACCGGCCGCCGCCGTTCCACTCGCACTCGGGACACCGCAGGGCGACGTGCCACTGCCGGTCGCTGGCGGGCGCCCAGTCGGTCGGATAGACGAGGTCTGATCCGCACTCGGGGCAGACGTGCAGATCGCCGAGCCGCCGGCGGTACCCCGGGGGCACGCGGGACTCGAAGACGCTCGGCTCCAGGCCCCGGTCCAGGTCACTCCCCTTGGCTGTCTCCCCTTCGGCCACTTCGGAAGCTCTATCGGCTCGACCCCTCGGATGCTTTAGGTGGAGTACCCCATCGGCAGGCGGATATCCGCTCGTTAGGAGATCGACCGAACGGTCCGTCGCGTCGATCCACCTCGCCCGGTCCCGGCCGACCGGTGAGCCGCCGTTTGGCTACTCGTCGTCGCGGAAGTTCAGGTAGTACCGCGACGGAGTCGGCCCGCGCTGCCCCTGGTACTTGGAGCCAGTGACGTCGCTCCCGTACGGGTGCTCGGCCGGGCTGCTCATGCGAAGGAACGACATCTGCCCGATCTTCATCCCGGGATAGATCGCGATCGGCAGGTTCGCGACGTTCGAGAGCTCGAGGGTGAGGTGCCCGTCAAAGCCGGCATCCACGAACCCGGCGGTGTTGCTCGCGAACACCCCCCCGCTACCGGCGAGGAAGTTCTCGATCCTGCGACCACCCGGCCGCACCTCGAGATCAAAGATGGGCTCCACCGAACCAGTGTCCCGGATCTCGACCACGGAATCCCACAAGAGGTGGCCATCGACAAGCCGGTCGAGTCGGCTCATGGCCGGTGGACAGTCGGGTCGACGAGAGTACGCGGTGCGGAGCCGCCGCAACGTCGCGAGGCGCACCGCGTCGCGGCCTGTCCGGTTTTCGAGGCTGCATAGGTCGCCGGCATGTCGGTAACCGCTGATCTTGCTCGCCGCCGACTGGGTCAATCCGGCCTGCTTCCTGACCTCCACCAGCAGTCGATCCGGCAACGGAACTGCGGTCAGAAGCTTGTGCTCTTTGGTTGGGATGTAGACCTGCCATAGGCAACTTCGACCACGCTGGCGCCGGGACGACCCGGCGCGTCGCCCGAGGCGCTCCGCGAGCACGAGCAGATCGGCAGCGAGGCCGCCCGAGCAGGTCCACACCGAGGTTCGCTGTGGGTCCCGTGACCCATCGCCGTCAACCAGGCCGTCCAAGAACTCCTGCAGTCGCGCGTAGGGCCAGCTGAAGACGACCGGAGGGATCCGCTTGGCGTGTGCCCCGTCACCCGTGCCAAGCCAGCCCAAGACGAGTGACAGGAGCGCGGAGCATCCGGTGATGGCACCCGGAGCCCGGTACGTCGGCATTCCGAGGCGGTCCAGCACGCCCTCGACTCGATCGAGGATCTGCTGGTCGGTGTTGGAGATCGTGAACTGCGTGCCGCGACGTGACCCTTCGGCGACGTACAGCCCGAGGAGCCAGGCGAAGTCCGAGTCGACTTTGACGAACCTCGGGAGATCGTGATTGGCCTGGCGAACCGAGAGGCGGTCGTCCTCGCCGAGACTCGCCAACAGGCCGGGGACCCTGGCGGCCAGGGGGAATGGGAGCCGACCTTCGGCACGGTAGTACGTGAAGTGCTTGATACCGGCACCTCGAAACAGCTGCCTGATCAGCGACTCGTGAACCTCGAAGGCCGCCGCCACCGTTGGGCCCGTCCACATGAGTCTGTCGCGATCCTCCTCGAGAATGACCTCGAGGAGGTCGAGTCGGAGCTTCGGATGCGGCGGATCTGGAACGAACCGCGGGATGGCGACCCGGGTCCCGGGCTGCAACTCCAGCGTTCGTGCCTTCGCCAGTCTTCCTTCCGAATCGAGCGTGAAGAGGTTATGTCCGGCGGTGACCCGGATTTGCCGTCCGGACGCGAGCTGCACCTCGAAGATGCGATCGGGGGGCCCTTCGAACCACCCCGTGATCTCGTGGTAGTCGACCTCGAAAGTCTCAGGGTCGAAGGAGACCACTGAGCCAGATATACGGTCTCGCACGATCTCGCCGATAGGCCGCGGTTTCAGCTGCCCGTCGTGGAGGAGCATCACGGGCTCCGAGGCGGGGAGACTCGAGTGGATCAGCAACCCGAGACGGCCGAGCGAGCTCTTCCCCTCCAGCCGCCCCACCAGGTCGTCCCCCAGGGCCACGCGCTCCCGCGTCGATCCCAGCACGAACTCGCCGGGATGCAGGATGAAGGCCTTGCCCTCGTCGACCTCGACATATTCGGTCAGGTCGTCCTGCGGCTCCTTCGGGTCGATGAAGGGCGTCGTGTCGTTGCGGAAGACACGGAAGAACCGATCGACGTGAAGATCGACGGACGAGGGCTGGATCGCGTCGTCGGCCAGCGGGTCGATGACGATGCCACCCGCCTCGAGCTCCGCGCGGATCGTCTTGTCCGACAGGATCATGCGCGGCAGCGTACCTGCGGCGGGGGCGGGGGCCGCGTCGCCCGGAATGTCAGCATCGTGTCGCCGGAAAGAGATTCTTCATGCCGGGGCCCCGACCTCAGTACCATCCCTGGGGATGCCAAACGTTGGACCACTCGAGTTGGTCGTCGTCCTCATCATCGCCCTGGTCATCTTCGGGCCGAAGCGCCTGCCGGAGCTGGGACGGTCGATGGGCAAGGGGATCCGCGAGTTCAGGGGGTCGCTCTCGGGCCAGGATGACGAGGAGGACGAGAAGCCATCCAAGCCGGCTGAGATCGAGGGCGCGCAGGATGCCGATGAGCCCGTCGAGGGCGAGGTCGTTACTCACCGGAACCCCTGAGCCGTGGCCCGGTTGAGGGCGGCCAAGTTCGACGAGCAGATGACGCTCGTCGAGCATCTGGACGAGCTGCGCAACCGCATCATCGTCTCGGTGGCGGTGCTGGTCGTCGCGTGCGGGCTCTGTTTCTGGCAGAACGACCTGCTCCTCGACATCGCCAACAAGCCACTGCCGGCCGACGTCAACGGCCATCCCCTGAAGCCGATCACCTTCGGCGTCGCGGAGCCGTTCATGAGCACCCTGAAGGTCTCCATCTACGCGGGGATACTGATCGCGCTCCCCGTCCTGCTCTACCAGCTCTACGCCTTCCTCCTGCCGGCGCTCAAGCCCACGGAGAGGCGGGCCATCGTCCCGTTCCTGGTCCTCGTGCCCCTCCTGTTCATCGCGGGAGTCGTCTTCTCATACTTCGTGGTCGCCCCGGCCGCCGCGAAGTTCCTTTTGAACTTCAACCAGAACCAGTTCAACATCCAGGTGCGGGCGAGCGACTACTACGGGTTCCTGATCACCACCCTGATGGCGATGGGCCTCGTGTTCCAGATCCCCATGGGTGTGGTGGCCCTGACGCGCCTCGGGATCGTGACGCCGAAGCAGATCGCCAAGAACCGGCGCTACGCGTATCTGATCCTCTTCGTCATCGCGATGCTGCTGCCCGGAACCGATCCGGTGACGATGCTGATCGAGGCCGCGCCGCTCCTCTTCCTCTTCGAGTTCTCACTGATCCTGGCTCGCATCACCACCCCGGAGGAGAGCGGCAGCGCCGCCGAGCCGGAGCCTCCGGGAACGCCCGCCAGCTAGGCTGATCCGCCCATGCTGTTCGATCTTCGCGGCAAGCGCAGGCGGCTGGTCCAGGTGTCGTTCGCGACGCTGGCGCTGTTGTTCCTGGTGGGCTTCCTGGGCTTCGGCATCGGCGTCGGCGGCGGCCCCGGCGGGATCTTCGACGCGCTGGGCATCAGCAACAGCAGCGGCGGGGGGAGCGGGACCGACCAGATCAACTCGGAGATAGACGCCGCCAACGAGAAGCTGGACAAGCACCCCAACGACACCAAGGCGTTGCTGAAGCTGGCTCAAAACGAGTACCTGCTGGCCAAGACCGGGGTGCAGACCGACCCGAACACGGGCGCGCCCACCGCGATCTCAAACGACGCCCACGCGGACCTCGGCGAGGCGGCCGACGCTTGGCAGAAGTACCTCAAGGTCAACAAGGGCAAGCCCGACGTGGCCGTGGCCTTCGACATGATCAACGTCTACCTCCTCCTTCAGGACGCCGACGGCGCGGCGCAGACCCAGCGCATCGTCGCGGAGGACCAGCCGAGCGCGAACGCGTACGGGCAGCTGGCGCTCTTCGAGTACGCGGGCGGGGACATCGAGGCGGGAGACGCCGCCCGCGACAAGGCCGTGTCGCTCGCGTCCAAGTCACAGGCGAGGACGCTGAAGCCGCAGCTCACCCAGGCGCGCAAGCAGGGGATCAAGTTCCAGAAGGCCCAGAAGAAGGCCAAGAAGAAGGCCGGCAAGACGGCCACGACGCCCGGTACCAACCCGCTCCAGAGCCCGTTCGGCGGGGTCGGATCCAGCCCCTAGTCACGAGCCCTCGGAGCCGCCCGCAACCGGTGCCGCGCCCAGCCAGACGCCCGCTACCATCGTCGCCGCCGGGCCGTTAGCTCAATTGGTAGAGCAGGGGCCTCTTAAGCCCAAGGTTGAAGGTTCGAGTCCTTCACGGCCCATCCGGGGCGTTCCGGAACCCGATCCGGAAGACCCCACGGGAGAGCCGCACACGAGACCGACCGAGCTCCCCCGGTGGCGGCAGCCGGATCTCCCTTGCGGCATCCGAGGGGGGGCTTCGACGACCCCGAGACACACCTCACCCGCACGCACCTCGACCTCCCGGGTCCTGGCACTTGGTCGGCCGCGCCGTGCGGGCGCGGGGGTCCCGGCTAGCTCTCCGGGTGGATGACGAGCAGGGGTACGTTCGCGTGGTAGTGGACGTACCCGCCGACGCTGCCGAGGAGGTTCGCCGCCACCCGCCCGCGGCCGCGCGAACCCATCACCAGCAGGTCGTGGCCGCCGCTTGTGAGCTGCTCGACGATCCGCTCGCCCGCGTTGCCCCGCTGGAGGACCGTCGTGACCGGTAGACCCTCCGGTAGCGAGTCGACGGCGTCGCGCAGGAGCTTGTCGGTCTCGTTCCTGGCTTCGGACTCGAGCGCGCGGACGTCGACGCCCGAGCGGTGGGCGAAGCTCGGCACCTCGGGCGAGACGGCGATGATGGTCAGGCGCGAGTTGAGCGCCTCGGCGAGCTCGGCGGCGGCACCGAGCGCGCGGCGAGCGGTGTCGGAGCCGTCGATCGCGACAAGGATGTTCCGGAACACCATCGGCGCAATCATCCTCCGATGGGCCGCTAGGGTGGCGCGGCCCACGAGATGAGCTACATCGACAACACCTGGGTCGCCTATGCGCTCGATCAGCCGGTACCCCCCGAGGAGATCCAGCGGTTCCTGGAACGGGTCAGGTCCCATTACGCCGAGCTCTACGCGGACCCGCTCGTCGATCGCGCCCACGTCTCGCCCACGGTCGGCATGGCGCTGTGGCGGCGGGACGATCCGCGCCTGCGCTGGCCATGGTGGGTCGAGGATGGCGCGACGATCGTCGCCTCCACCAACGCCGTGACCGGGTGGGAGCGCGTCGCCGGGGACGTGGACGCCGCTCGCGCCCCGCTCGAGCTGGGACGCTCGCTTGCCGCCGATTCGCGGCGCCTGGCGGAGCTGAACCCGCCGTTCGTCTTGGCGGCCCTGGACCGGGAGCGCGACCGGCTCGTGATCGTCAACGACTTTCTCGCCACCGCGCGCCTGTACGAGATGCGGATCCCGTCCGGCTGGGTCTGGTCCAACCGCCTCGGGGCACTGCCGCTGTTCGCGGGCATCCAGCCGGACCTCGACCCGGAGGGTTGGGCGATCCACGCCGCCGCGGGCTGGTTCCTGGGGTCGACGACGCCGATCCGCGGCGCCGTGAAGGTCAGGCCGGCATCCGCGATCACGGTGGAAGGATCGCCAACCGGCGCCACCGTCCGCCGAGAGGAGACGGGCGCCGTCCGCCGGCTGGTCGCGCCCCGGCGCGGATCGCTTGACGAGCAAGCTGCGGCGGCCGCGGAGCAGTCGGTCGGGCTGTCGCGCTCGATCGCCTCCACCTGGGACGTCGGGCCGACGATCAACCTCTCCGGCGGCCGCGACTCCCGGATCTCGGCGGCCGGCGCGATCGTCGCGGGGCTCGACGCGAAGTTCCGCACGATGGACATCGAGCCCGGCGAGGTGGATGCCGCCAGGGAGCTGCTCGCGGCGGCCCCCGGCGCGATCGAGCTCGGAGTGCTGACGATGGAGCGTGGGGAGCCCGACGACTCGCTGGCCGAGCGGATCCGCGGCATCCACATGGTCCATGACGGCTTCGCCAACCCGATGGGCGGCCAGGGCTCGCTGGAGCTTCCTCAGCGTGGGTTCGTCGCGCCACTGATCACCGGCCACGGCGGCGAGCTGGGCCATGGCTTCTACTACGACGCCGCCAGGCTGCGACGCGAGCTCCGTCCGGCGACACGGCGGCGGCTCGTCAACCGCCTCGAGCGCTCGGGCCGTCAGCGGCACAACTCCGCCCGCGAGGACGCCTACGCCCTCTATCTGGCCGAGGTCGAGCGGACCCTCGACGAGGGCCGCGCCCACGGCGTGCGGGGGGCCAGCCTGCTCGACTACTACTACCTCACCGAGCGCCTGCCCCATCGCGCCGGCCTGGGATCGCGAAGCGACCGCTACTCGGCGTGCGTCACGCCGGCCTTCGTACGCGGCTCCTTCGATCTCAGCCCGCGCCGGCGCACCCGCGCGGCCCTCCACCGGGCAGTCCTCGAGGAATTGATCCCGGCGTGGAACCGGATCCCGTTCTTTCACGGCGGCGGCGGTCCCATGCGGCCGATGAAGCGCGCCAGGATCTGGGAGCGTCCGCGCCACTCCTCCGACATGGAGGAGATGCTCGCCAGCGCCGAGTTGTGGAGTGATGCATTCGACCCCGCTCGCATCCACGCCATGTGGCGCGAGGCGAAGGCCGGCGACGGGCACTCCCATTACGAGGCGGCGTTCATGCGGATCGCCTGGCGGGTGTGCTTCGCCGATCACGCGCGGGCCTTGGGCGGCTCGGCGATCCCGGCACCCGGCACGTAGCCGGCGCCGGGCGTTATCGCGGCCCCTCGTCGGGTACCCGCGCGACGATGCGTTACTTCTACGGCGCCGCCCACGAGCAGTTCCCGCCCGAAGCCCTGTTGCGCCAGGCCGTCGGGGCGGCCGACGCCGGCTTCGACGGCATCGCCTGCAGCGATCACCTGCAGCCGTGGTGGGAGCCCGGCGAGTCGGGCCAGGCCTGGGCGTGGCTCGGCGCGGTCGGCCAGGCGACCGCCGACGTCGCGATCGGCACGGCCGTCACGCCTGCCGGGCCGCGCTACCACCCCATCCTGATCGCCCAGGCCTGGGCGACGCTCGAGCGGCTGTTCCCCGGCCGGCCGTATCTGGGCCTTGGCTCGGGCGAGTCGCTGAACGAGTCGCCGCTCGGCGCCGAGTGGCCGTCCGTGGCCGACCAGGTGGATCGGATGGAGGAGGCGCTGGAGATCATCAACGACCTGCTCGCCGGCGAGCGCTTGACCCGTGAGGGGAGATTCTTCGAGGCCGACGGCGCCTACCTGCATACGAACGCCGCCCGCCGCCCGCCGATCTACGTTTCGGCGTTCGGCCCCGACGCCGCCGGTGTCGCGGCTCGCCACGGGGACGGGCTGTGGACCCTGGCCGACCCCGACACCGCGCCTGGCGTAATCGATGCCTACCGCTCCGCCTGTGAGGACGGGGGAAAGGAGCCGGGCGAGGTGATCCTCCAGGTTCAGTTCTCCTGGGCCGAGGACGACGACGCGGCGCTCGATGGGGCGCGGGTCTGGAAGGGGGCGCAGCCCGACGAGTTCTACACCGACGACTGGCACGACCCGACGGCTATGTACGAGCACGCGGCCCAGCAGGTGAGCGACGACGAGCTCAGGGAGGCGCTGGTGATCTCCTCCGACCCCGAGGTGCATGCCGATCGAGTTCGCGAGGCGGAGAGGCTCGGCGGCACGACGATGGCACTAATGAACGTCTCCGGCGCCGACCCGTACGGAGCGATCGAGGTCTACGGCCGGCAGGTGCTGCCGGCCCTCAAGTCCGTTCGGGTCTAGAGCACGCTCGTCCGCAGGCGGCGCTCTACCGAGCTGAGGAAGGTCCCGACCTCCGCGGCGGCCAGCGCGCCTCCGTCGGTGCGAGCCCGGAGCGCTCGCGTCACCAATTCGGTCGGAACCAGCCTCCGCTGGGCGGCCCAGCGGCCGGCGGCGGGCTTGGACGACCAGCGCTCTTCGTCCGCGAAGCGCAGGCCACGGCAGGCATTGAGGACCGCATCGCCGGACGCGGCGCCATGCACCCGATGCCAGCGCACCGAATTCGCCACGACGGGGATCAATGCGGCCGGGGTGATGGGGGCGAAGACCTCCGAGGCCGGAGGCCCCGAGAGCGCGATCCCGGCCTGCGAGAGGACGCTCCGGTCGATGGGGAACCAGTGCGGGCTCACCTCTTCCCGCGCGTCTCTCGACTGCACCGAGAGGGGCAGCCTCTCGCCCGTGTTCAGGTTGAGCTCGAAGTCCGCGCTCGCGGAGCCCGACCGCGCGGTGGCCAGCAGGTAGACGACGAGCTCGAGGCGCCGGGCCGGGCACGGCAGCGATGCGTGGCGCAGGCGGGCCGTCACCGCGTCCCGCTGCTCGGGCCTCAGTGGGCTGCGCACGACGGCCGCGAGGTCGAGATCGCTCCGTCCTGGCGCATAGTCCCCGAGCGCCCACGACCCGCCGGCGTAGACGCCGACCAGTGCGTCGGCCAGGGCGCCCCGCAGCCTCTGGCAGGCCTCCCCCAGGTAGGCGGATTCGGCGGCGGGTTCCGGTGGTGTTTGCAAGCGATCTGACAGGGTATGAGTCGGCCAGTCGAGCCTCAGGAGGAGGAGAGATCGAAATCTCGCGGTTCAGGCTACGGCCGGCTGGTTTCGCCGCGATCGCGTGCTTGGCCATCGGGGTCGCCGGGTGCGGTGGCTCCGGAGGCGGTGGTCCCGTGACCCTCAACTGGTTCGTCGCGACCCAGCCCGGTGGAAGCATCCAGAAGGTGGCCCACCAGTGCAGCGCCGCGTCGAACGGGCGCTACCGGATCGACGTCAACCTCCTGCCCACGGACGCCAGCCAGCAGCGTGAGCAGCTCGTCAGGCGACTCGCCGCGAAGGACTCGACCGTCGACCTGATCGGCATGGACGTCATCTGGACGGGGGAGTTCGCAAACGCGGGCTGGATCTCGCCCTTCCCGAAGCAGGAGGCCAAGGAGGTGACCAAGGGCGTCTTCCCGAGCGTCGTCGACACGGCGTCGTTCGATGGCAAGGTCTACGGCGCGCCCTTCAACTCGAACACGCAGCTTCTCTGGTACCGCAAGGACCTCGCCTCGAAGCCGCCGACCACCTGGGACCAGATGATCGGCGAGGCGAAACGCCTCGCGTCCCAGAAGAAGCCGCACTACATCCAGCTCCAGGCGAACAAGTACGAGGGCTTCACCGTCTGGTTCAACGCCCTGATCGAATCCGCCGGCGGGAGCATTCTCTCGGGACCGACGACGGTTTCGTTGCCGGAGAAGCCCGCGGAGGACGCCATCACCGTCATGGGCCGCCTGGCGCACTCTCCGGCCGCTGCCCCCAACATCTCGACGTCCGATGAGGACACCGCGCGCCTTGGCTTTGAGTCCGGCGACTCGGCGTTCATGCTGAACTACACCTTCGCCTACGCGAGCGCCCAGGCGAACGCCCCGAAGAAGGTGTTCAACAACATGGGCTTCGCCCGGTACCCGCGCGTGGTCGCGGACAAGCCGAGCAAGCCTCCGCTTGGGGGTTTCAACATCGGCGTCGGGGCCTACTCGACGCATTCGGACCTGGCGTTCGACGCGGCGGCCTGCATAAACGGCGACAAGAGCGAGTTGACCGCCACCGAGCTCGACGGTCTGCCTCCGAGTCGCCAGAGCCTCTACACGGACAAGGTCGTCACCAAGGCGTACCCCGGCTTCGCGCAGCTCGTCAAGAAGTCGATCGACGCCGCCGGCCCCCGGCCCCTCACCCCCGCCTACCAGGACGTGAGCCTGGCGATTCAGGACACCCTGCAGCCACCCGACAAGATCGACCCGTCCGACGCGACCCCGCTCTACGACGACCTGAAGTCCAGGCTCGAGGACGCCGTGAACGGGAAGGGACTGTTTTGAGCGCGCTCGGTGGGCGCCTGCGGCTCGGTAGACGCGGCGGCGCGACGGAGCGCAGCCGCGAGGAGCGCCGGCTCGGCTGGATGCTGTGCGCCCCGGCCGTGATCGCGATGCTGCTCGTCACCGCCTACCCGATCGGCTACGCGGTCGTCCTCTCGGTGCAGCACATCGACCTGCGGTTCCCGGACGAGGGCGGCTGGGTCGGGCTCAACAACTACAAGGCCGTCCTGACCTCGTCCCTGTGGTGGACGGACGTGCTCAACACCGTGTTCATCACCGTCGTGTCCGTCGCGATCGAGCTGGCCCTCGGGATGGCGCTTGCGTTGGTGATGCACCGGGCGATCTTCGGCCGGGGCCTGGTGCGCACCTCGGTCCTGATCCCCTATGGCATCGTCACCGTCGTGGCGGCGTTCGCGTGGTTCTTCGCGTTCGACCCGAGCAGCGGATTCGTGAACCACCTGCCGTTCGTCGCCGAGGATCAGGCCTGGTTCGGCGATCGATGGACCGCGATCGCGGTGATCATCGCCGCGGAGGTCTGGAAGACGACGCCCTTCATGGCGCTCCTGCTGTTAGCCGGGCTCACGACGATCGACGACGGTCTGTACGAGGCGGCGAAGGTCGACGGGGCGAACGCCGTGCAGCGGTTCTTCCGGATCACTCTGCCGCTGATGAAGCCGGCGATCCTCGTCGCCCTGCTGTTCCGCACCCTCGACGCCTTCCGGATCTTCGACAGCATCTTCATCATGACCCGGGGCGCTCAGAACACCGAGTCGGTGTCGATCCTGGGCTACAACCAGATCATCTCGCGCACCAACCTGGGGCTCGGCTCCGCGGTCTCGGTGTTGATCTTCATCGCGGTGCTCCTCATCGCGTTTACGTTCGTGCGACTGCTCGGTGTCCGCATGGCCGAGGGAAGGCCGGGAACGTAGATGAGACGCGGCACGAGGGAATACACGACGTGGAGCCTCGGGATGATCCTCGTCCTGATCTTCGCCCTGTTGCCGGTGGTGTGGATCCTCTCGCTCTCGCTGAAGACGCCGAAGACGGTTGGCGACGGGCGCTTCCTGCCCGCGGGAGGCGAGTGGACGCTCAAGAACTACAAGGTCCTGTTCGAGGGCGGATTCGACAACAGCCCGTTCATACATCCCCTGGTCAACTCGATCGCGATCGCCTTGATCGCCACCGTGATCGCGATCGTCCTCGCCGCGTTTGCGGCCTACGCCATCGCGCGGCTCAACTTTCCCGGGAAGAGCCTGATCCTGGGCGGCGCGCTCGCCATCGCGATGTTCCCCGCGATCTCCACGATCGGCCCGCTGTTCGACATGTGGCGCTCGATCGGGCTCTACGACACGTACCCCGGGCTGATCATCCCCTACCTGACGTTCTCGCTGCCGCTCGCGATCTACACGCTCGTGGCCTTCTACCGCGAGATCCCGTGGGACCTCGAACAGGCGGCGCAGGTGGACGGGGCGACGCCGTTCCAGGCGTTCCGCAAGGTGATTCTGCCGCTGGCGGCGCCGGGCACATTCACCGCCGCCATCCTCGTCTTCATCTTCGCCTGGAACGACTTCCTGTTCGCGATCACGCTGACGTCGTCCAACAACGCCCGCACCGTTCCGGCGGCGCTGGCGTTCTTCACCGGCGAGTCACAGTTCACCCAGCCGACCGGAAACATCGCCGCAGCAGCGGTCATCGTGACCGTGCCCATCATCATCTTCGTGTTGTTCTTCCAGCGCCGCATCGTGGCCGGACTGACCGCGGGCGCGGTGAAGGGATAGAGAGGGGAGAGCCTATGTCCGAGATCGTCCTCGACAACGTCACCAAGCGGTTTCCCGATGGCTATGAGGCCGTGCGGGACATGGACCTCGACGTCCAGGACGGGGAGTTCATGATCCTCGTCGGCCCGTCGGGCTGCGGGAAGTCGACGGCGCTGCGGATGATCGCCGGCCTCGAGGACATCACCGAGGGCGAGCTGCGGATCGGCGACCAGGTGGTGAACCAGATCGCCCCAAAGGATCGCGATATCGCGATGGTGTTCCAGAACTACGCCCTCTATCCCCACATGACCGTCAGGGAGAACATGGCCTTCCCGCTCAAGCTCGCGGGAGCCCCGAAGGAGGAGACCGACGAGAAGGTGCAGGAGGCGGCCAAGATCCTCGACCTGACCCAGCACCTGGACCGCAGGCCCGCCAACCTCTCCGGCGGCCAGCGCCAGCGTGTCGCCATGGGCCGCGCGATCGTGCGCGACCCGAAGGCCTTCCTGATGGACGAGCCGCTCTCCAACCTCGACGCGAAGCTCCGCGTCCAGATGCGTACCGAGGTCTCGCGGATCCAGTCGCGACTCGGCACCACGACCGTCTACGTCACCCACGACCAGACCGAGGCGATGACCCTCGGCGACCGGGTCGCCGTGATGCGAAGCGGCGTGTTGCAGCAGGTGGGATCCCCGGCGGAGCTCTACGACGACCCCAAGAACCTCTTCGTCGCGGGGTTCATCGGCTCACCGTCGATGAACTTCATGCCGGCCAAGCTCGACGGCGAGAGCGCGCACCTGCCGATGGGCGACGTTCGTCTCACTCGGGAGGCGCGAGAGCGCGCCTCCCGAGCGCAGTCGGGCCAGGCCGTCATCGCCGGCGTCCGGCCGGAGAGCTTCGAGGACGCATCGATGGTCTCCGACGACGTCCGCGACCGCGGCACCACCTTCAAGACGACGATCGACCTGGTCGAGTCGCTGGGCGCCGAGAAGTACGCCTATTTCCAGATCGAGGAGTCCGAGATCGAATCCGAGGAGCTCCGCGAGCTCGCCGAGGACGCCGGCACCGCTGAGGTTCCCGGCGCGACGGAGGGACAGGTCGTCGCCCGCCTCGAGTCTGCCAGCAAGGTCAGCAAGGGCAGCGAGGCGGAGCTGTGGCTCGACTCCTCCAAGCTTCACTTCTTCGACCTCGAGAGCGGCCACAACCTGGCGCATTCGTAGCCGCGGCTTCGAGAACCGGGGGCGGGCGGGCCGTCAACCGCGAAGTCGCCGCCCCGACTCGAGCCCGGTTCGAGGTTGACCGCGATATGGACCGTCAACCCCGAAGTGGCGCCGCAGGATGAGCCATTTCGTGGTTGTCGCGCGAACGCCTACCGCAGCTCCTTGCGGAGGCGATGGACCATCGTGTCCTCGTCCCCCGAGGGACGCCGCAGCGCCTCGCGAAGCCGCTCGACCACGTCGTCGCCCCACTCGTGCGTTCGCAGCAGCAGGTAGCGCAGGCCCGCCACCCGCATGTATGCCTCGGTTTCCGTTCCCGGGCCGATGAGGTCGGCCTCGCGCAGCGTCTCGACGACCGGCCCGTACTCGTCGCGAAACCAGCCCTCGGCGACCGCCTCGCGGGTCATGAACTCGCCCAGCTCCTGCATGGCGCGAAAGCCCCACGCCTCCACGCTCTCGGCCAGCTCCGCAAAGCGCCACTCGTCCCGCAGCTGGATCCGCGACCGGTGCTCCCGCGGGAGCGGCACGCGCTCGAAGAAGAGGCGCTCGTGGCTCTTCAGTGCCAGGTCGCGAAGCCGGGTGCGCTCCTCGGCTCCGACGGCGGTGACGACCTCGGCGACGTAGGCGTCGATCGTGTCCAGGCCCATGGCCCTCGCGACCGAGACTCGGTGGTGGCCGTCGCGCACGAAGTGCAGGTCGCCGATCCGGTAGACGTCGATCGGCGGCATCGGCTGGCCGCGGCGGACCGCCGCGGCGATCCCCTCCCAGCGTCGGCGCACGCGCCGCGACGTCGGGCGGAAGCGGCGATCGAAGTCCCGCGAGCGGTCGACGGTCCCCACGATCGAGTCGAGCGGGATGACCTTGAGCCCGAGCCGTCTCTCGCTCCGCCAGCCGAGCGCCTCGACCACCTCGTCGAAGGGGAGGATGACGTTGACGTCGTCCGGCTCGCGGCGCAACCTGCGGGCCAGTCGCGACAGCGCCTGGCGCCGGCGGGCGCGGCTGAAGTCGCTCTGCGCGTCCTGCGTCGGGAAGCCGGTATCAGGCATATATGTGGGTGAGGGGCCTTAGCCCCGAAACTGGCTATGTGCCGTTGGTGTTTGCGTGGGTGAGGGGCCTTAGCCCCGAAACTGGCTATGTGCCGTTGGTGTTTGCGTGGGTGAGGGGCCTTAGCCCCGAAACTGGCTGCTGCCGTTCATTGACTCCAGCGTAGCTCCGCTTGGACTGCCCGGTCCCGCTAGGTTGGTTTCGCGGTGACGGGTGCGTCGGCCTCCGCGAAGCGGGCTCGCAGGACCTTCTTGTCGAACTTGCCCACCGAGGTCTTGGGAACCTCATCGACGAACTCGATTCGCTCCGGGATCCACCACTTCGCGACCCGAGCCGAGAGGTGCTCGCGAAGCCCGTCGGCATCGAGATCGCCGCCGGGGCGGCGGACGACGCAGGCGCAGGGCCGCTCGCCCCAGCGCTCGTCCGGCACCGCGATCACGGCCGCCTCGACCACCTCCGGATGGGCCATCACCTGGTTCTCCAGCTCGACCGAGGAGATCCACTCGCCGCCCGACTTGACCAGGTCCTTGGTCCGGTCGACGAGCCTGATGTACGCCTCACGGTCCAGCTCGGCCACGTCGCCGGTGCGCAGCCAGCCGTCGTCGGTGAACTTGTCCGCGCCGCTCGGATCCTCGTAGTAGGCGCGCGCGATCCACGGTCCCCGGACCTGTAGCTCGCCGCCGCGCTCGGTGTCGATGCGGAAGTCGACCAGCGGGAGCACCCGGCCCTGGGCTGCGCGCAGGGCATACGCCTCGTCTTCGGAGAGCTCGACGTCGCCGGGCAGGCGCGAGGTCGCCGCCAGGGGGCTCGTCTCGGTCATCCCCCAGCCCTGGACGAGGGGGACGCCGAAGCGCTCGTCGAAGCCGCGGATCAGAGCCTCCGGCACGGCGGAGCCGCCCGCCTTCAGCTCCCGCAGGCTGCTCAGGTCGGGCGAAGGGTCGAGCTCCAGGAGCCCGTTCCAGATCGTCGGCACCCCGGCCGTCCAGGTGACGCTCTCGCCGGCGATCAGGCCGGCCAGCCCGCCCGGCGACAGGTCCGGCCCCGGCAGCACCAGCCGCGCGCCGACCATGGCCGAGATGTACGGGATGCCCCACGCCATGGCGTGGAACATCGGCACCACCGGCATCGCGGAGTCCGCCTCCCGGAGACCCATCGAGTCCGGCAGGCCGGCGCCCAGGGTGTGCAGGACGATCGAGCGGTGGGAGTACAGGACTCCCTTCGGCCGGCCGGTGGTTCCGCTCGTGTAGCACATGGCGGCCGCCGTGTTCTCGTCGAAGTCCGGGAACTCGAAGGACGGATCGCCGCCGGCGATCAGCTCCTCGTAGTCCAGCGCGCCGTCGCGCCGGCCGGGGCCGTCCGGCATCAGGACCTCGCGCTCGGTCGCCTCGAAGCCGGGCATCGACGCGGCCAGCGAGGAGTCGAGGAACACGAGGCGGTCGTCCGCGTGGGTGGTGATGTAGCGCAGGTCGTCCTCGAACAGCCGGACGTTGAGCGTGTGGAGAACGGCCCCCATGGAGGGAACCGCGAGATAGAGCTCCAGGTGGCGCAGCGAGTTCCAGGCGAAGGTCGCGACCCGATCGCCCGGCTCGACGCCCAGCGCCGAGAGCGAGCTCGCCAGACGCCGTGCCCGCTCGACAACCTGCGCGTAGGTCGAGCGCTCGACGCCCTCCTGCGTGGCGGCGACCACCTCGCGCTGTCCGAAGACGGCCTCCGCCCGCTCGGCGATCTGCTTGACGAGGAGCGGGCGGTCCATCATCAGCCCGTCCATCGTCGTCCCGTACCTCCCCGGCGGCGCTCGTCTAGTCGCGGCCCCGCGCCTCACCCGTCATCTGGTAGCTCAGGTACCAGATGAGGTGGCGGGTGGCTCCCATGCCGAGGCTCAGCGGAGCGAGCAGCGTGCTCATCGACATGGGAATCTATCTACCCGGGGGGCCGGAGCTCACGCATCGAGGTGGGAAATGGGTCAGGCTTGACCCGTGAAGGTCTTCGTCGTCGGAGACAGCGGTGGCGCCGGGTCCCTCGCGGACGAGCTCGCCGCCCGCGACGTGGCCGTGACCCTCCATGCCGACGGATCGCCCTCGAGGGGCGGATTCGAGGAGATCGACGCGATTGCGAGCCAGCTGCGGGAGCTGGAGGGGGCGCTCGGAAAGGGCAACCCGGACGCAGTCGTCGTGGCGTCGGACTCAGCCGCGGCGCTCGCCGCCGTCCTGGTCGCCACGAAGCTGGGCATCCCGGTGGCCCGCCTGGACGGCCGTGGAGCGAATTCCGGCGCCACGAACTCACGCCTCGTCGGTCAGCTTGCCGACGCTGCGCTTGCGCGGGAGCCCGGCGCGATCCTCGACTGGATCGGCGATGCCTACACTGAGCGAGCATGAAGGTAGGGATCGTCGGGCTCGGATACGTCGGGCTCCCGCTGGCAGTGGCGTTCGCCGAAGCGGGGTGCGAGGTCGTCGGCGTGGACACGGACGGTCGGCGCGTGGAGCGAGTGCGCCGGAGCGAGTCGGACGTCGAGGACGTGCCCTCGGAGCGGCTCCGGGGGATCGCCGAGCGCTTCACTGCCACCGACGACTATCGCAACCTCGCCGCCTGCGAGGCCGTGGTCATCTGCGTCCCGACGCCGCTCGCCAACCACCGCGAGCCCGACCTCTCGTACCTGGTCGAAGCGGCGACGCACCTCTCGCGCGTCCTCCACGAGGGACGGCTCGTCGTGCTCGAGTCGACGACCTATCCCGGCACCACGCGCGAGCGGCTGCTGCCGATCCTGGAGGAGTCCGGGCTCGCGGCGGGCCGGGAGTTCAGCCTCGCCTACTCGCCCGAGCGCATCGACCCGGGTCGGACCGACCACACGGTCCGCACCACGCCCAAGGTTGTGGGGGGCCTGACGGATGAGTGCCGGCGTCGGGCGGCCGAGCTGTACGGGCTCATCTGCGACGAGGTGGTCGAGGTCTCGTCGCCCGAGGTGGCCGAGCTCACCAAGCTTCTGGAGAACATCTTCCGCTCCGTCAACATCGCTCTGGTCAACGAGCTCGCCCAGCTGTGCGACCGGATGGACATCGACGTCTGGGAGGTCGTGGACGCCGCCGGCACGAAGCCCTTCGGCTTCATGCGCTTCGACCCGGGCCCCGGGATGGGAGGCCACTGCCTGCCCATCGACCCGTTCTACCTGGCCTTCAAGGCGCGCGAGCACGACTTCTACACCGAGTTCATCGAGCTGGCGGGCAAGCTCAACCAGGCACAGCCGCACTTCTGCGTCGAGAAGATCGAGCGAACGCTCAACGACGCGTCGAAGCCAGTGCGCGGTTCGCGAGTGCTGCTTCTCGGCGTCGCCTACAAGGGTGGGGTGGGGGATCTGCGTGAGGCGCCGGCCCTGAAGATCATCCGCAGACTGAGCGAGCTGGGGGCCGACATCGCCTACCACGACCCCCATGTCCCCGAGCTCCCCGAAGCCGGGCTCGCATCCGTCGACCTGGACGGCGAGCTTGCGAGCGCGGACATCGTCTGCATCGTCACCGCCCACCCGGAGGTGGACCACGAGCGCGTCGTCCGCGAGGCACAGCTCGTCCTCGACTTCCGCGGCGTGACCCGCGGCATGGTCGCTCCCAACCTCGCGCGCCTTTAGCGGCCGGGCGTGAGACGCCGGCTGGCTCGGATCGTCCGCCGTCGCGGCGCCCGCCGCGCCGACCGGCTCACGCTCGGCCTGGCGACCCTTGCCATGGCCACGGCGGGCACCGTGATGCTCGGTGAGGGGATTCGCCTGGCCAGGCGCCGCATCCAGCCCGCCTCGACGCCGGCCATCCTCCACGAGGGTCCCGAACGCACCCTCGTGGAGGCAGGCCGCGCGACGCAGGACGCGGTGGCGGTCCTCGTGGAGGGATACGAGGCAACGTCCCGGACCGAGAAGGTGCTGTTCAACATGCTCACCGGCTTCGTGTCCGCTTTCGCGCTGATCCGGGTGTCGACGACGGGCATCCGGAGCGGATGGTGGCCGGCAGGCAACGTCCGGCTCGGCGGGCGCCACATCCACCACTTCGTGCCCGGCATCCTGATTGCCTTCGGGTCGGGAGCGCTGGGCCTGCTCACCCAGAACAACCGGCTCGAGAGCTCGCTGGCGATGCCCTTCGGCGCGGGCATCGGGCTCACCTTCGACGAGGCCGCCCTCCTGCTCGATCTGCGCGACGTCTACTGGACGCGGGAGGGCATCCTCAGCGTCCAGGTGAGCCTGGGCCTGGCGGCGACGCTGGGGGGCACGATCCTCGGACTGCGAATGCTTCGCCGCGGCGAGGAGCGAGTGGAGGCCGCGGGACGGATCCCCCCAGCCTAGCCTCGCGGCACGCGGTACCGCGCGTAGAGCTCTCCGTCTCGCTCCAGCAGCCAGGCGACCTCCAGCGGACGCTCCAGCTCGGACAGGCCGACGGCCAGAGTCGGGCCGTCGCCGCCGGCGAGCTTGGGGGCGTGGGTCACGAACATCTCGTCCACCAGCCCGGCCTCGAGCAGCTGCGCGTGCAGCCGCGGGCCGCCCTCGCAGAGGAGCGTCCTCACACCGCGCTGCGTGCGCAGATGGGCGAGGGCCTCGGCCAGGTCAACCGCCTCCTCGTGCCTGACCAACCGAACCTCGGCGACCGTCCCGGGCGCCTCGGTGTCCGATGTCGTGAAGATCAGCACGCGCGCGCCGCGGTCCTCGAACACCGGCGCATCCCACGGGATGTCCAGGCGGCCGCTCACGATGACCAGCAGCGGATCCTGCGACAGGCCCTGCCTCTCCCGCCGCCCGCGCTTGCCGGGATCCGAGACCGGGCGGCCGTAGCGCTCCGCCCGCATCGTCCCGGCGCCGATCATCACGGCGTCGACCCGCGTGCGCAGGCAGACGAGCATCTCCGTGTCGGTCTCGCTCCCGATCGCGCCGGAGCGGCCGTGAAGCGTCGCCCTGCCGTCCACGGTGACGGCGAAGTTCGTGACCACGTACGGGCGCTCCGCGGGCTGGCCGGATGTCAGGTCGAGCTGATGGACCTGGTCCGGGACCGTGGTTTGCCCCGGATCGGGGAGCAGGCGTCTCATTTCCGGAGGTATATCGAGCCCATCGCGAGCCCAGCCCGATCGCTATCTACCGACGCGAGGCCCGCCACTCACTCGGCGGACTCTAGCTTCGCCAGGTGCTCGACGTTGGCCCGGTCGTCAGCCTCATCGCTCGGCGCCGACGAGAACCAGGCGTCCAGGATCTCCTCCAGCTGGGCCCGCGAGGTGGCGCGGAGGCTCAGGGCGAGCACGTTTGCATCGTTCCACCGGCGTGCCCCGGCGGCGGTCTGCGCATCGCCGCACAGCGCGGCGCGAACCCCGGGGACCTTGTTGGCGGCGATGGACGCGCCCGTTCCGGTCCAGCAGCAGACGATCCCCTGCCCGGCCCGGCCCTCGCCGACGTCGCGTGCCGCGGCTTCGCTGGCCCAGGCCCAGTCGTCGCGCTCGGAGTCGTTCAGCGCGCCGTGGGCGATCGCCTCGTGACCCCGCTTCCTCAGCTCCTCGACCACGGCATCGGCGATGCCCACCCGCTCGTCGGCCGCGACCGCTACGCGCATGCGCGAAAGACTAGTCCCGAGCGGGCGGCAGCCACCCGAAGCTTCGCCCGGCGAAGTCCTCCAGCCGGGCGACGTCCTCGCGGAACAGCTCAACGAGCCGCGCGCGAAGGGAGCCGGGCAGCTCGGGCTTGGGCGCCTCGCCGGCCCGCGGATCGTGGATCAGCCGCTCCACGAGCCAGCGCAGGGATTCGGGCAGGCGGTCGAAGTTGCGGTCGATCGCCCGCAGGCCCGGCAGGCGGACCGCCCGGTCCATGAGGCGAAAGCGGCTGCCGGCCTTGGCCACCCCGGTCTCCCACTCGCGCTCGAACCGCTCCGAGGTGAAGCCGGGGTCGACGCCCAAAAAGCCGAAGGCGCGGCGCATGGTCGCGGGACGGTCGGCCTTCAGGCCCTCGCGACTGACGATCTCGACGCGCTCGCCGCCGAACGCCTCGATGTAGGGCTCGAGCTGGAAGAAATAGCGGCTGCGGGACACGTAGCTGGAGGCCGGGTCGGTCAACGCGTCGGCCAGCGACCGGTCGTCGTAGCCGCCGCCCACGTTGTGGAGGTAGTGCGAGAGCATCCGGTCGATTGGATCGCGCACCACGTAGATCAGCCGGACCTCGTCACCGAGGACGTCTCGCATCCGCTCCGCCACGCCGCCGAAGCTCGGCCGGTTGGTGTAGTGCGGCGAGCTCTCGCCCCTGACTGGAGCGGTCCGATCGAAGTGGCCCGCGTACCAGTCGGTTCCCAGGGGCCAGTTCAGCTCGGCGACGAAGAAGTTCAGCTCCTTGGGCCGCGACATCGCGATCTCGGGATGGAGGTTCAGGTAGTGATGCAGGCTGGTCGTCCCGCATTTGAGGCCCCCGATGATGATCAGATTCGGGAGGGCCCCGTCCTGCCGGTGGCGTCGCGTCCGCCGACGCTCGGACGCGAAGCGCTCGTGCGCCCGGGCGACCATCGCCCGATCGGCCCGGTCGCGCGGTGTGGGCTCAGCCGCCGGCGCCAAGCCGCTTCGCCGCGTCACGAAGGTTCTTGACCGTGGCGGAGGGAGCCTTGCGCCCCTCGAGCTTCTCGCCTTTGCGGTTGACCCAGATCACGGGGACGTTCATCTTCAGGCAGGGCGCGACGTCGGTCTCGTAGCCGCTACCGATGTGCAGCCAGCCCTTCTTGCCGCCGATGCGGCGAGCGCACTCCTTGAAGTGCGCGGGATCCGGCTTGTAGCTTCGGACCTGCTGGGCGGTCACCACGAGGTCGAGCTCGGTGCGCAGGTGGCGCCGGGAGACCCCGAGCAGCTTGTCGTCGATGTTGGAGACGATCCCGACCTCGTACCGCTTTGCCAGCCGGTCCATGGCCGCGTTCGACTCCCGGAACGGAAGCCACCGCGGGACGCTGTCCGGGAGGAACTGCGCTCGGGATGGCTCGAGCTCCCAGCCGATCTCCTTGGCGGTCCGCACTGCCGCGCGGCGCAGCACCTCGGCGTACAGCTCGTAGGAGCCGCGGATGATCTCGGCCTGGATCTCGAAGAACCGATTCAGGAACGGCTCCTCCTCGAAGCTGAATCCGTCGCGGTCGGCCTCCTTGCGAAATGCCTCGAGGATCCCCTTCTCCCAATCGATCAGGGTGCCGTAGCAATCGGTCGTCACCCAGGTGATGTCCTTGAGCTTCGGCAGGGCCATGAGCCGCGGGATTATGCCAAGCGGCCCGTCTCGGCCCCTGCCTCGCCTTTGGATAGGCTGCCGCGCCTATGGAAAACGGCACCCGCTGCTGCCGGCGCCCGACGGCGCCGGCCACTCGAATTTCCGACGACACAACCTGATGGATCTACTCGAGTATCAGGGCAAGCAGCTGTTCGCCGAACAGGGCGTTCCGGTCCCCGAGGGCCGGCAGGCGGACACCGTCCCGGCGGCCGTCGCGGCAGCCGAGGAGCTCGGCTATCCGTGCGTGATCAAGGCCCAGGTCCGGATCGGCAAGCGCGGCAAGGCCGGCGGCATCAAGATCGCCAACGACCGCGACGAGGCGCTGAAGCACGCCGAGGCGATAATCGGCATGGACATCCGGGGCTTCACGGTTCACGAGGTCTGGGTCGAGCAGGCGTCCAAGATCGACGCGGAGTACTACGCCTCGATCATCCTCGACCGCTCCTCCAAGAAGCTCCTGGCGATCCTCTCCCGGATGGGCGGGATGGACGTCGAGGAGGTGGCCGAGACCGATCCGGGCGCGCTGATCCAGCACCACATCGAGCCCAGCGAGGAGTTCAGCACGGACCTTGCACGGCAGATGGCGATCGACGCACGAATCGACGAGGACGTCACCGACGGCGTCGCGGAGATGCTTGTGAAGCTCCACCGGGTCGCCCTGGCGGAGGACGCCACGCTCATCGAGGTGAACCCGATGATCGTCACCACGGATCGTGAGGTCGTCGCCCTGGACTCCAAGGTGACCATCGACAACAACGCCCTCTACAGGCACGCCGAGCTTGCGGACCTTCGCGACCGCTCCGCCGAGGACCCGCAGGAGCGGATGGCCAAGGAGAAGGGCCTCACCTACGTCAAGCTCGGCGGCAACATCGGGATCCTGGGCAATGGTGCGGGCCTCTGCATGTCGACCCTCGACGTGGTGGCCCAGGCGGGCGGCAAGCCCGCGAACTTCCTCGACGCCGGCGGCGGCTCGAAGGCGGATGCGATCGTGGACGCGCTCGAGGTCATCACCTCCGACGACAACGTGAACGCGATGCTCTTCAACATCTTCGGAGGCATCACCCGCTGCGACGAGATCGCCAAGGGGATCATCGAGGCGTCCCGGAGGATCGACATCGACATGCCCATCGTCGTGCGCCTCGACGGCACCAACTCCGAGGAGGGCCTGGGGCTCTTGGCCGACGCCGACCTGCCCGACCTGCACGTCGAGAAGACCATGCTCGGGGCCGCCGAGCGCGTCGTGGAGATATCACGCAGCTGATGTCGATCATCGTCGACAGCGACACCAAGCTCGTCGTCTCGGGCCTCACGGGTCGCGAGGGCTCGTTCCACGGACTCCGGAACCGCGATTACGGGACGGACGTGGTCGCCGGGGTCACCCCGGGCAAGGGTGGCCAGGACGTCGACGGCATCCCGGTCTACGACGAGATCAAGCAGGCGGTCGACGAGCGCGAGGCCAACACCTCGATGATCTTCGTCCCGGCCCGCTTTGCCGCCGCCGCCATCGAGGAGGCCATCGACGCCGGCGTCGGCACGGTGATCGCGATCACCGAGGGCATCCCGGTCCTCGACATGCTGCGGATGTACTGGAAGTCCAGGGAGGCCGGAGTCCGCCTGATCGGCCCCAACTGCCCCGGAGTGCTGTCGCCGGGCAAGTCCAACGTGGGGATCATTCCCGCGCAGTTCTTCGACCCGGGCTCGATCGGGGTCGTCTCGAAGTCGGGCACGCTCACCTACCAGATCGGCAACGAGCTGAAGCAGGCGGGCATGGGCAACTCCTCGATCGTCGGCATCGGCGGCGACCCGATCGTCGGGTCGGACTTCATCGACGTCCTCACCCTGTACGAGGCCGACGACGAGACCGAGCTGATCGTCATGGTCGGCGAGATCGGCGGCGACGCCGAGGAGCGGGCAGCGGACTTCATCGCCGAGCAGGTCTCCAAGCCGGTGGTCGCCTACATCGCGGGCTTCACGGCCCCGCCCGGCAAGCAGATGGGCCACGCGGGCGCGATCATCTCGGGCTCCACCGGCACTGCCGAGGCCAAGAAGGAGGCTTTGGAGGGACGCGGCGTACGCGTCGGGCGCTCGCCGACCGAGGCGGCGCAGCTCGCGGTCGAGGCAATCGGCGCGCGCGCGTAGTCGATACTCCAGGAGTCGAGAGCGGCCGGCCGGCCGCATTCCTATACTCGGACGGCCATGGCTCCCGAGGTGATCAGCTTCGCTCGCGGCGCGCCCAGCGCCGACATCCTCCCCGTCGACGCGGTCCGCGAAGCGGCGCAGCGCGCGCTCACCGGCGACTGGAAACGGGCGCTCTCGTATGGCACCGGGATCGGCCATCCGGAGCTGTGCGAGTGGATCGCCGAGCGCCACGGCCTCGCCGATCCCGCGCAGGTGATGGTCACCAACGGCTCGCTCGAGGCCGGGGCGATGCTGTTCCAGGATCTGCTGGGCCCCGGCGACCGCGTCGTCGTCGAACAGCCCTCCTACGACCGGACGCTGTTGCTGCTGGAGCGGCTGGGCGCCGAGCGGGTCGGTGTGCCGCTCGAGGGCGACGGCATCGACGTCGATCAGCTGGAGCGCGTGGTCGCGGCGGCCCCCGTGAAGCTCGTCCACGTGATCCCGAACTTCCACAACCCGGCCGGCTGCACCCTGTCCGCGCCCAAGCGGCAACGTCTCGTCGACCTCGCCGCCGAGCACGACTTCTTGATCTTCGAGGACGACCCCTACCGCGAGCTTCCGTTCGACTCCGAGCCGCCGCCGACCATGCTCGCGCCCGGGCCCGACGGCCGCGTGATCCACGCCTCGTCCTTCTCGAAGACGGTCAGCCCCGGCGTCCGCGTTGGCTATCTCGCCGGACCGGAGGGCGAGATCGCGAAGCTGTCCAAGCGCGCCAACGAGCTCTACATCTCCCCGAACATGCTCGCCGAGGCCGTCGTCTTCGAGCTGTGCCGCTCCGGCGCCCTGGACGAGAACATCGCCTTCGTCAAGGGGGCGCTTCGCGACCGGCGCGACGCCCTGGTGGCCGCGCTGGACGAGCATCTCCCGGAGGCGGACTTCGTGGTTCCCGGCGGCGGCTACTTCCTGTGGCTGACGCTGAGCGACGACGTCGACGCCGCCGAGCTCCACGCCGCCGCGCTCGAGGAGGAGAAGGTCGCCTTCATCGCCGGGCCCGACTTCATGCTCGAGGGGGGCCGGTCGAGCCTGCGACTCTCGTTCGCCAGCGTCCCGCCGGAGCAGATCGGCGAGGGCATCGCGCGCATCGCTCGCTCCCTGGAGCGGGTTCGGGCCGCGAGCCCGGCCTGAGCCGGCTCGGGCCGCCGGTCCGCGACGCCCGAGCTCGACCGCGTGGACAGCGCGCTGCCCCAAACGTTGGCCCACCGTCCATGGCGGGCGGAGTATTTCGTAGCGAGTCTTTACGAAGTCGTTACAAGATGCTTAGTCGGCGGACCTACTCTGGTCCAGCCGCGACAGGTAGGAACACACAGAGGAGGTGGCTCACCGATGACTCCCGTAACCGTTGTCGAGGGAACTCGAAAGTTGGACCCGGTAGGCGAGCGAAACATCGCCGAGCGGCGCTTCTCGGCCCTGGCCTCGGCCGTCCGCGAGCACGAGGCGTTGGTGCGCCGCCGCCAGGTCGCCGTCCGGCCTCAGGACCAGGCGCTCTACCGCAGGCTGCGGCAGATCTGCGGCGAGCTCTAGGTCGGGCGGTTTGCCGGGCGCCCGCGGTCCGGGCCGGCTCGGCCCGGCGTCCCTAGCGGCCGTACCGGTCGCTCGAGAGTTCGAGCTGCTCCGGCAGCGGCGCTCGCGGCGCCGGAGCCGGGTCGGCTCGAACCGAGACGGTCTCCGCCACGCTGCGCGAGACCGCATGCGTCCCATCGGGCGACGCGATCACGACCTCGTCGGCGCCGGAGCTCTCGAGCGTCCCGTCGAGGCCGGGCCGCACGCCGGCCTGCTTCAGGTAGTGAAGGAGCTCCTCGGCCTCGTTCTCGAACCGAAGCACGTGCACGCTCGCGCCCGGCTCGACATCCGCCAGTAGAGCTCCCTGCTCCCGGACGCCCTCCACGAGCGGGTGGCCGTGGGGGCAGGTCTTCGCGTCGCCGATCGCGGCGAGCATCCGCTTCTCGAGGACGGGCGACATCGCGTGCTCGAGGCGCTCGGCCTCCTCATGCACCTCGTCCCAGGGAATGCCCAGGACGTCCGTGAGAAAGCGCTCGATCAACCGGTGGCGCCGGACGATGGCCTGCGCATGCTCGCGGCCGCTGGTCGTGAACGCCAGCGACTTGTCGGCCAGCCGCTCGATGTAGCCGTCGCTCTCGAGACGGCCGATCATCTCGTGCACGGTGGGCGCCGAAAGCTGCATGGCGCGCGCGATGTTGGCGCCGGTGATCGGCAGGCCCGCCTCCTCCAGCCAGAACATGATCTGGAGGTACTCCTCCTCGGCGACGGTGGCCTGGTCATCCGTCATGGGCTCCGATACTACGCGGCCCGTGAAAGGATCTTCAGATGCGGATCGAACGGGGCACGAGGGCTGTCGTCACGGGGGCCTCGCGCGGCATCGGCCGGGAGCTCAGCGCCCAGCTGGCCAGGCGCGGCGCTCGGCTTGGCCTGATCGCGCGTAGCAATGAGGGGCTGGAGGAGCTGGCGTCCGAGCTCCCGGAGAGCCCGGCGGGCCCACACGTCACCGCGGCCGCGGATGTGTCCAAGTGGGGACAGACGAGCCGCGCGATCGATCGGCTGGCGAAACGCTTCGAGGGGATCGACCTACTGGCGGCGAACGCCGGCGTCCTCCACTACGCACCCTTCGTCGAGCAGGACTTGGCGGACGCCGAGGCGATGATCCAGACGAACGTCTTCGGGACGCTCTACACGGTCAAGGCCGCCCTGCCGCACATGATCGGCAGGGGCCGGAGCCACATCGTCGTCCTCTCATCGGCGGCCGGGCTCAGGTCGTTCCCGTGGGGCGCCGTCTACGGCGGGACCAAGGCGTTCGACCGCGGGTTGGCCGAGGCGCTGCGCCACGAGCTCGCGGGCTCGGGAGTCTCCGTCACGACGGTCTACCCGGGCGAGTTCGGGACCACCATCCTCGCCCATCAGCGAGACCGGCTGCCCGCGTGGCGCTCGAGCGACGAGGAGCGCCCGGTGTCGGAGCTGGTCACGGCGATCGTCAAGGGCGTGGAGGGCGATGCCCGCGCCGTCTACGCTCCGCCGGTGGTCCGGATACTGGGCCTCAGCGGCATCGTCCCTCGGGCCCTCGACCGGCTGCTCGTCCGGATCCGCGGCCGTTCGGCGGCTCCGCGGCTCGACTAGCGCGCAACCCATCACGCGTGTGGCATTTCAGGGTCGCCATGGCGGCCCTGAAATGCCGATACCTGCTCAGATCGGGTGCAGCAGGCCGTCCGCGTCGTCGTGGCGCCCGCTCGGATAGGTTGCCTGTTCCGGTGACCACCGTTCGCGAGGCCGCCTACGAGCTCTTCCGCACCCGCGGGATGACGACGATGTTCGGCAACCCGGGCTCGACCGAGCTCCCGATGCTGCACGACTTCCCGAAGGACTTCGACTACGTTCTCGGCCTGCAGGAGGCGGTCGTCGTCGGCATGGCCGACGGCTACGCGCAGGCGTCTGGCAGGCCAACCCTGGTCAACCTCCACACCGCGCCCGGAGTCGGCAACGCGATGGGGGCGCTCTTCAACGCGCAGGCGAACAAGTCGCCCCTCGTGGTCACGGCGGGGCAGCAGGTCCGGGCGATGATCACCCTTCAGGCCAACCTCACCGACCGCGACGCGACGCGGCTGCCGCATCCGTTCGTCAAGTGGAGCTACGAGCCGCCGCGCGCCGAGGACGTCCCCCTCGCCCTCGCGCGGGCGACGCACGTCGCATCGCTGCCTCCGCGCGGGCCCGCCTTCGTGTCGATCCCGATGGACGACTGGCGCGCCGAGGTGGACGATGGCGACGTCCGCCATGCCATCGCCCGCTCGGTGAACGGGAGGGCAGTCGCCGATCCCGAGCTCGTGCGCTCGCTCGCCGACCGGCTGGCGAAGGCGCGGAACCCCGCGATGGTCGCCGGCCCCGACGTCGACGCCAGCGGCGGGTGGGACGCCGCGGTGGCCATCGCCGAACGGCAGCGATTGCCCGTCTGGGCCACGCCGGCGCCGGGCGGTGGCCGTATTGGCTTTCCCGAGGGCCACCCCAACTTCAGGGGGACGCTGCCGCCGGCGATCGGGCCGCTCGGGCAGATGCTGGAGGGCCACGACCTGGTGCTGGCGCTCGGCACCTCGATCTTCCCCTACTACCCATACATCCCCGGCCCGCTGCTTGAAGACGGGACCGAGCTCGTCGCGGTGACGAGCGATCCCGACGAGGCCGCCCGCGCCCCGATGGGCGACGCGATCGTCGCCGACGTCAAGCTCACCGCCGAGGCGCTGCTGGCGGCCGTCCCCGAGTCGAACCGCCCGGCACCCGAGCCGCTGGACGAGCCGCAGGCGCCGCCGGAGTCCGACCCGCTCAGCCCCTCGACCGTGCACGCGACGCTCGGTGACGTGCTGCCCGACGATGCGATCATCGTCCTGGAGTCGCCTTCGAGCACGATGGCGCTCCGCAACCAGCTGCGCCTCTCGCGGCCGGGTAGCTACTACTTCGGCGCCGGCGGGGGCCTGGGCTTCGGGCTCGCGGCCGCGGTCGGCGTTCAGCTCGCCGAGCCGGGCCGACCCGTGGTGTGCGTCATGGGCGAGGGCTCGGTGCAGTACGCGGTGACCGCGTTCTGGTCGGCGGTCGCCTACGAGGTCCCGGTGACCTTCCTGGTGCTGAGGAACGAGGAGTACTCGATCCTTAAGTGGTTCGCCGACACCGAGCAGGTCACCGATGCGCCCGGCCTGCAGCTTCCGAAGCTCTACACGTCGGAGATCGCCGAGGGCTACGGCCTCGAGTCGCGGCGGGTGGGCGGCGTCGAGGAGCTCCGCTCCGTGCTGTCGGCGGCGATTCAATCGAGCGAGCCCGAGCTGATCGAGGTCGGCGTGGAGCCCGGGATGGCGCTCTTCTAGTGGTGCCTCTAGCCGCTGCCGCCGTGCCCCTCCCGGCGCCAGACGTCCAGCGGATCGCGCCGGAGGCGACCGACCCGGGGACCGGGCCCGCGCCCGATTGGGTCGCGGCCGGAACGCCGCCGGCCTCGTTTCCACCTTTATGGGCGGATCATCTGCCGCTCGCCTGAGCTCGAGACTCCTAGCCGCGCTCGGCGAGGGTGGACACCACGGCCTCGTATACCCCGTCGCCGCTTCTGCCCTCGGTGATCGTCACGTTCGGGCGGCCGCCGATCGACTCCCGCATGTCGGGGTCGCGCTCGGGGCCGTTGGCGACGACGAAGAACCAGCCCACGAACTCGGCCGAGTCCAGGTCCTCGACCGAGTCACCCACCGCGATGCACTCGTCGGCCGCGTAGCCGCGCGCCCGCATGTGGAAGCCGACGGCCTTGGCCTTGCTGGCTCCGCCGGGGACGAGGTGGTAGGCGTGGGCGACCTCGTCAAGGCCCACGACGGGCCGCGTGATCGCCCCGTTGTCCAGGAAGCGCAGGTCATCATGGCCTCGCTCGGCCAGCGCCGCGTTCGCCTCGGCGACATCGACCTTGCCCCGGAACAGGTGGGACAGCTTGCGGTCGTGGTGCCAGGGGTGGTGCCACTCCAGGCGTCCGGGAAATCGCTCGAACAGGAGATCCGGGATCCGGGCCGCGAGCATCTTCTCGGCGGGGTTGCCGTCGTCGTCCGGGACCCAGTCGCCGGTCAGCAGGGTGCGTTCCCCGTCGATGACGACCCCGCATCCGGCCTCGTAGATGTAGGACGTCTGGGCGAGCAGCCGCGCATCGGCCATCACCTGCGCCTCACGGCGTCCCGACATGATCACGACCTCGACGTCGGCGCGGTGGCACGCCTCCAGCGTCCGGGCCTGGCGGAGCGAGAAGTTCCCCTCCCAGTCGCGAAACAGCGAGCCGTGGCGGCCGAGGAGCGTTCCGTCGAGATCGGTGTAGACGCAGCGCAGCGGCACGGCGCGCACCGTACAGGCCCCGCCCGCCACGACGCCCGCCTAATGTAGGTGGCGGTGACTCGCTGGCGTCTGTGCGACCGCGTCCTCGATTTCCCGCCGCCGCTGGCGGCCGGGATCGTGAATGTCACCGATGACTCCTTCTTCGCGGGAGCGCGAAGCCACACGCCCGAGCGGGCGATCGAGGATGGCCTGGAGCTGGTGGCCACCGGGTTCGACATGCTGGACGTGGGCGCGGTGGCCGCACGTGTGGGAGCGCCGGTGGACGCCGCCCTCGAAGCCGCGGCCCTCATCCCGGCGATCGAGGGGCTGGCGAGCCGCACCGATGTTCCCGTCAGCGCCGACACGTTCCGCCCGGAGGTCGCGGCGCAGGCACTGGACGCCGGCGCCGTGGCGATCAACGACATCTCGGGAGGCGCCGATCCCGAGCTCCTGGAGGTCGTCGGCCATCGCGGCTGCGGCTACGTGCTCATGCACATCGAGGGACCGCCGCGCGCCCACCGCGAGGCTCCCCGGCACGACGATCCCGTGGCCTACCTGATCGGGTGGTTCGCCGAGCGTCTCGAGGCGGCCCTGGCCCGCGGCATCGCCGAGGAGCAGATCGCCCTGGACCCCGGCTTCGACTTCGACCTGGGTGTCCGCGACGACGTGGAGATCCTTTCCCGCCTCGGCGAGCTGCGCCGCCTGGGGCGGCCGCTGTTCGTGGCGCTGTCGCGAAAGGACTTCCTCGGCGCTTTGCTCTCGGGCTCCTGGGAGCAGCGAGCCCCCGCCGGCGACCGCGAGTGGGCCACGGCGGCCGCCACGGCGCTGGCCGTCGACGCCGGCGCCGAGATCCTCCGGCTCCACGACGCCACGGCGCTGGACGCACTGCGCGTGGCGGCGGCGATCGCCGATCCCTCGGCGGCGGATGGCGCGCCCGCGAAGGTCGCCGCTCCCCGGGGCCCGGGGTGACCGTCGACGCCGGCGCCACGGCCGCCTCCGGCTGGGCTCGAGCGATCGAGCCCGGGCGCTCCGACGGGCGCCTGGTCGCGGAGAGCGGTGAACCCGGCCGGTCCGCCCGCAACGTCGAGATTCCCACCTGGATCGCCCCCGACCTGAACGCCGCCCTGCTGGGAAGCGGCATCGGGTCGCTCTACTCCCATCAGCTCGAGGCGCTGGAGGCAGCCCGCGACGGCAACGTCGTCGTGACCAGCGGGACGGCCTCGGGCAAGTCGCTCTCGTTCAACCTGCCGGTGCTGGACGAGCTGGCCCGCGACGATCGAGCTCGTGCGCTCTACCTGTACCCGACCAAGGCGCTCGCCCAGGATCAGGCGCGCAAGCTCTCGGAGCTCGGGCTCAGGGGGCTTCGCCATGCCATCTACGACGGCGACACGCCACGCGATGACCGGCCTCAGCTCCGGCGCCGGTCGAACCTGATCCTCACGAACCCGGACATGCTCCACATCGGGGTGCTGCCCCACCACAAGGGTTGGGGCGATTTCCTGACGAACCTGAGCTGGGTCGTCGTCGACGAGGCCCACACGTACCGGGGTGTCTTCGGCTCGCACGTGGCCAACGTGCTGCGCCGGCTGCGCAGGATCGCCCACCGGTACGGCGCCACCCCGCGCTTCGTCCTCGCCTCGGCGACGATCGCGAATCCGCTGGAGCTGGCGGAGGAGCTGGTGGGGGAGCCGTTCCGCCTGGTCGACTCCGACGGCGCCCCGCGGGCCCCGCGGCGGATCGGGATGTGGAACCCGCCGGTGATCGACAAGCGGTCGATGACCCGCCGCTCGGTGCTCTCGGAGGCCGCCGAGCTCCTGGCCGGCCTGGTGGGAGAGGGGATGCGGACGATCTGCTTCTTGCGCAGCCGCCGCGGCATCGAGCTGATCCAACGCTTCACCCGCATGCGGCTCGACGAGCTCGGGCGCCCCCAGCTCGCTGAGCGGATCGCGCCCTACAGGGCGGGCTACACGCCGCAGCAGCGCCGCGAGATCGAGGCCCGCCTGGCCGGGGGCGACCTGCTCGCCGTCGTGGCGACCGACGCGCTCGAGCTGGGGATCGACATCGGCTACCTGGATGCGGCGGTCTGCGTCACCTTCCCGGGCACTGTCGCCAGCCTGCGGCAGATGTGGGGGCGCGCCGGCCGGCGCACCGAGGGGCTGGCGCTGTACGTCGCCGGCGAGGACGCCCTCGACCAGTTCTTCTGCCGTCACCCGGAGGAGTTCCTGGAGCGCCCGGTCGAGGCGGCGATCCTGGATCACGAGAACGACCGGATCCAGCTCGCGCACGTGCTCGCCGCCGCGTACGAGCTGCCGCTCTCCGAGACCGACGCCGAGTTCCTGGGACCGCGCTGGCACGAGCGAGCGGAGGCGCTGACCGGCATCGGCGAGCTCCGCCGCGGACGCGAGGACCGCTACCTGCCGCGGGGACCCAACTTTCCGGCCGGGGACATCTCGCTGCGCTCGGCCTCGCCCGACTCCGTGGCGATCGTGGAGCGCGACTCCGGGGAGCTGTTGGGCGCCGTGGAAGCCGAGCGCGCTTTCACGACGGTGCATCCCGGGGCCGTATATCTGCACATGGGCCGCTCCTACGAGGTCCGCGAGCTCGACGTCGAGGCGCGGCGGGCGGCCGTGGACGCCTTCGACGGCGATTGGTACACCCAGCCCAAGAAGGAGACCGAGGTCTTCATCGAGGAGATCGCCGAGCGGCGTGACATCGCGGGGGTGGAGCTCAGTTTCGGCGAGGTATCAGTCACCGAGCAGGTGATGGCCTTTCAGCGCAAGAGCCTCTCCGATCACGAGGTGATCGATCTCGTTGGACTCGAGCTGCCCGAGACCAACTTCCCCACCCAGGCGCTGTGGTACGTGTTGCCCGACGAGCTGGCGGGCCCGGAGTCGCTGCCGCCCGACGTGCAGCTCGGCGCGCTGCACGCCACCGAGCACTGCCAGATCGCGGTTCTGCCGCTGCTGGCGATGTGTGACCGCTGGGACATCGGGGGTCTGTCGACGAACGTCCACTTCCAGACCGGTCGGCCGACGATCTTCATCTACGACGGTCACCCCGGCGGAGTCGGCCTGGCGCGGCGGGGCTTCGAGATGTTCGAGCGATTGCTCGCCGACGCGGCAAAGCTGGTCGGCGAGTGCCCGTGCGCCGACGGCTGCCCGTCGTGCGTGCAGAGCCCCAAGTGCGGCAACCTCAACGAGCCCCTGCACAAGCAGGGCGCGCTGGAGGTGATGGCCGGGATGCTCGCGCGCGCCGGCGCCCGCGGCTAGATCCGGAACCCCGAAGTGATCGAATGCCGCACATGACCCGCCCGCTGCAGATCGCAGTGATCGGCAAGGGCTCCCCTGACCCGGAGGTGGACGAGCTCGCGGTCGAGGTTGGCGAGCGCCTCGCGGTGGCCGGAGCCCTCGTCGTCTGCGGCGGGCTCACCGGGGTCATGGAGGCCGTGTCCCGCGGCGCTGCGGCCAGGGGCGGGACCGTGATCGGCATCGTTCCCTCCACGTCGCCGAACGACGCGAACCCGCATTGCACCTTTGTGGTGGCGACGGGGGTGGGGCACGCCCGGAATCTCGCCGTCGTGTCCTCGGGCGATGCGGTGATCGCGATCGGGGGCGAGTGGGGGACCCTCTCGGAGATCGCGTTCGCCCGTGCCCTGGGCCGCACCGTGGTCGCCCTGGGAAGCTGGAAGGTGAGCGGCTCGGGCGCCATGGAGGGGGGTCCTGGGATCGAGGTCGCCTCCGTTCCCGCCCAGGCCGTGGACTTGGCGCTCGGCGCGGCCGAGGAGGTCCGATGAGCACGGCCCTGTCACGCATACGTGGAGCCGTCGCAGTGGAGCAACGCTCCACCTACCGATGGTGGGCTACCGGAAGGACCTTTGATCGGCGCCGATTCATCTAGCCTTAGGCGCCCGGCGAGGTAGCTCAGTTGGTAGAGCACACGACTGAAAATCGTGGTGTCGGCAGTTCGATTCTGCCCCTCGCCATCCCGGCTCGGCTCAGAACGACTGCCTCCCGCGGCTCGCCCTCCGGGGCTCGCCTCGCAGTTCGATTCTGCACGGCGAACGGCTTCATCTCGCGGTCAGGGGTTAGGCTCACCGAGAGAGTGGCTTGAAGTTGGAAGGCGGGCTCGTCCACGTTCCAGCAGGCGCGGTTGCGTCCTCGGGATTCGATCGCGGAAACTGGGCCCGGGTCATATGAGAACTGAACGAGCGGAGAGAGGACCGGCCCGAGGAAGTCGAGTCCGGATCACCCTGCAGCAAGTCGTCCCCGGTTTCGTTGTCGCCGCTGGCCTCGTCCTGGCGATCGTGACGATGCTTGACGGCACGAGTGCCACAGCCGCTCAACCCACCATCTCGCCGCTGTGCCCGGTCGCGTCGCCGGCTCGCGAGGATCCGGTCGACCGCTTCACGCCGAGCGAGGCGCGCAATGCCGCTCCGGCGGCGGCAATCGCTCCGGCGAAGCGAACATTCGACCGCCGGGCGTGGACAGCGGTGGATCCCTCGGTGAGAGAGTCGGAAGGCGCAGATGCGCTCGCCGTCACGGGTTCGCTCGCGACCGGCTCGCTGGCCCGAGGGCCGGCGGGAGGCTTTGAACTCGACGGTGTCCTGTGCATGGCTCCGACGCAAACGACCTCGGCCGAGACCCGGGCGACGATCGTGAACGGTGATGCGGCGCTGCACGCGAACTCCGCACCGGATACGGACACGATCATCCGCCCCACCGCGAGCGGCTTCGCCCTCGTGGAGAGCCTGCGCGGCGCCAACGCCCCAATGACCTTCAGCTGGAAAGTAGGGCTGCCTTCTGGCTCCAGACTGCGGGCGCTCGACAACGGCGGCGCCGCAATTGTCGATTCGTCGCATGCGGCCCCCGTGAGTCAGAAAACGCCCAAGGAACCTGCCCCCGTCGGGTGGTCTAACTCGATGACGGACGCCGCAGGCCAGCTCGCCAGGGACCGCTACGAGCTCGCGCGAGCCGCGCGTGAGACCGGACGCCGCGTGCTGGCGGTCGTGAGCCCACCGTACGCCGTCGATGCGAAGGGGAAACCCTCAACCGTGCGGCTCCGGAATGGCGGCGCCCAAACCCTCACGATCGCCACGCCACCCGACGTCGAGGCGCTCGTTCTCACCGTCTCCACCCTTGGCAGTGCTTCCCAAGTGCCTGAGGCTCCCCAACCGGTAAACGCCTATCCCCTGATCGCGATAGCCGACGATCTATCCACCGAGGCGGCGAACGTGGCATGCGCCTTCGCTCAGAGCCAGCCGCGCGGGCGAAGGCTGATGCTCCTCAACTTCGGCCGAGCACACGTGGAGGCCGGGGAATTCGGAGCCGGGCGCCGGCCGTTCTACTCGAACGTCGACATCCTTGCCGCGTTGAGGGGGGCGGCGACCAGCTACAGACAGAACGCATGCCACAGGAAGGCCAGGCGCGCGACGATCGCATACGGGGTCGGCAACTACAAGCTCTCCTTCACCGGTGACGAGGGTGGTCCGATGTCTCCGCGGCTCGCCGAAGCGACAGGCGCGGCCCAGCTGCAGACTGCCAGAGAGCTGCGGCTCAGCGTGAACCGGCGAGACGACACCGCCGTCGCCGGTGACCTCGAGCCGGGATGGGACCCCACGCGGGCGGGGGCAGAGGTGGCCAAGGCCCTGGCGCGCGGGGCCGACAGCGGTCCCCTCACCTACTACGACTTCGGCACCGCGGGCCACTGCCCGCCGTATGCCGGTCGGAGTCCCGGCTGCGGAGCTTGGAGGCTGAAGGTCCTCGGCAAGGTCTCGCAGAGGCGCAAGGCCGTGGCGCTTCCGGAGGTCTACTACGACTACCAGGCCGAGCAGTGGGCGAGGGTCCGCAGGCGATGGGATCGCCACCACGCCGGCGCCCGAAAGTGCTCCCGTGAGTGGACCTCGAAGTGCTACGCGTTCGCGGGTGCAACCTCGGAGCCGACGGCGTGCGGGGCCGACCTTTCGCCGTCTGGGAGTTGGAGCGCGCTGTGGAATGCGAACCCGGTCGGCTCCGTCGGTAGGGAGCTCGTCTACTACAACCCCGACCAGTTCTCCTGCTGAGGTGCTGGCCGGGCTGGTGGCAACGTGAGTCGCCCGGACCGCCGGTGGGCGAGGCCGCGGCCGCTGATCGCCGCCGTGTTACTGGCGCTCGCGGTTGGCACCCTGGCAGCCTGGCTCCTCGCCCGAGCGTCCGACGACGATCCGCGCGGCCAGTGGCAGACGGCCGCTCATTTGTCGAGTCGGTCGCGGCCGCCCAAGCCACCCACAATCCGGCAGCGTCCAGCGGCGATGGGGCCTGCACCGCAACACCATCGCGCCGTCACGCTACCGGCGCCGCGGCAAAGTCACGCGACGAGGCCCCGCGGCGGGTACAGCTTGCTGCCCCGGATCGAGCCCGCCAGGCTGGTGCCCGATCCCGATCCCATCGCCCCCGCCGAGGTCATGCAGCCCATCGCGAACGGCTGGCGAGCAGGGGATCACCGTGGGCTGGTCCTCGTCGAAGCGGGCCTGGCGGGCGGCGACTCCTCCGGGACCACGGGGAGACTCATAGTCTTTCGCGAACGCGAGCGGCCGTTCGCGCAGAATCTCGACGTGGTCGATGTCCCAGGAGCCGGTGTGGTGCGAATCACCGGGGGCCCAGCCGGCAGGCGAGCTGGACACCCGGTGGGGGGGCGCGGCAAGATCGAGTTCGAAGCCGAGACCGGGATCACCGGGACGCTCAATCTCAAAGACGACACGATCACCCTGGACTCCGGGTGACTCGCCCGTCCCGAGGGCCCCTGGGACTCGAGGACTCTCGGGCGACGTCGCGGCCAGGGCAAGCCCTTGATCAAGCACGACTGTCGGATTCCGGCCCGATCGGGGCCGTTTTCCATCCATCGCAGGACATGGGGCGATCGTGGCGGCGAAATCCGCACTTGTGGCCCGACGTTGTGGCGAAAGACCGCCGGGGGCGTCACGGAACGGTGTCGCGGGATCGCGACCCGGACGTGCAACCGAGCCAAGGATTTGCCCGCGCGGTCACGGAGCGGTCGAGGGCGCCGGGAAGCCTCCCCTCGGTCGACGCGCGGGAATCTGGGGTGCCACCGTGATCGGCGGTCTTCGCATCCTGTGCGGAGCGACTGAGTTGTTGACCCGAGCCGAGCCGCAATCGAAGGGCTGACGCCCGGCGTCAGTAGCCGGTGCCGGTCTTGACCCTCTGGCGCTCGATGGTGTGAGCGCCGCCCTTCTTCTCCAGCGTCTTGCAGGCGTCGGCGATGTCGTCCACGAGAGTCTCGACGAGCTCACGGCTGAGCGTCTGCTTGACCAGCGCCCGCATCAGCTTCACGTTCTCGGCGTTCGGAGGCATGGTGTAGGCGGGGACCATCCATCCGCGCTCGGCGGAGAGTTGCCAGGCGATGTCGAACTCGTCGTAGCCCCTCTCCTCCGCGAGCTTGAACGCGACCAGCGGAAGCTGCTCCCGGCCCTCCCCGATGAGCTCGAACTGGCCCATGGAGCGGAGCCCCTCGGCCAGCGCGCGAGCATTCCTCTGCATCGTTTCCATCACCCATGTGTACCCGCGATGGCCGAGCCGGATCAGCTGGTAGTACTGCGCCAGGACCATCGCTGCGCCGGTGGAGAAATTCAGCGTGAACGTGGCGTCGGTCTTGCCCAGGTAGTTCTCGTAGAAGACCAAGTCCTCCGCCAGATCCGACGGCTCACGGAAGATCAGCCACCCGATGCCGGGGTAGACGAGTCCGAACTTGTGACCTGAGGCGTTGATCGACCGCACCTGCTCGAGGCGAAAGTCCCATTCGGAGTGCGGATAGAGGAACGGCCAGACGAAGGCGCCGCTCGCGCCGTCGATGTGCAGGGGAACATCCAGGCCATCGTGCTCCTTCAGGCGGACCAACATGTCGTTGATCCCGACGATGTCGTCCGCGTGCCCCGTGAAGGTCGTCCCGAGCACCGCCGCGACGCCGATCGTGTTCTCGTCGACGTGAGGTGCCACGTCGTCGGGTCCGATCGTGTACTTGTCGGTCTGCAGCGGCACGATTCGCGGCTCGACGTCGAAGTACCGGCAGAACTTCTCCCAGACGACGTGGACGTCGCCGCCGAAGACGAGGTTGGGCTTCTCGGTCGAGGCGCCGGCCGCCTTCCGGCGCTCACGCCACTTCCATTTCAGCGACAGGGCGCCGAGCATGATCGCCTCCGAGGAGCCCTGCGTGCGGGCACCGGTCGTCTCCCCGGGCGCGTTGAACAGCTTCGCGAGCATGCGGATGCAGCGCTGCTCGATCTCGGCGGTGCGCGGGTACTCGGCGTGATCGATGAAGTTCCGGTGGAAATTCGCAGCGATCACCCGCTGCGCCTCTGGCTCCATCCAGGTCGTGACGAAGGTGGCGAGGTTGCGCATCGGGTCGCCGTCCAGCTCGAGCTCGAGCCCAACCAGGCGCATCGCCTCGACCGCCGGCATCCCGTCCGTTGGCAGCTCGTCACCGGGCGCCCTCTCGAGGGCAAACCGGTTGCCGAACCGCGCGGCGGCCTCTTCGTCGATTAGGTCGGTCCGGGCCATGTGCGAATCAAACCCCTGTGCCCGGTACGTGTCGTCATCCGATGTGGGTGAAAAGCGATCGCAGGCGGCCGAGCACCCGGAAGCCGTGGGCGCACCGGCGGAACTTCACACGAACCGGGTGATGTGCTGAGCAGGCCGTCGGTTTACGGTCGAACCAACCGGAGTCTCGAGGAAGGAGTGCGTGTGAGCGCGAACGAGCTCGAAGAAATGGGCCCCATCGATTACCTCTTGATCGAATGGCCCGCTGGAGAGCCCACCGGGGAAGTGGCGACGATCGTCGTCGACCTCGTCGAGCGCGGGATCATCCGGGTCCTCGATCTCGCCTTCGTGGCAAAAGCCGAGGACGGCTCGGTCACGGCGGTGGGGCTGGATGACCTCGGCGAGAAGGTCGAGGGGCTCAAGCTGTTCGAGGGCGCATCCTCGGGCCTGGTCGGAGACGAGGACGTCGCCGACGCCGGCACGGCGCTCGACGCGGGCACCATCGGTGCGCTGCTCGTGTACGAGAACCGGTGGGCGGCGCCGTTCGCGAGCACCGTTCGTCGAACCGGAGGACAGCTCGTGGCCAACGGTCGCATCCCGGTCCAAGCCGTCCTCGCCGCACTCGACGCGCTCGAGGCTGACGCCGCGCCGGCGGCGTCCTGATCGGAAAGGAGTCAGACCCATGCCAGGATTGATCGGAGGAGTCGCGCGGACGGCCGTCGTGGCCGGAACCGCCACCGCGGTGAGCAATCGCGTCTCGCGCCGCCAGGCGAATCGGTGGGCCCAGCAGGAGGCCCCTCAGGGCGGCTATGAGGAGGCCGCGCCACAGGCGCCCGCACCCCCTGCCGAGTCCAGTTCGATCGACCAACTCGAGAAGCTCGGCGAATTGAGGGACAAGGGCGTCCTCTCCGAGGAGGAGTTCGAGGCCCAGAAAGCAAAGCTGCTCGCCTCCTGAGCAGGAGGCCGTCGCCGGCGGGGAGCGGCTTCAGTGCGGACGGGTCGATACGACCGCCTGGACGCCGGCTAGAAGAAGGGATGACACCAGGTGCCGTTGATGAGACGCCGGCCACTGCTCCGGTCCGCTGCAGTGGGCGCGGGCGTCTACTACCTCGGCCGGCGACGGCAGCAGGCGGCGGCTCGCGAGCGCCGGCGTCAACGGGGCCTCGCTCAAGCCCGGGCCCAGAGTCCTTCCTCATTGCCCGAGGCTGCCGACGGTTCGCTGCCGGACGGGTCGAGCCCGACGTAGGCCCCCGGGAAGGGAGCAACCGCCAGTCATCTAGGTCAGGCGGCGATGCCGTCTCTCGGCAGGACCGCCACTAGCGCCACGAGGATGACCGCCGCGACGGTCCGAGCATGACCCTGGAGCCAGCACCCCGGCGACTATGTCGACCACGGCAACCCAGGCCTTCGTGGAGGAGCCGTTGGCCGCGGCATCGCCAACCACGAATGCCGCAACCACGCCGATCGCGAGCGTGATGCCCAAGGCGCCGGCGTAGAACCAGCCGCCGCTCCGAAGCGGTCGATCGCCGAGCACGAGGGCGAACACGGAGAACGTGAGTGTCGTCGCCTTTGACCGGTCGGGTAGTAAGCTCGCATCGAACTCCGCGCGACACGGAAGAACAACCGGGACGCCCGCGGAGGGCACCCAGGACGAGGAGCGGTACCACTGTCCCAGCGCTTATCCCGATCGTCCGCTCGCCACAGTCGCTGGGACGATTCGAACGTCAGCCGCACCGGGGTTGCCACCGACGCGCGTGACCGCGCCCAGTCAGTCCTGGTCCCCCGGGAGCGCCTGGTCTCGCGCCTGCTGGGGAGCGCGGATGCGCCGGTCGCGCTCATCGTCGCCCCTGCGGGGTATGGAAAGACGACGGTCGTCTCGCAGTGGGACACCGCGGACGAGCGGCTCTTCGCCTGGCTCAACCTCACAGATGAGGACAACGACCCGGCGCATCTGGTCGGGTCGATCACCGATGTCCTCGGCGACCTGTGCCTGATGGACGAGGTCCTGCCGGCGCTGTCCGTGCCGCGCCCGAACCTCGCGAACGTCGTCGTCCCGCGCCTCGTCGATGCGATGGCCGCGGCGGATCGGCCCTTCGTCCTCGTCCTCGACGACCTGGACGCGGTCGACGATGCCTCGTCGTTCGGCACGCTCGGCACGATCGCGCAGCAACTACCGCCGTCGGTGCAGCTTGCGCTGAGCGCCCACAGCGAGCCACCGATCGGCGTCGCGGGGCTTCGGGCGCAGCGGCGATTGCTCGAGATCCACACTCACGACCTGGTGATGACGCGGTCGGAGGCAGCGGAGCTCCTTGAGGCGGCTGGCGTTGACCTGGGACCGGGCGCAGTCAAACGTCTCGTGGAGCGCACGGAGGGGTGGCCCGCGGCCCTGTACCTCGCCACGCTGGCCCTCGAGGGAGAGAGCGATCCGGCCAGCGCGATCGAGCGTTTCGCCGGCGACGACAGGCTCGTGGCCGACTATCTGCGCGAAGAGTTCTTGAGCCTCCAGAGCGCCGGGGACCTCGAGTTCCTCACGGCGACGTCGATTCTCGAGCGCCTGAACGGCCCGCTGTGCGACGCCGTGCTCGAGCGCGAGGGGTCCGCCGAGACGCTCCGACGCCTCTCCCGCTCGAACCTGCTCGTAGTCCCGCTGGACCGCAACGACGAGGAGTACCGCTACCACTCGCTGTTACGCCAGATGCTGGAGGCCGAGCTGCGCCGGCTCGGTGAGCGCACGAAATCGCGGTTCCACGACCGCGCAAGCCGCTGGTATGCCGAGCAGGGCGACTTCGACCATGCCATTCCGCACGCCATCTCGGCCGGGAACCTCGGCGACGCGGGAACCCTGATCTGGATGAAGACGGCCGAATACGAGAGCGGCGGCCGGGAAGCGACCGTGCGCCGTTGGCTCGATCGCTTCACCGATGACCAGGCCGCGGCCTCGCCGCAGCTGTCCTTGGCAAGAGCGGCGAACAACGCCAGCCGGGGCGACGGTGCCCAGTCCGAGCGCTGGACGTCCACGGCGATCCGCGCGGCCGCCGGCGCGCCGAAGCGCGACCGGGACCTGATCGAGGTCAGCGCCGCACTCATCAGGGCTGCCAGTTCCGCGAGGGGTGACGTGAACGGGATGGCCGACGACGCAAGGCGCGCCTACGAGCTACTGCCGGAGGACAGCCCATGGCGCTCGCTCTGCTGCCTCCTCCAAGGAGTCGCGCATCATCTGACCACCGATCGCGCCGCCGCCCGCGCGATGCTCGACGAGGCGTCCCGGCGAGCGGCCGTGGCAGCGCCCAACATCCACACCCTCGCCCTCGCTCAGCTCGCGATCCTCGACCTCGACGAGCGCGATGACGAGGCAGCCGCGGCGCGCGCGATCCAGGCTGCGACCGAAGCGAATCGGCTCGGGCTCCAGGATTACCCGACGTCAGCACTCGTCTTTGCGGTCTCGGCGCTGACGTGCGCTCGGCGCGGCCGGGTCGAGGACGCGACGCGGCAGGCCAAGCGCGCCGCTCGGCTGCTCGCGGCGCTGACCGATTTCAGCTTCTGGTACGAGGCCGAGACTCGCATCGTGCTGGGGCGGGCGCTCGGAATGCTCGACGACGTCCCTGCGGCTCGCAACCACCTCGCGGATGCGACTCGCTGGGCGAAGCAGAGCCCTGATTCGCTCCTCTTGGAGGAGTGGCTCGCCGAGGCGATGGGCGAGATCGAGGCGATCACGGAGCTCAGCGGCCAGTGGCCGCTTACGAAGGCGGAGCTTCGGCTGCTTCACCTGCTCCCAACCCACCTCACCTTTCGCGAGGTCGGCGAGAAGCTGTTCATCTCCACGAACACGGTCAAGACTCAGGCCCGGGCGATCTACCGGAAGCTGGGTGTGTCCTCGCGCGCGGAGGCGGTGGCCTGTGCCGAGGCAGCCGGGTTGATCCATCACCGTGAGGATGCCCGGGCGTCGGCACCCGCGGATTCGCCCTCGAGCGAGCGCTGATCGAGGATCAAGAGCCTGCGATTCGCGATCCGGCGGCGAATTACCCACCGGGGATATCCGGCCTACTGGCATCACTCCGGCTCCACTTCTGTGCCGCTTCTTCGTCTGGAGCGGGCGCCTCGCGGTTCGCCGGTGAAACGCTCGCAAGCACCCGAAAGCTGGGCGTCGTATTCGCGTGCCCTCGCTCCTCCAGGCTCGCCGTCAGTCGATTGATCTCGGGCGAGTGTCTTGTCGAGGATCGCCGACCGGGTGGCCCCGGGATCGACCAGCGAGACGGGGATCCGCCACTGGCGCAGCTCGAGCTCCGGCCACCCCGCCGGACCAGCGGCAGAAATGCCCGCGTCACGGCGCCCTGGCCGACGAGTCGAGCTGCCGTCGAAAGTCCGCGAGCGGCTGGAGCTCCAAGCGTCCAGGCTTCACGATGCGGGCGTTGACCAGACCGGGCAGGCCCCGGTCGCCGACCGCGGTTGAGACGGAGGCCGCCGCGGCGGCGATCGATGCTCGTCCGTGATCACGACATGCCCGCGACCATCGGCTCGATCGTCCGTCACCGAGCATCCTCTCGAGGTCGCCTGCTAAGAGCTTGAGGCGCCGGCCGGAAACTCCCGCGCAGTCTGGCGCCGCAGTATCTCGACGCCGAGCACGGCCAGAGCCGCGAGGACGACGATCACCAGGACCTGCCCGAGGTTGTTGATCCCGGGGATGAACGACAGCCAGAGAAGGAACACGAGGGCGACCACGGCATAGACGCCCACTGGGTGGTCACGCAGGTACGGGGCCAGGAAGCGGCGCACCGCGAGGGCGTGGCGGCCGGGCCCGGCGAGGGCGCCCCCGCCGACGAACGCTAGGCCGATCACGAGCACGAACAGCGCCCGTTGGCGCAGCCCGCCGGAGACGATGTCCCAGACCGACGTGATGGCGGGCTTGACCGCATCCGAGGCCGCCAGCGAGTCGACCGCGTTGCCGAGCAGCCGGCGCGTGAGCAGGATGAACAGGGTCGCTCCCACGATGCCTCCGCCGGCCGCGATGAGTGCGTTCCGCCGCCATCCCTTCGCCAGGTAGAGGGCGCCCAGGTACATGAGCAGCACCAGCACGGGCAGTACGAAGCCAAGGTTGCGCAGCACGCTCACGAGGGTCTGGACGCCGCTCAGCGCGCTGGATTTCATCAGTACGAGCTGGCCGGGATGCTGCACGACTTGGCGACCGAGCAGGGTGCTGACCCGGGTCTGGAGCGAGGCGAGCGTCGGGTCGAGCTTCACCACGTTCGCCCGGCTCGGGTTCCTGAGCACCGCGGCGGTCTGCTTCTCGACCGCCGACAGCTTGCTGTCGAGATCGGACAGCCGGCCTTCGAGATCGGACAACTTGCCCTGGAGCTGGGCCGGGACCTGGCCTCGGGCGCCCTTGATCTTCCGCTCGAGGTCCGCGACCACCGTCTGGAGCTCGGCGGCGTCCTTGTTGAGTGTCTGTAGATCCCCCTGCACCCGCGGGCTCAGCTTGCCCTGCTTCGCCTGGGAGAGGGCTGTTCGGACGGATTGGATCTGGGTCTGAGTCGCGGTCAGGCGCTGCTGGAGGTCAACCGAGGACTCCTGCGCGATGCCCTGGATGTCGGAGATCGTGGCCGGGTTCACCCCGAGTCGGGCGGCGAGGTCGGCGATCACGCTCCCGTACTCGAGGGTGACGGTTCCGCCGGTGGTCGACACGTACTGGTCCTTGTTGTCGATCAGGCTGACGAACTCCCCATGTGCCGTGGCCACGGCTGTGGAGACGAGTCCCTGAACGGCAGGCGAGGCAAGCGCCTTCTCCGCCACGTTGGTAGCGAGTTGCTGTGATGCGGCCGCGAGCGGGGCGGCGAGCGGCTGCGCCGAGGCCGGCAGCTTCTTCGCGATTTCGCCGCCGACGTCGACGTTCGCGTACAGCTGACCGACCGCGTAGATGCTGAGCTGCTCCTGCACGTCCTCGTTCTGGAGGATCTGGTCGGTGGTATCCACCACCTGGTTCGTGTCGAGGAGCTCGGTCTGAACCCAGTTCGCGATGATCGAGAAGACCAAGAGGATCGAGGCGAGCACGATCAGGGCCCACACACCGACCCGGTGAGGTCGCCTTGTGATGTGTCGGCGGTCCGGCATCCGCGCGCAGCACATCAGCCGCCCGGCCGCGTGTCATCACCCGAATTGGATGATCTGGCAGAGGTTGAGCCGGACTCCAGGCAGGACAACGCGGGGTGGGGCCCGTGGACCTGAGCGAAATCACCCCATCGGGGGGATGCCCGCGGGCGGCGCCGCTCATAGCGTGAGCTGGAGCAGCAAACGGGCTGCCCGCGACTCAGCCAAGGGAGGCGACAAATGTCCGCACGCGACACGGAAACCCGCACGGGGGAGGGAGCCGAGCGCTCCTACGGCTACGGCGAGCCCGAGGGGGCCGGCTGGCTCCTCTTCGCGGGCATCATGATGCTGATCCTCGGGATCGTCAACGTTATTGGCGGGATTGCCGCGATCGACGATGCCAACTTCTTCACCCAGACCGGCGCCCACTACCAGATCGCCAGTCTCAACGCTTGGGGCTGGGTGATCCTGCTCGTCGGGATCATGCAGCTCGGCGCCGCGTTCTCGATCTGGGCAGGAAACGCCTATGGGCGCTGGGTCGGCACGATCAGCGCGAGCCTGAACGCGATCGCCCAGCTGTTCTTGATCGCCGCCTTCCCCCTCTGGTCGATGACCCTGATCGGCTTGGACATCCTCGTCATCTACGGACTCGTGGTCTACGGCGGCCACGCGCGATCACGATAGGAGCGCTCGCGTGGCCGAGGGGAGTGCGTGGGCGATCACGGTCAGATCGCCCACGCACCGGACTGGAGGACAGATTGGGAGCTGAGATGCCCCAGATACGGCGCAGCACCTACCAAGCGCTGGCCGGGATCGCTGCCGGCAAGCTCGAAACGCTCGAGGGAGCGCTCGGGCTGCGAGAGGAGTATCGCCTCGCCACCGGTCTCGACCCAAGGACCTCCGCCCTGGTGAACATCGCGGTGTTGGTCGCCGTGGACGGCCCCCCGGCGTCCTACGCATGGCAGGTCGCCAGCGCCGTGGGGGTGGGCGTGAGTCCGGAGGACATCCTGGGAGTGCTTCGCAGCGTCGCGCCCCAGGTCGGCGGCCCGAGAGTGGTGGCGGCAGCCCCGGAGATCATGCTCGCCCTGGGGCTATCACTCTGCGATGGCGATTCGGACGAGGGGCCACGCCACCCCTGCGACTGACGGGGTCGAGTGTCCGTCCGGGGGTCGACATGACCCCCCAATTGCTCAATGGCCGGCCTTGGCGCCGCTCGGCGGCGGGATCGCTTATGCGAGTCGCCCGGGGGCTCGCCCCGCACGGCGATTCTCCCCTCGCCACCAATGCTCGCGTCAGAAGGGCTGGCTCCCACGGCGACGTTCACCGGGTCGCCAGCCTGAGCCGGTCGGCCAGCGCGCGCATGTGCTCGACCAGCTCGGGGGGCTCGTGCACCTCGAAGTCGACGCCGAGCATCGCGATGCGGACCGCCAGCCAGGCGATGTCGTCGTCGCCGGCTCGGTACTCGCAGGTGCGCGCGTCGATCGGCTCGACCGTGCCCCAGTAACTCGGCGCGCGGCCCGCGATCTCCTCGGCGGGGGCGTGCAGCGTGACGCGTGCCTCGTATCGGTTCGGCGCTCCGGTGATGCTCTGCTCGACGTATGCGGCCGCGCCCTTGGCGGGCAGGCGGCGGGCGGCGAACCGGACGCCGGTCGAGGCCGGCTTGGTGAGCCGGTCGATGCGGAACGTCCGCCAGTCGTCGCGGCCGCGGTCCCAGGCGATGAGGTACCACCGGCGGCCGTGGTTGACCACCGAGTGGGGCTCGACCTCGCGCCGGCTGCCGGTGCCGTCGCGGCTTCGGTAGGCGAAGCGCAGGCACTCGGAGTCCCGGCATGCCGTCGCGATCACCGTCAGCGCCTGCGGGTCCACCGTCGGACCCGCGACGGGGGGCGCGATCGTCGCCGAGCCCAGCGCAGCCACGCGCCGGCGCAGGTGCGCCGGCAGGACCTGCTCGAGCTTGACGAGGGCCCGCACGGCGGTCTCCTCGATCCCGGTCACCGAGGTGCGCGTCGCGGTGCGCAGGCCGACGGCGATCGCGATCACCTCCTCGTCGTCCAGCAGGAGCGGCGGCATCGCGCTGCCGGCCCGCAGGCGATATCCGCCGGCGGGGCCGGTGAGCGACTCGACGGGGTAGCCGAGCCGGCGCAGGCGCTCGACGTCGCGCCGGATGGTCCGGCCCGACACCTCCAGCCGGGCCGCCAGCTCGGCGCCGGGCCAGTCCCGCCGTCCCTGCATCAGCGAGAGCAGTTCCAAGAGCCGGCTCGAGGTCTCGCTCATGGCAACTTCATCGTCCTCGCAATTGAGGACGGATCATGACCTAAACGCTGCGTAGGGTGGGCCGCGACCTCAAAACGACTGGAAGGGAGCACCAATGCCCGAGCGAGACGGATACATCCCAGGCGTCCCGTGCTGGATCGACACGAGCCAGCCCGATCCAGAGGCGGCCGTCGACTTCTACCGCGGCCTTTTCGGGTGGGAGCTCGAGGACGTCATGCCGCCGGACGCACCCGGCGATTACTTCATCGCGCGCATCCGGGGAGGCGACGTCGCCGCCGTCGGGTCGGTGCCGGAGGGCGCGCCGCCGATGGCGGTCTGGAACACATACGTCTGGGTCGAGAGCGCCGACGACGCCGCGGCCAAGGTGGGCGAGGCGGGTGGCAGCGCCGTCATGGAGCCCTTCGACGTGATGGACGCGGGGCGGATGGCGGTGTTCACCGACCCCGAGGGCGCCGTGTTCTGCGTGTGGCAGGCGCAAGAGCACAAGGGGGCGGGGGTCGTCAACGAGCACGGCTCGCTCAACTTCAACGGCCTGAACACCCGTGACCCGGAAAGCGCGAAGGCCTTCTACGGCTCCGTGTTCGGATGGCAGACGCTCGGCCTCGGCGGCGGCGCCGAGATGTGGACGCTGCCGGGCTATGGCGACCACCTCGAGCGGGACAATCCGGAGCTCCGGAAGCAGATGGCGGAGGCCGGCGCCCCGGCGGGCTTCGAGGACGTGGTCGCGACGATCAACCCGATCCCGGATGATCAGCCGGACACCCCAGCCCACTGGAGCGTGACCTTCGCGGTCGATGACGCCGACGCGATCGCCGCGAAGGCGGGCGAGCTGGGCGGGAAGGTCGTCGTCCCACCGTTCGACGCCCCGTGGGTCCGGACGACCGTGCTCGCCGATCCTCAGGGCGCCACGTTCATCGCGAGCAAGTTCGTCCCCGAGAACAAGGACCTCGCCGGATCCTGAGGGCTGGTGCCGCGGGGCTCGAGCGACCGGCCGATTTTGCACCCCATAGGTTGATTTGAGGCTGCTCGGCGTGCGGAGGCCGGTTCCGGCTCGGGCGGCCGAGCCGGAAGTGGCCTGACGCTGCACACCAGCGGCGGTCGGTCACGACACGGGTGACGCCGGCGTCACCGACCGCAGGTCCGCATGCGCGAGCTCGCGCACGCCGTCACCGAACGAGATCCCGGCCGTGAAGCCCAGCACCTCCGTCGCCCGCCTGGTCGAGGCGAACACGTGCCGCACGTCGCCGAGGCGAAAGTCGCCCGTTGTCTGTGGCACCGGCCCCTCGCACGCTGCGGACAGAGTCCCCGCGAGCTCGCCGACCGTGTGTGGGGATCCGCTCGCGACGTTGAACGCTCCCTCGATCCCCTCGGCGGTGCCCAGGGCCGCGAGGTTCGCGCGGGCCACGTCGCGAACGTGGACGAAGTCGCGGCGCTGTCCGCCGTCCTCGAACACGAGCGGGGGCCGGCCGGCAGCGATCGCGCTGCGAAAGATGCTGGCGACGCCGGCGTAGGGGGTCTCACGAGGCATGCGTGGCCCGTACACGTTGTGGTAGCGGAGGGCGATCACCTGGGCACCGGTGCTTCGGCCGAAGGCGAAGCACAGGTGCTCCTGGTTGAGCTTGGTGGCGGCGTACACGTTTCGCGGGTCGAGTGGCGCGGCCTCCGGGACCGCCTCCGGGAGCAACGGCGCGCCGCAGCGCTCGCAGGGGGGCTCGAATCGCCCCTCCCGCAGCCGGTCCACCGGTCGAGGGCCCGGACGGGCAAGCCCATGCTGAGGGCACCGGTACCGCCCCTCGCCGTAGACGACCATGCTGCTCGCGAGGACCAGCCGGCCGCCGAATCCGCTGGAGTGCAGCGCCCGCAGCAGGACCGCGGTCCCGAGCGAGTTGTGACCCACGTAGTCGGGCGCGTCGGCGAAGTCGACCCCGAGCCCCACCATCGCCGCCTGGTGGGAGACGACCTCGACCCCCCGCACCGCTCTCGCCGCCGTCGCCGGATCGCGGACGTCGCCCCACAGGTACTCGGCATGCGGGTTGAGGTAGCCCGGCTGGCCGTCGTGGGCCAGGGGGTGGAGGTCGTCGAGCACCCGAACCCGATGGCCCGCCTCCACCAGGGCGTCCACCACGAAGGAGCCGATGAAGCCGGCGCCACCCACCACGAGCGTTCGAGGCTGCGTCACCACGGCGTTCGCACGATCGCCGTGATCGCGATCGCGCAGGTCGCCTGGACAGCGAGCCAGGTGCGCACGGATCCGGATCCCCGCCACAGGCAGGCGCACGCCACGAGGAGCCACGGCATGAAGGGCAGCCAGATGCGCTCGACCTCTCCCTTCGACATGCCGCTCAGGTCCGCGAGGGCCACCGCCGCGAGCCCGCCGGCGACCAGTGGCAGGAGCCGCCGGTCGCGCAGGCGGCCGGCGGCGACGAAGGTCGCCGGCCCCACGGCCAGCGCGAGCGCGCCGAGGTTGTTGAAGAGGAAGAACCCGTACGGACGGTGCTGGGCGGCGCTTGCGAACAGATACTCGTGGCGCGTGGCCTGGAGGCCGTCGAGCCACCAGAACCCTGCGGCGAGAAAGCCCAGCGCGACCACGGCGGCGCCGACGCCCGCGATCGCGAGCGGGCGTACCCGGCGAGCGGCGATGGCGACCGCGACCGGGACGGCCGCCAGCAGGACGAGCCCGTACGAGAGGAAGAGCGCGACGCCGAACAGCAGGCCGCCCGCGAGCGCCGCAGCGTCCCAGCGAACGTCGCGCCGCTGGATGGCGAGCACGATCAGCGCGACGGCCCAGGCGCCGACGGCGGCGAAGAGCGCGTCCGCCGACACGGCGATCCACAGCGCCGCCGGCGCGATGACGACGAAGGGCGCGGCGCGGCGGGCCATTTGCTCGCCGGCCATCTCCCGCACCGAGACCAGGGTGGCGGGAGCCATCGAGGCCGCGACGACCACGATCAGCGCGCTGGCGGGCCAGGGGCCGCCGAGCCCGATCCGCGCGAGCCCCCACACGATCAGCGCCATCGCGGGCGGATGGCCGCGGATGTGCGTGGCGTAGCCGCCGATCCGCTCCGTGAAATGGGACAGGAAGTCCCCCGGCGACGAGATCTGGCCGACCACGGTGAGGTACTCGTGCTGGCTCGTCAGCGGCGTCGAGATCCCCCCGAGCCCGTCGACCAGCGCGAGCGCGATCGCCCATCCCGCCACGCCGGCCATCGAGACGAGCATCAGCCATCGCCAGCCAAGGCGCGTCGCGAGCGCCGGCGCCGTTCGCACGGCGGCGACGGCGAACGCGATCGGGATCAAGAGCAGCGGTCCGATCCGGGGGCTCACGTAGCCGAGCAGCGGCGGTGCGCTCAGCGACAGCCCGTGTCCGGAGAGGATCAGGGCCGCACCCCACGCCGCGCACCCGGCGACCAGGGCGGCCCACACGCCGAGCGCGACCCGGGTGGGAGTGAGCCGGGCCCGTCCGGCGGTCCAGGCCGCGGTTGGCGCCTCGGCGGCTGCGCGCTCCATGGGGCCGGACGCTACGGCGGGCTGCTTACAGGTCGATTAATGGCTTTGTAAGAGCCCGCTGCCAGCCTGGGCGCATGCCAGACGTCGTCCTGCCCGTCCTGGACGAGGCGGCGGCCCTGCCGTGGGTGCTGGAACGCATGCCCAGCGGCTATCGGCCGATCGTCGTCGACAACGGGTCGACCGACGGCTCGGGCGCGATCGCGCGAGACCTCGGCGCCAGTGTCGTGCGGGAGCCGCGTCGCGGCTTCGGCGCCGCCTGCTGGGCGGGGCTCGTCTCGGCGGAGGACGAGGTCGTCTGCTTCATGGACTGCGACGGGTCGTTGGACCCGCGGGAGCTGGCGCGCGTGGCGGATCCGGTCCTCGCCGGTCACTGGGACCTCGCGCTCGGCCGCCGCAACGCCCGCGCGGGCGCGTGGCCGGCGCACGCTCGGCTCGCGAACCGCGGCCTCGCCTGGGAGCTTCGCCGCCGCACCGGGTTCGAGCTCAGAGACCTCGGTCCGATGCGCGCCGCGCGCCGGCCGGCCCTGGCCGCCCTGGGGATCCGCGACAGGCGCTTCGGGTGGCCCCTCGAGATGGTGCTGCTCGCGGCGCGCGCGGGGTGGACGGTTGGCGAGGTCGACGTGAGCTACCGGCCGCGCACCGGGCGATCGAAGGTCACCGGGACGCTTTGCGGCAGCGCCCGCGCGGCGAGGGACATGGCGAGGGCGCTGACTTGAGGGATCCGGCCCTGATCGTGATCGCCAAGGCCCCCGTGCCGGGTCGCGCGAAGACGAGGCTGTGCCCGCCCTGCACGCCGTGGCAGGCCGCGGCACTCGCGGAGGCCGCGCTCGCCGACACGCTCGAATGCGTCGCGGCGACGCCCGCGAGGCGGCGTGCCCTCGTGCTGGAGGGGGTCCCCGGACGCTGGCTCCCCGCCGGGTTCGAGCTTCATCCGCAGGCCGACGGCGGGCTCGACGCGCGGCTTGCGGCCGCCTTCGAGGTGGTCGGCGGCCCCGCCCTGCTCGTGGGGATGGACACTCCACAGCTCGACGCCCGGTTGCTGGAGAGCTCACTCGGCGCCCTCTCACGCCCGGGCCGCGGGGCGGTCCTCGGGCCGGCCCCGGACGGTGGCTACTGGTCGATCGGCCTGCGCCGCTCGCGCCCCGAGATCTTCGCAGGCGTTCCGATGAGCACGCCCTGGACCGCGCGCGCCCAGCGGCTGCGCCTGCGGCGGCTTGGGATTGCGTGGACGGAGCTCCCCGAGCTCCGGGACGTCGACACGTTCGCAGACGCCCTGGCCGTGGCGGACCTCTGCCCGGGCTCCCGCTTCGCGACGGAGCTGGCGGGCATCGGCGGAGCCGTTGCGGCGATGCCACGGACCGCGGGGTGAGCCATGCCCGCTCCGGGTCAGACCGCAGTCGCGACCGCCGCGGCCCTTTGCGTGGCGCTATCGGGCTGCGGCGACGACCTGCCGCCGGCCGCCGAGCCGGCCGACGCCCCTGCCCCTGCCCGCGCGCCCGCCGGCGAGCTCTTCCACGTCGGCGATCGGCCCGAGGGAATCGCCGTTGATCCGGTGACCGGATTGGTCGCGGTCGCCCTGCACGGTGACAACCGGCTCGCGCTCGTGAGCGCTCGCACCGCCCGCGTCGTTCGTCGCGTCTCGGTGCCGGCGCCCTCCAGGCACCTCTCTCTGGCCGGTCCCGGCGGGCCGGTCCTGGCGCCGGCGGAGTCGGCTGACCGTCTGGCCGCGGTCGCCCTCCCGGCGGGGAAGGTCACCACCGTGGCGGTCGGCGAGCACCCGCACGACGCCGCGGCCGCGGCCGGACGGTACTTCGTGTCCGACGAGTTCGGGGACTCGGTCTCCGTGGTGCGCGGCCGGCGCGTCGTCGCCACCGTGCCGGCGCCGCGCCAGCCGGGCGGGATCGCCGCCTCGGGAGGGTTCGTGGCACTGGTGGCGGTGCGGGAGCGCGTGCTGCAGACCTACGACGCGAGGACGCTCCGTCCGCTGGGCGAAGCCCCGGCGGGGGTTGGGCCCACCCACGTCGTCGCCGGCGGGCGGCGCGCCTTCGTTGCCGACACCGACGGCGGCCGAATCCTGGAATTCCGCCTCGCGAGCGAGCCGCGCCTGGTCCGAACCGCGCAAGCGCCCGGGGCGCCGTACGGGCTCGCGCTGGACCGGCGGCGCCGGCTCCTGTGGGTGACCCTCACGGCCCGCAATCGAGCGCTCGTCTACCGGGTGCGCCCGGACGGCCCGCGGCGCCTGGCCACGTACCCGACGCTGCGCCAGCCCAACGCCATCGCGGTCGACCCTCGCAGCGGGTCCGCGTGGCTGACGGGCAGCGACGGCACCCGGATCGAGCGGCTCGCCCCTCCCGCCGGTGGCCGATGAGGGCACCGCGTCCGCAGTTCGGCGAGACTCCGCCCCAGGGCCCGTTCCGCAGGGAGTTCTGGCGCAGCCCGCTCCGCGGCCCCTGGCTGGCATCCGCCCTGGGCTCGGCGCTGTTGCCGCTGATCGTCATCTGCGCGGTCACCGGCTTTCTGTCGCACGTCGCCTACTACCCCTGGCTCGGCGGGAACTCGGTCACGGGCAGCGGGGGCATCGATCTCGGGTTCGACCTCTACTTCTTCGACTGGCCCGCGGGCCCGCCGTGGCTCTACGCCGTCACCCAGGGGCTGCACGTCACGAGCGGCGTGATGGCCATCCCGCTCCTCCTGGCGAAGCTGTGGTCGGCGATGCCGAAGCTCTTCGAGTGGCCGCCGGTGCGCTCACTCGCACACCTCCTGGAGCGGCTCTCGCTGGCCTTCCTGGTGGGGGGAAGCCTGTTCGTGTTCTTCACCGGCGTCATGAACATCCAGCTCTGGTACCCGTGGGGATTCGGCTTCGTGCCCGCCCACTACTACGGCGCATTCGTCTTCCTGGCGGCGCTCGGCCTCCACCTCGTGTTGAAGCTGCCGGTCGTTCGGCGGGCGTTCCGGGAGCAGGGCATTGTGCGGCCGCTGGAGCAGGACCTCGCCCACACCCGGGCCGAGCCTCCCCGCGAGGGGACGACGGCGCCGGCGAGCCCCGCCCAGCCGACGCTTTCGCGCCGCGGCCTGCTGGCCACCGTGGGCGCCGGCTCGCTGGGCCTGGGCGTGGTGACCGCCGCTCAGCAGCTGGGCGGGCCGCTCCGCCCACTTGGCCTGCTGGCGCCGCACGGTCGCTCGCTCGGCTCAGGCCCCAACGGGTTTCAGGTCAACAAGACGGCCGCGGCGGTCGGGGTCAGGCGCGCCCAGGCCGGCGGCGACTGGCGGCTTCGCGTTCGCGGCGCTCGGATGCTGGAGCTGGCCCGGGAGGAGATCCTCGCCATGGACCAGCACACCTACTCGCTCCCGATCGCCTGCGTGGAGGGCTGGTCGACCACGCAGTCCTGGACCGGTGTGCGCCTGCGCGACCTGGTCGCCCGCGCCGGAACGCAGGAGGCGCTCCCCGTCCTGGTCGAGTCCCTCCAGAAGGGCGGGGCGTTCAGCAAGGCGGCGCTGGCGGCGGAGCAGGTCGCCGACCCCCGGTCGCTGCTCGCCCTGCGCGTGAACGGGGTGGACCTCTCCCTCGATCACGGCTATCCCGCCCGGGTCATCGTCCCTGCGGCGCCCGGCGTGCACTGCACAAAATGGGTGTCGTCGATGAGCGTCATCAGCGCCTGATGCGGCTCCTTCGCGAGCGATACGGGTCGAGCGTGCTCCATCTGCTCGCCGTGCTCGTGAGCATGGCGGTGGTTGCGTACGCGTTCGTCGCGATCGTCGCCCGGCCCAACGCGATCAACGTCGTGCTGTGGTTCGGAGGCGCGATCATCGCCCACGATCTGATCGCCTTTCCGGTGTACTCGGCGTTCGGGCTGATCGCCGGCCGGGCGGCCTTGGTCGGGGCCGGGCGGCTCGATCCCCGCCGGGTCGTCGCCCTCAACCACGTCCGGGTGCCCGCTCTCCTCTCCGCCCTGGCGCTCGTGGTCTGGTTCCCCCTGATTCTCGGCCTGAGCGCGGACCGGTACCGCGCCGACACGGGGCTTTCGGCGAGCGTGTACCTCGGCCGCTGGCTGCTGCTCACGGCGGCGCTGTTCGCCGGCTCGGCGGTCGTCTACGCGGTGCGCCTGCGCCTCGATCTCAGGCAATCCGGTTGAGGGCGCCGTCGAGGTCGTCCCAGAGGTCCTCGACGTCCTCGCAGCCGACGCTCATCCGGATCATTCCGCCGGGAAGGCGTTCGCGGTCCGCTGGGCGGAAATGATGCTCGATCAGGCTCTCGACGCCGCCCAGGCTGGTCGCATGCGTCCACACCCGAACCGAAGCGCAGACGGCAGCCGCGTGCTCGGCGCCCGCGGCGAGCTCGCAGGCCACGATCGCCCCGAACCCGTCCATGATCCTGAGCGCGGTGTCGCGGCCCGGGTGGGTCTTGAGCCCCGGGTAGCGCACCCTCGAGACGAGCGGATGTCGCTCGAGCCGGCGCGCCAGCTCGAGCGCCGACCCGCAGGCCTGTTCCAAGCGCAGCGGCAGGGTCCGCAGTCCCCGCAGCCCCAGGAAGGCCTCCATGGTCCCGGGAACGGCGCCCAGAGCCGTCCGGGCGTCGCGCAGGCGCCTCGCCCGCGAGGAGTCTCGGCTCGCCGCGACTCCCAACAGGAGGTCCGAGTGCCCCCCGATGTACTTGCTCGCGCTGTGCAGGACCAGATCCGCTCCCAGCTCGAGCGGGCGCTGGAGCGCGGGTGTGGCGAGCGTGGCGTCGACGATCGCCGGGATGCCGCGGCGCCGGGCGGCGTCGATGATCACATCGAGCTCGCAGACATCCAGCATCGGATTGGTCAACGTCTCGAGCCAGACGAGGTCGGCGGCGGCGAGCGCGGCGATCACGCCCCGGGTATCCGTGGCCTCCACTGCGTGGATCCGCAGGCGACCGGTGGCGGCGCGGTCGGTCAGCAGCTTCCGAACCTCGAAGTACGCGCCCCTCGGAACCAGCACCCGCGCGCCGACCGGCAGCTCCTCGAGCGCCGCGGCAATTGCGGCCATGCCGGACGAGAAGGCGATCGCGTGCCCGCCCTCCAGCGCCCCGAGCGCCTCCTCGAATGCCTCCCACGTCGGGTTCCCCTCGCGCGCGTAAGGGTGCGACCCGTTCGCGTGGAATGCCGAGGCGAACACCGGTGGCAGGTTGAGAGGCTGACCGCTGTCAGCCTGGCCGCGTCCGGCCATGATCGCCCTCGTCGACGGGCGGAAACCCCGCCCGCGGCGCACCGGGTCCATGGGGATCTGTGAGCGCAAGGTCCGGCCGACGCTATTGCCGAGACCTTTCGCGCTGATTACGGCGCGAGGCTGGGCTCACGACCGCCGTCCGGAACCAGGACGGCGAAGCGCGCGCCGCGCGCCGACCCGGACTCCACGGCGATACTGCCACCGAGCGCCTCGACGATCCGCTTGGCGAGCGCCAGGCCCAGTCCCGACCCCTGCGTCGCGCGGGCCGAGTCACCCCGCCAGAACGGCTCGAAGACGTGGTCGAGCGCCTCGTCGCCGATGCCGTCGCCGGTGTCGACAACGGCCAGCTGCAGCTCCCGCTCGCGGTGACTGGCCTCGACGACGACGGTCCCGTCGCTCGGCGTGTGGCGGATCGCGTTCTGAACCAGGTTCTGGACCACACGCGTCAGTCGCGGGGAGCAGGGGATCTCCGCAGCCCCGTCGATCCGCGCCTGCACGACCAGGCCCTTGGTGGAGGCCTGTGCCTCGCACGCCGCGAGGGCCGAGTGGACGACCTCCTCGACGCGCGCCCGCTCGGTTTCAGCCTGGATCGCGCCGGCGTCGAGCTGGACGAGCTCGAACAGGTCGTCGACCAGCGCGACGAGCGAGTCGACGCTCGAGCCCATCTCGTGGATGTAGCGGCGGATGGTGGACGGATCGTCGACGACGCCGTCCTCGATCGCCTCGATCATCGCCCTCAATCCCGACAGGGGCGTCCGGAGGTCGTGTGAGACCGCCGTCACCAGGCTGCGCCGCTGCGACTCGGCCGCCCGCTCTCGCTCGAGGGACGAGGCGAGCCGACCGGCCATGTCGTCGAGGCTTCGCGCCAGCGAATCGATCTCGCCGCCGGCCGCCACCGGCCCCGTTCGCGCGTCGAGGTCGCCCGCGGCGAGCCGGCGCGCGGTGTTCCCGATCCTCGCGATCGCCCCCGAGGTCGTGCGCGCCGTGGCGAGTGCCGCTCCCACGGCAGCCGCGGTCGAGTAGACCAGGAGCACCGCGAGAACGGTGGCGACGTGCGCGTCGACCAGCATCAGGAGCGACAGCACGACGAGGTTCGCGAAGCCGATGAGGGTCGAGAAGGCTGCGATCGACACGAGCCGAACCTGCAGCGAGGCGCGCGCGAGGCGCGGCATCGCCACGGCCGTGGCCACCGCGCTCAAGAGGATCGCGACCAGCATCAGCAACGCCAGCTGTCCGGCCTCGCCCGCGCCGAACGCACCCAGCCCGATCGCGAGCGTCGCGAGCGCCCCGAGCGCGGCGATCAGCGCCGCCACGAGCATCGGCGAGCGCCGTTCAGAGTTCACGGCTCGAGCCTGTACCCCACGCCCCAGACCGTCAACAGGTGTCGGGGCGAGGATGGGTCGCGCTCGATCTTCTCCCGAAGCCGCCGGACGTGGACGGTCACGGTTGAGGGATCGCCCGCGTAGGCGATGTCCCAGACTTCCTCCAGCAACTGGATCCGGCTGAACACCGTGCGGGGATTGGTGGCGAAGAAGGTCAGCAGGTCGAACTCCTTGGGAGTCAGCTCGACCGGCGTGCCGTGGGCGCTCACCTCCCGAGCGCTCGGATCGATCTCGAGCTCGCCGATGCGCAGGATCTCGCGTCGTGGCGTGCCCGGCGCGCCGCCGACGCCGGCCCGCCGCAGCACCGCTCGTGCGCGAGCCACGATCTCCCGCGGCGAGAACGGCTTGGCGACGTAGTCGTCGGCGCCGAGATCGAGGCCCACGACGCGGTCGGTCTCCTCCCCACGGGCGGTCAGCATGATCACCCCGGTCCCCTCCCGCCGATCGCGGATCCGGCGAAAGACCTCCAAGCCGTCGATCCCGGGAAGCATGAGGTCGAGAACGATCAGGTCGGGACGGCTGGCCTCGAAGCAATCGAGCGCGGCCTGGCCGTCGGCGGCCGTGGCGACATCGAAGCCTCCACGGTGAAGGTATCGCTCGAGGATCTCGCGAACGATGGGCTCGTCGTCCACGACGAGCACGCGTCCGTTGGACGCAGCCATACGGGCATTGTTAGCGCGGGTTCTTGCGAAACGCTAAAGCGAATTGTCCCCTCCCTCCCTGTGGAGGTGTGACGTCGGGCGCGAGGGACATGGCGCAGCCCTGGTGTTGGCCGTGCCCCGAGCGCCAGGGCGCCATCATCAGGCAGATCCCCGTCTCACTGCGAAGCGAGGACGGGGCAGTCGTGATCGGCGGGGACACGAGTCGCCGCCGCAGCAAGTGTGCGGTTTGATCCTCCACCACAGCGGGAATCCTCCTGCTGGGATGGAGGGGCCGCGGCATCCAACCGATCTGAGCGGACGCTCCTGGTGGGCCGTGCTCAAACGAACCGTGTCGGAGTTCCGCGCCGACAACCTGACCGACTGGGCCGCCGCGCTGACCTACTACGCCGTCCTCTCGATATTCCCGGCGCTGATCGTGCTGGTCTCGATCCTCGGCCTCGCGGGGGATTCCGCGACCAACGCGGTGCTGGACAACATCGACGAGCTCGGCCCCGGCCCCGCGCAGGACATCATCAGCGGCGCGATCAGGCAGATCGCGAATAGCCAGGGGACCGCCGGCGCCGCCTTCGTGCTCGGCCTGGTGGCCGCGCTGTGGTCGGCCTCGGGGTACGTCGGCGCCTTCTCGAGGGCGTCGAACGTGATCTACGAGACCGAGGAGGGCCGCCCGTTCTGGAAGCGCCGCCCGCTGCAGATCGGGATGACTCTGATCCTGCTGCTCCTCGTCGCCCTCAGCGCCATCGCCGTGGTGATCAGCGGCCCGCTCGCCGCGGAGGCCGGGAAGCTGTTCGGCCTCGAGGGCACCGCGATCACCGTCTTCAACATCGTCAAGTGGCCGGTGATCGTCGTGGTCGTGATGACGATGCTCGCGATCCTGTACTACGGCGCCCCCAACGTCAGGCACCCCGGGTTCCGGTGGATCACGCCCGGCGGCGTGCTGGCGGTCCTGCTGTGGATCCTGGCATCGGCGGGCTTCGCCTTCTACGTCGGCAACTTCGGCTCCTACAACAAGACGTACGGCAGCCTCGCCGGGGTGATCGTCTTCCTCATCTGGCTGTGGATCTCCAATGTCGCCGTCCTCCTCGGCGCCGAGATGAACGCCGAGCTCGAGCGGGGCCGCGAGCTCGAGAGCGGCGTGCCCCGGAAGAAGACCATCGCCGTGGAGCCTCGAACCGCGTCGTCGAGCGAGCCCAAGGGGGCATAGCCGTGGGCAAGCTCCTGTTCATCCCATTCAGCCTCATCGGCGGCATCCTGGCCGGTTTCGTCTCGAAGAAGCTCTTCGACCTCCTGTGGGGAGTGTTCGACAAGGAGGAGCCTCCGGAGCCCGAGCATCGCGACGTGAGCTGGGCGAAGCTCGCCGCCGCCGCGGCGCTGCAAGGCGCGATCTTCCGGATGGTGCGTGCCCTGGCCGACCGGGGTTCGCGCGCCGGCTACTACCGGATGACCGGCGAGTGGCCGGGCGAGGAGGAACCGGACGAGGCGGGGTGACGACGCTTGCCCCGCCCGGCCGTCGGGTTGTGAACCGCATCGGTACCTAAGGCGCCAAAGGGCCCAGGCAGGGGAGATTTGGCACGTCCGCCGCCCTCTCTACTGTGAGCCAGAGATGAGCGACCAGGTCTCACTCACCGAGCAGCCCGCCCTGAACGGCGCGGCGGAGAACGGCGCGAGCGGCGCAAACGGCGCCGCGCCCGAGCGTGCCTGGGTACGCGACCTCGCCGACGGTCAGGCCATCGACGCCGTCTTCGGAGTTCGCGAGCGGGAGCTTCGCCAGCGCCGCAGCGGCGGCGACTGGCTGCGGCTCGTCGTCTGCGATCGCTCCGGTGCCGTCGAGGCCGTCGCCTGGGACGAGGTCACCGAGTGCTTCGAGGTGGCCGCCCCGGGTGCGGCGGTGCGCATCACCGGGCGCTTCGCCGTGCATTCGCAATACGGCCCCAAGATCACCATCGAGGCGATCAGGGCCGCCGGTGACGGCGAGTACGAGCCCTCCGACCTCGCCGAGGGCCCGAGCGTGCCGGTCGATCGCCTCGAGGCCCGGCTTCGCGAGCTCCTCGGCACGATCCAGAACCCGCAGCTCGTGGCGCTGCTCGATCGCTTCTTCGCACCCGATTCGCCGGTCTGGCTGCGGTTCCGCGAGGCACCGGCGGCCAAGTACTACCACCAGGCCTATCGCCACGGGCTGCTGGATCACACGGTCTCGGTCGCCCAGGCGGTGAGCGCCTCGGCCTCGGCCTTCCCGGGCATCGACCGCGACATCGCGATCGCCGGCGCTCTGCTGCACGACATCGGCAAGACGATGGCCTACAACGACGACCCGCTCGCCATCGACCTCACCGACGCCGGCCGCCTTCAGGGCGAGATCCCGCTCGGCTACTACCTCGTGCGCCGCGAGGTGGAGCGGATCGAGGGCTTCGACCCCGAGCTGGCGCAGGCCCTCTTCCACGTCGTCCTCTCGCACCACGGCTCGCTCGAGAACGGCTCACCCGTGCTGCCGGCCACCCGCGAGGCCACGCTGGTCCACTCGATCGACAACCTGGGCGGCAAGCTCGGGAGCTTCGATCGGATCGAGCGCGGCCTGCCCGATGGCGAGACCTGGTCGCGGTTCGACCGCGGCCTCGACTCGGCCGCCTACTTCCGCTCGCGCGCCGCGTAGCGCGCGTCGGCCAACCGACCGGCCGCTCAGCCCGCAATTTGCGGAGGTGCAGCCCCGCATCCGGTCGAAGGAGCCGGGCGAAGTCCCTATGCTCAGCCGCGTGGCCAAGGACACCGAGAAGCTGATCCGCCAGCTCTCCCTGATCTCGTTCCTGATGGCCACGGGGAGACCCGTCTCCGCGCTCGAGATCAAGCGCGAGGTGGAGGGCTACAGCTCGATGAACGACGACGCCTTCGCGCGGCGCTTCTACGCCGATCGCGCCGAGCTCGAGAGCCTGGGGATCTCGCTGCAGGTCGACAAGCCGGCGGAGGGGTTCTTCGAGGCGGAGCTCTACGCCCTGCCGCCGGAGAACTACTACCTGCCGCCGATCGAGTTCACCGACGGCGAGCTCGCGGCGCTGCGGACTGCGCTCGTCCTGCTCGACGGGGAATTCGCCTATGCGGAGCCGCTTCGCCTGGCGCTGCAGCAGGTTTCGTGGGGCCGCCCGAGTCCCCTCGCCGAGGTCGACACGGCGCCCATCGACGTCAAGCTCGCGCCCTCGGGCGGCGGCCGGGAGATGTCGCAGCGGCTCGCGAAGATCGAGACGGCCATCTCGCGCCGGAAGACGATCGAGTTCACCTACTACTCGTTGCAGCGCGATGAGCAGTCGGACCGCAAGGTGGATCCGTACCACCTCGTCTTTCGCAACGGCCAGTTCTATTTGATCGCCTACTCCCACGAACGGGACGACGTTCGCGTATTTCGCCTGTCGCGCATCCGGGGCAAGGTCTCCTATGCGACGAAGGCAGAGCACGACTTCGCGCCGCGCGAGGACTTCGACCGCCGCGACTACGCATCGCGCGCCGACTGGCAGATGGGCGAGGTCGACGGCACCGCCAAGGTCTTCCTGCGCGAGCGGATCGCATGGCTCGTCGAGCGCGACTTCGGCGGCTTCGGAACGCTGCGCAAGGCCGCAAAGGAGGACGGCGCTCCCGGGCGCGGCCGGATCTACGAGACCGGGTACGCCTCCGGACGCCAGCTCGTCTCGTGGGTCCTGGGCTGGCGGGAGAACGCTCGGCTCCTGGAGCCGCCGGACCTTGCGAAGGAGGCGTCCGAGCGGCTGGACCTGCTGCGCACCCGTCACCGCACGGGATTCGACGTCGCGAACACCGTCAAGCGACCGATCGCCGAGAGCAATGGCAGGCCGCGATCTTCCAACGGGCGCTCGGACGCAGTCATCCGCCCGGAGCGCTTCGCTCGCCTGGTCACCCTCGCCGGGCTCCTCATCGGCGCGGCCCGCGATGAGACGCCGCTGCCGGTCGGACGGGTGCTCGAGGAGCTGAACGTCACCCGGGAGGAGCTTCACGAGGACCTGGACGTGCTCAACGTAGTCAACTTCGGCGGCGGTACCTATGTGCTGTACGCGGAGGTGGACGGCGACGAGATCCAGGTCGACCCCGACACCTACGGCGACAACTTCGCCCGCCCCGCCCGCCTCCTGCCGCTCGAGGCGAAGGCGCTCGTGGCCGCGATCGACCTGTTCGGCGATCACCTCCCGCAGGCCGGCCTCTCGACCGCTCGGGAGAAGATCGTCGAGGCCCTGGGCCACGATCCCTCGCACGAGGGCCTGGAGATCGCGCCCGGGCGCGACGACTCCGAGGTCGTGCGGTCCGTGAACGAGGCGATCGAGCGGCGGCGCGTCCTCGAGCTCCACTACTACAAGGAGAACGAGGACGAGTTCATCAAGCGGGAGGTGGAGCCGTATCAGCTGGTCAGCGGCCCGGAGGGCTGGTACCTCGGTTGCTACGACCTGGGCCGAGACGACACGCGCCACTTCCGGCTCGACCGGATGAAGGAGGCGCGACTCACCGACCGGTCCTTCGAGCCCCGGGAGGGCGTCGAGGGGCGACTCGCCGAGCAGGAATGGCTCGTTCACGGCGAGGTCGGCACGGCCGGTGTGGCGCGCGTGTGGGTCTCGCCTGACCGCGCCCGCTGGCTGCGCGAGGAGCGCACGGTCACCGACGAGCTCTCGGACGGAGCAGTGGTCGTCGAGCTGCCCTACGGGTCCACGGATTGGCTCGTGCGCGAGGTGCTGAAGGGCGTGGGCGACCTGGTGGTGCTGGAGCCCGACGACGCTCGCGACGCCGTCCTCAAGGCGGTCGGCAGCAAGGCCTGACCAACCGCCCGGCATCGAGTTGGTTCATCCTGAGGTCCACGACCGATGCTCAAGGACGTGGCATGGCAGTGATCGACGCCGCCCCCGGTCACCCGGAGATCGTGCGCATCCTCGCGCCGAACCCGGGGCCGATGACTCTGAGCGGCACCAACAGCTACGTCGTGGGAACGAACCCGTCCTACGTCGTCGATCCCGGCCCGGAGGACGAGAGCCACGTTGCGGCGCTGCGCCAGGAGGCCGGCCGGCGCGGTGGACTGGCCGGGATCCTGCTGACCCACTCCCACGCGGACCACGCCGCCGCGGCGCCACTGCTCGATGCGCCCGTCGTCGCGACCGGGCCGTTCGAGGCCGTGCCCACGCCCGGTCACGCGGAAGACCACGTGTGCTTCGTGATGGACGGCGTCTGCTTCACCGGCGATCTCATCCTGGGCGAGGGCTCGACCTTGGTGCCCCCCGACGGCGGCTCCCTGGCTGCGTATCTCGACTCTCTGCAGCGGGTTGCGGGGCTGGACCTGGAGCTCATGTGCCCGGGACACGGCCCCTACGTCACCGATCCGGCCGCCAAGGTCCGCGAGTACATCGACCACCGGCTCGATCGCGAGCACAAGCTGGTGGCAGCGCTGGAGCTGGGCGAGCGCTCGCGGGCGAGCCTGCTCGACGCCGCGTGGGACGATGTTCCGGACGCGATGCGGCCGGCCGCCGCAGTCGTCATGCAGGCCCATCTCGAGAAGCTGGACGCCGAGGGACGCCTCCCGGGCGACCTCCGCGACTGACCCGACCGCCGAGCCTTCGCGTTACCTAGAGTGGGCGGCGTGGACGTCGCAACGGTCATCAAGCGAGGCGCGCTCGCTGGAGCAGCCTTCTGGGGCTTCGCGGGGACCGCGACGGCGGGCCTCTGGTATCAGCTCTTTCGCCGGCCGCTGCCGCGTACGGCCGGCACCCTCCAGCTGGAGGGCGTGCAGGGACAGGTCGAGATCGCCCGGGACCGCTGGGGAGTGCCGCACATCCACGCCACGAGCCGCGACGACCTGTGGTTCGGCCAGGGGTTCTGCCATGGGCAGGATCGGCTCTGGCAGATCGACCTGTACCGTCGCATCGGCGCCGGCCGCCTCGCGGAGATCGGCGGCCGCGCCGGGCTGGCGACCGACAGGTTCACCCGGACCCTGGGCCTGCGCCGGATCGCCGAGGGCGAGGTCGCCGGCCTGGACCCGGAGGTGCGGGCCTCGCTCGAGTCGTTCTGCGCCGGGGTGAACGCAGCCGCTGCGGATCGATCCCTGCCGGCGGAGTTCCAGCTCCTGCGCCGGGGCTTCGACCCCTTCGTTCCCGCCGACGCGCTCACGATGACGAAGCTCCTCTCCTACGGGCTCTCGACCAACTGGGAGCGCGAGCTCCTCCGTGCCGAGATGGGCCGGGAGCTCGGCCCGGAGCTCACCGCCCGCCTCGACCCGGGCTACCCGCGCGGCAACCCGGTGGTGACGATCCCGGGCGCCGGGTGGGCGGGCGACGGCCTGGAGCTGGTCGAGCAGATCGCGAGGGTCCGCGACACCCTGGGGTTGGCGGTCGAGGCCACCGGATCCAACAACTGGGCGGTGAGCGGCGACCGCTCGGCCACCGGCGGACCCCTGATCGCGGGCGACCCTCACCTGCCTCCCAGCATGCCGGGCATCACCTATCAGGTGGGCCTTTACATGGGAGACCGGTTCTGCCGTGGCGCCACGCTGCCCGGCCTTCCGGGCGTGACGATGGGCCAGAACAACGACGTCGCGTGGTCGTTCACGAACGTCATGGCCGATGTGATGGACCTGTTCGTGGAGCGGATCGAGGGGGACCATTACGAGCGCGAGGGCGACCGGCTGCCGCTCGAGTCGGTCGAGGAGGAGATCCCCGTCAGGGGGCAGCGCGAGCCGGACCGCCTCGTCGTCCGTCGCACCCAGCATGGGCCAATCGTCAACGAGGCCTTGCGCGCCGACGACGCCGAGCCCCTCGCGCTGCGCTTCTCGGCACTAGACCTCCCGGGGCTCACCAGGGCGAACTTCGCGGTACTCGATTTCGCGAGCGGTCCGGACCTGGTGGAGTCGCTCGGCGACCATTGCCACCCCGTGTCCAACCTGGTGTGGGCTGATCGACACGGGTCCATCGGCTACAAAGCGGTCGGTCGAATCCCGATCCGTCGCGGTGACTGCCCGGACCTTCCCAAGCCCGGATGGTCGGGCGAGTACGAGTGGGACGGGTGGGTCGCCTACGACGAGATGCCTCGCGTCGACGACCCCGATCGCGGCTTCGTCGTCACCGCGAACAACCGGGTCGCCCCGGAGGACTACCCCCACCACATCACGAGCGACTACCTGGACGGCTACCGGGCTCGCCGAATCGAGGAGTTGCTGGATGTGCGGCCCGAGCACGATCTCGAGAGCTTCGAGTCGCTCCAGACGGACATGTTCTCGATCCCGGGCCTCGAGACCGTCCATCGGCTCGTGCGGCTCCGCCCTCGCGATCAGCGTGAGCTCTCGGCGATCGAGCGCCTGCGCTCCTGGGACGGCAGGATGGACCCCGACTCGATCGCGGCCACGATGTACCAGGCCTTCACCCTGCGCCTGGGCAAGGAGGTCGCCCGGGCCGCGATCGGCGATCGCGATCTGGCCGAGCGGTGGCTGGACCGTGCCGACAACGGCTTCGTCGCCCACGTGACCTCGCCCTGGCGGTGGCAGTCGCACCTGCTCGCGTTGTGGGACGAGGGCGACGACGAGCTCGTGGGCCGCCCCTGGGATGACCTGGTCCTCGACGCGCTGCGCGCGGCCATGGACGACCTGGAGTCCGAGTTCGGCCCCGACCAGCAGGACTGGCGCTGGGGACGGGTGCATCCGCTCGTCTTTCCCCACGCGCTGGGGGCGGCCAATCCGCTCATGGCCCGCATCTTCAACCGCCGTCTCGAGGTCGGCGGCGCGCAGGAGACCGTCGCCCAGGTCGGCTGGGATCCGAACGACCCGTTCACTGCGATCTGGGCACCCTGCTGGCGCATGGTGGCCGACCCGGTCAGCCCCGAGCGATCCCGCTGGCAGGCGTTCACCGGCCAGTCGGGTCATCCTGCGAGCCCCCACTACGACGACCTGCAGGCCGACTGGAAGCAGGGCAGGACCCAGGCCATGGCCGGCGAGGGCCCGTGGCGGACCTTGACGCTCGAGCGAGCCGGTTGACCCGTCGCGGCGAGATCCAGCTCACTGCGGACGAGCAGCGCGAGCTCATCGAATCCGAGCGGGTCGTGGTCGTCTCGAGCCTCGGGCCGCGAGGCTGGCCCCACTCGATGCCTCTGTGGTACGTGCCCAAAGGCGGCGAGCTTTGGATCTACACGTACGCGAAGTCGCAGAAGGTCCGCAACCTGGAGCGCGACCCGCGGGCGACGCTTCTCGTCGAGACCGGCCACGAGTACGCCGAGCTTCGCGGCGTCGAGATCGAGGCCGAGGCGGAGATCCATCGCGACGTCGAGACCGTGTTCGCCCTGGCGATGGAGCTGACCTCGCGCTACGCCGAGGGTGCGCAGGTGGAGGGGGTCGCGGCGGAGGCGCTGAGGAGCCAGGCTCAAAAGAGGGTGGCGATCCGATTCGTGCCGGTGCGGGTCGCGACCTGGGACCATCGCAAGCTCGGGGGCCGGTACTGAAGGCCCCTCAGGCGGCTGCCGCGGCCGGGACCCTGGTGCCCAGCTCCGTGAGCGCGAACAGGAACATCTCCGAGAAGGTCGGAAACGGCTGGATCGTGTCCGCGACCACCTCCAGCGGGACCTGGGCACGGATCGCCAGGGTTGCCTGCTGCAGCCATTCGCCGGCGTCCGGCCCGAGGGCATAGGCACCGGTCAGGCTCTTGCCGTCGGACAGCAGCGTGAGGAAGCCGACCTTCTGGTCGTACTCGCGTGTGTAGGTGGAGAGCCGCGGCGTCGACGTGATCGGCACGGACACCTCCAGCTCGGCCTCCGGTGCGCCCACCGACGCGGCCTGGGGATCGGTGAACACGACGCGGGGCACGGCGTCGTAGTTGGCCTGCCGCTCGTGACCGAGGATGTTGGCCGCTGCGATCCGCCCCTGGTACTTGCCGACGTAGGTGAGCGGCCAGATGCCGGCGACGTCGCCGATCGCCCAGACGCCGTCGGCGGCGTTCATGCGGCCGTCGACCTCGACCCCTCGCTTACCGGTCTCGACGCCGACGTTCTCGAGCCCGATGCCATCCAGACGGGGGCTACGGCCGGTCGCCACGAGCAGCCTGTCACCGCGCAGCTCGGCGCCGTCGGGAAACTCGAGCACGTAGTCGTCGCCGTCGCGGCGGGCGGCCGAGGCATGCTGGCCGAGGTGCAGCTCGAGCCCCTCGGCGCCCAGGGACTTGCCGAGGGCCGCGCCGAGCGGCTCGGGCTCGCGTGGAAGCACGCGGTCCGTGCCCTCTACGAGCGCCACCGACGAGGAGCCGAGCCGCAGGCAGGCCTGGGCCATCTCGACGCCCACGGGCCCGCCGCCCAGGACCAGCAGGCGCTCGGGGACCTCCGTCATCGCCGTGACTTCGCGGTTGGTCCAGATGCCCTCGAGCTCCCGCAGGCCATCGATCGGCGGGATCACCGCGTCCGAGCCCGTGGCGACCACGATGTGCTCGCACGAATGCTCGGTGCCATTCACGGTCACGCGACCCCGGCCGGTGATCGTCCCCTCGCCGCGCAGGATGTCGATCCCCTTCGAGCGCGGCCACTCCTCCTTCGCCGTGTCGTCCCAGTCGGAGGTCATGAAGGTGCGCCATTCGAACGCCGACCCGGGGTCGATCTCGCCCCGCACGGCCTCGCGGGCGCCGGGCGCCTCGCGGGCGGCCTGGAGCGCCTCGCCCGGGCGCAGCAGCGTCTTCGACGGAACGCAGGCCCAGTAGTCGCACTCTCCCCCGAGCAGCTCGCGCTCGACCAGCGCGACCTTGCGGCCGCCGTCGGCGAGGTGGCCCGCGCAGTGCTCGCCGGCTGGACCGGCTCCGATCACGATGACGTCGTAGCTATGACTCATGCGCTCCCTCCCATGCCGTCGAGGACCCTACGAGTATGTCCCAGTAGCCTTCCCGGCCGCATGGAGAACCTGAAGGGACTGATTCTCTCTGGCGGGGCCGGAACCCGTCTGCGACCGATCACCCACACCTCGGCCAAGCAGCTCGTGCCGGTGGCCAACAAGCCCGTGCTGTTCTACGGCATCGAGGCGCTCGTGGACGCCGGGGTCGCGGACATCGGGATCGTGATCGCTCCGGAGACGGGCGACGAGATCGAGGCCGCAGCGGGCGACGGCTCGCAGTTCGGGGCCCGCATCACCTACATCCGCCAGGACGCGCCGTTGGGGCTCGCGCACGCGGTCTTGACCGCGGAGGACTTCCTGCAGGACGGGCCCTTCGTCATGTACCTGGGCGACAACCTGCTTCGCGACGGGATCACGGACCTCGTCGCTGCCTTCCGGGACTCCGAGCCCGATGCCCTGATCCTCCTGACCCGGGTCCCGGACCCGGAGCACTACGGCGTCGCCGAGCTGAACGGGGAGGAGGTGGTGCGCCTGATCGAGAAGCCCACGGATCCGCCCACCGATCTCGCCCTGGTGGGCGTCTACATGTTCGGTCCCCAGATCTTCGACGCCGCCAAGGCGATCGAGCCGTCGGGACGCGGCGAGCTCGAGATCACCGATGCGATCCAATGGCTGATCGACAGCGGCAAGGCGGTCGCCAGCCGCACGGTGACAGGGTGGTGGAAGGACACCGGCCAGCTCGACGACATGCTGGAGGCCAATCGCCTCGTGCTCGAGGACATCCAGCGCCAGGTCGACGGTGAGCTCGTCGACTCCAAGGTGGAGGGGCGCGTGATCGTCCAGGAGGGCGCGCGCCTGGAGCGCGCGGTCGTGCGGGGCCCGGCCATCATCGGACCCGGGGCGAGCATCACCGACGCCTACATCGGCCCGTACACGTCGATCGACGCCGGCGTGACGGTGGAGCGAGCCGAGGTCGAGCATTCGATCCTGCTCGCGGGCGCCTCCGTGACCGATCTCGATTCGCGCATGGAGGCGAGCCTGCTCGGCAAGAACGTCACCCTTTGCCGGGGTGCCACCCTCCCAAAGACGCTTCGGATGATCGTCGGCGACAACGCCGAGATCAAGATCCCATGAGCAGGGAAGCGGAGCCGCTCAGGATCGTCGTCGCGGGGGCGGGCGGCATGCTCGGCCGCGACTTCATATTCGCGGCGCGCGAGCGCGGACACGACGTCGTCGGACTCGCCCACGGCGCGCTGGACATCGCCGACCAGGCGTCCGTCGACCGGGCGATCTCGCACCATCGCCCCGACGTGGTGGTCAACTGCGCGGCGTTCACCGACGTCGACGGCGCCGAGGCCGACGAGCCGGGCGCGATGCGCGTGAACGACGACGGGGCTGCCCGGCTGGCGGCCGCCGCGGCCAGCATCGGCGCCAAGATCGTCTACCCCTCCAGCGACTACGTGTTCGACGGGTCCTCGCGACGCCCATATGTCGAGTCGGACGTGACGGGCGCAATCTCCGCATACGGCCGCTCCAAGCTGGGCGGCGAGACGTCGGTGGCCGCCACCAATCCCCGTCACTTCATCGTGCGGGCGTCGTGGTTGTTCGGGATCGGCGGCAAGAACTTCGTCGAGACGATGCTCCGGCTCGGGGACGAGCGGCCGGAGGTGCTGGTGGTCTCCGACCAGGTCGGTTGCCCGACCTACACGCGCCACCTCGGGGAGGGGCTCGCACAGCTGCTCGAGGGCGACGACTTCGGGATCCACCACATGGCGGCCGACGGCGAATGCTCCTGGTACGAGTTCGCTCAGGAGATCTTCGACCAGGCCGGCGTGGAATGTCGGGTGATGGCGGGGACGACCGAGATGCTCGCGCGGCCGGCGCCGCGCCCCCCGTATTCGGTGCTCGGGACCGAGCGCCCGGACCCGATCAGGCTGCCGCACTGGCGTCAGGGGCTCGCCCAGTACCTCGCCGAGCGCGAGGCCGCCAAGCAGGAGGCTGCGGCGTGACTCTCCTCGTCGCCGGCGGGGCCGGGTTCATCGGCTCGTCCTACATCCGCCAGCGCCTACGCGCCCACCCCGAAGACTCCGTGCGGGTGCTGGACAAGCTCACGTACGCGGGGCGTCCCGAGAACCTCGAGGGCCTCCCGGAGGAAAGGGTGGAGCTCGTCGAGGGCGATATCGCCGACCTCGACACGGTCGCTTCGGCGGTCGAGGGCTGCGACGCCATCGTCAACTTCGCGGCCGAGTCGCACGTGGACCGCTCGATCGAGTCGCCGGGCGAGTTCATCGAGACCGACGTCTTCGGCGCGTTCGTCCTGCTGGAGGCGGCGCGCTCGGCCGGCATCCGCCATCTTCAGGTCTCCACGGACGAGGTCTACGGCTCGATCGAGTCGGGCTCCTTCACCGAGGAGTCTCCAATCCAGCCGTCGTCGCCCTATTCGGCGTCCAAGGCCGGCGGCGACCTGATCGTCGGCGCCTACCACCACACGTACGGCTCCGACGCCCTGATCGTCCGCGGGTCCAACAACTACGGCCCGCGCCAGCACCCCGAGAAGCTGATCCCGCTCTGCGTCCTGAACGCACTGAACGAGGACCCGCTGCCGGTGTACGGCGACGGCATGCAGGTGCGGAACTGGATCTTCGTCGACGACATGTGCGCCGGCATCGACGCCGTGCTGGAGCGCGGCGAGGCGGGAGCCGTCTACAACCTTGGCGGCCCCGAGGAGCTTCCCAATGTCGAGGTGGTCAAGAAGATCCTCGAGCTGAGCGGGCGCGACGAGTCGCTGATCACCTACGTGACGGACCGCCTCGGGCACGACCGCCGCTACTCGCTGGCCTCCGAGCGGGCAAAGGCACTGGGGTGGGAGCCCGAGGTGCTCTTCGAGGAGGGCCTTCGCCGCACCGTCGAGTGGTATCGCGAGAACGAGTGGTGGTGGGGGCCGATCCGCTCGGGCGAGTACCGCGAGTACTACGAGCGCCAGTACGGGCGGGCCCTCGGCTGATGCCCAAGCGGCTGGAGACGAGGCTCGACGGCCTGGTGCTGATCGAGCCCGAGGTGCACGGCGACGAACGCGGGTTCCTGGTCGAGACCTTCCGCGGCGAGACCTGGCGCGAGCTCGGCGTCGATATGCGGACGGCCCAGGAGAACCACTCCCGCTCGGGCAGGAACATCCTCCGCGGCCTGCACTTCCAGACCAGTCCCGGCCAGGCGAAGCTGGTGCGCTGCATGCGCGGCCGGATCTGGGACGTCGCCGTCGACCTTCGCCGCGGCTCCGACACCTACGGCCGGTGGGAGGGGCACGAGCTGGACGACGAGGCCCACCGCCAGTTCCTGGTCCCGGTCGGCTTCGCCCACGGCTTCTGCGTCCTGAGCGACACGGCCGACGTCGCCTACAAGCTATCGAGCCTCTATGACCCGGCCACCGAGGCGGGCATCGCCTGGGACGACCCGGACGTGGGCGTCGAGTGGCCGATCTCGGATCCGCAGCTCTCCGAGCGCGACAAGACGGCCCCTCGCCTGTCCGACATCGAGGACCGCCTGCCCTGGTGACACGCTCGAGGCGCCGGCCCTACGGGTTCGCGACGAAGATCTGCGTCCGCCAGGTGGCCGGGCAGCTCAGCGACGTGGTGCAGGCCGGCTCGTTGCCCGACGCCCATTGGCTCACGTTCCAGATCTTCGACCTGGCGCTCGGGTCCGGCGTCGCCGACGCGTAGTCGCCCCAGCGGCACGGATCTCCCTGGCCGGAGTCGGAGCAGTCGAAGCCGGCGATCGGGCCCGGTGACTGCTTCACGAGAACCTGGCCCGACTGCTTGTTGCCGCCCTTCTTGGAGACCATCTTGACCGTTGGGAAGCTCGAGCTCGAGGAGGCGACGAAGTTCATCACCATGTTCTTGCCGCCCGACTTGCTCGAGCCCTTTACCGCCCGGTTCGGCGAGATCGCGCCGTCGAAGTCGTATCTGGCGTTGCTCGAGGCCGATCCGTTCTGGATCAGCCTCGGGCTCGAGGGAGAGATCTCGTACCAGCGCACCTTCGATCCCGCTCCGCCCTCTACGGTGTGCTGGGTCCACAGCACGAACTTGTCGTTGTGACCGTTGTCCGTCGCGGCCACGGATTGGGTCAGCCGCCCGTCGAGCGTGTCGATCTTCGCGCTGCTGCCGCTCTGCGGCGCATTGGGAGGGGGCTTGTACTTGTTGACCTTGAGCTGGGTGGCGGTCTTGGGGATCTTCGCCTTCCCGTCCTTCTTCTTCACCTTGAAGAGCGAGATCTTCTTGCTCGGCAGGCTGCTGGGGACGGCGGCGATCCATCCGTTCTCCTTGGTGTCGATCTCGTTTGCGGGCACCGGCGAGAAGGCGAACGTCGAGTCGTTGCTCATGAGGTTCGACCTGACCTTGATCTTCGGAGAGCTCTGGCAGCCGGATCCCGACGGCTTGTTGATAGCGAGCGCGTCAGCCCCCGTGAAGAAGTCGCCGCTGAAGACGTTCACCCCGATGAGCGCGAAGTACTTGCTGTCGCCGAGCTTCGGATAGTCCGGGAACCGGCTGCCGTAGGAGATGGAGTACTTGCACCAGTCCGAGCTCGACCCGCCGGAGGGCGACGCCGACTTGCTGTAGCCGTACGCGAGGTCGTTCTGAGTCTGCGATTCCACGTCGATCATCGTGTAGTAGAAGCGGCTCGTCGTCGGGTCCCAGATGACCTGGACGTCGAAGAGCGTGTCCGCGGCCGACGCGTTGGCGAGGGTGTTCAGGGAGCCGGTCGACATGGGCGTCGTGCCGCCCTTGTCGTAGATCGCGAACTGCGAGTTGACCAGTTGGATGAACCGCTGGGTCCCCACCGCCCCGGTCGAGTCCGACGGCGCGAAGCCGGTGTCGTACAGGCCGGACCAGCTGGTGGCCGTACTGGGCGCGCGCTTCGCCTCCCCGAGGCTGGGCTGCGGCAGGAAGGCGCCTTCCTGTCCCCGGGCCGCCCGCGCTTTGGCCCTCGCGTAGGACCGCTGGTCCGGGACGAGGTACCCCTGCTCGAGGGCGCGCCGCGCAGCGGGACCGAGCGTCCCGTCGGCTGTCCTTGCAGGCTGGGCCGGGATCGCGCGCAGCCGCTTGCCGTGACCTCCGTCGGCGCCCAGTGCGGGCGTCGCGAGGGCCGCGGCGGCGATCGCGAACGACGCAAGCGCCACCCATATGAACCGGTTCCGGGATGAAGACACCCTGCGATCCTCCGCGTGATCCTACGCCCGTGGGCCCCATCGGGTGAGTCGCTTGGCGCCTTACCCGTCATATGGGCGAGAAAGGACCAAACCCCGAGCACATCCGACCTCGGGGCGTAAGATCGGAGGGTTGGGCACCCAGGCGAAATCGACTGGCGAAGCGGCCCTGGAGCCGTTCTCAGCGCCGGTGAGGCGCTGGTTCGAGGCATCGTTCGCCGAGCCCACGCCCGCCCAGGCGCTCGGCTGGCCCAAGATCGCCTCGGGAGCGCACACGCTGATCTGTGCCCCGACGGGCTCCGGCAAGACCCTCGCCGCATTCCTGTGGGGGATCGACCGCCTCGCCCGCCGCGCCGACGCACCGGCCGACGCGCCCGAGGCCCTCGGCTCCGGCGTGCGCATCGTCTACGTGTCGCCGCTGAAGGCCCTCTCGTACGACATCGAGCGCAACCTCCGCGCGCCGCTGAAGGGAGTCGGTGTTGACATTTCGGTGGGGTTGCGCACCGGTGACACGCCTCAGCGCGAGCGCCAGGCGATGCGCCGCAAGCCGCCGGACATCCTGATCACCACGCCGGAGTCGCTCTACCTGATGATGACCTCGGGCGTGAGGGAGATTCTCACCGGGGTCGAGGCGGTGATCGTCGACGAGATCCACGCCGTCGCCCAGTCGAAGCGCGGCGCCCACCTCGCCCTCACGCTGGAGCGGCTGTCGCACCGCGTCACGTCGAACGCAGGCAATGACCCCCAGAGGATCGGGCTGTCGGCGACGCAGCGGCCGCTCGAGCGGGTGGCACAGTTCCTGGTTGGCCCGCGGCGGAAGTGCGAGATCGCCGACGCCGGCAAGCCGAAGCAGCTGGACCTGGAGATCGTCGTCCCGGTCGAGGACATGACCGAGCCCGACGCCTCGATCGAGAAGCGGCGCGACGGTGGTGACTCCGGCTTCCCGCCCCCGGGCGACGCGAACTTCGACGCCGCGCCCACGAGCCGCTCGATCTGGCCGGCGATCTACCCGGAGCTCCTGAAGCTGGTCCGCGAGCACATCTCGACGATCATCTTCGTCAACAATCGCCGGGGCGCCGAGCGACTGGCGAAGCGGCTGAACGAGCTGGCCAGCGAGGAGCCTTCGCTCGAGCTTCCGCCCACCGAGCAGTCGGGTCACCGGGACGGCGCGGCAGCTGGCCAGGTCGAGGTCGCTCGCGCCCACCACGGCTCGCTCGCCCACGAGGAGCGCCTGGTGGTGGAGGAGCTGCTCAAGTCCGGCCAGCTCCCGTGCCTGGTCGCCACCTCGTCGCTGGAGCTCGGGATCGACATGGGCGCCGTCGACCTCGTCATTCAGGTCGAGTCGCCGAAGTCGGTCACGCGCGGGCTCCAGCGCATCGGCCGCGCCGGCCACAGCCTGGAGGAGGTGTCGACGGGGCGCATCTTTCCCAAGTTCCGCGCCGACCTCCTGGAATGCGCGGTGGTCGCGCGCCGGATGCGGGAGGGCGAGATCGAGGAGACGATCATCCCGCGCAACCCGCTGGACGTGCTCGCCCAGCATCTCGTGTCGATGTGCGCCGACGACGAGTGGGAGGTGGACGACGTCGAGCGGCTCGTCACGGCCGCCGAACCCTTCAACGAGCTCTCGCGCGAGCAGCTGGAGAACGTGCTCGACATGCTCGACGGGCGCTACCCCTCGGACCGCTTCGCCGAGCTGCGGCCCCGCCTGGTCTGGGACCGCGCCAACGGGACGATTCGCGGCCGCCCGGGTGCCCGCCAGCTCGCCGTCACCAACGCCGGGACGATCCCCGACCGCGGTCTCTACGGCGTCCACCTGCCCGACGGGCGGCGCGTCGGCGAGCTCGACGAGGAGATGGTCTACGAGGCCCGGCCTGGGCAGACCTTCCTGCTCGGAGCCACCACGTGGCGGATCGCCGAGATCACCCGCGACCGGGTGGTGGTCACCCCGGCACCCGGCGTCCCAGGGGCGGTCCCGTTCTGGAAGGGCGACGGTATCGGGCGCCCGGCCGAGCTGGGCAAGGCGATTGGCGCCTTCGCGCGCGAGGCGGCGAGCGCCGAGCCGGCCAAGCTGGCGGACGATTACGACTTGGATCGCCTCGCGGCTCAAAACCTCGTCGCCTATCTCCGCGAGCAGCAGGCCGCCACGCGGGTAGTGCCGTCCGACGAGACGATCGTCGTGGAGCGCTTTCGCGACGAGATCGGCGACTGGCGGCTGTGCGTCCTCTCGCCGTGGGGCGGCCGCGTGCACGCGGCGTGGGGCCTCGCGCTGTCATCGCGGATCCGCGACGAGTACGAAATGGAGGCGGACGCGATCTGGTCCGACGACGGGATCGTCGTGCACCTGCCCGACGCCGACGAGGCGCCTCCCTCGGATCTGATCCTGCTCGAGGCCGACGAGATCGAGGACCTCGTGGTGCGCGAGCTCGGGAGCTCGGCGCTGTTCGGCGCGCGCTTTCGCGAGAACGCCGCCCGCTCCCTGCTGATCCCCCGCGCCTATCCCGGCAAGCGCACTCCGCTGTGGCAACAGCGCCTGAAGTCGCAGAGCCTGCTGGAGGTCGCGAAGGACTTCCCGCGGTTCCCGGTGATACTGGAGACCTATCGCGAGTGCCTGCGGGACGTCCTCGACCTGCCGGGCCTGGAGGCGTTGCTCCGGGACCTCGTGTCTCGCAAGATCTCGCTGGTCGAGGTCGAGACGCCGACCGCCTCGCCCTTTGCCTCCTCGCTCCTCTTCGACTACGTCGCCACGTACATGTACGAGGGCGACACTCCGAATGCCGAGCGCCGGGCGGCGGCGCTGTCGCTGGATCGCGAGCTCCTGCGGGAGCTGCTGGGCCAGGAGGAGCTGCGGGAGCTGATCGACCCCGACGCCCTCGCCGAGGTCGTCGACTCCCTACAGCACCGCGTCGAGGCCGCCCGCGCCAAGGACCGGGACGCCCTCCAGCAGATCCTCCGGCGCTTGGGCGACCTGACCCCGTCCGAATGCGAGGAGCGGGTGACTGAGGGCTATTCGGCCGCCTCGATGCTCGACAAGCTCGAGCGGGAGCGCCGGGCGGCGCGGGTCCGCATCGGAGGCGAGGAGCGCTGGATCGCCGCGGAGGACGCGGCCATCTACCGCGACGCCCTTGGAGTGCCGCCGCCGGCAGGGCTGCCCGACTCCTTCCTGGCCGAGGTCGACGAGCCGATGGTGACGCTGATGCGCCGCTACGCGCGCACCCACGGCCCCTTCGTCACCGAGGAGCCCGCCGTTCGCTACGGCGTCGACCCCTCGCCGGCGCTTCGGGAGCTCGAGCGGGCGGACGATCTGGTTCGCGGCGAGCTCCTGCCGGGTGGAAGCGAGCGCGAATGGTGCGACCCCGACGTCCTGCGCCGGCTGCGCCGCGCGAGCCTCGCCCACCTGCGGGCCGAGGCCGAGGCGGTCGAGCCGCGCGAGCTGGCGCGCTTTCTGCCCAACTGGCAGAACGTGGACGCCCACCGCCCCGCCGGTGCGGGGCCGGACCGGCTGCGAGAGGCGCTGGTCCCGCTGCAGGGGGTGTCCCTGACGCCGGAGGTCTGGGAGCGCGACGTCCTGCCGCGCCGCCTGGGTGCTTACAGCGCCGCGTGGCTGGACGAGCTGTGCACCGGCGGCGAGGTCGTCTGGGTGGGGGCTGGGGCGCTGGGGCGCAGCGGCGGCAAGGTGGCGCTCTACTTCCGCGAGGACGTGCGGCTCGCCGCCCCGCCGCCGGCGAATGCCCGCATCGAGGCGCCGGAGGGCGAGGTTCACGATGCGATCCGCGAGCTGCTCGGCCGGCGCCCCTGCTTTTGGATCGACCTGGTCGAGGAGCTCGACGTCGCGCCCGAGGAGCTCCACAATGCCCTCTGGGACCTCGCCTGGGCGGGTGTGGTCACCAACGACGCCTTCGCCCCGCTGCGTGCGCCGCGGCTTCGCTCCGTGCAGAGCGCCCAGCGGCGCGGCAGGCGCTTCGCCGCGCGCCGCGCCGCCGCCTCGCACGCCGTCCAGGGGCGCTGGTCCCTCACCGCCCCGCTGTTCGAGAACGCGCCCGCGGGCGGCCCGCGCCTTCGCGCCCAGGCGGAGCTGATGCTCGAGCGCTACGGGATCGTGACGCGCGAGACGGTGCTGGCCGAGGGTGTGCCGGGTGGCTTCTCGACGCTCTACGGGGAGATGTCCAATCTCGAGATGCTCGGCACCGCGCGGCGCGGCTATTTCGTCGAGGGCCTGGGTGGCGCTCAGTTCGCGCTTCCCGGAGCCGTCGAGCGCCTGCGCTCGCTGTCCCACCCGGAGGGCATCTACTCGATCCTCGCGGCGACCGACCCGGCCAACCCGTACGGCGCCGGAATCCCCTGGCCGAAGCGAGAGTCGGGCCGCCGCCCGAGCCGAACCCCCGGGGCCTACGTCCTGCTGCGCGACGGCGAGCCGCTGCTGTTCGTCGAGCGCGGCGGCCGGGGCATCCTGCGCCTGGTGCAGCTCGAGGGCGAGGCCTTCGCCGAGGCGGTCGGGGAGGTGGCGACCGCCGCCCACGACGGCCTGCTGCCCAGGCTCGCGATCGAGCGGGTGGACGGCGAGCCGGTGATCGGCTCGGGCCTCGAGGAGACGCTGATCGCCGCGGGCTTTCACCGCCAGCCGCGCCGTCTGGTCGCCTCGGCCTGAGACCCCGACTGGGCGTAACCTCTGCGCATGACCCGTGCGGAAGCCGAGGCCGAGTGCACCCGCCTCGCGGCGGAGAGCCCCGATCGCGAATCCCATCGATGGGTGCCGCGCGACGAGGGAGACGGCGAGTGGTCCGTGGTGAGGATTCCCGTGCCTCCCTCGCCGCAGCCCACGGGCGCCGAGACCCGCGGCGATGAGCGCTCCGCAACCCCGGACGATCCGCGTCCGGCGAGCTGGCACAACGTTCCGCCCAGGGCCGCCGGCGGGGGCTAGCGCCCGCGGCTTCCCAATTCGAGTGGTGCGTTTGTCGCCTTCAGCGCGACAGCTGCACCGCTGGGTGTTCAATTCAGCGTTGCGATGGCCGAGGGCGACACGATCCACCGCACCGCCCGCGTACTGCAGGAGGCGCTCGGCGGCAGGCCGATGCTGGACGTCGCGGTGCCCAACCCTCGGAGCCCGCTCCGCCGCCAGGCACGACGGGTGGACGAGCTGCGCGGCCTGGCCCTGACCCGCGCCGAGGCCAGGGGAAAGCACCTGCTCCTCCACTTCGCCGACGGCCCGGTTCTCCACTCCCACCTGGGGATGCGCGGCTCGTGGCGCGTCCGGCCGGCGGGAAGCGAACCGACCGATCGACGGGCCTGGGCGGTGCTCTCGGTGCCGGGTGCCGTTGCCGTGCAGCGCGATGGATCGCACCTGGCGCTCAGGACCGAAGCGGAAATCCGCACAGATCCGCGCCTCCGCCTCCTCGGCCCGGACGTGCTGTCGCTCGATTTCGACGCGTCGACCGGCGTGACCGCATTGCGCGCCGCCGCCCATCCCCGCGAGATCGGCGAGGCGATTCTCGACCAACGAGTCCTCGCGGGCATCGGGAACATCTACAAGTGCGAGGGGTGCTGGTCGGCCCGGGTCGATCCATGGCTGCGCCTGGCCGACCTCGGAGAGGCCGAGCTCGAGCGGCTGGTCGTCGAGATCGCCGCGCTCATGCGTTACGGCGTCGAGACCGGTCGGACTCCCCGGGCGGTCTACCGCCGCGCCGGCCGGCCCTGTCCCCGATGCGGCGCCCCGATCCGGGCGCGGGGCCAGGGCGACGCCAACCGCAGGACGTACTGGTGCCCTACCTGCCAGAGCCGAATGGCGCCCGGCGCGGGATAATCGAATTCATGGGGGAGGAGGAATGAGCCCAGGCGAGTCGGTCGAGCTGCTCGCGCGCGTGCCGCTGTTCTCCGAGCTCTCCCGCGAGGAGCTGGAGCGCATCTCGCGCGTCTCCGTGCCCAGATCGTTCCCGGCCGGCGTCAGGGTCTTCCACGAGGGAGACCACAGCGACGCCTGCTACCTCGTCCGGAGGGGGGACCTGCGGGTCACGCGAGAGCATCCGGACGGGCGCGCGATCGCGCTCGCCACGCTCGGGCCGGGCGACATCTTCGGCGAGCTTGCGATGCTCGACGGGGAGGCGCGCTCGGCGAGCGTGGAGACGCTCGCGGATTCCGAGCTGCTGGCCCTCCCCGCCGCCGACGTCAGGCGGTTGCTGGCCGACCACCCGGGAATCTCCGTGAAGCTGATCGCTGCGCTCACCAGGCGGCTCCGGGAGACCAACGAGCGGGTGGCCCGCCAGTCCTTCCAGACGGTTCCGAGCCGCGTCGCCGGAGTCCTGACGCAGCTGATCGCCGAGGAGGCCGCATCACCCGGCCGTCAGGGGATCACCATCCGCATGACCCAGGCCGACCTCGCGCAGCTCGCCGGCACGTCGCGCGAGAGCGTCAGCCGGTTCCTCGCCACGCTCGAGCGAGCCGGCGTGGTGCGGGTCGGGAGGGGGAGGGTGACCGTCGTCGAGCCTCGCCGCCTGCGCGCATACATCTTCTGATGCGGCGCATGCCGGGCGCCGACGAATTCGGGACGCAGCGCGCGGACATGGTCGAGCGACAGCTGCGACGCCGAGAAATCCGCGACGAGCGGGTGCTGGAGGCGATGGCGACGGTCCCGCGAGAGCGGTTCGTGCCCGGGCCCTACGCGCGCCGCGCCTACGCCGACTCGGCGCTGCCCATCGGCCACGATCAGACGATCTCGCAACCCTGGATCGTCGCCGCGATCTGCCAGGCGTTGGAGCTCGAGGGACACGAGAAGGTGCTCGAGGTGGGGACCGGCTCCGGCTATTCGGCGGCGGTTCTCGCTTTGCTGGCGCTGGAGGTCGTGACGATCGAGCGCGTCCCGGAGCTCGCCGAGCACGCCCTCGGAATGCTCCAGGATCTCGGCATCACCACCGTTGAGGTGGTGATCGGCGACGGGAGCGCCGGCCTTCCGGATCGCGCTCCATTCGACGCCATCGCGATCCACGCGACCGCGCCGGGACCACCGCCGACGCTCATCGGGCAGCTCGCCATCGGCGGCCGGCTGGTCGTCCCGGTCTCGAGTCGCGCCGCCGACGCCCTGACCGTCTTTCGCCGCGTCGCCGAGCGAGTGGACCCCGCCAGCGGGGAGGGTCTCGACCGCGAGATCATCGGTCCGTGTCGGTTCGTGCCGCTGATCGGCGCCGAGGGCTTCCCCGAGTAGACACGTCTCCACCGGCTGGAAATCCGCGTTAGGCTGGCGGGGTGAGCGCCCACCCCGAGAGAGGTCCGGACGCGTTGTGACCGGCGGGTTGTTCGCGCTCAACTTCTTCTCCCCGGCGTTCGTCGACCAGCTCAAGCGGGGTAGGAAGACGGCCACGATCAGGCTGGGCGACAAGTCGCGCAAGTACCAGCGCGGCCAGATCGTGTGGATCACGGTCGGCTACCAGCACAGCCCGAGGCAGAAGCTCTTCTCGGCGGTGATCGACGACGTCGAGGTCAAGCGGGTTCGCGATCTCTCACCTCGCGACATCGAGCATGACAATCCGGAGTTTCGCCGCCTCGACGAGATCACGAACTTCCTGCGCCAGATCTACGGCCGGGAGATCCAGCACGAGGACACGGTGACGGTGATCCGCTTCTCGCAGGTCGTGGAATCGGTCGCCCCGCACATGGGCAACGGCGAGACGCCGTCCTCTCGGAACTAGATCGGCGGGCCCGTGTCCGAGTATCGATTCCTCACGACCTGGTGCCTGGAGGCCCCACGCGAGCCCGTGTGGGATGCGATCTGGGACTCGAAGAGCTGGCCGCGGTGGTGGCGCGGGGTGACGGCGGCGGAGCGACTCGCCGACGGCGACGGAGACGGCATCGGCCAGGTGGACCGCTACAGCTGGCGCTCCAGGCTCCCGTATGACCTCCGCTTCACGATGACCACGACGCGCGTCGAGAAGCCCCGCCTCCTGGAGGGAGAGGCCACCGGCGAGCTGGCCGGCACGGGGCGGTGGCGCCTGTTCGCGCAGGACGGGGCGACGCCGGTGACCGCTGTCGTCTACGAGTGGAACGTGCATACCACGAAGCCGTGGATGAACACGATCGCACCGCTCGCGCGCCCCGTCTTCGCCTGGAATCACGACTGGGTGATGCGAAACGGCGGCGAGGGCCTCGCGCGGCTGCTGGGCTGCCGGTTGCTGGCATCGAGCTGATCTAAGTCTCATCGACTCAGATCCCTGGTTGACATCGGCAGCGAGCCCGCTACACTGACCGCTGCGCGTTGGCACTCTCCTGTGTAGAGTGCCAGGCCAGGCGGGATTGGCTTTCAAAACGCAAGACGGAGGTAATGAACGGATGAAGCTAAAGCCCCTTAGCGATCGGCTGATCGTTCAGGCAGTCGAGGAGGAGGCGACGACCGCGAGCGGCATCGTCCTTCCCGATACCGCAAAGGAGAAGCCCCAGAAGGGCAAGGTGATCGCGGTCGGCGACGGCCCGGTCGAGGACGGCGAGCGGCGCCCGCTGGACGTCAGCGAGGGGGACGAGGTCCTCTACAGCAAGTACGGCGGCACGGAGATCACGGTCGACGGCGAGGAGCTGCTCGTGCTGCGTGAGTCGGACGTCCTCGCGAAAGTCCTATAGCGGCAGTCCCGGAGCGGACTGTCGCCACATTGGCAATACGAATCGAAGGAGATTTGAGACATGGCTCATAAGGAGCTCAAGTACGACGCCGAGGCGCGAGCCTCGTTGCAGGCCGGCGTCGATGGCGTTGCCAACGCGGTCAAGGTGACCCTTGGCCCCAAGGGTCGGTACGTCGTGCTCGACAAGAAGTTCGGCGCCCCGACGATCACGAACGACGGCGTGACCATCGCCCGGGAGATCGAGCTCGAGGACGTGTTCGAGAACCAGGGCGCGCAGCTCGTGCGCGAGGTGGCCACCGCCACCAACGACGTCGCCGGCGACGGCACCACGACGGCGACCCTGCTGGCGCAGACGGTCGTTCGCCACGGCCTGAAGAACGTGGCCGCGGGGGCGAACCCGCTGGCGCTTCGCCGCGGCATCGAGAGCGCCGTCGAGCAGGTGGTCGAGAACCTGCGAGAGACGCAGTCCAAGGAGATCGCGGGCAAGGAGCAGATCGCCCGTGTCGCCGCGATTTCCGCCGCCGACGACGAGATCGGCAACGTGATCGCGGACGCGATCGAGAAGGTCGGCAAGGACGGCGTCGTGAACGTCGAGGAGGGCCAGACCTTCGGCATGGAGCTCGAGTTCACCGAGGGGATGCAGTTCGACAAGGGCTACATCTCGCCCTACATGGTCACCGACCAGGAGCGCATGGAGGCGGTGCTCGAGGACCCCTACATCCTCATCGCGAACCAGAAGATCGGCTCCGTCCGTGATCTGCTCCCGGTGCTCGAGCAGGTGATGCAAAGCGGCAAGCCGCTCGTCATCGTCGCGGAGGACGTCGAGGGCGAGTCCCTCGCGACCCTGGTGGTCAACAAGCTCCGCGGCACCTTCACCGGCGTCTCGGTCAAGGCCCCCGGGTTCGGCGATCGCCGCAAGCGCATGCTCGAGGACATCGCGATCCTCACCGGCGGCGAGGTGATCACCGAGGAGATGGGCCTCAAGCTCGAGAACACGCAGGTCTCGCAGCTCGGCCACGCCCGTCGCGTGGTGGTGTCCAAGGACACGACGACGATCATCGACGGCGCCGGTGAGAAGTCGGCGATCGAGGGTCGGATCAACCAGATCCGCTCCGAGATTGACACCACGGACTCGGACTTCGACCGCGAGAAGCTGCAGGAGCGGCTTGCGAAGCTCGCGGGCGGGGTCGCGGTCGTCAAGGTCGGCGCGGCCACCGAGACGGAGATGAAGGAGAAGAAGCACCGCGTCGAGGACGCGCTGCAGGCCACCCGGGCCGCCCTCGAGGAGGGCATCGTTCCGGGCGGCGGCGTCGCGCTCCTGAACGCCCAGGACGCCATCGACCCGAGCGGCCTGGAGGACAACGACGAGCGCACGGGTGCGGAGATCATCCGCCGCTCGCTCGAGGAGCCGCTCCGCCAGATCGCGGAGAACTCCGGCCTCGAGGGCTCCGTCGTGGTCGAGAAGGTCCGCGGGCTGAAGCCCGGCGAGGGCCTGAACGCCGACACCGGCGATTACGGCGGCCTCGTCAAGGCCGGCGTGATCGATCCGACGATGGTCACCCGGTCGGCGCTGCAGAACGCGGCCTCGATCGCCAAGAACATCCTGACCACGGAGGCGATCGTCGCCGAGCCGCCGGAGACCGAGGGCGCAGGCGCCCCCGCCGGCATGCCCGACATGGGCGGGATGATGTAGCGACCGCGTTCAGCGGAAGCGTTCGAAAGGGCCCGGCGTTTCGCCGGGCCCTTTCGCTTGGGCGTGGCGGCGGCTGCGGTACGGGGCAGGGCGAAAGCACGGCGCGTGGACGTTTGCCGTGGCGATGCGAAAGCAGCCGTCCGCTTCCGCTTCACTGCGGCTTCTAATCCTCGGGAACCACCCGATCCAATGCGTCCGGCAGCACCCTCAGGTCCGGCAGCTCGGCCGCGGGCTCTCCCGCCGCCGCCTCCCCCAGCCGGTTGATCCATACGCACGGGATTCCCAGCTCGTGACAGGGCTCGACGTCGTGATAGAGGCTCGCCGCCACGTGGGCGTGGCGCGCCGGGTCCGCCCCAGAGGTCCGGTGAAAGTCCCGCCAGTGGCCCGGACGCGGCTTGTAGGAGCCGATCTCCGAGGCCACGATCGCAAGCTCGAACGGCACCCCGATTTGCTCCATCGACGCCTCGATGAAGTCGCGGTCGGTGTTCGAGAGGATCGCCAGGCGCCATCCGCGGCTGCGCAGCTCGGCGAGGGCAGGCGGGACCTCCTCGAACACCGGCCAGGTCGGCAGGGAGCGCCCCAGCGCGTTCTGCTCGTCGGCGGGAAGATCGCGGCCCAGCGATTCCGCGACGCCGGCCAGCGTGTCGGCGAGCACGTCCCGGTAGGGGGCGCCCGGGCTCTGCGCCTCGATCTCGGGCTCGAGCTCGTGGTAGCGGGCGAGGGCCGCGTCCCGCGACTCGGCGCCGAACAGCCGCTCGAGCTCATCGCCGATGCCCCGGTTCCAGTCGACGAGCGTGCCGTAGCAGTCGAAGGTCGCCCACCTCGAGCCGTACACGAGCCCGTTCACGCCGTCGCGTCCCTACGTCCCGAGCACCGCATCCAGCGGCAGGGGCTCGACTCCCAGGGACTCGGCATCGGCGGTGCCGCGGGAGCTGACCATCGGCACCTCCATCAGCTCGGCCTCCTCCCAGGTGGCGAAGACCGCCTCGCCGAAGATCGCCCGGAGCGTGACCAGCGTCAGGTGCACGAGGCCGAGCGGCACGTGGACCAGCGGACGCTCGTGACCGGTCGCCCGAGCGACCGCCCTGGCGACCCCGTCGTAGGTCAGGACCTGCGGCCCGGCGAGCTCGAAGCGGGCCTTACGGTCGTCCCGCTCGAGGGACGAGACGACGCAGCGCGCCACGTCGTGGGCCCAGATCGGCTCGAACTCGGCAACCCCCGAGCCCGAGACCGGCAGCGCGGGGAGCAGTGACAGCCGCTTCATCAAGCGCACCCATCGATCGCCCGGGTCGTAGACGATCGACGGGGCGAAGACGGTGGTGGCAAGGGGGGACTTTGCCACGGCCCCTTCGGCGGCCGCCTTGGCGCGGAAGAAGCGGGTGCGTTGGAACTCGCTCGCTCCCAGGGCGGAGAAGAACACGAACCGTTCGACGCCTGCCCGCTCCGCGGCGCGCAGCAGGCGGGCGGTGGCGAGGCCATTGAGCTCCTCGACGCGGGCGTGCGGCTCATCGCGGATCGCCGCGGCGAGATGGATCACCGTGCCGGCCCCCCTCAGCGCCTGGCGCTGAAGATGCCGGTCGCCCAGGCGGGCCAGGTCGCCGAGTGCGATCTGCACGTCCACGCGGTGTCGTCCCAGCCCGCGAGGGTCGCGGACCAGCGCCCGCACGTCGTGGCCTGCGGCCAGCAGGAGCGGCAGCAGCGCTCTGCCGACGGTTCCGCTCGCCCCGGTGAGGAGGATCACGGCGCTGGACTCTATTGGCCCGCCGAGGGCGGCCGGCAAGCGCGAATCGTCACTTTGCCAACCCCGGTCCGCAGGGGCAACTCGCCTAGAATGTTCGCTCCGCGCCGCCGGCGACGGCGGGCACCTGATCTGGATCCAACCGCAACCGAGGCAGAAAAGAGGGAGAGAACCAGCCGTGGCCTATGTCATCGCCGAGCCCTGCATCGGAGAGAAGGACAACTCGTGTGTAGAGGTTTGTCCCGTCGACTGCATTCATCCGACGCCGGACGAGCCGGACTACGAGGCCGCCAAGCAGCTCTTCATCGATCCCGACGAGTGCATCGACTGCGACGCCTGTGTGGAGGCGTGCCCGGTCGATGCCTGCTTTGCCGAGGATCAGCTCCCCGACGAGTGGAGCAAGTACATCCAGATCAACGCGGAGTACTACGCCAACGCGTAGAGCGCCGTCGGCGGCGTCCCTTCCCTGAATCGGCTGCGGCTTCCGGGCCGCTAGCCGCCGGACTGAACGACGGGCAGCTCGGTGCCGCTCACCGCGGGCTCCGGCATCGCGACGGGAGGCGCTGCCTGCATCACGGGGAGCTCCTGCGGCGTCGCGGCCACGATGCCGCGGGCAGCGTCTCGGATCGCCTGCGCCGAGGGGGCGTTCGGATCCGCCAGCACGAGCGGAGAGCCCGAGTCCGCGTGCTCGCGCAGCTCCTCGCTGAGCGGCACCTTGCCGAGGAGCGGGACCTCGAGCTCGTCGGCGAGGAGCTGACCGCCGCCCTCGCCGAAGATGGTCATGCGCTGGCCGTCGGGGCCGGTGAAGGCCGACATGTTCTCGATTGCGCCCAGGAGCTCCAGGTCGACCTTGTCAGCCATCTCGGCGGCGCGGCGCGCCACGCTCTGGGCGGCCGGCTGAGGCGTCGTGACGATCAGGATCTTGGCCTGCGGGAGGAGCTGGGCCAGCGTCATCGAGACGTCGCCGGTCCCTGGGGGAAGGTCCAGCAGCAGGTAGTCGAGCTCGCCCCAGTCGACGTCCTCGAGGAACTGCTGGATCGCCTTGTGGAGCATCGGCCCACGCCACACCACGGCTGCGTTCTCCTCCACGAAGAACCCGATCGACATCACCTTGACGCCGCCGGGGCCGGCGAGCGGGACGATCTTGCGCTCCGCGTTCACCTCGGGCTTGCGGTTGACGCCGAGCATGCGCGGGATGGAGTAGCCGTAGACGTCGCAGTCGAGCGCACCGGCGGAGTAGCCCTCGGCGACGAGCGCGGCCGCCAGGTTGGCCGTCATGGTGGACTTGCCGACCCCGCCCTTGCCGGACGCCACGCAGATCACGTTCTTCACCTGCGCCAGGGCGCCGTCGGGAAGCTGCTGGCGCCCGAGCGACTGCTGGAGGCGCCCCTTCTCCTCGTTCGAGAGGACGTCGAAGCCGACCCCGACCTGGGTGACGCCATCGAGCTCGCCGACCCGCTCGGCCACGGCGTTCTGGAAGTGGGAGCGGATCGGACAGCCGGGGGTCGTGAGCGAGACGACCACGTCCACGCGCCCGTCCTCCGTCGTCGCGATGGAGCGCACCATCCCGAGCTCGACGATGGACCGCCGCAGCTCGGGGTCGATCACGCCCTTCAGCGCCTCGGTGATCTGTTCGTTGGTGGGGACCACTACGTTCATTGTGACAAAGCCGGTCCAGACGTCGATCGACCGGCGCTGTGGCCGGTCGATCGGGGAGGAGAGGTGCTGTTCTGCCCGCGAGGATGTGTGCGGGCAGATCCCTCCGGGTCGCCACCTCTCGAGGCGGCCCGGGCTAAGGTCCTAGACGAGCGTCGAGACGCGCTCGGAAACCGCCGTCTGGGCGCGCTTCAGGTTGTCCTCGGCCTTCGCGCGGTTCTGCTTGACCGTCATCTGGACCGAGCGCCGGCGCTGCTTGAGCTGGCGCTGGAACCGGTTGCGCGTCTGGCGCGCACGAGTGCGGGCCTTGCGGCGGGACGTGGCCCCGCGGCGCTCGAGCCTGTTCAGCTCGCGCTCGACCTGGGTGCGGAAGCTCTTCAGCTCGCGCTCGGCGGTCTCACGCTTGGTGAACGGCTCGACGACCTCGTTGACGCGATCGGCGACGGTCAGAGCCGCCCCGACGGGAACGTCGAGCGAGCGCTCGGCGGTCTGGCGCGCGTACGAGACGCTGCCGTTCCGGACCTTCGTGATGCCCTCGCGGATCTTCGCGCCGTCCGTGCGGGTGGTCGCGGTCGTGCGCGGCGCGCTCTTGCGCTGGGTTGTGCTGGTGGTGCTGCCGTTGGCTGCCATCTTTCCCTTTCCAACCCTGGTGGGCTTGAGTTGTTCCTTATTTCTAAGGTTGTTCGATGTTATCAAGGCGAACAGGTGTTTGTACCCCGGCCCGCGAAGGAGGTTACGCGCCCCAGATTCGCCGAGTGTGGAGTCAACCGGTCATGTCGCGGGTAATCCCACACTCGGCGGTGGGGCCGCTGCGGCCTTGCGCCCGCTAACTGCCTGTGCCCGCCACGCGCCCAAGCCACTGCGACGGCCGCTCGAGCTCGTCGGCGCTCGGGAGCGCCTCCGGGGCCGACCACACGCGGTTCAGGCCTTGCACGCCCGCTTCTGAGACCACGGCGTCGCAGAACGCCTTGCCGAGCTTGTACTGACGCAGCTTCATCTCCATGCCCAGCAGCCTCGAGATCACCTCGCCGAGCCCTCCCCGCCGCGCGCGGCGAGCCTCGAGGCGGGCTCGAAGCCGCGCGTAGCCCGGGTCCTCCTGCTCGGCGGCGGCATCCATGACGTGCTCGGCGTGACCCTCGATGACGGACATCGCCGCCTGGATGCGATCGAGCACGTGGGCCTGCTCGGGACCGGCCAGGATTCGCGCCAGGTCGCCCTGCAGGAGCGATCGGACCGTGCGCCTGGGGTCGGCGTGAAACAGCCGCCTGGCCAGCCCCTGGAGCGACGCCCGGTCGATCTGCGCCGAGGCGCCTTCGATCAGCCGCTCGATGAGGTCGGCGAGGTGGGATCGCAGCCACGGAACGGCGGCGAACTGGACCGCGTGGGTCGTCTCGTGGATCGCGATCCACCGCAGGAACAGCTCGGGCGTCTCGCCGAGCTCCTCGTGGGTGCTGGCAAGGTTCGGAGCGACGAACAGCAGGCGCGGCCCGCGATCGGCGCTGAGCAGCGCCACGTCGTACTGGCCCAGGACCTTGCGAGCGCCGTAGCCGACGGCGATTCCGGCCTCGGCGGCCGCGGCGGCGCCGGCGATCGACCGTGCAACTCCGCCGAGCGGCCCCGGTGCCTTCAGGCCCCCCGCCATCCGGGCCTCGAAGCCTCCCGACAGCTCGCGAAGCGTTTGTAGCCCGACGCGCGCCCATTCGGTGCGATCGACGACCTCGGGTTCCGGAAGCGGCCGGATGGGAGCGAGCCCCGTGTAGCCCAGGACGAGGTTCCGGGCCTCGGTGCACGCGGATTCCACGGCCGGCACCGAGAAGTCGCCGGATTCGCCTCCGCCGCCGGCTACTCCGTCGGCGATGCGCTGCGCCAGGCCCCAATCGACGAAGCGATCCGCGCTCACCGACTCGGGCCAGGGGGAGCCTCGGCGAACCGCTGGGCTGCGAGGACGGTGGCGAGCATCTCGTCGTCCAGCGCGGCGGCGACGTGGTACCTGGCGTCGAGGTCGAGCCCGACGTCGAGCTCGGCGCCCGCGAGGGCCACTTGAGCACCGGCCTCGCGGGCGATCAGCTGCCCCGCGGCGGCGTCGACCGAGCGCGAGGCCCTGCCGGTGAGCATTGCGTCGAACCGGCCGCCGGCCACGTAGCAGAGCGAGATCGCGATCGAGCCCACGGAGCGAATCCGGTACGCCTTGCCGCTGAGCGCGTCGAGCACGGGGATCATGCGCTCGGGCTTGGCGCCCTCGATGCCAACGACCTCGAGGCCGAACCCCGGGCCCTCGGCCCGAAGCGGCTCGCCGTCGAGCCTCGCACCGTCGCCGCGACGCGCGGAGTACTCCTCCGAGGCGCCGAAGTCGTAGACGTAGGCCGCCTCCACGTCGGCCATCGTCGGTCCGGACGCGACGGCCACGCTGAGCGAGAAGGACGGCAGCATGCGGCGCGCGTTGAGCGAGCCGTCGATGGGATCGATGATCACCGAAACGGAGGCGCCGGCGTCGCCGAAAGCGACCTCGCCGCGCTCCTCGGAGATCGCCCTGAACTCGTGGCCCTCATCGTTCAGGCGCTCGAGCTCGGCGAAGACGATGTCCTCGCTGCGACGATCGATCGTGAGCGCGCGGTCGCCGCCCTCGCCGACGCCGTCGTAGACGGTTCTCGCCGCGATGCTGCGCTCTTCCGAGAAGAGCTCGCGCTGGGCACGCACCATGCGCCGGCACGCCGCGAGCCAGTCCGCGCCGAGCGCGTCTGGAGTCCGCGGGGCGCCCGGGGCCGCTTCGGAGGTCTTCCTGCGCGCCACCGCACCATGCTAGAGGGCTGATGTCGGTTATCCACGCACGCGGATGACGCCGCAGGCCGTCGCTGGATCGCCACCCACGTCCTCGCAGGTAGCGCTGCTACCTGCTTTCGGCCCGTGCGGCGCCCAGCTCGGCCTCGGCGCCCCCACCCACGCGCCTAACCCCCATCAACCCTCCAGATGAGCGGTTGCCGGACGCAAGGGAGCGCTCAGGGGAGGCGCTAGCGTTACGCCTGTGGAGGGAGAGGGCGCACCGGAGGCCAGGCCGGACCTGACGGATGCGCAATCGCGGGTTGTCCGGCACCGCCGGGGCCCGCTGCTCGTCTCGGGACCGGCGGGGTCCGGCCGCAGCGAGGTGCTCGCACGTCGCCTGGAGAGCCTCAACGCCGACGGCACGGAGCCCCAGCGCGTGCTGACGCTCACCCGCTCCCGGGCAGGGGCAACGCGGCTGCGCGCTCGCGCGGGGGCACTCGTCGAGCCGCCCTACGAGGAGCTCTGGATCGCCACGTACGAGTCGGTGGCCCAGCGCCTCCTGAGCGAGTACGCGTTGGAGGCCGGTCTCGATCCGTTCTTCGCGACCGTCAGGGTGGCCGACAGGCTCGCTCTGCTGCTCGACCATCTCGACGAGCTGTCGCTTCGCCGTCACGAGATCCGCGGCAACCCCGCCGGGCTGCTGGCGCGACTCCTCCGCCGCATCGATGCCCTCAAGGCCGAGGGAATCAGCCCAGGCAGGCTTCGCGACTGGGCGGAGGAGCGCGAGCGCGAGGCTCCGGGCGTGCAGGAGCGCGAGCGAGCCCGGCGCGAGCGGGAATTCGCGGACCTCTACGCGGGCCACGACCGGATTCTGCGCGAGAACGGAAGCCTCGACGGAGGCGATCTGGTGACCGAGCTCGAGCGCCTTCTTCGCGAGCGGCGTGATGTCCGCAGCGAGATCTCCGGCAGGTTTCGCTTCGTCATGGTCGACGAGCTCGAGGACGCCGGCGCAGCCCATCGGGCGCTGATCGCCGCCGTCGCCGAGCACGGCAACCTGGTGTGCGCGTGTGATATCGGGCAGTCGATCCGCCGCCCGCCCGCCGCCGCGGTGGATCCCGGACCCTCGTTCGCCGAGCGCTACCCCCAGGCGGAGCAGGTGGCACTGGAGCGCCCGCTTCGCTTCGGCGCCGACGTCGCCCGTGCCGCCTCGGCGGTGGCTGGGCTCGCCGGGCACGCCGGCCCCGAGCACCCCGGCGGCGCGGGCGGCACGGAGTCGTGGGTTCGCTTCTGGCGCTGCACGAGCGAGCGGGCCGAGGCGCAGGCGACCGCCCGGGAGATCGAGCACCTGCTCGCCGCGGGAGAGGTGCGTCCCGAGGCCGTTTGCGTGATCGTGGGCGCGGGCTGGCGGGAGGCCCGACTCGTCGCCGCGGCCCTCGAGGAGCGCACGGTCCCGTTCCGGTTCGCCGGCGACGCCGCGCTCTTCCAGCGCCCCGAGGTGCGCGACGTCCTCGCCTGGCTGCGGATGCTCGCCGATCCCACCGACAGCGCCGCCGTGGTCCGCGCCCTGACGCGGCCACCGGTGGAGCTGCGCTCGATCGACCTCGCGCGCTGCACCGCGATCGCCCGGCGCCGCAAGCTCGACATGATCTCGGCGCTTGACGCGGCTCTCGACAGCCCGCAGCTCCCGCCCGAGGCCCGTGACCGCATCAAGGCCTTCCTGAAGCTGCAGCGGTCGGCCTCCGCCGCGATGGAGGAGATGCGGGCGGACGTCTTCGTGCGGCGGTTGATCGAGCGCATCGGCCTGCGACGCCACCGCCTGTTCGTCGCGACGCCGGAGGCCGCCGAGCGCCTTCAGAGCCTCTCACGGCTGTCCGAGCTCGCCGCCGCCTGGACCCGCCGTGAGCCCCGGGGATCGGTGCGGGACTTCGTCAGGCATCTCACCGCTGTGGCGGACGCCGGGGAACTCGATCCAGACGACGCGGCGACCGCGCCCGGAGGCTCCGTCGTGCTCGCCGAGCCCGAGCAGGTCAAGGGGCTCGAGTTCGAGCACACCTACGTGCTGGGGCTTCACCGCGGCGCCATCGCTCCCCGGGACTCCGCGGCCGGGTGGCTCCCCCGGAGTCTGCTGCCGGGGCAGGTCGTCGACGCGGACGCCGACCAAGCGACCAGGGCCGCCAGGGCGCGCCTCGCCTACCTGTCGATGACGCGTGCCAAGCGGGGGCTGGTGATGTCCTGGCCCGAGCAGACCGCCGACGGCCAGGTCGCCCCGTCCCCGTTCTACGAGGCGGCCCGGGCTTCCCTGGGGGCCGAGGAGGAGATCCACGAGGAGGAGCTGTTCGGTCCGGCCGAGGGCCTGCACTCCACCTACAGGATGCTCCGCGACGAGGTGCTCGAATCGTCGTGGCGCGCCGGCGCCGCACTCTCGGAGATGCGTCTCGACACGGCCGAGGACGTGACACAGGCGGTGGCCCGCTACATGGAGCTGATCAAGCTCGCGGCGCTCGTGCAGCGCCCCGGCGCTGAGCCGGCCGCCGAGACGATCTCGGCGCTCAACGAGCTGCTCGGCCGCGCCGCCTCGGCGGAGCAGCGTGCTGCGCTGGAGGCGTCGGCGCTGGACGAGTACGTAGTGGCCGAGGAGCGGGACGCGTCCGCCCGGCGCGAGCTGGTGGCCGCCCGCAGGGAGCCGTCGCTCGAGCAGTTCATCCCGCGGCGCGGCGACGGCCTGGCCCTGTCGGCGTCGGACATCGACCTCTACCGGACCTGTCCCCTCAAGTACAAGTTCGCGCGGGTCTTCGCCATCCCCAGGGAGCCGACCATCAACCAGCGGTTCGGGATCCTGATCCACCAGGTTCTCGAGCGCTTCCATACGGAGGCGATGAAGGCGGACGCGCTGAGCCGACCGAGTCCGGCATCCGGGGCCGGATCCGGACCCGCCGGGAGCCTCGATCGACTGCTGTTCCTGTTCGAGGCCGGCTGGCGCCGGACCGGCTTCGGGTCCTCCGACGATGAGCTTCAATACCGAGACCGGGCCGTCGCGGCGCTCGCCCGCTACCACGAGCGCCATCGCACGGCCTCCTCGAGCCCGGTCTGGCTCGAGCGCGGGTTCTCGTTCGCGATCGGCGACCACCAGCTCAGGGGCCGCGTGGACCGCGTCGACAGGCGGGACGACGGCGGCTATGAGCTCATCGACTACAAGACCGGCGAGCCGCGGGCCGGCGGGGGCGACGACGTGCAGCTCGCTCTATACCGTCTCGCCGCGCGGTCCGCGTGGCAGGTGGAGGCCGATGCCGGCAGCTACTGGTACGTGCTCGAGGACGAGCGCGTCGAGGTGCCGGCTTCCCCTGACGACGCCGAGCGGGTCGAGCGGACCGTGCTCGAGGTCGGAGCCGGGATCGAGGGCCAGGACTTCGAGCCCCGCCCGTCGTATGAGATCTGCTCCTGGTGCGACTACCGCCTGATCTGCCCGGCCCGGAGGCGTAGATTTCCGGTCAGACAGCCTAGTTCTTGTCCTTGCCGCGCTGGCGCAGGAACTGCTGGAACTCCTGCGCGATGTCGTCGGCGGACGGCATGTTCTGGCTGACCTCGTAGTCCTCTTCCTGGGAGGCCTCGAGATTGGTGACGAGCTCCTCGATCTCGGGATTCGCCGAGACCGCCTGGTCGACCTGCTCGGTGAAGCGCTCGGAGGCGTCCTCCAGCTCGGAGGCCTCGACCGCGATTCCCGTGAGACCCTCGAGCCGGCGGAGCAGCGCGAGTGCCGCCTTGGGGTTGGGCACCGCCGCCACGTAGTGCGGGACCGCCGCCCACAGGCTCGCCGAGGTCATCCCCTGGCGCCGGCAGGCATCGTGGACAACGCCCACGATGCCGGTGGGCCCCTCGTAGCTCGAGCGGCTCATCCCGAGTTGATCGACGAGCTCGGGATCCGACGCCAGGCCGGTGATGGGAACGGGGCGGGTGTGGGCGACGTCCGCCATCAGCGCACCGAGCGAGACGATCATCTCGACGCCGAGACGTGCCGCGGCGGCGACGATCGAGTCCGCGAAGGTCCGCCAGCGGATGTTGGGCTCGACGCCGCTGAGGAGAACCAGATCGCGCTCCGCAGATGGCACCTGCACCGACAGCAGCGTGTTGGCGGGCCAGTCGATCTCGCGCGTCTCACCCTCATGGAGACGGATCGTGGGCCGGTTGACCTGGAAGTCGTAGAACTCCTCGGGGTCGATCCTCGCGACGACTGCGGAGTCGAGCGACGCCGCCACCGCCTCCAGGGCCGTGGTCGCGGCGCTCGCCGCGTCGTTCCAGCCCGTGAACGCGCAGACCAGCGTGGGCGAGCGCAGCTCGGGCATCTCCCCTTCCCACAGGACCGGATCCACGCCCGCGAGCCTATTGGGTCGCCGGGGGCCGCCGCGCGGGTGGGCGTCCGGCGCCGCGTTCACCATCGGGGCATGGAAGCGGCTGTGGCCCAAGCGGCGACTACGGACGACGCGACCGCGATCGCCGACCTGCGGCCGGGCCGCCGGTTCGAGGGGCGCTTCGCGTGCCTGCGCAAGGACCGCCTGACCGCGCGGAACGGTGGCTCCTACCTGTCGTTGGAGCTCCGTGACCGCACTGGCACCCTCCCCGCACGGGTGTTCCGCGAGGCAGATCGGATCGGCCTGCGCTTCGAGAGCGGCGACGCGGTACGGGCACGCGGGCGGATCGAGCGCTTTCGAGGCGAGATCGTGGCCGAGCTCGACGACGTCCGGCGGCTCGATCCCGGATCGTTCGAACCGGCGGAGTTCCTGCCCGCCGCCTACCGCTCGGCCGAGGAGCTCGAGGGCTTTCTGGAGCACCTCGTCCGCGAGGTGCACGATCCCGGCCTGCGGCGGCCGGTCGAGCGCCTCTTGCTGGGGGGCCCCGTGGCGGAGGAGTTTCGCCGCGCTCCCTGCACGAGGGCCGGCCATCACGCCTACCTGGGCGGGCTACTGGAGCACACCGTGTCCGTCGGTACTCTCGTCGGCGAAATCTGCCAGCTCCACCCGCGCCTGGACTCCGACCTGCTGATGGCCGCGGCGCTGCTCCACGACGTCGGCAAGGCGCGCGAGTTCACCTACGGAGCCCGCTTCGAGCTGAGCGACGAGGGGCGGATGCTCGGGCATCTGGCGATCGGAGCCCAGCTCATCGCGGAGGCCGCGGACGAGCTCCCCGCGGAGCGCCGCCTACCCCTCATGAACTGCGTGCTCTCACACCACGGGCCGGATGCGGGCCCAGGCCGAGCCGGTGGTGGAGGATCGTCCGGCCGCGGCTTCGACTCGCCCGAGGCGCTGGCCCTCTACCGCCTGAACGCGCTGGATGCGTCCGTCAAGGGGGCCTTGGAGCACGGGCATTGAGAGGAGGCCCGAGAGGCGACGAAGCACCGAGTGGTGCGTATGTCGGCCTCAGACCGACAAATGCGCCGTTCGACGTGGAGGATCTCGCTGACCTAGGTATGGCCCCCCAGCGCCCGGCGCACGAGCTGTGCAGCGATCACCAGGGCGAGGGCGGCGAACATGAGCTCGAGCGCGCGCCCGGACACCGCGTTTGAGATCGCCACCCCGCCCGCGACACCCAGCACCGCGACGCCTCCCATCACGAGCGCGTCGCGCACCCGGAGGTTGCCGTACCCGTACTGGCGGTAGGCGCCCAGCGAGGCGACGAAGACGATCGCCAGCAGCGAGGTCGACTCCGCCTCGACCTGCGTCTGGTCGAGGAAGATCACGAGGGCCGGGACGAACAGGACTCCGCCGCCCACGCCGACGAGTCCTCCCAGCATCCCGCCCAGGAACCCCAGCGCGCCCGCGGCCACGTACTCCATCAGAAGATCAGCTCCGCGGCCGTCGCGACCAGAAGCGCGGCGAAGAGGAGCGCGACAACCCGCTCGGGGATTCGCTGTTGAACGGCCGCGCCGACGACGATTCCGGCCAGCGCGGGAACTCCGACGATCGCGGCGTTGGCTGGGTCGACGTTGCCGTACAGGGCCTGCGCGATGGCGCCGTAGGCGGCGATGATCACGATCGCGGCCAGGCTGGTTCCGGCCGCCTCTCGCTCCCCGTAGGCCAGCCAGAAGATCAGGAGCGGGACGATGATCGTTCCCCCGCCGACCCCGAACAGGCCGCTGAACACCCCGCCCGCGGTGCCGATCGCCAAGAGCTTCAGGAATCGATCCCGCGCCACGGGCGGCGATACTAGTGGCCATGCGGCCGGCGACAACCATCGGCGAGTGAGCGAAGCGCCAGGTGCCACGGCGCCGCTGGCGGACTTGATCGCGCCGCTTCGCGCCGCCCCGTCGGCCTCCGCATTGCTCTGCGACATCGACGGGACCCTCGCCCCGATCGTTCCGGATCCCGAGGACGCCGCCGTGCCCGAGCAGGCGCGCGAGGTCCTGAGGCGCCTGGCAGGCCGCTACGCGCTCGTCGCCTGCGTGACGGGCCGGCAGGCGCTGGAGGCGCGCTGGATCGTCGGCGTGGAGGAGCTGGTCTATTCGGGCAACCACGGGTTGGAGCTCCTGCGCCCGGGTGCGAGCGATCCCGAGCTCGATCCGGCGGTCGCCGGCGACGTGAGCAGCGCGCGGGACTTCGTGCGGGAGCTGGATGCCGAGGCGGTCAGCGCGGCAGGCCTGAGGCTCGAGAGCAAGGGCCCGATCCAGGCGCTCCACTGGCGCGGTGCCTGGGACGAGATCGCGGCGGAGCGCTACGCGCAGCGGATCGCGAGCTCGGCCCGGGCGGCGGGTCTGGCCCCCCACCGGGGGCGCAAGGTGCTGGAGGTCCGGCCCGTCGCGGACATCGACAAGGGGACCGCGGTCAAGCGCCTCCTGGCCGAGCGGCCGGTGGAGCTCGCGCTGTTCGGGGGAGACGACCGCGGCGACTTGGACGCATTCACCGCTCTCGGCCGCCTGGCCGAGTCGGAGAGGCTGCGGGCCGCGGTGCGCATCGGCGTCCTCTCCGCGGAGGCACCGCCCGAGCTGGCCGAGCGCGCCGATGCCGTCGTTCAGGGTCCTGACGGCTTCCTCGAGGTGCTGAGGGCACTCGCCGAGCCGGCGGGCGAGGAGGGCGAAGGCTGATGCTGTTCGTCGACCTGCTCCGCCTCACGGTGCTGCTGATCGGCGGCGCTGCGTCCGTGCTGGGCCTGCTGACCGTGGTCGCCGCCAACCAGGACGCCGATTACACGACCATCTACCTCGCCGGCGGCTGGTGGCTCATGGCGGTCGTCATCGGAATCGTCCTGGGGGGCTCCGGCCGCGCCACCGAGGCGATGGGGCGCGGGCTGGCCGCGGCGCGGACGTCCACCTCGCTGCCGACCGAGGGCGCCGGGCGCATCGCCTTCCAGCGACTGTGGCCGATCGGAGCGTTCGCCATCGTCGCCGGCGCGCTGGCCTGGATCTGGCCGCAGGTGACGGGGGTGGGCGCTGGGTTCGCGATACTCAACGCCCTCGCCTGGCGCGGGCGCGAGCGGGCCGTGACGGCGATCGAGGAGCGCGACGGGGTGCGCTTCTACGTCGAGCCGAGCTCGGCCTTCTCGCCGGTCAAGCTCATCAGGACACCCGGGCTGGGACGCGACCGCATCCCGGCGGGACATCCTCCTCCGCCTCCTCCCGCCACCGGCTAGGCCCGTCGCCCGACGCGCTCCTGAACGCCGCCCGGGCGCCCAGCGCCGCCGCGAGCCCCGCTGCCCCCGCGAGCACGAGCGCGGCCCGCGGGTCGATCGCCTGGCTGAGCCAGCCCGCGATCGGCCCACCGATCGGGGTGGAGCCCAGGAACACCACGGTGTACAGGGCCATGACCCTGCCTCGCATGTCGGGCTCCGCCGCGAGCTGGAGGGACGAGTTGATCCCGGCGGCGAAGGTGACGCTGGCCGCGCCCAGCGGGATCAGCGCCGCCATCTCGAGGGGAATCGAGGGGGCGGCGGCGGCGATCAGCGCGACGGCTCCGAAGCCGAACGCGGCGGCGACGAGAAGGCGTGGGCCGACCCGTTGGCGCGCCCCGGCGGCGAGCGCGCCCATCACCGATCCCACCCCCATCGCGACCGCGAGCGCGGTGTACGTCGCCGCCCCGCCGTCGAAGCTGAACCGGGCCAGCAGCGGCAGGATGACCTGGAAGTTGTACCCGAGGGTCCCGACCACGGCCATCATCGCGAGCGGGATGGCGAGCGCCGGCGTGCGCGCGACATAGCCCACCGCGGCTCGCACGGCGCCCGGGCGCCGGTCCGCGATCGGCGCCGAGCCCAGGTCCTCGGGCCGCATCGCGCGCAGGGCGACGACCATGGCGGCGAACGAGAGCGCGTTCAGCAGGAAGCACGGCTCCACCCCCACGGTCGCGATCATCACCCCGGCGGCCGCGGGCCCGAGAATCCGGGCGGAGTGGATGATCACGCTGTTCAGGCTCACGGCGTTGACCAGGCGGTCTGGCCCCACCATCTCGATCGCGAAGCTCTGGCGGGCGGGGTAGTCGATGGAGTTGATCGTTCCGCGGACGAAGACCAGCGCCCAGACCATCCACGGCGTCACCACGCCGGTGGCCGTGATGGCCAGCAGGGTCAGCGCCGGAACCATCGCCAGCGACTGGGTGATGCTGAGCAGTGAGCGCTTCGGGAACCGGTCCGCGAGGAGGCCACCCCAAGCGGCGAACAGCAGGAGCGGCAGGAACTGGAGGGCCGAGGTGACGCCGACGGCCACCCCGCTGCCGGTCAGCGCCAGGATGAGCCACATCTCGGCGACGACCTGCATCCAGTTGCCGCTCAGTGAGATGAGCTGGCCGGCGAAGTAGCGCCGGTAGTTCGGAACGGATAGGGAGGTGAAGGATCGCCTCAGGGCGGCGCTCACCGGCGCTCGCCCTCCAGCAGGTCCTCCAGGATCTCGGCGGCGCGCTCCAGGGTGGCGAGGTCCCCGTCGTCGGTGCCGCGCAGGCGCCGGGCCAGATAGGCATTCTTCCGGGTTCGGAGCTTGTTCATGAGGGCCGCGCCGGCCGGGGTGGTGCTCACGGTGAACGAGCGACCGTCGGAGGGGTCCGCGATGCGCTCGACCAGCTCGGCCTCCTCCAGCCGGGCGACGATCCTGGTCGCCGTGGGCCGCTGGATGCGCTCGATCCGCGCGAGCTCGCTGGGGGTCAGTGGCCCGTGGCGCTCGACGGTCGCCAGCGCGGCGGTCTGCGACGGCCCGAGATCGCTGGCCGCCTGCTGGCGCAGCCGGCGCGCGGTCCTCGTGATCACCAGGCGGAGACGAGCGGCCAAGCCGCTCAGGTCACGCTCGGCGGCGAGTTCCGGGGCATTCGTTACCATCGCTAATTATCTTAGCGAACCAGTTTCGCCCGCTTGCGCAGGCGCGCGAAGTCCCGCCACGAGCGGGTGTTGGCCACCTGCCCCGCCGTGAGCCAGGCCCGGCGGGCGGTCGCCAGCCCGTACGCGATGTTGCTCAGGGTGTCGGTGCCGTGGGCATCCGTGTTGACGCAGATCATCACGCCGGCCTCCGCCGCCAGGCGGGCGTGGCGCTCCGACAGGTCGCGCCGGTTGGGGTTGCCGTTGATCTCCAGCATCGTCCCGGTGCCCGCGGCCGCCTCGGCGACGCGCTCGACGTCAAGGTCGTAGGGGTCGCGGCGGTTGATCAGCCGGCCGGTCAGGTGCCCGATGCAATCGACGAGCGGGTGCTCGATCGCCGTCACGATCCGCTCGGTCATCGCCCGGGCGGAGATCTTGAACGAGGTGTGCACGCTCGCGATCACCCAGTCGAGCTCCCCAAGGAGCTCATCGCCGTAGTCCAGTGAGCCATCGGGCATCACGTTGACCTCCGAGCCCGCGAGCACGCGAAATCCTCGCACCCCCGAGTTCAGCTCGCGGATCTCCTCGATCCGCTGCGCCAGGCGCTCGGGGGTCACGTGGTCGCCGAAGCCGTGGCTCGCCGAGTGATCCGTGACCGCGAGGTAGGCGTAGCCGCGCTCCCGCGCCGCGGCGGCCATCTCCTCCAGGGAGTTGCGCCCGTCGGAGAGGGTCGTGTGGCAGTGCAGGTCGCCCCGGATGTCGTCCAGGGTCACCAGGGCGGGGAGCGTGCCCTCGGCCGCGGCGCGGATCTCGCCGTTTGCCTCGCGCAGCTCAGGCTCGACGTAGTCGAGGCCCAGGCGCCGGTACACCTCCTCCTCCGTCGAGTAGCGGGCGATCTCGCCGGACTCGGCGTCCGCGATGCCGTGCTCGGAGACCGAGAGGCCCATCGCGACCGCGCGCTCGCGAAGCTCGACGTTGTGCTCGGCGGATCCAGTGAAGTGCTGGAGCAGGTTGCCGTAGGCGTCGGGAGCGACGATCCGCAGGTCGACGGCGACGCCGTTGTGAGTCGTCGCGCGGGCGCCGCTCTTTCGCGCCGAGCCCTTCGCGACGACCAGGGGATGGTCGAGGAGCGCCCCTGCGAGGACGACGGGCTGGCTGGCGGTGGCGATCAGGTCGACGTCGTGACACGTCTCCGCACGCCGCCGCGCCGATCCGGCGACCTCGACCGCGTCGCTGGCCGGGTTGGCCCGCAAGTCTGCGGCGATCCGCTCGGCGACGGGGAGCACCTCCGAGAGGAGCAGGCGCTCCGCCGGTCCCCGGTCGGCGAGCTTGCCCAGCGATGCGAGCACGTTCTCCTCCACCTTCGGGCCCAGGCCCTTGAGGCCTCGGATGCGCTCCTCCTGCGCCGCCTTGCGCAGGTCGTCCAGGTTTGCGACGCCGAGCTCGTCGTAGAGCCGGCGGGCCGTCTTGGCGCCGACTCCGGGGACCCGGGTGACCTCCACCAGGGAGACCGGGAACTTCCGCTTGAGCTTGGCGGCGGACGGGATCTCGCCCGTGTCCAGGAGGGTCACGATCTTTCCCTCGAGCGTCTTGCCGACGCCGGGGAGCTCGGTTGCCCGTCCCGCACGCGCAAGCTCCGCGACCGAGACCGGGCTCTGGCGGATCACGCGCGCCGCCTCGCGATAGGCGAGCACGCGATAGCGGATGGCTCCGTCGAGCTCGTACAGGGTCGCGAGCTCGCTCAGCGCATCAGCGATCTCGGTGTTTCGCATGACCCCAAACCTATTCGTCGCGGCGGGAGCCCGATGCGGGCCCGGAGGCGACGAATAGCATCGGGGGATGCCGGAGTTTGAGGTGAGGGGCTCCGGCCCCGAAACTGGCTGGTGTCGTTGATGATGCGTGCGCGCGTCTGGCTCGTCATCCCCACATACAACGAAGCGGCGAACGTCGAGGCGATCGTCGAGGCGGCCCTCGAATCGCTGCCGCCCTCCCGGCGGGTGCTGATCGTCGACGACGCGTCCCCGGACGGGACAGGCCGGATCGCCGATCGGCTCGCGGACGCGCACGACGACGTGACGGTCATGCACCGGCCGGGCAAGGAGGGCATCGGGCCGGCATACGTGGCAGGATTTCGCGAGGCGCTCGCGCGGGGAGCCGACCTCGTGGTGCAGATGGATGCCGACTTCTCGCACGACCCGAAGGACCTTCCGCGGATGATCGAGGCCGCCGACGGCGCCGACGTCGTGCTCGGGTCGCGCTACGTCGACGGTGGCGGGGTCACTGACTGGGGGCCCGGGCGACGGGCGGTCAGTCGCTGGGGCAGCGCCTATGCGCGGACGGCCCTCGGGATCGACGTCCACGACCTCACCGGGGGCTTCAAGGTCTTTCGCCGGGCGGTGCTCGAGGCGCTCGACCTCGACTCGCTGGGCTCGCTCGGCTACGCCTTCCAGGTCGAAACCACCTTTCGGGCTATCCGCGCCGGCTTTCGGGTCGTCGAGGTGCCCATCGTCTTTCGGGACCGGCGGGTGGGGGCCTCCAAGATGACCGGCGGGATCGTCCTCGAGGCGGCCTGGCGCGTTCCGGCGATGCGCCTGCGCGGACGCTGACCTGCGCTACAGCGACCTCGATCGGCATATGCTTCCCCGTCGCGAGCCTCCCGCCGCTCGCCGGAGATCCGTACTTTATTTTGTATAGTAATGGCGAGCGGCAAGTGGCCGACGCGTTGAGATGAGCGAGCGATCAGGAGAGAGAAAGTGACTGGGAAGCTTCCCGACGTGACCGATGGAACCTTCCAGTCCGAGGTGCTCGACGCCGAGCAGCCGGTGCTGGTCGACTTCTGGGCGCCATGGTGCGGGCCCTGCCGCGTGGTCCATCCGATCCTCGAGGAGATGGCCGCCGAGCGCGACGATCTGCACATCGTCAGCCTCAACACCGACGAGAACCAGCAGACGGCCGCGCAGTACGAGGTCCTCTCCATCCCGACCCTGATCCTGTTCAAGGACGGGTCCGAGGCCAAGCGCGTGATCGGAGCGATGCCGAAGCGGCGCCTCGAGTCCGAGCTCGAGCCCTCACTCGCCTAGACCTGATTCACAGCTCGGCGTTTGGGGTTTTGGGGACGTCATAGCGTCCCTCAGGCCGCAAACGCTTCGGCGACGATTCGTGGGAGCTCTCCCCATCATCTCCTGCTGGGCCCGGTCGTGCCAGCGTCCTCCGAGCTCGCCGGTCACCTGCTCCCGGACCTCGCCCCAGACGGATGCGGAGTCGATCAGCACCCCGTCCAGGTCGAAGATGACCGCCTCGAGCGAGGTCCCGTCCCCTGGCTAACCGATCCGCTCGAGACCGATCCGCAGGCCCCGGCCCTCGATCTCCGTCGCGGCACCGGCCGCTTCACCGTCATAGCTGACGGTGGTTGCGAGCGTCTCGCCTGCGACGTACGGCTCGTGGGCCCGCGCCGCCTCGAGGAGATCCGGGTCACCACCCAGGACCAGCTCGATCCGGTCCGTCACCTCCAGCCCGGCGTCCCGGCGGGCGTTCTGCACCGCGTGGACGATCTCGCGCGCCAGTCCCTCGCGCCGCAGCTCGTCGTCCAGCTCGAGCGAGAGGGCGACCGCCCTGCCCGCCTCGGCCTCCACCCTGTAGCCGTCGAGCGGGCGCATGACGAGGCTCACATCGTCGGGCTGGAGCTCGTGCTCGGTGGCGTCGACGTTGATCCCGATCTTGCGATGTCCCTCGATTGCATCCGCCGCGGCCGCGGGGTCGAGCGCCTCGATCGCCGCGGCGGCCTGTGGCATGAGCTTGCCGAAGCGCGGTCCCAGCGACCGGTAGTTCGGCTTCACGTCGTAACGGACGAGCTCGGCCTCCTCGGATACGAACTCGAGCGCCTTCACGTTCAGCTCGCTCACGACCAGATCCTGGAGGCGCTCGACCTCCCGGCGCTCCGCTCCGCTGGCGACGATCACGGCCTTGCGCAGCGGCTGGCGAACCTTGACTCCCGCGGCGGCGCGGGCGGCGCGCCCGAGCTCAACGGCTCGAAGAGCCGCCTCCACGCCCGCCTCGAGGCCCGGATCGAGGAGCGCCGCATCCGGCTCCGGGTAGTCGGCGAGGTGCACCGAGTCCGGACCCTCACCGAAGGCACCCTCCTCGCCGCCGACCAGGTTCGTGTAGATCTCGTCCGCGAGGAACGGGACGAACGGCGCGAGCAGCCTCGTGATGGTGATCAGGCAGTGGCGGAGCGTCGCGAACGCGGCGCGGTCGCCCTCCCAGAAACGCCGCCGCGACAGCCGGACGTACCAGTTGGAGAGGTCGTCGACGTAGTCGGCGATCGCCCGCCCGGCGGTGGTGCAGTCGAATGCGTCCATGCGCTGGGTCACCTCGCTCACCAGCGTCTGGAGGCGAGAAAGCGCCCAGCGGTCCAGGTCCCGTGCGGCGTTCCCAGGCGCTTCGAAGTCGGACGGCGAGAGCCCCTCGGCGTTTGCGTACAGGACCCAGAACGAGTACGTGTTCCACAACGTGGTGAAGAACCGGTAGACGGTCTCGCCGAGCGTCTCGGTGGAGAACCGGTAGCCCGCCCACGGCTGCTGCGCGGTGAAGTAGTACCAGCGGAAGGCGTCGGCGCCGTAGCGATGGATGACTTCCCAGGGATCGACGGCGTTGCCGCGGCTCTTCGACATCTTCTGGCCCTCGGGGTCGAGGATGAGGCCGAAGCACACGCAGTTGCGGTAGCTAGTGGAATCGAAGAGGAGCGTGGAGATGGCGAGCAGGGAGTAGAACCAGCCACGCGTCTGGTCGATTCCCTCGCTGATGAAGTCCGCGGGAAAGCGCTCGGAGAAGTCCCGCTCGCCCTCGAACGGGTAGTGCCACTGGGCGAACGGCATCGAGCCCGAGTCGTACCAGGCGTCGATCGTCTCGACCACGCGGCGCATCTCGGCGCCGCAGGCCTCGCAGCGAAGGGTGACCTCGTCGATGTAGGGGCGATGGAGGTCGTCCGGCACCGCGCCCCCCCGGTCGCGCAGGTCGTCGATCGATCCCGCGCAGAAGCGCTCGTCGCAGTCGGCCGACGAGCACTCCCAGATCGGCAGCGGCGTGCCCCAGTAACGCTCGCGCGAGAGAGCCCAATCCTGGTTTCCCTCCAGCCACTTGCCGAAGCGGCCATGCTTGATGTGCTGCGGATGCCACCCGATCGTCTCGTTCTCGGCGAGCATGCGGTCGCGCACGTCGGTGGTGCGGATGTACCAGCTCGACTTCGCGTAGTAGATGAGCGCCGTCCCGCACCGCCAGCAATGCGGATAGGCGTGCTCGTAGACCTCGGCCCGGAGCAGGCGACCGTCCCGCCGCAGCGCCTCGATTATGTCGGGATCGGCGTCCTTGACCTTGCGCCCGGCGAAGTCGGTGATCCGGTCGTCGAAGGTGCCGTCCGGGCGTACCGGATTCTGGAGCGTCAGCTCGTACTGCTCGCCGAGGCGGAAGTCGTCCTCGCCGAATGCGACCGCGGTGTGCACCAGCCCCGTGCCGTCCTCGGTGGAGACGAAGTCGGCCTCGAGCACGGTGTGGCCGCGCGGGCCGTAGTCGGCGATGTAGCCGAACGGGGGCTCGTAGGCGGTGCCCGCCAGCGCACTGCCGGGGAATGTCGCGAGCACCTCCGCACCCTCGCCGAGCACCGCCTCGACGCGGGCGGCAGCCACGACGAAGACCTCACCTCCCGTCCGCGTGCTCCGCTCCGCGTCCGCCGCGGACGGGTCCCCGGCAGGTACCCGCACCCGGGCGTACTCGATGTCGGGCCCCACCGCGACGGCGGCGTTCGAGATCAGCGTCCACGGCGTGGTCGTCCACACGACGAGCTGGTCGCCCGGCTTGAGGGGGGATTCCCCAACACCAATGCCCGCCGCCTCCTCCGCTTTGCGTCCGGTGGCGGCGGGGTCCCTGGAGCTCGGCTCGTGAAGGGGGAGCTTCACGTAGACGGACGGATCCTCGACGTCCTGGTAGCCCTGCGCGACCTCGTGGGAGGAGAGGGCGGTGCCGCACCGCGGGCAATAGGGGACCACCTTGTGGCCCTGGTAGAGGCGACCGTCGTCCCAGATCCTGCGCAGTGACCACCACACCGACTCGATGTAGGAGTCGCGCAGCGTCACGTAGGCGTCGTCCAGGTCGATCCAGAAGCCGATCCGCTCGGTGAGCCGCGCCCAGTCGTCCACGTAGCGGAACACGGACTCCCGGCAGCGCCGGTTGAACTCGGCGATGCCGTATGCCTCGATCTCGTCCTTCTCGGAGATGCCCAGCTCGCGCTCGACCTCCAGCTCGACCGGCAGGCCGTGGCAATCCCAGCCGGCCTTGCGTGGCACCCGGTAGCCGCGCATCGTGCGATAGCGCGGGTAGATGTCCTTGAACACGCGCGAGAGCACGTGGTGGGAGCCGGGCCTCCCGTTCGCCGTGGGAGGCCCCTCGTAGAAGCTCCACACCTCGGCGCCCTCCCGCTGGGCGACCGAGCGATGAAAGACGTCGCGGTCGCGCCAGCGCTGAAGGATCCCGTCCTCGAGCTCGGGGAACGACTGCTTCGGGTCTACCGGCCGGAAGGGCATGGGCGCTTGATTCTGCCAAGCGGGGCCTGAATGGACCCGCCGAGTCCGCCCGCCCGAGACCGCGCATCTAGCATGGAAGCCATGAAGAACGCGAGCGTTGCGGTCGGGGCACTGGTCGCAATTCTGCTCGTCGGCTGCGGATCGAAGGGTCCGGCGACGACCCCCGACGCATGCCTCGAGCCGGTGGGCGGGTGGCTCGAGGCGCTCGACGCGGCGCCGGACACCGTGCGACTGGAGGGGGAGACGCCGATCGGCGATTGCTTCACGGGCTCCGAGGATCCCGGGGTCGGCCAGACGGCGATCAGGGCGGCGAGCCTCCTGAATGCCCGTGCCAGGCGGGACCCCGGTGGCCCCTTCGCGGTGAGGCTCGGCTACCTCGCCGGCGCCGTCCACGAGGGCACCTCGCACGTCCCGAGCGAGGCCGATCTGGTGCGCCGCCTGGACACCTCGGCCCGCTACAGCCCGGGCGGCGGCTCGCTCGGTGCCGGCTTCGAGCGCGCGTTCGGGAAGGGATACGCTGCGGGTGAAGCCACCGGGTAGACGCCGGTGGGACGGCGATCGACGGAGGAACGATGGCGGCGACGGACGTTCAAGGGGAGCTCTGGGGGCCTGAGACGCGCAAGGCGGTCGAGAACTTTCCCGTGTCCGGCGAGCCGATTCCCGCGCCGGTGGTCCACTGGCTTGGACGGATCAAGGCCGCCGCGGCGCGCGTGAACGCGGAGCTCGGGCTTCTCGATGCCGACGTCGCCGAGCGGATCGCCGAGGCCGGCGACGCGATCGCGGACGGCGAGCACGACGACCAGTTCCCCGTCGACGTCTTCCAGACGGGCTCCGGCACCTCGTCCAACATGAACGCCAACGAGGTCATGGCCAACCTCGCCGGTGACGAGGCCCACCCCAACGACCACGTCAACATGGGCCAGTCGTCGAACGACGTGTTCCCCTCGGCCGTGCATCTCGCCGCGCTCGGCGAGGTGACCCGCGGCCTGCTGCCAGCGATGGAGGAGCTCGCGTCCGCGCTCGAGCGCAAGGGCGAGGAGTTCGCGGACGTCGTCAAGGCCGGACGCACCCATCTCATGGACGCGGTCCCGGTGACCCTGGGACAGGAGTTCGGCGGCTACGCGGCGCAGATCCGGCTGGGCGCCGAGCGAGTACGTGGCACGCTGGGGCGCGTCGGCCAGATCCCGCTCGGCGGCACGGCGACCGGCACAGGGCTCAACACCCATTCGGAGTTCGCCCAGCGGGTGCGGGCGAAGCTCGCCGAGGCCACCGGGCTCGAGATCTCCGAGCCGGGCGACCCGTTCGAGGCCCAGGGCAACCGGGACGCGCTCGTGGAGCTGTCCGGCGCGCTCAAGGTGGTCGCGGTCTCGCTGGCGAAGATCGCCGGCGATCTCGCCCTGATGGGCTCCGGGCCCCGGGCCGGGCTCGCCGAGATCAAGCTCCCCGCGCTCCAGAAGGGCTCCTCGATCATGCCCGGCAAGGTCAACCCGGTCATCTGCGAGGTCACGATCCAGGTGTCCGACCAGGTCATCGGCAACGACACGGCGATCACCGTCGCCGGCTCACAGGGACAGTTCGAGCTCAACGTCCGCATTCCGCTGATCGCCCGGAACGTCCTGGACTCGATCAAGCTGCTCGCCGCCGCCTGCCGGCTTCTCGACACCAAGTGCGTCAGGGGCGTCGAGGCCGAGGAGGAGATGACCAACCGCCACGCCGAGGCGACGCTGGCGACCGCCACCGCCCTGAATCCGCACATCGGCTACGACCGCGGGGCCGAGATCGTCCAGAGGGCCCACGAGACCGGGCGTCCGCTGCGCGAGGTCGCGCGGGAGATGGGCGTGGAGGAGGAGATCCTCGAGGAGGCGCTCGACCACCGCAGGATGGCGCGGCCGCACGACTAGTGGTGCCGCGCCGTAACGTCGCGGCCGGTGGGGCGACTAAAGGTCAGATGCGATCATTGACACGGAGCCCACTGGAAGGAGCCCGATGACGAGCGAGAACGGCACGACCGGCACCACCGAGAAGGCGACCTTCGGCGCCGGATGCTTCTGGCAGGTCGAGGCCGCGTTCCGCGAGCTCGACGGCGTGGTGGACACGGCCGTCGGCTACGAGGGCGGCGACGTCGACAACCCCACCTACGAGCAGGTCTGCACCGGCACCACGGGACACGTGGAGGTCTGTCAGGTCACCTTCGACCCGGCGAGGGTCGGCTACGAGGACCTGGTCTCCAAGTACCTCGAGATCCACGACCCGACCCAGCTGAACCGCCAGGGCCCCGACGTCGGCTGGCAGTACCGCTCGGTGATCTTCGCCGAGTCCGACGAGCAGGCTGAGACCGCGCGCCGCGTGATCGAGGGCGCGCAGGAGCGCTTCCGCGCCCCGATCGTGACCGAGGTCGAGCCCGCACAGCCGTTCTGGCGCGCCGAGGACTACCACCAGTGCTACCTCGAGAAGCGCTCCTCGGCGAGCGGCCTGCTGGGGACACTTCTGGGCCGATAGCCCGGGTTCGCAGAGCGATGGCTGGGATCACGGCCCCCGCGGCCGGCGATCCCTCCATCGTCCTGGGCCGGGTGGCTCAGAGGTTCACGGCGACGTACTTCGTCTCCAGGTACTCCTCGATTCCCTCGTCGCCCCCCTCGCGCCCGATCCCGGACTGCTTGACGCCGCCGAACGGGGCGCCCGCGTTGGAGACCATGCCCTGGTTCAGGCCGATCATCCCGGTCTCAAGGCCCTCGCAGACCGTCAGCGCGCGCTTGATGTCCCGCGTGAAGACATAGGACACGAGGCCGTACTCGGTGTCGTTGGCGGCGGCGATCGCGTCCTCGGTGGACTGGAACGAGGCGACGGGGGCGACGGGGCCGAAGATCTCCTCCTTGAGGAGGCGGGCACCCGGCGGCACGTCAGCGAGGACCGTGGGCTCGTAGAAGTAGCCGGCGCCGTCGACGGTGGTGCCGCCGACGAGCACGTCGGCGCCCTTGCCGACGGCGTCCTGAACCAGGTCGGCGACCTTGCCGCGCTGATCGTCGTCGATGAGCGGGCCCACGTCGACGCCCTCCTCGGTGCCGCGCCCGACCCGGAGCTTGCCCATGCGCTCGGCGAGCCTGCCGGCGAAGTCCTCGGCCACCGAGTCGGCGACGTGGAACCGGTTGGCCGCGGTGCAGGCCTCGCCCACGTTGCGCATCTTGGCGAGCATCGCGCCCTCGACCGCGGCGTCGAGATCCGCGTCTTCGAAGACCAGGAAGGGGGCGTTGCCACCGAGCTCCATCGACACGTTGAGGATGTTGTCCGCGGCCTGGGCGATCAGCGTGCGCCCGACCTCGGTCGAGCCGGTGAAGGACAGCTTGCGAAGGCGAGGATCGGCGATGGTCGGCTTCGCGATCGAGCTCGACGAGGAGCTCGTGACGACGTTGAGGACACCGTCCGGCAGCCCGGCCTCGGTGAGCAGCTCGGTCAGGGCGAAGGCCGAGAGGGGCGTCTGCTGTGGGGGCTTCCACACCATCGTGCAGCCGGCGGCGATCGCGGGGCCGACCTTTCGCGTCCCCATCGCCATGGGGAAGTTCCACGGCGTGATGAAGAAGCAGGGCCCGACCGGCTGGCGCATGACGAGGACGCGGCTGGCCCCGTTGCCCGCGACCTTGTAGTAGCCGTCCATGCGGAGCGCCTCGCCGGAGAACCAGCGAAAGAACTCCGCGGAGTAGGCGATCTCGCCCTTCGACTCGGCGAGGGCCTTGCCCATCTCGAGGGTCATCAGCAGCGCGAGATCGTCGGCGCGCTCGTTGAGCGCCTCGAAGGCGCGCCACAGGATCGCCGAGCGCTCGTTTGGCGGCGTGCCCGCCCATTCCGCCTGTGCGGCCACGGCGGCGTCGAGGGCGGCCTTCGCGTCATCGGGTGTTCCGTCGGCCACCTCGCAGAGGGTCTCGCCGGTGGCGGGGTCCTCGATCGCGAGCGTGTCACCGCCGCTCGCATCGCGCCACTCGCCGCCGATGTAGAGCTGCTTGGGGACCTGGCCGACGACGCTCTGCTCCTCAGTCGCGATGCCCATCTCAAACCTCCATTCGTGCCTTGGTTTTCAAACTACCCGACGGCACGCCGTACGATCATCCGGCAGGGAAGTCGGTGCCGCAGTCGAAGCGCGACCTCATGCGGGCGCGCGGGTTGCGGCCGACGGGCGGATGCGAAGGCGAGCGAAAGGAATTGCGATTGTTGCGGCGGCGCTGACCGCGCTGGCGGCGAGCGCGCTCCCGGCAGCCGCGCAGGGCGCCAAGTGGGTCGTCCATGGGCGCGGCTTCGGCCACGGCGTCGGCATGAGCCAGTACGGCGCCTTCGGGTACGCCAAGCACGGCCGCGACTACCGTTCCATCCTCAAGCACTACTACCGCCATACCCGGATCGGCACCGCGAACGGCTCGATCAAAGTGCTGTTGGCCTCGGGGCGCGGATCCGTGGGCTTCAGCAAGGCCCGCAAGGCGTGTGGCAAGCGGCTTCGCTCCAGCCGCGGCTACGCCTTCACCGACTCCGGCTCGGACGTGGTCCTGCGGAGCGCCCGCGGCCGCAGGATCGCCAAATGCGGCCGGGCCGGGACGGCGAAGGGCGGGCACGGGGTCCGCGTCGCGGGCAAGGGCACGTACCGCGGCAAGCTGGTGGCGAGGGCATCCGGCGGCCTGCTGGTGGTCAACAAGGTGGGCCTCGACGACTACGCGCAGGGCGTGATCGCCAACGAGATGCCGTCCTCGTGGCCCAAGAACGCGCTGCGCGCGCAGGCGGTGGCCACGCGGTCCTACGCGCTGGCCTCGAGTGGCGGCCGCGGCTTCGACGTCTACGACGACACCCGCAGCCAGGTCTACGGCGGCAAGTCCTCCGAGACGCGCGCCACCAACCGCGCCGTGCAGTCGAGCAGCCGAGAGATCCTCCGCTACCGCAAGCAGGTCGTCACGGCCTTCTTCTTCTCCACCTCCGGGGGCAGGACGGAAAGCGTCAAGTACGCGTTCGGCTCGCATGCCGTTCCCTATCTGAAGAGCGTCAAGGACCCCTACGACGACACGTCGCCGTTCCACAAGTGGAAGGTTCGCCACTCGCAGCGGGAGATGGAGTCGAAGCTCAGCGGCCTCTTCCGCGGCCGCCTGAAGAAGGTCAAGGTGACGAAGACGGGCGACTCGCCGCGGATCGTCCAGGCGAAGGTGGTCGGGTCGCGCGGCAGATCACGGGTCTCAGGGGCCACCCTCCAGGGCCGCCTGGGCCTGATGAGCACCTGGGCGCGCTTCCACCGGCGCTAGCGCCGCCGGCTCAGCCGTCCGGATACGGCTGCAGGGGGATGCCGTGGTCGGTGTCCCGGCTGCCGAACTCGTAGGCGGCAGCGCCGGCCAGCTGCAGGCGCCGGGGCGGGCGCCCGTCGCGCTCGACCTCCAGCTCGAGATCCGAGATCGAGCAGTTGAGCGTGTTGTGCTCGGGGCCCGTCGGGTCGGCGTAGGCCCAGGCGACGAAGTTGCGCGGCTCCGAGCCCACCCTGCCCCGGATGCGCACGCCCTTTCCGGAGATCCGAAACGAGCAGCTCGTTGGCTGCTCGGCGATCCTCGTCGAGAGCATCCGGTCGAAGCCACCGAGCCGCTGCTCGGAGGCCCCGACCCGCAGCATGCCGTTTGCGACCCACGGGGTCTGAACCGGCCCGATCTTGATCCGGCCCGCCGCCATGTCGAAGTAGGTCGGCTCGTCCTCGTCCAGGAAGGCACCCTGGATCCACACCCAGCGCTCGGCGTGCTCGGCCCCCCAGTTGTGCCCGATCATCCCGGGCCAGCGCTCGATCTCGACCTCCTCGTCGCCGAGGGTCAGCCGGCCGTCGAAGCGCGCGCTCGGATAGGGGCTCAGGAGCTTGGTCCGGGGCAGCGACGCGTCGTAGAGACGCTGATACGGGAGGTGGTGGAAGGGCTCGCCGGCGTCGTCGAATCGCAGATCCCAGCTCGCCTCGAGCTCGGGCGCGGAGATCCCGCCCGACGCGCGCCCGGGCTCCAGGGCGGCGCCGTCGACGCGGATGTAGGCGCCGTCGGGCGCCGACAGCTCATCGGCGCCGAATGTGGCCTTGGCCGCGCGCGGCCCGGATGCGTCGGCGTCGAAGTAAGTCAGCCACAGCGACGCGGCCGGATCCGCGCCCGGCGGCTTGTGCACGGTATGCCGAATCCAGACGCCCCGGCCCCCTGAGGGCCGGGTCGCCTTGATGTAGAAGCTCTCGTAGTGGCCGGCGCCGCGCTCGACGCCGGCGAAGCGGGGTGCGCTTCGCACCGGGTCAATCTACTCGCCCGTCAGCTCCAGCGGTCCCACTTCTTGAGCTGCTTCGTCACCGACCTCATCGGGTGCCCACCCTCGTACCAGCCGGGCTTCGACCACAGCTCGAAGTGCAGGTGGCAGCCCGAGGCGTTGCCTGTCTGCCCGACGCGGGCGATCTGCTCGCCCGTGTGGACGCGCTCGCCCCGCTTCGCTCGCCCCCGCCGCAGCACGTGCATGTAGACGTAGTCGTGGCCGTCGGAGCGCCCGTCGACCACGAGGTAGTAGCCGGCGCCGCCCGGGTCGTTGCCGCGGTACTGCACGCGCCCGCCACGGGCGGCGACCAGCGGCTTGCCGCACTTGGCGAAGACGTCCTGTCCCTGGTGGGTGTGGCCCGACCGCGGTGCGCCGAAGCCGTCGCCGTAGGTGTGACGGGCGCGGATCGGGAACTTCTCCGGATAGAGCTTGAAGGAGCGGTCGTCTCCCTTCGCGCTTGAGCGGTCGATCTCGCGCCCGTGCTTGGTGCGAACCCGGAAGAGATAGGTGCCCTTCTTCGCGCCGCCCCCGTGGCGGTTGCGGCCGTTCCAGCGGACCTTGTGGGTGCCGGGCGTCACGTCGTCGCGTCGCCAGACCTTGACGACCTGCCAGTTGCTTCGCCTGACGGCCTGGATCTTCAGGTTGCGGGCTCGGTCGCCGTCGATCGTGAAGCGGTACACGACGGGCCGCTCGCCGTAGAAGAAGGCCTTGCCGGGGGCCGCCTTCTCGGCCTTCAGGCGGATGGAGCCGTCGGACCCCTTGGATCCGCTGGTCCCGCCCGACCCCGAGGTGGTGGCGGTGGACGCCGCGGTCGTGGTCGAGCTCTGGGTGGTTGTCGTGGTCGAGCTCCGGGTGGTGTCCTGGGTGGTTGTCGTGGTCGAGCTCCGGGCGCTGTCCTGTGCGGACGCAATCGCCGCCGCCCCGCACAGGATTGCCGCGGTCGCGGCCAGGACGAGCACTCCGGAGCGCGTGCGGGCTCGGCCCGTGCGCGTACGTACCAACTTGCGGCTCACTTCGCCTCCTCTTTCTCGGGCCTGCGGAGTTAGCTGGCGGGCTCGCGCTGAAAGAGCTGCGCTACGGCCGTGCGGCCGATTCGCCCCTGGGGCCTTGGCCCCGTTGGGTCCCCCGCTCCCCGGCGTGGTGCGCGCCGGGGACTCGGCATTGCAAAGGCTCACTCACGAAACAGCGGCGAGAGGCTAACAGCTCCGGTGGCCGGGCGCGACGGCTCAGGGGTGGATCCGGCGTCGAGTGAGCGATTCGGCCCCCAGTGCGTATCCGGTCAGCTCGGGCCGACGCTCCCATCGCCGTGCGACGCCGATCGGGCCGCCACCCCCCCGAGCGAACCGCGGACCGCCACCTTTGAGCGAACGGCGAATTTTCAACCCCACAGGTTGATTTGAGGCCGCTCGGCATGGGGGGCGGTTCCGGCTCGGGCGGCCGAGGCGGGGGGTAGCTGACGGAACCGGATACACCGACCGGCGCGGGTTGCCACGTGCGTCCCGGGCCCCTACTAGTGACGGATCGTGATCACGTCGCCGTCGCGTACGCCGTAGTCCCGCCCCTCCGTGCGCAGGAGCCCGCGCTCGCGCGCCTCGGCGTAGCCGCCCGCCTCCACGAGGTCCCGCCAGCCGATCACCTCCGCCCGCACGAAGCCCGCCTGGATGTCCCCGTGCACCCTGCCCGCGGCGTCCCAGGCCGTCAGGCCGCGCTCGAGCGCCCGCGCCCGCGCCTCGCTGCCCCGGTGGGCCGTGAAGAAGGTGATCAGCCCCAGCAGGTCGTAGGCGGCACGCACGAGCCGCTCGAGGCCGGGCGTGTCGATGCCCAGGCCGTCGCGCATCTCCGCCGCCTCCTCGGCGGGGAGCTCGGCCAGCTCGGCCTCGATCCGGGCGCTCACCGCGATGCATCCCTCTGCGCCGGTGCGGTCGACCAGCTCCGGCGGCGGCTCGGCCTCGCCCTCGTCGGCGTTGGCGACGTAGAGCACCGGCTTCGCGGTCAGCGCCTGGAGGTGGGCACCCGCATCCGGCGCCAGAGCCGGCGGCGGGACGGAGCGCGCAGGCTCACCGCGCCCGAGCGCCTCGATCACCTGCACCAGCCACCGGTGCTCGGCGACCAGCTCCTTGGCTCCGGACCCCGCCTGCTTGCGCACCCGCTCCGCTCGGCCCTCCGCCTGCTCGAGGTCGGCGAGCAGGAGCTCGGCCTCGATCGCCTCGGCGTCGGCCACGGGATCGACGCGCCCGTCGGGATGGGGGACCGCGTCGTCGCCGTGGACGCGGACGACGTGACAGATGGCGTCGGTCTCGCGGATCTCGGCGAGAAAGCGGTTGCCGAGCCCCTCCCCGGTCGAGGCCCCCCGCACCAGCCCCGCGATGTCGTGGAACTCGATCGTCTCCGGGACCACAGGGTCCGCCCCCGTCACCGCGGCGAGCAGCGCCAGCCGCTCGTCGGGCACGTCGGCGATCGCGACGTTTGGCTCCACGGTCGTGAACGGATAGCCGGCGGTCTCGGCGGCCGCGCGCGTGAGGGCGTTGAAGAGCGTCGTCTTGCCCGCGTTGGGTAGCCCGACGATGCCGATCTTCACTGGGGGCGGGGGTGGCCGGCGGCTCGATCGGACGCCCGCGGTGCGGTCGCGAGGTCGCCGCCGCCGTCCGACGTCGCGTGCTGGCGCCTTGCGCCGCTCGCGACGAGGTCGATCAGCCGCTCCTCGATGCCGGGCTCGTCCAAGCGGGGAATCGCCCTGCCAAGCAAGGCTCCCAGGAGGATCCCGGCGACGACGTCTGACGGGTAGTGCATGCCGAGGTAGGGCCGCGTCACGCAGATCGCCGCCGCCAGGGCGTAGAAGAGCCCCCGGCGCTCCGGCGCGACCCTTCCGAGCGCGGTGGCGGCGGCGACCGAGGACGTCGCATGCGCGGACGGGAACGAGAGCTTGGTGGGGGCGCGCGCCAGGGGCGGATGCTCGTCGATCAGGGGGCGGTCGCGTCCCACCGCGACCTTCACCGCGAAGTTGACGCCGATCGCCGCAGGTGCGACCGCGGTCGCGGCGAGCCACCTCGTCCGGCGGCGCGGGTCGGTTGCCGCACCCGCGGCACCGATCGCCGCCCACACGGCGCCCCACTCTCCCGCGGCACCGAGGCCACGCATCGCGGTCACGAGCGGCTCGACGTGGCCCCGCGACCTCATCAGCCACAGGGTCGCCTGATCGAGCCAGCCGAGAAAGCCGACGACCCCGGGCCTGCGAATCGGCGGTCCGGGCGTGCGAACTCTCATGACGGGCAGCCGCGCCGCCAGCCGTCGACGGGCCTTCTTCCGCGCCTTCAGCACCCCCCGAGAGTATGCCGTCCGGGCACCGTGGCGGCGAATCGACCTCCAGGTCCGGCAGCCGCGTCGTAACCGAAGGCGCCCTTCCTGCGATGCCGCAGGCTGTCCGCCGCGCACCACCCCGGCCCCTGCGATGGAGATGCCGGCCGGCCATGCCCCGCGATGCGCTCGCGACGCGGCAGTCGCGCGATCTCAGCGGACCGGCGGCCGGAGCCGAAGCGTCACCCGATCACGACCTCGAAGGCACGCGGCGTGGCTCTGAACGCGGCGCGGCCCGCTCGGAACACCTCGCCGTCCACGTTGTAGGTGGTCGCCTCCGGGACGTCGAGCTCGATTCGGCGGCCTCGAAACGAGCGGACCCCACGTTGCGACTCGAGCCCTCCCAGCCGCAGCCCGAGAGCGCGGACCACGAGCGTGGGTCGCGGCGTCGCCTCGACCACGACGGCGTCCAACGCTCCGTCGGACGGATCCGCGCCGACGCTCGCTCCGGCGCCGAACGCGCCGGAGCACGCGATCGTCACCTGCCAGGTCGCTCCGGCGAACACCTCGGACTCGTCACACCGCAGAGTGCACTCGATCGGCTCGGCGGTCAGACCCGCCCGGATGGCGCCGAGCGCGTATGCCAGCGGCCCGATGGCTCGCTTGAGGCCCCGCGCCCTATGGGCAGCGGCGGACGGCAGGCCGATGCTGGCGACGTTGACGAACGGCCGCTGGCCCATGTGGCCCAGATCGAGTTGCCGGGTGCGAGTGCCGTGGACGGCGAGACGGCAGGCCGCCCGGAGGTGGCCGGAAAGCCCGAGCGCGTTCGCGAAGTCGTTCGCCGTCCCCACCGGGACGACCGCGAGCGGCACGTTCGCACGGGCCGCGGCGGCGGCGGCGATGCCGATCGACCCGTCCCCGCCCGCGACCACGATGCGATCGGCCCTCGTTCCCGCCGCGCCCTGCGCCTCCGACAGTGAATGGGCGTCGACATCCGCCCCGAGCGCATCGAGCTCCCGCAGCACCTGATCCGCCTCACCGGTGCCGGAGCCGGGATTGGCGAGGAGCACGATCGACGGCATCCGCGAGAATCCTCGCATGGCAGCGACCCTGGTCCCCGGGTACCGGCACGTTCCCGGCAGCCACTGCGGCTCCACCGCGTTGCGGAACCTCCTGGCGTTCCACGGGCTCGAGATGTCCGAGGAGATGGCGCTGGGGCTGGGCGCCGGGGTCAGCTTCTATTACGTCGCGCTGGACGGCGGCTCGCCATCGCGCTTCACCAACGGTCGCACCGGCCGCCTCGAGGAGCAGTTCGTCGAGTTGACGGGGGCGCCACTTCGCCTCGCCACGTTCGACGACCCGGAGTCGGCCTGGGCGGCGGCACGCGACTCGGTCGACGAGGGCCGGCCCGCGATCCTGATCACCGACCTCTACTACCTGGACCACTACGGGAGCTCCGCGCACTTCCCCGGTCACGCCGTGGTCCTCGCCGGTTACGACTCCGAGGTGGCCTACCTCTCCGACACCGCCTTCGAGGAGCTTCAGACGACCCGGCTCCAGGGGCTGGCCCAGGCCCGGCACGGCGACCATCCGGTATTTCCGCTGGCCGGCCACATGTTCTCGGTCCCCGAGGGCACCGAGCTGCCCGACCTCTCGGCCGCCGCGCCCGAGGCCATCGCCCGCTGCGCTCGAGGGATGCTGGAGCCGGAGCTCGGAGAGTTTCAGGGACTGCCGGCGCTCCGCCGGTTCGCGGCCGAGGTCGGCGAGTGGCCCGCCCAGGCGGCGGACTGGCGCTGGTGCGCGCGCTTCCTCTACCAGGTGATCGAGCGCCGGGGGACCGGCGGCGGGAACTTCCGGCTCATGTACTCCCGCTTCCTCGGCGAGGCGGGGTACGAGGAGGCGGGCCTGGCCGGCGAAGCGGCCGCCGCGTGGACCGCGCTCGCCGCGGCCGCGCAGGCGGCGAGCGAGCCCGAGGAGCCGGTTCCGGCGCTCTGGTCCGCCGTCGGCTCCGAGGCCGCCGCCGTCCTGGAGGCCGAGGAGCGCCTCTGGGAGCGGCTCGGCGCCTAGCCCTGCTGGGCAAGCGGGTCGGGAGTTCCCAGCTCGGACGTCGCCGGCGCCTCGTACGCCTTGCCGGGGATCCCGCCGATCGCGAGCAGCCGGATGCCGTCGTCCCCGGGCCAGATCTTGCGCTTCGTGCCGGGGCTGACGCGCACCATCGTGCCCCGGTCCAGGGGATGGCGCTCGCCGTCCACCTCGATCTCGGCCGACCCGCGAAGAGCCAGGTAGACCTCCTCCTGGTCGTCCTCGGAGTGGTCGTGCTCCGGATAGTCCTCATACCCGGCTGGGATGTCCATCACCTGCATGCCGAACGAGGTGATGCCGAGCTCCGCCCGGGCGAGCTTGAACGCTCCCAGGTAGATGGCCTCCATCTCGTCGATCCGCTTCACTGCGTGGGTGGCCTATCTCGAGGGCCAGGCCAAGGCGGCCGGTGCCGCCGACCCGACGCTCCTGGCATTCGAGTTTCACGCCCTGGCCCAGGGGGCGAACTCGGCGTACCGACTTTTCGGCGACCCCGTCGCGTTCACGCGGGCTCGCAAGGCCATCGAGCTCGTCATCGAGAGCCAGGTGCGGGGGGCACCACGGGGCCGCTCCGGCCCTCAGGCTCCCAGGCGCGCGAAGTAGGCGAGCGGCGAGCCCACCCGCCGCTCGAACCTCAGGCCGGCCGCCTCGGAGCGCCGCCGCAGCGACTTGGTGGTGACCATGTGCGGGTCGCCGAAGAGCTCGCCCACGATCAGGCGTCCACCCGGCCGCAGGACCCGGGCGATCTCACGAAGCGCCGCGTCCTGGTCAGGGATCTCACCCAGCACCGTGACCAGGACGGCGGCGTCGAAGGAGTCGTCGTCGTAGGGGAGCTCCTGGGCGTCGCCGCGCGTCGGGCTCACGTTCCACAGGCCGCGCTCGCGGGCACGGCGGACCGTATGGTCGAGCATCTCCTGCTGGAGATCGAAGATCTCCACGGCGCCCTCGTGCCCGACCCACTCTGCGACGTCGAGCGTGTAGTAGCCGGTGCCGGGCCCGATCTCGAGCACTCGCTCCCCGAGCCGTGGCTCGAGCACCTCGCGCAGCCGGTCGCGGGTGATGAACGGGTGCGGGGCCTGGACCCAGAACCGCTGGTTATAGGGACAGGCCGACGGGTTCTTGCGCCACCAGAGCGCGACCCCGCCAACCGCAAAGGCCGCGGCGACGGCGATGCCCTTCTTCACTTGCCCGAGAAGCCGATCGTATGAGCCGCGGCCGCCGTGCGCACGAAGACCACCTGGGTCGTGTCCAGGGACGCCGGCCCGTCCTCCGCCTCGATGTCGTGCCAGCCCTGGCGGCGCTCGACCGCCGCCCGCAGGTCCTTCAGCGTGTCGTTGGTCACCCGAGCCGACATCACCTGTCCGCCCGCGAAGCCGACCTCGATCCTCTTCATCTCGTCCGCCATCCCCCTCTCCTAGTCTCTTGCGCGCTCGCCGCCCGATGCCGGTTCGACCAGCTCGGTGAGGACGCCGCCCGTGGACTTCGGATGCAGGAACGCCACCCGGCTTCCGCGGATGCCCACCCGCGCCTCGGCGTCGATGAGCTGCACGCCCGCCTCTTGGAGCGCCGCGATGGTCGCGTCGATGTCGTCGACACGGTAGGCCACGTGATGAAGGCCCTCACCGCGCTTGGCGACGAACTTCCCGACGAGCGTCTCGGGTCCCAGGGGGGCCAGCAGCTCCACGTGGCCGTCGCCGACATCGAGCAGCACCGCCTCGACGCCCTGCTCGGTGACGGTCTCCCGGTGCACCAGCGGCATGCCGAAGGTCCCCTCGTACAGCGCGAGCGCACGGTCGAGATCCGACACGGCGACGCCGACGTGATCGATCAGCCCGAACATCGAGCGTGAGTCTATGGAGTTCGCTTCTACCGCTGCTCGGGATCGGGGGGCTTCGTGACCAGCGCCGCCGCGCGGTCGCCGGCGGGGGGCCGGTCGCGGTGGGCACCGGCTTCGCCAGGCGCCGGCGCGGGCCGCATCCGTTCGCCGTCCATGATCCCGCGGATCTCGTCGTGCTCGATCACCTCGTTGGCGAGCAGTCGCTCGGCGATGCCGTCGAGCAGGTCGCGATGGTCGACGAGCAGCCGGTAGGCGGCGCGGTAGGCCTCCTCGGAGATCTCCGTCACCTCCTCGTCGCGTGTCCGCCGCAGCGACTCCGAGACGTTGTAGTCGTCGGCCGGAACCTGATGGGAGCGGATGGACGTGCCCATCCCGTACTCGTAGACCATGGAGCGGGCGATGTCGGTGACCCGCTTCAGGTCGTCGGATGCCCCGGTGGTGATGCGCCCGAAGGTGAGCTGCTCGGACACCCGGCCGGCGAGCAGGACCTTCATGTAGTCGATCAGCTCCTCGCGGGACTTCAGGTAGCGGTCCTCCTGAGGCAGGTTCAGCGTGTAGCCCAGCGCCTTGCCACGCGGGACGATCGAGACCTTCTGGACCTTGTCGACGCTCGGCAGGAGCTCGGACACCAGCGCGTGCCCGGCCTCGTGCCAGGCGACCACCCGCTTCTCGTGGTCGGTGATGACCTTGCGCGACTGCAGCCCGGCGACGACTCGCTCGAACGCGTCGTCGAAGTCCGCCTGCGCGATGAAGTCGCGGCGGTTGCGGCCCGCGAGGATCGCCGCCTCGTTGCACAGGTTGGCCAGGTCGGCGCCGGTCAGCCCCGCGGTGTGCTGCGCCACGCGCTCCATGTCCACGTCCTGGGCCAGCGGTTTCGACCGGGTGTGGACGCTGAGGATCCGCTCCCGCCCGCGCATGTCGGGTGGTGGGACGAACACCTGGCGGTCAAACCGGCCCGGGCGCAGCAGGGCCTTGTCCAGCTTCTCCAGCATGTTCGAGGCCGCCATCACGATCACGTTGTCGCGCGAGTCGAACCCGTCCATCTCGACCAGGAGCTGGTTGAGCGTCTGGTCGCGCTCGCCTGAGATGTCGGAGCCGCGCTGCGCGCCGACGGCGTCGAGCTCGTCGATGAAGATGATCGCGGGGGCGTGCTCGCGAGCCTGCTTGAACAGCCTGCGGATTCGCGCGGCGCCCAGGCCGGCGAACATCTCGACGAAGGAGGAGGCGGACTGGCCGAAGAAGTTCGCGCCCGACTCGTGGGCCACCGCCTTGGCGAGCAGCGTCTTGCCGGTCCCCGGCGGACCGTGGAGGAGGATTCCCTTGGGCACCGTGGCGCCGAGCGCCTTGAACTGACGCGGCCGGCGCAGGAACTCGACCACCTCGCGAAGCTCGTCCTTGGTCTCCTCGACCCCGGCGATCTCGTCCCAGGTGACCGAGCTCGCGGACCGCGGCGTGATCTGCTGCGGCTTCGTTCGCGGCATCAGCTTGAGGGTCCGCCACACCAGGTAGACGAGCACGCCCATGAAGACCATCATCGCCAGGGTGCTGAGCGTGTACAGGTCCCAGCGGAGGTCGAGACCGAGAAAAGCCGGAAGCGTGATCACGATGTCGTTAGAAGGTATCGGCAGCCTCAGGCCGCCGCTGAACGTCCGCTGTCGCCGGTCTCGGCGCGCAGGATCTCCCGCAGCGCCGCCGACCCGACCTCGAGCTGCTCGTCAGTCGGCTCGCGAGTGGAGAGAAGGCGCTGGATCTCGTGCCCGGCGGCATGGATCGCCCGCCCGACGGCGGAGTCTGGCGACCGCTCGGCGTAGGCGAACAGCTCGACGGCCCCCGAGACACTGGCCAATCCAGCCAGGCCGCGTGCCGCCGGGCCCGGATTCTCCACCAACCGCTCGACGACGAGCTGGCCCGCGACGGAGAGGACCAGCAGCGGCAGGACGAGGTTGGAGCCGCAGCGGTCGTGCTCCTTGGGGGCGTCGGCGGGGTCGAAGCTGCCGCGCTCATAGGCGCCGATGGCCTTGTGCTCGACGCCGTGGTAGGCCGCCAGGTCCCGATCGCGGAGGGCGGTTGCCGCGGGGAGGACGCCCAGCGTGGCGATGAGCGCCTCCCTGGCCAAGGTGGTCGGCCCCAGCCGCCGGATGGCGCTGCTCACCACCGCGGTGGCCAGCCCGATCGCAAGCACCCGGGAGTCCTCGATCGGCAGCCGGGCAGCGGGAAGGTTGCGGCGGACGACCGGGACGATCGCGAAGGCCTCCGCGAGACGCAGGGGCCCGCGCAGAAGGGGGACCGCTCCGAGCGGCCCCCCGGCGAAGGTGGGCTTCGGACCCGAGGCGACCTCGATCTTGCCGTCGCCGGCGCGCGCGGCGGCGGCCCACGCCGTCGGCCCGTGGATCAGGAGGCCGTTTCGAAGCGCCATCCCGCCCAGGCGCAGCCGGGGCTCCGGCGAGGCGCCGTTGCCGGAAGCGTCCACGACGCGGTCGGCGGACGCCCCGTTCTCGGACGGGGTCACTCCAGGACCCGCCGGACGGTGTCCCGGTAGAAGCGCGCCGCGAAGTCGACGTCGGAGACGGCGGCGCGCTCGTCGGCGCTGTGAATGAGCGGCGCGGCCTCCAGCAGCGACAGCTCGCGCTGGGGGCAGAACCCGTAGACCGTCGCGGCGTCGAACGCCTTCCGGAACCAGTGGCTGTCGCTGAACCCCGCCATGACGATCGGGACGACCGTGGCGCCGGGGTCGTTCTCCGCGAGCCAGTCCTCGATCACGTCGCGAAGGCCGGAGCTCGACGGCGAGCGGTTCCCCACCACGTGCTCCACGAACTCGATATCAAAGCCGGACGCCTCCGCCGCTTCCAGGGAGCCTGGATTGGGGCCGGTCATCCGGGCCTGGCCGGATGCGGGGGCGGCAGGGCTTGCCGGACTCCCCAGGATCGCCTCCGCCTGTCGCCTCACCTCGTCCTCCTCGACGCCCGGCGGCACCCGGCAGTCCACGAGAGCCTCGGCGGTTGAGGGGATGACGTTCTCCTTCTCGGACGCGCGGGCCTTCGTCGGCACGAGCGTCACCCGAAGCATGGGCTCCAGCAGGTAGGCGACCACCTCGGGCGCCTTCGACCGCAGCGCTTCGACGGCGTCGCCCAGCGCGCCGGGATTCGTCGCCGACGTCCTCTCCGCTGAGCTCCGAGGCGAACTCGATCGCCTCCGCGGTGTGGTCGATCGGCGGCTGTGAGCGCAGGCGCTCGAGCAGCGGCGCGAGCTTGAGCAACGCGTTGTCGCCGAGCGCAGGCACCGAGGCGTGGCCCGCCCGGCCATGGGTGCGCACCAAAAACCGGAACACGCCCTTCTCGCCGACGCACAGGGTGTAGAAGCGCCGGCCGTCGAGCTCGAACGCCACCCCGCCGCCCTCGTTCAGGACGTAGTCGCAGCGCACGGCCTCCGGGTGCTCCCGGCAGAGCCACCGGGCGCCCGCGCCGGCGCCCATCTCCTCGTCCGCGGTTGCGACCACCAGGAGCTCTCCCTCGCTCGGCCGCCAGCCCTCGCGAGCGAGGCTTGCCGCGGCCGCCACCTCCGCCGCCACCTGGTCCTTCATGTCCTGGGCGCCCCGTCCGCGGATCTCGCCGTCGACCACGTCGCCGGCCCAGGGGTCGAAGCTCCACTCGGACGGCTCGGCCGGGACCGTGTCCACGTGGCCGAGCAGGCAGAGGGTCGGGCCGGGGCTCTCCCCGCGCAGCCTCGCGACGAGGTTGGGCCGGCCTGCCTCCGCCGCCAGGAGCTCGCACTCGAGGCCCGCCTCGGTCAGGGTCTGGGCGAGCAGCTCCTGGGCCGGCTCCTCGTTGCCCGGGGGATTGACCGTGTTGATCTGCAGGAGCCGCTGCAGGAGCTCGACGGCCTCCGAGCCCTCGGCGGTGGCGACTGCGCCCTCTCCCTCCACCCGATGGAGGTTAATGCCGCGCCGGGGTCGCCGCAGAGGGTTGCAGCGGCCGGGTCATACTGAATCGGGAGGAATCGTGGAGCGGCTGTTCGACACGGGGGAGGAGGAGTCCCGCGGGCGCACGAGCGTCCCGGCTCACGAGGCGCCGTTGCCGGTGCGGGCCCGCCCCCGCTCCCTGGAGGAGCTGGTCGGCCAGGAGCACCTGCTCGCGGAGGGCTCGCCGCTGCGGGTTGCGGTCGAGACGGGCGCGCCGCACTCCGCGATCTTCTACGGCCCTCCCGGTACCGGGAAGACGACCCTCGCGCGCATCATCGCCGCCTCCGCTCGAGGCGCCTTCGAGGAGGAGTCGGCCGTCAACGCGGGCCGCGCCGAGGTGCGGGCGGTCATCCAGCGCGCCGAGGAGCGGCGCCGGGCGGCCGACCAGCCCACGATCTTCTTCCTGGACGAGATCCACCGCTTCAACAAGGCCCAGCAGGACGCGCTGCTGCCCGCGGTCGAGGAGGGGCTGTTGACCCTGATCGGGGCGACGACCGAGAACCCCTACTTCGAGGTCAACTCGGCCCTGCTCTCGCGGGCCCAGATCTACGAGCTGCGCCCGCTCGGGCCGGACGACGTCCGGCGCCTCCTCGACCGGGCACTGGCGGATCCCGAGCGCGGCCTGCAGGATCCGCCCGAGGTCGAGGCGGGCGCGCTGGATCTTCTGGCCGGGCGCTCCGACGGCGATGCTCGCGTGGCGCTCTCGGCGCTGGAGCGCGCCGTGGAGACGGCGCACGCGGCGGGGCACGCGGTCGACCTGGAGACGGCCGAGGAGGCCCTCCAGCGCAAGGCTCTCACCTACGACCGCGAGGGTGACCGCCACTACGACTACATCTCGGCCTGGATCAAGTCGACGCGCGGCTCCGACCCCGACGCGTCGCTCTACTACCTCGCGGTGATGCTCGAGGGGGGCGAGGATCCCCGCTTCCTCGCCCGCCGGATGGTGATCCTCGCCTCGGAGGACATCGGGAACGCCGATCCGCAGGCGCTGGTGGTGGCCAACGCCGCCGCCGCCGCGGTGGATCGCGTGGGCTTGCCGGAGTGCCGCCTGAACCTGGCGCAGGCGGCGACCTACCTGGCGCTCGCCCCGAAGTCCAACGCCTCCTATCGGGGGCTTCAGAGAGCGGAGGCCCACGTGCGCGAGCACGGAGCCCAGCCACCGCCGCCGTACCTTCGCGACGCCCACTACCACGGAGCCCGAGAGCTCGGCCGCGGGGTCGGCTACGTCTATCCCCACGACGAGCCGGGAGGGGTCGCCGGCCAGCAGATGATCCCGGAGAGAATGGAGGCCGAGCGCTTCTACCAGCCGACCGAGCGGGGATTCGAGGCCGAGCTCGCGCGCCGTCTGGAGGCCATTCGCCGGACCCTCGGTGACTGGACGGGCGGATCCGGGTAGCCCAACCCGACAGCCCGTTGCGAGGTAGGCGCCCCGCTCCAAAGGTGAGGAGCGCCTGCCTCAGCACTCAGCGGTGGTCGCCGCTGGCGCCGCGCGGGCCCACGGGTCCCGGGCTCACGACGCGATGGCGAAGAGCCTCCACTCGCCGGGAACGCCCTTCAGCCGGTGGGCGCCGCGGTCGCGGAACTCGATGCCCGACCCGGCCACCAGATCCTTGACCGTGCTCGAGACCAGAACCTCCCCTGGTGCGGCGTTCGCGGACACACGGGCCCCGGTGTGCACGGCGATCCCGGCGATGTCTCCGTTCCGCACCTCGCATTCTCCGGTGTGAAGGCCCGCCCTGACCTCGATGCCGAGCGTCCGCACCTCGTCGCAAATCGCCCGCGCGCAGCTGATCGCCCGGGCGGGGCCGTCGAAGGTCGCGAGGACGCCGTCGCCCTGCATTTGGATCTCCCGTCCCCGAAATCGCTCGAGCTGCGCCCTGACCACGGCTTCGTGGCTCGCCAGCAGGGCGCGCCAGCGCCGATCGCCGAGCTCGACGGCGCGCTCCGTGGAGCCGACGATGTCGGTGAACATGATCGTCGCGAGCACTCGGTCCGGCTCTGGCGTTTGGCGGGTTCCCGTGAGGAACTGCTCGACCTCGTCCAGCAACGCGTCCTGGTCGCCGAGGAACCACAGGTGATCCTCCCCCGGCTGCTCCACGTACCTGGCGCTGGGGATCCGCTCGGCCATGTATTGGCTCCCGTCGGCCACGGTGAGGGAGTCCTCGGCGCGGTGAAGGACCAGCGTGGGAGCCTGGATCGTGGGGAGCACGGCGCGGACGTCGACCTCATGGTTCATGCGAGAGAACGCAACTCCCGCCGCCGGGCTCGCGGACATCCGCAGGTAGCGGGCCCACCACCGCCTGTAGTGCTCCTGCTCGGCGATGCTCGGCCCCCAGAACCCGAGGAGCTCCTCCGGCTCCCCCCATGTGTCGCCCAGGAGCTCCAGCATGGCGTCCAGGTCGTCGCTGCTCGTCGCCCAGCGCGTGGTCGCCCACGGGTAGTCGCCTTCGGGCAGACCGCGCGCGTAGCTCCCGTACATGACGAGCGAGCGAACCCGCTCGGGGTACGTCGCCGCGAACAGTGCGCACATCGGGCCGCCCTCCGAGGCGCCGAACAGGGCAGCTTCCTCGGAGCCGACCGCGTCCATCACCGCCCGCACGTCGTCCATCCGCTGCTCGAGGGTGGGCAGCTGGTTCACCGGTACACGGTCCGAGAGGCCGGTTCCCCGTTTGTCGAACAGGATCAGGCGGCTGAACGAGGCGAGGCGCTCGAGGAACCGCGCGTAGTCCGGCTCCTCCCAGTTGAGGTCCAGATGCGAAACCCACCCGGGCACGTAGACCAGGTCGAGCGGACCATCCCCGACGACCTGATAGGCGATGTTGACGTCGCCGCTCTTCGCGTACCTCGTCTTGGGCTGCACCAGGCCGGGCTCGCCCGCGCCGGACCCCGAACGAATGCGAATCGGACTGCTCGCCTTGCCCTCCTCCCTCAGGCCGCGGGCTCGCGACCCGTAGTGCCCCCGTCCATGGACCTTGCGAGTCTACGCCTCAACGATTCCGTGCGGTCTCGTCAGCCGGCAAGCTCACGGACCAGCTCCCCCGCGGGACGGATGTCGTCGATTCGAGCCACGCACTCCCCGGCGTACAGCGGGCCCGCGTCGAGCAGGTTGTCCGCCTCCGGGGTGGCGGCGGCCGGGCCCAGCAGGGGCATCGTGGGCCGCTGGCTTGCGGCGAGGCGGGACTGGATGCCGGGCGGCACGCGGGAGAGAAGAGGCGCGGCGAGCCGGTTCGCGGTGCGAAGCCAGGCCGGACCGCGGGGGCCGTCCCCCAGCCACCGGCGGGTCGCCGCGTTGGGGATCACCCTGTGCGGCGCGGGCCAGCCGGCGCCGAAGAGCTCGGTCAGCAGCGTCTCGCGAGCATCGAGCAGCCGCCGCTTGTACTCGGGGTGGGCGCCGCTCTCGGCGCTCATGAGAAAGCGAGTGCCGGCGACGACGGCGTCGGCACCGGCATCCAGGCGAGCACGAACGTCCGCGGCCGTGGCGATGCCGCCAGCCGACAGCACCGGCAGGTCCCCCGTCACCGCGCGAACCTGTTGCAGCAGGTCCTCGGCGCTCAGGGTGCCTCGCACATGCCCTCCGGCCTCACGTCCCTGGGCGATGACCGCGTCGGCGCCGGCCGCCCGTGCGGCGAGCGCCTCCTCGGTGGATCCACACTGATGGATCCAAACTCCCCCTGCGCGGCGCTTGGGCCTGCCCCAGAAGGTGACGACGGCGTCGGCTCCCTGCGCTGCCTCCCAGTGCCGGGACCGCGCGAAGGGGAGCAGGAGATTGACCGCGATCGGCTTCGTGGTCAGACGTCGGGCGGCGGCGATCTCGACGTCAAGGGGTGCTCCGCCGAGGATGCCCAGCGTGCCCAGGCCGCCCGCCTCCGAGACGGCCGCCGCGAGCCCCGGACCGGCGAGGCCACCGCCCATCCCGCCCTGGACCACGGGCAGCGCGACGCCGAGGCGGTCGACCAGGTTCGGCATGCCGGCATCCTCACGCCTCGAGCCGCCCGCCGCAAGGGCACGCCACATAGAATCGACCCGTGGGCAAGCTCGAGTCCTTCAACCCCGCGACCGGGGAGCTGATCGGGGCCGTCGAGACCATCAAGCCCGATGAGGTGCAGGGCGTCGTGGACGACGTCGCCGAGGTGCAGCCGTTCTGGGCGCAGCTCACGCTCGCCGACCGCGCCCGCTACCTCCGCAAGGCCGCCGACGTGCTGGTCGAGGAGGTCGACCAGGTCGCCGAGCTCTTGACTCGCGAACAGGGCAAGCCGATCACCGAGAGCTACACCATGGAGGTCGTGGCGACCATCGATGTCCTCCGCTGGTGCGCGAGCGCGGGCCAGAAGATCCTCGCCGACGAGCCCATTCGCATGAGCCAGGCGCTCTTCTTGACCAAGCAGGCGAAGTTCACCTACGAGCCGATGGGTGTGGTGGGGGTGATCGCCCCGTGGAACTACCCCTGGTCGATCCCGTTCGACGAGGTCGCGATGGCGCTGATGGCGGGCAATGGCGTGGTCCTGAAGCCCGCGAGCCTCACGCCCCTGCTTGGAGAGCGGATTCGCGAGACGTTCGAGAAGGCCGGGCTCCCGGAGGGGTTGGTGCGGGTCGTCCACGGGGGCGGGGTGATCGGCTCGGCGCTGTGCGAGTCGTCGGCGCAAAAGATCTTCTTCACCGGCTCCGTGGACGTCGGCCGCAAGGTGGGCGAGCTCTGCGCGCAGCGGCTCAAGGGCTCGGTGCTGGAGCTGGGCGGCAAGGACCCGCAGATCGTCTGCGCCGATGCCGACCTTCCTAACGCCATCTCGGGATGTGTGTGGGGCGGATTCGCGAACGCCGGCCAGACCTGCTCGGGGATCGAGCGGACCTACGTGGTCAGGGAGGTGGCCGATCGCTTCATCGAGGGCGTCGTGCGCAGGGCGAGCGATCTCTCCGTCGGCGATCCGATGGAGTGGGAGACCGAGATCGGCCCGATGGTCTCCGAGGACCAGTACGGGGTCGTCTCGGAGCTGGTCGACGACGCGCTCTCCAGCGGCGCCGAGCGGGCCGCCGGCGGCCCTCGCGAAGTGCCCGGCTTCACCGGCAAGTTCATCGCCCCCACGGTCCTGGCGGGGGTCGAGGACGAGATGCGGATCATGAGGGAGGAGATCTTCGGCCCCGTCGTGCCGATCATCGTCGTCGACTCCGAGGAGGAGGCGATGCGACGCGCCAACGACTCCAACTTCGGCCTCGGGGCGTCGGTCTGGACCAAGGACCGCGCCAAGGGCGAGCGGATGGCGAAGCGGATCGAGTCGGGCATGGTCTGGATCAACGACCACTCCTACACTCACGCCGCCTGCCAGTGCTCTTGGGGTGGGGTGAAGGAATCCGGCGTGGGCCGCTCCCACTCGAAGTTCGGGTTCTACGAGTGCGTCGACGTCAAGCTCGTCGCCTGGGAGCCGGGCCGCACCCGAGACCTGTGGTGGCAGCCGTACGACCGCACCCTCGGGGAGGCGGTCCGGGCCTCGGCGCGGCTGCTATACGGCCGCAACGGCCAGCGGATGCGAGCGCTGCGCGAGGGAGGCATCCCCCTGCTCCGCGCCACCGCCCGCACCCTGCGCAAGTAGCGGCTCCGACCCCCGGCTCGGCAAGCCCGCGACTTGTGCCGACACACGTGTCGGCACAAGTCGCTCAGGCTTGCCGAGCCGCGGACCGGAGCCGCTGGCCGATTCTCAGCCCTCGATCCGCACGTGCAGGTGGTTGTCGTGGTTCGGGATCGCCTCGACGACCTCCGGCGGTCCCGTCAGGCCCGTGTTCGGGCCGACGAACACCTTGACGGCTCCGGCCCGGACGAAACGCTCCACGAGGTCCTGGGCGAGACGAAGATCGACCTCATCGACCGTCCGCGGGGCGCGCTCTGCCTCGTCGTGAAGCGGGTAGTAGACGTCGGCGTCGAGGCCGTTCTGGTGGGTGGCGTGCCCGATCCCGCCGAACCGCGGGCCGAAGTCGCCACCGTGGCGGCGGCTGAGGTCGCCGATGCCGACGCGGGCCGCCCCCGGATGCGCCGCGGCGTACGCGCGGATCACGCGCAGCGTCGTCCGGACGAGATCGTCGGTGGCCCACCGCCGCGACCCCCGGTTGGGCTGTTGCCTTTCGATCGGGTCCCAGGTGAAGTAGTGCGCGCCCTCGGCGGGAAGGCGGACGCCGCGGACGAGGTGTCCCGCCTCGGGATGGCCCAGGGCGACCGAGCGGCGCCATCGAATTGGGGCGAGTCCGCCATCTCCTGCCCGCCGCCCCTCGCCGCCGGCCGGATCGCGTGACGGCGCCGCCGCTCGACCGGCGCCCGAGCGCGCCGCCGTCGCACCAGGCGACCGCTCGGTTGGCGGGTGCGCCTCCGGCGGCCGCCGCTGATCGGCCGGCGCGGACGCCCTCAGTACGAGTGCCACCGAGACGGCCACCGCGGCGAGTCCCCCGACGAAGAAGGCTTTGATCATTCGCAGAGGCATACGGGCCTCTGCTGATACGGGGTCCCTCTGAACGCCGCCTAAGCGCCGTCGGTCAGGTCTTCACGCTCGCGCGTGGAGACCACTTGCTGTGCTTCTTGGGCTTCGACTTCTTCTCCGAGCGCGCCTGGACGTCGTAGGTGTGGCCCCCGCGGACCCGGACCGGCTTCTTCTTGGCCCCGAACTTGGCCTTGGCGCTGGTGACGTCGTTCTTCCAGACCTTCCACTTGCCGCCGTCGACGCGATAGCGGACGTCGAAGGCGTTACCGCTGTCCTTCGATCCCGTGGACCACCTGACGCCGAAGTCATGGGCGGTCTGGTTGAAGATTGCGGGCGTGACCTTGATCGTGCCTGCCATCCCGCCGCTGCGGCTGCCGTGCAGCTCGCAGTAGTAGTGGAAGGCGCCCGCTGAGGGAACGACGGTGAAACCCGCCGGCTTCGAGCTCGTGACCTTCCCCGAGTCGAAGAGCTTGTCGTCCTGGCGGACGTTGTGCTGGGCGAACGTCGTCCCGTCCGTGCCCCACCGCCAGTGGATGGCGCCGCCGCCGACCGTCTGGCTCACCGACTTCGGCCCGAACTGGTTGAACCCGCCCGCCTCGACCGTGACCGTGGTCGTCGCGCGTCCGAACGCGAGCGCCGGAAGCGCGAGCAAGGCAGCGGCCGCGCCTGCGAGTAAGTACCGCCTCATCATCAGCTCCTCGTGAATCCCTTCAACTGACCCTGCATACGGTGCCCCGGCCGACTGGGACAATCGCAGCCTAATGCCCGATGCCGCCTCTGTCCAGCAAAGCCGAGATCCGGCCACGGCGCCCACACGGGACGCCGCGGTCGAGCTTAGCGCCCTGTGGCGCGAGTTCGGCGACCGTGTCGTGCTCCGCAACCTGACCCTCGAGCTGCCGGAGGGATGCACGCTCGCGGTGCTCGGACCCAATGGCGCGGGCAAGACGACGCTGCTGCGCATCCTGGCGACCCTGCTGCGCCCCACCGGCGGCGACGTCACCGTGCTCGGCTGCCGCCTCCCGCGCGATGCCTGGCGGGCACGTGGCCGGATCGGGCTCCTCGGACACGATCCGCTCCTCTACCGCGACCTGAGTGGCGTCGAGAACCTCCGCTTTCAGGCTCGCCTTCACGGCCTGGCCGGCGACGGGAACGAGCGGATCGAGACGCTGCTCGAGCAGGTGCGGATGTCCCGGCGCGCCGACGAGCTCGTACGCAACCTCTCGGCCGGCATGGTGCAGCGGCTGGCCGTCTGCCGCGCGCTCCTTCACCAGCCGGAGCTGCTGCTCCTCGACGAGCCGGGCTCGCACCTGGACCCCGAGGCGGTGGCGCTGGTCGAGCCGCTGGTGGGCCCGGCGCCCGGTCGGACACGAATACTGGTGACTCACGACGTGGATGCTGGGTTGGCGGATGCAGAGGTCGTCCTGGCGCTCAGAGCGGGGGGCTCCGTCGCCTATGCGGGTCCCGCGAGCGGCCTGTCGGCGGGCGATGCGCGAGCGATCTACGGGGGCGCGCCCTGATGGCGCCCAAGGCGCGCACCGGAGCTTCCCGCACCGCCCACCGCCCGAGCTCGCTCGCCGCCCTGCGCGCGATCCTCGCCAAGGACCTGCGCGTCGAGCTCCGCACGCTGCAGTCGGTTCCGGCGATGGCGCTGTTCGCGGTCACCACGTTCGTGCTCTTTCGCTACGGGCTCGATCGCGAGTCGTTGAGCGGCGGGCTCGCGGCGGGCGTGCTGCTGGCCACAGTGCTCTTCGCCGCGATCCTGGGCGTGAACAGGCTGTTCGTGGCGGAGCGCGACGAGGGCGGCTTCGACGCGATCCGCCTCGCCCCCGTCGACGGAACGGCGCTCCTCGGCGCCAAGGCGGCTGCCCTCGTGATCTACCTCCTGGTCCTCGAGCTGATCGCCGTGCCGGTCTTCGGGCTCTTCTTCCTCGAGTCGTGGAGCGGCCTTGCGCCGCTCGCCGGCGTCCTCCTTCTCGCCGACCTTGGGCTCGCAGCGACCGGGGTCCTGGTTTCGTCGATCGCGGCGAACTCGAGCGCACGCGACCTGCTGGTACCACTGCTGCTCCTGCCGCTCCTGGTGCCGGTCATGATCGCCGCGGCCGGCGCCTCGCAGGAGCTGCTCGCCGCAGGCGGTCCTTCGTACGACGGCGTGGGCAAATGGCTGGCCGTGCTGGCCTTCTACGATATGACCTTCGCGGCGGTCGGATTCGCCGTCTACGACTATCTCCTCGAGGACTGACCAGCCGCCCAAGCCGAGCATGAAGGTCCCCAGCCTCCGAGACACTGCGATCGCCGCCACGCTGGTGCTGTGCGCCGGCTTCGCCCTGGTCTTCTTCTACGCTCCCCTCGACGCCGACCAGGGCTTCGTCCAGAAGATCTTCTACCTGCATGTCCCGCTCGCGATCAGCGCCCTGGTCGGCTTCATCGTCGGGGGCGTGTTCGGCATCGCCCACCTGCGAACGGGCAACTCGATCTACGACGTTCGCTCGTACGTATCGATTCACCTCTCCGTCATCTTCGGCGTCGGCGTCCTGATCACCGGGTCGATCTGGGCCCACGCCTCTTGGGGCAAGTGGTGGGTCTGGGACGAGCCCACGCTGGTGAGCTTCTTGATCGTGTTCCTGCTCTACGCGACCTACTACCCGCTGCGCTACGCGATCGAGGATCGCGACCGCCAAGCTCGCTACGCGTCGGTCTTCGCGATCACCGCGGGCGCCTTCGTGCCGCTCAACTTCGTCGCCGTCCGGATGGCGCAGTCGCTCGTGCACCCGCGGGTCTTCGCAACGGCCAACGGCGGGCTGCCCGGCTCGATGCTCCTGACCTTTCTGGTCTGCCTCGCCGGCATGGCGCTGCTATGGGTGGCGCTCGTGCGCTTCGAGCTCGCGGCGAAGTCGGCGTCGGCGAGTCTCTCGCGGCTGCGGCGCTCGCTCGAGGGGGAGGCGCACGCCCGGGCGTCCGAATCCAGGATCGCCCCCGGAGTCCCGTCCAGCGCGACGTCGGCGACCTGATGCCCGCGCTCCCCCTGGACGAGGCCGGGAAGTACGTGGCGGCGGCGTACGTGGTCTTCGTGGCGCTGATCCTCATCTACGTGGCGATCATGGCGGCGAAGCTGGCGCGCATCGACCGCGAGCTCTCCGAGCTGGCGGACCTGGCCGAGCAACACCCTGAAACAGACCCTCCCGGCGCGGACGCGGAAGCAGCAAGAAATGTCCGAGGCGGAGCCGAGGGCAATGTGTTCGAGCGAGAGCAGAGCAGCCGGGAGGAACTGGTGTGAGCCCTCCCGGCGCGGACGCGGAAGCAGCAAGAAATGTCCGAGGCGGAGCCGAGGGCAATATGTTCGAGCGAGAGCAGAGCAGCCGGGAGGAACTGGTGTGAGCCCTCCCGGCGCGGACGCGGAAGCAGCAAGAAATGTCCGAGGCGGAGCCGAGGGCAATGTGTTCGAGCGAGAGCAGAGCAGCCGGGAGGAACTGGTGTGAGCCCTCCCGGCGCGGACGCGGTGGCGGAGCGGCCGGAAGGAGTCGGTCTCATGGAGGCGCCCCGTGGCTGAGCTGCTCGCCCTGGGCATCTCGCACAAGACGGCCCCGCTAGGGCTGCGGGAGCGCGTAGCGCTGACCGAGGGCCGCGCGGCGGGCGTCCTGCGCGAGTTGGTCGAGGCTTCCGAGGTCCAGGAGGTCGCCGCGATCTCGACCTGCAACCGCACCGAGCTCTATCTGTCGGCTCCGGACCCGGTCGGGGCGGAGGCGCTCGCCCTGGGAATCCTGGCGCGGGAGGCCGGTACGCGTCCGACCGAGCTGGTCGGCCACCTGTACTCGCTGCGCGCCGTGGACGCGGCGCTGCACCTGTTCCGGGTCACCGCCGGGCTCGACTCGATGATCGTCGGGGAGGCCGAGGTCCAGGGCCAGGTGAAGCGCGCCTATGAGCTGGCCCTCGTGGAGGGGGCGACCGGACCGATCCTCAACCGCCTGTTTCGGGGCGCGCTCGCGGCGGGCAAGCGAGCGCGGTCGCAGACGGGGATCACCGAGCGTGGCGTCTCGGTTCCCTCGGTGGCTGTCGAGCTCGCCCGGCGGTCGCTGGGCGACCTGTCCAGCAGCCTTGTGCTGGTGGTGGGCGCCGGCGAGACGGCCGAGCTGACCGCCCGAGCCCTGGCCGCGCGGGGCGTGGAGCCGGCGTTCATCGCCAACCGCCGCTACGACAGGGCGATCGGGCTCGCGCAGCGCTTCGGTGGGCGAGCGATCCGGTTTGAGGACCTTCCCGAGCAGATGGCCAGGGCCGACATCGTGGTCGCCTCGACGGGCTCGCCGCACCACGTCATCGAGCGCGAGGCGCTCGGCGAGGTCATGGCCATTCGGAACGGCCGCCAGCTCCTGTTGATCGATCTCGCAGTTCCCCGGGACGTGCATCCGGACTGCCGCGACCTGGAGGGGGTGGGCCTCTTCGACATGGACGACCTGCAGACGCTGGTCGAGCGAAACGCGTCAGGCCGCGAGGCCGAGGGCCGCCGCGCGGAGAGCATCCTGCGAGCGGAGCTCGCGAGCTACGAGCGCTGGCTCGCCTCCCAGGACGTGGTGCCCACCATCGCGGCGCTGCGGGCGCGCGCGGACGAGATCACGGCGAGCGTGCTCGCGGAGAACGAGCAGCGGTGGGAGTCCTTGAGCGAAGCCGACCGCGAGCGCGTGCAGGCGCTGGCCCGCGCGATCGCGAGCAGGCTCCTCCACGAGCCGACCCTGCGACTCAAGCGCGCCTCCGGCGAGGAGGACGCGTACCTCTTCGTCAACGCGCTTCGCGAGCTGTTCGGACTCGATCCCGGGAGTGCCCCGGCTCGGGGCGCGGATGCGGAGGTTCGGCCGCTGCGCGACGCGCGACGCGGCCGATCGGCCAGTTGACGGACGCCCGGGTGGTCAGGCTCGGCACGCGAGGAAGCAGCCTCGCCCTGGCTCAGGCACAGTCGGTCGCCGATGCGCTGGGGGGCGCCGAGGTCGTCGCGGTCAGCTCCACGGATTCCGAGCCCGGCGACAAGGAGCGGTTCGTCCGCGGCGTGGACGGCGCCCTCCTCGCCGGGGAGGTCGACCTGGGCGTTCACTCCGCCAAGGATCTGCCCAGCCGGCGACCCGACCAGGTCCGTCTCGTGGGGGTGCCCGGGCGCGAGGACCCTCGCGACGCCTACGTCGGGAACGCGTCGTCGCTCGACGAGGTGGCGCCCGGCTCGCGAATCGGTACGTCGAGCCTCAGGCGGCGCTCGCAGCTCCTCGCCATGCGGGAGGACCTGGATGTGGTCGAGCTGCGCGGGAACGTCGACACGCGGCTTGGGAAGCTCGCCGAGGGCGGTTACGACGGGATCGTGCTCGCCGCCGCCGGGCTGCTCAGGCTGGAGCGGGAGGCCGAGATCGCCTTCCGGTTCGGCATCGAGGAGCTCACGCCGGCACCCGGACAGGGCTCGCTGGCGCTCGAGGCCAGGCGCCCCGACGACGGATGGGCCGCGCGGGCCGCGGGAATCTCCGACCACGACGCGCTCGTCGAGCTGACCGCCGAGCGCGCGTCCCTCGCCGGGCTCGACGCGACGTGCCAGACCCCGGTGGGGGTCTGCGCCCGCGTCGACGGCGGCGAGATCGTGCTCCACGGGTACGCCGGGCTTCCGGACGGCTCAGAGTGGGTGCGCGACCGGGTTTCGGGCGACGCCGAGCAGCCCGCCGCCCTGGGCGCCGCCCTCGCGGATCGCATGGTCGCCGCGGGAGCCCGGGACATCCTGCGCCGCGCCGAGGAGGGATCCGTCTGATGCCGTCCGCGCGACCGGGGACCGTCTATCTCGTGGGCGCCGGGCCGGGCGATCCCGGGCTCATGACGCTACGCGGCGCCGAGCTCGTCGGGAGCGCGGACGTGGTCCTGCACGATCGCCTGATCCCCGCCGCCGCCCTGGGCGGCGCCCGAGACGACGCCGAGCTGGTGTACGTGGGCAAGCGGCCTTCCGAGCCCGAGCTGGCGCAGGACGACATCGAGCGGCTGATGGTCGATCGCGCGCGCGCCGGGCGCAGCGTGGTGCGGCTGAAGGGAGGCGATCCGTTCGTCTTCGGCCGCGGCGGCGAGGAGGCCGAGGCCCTTGCGGCGGCGGGCATCCCGTTCGAGGTGGTGCCGGGTGTCACCGCGGGAGTGGCCGCCCCGGCCTACGCGGGGATCCCGCTCACTCATCGCGACGACGCCTCCGCCGTGGCCTTCGTGGCCGGGCACGAGGACCCCTCCAAGGACGGCTCGGCGATCGACTGGGACGCATTGGCCCGATTTCCGGGCACGCTCGTGCTCTACATGGGCGTGAAGCGGCTGTCGGACGTCGCCGGGCGGCTGGTGGCCGCCGGCCGCAGCGCGGACGAGCCCGCGGCCGCGGTCGAGCGAGGCACGACGCCGGCGCAGCGCACGGTGGCCGTGACCCTGGGCGAGCTGCCGGACGCGGTGGCTCGGGCCGGTCTCGCTCCGCCCGCGATCGTCCTCACCGGGGCCGTTGCCGCGCGGCGCGAGGCGATCGCGTGGGTCGAGAGCCGGCCGCTCTTCGGCCTGCGCGTGGTGGTGACGCGGGCGCGCGCGCAGGCGAGCGGCCTGGCGGCGACGCTCGCGGGACTGGGCGCGGACGTCGTCGAGCTTCCGGCGATCCGCGTCGTCTCGCGGATCGACTCGGCCGAGGTGGGCGACGCGATCGCGTCCATCCACTCCTACGCGCTGATCTGCCTGACGAGCCCGAATGGCGCGCGGCTCCTGTTCGAGGCGCTCCTCGCCGGCGGGCTCGACGCCAGGGCGCTCGCAAGCGCCACGGTGGCAGCGATCGGACCGGGGACGGCGGCGGCGCTCGCCGAGCACGGCATCCGCGCGGACGTGGTTCCCGAGCGCTCGATCGCCGAGGCGCTGGCCGACTCGCTCGCTGCCGTCGACGTCAACGGGCGCCCCGTGCTCGTCGCCCGGGCGGCCGAGGCCCGGGACGTCCTGCCCGACGCGCTTCGCGACCGGGGGGCGAAGGTCGACGTCGTGGCCCTCTATGAGACGGTTCCGGAGCAGCCTGCGCCGGCGGCTGTCGAGGCCGCCGAGTCGGCCGACTACGTCACCTTCACCTCGTCGTCCACGGTGCGGAACTTCGTGGCGGCCGTTGGGGATCGCCTACCTGAGCGGGCGCGTGTGGCCTCGATCGGCCCGGTGACCAGCGAGGCGGCGCGCGAGGTCGGGCTGGACGTCGACGTCGAGGCCGAGCGGCACGATCCGGAAGGATTGGTCGAGGCGCTCCTGCTCGACGCCGCCGCCAGGACGGTTCGCGGTTGACAGCGGGCGCACCGCCTCCCTAGCCTGGTGGAAGACCGTGGAGTCCGCAGTCGGGCTCGGAGCGTCAGAGGAGCAAGTGGCCGGTAACAAATTTGGTATGGATGCTCGAGCCGGCGGTTTCGGCTTCCACATTGAGCGGGATCTGATCTGCACGGTCAACTCCGCCGGGTATTTCACGACGATGAACAGCGGCTGGGAGCGGGTCCTCGGCTGGACCCGCGAGGAGCTGATGTCACGTCCGGCGGCGGACTTCATCCACCCCGCGGACCGCGATCGGACCGCGGCGGAGATGTCGAAGGTGACCCGGGCCGACTACCAGGTCGTCAACTTCGAGAATCGGTACCGGGCTCGTGGCGGCGGCTGGCGCTGGCTGCGCTGGAGCGCCCGTGCGGATGGGGAGACCTGGTTCGCGGTGGCCTTCGACGTCACCGACGAGAAGGAGACCGAGACGCGCCTGCGCGGGGTGCTGACCGACGAGCACCTGCTCGCCTACAGCCAGCCGATCCTCGACCACCGGCGCGGGCGGATCGTCCAGGAGGAGCTCTTGGTCCGGATGCGGGGCGCCAACGGGTCCGGCAACGTGCTCGCGCCGGCGGAGTTCCTCCCCGACGCGGAACGATGCGGGCTGATCGGCCTCGTCGACCGCTGGATGGCCGCGCACGCCGTAGCTCTCTCGCGGCGGCGGCGGCGCGCGGAGGTCAACCTCTCGGCCGTCTCGATCGGGGACGAGGAGTTCACCGCCAGGCTCGAGCATTGGATCGATCGGGCCGGGGTCAACCCCTCCAACCTCGTCTTCGAGATCACCGAGACCGCCGCCCTCGAGCGGCTCGACGTCGCGGTCGACTTCGCGGAGCGACTCACGCGGCTGGGCTGCCAGTTCGCACTGGACGACTTCGGGACCGGATTCGGCTCGCTGACGCACCTGCGCGTGCTGCCGGTCCGCTACCTCAAGATCGACACCAGCTTCGTCCGCGACGTCGCCTCCAGCCACGACGACCAGGCGATGGTGCGCGGCATCGTCGCAATCGCCCGGGAGCTCGACGTGCTCACGGTGGCGGAGGGGATCGAGGACGCGGCGACCCTCGAGCTGGTGACCGAGCTCGGCGTCGACTACGCGCAGGGCTTCCACATCGGCCGCCCGGCCCCGGTTGACTGACGCCCCCGCCGGGGCCGGCCCTCGAATAGCTTTGAGGTCGTGCCCCCACGGCCGATCACCTTCCTGTCCGACTACGGCTATCGGGACGAGTTCGCGGGCATCTGCCGCGCCGTGATCGCGCGGATCGCACCGGGTGCGACCGTCATCGACCTCACGCACGGGATCGAGCGCCACGCGGTCGACCGGGGGGCGGCCGTGCTCGCCCACGCGCTTCCCTACTCGCCCGCCGGGATCCACCTCGCCGTGGTCGATCCCGGCGTGGGCTCGCCGCGACGCGCGGTCGCGGTGCGCACGGCGACGGAGGATCGGATCCTGGTCGGCCCCGACAACGGCCTGCTGTGGCCGGCGGCCGATCGCCTGGGCGGGCCCGTCCAGGCCGTCGACGTCTCGCTCTCCCCACTCCGGCTCGAGCCGATCTCGGCGACCTTCCACGGCCGCGACGTCTTCGCGCCGGTGGCCGCCCATTTGGCGCGTGGAGCCTCGCTCGCGGAGTCCGGTGAGGAGATCGACGCCGAGTCGCTGGCCCGGATCGCGGCGCCGGAGCCGGTGATCGAGGCCGACCGCGTCGTCGCCCACGTGGTCTCGACGGACGGGTTCGGCAACGCGGCCCTCGATCTGGCGGATCGCCACCTGCCGGATACGGGATTGCGGCTCGGGCGACCGCTCACAATCGAGGCGGGCGGCACCGCCCACCCGGCCGTGTTCGCGCTCACGTTCGCGGACGTGCCCGACGGGGGATTGATCATCTACGAGAATTCCTACGGCAGCCTCGAGCTCGCCGTCAACCGCGGCGACGCCGCCGAGCACCTCGGGCTGGGTGCCGGAGACGAGGTCGTCCTGAGCCCGGCGGAGTAGTGCCACCGCAGGCGGGACAGCCCTTCGGGGCACCGAGGAGGCACTTCCGACTGATCGACTCCACCAACGAGCAGGCTCGCGAGCTCGCGATCGCGGGGGCACCGAGCGGCACGGTCGTGACGGCCGGCGAGCAGACCGCCGGGAGGGGCCGCCGCGGCCGCCAATGGTCGGCGCCCGCCGGGAAAGCGCTGCTGTGCTCGGCGATCCTCAGCCCGCTGCGGGCCGAGCATGCCCTGCTCCCGCTCGCCGTCCCGCTGGCCGTCTGCGAGGCGGTGGAATCGGTGGCGCCGCTCGAGTGCCGGGTCAAGTGGCCGAACGACGTCTGGAGCGATGGGCGCAAGCTGGCGGGAGTCCTGATCGAGGCCCAGCCGCCCTCGTGGGCGGTCATCGGCGTGGGGCTCAACGTCGGGGTCGAGCGCGACGAGTTCCCCCCGACCTTCGCCACCCGGCGACGTCGGTCGGGCATGGGGTGAGTACCGAGGCTGCACTCGAGGCCGTCTGTCGGCGGCTCGGCGAGTGGGTGGAGGCCGACCCGCGACGAGTGGTGGGGGAGTTTGAGCAGCGGGATGCCCTGAAGGGACAGGAGATCCGGTGGACCGGCGCCGGCGGCGAGGGAGACGCAGGCGCGGGCGTCGCCGACGGGATCGACGATCGCGGCAACCTGGTCGTGACGAGCGCCGAGGGAGAGCGGTTGAGCCTGGGCTCGGGCGAGGTGACTCTGCGAATCGGCGGCGAGTGAAGGATTCACCCGCTGGGAGCGGGTCGACCCTTCAGTCGGTCATCTACTCGGCGTTGCCGTCACGAGCTGCGCCTTCGGAGCCGCCCTCGCCGCCGCCGCCTTTCGCGCTCTCGCGGCCGTTGCGGGCTCCATTCCCGCCGTTCCCCCCCGAGCGCTTGCCACGGCGCCGGCGGCGCCTGCCCCCGGAGCGCGGGAAGTTCCGTAGGAGCTCGCGGGCCACGGCGGACGGCTTGCGGGCCATTCGCATGCGGGCGCCGCGGAGCACCTCCTCGGCCTCCGGGGTGTGAGCGACCGCGGCCGCCAGCAGCGAGATCGCCAGACGGCGGTCCTGCTGGCGGGCGGCGTGGACGATCCGGCGGGCGTTGCGGCCATGGGCGCGGCCGGAGGAGTTGACGAACAGGCCGAGCAGGCGCTTCGTCTCGGGCCAGCGCTGAACCGCGTACTCCTCGTGAAGCTCCCTGGTGATCGCCGCGAGGCGCCAGACCCACGCCTGGGCCTGGTCACGGCGGCCGATGCGGCGCTCGGCGAGCGCCTGCAGCAGGACCTTGGCCCCGGCGCGGCGCTCGTCCCGCGGCCAGGTCGCCACGACCTCGAGCGAGTCGTCGAAGGCGTCCGGGTCGCGGAGCGCGGCGACCTCCGACAGGGCCTTGAGCCGCAGCTGGTGATTGCGGTTTCGCTGGACGCACGTGAGGAGGAACCGTCGCCTGAGCTCCTTCGCCTGGTCGTGCTGGAGCATCGCCTTGGCGCGCCGCCAGTTGTTGGTGGTGACCCGGGCCCCAGCCAGCGCCGCCCAGGCGTGCTGCTCGGAGTAGTTGAGGTTCTCCACCGCGATCCGCCAAAGCTCCCGCTCCAGCACCGCGAGCCGTCGCTCAGGGTCGGCGGATACGGGAACGACGCGGCGCTCGACCCGGACGCGGCGCCCGCGCCCGCGGCGTACGGGACCGACGACGATCGCGCCGCCGCGGTACACGTCCCGGTCGAGGAGGCTGTGCAGCGTGACGATCGTCTCCTCGCTCGTGGTCGCCGGGTGCACGAAGTCGATGACGATGCCGGCCTCCTTTCCGGGTGCCCGGCGGGTGACGCGGCCCACCCGCTGCTGGTAGACGCGGCGTGACGCGGTGGGAGCGAGGTGCATGCAGATGGTCGCCCGCGGGGAGTTCCAGCCCTCGGCGAGCAGCATCGCGTTGCACAGGACATCCACCTCGCCGCGCTCGAACGCGGCCAGGATCTCCGCCAGCTCACGCTTGGGCGTTTCCCCGGAGACCGCCTGCGCCTTCATCCCGGCCGCCCGGAACGACGCCGCGACGTTGTTCGCGTGGCGGACACCGGCCGTATACACGACCCCGGGGATCTTCCGGAAGCGCGAGCGATAGAGGTCGGCCACAGCGACGTTGAAGGGCTCCTGGTCGAGGAGGGCCGCCAGCTCTTCCTGGTCGAAATCCTGGTCCACCTCGCCGCGGCGGAGCGGGACCTTGGCGATCGTCCGGACTCCGGGGCCGGGCGGGATCCGGATGCAGCGGAGGGGGGCGATGACGCCGCGGCGCGCTGCCTGGGCGAGGTCGAAGCGCGAGGTCTGCGTGGGGAAGAGGTCGGCGACGTGGCGGGCGATCAGGGCTCCCGTCGCGGTCATGCCGATGAAGATCGGCGCGGGCCAGTTCCGGATGCAGGCGCTGGTCTTCTCGCCGAGCGCCGTATGTGCCTCGTCGCAGATGACGATGGCATAGGCGCCGGAGATGCGCTTCGCGTTGCGGACGAACCACTGATAGGTCTCGACGGTGACCGGGCCGTACGGATGGTCGGCGCCGTCCAGAAGCGGCGGCGAGAGGCGGTCCTTGTAGCCGCGATCGGAGATCTCGCCGATGAACTGGTCGACCAGATTGCGCCGGTGGGTGAGGATCAGGACGCCTCCGGTGCGCGAGCCCTCGATGAAGCCCAGGGCCGCGACCGTCTTGCCCGACCCGGTCGCGTGCTCGAACCAGAAGCGGCGGCTTGCTCCCGGATCCTCGGGGGCCTCCTCGAGAAGCTCCTCGCTCGCGGGCTCCTCCCAGTCGAGCGGCTCCTCCTCGTCCGGGACGACCTCGTCCTCGTCGATCTCCTCAACCACGCCGTTTCCGACGGGCTCGCCGTTTGCGGCCGGCTCTCCGTTGCCCGCCCTGCGCCCCGCGCGAGCGCCGTTGGAGCGGTTCTCCCGGTCGGAGTCCTCGACCTCGGCCGTGAGGGCCGCGAGCGTGCCGGAGAGGACGTCGACCTGGTGCTCGGTCAGCTCCGTGTCCTTGGCGAGCCGAACGGGCTCGCTCGACAGCAGCCGCTCGAGCCCCAGCAGCAGCGAATATTGCTGCCGCCACTGCGGTGACGGGTTCTCGAGGCGCTCGTCCAACTCGGCGAGGGCCGCGTCGACCGCATGCCGGCGGGCGGTCCCCGGCGCGAGATCGGCCGGCGTCTCACCCTCGAGCAGGATCGGCTCGCGCGTGAACTCGCGCACGCGCTCCAGCTGATCCTCTTGGATCGCCCCGGCCGCACTGGCGGCGACTTCGAGTGACTTGGCCATGAAGGTTCTCTTCGCGCCCGGCTCCCACAGGTCGTGGGTGGGCGCGCTGTAAGCTCGCTGGAGGCGCGCCGGCTCGCTCGTGGTTTACCCCTCTGGACGAGTCGGCGGTTCCCCCGCGGTCCAGGTTGAAGCGTGGACCGAGTCCTTATTAAACCAGCCGCGCTTCACTTCATGGGGCAAAGCGATGTATTTCGATGACCGGCATGCTCGCAACACGCATCGTCTGCCTCGTTGCAGGCGTGGCCACGCTGGGCCTCGCCGCCTGCGGCACCGCGAGCGAGACGTCGCAAGGCCCCACCGCACCGGACTACCAGTCCGCGCTGGCGGGGGCGCCGAGGCCCCTCGAGAAGCTCTACGCGAAGGGCGACCGCCTCCTGGCGGGGGGGCCGGATGCCTTCCAGGCACAACTGGAATCCCTTCGCGGCTACCCGGTGGTGGTCAACAAGTGGGCCTCGTGGTGCGGCCCCTGTCGCGAGGAGTTCCCGTACCTCCAGCGCCTGTCCGCGCGACTGGGAAAGCGGGTGGCGTTCCTGGGCGTGGACGCTGACGACTCCGACGCGGCGGCGCGTACCTTCCTCGGCGAATACCCGGTTCCCTACCCGAGCTACAGCGACCCGGACCAGGACATCTCGCGGCTCCTCGGTGCGACGGCGGGCTTTCCGGCCACCGCCTTCTACGACGCCCGCGGCGAGCGCGTCTTCGTCAAGCAGGGCCAGTACGCGAGCCGGCGTGAGCTCGCGTCCGACATTCGCCGCTACTCCCTCGAGGGCTAGCTTGTCGGCGTGAGCGCGCGGGCCTGGGCCACATTCGGTGCGGTGTCGGTGCTCTGGGGCATCCCCTACCTGTTCATCAAGGTGGCGGTCGACGACGGCGTTCCGCCCGCCTTCCTGGCCTGGGTCCGCGTGATCGGAGCGGCGGCGCTCCTGCTTGCGATCGCCTGGCACGCCGGCACCCTCGCCTCGGTGCGCGGGCACTGGCGCTGGCTGGCGGTGTTCGCGATCGCCGAGATCACGATCCCGTTTCCCCTGATCGCGGCGGGCGAGCAGCACGTCGCTTCGTCTGTGGCTGCGATCGTGATCGCCACCGCGCCGCTCTTCGTGGCCGTTCTGGCGCTGCGCTTCGACGCGACGGAGCGGGTGACCGGCCGCCGGCTGGTTGGGCTGCTCATCGGTCTGGTGGGCGTCGTGGCGCTGGTCGGCATCGACGTCGCGGGGCGCGGGGACGAGTTGCTCGGCGCCCTCGCGGTCCTCGTCGCAGCCTTCTGCTACGCGGTCGGCCCGATGGTGCTGAAGCGCCACCTTGCCGAACTCGACCAGCGTGCGTCGATGGGGGTGAGCCTCGCGCTCGCGGCGGTCTTCCTGACCCCCGCGGTCGCCCTCGACCCGCCCAGCGCGCCGATCCCGGCGGAGGCGATCGCCGCCCTGATCGTGCTCGGCGTGCTGTGCACCGCCGCCGCGTTCGTCCTCTACGCGATGTTGATCGCCGAGGTCGGCGCGGGCCGGGCCCTTGTGATCACCTACGTCAACCCGGTCGTGGCCGTGGCGCTCGGAGTCACCATCCTCGGCGAGCGCCCCGGCGCGGGAGCGATCGCCGGCCTGCTTCTGATCCTCGCCGGCTCTTGGCTCTCCACCGACGGGCGGCTGCCGCCGAGCGCGAGCGCCATCGTCACCAGGCTCGAGACACGCCGGCGCGCTCGAGGCCTCGCGCGCGAGGCCGCCCGAAGCGGATAATGGGGTCATGAGGGGCCGCAGGCTCCGAATCTGGATCTGGACGATGCTCGCCCTGGCGGGGGCCGCCATCGCGGTCGCGCCCGCCCTCGCCCAGCGGGATCCGGCGCCCGGGTCGGACGGCGTGGCCTACTCCATCCAGCTCCAGGCGACGATCGACCCCGCGACCGAGAAGTGGATCGGGAGCGCGCTCGACGACGCCGCCGGCCAGGACGCCAAGCTGGCGATCATCCGCCTCGACACGCCGGGCGGTCTGACCGACTCGATGCGCTCGATCATCCAGGAAATGGCCGCGGCGCCGATGCCGGTGGTGGTCTACGTTTCCCCCAACGGGGCCCGCGCCGGATCGGCCGGCGCCTACATCACCGAGGCGGCGGACGTGGCCGCCATGGCCCCCGAGACCAACATCGGCTCGGCGACGCCGATCGCGATCGGGCCGAGTGGAGGTAGCCAGGACCTGTCGCGCAAGATCAAGAACGACGCCGCCGCCTCCATGCGGGCGCTGGCCGCTGCCCACGGCCGCAACGCCCATCTCGCCCAGCTCCTCGTTACGCAGGCGAGGAACCTGACCGCCCGCGAGGCGAAGCGCGACGGCCTGATCGACGTGATCGCCCCGAGCCAGGAGCGCCTGCTCACCAAGCTCGACGGATTCCAAGTGCAGGGCCCCAATGCCGGGGTTCTGCACACGGCGGGACTGGAGCTGGAGAACCACGACCTGCCGTTCACCTACCAGCTCCTCGAGATCATCGTGAACCCGACGATCTCCTATCTGCTGATCCTCGTCGGCCTGCTCGGGCTGGGCATCGAGATCTTCAGCCCAGGCCTGATCGCGCCGGGGACGATCGGCCTGATCTCCCTGTTGCTCGGCCTCTACGGCACCGCGCAGCTGCCGGTGACGGTCGCCGGGGTCCTGCTGCTGGTGGCCGGAATCGCAATGATCATCGCGGAGGCACACCTGCCGACCCACGGCATCCTCGGCGCGTCCGGAGTGGCCGCGCTGATCGCTTCGGGGCTGCTTCTCTACGACACGAACTCCAGCGCCTTCGAGATCTCGACGCCGGTGGTGATCATCGTGGGAATCCTGCTGGGCGGGCTGCTGGCGATCGCGGTCGACCGTGCCGTTCGCGCCCGTCGTCTTCCCAAGCGAACCGGTTGGGAGGAGATGGTGGATGCGGAGGGGGTGGTTCGCGAACGGCTCGATCCCGTGGGACAGGCGTTCGTCGAGGGGGCGTTGTGGCGCGCCGAGCTCATCGATGCCGGCGAGGGGCGGGCCCTGGAGCGCGGCAGTAGAGTGCGGGTGGAGTCGGTAAACGGGCTCACGCTTCGAGTGCAGCCCGTCGCCGATGAAGCGAATGCCGGAACGGAGTTGAATGCCGGGGTCAGCGGTCGATAGGAGAGGAGCGGCGTGGGCGTCCTAATCGGAGTGATCGTCGTGATCGTGATCATCCTGGCGCTGGTGCTGCTGTCAGGGATCAGGATCCTGCGGGAGTACGAGCGCGGAGTGATCTTCCGCCTCGGCCGGCTGATCGCGCAGAAGGGCCCGGGGCTCATCTATCCTGATCCCGGTCATCGACCGGATGGTCAGGATGGATCTCCGGACGGTGACCCTCAACGTGCCACCCCAGGAGGTGATCTCGAAGGACAACGTCACGGTCCGGGTGAACGCGGTCGCCTACTTCCGGGTCATCGACCCGAATCGGGCCGTCACCGAGGTCGAGAACTTCCTGCTCGCCACCTCGCAGATCTCGCAGACGACGTTGCGGTCGGTTCTGGGCAAGGCCGAGCTCGACTCGCTGCTCTCCGAGCGGGAGCGCCTGAACACCGAGCTCCAGCAGATCATCGACGAGCAGACCGAGCCCTGGGGCGTGAAGGTCAGCACGGTCGAGGTGAAGGACGTCGAGCTACCGGCCGACATGCAGCGCGCGATCGCCCGTCAGGCGGAGGCCGAGCGTGAGCGCCGGGCGAAGATCATCGCGGCAGACGGGGAGTTCCAGGCCGCCGAGAAGCTCTCCCAGGCCGCGAACATCATCAGCGAGAATCCAGCGACGCTGCAGCTTCGATATCTGCAGACGCTGCTGGACATCGGCGTGAACCAGAACTCGACGATCGTCTTCCCCCTGCCGCTCGACATGCTGAAGCCCTTCATCCCGTTCGAGGGCGGCGGCAAGGCGACCACGGCGACCCCCCCGGGCTCCGAGGGCTCTGAGCACACCTGAGGTACGCATAGACCAGCTCACCGGGCTGCGCGTCATCCTGGCGCCCGGCCGGGCGGAGCGCCCCCACGCCTTCGCGCCCGCGCAGCCCCGGGCTCGCGCGGATTCCCCCGATTCGTGCCCCTTCTGCGAGGGCCGCGAGGACCGCACGCCCCCGGAGGTGTGGGCCGACCGTCCCTCGGGCGGGGCGCCCGACTCGCCGGGCTGGACCGCGCGGGCGGTGCCGAACCTCTATCCGGTGCTCGCGGGCGACGAGGACGTGGCGGGCGACGCGCGCCAAGCCGAGGCCGAGAGTGGCCTGTCGAGCTCGGTGGATCCGCTGCGCGCCTCGTCCAGGGCGCGGGCTCCCGACCTGTTCGCCTCGCAGCCCGCCCGCGGCGCCCACGAGGTGATCGTCCACGGCCCGGAGCACGCCACGTCGATGGCGCAGCTCGGCGACGAGCGCTTCGCCGAGGCGGTCGCCGCGTGGCGCGAGCGGATGCGCGCCCATGCCGAGAGCGCGTCGTTCGTCCACCTCATCGTCAACGAGGGCTCCGATGCCGGGGCATCGCTCACCCACTCCCACGCCCAGCTCTACGCGCTCGCGTTCGTCCCGGCGGAGGTGGCTCGCGAGCGCGAGCGGGTGGGCGCCTACCACGAGCGCACGATGGGCGGTCACCTGCTGTCGGACGTCGCCGCGGAGGAGGTTCGCCGCTCCGAGCGCCTCGTCGCCGTCGACGACGACGCCCTGCTGGTCTGCCCCTGGGCCTCGCGATCCCCGTTCGAGCTGCGGGTGATCCCACGCCGCACGTCGCCGTCGTTCGAGTCCGACGACGACACCGGCACCGCGATGATCCGCCGCGCGATCAGGGGCCTGGCGGAGGTCTTCGACGCGCCGCCGCAGCTCAATCTGTGGGTTCGCACCGCGCCGCGCGGGACGGAGGAGTTCTGCTGGCACGTGGACATCGTTCCGCGGCTGACGATCCGCGCCGGCTTCGAGCTCGGCACCGGCGTGGACGTGAACGCCTACCCGCCCGAGCGGGCGGCTGCGGACCTGCGCGACGCCCTGGGCGCCTAGCGGCCCCACGAGCACGAGCGGTGCATGTGTCGGCTTCAGGCCGACAAATGCACCTTTCGATCCCGGCGCGACCCCGCCGGGCGGCTAGGCTCCCGCATCCATGCCGCCCCTACCCCGGCCCTACCCCAGATTCATCGCGGACTCGCCCCAGGAGAGCAAGCCCTACGGCCGCTGGCAGGAGCGGCTGCGGGAGGAGCTCGCGACGGCCTGCTCTCCGCACGCCGACGAGGCGGGCGCCCCGCTGGACCCCGAGACGATCAGGTGGTTTCCCGAGCGGACGTGGGGCGGTCGCGTCTACATGCCGGCGACGGGCCTCGCCGCGGAGGCGGACGACGGAGGCGAAGCGCAGCGGCGGGACGAGGAATCCGAGACGCCGGCGGTCGAGTACTTCGGCTGGGTCTCGTTCGAGCGACCGGATGACGGCGAGCCGCACGATCTCCGGGCCAGCGCCGACTTCACGGACGTCACGGCCGAAGCGAACCCCGAATGGAGGATCGACCTCTCGGACGACGTGATCGGCAAGTGGAGCGCGGAGGGGGACCGGGGGGGAGACATCACGCTCGTGTGGGGTTTGCCGCTGGTGCGCGGCGCCGTGGCGGCCACCGCCGAGCTCGACGGGGAGGTCCTGGACCAGGCCGCGGTGACCGACGGGCGCTTCACGCTGGTGGCGGTGGACGCCGTGGAGGGCTTCGGCGACGCGATGTACCTGGAGGTCAAGCTCTGGGACCGCACGCTGCGCCCGATCGCCGCCGAGAGCCTGTACGCCGAGGGCGAGTAGCTACCGCAGCTTCAGCGCGTAGGCGCCGCGGCCGTGGGTGGCCGCGTACAGGGTATGGGCCTCAGGCGAGAGGGTGATCCCGTGATCCCGTAGTTCGGCGACCGCGGGGAGCCCTGGGGACCGCGTCCTCCCGGTCCCATCGAGCCCGTGGCCAGGCGCGAAACGCCGAAGTCGGTGGCCGCGCGCTCCGAGTAACCAAACCCTTACATGCGTATATGTATCATCGAACGATGGCGCAGATGGCGCAGAGAACGGACGACTTCGGCACCGCACAGCGCTTGGAGCTGCACGGCCACCGCGTGAGCTACCGGACGGCGGGAACCGGTCCGGTGGTGCTTCTGATCCACGGAATCGCCGGAACCTCGGACCAGTGGGCGGACGTCGCCCCGGTCCTTGCGGAGCGGTTCACGGTCGTTGCCCCCGACCTCCTCGGCCACGGCGACTCCGCGAAGCCTCAGGGCGATTACTCGCTCGGAGCATACGCCGTCAGCATGAGGGACCTGCTCATCGCGCTCGGCCATCGCCGCGTGACGGTGGTCGGTCACTCGCTCGGCGGCGGGATCGCGATGCAGTTCGCCTATGAGTATCCGGTCTTCACGGAGCGTATGGTCGTCGTCTCGAGCGGGGGGCTGGGCCGCGAGGTTCATCCGCTGCTCCGGGCGGCAACCCTGCCGGGTGCCGAGCTCGTTCTCCCGTGGCTGGCCCACGAGCGCGTGCTGGGGGCGGGCGAGGCGGTCGGGCAGCTTCTCTCCCGGGTCGGGCTGAGCGCCGGCCCGGACATCGCCGAGATGGCTCGCGGCTACGCCTCGCTCGGCGACGCGGAGGCCCGCAGCGCCTTCCTGCACACGGTCCGCGCGGTGATCGACTACACCGGCCAGCGGGTGAGCGCCGCCGACCGCCTGTACCTGTCGAGCATGATGCCTGCGCTGATCGTCTGGGGGCGGCGCGACCCGCTCATCCCCGCCGCCCACGGGGAGTTCGCCCACGGCGTGATGCCGGGCAGCCGGCTCGAGATCTTCGAGGAGGCCGGGCACTTCCCCCACCTGGATGAGCCGGTGCGATTCGCGGCGGTCCTGCGCGACTTCCTGGAGGACACGGAGCCGGCGCAGTTCGACTTCACCGACGCGGACTTCGAGGCGCTGCGCGAGCGCATCCTGGAGCACTCGCGCGACTAACCGGATTCGGCGTCCTCGCGCGGGATGTCCCAGAGGACGCGGCAATCGCGCGGGCCGCGGATCAATGCCGGCGCCTCGGCGCGAGGTGCTGCGAGGGCGTTGAGGAATGAGCAGGCGGCCGGGTAGAGCGGTCCGATCACCAGCGTGCCCGCCGCGGCGTTGAGGAGCGAAGCGAATCTCGGGCGGGCCGGTGTGGTCCGAGACGTCGCTCGCCCTGAGGCTAGCGGTGCCGGTTGAAGGAGATGACCTGCTGGATCCCGCTCGGGCGGTTCGTGTAGCGCATCGTGGTGTCGAGCAGCCCCGGCACGAAGCCGATCCGCTCCGCGTCGGCGTCCGCGCGCCACTCGCTCGGCCTGGACGTGCCCTGCGCGGCGGTCAACTCGGCGCCGGCGTCCGCGATCGCCTCCCAGATCGACCGCCGGCAGCGGTGCAGGTTGCCGCCGCCGCAGTACCGGTTGGCGAACGGCTTCTTCTGCTTCTTTCCCAGCAGCCTGCGGATGTCGCGCTCGAAGTACTGGTACCAACCGCTGTACTGGCCCCCGGGGGGCGCGTCGAAGCGGGAGAACAACGTGGCGAGTTCGTCACGCTGCGAGCCGAGCTGCGGCTTCATGAACGCATTGGCGATCTTCGTCCAGGCCGTGTCCATGATCGCGGCGCCCGGATCGTCGATCAGGCCGTCGTCGTTCAGGTCGAGTCGGTTGCCGCCGTTGTGGCGCCACTCGACCAGCAGCTTCAGCATCTTCGCCGACTGCCCGTTCGGCGACTTCGTCCCCTTCAGGAGCTGCTTCAGCAACGGCACCGTCCTGATCGCCCGCACGTCCTGGGTCGCAGCGGCGTTCATGGCCGAGGTCACCGATGCGAGTGACCACTTGCCGTGCTTCTTCTGGCGCCTGAGCTCGCGGTTGAGCATGTCGACGCGGGCCGCCGAGCCGTTGCCGCCGAACTGGTCATCCGCCGCGCCGAAGCCGTGGGCGCTGATGTTGTTCCAGTTCACCATCGTGCCGTGGACCGGGGTCTTCTGGGGATCGACTCCCTGGATGTGCCTGTCGGCGGGAACGAATCCGCGCCACTCGTACTCGCCGGTGCCCACCGTCGGCAGGCTCGGATCGGTGCCCTTCGCGCGCTTGGGGAGCAACCCCGCGGTGAACAGTGCGGTGTGCTTGTGGTCCATGTAGAAGGAGTTGAAGGTCTGTGGCGTCAGCGCCGCGGCCTTGACGAATGAGCGGACGCTGTGCACCTGGCCGTTCGAGAGCCGGCGGTTGTACAGGAGGTCGAGGGAGTCCTTGCCGTAGCTCGAGCGCTGGCGGGAGATCGCCACCTTGCGGCCGTCGACCGTCGCGTAGCCGACGACAGGGCCGTGAACGGTCGTCAGGAACCTCACCGGCTCCCCCGACAGCGTGCCCGCGTTGAAGACCTGCATCGACCGGCACTGCCCCCTGTACATGTACTTCGTGTCGCTGTTGCCGCACAGCGTCTCGGCGAACTGGTCGATGACGTCCGACCCCGCCGAGGTCAGGGTGCTGGCGAAGTCAGGGCCCCGGCCGATCAGCAGGTAACCGGGGAACGGCGCCGACGTGGCGCCGCGCCAGTCGAGATCGCCCGCGTGCATGTCGATCTCGTAGGTGAAGCCCGGGTAGAAGTAGCCGATCTGGGGGCCGCCCACGAGCAGCGGATGGCCCGTCGTCGAGTGCTTCGCGTCGATCATCAGCTCGTTGCTCGCCTGGGGGCGCTCGTCCCCAAGAGCGTTGGGCACTTTCGCTGCGACGGCGGGCGTCGGGGTGAAGCTCTCCGGATCGAGCACGACGCTCCCGGGGGCGCCGGGCTTCTTCGGGGCGTGCTCGTACTTGAAGTGGCCGTCAACGGTGGTCGGGCTGTCGGGGTTCCGGTTCTGGCGCAGGTCGTTGAAGATGCTGTAGCCCTTGTCGACGCCTCGCCGGTTCTCGAGGCCACCGAGGAACTGGGAGCGGCGCGCCTCGTCGCCGCCGCCCTCCCCCACGAACTGGTCCTTGAGGGCGTTGAGGGCGAAGATGTCGTTGCGGGTGAATGGCGCGGCCGAGGAGCCATGGCTCGTGAGGTAGTCGTTGATCCCGTCGTTGAAGGTGTCGATGTCATGGAGCACCGCCACCCCCTCCGGACCGGCGTCGCGCAGCACCTGGGCCTGCTGGGCCACGACCGCCTCGGTCTGCTGGCTCGGCTGGAAATTCTCGAGCGAGGCGATCAGGTTGACGGCGTCGAGCCCCGGCGCGTCGATCGCCGCCACGCGCGCGTTGTTACGCGCCTGGCTGAGAAGGAGTCCGCGGTCCTCGGCGGCGATCCAGCCGGCCGCCCACACCCCGCCGTCATGGGTGGTGGCGTCCACATGGGGCACGTCGTAGCTGTCGCGGACGATGGTCACGCCCGGACGCGGGACCTTCTCGGTCGTTCCGGGCCCCGCGGTCGAGATCCCGAACTTCTCCGACTTGAAGTACTGGGTGAGGTCGGCGTTGGTGACGTCGTCGAACAGTGGCGTCAGCCCGTCGTACATCAGCGCCTGGGTGTCGGCTCCCGGCGGCGGGGGGACGTCGCCGTACTGTCCCGACGGGATGATGTTGAGCGCCGTCTTCGCGTAGTCCTTGGGCGTCGCCTGGCTCCCCGCGCTGGCCGCGGGCGCGACGATCAGCATCCCCGCGGCGACAAGCGCCGCAGCGAATGCCAGCCTGGCTCCGACTCTCCTTGACCCCCAGCCTTCCATGACCCGCGTAGACCCTAGCATCGGCCGGGACTCGCCCATGGCCGGGGCGTCAGCCGACGGACAGTCCTGCAGCGCGAGGATCCTGGGCCGGGTCACCGAACCGATCGACTCGGCGCCCGTAGGCGGTCGCAACGGCCGCCTAGCGCGATGGCGTGGCGCTCAGGATTCCCAGCGCGCGGTCAGCTGGTAGATGATCGTCACGTCGAGGATGACGAGGAGGAATGTCCACAGCGGCGCAACCGGGAACCAGACGATCTGAGAGACCGCATTCACCATCACGAAGAAGACCGCGAGCCACCGCGCCGTCGCGTTGCCCGTGAAGAGCGCCATGCCGGTGAGCGCCATGACCGAGCCGAGAATGAGATGCACCCATCCCCAGGTCGTGATGTCGGCGACGATCGCACCGTGACCGCCGACGACGATGACCTGGTCGTTGAGGATTCCGGCAAGCCCGTAGAGCGCATCCAGCGAGCCGACGACCACCAGTATCGCGCCGGCGAAGACCGTCCAGCCCGTGGGTTGCCGTTCCTGCACTTGGCCGTCAGGTGTCACTCGACTCATCCTTTCGTCGCGGGACTCGCTCGTCCGCCGCGTCACGCTCCGGTGACGGCGGCGGCGATCACGCATTTCCCTTGGTCAACCGCTTCAACGGGCTGGATTCGGCGTCGATCGCCCCTTCCCTCCCGGGCGGCCCCGGCCTGTCAGCCAGAGTCGACCTGCTGGCGCGCGCCGGGCGAGGCCTCCCAGAAGTCGTCGATCTTCGTCCCGGGGTCCTGCTCGAGCCTGCGCGAGAATGCCCACAGCTCGACGGGCCGGTCGCCCTCGTTGCGATGCGAGCGCGCGGTCTGCGGCGCGACCCGCACGATCGAGCCGGCCGCCACGCTCCGGATCTCGTCGCCGAACCGCATCGTCAGCTCGCCGCTGGCGACGAGGTAGAGCTCTTCGATCTCGTCATGTGTATGCCCCGTTCCCTGCTCGAAGTCCGCATGCGGCGGTATCCGGATCAGGGTGACCGCAAGCTGCGTGCAGCCCAGAGCCTCGGTGAAGCGTCGAAACTCGCCGGGGACGTCGGTGCCCGCGTAGAAGTCGCGAACCTGATCCGGGCTGACGATCGCGAAGTCGGCGTCTCCGCTGGCCACGCGTGCTCCCTACCCGGACAAATCGATGCGAACCGCCACCGTGGTCGGCTGGATGCTCCCTAGACTGGCGCCAGGCCCCGATAGCTCAGCTGGATAGAGCGACTCCCTCCTAAGGAGTAGGCCGCAGGTTCGAATCCTGCTCGGGGCGTCCGGTCCCTCGCAGCTTCGAACCTGCGGCACCGCTCGCCATCCCGGCTCGCTGAGGTTCGAATCCTGCTCGGGGCGTCCGACCCCTCGCAGCTTCGAACCTGCGGCACCGCTCGCCATCCCGGCTCGCTGAGGTTCGAATCCTGCTCGGGGCGTCCGACCCCTCGCAGCTTCGAACCTGCGGCACCGCTCGCCATCCCGGCTCGCTGAGGTTCGAATCCTGCTCCGAGACTTGGCGCCCGGACTCACGTAGGCTGGCATCGGCGTTTATCCCGCGCTGTCACGCCGGAGGCCGCGGGTTCGAGTCCCGTCGCTCCCGTCCCGCACAAGCCGCTTGGCCAAGCGGCTTGTGGGCGACGAGCCGAATCGCTTCCGGACGAAGCTCGCGATCGGGTACCAACCGCGCCTGCTTGGTCCGTGAATGCGCCGCATGGACGGCTTCCTCCGAATTTCATGCATTCTGCGCGATGCGGCCAGGTCACCTCGGCCATAGGTTCGCGTCCGATGCATGGACGTAACCGCACCTGGGAGCAGATGGGCGCCGCCAGCGGGTTCCTCGCCACCCTGCTCTTCGTCATCTCCTTCATCGTCTTCCTGGGCACGAGCCCGGGCAGCGATCCGGCGCTTCCCAACATCAAACACGCCGACACCGCCACCGCCTTCCTGGCGGCCCATCTGACCGCGATCAGGGTGGTGGTTCTGCTGAGCGCGCTCGGGCTCGCCCTCTTCCTCTGGTTTCTGGCGAGCCTCTGGACCACCCTTCGCGAGGCGGAGGACGGTGCGTCCCGCGGGTCGACGGCCGCCTTGGCCGGCGGCGTCGCGAGTTCGGGCTTGGTGCTCGTCGGCCTCGCCCTGCTGGCGACGGCGGGGCTCTCCACCAGCCCGGCCCAGGCCGACAACGTCGGCACCCTCTACACCGCTGCGTCGCTGCTGATCGCGTTCGGGATCGGCATCTCGGCGATCTTCTTCTTCGCCGTCTCGAAGGTGATCCTCGCCACCGGCGCGCTCGGGCGGTGGCTGGGCGTGCTCGCGTTCATCGCCGGCTTGCTCTCGGTATGCGGATTCATGACCCCGTTCTTCGAGGCCAACGTCCTCAACGCGGCCACCGGCGCCCTCGGTCGCTGGGCCGGCAGCGTTGCCTTCGTTATCTGGCTCGGGCTGGCGAGCGCAGCGATGACCATCGCCCAACGCCACCGGCGCCGCGATTTAAGTGCGCCCGCTTCGCCGGTGAGGAGTGAGAGGCCCGCATGAGGCGCGCTCTCCACGTCATCTGGCGCGTCGTGAAGCCGCTTGGGGCGGTGGTCCTGGCAGTCCTCATCCTGCTGCTGGCGATCCTCATCCCCACCTTGGGCGGCAGTGCTGGAAGCGTGAAGGACCACCTCAACGGCGTCGTCCTGCCGGTGAGCGAGACGACCGGCCCGATCACCGGCGACCAGTCGGTGTTCGACAAGGAGACGGCTTGCATCAAGAAATACGCGGCCGACCCCGCCAACAACTACGTCGGCTACTACCCCGCGATCGGCGCTCCCGAGCACACCGACAACGTCAAGAGCGGCGTGCAGCCGTGCGCGACCTTCACCGGCTCGTTCAGTGGGCCGAATCAGGTCTTCAAGTACGCCTCGCAGACCACCTATCCCAATGGCATCGGCCTCGTCGTCTTCGACGGGCCCAACGCGGGCTACCTGGAGACCGGAGGTGCAGTCCCCGGCCCCGGCCAATACGTCTCCAAGTTCGACCCCTCGACCGGCGAGGAGATCTGGCGCACCACTCTGACCAACGTCAACGTCACGGGCCAGTGGCTCGCGGCCGGCAGCCTGGCGGTGATCAAGGACCACACGATCGTGGCCGCGGCCGGCCACACTGCCTGGAAGCTCGATCCGGACACCGGCGCGATCATCGCCTCACATACCCAGCCCGTCCTCGGATCGCCCGCGGTTGATTCAAACATCGACGGCATCACCGTGGCGCCCGACAAGCAGGGCACGATCCTGACGAAGATGCAATCGCGCCCGGTCGGCTGTTCCCAGGAGACCAACACCGCGATGTCCGGTTGTCCCGGGACGCAGCCGGATTCGACCTTCCTCGCGATCGATCCCAAGACGATGAAGACCCTCGACGCGATCAAGGTCAATCAGCAGGTCACCGCACGCGGCAATACAACGGTGCACGACGGGAAGATCTACATCTACGGGAATGGCAATGAGTCCGGGACGCGGATCGAATGGAACCCCAAGACGCAGCAGCTCACCGAGGACAAGTCCTGGCAGCCGAAGTTCCTCTTCGGGGGATTGGTGGGTGGCACCGCGCCGGCGTTCTTGGGCAAGTGGGTGATCTTCAACAGCAACGGCAATCCCTCCTCCAAGCACCCCCAATGCCTCTTCGCCGTCAGCCAGGACAACGCGAACGACCAGCACAAGATCTGTCCCTGGGGCAACAGTTTTCCCGTCGCGTCGGGCGCCACGGTGAGCGAAACGCCGGCGCTCCCGGGGGTCGACCCCGACAACAACCTGATCTTCGCCCAGGACTTCCTGGCCAAGGGCGTCTACGCCATCCACCTCGACCAGAAGACCGGTGAGATGAAGGTCGCCTGGAGCCGCCCCGACTGGTGGACGAGCGACTACTTCTCGATGGTTGGTTCTCCGAGCAAGCGCGTGCTGATTAGCCAGAACATCAGTCCCGACACGAAGACCGTCGACCTGAACGGCTTCCACTACAACGAGAGCGTCCTGTGGGTGAACGAGGCCACCGGCAAGACGATCACGCAGTCTGAGGACGGCCCGTCGACGATCATCGGAAGCCTGATCAACGTCGGCTACGGTGGCCGCATCTACACGATGGGCAACGACGGCTCGCTGTTCATCTACCAGCTCGAGCCGAAGTCCTCGGGCTAAGCCCGCTGAACGAGCGCAGCCGGACTTCCCTCTGACAAGTCCGAAGTGCGCCGCAACAGAACCGTGCTCTTGTACGGCTGCGCGCAGGCCGTGAACGGGGGACCATGACTGTGTCGAAACCCCACAAGGACGAAAGGAAGAGACATGCTGTGGATAGGTCTTGGAATCCTCTACCTGTTGGTGCTCTTCACGCTGGGCATCACCTGCCTGAGGAAGGGGCATTGGCTGATGTTCATCTTCGGGTTCGTGTTCCCTGTCCTCTGGCTGATCGGTGCCTTGATCGCGCCGACTGAAGCCGTCAGCAGGCCGGTCCGGTCGGATCGAGCCCGTAGCGGACAGAAAGAGGGGATCGATGCTGCGCAAGCTCACCGCATACGTCCGAGCGGCGTTCCACCGCCGTGCTCAAGCGATCGTCGCGACGCTGGAGTCCGGCCGGCATTCCGGGTCCCACTGAATAGCCCCAACCGCGGAGGGCAGCCGGGCTAACAAGAGGCCGCCGTGATCTGGGCGACGCGGCTAGGGTCCGATCCGGAGCCCACCGCTCCGGGTGATCCCACTCGGCCCTCGCGCCGCGGGCTTCGTGCGAGCCTTGCGGCGTTCCGCCAGCCCCCGCAGGGTGCGTCGACACACCCGATAGGCGAGGCGGGATCGTGGGATCGCGGTCAACCGTCGCTCTCCTCCTCGGCCTCCAGGGCGGCGTCGACGTCATAGCCGAGAGCCAGCCCGAGCTCGGGCGCAGCGGAGACGATGCGGGCAAGGCCAATGGTCGGGGCGACGGCGATCACGGTCCCGACGATCTCGTCGACCGTGGCACCGGCGGCCAGGGCAACCTCGACGTTCTCCTGGTAGGAGCTGGGAGCCGCGTCGGCCGCCAGCAGCGCGCCCAGGCGAACGAGCGCATGCGTCTTCGGGTCGAGTCTGGAGACGTCGACCGTGTCGAGCTCGATCCCGAGCACGGACTGCACGAAGCGCTGGTCATGGAGCGCCAGGCTGCGCAGCCTCTCCTCGTATTCGGTCACCTCCGGCCAGCCAGTCCATGGTCGGGGGTCCCTGACGAGTGCCTACGGGGTGGGGTGGAGCGTGCATGGGACCTCACCCACGGATGACACACCAATGGCGGACGCCCGTCATCGCCCAGATTGAGTGAAAGGCTCGCCCTGGCCTCTGGTCCCGGAAGGGCCTAGAGCAGACCGAGGTCGCGAGCGCGCTCGACCGCTGCGCTCCGAGAAGTGACCTCGAGCTTCCGATAGATGGCCGCCCCCTGCGACCTCACCGTGTGAACTGACAGGTAGAGTCGCTCGCCGATCTCCCGAAAGGAGAGGTGCGTCGCCAGGTAGGGAAGCAGGCGCAGCTCCGCAGTCGTCAGCGTCGAGGCTCCGGGAGCCTCGGCTCGCGCCGTCTCCAGCTGGGAGCGCAGCTCCTCCGCCTGCTCTGAGAGCGTCCCGAAGTCGGATCCTCGTCGCAACAGGTCCTTGGCCTCGCGGAGGAGAGTCCGGGCACCGGCGACGTCGGCATGGCCGGCATAGGCTCGCGCAAGCTCCAGCCGGACGTGAATCGAGAAGGGAGCCAGCGCGCGGGTGAGCTGGGGCCGCAGGCGCTGGGCTCGCGCCAGGTGCTGGTCGGCACTCGACTGCTCCCGGCGGTGGATCGCGACACGGGCCGAGGCGGCGGAGACCACGGCGTTCAGCGGGTAATCCTCCGTTCGTGACCGGCGCACGATCGACTCGGCCTCCTCCGCCAGCTCCTCGGCTTCGACCCAGTCCTCGCGCTCGATCGCGATCAATGCGCGCAGGGCGAAGGCGAGCGATCCCGGGTTCGAGAGCTCCAGTGCCACGGCCGTCTCGGCGACCTCGGCGAGCAGATCGTCCGCCCGCTCGTCATCGCCGCTGTATTGGTGGGAGAGTGCGAGCAAGACCGCCGCGGTCGTCCAGAACGGACTTGCCCGCCCGAAACCTGAGGCCGCGCGCTCGGCATCGGCAGCCATCCTCTCTATCCCGTGACGGCACTGGGCGGCACGCAGCACGGCCAGCCAGGACTCGAGCGTGGCGTGGTCGTTCTGCGCGGCCGACGCTCGGGCGCCGCGCTCCGCCGCGTCGGCCCACCGCTCCGATTGCTCGGGGCGGCCCCGAATCGCGCTGAGCCAGGCGCCCAGCACGGCGACCCCGGGGTGCTGCTCCAGCGCACCCCGAGCCTCGAGCCACTCGAACCATCGCTCGATCGTGATCGCGCGACCCTGCTCGTATTCAGACTGAACGTGGGCGGCAACAAGCGCGGCGACCCGGTCGACATCTCCCGCCGCCTGCGCGTAGCTAATCGCGAGGTGCGGCTCACCCTGTGCGTGGGACCAGTCGCTCGCGCGGGCAAGCAGTCCCGGAATCACGTCCGGCTCGGCGCGGTTGAGCTCGGCACGCAGCAGATCCCGGAAGAGATCGTGATACCGATACCACTCCTGACCGCGGTCGAGCGGAACCACAAGGAGGTTGGAGCGCTCGAGGGACGCAAGCCGTTCCGCCGAACCTGCAGACTCGAGCACGTCGTCGCAGAGCGGGCCCGACATCCTCTCGAGCACGGACGTCCGGGCCAGGAAGCGCAGGTCATCCTCGGGCAGGCGGGCGAGCAGCTCGGCGCGCAGGTAGTCCGACAGGTAGGGGTCGTCTCCCCGAAACGCCCCGCCCGTCATCTTGCCTCCGCTCGCCCGGGCCGCCAGCGCGGCGAGGTAGAGGCCGGCCGGCCAGCCCTCCGTGTGCTGAACGAGCTCGGAGACCTCGGGGTCCGGGAGCGCGACCTCGGCCGCGCTCAAGAGTTCGCGGGCATCGTCCATGCCCATTCGCAGCTCGCCTGGCCCGATCTCCAGCACGAGCCCACGGGCGCGGAGGCCCCCGACTCGGCGCGACGGCTGGGCCCGCCCGGATAGCACCAACTGCGAGCCCGCCGGGACGTAATCGATCAGCGCGTCGATCGCATCGAGGCACCGCGGGTTGGTGAGTTCGTGCAGATCGTCGAGCACGAGGACGAACGTCCCTTCCATCGTCGCAAGGGCTCGCCCGAGGCACGGCACGACCGTGGCCTCGATCGAGGCGTTCGCGGAGGCCAGTACCTCGAAGACGGCCGGGTCGAGGGGGGACACGCGATCAAGCGCGGCGGCGATGTAGCTGAGAAGGACGATGGGGTCGTTGTCGTGCTCGTCAACAGAGACCCACGCGAACGGTCGCCGCGACCGCGAGGCCCACTGGGCGAGCAGGGTCGTCTTGCCGTAGCCCGGCGCGGCCGAGACGAGAATGATCGGCACCGAGCGCGACTCTCGGAGCAGGTCGACGAGAGTTTTCCGCGGAACGTTCCCTGCCGGGAGCTGAGGTGGGTGCAGCTTCGATTCGAGGAGTTGAAAACTCGCTGCCGCCGGCTCCGCGACGGCCGTGTCGCCGGCTGGGCTCGTCACTTTGCCCAGCCTACAGCGACAGGCCGATGCCGCAGGAGTGGCAAGCCAAGCGCCGAAATCCCATCAGATGGAACAGCGGGCGCCACAGCGTCGGCTCGGTCGCGGATTGGAGAGGCGCGTGGAGCGGAAGGGCCTCCGCCCCCGATATGCGATGTACGCCATCGTCGCGTTCTGGAGCGTCGGGGTCGTCGTCTTCGGCGTGATCGAGCGACTCGTCGACCCGGACACGTTCGACAGCGTCTGGCTCGGCATGTGGTGGGCGCTCCAGACCGTCACCACGGTCGGGTATGGCGATGTCGTTCCGGCCCAAACCGCCGGCAAGGTGATCGCGGCGTTCCTGATGCTCGGTGGGCTCTCCCTGTTCGCCGTGGTAACGGGCGCAATCACCAGCATCTTCGTGGCGCAGGCACGGGCCGAGAGGCCGGGTGGGGAGGACCCGACCACCCGCAAACTCGAGCAGGTGAGCGCCCAGCTCGAGGCGATCAAGTCCGAGCTCGCCCGGCTCCACGCCGAGGGAACCCGCTAGTCGAGGTCGTAGATTCGACGACTACTCCGGCCACATACCAGATCCTGCTCCGCATCCTCTTCCAGGCCAAAGCTCGATCCCTGGCCACCCAGGATCCGAGCCCAGGCCGCTCTGGCGCGCGGGATCTCGGTTCTCCGCCTACCTCGGAAGGCTGGTCGAGGCAGAGCTGAAGCGACGGAGCGGGCGAGCCGTGAGCAAGGCCGAGGTGGAGGCGCCGGCGGATGAGCAGGCAATAACCGCGCTCGCCGAGGTCAGAGCCTCGATCGACGAGCTCGACCAGATCGCGGCGCGGCTCGCCCGCTCCGCGATCGAGCACGGTGGGTCGTGGTCAGACGTCGCGAGCGCGCTGCGGCTCGATGAGGCTCGGGCCCGGAAGGCCTACGCGGACGAACACGGCAGGTAGCCCGCCAATGGCCCGGGGCGTGTCGCCGCGGGTTGCGCTCGCGCGCTCACGCTGGCGTCGGCTAAGGAAACCATCGTTGCGGCCGGATCGAGCTTAGTAAAGGATATGACCGTATCCCTTTGTAACCTACGGACGATCTAATCGATCGTTTCCATGGCGTCAGCGCGCGATCCGAACAAACGAGCCGGCGAGTTCCTCGTCGCCGAGTCCGGTGACGAAGGATTCTCTGCGTTCCATCCCCGGTCGCTGCCGCCCGATCCACCGCTTGCGATCGATGCCCGGTTGCAGGGGCTCCTCGACGAAGCAAACCAGGCGCTCGGGCGCCTCGACGGCATCACGCTGTTGCTTCCGGACCCCGACCAGTTCCTCTACACCTACGTGCGCAAGGAGGCGGTTCTCTCTTCCCAAATCGAGGGAACCCAATCGTCGCTCTCGGACTTGCTCCTCTTCGAGGCCGACGCCGCACCAGGCGTTCCGGTGAGCGATGCGCGGGAGGCCTCGAACTACATCGCGGCGATGAACCACGGCGTGGAGAAGATCCGTAGCGGTGAGCTACCGCTGTGCAATCGGCTGCTGCGAGAGATGCACGCCTTGCTTCTTCGCTCGGGTCGCGGCTCGGAGCGATCGCCAGGGCGCTTTCGCCGCGAGCAGAACTGGATCGGGGGCAGCCGACCGGCCGTCGCTCGCTACGTCCCCCCGCCCGCGCAGGAGGTCGAGCCGGCGATGGCGCGGCTCGAGAAGTTCCTCCACGACGAGCCGGAACGGACCCCGATTTTCGTCAAGGCGGCGCTGGCCCATGCCCAGTTCGAGACGATCCATCCCTTTCTCGACGGCAACGGACGGGTCGGGCGGCTGCTCATCACGCTCCTGCTCGTTAGCGAGGAAGTGCTGAAGCGGCCGCTCCTCTACCTGAGCCTCTATCTCAAGCAAAACCGCGACGACTACTACGACCATCTCCAGAGGATTCGCACCGAGGGAGCGTGGGAGGGATGGCTTCGGTTCTTCCTCGAGGGCGTGATCGAGGTCGCCGAATCGACGACCGCGACCACCCGCGACCTGGTGCAGATGATCGAGAGAGATCGGCAGGCGATTCACGAATTTGGCCGTGGCGCGGCGACCGCTTCTCGCGTGCATGACCTGGCATCGCGGTTCGTCGTGCTCCGCCCGGCCGATTCAGCAGGGGTCCTGGGTCTGAGCGCCCCGCCCGTCTATAGCGCCGTGCGGCGTCTCGAAGCGGCCGGGATCCTGCGGGAGGTCACCGGCCGCCAGCGCGGCAAGCTCTATGTCTACGACGAATACCTCGCGCGCCTCAACGAAGGAACTACCGAGCCCGCTTCCTGATCTGACTCAGGGGCAGGTGCAGGGCCGGCGGCGAGGTACAAAACGGGTACATCCGAGTGCCCTGAGGCGGTCACGGGCGGTCATCCGGCAATCTGCGAATCGGCCGATTTGCAGGCCATTCGCGCCCGCAATCGGTCGCCCCCCCGCTCGGTGAGCCCTCCTAAGGAGTAGGCCGCAGGTTCGAATCCTGCTCGGGGCGTCCGGTCCCTCGCAGCTTCGAACCTGCGGCACCGCTCGCCATCCCGGCTCGCTGAGGTTCGAATCCTGCTCGGGGCGTCCGGCCCCTCGCAGCTTCGAACCTGCGGCACCGCTCGCCATCCCGGCTCGCTGAGGTTCGAATCCTGCTCGGGGCGTCCGGCCCCTCGCACCCGCCGTAGGATCGCTTCGTCCGCCGCCAGTCGAGGAGGAGTGATGACGACGGGGCTTACGCGTCATATGCGCGAGAAACTCGCGATCGCGGCGCTGCTGGCGCTCGCTGCTCTCGCGGCCGGCGGCTGCGGTGGTGGCAGCTCGACGAGCACGACGAGCACGGCGCCGAAGGAGACAGCCCAGAAGCTGCCGAAGCTGCCGCCCGGCTGGAAGGTGCGGCGTGACCGCTCGATCGGCTACGCGATCGGCATTCCGATCAGTTGGGAGGTAGGCGGGCATCGTGGCCGTGTGCTGTTTCGCGCCCCCGATCACCTGGTGGCGGTGACGCTGACCGCCGATCGCGAGCCGGGCACATTCGCGACTCCGATCCGCCGCTTCGCGACGCAGGCGCTCGGCTCGCTTCCCGGTTTCAAGGCCCCCCTCGAGCCGGGCAAGCCGAGGCCGTTCAAGGGAACCCCGCTGAAGGCGGTCCAGGCCGCCGCCACCGGCACCCAGGCGGGCGGCCTCGAGGAGCGGGCGACGCTCGTCGTCCTGCGCCGCGACCGGCTCGTCAACTACACGGTGGCGGTGCTGGAGAACGCCGAGCAGCCCGGTTCCAAGCTGGACCGGACGGTTGCCCTCCGGATGGTCCGCACGCTTCGCGACCAGCCGGTGAAGGAGTCGGCCGGAGGCGCGCCCTAGGATGCCCGGCTAGTCGCGGTCCGGGCGGTCGGGATGGATCTCGTCGATCGTGACCAGCGCCCGGCAGGGCGCTTCCGCCGCCGCGGCGATCGCCTCGGTGCCACCCGCGAGCCGGTCGACCACGGCGAGCGCGCCGCGGATCTCGAGTCCCTCCTCGCGGATGCGCTCGATCGCGGCGACCGTCGAGCCGCCCGTCGTCACCGTGTCCTCCACCACCAGGCAGCTCGTCCCGGCCTCCACCGGGCCCTCGACCCAGCGCTGCAGGCCGTGCTCCTTGCGCTCCTTGCGGACGAAGAAGCCGACCAGGTCGTCGCCCTCCGGCACCGCGATCGCCGCGCACGCCAGGGGGATCGCGGCCATCACGGGTCCACCGACCGCTGCGGCACCCGCCTCGCCGGCGGCGGCCGCGATCAGCCGGCCGGCGGCGCGGAACCCCTCGGGTCGCATGATCGCGCGGCGGGCGTCCACGTAATAGGAGGCGCGCTGGCCGCTCGACAGCGTCACGTCGCCGATGACGAGCGCGTGCTCGCGGAGCGCCGCCAGCAGCGTCCGCCTGGCCGCAGCGAGGTCGGGCGCGCTCACGAAGGCGGTCTACCCGTAGACGTAGATCGAGTCCCCGAGCGAGATCCAGTTGTAGATGAAGACCGAGTCGGGGATCGGGTTGCGGACGCAGCCGTGACTGGCGTTGTAGGTCGGAACGGAGTGGTAGCCGTGCGTGGCGTAGCCGTTGTGGAAGTAGATGGAGTAGTACATCCCGACCGAGTTGTAGCCGGCATCCTTGCGATAGAAGCGGAAGTGGCCGCGGATCGTCGGCGTGGCGGGCGCCCCGGTGGAGACCGCGAAGGTGTGCTGGGGCTTGCCCTTCTTGGCGAGCACCATGACCTGCTTGGAGATGTCGACCTCGACGTGCTTGCCCTTGCCCGGGTACTTGAGGTTGTACTTGCCGTGGCCCGAGGCCAGCTTCTTGAAGATGGCGGCGTTGGCGTTGAAGGTCCGCTTCATCCCGTTGACCTTGCGGAAGGCCATCACCGCCCACTCGGTGCGCACGTTGTACTTCTTGCCGTGCGAGGTGAAGTAGCCCTGCTTGGAGAGCACCTTGTTGAAGACCTTCACCTCCGAGTTGCGGTTACCGGGGTCGAGGTCGGGATAGCGAATCCGGAACTTCTTCGATCGTGCGACGACGCCGCGCTGGCTCCCGGTGCGCTCGTGGGTCGCCAGAACCTTGTAGGTGCCGGGCTTGATGAGCGGCATCGACTTGAAGTGGAAGACGCCCTTGTCCGCGCCGTGGACCTTCTTTACCTCCGGGTTCAGCTTGCGGACGACCTTGCCGTGACGCAGGAGGCTCACCCGGACGTGCTCACCGGCCACGTACGGCCGCAGGTAGCCGGCCGCCCGGGCGCGCTTGCCGACCATCAGCTTGTGGTCCTTGTGAATGCCGTGGACCTTCACGCTCATGTGGGCGGGCTCCCTGGGATCCGGGGCGCGCGATCCCTTCGGGGCCGCTCCCGCATTTGCGGTGGCGCCGGCCGTGGGCTGGGTCGCTTGGCCGGGAGGCGTGGGCGCCGAGGCCGGCGTGGTCGTCGTCGTGACCTCCTGTGCGGCACCCGCGGCCGGCGGCGCGACCGCGGCCGCGATCACCGAGCCCGCCACCAGCATGGAGATGCGCCGCCGGTACACCACGGCGACATTCTGCCATGCGGTCGGGCGTCTGAGTCGCTGACCGTCAGGGAACGAGCCTGGCGCGAAGCGCGCGCACCGGAATCGGGAACAGCAACGCCGTCACCACCACGAGCCACGCGGCGTTGATCAGGATCGACCCGGCCTCGGGACCGGTCGCCATCCCCCGAGTGATCTCCACCAGGTGATAGAGCGGCGTGAGCCACGCCACCATCTCCACCCAGCCGGGGAGCTGGTTGAAGGGAAAGAAGATCCCGGAGAACAGGAACATCGGCGTGATCCCCAGCGTGAAGAAGTAGCTGTAGAGATCGATCTTCGGTACCAGCGAGGTGAACGTGTAGCCGATCGCCGAGATGCAGAGCCCGCCCAGGAGGACGAACGGCGGGATCAGGATCGCCCAGGGCGACGAGATCAGGCCCACCGCCGCGACCACGATCAACACGACGGTCCCGTAGACGGTCGCGCGCGTCGCGCTCCAGGCGACGTCGCCGGCGACCAGGTCCTGGGGCTCGATCGGCGTGGACAGCACGTTGTCGTAGAGGCGGAGCTCGTTCATCCGGAAGTAGACGTTGTAGGTCGTCTCGAAGGCCGAGGACCACATCGCCGCCGAGGCGATCAGCCCCGGCGCCACGAATTCCTTGTACGGAATGCCGTTGATGCCGTGCGCGATGTAGGTCCCCAGGCCGAAGCCGAGCGCCAGCAGGTAGAAGAACGGATCGAGGAAGGTCGGCAGCAGCGCGCCCTTCCAGAGCTTCGAGAAGACCCGGGCGTTCCGCGCCCAGATCGCCGCCGCGTGCCGCGGAGACGGGATCAGGTCACGCGGGCCGAGGCGCTCGCCGAGCCCGGCATATCCGGGTTCAAACGACATCGAACACCACCTCCCGAGCCACTACTCCCTCAGCGACCTGCCGGTGAGGCGCAGGAAGACGTCCTCGAGCGTCGCCCTGCGCACCAGCGCGGACTCGGTGGGAAAGCGATCGTGGTCCAGCGACCTCAGAAGCTCCTCGGCGTCGTCCGCGTACAGCGTCAGCGCGCCCTCGTGCAGCTCGTGACCGTCGGCGTGGTCGCCGATCGCCGCGATGAGCGCGGCGGGATCGCAATCGTCCGCCAGCTCGAGCTCCATGGCCTCCCGCCCCACGTGCTCGCGAACAAGGTCCCCCGGCCGCCCCTCGGTGACGATCTTCCCCTCGTCCATGATCAGCAGGCGATCGCACAGGCGAGCCGCCTCCTCCATGTAGTGGGTCGTCAGCAGCAGCGTCACCCCGCGCCGCTGCAGGCGCTCCAGCGAGCGCCAGACCGCGAGACGGGCCTGGGGATCGAGTCCGGTGGTCGGCTCGTCGAGGACGATCAGCTCGGGCTCGTTGACCATCGATCGGGCGACCATCAGCCGCCGCTTCATGCCGCCGGACAGGGCGTAGATGCGGTCGTCGCCGCGATCGGCCAGCAGCGAGAAGGCCAGGAGGTCGTCCACCCGGGAGCTGACCGCGCCGGCGCCGATCCCGAAGTAGCTCGCCTGCTGCAACAGGTTCTCGCGCACCGTGAGGTCCCCGTCCAGGTTGGTCTCCTGGGCGACGACGCCGATCCGGGCCTTGATCTCGCGCCGCTCGCGCCGGGCGTCCATGCCCAGGACCCGAAGCTCGCCCCGGCCGACCCGCGCCAGCCCGTAGATCATCTTCATCGTCGTCGTCTTGCCGGCGCCGTTGGGCCCGAGGAAGCCGAAGCAGACCCCTGCCGGCACCTGGAAGTCGATGCCGTCCACCGCCGTGCGCCTGCCATAGCTCTTGCCGAGACCGCGCGCCAGGACCGCGGGCCCGAGGCCACCGGTGATGTCCCCATTGCCGCTCACGAGGTGAGCACCGCGAACGCGAATGCGTTGTTGACCATGTGGAGCGCGATCGTCGGGTAGATCGAGCCCGTCTCCTCGTAGACCCAGCAGAACGCGAACCCGAGGAAGGCGAGCTGGGGGACCACCGTCAGGCTGCCGCTGCCCGTGTAGTGGAAGAGCCCGAAGATCAGCGCCGACAGGACCGCCGCGACGGGAAAGGAAAGGCGCCGGCGAAACCCTCCGAAGATGAATCCCCGGAAGAAGATCTCCTCCGAGATCGGAGCGGCGCCGATGATGAGCACTCCCGCCACGATCGTCCCGATGTCGCCGTGCCCAAAGCCCAGGTCGCGGGTGATGTCCCGCTGCTGGGGGTGCACCAGCGCCGAATAGACGAGCGCGACCACGACGTAGGCGATGTAGGCGGCGCCCGCGATCACGAGGGGCGAGCGCAGGGGGCGTCGCAGTCCCAGGGCCGCGCGCAGCGCCGAGCCGGAAGAGCTGCGGTCGGCGCCGACTCCGAACGCGACGCCGACGAGGGTGGCGGCCAGCATCGCCTGGGCGGACAGGCGCGCGGCCAGCGAGTCGAGGCTCGGGTCGAAGACCGAGACGATCGCCACCTCGATCACGCTCAGGACGAGGAGCACCAGGATGCCCACCCCGACGCGCCCCGGCCCCCAGGTCGCGCCGACGTTCCGCGATCCCGGCGGCTCGTCTCCCGGCGGAGGGGGCGTCCCGCCCGCCGTCGCCGGGACGGGCGGCAGGCCGCCGACGCCGACGCCGCCTGCGGGTGGCGGCTCGGATGCCCGGTCGTGCTTCATGAGCACGACGGTATTCGCCACCCGGTCGCCCAGGCGCTGCTTGCGCTTCGACAGAGGGATGAGGAACGGCCCGACCACGCAATCCACCAGCAGCAGCAGGCTGCGAAGGAGGGCGCGGCTCCAGGTCAGCCTCCCGCCGGGCTCGCCGACCACGCGGATCCCGAGGGCGCGCATCCCGAGGGTCTGTCCCCAGCGCCACTGGGCGACGACGAAGTACCCCGACCAGAGCACGGCCACGCTCAGGAGGATGAACGCCGCGACCACGGTCTGGCCCGTCGTCGCGTATTCGCTGGCGCCATGCGGATCAAGGGCGGTGATGGCGATCGAGTAGGCCGCCCACGCGATGGCGAGGTCGATCAGCACCGCGACGGTGCGGCGCGGCAGTCCCGCATAGGCCGGGACCGATTGAGATGACTCGGTCGCGATCACGAGTCGAGATGGTGGCGGATGCCGGCGAGCGACTCGACGTCGCCTCCTCCGCCACGGTCGATCAGCAGCGCTCTGATGCCGGCAGCCCGCGCCCCGGCCACATCCTCGTCCGGTGTGTCGCCCACGTGCAGGGCGTCGCCCGGAGCGCAGTCGGTCACCCCGAGCGCGGCGGCGAAGATGGCGGGGTCGGGCTTTCTCGCGCCGACAGCCGCGGAGGCGACGACCGCGTCGAGGGCTCCCGCCAGGCCGCAGCGGTCGAGCACGGAGGGCAACGAGACGTCCCAGTTGGATACGCATGCCAGTCGCAGGCCCATTGCCCGGAGCTCGGCGAGGGCCGGTCCGGCATCGGGAAAGGCGCGGAAGCGAATCGCGTTCATCAGCTGCTCGGCGGTGACCTTCCGGCCCAGCTCGAAGGACACGATCTCCGCGCAGCGCTCGCGCAGGGCGGCCAGCGAGGCGGCGTCGCGCCCCTCATGGCTGTGGTCGCGGTAGTAGCGCATCTCGGCAAGGAGCGCCGCCCGCAGTCGCGGGTCCTCCTCGACGCCGAGCTCGGCGGCCAGGTGCGCCCAGGGCGGCTCGAGCTCGACCAGGGTGCCGAGCGCATCGAGAAGCACGCAACGCGTCATGGGTCCATTCTCACGGCACGGCGCGATGGGCACCTTCGAGCACAGAACCGTGCCGGCGCCGCCCTCGATGCCGCCGTTTTCGCAGGAACACACCCGAGCGGGCGCGAATCTCCACCCGTGACCCTGCTCCTCGCCGACGGCCAGCAGAACCTGATCTCAGCCCTCGTCACGATGGGCGTCGCGATCGCCATCGCCTTTGCGATCGACCGGCTGGTCATCGCGCGCGGCGGGAAGGTGGCCTCGCGGGTGTCCGAGGGCACGCTGTCCCGGACGGCCCAGACCAGGCTGCGCCTGGTCCGAAGGCTGATCTTCGTGACCATCCTGGCCATCGGCGCGGCGCTCGCGCTCAGCAGGTTCACGCAGTTCTCGCGGCTGGCCACCGGGATCCTGGCATCGAGCGCCGTGCTGGGCCTGGTGGTGGGCTTCGCGGCCCGCCAGACGCTGGCCAACATGGTCGCCGGCATCCTGCTCGCTGTCACGCAGCCGATCCGGGTGGGTGACACGGTGACCGTCGCCGACAGCACCGGCCGCGTCAACGACCTCACGCTCTCATACACCTACATCGACACCGGGGACGGGCGGTTGATGGTCGTGCCCAACGAGAAGGTCCTGTCCGCTCCGGTCTTCAACCACTCCACCGGCGACCGAACGGCGCCGGCGACCGTCTCGGTGTGGCTTCCGGCGGCGGCGTCGCTCGACGAGGCACAGCGAGTCCTGAAGCCGGCCGGAGCCACCGCGGTGTCGGTCGCCGAGATCACGTCCGACGGGGTCCGCCTGGAGCTCAAGGGAGCACGGGACCGCGAGCGCACCCTGGTCGGCGACGAGGAATCCGATCTTCGCGAGCACGCCCACGAGGCGCTCCGAAGAGCGGGCCTGCTCCAGGAGTAGGGGATGCCCGGCGGGTCGGCGGGTTGGCCTCAGTACCCTTATTCGATCTCATGACGCAGCGAGCGCGAAGACGGCACCGGCGCTCGCGAGGCTCGATTCGCCGCAAGGTCCTCGTCGGTTTCGGCGCGCTCCTGGGGCTGATCCTCCTCGCGGTGGGCGGCGTCGCGGCCTGGGTGTACAGCGTCGCCGAGGGCGTGGACATCGACCACCTGAAGCCGATCCATCAGGGATCGAACTCGGTCGTCTTCGCCGCGGACGGCTCGCGGCTGGGCTACATCCAGTCGGACACGATCCGCCGACCGGTGAAGGGCTCCGAGATTCCGGACAAGCTCAAGGAGGCAACGGTCGCGATCGAGGACCAGAACTTCTACGAGCATGGCGGGGTGGATCCCGAGGCGATCGTGCGCGCGGCCGTCGAGGACATCCAGGCGGGCGCCGCGGTCCAGGGCGGGTCGACGATCACCCAGCAGCTCGTCCGCAACCTCTACATCACCAACCCGCAGGACGACCTCAAGCGCAAGGTCCGCGAGGCGGTGCTGGCCGACCAGTTCGAGTCGCGGCACTCGAAGGGCTGGATCCTGACCAAGTACCTCAACACTGCCTCCTACGGCACCACCGACGGACGCACGGCAATCGGCGTCCAGGCGGCGGCCGAGACCTACTTCAACAAGGCGGTGAAGGACCTCTCCCTGCCCGAGGCGGCGATGATCGCCGGCCTCCCCCAGGCACCCTCCGAATACAACCCGCTGCTCAATCCAAGCGCGGCGCTCCAGCGCCGCAACGAGGTGCTCCAGTCGATGCAGCAGCAGGGCTACGTCGACCGCAAGCAATACGAGGGCGCCCTGCAGAGCGGGCTCGGCCTCGACCGCGGCTACAAGTACGAGGAGATCAAGCAGCCCTACTTCTTCGACTTCGTCCAGCAGCAGCTGATCGACAAGTACGGCGTCAACACGGTCCGCAACGGCGGCCTCAAGGTCTACACGACGATCAACCCGCAGCTGCAGGCCGACGCGCAGGCGGCCGTCGACTCGTGCGGGGCGTGCGCCTCGGACTCCGGCCTCGCCGCGGCGCTCGCCTCCGTCGATGCGACCAACGGTCACATCCTGGCGATGGCCTCCACGCAGGACTACGCGGGCTCGCAGTTCAACCTCGCCGCCAGCGGCCATCGGCAGCCGGGATCCTCGTTCAAGCCGTACGTGCTGGCGACCGGGCTGAGCCAGGGCATGAACCCCGACAAGACCTACTACTCGGGCGCCAGCCCGACGACTCTGACCCTCGACGACGGCACGAGCTGGACCGTCCACAACGCGGGCGACGGGGAGGGCGGGACCATGGACGTGCGCGACGCGACGATCCACTCGGTCAACGTGATCTACGCGCAGCTCGACCTCGACGTCGGGTCCGACAACGTCAAGCAGATGGCCGAGAAGCTGGGGATCACGTCGCCGCTCGACGGCCTCCCCGCCGAGGGGATCGGCGGTCTGCGGATCGGCGTCACGCCGCTCGAGCAGGCCGACGCATACGCAACGTTCGCCGACGGAGGCGTCCATCACGACGCCACGGCCATCGGCAAGGTCGACTTCCCCAGCGGCAAGACCGACGTCCCGTCCGAGGCGAGCGGGACGCGAGTGATCTCGGACGGGATCGCCTACGAGGTGACCGACATCCTTAAGGGCGTCATCACCGAGGGAACCGGTGCCGGCTACACGGACATGGGCTGCCCGGCCGCCGGCAAGACCGGGACGACGGAGAACGAGTCGGATGCCTGGTTCGTCGGCTACACGCCACGGATCTCGACCGCGGTCTGGGTCGGTCACCCGACCTCCCGGGACTACACGGGCTACGGCGGCCAGACCGCCGGGCCCATCTGGCGCTCCTACATGGAGTCGGCGCACGGCAGCTACTGCAGCGACTTCCCGTCTCCCTCCAGCCCCCTCCAGTACTCCTCGAGCTGGAGCGGCGCCCACACCGTCTCCAAGGGCTCCGGATCCGGCTCCGGCTACTCCAGCGGCTCCACCGGCTCCGGCACGTCCGGCAGCTATGTGCCCCCCACCTCGACGTCGGGGCAGTATCCGTCGCAGTACTACGCGCCCGGGGCGGGCGCAGCCCCCGCGCCCAGTCCGTCCCCGGGCGGCGCCGCTGGTAACGGGGGCGGCGGGGGGCCGCCTTCGGGCGCCGGACCGCCGTCCGGCGGTGGCAACGGCGGCGGTGGCGGCAACGGGGGCACCGGCTGAGGCTCCGGCCTGTGCGAGCGGCGGGCACCCTGGCGCTCGCCGTCCTCGCGGGGGCGGCGGTCCCCCTGGCCGCACCGGGAACCGACCTCGTCCCCGGGGCCGATGCGGGCTCTCCGGGCTGGCTTCTGGGCGTGTTCGGCCACGGACTCGGGATCGACGCCGCGGGTTACCGCGCCGCGCTCTGGATCGCATTCGCCGCCTACGTCGGGGTGGTCCTCTGCTCGGCGGCCCTCGGTCGCCGGGCGATCCGCTGGGCGGCGATCGTCGCCGTGGTCGCCTTCGCGCTCGCCCCGCCGCTCCTGTCGCTGGACGTGTTCAGCTATCTCTCATATGCGCGGCTCGGCGTCCTTCACGGCCTGAACCCCTACGACTTCGCGCCATCGGCGATCCACGACGCCGCCGCGCTCCGCGTCGAGGACTACCGCGACGCCACGAGCGTTTACGGGCCGCTCTTCACGCTGGGCAGCTATCCCGTCGCTCTGGTCGGCGTGCCCGTGGGCATGTGGGCGATGAAGGCGGCGGCGGCCGGCGCGGTTCTGGGCGTCGCGTGGCTCGTGGCCCGGGTGGCGACGCTGCGGGGCGTCGCGCCCGCTCCCGCCGCGGCTCTGGTCGCCCTGAACCCGCTGGTCCTCGTGGACGTGGTGGGTGGGGCCCACAACGACGCGATGATGATGCTGGCGCTGGTCGCAGGGGTCGCCCTCGTGCTGTCCGCGAAAGAGCTCACCGCCGGTGTCGCGCTCGTGGCTGCGGCCGCGATCAAGCTTCCGGCGGCGGTGGCCGCGCCCTTCGCCGTCATCGGCGCGGCCGGCCCGGGCGGCCGGGCGCGGCTCCTGCTCGGGCTGGCCTCGGCAGCCGTCGCAATGGGCGCGGTGGCACTCGCGATCTTCGGCACGGCGGTCGTCGACGGGCTCGACTTCCTGTCCGGAAGCCAGCAACACCTGAGCTACCACAGCCTCCCGGCGACCGTCGCCCGCGGCGCCGGTGTCGACGTGGACCTCGCCCGAGCGGGCTTCGCGGTGGCATACGCGGCCCTCGCGCTGTGGCTCGTGGCCTGGACGATTCGGGGGGGAGATTGGGTGCGAGCCGCAGCGTGGGCGTTCGTCGGCCTTCTCTGCGCGACGGTCTACCTGGTGCCGTGGTATCTGCTGTGGGCGCTGCCCCTGGTGGCCGTCGCGCGTGACCGCACGCTCGTGGCGCTTACCCTAGGGCTCTCCGCGTACCAGCTGACCGTCGGCGTGCCCTAGTCTCGTCGCGCCGGGCGGCACCGATCAGGGCGACCGGGACGCACACGCACACGATCACCAGCGCCGCGACCGGGTGCGGCATGGCGAGCTGGGAGATCAGCAACACGCCCGTGAGGGCCGCCGAGGCCTTGAGCGCGGAAGCGACGAGACGCTCGTTTCCCGGCCCCGGATGGATCGCGTAGAGCGCCAAGACCAGCGCCGACGACGCGAGCGCCAACGCAGTCGCGCCGAAGGCGATCACCAGATACACGGTCACCGGCACGGAGTACTGGCACGATCCGCCCGCGCAGGCCGGGTCGATCGTCGCCCCGACGACGGCGCCGGGGATCACGGCGAGATAGGCGAAGCACACGGACCCGATCGCGGCCAGTACGCGCATCAGCGCCGCCTCGGGGCGGGCGGCGCGCCTGCGGTGGCTGCCGGACGTCGCACGAGGTCAATATACGAGTGCGACGGTGACCGCGGAAGCACCAATGGGAGAGTTCGAGTTGATCGCCCGCCTGGTCGAGGTGGTCGCCGAGTGCAGGGGCGACGGCCGTACGGGCGACAGGGCCCGAGTGCTGCTGGGAAGCGGCGACGACGCCGCGGTCACGGCGCCGCGCGGGGTCACCGCGACGTCGGTCGACTCGCTCGTCGAGGGCGTCCACTTTCGCCGTGACACGGCACCGCTTCGGTCGATCGGGGCCAAGGCGATCGCCGCGTCGCTGTCGGACCTGGCGGCGATGGGGGCCGCGCCCGGGGAGGCGTACGTCCAGCTGGGAGTCCCGCCCAACCTCGATGATGCCGCAACCGTCGAGCTGGGCACCGGGCTGGCATCCGCCGCGAGCGCAAATGGGGTTGCTGTGATCGGCGGCGACGTGACGCGGGCTCCGGTCTTGCTGATCGGCGTGACGGTCGTGGGTCACGCGGACGCGCCGGGCGACCTGGTGAGCCGTCGCGGAGCGAGCGCCGGCGACGTCGTGGCGGTCACGGGCGAGCTCGGCGGCGCGGCGGCGGGGCTGCTGCTGTTGGACCGCCCCGAGCTTGCGGATGGCGTGGGCGACGACACGGCCGATGCCCTCCGCCGCCGCCAGCTCGAGCCGACGCCGCGGCTCGGCGCCGGCAGGGCTCTCGCGGCAAGCGGGGCGACGGCCATGATCGACGTGAGCGACGGGATCGGCGGCGACGCGGGCCACCTCGCGGCGTCAAGCGGCGTGCGGATCGCGATCGGCCTCGACCGGATCCCGGTGCAGCCGGGCGTCGACCGGGTCGTCCAAGCGGCCGGCGCCGATCCATGGGAGCTGGTCGTCGCGGGGGGCGAGGACTACGAGCTGCTCGTGACCGTGCCGCCCGGACGCATGGCAGATGCTCGCTCAGCGGTCGATGGCACCGGGACGACCCTGACCGCGATCGGCGAGGTCGCCGACGGCGAGGGGGTCACCCTGCGCCGGGACGACGGATCGGAACTGGAGGCCGCCGGATTCGATCAGCTGCGTCGCTGAGAGCGGCGCAGGAGGGCCATCATCCGCATCTTGAACAGCATCTCGCGCGCCACGGCCCGCGAGTCGACGCGATAGGTGCGCGATTCGATCTGCTCCTTGAGCCGGGTCACTGTTGTCTGTTCTGACGGTGGTGGCGCTGGAAGACTCGGGTCCTGCCGCGGATACGGCGATCACCTGTCATACCCCAGATCGTCAGCCGGTCCCGGGGACGTGATCGGGAATGTGTCCAGGCCATCGATCGGCGGGCTCGCCGGATGCGGCTCCCGCGCTACGCCGTCGTCGATGCGCCGCGCGCGGCGGGACGCCGGACCGCGCCGCGCAGGGATCCGCCCTCGAAGCGAGACGGCCAGGATCCCGAAAAGGCCGCCGAGCACCAGGCAGAGGGCGAGCATCATCCCGGCGCCGAACTGGCCGTCGCTCACCATCAGCAGCAGAAGCCAGGGCGCGGCCGATCCCAGCTCGAGCGATCCGGACAGGTGGGCCACCGCGGCCACCGCGGGCAGCAACGAGACCGCCGCGGCGGCGCCGGCGAACGGCCACGGCAGGACACCTCGGCGCGAGCCGCACGTCACCCAGACGTGGGCGGTCGGCACCAGGAGGAGCGCGAGGTAGGGGTTTGCCAGCCACGCCAGCAGGACCGCCAGCGCCGAGACCGCGCCAAGGGCCGGCACTGCCACGGAGCTGGGCAGCACCTGTGGGACCCGCCAACCCCGGATCGCGTAGTAGGACCCGGCGATCACGGCGGCGATGAAGACCATCACCACGATCTGTCCCGCACCCACGCCGTAGAGGTTCGGGTCGAACGGGAAGGTGGGGCTCGCCACCAGGCCCACCAGGCTCAGAAAGTAGAAGAACACGAGGGCACCGAGCGGCGGCAGGGCCCGCGAGGCCGCCCAGCCGAGGGCCCAGCCCGCGCCCGCGTGCGCTCGGGCTCCCCGGCGGATGCCGTCGGCGGCGGCCAGCGCCGCGGGGATCAGGAGCGTCAGGGCCAGCAGCGCCAGCGTCCACCCCGGCACCAGATTTCCCGCCAGGGGTACGTACGTGCCTGGTCCATGGTCAGGCGCTCCCGGGGCGGCATCCAGCGTCGCGGCCAGCAGCAACGCGGTGCGCCCGAGCTCACCGAGCGTTGTCGGCGACAGGTCGTCCGGCTGATCCAGGGACGCCGGGATCGGCCGCTCCCCCGCCGACGACAACCCGATCGCGTCCAGCCCGTTCTCGATCAGCACCGCCTGCTCGCCGAGACCGCTGGGAAGCGCCAGGGACGTCAGCTCTGCGAACCCCCCCTGGCTCTCCTGCTGTTCCTGCGTCTGGTCGTCGAGCTCGCGCTCGGCCGTCTTCACCAGCTGGGCGGAAGGGCTCTGCGAGGCGTCGGACGATGCCAGGAGAAACGGTTGACGGGGTGAGGCCGAGCCGGGCTGCCAGATGTCCACGGCCGCATCGACCTCATCGCGACCGGCGTAGTGCTCGGCGAACTCGCGGGCGCCGGCGGCGCCCGCGCTCGAGCCGTCGGTCGACACGAAGACGAGCGTCTTCGCGTGGCTCTGCGTCCGGAGCTCGTTGACGAGCTCGATCAGGGTGGCGGTCGCCGCTGCGCTCGAGGCGACGCCGGGGCCACTCGCCGAGTCCCGCGGGGCCAACAGCGCGACGGTGCGGGCCGAGTCGCCCGGCAATGTGAGGACCACGTTCCGCATCTCGACGTCGTCGCCGTCGAACTCGCCGGTGAACCGCTGCTCGCTCACCTGCCCACCCTCGATTTGCCTGAACCGCTGCTCGACCAGGTCCGCGACGGCGGAGTCGCCGTCGCTGCCGGGCGGGCGCTCGGGGGCGGTCTCGACGATCCGGCGGGCGGTCCGGGCGGCCGCACCGTCGTCGAATTCCGCCGGAGCCACCACCCCCGGGAGGGGATCGGGCGGCGCGGCGAGCGCGAAGAGCAGCACGACGACGGCTGCCAGGGCCGGTGCGAACCCTGCACGGTAGAGGCGAAAGTCGATCATATATTTGATGAGGGGCTTTAGCCCCGAAACTGGCTGGTGTCGTTGCTGCGGTGATGAGGGGCTTTAGCCCCGAAACTGGCTGGTGTCGTTGCTGCGGTGATGAGGGGCTTTAGCCCCGAAACTGGCTGGTGCCGCCCGCCGAAGGCGGCTGGTGCCGCTGGTGGCGCCCTTGAAATTACCCTTTGACGCGGGAGCGACTGTGGCAGCCGCCAACACAGGGTCCGCGCGCATCCTGCTCGTCGACGATGAGCAGTCCGTTCAGACCCTGCTGACGTACCCCCTCCGCAAGGAGGGGTACGAGGTCGTTCCGGCGCACGACGGGCGCGAGGCGCTCGACCGGTTCGCCGAGCAGCGGTTCGACCTGGTCGTGCTGGACATCATGCTCCCGAAGCTCGACGGCATCGAGGTCTGCCGGCGGATGCGGAGCCGCAGCCAGGTCCCGATCATCATGCTGACCGCCAAGGACGACGAGATCGACAAGGTGCTCGGCCTCGAGATGGGGGCCGACGACTACATCACCAAGCCGTTCTCGGTGCGCGAATTTCGCAGCCGCGTCCGGGCGGCCCTCCGCCGCGCCGAGATGATCGGCACCCGCCCGGGAGGCGAGGAGCCGATCGCAGCCGGCACGCTGAAGATCGACTTCGAGCGGCGCGTCGTCACCGCCCGCAGCAAGCGGGTCCAGCTGACCTATGTCGAGTTCGAGATCCTCGCGGCGCTCGCCCGATCCCCCGGGCGGGTGCACACGCGCGAGATGCTGCTGGAGCAGGTCTGGGGTGACTCGGCCTACCGGGATCCCCGCACCATCGACGTCCACATCCGCCACCTCCGGGAGAAGCTGGAGCGAGACCCGCGCTCTCCGCAGTACCTGTTCACCGTGCGCGGTGTCGGGTACCGCTTCCGCGACAAGGACGAGTGACGCAGCGCCGGGTACGGAGCGACCCTTGATCCTCGGCAGCGTCCGCAACCGGCTCGCCGTTCTGTTCTTCGTGATCACGGCGGCCGCCGTGGGCTTCATCTACCTCTACGTCGTGCCGCAGCTGCGCTCGAACCTGACGGCGCAGAAGCTCCAGCGGTTGGAGGAGGTGGCGACGACCGAGAGCGCGAGCCTCGATCGCGCGATGCGGAGGGGAGCCTCCCAGGCGCGGGTTCGACGGCTGGTCACGAGCGCGGCCCAGCGCGCCGACGCGCGGCTCACGGTGCTGGGGGTTTCGCCGGGATCGAGCGGCGCGGACTTCGTGGTCGCGGACTCGGAGCTGGAGCGCACCGCCACCCTTCCGACCTATCCGGCGGCTACGGCAGCGGCAACCAGCGGCCGCCCCTCCTCGGCGATCGAGCGCATCGGCGGCGAGTTGACCGGGGAGATCGCCATTCCCCTATTCGTCCGCGGCCATCCCCGCTGGGTCGCGGTTTTGTCCACACCGCTGGCCGACGTCGAGGACACGGTCGCATTGATCAGGCGGCAGATCCTGATCGCCGGATTCATCGCGCTGATCGCCGCGCTGGCGGCCGGATGGCTCGCCGCGAGAGCGCACGCCAAGCGCCTGAACCGGCTCGAGGCGGCCGCCCAGAAGGTCGCCGAGGGCGACTTCTCCACCCCGATCCCCGACGAGGGCCAGGACGAGGTGGGACAGCTCGCAAGCACCTTCAACGAGATGCAGCAGCGCTTGGCGCGCCTCGACAGCGCCCGCAAGGAGTTCATCGCCAATGCCTCCCACGAGCTGCGCACGCCGATCTTCTCGTTGGGCGGCTTCGTGGAGCTGCTCGACGAGGACGAGCCCGACCCGGCGGTCAGGGCCGAGTTCGTGCGGACCATGCGCGAGCAGATCGCCCGGCTCACCAAGCTGACCGCCGATCTGCTCGACCTGTCCAAGCTCGACGCCGACGTGATGGAGATCAGCGCCGACCAGGTCGACCTGTCGGCGCTGTCGCGCCGGGTGGCCGAGGAATTCGCCCCGGCTGCCGAGCATCACGGATCCAGCGTGGAGGTGGGCGTCCCGGATGGCGCGACGGCCATGGCTGACGCCGACCGGGTGGCACAGATCATCCGTATCCTGCTCGACAACGCACTGACGCACACCCCGAAGGGAACCGCGATCTCCATCACAGCCCAGTGGCGGGACGGGGCGGCGATCCTCGCCGTCGCCGACAACGGACCCGGTATCGGTCCCCACGACCGCAATCGCATCTTCGACCGGTTCTACACCGGCGATCGCGTGAGCGGGTCCGGCCTGGGCCTTGCCATCGCGCGCGAGCTGGCGATGCGCATGAGCGGCGAGCTCGGCGTCGAGTCGCGCCGCGGGCGAACGCGATTCGAGCTCCGGTTGCCTCGGACGATGGCCGGGGGCGTTCCGGCGTGAGCGGCACGCGTGCGGCCGCGGCGTGCCTGGTCGCCGCCGGGGCGCTCGCCCTCGTGGCGTGCGGGGGCGGGGACTCGACGGGCTCCGACTCGGTGACGACGGTGTCGACTCAGGGCACCCCTCAGAAGACGGTCGTCGTCCAGGCGAAAGGCGGCAACTTCGCTCCCGGCTCGGTCTACCGGTCGGCCTCGCCCGGCGTGGTCACGATCCTCTCGATCTTTCCGGGCGGCAGTCTCTCCAGCGTCCTGGGTGGCCGGGGCTCCGCGGCCGAGGGATCCGGGTTCGTGATCTCCGAGAACGGCGAGATCGCCACCAACGCGCACGTGGTCACCGACGCCGACAGCGGCGGCGGCGGGCCGATCCACGAGGCCAAGGAGGTCTACGTGGAGTTCGGCGACCGCAACCGCGTGCGCGCGGACATCGTCGGCTTCGACCCTAACGCCGACGTCGCGCTGCTGAAGGTGGACCCGGACGGCCTCGACCTGAAGCCCCTCGCCCTGGCGACGAACGAGAGCGTGACCGTCGGACAGCCCGTCGCGGCGATCGGCAGCCCGTTCGAGCAGGAGCAGTCGCTGTCCATCGGCGTGATCTCGGCGACGGATCGCTCGATCGAGTCGCTGACGCGCTTTCAGATCGAGGGCGCGATTCAGACGGACGCCTCGATCAACCCCGGGAACTCGGGTGGCCCGCTGCTCGACGCCGATGCCCACGTCATCGGCATCAACCAGCAGATCAGCACCACATCGGGCGGCAACGAGGGCGTCGGGTTCGCGGTGCCCATCCGCCTCGCCGCCCACTCCCTGGACGAGCTGAGACGCAGCGGCGAGGTCAAGTACGCGTACATCGGCGTCAGCACCGAGCCCGTGTATCCGCAGCTCGCCGAGCGACTCGATCTGCCGGTTGACCACGGCGCGCTGGTCGCCAGGGTGATCGCGGGCGGTCCCGCGGGCCAGGCGGGGCTCAAGGCCTCCGATCAGCAGATCCACTTCCAGGGACAGCAGGTCGACGCCGGAGGCGACGTGATCACCGCGATCGACGGCCAGAAGGTCGTCAAGGAGACCGACCTGCCGCAGCTCATCGCCAGTCACGATCCCGGCGACACCGTGAAGCTCCAGATCATCCGCGACGGCAAGACCGAGACCGTCGACGTGAAGCTGGGCGCGCGGCCCGACAGCGGCTAGTGGTACCTCTCACAACGTCTGACCGGCATGAGAGGCGCCACTAGATGGGCTCTCCCGGAGACGTCGCGGTCGAGCTCGCGACCGCGCTGAGGGAGGAGGTCGCTCCCGAGCTCGGACACCACTCGGGCCGCGCGCACGCCGGGGCGGGGGCGGGCGGGGACGTCACCTTCGCCATCGACGAGCGCGCGGAGGCATACATGGAGCGCTTCCTCGCCGAGCGCGCGCCCGAGGTGGCCTTCTACTCGGAGGACCGCGGGCTGGTGTCGCCGGCCGGAAGCGCGGAATGGGTGCTCGTCGTGGATCCGATCGACGGCACCCGGCCCGCCATGGCCGGGTTCGAGGCCGCGTGCGTGTCGGCGGCGCTCGCCCCGCTCGGCGACGGCCAGCCGACGATCGGCGACGTCCGCGTCGGCTGCGTCGTCGAGATCAAATCCGGCCGGTCGTTCGTCGCGGAGCGCGGGAAGGGCGTCGATCCGGCGCCCGCCCTGTCGGCGAACACGGATGTCTCGCGCATGTTCTGGGCCTACGGCCTGCGCGGGCGCCCCGTGCGACGGGTCGCCGAGGTGATCGGCGAGCTGGTCGACTCGTCGTCGGTAGGCGGTGGGACCTTCGACCTCGGCTCGGCGACCTACGACATGACCCGCGTGGTGACCGGCCAGCTGGACGCCTACGTCGAGCCGGGCTCGCGGATGATCGCGGACGTACCGGGCATGCGGGAGGAGTTCGAGCGCATCGGCGGCGGAGTCGTCCTCAACAACTCCCCCTACGACCTGGCGGCCGCGGTGCTGATCTGCGAGGAGGCGGGTGCGGTTGTGACCGACGCCTACGGCGAATCCCTCGCGCCGAGGCCGATGCTGGGCTCCGGTGCCGAGTTCCAGCTCTCCTGCGTGACGGCAGCCACGACGGAGCTCCACGCCCGCATCGTCGCCGAGCTCGACGCCGGGATCGAGCGGCTCGCTCGAACGGCGGCCTAGGCCGCCGACCCCCGGACCCCCCGAGTGTCTATGTTGCCGCAATGCTCCAGGATGTCGCGCTGGGCGACCGGTCCCTCTCCGACTACACGCACCTCGTCGGGCGCGGGCTGGTCGAGCAGATAAGGGAGCTCGCCGCCCCACTCGAGGGCAAGCGGGTCCTGCACGTGAGCGCGACCGCGTTCGGCGGCGGCGTCTCGGAGATCCTCTACACGCTGGTGCCGCTGATGCGCGACGTCGGCCTCGACGTCCACTGGCGCGTGATCCTGGGCCGAGAGGAGTTCTTCAACGTCACCAAGCTCCTGCACAACTCACTCCAGGGGGATCCGCAGTCGATCTCCGATCAGCAGTGGGAGGTCTTCGAGGCCTACAACGCGATGAACGCCCAGAGCCTCGACGACGACTGGGACGTGATCATCGTCCACGATCCCCAGCCGGCGGCGCTGCGGGCGGGGGCGACCAACCACGCCCGCAATTGGGTCTGGCGGTGCCACATCGACCTGTCGACGCCGAACCATGAGACGCTCGACCGGCTGATGCCGCTGCTTCGCGAGTACGACGAGACGATCTGGCACCTGCAGGAGTACGTCCCGGCCGGGATGGACGGCCAGGTGCGGATCGTTCCGCCAGCGATCGATCCCCTGTCGCCCAAGAACATGGCCCTGTCCCCAGAGGACGCCGCGTTCGTCTGCCAGCAGTTCGGGATCGACACCGACCGCCCGCTGATCTGCCAGGTCTCGCGGTTCGACCCCTGGAAGGACCCCATGGGCGTCATCGACGCCTTTCGCCTCGTGCGAGAGGAGATGCCGGAGGTGCAGCTGGCGCTGGTGGGATCGATGGCCACCGACGATCCCGAGGGGTGGGAGTTCTTTCACCAGACGTTCAGCTACGCGGACGGTGACCCGGACATCAAGATCCTCAACAACCTCAACAACGTGGGCGCGATCGAGGTCAATGCGTTCCAGTCGCAGTCCGACGTCGTGATCCAGAAGTCGCTTCGAGAGGGATTCGGGCTCACCGTGACGGAGGCCCTGTGGAAGGTCCGGCCGGTGGTGGCGGGCAATGTCGGCGGCATCCCCCTGCAGGTGGTGGACGGCGAGACCGGCTTCCTGATCTCCTCGGCCCAGGAGGCCGCCGATCGGATGCTCGAGATCCTCAGGGATCCGGGCCTCGCCAAGCAGCTCGGTCGCGCCGGCAAGGAGCGGGCTCGTGAGCTCTTCCTCACCCCCCGGCTGCTGCGAGACTGGCTGCGACTCTTCGGCGAGATGCAGCTGTGAGCGAAGACCCCCAACTGGTGATCGTCTCCAACCGCGGTCCCGCGCAGTTCGAGCGAACGCCCGACGGCGAGCGCACGGTGCGGCGGGGCGGCGGCGGGCTGGTCACGGCGCTGAGCGGGCTGGTCGCACACCGTGGCGCGCTCTGGATCGCGTCGGCGATGACCGACGAGGACGTGGCGGTGAGCCGCGAGGCGGCGGGTGAGCCCGTAACCCAGGAGCTCGATGGCGTGACCTACGAGGTCCTGCTGGTGGAGAGCGACGCCGAGGCATATGACCGCTTTTACAACGTGATCGCCAACCCGATCCTGTGGTTCATCCAGCACTACCTGTGGGACCTCTCCAACGCGCCCGACGTCCGCCGGGAGGAGGCGGACGCCTGGGACTACGGCTATCGGGCCGTCAACACGGACATCGCGCGCTCCGTGCTGGCGGCGATCGAAGGCGACGACGAGCCGCTCGTGATGTTCCACGACTACCACCTCTATACGTGTCCGGCCGTGGTCCGAAATGCCCGCCCCGATGCCCTCCTCCACCACTTCGTCCACATCCCGTGGTCGCAGCCGGACAGCTGGCGGATCCTGCCCAATCGAATGCGGGAGGAGATCTACCGCGGGCTGCTCGCGAACGACATCATCGGCTTCCATACCACCGCCTACTGCCGCAACTTCCTGCACTGCTGCCGGGAGCTGATGGAGCTCGACGTCGACTACGAGCGCGGGGCCGTGCTGCATTCGGGTCGCGAGACCTGGGTCCGCGCGTATCCGCTCGGGATCGACGCCGGCCGCCTCGATCGCGCCGCGGAGTCCGAGCAGGTGCTGGAGTACGAGCAGGAGATCCTGCGGCGCCGGCGCAAGTGCATGATCCTGCGCGTCGACCGGGCCGATCTCTCCAAGAACGTCCTGCGCGGCTTCACCGCGTTCGACACGTTCCTCCAGCAACACCCCGAGTTTCGCGAGAACGTGACCTTCATCGCGCACCTCCAGCCCTCCCGTACCGACGTGCCCGAGTACGCCGAGTACCTGGAGCGCATCGAGGCGCTGGTCGCCGTGGTCAACCACCGCCACGGGACCACCGACTGGATGCCGATCGACCTGAGGATCTACGAGAACTTCCCCGAGGCGGTCGCCCGCTACAAGCACTTCGACCTGCTGATCGTCAACTCCCTGTTCGACGGCATGAACCTCGTCGCCAAGGAGGCACCCGCCGTCAACACCCGCGACGGCGTCGTGATGCTCTCGGAGAACACCGGCGCCCACGAGGAGCTGGGCGATTGCACGCTGTCGGTCAACCCGTTCGACATCCAGGAGCAGGCCGACACGATGTACCGCGCGCTGACCATGGACGCTGAGGAGCGCCGCCTCCGCGCGACCCGCCTGCGGGAGATCGTCCGCGAGCGCGACCCGGGCGTTTGGATCTCCGAGCAGCTCACCGACATCCGCGCCAAGCGCGCCGCGGGCCGGCAGGCTGGTTCAATCCGGTGATGCTCGGCGGCGGCTGCCGGCGAGCGAATGAATGACGCCCGACCGCGAACAGATGACGCCCGACTACGCGCCCACTCCGGTGGCGGACTTCCTGGATCCCGACGATCCGATCCTCTTCCCGCGCCTCACGCCCTCGCAGGTCGAGTACCTGGCCGAGATCGGCACCCGGTCGTCATTCGCGCGCGGAGACCTCGTGTTCGAGCATGGCCAGCGCGAGACCCCGCTCTACGTGGTCGAAACCGGGGCCTTGGACATCATCGACCAAGCGCCGGAGGGCGACCGCTACTTCACCCAATGCAGGCCAGGGACATTCGCCGCCGATATCTCGATGTTCACCGGCGAGCCGACGATCGCAGCCGGATTCGCGGCGGAGCCGACCTCGCTTCTGGCCCTCCCGCCGGAGGACGTGCGCAGGGTGGTCGCGACCGCGGCCGAGCTCGGCGACCTCCTCCTGCGAACGATGGTCACGCGCCGCGAGTGGCTGCAGGGTCGCGGCTTGGGTCAGCAGCGGCTGATCGGCTCACGATGGTCGAGCGAGGCGTTCGCCGTCAGGGAGCTCTTGGAGCGCAACCTCGTTCCCTTCACCTGGCACGACCTCACCACCGATGAAGAGAGCCGGGTCCTGCTCGACGGGCTCGGCATCGGGGATGCCGAGTGCCCGGTCCTGGTCCGCTCCGACAGCGTCCTGCGGCGCGCGACGGCGACTGCGGTCGCCAATGAGCTGGGCCTGCGAGCACAGGTCGACGGCCAAGCCTTCGACGTCGTCGTGCTGGGCGGCGGTCCGGCCGGGCTCGCCGCCGCGGTCTACGCATCCTCCGAGGGCCTCCGCACCCTCGTGGTCGAGCGTTTCGCCCCCGGCGGGCAGGCGGGTACGAGCGCTCGAATCGAGAACTATCTCGGCTTTCCCACCGGCCTTACCGGCGCCGAGCTCACCCGGCGGGCGACGCTCCAGGCGCGCAAGTTCGGCGCCGTGATCTCCAGCGTCCACGAGGCTTCTCAGGTCTCGGAGCCAGACGCCGGGGGGTTGCGCGAGGTCGGGCTTGCAGACGGCCAGCTGGTGCGTGGCCGATCGGTGGTCCTGGCCCCGGGTGCCGACTATCGGCGGCTTCCGGCTGAGAACGCGGAGCGGTTCGAGGGCCTGGGCCTGTACTACGCGGCGACCCACATCGAGGCCCAGGCGTGCTCGGGTGAGGACGTCGTGGTCGTCGGCGGAGGAAACTCGGCCGGCCAGGCGGTGGTCAAGCTCGCCGACAACGCCGGCCAGGTCCACGTCGTCGCCCGGCGGCCGCTCGGGGTGGCGATGTCGCGGTATCTGGTCGACCAAATCGAGGCCAAATCGAACGTCCGCGTCTGGTCCGGGTGCGAGGTGCGAGCGCTCGAGGGCGACGAGAATCTGGAGGCGGTCGTGATCTCGGGCGCTGGGCCCGATCGCCGCGTGGAGACCTCGGCGGTGTTTGCGATGATCGGCGCGTCCCCGAGGTCCGAGGGCCTGGTCGATTTCGTCGGGCAGGACGACAAGGGCTTCATCGTCACCGGCGCGGAGGCGCGCAGTCATCCGGACTTCTCCCGGCACTGGGACGGGGCCGACCGAGACCCCCTGCTGCTCGAGTGCACGCGTCGCGGCGTCTTCGCGGTCGGCGACGTCCGTAGAGGCTCGACGAAGCGCGTTGCCTCGGCCGTGGGCGACGGCGCGCTCGTGGTCCGCTCCATCCACGCCTCGCTCGACACGCGCCGGGCATAGCCGCGAGGGCGCGGGGGCGAACCCCGTCAAGCTCATCGCGCACCTCCAGCCCTCCCGTAGCGACGTGCGGACTCCGGTCATGGCCGCCAGTGGCGGCTGCGTAGTTTCGGCGCCCAGCCTGCGAGAAAACCCCGATGCGCAAACGCTCGCGCGCGGCTACGGCCGGGAGCGGCCTCGGCACGGATCTGAGCAGCGACTTCACCCTCGCCCGCTATCTGGGGGGCTGATACGGGATTTCCCCAACGGGTGCCGAGCACGGCCACCTGCCGCGGTACGCGCGTCACGATCGCTGTCAGGGGCCGCCCCTTCCGCGGGTCTCTACCTCAGCCCACGACCGTCACGTGTCCGACCGCCGAGTGGCCGGCGCGGTACGGATACCCATGCTGTCCCGGGACGAAGGCGCGGAAGCGGTATCTGCGCCGGCCGGTGGTTGCGTGGAACCGGTACCGGGCGCGGTAGGTGCCGGCCCTGTTGGTGCGGCCGTTTCGCAGCTCGATCCATCGCCCGCCGGAGCGGGCCTGGATGCGAACCCAGCGGTGGGCGGCCGCCGGGCCGCGCAGCCGGACCTTGAAGCGAACCCGGTGGCCGTTGTGGATCGGCTGGCGCGGCCGCAGCCTCAGCCGCGGGCGGGCGCGGACGCGCAGGCTCAGGTGACGCTCGGCGACGTTCTGGGCGCTCCACCAGTAGGCGACGCGAATCCGCCGGCTCGGCCCCTTCGGGAGCCGGGCGGCGAAGCGGCCGTCGGGACCCGTGCTGGGCGTGGTGACGACCCGCTCCCGCGCTCCCGCGATCGGCACCCGCGTCGCGACGCACACCCTCGCGTCGGCGACCGGGACGCCGCGCGCCGACCGCACGCGGCCGCGGACGGACGCCGCAGCGCCCTTCGCGCGCGGGCGCGTCAGCCGCGCCTCGAGGCGGGATCCCGCACCGGCGTCTGAGATCGGGCACAGGTTGTCGACCCGGATCCGCCGCGCCCGGCAGGTGCGGTTCGCTCCCGTCCCCAGAGCGAAGTCGGCCGAGCACACGCGCACGACGTTCGGCCCCTGGCGAAACGGCACCGAGGCCGTCTGGACCCCGAAGGTCGTCCGGGCGGCGGCAGGGCACGGGCGCAGGCGGAGCGCGAACCCGTCGTTCGTCCGGCAGCGGGGCCCCTGGGCGGTGATCGGCTCGCCGTTCACCTGGAGCAGGAAGCGCCGGATGCCGCCCCCGACGTCCGTGCCCGATGGCTTCACCGTCTGGATCCCGCGCCTGCTTCCGGAGCCAAAGGCCGAGCCGCCGAGCGCGACCGTCGGCGGCACCCGGTCAGCGAGACGCAGCGCGAGCCGCTTGATCCGGATCCGCGCCTTGCGTCCCCGCCGGCAGCCGTCGGCGCGCGTGCAGCTCAGCCTGGCGGACAGGGTGCGTGCCGGAGCTGCGAAACGGAGGCGCTCGATGCCCGGATCGGGGGTGGCGAAGGGGCGCAGCGCCCCGCCCGGCGCGGCGGCGAGAAGCTGCGGGAGGTGACCGCCGGCGCGGCGTCCGGCCGCGCCCAGGCTCAGCTCCGCAAAGACGGTCCCGCGCGGGGCGCGCACCGTCCAGCCGCCCCAGCGCCCGTCGCTCGTCCGCTCGGCCTCGTGATGGACGGAGAGCCCGGGCCGGCCGCTGCCGCAGGAGGCCTCCGACACGTAGTGGCGCGTGGTTCGCTCGAATGCGGCGTCCCCGTGATGTGCTCCGAGGGCGGGATTGCAGATGGCGACCCGGTAGGCGCCGGCGGCGGCCGAGGCGGGGGCCGGCAGCGCCGCAAGGGCGGCTACGACGATCGCGGCGGTGGTCCGGGCGGCTCCTCTTTGCATGGGCTCGATGTCCTTTCGGTCGCCGGTCAGTGCTCGAATCCGAACTCGGAGGGCTCGCTCGACCGCTCGCGGCCGCTCGGTTGAGCGCCCGCCGGTGCGGGCTCGGGTGCCGCCGCCACGGGCGCGGCCACCGGGGGCGGGGGAGCCGGAGGCGGGACGTAGGGCGCCGCCGCCGGCGCTGAAACAGGGGCCGGCGTGGGAGCCGCGGTGACGGGCGTCGACACGGGAGCGGGAGCTGGAGCAGGCCCGTCCGAGCTCTCGTGGCGATCAGCTGCCCGGTGTTGCCGGTTGCGCCCGGCTGTCCCGTGCGCGTCGTGGTGGCGCTGGGGATCCGGCTTGCGCCGCCGGCTCACCGGCCGGTGCGTGCGCTCGTGTCTCGAATGCGCCTGGCGGTCGGCGCGGGGCGGGATGGGCGGACCGTCGGCGACGGGCATGAGCCCGACGTCGGACGGCAGCGGGGGCGGTTCGGGACGCTCGAGGAGAGCCGGAAGGCCGGCCACCAGCCCCACGCAGACGATCGCGGCGGCGGCCGGCTTGGCCACGCTCGTCCAGCGGATCCGCGTGCGGGTGCCCATCTGTCGTTTCAAACCCCGGCCGCCGTCGGCGTGCCCCCCGGCCGCTATAGTCGTCCGCCGGTTTTGGCCACAGCTATCGACAGGGAATACGAGCTCGTGCTGATGCTCGACCCCGACGTGCCGGACGAGCGCCGCGACGAGATCGCGGCCGAGACGCGCAAGCGGATCGAGACCGGCGCGAACCTCAAGCACGACACGTCGTGGGGGATGCGCAAGCTCGCCTACGAGATCCGCCAGCGGACCGAGGCCGATTACCGGCTCTTCCGCTTCGAGGGCCAGGGCGGGATTCTGGACGACCTCAGCCACACCCTCCGGATCGCCGACGGCGTCCTGCGCTTCCGGATCTTCAAGGTCGATCCGCGCGCCCCGTCGATCGTGCCCCCGTCCGCGATGGCGACCTCGGGCAGCGCCCCCCAGCGCGGCTCCCGTCGCCAGGAGGCTCCGGCGCGGGACACGGGCGCCGAGCCCCCGGCCGGGGCGGAGCAGCCTGCGGAGTCGACGGATGCGGCCCCCGAGGAGGGACCGTCGGCACCGGCGACGGCCGCCCCGCAGCCCGCCGAGCCCGCAAAGGACGCGGAGCCGGCCCAGGCGGCCGAGTCCGCTACGGAGGAGCCCTCTCCCGAGGGCGGCTCCGAGACGCCCTCGTAACCGCCGCGTCGCCGCGTCTAAACCCGCTCGTTGCGTCTTCCTGTGCGCCGGGGGGAGAGAAGGCGCCGCCTCCGTCCTTAGACTGCAGAGGCAAGAAACGAGTCGAGGAAGGTGCTGATTCAGTGGCAGCCACAAACATCAATCGCGTGACCATCACGGGCAATCTCACGAAGGATCCGGAGCTCCGAAGCCTTCAGAGCGGGACGGCGGTCTGCAATCTCCGAGTGGCGGTCAACAGCCGCCGCAAGAATCAGAGCGGCGAGTGGGAGGACAAGCCCAACTACTTCGACGTCACCGTCTGGGGTGCGCAGGGCGAGAACTGCGCGACCTATCTCTCGAAGGGGCGCCCCGTCGCCGTCGACGGCCGCCTCGACTGGCGCGAGTGGGAGGCGCAGGACGGATCGAAGCGCCAGAGCATCTCGATCATCGCCGACTCGGTGCAGTTCCTGGGCAGTCGCGACGGGTCCGCTCCCGCGCAGGGCAACGGGATCCAGGCGCGTTCGGACGTCCCCGCCGACACCTCGGACTTCGAGCAGGCGGAGCCGGTGGGGGCCGGCTCGTCCGGCGACGACATTCCCTTCTAGCGTCGCTGAATCCGGTGTGACGGGAGCGTCTCTCGGGGCGCCCCGGCTATCATGCGCACTCTCGCGCCGCCCGTACTCATGGGCGGCGCGCGTGCGAAGGCATGAGAGCGATCACAGACACAAGGGGCCATTGATGGCGCGCGGTCGGCGGACGCCTACGTCGGGCCCCGGCGCGAGCAGCACCGGGCGGCGACGCCCGCGCGGCGCGGACCGGTTCCGCCCGCGCAAGTACACGCGGATCAACGTCGAGGTGATCGACTACAAGGACCTTGGGACGATGCGCCGCTTCCTCTCGGACCGGGGCAAGGTTCGCTCCCGCCGGGTGACCGGACTCTCGCGGCGCCACCAGCAGCAGCTCGCCCTGGCGGTCAAGCGGGCGCGCGAGATCGCGCTGCTCCCGTACGTCGGCGAGCGGTAGGCGCGGACGCGGGATGGCCCAGGCGATCCTCCTCAAGGACGTCGAGAACCTCGGCGAGGCCGGCGAGGCCATCGACGTCTCGCCCGGCTACCTGCGCAACTACCTGCAGCCGCGCAAGCTCGCTCAGCCCGCTACCGCGGGCGCGCTCGAGGATGCGCGTCGCCGCGCCGAGGCGGCCGAGCGGGCCGCCCAGGAGGCGGCCGAGCGGGCCGAGGAGACCGCCGCCCTGCTGTCGAAGACCGTGCTCACGATCCAGCACCGCGCCGGCGAGGACGGCAAGCTCTACGGCTCGGTGACGACCAAGGAGATCGGAGAGGCGATCGGCGAGGCGAGGGGCCTGCGGATCGACCGCAAGAAGATCCGCCTCGACGACCCGATCCGCGAGGTCGGGACCTACATGATCGAGGTCGAGCTCTCGGGCGGCGCGACGGCGCGAATCAAGACGATCGTCGCCGAAGAGAAGTAGCAGCACCTCCCGAACTTCTTTCATTCGGGATTTGCGGGAACCGCTCGTGCGCGACCGGCGTCGCTGTGCTTTGCTCGCCAACGGGCCACCAAGGGGCGAAATCGTCCGGCTCGGTCCCTCTAATTGTCGGGGCGTATGCGCCCCGAGACCAACGACGCAGCACCTCACCCGCACACCCGCATGGCCACTGCCGAGACCCACGTCCCGCCCCAGAACCTCGAGGCCGAGTCGTCGGTCCTCGGCGCGATGATGGTCGCCGAGGGCGCGATCGCCCCGGTGATCCTCGACGTCCGGCTCCACGACGAGGACTTCTACCGCGAGCGTCACCGCATCGTCTTCCGCGCGATCACGGGCCTGTACGAGCAGGGGGAGCCGATCGACGCCCTCACCGTCTCCGAGTTCCTCGCCCAGCACGGGGAGCTCGCCGAGGCGGGCGGCAAGGAGGCGGTCTCCGAGCTCGCCTCGACCGTCCCGGTCCCGGGGAACGCGCGCCACTACGCGCAGATCGTCAAGCAGAACGCGCTGCTTCGCCGCCTCCTCGCCACCTCGCAGCGGATCCAGAAGTCGGTCCACGAGCGCGAGGGCGACCCCGAGCAGCTGGTGGAGCGCGCGGAGAGCCTGCTGTTCAAGGTCGCCCACGAGGAGCGCGCCAGCGACTTCCGGCGGGTCGCCGAGGTCCTGGGCGACGAGATCGACCGCCTCGAGCAGCTCGCCAAGGGCGATCAGACCCTGACCGGGACGCCATCGGGATTCCGGGACCTCGACGCGAAGCTGGGCGGCTTCCAGCCGGGCAACCTGATCATCATCGCGGCGCGGCCGTCGCTCGGCAAGTCGGCGCTCGTGTGCAACATCGCCGAGAACGTCGCCTCCAAGTACGAGAAGCCGGTCGCGTTCTTCTCCCTCGAGATGTCCGAGGCGGAGCTGGCGCACCGGTTCATCTCGTGCCGCTCTCGCATCCCCAACGACAAGCTGCGCAAGGGCAACGTGGCGGCGCGGGACTGGCCCAGGGTGGTGCGCGCGTGCAACGAGCTCGAGCAGGTGCCGCTGTGGCTCGACGACTCGTCGGACCTCGGCCTGCTGGAGTTGCGCGCGAAGGCGCGGCGCCTCGCGGCCAGCGAGGGCGGCCTGGGACTCGTGATCGTGGACTACCTGCAGCTGATGCGCGCGGAGGATCCGCGCGCCAACCGCGTCGAGCAGGTGAGCCAGTTCAGCCGCGGGCTCAAGATCCTCGCCCGCGAGCTCAACGTTCCCGTGATCGGCATCTCGCAGCTGTCGCGGGCGCCCGAGCAGCGCCCCGGGGGGCGGCCGATGCTGTCCGACCTCCGCGAGTCGGGAGGCATCGAGCAGGACGCCGACGTGGTGACCTTCATCTACCGCGCGTCGAAGTACGACGACGACGCCGATCCGAGCGAGGCCGACCTGATCGTTGCCAAGCACCGCAACGGGCCGACCGGCGACGTGCCCGTCGTTTTCCTCGAGCAGTACCCGCGGTTCGTGGATCGCGCCCGTGGCAACGAGCCCGGGGTCGAGCAGAAGGCGGGTGAGGGCCCGCCGCTGGTCGGCCTGGCCGACGACTTCGCCGACGAAGCGTGAGCTCGGCCCCGCGACCGGTGCGGCTGGCGGGTGCGCGGGGGGCGCCGGAGCCCGCCTGCCCGGTCGGCGTCTGCGACGGCTCGGGCTGGATCCTCGGCCCCGAGGACGTCGCGCGCCCATGCGAGTGCCGCGAGCGCCGGATGGCTCGGCGCCGGGCCCGAGGTGTGGCGTCTGCCATCCCTCGCAAGTACCGGACCGTCAGCCTCGACGCTCCGCCGATCTCCGACATGGCCCGCGATGCCGGTCGCGCGCCCGTCTACCGGGCGGTCAAGGAGTTCGTGGAGGGGGTCGACCAGCGCTTGGCGGACGGCGAGGGCATGTGGCTGATGGGGGACGTCGGGACCGGCAAGACGAGCCTCGCGATGCTGGTCTCCAAGGCCGCGGTCGAGGCCGGCCACACCGTCGCGATCTACTCCCTGCCGCGGTTGCTGTCCCGGATCCGCCGCACCTACGACGCCGAGGCGGGCGAGCAGTCCTATCTGGAGTTCTTCGAGCGCCTGACCGAGGTCGACCTCCTGCACGTCGACGACCTCGGCGCCGAGAAGCGCAGCGACTGGGTGCTGGAGCAGCTCTACGCGATCGTCAACGAGCGCTACGAGACGCAGCGGTCGGTGTTGGTGACGACCAACCTGCGCCAAGAGGAGCTGGAGGAGCAGATCGGCCCGCGGACCGTCTCGCGCCTCGTGGAGATCTGCGGCGACCCCCTGCCCTTGTTCGGCAAGGACATGAGGTATGCGGTCTGAGCAGGGGGTCGTCGCGCCGTCGCTCTTCGACGACGACCTGCGCGCGCTCTGAGGAGAGCCCGCCCTCCGCCGGCCGCCGCCCGCGCGGCTCATGCTGAGGGCAGGGGATAAGCGTCAACGAGGCACCGGCTCGAATGCAGAGCCCGCGTGATGTGGACGGAGGTCCGGTTCAGCCGTCATCCACCGCCATAGACCTGGCGCCGGAAGACGTCGTCGACCAGCGACTCCACCCGGTCGAGGAACAGGATCCCGTCGAGGTGGTCGAGCTCGTGCTGTACGCAGCGCGCCTCGAACCCGAGGCACTCCGCGGTGCCCGCGGCGTGCTCGACCACCACCCGCCGCGCGCGGCGAACGTTGGCGGTGAGATCGGGAATCGACTGGCAGCCTTCGCGCCCGACCTCCGAGCCGTCGGCATCGACGATCCTCGGGTTGGCGAGCACCAGAAGGCCGTTGTCGGTCTCTGCCTTCGGATGTCCGGAGACGTCGACTACGGCCACCCGCGCGAGGCGGCCGATCTGCGGCGCCGCCAGCCCCACGCAGCGGTCGAGGGAGCGCATCGTGTCGACGAGGTCGCGGCCGACCGCTTCGGCCTCGCTCGCCTGAGCCGGCGGCGCGACCTGCTTCAGCATCGGGTGCGGATAGACGAGAACCTGGCGAACGGCCAAGCTAGAGCGCCTCGGCGTCCAGTGGCCTCATGCTGACCTCCACCTCGGCGCGCCCCGCCGCCTCTCGCAGCTCCGCCTCGAGCTGAGGCCCGGCAGCGTCCCCGAGAGCGACCTCAAGGGTCATCACGTAGAGCTGCGACTCCGGTGCGCCCACGACCCGCGTCTCCAGACCGGTGATGTTGACGCCGCGCTCGGCGAGTGCCGAGCTGATCGCATGGACGATCCCGGGGTGGTCGGCGCCGTAGACGGTGATCACGTGCGAGGGCCGGGCGGCCGGACCCCCGAGCTCGTCGACCTGGTTGACCGTGACCGCCTCGAGGCCGAGCTCGGCACCCGCCTCGCCGAGTCGCCGGTCGAGCTTGTCGGCGTCGACGTGCTCGGGAACCTTGACGATGAGCATCACCGCGAAGTGTCCCCGCAGGATCGACATCTGCGAGTCCTCGATGTTTCCCTCGAGCTCGAGCAGGGCCACGCTGATCGTCGCCACGATGCCGGGGCGATCCCGGCCGATCGCGGTCACCGCGAACTCGGCCATCCGGCTAGCCGTCGCTGTTGATACGGCGCCGACGCGCCCTCGGACTCACGCGTCAAAGATACGTGTCCCGGCAGGGACGAACGGGCCGGCGGCTCCCGCCGCCCGATCCAGCGCTCATAATCCAGGGACCGATGCCGGGAATCGTGATCGTCGGCGCCCAGTGGGGCGATGAGGGCAAGGGAAAGCTCACCGACCTGCTCGCCGAGCAGGCCGACGTCGTCGTGCGCTTTCAGGGCGGGAACAACGCGGGCCACACGATCGTCCGCGACGGCCAGGAGTTCAAGTTCCACCTGATCCCGTCGGGGATCCTCTATCCGGGCAAGGCGTGCGTGATCGGCAACGGCGTCGTGATCGACCCGGCTGTGCTGATCGGCGAGCTCGAGGGGCTGCGGCGGCAGCGACTGGATGTCAGCGGCTTGCGGATCTCGGCCAACGCCCACCTGATAATGCCGTATCACGTGATGCTGGACACCGCCGGAGAGGCGCGGCTGGGCAAGCTGGAGATCGGGACCACCAAGCGCGGGATCGGCCCCTGCTACGCGGACAAGGCCGCCCGGCTCGGGATCCGGGTGCAGGACCTGCTCGACGCCAAGATCCTCCGCAAGAAGATCATGGCGGCGCTCGAGCCGAAGAAGCAGATGCTGCGCCCCTTCGCCAAGGACCCGCGACTCGACCTGCACGCGATGACCGAGGAGTACCTGCGGTATGGGCACCGGCTGGAGCCGTTCATCGCCGACACCACCCACCTGTGCTGGGAGGCGCTCGACGCCGGCCGCACCGTGATCTTCGAGGGCGCGCAGGGGACGCTCCTCGACCTCGACCACGGGACCTATCCGTTCGTCACGTCGTCGAACCCGATCGCCGGGGCGGCCTGCGTGGGGGCCGGCGTTGGCCCGGCCGACATCGACGAGGTCTGGGGCGTGGCCAAGGCCTATGCCACCAGGGTGGGCGCGGGCCCGTTCACGACCGAGCTCGACGACGATCTCGGCACCTATATCCGGGAGCGCGGCGGGGAGCGCGGCACGACCACCGGCAGGGAGCGCCGCTGCGGGTGGATCGACCTGGTCGCCCTGCGCTATGCCGCCCGGCTCAACCGTCTGTCGGCGCTCGCGATCACCAAGCTCGACGTCCTGTCGGGAATCGACCCGCTTCGGGTCGCGGTCCGCTATCGCTCGAGCGAGGGCGCGCGGCTCGACGAGCTCCCGTACCACCAGTCCGTGCTCCACGCCGCGGAACCTGAGTACGAGGACCTGCCCGGCTTCGAGCAGGACATCGGCGAGTGCCGCAGCGAGGCCGAGCTGCCGCCCGAGGCGCGCGACTACCTCGACTTCGTGTCCGAGAACGTCGGGGTCCCGATCCGGCTGGTGGGCGTGGGCCCCGGGCGCGACCAGGTCATCTGGATGGGCGAGGCCGAGCGCCACCTGCGCGCCGCGTAGCGCACGTAGGGGCGTCGGGGGCGGGCCAGTCGGCCGCGCGAGCGGCCAGATACTCCACCTCACAGGTGGATATGAGGCCGTTCGCGGCTAATCGCCGACTGCACGAGCCACGCCCCCGCCGCCAAATAGACTCACGCGCCATGTTCGAGAAGGTCCTGGTCGCCAACCGCGGCGAGATCGCCATTCGGGTCATGCGGACGCTGAAGGAGATGGCGATCGTCTCGGTGGGCGTCTACTCGGAGGCCGACCGCGACGCCCCCCACGTGGCCGAGGCCGACGAGGCGCATCTCCTCGGTCCGCAGGTGCCCGCCGAGAGCTACCTGAACGTCGAGAGGATCCTCGAGACCGCCGCCAAGGCCGGCGCCGAGGCGATTCATCCCGGCTACGGGTTCCTCGCCGAGAACGCGGACTTCGCCACGGCCTGCGAGAAGGCCGGCGTCGTCTTCATCGGCCCGCCCGCCGGCGCGATCGAGGCGATGGGATCCAAGACCCGCGCCCGCGAGCTGATGTCCGAGGCGGGGGTGCCGATCGTCCCCGGCACCACCTCCCCGGCGGAGAGCGTCGCGGAGGCGAAGAAGCAGGCTGCCGATATCGGCTACCCGATCGCCTGCAAGGCGGCTGGGGGCGGCGGTGGCAAGGGATTTCGCGTGGCCCACTCCGAGGACGAGCTTTCCGACGCGTTCGAGGGCGCGTCGCGGGAGGGGGAGAAGTTCTTCTCCGATCCACGCGTCTATCTCGAGCGCTACCTGGAGGACCCGCGCCACGTCGAGGTCCAGGTGCTTGCCGACTCGCACGGCAACGTGATCCACCTCGGCGAGCGCGACTGCTCGATCCAGCGTCGCCACCAGAAGCTGATCGAGGAGGCGCCCGCCCCTCACGTGGACGAGGAGATGCGCGAGCGGATCGGCAAGATCGCCACCGACGCGGCCGCGGCCGTTGGATACCGCTCGGCAGGCACCGTCGAGGGCCTGCAGGATGGCGACGAGTACTTCTTCCTGGAGATGAACACCCGCGTCCAGGTCGAGCACTGCGTGACCGAGATGGTCACCGGGATCGACATCGTTCGCGAGCAGGTGCTGGTGGCGGACGGCGCCGAGCTCTCGATCGCACAGGACGACGTCGAGCTGCGCGGGCACGCGATCGAGTGCCGAATCAATGCGGAGGCGGCGCACAAGAACTTCGCCCCCGCACCGGGAGGCATCACCACCTACTTCGAGCCCGCCGGTCCCGGCGTGCGGGTGGACTCGGGCGTCCGGGCGGGGTCCGAGGTGACGCCCCTCTATGACCCGATGGTCGCCAAGCTGATCACCTGGGACACGGATCGCGAGCGGGCGACCGCCCGGATGCTGCGCGCGCTGGGCGAGTACGAGGTGGGCGGGCTCGTGACCCTGATCCCCTTTCACCGGGCAATCCTCGCCACCGACCAGTGGCGAAACGCGGAGACGGCCCGCGACCTGATCGGCGACCGCAAGTGGCTCAAGTCCCTGGAGCCGGAGCCGGACACCCCACCGGACGCCGAGGGCGAGGCCGACGAGGCGCTGTCGCGCACCTACAAGGTCGAGGTCGACGGCCGCCTGCACAGCGTGAAGGTGATCGGCGCCGCGGCCGCCGCCGGAGGCAACCCCGGCCCGGACGCCGGGCTGCGACGGCCGCCCAAGCGGGAGCGCGCCGCGGGGGGTGCGGCGGGCGGCGGTGCGACTGACGTCCTCGTCTCACCGATCCAGGGAACGGTCCTCAAGGTCCCCGTGAGCGAGGGCGACGAGGTGGAGGAGGGCGCGCTGATCTGCGTGGTGGAGGCCATGAAGATGGAGAACGAGATCACCGCTCACCGCGCGGGCAAGGTCAGCGAGCTCTCGGTGGCGGAAGGTGGCTCCGTCGCAGCCGGCGACACGGTCGCGCGCATTGAGTGATCCCGCCCTTCCGTGGCGCGGTCCCGGGCCGGGCCGCCCGCAGCTGCCGCTTCCGCCCGACAAGCTGCCCGTTCGACGCGAGGGGCACTGGCGCAAACGCTGGCGCTACGTGGGGGCGTTCAGCGACGAGTTGCTGCTCTGCGTGGCGCGCATCAACGTCGGGCCGGTGGGCCAGACCTTTTGGACGATCTGGGACCGCGAGGAGCGAAAGCTGTGGGAGCGCACGAAGCTCCTGATGCCGGGTGCCCGCGGCGACGTGTGGACCGAGGGTCGCGACGGCGACGGCCTCATCCTCCACAGCGAGGACGAGGGCTCGGTGGTGAGGGTCGAGGCCAAGCATCCCGAGGCCGGCGAGGTGCGAGGGTTCCTGCGCTTCGGCGGCGGCCGGTGGGTGGAGGCGGTGTGCCCCACCGAGGAGGGCCAGTACGTCTGGACCCGTAAGCGGGTGGACGTGCCGGTGGAGTGCGACGTTCGCATCGGATCGCGCCGTCTCCAGGTTGAGGCTCGCGGAGTCGAGGACGAGTCGGAGGGATACCATCCGCATCACACCGTGTGGAGCTGGTCGGCGGGCGTGGGGGCGGCGACCGACGGCCGGTCGGTCGGCTGGAATCTCGTAAGCGGCCTGAACGACCCGCCCGAGCGCTCCGAGCGCGCGATCTGGATCGACGGCGAGCCGCGCGAGCCCGGTCCGGTCGAGTTCGACGGCTTGGACGGGATCCGGTTCGACGACGGCTCGCGGCTCGAGTTCGCGGGCGAGAGTGAGCGCCGCCTGGAGGAGAGCCGCTTCTTCGTCCGCTACTCGTACCGCCAGCCGCTTGGGACCTTCTCCGGCGCGCTGCCGGGGGATATCACCCTCGGTCGCGGCCTCGGGGTGATGGAGCACCACGACGCCCACTGGTGACGGCCGCTGCTCAGCCCGCGAACACGCTGCGGACCCGCCATCGCCACGGCGGCTCCTCCGCGGGTGGGAAGCCGTAGTGGTCTCGGCCGTAGAGCGTCTCGAGCGGCACTAGGACCGGATTGGCGCTGTCGAGGAGCGGCGTCCCCGCGTAGCGCTCGACGTCGGCAGCCGACCCGCGCCGCACCACCCGCTCCCAGCCGATGCTCGGCCGGTACAGCCAGTAGCTCACCTCGACGTCGCCTCCGGCACGCCGTCGGTCGACCACGGAGGTGAATGCCGTGACGCGCCGATTCGATGCCGTGAGGCCGGTGCGGTCGCCGGGCATCGCGCAGCTCTCGCTGCGGCAGTAGCGGAAGTCGACCGGCAGCAGCGGAGGGCCGGCGCCGCCCGCCGCGGGTCGCGGATCGGGAGCGAGGGCCCGCACGAGGCCGGCCACGGGGCGACCGTATGCCTCGGTGAGGGGATCTCTCCAGCACGGGTCCGGTAGTCGAGCGGGACATCGGATCTTGCGGTCGAGCTGCGAGCCCAGCCTTCGCGCCTCCTCGGTGGGTGGCGTCGCCGCCAGCGCCGCGATGGCGCTGAGCAGAAGCAGCGCGACCAGCAGGACCAGGCCGACGTGCTCGACCGAGGCGCCACCGTTCTCGGTGCGGGCTCGCATGCGGCCAAGGTACGGCGCCGCCACGCGCCCGGGACGCGCAGGTCGTGTCGAAGGTGCGTCCGGTTAGGCCAGACCCTCGCGCGCCTCGCGCACGAGCGTCACCGACTCGGGGAAGACGATCCTGATCGCATCGCGAACCTGGACCGCCTGCTCGTCGCTGCCACCGGTGAGATCGAGGCGGTTGATGGCAGCGACCGTCATGTCGACCGCGAGCTTGATCGCGTTGTCCGCCCAGGCCACCCGCTGGGTGTCCTGCATCTGGTTGGCCAGCTCCCCGAGCCGCTCGCGAAGCTCGTCCGGATCACCGAAGATGTTGAAGCCCTCGCTTCCTTCCATGACCCTGATCTTAGGGAGTGTCGTGCAGAGTCCGAGCGAGCGTGGCTCGCTCCGCGAGTCAGGCGGCGAACCAGCGCGCCCGGCGACTGCGCCGAAGGCCTCCCGCCCGCTCATCGGCCGACCATTCCGGTGACGCTCTCCTGACTGGCGGCCGGGGTGCCGGGAGGGGATACCCTGCGCCCGTGGCACTCCCCGACCCGTCGGACTCCTCCACGGCGCTGATCACCGGCGCCTCCGCAGGGATCGGCGAGGCCGTCGCCCGCGAGCTCGCCGGCCGGGGGCATGGGGTCACGCTCGTGGCGCGGCGCGAGGACCGGTTGCGGTCGATCGCCGCCGAGCTGTCGGACCGGTTCGGCATACGAGCCGAGGCGATGGCGGTGGATCTCGGAAGCGACACGGCCCGGGAAGAGCTCCCGCGACGCCTGGAGGAGCTCGGCCTTCGGGTCGAGGTCCTGGTGAACAATGCCGGCTTCGGGGGTGGCGAGGACTTCGCACGTACCGATCGCGCGCGGCTGCTCTCGATGGTCCGGGTCAACTGCCTGGCACTGCTCGATCTCCAGGCGACCTACCTGCCGCAGATGGTGGAGCGCGGCCACGGCGCCGTGGTCAACATCGCCTCCACCGCCGCCTTTCAACCGATCCCGGGCTCGGCGACGTACGCTGCGACCAAGGCGTTCGTGCTCAGCCTCAGCGAGGCGGTGCACGAGGAGCTCAAGGGAACCGGGGTGACGATCACCGCCGTGTGCCCGGGACCGGTCCGGACCGAGTTCGCCGAGGCGGCGGGCCTGGGCGGGGCCGACGAGCGGGTCCCCGGGGCGCTGTGGCTGTCGGCGGAGTCGGTCGCCAAGTCGGCCGTCGATGCAGCCGACGAGGGAAAGCGGGCAATCGTCCCGGGCGTCTTGAACCGGGCGGGGGCGCTCACCGGCCAGCACGCTCCCCGCATGCTCGCGCTGCCGATCGTCAAGCGGATCTGGCGCCGGGCCCTCTAGATAACGGGGTCTCGATCGCCGGCCGACCGCCCGCCGGTCGCCACGAGCACCCCGCCCTTGCCTGCCAGTGCCGCGATGAGCTCCAGCGAAACCGAGACCGGGACGACCAGTGGGGTCGCGAGGATGGTCACGACGAGGTCGACGGCGTACTTGAGGCGTGCTCGCGCCCCCGAGGGTCGCAACAGCCCGGCGCGCACGCGCAGGGCGAAGTTCTCGTTGAACGTGAACGCGTTGAGGATCGTCTGCCACATCCAGATCTGTCCTCTCATCCGGCGCGGCGAGTCGAGTCGGATCATCGCGAGCTCCTCCCTCTCGGCCAGGAGCTCCAACGCCTGGGGCGTGGGGTAGAGCCCCCGCCCCGGCTCCAGGGCGGCCCAGTGTTGGCCGCCCAGGCGCGCCTGCCAGCTGTCGCGGTTCGCCACCCGGACCTCGAGCTCGCCACTCGGCAGGTTCCCCGCGTCGGCGAGGAGCTCGTTCGAGACGTCGGCCGGCCCGAGGCCCGCGGCGAGGCCGAGGCGGCAGTTCTCACAGCGCTCGAGCAGTGACGGCCCGGCCGGCGTGGAGAGCTCGAGCCAGCCGTAGAGCGGCTGCCCGCAGGCGGGACACGCTCTGCTGCCCTCCGGCAATCCCACTAGCGGTTTCCGTCAGGGGCCTCGTACTCGATTCCCGCCGCCCGCAGGGAGTCGAGGAAGTCGGCTGGATCGAAGGCCTGCGCCGGCGCCAGCGCTCCGCGACGCTCGTAGCCCGGCGACGCGCAGCGCAGCGCGCCCTCGACGGTCATGCGAGCCGTGAGGCCGTACGGATCCGAGCCGGTGACGCTGCCGCGAGTCCGTCGCCCCTCGCCCCGTGCCTCGCAGTCGATGACGAACCGGCTCTTGCGCCGGCTCGCGACGCTGGGGCCCTCCGGCAGCCGCGGGATCAGGGCTTCCACGCCGCGGCGCAGCGGGGTCCTCAGCGCGAGCTGAAACGGGGTCATGACCAGTGGGACCGCCGCGCCGGGCATCGGGGTCTGCGCGCTCAACAGCGTGGTGATGCGTCGCGCCGGCACGTGCTTCGGCACGGTGATGTGCTCGCCCGCCGGATACCGGACCACGTGCTGTCGGCCGATCGGCTCCCCGAAGTCCCACGTCCCCCTGCCGACCTGCTGCGACGCCGTCCGCAGGGCGCCCTCACGCCATTCGATGTCGCCTCCCGCGAGCATCCCCACCACCGACAGCGCGGTGCCGCGGGTGGGGGAGAACCCCTTCACCCAGTACGCCAGCACGATCTCGTCGACCGGTCCGGATCCAGCCGTGAGCGAGGCGATCAGGTCGCCCGGGACGTAGTCGAACCCCATCGCGGTCACCAGCGCCACGCCGGCTCCCTCGGCCTTGTCCCCGTACCGCTCGAAGACGGCGCGCATGAACGGCTGCTCGCCCGTGGTATCGAGGTAATGCGTGCCGGTCTCCACCGCGGCGGCCAGCACCGGCTCGCCGTGGAGGCGGAAGGGTCCCGCGCAGGAGATCACGGCAGCGCAGGGCTCCAGGAGCTCGCGCAGCGACGCCGGATCGTCCAGCGTCGCGGGCGTCGTCTGCACGTCGCCGCCGAGCTCCTCGGCCAGGATCTCGAGCTTCGCCGGATTGCGACCGGACAGGACCGTCCGCGCCCCGCGCCGGCGCAGCTCGGCGGCCACCAGCCGTCCCGTGTAGCCCGTGGCTCCGTACACCCCGATCGGGCCCGTTTGCGCAGCTTCCCCCGGCATGCGGTGCGAATGCTATTGACGGGAGCTCGTCGAGCACCGGGCCGGGGCCCCGTGACGCGCGTTACGGTACGAGGCCATGCAGCTCCGCGACATCATGACGAGCGCTGTGGTGACCGCCGGCCTCGAGGACGACGTCCGGCACGTCGCGTGCCTGATGCGCGACCACGGGGTCGGCTCGGTGATCCTGTGCGACCCGCAGGGCGACCCCGTGGCGATGATCACCGACCGCGACCTCGCCGTGCGCGTCATGGCCGACGACCGGCCGGCAACCGAGCCCGCCAGGGCGCACGCATCCCGCCCGCTGATCGCGGGGGAGCCGGACATGGACCTGGAGGAGGCGGCCGCGCGCATGGTGCAGCACCGGATCCGGCGGCTTCCGGTCGTCGGGCCGCACGGGCTCTCGGGCATCGTCACGCTCGATGACATCGCGGTTCGGACCGGCAACCTCGAGGTCGCCCAGCGGATGACCCAGGACGTGATCGAGGGAGCGCTGCCCGAGTTCTTCTTCCACGAGCGCGGGTAGTGGGTCAACCGTGCCCGTGAATCCCGGACAGCGGATCTGGCAGGGCAGGTTCGAGACCCTCATCGGCTTCGCCGCGCCGGCCCTCGACCTGGTGCTGAACGCCGGCGACCGGGCGTCGCGGCTGCTGCTCTCCGACGACACGGACTACTACCCGATCCGGCCCGCGGCGCAGGCCTTCGAGCTGGACTCCGCCCGCCAGAAGCGGCGCCACAAAGAAGCTCCGGTGGACTGAGCAGGGGTGGGAGGGGAGGTCGCCGTGAGTCGCCTCAGCGATTTGTGCCGACACGTGACGTGTCGGCACAAATGTCGGTGAGTCATGGGGACCTCCCCTCCCGCGCCCTAAGATACGCGCCTTCGTGAGCCGCGAGCGGATCATCGAGCGCGAGCGACGCTGGGCGGTTCCGGCGGCCGTCGTCGCGCTCGTGCCGATCGTCCTGTACGTCGCTTCGATCGTCATCGTGCAGCGGGCGGGGCTCGCGGGAGGGTCGAGCGAGGCCGAGCAGCTCGCGTCCCTGCACGATCACTCCGTTGCCATCCTCGCCTCGTCGGTCGTCCGGGGGATCGGATTCCTGCTCCTGCCGATCCCGATCCTCTACCTCTTCCTCGCCACCAAGGCGCGGAACCCGCGTGTTCAGGCCGCGATGGTCGGATTCGTCTTCGTCGGCCCGATCCTGTTCGGGGCCCAGGGGATCATCCAGGCGATCGGAGCCGGCCAGGCGGCCTCCGACTTCGTGAAGCTGCCGCCGGAGCCCCCGCGGACCTTTGCCCGGTTCCAGGATCAGCTGAAGCGCAACCCGGCCGAGATCGAGAAGGTCACCATCTACTCGGCGGAGAGCTCGCTGGAGGTCGAGCAGACGGGGGGCGAGTTCTACGCGGTGCCGAGGATCCCGAGCGAGGAGGAGAGCAAGGTCGTCGGCGATCTCGATGCGGCAGGCGTCGACAGTGAGACCGATTCCGACACGGGCGTCGGCCCTCCGGACGCGGAGGCGAGCAGCGTCACCGACGACAACGGGACGCTCCAGGCCTCCCAGGGCCTGCTGTTCCCAGCCGTCCTCGGGCTGGTCGTGATGATGGTCTACATACCCCTCCAGGCTCTGCGGGCCGGACTGTTGACGAGGTTCCTGGGCAGCTTGGCGATGGCGCTCGGCGCCTCGATGATCCTGATCCTCCCGGTGGCGGTGCTCGCGATGCTCGCCTGGACGGGATTCCTCGGGCTGATGTTCGTCGGCAAGGTCCCGGGTGGCCGGCCGCCGGCATGGGACGCGGGCGAAGCCGTGCCCTGGCAGCGGCCCGGACCGGACCCACCCGGTGGGCGGGGCGGCGACGCGATCGAGGGCGATGCCACCGAGGTGGAGGACGACGATCGCGAGGGGGGCACGCCCGAGCCCTCGAAGCCCGCGCCTCAGAAGCGCAAGCGCAAGCGGCGGGGCTAGCGGCGACCGCCCGACCCGCCGCGTTCATGCGCGCTCTGATCGACGCGAGCGTGGGGGAGTCGAGACGGTTACAGCAGGCTGATGAGGTCGCGCACCGCCGGCAGGCGCAGGACCAAGCCGAGCAGCAGCAGGATCCCGCCCACCGCTGCCAGCGGCGGCACACCGAGCCCGGTCAGGGGCAGCTGGCTCGACGTGCCGCCCGCGATCGGAGAGCTTCCGGCGGCCGACTCCGATCCGGCGCCGGTCGAGTCGTCGCCGGTGCCAGAGGTGCCGCCGTTCTCAGTGCTGCCGCCGTTCTCGGAGGTGCCGCCGTTCTCGGACGAGTCCCCGCCATCACCGCCTCCGTTCGAGCCGCCGCCACGGCCCGATCCCTTGACGTTCACGGTGCCCTTCATCGAGGGGTGGAACTCGCAGGTGTACTTGTAGGTGCCCGGCCTGTGGAACTTGAACGAGTAGCGTTCGCCCTGTTTGACGGTTCCGGAGTCGAGACCGTGGCCCGTGACCGTGTGGCCCTCCGAGGCGCTCGAGCGGTTGTCCCAGACCACGGTGCTCCCGACCCTGACGGAGACGGTCTGCGGCGAGTAGTCGTAGCTCGACGGCGAGCCCCCGACGATGTCGACGGTGCTCTTGGCCTTGGCCACGTTGCCGCCCGGGGCCTCCCCGGCGACCCCGGTCGTGCCGGTCGCGCCCGTGGGACCCGTGGCGCCCGTGGGACCCGTGGCGACCCGTGGGGCCGGTCGCGCTCACGACGCCCGTCGTGCCGGCACCGGTCGTGCCAGTGGGCCCGATGGCGCCGGTGAGGCCCGTCGCGCCGGCGGTCCCGCCCGGTGGCGCCACCGCCCCCGGATCGCCCTGGGCGGCGAGGGCGGACGACGCCGCGGTCGCGACCAGCACCCACGCACCGAGCACGATCGCGCGCGCCCTCATGTGCAGAACCTAGTTGACCGGTCGCCCACCGCCAAGTAATCGGCATACGGATGACCGGGCGCTTCGGTTCAGCCGCTCGCCGCGGTCACCCGCCTGCGGTGGGTGCGGATCTCGCTGAGGATCCGCTCGAGGCGAGGTTCGCGCGAGGAATCGACGTGGCTCATCGCGTTCGCGATCGCGGGATGCACGGCGGCAATCCGCTCGTACATCGCCTGGGCGACGGCGCGGTAGGTCGGGTGTCCCTCGCGGCCCGAGCGAAGCTCGATCAGGTGCATCGCCTCGCGGGCGTTGAGGTCCAGCACGTAGCGGATCCGGTAGCCGAGGCACAAAGCGTAGGGGGCGGCCTCGTGAAGGCTCTCCGACTCCAAGCGCTGGAACTCGCACCGCGAGACTTCCAGCGCCCGCTCGTACTCGTCGCCGAACCCCGCCTCGCGCACCTCCTCGGGGACGCCGGCGCCGAGATGCGGTCCCAGGCGCTGCCACTGGCACGTCAGCATCCGGTGGCGCTGCAGGTCGCGAAAGCCGCCGTAGTCGGAGACGATCTCGAAGCGGTAGCGAACCGCCTCCCAGCCGCGCCCGGGGCGGTGGCGGCGATTCGGGCGCTCGCCGGCGAGTGCGGCGATCAGCTCGGCGCGCTCGAGCGGATCGAGCGCCTCGATCCGCCGGCGCGCGTCGTCCTCCGCCACCGCCGAGGACTCGAACAGCGACGCCGCCAGCAGGTCGTCCTCGTCGCCGTCGACCCGGAGCAGGTCGACCGAGGGCGCGTCGCTCTCCGCGGGGCGGTCGAGCCCGAGCCGGGCGGCGACGCTCTCGGTCGCCGCGCGGCGCCCACGCAGGTAGGCGATCCACTCGCCGCCGCGGTCCGGCCGCTCGAGCCGCGCCACGAAGCTCGGGATCACCTGGCCGAGCTCGGCGAGGATCATCTCGCCGTAGGCGCGCGCCTCGGGCAGCGGCGAGGACATCAGGCGCAGCAGGAGCTGCTCGTACGCCTGTCCCGAGGCGAAGATCCCGACGTGGCTGAGCGTCGAGGCGGGCAGGAGCCCGCGCAGCAGGTCGAGGGCCTTTGCCCGGATCGAGCGTCGCCATGCCGCCTCCGGCTCGTCCCCCCGGGGCCAGCGCTCGGCCGCCCATGAGGAGACCTGCTCGAGGCCTCGCGAGTAGATCCGGAACAGCTCGTCCATCGCCGCCGCGTAGGGCTCGCCGAGCTGGTCGTCCCGGTAGTAGCGGTAGCCGCCGCCGGCCTCGTCCGGCATCCGCCGGTCGTACGGGATGTAGCGGGTGGACTGCTCCAGGTAGGCGGCGAGACGGCCGCGCTGCAGGATCTTGGTGAGGACGTTCGACGTCCACTCGCAGGCCAGGTGCGCCCCACCCACCTGCGCGATCGAGTCGTCGCCGTAGCCCATGAACACGCGCTCATAAAGGCCCGCGGCGCGCTCGCCCTCGACGCCGTCGAACGGCCGGCCCGCCGCTGGGACGTCCGCGGCGAACTCCTCCAGGAACAGGCGGCGAAGGGTTCCGGGATAGCGCGAGTAACGGGCGAACAGCGCCCCCTTGACCGTCTCGGGCAGGTTCACGAGGCAGAACACGGGCCGGTCGAGGTTCGTGAAGTGGGGCCGGAGGAGGGCCTCCTCCTCGGGGGTGAACGTCTCGACCGGGTAACGCAAGGTGCCCGTGATCGTAGTCGCGGGCGCGGCGGTGGCGCGATCGTTCAGATCCCGGGGAGCACTATCCGGTCGGCTTGGGCGGTGCGGCCATCAGCTCCACGCGCTGGCCGCCGGGCATGACGGCGAAGCTCCGTCGCTCGCCCCACAGCTCATCCGCCTCCTCCACCTCAAACCCGGCCTCGCGAAGGCGGCCCACCGCGGCGTCGAAGTCACCCGCGACCACCGCGGGATGCCCGAGCATCGGTGTCACGGGCTCGGGCGTGTGGATCAGGTGGATCTGGGTGGTGCCGGCCTCCAGCCAGGTCACGAACGGCGCGATCGGCTCGGGCGCCGCGATCCGGTCGAAGCCGACGAGGCCGAGGAGCTCGACGGTGCGCTCGACGTCATCGGGTGCGACCTCGAGCGAGACGTGATGCAGCACGCTGGAAGCATCGCACGCGGCCCGGTATCCCGATGAGCCTTGCGGCGCCCGATGAGCCGATGGCAGCCATTGGAGCGTGGGCTTACGCGATGCGGAAGATCGGATGGTCGGCTGCGATGGCCCGGAGCTCCTCGTCGGTGGAGTCCGGGCCCGTGCCCCCGAAGAAGGCCCCGACCTCCCATTTCCAGCGCTTCAGATAGGCGCGCAGGATCGGCGGCTTGTCGTCGTCGCCGAGCTCCACGGCCGTGAACCCCTCGGCCCGGCGCCCGAGCAGCAGCCGCCCCTCGCCGCGAGCCCGCAGGTTTCGCACCCACTGCGTGCGGCCGCGAGGTGCCACCAGGTACCTCGTGCCATCCACCGTCAGCAGGTTGACGGGCGTGCGGCGCGGCTCGCCGCTCGTTCGCCCGCGCACCTCGAGCACCCTCGATCCGGCCAGGCTGATGCCGAGACGGGTGAGCGCGGCCACCGCGGGATTGAAGATGCGCGTGGTGAACCAGCCTGGACGTTGATACCCCTGCTCGATGGACGGATTCTGACAGCACTAGCCGCTCTCCTCCAGGAAGGCCTGGTTCGTCTGCCCGACCTCGATCAGATGACCGTCCGGGTCTCGGATGTAGCATCGGATCTCGGCCCCACGGTCCTGGGGCGGTGTCAGGAATTCGGCTCCGCGGGCGCTCCAGTCCCGGTGGACGGCGTCGATGTCGGCGACCCGAATGTTCAGGAAGCTGCTCACGCGGTCGGGGTCCGTTGGGGTCTCGAGCGTGACCGTCGGCTTGTCGTCGGTGGGCCCGCCGCCGGTGTTGATGATGATCCAGCTGTTCGCGAGGGCTACGAACGACGGCTCTCCCCCGCGAACGGTCTCGCCGCCGAGGACCTCCGTGTAGAAGCGACGCGAGCGCTCGACGTCGTCGGACACGATGAAGTGGGTGAGCACGATTCCCGCTGCGGGCACCGGGAGCTCGGCCATCTGGTTCCTCCTCGGGTCGGGGTCGGTGACCGCATCGTCGCAGCACCCGGCTCCGCGGTCGGCCACGCGAGCGGCGCGGTCGGGCTACAGGAACGGCGCGATCGCCGAGCCGGCGTGGTTCGCCCAGTCCACGAGTGGAGTGGGGATCACCCCGAAGAAGACGGTGGCGGCCGCGCACATGGCCGCCGGGACGAGGATCGCGAGGCAGCGGGTGCCCTTGGGCGCCCGCGCGGGGCCATCTCCTGCCTCCGGCGAGCCTCCGGACATCGCGGGGGCGGGCTCCGCGGCGGGGCGCATCCACACGGCCGCCACCACGCGCAGGTAGTAGACGAGGGAGATCATCGCCCCGATCGCGATCGCCACGCCCAGATACGTGTGCTCGGCATCCACCGCCGCCTCGATCAGGTAGAGCTTGCCCATGAACCCCGCCGTCGCGGGCAGGCCTGCCAGGGCCAGCATCGAGATGGTGAGCGGCCAGGCGAGCTCCGGTCGCTCGCGGCCGAGGCCCTGCACCGACTTGATGTCGTCTCCCCAAGCGGTCTCCCGCTCCCGCACGACGATCACGGCGAAAGCCGCCAGGTTCATCAGCGCGTACGCGGCCAGATAGAAGACCAGCGCGTTGACCCCGATGGCGGACGCCGCCGCCACACCCACGAGCATGTAGCCGGCCTGCGCGATGCCCGAGTAGCCCATCAGGCGCTTCAGGGAGTCCTGGCCCACCGCGCCGATGTTGCCGACCGCGATCGAGATGATCGCGAGCACCGAGAGCGCGGGCTGCCAGTCGTCGACGATCGAGCCGAGCGCGAAGTCGAACATGCGCACGAGGGCGACGAATGCGGCGGCCTTGGTCGCGACCGCCATGAACGCCGTCACGGGTGTAGGTGCCCCCTCGTAGACGTCCGGGGTCCACTGGTGGAAGGGGGCGATTGAGATCTTGAAGGCAAGCCCGGTGGCGATCAGCGCGACGCCCACCAGCACCAGGGAGTCCGTGGCATTGCCGTTGGTGAGCACCTGGTCGATCCCGCCGAAGCTGGTGGTGCCGGCGGCGCCGTAGATGAGCGCCAGGCCGTACAGGAGGGTCGCCGAGCCCAGCGACCCCACGATCAAATACTTGAGCCCCGACTCGAGCGAGCGCTCGCGGCGAAGCGACGAGCCGCACAGCACGTAGAGCGGCACCGACAGGAGCTCGAGCGCGACGAAGAAGGCGATCAGGTTCTGCGCCTGAGCGAGCAGGGTCATGCCGAGCACCGACGACAGGAGCAGCACCTGGAGCTCGGTGTGGCGCGGCTCGGAGCCCTCTGGCGCGGCGGCCGGATCGCGCCACGAGAGCGGGATGCAGACGGCCGCGGCGAAGATCGCGATCAGAGTTGCCGAGAGGCCGAGCTCGTCGAGGCGCAGGGCTCCGGCCACGAGGTCCTCCTGGTTGCCCCACTGCGAGATGGCGAGCCCGGCCGCCGTGGCCAGCGCGCCGAGCGACAGCGCCGAGACGACCAGCCGCTGCCGGCGCGAGCTGAACACGCCGCCGATGAGCACCACGACGATTCCCGCGGTCAGCGCGATCACGGGCGAGAGCCCGGCGTAGTCGATGTGGGGGGCGGTGAAGGTCATTTGGCAGCCTCGACGTCTCCGACGGGCGCGTAGCCCGTCCAACCCCTGGCGGTGATCACGTTCCGCTCCGGATGGACCGCGGCCGTGGTCGCCTGGATCGAGCTGTCGGCGCGGCCGAGGATCAGCCCCGGATACAGGGCCAGCGCGACGATGCAGGCGACGAGGGGAGCGATTACGACCGCATCACGGAGCCCGATCTCCCGCGAGTCGGAGTTCTCCGTGGCGCGGTGGTGCATCGTCCCCTGGAAGAGGCGGATCGAGTAGTAGGCGGCCAGCGGGATGCCGATCGAGGCCACGAAGGCGAAGACGATCTTGGACTGGAAGACGCCGATCAGGATGTAGAACTCGCCCACGAAGTTCGCCGAGCCGGGCATGGCGAGGTTGGCGAGGACGACGATCAAAAACAGCGCGGCGAGGACCGGCGCCCGCGTGGCCAGCCCGCCGAGGCGGGTCAGCTCGTCGGTTCCGGAGCGCTCCCAGAGCAGGGCGACGATGAGGAAGATGCCGCCCACCACGAGGCCGTGGTTGACCATCTGCAGCACGGCGCCGTCGGCCCCGTCGGGCCGCAGGGAGAAGATCCCGATGGTGATGAAGCCGAGCTGGGCGATCGAGGAGTAGCCGGCGATCAGACGCACGTTCGTCTGCGTGAACGCCATCACCGACCCGTAGATGATCCCGGCGACGCCGATCACCAGGATCAGCTCCTGGAAGTGGACCGTCGCCGTCGGGAAGACGGGCAGCGCGACGAGCAGGAACCCGTAGGCCCCGACCTTGGAGAGCACCCCCGAGAGCAGGGCCAGCACCGGCAGCGGCGCCTCGCGGTAGGCGTCCGGCATCCAGCCGTGCACGAGGATCGCGGGCATCTTGATCAGGAAGGCGGCGGCGAAGAAGCAGAAGATCCAGTACTGGCTGCCGGCCGACAGCGGGTTCGCGCGCAGGTCGGCGAGCGAGAAGCTCACGTGCCCGACGTCGCCGGAGGCGAGGACCGCTGTGGCGATCGCGGCGACGAGCATCAGCAGCGAGCCGACGAGCGTGTAGACGATCATCTTCATCGTGGCGGGGATCCGGCGCTCGCCGCCGAAGGCCCCGATCAAAAACCAGAACGGGACGAGCATCAGGTCGAAGAAGAGGACGAAGAGCAGCAGGTCCTGTGCCAGGAACGCTCCCAGGGTCGCGGTCTCCGCGAGGCCGAGCATGAAGAAGTAGATCCGCCGCCGCTCCGGCATCCGGAACGCGGAGAAGGCCGTCGCGCCGGCCCAAAGCAGCGCGGTCATCAAGATCAAGAAGAGGCTGATGCCGCTGACCCCGAGCTCGTAGCGGACGCCCAGGTCGGGGATCCAGCTCTCGTCGACGGCGTGCTGCAGGCCCGCCACGCCGCTGTCGAAGCCGGCGACCATCGCGATCGCGAGGCCGAGCGTGCCGAGGGTCCCCAGAAGGGCAACGAGGGGAACGGCTCGGCGGGGTACGACGAAGCAGACGAGGCCCGCGGCAAGGGGCAGCCAGAGCAGTATCTGAATCACTTGGGACCGCCCCCTCGGGCCGGTTTCGGCGACTCACTCGCGGATATGACGGATAAACCGCCAAAGGGGTGCTCGATCGACCCGGGCCGCCGCCCCTGGGTGCCCGCCGCTGTTGTCCTGTCAGTCATCAATGTGCCGCGATCAGGAAGTAGAGGCCCAGGGCGGCGAAGCCCCCGACGAGAAGCAGCGCGTATGCGCGCACGAAGCCGGACTGGGCGCCGCGGACCACGACCCCGACCCCCCGAACCAGGTCGACCGCCGCGGTGACGATCCCCTGGACGACGACGCGCTCGACCACCGTGCTGGCGAACCGGCCGGTCGCGATCAGCGGGCGGTAGACCACCGCGTCGTAGAGCTCGTCGAAGTACCACTTGTTGACGAGGAACGCGTGGATCGGGCCGAAGCGCCGGATCAGCGCGGCGGCGGTGCCCGGACGGCGCACGTACACCAGGTAGGCGGCCGCGATCCCGGCGATCGAGATCAGCCCGCCGAACGCCAGGCCCCTCCAGTCGGCGGCCACCGACGGCAGGTTCTCGTAGAGGCTCGAGTCCAGGAACGATCCGGCCAAGAAGTTCTCGATCACGGAGTCCACGCCCGGGATCTCGACCAGCCCGCCGAAGATGGAGAGGAACCCGAGCACGGACATCGCCAGCCACATCGGCCAGTCCCGCTCGGCGATGTGGTGCTCCTCACCGGGGAAGCCGACGTCGGTGTCCTCGGCCTCCCCGGACAGAGGGTTCTCGGGCGGCGCGTGGGCCAGGTGGCCCTGCTCGAGCTCGCGCGCCTCGGGGACGGGCTCGCCCCAGAAGACCCGGAAGATGATCCGGAACGCGTAGAAGGCCGTGAGCAGCGCCGCGGCGTACCCGCCGATCGCGAAGATCACGTAAAAGCCCCCGCGGTGGATGGCATAGCCGAGGATCTCGTCCTTGGAGAAGAACCCGGACATGAACGGGAAGGCCGCGAGCGCGAGGGCGCCGATCGTCATCAGCCGCCAGGTCAACGGCATGGCCTTCCGCAGGCCCCCCATCCGGTTGATGTCCTGGGTCCCGGCCATCGCCGAGATCACCGAGCCGGCGGCCATGAACAGAAGGGCCTTGAAGAACGCGTGGGTCATCAGCTGGAACATGCCCGCGGCGTAGGCGCCGATCGAGACGCCGACGACCATGTAGCCGATCTGGCTGATCGTCGAGTAGGCGATGATCCGCTTCAGGTCGGTGACCGCAAGCGCGCAGGTCGCGGCGAAGATCAGGGTCGCGAGGCCGATGAAGGCGGAGATGTCCGCGGCGGTGGGCGCGATCTCGAACAGCACATGGGTCCGGGCGATCAGATAGACGCCGGCGGTCACCATGGTGGCTGCGTGGATCAGGGCGGAGACCGGCGTCGGGCCTTCCATCGCGTCGGGAAGCCAGGTGTGGAGCGGCAGCTGCGCGGACTTGGCGAAGGCGCCGACGAGCAGCAGCAGGCAGATCGCGATCACCACGCCCTGGTTCGTGTGGAACTGCTCCTGCGCCGCCTGAAAGACGGCCGGGTAGTCGAACGTCCCGAGGTCCCGGAAGATGAAGAACGTCGCGAGCACCAGCCCGACGTCGCCGATCACGTTGATGACGAAGGCCTTCATGCCCGCCTTCGTCGCGGTGTTGCGCCGGTACCAGAAGCTGATCAGCGCGTACGAGGCGAAGCCGACGAAGGCCCAGCCGACGATCAGCAGCACGAAGTTCCCGGCCAAGACCAGCAGGAGCATCGAGAAGACGAAGAAGTTGAGGTAGGCGAAGTACCGCGAGTAGCCCCGGTCGGAGTCCAGGTAGGCCACCGAGTACAGGTGGATCAGCGTCGACACGCCGCTGACGACCAGGATCATGAACACGGCCAGCGGGTCGACGAGGATGCCGATCTTGATGTCGAGCCCGGCCGCGGACGCGTAGGTCCAGAGGGACGAGGTGAGCTCGCGATCGCTCTCCGTGTGGCCGAGCAGGGCCACGAGCGCCCCGATCGCGCTCGCGAAGGCCAGGGCGATGGCGACGGTGCCGATCCATCCGGCGGTACGGCCGCGCATGATGCGCCAGCCGAGCGCGTTCACGAGGAACCCGACGAGCGGGAAGGCGAGGACCAGCCAGCCCCAGGTGGTGGGGCTCATCCCTTGAGGCCCCGCAGCTCGTCGACGTCGAGCGGCAGGCGACGGCGGTAGATCGCGACGATCAGGCCGAGACCGACCACGACCTCGCACGCGGCGACGACCATCACGATCAGCGCGAACACCTGGCCCTCCGCGTTGCCGTGGGCGCGGGCGAACGCCACCAACGCCAGGTTGCCGGCGTTCAGCATCAGCTCGAGGCAGAGCAGGATCACGAGCGGGCTGCGGCGGATCAGCACGCCGCCGGCCCCGATCGCGAACAGGACGGCGGACAGCACGACGTACCAGGTGACCGTCACGCCGCCGGCTCCTGGGCGCGATCGGGCTCCCCGCGAGTCCTCGAGCGACCCGCCAGGGTCACGGCGCCCACCGCGGCGACCAGCAGAAGCAGCGACGCCGCCTCGAAGACGACGAGGAAGCGCTCGAGCAGCAGGTTCCCGATCTGGGTGGGCGTGCCGAACCCGAGCGGCAGCGTGGGCCCCTCGCTGTCGAGCGCCGAGAGCCCCGTGCCGAGGATCGCGATCGCCAGCTCCACCAGCAACGCCGCGGCCAGAAGCGGCGCCAGCAGGCGCTGGCCGGGGATCGGCTCCCACAGGGGCTCCTCGGCGGCGCCGACGTAGGCGGCGACGAAGACGTAGAGCACCATCACGGCACCCGCGTACACGACGATTTGAGCTGCGGCGATGAACTGGGCGTAGAGCAGCAGGAAGAGGCCGGCCAGGGAGACCAGGTGGACCACCAGGGCGATCACGCTGTAGAACGGGTTGCGCATGGCGATCACGGCGATCGCGCCCCCAACGGCGCCGATCGCCCCGGCGAAGAAGGCGACGTAGATCACCCGTTCACTCGCCCTCGCGCCGCAGTGGGGTCCGCTCCACGGGCTCCGCCAAGAGCATCTCCTTGGTGAAGACGAGGTCCTCGCGGTTGTAGTCGGCCATCTCGTACTCGTGGCCCATCGTGATCGCGTCGAACGGGCACGCGACCTCGCAGTAGCCACAGAAGATGCAGCGGGCGAGGTTGATCTCGTAGACCTCGGCGTAGCGCTCCCCCGCCGAGACCCGATCGTCGGGATCGTTCTCCGCCGCCACTACCCGGATGCAGTCCGCCGGGCAGGCCGCCGCGCACAGCGAGCAGCCCACGCACTTCTCGAAGCCGGTGTCCTCGAACCGGTGGAGCTTGTGGCGCCCCCGAAACCGCGGGTAGACCGGCGTCTTCTCCTCCGGGTACTGGATCGTCACCGGGCCCTCGATGATTCGGGCGAATGTGGTCTTCAGGCCGCGCAGGGTCTCGCCGAATGCCCGGTAGGCGCCGCCGACCCCGCCGGGCTCCGGGCCGCGCTGGACGTCGACGATGCTCTCGTCGGGGAGATAGGGGAAGCGACTGTCGCCGTTCTCGCTCACGTAACCGTTACGAGGATCGCCGTCACAAGCACGTTCAGGGTCGCGAGCGGCAGGAGGATCTTCCAGCCGAGCGACATCAGCTGGTCGTAGCGAACGCGCGGAAGCGTCGCCCGCACCCACATGAATCCGAAGAGGAAGACGAAGATCTTCACGATCACCCAGATCGGGTCCAGCCATCCGGGGCCGGGGCCGTGCCAGCCGCCCAGGAAGAACGTCACCGCGACGGCCGAGATGACGAACATCTCGATGTACTCGGCCATCGCGTAGGACCCGTAGCGCATGCCGCCGTACTCGGTGCCGTAGCCCGCGACCAGCTCGGCGTCGGCCTCCGGCAGGTCGAACGGCGCCCGGTTGGTCTCCGCGAAACCGGCCACCATGAAGATCAAGAAGCCGACGAACTGCGGGATCACGTACCAGACCTGGTTCTGCGCCTCCACGATGGAGACGAGCGAGAGCGAGCCGGCCATCATGATCGCCCCGAGGAGCGCGAGCCCCATCGAGATCTCGTAGGAGATCAGTTGCGCGGCCGCGCGCATCGCGCCCAGGAAGCTGTACTTCGACCCCGATGCCCAGCCGCCGAGCAGGAGCCCGTAGAACGCGATCGAGCCGAAGGCGAAGAAGTAGAGGATCCCGATCGGGACGTCGATGCCGTACAGGCCGAAGCCGTCCTGGACGTTCCCGAACGGGATGATCGCGAGCGTGGCGACGCCGGTGAAGACAACGATCGCTGGGGCGACGTAGTACAGGAGCGGGATCGCCGCCCGCGGGCGGTAATGCTCCTTGCTGATCAGCTTCAAGGCGTCCGCCAGAGGCTGCAGGAGGCCCATGGGACCCACCCGGTTCGGCCCATAGCGCGCCTGGAAGCGACCCAGGAGCTTGCGCTCCAGCACCGTGAGCATCGGCACGATCGCGAAGATCACGGCGAAGATCACGATGGACTTGACGACCAGGATCCAGGTGGCCTCGACGAAGCTGGTGTCGGCGAGCGGCAGGGTCATCCGTCCTCTCCGGCCGCCGGGGCGATCTCCACGACCTCGCCGATGAGCGTCCCGGCCAGGTCCCCGAGCCCCTCGATCAGGTACCCCGACCCGGGCCGCACGCGCTCGCGGATCGCGACGCGGGCGCGGACGCTGGTGCCGTTCGACCGCACGTCGACCTCGTCGCCGCCCCTGATCGCGAGGCGGTCGGCGTCGGCCGGCGCCAGCTCGATCGTCTGCCTGGGTCGCAGGAACCGCAGCGCCGGACTGCGATCGGTGACCTCGGCGGCCCAGAGGTCGCGATAGGCGCCGATCTGGACGCCTCCGTTGCTCGCCGGCGGGCTCGGGGGAGCTCCCGGGACTCCCCCGCGAGATGTGCCGACCCGTTGCGTCGGCACATCGTCGCTGGTGAGTCCCGCTGACTCCCCCGATCCCGCCGGGAAGTCAATCGCCGCGTCGCGCTCCTGCCAGCGGACACCCAGGCCGCCGATCTCCTCCTGGCTGATGCCGGCGTAGAACGGCACCTCCGATGCGATCGCCGCCAGCGCCTCGGGGACCGAGTCGATGCCGGTCTCATCGCCCAGGAGGGCGGAGAGCTCGACCAGGACCTCCCACGTCGGGCGGGCGCGATCCGGGTTGGGCACCCCCGGGCGCACGCGCTGCAGGCGGCCGTCGGGATGGGTCACCGTGCCCTCCTTCTCGGCGTAGGACTCGGCCGGGAAGACCACGTCGGCGTGCTTGGTCGATGCGTCCTCGAACATCGAGATCGCTAGCACGAAGCCCGCCTTGCCGAGCCCCTCGGCCCACGCGGGGCCGTTCGGGCTCTCGCGAACCGGATCGGCGTTCGCCAGGACCGCTGCCTCGAGCTCCCCGCTTGCGAGCGCGTCGTGGATTCCGGCGGCGTCGCGGCCGGGCGTCACCTCGGACAGCCCCGGCCCGGCCACAGGCTGACAGCCCACCTCGCGCAGTCCGCGCCCGTTGGCACCGGCCGGGATCTCGAGCAGCTTGGCCTCGAGCTTGCGGGCGCACTCGACCAGTGCGCGGTCGGGGTGTCCAGCCCACACGATGACCGCCGAGCCCGGTCGCATCGTGCCGGCGATGCGCTCCGCGTCGGCTCCCAGCTCGCCCGGCGCCCGCTCGTACCCGTCCACGCCGATGGCCGCAGCCAGCGCGACGGTGAAGTCTCCCGCCTGCCCCGGGACGTACCGCGCCGTCTCCTCGGCGCCGCCGTCAAGCGCCGTCGGGCGGTCGGTGGCGATCGCCAGGCGGGTGCCGGCGCGGCGCACCACCTTGCGAATGCGGAGGTCGACGATCGGCATCGAGTGCAATGGATCCGTGCCGAGGACGAGGATGGTCTCGGCCCGATCGAGGTCGGAGACGCTCGCGGCAAGCTCCGGTCGCGACAGATCGACGAGCAGTCCACGGTCGATGTTCTCGGCGGGATGGGACACCACGTGCGGCGAGCCGAGCGCCTGCCGGAGGATCCGCTGGACGAGGTAGCCCTCCTCGTTCGATGAGAAGCCGCCGACGATCGCAGCCGTCCGGTCGCCCCCCTGGCGCAGCCCGGCGGCCGCCGCTTCCAGCGCGTCGTTCCAGCCCACCGGCACGAGCGTCCCGCCCTGGCGGATCATCGGCTCGGTGATGCGCTCCGGCGACTCGATCGCCTGGTAGCCGAACCGCCCCTTGTCGCAGAGCCAGCCGTCGTCGACGTCGAGGTTGTCGCGCGCGAGCACCCGCTGGATCCGCTCGTCGCGGACGGTCAGCTTGACGTTGCACTGACTCGGGCACAGCGTGCACACCGTTCCCGCGTCCTCGATGTCCCAGGGGCGGGCCCGGAACCGGTAGGCGTCCGAGGTCAGCGCTCCCACGGGACACAGCTCGATGATGTTGCCGTGGAACGGGGCGATGTAGGGGCGGTCGTCGAAGGTCCCGACGAAGCTCGACGCCCCCCGGTCCAGGAGCTGCAGCTGCTCGTCCTCGGCAACCTCCTGGCTGAAGCGGACGCAGCGGTAGCACAGGATGCAGCGCTCGCGGTCGATCTTGATCAGCGGCGAGAGGGGGATCGGCTTCTGGAAATGGCGCTTGGGGTCGATCACCCGGCTCTTGCCGGGGCCCCATCCCATCGCGATGTCCTGGAGCGGGCACTCGCCGCCCTTGTCGCACACGGGACAGTCGAGCGGGTGGTTGACGAGCAGGAACTCGACGACGGCGCTCTGCGCCTCATTGACCCGGTCGGTCTGCGTGTAGACGACCATGCCGTCGCGCACCGGGGTGGAGCACGCCGTCTGGAGCTTGGGAATCCCTTCGATCTCCACCAGGCACATGCGGCAGGCGCCCACCGGATGACCGAGCTTCGGCTCGTAGCAGAAGACAGGGATCTCGACGTCGCCGTGTTTGGCGGCGTCGACGAGCATCGTCCCCTGAGGGGCCTGGACCTCGACGCCGTCGACGACGAGCGTGATCGTCTCGTCGCTCACGTCGACACCTCCAGGGGCGCGAAAAACGGGGCACCGGGGGCGGAATCGCCGGCGAATGGTCGCTTATGCACCGTATCGGTGCATAAGCGACCGCTCGCCGGCTGGTGGGCCGGGAAACGCCGGGTTCCGAGCGCCGGGAGCGCTGCCCTGGGTGCCCGCCGTTCGGTGACCGTGAGCGTCACGAGGTCGCCCCCAGCGGCACGGGCCTGACGTCCGTGGGGGACTCGTCCAGGGGGCGCGGGGCCGCCGCGCGGCCGGCGTCGATCGCCGCCTCGAACTCCTCGCGGAACTTGGCCACCATGCTGCCCACCGGCATCGCCATGGAGTCGCCCAGCACGCAGAGGCAGTTGCCGATGATGTTGTCCTGCACCGAGCTGATCACGTCCAGGTCCATCGGGGTCGCCTCGCCGAGATCACCCGCTCCAGCATCTTTACGGTCCAGTTGGTGCCCTCTCGGCATGGGGTGCACTTGCCGCACGACTCATGGTGGTAGAAGCGGGCCGTCCGCAGCGCCAACTGGGGTATCGAGACGGTCTCGTCGGCGACGATGATGGACCCGGAGCCGAGCATCGAGCCGGCGTCGGCCATGGCCTCGAAGCTGTACGGCAGGTCGAGCTCGGCGGCGGTCAGGACCGGCGCCGAGGAACCCCCCGGAAACCAGGCCTTCACCTCGTGGCCCTCCGGTGGCCCTCCGGCGAGGCCGTAGATGAGCTCGCGGGAGGGAATCCCCAGCTCGACCTCGTAGTTGCCCGGGCGCTGCACACGGCCCGAGACCGACACGACCTTGGTCCCGGGAGACTGCTCGGTCCCGAAGCCCTTGAACCAGTCGGCGCCGTTCTTGACGATGTGCGGGACGTTCGACAGCGTCTCGACGTTGTTGATCAGGGTCGGACCGCCGTAGAGGCCCTGGATGGCCGGGAAGGGCGGCTTCAGGCGCGGGTTCCCGCGCTTGCCCTCGAGCGCGTCCAGGAGCGCCGTCTCCTCGCCGCAGATGTAGGCCCCTGCTCCCCGGTGGACGACGAGCTCGACCCGGCAGCCCGTGTCGAGGATGTTCTCGCCCACGTAGCCCGCCGCGTACGCGTCCTCCACCGCCCGGTCGAGGACGTCGGCCGCCTCGGCGTACTCGCCCCTGATGAAGATGAAGGCCCGCCCGGCGCCCGCCGCCACCGCCGCGATCACGATGCCCTCGATCAGCTGGTGCGGGTTCTTGGACATGAGCTCGCGGTCCTTGAACGCGCCCGGCTCGGACTCGTCGGCGTTGCAGCACAGGAACTTGTCCATGCCCCCGCGCGGGAGGAACGACGCCTTCTTGCCCATCGAGAATCCGGCGCCGCCGCGTCCCCGCAGGCCGGAGTCCTCCAGGGTGCTCAAGAGCTCCTCGGGCTCGGTCTCCTTCAAGGCGCGACTCAACGCTCGGTATCCGCCGAGACGGCGGTAGGTCTCGATCGATGCGAGCCCGGGCTCGTCGACGTGACGAAGGAGCAGCCGGGTCTGATCCGCCATCAGCCCTCGCCCTCCTTCACCCGCGGATCCGGATCGGGCTCGGGGCCCCCGGCCGTGGGGCGCCCGAAGAGCGCCCGGTCGGGCAGGGGGTCCCCGCCGGAGCGAAGCTGCTCGACCGCGGTCCGCGCGTCTTCCGGGGTCAGGGGCCCGTAGTAGCGCTCGTCGATGGACGCCATCGGCGCGATGTCGCAGGCGCCCAGGCACTCGAACCCCTTCAGGTACACCTCGCCGTCGGCCGAGCTCGCACCGATGTGGTCGACCTCGTGCGCGTCCACGCCGGCCGCCTCGCAGAAGGCGTCCAGCACGTCCTCGGCCCCACGGAGCCAGCACGAGAGGTTGTGGCAGACGAGCACCTGGTGGCGACCGACCGGGCTCGTGCGAAACAGGTCGTAGAACGTCGCGACCGACTCCAGATACGCCGGGGTGACCCCCATGACGGCCGCGGCCTGGCGGATCCCCTCCGGCGTGCACCAGCCGTGATGGCGCTGGACCGCCCACAGTGCCGGGAGCGAGGCGGAGCGGATCTCGGGGTACTTGGACATCGCCGACTCGATGCGCTCGCGAAGCTCGTCGGGCACGTCGACGTCGTGCAGCTCCGGAACCGGCTCGGCGTCGTCGGGGCGCATCGACGCTGCGAGCGCCCGCCGCTCGCGCGCCGACATCTCGTCCGTGGGCTTGATCTCGGGAACCCAGCCCTCGCTCATCCGGGCACCTCCAATGCCCCGAAAAACGGCGCGCCCGAGGGGAGCCCGCGGGCGGTTGGCGACTTGTTGGCGGATTGCGACAAGGAGTCGCCAACGCCTCGCTGCGACGCCGGAAACGCTGCCACGGGTGCCGTCGTCAAAATCATCGAGCCCCTCATCGGTCGATCCCCCCCAGGATCGGGTCCAGCATCGCCAGGTTCTGGATCAGGTCGGCGATGTAGCCGCCCACGCACTGGTCGCGAAGGCATTGCAGGTTCACGAACGAGGGATCGCGGATGTGCACGCGTGCCGGCTTCGCGGAACCGTCCGCGACCACGAAGCAGCCCAGCTCGCCGCGCGGTGACTCGATCGCGTAGTAGGCCTCGCCGGGCGGCACCCGGTAGCCCTCGGTGACCAGCTTGAAGTGGTGGATCAGCGCCTCCATGGAGGTCGAGAGCTCGTCGCGGGGCGGGAGGACGTACTTGCGGTCGTCGGCGATCCAGGGCCCCTCGGGCAGGCCGTCGAGCGCCTGCTCGATGATCCGCACCGACTCGCGCATCTCCTGCACGCGGACCCGGTAGCGGTCGTACCCGTCCCCGGCGGTGCCCACCGGGATCCCGAAGTCGAAGTCGCCGTAGCAGTGGTATGGCGTCACCTTGCGAAGGTCCCAGGGCTCGCCGGCCGCTCTCAGGAGCGGTCCGGTGACGCCCAGCTCCAGCAGGCGCTCCCGTGGCACGATCCCGACGTTGCGGGTGCGCTCCAGGAAGATCTCGTTGCGATTGAGGATCGCCTCGTACTGGTCCAGGCGCGACGGCATCTCCGCACAGAAGGCCCTGACGTTGCGGGCGAATCCAACCGGGATGTCCTCAAAGACGCCGCCGACCTGGAAGTACCGGGTGTGCATGCGCTGGCCGGTGGACATCTCGAACAGGTCCAGGACCCGGTCGCGGTCCCGGAAGCAGTAGAAGAACATCGACATGGCGCCGAGGTCGAGCGCCGAGGTCCCGAGCCAGACCAGGTGGGAGTGGATCCGGTTGAGCTCCATGTGGAGGACCCGCAGGTAGCTGGCGCGGGGCGGGATCTCCAGCTCCAGCAAGCGCTCCACGCTGCCGACGAACGCCTCCATGTTGAAGAAGTAGGAGAGGTAGTCCATCCGCTCCACGAACGGGATCACCTTCCAGTAGGACTTGTCCTCGCAGTTCTTCTCGATCCCGGTGTGCACGTAGCCCATCACCGGCTTCAGGTCCCTCACGACCTCGCCCTCCAGGCTCACCAGCAGCCGCAGGACCCCATGCGTGGCGGGGTGGTGCGGCCCGAAGTTGATCGTGAGGAGCTCCTCCTCGGGCTCGAGGACCGCGCCGGCCGCGGTGCGCTCCACGGCGGAGGTGCCGATGACCTCCTCGCCGGTCTCCCCGAGGATGTCGCCGCCGTGGGCGGGCGCCGACCGATGCACGCTCACTCGTACCACCTCGGCATCACCGGCTCGTCGCGGGTGAAGATCACGGGCTCTCCGCCCATCGGGAAGTCGCGGCGCTGCGGCCAGCCCACGTACTCCTCCGGCATCAGGATCCGCCGCAGGTCCGGGTGCGCCCGGAAGACGATCCCGAAGAAGTCGTAGACCTCGCGCTCCTGGAATTCCGCGGTCGGGAACAGGTGGACGCAGGTGTCGATCTCCGGCAGCGCGCCGGCGCCCGGGTCGGCGAGCGCCGCCCGGACCCGCAGGCGCTCGACCCGCGGCATGTTGAGCAGCTCGTAGACGACCCCGAACCGCGGCTCGGCAGGGAGGTAGTCGACGCCGTGGAGGCTCGAGAGGAACCGGTACTCCTGACCGGGCTCGTCCCGCAGCCAGCCGAGCACGTCGAGGATCCGCTCGGGGTCGACGATCAGGCATCCCTGGCCGTGCTCGTGGTAGGTGCCGAGCACGGAGCCCGCGGCGGCGTCGTTGAGGTCTTGGGCGATCAGCTCGAGGCCCGGGGCGTCGGGCATCAGGCCGACCCTCCCCGCGACTCCTGGGAGCGGGTGGTCTCGTGCGACACCGAGACCTCGCGCGCGGCCACGTAAGCCTCGATCTCCTCCTTCGACGCCTCGCCGGTCGCATCGCGGGCCCATTCCTCGGTCCCCGCGGCGTTGTAGCGATTGCGCCATCCGGGGTCGGGGCTGCCCAGGATCATCCGCTGCAGCTTGTTGAACCCGTAGACGAGCGCCTCGGGGCGCGGCGGGCACCCGGGCACGTGGACGTCGACGGGCATGAACTTGTCGGCGCCCTGGACGACGGCGTAGTTGGCGAACATGCCGCCGGACGACGAGCAGGCACCCATCGAGATCACCCACTTCGGCTCCAGCATCTGGTCGTAGATGCGCCTGCAGACCGGCGCCATCTTGATCGACACCCTCCCGGAGAGGATCAGCATGTCCGCCTGCCGCGGGGAGGCCCGCATGTTCTCGGCCCCGAACCGCGCGATGTCGTAGCGCGGGCTGACGATCGACATCATCTCGATCGCGCAGCAGGCGAGGCCGAAGGTCGCCGGGAAGATCGAATTGGCCCGGCCCCATCCGATCGCCTTCTGCATCGTCGTCGTGAGCACCGAGTCGGCGACGTGCTTTTCGAGGTCGGGCCCCTCCAGGTCCCCTCGCAAGAGATCGCGGGCCCGGAGCTGGCGAACCCGGAGGTCGGTGGGAGCCGACGGCTCCTCCATGGGGGACAGCGCCCGGAGCTTCTCCCGCTTCACCTCCAATTCAGCGCCCCCCTTCGCCACACGTAGACGAGCGCCGCCAGGAGGAGCACCACGAAGACGATCACCTCCACCAGCACGAACACGGAGTGCGCCGCCTTCATGATCACGCCGACCGGGTAGAGGAACACCACCTCGATGTCGAAGAGGATGAAGAGCATCGCGATCATGTAGAAGCTCACCCCGAAGCGGAAGGTCCGCGAGACCTCGCTCGGGAGCCCGCACTCGTAGGGGTCGCTCTTCGCCTTGTTGGGCTTGCGCGGCCCCACGAGCCCGTTCACGGCCGCGAGCAGGCCGCCCACGAGTGCGCCGAGGCCGGCGAACACGAGCACCGGGAGGTAGCTTCGAAGCATCTACCTGCTCCTCAGTCCGGCGGCGAGCACAGGCGAGTTATATACCCACTTTGTGCCAACCTGCTACATAGTGATATTCCGCATCAACAAGCGGATTTCCGACGCTTTCGGGCGGATTTGCGGCGGCGCCCTGGCGCGCCCGCCGGCACCGTCCGCGGGCCGGGCCGAACCTTGACCGGCGTTCACCTCGCGGTCGGCATCCTCGTGCTCGCCACCAACCTCGCCGCGGGACTGTGGGGCGGGATCGCGTGGCTGCGGTCGATACCCACCGTCGGCTTCTGGTACGCCCTGCGCGTGGCCCAAGCCGCGGTGGTGCTCCAGGTCGCGATCGGCGCGATCCTGCTGCTGTCCGGTCACGAGGCCGGCTCCGGGCTCCACTACCTCTACGGCGTGCTGCCCCTGGGGGTCTCGCTCCTGGCCGAGGGGGCCCGGGCGGGAGCCGCCGAGCGCGAGCTCGTCGGACTCGACTTCGAGTCGCTTCCCCGCGCCCGCCAGCACGCGATCGCCGCGGCGATCGTCCGGCGCGAGACCGGGATCATGGCTGTCTCGGCGCTCGTCATCTTCGGCCTGGCGCTGCGCGCGGCGACCACCGGGGGGTGACACGAGGCCGGGCAACTGGCCAGTGCGCTCGGCAGCTCCGACTCGCCCTTGGCCCCCTACTCGTCAGATCCGCGAGAAAGGCGCCAAAAGGGTTCCCGGCACTACTCGAGCGGGCGGTAATCGCCGCCGATGAACACGAGCGGCTGCCCTCCACCTGCTTGAAGTTCGATCACCGTCCCCGTCACGATCGCGTGGTCGCCGCCCGAGTGGACCTCACCGAGCTCGCAGGCCAGCCAGATCGCCGAGCGCTCGATCATCGGCGCTCCGGCGCGCTCGCTCCACGCGACCCCTTCCCACTTCTCGGGGTGGGGATCCTTGGTGCTGAACCGGCGGGCCACGCCGGCCTGCTCCGCCGACAGCACGTTGACCCCGAACGCCTGCGCGTGCTCGACCGCGATCAGGGTACGGGAGCCGAGATCGAGGCAGGCGAGCATCATCGGGGGCTCGAGCGACAGCGAGACGACAGCGTTCGCGGTCGCGCCCGCCGGTCCCGATGGCCCGATCGCCGTAACCACGGTCACCGCCGTCGGGAACGCCGCCATGGCGTCGCGGAGTTCCTCCGGGCGGACGTGCGTCATCTGCTGACGGGCTCCACTGGCACGAGGCCGGAAGTATGATGCCGCCCGCGTGAGGCCCGTTTTGATCACAGCGGCGGTCGCGGCGGCCATCGGCCTCAGCGCCTGTGGAAGCGAGGGGATCTCGGTCCCCAAGGACGACGCCGCCTATCGCGGCGCCGTCCTGTTCGCGCAGCGGTGCTCGGGCTGTCACACCCTCGGCGCGGCGGGAACCCAGGGATCCGCCAACCGAAACGTCCGTGTTCAGGGGCCCAACCTGAGCCAGCGCAAGGAATCGCGCGACGACGTGCTGTTCGCGATCCGCAACGGGGGCTTCTCTGGCGGGATCATGCCCCAGAACATCGTCACGGGGCACGAGGCGAGCCAGGTCGCGGACTTCGTCTCGGAGTACGCCGGGCAGGACACGAAATAGGTAGAGGACCCCGGCGATGCTCGACCTGCGGAGCATCCGCGAGGATCCCGAGCCGGCGCGCGCCGCGCTGGGCCGTCGCGGCGCCGCGGACGCGTTGGACGAGGTGCTGCGGCTGGACGAGTCCCGCCGCGAGATCCTTCCCTCCCTCGAGGAGGGGCGAGCGCGGCGGAACCGGGTCTCCGAGGAGATCGCGCAGCGAAAGCGAGAGGGACAGGACGCCGACGAGCTGATCGCCGAGATGCGGGAGCTCGGCGGGGCCCTGAAGCAGCAGGAGGCGGAGCTCGCGCGGGTCGAGGCGGCGCGTGACGAGCTCGCGGCGACGCTGCCCAACCTACCCCACCCGGACGCTCCCGAGGGCGAGGAGGAGGACGCGGTAACGCTGCGCGAGGTCGGCGCGCGCCCGGAGCTCGACTTCGAGATCCGCGACCACCTGGATCTCGGCGTCGCCCACGGCTGGATCGAGATGGAGAAGGCGAGCCAGGCCTCGGGATCGCGGTTCGCGTACCTGATGGGCGACCTCGTCATGGTGGAGATGACCCTCGTCAACCTGATCCTCGGCCTCCTCCGGGGTGAGGGGATGACGCCCGTGGTCCCGCCCGTGCTCGTCCGAGAGGGGCCGCTCCACGGCACGGGGTTCTTCCCGGGCGAGAGGGAGATGATCTACGAGGTTCCGGCCGACGAGCTGTTCCTGATCGGCACGTCCGAGGTCTCGCTGGCGGCCCTGCACGCAGACGAGATCATGGGCGCCGACGAGCTCCCACGCCGCTACGCGGGCTACTCGACGTGCTTTCGCCGGGAGGCGGGCGCCGCCGGGCGCGACACCCGGGGGATCTTCCGCGTCCACCAGTTCGACAAGGTCGAGATGTTCTCGTTCGTCGAGCCGCGCCGCGTCGGCGGAGGAGCACGAGCGCCTGCTATCCGTCCAGGAACGCATTCTCCAGATGCTGGAGATCCCGTATCGCGTCGTTGACATTCCCACCGGCGATCTCGGGCCCCCGGCGGCCAGGAAGTTCGACTGCGAGGCGTGGATCCCCAGCCAGGGTCGCTACCGCGAGGTGACGTCGTGCTCCAACACGACCGACTACCAGGCGCGGCGACTCGACTGCCGCTACCGGCCGCAACCCGAGGCTCAGCCGGTGCCGGTGCACACGCTCAACGGCACGGCGCTGGCGGTCGGTCGGACCCTGATCGCCCTGCTTGAGAACGGGCAGCAGGCCGACGGCTCGGTTCGGCTGCCGGCAGCGCTCGTGGACGCAGGCCTTGCCGAGGTGATCGGGAGCGGCTGATGAAGCATTGCCAGTCGCTGGCAGCTCAGGTACGCGGTAAGCGTCCCCAGATAGCCAAACGCCAGGTTGGCTATGCCGACGGGGAGTGCTTGGCGGCGAGCTAAGAGTCCTCGGGATCGAGCTCCAGGGCACAGGAGTTGATGCAGTACCGCTGTCCGGTCGGATTGGGACCGTCGTCGAACACGTGCCCGAGATGCCCCCCGCAGCGCGCGCAGACGACCTCGGTGCGGCGCATGAACAGGCCGTTGTCAGGGCGCGTCTCGACCTTGTCATCGGCGACCGGGTCCCAGAAGCTCGGCCAGCCGGTGCCGGAGTCGAACTTCGTGTCGGAGCTGAAGAGCTCCTGCCCGCAGCCGGCGCAGCGGTAGGTGCCGCCCGTCTTCTCGTCCCAGTACGTGCCGGTGAAGGCGCGCTCGGTGCCCTTGTTCCGCAGGACCTCGTACTGCTCGGGGGAGAGCTCGGCGCGCCACTCGGTCTCGGACTTCTGAACCTTCTCCATCTCGTTTCCTCGCTCGCTTCGCATTCTCGTTCACCAGGTTAGTCGCGTGCGGGCGTCCCGCGTTACGCGGGCGCGCCGTTTGCCCCCTCGCGGAGGGGGCATGGGCCCGTCATGCCCGAGCTTCCAGACGTGGAGGGCTTTCGCCGCCACTGGTCTCGTTACATGACCGGCGAGCGGGTCAGCCGAGTCGAGATTCCGAGCCCGTCGATCGTGCGCAACCGCCACCCTTCCAGCTTCCGGCGGTCGCTTGCCGACCGGCGTCTCGAACGCCCCGACCGGCACGGCAAGTGGATGATCGCCCCGACCGACGGACCGGAGCTGCTGCTTCATTTCGGGATGACCGGAGGGCTCCACTGGTCGAGCCAGGGGGATGAGGGTCGCCATCGCCATGACCGGCTGATCGTGGTCACCGGCAGCGGCGAGATGCGCTATCGCAACATGCGCATGCTCGGTGGGGCGTGGCTGGCCCGGGATGAGGCCGAGCGCGGCCAAATCGTCGGGCCTCTGGGGCCGGATGCGGCCGGGCTCGATCCCGCGGAGCTGGCGGATCTTTTCGATCGCCGCAGGGCGGGCGCCAAGGCGACGCTGATGAACCAGCGCGTCGTCGCCGGCCTCGGCAACGAGCTCTCCGACGAGATCCTGTGGCGGGCGCGCATCCACCCGTCGCGCCGGGTGAGCGCGCTGACGGCATCGAAGCGGCAGGAGCTCGCCGAGGTGACGGGGGATGTGCTCGCCGAGTCGACGAGACGCGGCCGCATCCCCCGCGAGCCGGGCTGGCTGGAGGAGCAGCGCGGCTCTCGCGACCCGCGGTGCCCGCGCCACGGCGGACCGCTGCGGCGATCGCGCGTCGCCGGCCGGACCTCGTACTGGTGCCCGCGCTGCCAGCGACCGTAGTGCCGGCCCGATCTCGTCGAGCCGGTCCGCGCCGACGCCATGCCCGGCGTTTCCGAGCGTCCCTCCGGGGAAGCCGCGAGGCATGATTACCAAGATTCAAAGAGCACGCAGGATTGGCGGGATTGCGATCGGGGCGGTGAAGGCGATCTTCCGCACGGGACGGAGCTGGGGCACCGCCCGGACCAGGGTCGCGGCCGCACGCCGGCCCGCGCCCACCACCTCGACGGGCGTGGCGCTGGCCGCCGGCACCGCCGGCGGCGCGGCGGGCGCCTACTTCCTCGACCCGCACAACGGCAGGCGCCGCCGCCACGTGGCATTCGACCGCGTGAGGGCGCTGGCGCGCCGTGGCGCGGCCGAGGGCGAGCGGACGGCGCGCTACGCCACGGGCGTCGCGAAGGGCGCGGCATACGAGGCGACGGGTGCCGGAAACGGCGCCGAGTCCCTGCCGGATCCCGACCTCGCGAACAAGGTTCGCAGCGAGATCTTCCGAGCTCAGGATGCGCCCAAGGGCGAGGTGAACGTCAACGCCGAGAACGGCGTCGTCTACCTGCGCGGCGAAGTGGGCTCCGCGGAGGATGCCGGGCGGCTCGCGACCGAGGCGGGCGAGATCGGCGGCGTCCGCGAGGTCGTCAGCCTGCTCCATGCGCCCGGGGAGCCGGCGCCGACGAAGGAGACGGTCGCCGCCGTCCGGTAGCGCTCGGCGGGAGGCCTGTCCTCGCTCCGGCATGCGGCGGACATACGATCCGCCGCATGCCGGAAGATGCCTTCTTCGCTCCGGACGGCGATCGCTACGCGCCGACCGAGCTGACCCGGGGGCCGTGGGATCCGGACTCCCAGCATGCCGGCCCACCCGCGGCGCTGCTCGCTCGTGAGGTCGCCCGGCTGGACGGTGGCTCCGACCGGCAGCTCGGCCGCATCACCTACGACATCCTCAGGCCGGTTCCGATCGCCCCGCTCACGGTCACCGCAAGCGTCGTCCGGCCTGGGCGGGCCGTCGAGCTGATCGAGGCGAGCCTGGCCGACCAGGAGGGGGAGTTGATCCGGGCTCGCGCCTGGCGGCTGCGCGAGGGGCAGGTGGAGATCCCGGAGGGCCTGTCGAGCGAAGACGGCCCCGGCGTTCTCGGCACCTCTCCCTCCACGCTGAGGCCGGGGTTCTCGCCCCCGGGCCCCGGCGAGGCAAGGCCGGGAACGTTCCCCGACACCGGCAAGGACGTCGGCTACCACACGGCGATGGAGTACCGGTTCGCGAACGGTGGGTTCGAGCAGCCGGGGCCGGCGGTCGCATGGATGCGAATGCGGGTCCCGCTGGTGGAGGGGGAGGACCCGACTCCGCTGGAACGGGTCCTCGTGGCCGCGGACTCCGGGAACGGCGTCAGCGCGACCCTCGACTGGAGCCGCTTCCGGTTCGTGAACGTGGACCTCTCCGTGCACCTGCACCGGCCGCTCGTCGGGGAATGGGTATGCCTGGACGCGATCACCATTCCCGAGCGCACGGGCATCGGCATCGCCGATACCGCGCTATACGACGAGGTCGGGCCGCTCGGAAGAGCCGACCAGACGCTGCTCGTCGACACGCGGAGCTGACCGCCTACCGTTGGGGCTGCCGTGACCGCGAGCGAGCCAACTCCGATCGTCCTCGTCGCCAGGCGGCTCCTTTCGGCCGGCAGGGACCGGCTCGCGGCACGGTTTGACGTCCGGGAGGGCGGTCTCGATGCCACGGAGAAAGAGCTCCTCGCGCTCGCCCCCGGCGTCGAGGCGATCGTCGCCGACCCGTCGGTGCCGGTCGGCGAGGCGCTGCTCGACGCCGCCGGGGAGGGCCTGCGGATCGTCGCCAACTACGCGGTGGGCTACGACAACATCGACCTCGACGAATGCCGCCGGCGGGGGATCGTCGTGACGAACACCCCCGGCGTCCTCACCGACGCCACCGCCGAGCTCGCCCTCGCGCTCACGCTCGCCGCCGCGCGGCGGATCAACGAGGCGGAGAGGGAGCTCCGGGGCGGCCGCTGGCTCGGGTGGGACCCGGGAGATCTTCTCGGCCTCGAGCTGACCGGCGCGACGTTCGGCGTGGTGGGGATGGGCCGCATCGGCCTTCGCTATGCGGAGCTGGTTGCCGGATTCGGCGGCGGGATCGCGTACACGAGCCGCTCGCCCAAGGCGCGGGCCGAGCGCGACCTCGGCGCGGCCCGGGTGACGATGGAGGAGCTCCTCGCCGCCGCAGACGTGGTCAGCCTCCACCTCCCGGCGACCCCCGAGACCGTGCGCATGATCGGCGCGCCGCAGCTGGAAGCGATGAAGCCGGAGGCCGTCCTCGTGAACACGTCGCGGGGATCGCTCGTCGATTCAGCGGCCCTTGCAAGGGCCCTGCGAGACGGCGTCATCGGCGCCGCCGGCTTGGACGTGTACGAGCACGAGCCCGCGGTGCCGGGGGAGCTCCTCGAGGCGCCGAGGTGCGTGCTGTTGCCGCACATCGGCTCGGCGACCACGCGCGCCCGGGAGGGGATGGCCGCCATGGTCGCCGACAGCGTGCTGGCCGCCCTGGATGGGGCGGAGCCGCCCCACCGTATCGTCTGAGGAGCCCTCGGTTCGCTCAGTAGGCCCTGAGGTCGGGTTTCTTTCCCAGCGCCCTGACGCCTGTGGGGATCCGATCCGCGATCACGTCCGCGAGGGTGACGTTGTCGAGGATGCCGCGAACGTTGTTGCGCAGCGCCACCCAGACCTCACGGAGCGACTCGGCCGAGCCGTGGTACTCGAGCTCGTCGGGCGGCTCCCCGCGGACGTGGGCGAGCGGGCCCTCGGCTGCCCTCATGACCTCGCCGATGGTGATCTCGTCGGGAGGGCGGCTCAGCCAGTAGCCGCCCTCCGCGCCCCGCCTGCTCTCCACGAGCCCGTGGTGGCGAAGGTCGCCCAGGATGTTCTCGAGGAACCGCACGGGGATGGCCTGGGCATCAGCCACCTGCTCCCCCTTGATCGGCCCGGAGTCGTAGCCGGAGGCCAGCTCGACCGCCGCGCGCACCGCATAGTCAGCCTTCGCCGAAACTCGCACACGCCCATTCTCTACGAAGCCGCCTCCTCGATCGCCCAGGGAGGGATCACTTATTCGGCGGCGCTGATGTGGATGTCCTTGGTCACGGCCCAGATCACGACGCTGCCGCCGAGCATCGCGTTGCTCTGATCCATGATCGAGAGCCGCGCGATGAGGAAGCCGACGTACAGAGCGATCGCGATCGCCAGCGGGGCTAAGCCTAAGTGGCCAGGATGCGATCCTTCTCGCGGCGGAACTCGTCCGGGTCGAGCACGCCCGATTCGCGCAGGCGCCCGAGCCGCTCGAGCGCCTCGAGCCGGACGTCGGCTGCACCCGCCTCCCGAGCCCGCTGGGGCGCCTCGCGACGCCGCCGGATCCGCTCCCGGACCCCGGCATACCGTCCCTTCCAGCGTTCCACCGCGACCTCCCGGGTCTCGTCGGGGAAGTCGCGCAGCGCCTGATGTCGCAGTGCCTCATAGCCGACGATCAGCAGCGCGACGAGGGCCAGGGACGGCAGTAGCCGGCTGGTTCCCTCGGTCGGGTTCCACCAGAAGACCAGGAGCACGATGCCGGCGAGGACCGCATACCCCCAGCGCCGGTCGCCGAGGACCGGCGTGATCTCGCGGCGAAGCTCTCTCGCCGGTGCGGTCGAGCCGGCCAGCCAGGCGCCGATGAGGATCGCGATCCCGTACCCGATCATGGCCACGCCCTCGCCCTGGAGCAGGGACGTGCCGATCGACCAGACCGAGTCCACGGCCGGCCGTACGGCGTCCGTGGTGGCCAGCGTGTTGACGACGATGCCGCCGCCGACGCTGCGGGCCACGAGGACGAGGATGCCGACCGCGAGGAAGCTGATCCCGCAGGCCCGCACCGCCTCGCGGCGCCAGCCACGAGGCAGGTAGATCGCCAGCGCATAGAGGAGCAGCGCGAGCGCCGGAAGGACGAGCGCCAGGTCCTCGAGGAGATTGACCAGGTCCTGGGCGAAACCGAGCTGGTTGGATCGCACCAGCTCGAGGCGCGCGGCGTCGGGCGGAAGCTTGGCGGAGATGTCGATGCCGGCGTTCTGCCCGATCTCGGAGACCAGTCTCCCGAGGTCGAGCGTGACGACGCCGTTGGTGGTGGCCAGGGTCTCGTTGTCGTCGTGGATGAGCGACAGGAAGAGCTGGTGGGCCTGGCGATTGGCATCCGCCCACAGGGTCTGGATGTTGGGGCTCTGCAGTGCCTCGAGCCCGGCCCGGGTCGCCAGCTGGCGAATCCCGCCGGTCGCGGGGCCGGCGAGGCCCTGGATGTCGTCCGGAAGCGTCTTCTCGAGACGCTTCTCCACGTCGACCCGCGCGAACAGCTCGTCGATGAGAAACCCGTTGAGGGCCTGCTGCACGTCGTGGTCGGCCAAGAGCTCGGTGCTGGTCCGAGTCCAGGTGTCCGTCTCCAGGAGCTGGCGCTTGGCCCAGACGGCGACCACGGCGAAGAACGCGATGACGCTCGCCAGCACGATGATCGCGATCGAGGTGCGCCTGAGGCGCGGCGGCTCCGACATGCATGAAGAGCTTCGCGCCGCGATCGGACGCCAGATCCCAGGCACGGATCAGGTGTGGCCGGGTGCCTCCGGCTCACTGGCGCGAAGGCGCTCCTCCAGGTGCTTCGCCTGGCCGGACTCGACCGCTCGCGCCGCTCGTGCCTCGGCCAGGTCGATCCCCCGTGCCTCGGCCAGGTCGAGCAGCCGCTGCCGTTCGGTGGTGTCCGCGGCCCACTTCAGGAAGGCCCAGCTGAGGACCGCGAGGGTGACGAGCATTCCCTCGCCCATCATGATCGCCCCCGCGATTCCCTGGTCGGTGAGGGGCGAGATGCCGTGCGCCGCGTCGCCGGACTCGTACACCGGGTAGAAGACGGTCCCGGACCAGATGAACACGTTGCCGAGGACGGTTCCCACGAACCTCACCCCGATCACGTAGACGACCTTCCATCCGGCGTTGAACCAGTCGGGCTTCGGGAGCGGCCCGAGGACGGGCATCCACATCAGGCAGCCGAAGAAGATGAACATCCCGTGCTCCAGGGCGTGAAGCGCGGGGCTCGAGAGGGTTCTCTCGTAGAGAACGGGCAGATGCCATACGTAGAGGTCAATCGCCCACAGAGGCAGCGCGATGGCCGGATGCGCGAGCACGCGAAGCCGATCGAGGGGCTTGATCGCGAGGATCGGCTGCAGCAGCGGACCGGTGAGACCGAGCACGAGGAGGATCGCCGCCAGGTCGCCGATCAAAAGATGCTCGACCATGTGACCCCAGAGCAGCTCGTCCGAGATCTCGCCGAGGCCCACGAGAGACAGGGCGATCATCAGCAGGCCGGAGGCGAACGAGACCTGCCTCCACAGCGCGACGGGTCGCCCGCGCGAGGCCAGGTGGGACGCGCGCACGGCATAGAGGAGTGCCGGGATGAGGATCGGCAGCAGCTCGAGCGGGGCGAATTCGGGCTCGAAGTGGGCTTGAGGCAGCGTCATCGGGGTTACGAAGCACGATAGAGCCGCCGGCTTCGCGCTGAACTTAGCTAAGCCTTAATTAGTACGACCGGGGAGATGCCATCCTTGAACCGCGATGAGACGACTTGGCGTAATCCTGACCGTGATCGTCGGCACCGGCCTGCTGGCGGGCTGCGGAGGATCGGATTCGACCGCAACGCCCACATCGGACGCCGGCCAGGCCGATATCCCGAAGGACTACTCGGGCGCCACCGCCAACCCCTCGAAGCCGGCGCCACCGCTGAAGCTCGACAACTCGCTCGGCCAGCCGGTCAACCTCGACGACTACCGTGGCAAGGCGGTGCTCGTCACGTTCATCTACGACCACTGCCCCGACGTGTGTCCGCTCATCGTCTCGAACCTGCGCGCGGCGCAGAACCAGCTCGGCTCGCAGGCCGACGACATGCGGGTCATCGCTGTCTCCGTGGACCCGAAGGGCGACACGCCGCAGACCGTCAAGAAGTTCCTCGCCGATCATCAGATGACGGGGCGCATGCAGTACCTGATCGGCTCGCGCCCGCAGCTGGAGAAGGTCTGGCAGAAGTGGAACATCGTCTCCAAGAACGACCCCACCAAGGACGACCCGGACGCGGTCGAGCACTCGGCTCTCGTCTACGGGATCTCGGGCAGCGGTGAGATCACCACGTTGTACCCCTCGAACTTCAAGCCGCAGCAGATCGTGCACGACGTGCCCAAGCTCGCCGGCTCGTAAGAGGAGTGGGCACCCCACGTGACCCGCGGACGGGCGATCGGGCTGGCGCTGGTGGTCTTCGCGGTCGGGGCGGTCGTCATCGCGGAGGTCCTGACCGCCGGAGGGGGATCGGCCTCCCGCCCCGCGCCGGAGCTTCCTCGCGAGGTCCTGGCCGGGCCGCGAACCGACCTCGCCTCCCTGCGCGGAAAGCCGGCCCTGGTCAACTTCTGGGCGAGCTGGTGTGCGCCTTGCAAGGAGGAGGCCCCGGAGCTCAAGCGCTTCGACCGCGAGGTCGGCGCCCGGGCCACCCTGGTGGGGGTCGACTGGGGGGATGCCGCGGGCAACGCCCGCGACTTCATCGCCAAGTCGGGCTGGAAGTATCCGATCCTTCGCGACCCATCGCAGCGGGTGGGCACCGCGTATGGGCTGAACGGCCTGCCGACGACCTTCGTCCTCGATGCAGAGGGACGCATCGCCCGGACGCTCCAGGGGCCGCAGACGGCGAGCAGCCTGCGGCGCGCGCTCGCCGCGGTAGATTGACGGCCTCCTGATGGCAAGCCGCAAGGAGCAGAAGGACAGGCTGCGGGCCGAGCGCCTCGCGCGCGAGGAGGAGGAGCAGGCCGCGGCTCGCCGCAAGCGCGTGATCCAGTACGGGGCGCTGGCCGGGCTTCTCGCCCTCGTCGTGGTCGTGGCGCTGATCGTCGCCAGCCAAAACAACGGCGGCGACGCCACCGGTGCCGGTGCCGGGGAGGACGTTGCGGACACCTCGCTCGTGGACAAGCAGCTGAAGGGGATCCCGCAGCGGGGCACCGTCCTCGGCGACCCGAAGTCGAAGGTGACCGTTGTCGAGTACGGCGACCTGCAGTGCCCCGTATGCAGGCAGTTCTCGGACCAGGTGACGCCGGACATCATCTCCGACATCGTCCGCAAGGGAGCCGCAACCTACGACTTCAGGCAGTGGGCGATCATCGGCCCCGATTCGATCACCGCCGCGAAGGCGGCCCTCGCGGCCGGGGAGCAGGACCGCTACTGGAACTTCGTGGAGCTCTTCTATCGCAACCAGGGCACCGAGAACTCCGGCTACGTCACCGACTCCTTCCTCACCTCCATCGCGAAGGGCGCCGGAGTCGAGGACATCGACAAGTGGAACTCGGACCGGGACAGCTCGAAGTGGGATGCCGTCCTGTCGCGCGACGACGCGCAGGCCAAGGGGTTCGGCTTCTCCGGAACGCCGTCGATCCTGGTCGAGGGCCCGGGAGGCCGCAAGGCCTTCGCGACGATCCCCTCGATCTCGCAGATCCAGTCGGCCGTCAAGGCCGTGCAGTAGGGCTACGCGACCACCGCACACGCGTCCTCGTCCACCGCGTCGCCGGTCGCCGCCTCGACGAAGGCCTTGAAGAGTCGGGCGTGTGCGGGGGACTCGGTCATGGACTCGGCATGCCACTGGACTCCGACGGTGAATGCGCTTCGCGGGACTTCGACCGCCTCGACCACCCCATCGGGAGCCCACGCCACCGCCCGCACGCCGCGCCCGAGGCCGCTCGTCGACTGGTGGTGGTAGGAGTTGACGTTGAGCTCGGTGCATCCCAGCGCCCGCGCCAGGACGCTGTCCTCGGCGACCTCGATCGGGTGCGTCGACGCCGGCCCGTCGGCCAGCTGGCGATGCCTGATTGCGCGCCCGAACCGCTCCGGCAGGTGCTGGAACAGCGTCCCGCCGCGGGCGATGTTGAGAGCTTGCGCGCCCCGCGAGATCGCGAGCATGGGGATGCCGCTTGCGATCGTCTGCCGAGCGAGGGCGAGCTCGGTCGCATCCAGGTCTCGCCAGGTGGGGCCCAGCTCCGGGTGCGGCGATTCGCCGTACGTCTCGGGATGGATGTCCGGGCCGCCGGAAAGCAGGACTCCGTGCAGGTTCGCCAGAAGGGACGGGATCGCCTCGATCTCGATCGGGGGGACGACCACCGGGAGCCCGCCCGCGCGCTCGATCGCCCGGAGATAGGTGAGGCCGAGCGCCATCTCGCGGCGAGGCGGCTCACCGTGCGGGGTCAGCCGGACCTGATGCTCGAGGCGGACCTCGGACGTGGTCACCCCGATCATGGGCCGCACCGCGGCGTCTCCCGGACGTCCCCAGGTGTCCCTCCGTGCAGTCATGGCGCCAGCGTACGTTCGGCGCGGCACCGGGTCACGGGCCTCATGTCGAAGATTCGGGCGATGCGGTTGTACATGCGGTCGATGCCGGGCATCGCTGAGGCGCAGCGCGAACGCTCCCGCCGTCCGGCGGGAGCGTTCGCGCTCGTCCCCGGATCTCCGAGCCTCTCAGCCCGGTACTTCAGCAGATGATGCCTCCAGCATGCTCACTCTCGCGAGAGCCGGGGCTATCGACCAGGGCCAAACTTGGCCCCCCGGCTTTTCGACACTCGGCCGAGGTGCTAGGCGGCGCGCCAGGCCGACAAGGAGCCCTCGAGCGCGAGGCGCTTTAGGCCGCGTGCCTCCAGTTGGCGGGCGCGCTCCTGCGAGACACCCACCTCCCGTGCGACCTCGCGCAGCGACGCCTCGGGCGTGCCTCCGGTGCCGAACCGGAGCTCGATCACCCGGCGCTCGTCCTCGGGCAGCGTGGCGAGGGCGGCGTCGATCGCCTGCTCCTGCTCGCGCTCGTCGACCTCGTCCTCGACGCTCTCCGAAGCCTCCGCCCGGAACTCGCCCAGGGTGGTGTCGCCATCGTCGCCGACCGGGGCGTCGAGGCTCGTGGTAACCCGGGTCAGATCGCGAACGGCCTTGACCTCGTCCAGGGGGAGCTTTGCGCGCCGGGCGATCTCCTGCTCCGTGGGCTCGCGGTTCAGGCTCGCGCTGAGCTCCGACTCGACGCGGTTCACCGTGCGCTCGCGCTGGGCGATGTGCGCCGGGATGCGAACCGGCCGGCCGGTGTTGTCGAGGCCGCGCTGGATCGCCTGCTTGATCCACAGCACCGCGTAGGTGGAGAACTTGTAGCCGCGCCGGTAGTCGAACTTCTCCGCGGCACGAATCAGCCCGAGCATCGCCTCCTGGACCAGGTCCTGCATCGAGAGGCCATGGCCCTGGTAGCGGCGCGCGAACTTGATGACGAGGCGGAGGTTGGAGTTGATCAGTCGCTCCTTCGCGGCGAGATCGCCGCGCTCGATGCGCTGGGCGAGCTCGACCTCCTCCTCGCGGGTGAGCAGTGGATAGCGGCTCGCCTGATTCAGGAAGAGCTGGAAGCTGTCGGTCGTCTCGGTGGCGGCAGCGTGATCGACGCCGCGCCGCTCCGGGTGATCGGCGAGCGCTGAATGCGCGGCATGCTCGCCGCGCCGTCGGTGGCTGTCGTTGCGCTGGGTCTCAGCGCCTCTGGATCTGGGCAACTCGTCTCCTTCTTGGTGGAATCCCTGCCGGGGACCGCCGCGATACCTACGCCAGACTGGCGCTGACGTTACTCTGCTTCAGAAAGTATAGCATTGATTGCGTAATCAAGCAATCGACGGGGTGGACAGCGGGCGGACGCCGAGAGCAGTATCGCGGCGGAGCATCAAGGCCGCCTTAAGACAGCGCCTCCAGCCGCCGCCCCGCTTCTGGCGCACGCTCGCCAGTAGTCTGACAGGCGTGGAGCGATCGAGCAGTCCCGGCGCCGGCCAGCGGCTTCCAGAGGGCGCCGCGGTCGCGATCGTAGGCGGCGGGATTGCGGGATTGGAGGCCCTCATGGCGCTTCGTGATCTGGCCGACGATCGCGTCAAGCCCACCCTCATCGCCCCGGATCCCGAGTTCCTCTACAAGCCTCTGGTGGTCGAGGAGCCCTTCTCGCCGCAGCCCGCCGAGCGGCGCGCGCTTGCCCCAATCGCAGAGGAGTTCGGCGCCGAGTTCATCGAGCAGGCCGTCTCGGAGGTCATCCCCGAGCAGCACGAGCTGCGCCTGAACGATGGCCGCACGGTTGCTTACGACGCCGCGATCGTCTGCGTCGGCGGGCGGCCGCGGAAGGCGTTCGGGAGGGCCGTCTCGTTCGAGGTTGCACCGGAGCCGCTCGGGATCGACCGCATGCTCACCGAGAGCGCCGAGCGCCCGCCGCAAACCGTGGCGTTCGTGGTCCCGCCGGGCGTCACGTGGTCGCTGCCGCTGTATGAGCTCGCCCTGCTGAGCCGCCGGCGCGCCGAGGAGCTGGGGCTCCGTGAGCTGGCGCTCCTGGTGGTCACGCCGGAGGCATCGCCCCTGATCATGTTCGGACCGGCCGCGAGCGACGCCGTGACCGAGCTCTTGAGCGCGCGCGGCATCACGGTCCGCGCGGGCACCTTGATCAGGGAGGATCCGAGCGAGGAGCTGATCCTGATCCCGGAGGATGACCGGCTTGAGGCCTCCAGCGTCATCGCCCTGCCGGTGATCGAGGGTCCGCAGGTCCGGGGGCTGCCGGTGGACGACGGCGGCTTCATCCCGATCGACGACCATGCACGCGTCCAGGGGGTCGATGACGTCTACGCGGCCGGCGACGGCACCAACTTCCCGATCAAGCAGGGTGGGATCGGCACGCAGCAGGCGGACGCGGCGGCCGAGGAGATCGCCGCCCGTGCAGGCGCGGAGCTCGACCCCCATCCGTTCCACCCGGTGCTGCGGGGCAAGCTCCTGACGGGCGTGGAGTCCCTCAACCTTCGCTCCGAGCCCACGGGCGGCGGGGGCGAAGGGGTGGCCTCGCTCGACTATCTGTGGTGGCCACCGCACAAGGTCGGCGGCCGCTACCTCGCCTCATGGCTCGCCGGCGAGGCGTCGCGCCTCGAGCTCGAGCCCCCGACCCACTCGGTCGATGTCGAAGTGGCGTTGCCGAGCGAGTGGCACAAGGAACCCATGGCGCTCGACCCCTACGGCCCGCCCGGAGGCGATTGAGCCGCGCGTTGCGCCTGCCGCAGCAGTACGCCTCCCGATTCGGACTGTGTGAGACTGTCGGTCGATGGGCGAAGTGGCCGCCACGGGGCAGGAGATCACCCCGATGGAGCTCGCCCTGGCGACGCGCAATCGGGGAATGCCGCTGGAGGCGCTCAGGTCCGACTTGACGCCCCCCGGGCTCCACTATCTCCTCGTCCATTTCGACATCCCGGCGGTCGATGCCGGCTCGTGGCGGCTTCGCGTCGGCGGCAGCGTCCGCCGGCAGCTCGCCTTGACGCTCGACGAGATCCGGGAGCGACCGGCGGTCACGCTGCCCGTCACGCTGGAGTGCGCGGGCAACGGCCGGGCCCGGCTCGACCCGCGGCCGCTGAGCCAGCCGTGGCTGAACGAGGCCGTCTCAACGGCCTCCTGGACCGGCACCTCCCTCGCTGGCGTGCTTGAGGAGGCCGGCATCCAGCCGGACACCGTGGAGATCGTCTTCACCGGAGCCGATCACGGCATCGAGGGCGACGAGGAGCTCGACTACGCCCGCTCGCTTCCGCTGACCGAGTCGATGCGACCGGAGGTCCTGCTCGCCTACGCGATGAACGGCCGGCCCCTCGAGCCCCAGCACGGCTTCCCGCTGCGGCTGCTCGTACCGGGTTGGTACGGGATGACGAGCGTCAAGTGGCTCACGAGCATCGAAGCGGTGACCGAGCCGTTTCGCGGCTTTCATCAGGCCGTCGCCTACCACTATCAGCGCTCGGACGAGGACCAGGGCGACCCCGTCACCCGCATCCGCCCCCGCGCCCTGATGGTCCCGCCGGGCTTCCCCGACTTCCCCGAGCGGGGACGCTACCTCGATCGCGGCCCAGTCACGATCCAGGGACGCGCCTGGAGCGGGGCCGCGCCGGTCGTGCGCGTCGAGGTCCGGATCGACGACGTCTGGTTCGAGGCCGATCTGGGCGGGCAGGTCGGAGAATGGGCCTGGCGGGGCTGGTCGTACGAGTGGGAGCCTGCCCCGGGCGAGCACGTGCTGTCGTGCCGAGCGACCGACGCGACCGGCGACACCCAGCCGGTGGAGCAGCCGTGGAACCTTCAGGGCATGGGGAACAACCTCATCCAGGAGGTTCAGGTCACGGTTCGGTGAGCGCCGCCCGGTCGCGGCGGCGCCCGATGAAGCACCGTCGTCGCCGTCGTGGCGAACCGAGGAGGGCGACCAGCCCGTTCCTCGGCTTGCTGTCCGCCTAGCGACTACCCGCAGCCGGTGTTGTTGCCGCAGCTCGAGCACGTGTAGCACGAGCCCGTGCGCTGCATCATGCCGCCGCACTGCTCGCAGGCCGGCCCCAGGTCGGAGCCCGACATCTTCGCCGGAATCACCGGCGGAGTGTCGGTCAGCGCCGCCGCCGCGGGCATCGGGCGGCCGCTCGCCGGCGCCTCGGCGGAGTGCCCGTTGCCGTTGCCGCCGTTTGACTCCTCGAACAGCGACTGCTGGGCCTCCTTGCGGGCGCGGACCTCCTGGGTGAGGATGCCGAGGTCCTCGAGCTCGTCGATGTCGTCGATGAAGCGGCTTGCCAGCCAGCGCATGATGTAGTCGGGCATCGACTTGGCGAACGGGATCTCCGGATTGCCGGTGATCCCCTCCGGGTCGAAGCGCATGTAGCTGAACTTCTTGACGAACACGTCGAGTGGCACGCCGTACTGCAGGCCGATCGAGATGGACGTCGCGAAGGCGTTCATCATCCCGCGGAGCGTCGAGCCCTCCTTGCCGATATCGGTGAGGAAGATCTCGCCGATCGAGCCGTCCTCGTACTTGCCGGCGGTGATGTAGCCCTCGTGGCCGGCGATCGAGAACTTGTGGGTGATCGACTCACGCTCACGCGGCATCTTGCGACGGACTGGCGCCGCGGCTCCCTCGTCCTTCTTGTCGCCCGCGTCGGTGCGCAGGGCCTGCGCCGTCTTCGAGCCGTCGCGGTAGATGGCGAGCGCCTTCAGGCCGAGCTTGGAGCCCTGGGTGTAGGCGTCGGCGATGTCCTCGATCGTGGCCGACTCGGGCAGATTGACCGTCTTCGAGATCGCCCCCGAGATGAACGGCTGGACCGCCGCCATCATCCGGATGTGCCCCATGTGCGAGATGGCCCGCTCGCCGACCGCCACGTCGAACACCGGCAGGTGCTCGTCCTTCAGGCCGGGTGCGCCGACGATCGTGGCCTTGTCGTTGATGTGAGCCTCGATCTGCTCGATTTCGGTGTCCGAGTAGCCGAGTGTCCCCAGTGCCATCGGCACGGTGCGGTTGACGATCGTCATCTGGCCGCCGCCGACCAGCTCCTTGAACTTGACCAGCGAGAAGTCGGGCTCGATGCCCGTCGTGTCGCAGTCCATCAGGAAGCTGATCGTCCCGGTGGGGGCGAGCACCGTGGCCTGCGCGTTGCGGTAGCCATGCTCGTCGCCGAGCGCGACCGCCTCGTCCCAGGCGTTCCGCGCCGCGTCGAGCAGCTCGCCCTTCACGCCCCCATCGGCGATCTCGTAAGCGGCATCGCGGTGCATCCGCATGACGCCGTTGTGGGGCTCCCGGTTTCGTTCGTACTCGTCGTAGGGGCCGGTCGATGCCGAGATCACGGCCGACTGCCGGTAGGCCCGGCCGGTCATGAGCGCGGTGATCGCGGCGGCCACGTTGCGCCCTTCGTCGGAGTCGTAGGGGATCCCGTCCGACATCAGGAGCGCGCCGAGGTTCGCGTAGCCCAGGCCGATCTGGCGGAAGGCACGCGCGTTGTTGCCGATCTGCTCGGTCGGGTAGCTCGACGGGCCGACGACGATCTCCTGCGCGGCGAAGACGACGTCGACGACGTGGGCAAAGCGCTCCGCGTCGAAGCTGCCGTCGGAGCGGCGGAACTTCATCAGGTTGATCGACGCCAGGTTGCACGCCGAGTCGTCCACGTGCATGTATTCGGAGTTGTGGACGACGATTCCGGGCGCCGCTCCATCAGCCACAACGAAGTTGTGGTGCCCCTCGACCTCGAGGTCAAACACCTGCGGCGCCGCTGCAACCAGCCCGACCTCGGCGATCGTGTCTGTGGTGGCGACAGCGACACGTTCGATGAGGTCACCGGACTCGGCGTCGACTTGGCCAATCGCACGAATCGAGTCGCCCACCTTGAGCTCGCGGGCCTCAACCCACGAATCCGTATCCAGCAGGAAGCGATGCTCGGGTGTGCAGCGTAGTTCGTGACCGCGCATTGTTCGCACCATGCAAATCTGAGAGGCGATACCGGCGACCCAGACGCGATTGATCCGAGCCTGAGTCGGCTGACCTGAGTCCAGATCGAAACAATCAGCTGACGGCAAGTCTTCGTCACTGAGCTGGCGGCGATGCAGCTCCTCGATTGGGATTGCGCCTTCGTCCGTGCTCACAGCGGTCTCGCCGACGAAGCAGCACGGGTTGGACGCGTTGATCCGCCCGGACTCGGGGCAGGTGTGCCAGCGGTTGATGGTCGTGTCGTACTGGACGCCCGGATCCGCGCAGCGCCACGCGGCGTCGGCGATCTCGCGCATCAGGTCGCGCGCGGCGATGGTCTCGACCGGCTCGCCCGTGACGCGGGCGGTGAGGTCCCAGTCGTCGCCGCGCTCGACCGCGGCCATGAAGTCCTCGGTCACCCGGACCGAGTTGTTGGCGTTCTGGTACTGGATCGAGTGGAAGGAGTCGGAGTCGATCCGCATGTCGAAGCCGGCGTCGCGAAGCGCCGCGGCCTTCTCCTCCTCGCGGGCCTTGCACCAGATGAAGTCCTTGATGTCGGGGTGATCGACGTCGAGGACGACCATCTTCGCGGCGCGGCGGGTCTTGCCGCCCGACTTGATCGTGCCCGCCCAGGCGTCGGCGCCCCGCATGAAGCTGACCGGGCCCGAGGCGAGCCCGCCCTTGGACAGGTGCTCCTTGGAGGAGCGGATGTTGGAGAGATTGATGCCCGAGCCGGAGCCGCCGCGGAAGATCATGCCCTCCTTGGTGTTCCAGTCGAGGATCGACTCCATCGTGTCCTGGACGCTCAAGATGAAGCAGTTGTGAACGGCGATGTTGTTGGTGAGGTATTCGCCTGATTCCGTCTGAATGTCATAGACCTGATCAACTCCGAATCGCTCAATCGAGACGATCTCCTCCTCGCGGAGATCGCGACAGGTGCGCGGGTTGCGCAGCTCCAACGAGTCCCGAAGCTTGCGCTGCTTGTCCGCCCCCACGAAGCCGATGAGCTCGGTGAACCGCGCACGCTCGGACCCGATGCTGATCGTCAACTCGTGCAGGTCGTGCCGGTTCGATCGCTTCTCGATCTTGCGAATCCGTCGCGAGTAGATCCCGAGCGACGCGAGGAGGATCTGAAGCTGCTCGGTCCATTGCTCGCTGATGACGGCAAATCCGATCTTCGCGTTTTCGTAGCCACCATCGTGCCGAACGCTGACGTAGCCGTCTGCCTGGAACACACTCTGCAGATAAGCCGCGATCTCCTCGTTGGTCGCCGTCCAGAGCCGCGAGGGGACGCGAATTTCGGTCGCACGGGCGAGCAATTCCCAGCGCTCGACGAATTCCCGGATCGGCTCGCCATACAGGCGAATCCGCCGCACCCGCGTCTGCTTGGTGTCGGCCTCACGGACCTTGCGATGGACATCCGGCAGAGCCACGTCGAGGTTGTCCATGACCCAGCGGTACTCGTCGTCGTCGGCAACCTGGAACTCGATCGTCAGCGACCGGTTGGTGCCCCGCTCATACTGCCCCACGAAGCCGCCGGCCTGAAGCCAGCCAGCCAGCGCCGCTTCTGCCCGGTCGACGCCAGTGGTTTCGTTCACCGCCTCGAGCAGATCGGTGCCATCGAGTCCCTCGCTCGCCGATGGGCCGCCGGCAGCCACAAGTGAGCGCTCGGCAACGCGAGCCCGGTGCGGATGGAGGTGCATGCGCATCCCTGGCTCGAGTTCGTCTACTCGCAGCCACTGTGCGCTCGCCCCTCGATCGCGCGCCGCCTTGACGACGTGGTCCGGAGTGGCTTCGACGTAGCTTCCATTGCGCAGGCGCACCCGCCATACCGGCTTGCGACCGTTCGCCTTGACCGCCACCACCTGGGTGACGCCGTTCGAGTCATACACGTCGCGTCCAACCTGCTCACCCGCGACGATGTCGCCGATAGGAACCATGCCGTCCGGAGTTGAGATCAGGGCGTCGTAGGGCTGGCAGGCCGAGCACTGCGGGTGCTCCTCGAAGCCCACGTTGAACCAGACCGGGCTGTTGAAGGCGGCCTCCTGGTGAAGCAGGATGTGGGTGAGCTCGGCCTCGAAGGCGTCGGCGTCCGCCTCGCTCGCGAAGTAGTCCGCCTCCCGCCCCCAGCCGGCGATCGTGCCGGCGACCCGGGAGATCATCTGCCTCACCGAGCTCTCGCGCTCCGGCGAGCCGACCCTGCCGCGGAAGTACTTCTGGGCGACGATGTTGGTCGCGTTCTGGGACCAGCTCTTCGGGAACTCGACGCCGTGCTGCTCGAACGCGGGGTTCTCCGGGTCGCCGATGATCGCGTCGCGGACCTCCCACTCGATCTCGTCGAAGGGGTGGACGCCGGGGGTCGTGTAGCGGCGCTCGACGGTCAGTCCCGCATCCGTGATTCGTGCGTCGTTTGCAGCCATTTTACTCATCAAGTCCTCTCCTCGCGACAGCTTTGGGGGGTGACTGAGGATCCTCGCGCGCGACCCGGACGGAACCCTCGGGGTCGCTTTGCCCGGAAATTGCGGAACCGGGCTCCGCCAGGGTCCCGAGGAACTGCAGGTAGGCGCCCGCGTCGAGCGCCTCGAGCTCGGTGAGGCAGAGCTCTCCGACCCGCTGGGTCGGCAGCTCGCCCGAATCCGCCGCGGCCATCTCGATCCGGTCGACGATCGCCTCGACGTCGACAGCGGTGACCGGGCGCTTGTGGGCCGCCGCCAGCAGCGCGCCCCGGAGCTTCGTCCGGTCGAAGCGCTGGCGCTCGCCGTCGCGCTTGATCACGTAGGCCGGCTCGGGATCGCGCCGCTCGAAGCTGGTGAACCGCCGCCCGCACGACGGGCACTCGCGACGGCGTCGCACCGCGTCGCCGTCGGCTGCGCGACGGCTCTCGAGGACTCGGGTCGGGGTGCGGCAGGAGGGGCAAACCACCATGCGTATTCTACTAGTGGTAGCGGTTTCCTCCTTGTGGACAGCCCCTATATGTAGGGGTTGGCGCTCCAGCGTGACGAAGTAACGCCCGCACGGTGCGGGTTCGCTACGCTCGCGACATGACGAGGCGGGATCGGGCGCGGGAGCGCGTCACCGAAGCGCGGTCGGCCGCATCCGAGCGGGTGACCGAGGCCAGGACCGCGGCCTCGGAGCGCATGTCCGACGCGCGAACCGCGGCGAGCGAGCGGGTCACGGACGCCAGGGCGGCCGCGTCCGAGCGCGTGGCCGAGGCGAGGACCGCCGCGAGCGACCGCGTCTCCGAGGCCAAGACCGCGGCCGAGATCCTCATCGCCCGCTCCAAGCCCCGCCTGCGCGGGGTGTCGCACGAGTGGGCCTTCTTCATCTCGCTGGTCGCCGGGGCTGCGCTCATCGTCGCGGCACCGAACGGCCACGCCCGGGTGGCCATGGCCGTGTACGCGTTCTCCCTGTCGGGCCTGCTCGGCACCAGCGCCCTCTATCACCGGGTCGACTGGCGCCGGCCGGAGATCCGTCGCTGGATGCGGCGCCTGGACCACTCGATGATCTTCCTGCTCATCGCGGGTACCGTCACCCCGTTCGCGCTCCTCGTCATGAGCGGCTCCGCTGGCCGACGCCCTTCTGATCGCGGTCTGGGCCGGGGCGCTCGCCGGGATCGTGGTGGAGCTGATCTGGGTCGACGCACCCAAGTGGGTCTCGACGATCGTCTACCTCGCGGTCGGCTGGATCGGGCTGCTCGGGTTCCCCGCGATCGTCGTCGCCGCCGGCGTCGGCGCCGGGGCCCTGATCGCCGCCGGCGGCGTGCTGTACACGGCGGGCGCCGTGATCTACGCGCGCCAGAGGCCTGACCCCAACCCGGCGGTCTTCGGCTACCACGAGATCTTCCACGCCCTGGTGATCGCCGCCGCCGCGGCGCACTTCGCGGCGATCGCGATCTACGCCCTGCCGTCGGGCTAGGTTCCACGCGGTCGCCGGGGGTCGCCCTGCCGTCGAAGGGGGCGCCGCTCGAGCCCTCCGGCCTGCGCGGGTGCGGGGCAGGACCGGGTAGGGGAGGGCGGTCACTCGGGCAGGCGGGCGCCGAAGCGCCGCCCCGATGAGGGCGACATCGAGTCGGCGGGAGCACGGCGAAGCGGTCCAATCCGGCGCGCCGGGGGCGCTAGCGGTGCTTGACGCCCTCCTGGGCGAACGGCGCGAGCCGCGGACCGGCGATGACCACGTCGCCGAGCGCCTCGTCGATCGCATCGAGCACGTCCTGCGAAAGCTCCACTCCCGACGCGGCGGCGTTCGCGTGAACCTGCTCGGGTCGCGAGGCGCCGACGATCGCCGCGGCGACGTTGTCGATCCGAAGCACCCAGGCGAGCGCCATCTCGACCATGCTCAGGCCCGCTCCCTCGGCGATCGGCACCAGACGCTGCACCGCTTCGAGCACGCGGTCATCCATATAGGCGGAGATCGCGAAGCTCATCTCGTCGCTCGCGGCACGCGAGTCGGGCGGGTGCGGCTGCCCCGGCTCGTACTTGCCCGTGAGCACCCCCTGGGCCAGGGGTGACCACACCACCTGCGAGATGCCGTGCTCGGAGCAGAACGGGATCAGCTCGGCCTCGGGCGCCCGCCAGATCATGTTGTACTGCGGCTGCGAGGAGACGAAATGCCTGGTGCCGGGGACCTCGAGGCTCGCCCGGACCTGCTCGACCGTCCACTCGGAGAACCCGAACTCCCGCACCTTGCCCGATTCGCGGGCCTCGGTCAGGGCCTCCATCGTCTCCTCGATCGGCGTCTCGGGATCCGGGCGATGGCACTGGTACAGGTCGACGTAGTCGGTCTGCAGCCGCTCGAGTGAGGCGTCGAGCTGCTTGTGGATCTGCTCGCGCGAGAGCCCGCGGTCTGTGTCCGACATCGGGAAGTAGACCTTGGTCGCGAGCACGTAGGAGGAGCGGTCGAACTCCTTGAGGATCTCTCCCCAGGCGGTCTCCGCCGCGCCCGAGCCGTAGACGTTGGCGGTGTCGAAGAAGTTGATTCCCGCGTCGAAGGCGGCGCGGGTGCAGGCCTCCGCCCGCTCGCGCTCGACCCCGTGCCCGTACGTGAGCCATGAGCCAAGCGAGATCTCCGAGACCTCGATCTGCGAGCTGCCGAGGCTGCGGTACCGCATCAGCTCGCAGCCGGTGCGGCGTGCCCCGCCTTCGCCGCGTCGATCAGCTCTGCGACGTCGTCGTCGCGGCCCGCGCGAATCAACTCGACGGGATCGGGCTCGCCGTTCACGATCCCCTCGAAGAACTCCTTGCGGTCCTGGTAGGTGGGCAGGGTCGCCTTGGCCCAGCCGCGCGCGCCGTTCAGCATCACCGCCAGGCGCGCGTAGGGCTCGCCGTAGGCCTCCGCGATCTCGCGCTTCATGCGCTTGGCGAGCGCCGGCGAGGCGCCGGCCGTGGAGATGGCGATCGCCAGCGGCCCGGTGCGGACGATCGCCGGCAGGATGAAATTGCAGAGCGGCGGCACGTCGACGACGTTGCACAGCATCGCCCGGCGCTCGGCACCCTCGTAGACGGAGATGTTGACGTCGGTGATGCTCGTCGCCGCGATGGCCAGGAACCGGCCGTCCAGATCGGAGTCGCGAAACTCGCGCCGCTCCCACCGGATCGAGCCCTCGCGCGCGTACTCGGCCAGCTCCGGAACCGCATCCGGGGCGACGATCGTCACGGCCCCGTCGCAGGCCAGCAGGCCCTCCACCTTCTCGAGCCCGACCTCGCCGCCGCCGACCACGAGGCACGGCCGCCCCGACAGCCGCAGGCAGGCGATGTAGAGCGGGGTCTCCAGCATGTGCCGGACACAGGACTGGTCGCAGATCCCCTTGCGCAGCTGGCAAACGCACTCCTTGCCGGCGAAGGCCTGGGCGGGCATCGGGTGAAGCGTAGAGGAGGCGCGATGCCCGCCGAGTCCGCGGCGCATCAAGACGGGCAGCGAGGGCAGGCCTCGGCGGTCCCCGCTCGCGATGCCGCCGTTCCTGGCCAGCCGGCCAGGGCGAGGTCTAACCTGATGGCGTGGCGCTCGACGTCCCGCCCGCACCGACGACCAACCCGCTCGCCCGGATCCGCGAGGACCTCGGGGTCGAGCGACGAGCCGTCAGAAGCGGCCCGATTCCTCCCGGATCGACGCTTCCGAGCCTCACCCGCACCGAGCGCATGCGCCGCGACCCGCTCTCGTTGCTGCTGTCCGCATACGAGGAGCACGGCCCCGTCTTCTCGATCCGCATCTTCCATGCGATTCACGTCTTCATGCTGGGGCCGGAGGCCAACCGCTTCATGCTGGTCACCGACCGCGACAAGTTCCGCTGGCGCGACGGCGGCCTGGGCGACCTGATCCCGTTGATCGGCGACGGTCTTCTGACCACGGACGGCGAGTACCACGACCGCGCCCGGCAGATCATGCTGCCGGTCTTTCATCGCGATCGGATCGCCGTCGCCGCGGACGTCATGAGCGAGGAGGCGGATCGCGCGCTCGAGGGCTGGCGCCCGGGGGCCAGCGTGGATCTCTACGACTGGACCCGCCACGTCGCCATGCGCGTCGCGATGCGGGCGCTCTTCGGCTTCGACCCCGATCGGGCGGGCGTCGACGTCGCCGCGACATTCGAGCGCGGCCTCTCCTTCTACGAGCGCGAGTACTGGCTGCAGGTGCTGCGCGGCCCCGGGAGCCCGTTCGCGCGGTTGCGACGCGTGCGGAGGACGCTCGACGGGATCATCGGAGGCGAGATCGAGCGGCGACGGCGTGCAGGTGACGCGGGCGAGGACATCCTGGGCCTGCTGATCGAGGCCGAGGACGAGGCCGGCGAGCGGTTCACGGACGAGCAGGTGCGCGACCAGATCCTGACGTTGCTTTTCGCGGGCCACGACACCACCACCTCGACAGTCGCCTTTCTCTTCCACGAGCTCGCCCGCCATCCCGAGTGGGCCGAGCGCCTCGCCGCCGAGCGCGACAGCGTGGCCGGCGACCGGGCGCCCGACGCGGCCCAGCTCTTCGGCGAGATGCCGCAGCTCGACATGGCCGTCCAGGAGACGCTCCGCCTGTACCCGCCGGCCTGGATCGGACCGCGGCGCTCCGACACGGAGTTCGAGTTCGGCGGCCACCGGATCCCGGCCGGCCTGCCCGTCAACTACTCCTCCTGGGCGAGCCACCGCCTGCCCGACGTCTTCCCGGACCCGCACGCCTTCAGGCCCGAGCGCTTTGCGCCCGAGGAGCGGGCGAAGCTCCCCAAGGGCGCCTACGTGCCGTTCGGCGGTGGGCCGAGGATCTGCATCGGCATGCGCTTCGGGGAGCTCGAGATCCGCGCCGTCGCGGCCGCCATCCTGCGCCGGTTTCGCCTTGCACCGGAGCCCGGCGCGCGGATGCGGGTCCGCCAGATGCCCACGCTCTCGCCGCGCGGCGGGCTGCCGATGCGAATCGCCTGAGCGCCAGGGGCCGAAAACGCCCCTTGCTACTCTCGCGTCCGATTGGCGGGGCATGGTGTCCCGCCTGACTCTTTAGGGGACGGACGCCCGAACGAGGCCAAAGATGCGGCTGATAGTCACGGAGAAGAACAACTCGGCCAAGAAGATCGCCGAGATCCTCAGCGGCGGCGCCGCCAAGGCGGACGCCACGTACAAGGTGCCCAATTACACCTGGTCGGACTCCGAGGGCGATCACATGACGATCGGCTTGAAGGGCCACGTCATGAGCCCCGCGTTCACCGAGGGCTACTCGAACTGGCAGCAGACCGACCTGCACGAGCTGATCGATGCGGACATCGTCAAGGAGCCCATCGACAAGAACGTGGTCAAGGCCGTCAAGAAGGTCGCCAAGGACGCCGACGAGGTCGTGATCGCGACGGACTACGACCGCGAGGGCGAGCTGATCGGGTTGGAGGCCCTCGAGGCCATGATCGACGCCAACCCCGGACTCGTCGGCGCCAACGGCGGGGACGGAGACGCGCTGGCGGCGCAGCCGCGGATCAAGCGCGCCCGCTACTCGGCGCTCACCAAGCAGGAGATCGAGCGCGCCTTCGGTGACCTCGACGACCTCTCCTACGACCTCGCCTACGCCGGCGCCGCGCGTCAGGACATCGACCTGATCTGGGGCGCGACCCTCACCCGCGCCGTCTCGCTGGCGACGCGCCGTTTCGGCTCCAACTTCCTGTCCGTGGGTCGGGTGCAGAGCCCCACCCTCGGGCTGATCGTCGAGCGGGAGCTCGAGCGCCGCGCCCACGTGCCCAAGCCCTTCTGGGAGGTGTTCGCGCGCTTCCAGCACCCGGACGGGAGCTTCGAGGCCCACCACGCGACCGACAGGTTCTGGGAGAAGGCCGAGGCCGAGGCCGCGCTCGCCGGCACCAAGACGCCCGGCCTGGTGAAGGAGGTGTCGTCCCGCAGAAACTCCCGGCGCCCGCCGACCCCGTACAACACCACGGCCTTCACCACCGACGCCTCCAGCCGCCTCGGCATCACGCCGTCGCGCGCGATGCGGCTCGCCGAGGACCTGTACATGGACGGGTTCATCTCCTACCCGCGGACCGACAACACGGTCTACCCGCAGTCGCTCAACACCCGCGAGCTGGTGCGTTCGCTCGTGCGGATCCCGGAGTTCGAGGCCGCGGCGCCGCTCCTGGACGGTGACCTGACGCCCACGCGCGGCAAGAAGGAGACCACCGACCACCCGCCGATCTATCCGACCCAGGCGCTTCACCCCAATGCGCTCGACGGCCCCAAGCGGCGCGTCTACGAGCTCGTCGTGCGCAGGTTCCTCGCGACGTTCTCGCCACCGATGATCACCGAGTCCACGCGCGCCGACATCGAGGCCCAGGGAGCCGAAAGCGACCGGTCGTCCTCTGAGGACGGGCGCGAGTCCTACTTCGTGCGGGGCTCGGTCGTGGTCGACCCGGGATACGCGGCGATCTACACCTACGCCCGCTCTGCCGACGAGGAGATCCCGAAGCTCGAGCAGGGGCAGAAGCTGGAGTTGGAGGGCGACCCGTGGATGATCGACAAGGAGACCCAGCCGCCGTCCCGCATCAGCCAGGGCCGCCTGATCGAGCTGATGGAGGAGCGCGGGCTCGGGACCAAGGCCACGCGCGCCGACATCATCCAGAAGCTGTATGACCGCGGCTACGTGTTCGGCAACCCGCCGGAGCCGTCGGAGACGGGGATCGCGATGTACAAGGCGTTCAACTCCTACGTGCCGCGGATGGCGACCCCGGAGATGACCGCGGAGCTCGAGTCCGACATGGACCAGATCGCGGCCGGCGAGACCTCCAAGGACGAGGTCCTGCGGATCAGCCGCGAGATGCTGCACTCGACGACCACGGACCTGGAGGAAAAGCGCGAGGACCTCGCCAAGCAGATCTGGAGCGGGATGGACGAGGACAAGTTCCTGGGGCCGTGCAAGGTCTGCGAGGAGGCGGGCCGAAAGCACGAGGACGGCTCGCCCAACCGCCTGCGGATCATCGAGCTCAAGGGCGGCAAGCGCATGTACGGCTGCGAGGGATGGGATCGCGAAGACCCCGAGTCGGCCGACTCGTGCCCGGTCAGCGGCCCGCTTCCCGGCCGCGGGTACGACCTGTGGCGGCTTGAGGAGCGGTGCTCGATCTGCGGCGAGATGCCGCGCCTGACGGTGAAGGGCTTTCGCGGCCGCCCCTGGAAGCTGTGCCTCAACGACGACTGCCCGTCGATGGTCGAGATGCGCGAGAAGCGCGCGGAGCGCAAGCGCGCCCAGGAGGCGCGAAAGGCGGCCGCCGACGCCGACGCCGACGGCTCCGGCGACGGCGCGCGGTCGGGCGGCAGCGGCAACCGCCGGCGCCGCCGCAAGCCCTCGCCGCAGACGGCGCGCCGCAAGCCCGCGCGCAGCAAGTCGGCCAAGTAGGCAGCGGGCGTGTTCGTCACGCTCGAGGGGATCGACCGCTCGGGGAAGACGACCCAGGCGGCCCTGCTGCGCGATGCCCTGGGCCCCGGGGCCCTGCTGCTGCGCGAGCCGGGGGGCACCGACGCGGGCGAGCGCGTTCGCGAGTTGCTCAAGGACCCCGACCTGGAGCTCGATCCGCGGGCGGAGCTGCTGCTGTTCTGCGCCGCGCGGGCGGAGCTCTGTGCGAGCGTCATCCGCCCGGCGCTCGACGAGGGCCGCGACGTGATCTGCGACCGCTTCGTGGACTCCACGGCCGCCTATCAGGGCGCCGCCCGCGGCCTCGGCGTGGAGCTGGTGGAGGGCGTCAACGAGATCGCCATCGCGGATTGCCGCCCCGACCTCACGCTGCTCCTGCGGATCGATCCCGCTGCGGCCGAGGCGCGCGGACAGCAGCGGCTCGCCGCCGGGGCCGAGGACGGCTCCGACCGCTTCGAGGGCGAGGGCATCGACTTCCAGCGAGCGGTGGCGAGCGCCTATGACGAGCTCGCCGCCCGCCATCCCGACCGCATCGTCGTGATCGACGCCGACGGCACCGCGGCGCAGGTCCACGATCGGGCGATGGAGGCGATCGGGCGGCTGGCCCGCCGATGACGGCGACCGCGGAGATCCCCGGCGCGCTCGTGGACGCGACCGAGCACCAGCCAGGCGCCCGGGCGGCGCTCGGCGCGGCGCTCGGCTCGCCCGTCCACGCCTATCTGCTCGCCGGGCCACCGGGATCGGGCAAGCGCCGGGCGGCGAGAGCATTCGCCGCCGAGCTGATCGCCGAGGGAGCCCCCGACCCCGCTGACGCGCGCCGCAGGGCCCTGGCCGACCCCTCGCCGCACCCGGACCTGGTCTGGATCGCCCCCCGGGGCACCCAGCACCTCGTGGACGAGGTCCGCAGGCAGGTGATCACGGCGGCTGCCTACCGTCCCTTCGAAGGGGCGCGCCGGGTGTTCGTGATCGAGGCCGCCGACGCGATGGCCGACGAGAGCCAGAACGCGCTGCTCAAGACGCTGGAGGAGCCCGCCGACTTCGTGCATCTGCTGCTCGTCAGCGCCGAGCCGGAGCTGCTCCTCGAAACTGTCCGGTCCCGTTGCCAGGCGGTCCGATTCCGACCGCTCGAAGAGGAGGCGGTGCAGGCCGTCCTGGAATCCCGCCGATTGGGCCGGGACGGCGACGAGCGCCGCGCGGCAGCACGCCTGTCCGGAGGGGACCCGGAGCGCGCCTCCTTCCTGCTCGGCGAGGAGGGGCGGGAGCTCCGGGCGGTCGCCGCGGAGTGCGCGGAGGTGGCCCTCTCCGGCGATCTCGCCGAGGGCCCATGGCGTCGGCTGCTCGCCGCCGCGGAGGCCGCCGGGTCCCGTGCCGGGGAGGAGGCGGCGGAGCGGCTCGCGGCACTCGCGGCCGAGGCGGGTCAGGACCAGGGGCGCGCGGGCCGGCGGGCCGCTCGCGAGGCCGATGAGGCCGGGCGGCGCGCCGCGCGCCGAGCCCGCACCGAAGCGCTCGACGCCGGCTTGGGCCTGCTCGCGGCCTGGCTTCGCGACCTCGCCGCCGTCTCCGAGGGCGCCGAGGACCTGGTGCTCAACACCGACCGGATCGCCGAGCTGCGGACTGCCGCCCGGCGCCTGGATGCGCGCGCTCCGCGACGTGGTGCCGAGCTCGTGATGGACACCAGGCGCCGCCTGCAGGTGAACGTGGGGGAGGAGCTCGCCCTCGAGGCGCTCGTGTTTCGCCTCGAGGCGCTGCTGTCCGGCCCCCGGAGCCGGCGGTAGGGCCTCTTAGACTGCGCAGGCAGTGAACGGCACGTGTCAGTCGCCGAGTGAGACGCTTGGCCGCGGGAGCAACTGATGGCCATCGGAGACCAGCCGGGCGCCGGGCCGTCGAAGCGGCCGTTCGGCGTTCGCCTGTACCTGACGATCGCGTTTGCGGCGGTGGCGCTGATCACTGCCGGGCTCTCGTACCTGCTGCTCACCGGCTCCAGCGACGAGGCGGCCAGCCAGCGCGCCGCCGACATCACCGTGGGCCGGGCCGTGAGGGTGGCCGACCAGGTCGGCGCCCATGCGCCCCAGCACTCCGCGAAGCAGTTCAACTCGATCACCGACCCCGGGTTCTCTGCCTGGGTCTACGGGCGCCATCGCGATCTCCTCACCCCGTGGCGGTCTCGCGGCGTCTCACTCGGCGAGGTGGAGGGCCGGGCGGAGCCGGTGACCATGGCTCTCCACGGGACCCGCACGGTGGACCGCCTCGCGGATCGGGTGACCGTGGTCACGACGCCGGTTTTCCGGAACGGCCGGCTGGCCGGGGCCGTCCTGGTCCGGTCCGATCAGCCGCAAGCGGTCTCGAAGGCGCTCGCCTCGCTGGGCGGCGACCGGCTCACCGCGGCCCTCGTCGCGGTCGCGATCGCGATCGCGATCGGCTTCTTGATCGCCACCGCGATCACGGTGCGGGTCAAGCAGCTCGCCACGAGCGCCGGGCGGATCACCGAGGGCGAGCTCGACGAGCCGCTCGAGGGCATGGGCGGCCGCGACGAGATCACCGACCTGGGCCAAGCCCTGGAGACCATGCGGATCGCGCTCCGGGAGACCTTCGGCGCGCTCTCGTCCGAGCGCGATCGCCTCGCGGCGATCTTCGACGCGCTCACCGACGGCGTGATGGTGGTCGGCCCCGATCTGGAGGTGCGGTTCTCGAACCCCGCCGCGGAGCCCCTGATCGAGCCCGACCGCAAGGCGAACGACGTAATCCAGCCCTGGCTCATCTGGGCGCAGGAGCGCGGTGCCGCGGAGCGCGACGGCATCCGTGTGGGCGACAGCGTCTACGCGATCGGCGTCCGCAAGCTCGCCGCCGAGAACGCGGTCCTCGCGGTGACGCGGGATCGAACCGAGGCGCTTCGGCGCGAGGTCGCCGAGCGGGAGTTCGTCTCGAACGCCGCCCACGAGCTCCGCAACCCGATCGCGGGGATCTCTGGTGCGATCGAGGTGCTGCGCGCCGGAGCCAAGGACGACCCGCAGGCGCGCGAGCACTTCCTGGGTCGCCTCTCGGACGACGCCGAGAGGGTCAGTCGCCTCACTGACGCGCTGCTCACGCTGGCGCGCATCGATGCCGTCGGCCGGGCGTCGAGCGACGCGATAGACGTCGGATTCGTGCTCGAGGAGGCGGCGCAGGCGGTCGCCCCGCCGGACGACATCGACGTGGGCACGGAGGTCGCGACGGGCCTGACCGCCGAGGGCGATGCCGTTCTCCTCCGCCAGGTCCTGATCGGCCTGCTCACGAACGCCTTCAAGAACACGCCGGCGCCCGGCGCCGTTACCCTTCGCGCGCGCCGGCTTGAGGACGGAGAGGTTTTGATCGAGGTCGAGGACACCGGGACGGGGATCGCAGCCGATGAGGTCGGGCGCGTGTTCGAGCGCTTCTACCGGGGCTCGCGCGCGCTCGAGCAGGAGGGGTTCGGGCTCGGGCTGTCGATTGCGAAGCGCATGGTCGACGTGATGGGAGGAGAGATCGGCGTCGACTCCGAGGTCGGCGCGGGCAGTACGTTCTGGGTGCGCTTGCCCGCGTCAGCCCCTGCCCCCAGCCCGGTCGCATGACCATGGCCGACGACCGGATTCTGATCGCCGACGACGAGCCCTCGGTCCGCGACGCGGTCGGCTACGCGCTCGAGCGGGAGGGCTTCGACGTCACGCTCGCTGAGGACGGTGACGATGCCGACCAAAAGATCGGCGGCGACTCACCGAACTTCGATCTTTTGATCCTCGACATCCTGATGCCGGGGCGAAGCGGCCTCGACATCTGCAGGGACGTCCGAGCGCGCAGCCCCATCCCGATCATCCTGCTGACGGCCAAGGACGCCGAGGTGGACAAGGTCGTCGGCCTCGAGGTTGGCGCGGACGACTACGTCACGAAGCCCTTTTCCGTACGCGAGCTGCTCGGGCGCGTGCGGGCCCAGCTTCGCCGCCGCGAGCTTGACCGCACCTCCTCGGAGCGGGAGGGCAAGACCATTGACGCCGGAGTGGTGCGGATCGATCTCGCCCGCCACCTGGTGACGATCCGCGGCGAGCCGGTCAACCTGACCCGCTCGGAGTTTCAGGTCCTGCGCCTGCTGGCCGAGCACCCCGGCCAGGTGTTCAGCCGCCTCGAGATCATGGAGGAGCTGTGGCAGTCGGAGTTCTCCGGCGACGTCCGCGCCTGTGACGTCCACATCTCGAATCTCCGCCAGAAGATCGAGCGCGACCCGCAGGAGCCGGAGGTGGTCCTGACGGTCCGCGGCGTGGGCTACCGGCTCGCGGAGGACGGAGCGTAGGCGCACATCCACCACGATGGATGGATAACCGCCGCCATAGGTGCCGTTTTCCATCCATCGCCGGCCGGGCGCGTCTCCTCGTGCCCTCCCTAAACTTGCCCGCGGCGCCGGCGTAGCTCAGTTGGCCAGAGCACTTCACTCGTAATGAAGGGGTCCCCGGTTCGAATCCGGGCGCCGGCTTGAGTCCATCCGCGCCCGTGCCCGGATTCTCACCCCGTTCGCCGTCCCGGCTCACTCGAATCCGGGCGCCGGCACTTCGTCCACGCGAACCGTGCGAGATTCGCGGCACGGCGGGATGGGCGCGCGTCCCGTAGTCGCCCTGAGCCTCGATCTCGCTACGGTTCGGAGACGGTCACGCCTGCCGCGGGTCGGTTGACGCTCGCCGCGTCGCCGCAATAAGGTGAACGGGCTTCCGAGAAAGGGACAGGGCAGCAATGGCCAAGGACAATGTCGACGTCGTGCAGCACGCCTGGGATGCGTTTGCCCGCGGCGACATCGACGGGGCGGTCGAGGCGATCGCTCCCTCGGCGGAGACGCGCCTGCCCGAGTCCGTGCCCTGGGGCGGCACCTACGTGGGCCCGGATGGGTTCCGGGACTTCATCTACAGGCTCGACCAGGCTTTCGACCAGTTCAAGGCCACGCCGGACAAGGTGCTGGGCGCCGACGACAACCATGTCATCGTCGTCGCCAAGACCAAGGGCAGGGTCAAGGGCGGCGGCACCATCGAGGGCAGCAACGTCTGGGTCTACCGGCTGCGCGACGGGATGATCGCGGACGCCGAGGGCTGGGCGGACACCGCTCAGGCCCTCCAGGCGCTGGGCTAAGTCAAACTGGCCACCCTCTCTGTCGTCGTCGTCACCCATGACCAGCGCGAGGCGGTGGGGGCCGCGCTTGGCGCGATCGCGGGTCAGCTCCGCGACGGCGACGAGCTGATCGTCCTCGACAACGCCTCGAGCGACGGGACGCCCGCGGCGGTCCGCGAGGCCGCGCCCCGCGCGACGCTGATCGAGACGGCCGAGAACCTCGGGTTCGCGGCCGCGTCCAATCGCGGCGCGGCCCTCTCATCCGGCGAGCTCCTCCTGTTCCTGAACCCCGATGCCGTCGTCGAGGCGGGCTTTCGGGAGGCGATCGAGCTGCCGCTCTCCGAGCGGCGCGGCTGGGCCGCCTGGCAGGGGCTCGTGACCGCGGAGGGGGGCCGGGTGGTCAACAGCCGCGGCGGCGTCGTGCATTTCACCGGCATCGCGTGGGCCGGCGGGGCGGGAGAGCGCGTCGCCGCCGGTGGCTCGTCCGACACCGAGCCCGGCTTCGTCTCCGGCGCCTGCCTGGCTGTTCCCGCCGAGGGCTTCGAGGACGCGGGCGGCTTCGCCGAGCCGTTCTTCCTGTACCAGGAAGACGTCGACCTGTCGCTGCGCCTGCGGCTCGCGGGCGGCCGGCTCGGGCTCGAGGCGCGGGCGCGCGCCGACCACGACTACGACTTCGCCAAGGGCCCGGCGAAGTGGCGCCGCCTCGAGCGCAACCGGTGGGCGACGCTCGTCCGGACCTATCCGGGTGCCCTCCTGGCGCTGCTTGCCCCGGCCCTGGTCGCGACTGAGCTGGCCCTGGTGCCGATCTCGCTCGCCGGCGGCTGGAGCGGGCAGAAGCTCGCCTCGTGGATCGACGTCGCGCGGTGGCTCCCGCGCCTGCTGCGCGAGCGGCGGCGAATCCAGGCGACGCGCGCCATCGACGCCAGGGGGTTCGCGCGGCGCCTGACGCCTGATCTGGACTCTTCCTATCTGGGGGGGCCGGGGCGCTCGCCCACGCTGCGCGCCGCCCTGCGCGCCTACTGGTCGGTGGTGCTGGCGCTCCTGCCGGGCTGAGGCTCCGCCCGCGGGGCGCCTGCATCCGGCCGGGCGTGGCCGGGGCCCTCGCCGTTGGCACCCGCCGCTCGCGCGGCGCGCGCCTCGGCGTCGAGTCGCGCGACCTCCTGGGCCAGGATCTTGGTCTCCTCCGACAGGCGCGAGGTGATGACCGAGAAGTGGAGCAGCATGAGGAAGGCCACCGCAAACGCGGCGATGAAGAGCAGGTTTGCAGGCACCGCGATCCCGATCGCGTTCGACGCGACCTCGAGGAGCTGGTTCCAGATCGCGAGAACCAGCAGCACGAGCGCCACGCTCATCCACAGCAGGGCGTAGCGCTCGACCAGGCGGCGGCGGCGGACCAGCTCGAGCACGATGCCGAGCATCACCGCGGTCAGGATCACCGCGACGATGCGCACCTTGTCGTCCAGGTGTCCGCCGGCGGCGAGCTCGAGCGCGGTGCCCATGCCGGGCATCGTCAGCTCCCTCGAGAGGGCCGGCCCGCGCCTGACACCGCGGCGCTCGGGGCCACGGGCTCGCCCTCGCCGGTGTCGGGCGGATCGACGGCCGGTATCGGACGGCGGCGGAAGAGCCCGATGAACAGGGCGAGGAGCACCTTGGCCATGTAGTACGCGCTCCGCGGGTAGTCGATCGAGCTGCGGCCGAAGCCGCGCGCGTTCATGCGGACGGGGACCTCGTGGATCCGCAGACGGTGAGCGTGGAGCATCAGGATCGCCTCGACCTCGGGGTAATCGTGTGGGTAATCCCGCGCGAACAGCTCGATGCCCCGGCGGTTCGTGACGCGGAAGCCGGAGGTTGGGTCAGTGATGCGCCGGCGGGTGATCGCCGTCAGGACGACCGAGAAGATGAGGTTGCCGATCCGTCGTCCGATCGGGACCTTGTAGCCGGGGTCGCCGCGAAAGCGGCTTCCGCACACCATGTCGGCCTCGTCGCCGGAGGTGTGGAGCTTGGTCAGCAGGTCCTCGAGGAGAGCGGGCTTGTGCTGGCCGTCGCCGTCCACCTGGGCGGCGACGTCGTAGTCGTTGCGCAGCGCGTACTTGAACCCGGACTGCATCGCGCCGCCGATCCCGATGTTGAAGGGATGGCGCACGACCGCGGCACCGCCGGCCTGCGCCTCGGCGGCCGTGTTGTCGAGCGATCCGTCGTCGATGACGACCACGTCGAAGCCCGGCGCGTGACGGTGGATCTCGCGCACGACGCGACCGACCATCCCCTGCTCGTTGTAGGCGGGGACGATCGCGAGCTTGCGGAGCTGGGAGTGATCGCGCACCATGGCGGCTGCGTGGGCGGCTCCGAAAAGGCCGCTCGGCCGATCCAGTTTAGGGGCCGGCCGGCTCGGGATGGGGCGGAAGCTTTTGGCGCTCGGTCCGAAGCGTCAGCCAGAACATGCCGGCGAAGATGATCAGTCCGAACACGTTCAGGAACAGCTTGTAGTCGACGGACACGCTGCCGAAGATGTCCGTGCGGCTCGGCCGCGTGGACGGGATCAGGTCGACCGCCGAGAAGATGCCGTCGACGATCAGCGCTGCGATCACCATCGTGACGAGCATCAGCGCGCTGATTCGCAGGGCGTAGGAGAGCCCGTAGTACTTCCGGTACGCGATCACGATCGGCAGCACGATCAGGTCCGCGAACAGGAAGGCCATCACGCCCGCGAACGAGATACCGCCCGACCAGAGCACGGCGGCCAGCGGCACGTTGCCCACCGAGCAGACGAAGCTCAGCACCGCGATCACCGGGCCGGCGACGACGTTCTCGATCGTGCGCACGAGCGGCGGTGCGTCGGTGACGAACAGGACGTTGAAGAAGTCGTCGCCCAGGAGGCCGATGAACCCGGCCAGGAGGAATCCGATCGTGATCTCCTTCCACAGCATCTTCCAGTCCATGCGGAAGTTCCAGGCGACGTCGGTCCAGGCGTCGGCTGAGGTCAACCGCCCGCGCCAGCTCGCCCGCTCGCCGCCGCCCGCGCCATGAGAGTGATCGGCGGCGGCCTGCTGGGCATGTCGCCGCGCGGCCTCCTCGAGCCGGGGCGAGACGAAGACCCGCAGCAGGAGGGCCATCAGCGCGATCAGGATGATGCCGCCCACGAACTCGGCCAGCGTGAACTGCCATCCGATGAGGATCCAGAGCACGAGCCCCAGCTCCCAGACGAGATTCGTCGAGGCGAACTGGAAGGCCAGCGAGGTCACCGCGGAGGCACCCTTCTCGAACAGGGACCGCGCGATCGCGATGGCGGCGTACGAGCAGGAGGAGGAGGCGGCGCCCAGGCCGGTGGCCTTGGCCACCGGTCCGGGTCCGGAGCCCGACAGCGCGGACTCGATGCGCTCGCGCGGGACCCAGGCCTGCACGACCGCGGAGATCGCGAACCCGAAGACCAGGGCCCACCACACCTCGTAGGCCATGAGCCCGGCGTTCTTCAAACCGTCGAGAAGCGTCTGGAGCACGTCGCTCATGACGCGGGATTATATACCCGGTAGGGGTATCTCGGGGACCTCGGGTGAGGTCGCCCGCCAGCAGGGTTCCGGCGCCGGCGAACGTATCTGACTGCGTGGCCGAGGATCAGCCGAAGCAGTTCGACCCGGTCGCGGGCGGACGCGTACGGCACCGCGACGAGGCCGAGGTCGAGTTCAACCGCATCGTCGCCTTCAGCGACGGGGTCTTCGCGATCGCCATCACCCTGCTCGTCCTGGGGCTTGCGGTCCCCGAAAACCAGTCCAGCATCACGCGCGAGCTGCTCGACAACCACGACGACCTGGTCGCCTACGCGATCAGCTTCGCCGTGCTCGGCAAGTACTGGCTCGCCCATCACCGTTTCTTCTCGGCCCTCGAGCGGTTCGACGGGAGGCTGATGGGGCTGAATCTCGTGTACCTGGCGTTCATCGCGCTGGTTCCGTTCACCTCCGAGGTCCTCGGGGATTTCAGCGACCAGACGGCCGCGATCGTGCTGTACGCGATCAACATGATCCTCGTGAGCGGCAGCTTCCACGCCCAGCTCGTCTACAGCTACCGGAAGGGCCTCGTGCGGCCTGAGGCGCGCGCCGTCGAGCGCCGCTACGCCGGCCCGGCGAACCTGCTCGTCGTCGGCGTCTTCGCGGTGTCGATCCCGATCGCCTTCATCAGCCCGCTGGCGGCCACGCTGCTGTGGCTCGCCATCTTCTTCACCGGCCGCTGGGTGGCGGACCGGCTGACGCCGACCCGGTCGTAGGCCCTGCCCGGGGCGCGGCGCCCAGCGGAGAGACCGCGCAGTCCCCACGGGCACTCCCCCTGCCGGGATAGGTCCTTAGCCTTTGCCCGTGCCCTCATTGCTTGCGGCCCTCGCGGACGAGATCGCCGGGTGCCGTCGCTGCCCGCGACTGGTCGAGTGGCGGGAGCAAACAGCCGCCGATCCACCGCGGCGGTACCGGAACGACGAGTACTGGGCGAAGCCGCTGTCCGGATTTGGGGATCCGGCGGCCCGCGTGCTCGTCGTCGGCCTGGCGCCGGCCGCGCACGGGGGCAACCGCACCGGGCGGGTGTTCACCGGGGATCGCTCGGGCGACTGGCTCTACGCGGCTCTTCACCGGGCCGGGCTCGCGAACCAGGCGCGCTCCGAGGGCCGGGGCGACGGACTTCGGCTTTGCGGCGCGTACGTCACCGCGGTCAACCGATGCCCGCCTCCCGCCAACCGGCCGACCCCCGCCGAGCGGGACAACTGCCTGCCCTACCTGGAGCGCGAGCTGCGGCTGCTGGAGAGCGCGCGGGTGATCGTCGCGCTCGGCTCATACGCCTGGGACGGGTCCCTGCGGGCGCTCCGGGGGATCGGCGAGGAGCTGCCGCGACCCAAGCCCCGGTTCGCCCACGGGGCCGAGGCGACGGTGGGGCGGTTCGCGCTGATCGCGTGCTTTCACCCTTCGCAGCAGAACACGTTCACCGGCAGGCTGACGGAGCCGATGCTGGATGCCGTGCTCGCCCGGGCCCGCGAGCTCTCCTAGAGGCGTGATGCGGGTTCCCCACGCACGCCTCTAGCGGCGCGCCGAGGCGGGCGCGAACCACCGACCGGCGCGCGCCGGTTCGCGATACTGGGTGAGGCATGGTCCCGATCAACCTGCCGAACGTCCTCACGCTGCTGCGCATCCTGGCGGTACCGGTGATCGTCGTGGCGCTGCTCGACGAGACGCCGAACGGTGACGCACTGGCCGCGGGCGTGTTCGCGCTCGCGGCGATCTCGGATGGGCTGGACGGCTACTTCGCCCGGCGACGCCAGGACGTGACCACCTTCGGCAAGCTGATGGACCCGCTGGCCGACAAGCTGCTGATCATCGCCGCGCTGGTCTCGCTCGTTTCGCTCGACCGGCTTGCCGCGTGGGTCGCGATGGTCATCATCGCCCGCGAGCTCGCGGTCACCGGGCTGCGGGCGGTCGCCGCGGAGCAGGGCGTGGTGATCTCGGCGAGCTGGCTCGGGAAGGCGAAGACGACGCTTCAGGTCGCGGCGGTGTTCGCGCTGATCATCTGGAACCCGTCGCCCTGGCCCGTCGACGCGCTGGTCTACCTGGCGCTCGCGGCCACGGTGATCTCGGGCCTGGACTACTTCTTCGGGCTGCGCAGACGGCTCGCCGAGGAGCGGGAGCGACGCAGCGTCAAGGACCGCGACGAGGGCGAGCCGGTCGGCTAGCCCGAGTGGTCCCCGCAGGGCGCCTCGAGCCACTCGCGCTCGGTCATGTGGTGGCGCGAGTGCTCGCCGGTGGAGAGCTCGGAGAGGATCTCCGACACCATCCCGGAGCGCTCCGCGATCACGGAGTGGCGGTGGATGGTCTCCAGGTTCTCCTGGCGCGCGAGGATGAAGCCGCCGTCGCGGAGCCTCGGATACGCGTCGGCGACGCGGCGGACCATCTCGCGTACGCAGTCCTCGACGAAGCGGGGATTGCGATGGGCGTTCTCCACGACCGACAGCTCGTCGGATCGCTTCATCAGCTCGTAGATCTCCGAGCTCATCGACCGCTCGACGATGTGCAGCAGATCGCGCGCGTCGACCTCGAGGTCGAGCTCTTCGGGAAGGCCGATGTGGAGCGAGCCGATGCCGCGCTGGTTGTGGGTCGCCACCGGGACAGCGGCGAGCACGCGCTCGATCTCCTCGTCGGTGAAGCCGTCGGCCGCGAGCCGCTCGCGCGAGCGCCCGGTCACCAGCTCCTGCGCGCACGGGCAGGCCGTCATCCCCTGGGCCTCGACTCCCGTGAGGGTGCGCGTCCCGCGCTCGGAGACGACCGCGGTGCCACACAGCGTGTAGATCTCCTGAGTCGGCAGCTCCGAGACCGGTGTGCGAACGGTCTCCGGGTAGCGGGCGGCGATCGTCACCTCGGCGCGGAGACCCTGCTGCTGCTCGCGGATCCGGGCGGCGATGTCGGCGGCGAGCTCCTCGGCGCGGAGGGCCTCACCGAGGACGACGCTGTCGATGGCCTCGCCGACGACCTCCTCGAAGCGGGACATGTGGACGCCCGCCTGGCGCGGGTTGAGGTCGACGAAGCACTCGAGCTCGGCGAAGAAGTAGTTGCCCGGCCGGTCGTCGCGGTCCCCCGACGCGGCGCGATGTCCGCCCACGCGGACCACCTTCTCGATGCCGCGGACGCCGACCCGCGTGAGGCTCACCTCGGTCCGGGGCCGCGAGGCCTGGGCGTCGGCGGCGGGGCCTGGGGCTCGGGTGGTTTGGGTCGTGTGCATGCGAGGAGACCTGATCGAAGTGTGCCGCGACTGCGGAGCGTATGAGCCGGGCAGACCCGGGCTTGGCCGGATGGCCAAGATTAGCGGGGGGAAATCGCCGCGCCTCGGCGGGTTCAACCCCTATACTTCCCGCCTCCCGGACCCCGAAAGTTAGGAGAGGTGGGGGCGGGGATGTCTAAAGAGGGAGACTCACTGGTGACCGGCGAGCCGGGAGCCGTCGGCGGGGGCGAAGCGGCCACCGGAAACGGCGCAGCCGCAGAGCTGAATGGCGACCTTCCGTTCCAGGATTCGGACGATCTTCGGTCCCTGATCTCGCAGGGCCGGGAACGCGGCTATCTGACCTTCGAGCAGATTGCCGGGACGCTCGAGGAGGTGGAGGTCACCAAGGAGCAGGTCCACGACCTGCACACCTACCTGATCGAGCATGGGGTCGACGTCATCGCCGAGGACGGCCTCACCGCGTACAAGGAGGCCAAGGGGGGCTCCCAGCCGGGTCAGGCGAAGAAGCCCGAGCTCGACCTCACGGTGGAGCCCAGCCTGGACTCGCTGCGCCTGTACCTGCGATCGATCGGCCGGGTGGATCTGCTGACCGCGCCGGAGGAGATCGCCCTGGCGAAGCGGATCGAGCGCGGGGATATGGCGGCGAAGCGGCACATGGTCGAGGCGAACCTGCGCCTCGTGGTCTCGATCGCGAAGGGGTATCTGGGCCGCGGGCTGAGCTTCCTGGACCTGATCCAGGAGGGGTCGCTCGGGCTGATCCGGGCGGTGGAGAAGTTCGACTACCGGCGCGGCTACAAGTTCTCCACGTACGCGACCTGGTGGATCCGCCAGGCGGTCACCAGGGCGATTGCCGACAAGGCTCGCACGATCCGGATTCCGGTCCACATGGTCGAGAAGCTGAACCGCGTGACCCACGTGGAGCGCCAGCTCGTGCAGCGGATCGGGCGCGAGCCCGAGCCCGATGAGATCGCGGAGGAGCTTCAGATCACGGTTCGCGAGGTTCGGGACATCCTGCGCGTCTCGCAGATGCCGATCTCGCTCGAGAAGCCGGTGGGCGACGAGGAGGAGTCGGAGCTGGGCGACTTCGTGGCGGACGATCGCACCGAGGGGCCCTTCGAGACCGCCACCGAGCGCCTTCAGCGCGAGGACATCCAGAAGGCGCTCGACGCTCTTCCCGAGCGCGAGCGCCAGGTGATCGAGTTGCGCTACGGGCTCCGCGGCCACGAGCCGCTGACGCTCGAGGAGGTGGGGCGCGCCTTCGGCGTCACGCGCGAGCGCATCCGCCAGATCGAGAACAACACGCTGAAGAAGCTGAAGCAACTGCCCGAGGCCCAGCGGCTTCGGGAGCTGGCCTAGCGCTCGCTGCGGCGCTTCCGGCCAAACCGCCCGCCGAGGCGACCGAGGGGCTCCGTCGACTGACGGACCTGCTCGACCTCCGTGACCACGGCCTCCACCGCCTGTCGCATGCGGGTGACCTCGACCTCGAGCACGCCGACGCGCCGGTCGATGTCGGCGAGCTGGTTGACCGCCACGGTGAGCTCGCGCGTGGAGATCGCGATCGAGCGAACGTCCGCCGCGGCCTGGACCAGGAGGCGCGGCAGGAGGACCGGACGAAGCGCGGCGGCCGCCGGGCGGAGCACCACGCTTGCGGGGCGGATGGGAGCGGCGACGGTTTCGAGAAATGACACTGTGACCCTGAACCTATCTCGGGATCCGGCGGATGCCCGAGGCCGAATGTAACATCATTCGATGGAACATCCCGCGTAGGGGTTGGGCATGGCCGACATCACGAACGACAAGCGGGCCGGGCGCGCCGGCGATGACGCGTCGATGACGATCGACGAGCTGGCGCACCGGACCGGGATGACGGTGCGCAACATCCGCGCGCACCAGTCGCGCGGGCTGGTGCCGCCGCCGCAGGTGCGGGGGAGGACGGGTTACTACGGCGATCCGCATGTGTCGCGGATCGAGCTGATCCAGGAGCTCCAGGCGGACGGGTTCAACCTGGAGTCGATCCGCAAGCTGCTGGAGGGCGCGGGGGGGTCGAGCTCGGAGGTGCTCAACTTCTCGCGGACGCTCCGGGCGCCGTTCGAGGAGGAGCAGCCGGAGATCCTCACGGAGGAGGAGTTCGCCGAGCGATGGGGAGGACCGCTGGACGATCGCCTGATGGCGCGCACGGAGAAGCTGGGTCTGCTGCGCTCGCTTGGAGACGGGCGCTACGAGATTCTCAGCCCGCGGCTCCAGCGGGCCGGCCTCGAGCTGGCGGAGCTTGGGGTGCCGCCCGGGGTGGCGCTGGACGTGGTCTCGCAGGTGCGGACGAGTGCCCGCCGGGTGGCGCGCGTGTTCATCGAGCTGTTCCTCGAGAACGTGTGGAAGCCGTTCAACGAGGCGGGGCGCCCGGAGGAGGATTGGCCGAAGGTGCGCGACGCGCTCGAGCGGCTGCGACCGCTGGCCTCGGAGGCGCTCCTGGTGATCTTCCAGCAGGTGATGAGCGAGACGGTGGAGGAGATCACGGGGCGAGAGATCCAGCGCGGGCTGGCGTCGCCGGCCGACGGCGAGCGCGGCCATGCCCGCCGGCGCGGCGTTCGGCGGCGGTCGTCGCGCAGCCGGCGGCGCCGATAACCGCCGTCCACGCCCTTTAGCTGCCTTTCTGACGGTCCCCGTAGAGGTGGATCCGCTCGGTACTTGGTGCGCTTGAAGCCCGACTCCCGAGGCGGAAGTGGGGGAGGCAGGATTCGAACCTGCGAAGGCTGTGCCAGACCGTTTACAGCGGCCGTGCGTTGTCCACTTGCATACTCCCCCAATGCCGCGATCGAGTTTAGACGCGGTCGATGCCCGTAGACCAGTGGGTTCATCGGAGGTGCGGGGTCGATCTCGTAATCGGAGTACTTCGTCCCGCCTAATCGAATCGAGGTTCGCGCTCCCAGGCAAGTCGATGCCTTGACTTGGATCCGCAGGAGCCGTCCCTCTAGGTCGACGACAAGATCGACGTCCGCGCCATGCCCGAAAGGGATGAAGATCGTGGCGCCGAGTCGCGAGAACCACTCGATCGCCGATGCCTCGGGCGAACAATTCGCGATCCTCTGGTCGTGTCCGTTCACGAGACCGCTCAGCGTGGCTTCGCGCACGCCGCCGACGTCTACGAGGAGAGCCGGCCGAGCTATCCCGTCGAGGCGGTCGATTGGCTTGCCGGCGAGCTCGGGCTCGAACCCGGAACCACCGTCGTCGACCTCGCCGCCGGCACCGGCAAGCTCACCCGCCTGCTGACCGCAACCGGTGCCACCGTCGTCGCCGTCGAGCCGGTCGACCAGATGCGGGCGGCGCTCGCTCGCACCACCCCCGGCGCCGAGGCGCGCCCCGGAACCGCCGAGGACACCGGCCTCCCGGACGCGAGCGCCGATGCGGTCACCGTCGCGCAGGCCTTCCACTGGTTCGACGCCCCCGCCGCCCTCGCCGAGATCCACCGCATCCTGCGCCCGGGCGGCCACCTCGCGCTGATCTGGAACGTCCGCGATCTGGAGAACCCGGTGCAGCGTGCGGTCGAGGACCTGCTCCGCCCTCACCGGGGCGACACCCCGTCGCACCGCAGCGGGCGCTGGCGTGATGCGCTCCAAGCGACGGATCTCTTCGAGGAGGCAACGCGCCGCTGTTTCCCCAACCTCCAGATCCTGAGCACCGCCGCCCTGGTCCGCCGCGTCGCCTCCATCAGCTTCATCGCGAGCCTTCCCCCCGACCACCGCCAGGAGGTTCTCGATCAGGCCCGCCGAAGCGCCGCCGCGCTCCCGCAGCCATTCGACTTCCCCTACACGACCGAGATCGAGGTGCTTGGCCGTGCCGCCTGACTACCGCCCCTCGCCGACCCGCCCCACCAGCCGCGACATCACCACCTGCGAGCTGGTGCGGATGACCAGCCCGTTTCGCTGCAGGTCGGTGATCAGCCGCTCGAGCGCTGCGTTGTCGGCGGTGCGCACCCTGGCGATCGCATCCGGGTCGCCGGTGACGCTCCATGCCTCCACGACCTCCGGGTGCTCGCGCAGGATCGCGGCCACCTCGTCCAGCTGGGTGCCGGGACGGAAGAACAGCTGCACGAGCGCCTCGGTGTTCCAGCCCATCGCGCCGTGGTCGACGACCGCGGTGAACCCCTCGAGCGCCCCGCTCGTCCGCAGCCGGTCGACGCGGCGCTTCACCGACGGGGCCGAGAGGCTCACCCGCCGCCCGATGTCGTCGTAGGTGCGGCGCCCGTCCTCCACCAGCAGCGAAAGGATTTGCTTGTCCAATGCGTCCAAGCGTTGGATTATTGCGCGAAATCGCATCAGATCGGGTGTTGACGCTGTCCAGGACCGTCCGTACGGTTAAGGAATGCCAATCGCGGGAAGGAGAAGGCGGTGAGGACGCTCGCCCAGCCCAAGGTCGCCCGCATCCTCTTCGACGAGTCGCACTCGGAGGCGTGGACGATCCGTCGCGAGCTCGCGGCCGAGATGCAGCCCGGCCACCCCGAGGACTCCTCCTACGCGATCGCCGCCGAGAAGCTCGCCGCCCGCGATTTCGAGGTCCTGCCCAACGCCGGCCGCCCGCTGACGCGCGAGACGCTGGCGGGCGCCGACGTCGTCGTGATCGCGCACCCCTCCGACCCCAAGTGGGAGGCGACGACGAGCGCCGGCAGCCCGCGGCTGCGAGACGACGAGATCGACGCCCTCGACGAGTTCGTCCGCGGCGGCGGCGGGCTCATCGTCTGCGGCGAGACCGAGCAGGAGAAGTACGGCAACAACCTGAACGCCCTGCTGGCCCGCTTCGCGATCGAGGTGGAGAACAGCACCGTCCAGGACTACGAGCACAACCACAACGCGCCCTCCTGGGTCCTCGCGGACCTCGCGAACGGCACCGGCTCGAATGGGACCGCCGAATCCGCCTCCGACGGCGGCCCGTCCGCCGTCGATCTCCTGGCGCGCGTGCACGATGCCTGCTTCTACCGCGCCGGCACCCTGGCCCTGCACGACGGCGCGGCGGTGATCGCCCGTACCTCGTCCACCGCCTCGCCTCCTGGCGCCCCACTCGCGGCCGCCGCCCGGCACGGCGCGGGCCGGGTCGTCGTGCTCGCCGACTCGGACCTCTTCGGCGACGACTGCATCGGCGAGCTCGACAACGAGGCGCTGTGGCTGAACCTCGTCTACTGGGCCGCCCAGCCGGCCTTCGGCGGCCTCGAGACGGTGACCGACTCCCCGGCGGCGGGGGACCGCCACTGGGCCGAGCTCAAGGAGGCCGTCGAGGAGCTCCGCGCCACGCAGGAGCCCGACGGCTCGGTCGACCTGGCCAAGCACGACGGCTCACGCCTCGGCGAGGTGGTCGAGACGATCTCGGCGGCCGTCGGCGGCCTCGCCCGGCACTTTCCGCACCAGAGCGAGTATTTCGAGGCCCTGCGCGCCGACCTTCGCCACTGGGCCAACGCGGGCTTCGGCAAGCCCGACTTCATGCGCTCCACCGAGGCGTTCCACCCGGAGGCGGAGCGGCGCGACGGCATCGAGCACCTCGCGGTCTTTCCGATGTACACGCAGAACGCCTCCAGCGACACCCGCTTCGAGGCGCTCATCCTCCGCGTGCCCTGGCCGGACTTCGTCGCCGACCTCGAGGCATCCGGGTACGACAACCCGAAGTTCGTCCCGGTCAACTTCGTCGACTACACGTCCGGCTACGACTCCGAGTGCGCGGTCCTGTTCCCCGAGACCTTCTCCACGGTGGAGCGCCCGCCCAGCTACTTCGGCGGCATCTTCTGTGACCGCGAGGCCGAGCGCTTCCGCCGCGTCTGCGGCCGGGCGGCCGACCTGCTCGACGTGAACCTCCCGCCCGACGCCGCCTGCCTGCTCACCTCGCCGGAGCTCTCCATGGACGCCTACGTCGTCTGGGACCTGATCCACGACCGCACCCACATGCACGGCGACCTGCCCTTCGACCCGTTCATGATCCGCCAGCGAAGCCCCTATTGGATGTACTCGCTGGAGGAGCTCCGTTGCGACCTCACCGCCTTCGGCGAGGCCGTGAAGCTCGAGGCCGAGGGCTTCGCATTCGCCCGCTACGTCTCCTACGCGATCCTCTTCGATCGCATGTTCCGCTTTCCGGTCACGGGCAGCAGGGTCCGCAACTACGACGGGCTCGGCGGCCAGCTCCTGTTCGCGTTCCTGCACAAGGAGCGCTACCTGCACTGGACCGACAACCGCATGACGATCGAGTGGGAGCGCATCGCCGAAGGCGTCGCCGCCCTGCGCGCCAAGGTGCAGGACCTCTACCACTCCGGCATCGACCGCTCCAAGGTCGGCCAGTGGATCGCCGCGCACGACCTCATGTCGCAGTACGTCCCGCCGGCCAACGCCTCGGTGTGGGCGAAGGCCAACCGCGAGCTCCCGGAGGTCGAGGAGCCGAGGGAGCTCGTCGACCTGGTGAAGGACGACGAGTTCCCGCTGAGCCTCTTCTACGTCCAGCTGCAGCGCAAGCTCGAGCCGGTCCTGACGCGCCCCGCCGACGCGATCTGAGCGAAGGCCCACCAGACGCGATCGCGATCTTTGGGACGCCACGGCGTAGCTGAGATCGCAACGCTTTCAGAGGCGCTGGGTAAGGTGAGCGCCGTGCCTCGATACCGCGCCCTCTTCATACTCGCGGCCGTTGCGTGGGCGGCAATCCTCTCCTTCGCGGCAACCGCGTCCGCCCGCGACCCCGGCCGCTGGGTCTTGACCGGCGCCAGCTCGGTCCCCTTCGACTACTGGCAGGGGCTCACGAACTCGCCCTCTGCCGACCGCATCTACTTCATCGGGCCCTCCCAGGGGCTGTGGCAGACGACGCCGCGGCTCGTCCAGACGGCCGGGATCGACAGGGAGATTCCGGCGGCGCTGCGGCGCAGCGTCGGCTACAACCACATCGGCGACCCCACCTGGCTGGACGGCGAGGGCGGGAGAGTCGTGCTCCCGATGGAGTGCTACAACCCCGCCGCCAATCCGACGAATACGTGCGGCAGGGGCGCCTTCGGCATCGCCGACCCGGAGACGCTCGCCTTCCGCTACTACGTCCAGCTGGACCCGAGGTTCATCCCGAAGGCGATGTGGGCCGAGACCTCGCCGGACGGCAGGCTGATCTGGACCTCCGCCGGTGACGACCTGATCGCCTACCGGACGAGCCAGGTCTCGGGGGCGAACGCCGCCCCGTCGGGCCCCGAGCTCAAGCCGGCGAAGCGCCTAAAGAACGCGGTACCGCCAAGCGGCATCACCGGTGCCGTCTTCCGTAAGCGCAGGCTCTTGCTCGCCGGCTCTCAGGGGCACCGCTACCAGGTGTGGGCGGTGGACACCAAGACCGGCAAGCGCACGCTCCAGATCGAGACCCGCATCTGCGGCGAGTCCGAGGGCCTGGGCTTGCTCTCGACGCTCGGCGGCCGGCTGCACTGGCTGATCGGTCCGTCTGACAGCTCCGGATGCAGGCTCACCTTCGGCCCTCAGAGCGGCCTCATGCATCTCCGCCGCTCGCCCGGACACGAGCGGTTCCGCGTGCGCATTCAGAGGGTTCGCGAGGGGATCAAACCAGGCTCTTCGTCGTTTCACGTCCAGGTGACGCTCCGCGTCACGCGGCACGGCGGCAAGCCGGTCCGACGGGCGCACGCGCGGTTCGCCGGTGATGGGCACCTCACCAACAGGCACGGACGGGCCACCATCTCCACGACGCTCGAGCAAGCCGGCTGGTTCGCCGCCTTCGCGCGCAAGGGAAGGCGCTACGGCGTCTCGAGCCTCGTCGGCGTCAACGTGCGCGACTCAGGGGCACGGGCGACCCGCGCCGGCCGCCGCTAGGCTGCCCCGAGCGCCCGCTCCAGGTCCTCCCACAGGTCCTCAGGGTGCTCGCAGCCGACGCTCACGCGGATCACGCCCTCCGGCAGGTGCTCCTCGCCCGGCGCGGCGGCGCGGTTCTCGATCAGCGTCTCGACGCCGCCGAGGCTCGTCGCGTTGGTGATGAGCTCGACCGCGCCGCACACCGCATCCGCGCCCCCGGCCCCGCCCACGACCTGGAACGAGAGCATCGTCCCGAACCCGTCCATCTGCCGCTGGGCCAGCTCGTGTCCCGGGTGGTCCCGAAGCCCGGGATAGAAGACCCGCTCCACCGCCGGGTGCCCGCGCAGCCGCCGCGCGAGCTCGAGCGCCGAGGCCTGCATCCGCTCCAGCCGGACGGGGAGCGTACGCAGCCCGCGCAGCGCGAGCCACGTCTCGAGCCCGCCGGGCGTCGCGCCGGCGTCGTGGCGGACGCCGCGCAGGCGCTGCGCCCACTCCTCATCGCGAGCCACGGCCACGCCGAGCATCAGATCGGAGTGGCCGCCGATCAGCTTGGTGGCACTGTGGACGACGAGGTCGCAGCCGAGCTCCAGCGGGCGCTGGAGCAGAGGCGTGGCGAAGGTGTTGTCGACCACCGACGTGACACCGCGATCGCGGGCCTCCGTCGCGAGCGTCTCAAGATCGGCGATCCCGACCAGCGGATTCGTCGGCGTCTCGATCCAGAGCAGATCGGCGCCCCCCAGGGCGGCGACGGCGGCATCGGTGTCGGTGACGTCGACGCCGGTGATGTCGAGCCGCCCGGATTCGTCGTGGCCGCCCAGCAGCCGCCGCACCCCCAGATACGAGACCTCCGGATAGACGACGCGGGCGCCTACCGGCAGCGTCTCGAGCACCGCGGCCGCCGCCGCCATCCCGGTCGTGAACGCGGTCGCATCGCCGCCTTCGAGCTCGCCGACGGCCTCCTCGAACGCGCGCCACGTCGGCGTCCCGTCGGTGCGCGCGTACTCGCGCTCGCCGCCGGCGTGGAAGTTCGATGCCATCACGAGCGGCGTCGCGAGCGGATCTCCGGGGTCGCCGGGCCCTCGCCCCGCCTTCACCGCCACGGTCTCCGGCCTCAGCCGCCGCTCGTCAACGCCCACCGGTCGCAGCGTAGTGCCGTGGCCACGATTCGGCAGTGCCGTCGGCGGGCCAGCCGCCAAGTGCTACCTTCATGTACATGTCAAGCACGGTCGGGGTCGCCGAGCTGCGCCGGAACCTCAGTCGCTACCTGCGAGATGTCCAGCGCGGCCAGCGCCTGGTCGTCACCGATCGCAACCGGCCCGTGGCCGAGCTCGGCCCGCCGGCGACGGGCGGAGCGGAGCTCGACCGGCTCGTGGCCGAGGGACGGATCACGCGTCCCGCGCGACGTGGGCTGCCCAAGCCTCTCGAGCTCGAAGGCGATCCCTATGCGGTCAGTCGCGCGCTCGACGAGGTTCGCGGCGAGCGCTGAGTGGCTCTGTTCTACGCCGACGCTTCGGCGCTCGTCAAGCTGGTGCGTGACGAGCCCGAGAGCCACGCGCTTCGGACCTTCCTTGCCGATGCCGACCTCGTCTCATGCGAGCTCGTGCTCACCGAAGTGCCGCGGGCGATCCGGCGGGCGGCTTCGCACGATCCCGGTCTGCCGCTTGCGCTCCTGCTGGAGCGAGCGAGCGAGCTTCTGGACGCCGTCGGGCTGCTCCCGCTCGACCGCGAGCTGCTTGCGGCCGCGGGCGCGATCACGGAGCCGGCGCTGCGAGCGCTGGACGCGATCCACATCGTCGCCGCGGTCGACCTCTCGCCGCTTGATGCGTTCGTCAGCTATGACGAGCGGCAGGCGGCCGGCGCACGGCTGGCCGGGCTCCGGACCGTGCAACCCGGCGGATTCCGGGAGAATGAAGTCGATGGCTGAGCTCGACGGACGCGTGATCGCCATCGCCGGCGCCGCCGGCGGCCTCGGCCCGACCGTCGCGCAGCGGCTCGCCGACGATGGCGCGACGATCGCCGCCACCGATCGCGACCAGGAGCGCCTGGACCAGCTTGCCTCCGATCTCGGCCTGCCCGAGGAGCGCTTCGATGGCCGCGTCGTCAACCTGCTCTCCGCGGATGCGGCCCGCGAGTGGCGCGAGGCCCTCGTCGAGCGGTTCGACCACGTCGACGCGCTGCTGCACCTGGTCGGCGGCTGGAAGGGCGGCGACCCGATCGCCACCACCCCGCTCTCGGACTACGAGTGGCTCCACGACCTCCTCGTCCACACCGTGCAGCACACGACCCGCGCCTTCCACGACCAGCTCGCCGCCAGCGACCACGGACGCTTCGTCCTCGTCTCCTCCTCCCAGGCACAGCAGCCGAACGCCACCAACGCCTCCTACGCGGCCACCAAGGCGGCCGCCGAGAGCTGGACGCTCGCCCTCGCCGACTCGTTCAAGGAGACGCGCGCCACCGCCAACATCGTCGTCGTCAACGCGATCCTCACCCCGCGCATGCGCGAGGAGAACCCGGAGAAGGAATTTCGCACCTTCACCGCGGCGGAGGACCTCGCCGACGCGATCCGCTTCGTCGTCGGCGACTCGGCGGAGAAGATGAACGGCAAGCGCCTGTCACTCCACCCCTAGAACCCGACAACAGTCCAACGGAGGGCCCCAACGATGCCCGACAACCCCCGCGGCTTCGCGTCCGACAACAACTCCGGCGCGCATCCCGAGATCCTCGAGGCCATCGCCGCCGCCAACGGGGGCCACGTGGTGGCCTACGGCGACGACGGCTACACGGCGGCCGCCCGCGAGCGCTTCCGCGAGCACTTCGGCGAGAGCGCCGAGGCCTTTCCCGTCTTCAACGGCAGCGGCGCCAACGTCACCTCCATCGACGCCCTCACCGCCCCCCACGAGGCGGTGATCTGCACCGACGTGGCCCACATGAACGTCGACGAGTGCGGAGCTCCGGAGCGGATCGCCCAGACCAAGCTTCTGGCGGTCGAGCACCGCGGCGGCAAGCTGCGCCCGGAGGACGTGCGGCGCTGGGAGGCGCATCGCGGCGACGAGCACGCGGTGCAGCCGCGTGTCGTCTCGATCACCCAGGCGACCGAGCTGGGGACCGTCTACACGATCGACGAGACCCGGGCGATAGCCGACGCGGCCCACGAGCTCGGCATGTACCTGCACGTCGACGGCGCTCGCCTGGCGAACGCGGCCGTATCGCTGGGCGCGGGACTGGGGGAGATCACTTCCGGCGCCGGAGTCGACGTCGTGTCCTTCGGCGGCACCAAGAACGGCCTCGTGATGGGGGAGGCGGTCGTCTTCCTACGCCCGGAGCTCGCGAAGTCGTTCCTGTATGTGCGTAAGCAGCTCGGGCAGCTGGCGTCGAAGATGCGATTCGTCGCCGCCCAGTTCGACGCGCTCCTGGGCGGCGAGCTGTGGCGCCGAAACGCCGCCAGCGCCAACTCAACGGCCCGCCGCCTCGCGGACGCGATCACGGTGATCGAAGGCGTGGAGCTCGCCTACCCGGTGGAGGCGAACGGCGTGTTCGCGAACCTGCCGGCGCCAGCGATCGATCGCCTGCGCGACGCGCTTCCCGCGGCGATGCCGTTCTACGTCTGGGACGAGGACGCCGGCACCGTTCGCCTCATGTGCTCGTGGGACACGACGGCCGAGGACGTCGACGGACTGGCGCAGGCGCTGCGGGAGGCCATGCTGGACGTCGCCTGAGAACGTCGAGATCGTCTGCCCGCGGCTAATGAGCGGGGCTCGAAGTACGCGATCGTCGACAAGAGCAGCGGCAAGGTGAGGGCGGGGGGGAAGGACGGCGCCCAGACGGCGAATGGCTTCTTCCTGAGGATCGGCGGATCGAAAGAATCAGGCGATGCTGGAATGATGATGCTCGTGCCAGTGGGGATCTTCGCAGGGCCAGGAGCGGCCAGGGGCCGCCGCACGCTCGGTGTGGGCGTCATCGCCACCGCCGTCTCGGTTGCGCTGGGTTGGGCGACCGCCGGAGTCGCTGCGAAGGCAGCCACCGGTCCATGCGCCGATGCGGTCGATCGACCCTGGTGTGATTCCTCGCGTCCGCCCGGCGAGCGCGCCCACCTGCTCCTCAAGGCGATGACGCGTCAGGAGCAGATCTCGCTGCTTGCCGGCGACCAGCTGCCGGACGTCGGCCGGGTCAACGGCCCAGATCAGCACAGCGCGGCGAGCCTCGGGATCCCGCGCCTCGGCGTGCCGCGCGTTAACTTCGACAACGGCCCGGCCGGCGTGCGGCAGGGCCCCGCCACGGCTCTGCCGGCCCCGCTCGCACTCGCCGCGACCTGGAACCCGGATCTGGCCACGGAGGCGGGCGCCGTGACCGGCGACGAGGCGAAGAACAAGGGCAACCACTTCGTGTACGCGCCGACCGTGAACATCATGAGAACCCCGGTCGGGGGCCGCACCTTCGAGGGCTACGGCGAGGATCCCTTCCTCGATTCCCGCATGACGGTGGGATGGATCCAGGGGGCGCAGCGTGAGCATGTCATCGCCGTCGTCAAACACTTCGCCGCGAACAACCAGGAGGGCTACGGCGGCGCTGCGGCAAACTCAGCGTCCCCGCGAACCGCACGCGTCTGGATCAGCGGCAAGCGTGTGCTCGTGGGCGACCGCAAGCACGTCAACGTCCACGTTGACCAGCGCACGCTCCACGAGGTGTATCTCCCGCAGTTCGAGGCTGCCGTGAAGGAGGCCGACGTGGGCGGTGTGATGTGCGCGCACAACAAGGTGAACGGCACGCACGCCTGTCGCAACCGCGACCTGCTCACGCGGGTCCTGCGGGACGAATGGCACTTCCACGGGATCGTGCTCGCGGATCACACGGCGGCTCAGGACACCGCCGCCTCGCTTCGGAACGGGCTCGATTTCGATCCGTTCCCCGGCATTACCTACGGGCCGGACGCCGTGAACACAGCGCTCGACAGCGGCGCGGTCACGATGCGGAAGGTGAGGGTGCACGTGCTCCGCATCTTGCGGACGATGTTCGCCTACGGCGTGTTCGACCGAGCGCCGTACGTGAACGACCCCAGCCGCATTGCGGTCTCGGCGCACGCCCGGGTCGCGAAACGGATCGGGCAGTCCGCGATCACGCTCTTGCGCAACGATCACTCTCTTCTCCCGTTGCGCGCGAGCCGCGTGCATTCCATCGCCGTCGTCGGCCCCGGTGCGACGCAGTACGTATACGGCGGCGGCTCCTCGCGGGTGCGGCCGTTTTTCCGCCGGACACCGCTCGGCGCAATCGGGCGGATGGTGCCGGACACGACGGACATCCGCTACGACGACGGCAGCAATCCGAGCAGCGCCGCGGCGACCGCGCGCGGCGCCGACGTGGCGCTCGTGTTCGTGCGCGACTTCATGACCGAGGGCGTCGACCGAAGCTGCCTCACGCTGGAGTGCCCATCCGACTTCGGCGACCAGGACGCGCTGATTCGTGCGGTGGCTGACGCGAACCCGCACACCGTCGTCGTCATGCAGACCGGCGGCCCGGTGCTCACGCCCTGGCGCCATGACGTCGACGGGCTCCTCGAAGCGTGGTATCCCGGTGAGTCCGGCGGCACTGCTATCGCGCGCGTCCTGTTCGGAAAGACGGATCCCGGGGGACGCCTTCCGGCAACGTTCCCGCGGCGCGCTCGCGACATACCGACCGCCGGCAGCCCGCGGAGATATCCGGGGGTGAACAATCAGGAGCACTACACGGAGGGGGTGTTCGTGGGCTACCGCTGGTACGACCGCCACCACCTGCGTCCGGCCTTCCCATTTGGCTTCGGCGGCTCATACACGACCTTCCGGTTTCGGCATCTGCGCGTGAAGCCTCGGCCCCGCGGCCACTCGACGGTCGCGAGCGTCAGCTTCCGGGTCGTCAACACCGGGGAACGCACGGGCAGGGCGGTCCCGCAGCTTTACCTGGGCCTGCCCTCGCGGCGCGGCCGGCTCGAGCCCCGCAACGAGCTCAAGGGCTTCGACGCGCTGTCGCTGCGACCCGGCAGGAGCAAGACCGTGACGATCCCACTGCAGGATCGCGACTTCGCACACTGGTCCGCCGCGGCGAAGCGATGGCGGGTGAGCTCGGGCTGCTACCGCGTGCGGGTCGGTTCCTCCTCGCGCGACCTGCCGCTCGAGACCGCGATCGCGCGCGGGCATGCGCGCTGCGGCCGCGGGGCGGTCTCGATCCCGGGCGGCGGCTGAGTAGCGATCGCCGCCCAACTCGAGTCACGGCGTTCGTGACCCCCGGCGGGACGCGCGCCCGATCGGGGCCTGCGGAACCGTAGACTTGAAAAGCGCGCCCGGATAGCTCAGCAGGCCAGAGCACCTCCATGGTAAGGAGGGGGTCGTCGGTTCGAATCCGACTCCGGGCTTGGTCGGAGATTTCCTGCCCCCCTACAGGTGCCTAAGCCCGGCCAGATCTTGCGCTTCTTGCCCGTCCCTGTCAGCAGGCTGACCCCGACGTTTGACTCGTTGGAATCGCGGTTTAGCGTCAGCTGCGTGAGGCCGATAAGCAGCAGTCGAGGGCGCGTCGTGCGGACGGTCCTTGCCTGCCTCATCGTCATCGGACTCGCCGTGATACCTAGCGCATGGGCGGGTCAGCGGACGAAGGCCGTCTCCCACACGGTTGCCAGCTCGGCGGCGAAAATCAAGCGCATCGAGCGCTTCTGGACCCCGAAGCGGATGCGCCACGCCAAGCCGCTGCCGCTAGGCGACGGACGCGATGTCGCTGGGACACCGTCCTCCGCACCAACCTCTTCGACCGGTGCGCCCAAGGCGATCCCCCCCTCGTTGCCGAAGGGCGACAAGGCGGGCGACGAGCAGGGGCGCCGAGCCGTCCTGATCCGCGACCCCAGCCGCTACCCCTATTCGACCAACGGCAAGCTGTTCTTCCGAGTGCCGGGGCAGGGAGCGTTCCGTTGCTCCGCCACGGTCGTCAACACGCCGTCCAAGCGGGTGATCTTCTCTGCCGGCCACTGCGCGGTCGACAACGGCGTCTGGTCGACGAACGTGGCCTTCGTCCCCGGCTACCAGCACGGCCACCTGCCGTACGGAATCTTCGTTGCCCACCAGCTCTGGTCGCTTACCCCGTGGATCGACCAAGAGGACTTCAGCTACGACATGTCGGCGATGGTTCTCTGGCCGCGGGTCGCGAACACGGTGGGATCGCGTGGGATCGCCTGGAATCAATCCCGCTTGCAGCACTTCGTCTCCTTCGGCTACCCCGCAGTGTCGCCATTCAACGGCCAGGACCTGTATGACTGCCCCTCCTTCCTGCGCGGGCGGGACAACAACTTCAACCCCCCGACGATGTGGATCACCTGCAACATGACGCAGGGTTCGAGCGGCGGCGGCTGGATCATCAAGGGCGCCCATCTCAACAGCGTCAACAGCTACGGCTACCCCGGGCTTCCCAACCGCCTGTACGGTCCATACTTCGGCGACGGGGCACGCAACCTCTACAACGCGGTGAAGTATCGGTGACTATCGCTCGCCTGGCACCTAGTGGCACCACTAGTCGCGCCCGCTCGTACTGGCAGCGCGACCACTGCACCTAGTTGCTCGCCTCCGTACTCGGCGGCGGTGCTGATCAACGCCCCACGCATCCCGGGTCGCCGTCCCCGCCAATCTCCGCCCGGCGGTCCTTTCGCTGCACCACTCGGCCGCAGACCCTTCGCCGCGCGACTTCCGATAGAACCCTGGAAGCAACGGGGGCAGGTGATGGGAAGTGGCCCGTCTAGGAGGGAAGGCGAGCACTTCGCGCCTGCCCCCGCTTTTCATAAGGATAGTTCGGCTCATCTCATCGCCCGGTGGCGACGCCCAGACCGCGGCCAGGCGGCGGAGCTGTCGACGAACCACGCCGGCCCGGTGAGGGCCATCAGCGACCGACGATCAGATGGACCCAGCCCCAGGCTGTGATGTTCGCCATGATCGCCCCGGTGGTTGCCGACGACGACGATCTGATTTGACAATGGAACGCCCCTCCAGTTGGAGGGGCGTTAAACAGCGACGAAAGCTCGCGCTAAACGGCGGCCGCTTCCGTTTCCTTCATGGCCTCCCGAATCATGCGCCTGAGCTCTGGCGTGTCCTCGTCGGAATGCACTGCAACCGCGTGCTGTACGGCGGCTTCGATGAGCTCCTCGTCGGTGTCAGCGGCGATCCCAACGGTGCAGTTCATTTCGCTTGGGACCTCGCGGCAATCAACGTACTTCCGCGCCATGGGGCCTCCTTTCTGCGGGTTGAGCCAATCCTCCAATCCGACTGGGCCGTCTGTCAAGGATGAATCGAGCGCGGTGAACAGCACCCAATACCCCTTGCGGATACAGAAGATCCCAGGCGTAAGCAGCAGGATGATGTACAGGATTGGGCCGCCGATTTAGAAACCATGTCGTTCGCCTTGCTCGTCGGTTGGCGGCATCAGCCTCTCGCAGCCGACGCCGGCGGTGGTCAACCGTAGAGCCCGTTGGCCGTCAGCCGGCAGCTACTGGAGAAGCAGGGCGCCTGCGCGCCGCCCTGTTCGCCGGTTGTTCGCCAGTCAGAGTCAGACTCCCCTCCTCGATCTGATCAGCGCTGGCGTTGCCGCCTGGCTGGCGGGGTAGATGGCGCGCCGGTAGCTGCCTCGGCGTCCAGTTTGGGCATCATCGGCGCGGGTAGGCGAACCGTGACGGGGATCCGGGGAATTGTGCCCCGAACGCCATCCAAAGGAGGCGATTTGAAATGCGCATCAGGAAGCGATTCGTTGCCGTTCTCGCCGTCGTAGCGGCAGGGGCCGTGGTCGGCTCGGGCTTTGCTCTGGCGGCGACCACATCGGAGTTCACCTTCAAGTTCAGCCCCAACAAGGTGCCGAAGAGAAAGTTCAAGGGTGGCGCCCTGAAGACGAATCTAGTGACCCACTACGACAACCCGAGCGCACAGACAGCGGTCGATCGCACCCGGATCTACCTGGACAAGGCCTTCAAGATCATCCCGAAGGCGGCGAGGAAGTGCGACGCGAGCCAGCTCGCGGGCCAGACGATGGCCGGGGCGATGGCGAACTGCAAGAAGGCGCTGGTCGGCAGGGGCATCGCGACGGCGAGCGCGAACGGCCAGTTCACGATCAACAGCTGCGTCCTGCTGTTCAACGGCAAGAAGCAGGGCAAGAATCCGACGCTGCAGGTGTTCACGCGCTCTCAGGCGACGAATCCGAGCAACATCAGCTGCAAGGACCCGGCGCACAACAACCAGGGCACGAACTCGATCCTGCTGACGGGCGTGCTCAAGAACGCCTCCGGCAAGTACGGCAAGGTGCTCGACGTCAACCACATCACCCAGGCCACGGCCGGATTGCCGCTCGAGATCTACAAGACCAAGATCAAGAAGGGCAAGTACATCAACGCCCGGTGCAAGGCCAGGAATCACAAGTGGCACCTGGCGGTCACCTGGAATTACAACGACGGCACGCAGCACACCGAGAAGCAGACCCAGAAGTGCAAGGTGAAGCGTCGCGTACCACCGCGACCGTGAGCGCAATCGGCTCGGCACGAAGAAGCCGGGCCGCGAACTAGGGTGACGACGAGGCCGGAGTGACCCTCCGGCCTCGTCGTTGGGCGCCGTAATCGAAATCCATATGCCGCGCAGAGATCGCCGTCAGCAAAAAGGGACCCTTCGCGAGCGCCAGAGGTCGGTCGAGCGAAAGCCGAGGACGGATCGGACTTGCCCTTCTTGCCCTGGTGCGGTTCCAGGGGGGCCGGGACGGGATCGAGGTGACGCGGGGCTACGCCACCCGGTTCAATGTCGGGAACGGGCTCGTGAGCGAGGCGTAGGCTTCGGCGACAGGCGCTCGAAGCCGCCGGGCTGCGGTAGTAGTGCAGACGATGTCATGACCTGGCTTTCGCCAAGCGAGGCAGCTGTCCCCAGCTCGCTGCGTTCGAGGGCCTGCCACTCCTCGGGCCTGAGCTGGGCGCCCGCCGCGACGCCGGTCGCCGCCACCAACGACAACCGCGGTCTCTGGGCCCCGCGCAGTCGCCCAGGTCGTTCAGGGCGATCTCGCCCATTAGGGCAAGAGCAGGTCATATGCTGACGATGCGAGATCCACTGCTCGCAGCGGCTGTCCGAGACTCGGCGACGAAAGGACGGATATGGCCTCAGATGAGCACCCAACTCTTCACGCCAAGCCGGGGGATCGCCTGGTGGTTCGGGGCCACCATCAGGGCGAGCCGGAACGAGACGGCGAGATCCTGAAGGTGCTCGGCGACAACGGGGCGCCGCCTTATTTCGTGCGCTGGGAAGACGGCCACGAGTCCGAGGTCTTTCCCGGCTCGGACATGTTCGTCCAGCACTTCGACGACGCCGAGGAGTAAAGCGCGGCGCAGCGGTCGTTCTCCCTTCGGCTCGGACCATCCCACCGCGCTGAGAACCGGATAGCGTCTCCTTGCGCGCGGATCAGGGAGGGGGCTTGGCGCGGGGGGTCGGGTGCGCCAAACGCGCTCGGCCCCCGCTCTTGCCGAGATGCGACTCTCGGTCGCGGGTACTGGCGGGTACTCATTGGCCGTGACATGTCAAGTGCCCCAGAAGCGTTGGCGGTCGCGGATTAGCTCCGGGAACTCATCCGGGAAGTGCTCCTCGACGCAGCGGTCGCAGACGACGTGTGGCGGCTTGGTGCTGTCGTCGTTGATGCTCTCGACGGTGTACGCGGACGGCTCCGGAACGGGACCGGGCTTCCACGCTCGACCACAGATCGCGCAGGTGTCGTGCGCGACCCACAATGTTCGGATCGTAATCTCCGGCAGCTCCATCGTCATTGAGATCGCATACCCGGCCTTCGCGCTTCTGCCGAACACTCCTCTTGGCGGCAAGCGAGAGACTCGGCGCCAACAATCGCTAGGTAGGTAGTCATGGACCTCGTGCTCGCGGCGGCGCTCGGGCTGGTGATCGGCGGCGTCGTGGGGGCGGTGGGGGGTGGCGGAGCGATCCTCGCCCTTCCGGTGCTCGTCTACCTCCTCGACCAGGGAGCGACGCCGGCCACGACCGCCTCCTTGATAGTCGTGGCCATCGGCGCCTCCGTCGGGGCGTTCGCTCATGCGAAGGAGGGGAACTTGTGCTGGCGGGTCGCGTTCGCGTTCGCGGTCCCCGCCGCGGCCGGGGCCTACCTCGGAACGCTGGCGAACACGCAGGTAGGGGCCCGAACGCTGGTGCTCGCCTTCGTCCCGCTGATGCTGGTCGCTGCCGCAGCCACGTACGCACGCGGAGGCAAGGCGCTGCCGGCCGTCGAGCAGGACGGCGGCTGTCCTCGGCCACGGGTGCCCGCCGTCGGCGCCAGCGGGCTGGGCGTCGGCGCGCTGACGGGCTTCTTCGGAGTCGGGGGCGGCTTCGTGATCGTCCCGGCGCTGACGATGCTGCTCGATCTGCCGATGCGTCGCGCGATCGCGACCTCGCTCGCGATCATCACCTTCACGGGCATCGCGGCCCTGGCCAGCCACCTCGTTGAGGGCGCGGAGCCGGACTGGCCGCTCACGATGCTGCTCGCCGCAACTGCCGCCGTGGGGGCGCTCGCCGGAAGCCGGATCGGGTTAAGAGTTCGCCCCGCGACGCTCGCCCACGCGTTCGGCGTGATCGTCGCCGTCATCGGACTGCTGCTGCTGGTGGACGTCCTGCTGCTCGGCGGGCCCCCGACCGGAGGCGGCTAAGCAAGCGAGCCGGCTGGCTGAGCGGTGCGCCGGTCCGAAGTCACAGGTGTGCGGGGAACAACGAGGGGAAGACTGCCGCGAGCCCGCGCGGCCTGACCGAGCGCCGCCCACCCTCTGTGATTCGTGGCGGCAGGCCGCAACTTCGAGCCGGGCGGGTTGTTAGGCGTTTGTGCCGGCGATGACACCGGCAGGGGCGGCGGGGGCGCTCTCGAAGCGTCAAGACAGCCGGCGCTGTTGAAGCGCCCCCCGTCGTTACTGACCATTCAACCTCGCAGTGCGGTCCTATCTCGCCGAGAGCGCTCGACAGGATGCGAGTTCATGCACGCGAACGGGGCACGATGCTACCGCGGCCTCGCCCAAACGCCCCCGATAGCCGCGCCGCAGCGGCAAGCCATGAGGCCGCCTCTGAGGGGCCGAAGCCCGTGTCTGCAAGCGGGATTCGTCGTCCTGCATCGTCTCTGCCGTAACCGCCGGCACGCCATGGCAAGGAGGGGGTCGTCGGTTCGAATCCGACTCCGGGCTTGCACCACGCCGGATGAGGCGGGCTCGCGGTCACCGCGATGCGAAACCGTTTCACGCGCGGCGATCCCTGGAGCTTCGCTCAGCCCGCTTTTCCCTTGGAGTGTGGGCGCATGCGCTGGGCCAGCCGCTTCCCGGGCCAGCCGCTGGTTTTCCCTACGAGCGTGATCAGGGCCGGGGCGAGCAGCGAGCGAACTACGAAGGCGTCGATCAGCACCCCGGCTGAGACGGCGAACGAGATCTCACGAAACGACTGCAGCGGCACGATCGCAAGCATTGCGAAGCTCACCGCCAGGACGAGGCCGGCCACCGTGATCGCGCTCGCCGCGCGGCTTCCCGCCACCGCGACCGCCTGGCGCAACGGACGTCTGCGCGCTTCGCTCCAGACGCGCCCCACGAGATAGACGTTGTAGTCGGAGCCGAGCGCCACGAGCAGCACGCTTGCCGCAAACGGGACGTAGAAGACGAGCTCCCCGTGGCCGAGCAGGTCCTGGAAGACGAACACGGTGAGGCCGAGGCTCGCCCCGAGGGCGAGCAGGCTGGTGAGCACCAGGTACAGCGGAGCCACCAGCGCGAGCAGGAAGAGGCACAGGATGATGAAGACCACGAGCGTGGCGGCCGGGACGACGCGTGCCAGGTCGGTGCTCGACTTGGTCACGGTCTCCGCCGAAAGGGCCGTGTCGCCGGCGAGGCTGGCCTTCGCCCCGGCGATCCCCGCCTGGCGCAGGTACCCGGGCAGCTCGTCGTTCAGGTCTTGCACGGAGTCGATCGCGCGGCTGCCGAACGGATCCATGTTCAAGACCACGAAGTAGCGCACGGCGTCCCCCGTGCTCGAGCGCACGGCGCCGAGGTCGAGGTCGAAGGGAGCCTGGCGCGGGCCGACGACTGCGGCAACGCCGGCTCGCCCCGAAAGCAGGGTCTGCAACCGCGCGAGCGCGGCACGGCGGTCCGTCACCCCCGGCGCTTCCACTACGACGACCGTTGGGGAGAGAATCCCCGCTGCGAAGCCGCGGCTCGCCTCACGGTAGGCCACCTTGGGCTCCGACCCGTTCGGGAGCGACGTGATCACGCGGTTGCCGACCTTCAGGTGGAGGAGACCGGCAGCAAGTGCCAGCAGCGGGATCACCGTGGCGATGACCACGACCAGCGGCCGGCGCGTCGGCCACATCAGGATCGCCAGGCGAATGCGAGCCAGCCTGGCGCGCAGGTCCTGGGCGGCGCGTGGGCGCCCGCCGCCCTCGCGGTTGGGACGATGCGGCCAGAACAGCCGTCCACCGAAGATCGCGAGCATCGCGGGTATGAAGGTCATCGCGACCGCGAGCGCGACGAGGACCGAAAGCGCCAGGCCCGGGCCGAACGCCTGGAAGAAGCCGAGGCGCGCGAGGACCAATGTGGCGGTCGCGGCCGCCACCGTCAACCCAGCGACGCCGATGATCGGAAGGAGCTCGGCCGTCGTCTTCTCGGCGCCCTGGCGCTCGCTCTCGCCGCCGGCGACGCGCCCGGCGAAGCGGGACAGGAAGAAGATCGAGTAGTCGGTGACGATGCCGAACACGAGGGCGACCATCACCGGCTCGACCTCGGAGGGCACCACCACTCCGATCGCTGAGCCGATGGCCGCCACGCTGTGGACCGCCACGAAGTAGGTGATCCCGATCGCCACGAGGTTGACGAACGGGGCGCCGATCGCACGGAAGTGGATTCCGATCGCCAGGCAGACGACGACGATCGTCGCGAGCTCGAACAGGGGCAGGTTCTCCGAGATGACGTCGATTCGCTCGGCGCGAGCGGGTGCCGCCCCCGTGACCCCGATGTAGGTGCCGTGGCGCTTCGGCAGCAGGCGATCGATGAATAGATGGGCGAGCCCGGTTCGCCCGATCGGCCCGATGTCCGGCGGGAAGAACAGATAGGTGAGGGCCGTGGTCGACGCCTCGCGCGAGAACGGAGGCCGCCCGAGCACGTTGGTGACCCCGAGCGCGAAGCCGACGCTCTCGAGTCCCGGAACCGTTCCGAGGTTTACGCGGGTGATGTCGCGCGCCGCCCTGCCGAGCTCGGCGGGAGACAGACCATCTGGATCCCGCTGAACAACGACGGTGCGGCTGAGCAGCGGGAACTTGAACAGCTCCGCCGAACGCACCTCGGTGTCGATCGCCTCGGCGTCGGTGGCGACCAGATCTCCGATCGAGTTCGTCTGCGCCTCCTGGAGCGAAGGCAGGAGGAGCGCGCATGCCACGGCCGCGACCACCCAGCCGGTCGCCAGCGCGAATCGGGCTCGGATCACGCCCCGCGCGAGTGCTCCCGTCAGCGATTTCATTGCGTCCGCACGACCAGTCCTCGCAGCCAATTCAGAAGACGCTGGCCGATGCCGCGACTGTCGGCGTCATCTTCATCGAGTTGCGCCGCTCTCGCGGCCGGCCACGCCTGGGCGAACTCGGCGCCCAGCAGGAAGGTCATCGCCGCCACATAAACGAACGCCATGAACGCGACGACGGCGCCGAGCGATCCGTAGACGGCGCTGAACCTGCCGAAGTTCTGCAGATATGCGGTGAAGCCGAGCTGTACCAGCGCGTAGCCCACCGTCGCCACGAGGATCCCCGGCCACAGGTCGCGAAGCGGTTGGTGCCTTGGAGGGATCAGTCGCAGCACGACGGTGAAGACGAGCCCGGTCACCGCCAGCTGGAAGAGCACGCCGCTGGCGCTCACCGTGCTCGTGAGCAGAAAGTCCGGGATCCCGATGTCCCTGCCGGCATGGCTCGCGGTGCTGCGCAGCACCCCGAAGCCGAGGGACACGGCGAACAGTGAGCCGAGGGCGAACACGAGCAGGATGTCGAGCGCCTTTGCCCGCAGCGGCGGCCGCCCCTGGTCGATGCCCCAGACCACGTTGAGGGAGTTGCGCACCGCCCCCATCAGCGCGCTGGCGGAATACAGAACCCCGAGCAGCCCGAGAACGCCGACCGCTCCCGCATTGCCGGCAACCGCTTCGAGCGAACGCCGCAGGTCGTCGACGCTGCTCTCCTGGAGTGGAAGATGATCCACGAGATAGCCGACGACGCTGTCTCTCGCTGCCGCGTCGTCGATGAACAGCCCGAAGCCGGCGGTCAGCACGATCACCGTGGGAAAGATCGAGAACAGGGCGAAGTAGGAGATCGACGCGGCGAGATGCGGGCCGCGGTCGTCGAAGAATGCCCCTACCGCGTCGCCGACCAGGCGCGATGCACGACGCCGGGCGCGTCGAACAGCCTCTCCATGGCTTGTTCGCTTGGCGTTCATGCCCGCACCGTCCTGCTACCCGGGCGCGTGCGTATGACGCTCAACGGCTAGGCGGCGGCGCGATCCGATGCCGGCGGGATCTCCGTCACCCCGCGGGGACAATCGGCGTGGCCGGTTCGCCCCGATGCCATTCTCAATGCACGGTGGAGCCGGCGCGGGTGGACGGCCCATAGACTGCGGCGCCCGGTGGACTTCACCCTCTCGGACGCCCAGACCGACTTCGTCGCCGCCATCCGCGACTTCTGCCGCCGCGAGTGCGGTACCCAGGAGCAGCGCGAGCAGCTCACGGACGGCTACACCGAGGCTCACAACGACGGCCTGTACCGGAAGATGGGCGAGCTCGGCTGGCTGGGGGTCACCATCCCCGAGGAATACGGCGGCTCCGGCGGCGGGATGCTGGACGCGTGCCTGTTCATGGAGGAGACCTCGCGCGGGCTGGCCCCGGTCGGGGGCTACGCGACGACGCTGATCGTCGCCGGTGCCACCCAGCGCTTCGGCACCGACGAGCAGAAGGCGGACATCCTCGGCGGCATCGCGAAGGGCGACGTGGAGGCGATCGCGATGACCGAGCCGGAGGCCGGCTCCGACGTCGGCTCGCTGAGCACCTCGGCCGAGCGCGTCAACGGCGGCTTCGTGCTGCGCGGGCAGAAGGTCTTCTGCTCCAACGCTCGCATCGCCCGCCACATCCTCATCGTCTGCCGCACCACCAAGGGCGACGACAAGCACCAGGGGCTGTCGATGATCTGGATTCCCACCGACGCCAATGGCCTTCAGATCGACCCGATCGACACGCTGGGCGGGCGCGAGACCGCTCATCTGTATCTGGACGAGGTCGAGGCCTCCGAGTCGGCCGTCCTCGGCGATGTCGATGCGGGGTGGACGCAGCTGATGGCGGGCCTGAACGTCGAGCGGCTGATCCTGGCCGCGACGATGCTCGGCATCGGCCAGCGCGCCTTCGACGACGCGCTCGCTTACGTCAGGGAGCGCCGCCAGTTCGGCCGCCCGATCGGCTCCTTCCAGGCGCTTCAGCACCGGTTGGCCGACCTGGCGACGGAGCTCGAGGCCGCCCGCCTCATGACCCACTGGGTCGCCTCGAAGGTCGACGAGGACCCCGACCGCATGCTCCCGCGCGAGGCCTCGATGGTCAAGCTCTTCGTCACCGAGACCGCGCAGAAGGCGGCCCTCGAGGGGATGCAGATGATGGGCGGCTACGGCTACTCGTCGGAGTACGACATGGAGCGCCTGGTGCGCCAGGCGCTGGTCTCGACGATCTACGGCGGCACGTCGGAGATCCAGCGCAACATCATCGCGAAGACGCTGGGGCTGTAGCCGATACTTGCGTGCGGTCTATGACGAGGCGCCGCGCTACGACCCCGGCCCGTGCCACCCCGCGGCGTGGCACGGGTGATGGCCGCAGACCGGGACGATCTTGCCGTGCGGCCTGATGAACTGGGCGATCTGGTGGCGAACGGCGGCCGAGGTGTCGATGACCGTGTCGTGGGGATCGACCCCGAAGGAGTCGTTGGGCGCGGTGTTGTCGATCGGCGCCGGGGCGGTTCCCAGGAATCCGCCCATCGCCGTCCGGCCGCTTCGGACCGATGTCCCAGACGAAGAACCCGTTGCCGTGGCGCGCCGGGCCGTTCAGCGGGCCCAGCTTCGGCAGCCTCGGGAAGAAGTTGGCGAAGGCGCTGGGCACGCGGCCGGGGTCGAGCGTCGGTCGGCGTAGCGGCGCCCCGATCGTCCGCGCCTCGACCTCCGTGGCGACGTTCGAGACCTGGTGGTCGCCGTAGGCCATCTCGATCAGGACCCTGTGATCGGGTGTCCCGGGAAGGGGGTCGTCGGTCATGTGGTTGGCGTAGCCATCGGGCTCGCCCCGGTCCCATTCCATCTGGATCATCGACAGGAGCAGTGGCCGAGTGCTCTCGTCCGGATAGGAGGGATAGAGGATGAGCGCGTAGTCCTCGAAGTCGACGCTGCGGGTGAGCAGGGTGGAGTAGTTCATTCCCGGCACATAGAGGACCGAGCGAGTCAGATCGGGCTCCACCGCGGTCAGGGCGCCGCCCGCGATCCCACCCTGGCTGTTCCCGTAATAGAAGACGCCCTTGCTCGTGTCGATTGCCGAGTCGCCGCCGAACCTGAATGCCGGGCTGCTCGCGAAGCCGTCGGGCATGCTCATCAGCCGGCCGAGGAAGATGAAGTCCAGGAACCCCTGCTGCAGGCGGTCGGGCAGGGGCGGGAACTCGGACAGGTCGCGCAGCGCGGGGACCGCCTCCGGGCCGACGTCCTCCTCGGCCATCCCGATCCAGTCGGTCGCACAGGTGACGACGTGCTCGTCGTCGCCGAGCTGGCGCACATTCTGGGTGTGCACCTCGCCGGCGTCCCCGAAGAGGCCGTGGCCGTACATCGAGCTTCGGGCCTGGCTGGTAACGACCCAGTCGCCCGAGCCGGGAGTCTGCTGCTGGACCGTCGAACGCGGGATGTTGCAGGTGAAGTTGGCCGTGTACGTGTTGCCCGCCAGCTGGCGCGGCAGGCCATTCGCGCCGAGGTTGTACCTGGAGCCGGATGGGCAGCCCGCCTCGTCCAGATAGCAGGGCACCTGGAAGGTGCCGGTCACCTCGCGGACGTTCTCGACCGCGTGCTCGGGATCGGTCTCGCTCAGATCCTCGTGTCCCGGGCGCGGACTCGGCTCGTTGACGGTCTTGACGTCCGTCACCGTGAAGCTCGGCGCGTGGCCCTGCTCGATCCCGTCGCCCGGGGTGTGGTCGCCGAGCCGATCGAGACCGTCGTCCCTGATGTGAAGCATTCGCCCGGTGATGTTCTCGGTGCTGGCGACCGTGAAGTCCCAGGCGCCGTAGAGGCTGCCGCGGTGTACTCCCACCTTCCGGAGCTTCTTGAAGATTCGCTCGAAGTGGTGGCGACGGCGCTCGATCTTCGCCACGTCGGTCCTCAGGCGGTCTCGGTAGAGGGAGAACCCGGGCGGGGCGGGGATGGTTTCCCCGTCCGCGTCCTTCAGATTCCGCATGGCGACGATGTAGCGATGACCTTCCTTCAGGTTCTTGCCCACCCTGATGATCAGATCCGTGTTCTCCGGGCTGGTGGCATTGGCGTCGAGCTCGGACCAGATCAGCTTTCGCTTGCCGGATTTGGCGTCGATCAGGACGATCGGCTGCCGGCGGCGAAACGCCTGATCCATGTCCGTCAGCGGCACCGCGCCCGTACGACGGAATGCCTGGGGCGTGTCCATGCCGGGGACGTGGGTGATGATGCTCACCCCGGGGCTGAAGCCGTCGCTTCGGTTGAGCTCCGTCGGATCGACGTGGACGCCGTTCTTGTTCTGGGGCGTCGACTCCGGGCTCAGGTCCACCGACCGCCCGGTCTGGCTGCGCGGATCGCGGACGGTGAAGTGGTTGCTCGGCCATGGGAAGAGGCAGTTGGTGCCGGGGTCGGCGATCGTCTCGCAGCGCGAGGCGTTGACGAGCACGTCGCACTGCGGCACGGTGCGCTCGATCGCCCCGCTCGTCCGGGCGAGGCGCTTGCCGCTCGGACGGGCGGCGCGCACCGTCAGCCGCTTGGCGCCGCAGCCTTCGAGGACCTCGCGCCCGGCCCTCCTGAGCGGCAGGAAGAGCCGGTTGCGGCCACGGTGCAGCGTCAGCCGGGCGCCGCGGGTCAGCCGTGGCCCGTTGTGGGCGGATATCGCGAAGAGCTTGACCCTGCGGCGCCGGGAGTGCGCGGTCACCTTCAACCCGCCGGACGCGAGCGCGTCGGCGTCGCTCGACGTCTCGAGCGTCAGTCGCAGATCCGCGCCGCCGCGCGCGGCATCGACGCTCGAACCGGCGCCGCGGTCGAAGGCGCCCGCGTTTCCGCCGGCCAGCGCCATGGCGAGCGTGGCTGCGACGACGCCCGCCCCCAGGCGGCCGATCCGTCGGCGGCGGCGCGACTCCCTTCTTCGCAACCTCAGCCCCTGGGTTCTACGGGCCGTTCTCGACGTTCGTCCAGATGTCGGTCTGACCCAGCGGTGGCCCGGGCGTGTCGCGCCCGTCGGTCCAGATCGGGTACATCACGCCGTCTCCGGCCGCGAACCCGTTGTAGTCGCCGAAGAACGCCCCGGAGCTGAAGAAGCTCGAGTTCGGGTTCCACGACTTCGTGCTTATGTTCTGGTTGGTCCAGTGGCCGCCACCGATCGGCGCGGCGCCCTGGAACGTCTCGATGCGGACGTTCTTCCGCGCGTTTCGATTGTCGAACCAGATCGCGTGCAGGTTGCCCTCGGGATCGACGTCCATCCAGGGGAAGTACTGGTCCTTGGGAGCCGGGTTGCCGGCCGCGGTGACCGCGACGTCGCGCATGTTCGTCCAGGTCCGCCCGTAGTTCCTGGACTTGGTGAACGAGATGTTCGCACCGCTGGTGGCCCGGTCGATGTTGTTCTGGACGATGTAGTTCAGGGAGTTGTCGACCGGATTGAACACGAGCGGCGCCGACGTGGAGGCGGGGATCCGCGCCTTCTTGTTCTGCAGCAGGTCATCGATATTGGGGTTGTCGGCCCACTGGCCCGCCTTGTCGATCCGATGCCTCGGCCCGAAGCTCGCGCCGCCGTTGGCCGAGCGCCGGACGAAGATCCCGTGGTCGATCGAGGTGTTGCACTCCTCGGTCTGGTACGCGATATTCAGGCCGCCCTTGTCGTCCACAGCCGGCTGCGCGCCCTGGTTGGCCGATGGGCCCTTGCCGTTGCCGCCCGGGTTGTCCGGCACCACGCTCCTTTGGTGCCACCGCGAATCGTTGAGGTCGCCGTCGTGGTTCGGGTCGATGTTGTTGGTGTAGGCGACCTGCACCGGGCAGTAGTCGCTGAACCCGCTGGGCTCGATGTGGAACTTGATGTAGGTCACGTAGATGCGGCCGTAGTGGGGGCTCGACGGGTTGTTGTCGACGGTGATCTGCTCCTTGTCGTAGAACAGCGCCGGGTTGAAGTCGCCCAGGTTCGGGTTGAAGTTGCTGACCGGATAGGCGCCCGTGCGGGACCCCGTCCACGTCTGGCCGTCATCCTTGGACTGGATCACCTCGATCTCCGACGGCAGGAAGGCGCGGAAGAAGCACAGCTGCGCGAAGTAGAACGCGTGGGCCTTTCGGCTGTAGGCGACCGCCGGGTCGCCCCCGCCGCCGCAGAAGTCGCCGGTCTCGGCGGTCGCCGAGGACCGGTACTGCGTCGTCCAGGTCTGACCGCCGTCGTTGGTCGCGTAGATCTGCGACCCGCCGTTGACGTAGTCATTCGCGCCCGCCACGGCGACGTTGTCGTCGTAGACGCTGTGCGCGACCTGCGTCTCGTTCTGGGGCAGCGGAGGGCTCGAGTCCGCCGTGTTGACCTGCTCGTTCTGGAGCGGTCCGGGGGCGGCGGCGCGGCGGGAGCGGGGCTGAGGGCAGAGGTGGCACGGGCCCGCGACCTCGCCTTTCTAAGGCCGGGGTCCAAGTGGGCGCGCACGCCGTTGGAGATTCCGCCCGGATACCTGTGCACGTGCTTCACCCACCGTGGCGTGGCCGCCATGGCGAGGCTGGCGGCAACCGCCATCCACGCCGCCGTCCCGAGAACCGTCGCGACCAGTGCAACCCGCTTCATACTCTCTCCCTCGTCCCCGTTGCCTTGACCGGCACACTATTCCTCCCTTGCTACACATGCAAGTCGCCCGGCGGGAGCAGAGAGCCGGGGGCGACCGGCCGATGTAGCAACATTCCGATTCGTGGCCGACGAGGTGCGTGAGCCGTTCGAACGCGGCGGTGGCTCGCGGCCCGGTGCCGATCGTGGTGAGGCGAGCGCCGCGGCGCGTCAATCGCTGGGCCGCAGCTTGGAGGAGCTGGCGACGCGCCTCGAGCAGGCACAGGAGGCGGCCGCCGCCGAGGCCGAGCGGCGCGTTTCGCTGGTCGCCGGAGAGCGCATGGCGGAGGTTCTTGGAGAGTTCCGAGCGCAGGCCCGCCAGATCGCCGCCGACATGGGCCGGGAGCTCGAGGAGCGGGCCCGATCGCTCGCCTTGGACGTCGACGAGACCTCAGCAGCGCGGCCCCCCGACCGCTCAGGGCCTATGGAGGGCGATCTCGAGGAGCGCCTGCGCGCCGGGCTCGAGGAGGCCCGGCATGACCTGCTCGTCCAGCTGCGCACCGAGCTCGAACGGCGGTCGGGCGAGCGCGAGACCAGGATCGAGCAGCAGACCGAGCAGGCTCTCGATTCGATCCGACGGGCGGAGCGGGGGGCGACGCAGTCGATCGAGGTCGCGCTGGATCGTGTGCGGGATGCCGGTGAGGCGGCGGCCGCGCGGGCGCAGGCGTCGGTGGCCTCGCTGACCGCCCGGGTCGAGAGCGCGGCCAAGGAGCTGTCCCACCGGTCTCGTCGCCACGAGCTGAAGCTTGTGCGCGAGGAGAGCTCACGGCGCGTGGAGGCCGCGCTTCGAGGAGTCGATGAGCGGGCGGGTACGGCCAAGCGGGAGATCGAACGAGCCGCGGAAGGGCTGCGGGCCGGCCTCGTCCGCAGCGCCGCCGACGCGGAGATGCGCATGCGGGATCAGGCCGCCGCGGCGACGGCCGAGCACAGTCAGCTGGAGCGTCTCGCCGCGGACTCCCGAAGCAGCCTCGAAGCGGCGCGCACCGGCGCCGCTTCGGGCGCGGAGAAGGCCTCGATCGCCGAGGGGCGCCTCGCCGACGCGGAGCGTCGCGTACTTCAGGCGAGCGCCCGGGTCGAGGAGTCGCTGGCTCTCATCGACCGGATGATCGGCCAAGCGCGGGACGCGGAGGACCGCCTGGCCAGGCGGGAGGATCGGATGAACGGCATGGAGCATCGCATTCAGGACATAGGCGAGACCGTCGCCGGGGCCGCAGGATGGGACGAGCGAATGTGGCAGGCGATCCGGGTCGAGGAGGAGGTGGCCCGGCGGATCCAGGAAGCGGAACGGCGAATCCTCGATCTGGTCGATGAGCCCCGGGGTCGGCGATCAGGCCGGACCAAGCCGTGAGCGTCCACCTCCGAGCGGCCAAGATCGATCCCCGCCTGACACCCGTGCCGCCCCCTCCTCCGCCCGGACCGCCGGTTGCCATTACGCTGGCAACGGATGAGCGTCTCACCGCAACCCGAGGAGCGCGGGGCCGGATCGAGCCCATCGCTCCGGGCTGCGCTGACCGAGGTCGCGGACCGGATCGAGGAGGTGCTCGCCGCCGCCGAGGACGCAGCGGCGCGCATCGTCGAGGAGGGGGAGGCTCGCGTGCCCGGGGGTCGGCACGAGCCCGACGAGCCGCAGCGCCTCGCGGAGGCCCTGGAGCTCGCGGGCGAGGTGGTGCAGAGGGCGGAGCTGACGGCGCGTGACGCGCAGGGCCTCAGCGACGCGGCCTCGCGGTTGCAGGCGACGACGGCTCGCCTGATGGACCTGGACGGGGGTAGGACGCCATCCGCGCACGGACGCGGCTCGGCGCACCAAGCCTCACTTTCCGGCGGCTCGGGGGCGGCGCAGCTGCTGGCCGTTCAGATGGCGGTTGCCGGCTCCACCGATGAGGAGATCCGGTTGCGGCTGCGCCGGCAGTTCACGGCCGAGGAGGTCGACTTCGCCCTCGATGCCGTGAGGAAGCTCGAGGCGGGAATCCGCTGAACGCGGGGCTACCGGCTCGACGCGCGTCGGCAGTCGACGGTTGCCGCTCGGTGTCGGTCGGCGCCGCTGACGGCCATCCGGCTCGAGCGAGCGCAACGTAGGCAAGGGAGAGCACGGCGAGCACACCGGCTCCGGCGACGGCGAAGCTGAGGCGTGGGCTTGCGATCGCGGCCAAGGCTCCCCCGATCACGAAGCCGAGGCCCGAGCTCGCCGTCTGCAGCGATTCCAGGAGCGAGATGATGCGGGCTTGGAAGTCGGCGCTCGTGAGCTGCTGGACGGCGGTCATGACGCCCACCCATTGGACGCCGTTGCCGGTTCCGCCCACCGCGGAGGCGAGGCAGGCGACGAGGAGAGTCGGGGCTGCCGCCGTGGCGAGGTACGCGCAGCCGACCGCGAAGGTGCTGATCAGCAGGAGCGACGGCAACGGCGCGCGCCGCAGGGCGGCGAACGCAAGGCCGCCGACCACCATTCCCGCCCCCCAGCTCGCCAGCAGGATGCCGTAGCCCGCGTCTCCGGCCCCCAGCGTCTGCTTGGCGAAGACGACCTCGACCGGGATCACGATCATGAAGAAGACGGCGGCGGCCGCCTGCGCGCCGATGAGCCGCCGAAGCTGGACCCGCCGGCGCACGTAGCCGAGCGCCTCTCGGAGTCGCGCTCCCCATCGCGCCGCTTGCGAGCGCGCCTCGGGCAACCCGGTGGCGGTTGCAAGCAGCACCGCGACCGCGGCGAACGACGCCGCATCCGCGAACAGCGCCGGCCGGGGTCCGATCGCCGCGACCACCACTCCGGCGATCGCGGGTCCGGCAGCGGCGCCCGCGGTGAAGCTGATGTTGAGCAGAGCATTCCCCTCTCGCAACAACCCGCGTGGCCCGACGACCGCCGCGGCGGCGGCGCGCGAGAGGGAGCGGTTCGAGATCGCGAGCGCCCCGGCGAACGTCGCCAGCACAACCACCCACAGCAGTGAGAAATCGGAGGAGAGCATCGCCAGCGCCGCGAACGCGCCTCCCTGCGCGAGGTTGAGCACCGGCAGGGAGATCCGGCTGGGGAACGCCTCCAGCCGGGCCACGAGGGGGGGAGTCGTGATCGCCGGGACGAACAGGAGAGCCAGGAACAGCGCGGTGGTCGCCATCGGGCTCCCAGTCCGGTCGAAGACCAGCACGGCCAGCGCGATCTCGCCCAGCCAGTCGCCCAGCTCATCGACGAGCCGGACGGCAGCGAGGCGCCGAAAGGCGGGTATTCGGAGCGGGTGCAGCGCGGCCGTCACGGCAACGCAAAAGCTAGTCCACGCGGGGGCAGGCAATTACAAGTTTTGGCCACTTCGTGTATGTTTTTCTAACATGGGCTACCGCGGGCACTGAACCACTGATCAAAGATCACCGCCGTTCCCCTCCGTATGACGGTGGGGGAGATCGGTTGCTGCCGGGGCGTGAGTGGCGGCGACGGCTCAGAGTGGGAGCCTGCGACCGGCCTTGGTCCCGGCGGTCGCGTAGTCCTGGATGCGCCGATCGAGCGCGAGCTCCGTTTCGAAGTCGACCGATTCGCCGTGGCGGTAGGAGAGATCGTGCTCGGCCAGGGCATCGGCGAAGAGCTCGACGAAGCGAGGCTCGAGTTGCGTCCCGGCGGATCGGCGCAGTTCCGCGATCGCCTCGTCCGAGCTCACCGTCTCCCGGTACGAGTCCCTGGCCGTGAGGACGTCGTAGGTGTCGGCGACGGCGATGATGCGCGAGATGGTGGGGATCTGATCGCCTCGTAGGCCGCGCGGATAGCCCAGCCCGTCGAGTCGCTCGTGGTGGGCGAGGATGATCTCACCCACCGGCCGGTAGCCGTCGATCTCAGACACGATGCGCGCGCCCTCGGCCGGGTGCTTTCGGATCTCCTCCCAGTCGTCCTCCGTGAGGGCTTCGTCGCCCTTCAGGATCCGATCGGCGAGCACGAACTTGCCGATGTCGTGCAGGAGCCCCGCGGTGTGGGCGAGCTCCTGCATCTCGGGCGAGAGCCCCGCCGCCGCCGCGATCTCGCGTGAGTACCTGGCCACCGCCGCGCTATGGCGGGCCGTCATCCGGTCGCGGAGGTCCAGGGTCCGCAGCAGCGCACTCAGGAGCGCCACCTGGAAGCCGGCGAGCTGCTTGGCCCGCAGCTCCAGCTCGTCCGCCCGCTGCTGGGAGACGAGGAGCGCTCCGATCAGGTACTGGAAGACGAGCACGACCAGGCCGAACATGGCGACTGCGCCAAGCCCCGCCTGCACGTAGACGTACGCGACACCGACGGCCAGGAGCGCCGAGACGAGCTCGGCGGGCAGCAGCGGTATCAGCGCGCGTTGGACCTTGGTCAGGAACCGGCTGCCCTCCAGGTAGCTGAAGTAGCCCGCGATCAGGACGAAGTCGATCACCAGGCCGATGACGAAGAGGAGCAGGACGAGCATGTAGAAGCGGGGGGCCGTCTGCCCGATCCCGGTCGTCCGGATCAGGGCGTGAAAGACGATGCCTGACAGCAGCGGGAACCACGCGTAGGTGACGACGTTGATGAGAAGCGTCGTCGGCTGGTAGCGAAACCGCAGCCATCCGGCGACGATGGTGACGACGCCGATCACGGCGGCCGGGGTCTCCCCCAGGAACACCGCCGCGGTGGTGATCGCCAGGAAGCTGCTCGAGATGCTCACCCGGCTGGTGGGCGTGTGAACCGCGGTGAGGTCGCCGACCACGGAGGCGGCGAGCAGCACGGCGAAGAGCGGCAGGTACCAGTCCGAGTCGCGATTCGCCCACACCGCGACCCCGCACGCGCCCGCGAGCGCGGCGAACTCAAGCGCGATGACCCTCTTGCTCGGGCGGCCTGGCATGCTCGGACCGCTATCGGGGCAGGCCGCTGGTGCCGATGCCGCGTGCTCCGTTCGACTGCGAGGGCTGGCGCATCGAGCGCATGAACTCGTCCAGATCCGCGGTCGAGAATCGGCGCTGGCCCCCGGGTGTGCGGTACACGGGGACGAGTCCCTGATTCGACCACTTGCGAAGCGATGCCGCGCTGACGCCGATGTACGCGGCTGCCTGACCTACGTTGAGAAGTCGGCTCGTTGTCTCCATCACCTTGAACCTTGTTGTGCGTTCTCGTCCAACACGACAAGAACTTGATAAGCCCGTCCACTATCGGTACGGGGGAGGGGCCCCGACAACCCCTATGTGCTGCGCCCACGAGTAGATGCATAGGTTTCGAGGCCAAAGCTTGCGCAGCGGCTGTAGCCCGCAAGCTGCCCAGCCAGCCGGGATGCTCGCTCAGAGGACCGCTAGCTGGATGCTGCGCGGGGGAGCGAACTGGCCGCAAGGACGGCCAGCAGTCGCTCGGTGGCCTCGCCCGGCAGGGTTCCGAGCAGGGCGGTGCCGCGCTTGCCCGCGATCAGTTGCGCGGTGCGGTAGCCGACGATCCGGGCGGACCCGTCGCGGAGCGCGCGCCGCAACGGCCCACCGACGATGTCGAGCGACGCCTCGGTGCCGCAGAGAACGACCGCCTGGGGTCGTAGCGCCCGCAGGGCGCTGGCGAAGCGCCGTGGCTCGAGCTTCGCGGAGAGCAGGAGCACGCGGAGTCCCGCGCGCCTCAGGAAGAGCTCGAGCGCCTGCACGTACACCGCCTCGAGGCCCAGGGGCGAGCCCGAATCCAGCAGCAGCACGCCTTCCGGCAGGCTCGCGGGAGAGGCAAGGCGGCGGGCCGAGTGCAGCCATCCCACGGCCCACCGGCACGCGTGCTCGAACTCGGCCTCGTGATTGGGACGATCGGCGGCCACCTCCAGGGCCGGCAGCAGGAGCTCCTCCACGCTTCGCTCGACCGAGCGGATCGCGAGGCTCTCCTCGAGCTGCCGGTCGGCCGCGTACTCGTCGAACGCATCGAAGGCCTGAAGCAGTCGGGCCGGGGAACCGAGCCCACGCCCGCGGCGCTGGGCGACCTCGACCGCCGAGGAGATGTTTCCGGTCTGGCGCAGCGCCTCGCGAAGCGTCTCGACCTCGGCGAGGTCGTACTGGCGGTGGTTGCCCGGCGTGCGGCGTGGCTGGGGGTAGCCCAGCCTGCGCTCCCAGCTGCGGAGGGTGCTGGGGCTGACGCCGAGCAGGTCGGCTGCGGCTCTCGTCCTGATGCCGGGCAAAGCGCTCTCCGATGCCTCGGGCGGACTCACGGCCTACCCGGTGCAGGATCAGCGTAGCTCTGTTGCACTTGTGCGAAGTTCTGGCGGGGTCGCTGCTACTGATCTTGCAGACGCCCGGGCCTGACCCTGCAACGTCAACGACGGCCGTTCGTGGGGACGTGGTCGTCGCTTCCCGCGATGGACACGGATCGCCCTGAGGCCTTGGCGGCATAGGTCGCCTCCTCGGCCATCTCCAGCAGACGCGTCGCGTCGTCGTCGTTGCTCGGGCACGAGGAGATCCCGATCGCGACTGCGATGCGGGGGCCGTGGTCGATCTGTGAGCCCTCGATGACGCGGACGAGCCGGTCGGCCATCTGCCGGGCCGCGGATGCCTCGCCGTGCGGCATCAGCACGCAGAATTCGTCATCTCCGATCCGGAACGGCCGGTCGGTGCCCCTGATCCGGTTGCGGATCACCGTCGCGACGGCGGCCAGCATCTGGTCCCCGGCCTCCCGTCCGTAGGCCTCGTTGACTCGCCCAAGCCCCTCCACGTCGAGCAGTGCGATCGCGAACGGATGGCCGTAGCGGCGATGCTCCGCGAGCAGGACCTGCAGCCACTCGTTCAGCTCCGCGGCTCCCGGCAGCCCGGTCAGCTCGTCCCGCGTTGGAGCGCCGGCCCGCTCGCGCACCAGGCCCTCGACGAGCTCACCCTGGATCGAGCCGAAGATCTCGGCCAGATTCTCGACCGAACGCGCGAAATCGCCCCTGTTTCGCTCCGGGATGTCCCGGCACAGAGTCTCGATGAGAAGCGCCTGCAGCGCGGCCAGATCGCGCGGGATCTCGGTTGGTGCGCGGTCGCCGTGGCGCAGCCGGCCGAACTTCCGAGCCCGCTCACGGGCGTCGGGTGCCAGTGCTTCGCTCGCCTTGGCCGGCGGCGAGCCGAGCTCGTGGAGGATGTCGTCGATGAGGGGGGCGGCCTGAGTGGTGAGGAGGTCAACCTCGATCTCGCTCACGTCCGCAAGCGGGGTACGCTCGATGAGTCGGACGAGCCATTCCTTAGCGATCTCCTGCGAAGACCCGGCCGGATCCGCGTCGACGGCTGAAGATCCGCGGCTCACCGACGAGAACATAACCCACCCACCAGTCGCCACGGCTGAGGTTAGACTCGCTCGTTCAATGGTCGATGCAGCGAGGGGGCACCCGCTTTCCGGGTCGCCGTTCCGAAGCGGGCGGTGAGGCCGCGGACCATGATCCAAGATCCAGACGACATCGCTCCGGCAACCCGCCCGTTCGTCGACGAGCCATCGAACCCGTCCGCGGACCCCGGCGGCGAGGCGATCGTCGGCGCGACCCTCGGTGCTCTCAAGCGGGCCACGGCCGGGATCGAGGATGAGCGCCATCTCGCGGAGACCCTTCAGCGGAGCCTGCTCCCGCGGTTGCCGGAGGTTCCCGGGTTGAGGTTCGCGGCGCAGTACCGGCCCGGCAGCGCCGGGACCCAGGTCGGCGGTGACTGGTATGACGCAATCAGGCTCCGTAGCGGGAGCGTCGGGATCGTGATCGGTGACGTCGTCGGGCGAGGGGTGGAGGCGGCCGCGAGGATGGCCCACCTGCAGAGCGCGATGCGCGTCTACGCCCTCGAGGCCCTGCGTCCGGCGATCGTCTTGGAGCGGATGAACGGCTTCGTGCTCGAGGGGGAGCGGGGCGGGATGGTCACGCTTCTGTACGCGATCCTCGACCCGGATGCCTGCACGATGCGGATCGCGAGCGCCGGTCACCCTCCGCCGCTCGTGATCCGTCCCGGAGAGACGCCGGTCTTCGCCGAGAGCCCGTCCGCGAGTCCGCTGGGCGTCACTCGCTTCCCGATCTACGAGGAGAGCACGATGACCTTCGACCCGGAGGCCGCCGTGCTGTTCTTCACCGACGGCCTGGTGGAGGCTCCGGACCTGCCCCTCGACGAGGGACTGGAGCGCCTGCGCCGCGCCGGCGAGGGCCATTCGCTCGAGCCCGAGCCCCTTTGCCGGAGCATCATGGGATCGATCGGCGCGGGCTCCCACGACGACCTCGCGCTGCTCGCGGTCAAGCTGGCGCCGCCCGGTGAGACATTGGATCTGGTGCTGTCGGCCCAGCCTGACTCGCTCACGTCGATGCGGCAGGCGATGTCACAGTGGCTTCGGGCCGCGAACGCCGAGGAGGACGAGATCTACGAGATGCTCGTGGCGGCGGGGGAGGCGTGGTCGAACGCCGTGGCGCACGCCCACCCGGCCACCTCGGACCCGCCGTTCGAGCTCCACGCCGTGCGCCGCGGGACCGAGATCGAGATCGAGGTCAGCGACACGGGTCGGTGGCGTCCTCCCGCAGAGACGAAGGGGGGGCGGGGGCTGGCGCTGATGAGGGACCTGATGGATGAGGTGGACATCGGCAGCGGACCGGACGGGACGACCGTCACGATGCGTCGTCGCCTGCGCCGGCCGGCGGCTCCGGGGAGCGCCCCTTGATCGGGCTCACCGTCGAGTCAGAGACCGGGGAGGTGGTGGTCGCACACCTGGCGGGGGAGATCGACAGCGTGACCTCGGGGGAGCTTCGCGAGGCGCTCTCGCGCGGGCTCACCAACGCGGGGCCCGGGCTCGTCCTCGATCTCACCGAGGCAACCTATGTGGACAGCGCGGGGATCGAGTTCCTGTTCGACCTCGCTCGACGGTTGCGCACGCGTGGCCAGCGGCTCCGGCTCGTGGTGCCGGCCGGCGCTCCCATGCGTCGCGTGTTCGACCTGTGCGGCATCGAGGAGACGATGGACGTCGACGTCACGCTGCGACGCCGCGATCGACTCGCTTCAGCGAGCAATCGCCGCCCGCGGAGCCGAGCGGCAGCGCTCAGTGATCTAGCGGCCGGAGCTCGACCAGGAGGCGCGAAAGCCCTCGAGCGCGACCCTCAGGCGCTGCTGGCGGTGGTCCTCGCTCGAGAGCAGGATCTCCGCAACCCGCGTCGCGAACGCCTGCAGCAGCAGGAGCTCCCCCCGTCCCACGATCCTGCTGGGCCGAATCGTGAGACAGATGACGCCGACCAGGGTGCCGGCCGCGGCCATCGGCACGCACACCGTCGCCCGGTCGCCGGTCTGCTCTCGCGAGTCCGGCCCGTGCACGAGCTGAGCGCGGCGCTCGAGCGCCACCCGGCCAATCGGTCCCTCGCCCAACTGGAGGCTCTTGGGAGCCCTGCTGTCGGCGCGGGGACCGCCGAGGAGAGCGGCCCGGCGGAGCGAGAATCCGTTCTCCTGGGTGAGGAAGACCATGCCGCCGTCCACCTCGTACAGCGACATGAGATCGGCGAGCAGCGCGGTCAACGTGTCGTCCAGCTGCCCGGTCGCCACCATCGCGGCGCGGGATCGAGGCGTTCCCGGAGGCGCGGCGGGAGCCGAACCGGGCCGCGCGCTCTCGTGATTGGAAGCGGGCGCAGGCCACTCGATCTCCTGCCGCTGGACCGCCAGCGCCACCGCCTGCGCGCGGCTCGACGCCCCGAGCTTCGCCATCGCGTTGCGAATGTGGGTGCGAACCGTCTCGGGCGAGAGCACCAGCCGCTCGGCGATCTGTGCGCCGCTGGCACCGCCCGCGAGCATCGCGATGACCTCCCGCTCGCGCTTGGAGAGCGGCGCGTCCGAGCCCTTGTGTGATCGCACCGCGGCACGCCGCGGCTTCACCGCTGCTGATGCAGCGGCGTCCTTGTCATTTCGACGACCGTTCTCCTCTTGGGTCAAGATTCTCTTTCCCTGCCCGCGGCGCATGAGGCGCCATCTCGATTACCTCAATACGGCTAGCCTAGCTCACCGCATTGAGGTAGTCCATCGGGACTCGCATTGCAGCGCGGCGTGCAGGCATGTTGGTTCCCGTCGAGGCAGCTCCTCCCCGCCTTGAGGTAATGCGGGTCCCGATCTGAGGTGAATTCGGCTCGGCGCCGTTGACTTCGTCCCCGGGGTGCCGCAAGCTGGCTGCCGCGGCCAGAAGGGCCTCCTATCGGACACAAAGGTTTCGGACACAAAGGTGCTCGAAGGCACTCGAAGCAGGGTGTAGATCGGCAGACGACGGCAGGGACCGCCGACATGACCAGCACACGGCAGACTCAGGCCGCCCCGTCCGACAGGCGGGACTCCCCCAGCGCCGCGCTTCGGGCCGGCCGCCTCGCAGTGATCCGTGGAGCGCCGCATCGGGCCTTCGCACCCGCGCCGAGCGCGGTGCACAGTCGCCGGCGGCGGGCAGCGGCCCGCGCGGAAGGGATGGGGCCAAGCCGGCAATGAAAACGGCGGCAGGCCGGCGGCGAACCGAATGGCGACCGATGGCCGGCGATCGACCTGAGCCGTTGGGCGTCGACGCATTGGCCTCGGTTGCGGCATCCGTCCGCGAATGGATCTCGGCGGAACGGAGCGACTCGCGACGCCTTGCGCCGCCCGAGGCGATCCTCGAGACCGCGTGGTTCGGCCGGCCGCCGGCCCGGCGCAACGCGACCTCCTGGTCGACGTCATCATGCTCGGCCTTGCCGTCGCCGTCGCCGCGGGGCTCACGCACGGAGCCGGGAGCCCTCCCTACGGGGTGGCATGGCTGCCTGGTTCGCCGCCCTGACCCTGACCCTCCTTGCCGCGAGGGGCATGTACAGGCCGCGCAACGGAATGCACTTCCTCGAGGAAGCACGCACCTCGTCTCCGCGACCGCGGTCGCGGGCATGACCGTCGCCTTCGCTCGGTGTTGTCGGGGCCGAGTCGATGCGACGTCCTCAGCCATCGTGGGCGAGTGGGGGCTCCTGGTCGCGTTCCTGATCGCCGGAAGGGGCGCGATCAGGCTGCGGACGAAGAGCAGCACCGCGAGCCCCACGCTCATCGTCGGCGCCGGCCGAGTCGGGCACCTGCTGGCGCGCCGGCTGCTCGAGCGTCCGCAGATGGGCTTGCGTCCGGTCGGCTTTCTCGACGCCGATCCTCTGGACATCGGCCAGATCGACGGCTGTCCCGTGCTCGGATCACCGTCGCAGCTCGAGCTGCTGGTCCGGGCGAACGGGTCGAGCACGCGATCCTGAGCTTCTCGACGGCCTCGCATTCGGAGGAGCTCGACGTACTGCGGCGTCTCCGTCGACTGGGGGTTTCGGTTTCGGTGGTCCCGCGCCTGTTCGACGACATCCCGGACCGGATGAGCGTCGAACGGGTCGGTGGGCTCCCCCTGTTGAGCATCTATCCGTCAAATCCGAGCGATTGGCAGTTCAAGGTCAAGTACGCGGCGGAGCGTGTCCTCGCCGCTGTGGCGATGCTGGTCGCGGCGCCGGTGATGCTCGCGATCGCGATCGCGATCCTCGCCACCATGGGGAGGCCGGTGCTCTTCCGGCAGCGGCGCGTGGGCGTGGACGGGCGCGAGTTCGAGATGCTCAAGTTCCGGAGCATGGTCCGGGGCGCCGAGCAGGATCAGGCGAGGCTCCAGTGCTACAACGAATCCGACGGTCCGGTGTTCAAGATGAGGGACGATCCCCGCGTCACCCCGGTCGGGCGCTTCATCCGCAGGACCAGCCTCGACGAGCTGCCGCAGATCATCAACGTGCTGAAGGGCGACATGACCCTGATCGGCCCACGGCCGCCGCTGCCCTCGGAGGTCGCGACCTACAACGGCGACCAGCACCGGCGGCTGATGATCAAGCCGGGCATCACCGGGCTCTGGCAGGTGGCCGGCCGCAGCGACGTCGACTTCGACGAGTGGGTGGAGCTGGACGTCTACTACATCCACAACAGGTCGTTGTGGATGGACCTGACCATCCTGCTCAGGACCGTGGGTGTGGTGCTGAGCGGCAGGGGAGCGTACTGAGCCAGCGGTTCTCGGCCTAAGATGCCCTTGAGCACTTGTGCAGGCGGGTCTTCGGGGTGGACAGCCAACAGCGTCTTCGGAGGTCGAGATACGATCGGGTGATGACCGGGGTACGGCGGCCCCGGCCGGGGCGCCACGTGAGCGCCTGCGCGTTGTGATCACCTAGACTTCGCGGAGACCTATGGTGGTGCTGAGCGAATCCTCGAGGTGGCAGCGGCCACCTGGCCTGAAGCGCAGGTGTGGGTGATCGCCGGGCGGCGCGACGTCGCGGAGCGCATGGGCCTCGGCGACCGGTTCCATGCGTTGCTCCCCGGGGGTGATGTTCTCCTGCGTCACTACAGGGCTCTCGTTCCCCTCTATCCGGCGCTCGTGAACTTCCGGCGCCTGCCGGAGGCAGACGTGTTGCTCAGCTTCAGCTACGCATTCGCCCACGGATTCCGGACACAGAACGATGCGCCTCAATACTGTACTGCCACAGCCCCCTGCGATTCGCGTGGTCGATGACTGACCAATACGCCGGCCGGATAGCAGGGGACGGTGTGCGTGGCCGCGTGTTCCGCAGCGTCGCCGCCGCCATGCGGGTGGTGGATCGCCGTGCGGCCGAGGGCGTCGATCGCTACGTTGCGAACTCGCAGCACGTGGCCGCGCAGATCCGGATGGCCTACGGCCGTGATGCGGCCGTGATCAACCCCCCGGTCGATTGTGGAGTCTTCCGACCGTCGGCAGCGCCCGGGCACGATGGCTATTACCTGTTTTGCGGTCGGCTCGTCGAACCGTACAAGCAACCGGGCATCGTGATCGACGCCTTTCGGGCTCTACGCGGACGCCGTCTGGTCGTTGCCGGCGACGGGCCGGCCTATCGGCACCTCAAGGCGCGCGCAGGGCCCGACGTCGAGTTCGTCGGCCACCTCAAGGACGAAGGCCTCGTGCCCCTGATGCAGCGGTGCGCGGCCACCATCTTTCCGAGCGCGGACGACTTCGGGATGATCCCGCTGGAGGCCATGGCATGCGGTCGCCCGGTCCTGGCATTCGCGGGCGGAGGTGCCTTGGAAACGGTGGTCCGTGGCACGACGGGTGAGTTCTTTCCGGCCCAGACTTCGCAGTGCCTAAGGAAAGCAGTGGAGGAGTTCGATCCGAACGCCTACGGCTCGACTGCAATCCGCAGGCACGCGGAGCGCTGGCATGTCGATCGCTTCCAGGAGGCATTGCTCGACCTTCGTCGCCGATACTGCGCGCGGTCGCAGTCAATAGCTACTCATAGCCTGATGCTAGGGTTGCCCACGCAGGGGCGCATGAGTATGAGGGCCACGATCAGGGAACTTCTTGCGCGACCGGACGCGTCAGTCTTGATGGGAGTGCATAGCGCTCTCGGCGCCAAGATCGCCGAGGAGAACGGCGCCGACGGACTGTGGATCTCGAGCTTCGAGGTGCACGCCGCCGCCCGGCTCCCCGATGCCGACATCCTGGGCACCCAGGACTACGTCACGTGACCCAGCAGATCGTCGACCGGGTCGAGATCCCGTTCTGGTCGACGGCAACGCCGGCGGCGGGAACGCGATCAACACGATCCGGCTCGTCCGCGAATTCGAGAAGGCCGGCGCCGGAGCATGTGCATCGAGGACAACCCGTTCCCGAAGCGCTGCAGCTTCTACGACGGCATGCAGGAGGAGCTCGAGCGCTCGAGCACCTTCTGCGGCAAGATCCAGGCGGCGGTCGAGAAGCGGCACGACTCCGACTTCGTCGTGCTCGCCCGCACGGAGGCGCTGATCAAGGGTCTCGGAATCGATCGGCCCTCGAGCGCACGGAGGAGTACGCCGCCGCCGGTGCGGAGGCGATCCTGATCCATCACAAGGGCTCGGACCCGGAATCCGTCCTGGAGTTCGCGGACCGCTGGTACAGCACGGAGTCCGCCGCCGCTCGTCTGCGTGCCGACCACCTACAACGACGTCACCTACGAGCAGCTCGACTACGCGGGCTTCAAGCTCATCATCTTCGCGAACTACGGCGTGCGGGCGATCGTGAAGTCCCTGCACGAGACCTTCGGGCAGTGATGGCAAAAGCGACTCGCCGACGGCGACGACCCGTCACGAGCATGGACGAGGTCTTCCGCCTGATCTACCTGGACGAACTCAGGGAGAATGAAGCACGTTACGTCCGATAGCGGCTTGCTGGCGTCGCTGCTGGACGAGGGATACGACTTCTTCACCGGGGTTCCCGACAGCGGGCTGAAGCATTCATCGCCGACGTGCAGGAGCTGCCGCCTCGCAGCACGTCCCGCGACCTGGGAGGGCGAGGCGATCGGGATTGCCACAGGGGCATACCTGGCCGGCCGCAAGCCCGTGCGTCTACCTCCAGAACGCCGGTCTCGGGCCACACCGTCAACCCGCTGACCTCGCTCTGCATCCCGTACGGGATCGAGCTGCTGCTGGTCATCGGGCACCGGCACACGCTTCCGCAGCACAGGGTGATGGGCGAGGTCGACGAGCAGCTGCTGCGGCTCATGGGCTGGAGTACGTGATGGTGAGTGGTGAGAACAACCCGGGCTAGAGAGCAGGCGATCCGTGAGGTGCTCGAGCGGCACGGCCGCGAGGCGATCTACGTGGCCTCGACCGGATATGTCAGCCGGGCCGGTTGCCTCGAGCTCGCAGGAGACGAGTACCCCGTGCTCTACATGCAGGGCAGCATGGGGCTCGCTCCGGCGATCGGCCTTGGTATCTGGCGCTGGGGACGTCCGCCCGTGGTCGTCATCAACGGCGACGGTCGCTGCTGATGGCGCTGGGCTCGACGCACACGATCCGCGACTGCGCGCCGAACACCTTCTTCCACTACGTCCTCGACAACGGCGTCCACGAGTCGCGTCGGCGGCCAACCCTGTGCCCGCTAGAGGCCAGCTACACGGGGGTGACCGAGGTGATCAGGTGGAGCTCGCGCCGGCAAGCCCCCCAGTGTCGGGGTCTCGCCTCGCGAGAACGTCAGGCTCTGCGCCGGGCTGCTCGCCCAGGAGGGCCGCGTGACTGCGATCGGGTCGCCGAGGGGCGGGCCGCCCAAGCGTGCGCACGGTTCTGGCGCCGCGACGCAGAGTCCTGTTCACGCCAGGGCCCGTGAACCTCGACCCGGAGATCAAGGTCGGGCTCTTCGAACGTCGAGCTGTGCCATCGCCAGCCGGAGTTCGCGGAGCTGGTGCGAGCGCGTTAGGTCGGGACTCTACGAGGTCACCGGGCTGGTCGCCCGACCCCACCGCCTGGCCTACTGCACGGCTCCGGGACGCTCGCTGTCGACGCGGGCTTGACCGGCACTGTCCGGGGTCGCGTCCTGGTGATCGTCAACGGCGTCTACTGCGAGCGATTTTGCGCGGACCCTCGACCGCCTCGACCAGGTCACGACGATCGCCGGCACCGCCCGGGCTTGGGGCTCCGCCGGATCTCGAGAGGTTGGAGGCCGAGCTCGTGGAGCAAAGCCCTGCCGACTGGATCGCGCTCGTCCATCACGAGACGACGACCGGGCTCCTCAACCCGCTTGCGGAGATTGCCGCGAGCGCATCCAGCAACGGGCGCCGCGTCTTCGTCGACGCCGTCAGCTCGTTCGGGCGCCCATGCCGTTTGCCGAGCGCCGACGTCGTCTGCTTCAACAGCAACAAGTGCCTGGATCCCTGCCGGATCGCTGGAGTGTTCTGGAGCGCGAGGAGCCACGGTGCAGCCGAACGTCCCCGCTCTGGATCATCGTCACGCATGCGTCAGGGAACTGCCCTGCACGCCCGACGTCCAGGCCTTCCTGGGCTCGACATGGCGCTTGGAATCCTGCGCTGGCCGAGGACCGCCCGCGCGCTACTCGCCGCCTGGCGCGAAAGGTCTGGGATGTAGGCAGACGCAACTTCGAGCTCTCCTGACACCCGAGGCGCACCGCTCCCACGTGCTGACAGTCCTTTCGGCTCGACGGCCAGGACCCGGACGGGCTTTCAACGAGCTGCTCCAACACGGCTATGTCATCTACCACGGTCAGGGGCATCTGCGCGACGAGATCTTTCGGGTCGCCAACATGGGAGCGGCGATGACGACGGGCGATCGAAGGGCTCTTCGAGATGCTGGCCCCTTGACCCGTGTGTACGTGGACATGGTCGCCGACCTGTTCCATTACGGGCATGTCGAGTTTCTCGGCAGGCGCGGACGCTCGGCGACGCCCTCCGATGGTCGGGTCCACTCCGACGAGACGGTCGCAGCTACAAAGGCCGCCGGTAATGACCATGGACGAGCGCATAGGAGTCGTGGCCGCTGCCGATTCGTCGACGAGGTCATCGCCGATGCGCCGATGTAGATCACAACCGACTGTCCGATCGCCACGCGATCGACCTCGTCGCACATGGCGACGACTTCGGCGAGGAGACGCTGGAACTGATGTATCGGGTCCCGCGCGAGCTCGGGATGTTGCGCACCGTCCCGTACACCGCGGCATCTCCACCAGTCAGATCCTGAGCCGCGTACAGCGCCGAAATCGGGGTTGAACTTGAGCGATGTACACTGAGTTTGGTACTGCCTCCCGTGGCAGGCATCTCGGGTACCGGACAGGGGAGGGGGCGACGTGGACTGGCATGAGGTTTGGGAGCGCAAGGGCTCGGTCGGGATCGGGCAGTACGATCTCAAGGCGCTGATGGCTCTCGACGGCTGGGACGCCGCGGGCCTCACCGAGCGCCAGCTCCGCGAGCTTGCCGACTTCGTCCACTCGCGCCTGTCTTTGCGCCGCGGCCTGCGACTGCTCGACGTCGGGTGCGGCGCGGGCGCACTGTTGTGGTGTCTGCGTGATTCGGGTGCTGACCTGCTGGGAGTCGATTTCTCTGCAAGCCTGATCGAACACGCTCGGCGGGCGATGCCAGAGGCAACCTACGACGTGGCGGAAGCCGCGCACCTGCCATTCGAAGCGGACGCGATCGTTTGTCTCGGCGTGTTCCAATACTTCCCCGACTACGATTATGCCCGCCGCGTGCTCGCAGAGTTCCAGAGGGTGGCCCCGATGGCCCTCATCCTCGACGTCCCGGACCTGGCTACACGCGAGCAATCTCAAGCGGAGCGTGCGGCGGCGGAGTCGAAGCTCGGCCACAACCTGTATTACCCGCGTGGCTTCTTCGGCGGGACTACCCGGACGAACTCATTGGTCGGATACCGGTACGCGCCGTTCCGATTTCATTGTGAATTGAGGTTTGATCAGACCCTTTCCGGCGAGAGCACGACCGAGGCCAGCAGCACAACAACCAGTTGATGGCCCTTACCGTCGCGACCTGTGACAGCACTGATTGGGATGCGTTCGTCGCCGAATCGCCCCATGGGAGCATTTTTGCCCAAACCCGATTCCTGCGCGCCTTGGACTCAAAGTTTGATCTGTTCGTCGTCTACGACGGACAGACGCCCGTCTTGGGGGCACCTATTAATCGGACGGAGGAATGATGTTCATTCCCTATGCGTCTACCGACTACCCGCTACGCCTTGTACCAGGGACCGATGTTTGCCGCGCAGGTGGAGCGATACCCGTTCATCGGGGTGCTCCGTACAAGCTTAAGCTCATGGACTGCCTTATGGCAGAACTCACCTCCACGTACAGGCAACTTTCATTCACGCTCCACCCTGCGTTTACCGATATGCGATCGTTCCTCTGGTGGAACTACCATGATGAGCGTGGTGGTCGCTGCGCGGTTCACCTCCGATACACCGGGCTGGTGGATCTGATGGCGGAGACGCAAGCTCAGTGGCTCTCAGGCATCCGGCAGTTGCGGCGCAGGGAGTTGAAGCGGGCGCGCGGGCAGGGCATCCAGTGTGAGTCGTCGTCGGATGTGGCTCTGCTGGAGCACCTCGACGACCTCGTCTATCAACGGCAAGGCTTCAGCCGGTCCTCGGAGGAGCGGGCTGAGCGCAAGAAGATCGCTGAACAGGCAATGCGTGAGGGCTTTGGACGCTGCATCGTCGCGAGAACAGCCGACGGAGAGCCTGCTTCAGCACACTTGTTTCTGTATTATGAACGGTGCGCTTACCATTTGTTTGCCGGCAACCACCCGGAGTTCCGAAAGTCGGGAGCTTCGACTCTGCTGATCTGCTCTGCTGTTGAGATGTTTCGCGAAGAAGGCAAGGAGTTCTTCGATTCCATTGGCTTGAACTCGCCACAGCGGGGGGACTTCAAGACAAGCTTCAGACGCGGTTCCCACGCCCCATTTTCTCGTCACATGGACGCGCCCGAGTCAGGAGTAATGATGGCTGAGCTGCGCGTGTGCTCGTAAGGCGTGAGGGAGTGGGCCGGGACTTTCGCCATCGCCTCCCTAAGTGGGCGAGGCGAAGGTTTCCTGTTCAGCCCCGGCCGGGGGGCAGCCATGTACGCCCGAGACTCGGCGCTGCGACTTTTGGAACTGGGGTGCGGGTTACATACGTCCGCCTTGCTGCACCCAACACCTCATACACCTGACACGGTTCACGCATGAGTTGCTGGATCGAAACGGGATCGTCCAACCCCGCCACGCGGGGACGCTTCTGGGCGCGGTTAGAGATGGTCATCTCATCCCGTGGACGAGGACGTCGACATGGGCATGTTCGACTCGGATGTGGATGCCCTCTTGGCGCTGGCGCCAGAAGTGGAGCGTGCTGGCCATTGGCTGGACGCGGCTGACCCGTACGCCATTCGAATCAAGCTGAGTCGGGTAAATAGTCAGCACGTTGACCTCTACCCACACAAGGTGCGAGGAGGAATGCTCACCGCGGACTGGTATGAGGATCAGGCCTGGCCGGGCATCGCGGGGCGCTATGACTTTCCCGTCCACTACCTGGAGCCGCTCGAGACAGTCACTTTGGAGGCCGACCGGGCTCATCGCCGTCACCGGCTGAGCGCTTTCTGATCGATCATCGCTATGGAGATGGGTTCCGCACACGGATACGTCCCGTCTATGACAAGACGCGGTATCCAGACATTCGTGGCGAAGACCTGACCAATCTGCACTTGGAGCTGTTCGCGGCTGTGGCTGAGACGGAAAGCGAGCTCCTCGTGCTGGAAAGGGAGAGGTTCGCGGGGCGACTGGCCGGCGTCTACGGCGGGAACGCTGGATCTGGAGTGGGCGCCCCCGAAACCCTTGCGTCGCCAGGATTGAACGGCTACGGCGTGAATGGGCCACGAGCGGTGATACCGACGCTCTCGCCGATGAGCTTCTCGAGTCTCTCGCGGCGCTCGAGCAGGGAATCGAGGAAGAGGCTTCGAGGACGCCTGCCACTCGCGTCAGGCGGATGCGCCGGCGCAGCGTCAGATTGGCCCGGAAGGCCCGACGTTCACTTGGGAGCAGGAGTCCCCCCCCGATTGGGCGCAGGTCGGCTGGCGCCTGAACTTCAGCCACGGGCAACCTTGGCGGGATTCACCTCGATGAGCTCCACGAGCCGCTCGCGGCCGACCCGCGAGGACACGTTGTGGAGCACTCGCGTCAGGCGCTCGCCGGCGTGCCTGGCGCGGTGTGCGTCGCTTGCGAGCAGATCGACCCGGCCGGAGTCGAGAAGACCCCATGCTGCGGCGGCGACGTCCTTCCCCCAGCGCCCCGTGAGGCTCGGGGCGACTACCTGGACGAGGGCGCCGGCCCGGCGCGCCGAATCGAGGAGGTGTGGCTGAGAGCTCACCGCGTGGCAGCGCTCGGGGTGGGCGAACACGGGCGTGAGGCGGACGCCGCGGAGTCGCTCCAGCACCACGTCGACGATCCCTGCAGGCGTGTCCGGCTCGAGCTCCACGAGGAGGTGCCCTTTCCCGAGCTCGCGCTCCTTGAGCTCAGCTGGAGCAGCCTCCATCGCCGCCGACGGGCTCACCTCAGCGGCCAGGGCGATCCGCAGCGGCAGTCCTGTCTCGGCGAGGCTGGTTCGGAACGCCTCGATTCGTTCCCGCGCGACCGCCTGGTCGGTTTGGAACCGTCGCGAGAAGTGAGGGGTGCAAAAGACCATGCTTACCCCGGCATCGATGAGTTGTCGGGCAAGGGCCAACGACTCCAGTGAGTTTTTCGGCCCGTCGTCAATCGCCGGCAGCAGGTGGCAATGCGTATCGATCATGTGACCCTCTGCCTCGTCGCGCCCACCGCAGCGGCGTAGGCCGCTTCGTGATCGTCGAGCCAGCGCTCAACGTGGGTGTCGCCATCCACGGCCGGCATAGACGCGACAAGCTTGCTCCATCGCTGCGCGTCGCCTAGGCTCCGCACGGCTCCCACGAGCGCGGCCGGAGATTCGTCGAAGGTCATCACACCCCCGCGGCGCTCAGCCTCGATCAGGCTTCCGCGGCGGGTGGCGAGCAGCGGCCGGCCGGCGCTCAGCCACTCCGGCACGACGAAGGGGCCGACGTCGTTGCAGAGGGAGGGCACCAGCCCGATGTCGCAGGAGTCCACGAACGACCCCAATTCCTCCCCGCGCAACCATCCCTCGTACTGGACGTGCTCCTCGGCCTCGACCTCGCGACGGAGCGGGCCGTCGCCGGCGACTCGCACCAACAGGCCCTCTGCCGCCAGTGCCGGTGCCGCAGCGAGCAGGAGCCGGATGCCCTTGATCGCCGTCAGCGTCCCAATGTAGCCCAGGGCCCTGGGGGAGGCGTCTGGACCGGCGTTGCCGGTGACCCGCGCAACGGCTTCAGCGGAGGCGGCACGATGTGCTCGGGGATTGCCGGGAACAGTCCCCGGTGCATGCCGAGGATGTACGCGGAGGGTCCGAGCAGGGCGCGTACGCCCTGGCCCCAGCGGGCGAGGCGGCGCGTGCGGGCACCACAGAGCAGCGGATGTGGAGTGCACGCCGAGCCATCGCGGCGTAGGAGCGTGGTCCGCGGACAGAGCAGGTAGTGATTGTGAAGCGTGTGGACGACCGGGATCCCCGCGCGGCGTGCCACCTCCCAGATCCCGGTGCCGATGCCCGGCAGGTTGTTCGTGTGGACGAGCTCGGGGCTGAGCTCTTCGATCAGGGTGGTCAGGCGCGGCCACGGCGCCGAGACGATGTCGCCCACGTGGTTGCGCAGTCGGCGCACAGTGTCGTCTCGCCAGTCCTTCCGGTGAAGCACATGGGTCTCGACGCCCGGATCTCCCCCCTGCGGAAAGGCACGCAGCACCGCCAGCTCGTGCCCGCGTGTGCCCATGCCCGAGACCAGCTCGCGCACGTAGCGCTCCGCCCCGCCATAGGTCGGGTCGGCCCCGTGGGCGCTGACGATCAGGATCCGCACTAGGTCCTCGCGCCTCCCACCCGGAGGAAGAGCCGGCATACGCTCCTCGGCCGCTCCCTCCCAGGAGTACCGGAGCGCCGTCCCCGGCCGACGCGGCGAAGTTCGTCGCGGAGTCCCAGGTCCGACCATACCCGCCGGATCGCGTCGGACCAGGCGCGCTGCTCGCCGACCGGCAGCAGCAGGGCACCACCGCCCGATACCTCTTGCAATGCTGGGATGTCGCTCGCCAGGACCGGGCACCCCGCGCCATCGCTTCGAGCGCAGTGAAGCCGAAGCCCTCGTACCGGGATGGGAGGCAAGCATGGAAGCACCGCTGTACAGGCGATCCAGCTCGGCATCCGAGACCTGCCGGCGAATCTCGATCCGGCCGGACAGCGGCGACTCCTCGACCGTCCGACGGACCTCGTCGAACCGCGTTCCGCGCGCCCCTACGAGCACCAACCGTCCGTCGATTCCCGCCGCCTCGAACGCCTGGATCAGGAAGGGAACGTTCTTGTGCGGGCCAGGTTGCCCACGTAGAGCAGTACGGCGCCCCTCCGGCCGGAACGGGATCGTCGCACTGCTGACGAAGCCAGGGCCGGAGTGGATTACGCGGACCCGGGTCGCGTCGGCGCTGAACAGCCGCACCGCCTCGTCCCTCGCAAACCCGGAGACCGCAACCGCGGCGCTCGCGTGGCGAATCGCCCACGGCTGAAGGAAGCGCTTGTGCGCCATCCGCACCCGCTCGAAGCGGTGGGGGACCGCGGCGTCGTGGATCGTCTCACGAAGGACGCCGAGGGGCCAGCACGGGCCCGTCAGGTCGAAGAAGTGCAGCAGGTCGGCGTCGGACCCGCGGGCGCCGACCTGCTCAGCGACGATTCGCCGACGGCCGGCGTTGGCATCCGCGAACGGCCCACCGACGAGCTCGACGGCCATGCGGCGAGTTCTGGCCTCGCGTGCGCCGCGCCGGGTGGTGGCAGGCAAAGCGAGAGATCCGGGAACTCGGGCGACGACCCGGTCGAGGCCGTTCGTCAGCGAGCGGCATAGCGGGGGATGCCCGACTGTCCGCCGGCGATCAACCCAACCAGGCAGACGCGAAGACGGGATCACCGTTGCCCGACTATCACTCGGGAGCGGAATCGGGCTCGTCACGAGCCGCGGCGAGGGCGATGCCGCGACGAACAGACCGAGGTATGCCTTGGGAAAGGCGGTGAAAGCGGAGCCGGTGTAGTGCGCGATCAGCACCACCGCGAGCAGGCCAGCGCGACCCACCCCGCGTCCCTGCCTTTTCGGGCCGCCTCCACGCCAGGGCCATCAATCGGCCATGAGCGCCACACACCGCGAGACCGGCGAAGCCCACGTCGGCGACCGTTGCCAGGTAGCCGGAGTCCACGGCCTGAGCCCTGCGGTACGCGGCTGCGTTCTCGCTCGGGGTCAGCCCATAGGTTGCCCGCGTGCCGCCGTGCCGACTTTCCCGACACCGCGACCCAGGATCCAATCGACCGGGTCCGGACCGAGCGCCGCGGTCCAGGCCGAGACGCGGCCGTTGAGGATCAGATTCGCTGATCCGGTGACGCCGGGTGCCGCCGAGCCGGATGGCATACGTCTGCGCCTCCGTTCCCGTCGAGTGAGCGAGGATCACGCCGCCTGCCGGCCAGTGTTGCGATCGCGACCATCACGGCGGTGGCGACATGTTCCAGCGCCATGAGGACCAACCCCACCAGCCGACGAGGAACAGGATCGAGGTGCGGACGTACGAGACCCAAAGCCCTCCCAGGATGAAGAGCGCCGCACCCCAGGCGAGCGGCCCACGCCGCAGCCAGAAGAATACGGCCGCGATCCGAGCGCGAGCAGCCCCGCATAGTCGAATGGCACATCGAGCTGTTCCGAGCTGCGCAGATGACCGTAGGCGAACCGGATCTGCGTGTCCCACTCGTAACCCCAGCTGACGAGCTTGTCCGCGCCGACGGCCTGTTGGAGGATGCCGTAGGCCGCACAATGCGAGCACTGATGACGAGCGCCCCCATGGCGCAAGCGAAAAGTCCGGCGCGGCTTGGAAGCACGAGCCGACCAGTAGGAGCAAGAGCGGCTCGCCGACGAGCCGGACGCCCTGGACCCACGCGATCCCGTGACTCCCGCCGGGGTTGATCACGTACAGGCCGAGGAGCAGCAGGACGAGCGCGAGGACCAAGCGGTCCGGTCGCCGCCGCTCGAAAGATAGAGCATGAGTCCGGCGTTGCCTGCTGCGACCACCACCAGATCCTTCAGTGGGCCGATCTCCGGCGAGATGGACACCTTGAGGGTGGGACGAACACGAACAGCACCACCGTTGCGGCGGCGGCGATGTGCGGGTAGGAGATGAAGCCGATGACGGCCGCGATGAACAGCGCGACGACCAGCAGCAGACCGACGCTGATCTCGGCGCCGCCCGAACCGATAAGTAGGCGGTGACGAGGATCGCCGCGCCGCCAAGCAGGAAGGCGGCCATGTCGGCGCCGGTCAGCCGGGGCCGCAGGAGGCGCAAGCCTAACCGCCTCGGTAGTAGGAGTACTCGCGCTCCGCCCGCACGTCGGTCAACACAGCTCCTGCCACCTCGGCCGGCCAGGTGCGCGCCTGGCGCCGCAGCGCCCGGAGGTTTCGCTGGAGACACGTCCCTGGCGGACGACGACCAGGACCTGGTCGATCAGTTGCGAGAGTTCGGCCACCTCGACGGTGAGCAGGGCGGGCGGAGTGTCGAGGATCACGAGGTCCGCCCGGGCGCGCATCTCGCGGACGAGCTTGCTCAGGCGCGACTGCTGGGGCACCTTGCGCGAGGGATGACCCCGCCCGAGGGGAGCACGCACAACGACCCGAGAGTTGATCCTGTCCATTGCCGGCTTCCCCGGTGGCAAAGCGGGCTGGCCCTCGCCGTTCGGGATGCCGTCGGTCGCTGGCCCTCGAGCGAAACCGACCACAGCGTGCTGTCGAGGGGCAGCGCCGGATATCACCTGGAGCGCGCCCTGACGTTGCCCGGGAGCTCGAACGCTCGGCCGAGGGTGGGCTTGCGGAAGTCGAAGTCGGCGACCAGCACGTTCGCTCCGCGGCGCGCTGCAGCTACCCCGAGGTTGGCGGCCGTCGTCGTCTTCCCCTCGCGTGAGATGGCGCTCGTGACCGCGAGCACGACTCCTTCGCCGCCGGCCGGCCTTCGCGCGACCTGCGCGCGAGCAGCGCGTAGGCGTCGGCGAACGCCGCTTCGTGGCGACCGTAGGTGACCATCCGCGTGCTTCGGGGCAGCGGCCGGACGCTGGCGAGGACCGGCGCCGCGAGCAGGTCCTCGACGTCGCCTCCGAACGAACCCGTGTGTCGATCGCCTCCCGCAACGCCACGACGAGCAGGGCGACCACCAATCCGATCGCGAGGCCGAGCAGCGAGTCCCGCAGGGGATCCGGACTGGTCTTGTTCGCGGTGCTGGCGGCTGAACGAGCTCGGCGTCGCTCGAGTTGTCCTCCAGGACCTTCAGCCTGTTGAGCTTCGACTGGAGACTGGCTTGCTCGGGGCTGTCGGCGGGGAGGGCGGAGTCTGCGCCTGGAGCCCCTTGATCGCGCTCTGTATCTGTGCGCTCGAGAGATGGCCGCGGAAGGCGATATAGGCGCCTGCGACCGCGTTGACGACGTTGACCGCGGTCTTCGGCTCGGAGCTCGACGCGGCGAACGTGATCAGGTCGGTGTTCGGGTCGCCACTGACGCTTGTGGCCGAGTCAGCGCGTCCGTCCCCCCGAACTTGCCATCTGTCTTACGAGCCGCGAGTGCGTAGACGTGAGGCGAGCTGGCGATTGCCAGGCGGTCTGCTGGACGCGCTGGGGATCGACGAAGCCGGGTTGCGTCCCGGTGATGATGCTCGACAGCGAAGTGGTCGAGATGAGGACCCGCGACTGTGCCTCGTAACGCGGCCGCGAACCTGCTCGAAGACGTTCACCGCCAGATCCCGAGCACGATCAGCCCGAGAATCAGGGGAGCGAGCGGCGGACGGCCGCCTTGAACCTTCTGCTCCTCCGGATGTCATGAGGTGATCAAAGGGCTGGTTCACCAGGAGCAGCGCGGCCGCCTCCCCGCCACCGAACCGCGCTCCTTGCATGACGCCGACAGTGTAGAGCGTCATCGGTGGCCCCGCCAGGGCCGACGCGCGGGGCGGCGCCTCAACGGATGTTCGATCTGCGGTCACCAAGATCAAGGCGGTGGCCCATGGGCCGATGTTGGTCACAAACGAGCGCCAGGTGAACGCGCTCCCGACAAAGGGCACACCCGTCGCGAGGCGGGGTCGCAAAGCAAGGGGTCTCGGCGCGCCCGAGACAGCCCGGCCACCGAAGGAGGGACCATGCCGCTCGGATCCTCAGCTCACAGTCTGGGACGTTTGTTGCAGTAGCTGGCCGCCCTAGGCCTGGCGGCCCTGACGGCGTTGATGATCAGCGCGACCGCGACCGCCAGCGCCGCCTCCTCGGCCACGGCTAACTCGTTCGGCCAGGAATGTTCGGGATCTCGGCCGGCGGCGAATCCAAAGCGAGATCAGACGACACTCGGTCGAGACCTCGATGCGATTCGCGCCGCCGGTGCGCAGATGGCTGCGGATCGACATCAACTGGGGGATGTCCAGGCAGAGGGTCCACGTAGCTACAACTGGGCCCCGATCGACCGCTTGTCCAAGCGGCCGCCCAGCGTGGGATGAATGTCCTCGGCATCATCCTCTACACCCCGCCGTGGGCGCGGCCGGCGCACACCATCCAGTACGGCCCGACCCAAAGAGTACGCGCGTTCGCCAGCGCCGCTGGAGCACTACTCGGCATCGGGTGTCCACGCCTACGAGGTCTGGAACGAGCCGAACATCCCTGCCTTCTGGGCCCCCAAACCGGACCCGGTCGCCTACACCGAGATGCTGAAGGACGCCTACACTGCGATCAAGAGGTCGACCCTGGCGCGACGGTCCTCACCGGCGGCACTGCTACCCGCGTATACCGACGGCACCCGCTACTCGCCGGTCGGCTGGCTGCAGGCGATTTACGTGAACGGCGGGAAGGCTACTTCGACGCCGTTGCAACCACCCCTACTGTTTTCCGCCTTCCCGGCGACGCCCAGTCGTGGAGCGCCTGGTACCAGATGTCGGAGTCCAGCCCCAGCATGCGCTCGGTGATGACCGCCAATAGCGACGGCGCGAAGAAGATCTGGGCGACCGAGTTCGGCGTTCCGACCGATGGTCCTACCGGCGTCTCCGAGCAGACCCAGGCGCAGATGATCGCCAAGGCGTACTCGCTGTGGCGAACTACGACTGGGGCGGACCGCTGTTCGTCTACCAGGGGCGCGATTACGGCACCGACAAGTCAGATCGCGAGAACTTCTTCGGCCTGCTTCGCCACGACTTCTCGCCGAAGCCGTCCTACCGCGCCTATCAGGATGCGGTTGCGGGCGTGGGTGATACGGGCGGCACCGGCGGCTCCGGCGGCACCGCGCCGGAGAACCTGGCGGCGCCGACCATCGGCGGACCGCGCTGCTGGGACAGACCCTGACCGCCACGACCGGAAGCTGGTCCGGCTCGCCAACTCGCTATTCGTACCAGTGGCAGCGCTGCGGCGGGCTCGGGCTGCAAGTCGATCTGGCCGCGCCACCTCGTCGAAGTACAAGCTCGGCCGGCACGACGTCGGGCCACGATCCGCGTCGTCGTCACGGCGACGAACTCGTACGGCTCGACGTCGGCGGCGTCTGGCCCCGACGGCGCCGATCGCAGTTGCGACCAAGACCCGAATCAAGGTGCGGGTCACGGCGGCACCAACACGATGCGAGCTCCCAAGGTGAGCGGAGCGGTCTCGCCCAAGCCTCGTTCTCCGGCTCCGCGCGGCCTGCGAGGGTCCGAGGCAGGGTCGAGATGAAGCTCTACCGGCGATTCCGACCAGACGCTGGCGACCGGCCTCCCGTGTGCGGACCGCGACGCTCTCCGCCCAACGGCCACTTCAAGAAGCGCGTTCGCGCCCTCCGCCGCCGCCCACTCCATCACGGAACCTATTGCGTGCGTGCGCGATACCCGGGATCGCGCAGCGCCAGGCCCTCCGGCTCCCGCTCGCAGAGATTCAAGGTGCGCGCTTAGCAGGGTCGCCAGGGGCGATCAACCCGCGGCCAGCGGACCGACGCCCGCGAGCCCGATCGCCGCGATCGCGAGGAGCACCGTCCCAGAGCTGGCGAACCCGGCGATCAGCAGTCGCAGCCGGGGCGGGGCTGCCGGCCGTCGTCCGGCGTCCGCCAGCAGCGTCCGACGGAGATCGCCCCGGAACGCGGCCCGCGGAATCGGCCGCTCTGCCTCCAGGCGGGTCGCGACTCGATCCAATCCTTCGTCGTGCGTCATTGCTGGAAGAGGGTTGACATCGGGTTGAGGGTCCGCGCCTCACGGTAGGCCGCGAGCGCGGCCTTCGCGTCGCCGTTCTCGGCCTCCAGTCGCGAGAGGATGACCCAGGCCTGCCAGTTGGTGGAGGCCTCTTGCGTCGCGCGACTGGCGGCGGCGACCGCGGGCGCCAGGCGCCCCTGGAGCTCGAGGACGAGCGCTTCCTGGAGGCTGGCGCTGGCTCCGTAGGGCTCAACCGAGTGGGCGGTGCGAGCGTCGCTCAGTGCGGCGCCGAGGTCGTTGGAGCGCACCTCGGCCTGGCTGGCACGAATCGCCTGGGCGCCGGCCAGGGGAATCCCCACCGCGACCAGCGAGGCGAGCGCGGCGACCACCAGGACGATCCGCGGGGCGATCGCCGAGCCGGCCCGTGGGGCCGTCCGGCGCACCCCGCCGGTCAGCACCGCGGCGGAGACAAGCAGGAACGCTGCGACGATCGCCGGCAGTTGCCACACCCAGTCGATCGCTGCCGCGACCGCAAAGGCGGCCGATGCGGCGGCGGCCCCCGCGAACAGCGCCGCGCGGTCCGGGTCCGACCGTGCTCGCAACGCCTTGGCGGTGCCGACAGCCAGCGGAGCCCCAACCACGCCGAGGATGATCAGCAGGCCGATGATGCCGAGCTCGCCAAGTGTCTCCAGGTAGAGCGAGTGAGCGTTCACGACCGAGATCGAGACATCGCGATGCTGCGCCCAGTAGTACTCGTATGTGCCTGGACCGATCCCGATCAGGGGGTCGGTCTTGCTCGCGTCCACGGCGGCGCGCCAGTTCTGGTAGCGGCCGCTGCCGCTGAAGCTGTCGAAGCGCTGAACGCCGGTCGCCGATGGCGGGACGGGGCTCTTGTAGTCGTGCCAGCGATCCGACAGGTACCCCGGCAGCCCCGCGGCGATGGCCGCGACGACTGCGACCAGGAGGGTCGCGACGAAGGCGGCGATCGCCGGTCGGCGCGGGACGACCGGCCGAGCGCGGACGAGGTGGCGAGCGCGTGAGCACGAGCGCCACCTGCACCAGGCCGACGCCGGCGCACACGACCAGGGCGATCGCGAGCATCTCGTTCCCCTGGCTGTGCGCGGCCGCGGTCCCCAGGCCGTTCTCGAGGGCGTCGCGCTGCGTCGCGGCGACGATCACGATCGCGCTCCCCGCCGCGGCGAGCAGCGCGTTCGGGAGCAGCTCGAGGCGGCGCGGGTGAAGCAGGAAGAGGACGATGAGCGCGATGCCGATCTCGATCGCGCCGCCCCGCGAGAAGGTGTAGAGCGCGGTCAGCGCCAGCGCCGGCAGCGCCGCCATCGCCAGTGCCCGCCCCAGCACCGAACGGGCGGAACTCGCCGTGATCAGGACCAACGGGATCCCGACCGCGACCAACGCCGCCAGCCCGTTCCAGTAGTTGAGCGGGTAGTTGAGCCGCGATTCCGCCCCGGCCAGGAACTGCGCCGTCTCGCCGGCTCCGGAGAACCAGCCCGGGTGCATGCGCGACAGGAGCGCGATGACCGCCGCCACCGTGATCGCGGCACCGACGGCGTTCGTCACCCGGCGCAGTCGATCCTGCCCCTGCGTAGCCAGCGCGATGGCGAAGATGCCGAGATAGGTTGCGACGCGGCCAAGCTCGGCCACGCTTCGCTCGGCGCTGCTCGACCAGCCGACCCCGAGCGCGGTCCATACCGCGAACGCCCCGAGCAGGCCGAATCCCACCCACCCCGCGGTGCCGATCCGCGCCACGGGCAGGATCGCAAGCGCGGCGCCGAGGGCGACGATCCACCAGACGATGATCCCAACCTGGCCGTAGACCAGCTCGTCGTAGCCGCCGCCCTTGAGGCCGAGGTAGACCACGAGGGCGAACGGGAGCACCCAACCGCCCAGCACGGGTCCGATGCGGTCGAGCGTCAGCCACTCGCGAACGGACGCGGCGAATGGCGCTCGCAGCGTCGCGACACCGTGCCCGGCGCCCGCGTTCTCGCCCAACGGTTGCATGCCTCCCATTGATACGTGCGGGGCGCCGAAGGACTGACGCGACTTCAGGAGGCGACACCGGCCGGGGCGATAGCCTAGGCGCGGTGAACCGGGAGGCGACGTGCCGCCTTCGCGCAGCTCTACGACGACGAGGTCTGGAACGTCTACGGGTTCTTCGGCTATCGAGTCGGCTCGCGCGAGGAGGCCGAAGACCTGACTCAGCTCACCTTCGAGCGGGCGCTGCGTGCCTGGGATCGATTCGACCCCGGCCGCGCGAGCCCCCGGACCTGGCTGCTCGCGATCGCGCACAATCTGCTCGTCGACCACTACCGCGGAGATCGATCCGCCCGCCGGGAGCCGCTTCCCGAGGGCGAGCCGGGTGAGGCGACCCTCGGGCAGCTGGAGGACCCGAGCGAGGCCGCGCTGGGGATCTCGCCGGAGCTCGAGAACGCGCTCGCCGGGCTCACGGACCGCGAGCGGGAGCTGATCGCGCTTCGCTTCGGCGGCGACCTCGCCGGCCCCGAGATCGCCGGCGTCACCGGGCTCAGCGTCGACAACGTACATCAGATCCTCTCCCGCTCGTTGCGCAGGCTGCGCGCCGAGCTGGAGTCCGGGCCCGCCCCCGATCCGCCCTGAGCGGGCGGCTCCTGTCAGCAAACGTCCGCCGTGCTCGTATTGGAAGGGTGATGCGCACGTTCTCATCCCTCCTAGCCGTCGGCTTGGCGCTCGCGCTCCCCGCGAACGCGATCGCGGGCCACCGATCGCATCACCGGGTCCCGCCGGGGAACTCCGGGGTGGATCAGTACACGGAGAGCATCCCCGGCGGGGGCGGCAACCATCCCACCGGCGGCGGCCACGGGGGTGGTGGCGGCGGCGGTGGCGGCGGCGGCGGTGGCAACTCCTCCTCCGTTCCTCCCTCGGTCAGCAGGACCCTTCACTCTCAGGGATCCGCGGGCCAAGGGGCGGTGAGCCTCGCGAACGCCACCGCTCCGCGAATTCCGGGCAGCGCGGCGGGCGGTGGCAAGGCCGCCGAGAAGGCCAACGGCGGCACCGGCGCCAACGGCCACGGCGGTGCCGGAGCACAGGGTCAGAACGGCAGCAGCAGTGCCGCCACCGGCGCACAGTCCGGGTCGGGATCGGGCGCCGACGCCGATCGGTGCGGAGCTCACCGGCGGCGGCTCCGACACCGGGATGGGGGTCCTGTTGCCGATCATCCTCGGATCGACCCTCGTTGGGGCGCTCGCGCTGGCGGTCTTGCGCTGGCGGCGAGGCGTGCAACACACCGGCTGAATGCGTCCCTCTCGCAATCGGCAGCGGAGGCCGCGCGCGCCGGGCGTTCTTGGGCGGGGCCGTGCTCGCGGTCGCGCTCGCCATCACCATGCTGGCGGGGGCATCCGACGCGACGGCGCGCGGGTTGAAGCTCGGTTTCGGCGACGTGCTCGACTTCCAGTCCTCGGATCCGTCGGTGCGCGCCACCTGGTTCGACCGGGCGGTCGCGGAGAGGGCGCAGGTCGTGCGGATCGCCGTGTTCTGGAGGAACCTGGTTGGAGGAAGGCCGCCCGCCAACCCCGGCGATCCCGGCGATCCCGACTACGACTTCTCCCGATCGACGCCGCGGTCAAGGACGCGAGCGCCCGCCACCTGCAGGTGATGTTCACGATCCAGAGCGCCCCCGACTGGGCCGAAGGGAAGCACCGGCCGCCCGGGGAAAACGTGCCGCCGGGCTCCTGGAAACCGGATCCGGGCGCATTCGGCCAGTTCGCGCAGGCGCTGGCGAAGCGGTACTCCGGCCACTACCGGGGACTGCCGCGCGTGCGCTACTTCGAGGTCTGGAACGAGCCGAACATCACCAAGTACCTGGCGCCGCAGTGGGAGGGCAAGAAGGCGGTAGAGCCCGGACCTCTATCGGCGGATGCTGAACCGCTTCTACGAGGGAGTGAACAAGGCCCAGCCGGGCGCGAAGGTGATCGGCGGCGCCATGTCGCCGTTCGGGGATTCGCGGAAGGATCCCCTGAATCCGGGCAGGCCGCGGCTGCGGCCGCTCGTCTTCATGCGCAAGCTGCTCTGCCTGAAGCGCAACCTGAAGCCGTCCAAGTGCCCGACCAAGCCCCACCTCGACATCGCTCTCCCAGCACCCGCTCAACTTCAACAAGCCGCCCCATTACCGCCCCTTCAACAACAACGACGTGCAGGTCGCGACATTCGGCAAGGTCAAGAAGACGCTGCGGGCGGCCGAGCGCGCCAAGCACGTCCGGCCGCGCCGCCGCGCCACCGCCCGCTCTGGGCGACCGAGTACCTGTGGTAACACGAACCCTCCGAACCCGACCGGCGTCTCGCCCATGAAGCAGGCCCGGTGGATCGAGCAGGGCTTCTACCTGCTCTGGAAGCAGGGCGCGAGCGCCGTCGTGAACTATCCCCTCCGGGACGAGCCCCCCGACACCCCTCAGACCACGAGCAGGATCGCGACCTCCGGGACGTTCTTCTTGAACGGGAAGAAGAAGCCCGTCCTACCAGAGCTTCCGGTTCCCGTTCGTCGGCGACCGCAAGTCGAAGAAGAAGGTGCGGGTGTGGAGCAAGGCGCCGGAGTCCGGGCGGCTCAAGATTCAACGGGCCCACGGGAAGGGATGGCGGAAGGTGAAGTCGGTCCGAGTCCATCGCGGCGAGGTGGTCACTCGGACGATCAAGCTTCGCGGCAAGGCAAAGCTCCGCGGCCAGATCGGCAACACGACGAGCCTGGTCTGGAAGCAGAGCGCTGACCCGCTGCCGGTGACGCGCGGGGCCGCGACGGCCGTCACCGCGATCCGTCGAGCGCGGATCGCGAGCGAGCCCCGGCTGCGAATCCCTCACGTGGCTTCGGCTATCCTTCGCCGCACCTCGCGCTCCCTCGCCGCAAGCGAGGGGCGGGGTCTTTTTTCTGAGGAGGGTCGGTAAGCCGTTCCCGAGCGCCGCCCGACAGAACCAAGAGGGAAACCAGCAAGAAATGGCCCGCGGAGACGTTCGAATCGCAGTCACTCTCGCTTGCGAGGAATGCAAGCGGCGCAATTACCAGACCAACAAGTCGCGGCGTAACACGCCCGACCGGATCGAGCTGCGCAAGTACTGCCACTGGTGTGGGCGCCACACGCCCCACAAGGAGACCCGCTGAGCGGGGGCCGCGCTAGCGATGGCGAAGACCCGAGCGCAGCGGAAGGCCGAGCGGCGGGCACGCGAGGAGCGCGCGGCCCGCGAGGCCGAGCGCTCCCGCGACTCGGACTCTCGCGCCCAGGCGCGCACCCAGATGCCGGAGACCGCGGACGTCGTGGAGGCGGAGCTCGCCGAGGAGGGCGCGGACCTCGACCAGCTGGCCGCCGAACGGCCCGACGGGGCGAGCCAGGAGGCGCCCCCCAAGAGGCGCTCCAAGAAGCTTCGCTCGCCGGCGCCGTCGCGTGCGGACGTCGGCAAGGCCGAGGACGGTGCCGTCGCCGAGCCGGCCGGCGACAAGATCAGCCGCCGCGCCCGGCGCCGCGAGGAGAAGGAGCGCGAGCGCCGGCGCCGCGAGTCGGCCAAGCGCCGCGAGGCCCCCACGCAGCCCGCCGAGCGCCAGCGCGGTCGGGTCATCGCCTTCTTCATCTCCTGCTGGGCGGAGCTGAAGCGCGTTCAATGGCCCGATCGCGAGACCCTCATCCAGGCCTCCGCCGTGACCGTGATCTTCATCGCCGTGGCCGCGGCTTACCTTGGAGCGCTGGACGCGCTCTTCAACTTCATCGTCCAGCGGCTCCTCTGAGCCCCAGTCCGAAAGCCTTCACCAACTCCCACTGAAAGCGACTTCCCATGTTTCGTTGGTACGTCATCAACACCTATTCAGGACACGAGAACAAGGTCAAGCACAACCTCGAGCACCGCATCGAGACGATGGGCCAGCGCCAGCGCGTGCGCCAGGTCGTCGTTCCCACGGAGCAGGTCTCCGAGCTCAAGGACGGCCAGCGGGTCTCGGTCGAGAAGCGCACGATGCCCGGCTACGTCCTGGTGCAGATGGAGATGACCGATGACGCGTGGGGCCTGGTCAAGAACACACCGGGCGTCACCGGCTTCGTCGGCTCCCGCAACAAGCCGATCCCGCTCTCCCAGCCGGAGGTGGACCGCCTGCTCCACCGCGAGACGGCCGAGCGCCCCCGCACCCGGGCCCAGTTCACGGTCGGCGAGACCGTCAAGGTGATCTCCGGCCCGCTGTCCGACTTCTCCGGCGAGATCGCCGAGATCAACGAGGACGCCGCCAAGCTCAAGGTGCTCGTCTCGATCTTCGGCCGCGAGACCCCGGTCGAGGTCGGCTACGACCAGGTGAAGAAGGTTTAGGGCCCCTGGCTCGCCGCGGCGCGGCCCCGCGGTGCGGCCCGCGACCGCCATCGCCACCGGCGCGAGCGCTCCGGCACAAACCTGCCGCCATCCCGGCACGCGCGGGGTTTGACACGCTCCGGCACAAACCTGCGCCTCCCGGCACGCGCGGCGTTGATCCGTGCGCTCGCAGCGCCGACCATGGCCGCATGGCTCGCGAGCGGCGAATAATCGACCGTATAGGTGCATTTGGGAACGCTCGCCGAGGTGCATTTGGGAACGCTCGCCGCCGGCGCGGCGGATTGGACCTCGCCGTATCGGTCCTCGCGGCGCGTCAGCACGGGGTCGTCTCAGTCGCCCAACTGCTCGGGCTCGGGCTGACCCACCGCATGATTCAGCGCCGGGTCACGTGCGGGTGGCTCCATCGGATCCACCATGGCGTGTACGCGGTCGGTCACGCGAACATCTCGCGCGAGGGGCGATGGATGGCGGCGACGCTCGCATGCGGCCCTGGTGCCGTCCTCTCACACCGCTCGGCGGCCGCCCACCTGGGGATCCGCGACACCAGTGCAGCTTGGATCGAGCTGAGCTCCCCGGGGCGCGCCGGGCACTCGCGCCATGGCGTCAAGGTCCACAGCGGCGAAACGCTTTCGGCGACCGATGTCGGCGTTGTGGATGCGATTCCGTGCACCACCGTGACCCGCACGATCTTCGATCTGAGTGCGGTCCTCCGGGGCGACGCGCTCGAGCAGGCGCTGCACAAAGCGCAGGTGGAGCCTTCCCGTCTCGACTTCGGCGAGCTCACCGCGCTGCTGGAGCGCTTCCCCGGCCGCCGCGGAACCGCGCGACTGCGCTCGCTGCTCGGGCGTCCCGCCGAGCTCACGGACGCGGGGGCGAAGAGCAAGCTCGAGCGCGCTTTCCTGACGCTCTGCCGAAAGGCTCGCCTGCCGCTCCCGCGCGTGAACGCCTGGATCCCGCTGCCGATCCCCGCGGGCGGCCTGGAGGTGGACTTCAGCTGGCCCGATCGCATGCTCGTCGTGGAGACGGACAGCGCGACCTTTCACGGCACGAGCCGCGCTCGCCGCAACGACCCGGCACGGGACCGGGCGTTGATGCTCGCCGGTTGGCGGGTCGCCCGTTACACATGGCGGGACGTCACCGCGGAACCGCAACGGGTCGTGTCAGAGGTGCAAGCGCTGCTGGAGCTTCCGACCGGGTCGCCGCGCCCGGCCGCGACCGGACGACCTTGAACCGTACGGGTGCATCTGAGGACGTTCAGGTGCATTTGCGGACGTTCGCGCCACTGCCTTCCTTCCCCCCGGCGCGAGTGGGCGATTGTGCACCGTATGGGTTCATTTGAGGACGTTCGCGCGTGGAAGTGGGCCTCCGCTGGGCTCGACGTGCCCGACCGGCGGCTCGGCTTGCTCCCTGTATCCTCAGCCGCCGCATGGCGAAGAAGCTCCTCACGATGATCAAGCTCCAGATCCCGGCCGGGGCGGCCAACCCCGCGCCTCCGGTCGGTCCCGCGCTGGGTCAGCACGGCGTGAACATCATGGAGTTCTGCAAGGCGTTCAATGCCCAGACGCAGCAGGACGCGGGCACGATCATCCCGGTCGAGATCACGGTCTACGAGGATCGCTCGTTCGACTTCATCACCAAGACGCCGCCCGCCGCGGTCCTCATCAAGGAGGCCATCGGCCTGGAGAAGGGCTCCGGCGAGCCCAACCGCGACAAGGTGGGCACGATCAGCGCCGCGCAGGTCCGCCAGATCGCCGAGCGCAAGATGCCCGACCTGAACGCCAACGACCTCGACGCCGCCTCGAAGATCATCGCCGGCACCGCCCGCTCGATGGGCGTCGACGTGGAGGGGCTCGAGTAGCGATGGCCCACGGCAAGCGCTATCGAGAGGCCTACGAGAAGGTCGACCGGAGCCGCCACTACCCGCCGGCCGAGGCCGTCGCCCTGGTCAAGGAGACGGCACAGGCGAAGTTCGACGAGACCGTCGAGGTGCACATGCGCCTCGGCGTCAACGTCCGCCACGCGGAGGAGCAGCTCCGCGGGACCCTGGCGCTGCCCCACGGGCTGGGCAAGGACGTGACGGTTGCGGTATTCGCCGACGGCGACGCCGCCCGGGCCGCCGAGGAGGCCGGCGCCGACCACGTCGGAGCGCAGGACCTGGCCGACCGGGTCAACGAGGGCTTCACCGACTTCGACGTCGCCATCGCCACGCCCAACCTCATGGGTCCGGTCGTGTCCAAGCTCGGGCGCATCCTCGGCCCGCAGGGCAAGATGCCGAACCCGAAGGTCGGCACCGTGACCAACGACATCGCCAAGGCCGTCGGCGAGGCCAAGGCCGGCAAGGTCGAGTACCGCACCGACCGCCAGGCCGTGATTCACCTGACGATCGGCAAGGCGAGCTTCGACGAGCGCGCCCTGCTCGAGAACTACGCGGCGGTCGTCGACGAGATCGTCCGCGCCAAGCCCGCGGCGGCCAAGGGCCGCTACCTGCTGTCGATCACGCTGGCCACCAGCATGGGGCCGGGCGTGCGGGTCGACGAGTCGCGAACCCGCGAGGGGGAGATCATCGCGAGCGCGGCATCGGGCAACGGCGCCGGCGAGGCAGCCGAGCAGGCCGCCCCGTCAGCCTCCTGACACTCCCGGGGCGAACCGGCCCGCCGACCCGCCCGCGGCGGCGGCCGCGTCGATAACGTCCCTCCCACCTGAGATCGGCCAGCGAGGATCAAGGAGGAACGCCATGAATCCGGACGTCGACTCAGCGCTGATACGCGGTCTGACCGAGGCTCGGCTCTCTCGCCGGACCCTGGTGCGCGGAGCGGCCGCCGGCGCCGCGAGCGCCGGGCTCGCGAGCTTCCTGGCCGCCTGTGGGGTCAGCGGCTCCAAGGGCACCGGGGCAGGGGCCGACGTCGACTGGGACGCCTTCTGGGAGAAGCAGAAGAAGCAGGGCACGCTCGACTGGGCGAACTGGCCGCTCTACATCGACACGAGCCACGGCAAGCACCCGAGCATCGACAGGTTCACCAAGCAGACGGGGATCAAGGTCAACTACAAGCCGGTGATTCAGGACAACGCGTCCTTCTTCGCCAAGATCCGGCCGGTCCTGCAGGCGAAGCAGTCGATCGGCTACGACCTGATCGTGATCAGCGACGGCTGGGAGCTGACGCAGCTGATGCGCAACCGCTGGCTGATCCCCCTCGATCACAGCCGGATGCCCAACTTCGAGCGCTACGCGGCCGACACCGTTCGCGACCCCAGCTTCGACCCCGGCAACACCTACACGGCCGCCTGGCAGTCCGGGCTCACCGGGATCGCCTACGACCGGGACAAGACCGGACGGGAGATCACCAGCGTCAAGGACCTGTTCGACCCGGCCTTCAAGGGCAAGGTCGGGATGATGTCCGACGACACGGAGCTGGGAGCCGTGGGGATGCTCGCCAACGGCATGGAGGACCAGGCGAACTCCACGCCCGACGACTGGCGCGCCGCCGCCGATCTGTTGAAGAAGCAGCGCGACGACGGGATCGTCCGCCAGTACTACGACCAGAGCTACATCAAGGCGCTGGAGGACGGCGACACCTGGATCAGCCAGGCCTGGTCGGGCGACGTGTTCCAGGCCAACCACTCCGGCTTTCCGAACCTCAAGTTCGTCGTCCCCGAGGAGGGGGCGATGCTCTGGCACGACAACTCGATGATCCCGCTGCACGCCGCGCATCCCGTCGACGCGATGGAGTGGATCAACTTCTACTACCAGCCGAAGATCCAGGCGATGATCGAGGACTGGGTGTGGTACCTGTGCCCCGTTCCCGACGCCAAGAACGTGATCGCGACGCAGCTGGACGACCCGGCGGTGGCCAAGAGCCCGCTGGTCTTCCCCACGAAGGAGATGGAGAGCCGCTTCCGCGACTACTACACCTTCAAGGGCGTCGAGGACCACGACGAATACACCTCGATCTTCGATCCGATCATCCAGTCATGAGCGCCGTCGCCGCGCGCGTGCGGCGATCGGCGATCCCGTACCTGCTGAGCCTGCCCGCCGCGGCCTGGCTCCTCGCCTTCTTCGTCGTCCCCCTGGTGACGATCCTGGCGCTCTCGCTGATGGTCGGCAACCCGGTGAAGGGCTTCACGCTCACCTGGAACTTCGGCATCTACCCGGACGCGATCGACTCCTACGCGACCCAGTACGGGCGCTCGTTCCTCTACGGCGGGATCTCGACCGTGCTCAGCCTGCTCATCATGTACCCGGTCGCCTACTGGATCGCATTCCGCGGCGGCCGCTACAAGTCGATCCTGCTGTTCCTGATCCTGCTGCCGTTCTTCGTCTCGTTCGTGATCCGGATCCTCTCGTGGCAGTTCATCCTCGCCGACGAGGGGATCGTGCTCGGAACGCTCAAGGACCTGCACCTGGTTCCGAGCGGGCTCCACGTCCTCTCGACGCCGGGCGCGGTGATCGCCGGCCTCACCTATGACGCGATGCCGTTCATGGCGCTGCCGATCTACGTCTCGCTCGAGCAGATCGACCGCGCCCTCGTCGACGCCGGGGCCGACCTCTACGCGAGCCCGCGCGAGCAGTTCCTGCGGGTGATCCTGCCGCTGTCGGCGCCCGGGGTCTACGCCGGCATCCTGCTGGTCGCGATCACGAACATCGGGGACTACGTCAGCGCGGCGATCCTGGGCGGGCCGAGCACGACGATGATCGGCAACGTCATCCAGACCCAGTACATCCAGAACTCCAACTACCCGCTGGCCTCGGCGCTGGCGCTGATGCTCATGGTCGTTCTCCTCGCCGCCATGTACCTGTACGCCCGCGCCTTCGGCACGCGGACCCTCCAGGAGTACTCATGAGCGCCGCGGCGACCGCCCGAATCGGCGGGGCACCACCGGGCAGCGGACCCAGGCGCCGGTGGACGCGCTTCATCCTGCCCAGCTACGTCGTGCTGGTGCTGCTCTACACCGTGGTACCGATCGCGGTCATGGTGCTCTACGGGTTCAACCAGGCGCCGTCGGGACGCCTGACGTTCGCCTGGAACGGGTTCACGCTCGACTGGTACGGCCGGCTGTTCGAGATCTCCGACCTCACCGACGCACTCATCCACTCGCTGGAGATCGCCTCGCTCAGCACGGTGATCGCGACCGCGCTGGGCACCCCGGCCGCGCTCGCGCTGGCCCGCTACCGCTTCCGCGGCCGCGGCCTGGGCGACGTGGTCGTCCTGGCCGACATCGCGGCGCCGTCGGTCGTCGTCGGGGCCTCGCTCCTGGGCTTCTTCGTCTACCTCGGGGTCCCGCGCGGGTTCACGACCATCCTCATCACCCACGTCGCCTTCAACATCGCCTTCGTCGTGGTGGTGGTCCAGGCCCGGGTGGGGGACCTCGACCAGGCCCTGGTGGAGGCTGCCCAGGACCTGGGCGCCAATCCCTGGGTGGCGTTCTGGAGGGTGACGTTTCCGCTGATCTTCCCCGGCATCCTGGCGGCCGCGCTGCTCGCCTTCGCGCTCTCGATCGACGACTTCATCATCACGAGCTTCGTCGCCGGCCAGACGCTCACCTTCCCGCTCTGGGTGTACGGCGCGGTCAAGGTCGGGATCCCGCCGCAGGTGTTCGTCATGGGCACGCTGATCTTCCTCACCGGAGTCGTGTTCGCGCTCGCCGGAGCCCTGCTCGCGCGTCGCCGGCCCGCACTGAGGACATAGCGCCGGCGGCCGCGCGCCGGCGCGGTACGGTGCCGCAATGAGCGGGGTCGACGCGCGCCATCGTCGCAGGGGGGTCGTTGGCGCGGTGCTCTTCGCGCTTCTGGGACTGGCGTGCCTGGGATCGCCCGCCGCACGGGCCTCGCAGCGCGACTACGAGCGCGCCTACTCGCTCGGCATGCGCGCCTACAAGTACGGGCTCCCGCTCGTGACGACGAACCAGACCTTTCGCACGCAGACCAGCGTCGAGAGGCCGACGGGGCGGGGGTTCGCCCCCGTCAACCGGTTCAGCCGCGCGCACAAGCTCGCCAACCCGACCAGCCGCAGCGTGGTCGCCCCCAACCACGACACCCTGTACTCGGTCGCCTGGCTCGACCTCTCCCGCCAGCCGATGGTGGTCCACGTGCCGCAGGTGCGCCACCGCTACTTCGTCATCCCGCTTCTCGACCCCTACACCGAGGACTTGAAGAACCTCGGCTCGGTCCACCGGACGAGGCCCGGCGATTACGTGATCACCGGCCCGGGACAGCACCATGTTCGAATCCCGGCGGGAGCGCACCGCGTCAAGTCGCCCTACCAGCGCGTCTGGATCATCGCCCGCACGCTCGTTCGCGGGGAGGACGACGTGCCGCGGGTGGTCAAGATCGAGAAGCGCTACCGGCTGACCCCGCTGAACCGGTACGGGACGGACTGGCGCCCCCGATACCCGCGGAATCCCGATACGAAGCCCACGGAGCACCCGATGCCGACCGGCATGACGTTCCTGAACCGGCTCGGGGTGCTGCTGGACCGCTTCCCGCCGCCGCGGCGCGACGAGCCGGTCCTGCGCAAGCTGTCGGCCGTCGGCGTCGGGCCGGGGATGAAGCCATCCCACGACCCGAGCCTGAGCCGCGATCAGCGGCGAGGCCTGCGGGATGCCGTGGCGGCCGGCCCCGACGCCGTGCTGGACGACGTCCGCGATGCCTATGTCGACGGCTTCGTGGCCCACAACGGCTGGCTGGTGTCACGGACCGGGCGCTACGGAACCCATTACCGGCGGCGCGCCAGCGTGGCCGCGATCGGGCTCGGAGCGCTGACGCCGCCGGAGGCGATCTATCCGCTCGCCCAGGTCGACCGCACCGGGCAGGAGCTCACCGGGGCCAAGCGCTACACGCTCCACTTCCCGCCCGACGGGCTCCCCCCGGCACGGGCCTTCTGGTCGCTCAGCCTGTACGACACCGACGGCTTCTTCGTCCCGAATCCGATCGACCGCTACCTGCTCAACGACCGCACCGACCTCCACTACGGCGCCGACGGCTCGCTCGACGCCTACATCCAGCACCGCGAGCCCACGGGGCCGCTCGAGCGCCAGAACTGGCTGCCCTCGCCGGCGGGGACGTTCCGCCTGTTGTTGCGGCTCTATGCCCCGAGGGCGGAGGCGATCCCCGGCATCCTCGACGGCAGCGGCTGGGACCCGCCGACCATCACCCCCCGCTGATCCCCCGCTGAGCCGAAGGCGCCCGCCGCGGCGGCGTCAGCTAACATCGCCGGTCGACTTGCCCAAGACCGCCGGCGGGGCCGCGAGCCAAGCGGCCCGGAAGACCGGCGCAGGTGAGGTTCGTGCTGATGCTTCGAGCCCGCCTGCGAGCGGGCTCATTCATTTGCGGGCCGAATCGAGATGAACAAGGAACAAAAGGCAGCCGCGGTCCAGGAGATCGCCGAGCGACTCGGCGAGACCGAGACGATCTTCGCGGTCGACTACCGCGGCATCAGCGTCCCGGACGCGGCGGAGCTCCGCGCCCGCCTGCGGGAGGCCGATGCCACCTTCCGCGTCGTCAAGAACAGGCTCGCCAAGCGCGCCGTCGAGCAGGCGGGGACGAGCGAGCTCGAGCCGCTCCTGGACGGGCCGATCGCGCTGACCTTCGTCAAGGGCGACGCGGTCGTCGCGGCGAAGGCCATCTCCACCTTCGCCCGGCAGAACGATGTCCTCGAGTACCGGGGCGGGCTGATGGACGGCGAGCCTCTCGACCCGGAGCAGTTTCAGGCGATCGCCCGCCTGCCCGGGCTCGACGTCCTGCACGGGCAGCTGGTCGGGATGACGGCCAGCCCGCTCACTGGCCTGACCCGGGGGCTGGCGGCGATGCTCTCCGGCCTGGCCGTCGGGCTGGGCCAGATCGCCGAGCAGGGGCTGGTCGGCGGGGCCGAGGAGCCCGCAGAAGAGCCGGCGGCCGAGGAGCCCGCAGGAAGAGCCGGCGGCCGAGGAGGAGCCGGCCGCCAGCGATTCAGAGACTTCAGAGGAAACCGAAAGCGAAGCGACCCCAGAGGAATCCGAAGCCGAAGGCGAGGGCTCCGAGGGATCCGATTCCGAGGAGGAAAAGTAGTGGCAACCAAGGCGATGTCCACCGAGCAGTGGATCGAGGAGCTGAAGGGCATCTCCGTGCTCGAGCTCTCCGAGCGCATCAAGGCGCTCGAGGAGGAGTTCGGGGTCTCGGCGACCGCGGTCGCGGCCGCGGCTCCCGCTGCGGGGGCGCCCGGCGCCGATGGCGCGGAGGCGGAGGCCGAGGCGGCGACGGTCGACGTGGTCCTGACCGCTCCCGGCGACAAGAAGATCCAGGTCATCAAGGCCGTCCGCGCGGCCACGGGGCTGGGCCTCAAGGAGGCCAAGGCGCTGGTCGACGAGGCGCCGAAGCCGGTCAAGGAGGGCCTCGACCGCGAGGAGGCCGACAAGCTCAAGGCCGACCTCGAGGAGGCCGGCGGCGAGGTCGAGGTCAAGTAGTCGAGGCCCGTACGCACCAAATTCAACGAGTGACGAAAGAGCGGCCTGCTAGGCTTGCCTAGTCGTGCAGCCCTGTGATATTTTGCAGGGTCGCGCGTCGTTTGAGCCTTGCTGCCCCGAATCTACTTGCGCAGATTCGCGTCCCACGACCATCTGAGGAGTCGCCCAGTTGGCCACATCCCATGCTGCCCCTGTTACCCGGAGGTCCTTTTCCAATCTCGAGAACCCGCTTGAAGTCCCTCATCTGATCGATATCCAGCGTCTCTCCTTCGAGCACCTCACGGACTCGAAGAAGGGACTGCTGCGGGAGACGATCGACGACATCTCGCCGATCGAGGACTACACGGGCAATCTCGCGATTGTCTTTCAGGACTTCACGTTCGACGAGCCCACGCACTCGATCGCCGAGTGCCGTGAGAAGGACATCACCTATTCGCGTCCGCTGAACGTCAAGGTCGCGTTCCAGAACCGCGAGACGGGTGAGATCCGCGAGCAGACCGTCTTCATGGGGGACTTCCCCTGGATGACGGGTCGCGGCACGTTCATCATCAACGGCACCGAGCGCGTCGTCGTGACCCAGCTCGTGCGCTCCCCCGGCGCCTACGTGATGGAGCCGAAGGACCGCGAGAAGCAGGTCTTCATCGCCAACCTGATGCCGGCCCGCGGCTCGTGGCTCGAGCTGGAGATCGACAAGAAGGGCCGCGTGTACGCTCGCATCGACCGCAAGCGCAAGCTGCCGGTCACGGTGCTGCTGCGCGCGATGGGCTTCGTCACCGACGAGGAGATCCTCAAGCTCTTCGGCGACTCGGTCTACATCCGGCACACCATCGACGCCGACACCGAGCCCACGAAGACCGAGGAGGGCGCGCTGGTCGAGCTGTTCAAGAAGCAGCGGCCCGGCGAGCCGCCGTCGGTCGACGCGGCCAAGGCGCTGCTCGAGCAGCTCTTCTTCGACCCCAAGCGCTACGACCTCACCAGGGTCGGCCGCTACAAGCTGAACGCGCGCCTCGACCTGGACGTCGATCTCGACAACCGGGTCCTCACCCGCGATGACATCGTCGCCCTGATCAAGGAGCTCGTCGGCGTCCCGAAGCTGCTCGGGATCCCCGAGGAGATCGACGAAGAGAACCCGATCAAGGACTACGCGGCGGAGGCTCAGACCTATCCGCGCGATCCGATCGCCGACCACCTCGACGAGTACGAGCACTTCGGCAACCGCCGCCTGCGCACGGTGGGCGAGCTGATCCAGGACGCGTTCCGCGTCGGGCTGTACCGCATGGAGCGGGTGGTTCGCGAGCGCCTCACCACCGAGGACTCCGACGCCATCACGCCGCAGACGATCATCAACATCCGGCCCGTCGTGGCGGCGCAGAAGGAGTTCTTCGGCTCCTCGCAGCTGTCGCAGTTCATGGACCAGACCAACTCGCTCGCCGGCCTCACGCACCGGCGGCGGCTCTCGGCCCTGGGCGCCGGCGGCCTCACGCGCGAGCGCGCGCCCATCGAGGTCCGCGACGTCCACCCGACCCACTACGGCCGCATGTGCCCGATCGAGACCCCCGAGGGGCCGAACATCGGCCTGATCGGGTCGCTCTCCTCGTACGCCCAGGTGTCCGAGCACGGGTTCGTCACGACGCCCTACCGGGTCGTCAAGGACGGCGTCGTCACCAACAAGATCGTCCACCTGGACGCCACCCAGGAGGAGGAGCAGACGATCGCCCAGGCGAACGCCGAGATCGATCCGAAGACCAAGAAGCTCAAGGGCCCCCAGGTCATGTGCCGCTCGCTCGACGGCGAGTTCGTCTCGGTGTCGCCGAAGCAGGTCGACCTGATGGACGTCTCGCCGACCCAGATCTGGTCGGTCGCGACCGCCCTGATCCCGTTCCTCGAGCACGACGACGCCAACCGGGCGCTGATGGGCTCCAACATGCAGCGCCAGGCGGTGCCGCTCCTGAAGCCCGAGGCGCCGCTCATCGGCACCGGCATGGAGCGCCGCGCCGCGATCGACACCGGCGACGTGGTAATCGCCGAGGCCGACGGCGAGGTCAGCTCGGTCGACGCCGAGGAGATCGTGGTCACCCACGGCTCCAAGCGCGACGAGTACCCGCTGCTCAAGTTCATGCGCTCGAACCAGGGCACGATCATCCACCAGCGCCCGATCGTCTCGACCGGCGACAGGGTGAAGGCGGGCGACGTCCTCGCGGACGGCTCGTCCACCTCCGGCGGCGAGATCGCGCTCGGCAAGAACGTGACGGTCGCCTTCATGTCCTGGGAGGGCTACAACTTCGAGGACGCGATCATCATCTCCTCGCGGCTGTTCAAGGACGACGAGCTCACCTCGATCCACATCGAGGAGTACGAGATCGACGCCCGCACGACCAAGCTGGGCGACGAGGAGATCACCCGCGACATCCCCAACCGCTCCGAGGAGAGCCTGCGCAACCTCGACGAGCGCGGCATCGTCCGGATCGGCGCCGAGGTGTCGTCCGGCGACCTTCTGGTCGGCAAGGTCACGCCGAAGGGCGAGACCGAGCTGACGGCCGAGGAGAAGCTGATCCGCGCGATCTTCAAGGAGAAGGCGCGCGAGGTCCGCGACACCTCGCTCAAGGTGCCGCACGGCGAGGGCGGCGTCGTGATCGACGTGCTGACGTTCGACCGCGAGGCGGGCGACGACCTGCCGCCGGGCGTCAACAACCTGGTGCGCGTCTACGTCGCGACCAAGCGCAAGATCGCCGAGGGCGACAAGCTCGCCGGCCGCCACGGCAACAAGGGCGTCATCTCGCGGATCGTCCCGCAGGAGGACATGCCGTTCATGGAGGACGGCACGCCGATCGACGTGATCCTCAATCCGCTCGGGGTGCCGAGCCGTATGAACATCGGCCAGATCCTCGAGACGCATCTCGGGTGGGCGGCCGCCAACGGCTGGTACGACGACGGCACGCAGGCCTACAAGGACTCCCAGAAGGACGGCGGGCGCGTGTTCGTGGCCACGCCGGTCTTCGACGGCGCTGCCGTGGAGGACGTCGACGAGGCGCTCGTGCGCTGGCAGGATGAGCACGCCGATCGCGGCGTCGACCTGGCAGTCGACAAGGGCAGGCGCGCCGGCACCAAGGCGTTCGGCACCGCAATGCTCTACAACGGCCGCACGGGCGAGCCCTACGAGGGCCGCGTGACCGTGGGCAACATGTACATCCTGAAGCTGCTCCACCTGGTCGACGACAAGATCCACGCTCGCTCGACCGGCCCCTACTCGCTGGTCACCCAGCAGCCGCTGGGCGGCAAGGCGCAGTTCGGCGGCCAGCGGTTCGGCGAGATGGAGGTGTGGGCGCTGGAGGCCTACGGCGCCGCGTACACGCTGCAGGAGATGCTGACCGTCAAGTCCGACGACACCGTCGGCCGCGTGAAGGCCTACGAGTCGATCGTCAAGTCGGAGAACATCCCCGAGCCGTCGGTTCCGGAGTCCTTCAAGGTCCTGCTGAAGGAGATCCAGAGCCTCGGCCTCGACGTCAACCTCGTTGCCGAGGAGGGCACCGCGGACGTCGGCGAGGAGGACGACGAGCTGCTGCGCGCGGCGGAGGAGCTGGGGATCGACCTCTCCGGCGTTCGCGCGGAGGGCGACGGCGCAAAGGGCGCCGCGGACGAGCGCGAGGAGCAGGTCGTGGCCGAAGGAGACGCCGGCAGCACCAACGGCGCCGGAAGCGAAGAGGCAAAGGTCGAGGAGTAAGAGGCGAGGGCCCCCAGGAACTTAAGGAGAAAGGCACTTAGTGGACATCAACAATTTCGACGCAATCGAGATCGGGCTCGCCTCCTCGAAGAAGATCCGGAGCTGGAGCCACGGCGAGGTCACCAAGCCGGAGACGATCAACTACCGGACGCTGAAGCCCGAGAAGGACGGGCTGTTCTGCGAGCGCATCTTCGGTCCCACCAAGGACTGGGAGTGTTACTGCGGCAAGTACAAGCGGGTCCGCTACAAGGGCATCGTCTGCGAGCGCTGCGGCGTCGAGGTGACCCGCTCCAAGGTGCGCCGCGAGCGCATGGGTCACGTCGACCTGGCCGCGCCCGTCTCCCACATCTGGTTCTTCAAGGGCGTGCCCAGCCGGATCGGCTACCTGATCGACATGGCTCCGAAGGAGCTCGAGAAGGTCCTGTACTTCGCGGCGTCGCTCGTGACCTGGATCGACACCGAGGCCCGTGACAAGGACGTCGGCAAGCTCGAGAAGGAGGTCAAGAAGGTCCTCGACGGCTATGCGGCCGAGCGCGAGCAGCGCACGCAGCAGCTGAACGAGTCCATCGAGCGGCGCATCGCGTGGCTCGAGGGCGAGGGCACCAAGGACAAGTTCGACACCGAGGACGAGCTCTGGGCGGACGGCCTCGGGGTCACCCCGAAGAAGCTCGAGGACGCCGAGCGCACCAAGCTGATCAAGGACACGCGCAAGTCCCTCGAGGCCGAGATCGCCGACACCGAGGCCTACCTCGATGACGCCGCCGAGCGCATGGAGGAGGTCTGGAAGACCTTCCAGGAGATGAAGGTCAAGGACGTCATCAACGACGAGGCCGTGTTCCGCGACCTGAAGGACCGCTTCGGCTCCCCATTCGGCTGGGGCGAGTACTTCCGGGGCGGCATGGGCGCCGAGGCCGTCCGCGACCTGCTCGAGCAGGTCGACCTGGAGGCCGAGTGCGAGGAGCTCGAGCAGACGATCAACACGTCCAAGGGCCAAAAGCAGGCGCGGGCGGTCAAGCGGCTGAAGGTCGCCTCGTCCTTCCTGCACTCCGCCAACCGGCCCGAGTGGATGATCCTGGACTGCGTGCCGGTGATCCCGCCGGAGCTGCGTCCGATGGTGCAGCTCGACGGCGGTCGCTTCGCGACCTCCGACCTGAACGACCTCTACCGCCGGGTCATCAACCGCAACAACCGCCTCAAGCGGCTGCTCGACCTGGGCGCGCCGGAGATCATCGTCAACAACGAGAAGCGGATGCTTCAGGAGGCCGTCGACGCACTGTTCGACAACGGCCGCCGCGGCCGGCCCGTCACCGGGCCGGGCAACCGCGCCCTGAAGTCGCTCTCCGACATGCTCAAGGGCAAGCAGGGCCGCTTCCGCCAGAACCTGCTCGGTAAGCGCGTGGACTACTCGGGCCGCTCGGTGATCGTCTCCGGGCCGAGCCTGAAGCTGCACCAGTGCGGGCTGCCGAAGCTGATGGCGCTGGAGCTGTTCAAGCCGTTCATCATGGCCCGCCTGGTCGAGCGCAAGGCCGTGCAGAACATCAAGGCGGCCAAGAAGATGGTCGACTCGATGATCCCGGAGGTCTGGGACGTGCTCGAGGAGGTCATCCGCGAGCACCCCGTGCTCCTCAACCGCGCGCCGACGCTCCACCGCCTGGGAATCCAGGCGTTCGAGCCGGTGCTGGTCGAGGGCAAGGCCATCCAGATCCACCCGCTGGTCTGCCACGCGTTCAACGCGGACTTCGACGGCGACCAGATGGCGGTGCACGTCCCGCTCTCGGCGGAGGCGCAGGCCGAGGCCCGCATCCTGATGCTGTCCTCGAACAACATCCTGTCCCCGGCGCACGGCTCGCCTCTGGCGACGCCCACGCAGGACATGGTGCTGGGGCTGTACTTCCTCACCTACGCGGACGACGACGTCGACGACGTCGACCCGACCAAGCTGAAGCGCATGCCGCACCCCTTCCGCACCGCGCAGGAGGCCGAGCTCGCCTACGAGAACGGCATCGTGGACCTGCACGACTGGGCCGAGTACCGGCGCGCGGGTCAAGAGCACTTCCTGACCACGGTCGGGCGGATCATCTTCAACGACGAGGTGGAGCGTGCCCTCGAGGCTGCCCTGGGCGAGGAGTACGACCCGGACAAGTTCGAGTACGTCAACCACTCGCTGAAGAAGAACTCGGTCAACGAGATGGTCACCGGGCTGGTCGAGGCCTACGGCGCCGCCGCGGTCGCGCAGGTGCTGGACGCCTTCAAGGACCTGGGCTTCCATTACGCGAGCCAGGCCGGGATCACGATCTCGAAGAACGACATCGTGTCGCCGCCGAACAAGGAGGAGATCCTCGACGGCTACGAGAAGCAGGCGCAGGAGATCCAGTCCAACTACGAGGACGGCTACATCACCGCCGAGGAGCGCAAGGAGGCGGTGACGGATCGGTGGGACAAGGCCACCGAGGACGTCGCGAAGGCGATGGAGGACAACCTCCACGAGCTCAACCCGATCTTCATGATGGCCAACTCCGGCGCTCGAGGCTCGTTCAAGCAGATCCGCCAGCTCGCGGGGATGCGCGGCCTGATGGCCAATCCGAAGGGCGAGATCATCGAGCGGCCGATCAAGGCCAACTTCATGGAGGGCCTGTCGGTGCTGGAGTACTTCATCTCCACGCACGGCGCGCGCAAGGGCCTCGCGGACACCGCGCTGCGCACCGCCGACTCCGGCTACCTCACCCGGCGCCTGGTCGACGTGGCCCAGGACGTGATCGTCCGCTCCGATGACTGCAAGACCAAGGAGTTCATCGAGGCTCCGCTGCGGCTCGACGGCGGTGACCTGAACACCAACCTCATCGGCCGCATCGCCGCGAAGAAGTTCGCGACCAAGCGCGGACGCGAGCTGCTCAAGCGCGGCCAGGAGATCGACCTCCCCGAGATCGAGGCGATCGCCGAGGCCTATGCCGACGAGGAGGTCACGGTGCCCGTCCGCTCGGTGCTCAAGTGCGAGCTCGAATCCGGGGTGTGCCAGACCTGCTACGGCCGCACGATGGCCACCGGCTCGGTGGTCGAGCTGGGCGACGCGGTCGGCATCATCGCCGCGCAGTCGATCGGCGAGCCGGGCACGCAGCTCACCATGCGCACGTTCCACACCGGCGGCATCGCCGGCCAGGACATCACCCAGGGTCTGCCGCGAGTCGTCGAGCTGTTCGAGGCGCGCAAGCCCAAGGGCCTCGCGCAGATGGCCAAGGCCGCAGGCAAGGTCGCCGTCGAGGAGACGGACAAGGCGATCAAGGTGATCGTCACCGACGCCAAGGGCGAGGACGAGTCCTACAACTTCCCGGCTCGCACCCGGCTCAACGTCAAGCACGGCGATCGCATCGAGGCCGGCATGCAGCTCAACGAGGGGTCGCTGTACCCCGCCGAGCTCCTCGAGATCCGCGGCCGCACCGAGACCGAGCTCTACCTCGTCGGCGAGGTGCAGAAGGTCTACAAGGCCCAGGGCGTCGACATCAACGACAAGCACATCGAGCTGATCGCGCGCCAGATGATGAAGAAGGTGCGCATCGACTCCAAGGGATCGACCACGCTCCTGCCGGGTGCGCTCGAGGACCGTCACCGGCTGAAGAAGCTGAACAAGTCGGTGAAGGAGGACGGCGGCACGCCGGCCAAGGCCGAGGAGACCATCCTCGGGATCACCAAGGCCTCGCTCGCCACCGAGTCCTTCCTGTCCGCGGCCTCCTTCCAGGAGACGACGAAGGTGCTGACGGACGCGGCGCTCGAGGGCAAGCGGGACCGTCTGGTCGGCCTGAAGGAGAACGTCATCATCGGCAAGCTGATCCCGGCGGCGACCGGCCTGAAGCACTACCGGTCCCTCGAGATCGAGCCGGTGGAGCCCGCTCAGCGGCCCGAGGAGGATCTCCTCGACGAGGAGGAGCTCGCGGCCGAGCTCGGGCTCACCGAGGACGGCGACGAGGTCACCGAGCTCGAGGGCTTCGGCCCCACGTTCGCGGACGAGCTCGAGGAGCTGGCCACCGAGATCGAGACGACCGAAGGCGGCGAAGGCGAGAAGTAGGGCCCTCCTGGGCCGCGGTTCGGGTCCAGGCCGGGTTGCGCAAGCGGCGCTTGGCCTACAGGTGATGCGCGTCACCTGGCGTCAGCTGGCCGCTGGGCCGGAGGCGACGCTCGCGCGCGTCGTGGGGGCGCTCGCGCGGCGCCGCTAAGCCGACTCGCGCTCGGGCTCCGCCGAGCCCCGCGCGTGGGCCGTCGCGACCCGAACCGGGACCGGCGGTGTGAGGACGCGCGTCCGGCCGCCCGGTGGACAGGACGGGACCGGCATGGCGTCCGGTGCGTGCGGGCCGCGGCGCGGGTCGCGGGGCCGCTTGGGCTCGCGCCGCCAGTGCAGGAGGTCGCGGTCCTCGGCCTCCGGCGGGGCCTCCTCGGTCTCCGGCGTCTGGCGGATCGCCCACCAGACGAGGTAGAGCAGGGCGGCGACCGGGATCTTGAGGACCACCGCCAGGAAGAAGATCGGCCAGAACCCCTCCACGAGCCAGCCAGTTTACTCCGCTCGTGTCCAGCCGAGCAGGGTCTCGACGTGCTCGTCGGTCAGACCCACGTGGGACTTCGTGACGACCAGCAGGGTGGGGGCGGGTCGCTCGTCCGCCCAGGCCCGGCAGGTGTCGTCGATCGAGTCGTCGACCCAGGCCAGCGGACGCTCGCCGACGTATCGGTCGATCGCCTCGATCTTCCAGTGCGCGGTCCCGAAGCGGGCCCTGCCGTCGAAGGTCAGGAACGGAAGCTCGCCCGGCAGCCCGAGGATCTCGGGAAGCCGCTCGTTGGCGCGATCCTCCCAGCCGGTCGCCCAGACGATCTCGTAGTGCGGTGCCAGGCGCTCGAGCATCGCGCCCACGTGGTCCGGGATGCAGTGCGCCATGCCGTTGATCAGGTGGAAGCGGCCGGGTGCATCCCCCATCGGCCCCTCGAAGCCGAACAGGCTGATCACACCGTCCACGTCCAGGGCAAGCACGGGGCGTTCGGCGTCCACGATTCCAGCGTAACGAGCGGTTGATCGAGGCCGGGATCGGGGGCCTTGTACCATTCCCCGCCGTGCCTACGACCAGCCAGCTGATCCGCAAGGGCCGAAACCGGCCCACCAAGAAGGTCGCCACTCCCGGCCTCAAGTCGGGCCAGGGGCGAAAGCGCCGCATCGCGGCGCCGCAGCGGCGGGGCGTCTGCACCCGCGTCTACACGGTGACGCCGAAGAAGCCGAACTCGGCGCTCCGCAAGGTCGCCCGCGTGCGGCTGACCAACGGCATGGAGGTCACCTGCTACATCCCCGGCGAGGGACACAACCTCCAGGAGCACTCGGTCGTGCTGGTGCGAGGCGGTCGCGTCAAGGATCTTCCGGGCGTCCGCTACAAGGTCGTCCGCGGAACGCTCGATGCCTCGGGCGTCTCCGACCGCAAGCAGTCTCGCTCGCACTACGGGGTCAAGCGCTAAGCGGTGACTGCCCCCACCCAGGCACCACTCAGCCGGCTGCGAGCCTTCGCTGGTCCTGCGTCCTCGGTGGGTAGAAGGAGGCACCGCTAGTGCCCCGTCGCGCCCGCGCACCGATTCGTCCGATCGAGCCGGATGCCACCCATCGCAGCCGGCTCGTGCAGCAGGTGATCAACAAGGTCATGGGCGATGGCAAGAAGTCGCTCGCGGAGCGCATCGTCTACGACGCGCTGGCGATCGTCGGCGAGCGCACCGGCCGTCCGCCGGTCGACGTCCTCGACGACGCGATCAAGGAGCTCACCCCGGTGCTCGAGGTCCGCTCCCGCCGGGTCGGCGGCGCGACCTACCAGGTCCCGGTCGAGGTTCAGGCCCGCCGGGCCCGCACGCTCGCCGTCCGCTGGCTCGTGCAGTACGCCCGAGCCCGTCGCGAGAAGCTGATGTCGGAACGCCTCGCCAACGAGGTGCTCGACTCCACCCAGCAGCAGGGCGGCGCCTGGAAGCGCAAGGACGACATCTACCGCATGGCGCAGGCCAACAAGGCCTTCGCGCACTACCGCTGGTAGCCGCCCCTCACTAGCTGCGGCGGCTGCCCCGCGCCCTGGCTCGCCGGCTGGCGCCGGCACTGCTCTCGTTGGTGGACCCGGCCGCCTTCTCCCGCCTCGGTTCGCTCAACGGGGAGGACGCGGCCGACCCGGATGCGGGCTCCTCGCGCTTGGGGCCGCCCAGCCACCGGGGCCGGATCGCCCGGAGCTGCTCGGGGTTGAGGGTCCCGAGCGCGACGCCGCTCAGGGCGAGCGCCAGCGCTCCCACCATCTCGAGCCAAAAGCCCGCCTGGGGGATCGCCTTCGCCTCGAAGAAGCTGCCGGTCGTGGAGGCCGAGCAGCCGGCGAGCGTGCCCGTGTTGTTGGCGTGCGGGAGGTCGATCGTCAAGAAGAGGATCAGCGCGATCACCCCCGCCACGCCCACCGAGATCGCCGCGGGCTTGGAGGCCGAGGTCACGGCAATGACCACCGCGACCACGGCGAAGATCGCGAGGACGCCAATGGCGAAGTGGTGGCGCCCGGCCGCGCCGACGTTGCAGAGGGGCTGCCCAGCGGAGGAGAGCTGGAACGTCGTCATCAGCTCGGAGGCGAACAGCGCCGCGGCACCGGCCACGCACGCCAGGGGCAGCAGGCGCTCCGGGTTGCGGCGGGCCGCATAGATGGCGCCCACGACCACGCCGCCGCCGAGGCCCAGGGCGACCGCCAGGGCGAAGGTGGCTCCCGAGACGAGCGCGACGACGAAGAACAGCAGCCCGGTGCCGACGGCGATCGCCATGCCGGTGGGCACGGCCGCCGCGTACCTGCGGGCGCTCGCCTGCCGGCCGGTGCTCAAGTGCCGACCCCCGGCCGCAGCCTGGGCACGCGCTTCGACTCGGCCCCGTCTCCGCGGCGGCCCGGGCGCGAGCGCCGGCGCCGGGGCGCCTGCTCCCGCCGCAGCTGAGCGGCGAGGAGGGGTCCGACCACGATGAGAGTCACACCTGAGAACAGCTGCGCCCAGAAGCAGCCCAGCAGCACCGCATGCGCCCCGGAGTAGGCCACGCCCTCCGTGCCCAGGCGCAGGCCCTCGGGACGATCGACCAAGAGGCTTATGGCGACCACGGCCACGCCCGCGAACAAGAGCAATCGAGCCAGGCGCCAGTTGCGCCAGACGGCGAAGAGGGTGACGAACAGGCACGCGACGGCGATCGCGAACACCCAGATCCCGTGCGCCGAGCTGGGCATCGCGCTTGCGACCTCGGGAGCCTGCGCCACCTCCTGGACCTTCGAGTACCCGGGCGCGCCCACCTGCACGGCACGGTAGTCGCCGAACTGCGAGCCGCCGAGCGCGATCGTCGCCGCAAGCGCCACCACCGTCAGCGCGCGCGCCGGGGTGACCGTCCGCTCCCCGAGCGCCAGGCCGGCGCGCAGCAGGCGAAGGGCGAGCCGCCATGCCGGCACGACCGCAATGCGCCAGGCCGCCAGGAGGGCCGAGCCGAGCGCCTCGGCGACGGCCATCCAGACCCGGGCCGGCCACCGCAGGATCTCGCGCGCGATTCCGAGTGCGTCGGCCGCCGTCGACCGGGCGAAACGAGCGATCGGCCTGAGCCGCCGCGCCCCGGCGGAACGCAGCCTGCGCCGTCCATCCCGCAGCGAGCGGACCCCGCCGGCGAGGCTGCTCCGGTGCTTTTCACGCGGCTTCGGCGGATCCTCGGAGGTCGACTCGGACGAACGCTCGCGCGGCCGTCGCCGGTCGCTCTCCGAGTCGCGATTCTTGCGACGGTTAAGCCTCATTCAGCCTGCCTGAGGGGCATCATGCACCTGCTATATTCAGCCGTCGCTCGGGCGTCGGCACGGCGCTTTCTCCCGGGCGGACATTCAATCCATGGAGAGCCGCACGATATAGGCGTATTCGGGCTGAATCGGCACTAGCGCCAAGGCCCGTGCGGGCCTTTTTTATGGGCGCATCCCGCCTTAAGCCCGACGTCTCCTCCTGAGCGGCGCCGTGGCTCCGGTAGCCACGACAGTTCAAACGGACACTTTACGCACAATGCCACGCACATTTCCACTCGAGAAGACCCGGAACATCGGGATCATGGCGCACATCGACGCCGGTAAGACGACGACCACCGAGCGGATCCTGTTCTACACCGGTCGCACCCACAAGATGGGCGAGGTCCACGAGGGCGCGGCCGTCATGGACTGGATGGAGCAGGAGCAGGAGCGCGGCATCACCATCACGTCCGCCGCGACCGCCTGCGAGTGGCAGGGCCACCGCGTCAACATCATCGACACGCCCGGCCACGTGGACTTCACGGTCGAGGTCGAGCGCTCGCTGCGCATCCTCGATGGCGCGATCGCGATCTTCGACTCGGTCGCCGGCGTCGAGCCCCAGTCCGAGACCGTCTGGCGACAGGCGGACAAGTACAAGGTTCCCCGCATCGCCTACGTCAACAAGATGGACCGAACCGGCGCCGACTTCGACAAGGCCATCCAGACGATGCGCGACCGGCTGGGCGCCCATCCGCTGCCGATCCAGCTCCCCATCGGCGCCGAGGGCGATTTCAGGGGCATCGTCGACCTGATCGAGAACAAGGCGCTGGTCTGGAACGACGAGCTCGGCACCGAGTTCTCCCACGAGGACATCCCGGAGGGCATGCAGGGCGTGGTCCACCAGGCGCGCACCCAGCTGATCGAGGCCTGCGCGGACTACGACGACGAGCTCCTCGAGCTCTACCTGGCCGACGAGGAGATCCCCCATGAGCGGATCGCCGCCTCGCTGCACCAGGCGACCATCGACATCAAGGTCACCCCGGTCCTCTGCGGCTCCTCGTTCAAGAACAAGGGCGTCCAGCCCCTGCTGGACGCGATCGTCGAGCTCCTGCCCTCCCCACTCGAGGTCCCGCCCGTGACCGGCATCGAGCCGCCGAAGAAGGGCGAGGAAGGCTCCGGCCGCGAGGCCCAGCGCCCCGCCGACGAGGACGCCCCGTTCGCCGCCCTCGCCTTCAAGGTCATGGCGGATCCGTACGTCGGCAAGCTCACCTACTTCCGCGTCTACTCGGGCAAGCTCTCCGCCGGAAGCCGCGTGCTCAACCCCTCCAACGGTCGCACGGAGCGCATCGGGCGCCTGCTGATGATGCACGCCAACCACCGGTCCGAGATCGAGGAGTGCTACGCCGGCGACATCTGCGCCGGCGTGGGCCTCAAGCAGACCGGCACCGGCGACACCCTCAGCGCGCCCGACGCCCCCATCGTGCTGGAGACGATCGAGTTCCCCGAGCCGGTCATCGCCGTCGCGATCGAGCCGAAGACCAAGGCCGACCAGGAGAAGCTGTCCGCCAGCCTCGCTCGCCTGGCCGAGGAGGATCCCACCTTCCAGGTCCAGTCCGACGAGGAGACCGGCCAGACCCTGATCCACGGGATGGGCGAGCTCCACCTCGAGGTGATCGTCGACCGGCTGCTGCGCGAGTTCAGCGTCGACGCCAACGTCGGCCGCCCGCAGGTGGCCTACCGCGAGACCGTCAACCGGCGGGTGGACAAGATCGAGGGCCGTTTCGTCCGCCAGACCGGCGGCCGCGGCCAGTACGGCCACGTGGTCATCAACGCCGAGCCCGCACCGGGCGAGGGCTTCGACTTCGTCAACAAGATCAGGGGCGGCAGGATCCCAAGCGAGTTCATCCCGGCCGTCGAGCAGGGCATCGAGGAGGCGCTGGGCAGCGGCGTGCGCGCCGGCTACCCGATGGTGGACGTCCGAGTGGAGCTGGTCGACGGCTCCTACCACGACGTCGACTCCTCGGAGATGGCCTTCAAGATCGCCGGGTCGATGGCCGTGCAGGAGGCAGCCCGCCGTGCCGACCCGGTGCTGCTCGAGCCCGTCATGGCGGTCGAGGTCGTGACGCCCGAGGAGTTCCTGGGCGATGTGATCGGTGACCTCTCCCGCAGGAGGGGCAAGGTCCAGGGTCAGGAGCCGCGCGGAAACGCGGTCGCGATCCAGTCCTTCGTCCCGCTCGCAGAGATGTTCGGCTACGCCACCGACCTCCGTTCGTCGACCCAGGGACGCGCCAACTACACGATGCAATTCGAGCGGTACGAGGAGGTGCCGACGAACATCGCCGAGCAGATCGTCGAGCACCGCAGCCCGGAGCCCGTGGCCGCCGCGTAGTTTTGCCTATATTCCCGGGGTTCGCCGGTCACCTGACGAACCTCCGGAAACACCAAGCGCCAACCACGACAGAGACTTCAACAGCAACCGAAATCCAAGAAAGCAAAGAACGGCACCAGCCAGTTTCGGGGCTAAGACCCCTCACTTGAAAAAGGAGCGAGATGTCCAAGGAGAAGTTCGAGCGCGATAAGCCGCACGTCAACGTCGGCACGATCGGTCACATCGACCACGGCAAGACGACGCTGACCGCGGCGATCACCAAGGTCCTTGCCGAGAAGGGCGGCACCGAGGAGCGTTCGTTCGAATCGATCGACAACGCCCCGGAGGAGAAGGAGCGCGGGATCACGATCGCGACCGCGCACGTCGAATACGAGACCGAGAACCGGCACTACGCTCACGTGGACTGCCCGGGGCACGCCGACTACGTCAAGAACATGATCACGGGCGCCGCCCAGATGGACGGCGCGATCCTGGTGGTCTCGGCGGCCGACGGCCCGATGCCGCAGACGCGGGAGCACATCCTGCTGGCGCGCCAGGTGAACGTCCCCTACGTCGTCGTCTACCTGAACAAGACCGACATGGTCGACGACGAGGAGATCATCGAGCTGGTCGAGGAGGAGGTCCGCGACCTGCTCAAGGAGTACGAGTTCCCGGGGGACGACACCCCGGTGATCAAGGGCTCCGCGCTGAAGGCGCTGGAGGGCGACGAGGCCGCGCAGCAGTCGATCCTCGAGCTCGCCGAGGCGCTCGACACCTACATCCCGGAGCCCGAGCGCGACCTGGACAAGCCGTTCCTGATGCCGGTCGAGGACATCTTCTCGATCACCGGGCGCGGCACCGTCGCCACCGGCCGGATCGAGCAGGGCATCGTCAACACCGGCGACGAGGTCGAGATCGTGGGCATCAAGGACACGCAGAAGACCGTCGTCACCGGCGTCGAGATGTTCCGCAAGATCCTCGACCAGGGGCAGGCGGGCGACAACGTGGGCTGCCTGCTGCGCGGGACCAAGCGCGAGGACATCGAGCGCGGGCAGGTGCTGTCCAAGCCGGGCTCCATCACGCCACACACGAAGTTCAAGTCGGAGGTCTACTGCCTCAAGAAGGAGGAGGGCGGCCGCCACACCCCGTTCTTCTCCGGCTACCGGCCGCAGTTCTATTTCCGCACGACCGACGTGACCGGCGTCTCCAACCTCCCCGAGGGGACGGAGATGGTGATGCCGGGCGACAACGTCGAGATGACGATCGAGCTCATCAACCCGATCGCCATGGACAAGGGCCTTCGGTTCGCCATCCGAGAGGGCGGCCGTACCGTAGGCTCGGGGGTCGTCACCGAGATTCTCGAGTAGCGACCTGGGGCCGGCCGCGAGGCCGGCCCGTTTTGGCCCGTCGTCGATGGCGGGCATTGCAAGGACATAAAACCGGGGCGGCGCCCCACGAGCACGGGGCGACGCCCCATCTGCGCGATTAGGACGCGTAAGCGAAAGACACGAAATTGGCTTCCATCGCCGCAAACAAGATCCGAATCCGTCTGAAGGCGTACGACCACGACGCCATCGATCGCGCTGCCCGCGAGATCGTCGAGACGGCGCAGCGAACCGGGGCCCGCGTCGCCGGCCCGGTCCCCCTGCCCACGGACAAGAACGTCTACTGCGTGATCCGCTCGCCGTTCAAGGACAAGGACTCGCGCGAGCACTTCGAGATCCGCACCCACAAGCGCCTGATCGACATCCACCAGCCCACGCCGAAGACGATCGACTCGCTGCAGCGCCTCGACGCGCTCCCGGCGGGCGTCGACATCGAGATCAAGACGTAGGTGAGCTCCTTGGCGGCCATCATCGGCAAGAAGGTCGGCATGACCCAGGTGTTCACCGAGGACGGCACTCGCGTGCCCGTGACGGTGATTCAGGCCGGCCCGTGTCCGGTGACCGGCGTGCGAGACCCCGACAACGACGGCTACTCCGCCGTCCAGCTCGCCTTCGGCGAGGCGCCCGAGCACAAGCTGACGAAGGCCGAGCTCGGGCACCTGAAGAAGGCTGACGCGGGGTCCCTGAAGACGCTGGTCGAGTTTCGCGATCCGGACGCGGAGCACCAGATCGGCGAGGTCCTGACAGTGGAGCAGTTCGAGCCCGGCCAACGCGTCAAGATTTCCGGCGTCGCCGTCGGGAAGGGATTCGCCGGCACGATCCGTCGCCACAACTTCGGTCGCGGCCCGGTCTCGCACGGATCGCACAACATCCGCGCCCCGGGCTCGATCGGCGCGAGCGCCGATCCCGCGCGCGTCTTCAAGGGCACGAAGATGCCCGGTCGGATGGGTGGCAAGCGGGTGACGCAGCGAAGGCTCGAGGTCGTCGAGGTGGACGCCGAGCGCAACCTCCTACTCGTCAAGGGCGCCGTGCCCGGCCCCAAGAACGGCACGGTCGAAGTGAGGTCGGACTGATGGCGACGGCGACGACCAAGGCACCGGTGCTGGGCAAGCAGTCCAAGGCGGACCTGCCGGCCGACGTCTTCGGCGAGGAGTTCCACGAGTCGCTCGTGCACGAGACGGCGCGCGCCGACATGGCCGCCCGGCGGCGGGGCACCGCCTCCACGCTCGGCCGCGGCGAGGTGGCGATGACCACCGCCAAGGCCTGGCGCCAGAAGGGCACCGGCCGCGCCCGCGCCGGGGCGCTGAGCGTCCCGCATCGGCGAGGCGGCGGCGTTGCCTTCGGGCCCAAGCCGCGCCACTACGGGGTCAAGGTCAACCGCAAGGCCCGGCGCCGCGCCCTGCGGGCCGCCCTCTCGGTCCATGCGGCGCGGGGGAGCGTGGCCGTCCTGGACGGCGCGAGCTTCTCCGAGCCGGCCACCAAGCAGGCCGCCCAGGGCCTCGCGAAGTGGGGCGCGCGTGAGCCCACGCTCGTCGTGCTGGACGCCGAGGAGCTGGCCGCGCTGAAGAGCTTTCGCAATCTCCCTGGTGTCACCGTCCTGCAGGCGAGCGCGCTCTCCGTCGCCGACGTGGTCGGCCACCAGTCGCTTGTGCTGTCCGAGGCGGCGCTCGGGCAAGTAGGGGAGAGGGCGCGGGAGGCCAAGCGATGATCATGCGCGCGAACGGTCTGAAATCCACCTATACGGTGCAAAATCAACCAGTCGTGGGGGCGTGATGGACTCCCGGCAGGTGATTCTCGAGCCGGTCGTCTCCGAGAAGAGCTACGCGCTGATGTCCGTCGGCAAGTACACGTTCCGGGTCGACGACCGCGCCCACAAGACGCAGATCGCCCGCGCCGTGGAGGAGATCTTCGACGTGCGGGTGGCCGCGGTGCGGACGGCGAAGGTTCGCTCCAAGCCGAAGCGCCGGGGCCTGCACTCGGGGCGCACGCGGTCCTGGAAGAAGGCGATCGTCCAGCTGGCGGCGGGCGACCGGATCGAGCTGTTCGAGGGGGCGGCCGTCGCCGAGTAGGCGGCAGGTGGCTAAGTAATCAGAGATGGCAATTCGAAAGTCAAAGCCAACTTCACCGGGGCGGCGGTTCGCCACCTTCCAGCTTCGCGAGGAGCTGACCGAGGGCAAGCCGCACAAGCCGCTGACCGAGGGCAAGACCAAGTCGGGCGGGCGTAACACGCACGGCCGCGTGACCTCGCGCCACCGCGGCGGCGGCGCCAAGCGCCGCTACCGCAAGATCGACTTCCTGCGCCGCAAGGACGGCGTGCCGGCCAAGGTCGCCACGATCGAGTACGACCCCAACCGCACCACCTACATCGCCCTGCTCCACTACGCGGACGGCGAGAAGCGCTACATCCTGGCTCCACAGGGGCTGCGGCCCGGGGCGCGGGTCGAGTCCGGCGAGCGCGCGGACATCCGCCCCGGCAACTCGCTGCCGCTGCGTGCGATCCCGACCGGGACGATCGTCCACAACGTCGAGCTGGTGCCCGAGCAGGGCGGCCGGCTCGGGCGGGCGGCCGGCTCGGGGATCCAGGTCGCCGCGAAGGAGGGCGCGATGGTGACGCTTCGCCTGCCGTCGTCCGAGATGCGGATGGTCCGCGCCGATTGCCGCGCCACCATCGGCACCCTCTCGAACTCCGAGCACCAGAACGTCGAGCTCGGCAAGGCCGGCCGGTCTCGCCACAAGGGCGTCCGCCCGCAGACACGCGGCGTCGCCATGAACCCGGTCGACCACCCACACGGCGGCGGCGAGGCGCACCACACCCCGGGCGGGCATCCGGAGACACCTTGGGGCAAGCCCACGCTGGGTTATCGCACGCGCAAGAAGGGCAAGCCGTCCGACGCGCTGATCGTCCGGGGCCGGCGCCGCGGCAAGCGAAAGGGAGGCAACCGGTAATGGGCAGGTCGACGAAGAAGGGACCGCACGCCGAGGAGCGCCTGCTGAAGCGGGTTCAGCAGATGAACGAGGGCGGCACCAAGCAGATGGTCAAGACCTGGGCGCGAAGCTCGACGATCTTTCCCGAGATGGTGGGCCACACCATCGCGGTCCACGACGGCCGCAAGCACGTGCCCGTCTTCATCTCCGAGTCCATGGTGGGTCACAAGCTCGGGGAGTTCGCGCCCACGCGGACGTTCCGGGCCCACTCCGGGAGCAAGGTGGAGCGCTGATGGCCGCCGGCGACTCACAGGCGCCGATGGTGCGCGCGAGCTCGAAGTACGTGCGCGTGGCGCCGCGCAAGGCCAGGTTGGTGGCCGATCAGGTCCGGGGGCTGCCGGTGGCCGAGGCGCGCACCCTCCTGCAGTTCTCGCCGCGCGGCGCGGCCGCCGACATCGAGAAGCTCCTGGCGTCGGCGACCGCCAACGCCGAGGCCAATCACGATCTCGTGGGCGACGACCTGCGGATCGTGGAGATCACCGTGGACGAGGGCCCGACGCTCAAGCGCTGGCGCGCCCGTGCTCGGGGACGGGCCACCAGGATCGACAAGCGAACGTGCCACGTCAAGGTGGCCCTCACGCCAACGGAATAGGAGCGGAACCTAGATGGGGCAGAAGATTCATCCGGAGGGCTTCAGGGTCGGGTACATCCACGACTGGCAGTCCACCTGGTTCAACGAGCGCGAGTTCTCGGACTATCTGCTCGAGGACATCGCGATCCGAGACCACATCCAGAACAAGCTGTCGCACGCGGGGCTCTCCGACATCCAGATCGTGAAGCAACGGGGCGAGGTGACGGTGGACATCCACACCGCGCGGCCCGGGATCGTGATCGGCAAGTCCGGATCCGAGGTCGACGCCCTGCGTCGCGACCTGCACAAGCTGACCAACAAGCCGGTCAAGGTCAACATCCGCGAGATCAAGCGCCCGGAGCTCGATGCCAAGCTCGTGGCCCAGTCGATCGCCGAGCAGCTCCAGAATCGCGTCGCGTTCAGACGCGCGATGAAGCGAGCGCTCACCTCCGCCATGCGCTCCGGGGCCAAGGGGGTCAAAGTGCAGGTCTCGGGGCGACTCGGCGGCGCCGAGATGGCCCGCACCGAGGGGTACGCCGACGGCCGCGTGCCGCTGCACACGCTTCGCGCCGACATCGATTACGGGTTCGTGGAGGCCCGCACCACCACGGGCCGGATCGGCGTCAAGTGCTGGATCAACAAGGGCGAGGTCATGCCGGAGGGCTACCGCTCTTCTCAGATGGAGGACGAGGAGCAGGGCCTTGCTCCCGGTGGACGCCGCCGTGGCCGCGGGCGCGACCGTGGCCCCGGTGGGGGATCCCGCCAGCGTCCACCTCGCCGGCCTGCCGAAACCGCCCCGCCGCGCGCCAAGGGCGACGTGACCGGCGCGGCCAAGGCCAGGCCGGCCGGCGGGAGCGCTCCGCCGCAGCAGCCCGCTGCGGGGAAGCCCGCCGCCGGGAAGCCGGCGGCTGAGAAGCCGGCGCCCACCGAGCGGCCCTCCGCCGGGAAGCCGGCGGCTGAGAAGCCGGCGCCCGCCGAGCAGTCCAAGCCCGAGGAGGGCTCCGCCTGATGCTGATGCCGAAGCGCGTCAAGCACCGCAAGGTCATGCGCGGACGCATGCGCGGGAACACCAAGGGCGGCAGCACGGTCGCGTTCGGCGAGTACGGGCTGAAGGCGATCGAGCGCGGCTGGATCACCAGCCGCCAGATCGAGGCCGCCCGGGTCGCGATGACCCGCAAGATCAAGCGTGGCGGGAAGGTGTGGATCAACATCTTCCCCGACAAGCCGTACACGAAGAAGCCGGCCGAGACGCGCATGGGCTCGGGGAAGGGGAACCCGGAGGGCTGGGTCGCGGTGGTCAAGCCGGGCCGCGTGATGTTCGAGCTGGCGGGAGTTCCCGAGGACCTCGCGCGCGACGCCATCCGCCTCGCCGGGCACAAGCTGCCGATCAAGACGAAGTTCGTGAAGCGGGAGGGGGCCGCAGAGTGAAGGGCCCCGAGGTCCACGCGCTCGACGACCATGATCTGGTCGAGCGGCTCAAGCAGGCGCGCGAGGAGGCGTTCAGCCTGCGCTTCCGGCACGCGACCGGCGAGCTGGAGAATTCCGCGTCGATCGCCGCGTCGCGCCGCGACGTCGCTCGAATGCTCACCGTGGCGCGCCAGCGCGGGATCGACCTTGACAAGGAACTGAGGGGCTAGGAGCCGATGATGCCCGAGGAAGAAAAGCAGGAGACCGAAGAGACAACCGAGAAGGCCGCCGAGGAGCAGGCCCCGGAGGTCGACGCCGCCGAGGAGGCTGCGCCCGAGGCCGAGGAGTCATCCGGGGCCGAGGCCGCGGAGGAGGCCCCCGAGGCCGGCGACGCGAAGCCTTCGGCCGACGCGGCGGAGCCCGAGGAGGTCCTCTCGCCGAAGGAGCGCCGCAGGCGCGAGCGCTCGCGCGCCTCCGGGCCCGCGGGTCCGCAGCGGACCCCTGAGGAGCGCGCCGCCGAGCGCGCGGAGCGGCGGCGAGGTGCGGCCGTCAGCCGCAGTCGGTACCGCGCGGCGCGGCGCGCCAAGCGCGGCGAGCCTGGACAGGGGACGCCCCGCCCCGATCGCGAGCCGGGATCCAAGAAGGTCCGCCAGGGGACGGTCGTCTCGGCCCGCGCCGACAAGACGATCACCGTGGAGATCCCCATCGTCCGCCGCCATCCCACGTACGAGAAGGTGGTACGGCGCGGTAGCAGGCTGCACGCGCACGATGAGTCGAACACCGCGCAGGAGGGCGACGTGGTCCGGGTGATCGAGTCCAGGCCGCTTTCGCGCAGCAAGCGGTGGCGGCTGCTCGACGTGGTGGAGCGGTCCCGTTAGCCATGGTTCAGCAGGAGACAAAGCTGCGGGTCGCCGACAACTCGGGCGCGCGCGAGATCCTCTGCATCCGCGTCAAGGGTGGGCACCATCGGCGCTATGCGAGCGTGGGCGACGTGATCACCGCTACCGTGAAGCAGGCGACACCCCGAGGAGGCGTGCGCAAGGGCGAGGTCGTCCAGGCCGTCGTGGTCCGGACCAAGAAGCAGCTCGGGCGCCCGGATGGCACGTACATCGCGTTCGACGAGAACGCGGCGGTGCTGATCGACCCCCAGCGCAACCCCCGCGGGACCCGCATCTTCGGCCCGGTGGCCCGCGAGCTCCGCGACCGTAACTTCATGAAGATCGTCTCTCTAGCACCAGAGGTTTTGTGATGGCCAAGTCGATGAAGATCCGCAAGGACGACACCGTGCTCGTCACGGGCGGCAAGGACCGCGGCAAGACGGGCCGGATCCTGCGAACCGAGCCACGCCGGCAGCGCGTCTTCGTCGAGGGGCTGAACATGGTCAAGCGCCATCAGCGCCCCCGGTCGGTCAAGGACACGCAGAAGGGCGGTGAGGCCGGCGGCATCATCGAGAAGGAGGGGCCGATCCACGTCTCCAACGTGATGCTGCTCGATCCCACCGACAACAAGCCCACCCGCGTCGGCGTCCGGGTCAAGGACGGCAAGCGTGAGCGTTATTCGAAGCGAACCGACACTGCCGTGGACGTCTGAGGAAGGCGATGGAAGCAACGGTCACAGAGGCCCAGCGCGCCGCCCCGCCGCCCCGCCTGCGGGAGCTGTACGCGAGCGAGGTCGCCGCGCAGCTCACCTCCCGCTTCGGCTACACCAATCCGATGGAGGTCCCGCGGTTGGCCAAGGTAACGCTGAACATGGGCATCGGCGAGGCGAAGACGACGACGTCGATCCTCGAGGCCGCCACGGAGCAGCTCGCCGAGATCGCGGGTCAGCGGCCCAACGTGCGCCGGGCCCGCAAGTCGATCGCGTCGTTCAAGGTCCGCGCCGGCATGCCCGTGGGCGTCTCGGTGACGCTCCGCGGTGCCCGCATGTGGGAGTTCGTCGACCGACTCGTCTCGATCGCAATCCCGCGGATCCGGGACTTCCGGGGCCTCAATCCCCGCTCCTTCGACGGCCGGGGCAACTACTCGCTGGGCCTCCGCGAGCAGCTGATCTTTCCCGAGATCGACTACGACTCGATCGACCAGGTGCGGGGGCTCGACGTCACCGTCACGACCACCGCCGCCACCGACGAGGAGGGGTTCGAGCTGCTGCTCGGGCTGGGGTTCCCGTTCGCGCAGGAGGGCCGGCCGGGCCAGGCGGCGGCCGAGGAGGATGCCGAGGAGGAACGCCGGCGCGAGGAGGCGCGGCAGCGCGCCGAGGCTGAGCAGGCGGCGCTGGAGCAGCTCAAGGAGGAGAACCCGGAGGCATACGCGAGGCCCGAGCGCCCGGAGGAGGGCGAGGACGGCGAGGAGGGCGAGGCGCCCGCCGCGGCTGAGGCGCCCGCCGAGGAGGAATCAAGCTAGTGACCCACGACCGTACCCGCGACGAGGAGCACTGACCCATGGCGAAGACTTCACAGAGAGTTCGACAGGGGCGCAAGCCCAAGTACAAGACCCGGGCCTACAATCGATGCCGGCGCTGCGGTCGCCCGCGCGCCTACTTTCGCAAGTTCGGCCTTTGCCGGCTGTGCCTGCGAGACCTCGCCCACAAGGGCTACATCCCCGGGATGACCAAGTCCAGCTGGTGACGGCCCGCCGATGACCCTGATGCTCACCGATCCCATTTCCGACTACCTGACGCGCGTCCGCAACGCGATCATCGCGCAGCACGTCGAGGTCGAGGTGCCCGCGTCGAGGTTGAAGCGAGAGATGACTCGCATCCTGGACGAGCAGGGCTACATCGAGGGCTTTGGCATCGAGCCGACGCCGGTCGGGGACGTCATCAAGATCCAGCTCAAGTACACCGGCAACCGGAAGCCCGTGGTCACCGGACTGCGCCGGGTCTCGCGGCCCGGCAGGCGGCGCTACGTCGCCCACGGCGAGATCCCTCGTGTCTTCGGGGGCATGGGCACGGCAATCATGTCCACCTCGGTGGGAGTGATGACCGGGCACGAGGCGAAGCAGAAGGGCGTCGGCGGCGAAGTCGTCGCCTACGTTTGGTGAGCTCGACGTGTCGAGGATTGGAAGACAGCCAATCAGCGTTCCCGAGGGCGTCACGATCGATGTCAAGCCGGGCATGGTCTCGGTGAAGGGGCCGAAGGGTGAGCTGAGCCAGGACCTGAGCACCGACATGAAGGTGGATCAGTCCAACGGCACGGTCACGGTCGAGCGTCCCACGGACCGCGGCGAGCACCGCGCGCTGCACGGGCTCACACGCAGCCTGATCGCGAACATGGTCGTGGGCGTGACCGACGGGTACGAGAGGCGCCTCGAGATCCAGGGAGTGGGCTACCGGGCCCGGCTCCAGGGCAAGACGCTCGAGCTCAGCGTCGGCTACTCGCATCCGGTGTCGGTGACGGCGCCCGAGGGCATCGAGTTCGAGGTCCCCACCCCCACCCAGGTCGTCGTGCGGGGGATCGACAAGCAGCTGGTCGGCGAGATCGCGGCGCGCATTCGCCGCACCCGCCCGCCGGAGCCCTACAAGGGCAAGGGCGTCAGGTACGCGGGCGAGCACGTCCGGCGAAAGGTGGGTAAGCGGGCATGAGCGTCCAGACCAAGCCACAGCGCCGGTATCGTCGACGCCGCCGCGTGCGGTCCAAGATCCGGGGCAGCGCGACCAGGCCCCGCCTCTCGGTCTTTCGTTCGAACCGCGGGATGTTCGTCCAGCTCATCGACGACGACGCGGCGCGGACCATCGCCTCCGTCTCCTGGACCGAGCCCGAGCTGCGGGAGCTCGCGCCACGAGAGCAGGCCAAGCGCGCCGGTGAGATCCTGGCCCAGCGGGCCAAGGAGGCGGGCGTTGAAGCCTGTCTGTTCGACCGTGGCGGCTACCGGTACCACGGCCGCGTCCAAGCGCTGGCCGAGGGAGCCCGCGAGGGTGGGTTGCGGTTCTGATGGGCGGCGACTTTGTCGACGCAGGGGCAGGTCAGGCGGCGTAGCCGCCGCAAGAGATTTCTAAAACGCTACCTTGCTTTGAGCTTGCGAATCAACCACGACATCGAGACGGTCAGCCCGCAGGGCCTCGACCTCCAAGAGCGGGTGATCGAGATCAACCGCGTCGCCAAGGTGGTCAAGGGCGGGCGGCGCTTCTCGTTCACCGCCCTGGTCGCGGTGGGCGACGAGAGCTCCGTGGTCGGGGTCGGCTACGGGAAGGCGCGCGAGGTCCCACTCGCGATTCAGAAGGCGGTGGAGAACGCCCGCAAGAGCCTGATCCGGGTGCCGATGTATGGCCAGACGATTCCGCATCGCATCATCGGGCGCTTCGGCGCCGGACACGTGGTCCTGCGCCCGGCCAGCCCGGGAACGGGCGTGATCGCCGGCGGGGGCGTGCGGGCGGTGCTCGAGCTCGCCGGGATCCGCGACGTGCTCACCAAGAGCATCGGCACGCAGAACCCCATCAACCTCGTGAAGGCGACGATGCAGGGACTGACGAGCCTGCGCCGGCCCGAGCAGGTGGCGAAGCTTCGCGGGCTCAGCGTCAACGAGGTCCTCGGCATCCAGAAGAAGCCACAGTCCGCCGAGCCGGCCGACGGCGAGGCGGCCCCGGAGCAGGTCGCCGTGGTCGCCGAGCCGGGTGCGGAGCCAGAGAAGCCCTCCGAGGAGCCGCCGCAGGAGGGCTCCGACGGTGGCTGATCTCGTCATCAAGCAGGTTCGCTCCGCCAACGGCACCAATCCGAAGCAGCGGGCCACACTTCGCTCGCTGCGCCTCGGCCGTATCGGCCGAAGCGTCGAGCGGCCCGACAGCCCCGAGCTTCGCGGCATGCTGACCGTCGTCGAGCACCTCGTGGAGGTGGACGGCGAGCAGGGCGGCAGGGCGAAGCAGGCGGAGGCCGGTTCCTGATGGGCCGCCTGTCTCCTGAGGAGATCGGGCTTCACTCCGTGAGGCCGAAGGACGGCTCGCGCCGGCCACGCAAGCGCCTGGGCCGCGGCGCCGGCTCGGGCCTGGGCAAGACGTCCGGGCGGGGCGAGAACGGCGCCGGCGCCCGTTCGGGCAGCAAGCGCAAGCCGGGCTATGAGGGTGGCCAGAACCCCATCCACATGCGTACCCGCAAGCTTCGGGGCCCGCATAAGAAGATGTCGATGCCGTTCGAGAAGTTCCGCACTCACAGCCAGCCCGTCAACCTCGCCGACCTGGAGGAGCGCTTCGACGCCGGTGCCGAGGTCAACCCCGAGACGCTTCGCGCGGCGGGGTTGGCCAAGAGGCGCCACCCGGTGAAGGTGCTCGCACGGGGCGAGCTGACGAAGAAGCTCACCGTTCGCGCCCACGCGTTCAGCGGCGCCGCGCGGGAGAAGATCGAGAAGGCCGGGGGCAGCGCCGAGGTCATCGCCCAGGCCGACCGCGAGGCGCCGCCCGCCGCCGCTGACGGCGACGAGGGCGAGCAGGCGGAGGGCTAAGTGCTTCAGACCCTCGCCAACTCCTTCCGCGTTCCCGAGATCCGGGCCAAGCTCGCCTTCACGGCGGCGATGCTCGCCCTCTACCGGCTCGGCGCCTACATCCCCGCACCGGGGATCGACGTCAACGCCGTCAAGGACCTCGAGTCCAACTTCTCCGGAAACGGCATCCTGCCGTTCCTCAACCTGTTCAGCGGCGGCAGCCTGTCGCGATTGTCGCTGTTCGCGCTGGGGATCATGCCCTACATCACGGCCTCGATCATCCTGCAGCTGATGACCGTGGTGGTGCCCTCCCTGGAGCGGCTCCAGAAGGAGGGCGAGGTCGGCCAGCAGAAGATCACGCAATACACGCGCTACCTGACCGTGGCCCTGGCGTTCGCCCAGTCGCTGGGCTACGTGTACCTCTTCAAGTCGTTCTCGGCCGGCGGCACGAGCGTGGTCGGGCACCTCACGTTCGCGAAGCTGATGATGATCGTGATCGCGCTCACCGCCGGCACCACGCTGTTGATGTGGCTCGGCGAGCTGATCACGCAGCGTGGCATCGGCAACGGCATCTCGCTGATGATCTTCGCCTCCATCGCCTCGAGCATCCCCACGGGCATCCAGGCGTGGTGGACCAACTCCGACCAGGTCTTCGTGGTGATGATGCCCTTCATCGCGCTGGCGGTGATCGTCGGAATCGTCTACGTCCAGGAGGGCCAGCGCCGCATCCCGGTGCAGTACGCCAAGCGCGTCGTGGGCCGGCGGATGACCACCGGCGGCCAGACCTACCTGCCGCTGCGCGTGAACATGGCCGGCGTCATCCCGGTGATCTTCGCCGCCTCGATCATGGCCTTCCCGCCCACCATCGGCCAGCTCCTCAACACCCCGGCGGCGCTCGACTTCGCGGACTTCTTCAGCCCGAACAGCTGGGCCTACGTGGTCGGCGAGGTGTTCTTCATCGTGATCTTCACCTACTTCTACACGGCAGTCACCTTCAACCCGGTCGACCAGGCGGAGAACCTGAAGAAGTACGGAGGCTTCATCCCGGGCGTGAGACCGGGGCGACCTACCGCCGAATACCTGGACCGGATCCTGTCCAGGCTCACCTTCCCCGGGGCCCTCTATCTGGGCGCCGTGGCCGCCCTACCGACGATCCTGATCAACCAGACGTCGGCGAACTTCTTCTTCGGCGGCACGTCGATCCTGATCGTGATCGGAGTCGCCCTCGACACGGTCAAGCAGCTCGAGGCCCAGCTGATGATGCGCAACTACGAGGGCTTCATGAAGTAGCCGCGGGCTCGGCGCGTGCCGGTGGTGCGCCCGCGTCCGCCTCGTCGCCGGTCACCGGTGGCTCAAGGTCGCCGGGTACGAGGTCATCCCCGTCACGTATCGCCACCTCGTCGATGAGGCCGGGTGGCTGCTTCGCGCGCTTGGCGTGGTGATCAAAGCCGGAGGGCCGCGGGACGGCCCCGGCACTCGGCCGGCAGGGCCCGCCGATAGTGCCGCTTCCGCCTCGAATCTCTAGGCTCTCCGGTCCTATGTCAGAGCTCAATCTCGTGCTGCTGGGCCCACCCGGGTCCGGAAAGGGGACCCAGGGGGAGCGGTTGCAGGATGCCTTCCGGCTGCCCTATTACGCGACCGGCGACATCCTGCGGGCGGCCGTGCGCGAGGGCACCGAGCTCGGGACCCGGGCGAAGGAGTACATGGACCGCGGGGACCTGGTGCCCGACGAGGTGATGGTCGGGATGATCGCCGAGCGCGTATCGAGCGCCGAGGCTGCGGACGGGTTCATCCTCGACGGCTTTCCGCGGACGATCACGCAGGCGGAGGCCCTCGCCGCGAAGCTCTCCGAGCTGGGGCGGGGGCTCACCGCCGCCGTCCTGATCGACGTTCCCGACGAGGAGGTCGTCAGACGCCTCAGCGGCCGCCGCGTCTGCGTGAAGCAGGGGCACATCTTCCACTTGGAGTTCGACCCGCCGAAGCAGGAGGGCGTCTGCGACATCTGCGGATCGCCTCTGGAGATCCGCGACGACGACAAGCCCGAGGTGGTGCGCCACCGTCTCGGCACCTATCACGAGAAGACCGAGCCCGTGATCGGCTACTACGAGGAGGGCGGGATCCTCCGCCGGGTCGACGGGCTTTCGCCACCGGATGAGGTCAGCGACCGGATCAGGGCGCTGCTGGCCACCCTCCGGATGGAAGAGGAGCTGTAGGCCTCTACTCTCGGACTCAGTGATCATCCGCAAGACCCCCGAGCAGATCGACCGCATGGCGGCGGCCGGAGCGATCCAGGCCCGCTGCCTGCGGATGCTGCGCTCGAAGTGCCATCCGGGCGTGACGACCGCCGAGCTCGACGACGCCGCCGACCGGTTCATCGCGGCGCAGGGCGCCGAGGCCTCGTTCAAGGGCTACCGAGGCTTTCCGCGGTCGATCTGCGCCTCGCCCAACTCGATGGTCGTACACGGCATCCCCGGCCCCTACGAGCTGAAGCGCGGCGACGTCGTCTCGCTCGACGTCGGCGTGACCAAGGACGGCTGGGTGGCCGATGCGGCGACCACGGTGCCGATCGGCGCGATCAAGCCCGAGACGCGCAAGCTCCTCGACGCGACCAGCGGTGCCCTGTTCGCGGGCGCCGAGCAGGTCCGTCCGGACCACCATCTCGGCGACGTCTCGGCCGCGATCCAGCGCCACGTCGAAGCGGAGGGCTTCTCGATCATCCGGTCGCTCGTCGGGCACGGCATCGGGCGCGAGATGCACGAGGATCCGCAGATCCCCAACTTCGGCGAGCCCGGCCGGGGCCCCCGGCTCGAACCCGGCATGGTCCTGGCGATCGAGCCCATGGTCAACGCCGGCGGCCCAAACGTGCGTGTCGGCGACGACAACTGGTCCGTCTACTCGGCCGATGGATCACTGGCGGCCCACTTCGAGTTCACGGTCGCCGTCACCGACGACGGCCCCCGCATCCTCACCCCCTGGCACGAGGAATAGGGTGAGGATGGGGCCACGCGAAAGGTAGCCCGCACGGTGAAGCCGCTCGCAGTCCACGGCGGAGCGGCGGAAACGCTCTTTGTGGCCTGCTCGGCCGGCTGGGGCCTGTTCGAGCTGGTCCTGGCACTCTTGACCCGGGGCGGCGGGGGCCGGGATCGCAGCTTCGTGCCGTTGACGCTGTCCGTCGTCGCCGGCCTGGCGCTGGGAGTGGTGGCCGCCCGGCGCGGGGCCGAGCTGGCGCTGCCCGGTCCCGGCTGGTGGCCGCTGGCGGCCGGCGTGGCGGTGTTCGCGCTTGGCCTCGCCCTGCGCGCGTGGTCCGTCCACGAGCTCGGCCGGTTCTTCAAGTTCACGGTCGTGGTCCAGGCCGACCACCGGGTCGTCGACACGGGGCCCTACCGTCTCGTCCGCCACCCCAGCTACTCCGGCCTGCTGATGGCGGCGCTCGGCCTCGGGATCGCCCTCGGCACCTGGGCCTCCATCCCGGCCTGCCTGGCGCCGCCGCTGATCGCGTTTGCCCTTCGCATCCGCGACGAGGAACGGGTGCTGGCGAACGAGTTGGGTGACCCTTACCGCGCCTACATGGCACGGACCGCGAGGCTCGTCCCCGGCGTCTGGTGAGGGAGCGCGCCTCGGGCTCGGCATCCGCCACCGGTCGAACCGGCGCAATGGCGCTGAGGCGCTCGCTGCTCAAGGCGATCAAGGTTTCGCCGGCGACCCTCTACGGTCACGGCGATTGCGCCGACGATCCCGATCCGCAGCGCTTGACCAGAACCGCTCGACGCGGTCGGGCGGCAGGCTGCCCGGTAACCGCGGTGACGTCCTCCGTGCTGTTGGGGGCCCTGCGCGTCAACCCGGCCCACGGCGGATAGCCTGGCGATTGGCGTTTTCCCGTTTTCCCTCATATGCAGGGTAAAAGCCCGCACGGCCGGCCTGCGGACCACATGAGGGCCACTCATGTGTGGCCAGGCTTGAGATCAAGCGGCCCCTGCTACCATTCCTCGTTGGCCGAAGGGCCTTGTTTTTGTGCCTGCGGGCCCGATTCATGGGGCCGGCGGGCCTTCTCCGAAGGTGATTGGATACGACCCAGCGAGTAGAGGGTGAAGGTACGAGCGTCCGTAAAGCCGATGTGTGAGCGCTGCCGAATCATTCGGCGGCGCGGCGTCGTGCTCGTGATCTGCTCCAATCCCCGACACAAGCAGAGGCAGGGCTGATGGCTCGTATCGCCGGCGTCAACGTCCCAACCAACAAGCGCGTGGAGGTCGGGCTGACCTACGTCCACGGCGTCGGCGAGTCGACGGCGTCGAAGATCGTCAAGGACACGGGCGTCGATCCCGACACGTACGTCAAGGACCTCACCGACGACGAGGTCGTGAAGCTTCGTGAGGCCGTCGAGTCCCGCGAGGTCGAGGGTGACCTTCGCCGGGAGCGCTCCCAGAACATCAAGCGGCTTTCGGAGATCGGCTCCTATCGAGGGCTGCGCCACCGGCGCGGCCTGCCCGTTCACGGCCAGCGGACCAAGACCAACGCCCGGACGCGCAAGGGCCCGAAGAAGATGAGCATCGCCGGCAGGCGCAAGGCGCCGTCGCCGAAGTAGGGCCCAGGGGAGTCAGGCAGCCATGCCCCAGCCAAAGAGACCGACCCGCGGCAAGGCGCGCACCCGCCGTCGCGCCAAGAAGAACATCGCCTACGGAGTGGCGCACATCAAGACGAGCTTCAACAACACGATCGTGACGATCACGGACACGGACGGCAACGTCGTCTGCTGGGAGTCCGCCGGCTCGGCCGGATTCAAGGGCTCGCGCAAGTCGACGCCGTTCGCCGCTCAGGTGACCGCCGACTCGGCCGCGCGCAAGGGCATGGAGCACGGCCTCGAGCGGGTCGAGGTTCACGCCAAGGGCGCCGGCTCCGGCCGCGACACGGCGATCCGCTCGCTGCAGGCCGCCGGGCTCCAGGTCACGACCGTGAAGGACGTGACGCCTCAGGCGCACAACGGCTGCCGCCCGCGCAAGAGGCGGCGAGTCTGATGGCCCGCGACACCGGACCGCAGTGCAAGCAGTGCCGCCGGGAGGGGCAGAAGCTCTTCCTCAAGGGTGAGCGCTGCCTGACCGAGAAGTGCGGCGTCGAGCGGCGCTCCTATCCGCCGGGCGAGCACGGTCGTGGCCGGATGCGCCAGTCCGAGTACCGCCAGCAGCTCCGTGAGAAGCAAAAGGCCCGGCGCTACTACCAGGTGCTGGAGAAGCAGTTCCGCAGCTACTACGACAAGGCCTCGCGCCAGCCGGGTGTCACCGGCGAGAACCTGCTGCGGCTGCTGGAGCGCCGGTTCGACAACGTGCTGGTTCGCCTGGGCTTCGCAGCCTCGCGCCGCCAGGCCCGCCAGCTGATCGATCACGGTCACTGGATGATCAACGGCCGACGCGTCGACATTCCCTCGTACCAGGTGCGGCCCGACGACGTGATCTCGATCAAGCCCAACTCCAGCGCCGCCGACGTCGTCCGCTCGGCTACCGAGCTGACGGCGGCCGTCCCGCCGTGGCTCCAGGCGGACCACGATTCATTGACGGCGAAGGTGCTTCGCCTGCCCGACCGCGGCGAGGTCACCACGCCGGTCTCCGAACAGCTGATCGTCGAGCTCTACTCGAAGTAGTAGGGCTCGCAACTCAAAAAGCGACAACGAAGGAAGCGATGACCACCCTGCCCGAATTTCAGATCCCGAAGATCTCCTCCGAGAAGGTCAACGACAACCGGGGGACCTTCACCATCGAGCCTCTCGACAAGGGCTTCGGCTACACGTTCGGCAACAGCCTGCGCCGTGTTCTGCTGTCCTCGCTGGGAGGCGCCGCGATCAAGAGCGTGCGGATCGAGGGCGTCGCCCACGAGTTCTCGACCGTGTCCGGGGTCAAGGAGGATGTCACCGACATCGTCCTGAACCTCAAGGACATCGTCGTCCGCATGCACACGGATGCCGACGAGGTCGAGGCACCGCTCGTCGCGAGCGGCCCCGGCGACGTGAAGGCCAAGGACATCGATCTGCCCGCCGGCGTCGAGATCCTCAATCCCGACGCCCCGATCGCGACCCTCGAGAAGAAGACCAAGCTCGAGATCTATCTCACGATCGGCCGCGGCCGCGGGTACTCGCCGGCCGAGGAGAACAAGTCGGAGGATCAGCCGCTGGGCGTGATCCCGATCGACTCGATCTTCTCCCCGATTCGCCGAGCCGCGTACTCCGTGGACACCGCGCGCGTCGGGCAGCGGACGGACTTCGACAAGCTGGCGCTCGAGATCGAAACCGACGGCTCGCTCGAGCCTTCGGGCGCGCTCCGCGAGGCCGCGGAGATCCTGATCAAGAGCCTGGCCATCTTCACGGATGCGGACCGGGTCGAGGAGCTCACCAGTCGCGACGGCGCCGGCGCCGCCGACGCGGCCACGGCGCCGCTCGGGGCGACCGAGGGGGACGACCGGCTGATCGAGGAGCTCGAGATCGGGGTCCGGGCCTACAACTGCCTGAAGCGCGCCGGCATCCAGACCGTCGGCGACCTGGTCCAGCGCTCCGAGTCCGAGCTGAACGCGATCCCGAACTTCGGCAAGCGCTCCACGGACGAGGTCAAGGACGCCCTGAACGCGCTCGGGCTGTCGCTGCGAGACGAGTAATAGTGGCACCGCCTGCAAGCACGCACACCGTCGGGCGGCCCCGGAGGAGGCACCACTGATGCGCCACGGCAAGCAGCGACACAAGCTCAGCCGTGACTCAGCGCATCGCAAGGCGCTGCTGCGCAATCTCTCGCGCGAGCTGATCGAGCACGAGCGCATCAAGACCAGCCAGGCCAAGGCCAAGGCGGTGAAGCCCGAGGTCGAGAAGCTCATCACGCTCGCCAAGGGCGGCGGCCTGCACGCTCGCCGCCAGGCCCTGTCGACCCTCGGCCAGGACCGGTTCGTCGTGCACAAGCTGTTCGAGGAGATCGGGCCTCGCTACTCGGAGCGCCCGGGCGGCTACACCCGGATCGTCAAGCTGGGCCCGCGCCGGTCGGATTCGACCGAGATGGTCTTCCTCGAGTTGGTCTAGCCCGCGGGCAAGGGCCGTGGGCGCCATCCGGCTCACGATCGCCTACGACGGGTCGCCCTTCGCCGGCTGGGCGCTCCAGCCGGGTAAGCGAACGGTCCAGGGCGAGCTTCAGGGCGTGCTCGAGCGGATCCTCGGGCGACCTGTGCCGCTGACGGCGGCGGGACGCACGGATGCCGGAGTCCACGCCTGGGGTCAGGTCGCAAGCTTCGCCCTCCACGGCGAAGCGCCCGACTCGTTGAGGCAGCGGATGAACTCGATGCTGCCGCCGGAGATCGCGGTCCTGCGCGCGGAGCGCGCGCCGGAGGGCTTCGACGCCCGCCGCGACGCCACGTCTCGCACCTACTGCTACTGGGTCATCGCGAGCCCGGTGCGCCATCCGCTCGAGCTGAGGCGCGCGCTGTGGTGGCCGTATGCCGCCGATCAGGCGGCGCTGGAGCGATGCGCGGCGTTGCTTCCGGGGCCCCACGACTTCACCGCCTTCACGCCCACGCAGACCGAGCACGTCCGCCTCGAGCGCGCCATCCTGCACGCCGAGTGGCGGGCTCATCCCTTGGGTGAGCCCTTTCCGGGCCGACTGCTCGAGCTCTGGATCGAGGCCGACGCGTTCATGCGGCACATGGTGCGGGTTCTGGTCGGGACGATGCTCGAGGTGGCCCGGGGACGGCGCTCCCTCGAGGACTTCGAGGCGCTCCTGTCCGGCGCCCCTCGCGAGCGGGCCGGCGAGACCGCGTCCCCCCACGGCCTCTATCTGGCGTCAGTCCGCTACTAGGTCGTTTGCCGTCGCGACCGGCAGATATTCCACCTGTGGGGTGGAAGATACGCCGCTCGCTTGCACCGAGCCTCCAGCCTCTAGCCCTCGCCGGGCTCGCTGAGCTCCACCTCGCCGAGGCTCGCCGGGCGGCCGGGCAGGTAGATCGAGGAGCCGGTCGCCAGGACGACGGGCTTGCCCTCGGCGTTGGTGACCGTCGCGCGCGTGATCGCCAGCGTCCGGCCCGCGTGGACGATCTCGCCGCGGGCCTCGAGCTCGCCCTCGCCCGGCGGCACCGGCCGCAGGAAGTTCACCTTCAGATCGAGCCCGGCGAAGGCCAGGCCGGCCGGCGCGGTGGTCTGCACGGCGCCCAGCATCGCGAAGTCCGCGAGCATCGCGATCGCGCCACCCTGCAGCCTGCCCGTGGGGCTCGCGAGCCACTCCGTGCTCGGCATCGCGAAGCTCGCCCAGCCCTCGCCAAACGCCCGGAGCGCGAGCCCGGTCAGGTGATGCAGCGGCGGGGGCGGAAGGTCTCCGGCGAGCTGCCTGCCCAGGATCTCGGCGCCCGGCAGCTCGGCCCACACCTCCTGGGGGATGACGCCGCCGGGGGGCGGGCGCAGGTAGGGATCCGGCGAGTCGTGCGCCGAGGCCTCGTATGGCTCGACGTGCTCGGGTGGATCGGGGGCGGGGTCGAGCGGCGGGAAGATCGTCAGGCGCGACGTGCCGTGGGCCACGAGCCGCTCGCTCTCCTCGTCGATCACGAACGCCTCCGACAGGCCGACCGAGCGCCCAACGTGGATCGCCTGGCCACCCGCCGACAGCGTGCCGTTGGGCCGGGCGGGCCGCAGGAACGACAGGGAGAGCTCGGCCGTCGTGTACGGGGTCGCGGCGGCGAGCTCGGTCTCCACCGAGATGCCGAACGCGATGTCGGCGAGGATCGCCAGCGCTCCGCCCGTGATGAGCCCGTTCGAGGCGGCCAGCCAGGGCGACGCGGGCATGCGCGCCTCGGCGGTGCCGGTCCCGAAGCCGCTGGGCATCGCCCCGGTCAGATGGGCGAGCGGCGGTGGGGGCATGATCCCGCGGCGCCAGCACTCCAGGCGGCGGCGGCCCGGCAGCGCGATCAGGCGATGGTCGGGGTACCCGCCCCGCACCTCCTCCGTCCATACCGCGGCGGGGTCGGCATGCATCGGCCGGACCTTATTCGGGGGCGACGCACGGTGCCCACCGCCGGCCGCCTCACGCGAGGGCGGGAGGGTGCTCCTCGAGCCGCCCGTCGCGGCCGATATGGAGGACCCGCCAGCCGCGCGCCGCGAGCGTGTCGGCGATCAGCCGACGGTGGCAGTGCCGCCAGTCTCCCTCCGCGCACATGATCGCCGCGCGGCGCTCCGCGGCGAGCCCCTCGAGCCGCCCCAGGGCGGCGGCGAACTGGGGCGTCTGCATGAACTCGCCATAGGCGAGAAACGCGTCCGCGCGGCTGCCCGTCCCCGTCCCGGACCGCCGATTGGTCTCGCGGCGGCCACCCAGCTCGTCGCCAAGCGGCTCGTATCCGACGCCCGCGCGATCGAGGGCGTCACGCAGCGAGCCGGCGTTGAACTGCGGATTGCGGCGAGAGGACGGGAAGCGTCGTACGTCGCACACGAGCTGGACGTCGTGGACGCGAAGCAGATCGACGAACCGCTCACCCGCATGGGTGGAGTGGCCAACGGTCAGGATCTCGCGGGTGGCGGCGATGGCACGATTGTCGTCCCTGAGGCAATGCCCGTCCAACGCAAAGGCAGTCTGGAGCGGATCGCCCGGCTTGGTCTGGGCCAGGTGGTCGCGCATGACGTCCCTGCCTCTGCCCGGCCCAAGCCGGCTTGGAGTCGGCCGGCTTTCGGGCGCGGGCGCCGGGACAGGCGTCCCTAGAATCGGGACCAGCAACGGCACCAGCGAGTTTCGGGGCTAAAGCCCCTCATTCACACAGACAGCAACGGCACCAGCGAGTTTCGGGGCTAAAGCCCCTCATTCACACAGACAGCAACGGCACCAGCGAGTTTCGGGGCTAAAGCCCCTCATTCACACAGACAGCAACGGCACCAGCGAGTTTCGGGGCTAAAGCCCCTCATTCACACACATGCGAGTACTGGTCACAAACGACGACGGGATCGGGGCCGAGGGGCTCCACGCGCTGCGGCGGGCGCTCGGCGAGGTGGAGGGAATCGAGACCAATGTCATCGTGCCCGACTCCAACCGCAGCGCCACGGCCAGGAGCATCACCACGCGCTCGCCGCTGACGGTGGAGGAGGTCGAGCTCGACGACGGGTTCATCGCCTACGCGACGGATGGCACCCCGGTGGACTGCGTGCGGTTCGCTGACCTCGGCCTCGTGGGGGAGCGCCCGGACCTGATCGTCTCGGGGATCAACCACGGATCCAATCTCGGCGACGACATCACCTACTCGGGCACGGTCGCGGCGGCGCTCGAGGGCATCGTGCTCGGCATTCCAGCGATCGCGATCTCCCAGCAGGGCAGCGCGCAGGAGATGGGATTCCTGCCCGGGCGGACGTTCGACTTCTCGGTGGCCGCCGGGCTCGGCGGCGAGCTCGTCCGGATGCTCGGCGAGACGCCGCTGCCCGCGGAGACGCTGCTCAACGTCAACTGCCCGGCGGGCGAGCCCGAGGGGATCGAGGCAACCCGGCTGGGGAAGCGGCTCTACAACGACGAGCTGCGGCTGGTGGGCGAAGACGGCGACGGGCGCCGCCGGTACCAGATCTACGGCTTCGAGCCCTCGTTCGAGGACGAACCGGGGACCGACCTGGCGGCGGTCGCCCGCCAGCGGATCGCGATCACCCCGGTCCACTTCGACCTGACCGACCGCGACGGGCTCACGCGCCTTCGCGACTGGGACCTCGACCGCATGTTCCGGGAGGTGCTCGCCGGTGTCACGTCGTAGCCGGCCGTCCGCGTTGCATCTCGCGTGACCGCCCGGGATCCGGCCAAGCGCGCCCGGGAGCTGCGGCGCGAGATCTCTCACCACGATCACCGCTACTACGTCCTCGACGACCCCGAGGTGGGCGACGACGTCTACGACGCGCTCCTCGACGAGCTGCGCAGGCTCGAGGAGGAGCACCCCGAGCTTCAGACGCCCGACTCACCCACCCAACGGATCGCCGGCGGGATGCGGCCGCTGGACAAGTTCGGCGAGATCCGGCATGCGGAGCCGATGTTCTCGCTCAGCAACGCGCGTGGCCCGGACGAGTTCCGTGCCTGGGAGAAGCGCCTCCACAACCGCCTGCGCCAGCTCGACATCGAGCCCGGTGACCTTCGCTTCGTGTCGGAGCCCAAGATCGACGGCCTGGCGATCTCGCTCACCTACGAGGACGGCACCTTTACGCGGGGCGCCACGCGCGGCGACGGAGTCGTCGGTGAGGACGTCACACAGAACCTCCGCACGATCAAGGCGATCCCGATGCGCATCGAGGACGCGCCGGGCCAGATCGAGGTGCGCGGCGAGGTCTACCTGCCGCGCTCGGCGTTCGAGGACCTCAACGAGGCGCGCAGCGCCGCCGGGGAGGCCGCGTTCGCCAACCCCCGGAACGCGGCCGCCGGATCGCTGCGCCAGCTCGACCCCAACGTCACCGCCTCGAGGGCGCTGTCCATCTGGTGCTACGGCATGAGCGCCCAGCGCGACGGCGAGCTTTCCACGCACGCCGAGGAGCTCGACTGGCTGCGCGATCACGCGTTCAAGGTGAATGGTGAAACGGCGATCCACCAGGCCGCCGACGATGTGGTGGCGCGCTGCCAATGGTGGGAGGAGCGCCGGGAGTCGCTGGACTTCGAAATCGACGGCGTCGTGATCAAGGTGGATCAGCGGACGCTGTGGCGCGAGCTGGGCGTCGTCGGACGCGAGCCGCGGTGGGCCGTGGCCTGGAAGTTCCCGCCGATCACCGCGACCACGACGCTCAACCACATCTTCTGGAACGTGGGCAGGACGGGTGCACTGTTTCCGTTCGCCGCGCTCGAGCCCGTGCGCGTGGGCGGCGTCACGGTTTCGACCGCGACTCTCCACAACGAGGAGGACCTTGCGCGGAAGGACGTGCGCGAGGGGGACGAGGTCGTCGTGACCCGCGCCGGCGACGTGATCCCTCAGGTGATCTCGCCGCTGGTCCAACACCGCAAGGGCAAGCGCCTGCGCAAGCCGAAGCCGCCGGCAAAGTGCCCGCGCTGCGATACGCCGACGGTGAAGCCCGCAGGCGCGGTCTTCACCGTGTGCCCGAACCGGCGCGGGTGCCCCGGGCAGGTCTTCCAGCACATCAAGCACTTCGCTGGGGTGATGGACATCGAGGGCTTCGGGGAGAAGCTCTCCGCGCGCTTCCTGGACGAGGGGCTGATCCGCGACCAAGCGGACATCTACGACCTCACCGCCGAGCAGCTTGCGGCCCTGGATGGATTCGGCGAGACCTCGGCGCGCAACCTCATCGAGGCGATCGAGGAGTCGAAGCGTCAGCCGTTCGGCATCGTCCTGTTCGCACTCGGCCTTCCCGAGGTCGGCTATGTCACCGCGCAGGCGCTCGCCGAGCACTTCGGCACGATCGACGCGCTGCTCGAGGCAACGGAGGAGCAGATTCAAGAGATCGAGGGCGTCGGCCCAATCGTCGCCGAGCGCCTCGCCGAGGAGCTCTCGGAGGAGCCGACGCTCGAGCTCATCGGCAGGCTGCGCGAGCGCGAACTTCGCTTCGAGCTCTCCGAGGCGGAGCGGCGCGCGGAGGGCGGCCCGCTCGAGGACAAGACCTTCGTGCTCACCGGATCGCTGCCCAACCTGACCCGCGAGGAGGCCACGGCGATGATCCGGCGGGTCGGCGGCAAGGTGACCGGCTCGGTGTCGAAGAGCACCGACTACGTCGTGGCGGGTGACAGCCCGGGCTCGAAGCTCGCCAAAGCGGAGGAGCTGGGGACTGACGTGATCGACGAGGCCGGACTGCGCGAGCTGCTACCGGGGTAGCGCGACGAAAACGGCGCACCGAGGGGAGTCCCGAGCGGGCCCCGACCGCCACTGAACGTCGTTGAAGGATTGGGCCGAGTATGGCGAGCCAACTCTTCACTCGATCGGGCTGGGATTTTTTCCTACGGTCCCGCGGCGACGACCAGGTTGGCCAGCGCCGCGAGGTTGACCGAGCCCCAGCCGCTTGCTCGATCGTAACCCGGTCGGGCCGAGCAGCAGCCAACACGGAACAGGTCGTTGTCGCCCTTCGTGACGTCGTTGAACAGTCCCGGGAGCCCATCGCGCGCGGCTCGGTAGAGGAGTGGGTTGAGCAGGCCGGGAGGCCTTGCTCCGGCGCGGTCCGCCGCCTGGACGGCGAGCAGGACGCCGGCGCCGAGGAGAGGTGTCGCGGCGCTCGTCCCGTCGACCTTGGACCACCCTTCGTCGCTCAGGATCGCGTACCCCGGGAAGTCGCTGGAGTGAAAGGCGACGTCCGGGACCTTGCGGAAGCTGAAGCTTCCCGCGTGCCCGGGCTGGTAGTCAGGGCGGTGAACGAAGCGGCTCGTGGCGCCGCCGCCAGCCCGCGCCGAGCCGAACGGCAGGTCGTTCCAGACGACCTCCGAGGCGATCTCGTTGCCGCGGGTGAGCGTCAGTCGCGTGCCGCCGACCGAGGTGACGGACGCCGACGAGCCCGGATAGGCGACGTTGAGGCGCGTCGTGAAGCAGGCGCTCGAGCCGGTGTCCCCCGCGGCGTTGACGACGCTGACCCCGGCCGCCGAGGCCATCGCGAGCACGTATTCGAGCAGCCTGGCGGGGCGCCTGCCGAACTGCGGCTCGCAGTAGCCGAGGCTGGCGGAGATCACGTCGGGGAGCTGACCCCCCTTCTTGCCCGTGTCCAGCGGCGCCGCGAACAGGGGGATGAGGTTGACGGGCCCTCCATGGGACTCGAAGATGTCCATCCGCGCCATCGGTGCGATCGCCGCGGCGATCTCGACGTCCAGCGGGGTCTCGGTGCCCAGCGGGAGCTCGCGCCCAAGTCCCACGAGATGGACGGCTGGTTGCGGTGCGGCGAACCCGAAGCAGCGGGCGAATCGGTCGAAAACGGTCTGGTTGAAGCCGTCGATCTCCACGAACGCGATCCGCGTCCCCTGGCCGAACAGCCCGCGCGAGTGCAGCGGATCGACGCCGTAGGCCGTCCGGTACTGGTTCGGGGTCAGCCCTCCCGTATCCACTCCCCGGCTGCACCCGGCCGGAGTCCCGGTTCGCTGCGGGCCCGCCGATCGCGCGGAGCGGCGCGCGCGATGGGGCGCAATCGGCTGAGTCTGCTGCCCGGAGCCGGGCGCGAACAGCACGGGCCCGATCAGCCTTCGCAGCCTTCGTGGCGGCGGGAAGGCCCTCCGCCGCTTCCGCTGCGAGCCCTTCGCCGTTGCGAAGCCTCGGGTTGCGTCGAGCTTGGCTTTGTGGATCCCCTTGCGGCGGAGGTAGCGCCGCACCTTCTGCCAGGTGTCCTCTGTGGCGCCGTAGCGCTGTGCCAGCGCACTGACCGAGTCGTACTCGCGGTAGGCCCCGGTGCCCGGAGTGGCGCGGGACTGTGCGAACGTCGCGAGCCCGTTCTGGTGGCGACGCAGGCCGACGACGAGCGTACCTCTGGCGTTCTTACCCGCTTGCGCGCCGCGCTCGCCTCCGGCCGACGTCGACGCGCTCGCCCCCGGCGCGAGGAGACCGGCCAGAATCAGTGCACCGAGGACGGAGCGGTTGATCGCCCGGCGCCGTGGTTCGATGGGGATCATCCGGAGGGTCGATCTTACGCCCGCCCGAAGGCATCTCCCGTGGGCGGTGCCCGGAGTAATCGCGCTGACTAACGCTTGTAGCGGGCGATCATGCCCGCCATCTTGTCCTGGGCCTTCTGGGCGACCGACACGTCGACGGAGTTCATCAGGATCGAGAAGGCCACGACACCGTCCCCGGCGTGGCAATAGCCCGACAGGGCGCTGACGTAGTTGATCGTGCCGGTCTTGGCGCGGCAGTTGCCCTCGGCCGCCGTGCCGTGCATCCGGTTGGCGAGCGTGCCCTGGTGCCCCGCCAGCGGCAGCGACCTGCGGAACGCCGGGTGCTCCGGGCGCCGGTTCATCCCCTTGAGGAGGCGCCCGACTGACTTCGGCGAAGCCCTGTTGTCGCGGGACAGCCCGGAGCCGTTCTCCATCTTGACGGCCGCGCCCAGCTTGCCGGCGAAGCGCTCCACAATGTGGGCGCCGCGGCGGGTCGTGCCCCGCGACTTGCCGCCCGCGCCGAGCCGCTTGAGGAGCATCTCCGCGTAGAAGTTGTTGGAGGGCCGGTTGGTGGCCGTGATCAGGGTCGCCATGTCGGGCGAGCGCACCTTCGCCACCGGCCGATGCTCGAGCGCCCGGTGCGACACGTTGCCGTGCCCGATGCCGCCCTTGACCCGCACTCCGTACCTGCGGAGCCTGGCCTTCAGCGCCTTAGCGGCTTCGAGCTCAGGGCTGTGGGCGTAGTGGCCGCCGTCGAAGCCGGCGTCGAACGACAGGCCCGAGAGCGGGGCGAGCTCGCCGGACGCGTTCACTCCAGAGGTCGGCACCCCTCGCTTGCGGTCGAAGATCGTGTCGTCCGCCAGCACCTTGCCGAGGACGCGCTTGATGCCGGCTCGCCGAATCTTCTTCGCGAGCGTGCCGATCGGCGTCAGCGGGAGTTCGTTTCGCCGCGCGAATCCGGTGCTCGCCAGCGCTGGGTCACCGTCACCGACGATCACCAGGTTGCCCCTGATCGCGTGGCGGTGGAGCGCGGAGCGCGGCTGCGGGTAGAGCCGTGTCTCGAGCCTGCCGTCGATGCCCATGCGGTGCAGCGCTGCGGCGGTGGTGAACAGCTTCGAGTTGGACGCAAGGATCCGCGGCGTCTTCGACGCCCAGCTGAACAGCTGGCCGTGGCGGGCGGCGTCGAGGTCGTAGACCCAGGCGCCGCTTCCCCCTCCGACGCGCTGCATCTGGTTGGAGAGCCCGCGTTCCAGCCGCGAACGCGAGATCGCCGCCGCCGGCGCCGGCGCGGCGAGAATCCCGCACACGACGCCCAGTACCACGATTCGCAGCGTCCGACCCCGCACGACGCAGCCAGACTAGCTGCCCAGCCAGGCATAATGGGGCAGGCAATGAATGGCACATGCTGCTGCCGGCGCGCGACCGCGCCGGCCTAGGAGGAGCCAATGGGCAAGGTCGTCGAGCTCGAGACGCCGCGGACGCAGTCGCGGGGCAGCCGTGCCAAGAAGAGCCGCAGGAAGCAGTCCAAGACCGCGCTCGTCCTCGGCGGGGGAGGCTTCACCGGCGGCGTGTACGAGATCGGGGCGCTGCGGGCACTCGACCTGCTGGCGGTCAATCGCACGATCAACGAGTTCGACGTCTACGTCGGGACCAGCGCCGGCGCCTTCGTGGCCAGCATGGTCGCCAACGGGATCACCCCCGAGGAGATGATGCGGGTGATCAACAACGAGCTTCCGTCGCCGCTCTCCGACATTTCCCTGGGAACGCTCTTGAGGCCCAACATCGGCGGCTTTGTGCGCAAGTCGGTGACCTTTCCCCTGCGCATCGCGGGGGTGGCCCGGGAGTTCCTCAGCCACATGAGCGAGATCTCCGCCGTGGACCTGGTGAACGGGCTCGCGGGGGGGCTGCCAAGCGGTGTCTACAGCGGCGCGGGAATCGAGGAGTACGTGGAGGAGGCGCTGTCCGATCCCGATCGCACGAATGACTTCCGGCTGCTGAACGCCGAGCTCTACCTGACCGCCACGGACCTCGACTCGACGGAGCGCGTCGTGATGGGCGACAGCGACTGGATGGACGTGCCCATCTCCACCGCGGTTGCCGCGTCGGGGGCGCTGCCGATGATCTACGAGCCGGTGCGCGTCAACGGCCGGGAGTTCATCGACGGCGGGATCCGGTCCACCACCAACATCGACGTCGCGGTCGAGCACGGCGCGAAGTTCATCGTCGTCGTCAACCCTGTGGTGCCGTTCGTAAACGACCTCCGCAAGCGGATCCCGACGATCATGGGCACACGCGCCAGGCGCATCTCCGACATGGGCTTCACGGCGATCGGCAACCAGGCCTTCCGCCTGCTCTCCCACGAGCGGCTTCACATCGCCGTCCAGCACTGGGAGGAGCGCTACCCGGGCGTCGACATCATCCTGATCGAGCCGGAGTTCGACGACGAGCTGATGTTCGGGACCTCGATCCTCGACTACAGCGCGCGGCTCGAGATCGCCAAGCACGGATTCGAGTCCGTGACGCTGAAGCTGGCGCGCGACTATGACCGCTACAAGGCGATTGCCGAGCGGCACGGGATCGAGATCTCGGCGCGCCGCGTCCGCCACGTGCTCGACCAGGTCGAGCGCGAGCGCGAGCCGCAGTCGGCCTGGCGCAGCGTCCTGGAGCAGACGACCGCCGTGCTCCTGCGCAGCGACCGCCAGCGGGACGCCGACGAGGAGGCCGGCTAGCTCCTCCCGGGCCGCGCTACTTCGCGTACAGCGCCTCGATCTCGCCGGAGTACTTGTCGGCGACGACGTTGCGCTTGACCTTCATCGTCGGCGTCAGCTCGCCGCCCTCCTGCGAGAGGTCGTGCGGCAGGATCGCGATCTTCTTCACCTGCTCGACGCGGGCGAACTTGGAGTTGACCTTCTCGAGGTGGTCCTCGATCGTCTTGCGGACCTGGTCGTTCGACGCCACGGCCTCGGGATCGGACGGCATGCCGTGCTCGGAGGCGAACTTCTGGGCCTCCTCCGGGTCGAGCGTGACGATGGCGACGAGGAACGGGCGGCGGTCCCCGATCACGACGCACTGCGAGACCAGCGGGTGCTGCTTGATCTCGGCCTCGAGGTTGGCCGGGGTGATGTTCTTGCCGCCGGCCGTGATGATGATGTCCTTCTTGCGGCCGGTGATCTTGACGTAGCCCTCGGGGTCGATCTCGCCGATGTCGCCGGTGTGCAGCCAGCCGTCGACGAGGGTGTCGGCCGTCGCCTCGGGATTCTTGTAGTAGCCCTGGAAGATGTTGGGCCCGCGCACGAGGATCTCGCCGTCGTCGGCGATCTTGATCTCGCACCCCGGAAACGGCCTGCCGACCGTGCCGAACTTGAAGTCCTCGGGGGTCGCGATCGTCGCCGCAGTCGAGGTCTCGGTCATGCCCCAGCCCTCCACGACGAGCACGCCGGCCGCGTCGAAGAAGCGCAGGATCTCGGGATTGATCGGAGCGGCCCCGCTGACGGCGACCTTGACCCGGCCGCCGAAGAGGTTGCGGATCTTCGACAGCACCTGCTTGTCGGCGACCTCGTACTGCCTGCGCAGGAAGAAGCCCGGCTGCCTACCTGAGCGCTCGGCTTCGCGCATCCGGCGGCCCACGCCGACGGCCCAGTTGAACACGGCCTTCTTCATCCCGCCGGCCTTCTCGGCCGCCGCCGTCGCGGCCGTGTAGATCTTCTCGAAGATCCGCGGCACGGACGGGAAGTAGGTCGGCTTCACCTCGCCGAGGTCGGGGATGATCTTCAGCGGGTCGCGCTGCCAGTAGGCGAGCGTCGCGCCCAGCGCCACCGTCCCGAACTGGATCAGGAGCGCGAACGAGTGGGCGAGCGGCAGGTAGAGGTAGGTGACCTCCTCGTCGCCCAGCACCCCGACCTCCAGCACCATGTCGAGCATCGAGCGGTAGTTGCCGTGGGATATCACGCAGCCCTTTGGCGGGCCGGTCGTCCCCGACGTGTAGATGAAGGTGCAGATGTCGTCCGGCGACACCGAGCGCCACCGCTCCTCCCACTCGGCGGCGTCGTGGGAGGCACCGCGCTCCTCCAGCTCGGCGGCGGAGATCGCGTCGTCGGCCTCGCCGGTCATGAGGATCACGTGCTCGAGGGCGGGGCAGCGATCGCGAACCTCCCGGATCTTCGCGAGCTGCTCGGCGTCCTCCGCGATGACCGCCCTGGCGTCCGAGTTCTCCAGCACGTATTGGCACTCCTCGGGGGAGTTCGTCTGGTAGATCGGGACGACGGTGGCGCCGGCGGTCAGGGCGGCGAAGTCGAAGTAGGTCCATCCCGGACGGGTGTTGGCGAGGATCGAGACCTTGTCGCCCTTGGCAAGCCCGAGGTCCATGAGGCCCAGGGACAGGCGCTGGATGATCTCGCCGATCTCGCCGTAGGTCTTGGACGTCCAGCCCGTCGCGCCCTCCTCCTTGTACATCACGGCGCGGCGATCGCCGTGCTCGCGAACGGCGATCGGAAGCAGGTCCGCCACCGTGCTCGAAGCGACTCCGGGTGCCGGGCCGGCCTGCACGATTGCGGTCTCCATCGCTCTCCTCCTTCGCGGGTCGCCGAAGGCGGCACTCGCCGCCGATGCCCGAAGGCTATCCCAGCGCCAGCAGCCTGGTAGGCGCGCGCTGCACGCCCACCGGCCAGAGTGTCTCGTCTAGGCCGGTTGCTTAGTCCGCTGAGTGACCCGGCGCAGCGAAGAGAGGAACAAGGTTTTGTCGATGCGGCCGTTGAAGATCGGGACGCCCATCTCCATACACTTCGAGATCACCTCGCGACGCTTCATGTGAACCTCGTCGGCGAGCTCGGTGGGCGTCAGGTGTATGGCCACTCGTCTGTCTCCTCCTGTCGCTTGCGCCTCGGAGTTTTATCCCATGAGGCGGATGTGTCAATGGGTTCGACCGCAAATTGCGGGAAGTCGGCGGGGCTCGTGACCCCGTCATGCCCGCCAGATGTGCCGACCCTTGGCGTGGGCACGTCTGGCTTCGGCGTGCCGCGTCCAACCCCGCCGCGCTGGCAAGGATCTCCTGGCCCTACGATTGTCCTCGTGACTGAGACGAGACCCGTTGCCGAGGCAGACTCGTTTCTCGAGTCGCTCATGGACACCGAGCTGTATTCGATCGGCGCCTACTTCTGCGACGAGCACCCCGACCTCGTGGACGAGGTCGTGGCGCGCAGCGAGAAGATCGAGCGGCGCGGCCTGGAGACGTACTCGACCGATGCCGGCGCGCCGATCGAGGAGAGCTTCGAGACCCTGCTGACGGGTCTCGCGGTCCGTTACTACAAGGCGGTAACCGGCTCGTGACGAGCCCCTGGCTGCCGCGCCTGCTGCTGGGCGTGGGCATCGCCGGAGTGCTCGCCGCGATCATCTCGCTCTCGGTCGGCACGGGTGGGCCGGCCGTGATCAAGATCGACGGCGGGGACGAGGTCCAGGAGCTGGTCGGAGGCATCGAGCAGGACGGTCCCTATCTCGGCGATCCCGACGCGCCGGTGACCATCGGCGTCTTCACCGACCTTCAGTGCTCGACCTGCGACACCTATCAGCTCGAGACGGTGGATCCGCTGATCTCCGAGTACGCCCGGAGCGCCAAGGCGCGGCTCGAGCTCCACAACTACTCGCTGGGCCAGGCCGATGTGACGCAGTCGGCCTACGCAGCTACCGCCGCGGGAGAGCAGGACCGCGAGTGGTACTTCGCCGAGCTCTTCTTCCGCAACCAGGACGAGGCCCCGGGCGGCAGCGTCACCGAGGAGTTCCTCAACGACATCGGCAACTCGATCACCGACCTCGACCTCGGCACCTGGCATGACGCGATGTCCTCGGCAGAGGTCAAGAACCGGGTGAACGCCGACCAGGAGCTGGCCGCTCAGCTCGGCCTCCGGGTCGAGGCCCCCTCGATCGTGGTCGACGGGCCCGGCGGCACGAAGGTGTTGCAGGACGGGCCGACGAAGAAGCAGGTCGACGCGGCGGTGGCCGAGGTGGGCGGCTCCTGACGGCAACTAGAGGAACGGGAGCGTGGCCAGGCGTGCGAGCCCGGCCAGGAACATCAGGGTCCCGAAGGTGAGCGTCGCGATCGTGATCCGGGTGGAGGCGAACTTCGAGGCGAGCCCGGCGAAGAAAAGGACCGCGGCGAAGAAGATCGTCGCGAGGACGTAGTTGTCCGACGTCTGGTTTGCGTCCCGGCCCTCGTCGAACAGCGTCGTCGCCTCGTTCTCGAGTCGCTTGGCCCGCTCCAGCTCGCGAGGGTGATAGCGCTTCAGCGAGAACGGCGTGTTCGGCGCCGCTTCGTTCTCGAGCGGGTGCTTGTTGCGCCACGCCTCGAACGCCGGCTTGAACTCGTCGCGGAAGAAGCGATGGCGCAGCGTGTCCTCGAGCCCCTCGTTGCCCTGCGACACCGCGGTCGCCCACTGCGTGAAGAGGTTCGCATCGATCGTGATCCCCGCAGTGCCGTTGGACTGCGCCTTCGCCGACTCGGTGCGAGTGGCGCTCGCCTCGGTGAAGCGCGTCGCCTGGCGGCCGCTCCATCGAGTCGCCTGATAGGCGCTGAAGGCCGTGGCCAGGGTCGCGGCGGCGAGCATCGCGGCGGACCAGAGCTCGAGCCGGTACCCGAGCCCATGCTCTGTGTCCCGTGAGTTGCCCGCGCCGTCCTCGGCCATCACCGGCGCCGGACTCTAACCGGGGGCAACGGCTCGATGACTGGCCGGACCGGATCCCGGCCGACCTCGAACGGTCCCTAGAATGACGAGCTCTCGGGGCGTGGCGCAGCCTGGTAGCGCGCACCGTTCGGGTCGGTGAGGTCGCCGGTTCAAATCCGGCCGCCCCGATTGACGCCAGAGGGGTGCAGAGGAGTGAACGTGCAGCTTCCTCCCTGCAAATGCCCCCTCTCGGCGCCATGCAAAGGGGTGCAAGGGGGCGCACGGCTCACGCCTGAGCAGGCCCAGTCGACCGTCAGCCTATTGCTACCTTTGGCTCCTCGTGGCTCCCTCGACCCAGCACAACGCTTCCGCCATCGACGAGCTCCTCGACGAGATCGAGCAACTTGGTCGCGAGAACCATGTCACCCGCTCGATCTCGATAGAGCGCCGCATCCTGCGGCTTCGCCATCAGGCCGGAATCCTACTTTGCGAGCAGGCTGCTGCCCCTCCCGAGTTCGCCGAGCCCGCGTTCGACCAACTTACCGAGCGACCGGGGGCGGAGCTCCCTGACACTGAGCCGTCCGACCTGAGCCCTGAGCTGCTACGGGCGGCCATCCTCCGCGACGGCTGTCTCCTGGTCAGAGGGCTGGTCCACCGCAATGACGCGGCGCGCCTCGCAGCCGAAATCGACCGGTCCTTCCAGGCACGTAAGGCTCACTCGTCCGACGGCGGGCCCACGGACGGCTATTACGAGGAGTTCGTCCCCGATCCGGCCTTCCGAGGCGGCCTGGTCGCGAGGTCGTGGATCGACATGGGCGGAGGTCTGCTGGCTGCCGACTCTCCGCAGGTTGCCCTCGAGATGTTCGAGATCTTCGAGAATGCAGGATTGCGCCAGACGATTGGCGGCTATCTCGGCGAGCGCCCCACCGTCTCGGTCGAGAAGTGCACATTGCGCAGGGCCGAGCCGAGCGTGGGCGGGAGCTGGCATCAGGACGGGACTTTCATGAGCGACGTCCGTTCGGTGAACGTATGGCTGTCGCTTTCGCACTGCGGTGACGAGGCACCGGGCTTGGACCTCGTCCCTCGCCGGCTCGAGCACCTCGTGTCCGCGGACGGGGGGAAGGTGTTGATCGACGTCTCCCAGGCGACGGTCGAGGAGGCCGCGGGGGAATGGGGCGTCCTGCGGCCGATCTTCGAGCCCGGCGACGCGCTGATCTTCGATGATCTCTTTCTTCATCGGACCGCCGTTGATCCCGAAATGGACAAGCCGCGATACGCGATCGAGAGCTGGTTCTTCGGACCTTCCGGGTTTCCCGAGTCGTACGCGCCGCTGATCTTCTAAGCATGAAGGTCTTCGTCGCGGGCGCCTCCGGGGTCATCGGGCGGCCCCTCGTGCGGCGGCTGGTGGCCGCTGGCCACCACGTGGTGGGCATGGCCAGCGGTGAGTCAGGGGCCGGTGCGATCCAGGAGGCGGGGGGGAGCGCGGTGGTCTGCGACGCCCTGGACGGCGACGCGGTGCGGCAGGCGGTCGCGGCGGCGGACCCGGAGGTGGTCGTCAACGAGCTCACCAGGTTGCCGCGCGACTACGACACCCGCAAGCTTGACGAGAGCTTCTACGGGCCCACCAACCGGATCCGCACCGTCGGGGGCGGCAACCTGCTCGCCGCGGCGCGCGCCGCGGGCGCCGGCCGGTTCGTCAGCCAGAGCATCGCCTTCATCTACGCGCCGGAGGGAGAGATGGTCAAGGACGAGGAGGGGAGGCCGTCGACCGACGCCCCGGCGCCCTTCGGCGACGGAGTGAGGGCGATGATCTCCCATGAGCGCGACGTGCTGGAGGCCGACGGCATCGAGGGCCTCGTGTTGCGCTACGGCTGGTTCTACGGACCGGGGACCTATTACGCGGGCGACGGCAGCATCGCGGACATGGTCCGCAAGCGGCGCTTCCCGGTCCTCTCCGGCAGCGATGGCCTCTTCTCGTTCGTCCATATCGAGGATGCCGCGTCGGCGACGCTCGCCGCGTGCGAGCGGGGGGAGGGCGGCATCTACAACATCGTCGACGACGAGCCGGCGCCGGTCGCCGAATGGCTGCCGGCGTACGCGGAGGCTCTCGGGGCAAAGCGCCCGTGGAAGGTGCCGGGCTTCGTCGCCCGTCTCCTCGGCGGTACGGCGGCGCGGATGACGCTCGGCCTGCGAGGGGCGTCGAACACCAAGGCGAAGCGCGAACTGGGATGGGAGCCCGCCCACCCGAGCTGGCGCGCCGGGTTTCGCGAGGAGCTTCTTGCGGCCGCCTCGCCTCCTGACCTGCCACTGCGGTGACAAAATCACCGCCCTGAATCTCTGGATAGGCTGAATCCAGAATCCAAGAACCGAGACGAAGGAGTGGTAGATGGCTTACTCGGTCCCCGATCTTCCCTATGACTACGGCGCGCTCGAGCCGCACATCGACGAGCAGACGATGCGCGTGCACCACGACAAGCACCATCAGGCCTACGTCGACAAGGCGAACGCCGCGCTCGAAGGAACGGAGTGGGCAGACAAGGACGTCGACGAGGTGCTTGCCAACCTCGGCCAGCTTCCCGACGACATCCGCACCGCCGTTCGCAACAACGGGGGCGGGCATTCCAACCACAGCTTCTTCTGGCAGATCATGAGCCCCGAGGGGGGCGGCGAGCCCGACGGCGACCTGCGGGCGGCGATCGACGATGCCTTTGGCTCGTTCGACTCGTTCAAGGACGAGTTCAAGACCGCCGGCGTGAACCGGTTCGGGTCCGGCTGGTCGTGGCTCGTTCACGACGGCTCCGGCCTTGCCGTGGTCTCCACGGCGAACCAGGACTCGCCGGTGTCCGACGGCTCCACGCCGCTGCTCGGCGTCGACGTCTGGGAGCACGCGTACTACCTCAAGTACCAGAACAAGCGCCCCGACTACATCGACGCGTGGTGGAACGTGGTCAACTGGCCCGAGGTGGCCAGCCGCTTCGGCGCCGCGGGGTAGGCCCGCCCATCGAGCGGTGCGTTTGCCGGGCCCAGGCCGGCAAATGCACCGCTCGACGAAAACGACGGGTGCCTGAACCGGCGCAAGGCCGCTCGACGAGCGACGGGTGCCTGAACCGGCGCACGCCCGGATGGCCGTTGTTACGTTGGTCGGCCTCGCGAGGGGCAACGCGATGGCTGAACGCAACGGGAGAGCAACACGGCGGCCGCTTGCCGTCTCGATCGCCGCGGTGGGCGCCGCGGCGATCGCTGTGGCCCGCGCTGGCGCTTGCCCACATCGAGCGCCCCGCCTACTGGCCCGATCCCCGGCCGGACCATCACGTCAAGCCCTCCGCCGGCGGCAAGGTACCGCGCGCGCGTCCGCTGGCGTCTGCGCTCCACCCCTCCAAGCCCGGCCGGACCCGCGTGGTGTGCAAGCAGGACTCGATGGCCCGTGTCCGTCACTCGATCCACCTGGTGAGGAAGCGTGGGTACGCGCTGCGGCCGACGACGAAGCGACACCGGATGAGCCGCAAGCGGGCACACCGGCTGCGGTCGCTCAACAAGCGCTTCGCCGGCAAGTGCCGCTACCACTCGATCCAGAAGGCGGTGTTCCACGCGGGGAACAACGACTTCATCGTGGTCATGCCCGGCACCTACAGCGAGCACCGGTCTCGCAGGCAGCCCACCGACGACCCCAGCTGCGCGAAGTACCTGACCGACACGGACTTCGGGGGCGGGGGTCCGATCGGGCTCTCCTATCGATACCAGTGGAACTGCCCCAACGACCAGGCGCTGATCAACGTGCTCGGGCGCAAGCCGGTGAAGGGCTCGCCGCCGCCGCCGCAGACCGACCGCCACGGCATCCCCGACCTGGGCCGCTGCGTCCGCTGCAACCTCCAGATCCAGGGCTCGGGCCCACGGCCGGAGGACGTCGTGGTCGACTCCGGCAAGGTGGCGGCCGGCAACGCCGGCCCGAGCGGAGTCGGCTCGAAGAAGGACGTGGCCATCAAGGCCGACCGTGCGGACGGCTTCGTGCTCAAGAACGTCACCGTTCGCCACGCGATCGAGCACGACGTCTACGTGCTCGAGACCGACGGCTACCGGCTCGACAGGGACAAGTTCTTCTACGCGGGGGAATACGGCGCGCTGATGTTCGCGGCGGATCACGGCCTGACCAAGAACTGCGAAGCCGTCGGCAACGGCGACTCGGCGGTGTATCCGGGCGGCGCACCGGAAACCCAGGACGACACCGCGCCCAATGCCCCCGACAAGCGCGACACGGCCTTCTACCCGCGGGCGCGCCTGAACCAGAAGATCGCACGCTGCGACCTGCACCACAACAACCTCGGCTACTCGGGCACGATGGGCAACGCCACCCACGTCGTCAACAACAACTTCTACGACAACACGGCCGGCATCGCGACCGACTCGTTCTTCGCCGGCGGGCACCCCGGGTTCCCGCAGAGCGGATCGGTGTTCGAGCGCAACAGGATCTACTCGAACAACTTCAACGACTACCACTACCCCGAGGGCTATCCCGAGCGGCGCAAGGTGGAGTCGACGGTGGGCGTGCCGCTCGGGACCGGCATCCTGATCGCGGGCGGCAACGACGACCTCGTCCGCGGCAACCGCATCTACGACAACTGGCGGCGCGGGGCGATGTTGCTCGCGGTGCCCGACGTGATCAGCTGTCCGCCCGGCACGGCGACGTGCACGCCCGCCAACGCGTCATCGACCTCGTACGACAACCGCTTCTACGACAACCTGGTCGGGCGCGGTCCCGACGGCGGGCCGATGCCGAACGGGGTGGACTTCTGGTGGGACGAGTTCCCGAGCAACACCGGGAACTGCTGGTACGGCAACAGGGGCCCGGACGGCACCGACGCGAGCTGGACCGGCGACCCGGTGCGCTTCTCCGTCCCCGGCAAGTCGATCCCCCGCTTCCTGCCGGAGGACTGCGGCACGAGCGTGGGCACCGGGAACGCGGCCAAGGAGGCGATGCTCGCCTACTGCGCCGAGGTGTCGATTGGCGACACGAGCTGCGAGTGGTACTCGATGCCCCCCAAGCCCGGCACCCGGGCGGCTGCGGAGTATCGGACCCACCAGGCCAAGCGGTCGCAGGGGATCGTGGCGGCCGAGCATCTCTCGGCGCCGACGTGCGGGGTCGTCGGCTCGACGGTGAGCTGCGCGAGATACGCGAACAGGCCGTGAGACCTTCACACGCCGGCGACACGACCCTTCATCCCGGCTGGCGCCCGGCCGGCGCACCGATCGCCAGGCCCGGGCGCCACCTTCGGCTGCCGCGGCTGCGGTGGCGGCTCTTGGGGCTCGCGGTTGTGGTGCTGGCCTTCACCCTCGCGCTGGCAACCACGTGGCTGCGGAGCGAGTGGGGCCCGAGTGCCGGCCCCGCGACCCACGCCTCCGGGACCGCTTTCCTCGGCACGGCCACGTGCGCTGACTGGCGCGGCGCGAGCGTGGCCCGGCGCCTCACCATCGTGCGGACGCTCGGCGTGGCGGCCACCCAGCCGGACCCGGAGAGCGCGGGCGCGACAATGAGCGACGGCGCCGCCTACGGCCTCCTGCAGCGCATCTGCGCGTCCAGCGCCGCGAACTCGACGCTGCTCTACGAGAGCTACAACCGTGCCGCCTCGTTCCAGTCGGTTCGGACCGGGCCAGCGATCTCGCGGAGCTTCTGACGCCGGCGAGCCCGTAACGCGATGTGTCGTGGACGTCATTTGGGGGCGCGTGGGGTTTCGGATGGACGCTTAACACGAAGTCAAGAAAGCCACCCCCCCTTGTGCCTGCGGAGGGCGTCGCCACGCACGGTTGTCCTTTGACAACTCCGACGCCTCGCCGCCAAGCTTCCCCTGCGTGCGTGGACGGATTCTCGCGCGGCGTGGGATGGAGAGGACTGGACGACATTGACGAGGTCTTCGGCGGTCGGCCGGATTGCCGCCATCGTTGCCCTGGCAGTGGCTGCGGTGGCCGTCGCGCTGCTGCTCTTCCGCGGCGGCTCGAGCTATCAGGTCACGGCCGAGTTCCAGAACGCGAGCCAGCTCGTCAAGGGCTCCCAGGTAGTAGTCGCCGGCGTCCCCTCCGGCTCGGTCAAGTCGATCGCCCTCGGCGACCACGGCCAGGCGCTCGTCACCTTCAGCGTCGAGGACCCCTACGCCCCGCTCAGGCAGGGAACCCACGCCACGATCCGCTCCTACTCGCTGAGTGGGATCGCCAACCGCCAGATCCAGCTCGAGCTGCCGGCCCCCGGCCAGGCCGGGCCCGAGCTCGACTCCGGCGCCACCCTGCCGGCCTCCGAGACCACCTCCGAGGTCGACCTCGACCAGCTCTTCAACACCCTAAACGCGCGCACGATCCGAAACTTCAAGCACGTGATCGAGGGCTTTGAGCTCTCCTATGAGGGGGTCGCAAAGCAGGCCAACGGCGGCTTTCGCTACCTGAACCCGTTCCTTTCGACCTCGCGGCAGCTCTTCGGCGAGCTGACCCGGGACACCCCGGCGCTCGAGCGCCTGATCATCGACACCTCCCACCTGTCGGGGGCGCTGGCCGAGCGCTCATCCGACATCTCCGGCCTCGTCCACAACGCCAACCTGATGATGGGCGCGATCGCCGGCCAATCGAGCGCCCTGCGCGAGGCGCTGGTCCGCCTCCCCGACTTCATGCGCACCTCGAACACCACCTTCGTCAACCTGCGCGCCACCCTCGATGACCTCGACCCGCTGGTCGACGCCTCAAAGCCGGTCGCCGATCGCCTCGGGCCGTTCTTTTCGGTCTTCCGCAAGGCCGCCCGCGACTCGGTGCCGACGATCACCGACCTCGAGCGAACGATCCGCCGCCCCGGCCGCCAGAACGACCTCGTCGAGCTGACCCGCGACGCGGTGCCGCTGGCCAGCGCGGCGATCGGCTCGGGCTCCCCCGACTGCGGCACCGACCCCAACACCGACTACCGCCGGGCCGCCGACTCGGACTTCACCCAGGGCGCCTTCGGGGAGACGGTCTGCTCGCTTCGAAACGGCCTCCCCAACCTCTCGTTCTTCCGCTCCTACACCCCCGAGCTGGTCGGCTGGTTCAACGACTTCGGCACCTCCGGGATTCAGGACGCGAACGGCGGCATCGGTCGCATCGCCACCACCTTCAATGCCTTCAGCGCCGGCCTCCGACTTTCACTGATCCCGCTGTCGCCGATCGTCGAGCTGGCCGGCATCGGCGGCACCGAAAGGACGCCCGCTGCCCCGGCGCCAACGAGCGCGACCCCGGCGACGGCTCCACCCCGTTCACCGACAACGGCACTCTGGCCTGCGATCCCTCCCAGGTGCCGCTGGGGCCATGAGGCGGATCGTCGTCCTGACAGCCCTGCTTGCGGCGCTGGCCGCCTGGATCACGTCCCTCGCGGGCGCCTCGGATTCGCACACCTACCACATCCAGATGTACAACGCATTCGGCATCGTCAACGGCTCGAACGTGCGGATCGCGGGCGTCGACGCAGGCACCGTGACGGACCTCGGCGTCACCCCGAAGAAGCGCGCCGACCTGACGGTCGAGACATCAGGCCCACTCGGCGTCCTGGGCAAGGACACGCGCTGTTCCTCCGAGCCGCAGTCGCTTGATCGCCGAGTACTTCCTGACCTGCAACCCCAAAGGCGCGCCCCTGCCCGAGGGAGGCACGATCCCGGCCGGGCACGTGACCGAGACGGTGCAGCCCGACCTCGTCCAGAACACGCTTCGCGAGTCCTACAAGGATCGCCTCGCGATCCTGATCAACGAGTTCGGGACCGCCCTCGCCGGAAACCCCCAGGACCTGAACGAGGCGATCCGCCTGGGCTCGCCGGCGCTCCGAAAGCTCCAGGCCGCGCTCCGCATCCTCGCCTCGGAGAACCGGACGATTCGCGACCTCAACGCGAACTCCGACAAGATCATCACCCAGCTGGCCAACCGGCGCGCGGACGTCATCAGCTTCATCCAGCACGCGCGGCGACACCGCGGCGATCTCCGCATCACGGCGCGCCGATCTGTCCACCGACTTCAACCGGCTCGACGACTTCCTGGCGCAGCTGAAGCCCACGCTGGCCAAGCTCGGCACTGTCGCCGACCAGCAGGAGCCGCTCCTGAACAACCTCCGGCTCGCGGCCCCGGGCCTGAACACGCTCGCGCTGAAGCTGCCCGGATTCAACAGGGCGACCGACCGCTCGCTCACCAGCCTCGGCAAGGCGGCGATTCCGGGGCGCCGCGCCCTCACACAAGGCAAGGACGAGATCCAGGCGCTGGCGAAGTCGGGGCAGCAACGCCTACCCCGCCACGAACACGCTCGACAAGTTCCTGCTCGACCTCGACAGCCCGAAGCGGACGGTCGAGATCGATCAGCGCGCGGCGCGGAGCTGCGACCAACAAGTCGGCAGCCGTGCTGGTCGACCGGCCGCAAGGCGCCGACCGGCTACACCGGCCTCGAGGGCCTGCTCAACTACGCCTACTACCAGGCCGGCGCCCTGAACCAGTACGACCAGTACGGCCACCTGCTGCACTTCAGCCTCTTCGACGTCGGCGTCACGCCCTGTGGCCAGGGCTACAACGCCGGCGACAACCCGGCGGACAACGTGCCGCCACCGGGAAACCACGACGTCGGCGTCCCGGACAAGGAGGGGACCGGGACGACGACCCAGCTCGCGGACGCGAACGCATGCGTGTCGTGGCTCGGCGACACCCAGCCCGGGATCAACCAGGACATCGGCTCGCCGCCATATGACCCGTCGGTCTGCCCGGACGGATCCACCGACCTGAGCCTGTGCAATCCCGCCGGCTCGAGCTCGGCGAGCTCGGCCAAGCTGGCGACTCGGCAAGGGCAAGGACAAGAAGGCCGGCCAGGCATCCGGCACCGCCGCGGCCGCGCCCGAGACGAGCGGAAGCGGCACCACCACGACGCCGGGGTCGACGACCACCACTCCCCCCGGCACGGGCTCCGAGCCGCCTCCCTCCTCGGTGCCCGGCACCGGTACGACCGGCCATGTCGGCAGGCGGCTGCGCGACATCCTCGGCCTCGACGGGCACCACGCGCCGCACGTCGGCGGGCGAGTCCGGCGCCACACCCGCAAGCCCGGGAGCAAGCCCGGTGGCGCGGTCGGCCGCAATGTCGGCAAGGACGCAAACCACCTCCTCAACTACCTGTTCGCGCCATGAGAAGAGGATCCAGACCCCTGCAGTCGATCGCCGCCTCGCCGACCATGGTGGGGGCGGTCACGACCCTGATCGTGATCGTCGCCGTGTTCCTGGCCTACAACGCGAACAACGGCCTGCCGTTCGTGCCGACCTATCGCGTGTCCGTGGTGGTCCCGAACGCCTCTCGCCTGACCAAGAACAACGAGGTCAGGATCGGCGGCAGCCGGGTCGGCGTGGTCGAATCGGTCGACATCACCCAGGTGGACCCGGGCGAGGTCGATGACTCCGCCACCCAGGCGGGTACGCCGGGCGGGACCGCAACCAAGGCGAAGAACCCGTCCAACCAGACCTGCTGCGTGGCGGCCGAGCTCAACCTGAAGCTCGACAAGTCGGCCTCGCCGATTCCGAAGGACTCCGTGTTCCGGATCCGCTACCGCTCCTCCTTCGGGCTCAAGTACCTCGAGATCAACCGCGGCACGGCCAAGGCCGCGCCCGAGGGCTACGTCTTCGACGGGCTCGACGACTCCGGCGACTGCCGGCTGCCGACGGACCCGAGCGAGTTCGCCTCCTCGATCCCGGCGTCCAGCCGGAACGGCTGCTTCCAGAAGCAGACCGAGTTCGACGCCATCAACAACACGTTCGACACCAAGACGCGGACCAACGTCCGCAAGAACCTGGTGGGCTATGGCGGTGCGCTCGCCGGGCGCGGAGCGTCGCTCAACGAGGCGATCTCCAAGCTCCGGCCCCTGTTCGTGAACCTGAAGCCGGTGTCGGAGGTGCTGGCGAGCCCCGACACGCAGCTCCGCCGGTTCATCGAGGCGCTGGGCCGCACCGCGGAGATCGTCGCGCCCGTCGCCGCCCAGCAGGCCGAGTTCTTCGGCAACGCCTCGGTCGCCTTCGCCGCGATCTCGTCCGACCCCCAGGCGCTTCAGGCGGCGATCTCCGAGGGCGCCCCGCTCGTCACCCAGGGACCGGACCTCCTGCGCCGCGAGCGACCCTTCCTGACCGAGTTCGCCGAGCTCTCGCGCCGGCTCAATCCGGGCGTCCGCCAGCTACGGGTCGCGATCCCGACGCTGAACGACGCGATCACGATCGGCACGCCCGTCCTGAACCGCACGCCCCCGGTCAACCACAAGCTCGGCGGGGTCATGGTCTCGCTGAAGAGGCTCGTCCAGCAGCCGGCGACCAAGACCAGCCTCCAGCGCCTCCAGGAGACCTTCGACACGGCGACGCCCCTCGCCAAGTGGGTGGCGCCGGCGCAGACGGTCTGCAACTACTGGAACTACTGGTTCACGATGCTCCCCGAGCACCTCACCGAGCGCGATCAGATCGGCTTCCAGCAGCGGATCGCGCTCATCGGCGGCACCGTCGGCCCGACCGAGGGCATGTTCGTGCAGGGGCCGCTGAACGCCTACTCCGGGATCCAGGCAAACGGCAGGACCGCCGCCACCGGCGACCCGTTCCAGGGCCTGCCGCCGAACATCTTCGCGCCCCATCAGATCCCGATCCTGCACGGCAACTCCTACGCGCCAACCGGCCAGCCGAACAACGTGGTCCGCAACTACGCCGGCAAGCTGGGCCTCTCGGGCTTCTCAGCCGAACTACAGCGAGTACCCGGACTGCCAGCCCGGCCAGACCGGATATCCGCTCGGCAGTTCCACCCGGCTGCAGGCCAGGACGCCGGCGAACCCGGCGCAGTCCTCGACAACCTGCCCGGCTCGCGCGGCGTGACCGACGTCTTCTACAACGCAAGGACGGCGACCGCGTCGACGAAGGACAACCGCATCCCCTCGCACCAGCCATGAGACCCGGTAACCACAAGCGCCTTCCGAACCACGTCATCGGGCTGATCCTGGTCGCGCTGATCGCCGTGGGCTCGTACCTCGCCTACACGAAGAAGCTGCCCTGGTCGCACGGCTACCAGGTCAAGGCGGTGTTCACGACCGCCGAGAACATCAGACCCAAGAGCCCGGTCCGCATCGCCGGCGTGAATGTGGGCGAGGTCACGGGGTCGACTCCTGCACGAACGACAACCCGGACTGCGGGGGCATCGACGGCGGTGACACGCTCACCGCCACAGGCGGGCAAGCGCCAACAGCCCCGGTCAGGGTGGCGCCAGCGGGCTGCAGGCGGCGATCGTGACGATGGAGATCTCGGACGAGGGCCGGCCGATCAAGCAGGACGCGACGTTCAAGCTACGGCCGCGGCTGTTCCTCGAGGGCAACCTGTTCGTCGACGTCAATCCCGGCAGCCCCGGAATCGGCGGAGGCTCTCATCGGATCACACGTTCCCCGTGACCCAGACGTCGGCATCGGTCCAGCTCGACCAGGTGCTCACGACCCTTCAGGGCGGAGTGCGGAAGAACCTCCAGATCTTCCTGAAGGAGTTCGGCAACGCGCTCACCAAGTACGGCGGAGCGGAGGGATTCCGGGAGCTCTACCGGACCTCGCCGGGCGCGTACAAGTACACGTCGCTCGTCAACCAGGCGTTCCTCGGCACCCATCCGCACGACCTCTCGAATCTGGTGCGTAGACCTGGACTCCACGGTTCAGGCTCTCGACGCTGACGAGGCCGGGCCTCCAGAACCTGGTCACCAACCTCCGCGTCGTCACCGGCTCTTTCGCAGCTCAAAACCAGGCCCTCTCCAAGGCGATCGCGCGCCTGCCCCGCCTGCTCGAGGTCGGCAGGCCCGCGCTAGCGGCGCTCGACGAGTCGTTCCCGCCGCTTCGCGCCTTCGCCCGCGAGGCCCTGCCCGGCGTCCGCTCCACTCCCGAGACGCTCGATGCCGCGACCCCGCTCCTCAACCAGATCCGCGCGCTCGTGTCGCAGCGCGAGCTGCGGGGCCTCAGCCAGGATCTGCGCCAGACGATCCCAAGCCTGACCAAGCTCTCCCACCGTTCGATCCCGTTCCTGAACCAGTCGCGAGCGCTGTCGAGCTGCTTCAACCAGGTGATCATCCCGTGGTCGAACTCGAGCGTCCCCGACCCCAACTTCCCGCCGGCCACAGTCACCGACGGTGCAGGCAAGCACCCGGCGACGGTGGCCGAGGAGACGGGGTACGGACTGGTCGGGATCGGCGGCGAGAGCCGCTCCGGCGATGCGAACGGTCAGTACATCCGGGTCGAGGCCGGCGGCGGCGTCAACACGCCTGTGCTTCCTGGCCCGATCAACGGAACCGTGGGGAGGGTGATCGAAGGTGCCCGGCCGCAGAGCCAGACGGTCCCGTTCGTGGGCTACGCCGAAAGCCAGATCCTGGGCTCGCAGCCCAACCTGGCCTTCGGCAATGAGGACTCAGCCAAGACGCCCTTCCGTCCCGACGCACCATGCGAGCGGCAGGAGCCTCCCAACCTCGCGACGTCCGCCGGCCCGGCCCCACAGCAGGTGTCGCCGAGCCTTCCGGGCCCGCTCGGTGCGAAGGCTCGCTCGCAGACGCGGCAGGGCAAGCAGGTGATGGAGGACTTCGCCGAGGCGCTCACGGACGCTCAGCACCTCGTGACGAAGGGTCGGCAGAAGAAGGCCACCAGGAGCTTGTCGAAAGCCACGGTCGACTGGCTGCACTACCGCGGCAAGCGGGATCCGGAAGTCCGAGCCCGACTAAGGGCGAGGGATAGCGGGGACAAGAGCAGCAAGGCAGGGGGCTCCGGCAACAGCAGCGGGGGCGCGCAGGGAGGATCGAAGTGACCACGGCGATCCGCAAGCACCTGCGCGACTTCATCGCGATCAGCGTGCTGATCGTGGTCGGCCTGGTGGCGACCTACGTCATCGTCCAGCAACAGCGACTGCGGCTCCCGATCTTCGAATCGAAGCCGTTCGAGCTGAAGGCGGAGCTCTCCTCCGCGCAGGCGGTCGTCGCCGGACAAGGCCAGACGATCAACGTCGCCGGGGTCGAGGTCGGCCAGGTCGAGAACGTCGCAGCTCGAGAACGGACTGGCGGTGGTGACTTTCGGCATCGACCGCTACTACCTGCCGATCTACAAGGACGCGACGATCCTGCATGCGGCCGCGCACTCCCCTCAAGGACATGTTCTTCCAGCTCGACCCGGGGACCAAGAGCGCCGGCGCGATTCCGGACGGCGGCATGGTGCCGGCTAAGAACACGGCCCCCGACGTCAACCTCGACGAGATCCTTTCGGCGCTCGACGACGACAACCAGGCCTACTTGCGGCTGCTCCTGATCGGCGGCGGCCAGGGCCTGAAGGGCGAGGGCAAGAACCTCGGCAAGGTGCTCGGCAATCTCGGACCGCTGAATCGCGACCTCGACCGGCTTGAACTCGATGGTCGCCCAGCGCCGCCACGAGCTCGCCGATCTCGTCCACAACCTGGGCGTGCTCACGAAGGAGATCGGGCGCCACAAAGGCGACGTGGTGTCGTTCATCCAGGCAAACAACGACGCCCTCAGCGCGATCGGCGCCCAGGACCCGGACGTGCAGCGCGCGACCGCGCTGCTTCCGTCCACGCTCTTCAACCGCCACGAGCACGTTCGGCAAGGTGCACGGCCTCGCCAACGAGCTCGGCCCGGCCTTCAACGCGCTACGGCCGTTCGCTCGCCACCTGGAAGCCATGAATGGCTCCGTGCGGGACCTCGCGCGGTCCGATACCCCGGTGATCAAGAACGAGATCCGACCCTTCGTTCGCAGCGCGCGGCCGGACCTGCCCCCGCTGCGGAAGGCCGCCAAGCGCTACTCGCGAGGCCGCGCCCAAGCTGACCACCCTCGGCAAGGAGATCAACCGGCTCGGCAACATGGCCGCCTACAACCCCCATGGGGCGGAGGGCTGCCCGGGCGGCAAGTGCAGCCCCCAGCCGAACGGCAGGGCGAGGGATGAGGGGTATCTCTACTGGGCGGCCTGGCTCGGGCACATCGGTAACACCGTGTTCCAGAACCAGGACGCCAACGGCGTGTACCGCCGCATCTACTTCAGCGCGAGCTGCAGCACTTCAAGAACATCCTCGACTCGTCGCCATTGGCGCCGCTCGTCACACCCTTCGGCGCCGTCTTCCAGACCGCATGCCCATGACCGAGGTGACCGACTGATGCAGAAGCAGGCACCATCCATCGGCCGGATCCTGGTCGCGATCGGGTTCGCGCTGTCGTGCTTCGGCCTGATTCTGTTCCTATGGATCGCGTTCGGCGGGCCCACTCCGCTCAAGCCCAAGGACTACGAGATCACGGCGTACTTCCCGGAAGCCGCCCAACTCGCCACTGAGTCGGACGTGCGGATCGGCGGCGTGACGGTCGGCAAGGTGAAGTCGATCGAGCTCGCGCCCGTGGACAAGCGCGTGGACGGGCAGGACACCACCGAGGCCACGATCGAGATCGACCCCGAGTTCGCTCCCATCAACTCCGACGCGCGGGCGATCCTCCGCCAGAAGACGCTCCTGGGCGAGACGTATGTCGAGCTCACCTCAGGCACCAAGCCGGGTTCGGAGGCCGCACCGGTGTCGCTGGGGTCGTCCGGCGGCGCCTCGGACGCCGACAGCCAAGGGGTGCACGCGATCGCCGAAGGCGGCACGTTGGGCGTGGGCCAGACCAAGGACGCGACCCAGATCGACGAGATCTTCAACGCGCTCGACAAGCGAACCCGGTCCGCGTTCCAGAACTGGCAGAAGAACGCCGCGGTGGCGATCAACGGGCGCAGCGTCGACCTCAACGACTCCTTCGGCAACCTCGGCCCGTTCCTGAGCGACGCGACCAACGTGCTCAAGGTCCTGCGGTCCCAGAAGACCGCCCTCCAAGGGCTGGTTCGCGATACGGGCACCGTCTTCAACGCGCTTAGCGAGCGCAACCAGGAGCTCGCCGGTGCGATCACCAACTCCAACCAGACGTTCGGCGCCCTGGCCGCCGAGGATCAGGCGCTTGCCGAGACCATCCGCGTCCTGCCCGTCTTCGAGCACGAGTCCCGGCTCACGCTCCAGCGCCTGGACACCTTCCAGGCCAATACCCGGCCCCTGATCCGCAAGCTCCTGCCGGTTGCCAACGACATCTCGCCCACCCTGCGCTCGGTCAGGCAGCTGTCGCCGCACCTGAAGTCCCTGTTCATCAAGCTAAAGCCGTTCATCAGTGCGGCGAAGGAGGGGCTGCCCGCGACCCGCAGGTTCCTGACCGGAGTGCGCCCCGTTCTGAGCGCCCTGGACCCGTTCCTGGCCAACCTCAATCCGGTGATCCGCTACCTCGGCTTCTACCGGTCCGAGATCACCGGCTTCCTCACGGGACCGCCGGCGGCGCTTGGCGACTCGCTGGCGCTCAGCACGACGAAACCCAATCAGCCGGCGCCTCTCCACGCACTCCGCCAGCTGTCCTACGTGGGTATCCCAGAGAACCTCTCGATCTTCCCCGAGCGACCGCCGACCAACCGCGGCAACGGGTACCCGCAGCCAAACGCGCTCACGAGCCATTCGGCGGTCGTCCACGGCATCTTCCCCAACTTCGACTGCAAGCCGTCCGGTGGCGAGATCGACAACCAGCCGCCGGAGCCGGGGTTCGCCAACTGCTTCGTGGCGCCCGACTTCCCGAACGAGTTCGGCGGCGGCCAGGCGCCGAACCTCTACGCCGACCCCTAGATGCGCCGAGGGGCGCGGGTTCCCCCGGAAAAACACTCGCAATCCCTGCGGCGCGGGTCGGGCGTTCCCCCGGGAAAACACTCGCAATCCCTGCTCGCATTTCACCTCGCAATCCTGCTTCGGAGTTTTCCCCGGTGAACCCCCGACCCGCGCGGCTCTGGCCATAGGATTTGGCGGCACGCGCGCAGAGAGGAGAGGAATTGCCGTACTTCAAGGACGCCGACGAGGTCTACGCCACGATCGGCAAGCTGTTTCAGGACCTCGCCGTCGACGACGAGCTGGCACCCAAGTTCCGCAAGGCCAACACGATCGTCCGCTATGAGTTCCGCGATCCCGATTCCACGATCACGGTGCGGCTCCAGGAGGGTCAGCCCGGCGACGTGGACTTCGGAGAATCCCAGATGGAGCCCGATGTGACGATGTCGATGGCGGCCGACACGGCACACCGCTTCTGGCTGGGCCAGGTCAACGTGACCGTTGCGCTCGCGCGGGGCCAGATCAAGGCGAAGGGACCCGTGGCGAAGATCCTCAAGCTCGTGCCACTGACGAAGCCGGTGTTTCCGCGCTACAAGGCTCAGCTCGAGGAGCAGGGCCGGGACGATCTCGTCAACGTCCAGCGGTAGCGCCCGGCGAGTGGCGATCAACGGCGCGCAGTTCTCGGGCTTCAAGCCCTTCTATCAGTTCGCCAGCCCGACGCGGGTCATCGCGGGCGGCGACCTGATCGAGAGCACCGGCTTCGAGCTCGCCAAGGAGGGCGCTGAGCGCCCGCTCATCGTCACGGATGAGGTCATCCGCGGCACGGGCCTGATCGACCGGGTCGCCGCCGGGGTGACGGGCGGCGGGCTCGAGGTCGCCGGGGTCTTCGACACCGTGCCCCAGGACTCCGACACCGAGGTGGTCGCAAGCTGCGCGGAGGCCGCCCGGGACGCCGGGGCCGATGGCTTCCTCGCCGTCGGCGGCGGATCGGTCATGGACACCGCCAAGGCTGCAAACGTGCTGTTCACGCACGGGGCCACGGTGCGCGAGTGGGAGGGCATCCTGACGCTTCCGCGCGAGCGGGACGGCCTCGGCAAGCCGTTGCCGTTGGCGCCGCTCGGAGCCATGCCGACCACCGCCGGAACCGGGTCGGAGGCGAGCTTCGCAGCCGTCGTGAAGGATCGGTCCGAGGGCCTCAAGGTGGAGATCGCCGACCTCGCGCTGTTTCCGCGCCTGGCGATCCTGGATCCGGCCGCCACCGCCACCCTTCCCGCTCCGATCGCCGCCGCGACCGGGATGGATGCGCTTACGCACGCGATCGAGGGCTACGTGTCCACCGAGTGGAATCCGCACGGCGATGCCTTCGCCCTCCAGGCGATCCGGATGATCCGCGACAACCTGGAGCGGGCGGTCGCCGACACCGGCGACGACGAGGCCCGCGGAAACATGCTGGTGGCAGCCTGCCTCGCGATCCAGCCCAGCGGCTCGGGAGCGATCGGCGCCACGCATTCGATGTCCCACCCGTGCGGGGGCCACTACGGTGTCGCCCACGGCGTGGCCAACGCGATCAACCTCCCGTGGGTGATCGAGTACAACGCCGCGGGTGGAGAGGGGATCGCGGACCGGTACCGGGTGGTCTGCGAGGTGATGGACGTCGAGGTCGCAGGCTCGGGGCCGGACGTGGGCAGGGCGCTGGCGGACGAGGTCCGGGCGCTCACCGGGCGCCTCGAGCTGCCGCAGCGGCTCTCGGAGGTGGGGGTCCCGGAGGATGGGATCCCGCGTCTGGTCGAGGGCGCGATGGGCGACGGGTGCACCCTGGTGAACGCGCGAGAGCCGAGCGAGGAGGACTTCGCCGGGCTCTTCCGGAAGGCGTTGTGAGCGCCAAGGGCGAGCAGCAGTCGTGGTCTCAGACGGTCCAGAGGCTCGCCGGCGATCGAGGGCTCCGGTATGACGCGGTGGGCGGATTGAACCCGGTGGGGGGGCCCGCCGCCCTCTGTCCCGGTGGGACCAACCGGATCACCGGAGAGCTCAGCGACGGCTTCTGGGGCGCCTCGTGCGACGCGAACGAGCGTGAGGAGGGCGGACTCTTCTCGAAGGCGGTCCTTCCCGGCGCCGTGCTGGCCAAGTCCCACGTGCCCGACCTCGCCGAGGTGATGCCCCCGTTCAACGTTGAGTCCATCGAGCGCACGCCGGAGGAGCTGATCATGCAGCGCGCCTCGCGACGCAAGGTGGAGTTCGAGAGCATCGACTTCAACAAGCGCTTCCTCGCCACGGTTCCCAGCTCCCACGACCCCGTCGCGCTGCGAGAGACGTTCAGCCCCGGCTTCCTGCAGTGGGTGACGACGATCGACAACGAGGTCGACTTCGGCGTCTTGGAGAAGCAGCTCTGGTTTCTGTGGCGCCTCCGCGAGCGCAACCGCGATGAGCTGGAGGCGGCGCTGGACAACGGGGGCCGGCTCTTCTCACGCGTGCGCAAGGAGGTGGAGGAGTCCAACATCCACACCTACCCGGCGGGGCCGTGGCACGCCGGCCTCGAGCCGTTTCCCCAGACCTGACCGCCCCCAGCCCCACGCTCGGCGCGGCCTTGGGATCTCGCGTACGCCATGGCGTCCGCACGACCCCAAGAACGTTCCGGGGGCGTTCAGCGAGACCTGCGGTAGCGGCGTGCCGCCCTGTAGAAGCGGATCGACTTGGAGAGGTTGCGGCGGTAGCGGGCCGCCTCGCTCTCGTCGGGCAGCTCGAAGCCGCCGACGAGCTTGCGGGGCGTCAGCGCCCAGCCATCGTCGTCCTCCACCAGGTCCCCCCGGACCTGGAAGTTCTCCTGCCATGCGAAGGTCGGGCTATGGCGGTGCGCGGTGAGGCACGCTCGGCCCGGGGCCAGGGGGAGCTCGGCGGGCGCCGCCCCCAGAACGACTCGACGCCCCTCCCGATCCAGGCCCACCGGCAGGCGAACCGCGAGCGGGAAGCCGTCCGGCGCCACCCAGCTGAGCACGGCGGTCTCGTACCGGCGGTCGAGCTCCTCGATCCGCGAGTCCCACGCGATGTCGCCGCCGATCACGGGCTCGTGCGGCTCGAGGGGCTCCTCGCTGTGGCCGGAGCGGACCTCGTCCATGTGAGCGTCCAGGACATCGGGCGGGCTGGCGACGTCGCCGCGGGGCCAGACGAAGACGCGCTCCGGGCGCACGTGGACGTAGATCCGCGTGTAGTACCAGTCGAACAGGCTTCGGATCAGCTTCGGTGGGTGCATGTCGCGTGTGGCGGGAAGCTTCTGGGCCGACTCGCGCCAGTAGCGCTCCCGATTCGCGGCCAGATCGCGGTCGTCGACGTCGGCGGTTCCCTGGACGAGGACGTTGATGCCGGTCTCGGTCCCCGACCCCGTGGGGTCGGAGAACAGCAGGGCGACGCGGTGGTTTCGCTTGGCGTCGAGGGCCTTCTTCGGATAGCCCAGCCCCGTGGTGACGTCGATGCAGGGGCCGCGGTCGGCGTAGTAGGGAGTCACGGGCCAGACGATCGGTTGCTGGCGCGAGTCGATCGTCGTGTACTCGCACGTGACGAAGCTTCCAAACGCCTCGCGGACCTCCTGGGGCAGGCTCGCGGTCACCGGCGAAACATAGCCGCGAACGGCCCGCGGCGATCAGTAGCCGGGCTCGCCCGGGAGCAGGACTCGCTGCCCGCCGCCCTCGCCGACGACGCGCGGCAGGATCGGCTCCACGACCCGGTCACGAGCGGCGTCGAGGACCTCCTCCGAGCTCGAGTAGGGAAGCAGCGACTCGAGGTGCTTGATGGTGGGAAAGACGAGGTCGAGCTCCCCGGCGCGGTGGCGCTCGAGCGCCGCCGCGGGGGGGATCCAGGCGGCCTCGGTGATCTCGCTGCCGTCCGGGCGCGGCGGCGAATGCGCGGGGGCCAGGGTCACGTAGAAGCGAGTGTCGAAGCGCACCGGCACTGGCTCGGGCGTGATCCAGCGGGACCAGGCCAGGAGCTCGGCGTCTGCGGGGAGCTCGATGCCCGCCTCCTCGTGCAGCTCGCGAGCCGCGCAGGCCATGTGGGCCGCTTCCTCGTCCCCGGAATCCTCGGCGTCCACCGCGCCGCCCGGGAACACCCAGACGCCCGGCATGAAGCCGGCCTCGGGCGTCCGTCGCACCAGCAGGATCTCGACGCTGCGGTCCCGGTGCCTGCCGCCGCGGCGCAGCAGGATCAGCGAGGCGGCCGGTCGGGCCTCGGGGGTCACGCAGGGACCCTACCCCGACCGGCCGGCATCAGCGGGCGGCCCGCCCCCGCAACCGGTGGCTCAGGTAACCTCGCGACCGATGGCCACCGAGACCCAGACCGCGCAGCTCTGGATCTGCACCTCGTGCGGGTTCGTGTACGACCCCGAGGAGGGCGATCCGGACGGCGGCATCCCGCCCGGCACACCCTTCGACTCGATCCCCGACGACTGGTTCTGCCCGGTCTGCGGGGCCCGCAAGTCAGACTTCGAGCCGTACGAGGAGTAGCGCCCGGGATTGCTCGATGGCGTCCTCGCGGCGGCGCCTGATGACTGCGTGCGCTCGCCGGGGGTGGGCACGGGCAGCGAGCGGAGGCGCCGGAGACCCGGGCCCTAAGCCGCCCGCGGGACCCGCAGCTCTTCCGTGTCCGGCTCGGGGGGCGAGTCGATCTTCGAGACCTCCCCGTAGGCGTCGGCGAACGCGGCGCGAATGGACTCCGCCACGATCCCGATCAGCCGGCTGACGTCCGCCTTGCTGATGGAGAGGGGCGGCATGAGCACGATCACGTCACCGAGCGGCCGCACGATCGCCCCCCTGCGACGCGCCTCGAGCACGACGCGGTGGCCGAGCCGTGCGGACGGGTGGTGCTCGCCCAGGTCGATGCCCGCCATGAATCCGCGGCCGCGCACCTCGGCGACCTCCGGCATCGCGGCCACCTCGTCGAGCAACTCGCCGAGTAGACGGATCTTGGGCTGCAGCCGCAGCAGCGTGCTCTCGCGCTCGAACGCGTCCAGGTTCGCCACGGCGGCAGCGCAGGCCAGCGGGCTGCCCGTGAACGTGTGGCCGTGGAAGAAGGTCCGCCCGTCATCGGGGCCGCCCAGGAAGCCCTCGTAGATCCGCTCCGTGGCCAGGGTGGCGGCGAGCGGGAGGTAGCCGCCGGTCAGGCCCTTGCCGAGGCAGAGGAAGTCGGGTGCGACCCGCTCCTGCTCGCACGCGAACATCGTGCCCGTGCGGCCGAAGCCCGTAGCGACCTCGTCGCAGATCAGGAACACGCCGTGCCGGTCGCAGAGGTCCCGGACGGCCCGCAGGTAGCCGGGCGGCTGCACCCGGATCCCGGCCGCGCCCTGCACCAGGGGCTCCACGATCACCGCGGCGACCTCCTCCGAGTGGAAGTCGAGGACGCACTCGAGCCGCCCGGCGTCGCCGGCGTCGACGCGATGCGACTCGAACAGAAGCGGCATGTACGCGGCGTGGAACAGGTCGATCCCGCCGACCGATACCGCACCGAGCGTGTCCCCGTGGTAGGCGTCGCGGAGCGAGACGAACGATGTGCGCCTGGTGTGCTGGCCGCCGCGCTGCTGCCAGTACTGGAACGCCATCTTGAGCGCCACCTCGGTCGCCGTCGAGCCGGAGTCCGAGTAGAACACCCGGCTGAGCCCGGGCGGCGAGAGCTCAACCAGCCGCGCCGCCAGCTCGGCGGCACTCCGGTGCGTCAATCCGAGCATCGTCGAGTGTGCGACCCGCTCGAGCTGGTCGTGCACGGCTTGGTCGATCCCGGGGTGGCGGTGCCCATGGACGTTGCACCAAAGCGAGGAGACGCCGTCGATGTAGCGATTGCCCTCGGCGTCGATGAGGTCGGTGCCCTCGGCGCGCTCGATCACCACGGGCTCCTCGCGACACCAGTCGAGTTGCTGTGTGAACGGGTGCCAGAGGTGATCGTGGTCGAGGTCCGCAACCCGCGACATCGAGTCCGACCATAGAAGGCGCGGCGGCGGAAGCGGCGTTGTCATCCAGCGGACGGCACGAAGCCGATCGCTCCACTAGTCTCCCGCACCGACGGCCCGCGCGGGGCGCACGGATGCGCGGCATACGGATGTGCAGGGCGAAGCGAAAGGAGCTCCATGAAGGTCAGGTTGGGGATTGCAGCGGCGTTGCTCACGCTGGGCGCAGCCGTCTGGGCGGCGCCGGCATCGGCCAAGGGCCGAGACGTGTTCAAGGTTTGCAAGCACGGCTGCCGCTACGACTCCATCCAGAAGGCCGTCGACAAGGTCAAGAAGGGCAAGGAATCGGTCGTCAGGATCAAGCCGGGGACCTACCACGAGGGCGTCATCCTGAGCGGCCACAAGTACGACAAGCTGCTCATCACCGGGACGAAGGCCCCGAAGAAGACGAAGCTCAACGGGAAGAACGCGCGCATCCAGGGCCAGCCGGCTCAGAACGGCATCGACGCCGTCAACGTCGACGGCCTCAAGATCAAGAAGCTTTGGGCCAAGAACTACCCCACCAACGGCTTCTTCGTCCACGCCGATCCCGGTGACCACTGCCACGGCTTCGCGATGGTCAAGGACTGGGCGTCGTTCAACGGCTCCTACGGCCTGTTCGCCAAGCACTGCACCGGCGGGAAGATCACCCACTCGAAGGGGTGGGGACACGGCGACTCGGCGATCTACATCGGCGAGACCCCGCCGCAGAAGAACCCGAAGTGGACAGACATCTCAAACGACAAGGCGTTCGAGAACGTCCTCGGGTACTCAGGGACGAACTCGAAGTACGTCGACATCCACGATTCGATGTTCTACAACAACGGCGCGGGCATCGTTCCGAACACGCTCGACTCGGAGCTGTTCCAGCCGAACGCGAACGGCAAGATCCGCAACAACGACGTCTTCTGGAACAACTTCAACTATTTCCTGCCGAAGTCGCCGGTGCACACGGTCTCCGGCGGCCTCGGCCACATCGGCAACCGCACGATCAACTACCCGACCGGAGTCGGCGTGGTCCTGTTCGGATCCGATGGATGGCTCGTGAAGAACAACCGGATCTTCGGGAACTTCTTCTGGGGCGCCGCGTCGTTCTCGGACCCGTTCAACCAGGCGGCGCTGAACGAGAACAACCGCCTCGTCAACAACAAGATGGGTCGAAACGGCAAGGACACAAACCGCTTCGACTTCTACAACGACGGGTCCGGCAAGGGCAACTGCTTCAAGGGCAACTCCTCGTCTACGTTCGACGTGACGGCCACCGCCGAGCATCCGAAGGCGTTCCTGTATCCGACCTGCCCGGCGCCCAACAGCGCGGGCACCGGCACCAACGAGGGTGACGGGGGCATCACCAAGGGCCAGGTCGGGGGGCTGGCGAACTACGTGCTGAGCGACCCGCCCTGCTCGCAGGAGGACGCCTGGGCTCGACACAAGCATCCGAAGTTCAAGGGGATCACCCCGATCGACATGAAGGACCTCGGCAAGTGCAAGTAGTCCCGGCGAGGGCCCTGATTCGCATCGGCGCCGTTACGGCCCTGATCGCGCTCGCCGCCGGGGCCCTGGCAGCGACCGGCGCCGCGAGCTCGTCGAGCAAGGGGAAGAAGCCGGTGAAGGTGAAGGTCCTGGACGACTTCTACAAGCCGGACTTCGTCAAGGTCAAGAAGAACGGCAAGGTCACCTGGAAGTGGGGCAACGACTTCAACAACCACAACGTGACGCTGAAGAAGGGCCCGAAGGGCGTGAAGAAGAGCAAGTTCAGGTCACAGACGAGCTCGGCCCAGGGCTTCAAGTTCACCAAGAAGTTCAAGAAGCCCGGGAAGTACAACTTCTACTGCACGATTCATCCCGACGTCATGAAGATGAAGGTCAAGGTCAAGCGGTGAGCGTGCGGCCGATCACCTAGCGTGCATGGACTTCGGGCCGGTCGATCGACGCCAGTTTCTGGCAGGCGGTGGAGCGGCCTTCGTCTGCACGCTGGCCGGACACAAGCTCTTCCTGGATCAGCCGGCGGACCTGCCCAAGCTCGCCGGGGACGTCAAGGTTCCGCCGAAGGTAGCGGCCGCGGAGGGGCCCGCAGGAGCGCAGTTCGTCTCCGAGACCAACGCGTCCGCGGCCGCGCGGGCCCAGCGCCAGTACTGGATCCGCGCCGAGGAGCGCGGCTGGAACATCGTGCCGACGGGCCGCGACGAGATGATGGACAAGAAGGTCAAGGGCGACACTCGGTTCAAGGCCTACACGTATCGCGCCTACACGCCCAACTTCGGCCGGCCTCTGAAGCGCGGCAAGATCCCCGGCCCGCTGATCGAGGCGTACGTAGGCGAGACGATCGCGGTCCACTTCCAGAACAAGCTCAAGGTGCCGGTGACGATCCACCCGCACGGGGTCTTCTACAGCGAGGAGATGGACGGCGCCTACAAGGGCAGGTACACGGACCCGGGTGGCTTCGTCCAGCCCGGCGAGACCTTCACCTACGTCTGGGACGCGCGCCCCGGTACCGAGGGCATCTGGCTGTACCACGACCACGGGCCCATGGACCCGATCCCGGTCTACAAGGGACTGATGGGGCCGCTCATCATCCGTGATCGGTCAAAGCCGCGCCCGGACGTCGAGTTCTTCCTCTTCATGCACGCCCTCCAGCCCGTCGCGACAAGCCTCCCCCAGCAGTTCGGGTGCATGAACGGCCGGGCGTACGCGGGCAACACTCCGACGCTCGAGGCCAAGGTCGGCCAGCGGGTCGCCTTTCACGTGATAGCGCTGGACAACGACTTCCACACCTTCCACATCCACGGGCACCGCTGGACCGACCCGGACGGGACGGTGATCGATACGAGGACGTTCGGGCCCGGCGACTCGTACACGCTCGAGTTCGTCGAGGACAACCCGGGGCGTTGGTTCTACCACTGCCACGTGTTCAGCCACCTTCACATGGGGATGAACGGGTGGTACATCGTGCGCTGAGCCCACGGCGCCGCCTCGGCCTCGGGGCAGTCGCGCTGGTCATCGCTGCCCTTGCGCTGGGGGCCGCGACCGCGAGCGCGGCGAACCGCCGGGTCGCGATCGGCCACTACCAGTGGTCGCTGCCGCAGATCCACCTCGACCTCGGCGAGCACGTGACCTGGTACTGGGTCGGCCCGGACACGCTGCACTCGGTGACCGGAACGTCGCCAAACGACGCCGGCTGGGACTCCGACGCGGGGGCGAGCACGCCGCGCCACGACCTCGGCGACACCTACCAGCTCACCTTCAACCAGCCCGGGACCTACACGTTCCAGTGCAAGCTGCACTCGAGCGTCCGCGGCTCGGTGGTCGTCTCGGACGTTCGCGGCAACCCGAGCGAGGAGGTCGACCCGGTCCCCAAGCTCAACGTGGACGTGACCCCGCCGCACCTCAACGACGTCAAGCTCGGCTCACGCAGGTTCGGCCGCCACGGCACCAAGCTCAAATGGGGCGTGAACGAGAAGGCGAAGCTCGACGCCGAGTACTACGAGATCCGGCACGGGCGGCGCGGCAGGTTCGCCGGCTGGAACCGCTGGAAGGGCCACGTGGGGTACAACGACGCGAAATTCGGCGGACACAGCAGGCACTTCGACGCCCGCCCGGGCCGGTACGTGGCCGTGATCCAGGCCACGGACGAGAGCCACAACACCGGCAAGAAGCGGACTCGCCGCTTCAAGATCCGCTAGTGGTGCCACTAGTCGCGCGCCGCAGCGATCGCCCAGGCGATGAAGAGGCCCTGGACCGGTAGCCGCAGGTAGAGCGCGAGCCGGCCGCCGGGCACCCGGTAGCGCTCCGGATGAAGCGCCATGTGGACGTTGGCGGGGAAGACCGCCAGCAGGGTGGCGACGCTCCAGGCGGATGCCGCCCTCCGGGTTCGCGGATGTAGGACTCCCACCCCACCGGCGATCTCGGCCACGCCGCTCGCGTAGACGATTTCCCGCCGACCCGGCAGCTGGGGCGGGACGATCGCCTCATAGGCCCGAGGGATGACGAAGTGCATCACGCCGGCGAAGACGAAGAAGGGGCCGAAGAGGCGCCCGCCGCTCATGCGCTGGACCCTACGGCACAGTGTGATGTGAATCACACGAGCAACTTTTCCAGCGGTGAAATGGTTGCGTGTATGCAACCATTGACGGCATGCAACGCACGGCAACCGCAGACGTGAAGGACCAGGCAGCGGAGCTCCGTACCACGGCCGCCCGCCTCGGTGCCTTCCTGCGCCACGTCTTCATCTTCTCCGGCGGAGATCACCTGCGGAAGATCGAGGAGAGCGGGCTCAGTCTCACCCAGTGCAAGACGCTTCTCATGCTCGCCGGTCCCGAGGGTGACGAGCCTTACGCGGGCCGCGACATCGCCGAACGACTTCACGTGTCTGTCCCGTCGGTCAGTCGTGCGGTCGACGAGCTCGTTCGCAACCGCCTGGTGAAGCGCGTCGAGGATCCCGACGACCGGCGGATCCGGCGCCTCACGATCACCGACAAGGGAAGGCGGCTCGCGGGCGAGATCGTCGCCGCGCGGCTCGCGGACATGGAGGCGTTCGCGGCCAGCCTCACGCGGGTTCAGCGCCGCAAGCTGGACGCCGCGCTCGAGGCCATGCTCGACACCGAGGAGATCGCCGCCGCCGCGACCGATCTCGAGGGGATCAAGGCATCGTGACCGGTCACCAGGCGCGCCTGATCACCGACGCGAATCGCAAGTGGTGGACCCTCGGCGCCATGTGCTTCGCGTTGTTCATGATCATGCTCGACAACACGGTCGTGAACGTGGCGCTTCCGTCGATCGAGCGCGACCTCGGCTCGAGCCTGTCGAGCCTCGAGTGGATCATCAACGGCTACACGCTCGCCTTCGCCGTCTTCCTGGCGACGGGCGGCCGGCTGGGCGACATCTTCGGCCGCCGCCTGACCTTCCTGATCGGCGTCGTGCTCTTCTCCGTCTCCTCGGCCACGGCGGGGTTCGCGCCCGACACGACCTGGCTGGTCGGAAGCCGTGTGATCCAGGGCATCGGCGGCGCGCTGATGATGCCCGCGACGCTCTCGATCGTGACCAATGCCTTCCCGCCGGACGAGCGGGGCAAGGCGATCGGGACCTGGGCCGGCGTCTCGGCGCTCGCCCTCGCGATCGGCCCCGTGCTGGGCGGCTTCCTCACCGAGGCGGTCTCGTGGCGCGCGATCTTCTTCATCAACCTGCCCGTCGGCTTCGGAGCGGTCATCGCCACGTTGTTCGCGGTGCGCGAGTCGCGAGACCACACCGTCGGCCGCAAGGTCGACTACGCCGGCGTGGGCACGCTGACGGTGGCTCTCACCGCCCTCGTGCTGGCCCTGATCGAGGGCAACTCGTGGGGCTGGGGCTCCGTCTCGGTCCTCTCCCTGCTCGCCGGCTCGGTCGCGATGCTCGGCGTCTTCGTGTTGGTCGAGCTGCGGGTGGCGGCCCCGATGGTCGAGTTCCGGCTGTTCGCCAGCCGCAACTTCGTGGGCTCCAACCTGATCGCGCTGATCGTCACCTTCGCGATGCTGGCGCAGTTCTTCTTCCTCGCCCTGTATATGCAGAACATGCTGGGCTATTCGCCGCTTCAGGCCGGCGTGCGCTTCCTGCCGGCGACGCTGATGATCGTCGCCATCGCCCCGATCGCCGGGCGGCTGACCGACAGGATCGGGGCCAGGATCCCGATCGCTGTCGGGCTCACGCTGGTCTCTGCGGCGATGTTCTGGCTGACCCGGATCGACCCCTCCACCACCTACGGCGACCTCTTCCCCTCGTTCATCCTCATGGGCGTCGGAATGGCCTTGGTGATGTCGCCGATGTCGACGGCCGCCATGAACGCCGTCGCCGACGTCAAGGCCGGCATCGCATCGGGGATCCTCTCCATGAACCGGATGATCGGTGGCACGCTCGGCGTCGCGGTGATCGGCGCGGTCTTCCAGGCTGCGGCCCGCTCGGACCTCGACTCGTCGCTGGCCGGCTCGGGCCTGACGGCCGGGCAGCGCAGCGACATCGCACACGGTCTCGGCGGGGGAGTCTCCACGGTCCCCAACGGCGTCAGCCACGACCAGGCGGCCCAGATCGCCGCGGCCTCGCGCGAGGCCTTCATCGGCGCGTTCGCGTCCTCGATGAAGGTTGCGACCGGAGTCGCGCTCGCCGGCGTGATCGTCGCCGTGACGCTGATCCGCTCGCGCCGCTCCGGCGAGGGCGAGGCCGACGCCCCGGCCGGCGGCGTGACGCCGGCCGGGGAGCTCGCGACCGGCGAGCACAGCGCGGGGGCCTAGCTCCAGGGCAGGGCGAGCGAGGGCCAGCCGTCCGGGTCCGCGAGGCCGATCGGCGGCAGCACGGCGACGTCGACCGCCCCCAGCCGTGAGATGGCCTCGCGGTTGGACGTCTCGAGCGTCCCGGGCTGATCCGGCCACGGCGTGAGGACGACCGCGGCCACCTCCAGCCCCACGGCGCGGGCGGATTCGACGGTGAGCAGCGTGTGGTTGATCGTCCCCAGGCCGGGCGAGGCGGCGACGACCAGTGGCAGGGCGAGATCCCGCGCCAGGTCCCGGACGAGGTAGCCCAGGGTCAGCGGGACGAGGAGGCCGCCGACCCCCTCGCAGACCAGCAGGCCGGCGCCCTCCGCCGCCGCTCGGGCGGCCGCCAGCAGGCGGTCTGGGTCGATTCGCTCGCCGGCGAGCTCGGCTCCCAGGTGCGGTGAGACCGGCGGGTCGTAGCGATACGGGGCAATCTCGTCGTCCGACTGCGTCGAGCCCGACGCCCTGCGAAGCAGGGCGTGATCGGCCTCGCCGCCCTCCTCCAGGCCGCTGACGGCGGGCTTGAAGGCCGCCACCCGTGCGCCGTCGCTCGCGTGCGTGTGCGCGATGACGGCGGCGACGACGGTCTTGCCGACCTCGGTGCCGGTTCCCGTGACGAAGACGCCGCGCAACTACGCGGCTTCTCGGAGCTTCAGCGGGGCCGGCTCCGCCCGCCCGCCCCGGCCGACGCCCAGCTCGGCGGCGGCGCCCGCGATGACCCGCGCCGCGGCCCGCAGATCGTTCGGCCGGTGGTTGGCCATGACCGACAGGCGCAGCCGCGAGGTGTCGGGGGGCACCGTCGGCGGTCGAATCGCCTGGGCGAACACGCGGCCCTCCAGAGCCCGCTCGCAGAGGCTCACCGCGACCGCGGCGGCGCCCACGACGACCGGCACGATCTGAGTGCGCGAGGGCCCGACGTCGAGCCCCTGCGCGGCCAGCGCCTCGCGCAGCGTGGCGCCGTTTCGGCGCAGGTGATCGACCATCCCGGGCTGGCTCTCAAGCATGCCGATGGCTGCGATCGCGGCCCCGACCGCGGGGGGTGGGAGGGCCGTCGAGAAGATGAAGGGCCGGGCCACGTTGACGAGCAGCTCCACGATCTCCGTGCTCGCGCAAACGTAGGCGCCGTAGCTGCCGAGGGTCTTGCCCAGCGTGCCGACGACCACGTCGACCTCCCCGGAGAGGCCCGCCGCCGCGACCGCCCCGCGGCCGCCGGAGCCGAGGGACCCGGTCGCGTGCGCCTCGTCGACCAGCAGTCGGCAGCCGTGCCGCCGCGCCAGCTCGAGGATCTCCCCGATCGGAGCGACGTCGCCGTCCATCGAGAAGATCGCGTCGGTGACGATCAGGGAGGCGCGCCCACCCGCCTGGCGAAGCCCCCACGACAGGTGCTCCAGGTCGGCATGGCGGTAGACGAACCGGTCGGCTCGCGAGATCCGGCAGCCGTCGATGAGGCTGGCGTGGTTGAGCTCGTCGGAGAGGACGACCTGACCGCGACCGGCGAGCGCGGCCACCGTTCCGAGGTTGGCGAGGTAGCCGGAGCCGAAGAGGAGCGCCGCCTCGTATCCGGTGAAGTCGGCGAGCCGCCTCTCGAGGCGCTCGTGAAGCGACATGTTTCCCGAGATCAGTCGCGACGCCCCGGCTCCGGCGCCGAAGCGCTCGGCGGCGTCGGCGGCGGCCTGGCGCACGCGGGGATGGTCGGCGAGCCCCAGGTAGTTGTTGGAGCAGAGGAGCAGCACCTCGGCCCCGTCGAGAGTCACACGCGGGCCCTGAGGGCCTTCGATCAACCGCAGGCGGCGATACAGCCCCGCCGTGTGCAGCTCGCTCAGGCGGTCGCCGATGTCGCTCATCGGGCGGGCGCGTCCGACCTCAGTCGCCCCAGCCAGCCGGCTGAGGGGCGGAGGCGTCGAGCCCCGGATAGGGCGGCGGCTTGTGCTTCTTCTTGACGACGCGAAGCTGCGTCGACGGATCCCAGAAGGGCGCCTCCGCCTGGCTGTCGATCAGGTCGTCCACCGGAGTCTGCGGGGTCTCGCCGTCGAGCCACCCGGCGCGGTTGTCGGGCCGCGGGTTGGCACCGTTGTCGTCCTGGCGGGCGACGTTGAGCCCGAGGTCCTCGAACATCGCGCGGTCGTCGGCCGGCTCGGCCCCCAGCGTCGTCAGGAAGTTGCCCATCATCACGCCGTTCAGCCCCGCCTTGACGGCGAGCGGCTGGAGATCCTCGAGGTTCTCGACCCGTCCGCCGCAGAGCCGGAACAGCGCGTCGGGGAGGATCAGGCGGAAGATGGCCACCCACTTGACGACCTCCCAGGGATCCATCAGCGTCCGGTCGCCGAACTTGGTCCCGGACCGGGGGTTGAGCAGGTTGATCGGCACGGACGTCGGGTCGATCTCCGCGAGCTCGAACGCCATCTCCACTCGCTGCCGTGGGGTCTCCCCGAGATTGAGGATGCCGCCCACGCAGCTTTCCAGGCCCGCCTCCTTCACGGCGTCGATGGTGCGGACGCGGCCCTCGTAGCGGACCGTCGTCGAGACCTCGGGATAGTGAGAGCGGGCGGTCTCGACGTTGTGGTGGACCCGCTGAACGCCCGCATCGGCGAGACGCTTGGCGCGGCCGGGGGACATGTGCCCGATCGACACGCAGCGCTTCAGGTTCGTGTTGTCCGCGACCAGGCGCGCCCCCTCGACGATCTTCTCGAAGTCCCGCCGCGAGAGCCCCTGTCCCTGGGTGACCATGCAGAAGCGATGCGCGCCGGCGGCCTCGGCGGCCCGGGCGTGCTCGAGGATCTGATCCGGCTCCATCATCGCGTGCATCGGGGTGTCGGCCTCCGCGTAGCGCGACTGAGCGCAGAAGCCGCAGTCCTCAGCACACCCGCCCGACTTGGCGTTCACGAGCGAGCACATGTCGGTGGAGTCGCCGAACCGCTCCGTGCGCACCTCCCAGGCACGCTCCACCAGCGCCGTGATCTCCTCGTGCGTGGAGATCGCGGCGAGCTCCATTGCTTCGTCGAACGTGATCAGCGGTGCCATCGAAAATCAGCGGGTGGTGGGATCGGTCCAACGGCCAGGGTGACCGGCACGCGCGAAGGCTAGGCGTCACCTCGGACGACGCCGATGCATAGGATGGCTCCGCTTGCCGGGGAAGCTGACTTTCTGGAGACGCAGAATCACCGCGATCCTTTTGGTCGCGGCGATCGGCGCCGCGATCTGGGTCGCGCTCGCCGACGGCACGCCCAAGCGGGAGTCACGCGCCGACAGGCTCTCGATCGCGCAGCTTGCCGGAGAGCGCCTCATCACCGGCTTCCCCGGGGGAAGCCCTCCGTCCAAGGTGAAGCGCATGATCGGCCAGGGCAAGCTCGCCGGGGTGATCCTGTTCGACGAGAACCTCGGGACCAAGCGCCATGCCCGGCATCTGATCCGCAGGCTTCAGGGGATCAAGCGCCCGCCAGGCCTGCGCAGTCCGCTGCTCATCATGATCGACCAGGAGGGTGGCCTGGTGAAGCGCCTGCCGGGCCCGCCGAGCGCATCCGCGGAGGAGATGGGCCGCCGCGGCAAGCGCTACAGCCGCCGGCAGGGAGCGAGGACGGCCCGCAACCTGAAGCGCGTCGGCGTCAACGTGAACCTGGCGCCCGTGCTGGACGTCGGCAGGCCGGGAAGCGCGATCAGCGCCCAGCACCGCAGCTTCGGCAGCAGCCCGAACCGAGTGATTCAGACGGCGGTCCCCTTTGCGGCCGCCATGCAGCGGCATGGCGTGGCCGGCACGGGCAAGCATTTCCCCGGGCTCGGTGCGGCCAAGCGCGACACGGACTTCGCCGTGCAGAAGATCATGCTCTCGCGCGCCGAGCTGAGGCGCATCGACGAGAAGCCATACGGGCCGTTCGCGGCCAAGCACGGCAAGCTGGTGATGCTCAGCACGGCTGTCTACACGCACTTCTCCCGCCGGCCCGCCGCCTTCACCAAGTCGATCGCGACGGGCGAGCTCCGCGGCCGGATGGGCTTCAAGGGGGTCTCGATCACGGATGCCTTGGAGACCACGTCGGCGGCCGACTTCGGCGGCCCCGCCAGGGTGGGGGCTGCCGCGGCCAAGGCGGGCGCCGACCTGCTGCTGTTCACCGGCGAGGGCGCGGCATCGAAGGCCGGCCACGCCCTGCGTGAGAAGCTGCGGAAGGGGACGCTGAAGCGCTCGGACTTCGAGCGCTCCGTGAATCGGGTGCTGCGGCTGCGGGCGAAGCTGGGCGAGTAGGGGAGCGCGCGAAAGCCGTCCGCGCCGGCCCGCGGATGCCGGGGAGGCGGGCGCTGCCCCACCCGGCCATGCCCACGCGGCGCGCCACGATCCGGCACCGAGCTCTCGCCGCTACCGCCCGCGCCACTCGGGCTTGCGCTTCTCGCCGAACGCCCGGATTCCCTCCCGGAAGTCCTCGGACGTGAAGCACGAGCGCCGCAGCTCGATCAGCTCGCGCTCCTGCTCGGGGGTCAGGCGAGGGTGGGAGTTGAGCGTCTCGATCGCGTGCTTGTTGCCGCGGGCGCTGAGCGGCGCGCCCTCGGCGATCTCCGAGGCGAGCGCCACGGCCTCCTCGGGCAGCCGGTCCTCGGGAACCGTGTCGTTCACCAGCCCGATGGCCATGGCCCGCGGCCCGCTGATGTTGCGGCCGGTCAGAAACAGCTCCTTGGTCCGGCCGTAGCCGACCACGTCGATGAACTTCTGCAGCCCGGTGTGGCTGTAGATGAGGCCCAGCTTCGCCGGCGGCATCCCCAGCTTCGCGCTGACGGCGCAGAGGCGCAGGTCGCACCGAACCGCCAGCTCCAGCCCTCCGCCGAGGCAGTGACCGTTGATCGCGGCGAGCACCGGATAGGGGTGGGCGCTCACGGCCTCCATCGCCTCGTGGAAGGGATGGGCGACGAGCGCCTCGGCGTCACCGGCGAACGTCTCGTCCGGGATCCCGCCGATGTCGTAGCCGGCCGAGAACAGATCCCCGGCGCCGGTGATCACGACGCAGCGGATCTCGATCCCGCGATCGAGCTCCGGAAGCGTCTCCGCGAGCGCGTTCAGGATGTCGTGGTCGAGTGCGTTGCGGCGCGACGGGTTGGCGATCGTCAGGCGGGCGACGGCCGGCGCCGGGTGGTCGAGGACGAGCTTGCCGCCGGCGAGCTCCGACCGCCCGCCGTCGGCGCCGGGGTCGGGGGCCATGGCGCTACTCGAGGACGACGAGGACGTCGCCCTCCTGGACCGATTGGCCCTCCTCGCAGCGGATCTCCTTGACGGTGCCCGGATCCTCGGCCTCGACCGGCATCTCCATCTTCATCGACTCGAGGATGACGACGGTGTCGCCCTCGTCGACGTCGTCGCCCGGCTTGACCTCGATCTTCCAGACGGTTCCGGTGATGTGGGCGGGGATGCCGATATCAGGCATGGCGCGGCACAATATCCGCCTTGCCCGCGGAGCGAACAGGCGAGGTGGTCGTCATCGTCGCCGCGAGGGACGAGGCGGACCGCATCGTCGCGACGATCGAGGCACTTCGCGTGGCGTTTCCCGGCGCCCGGATCATCGTCGCCGACGACGGCTCTGGCGACGGGACCTCGGACCTCTCTCTGGCCGGTGGAGCCGAGGTCGTCAGCAGGCGACGGCCCCACGGCAAGGGCGGCAGCATGAGCGCGGCGGTTGCCACCGTCGCCCCGCTCGCCGAGCTCGCCGACCCGCCCGTGTTCGTGCTGTGCGACGGTGATCTCGGTGACTCCGCTCGCGAGCTTCCCCGTCTCGTGGCCGCGGTCGCGGCCGGGCGGTGCGACTTGGCGGTGGGGGCGTTCAGCCGCCGTGTGGGCGGAGGCTTCGGTGTCGCGCTGCGGTTCGCCAGGTGGGCGATCGAGCAACGCTGCGGCTACCGCGCTGGCGCGGCGATCTCCGGGCAGCGCGCGATGCGCGCAGAGGTGCTGCGCGCCGTCGTGCCGTTCGCGAGCGGCTATGGCATGGAGACGGGGATGACCATCGACGCGGTGCGGGCGGGCTTTGCCGTGCGGGAGATCGAGCTCGAGCTCGAGCACCGCTCGACGGGGCGGACGCCACGGGGGTTTGCCCACCGGGCGCGGCAGCTCGTGGACTTCGGGCGGGCCTGGTGGGCCCGAAGGTAGCCTCCGGAGTCAGACGTGATCCTCGCGATCGACCAGGGCACCACCGGCACGATGTGCCTCGTCTTCGATCGCGGGGGTCGCATCTCGGGCCGTGCCTACTCGGAGCTCGAGCAGCGCTTTCCCCGGCCGGGGTGGGTGGAGCACGACGCCGCCGAGATCTGGGACGTGACGCGCGATGTCGCCTCGCGGGCGATCGCCGACGCCGGGATCGACGGCGCGAGCCTGGAGGGCATCGGGATCACGAACCAGCGGGAGACGGTGGTCGCCTGGGACCGGAAGTCGGGCGAGCCGGTCCACAACGCGCTCGTGTGGCAGGACCGCCGGACGGCGGCGCGCTGCGAGGAGCTCCGCGAGGGCGGGCACGAGCAGCTGGTGCGCGACCGCACCGGCCTCGTGATCGACCCCTATTTCTCGGGCACCAAGATCGAGTGGCTGCTGCAGAACGTGGAGGCGGCGCGGGGCGCCGCCTTCGGCACGATCGACTCCTGGCTCGTCTACAAGCTCACCGGCCGTCATGTCACCGACTACTCGAACGCGTCGCGCACGATGCTCTTCGACATCCGGAAGCTCCGCTGGGACGACGAGCTGTGCGGCCTGATGGGTGTGGACCCCTCGGCGCTGCCAGAGCCGGTTCGGTCGGCGGTCGTCTACGGGACGACGGAGGAGTTCGGCGGCCGGGTGCCGGTCGCGGGGATCGCCGGCGACCAGCAGGCGGCGCTGTTCGGGCAGGCCTGCACCCGCCCGGGCCTGGCCAAGAACACGTACGGCACGGGCAGCTTCGTGCTGCTCAACGCGGGCAGCGAGGCGCCGGAGCCCGGGGACGGCTTGCTGACCACGGTGGCGTGGGGGGTCGGCGAGGAGACGGACTACGCGCTCGAGGCCGCCGTCTTCGTCACCGGGGCGGCGGTCCAGTGGCTTCGTGACGGGCTCGGAATCATCGACTCTGCGGCCGAGACGGAGGATTTGGCCGGCGCGCTCGAGGGCAACGACGGCGTGTACTTCGTGCCCGCTCTCACGGGGCTCGGGTCTCCGTACTGGGACCCCTACGCCCGCGGCACGATCATCGGGCTCACGCGGGGCTCCGGCAGGGCGCAGCTGGCGCGCGCCGCACTGGAGGCGATCGCCTACCAGACGGTCGATGCGGTGCGGGCCCAGGAGGCGGCTGCCGGCCGGAAGCTGGAGGCGCTGAAGGCCGACGGCGGGGCCGTCGCGAATGGCTGGCTGATGCAGTTTCAGGCCGACGTGCTCGGGGCGCCGGTGGTCGTTCCCGAGATCCCCGAGACGACGGCGCTCGGGGCTGCCTACCTGGCGGGGATCGCCACGGAGATCTGGGACGTCGAGCAGGTGCGGTCGATGTGGCGCGAGGCGGCGCGCTACGAGCCCCGCATGGGTGCCGGCGAGCGCGAGGCCCTGTTCGCCGAATGGGGGCGGGCGGTGGAGCGCGCCAGGGGTTGGGCGGCCTCCGAGCAGGGTCTGGATGGCACGTAACCGGCGCGAGCCCCCGGGGTAGGAGCGAGTAGCCGGCACGCCGGCAGCTCGCGATGGCCGATCTCAAGCCACAGGTCTACAAGGATCCCCGTCCCGCGGAGTACTTCGATCGCTTCCACGAGCGGTCACGGACCCGCGAGCCGGACTGGGTGTACGACCTGGCGCGGGTCATCCTCACGCCTCCTTGCCTCGCGATCTACCGGCTGCGGGCGATCGGGATCGAGAACGTGCCCCGCACCGGACCGGTGATCCTGGCCCCGAACCATTTCAGCCAGTGGGATCACTTCTTCGCCGGGGTCTTCCTGCGGCGCAAGGTGCGCTTCATGGCGAAGTCGCAGCTCTTCTCGAACCCCGTGATCGAGTTCATCTTCAGGCACGGCGGCGCCTTCCCCATCCGCCGCGGATACCAGGACGAGGAGGCGTTCAAGACCGCTTTTACGATCCTGGAGCGCGGCGGCTGCATGCTGATGTACCCCGAGGGCGGACGCTCTCGCAGCGGCGGGCTTCGCGAGCCGCGCCCGGGGGTCGGGAGGATCGCGCTGCAGTCGGGCGTGCCGATCGTCCCGGTGGCGATTCACGGCTCGCTCGGCGTCCGCCGGTGGCGCAAGCTGCGCTTTCCGAAGGTGACGGTCCAGTACGGTGAGCAGCTGGCCTACGAGGTCGTGCCGTCACCGACCCGCGAGCAGCAGATCGCCGTGGCCACGCAGGCCTTCGCGCACGTTCGAGAGATGTACGACGCGCTCGAGGCAAATGGCCGGCGTGGCGTGATCAAGGCGCTTCGCGACGGTATCGGCAGCCGCGCCGAGCGGGAGCTCCCGGCCGGCCAGCCGCGGTAGAGGCTCCCTGAGCCTGAACTGGCGCCCGGCCGGATGGACGCTACTCGTACTTCGCTTCGAGCTCGCCCCACTGCTTCGGGTCGTGCCCCGCGACGATCTCGGCCTGCGGGTACTCGCGGTGGAAGAGGCGGAGCTCCTGGAGCGAGCGGCGCCAAAGGTGAGGGTCCGCGGGGCGCGGCTGACCCGGGCCGCCCTCGAGCTGGCGGACCGTATAGACGGCGTCCCCGGCGATGACGAAGTCGCGATCGCGCAGTCGCAGCACCACGCACATGTGACCCATCGAGTGGCCTGGCGTGAACGCGAGGCGGACGCTGCCGTCGCCGATGAGGTCGAAGGTGCGGCCGAAGGTCGAATAGGACTCGATGTTGCGGCCGTTGAAGTCGATGAGGCGGTAGTCGAAGGCGTAGTCGTAGTGCTCGGGCCGGTAGCCGCGGAGGAGCGGCCTCGAGCCGGTTGTGGCGGCTCGCCACTCCGCGTCGCTGAGCACGAACGTCGATGACGGGAAGTCGGAGATCCCCGACGCGTGGTCCATGTGCAGGTGGGTCATCAGGACGAGCCGGATCGAGCGCGGATCCGCACCGCGCTCGCGAAGCCGAGCCGGCAGGTCGCGCCCCGGCTCGACCCGAGGCTGGGCCACCCGGGCCGCCAGGCTGCCGAAGTTCTCACTCGGCTTGGCCGCGATCGAGGGGTGGAGGCTCGTGTCCACCAGGATGTGCCCGGCCGTCGGGTGCGTGATCAGGAACGCCGGGCACGGCACCCACAGCCACTTCGAGCGCGGTGTGAGGAGGCCGAGCGCCTTCAAGGTCTCGAACGGGCCCCCTGGCGCCTCCATCGCCTGGATCGGCCAGTGGATCTCGCCGCTCGAGAGCGGCTCCACCGTCACGGTCGCCCGCGCGCTGCCGCCGGGCAGCGGGCCGCTGAGCCACTTGGGTTCCGCGTGGACTCTCATGGGCCGGTCAGCGTAGCGGGGCCCGCCACGCACTAAGCTCGCGCCGCATGACGCGGCAAGGAATCACCAACGACGCCTGACCGGGCATGGCCAGCCAGATCTTTCACGAGCACCTGTTGCGGGACCAGGTCTGCGTCGTCTCCGGGGCCGGCACCGGGCTCGGGAGGGCCACGGCGATCGAGCTCGCCTCGCTGGGCGCCACCGTGGTCGGCTGCGGGCGTCGCCCGGAGCCGATCGCCGAGACCGTCGCGGCGATTCGCGACTCCGGCGGTGAGGCGGAGGGCGAGTCGATGGACATCCGCGACGCCGAGGCGGTGGAGTCGCTGTTCGACGGCGTGCTCGAGCGCCACGGCCGCGTCGACGTGCTCGTCAACAACGCCGGCGGCCAGTTCATGAGCCCGGCCGAGGCGATCACGCCGAAGGGCTTTCGCACCGTGATCGAGCTGAACGTCCAGGGGACGTGGCAGATGACCCACGCGGCGGCCACCAAGGCCTTCATCCCGCAGCGGTCGGGCAAGGTCGTGAGCGTGACTCTGTCACCGCACCACGGGATGCCGGGAATGGCCCACTCCGGCGCCGCCCGGGCGGCGGTCGAGAACATGATGCGCACGCTCGCGATCGAGTGGGCGCGGTTCGACATCAGGCTCTGCGCGGTCGCCGCGGGCCAGTTCGACACCGAGGTGCTGCGAACGAAGTACCCGCGCGAGGTCAGCGAGAACGTCGCCCGCACCGTCCCGCTCCAGCGGCTGGGCACCCCGGAGGAGATGGCGTGGATGATCGCCTACCTGGCCTCCCCGGCCGGGGACTTCATGTCGGGGTGCGTGATCACGATCGACGGCGCGCGCGACAACTGGTTCGGCCCATGGCCGCCGCCGGGGGCGACCGGCGAGTCCGGGGAGCCCCTGGCCGAGGAGCGCCGGCGGCGCCTAGACTAGGTGGTCATCCCGCCGAACTGGCCGCCCGTGACGTTGAGGATCTGGCCGTGGACGTAGTTCGCCAGGTCTGACGACAGGAACAGCACCGGCCCGGCGGCCTCCTCGGGCTGCGCCGGGCGGCCCAGTGGGATGATCATCGAGGCCATCGCCCGCTGCTGCTCGGGAATGCCCAGCTCGATCTTCTCGCCCTCGCGCTCGATCGACCCGGCCTCCTCCTTCGCCTGCGTGAGGCGGGTCTCGACGAACCCGAACGCGACCGCGTTGACGTTCACCTTGAACTGCCCCCATTCCTTGGCGATCGTCCTGGTGAGCCCGGTCACGCCCGCCTTCGCCGCCGAGTAGTTGGCCTGGCCCGCGTTGCCCATGGTCCCGGAGATGGACGCGATGTTCACGATCTTGCGGAAGATCTCCCGGCCCTCGCCCGCCTCGGCCTTTGCGGCCTCGCGCCAGTGGGGGGCGAGGGCTCGGATCATCCGGAAGGGCACCACGGTGTGGATGTCCAGCATCGCCTGAAACTGCTCGTCGGTCATCTTGTGCACCACGCCGTCCCACGTGTAGCCGGCGTTGTTGACGACGATGTCGACCTGGCCGAACGCCTCGTTCGCCTGCGCCACAAGGTTGTCGGGCACGCCGGGCTTTGTGAGGTCTCCGGCGAACACGGCGGTCTCGCCCTCGATCTCTCCGGCGGCCTGCTCGGCCACGTCCCCGTCGATGTCGTTGATCAGCACCTTCGCTCCCTCGCGGATGAAGAGCTCCGCGGTCGCGCGCCCGATCCCACGGGCGGACCCGGTGATGATCGCGGCCTTGCCGTCAAGTAGTCCCATCGGTGTCGCGTCTCCTCTCGAGCGGTCTCTTGGTGGGCCGGAACCGTATCCGGGCTGGAGGAAAAGGGATTCAGCGTGCCCGTGGTGCGGTCGCGTGGTGGCGACCGAGGCGGAGAACGCGGATGCTGACGCGCAGGGATCGGGGCGCTTACAGCCCCATCTGCCTGCCCAGGATCTCCTTCATCACCTCGTCCGTCCCGCCCCCGATCGGCCCGAGGCGGGCGTCTCGCACCGCGCGCTCGATGCCGTACTCGCGCATGTAGCCGTAGCCCCCGTGGATCTGCAGGCACTCGTCGGCGACGTCGAGCAGCGCGCGCTGGGTGAAGAGCTTCGCCATCGTCACCTCGCGCAGCGAGCCCGCGGTGGCCTCGATCACCTTGCGGGGGTCGGCCTCGCCGGCGCTCGAGTCGTGCCCGGCCCGAAAGAGGCGAAGGGCGTTGTAGGTGATCGCCCGGGAGGCCTCGATCGTGGTCGCCATCTCGGCGAACTTGTGCCGGATCGCCTGAAAGCGACCGATCGGGCGGCCGAACGCCTCGCGCTCCTTGGCGTAGGCGATGGTGGCGTCGAAGACCTTCCGCATCCCGCCGACGGCGCCGATCGCCATGGACAGTCGCTCCCACTGGAAGTTGGCCATGATCAGGTAGAAGCCCTCGTTCTCGGCCCCGAGCCGGTTGTCCTCCGGCACCTCGACGTCCGTGAAGCTGAGCTCGCCCGTGTCGGAGGCGTGCCAGCCCATCTTCTCCAGCTTGCGGGCGACCTCATAGCCGGGCATGCCGCGTTCGAGCACGAGAAACGAGATCCCGTGATGACCGCCGGCCTCGGTCGTCTTCACCGCGCAGACGAGGAAGTCCGCTCGGACGCCATTCGTGATGAACGTCTTCGAGCCGTTGACGACGTAGCCGCCAGGCACCTTTCGCGCGTGCGTGCGGAGCCCCGCCACGTCCGACCCGGCGCCGGGCTCGGTGATCCCCAGCGCGCCGACGAGGTCGCCCCTGATCCCCGGGGCGATCCAACGCTGGCGTTGCTCCTCCGTCCCGAAGTTGAAGACCGGCGGCATCGCGATCTGGGCGTGCGCGTTGAGGCCTGCGGCCACGCCGCCCGACCCGCCGGCGCGGGAGAGCTCCTCGATCCACACGGCATCGTGCAGCGCGTCGCCTCCCTGGCCGCCGTAGCGATCGGGGAACTTGAGCCCCAGGAATCCAAGCTCGCCGCAGCGGATGAAGAGCTCGCGCGGGAACTCCCGAGCCTCCTCCCACGCGTCCACGTGGGGCGCGATCTCGCTGGAGACGAAGCGGCCCACGCTCTCGCGAAGCTCCTCGTGCTCGTCGGTGAACGGCGGTAGGGGCGCGCGGACGCCGGCGTCCTTGACGACGCTCATCAGTCGCCGAGCATCCTGTAGCCGCGGCCCGCGTGGTCGAATCCGAGGAGATCCCCCTGCGGGTTCTTGCGGTCGCCGTGATGGTAGGCGCGAACCTCCGCGATCTTGCCGTCGCGCATCCGGAACCACTCGGTGCCGCGATTGATGCGCTTCTCGCCCGACCGGGGATCGCGCCAGGTCATGGCCCACTCGATGACCGCCTCGTCGCCCTGCTCGATCCCGTGCTCGAGCCACCACCGCCCCTCGAGGTTCTCGACGGCCCATCTGGTGTTGTCACCGATGGCCCGCGCGCCGTCGTGCGGCCCGAGGCGGGTGTAGTAGTGAACCGCGTCGTCGGTGAAGTGCGAGGAGACGAGGTCGGGGTCGCCGGTGTTCAACGCGCGGTAGTAGCTGCGGATGTGGTCGAGGTTGGACACCACCTATCTCCTGTGGCGGCTGCGCCGCCTTACATGCCTCTGCCGCGACAAAGTCGCGGCCTACACACCTGATTCTTGCCGATTCGCGACCGCTGTCGATTTCGGCCCGGTTGGTTCGTCGTTAGGGTGAACGTGGCCGATCCGGCGCCGCGACGAGACAGGAGGTATCAAGTGAAGTACATGCTCGCGTTCTTCGGCGAGGAGGGCGGCTGGGACGACGTCACCCCCGAGGAGATGCAGGAGGGAATGAAGCTCTGGGAGGCCTTCGAGCAGGAGCTCGTCGACGCCGGGGCACACCTGGCGGGCGAGGGGCTGCAGCCGAGCGCCACCGCCACGACAGTCAAGCGGGCCGGCGAGGAGCGCGTCGTCACCGACGGGCCGTTCGCCGAGACCAAGGAACAGCTCGGCGGCTTCTACCTGATCGACTGCGAGAACCTGGACGAGGCGCTCGAATGGGCGAAGAAGGTGCCGATCGGCGACGGTCAGTCGACCGAGGTCAGGCCGGTGATGAACTACAGCGAGGTCGGCTTCGAGAGCCCCGCCGAGGCGGCGAAGAGCAGCTCGTAGCCGCACCCGAGGCATCGTTCGACCGCCTGTTCCGGCGTGAGTCGGGACGGGCGGTCGCGACGCTGATCGGCGTTCTCGGCGACTTCGATCTCGCCGAGGAGGCGGTGCAGGAGGCCTTCGTGGTCGCCCTCGAGCGCTGGCCGAGCGAGGGGGCGCCCGCGAATCCCGGCGCCTGGATCACGCGTGTGGCTCGTAACAAGGCCGTCGACCGGCTGCGGCGCGAGCGCATCCTGGCGGAGAAGCGGTCCGTGCTCGAGGGGCTCGAGCGGCTTGCTCCGGCCGTCGAGGGGCCTCCGGAGTCCGAGGCCGAGGCCTTTCCGGACGAGAGGCTGCGGCTCATCTTCACATGCTGCCATCCCGCGCTCGGGCCGGAGGCGCGCGTTGCGCTCACGTTGCGCTCCCTCGGCGGGCTCACCACGCCGGAGATCGCCCGCGCCTTCCTGGTCTCGGAGCGGGCCATGGCCCAGCGGCTGGTGCGAGCGAAGCGGAAGGTCCGCGACGCGGGCATCCCGTACGAGGTGCCGACCGGAGAGCGCCTCGCGGTCCGCCTCCCCTCGGTCCTCGCCACGCTCTACCTGATCTTCAACGAGGGCTACCTCGCCGCCGAGGGGGAGTCGCTGATCCGCCGCGAGCTCTGCACGGAGGCGATCTGGCTGGCGCGCGTCACCAACGACCTGATGCCCCGCGAGCCGGAGGTGCAGGGGCTGCTCGCGATGATGCTGCTCCAGGACTCGCGGCGCGCCGCGCGCGTCGACGCGGAGGGCGGGATGGTCCTGTTGGCCGACCAGGATCGCGGGCTCTGGGACCGGGCCGAGATCGCGGAGGGGCTCGATCTGCTGCGCCGGGCCGCTCGAGCGGTCCCTCCGGGCCCGTACACCCTTCAGGCCGCGATCGCCGCGGAGCATGCCCGCGCCTCGGGTGCCGACGACACCGACTGGGCGCGCATCCGCCACATCTACGGCTGGCTCGCGTTCGTCCAGCCTTCCCCCGTGGTCGAGCTCAACCGCAGCGTCGCGACCGCGATGGTCGAGGGCCCGGAGCGCGGCCTCGAGGAGATCGACCGGATCGAGGGCCTCGATTCCTACCAGCACCTCCATTCCGCCCGGGCGGACCTGCTGTGGCGCGCCGGACGCGACGACGAGGCCGCGGCGGCGTACCGCCGTGCACTGGAGCTGGCAACGAACCCCGTGGAGCGAGCATTCCTGGAGCGCCGGCTCGGGGACTGCTGAGGCCGCGAACAGCCCGTGATGCCAGCGATCGATCACCGGCCCGGCAGGTACTTGCGCGGCATCCTGCGGGACCCATCCCGAGCAGCGGTTCATTCCCGAGGCTGAGCGAGCGCGGCTGCTGCGCGACTACATGCGCGATCACCCGATCGCCGGACAGGCGACCAGCTGGCCAGCCCCTCACCCACGCCACTTGCGGACCGCTTCGCCGTCCTTACATGCTGCTTTCGGCGCTAAAGCCCCCCACCAGATCTCATAGGCCGTAGGAGCGGCCGATGACGTCCAGCATGATCTCGTCGGTGCCCGCGCCGATGCGGTTCAGCCTCACATCCCTGTAGGCGCGCTCGATCTCGTACTCCTTCATGTAGCCGTAGCCACCGAGGATCTGAACGCACTCGTCGGCGACCTCGCAGCCGACGCGCGACGCGAGCAGCTTCACCTCGGTGATCTCGCGCACCGGGTACTCGCCGTTCGCGTAGCGCCACGCGACCACGTAGTTGAACTGCTTCGCGGCCTCGATCTTGGTGGCCATCTCCGCGAACTTGTGGCGGATCGCCTGGAAGCGGCCGATGGGGCGGCCGAAGGCCTCGCGCTCCTTGGCGTAGGCGAGCGTCTTCTCGAACATCCGCTCGGCGCCCGCGACGGAGCCGGCGGCGGCGACCATCCGCTCGCTCTGGAGCTCCCAGGAGATGTGGTAGAAGCCCTTGCCGATCTCACCGAGCACGGCGTCCGCCGGGACCCGGACCTCGTTGAAGGAGAGCTCGCCGGTGTCCGAGGAGTGCATGCCCATCTTCTCGAGCCTCCTCGAGACGTCGAAGCCGGGGACGTGGTTGCCGTCCTCGTCACGCAGGTCGACCAGGAACAGGGTGATGCCCTCGTGGCGGGCGTCGGGGTCGGTCTTCGCGACGAGGAGGATGAAGTCGGCGCGGGGGCCGTTGGTGATGAAGGTCTTCGCACCGGAGATCAGGTAGTCGTCGCCATCGCGGATCGCCTTGGTTCGGATGCCGGCGACGTCGGAGCCGGCGCCGGGCTCGGTGATGCCGAGGCAGCCGATCTTCTCGCCCTTGACGCCGGGGACCAGATAGCGCTGCTTCTGCTCCTCGGTGCCCAGCAGATGAACGGGGGGGAGGACCATGTCCGTCTGCACGGCGAAGCCCATGTTCGTGCCGCCGGACCCGGAATAGCTCATGCACTCGGCGCGGACCAGGGAGTAGTAGTAGTCGCCGCCCTGCCCGCCGTACTCCTCCGGGAAGCAGAGGCCGAGGAAGCCGAGCTCGCCGGCACGCTGCATGGCCTCGTTCGGCCAGGTGGTCTCCTCCCACTCGTTGCGGTGGGGCCATAGCTCCTTCTTCACCCACGCCTCCATCGACTCGCGCAGGTCCTCGTGCTCGTCGCTGAACAGGAGGTGCTTGCGGGTTCCCTCGTGCTGGGGCTTGATCACCGTTGCTGCTTCCACGTTGGCTCCTTGTCGACGATGGCTTCGCGGGTGCCGCATGCACGGCCCAGGCGCCGGTTGGGCGGCTCGCGCAGCATAGAGTATTACTTCATACTTTGTGCTACGGTGGCGCCGTGCCCGAGCTGGTGCTTTACGACGTGGCCGACGGGGTGGCGACCGTGACGCTCAACGACCCGGAGAAGCGGAATCGCCTCTCACAGGAGATGCTCGCCCAGCTCGTCGACGCGATCAAGCGCGCCCGGGACGACGAGGGCGCTCGCGCCGTGGTGCTGACGGGGGCGGGGAAGGCCTTCTGCGCGGGCGCGGACCTCGGCGGCTTCGGATCCGACGCCCCCACGATCGCGAAGCACTTCGGCACCGACCTCTTCCTCGAGTACTTCCGGCTGATGCCGCGGCTCGGCAAGCCGACGCTCTGCGCGGCCAACGGCCACGTCGTCGCCGGCGGGATGGGCCTCGCCCTCTCCTGCGACCTGGTGATCGCGAAAGAGGGCGCGGACTTCTGGACGCCCGAGATCAACATCGGCGCGTTCCCCTACATGATCATGTCGATCATCTACCGGAACGTCCCTCGCAAGAAGGTCAACGAGATGATCCTGCTGGGGGAGCGGGTCTCGGGCGATGACCTCGTCGCCTACGGCCTGGCGAACAAGGTCGTGCCGGAGGACGAGTTCGACGACGCGGTCGCTGATTGGGCGGGAAGGCTCGCGGCGAAGAGCCCGGTGCTGATGCGCCTCGGCCACGACGCGATGTACCGCCAGCAGGACATGGCCTTGGACGACGGGCTCGAGTACCTGCGCTCCCAGCTGTCGCTGACCTTCACCACGGAGGACATCGTGGAGGGCGCCCAGGCCTTCTTCGAGAAGCGCGAGCCGCAGTGGAAGGGACGGTAGGGATGCAGCGGACTCGAACGCTTCCGGCGGGACGTGGCACCGAGGGGCGAGGTCAAGGGCGGATGCGCGTTCCGAAGGGAGACGCGCTCGCGGTTGACGTCGCCGCCCCCTCTCCCTGCCTGCCGATCGGAGAACCCCATGGCCACTGAGGAAACCAAGGCCCGCGAAGAGGCCAAGAAGGTCGCCGACGCGGCCAAGGAAGCGGAGGCTCCCGAGGCTCCCGACAAGGTCGAGGCCGGCGAGCAGACCGGCATGCGACCGCTGGTCGAGGACCTCCACGAGCGGCGCGCGAGGGCGAAGCTCGGGGGCGGCGAAGCCAAGATCGCGCTCCAGCACGAGCGCGGCAAGCTGACCGCCCGCGAGCGGATCGACCTGCTGGTCGACCCCGGCACGTTCGTGGAGCTGGGCATCCAGGCCGGGCCACATTCCTCCCAGCGGGCGATGGACGGCAAGGAGGCTCCGGCTGATGGCGTGATCACCGGCTGGGGCGACGTCGAGGGGCGCCCGTCCTGCATCGCCGCCTACGACTTCACGGTCATGGCCGGCTCCATGGGGATGACCGGCGAGTTCAAGGTCGGCCGCCTGCGCGAGATGGCGCTCGGCAAGCGGATGCCGTTCATCTGGCTGCTGGACTCGGCGGGCGCCCGGATCCAGGAGGCGGCGGGGTCGATGTTCGCCGGGTCCGGCCACCTGTTCCGCGAGGAGGTGACGATGTCGGGCGTCATCCCGCTCGTCGCGGCAATGCTCGGCCCCTGCGCGGCGGGGACCGCATACATCCCGGGCCTCTCGGACTTCGTGCCGATGGTCGTCGGCCAGGGGGCGATGGCCCTCGCCGGGCCGCACCTGACGAAGGCCGTCACCGGCGAGGACATCTCCATGGAGGACCTCGGAGGCGCCAGGGTGCACTGCCGCGTCTCGGGTGTCGGCGACCTCGAGGTGGCCGACGACGCCGAGTGCATCCAGGCGGTGAAGGACTACCTCTCGCACTTTCCGCCCAACTGCGAGGAGCAGCCGCCCCGGCGGCCGACCGAGGACCCGGACGACCGGATGTCGGAGATCCTGCTCGACATCGTCCCGGAGTCGTCGCGCAAGCCCTACGACATGTACGACCTGATCCGCGAGATCGTGGACGACGGCGCCTGGTTCGACATCAAGCCGAAGTTCGCCAAGACCCTGATCACCTGCCTGGCGCGGTTCGGTGGCCAGCCGGTCGGGGTCGTCGCCAACCAGCCGAAGCAGCTCGGCGGGATCCTCGAGAACGATTCGGCCGACAAGGCGGCGCGGTTCGTCAACCTCTGCGACGCCTTCAACATCCCGCTGGTCTTCCTCCAGGACGTGCCCGGATTCATGGTGGGCTCCAAGGTGGAGCACGCCGGGATCATCCGCCACGGCGCGAAGATGCTGTACGCGATCTCGCGGGCGACGGTGCCGAAGATCACCGTCGTCGTCCGCAAGGCCTACGGCGCCGGCTACTACGTGATGAACGGCAAGGCCTACGAGCCCGACCTCATCGTCGCCTGGCCAAGCGCGGAGATCTCGGTGATGGGAGCCGAGGGGGCCGTCAACATCATCGGACGATCGGCGATCGAGGCGTCGGATGACCCCGAGGCGACTCGCGAGGCAATGCTCGCCGAGGTTCGGAAGGTCATCGACCCCTATATCGCCGCCCACAACGACCTGATCGACGACGTCATCGACCCGCGCGAGACCCGCCCGACGATCATCCGCGGGCTGCGAATGGCCGCCGGCAAGCGCGTCCAGCGCCCCTGGAAGAAGCACGGGGTGATGCCGGTGTGAGCGAGGCGGCCCACCAACAACGGGCACCGAGGGTAGGCGGACCGACCGCTCGCAGGACTGCGCGGGCGCTGGTTGGCGCTTTATGGACCCATACGGTTCATAAGTCGCCAACCACCGGCCGTTCCTCCCTCGATGCGTCGTTTTTCGAGCTACCAGGAGGGCTGCCGTGAGCCGCTTCTCCGATCCGGTCGTCATCAGCTGCTCGATCAGCGGCGCGATCGCCAACCGCGACCAGTGCCCGGCGATTCCCTACACGCCCGAGGAGTACGCCGCCGAGGCACGGCGGATCGTCGACGAGGGCGGGTCGCAGATCCACATCCACGCCCGCACGCCCGATGGCGTGCCCAGCTACGAGATCGAGGACTTCCGCGCGATCACGGAGGCCATCCGGGCCGAGGTGGACGACGTGATCATCAACTACTCCACGGGCGCGATCGGAATCCCGATCGACAAGCGGATCGCCTACCTGCGCGAGCTCGTGCCCGACGTCGCGGCGCTGAACATGAGCTCGATGAACTACGCGAAGTACTCGCGGCGCCGCAAGGACTTCGTGTTCAAGGCGGTGTTCGAGAACAGCTTCGACACCATCATCGAGTTCCTGAAGGCGATGCGCGAGCTCGGCGTCAAGCCCGAGCACGAGTGCTTCGACGCCGGACACATCGCCAATCTCGACCCGCTGCTGGACATGGAGCTGCTTGCCGAGCCCCTTCAGGTCTCGCTCGTGATCGGCGTCAACGGGGGAATCAGGCCCAACGCGCGCAACGTCAGCTTCATGGCCGACCAGATCCCCGGCGGGCCGGAGGGCCCCAACCAGTGGCAGGTGATCGGGATCTCGCGCGACCAGTGGCGGCTGATCGGCGCCGCGCTGGCGCTGGGAGGCAACGCGCGCGCCGGGGTCGAGGACAACTTCTACCTCCCGAACGGGGAGATGGCGCGCTCCAACGGCGACCTCGTCGGCAAGGTGCGCCAGATGGCGGAGGACGTCGGCCGCCGCGCCGCCACGGTCGCCGAGGCCCGCGAGCTCCTGGGCCTCCCGAGGCGGGACGAGCCGACGCGCCGGGAGATGCTCGCGCACCCGATCGAGACGTCCGAGGCATCGCCCGAGTGAGCGACGGGCCGCTCTCCGACGTCCGGGTCCTCGATCTCACGCGGCTGCTGCCGGGGGGCTTCTGCTCGCTACTGCTCGCCGACTTCGGCGCCGACGTCATCAAGGTCGAGGACACCGGCATGGGCGACTACGTCCGGTGGGCTCCGCCGTACTACGGCTCCGACGAGCAGCAGGCGCTGGGCACCCGCTCGGCGCTGTACCTGGCGCTCAACCGCGGCAAGCGCTCGATCCGGCTCGACCTGAAGTCCGAGGGCGGGCGCGACGCGCTGCTGCGCCTGGCGGGCGGGTGCGACGTGGTGCTCGAGAGCTTTCGCCCGGGTGTCCTCGACAAGCTCGGCTGCGGCTACGAGGCGCTCCGCGAGGCGAATCCCCGCATCGTGTACTGCGCGATCACGGGCTACGGGCAGACCGGGCCGAACACCCAGCGCGCCGGCCACGACATGAACTACCTCGGCCTCAACGGGCTGCTCGGGCTCACGGGTGAGCCGGATGGCCGCCCGATCCAGCCGGCCGGCCAGATCGCGGACCTCGGCGGCGGCGCGCTGATGGCGGCCTTCGGGGTGATGGCGGCGCTCCGCGAGCGCGAGCGGTCGGGCGAGGGCCAGCTCGTCGACGTCTCGATGACCGACGGCTCGCTCGCCTGGCTGGTCATGGTCGCCGCCCAGTACCTGTGCGACGGCGTCGTGCCGCAGCGCGGCGGCGGCAGCCTGAGCGGTGGCATCGCCTGCTACCTGCCCTACGAGGCGGCCGACGGCTGGGTCACCTGCGGCGCGCTGGAGCCGAAGTTCTGGCGCAACTTCTGCGATGGCGTCGACCGGACCGACCTGATCGACAAGCAGTTCGCGGCCCCCGACTCCGACGACGGGCAGGCGATCGCCGCTGTCTTCAGGGAGCGCACCCGCCAGGAGTGGACGGCCTTCAACGACGAGCACGACGCGATGATCGAGCCGGTCCTCGATCTCGACGAGGCGCTCGACTCCGAGCTCGTCCGCGAGCGGCAGATGGTCGTCGAGATGGAGCAGCCCGAGCTCGGAGCGATTCGGCTGCTCGGATTGCCGATCAAGCTCGACCGCACGCCGGGCGACGCCACCCGGCCGGCCCCCGCCCTGGGCGAGCACACGGCCGAGGTCCTCGGGGAAGCCGGTTTCACCGAGGGCGAGGTGGCCTCCCTCATGGAGTCGGGCGCCGGCGCCGGCCTGAGCGCCGTCGCTGAGGCGACGAGGTTCATGGCATGAGCGAGAAGACGTCGACCGCGAACCCGGCCGCCCCCGGACGCGGAGCAGAGGAGGCGGCCGGCAATGGTTTGTTGAAGATCTCGGAGCTCGCCGAGCGCTCGGGGGTCCCGGTGGCGACCGTGCGCCATTACCTGCGCGAGGGCCTGCTGCCGGAGCCGGTGAAGACGAGCCGCAACATGGCCTACTATCCGCCCGAGTTCGTCGAGCGGATCAGGGTCATCAAGCAGCTCCAGGAGGAGCGCTTCATGCCGCTGCGGGTGATCCGCACCCTGCTCGAGCGCGAGGACGACCGGCCTGACCGACTCCGGGCGATGATCGACCTCGAGGACCGCATCCTCGAGCGAGCCCTCGCCGGCGAGCGCGAGCGGATCGACGCCGACGAGGTGCGAAGCCGCTACGAGGTGCCCGGCGACGTGCTCGACCGGCTCGCGGAGCTGGATGTCCTCACTCCGGACGAGAAGGGCTACTCGCCGTCCGACGTTCGGATCGTCGAGGCGATCGGCCGTTTTCGCGCCGGCGGGTACGACGAGCGACTCGGGTTCACCGTCTACGACACGCTGCGCTACATGCGAGCGCTGGAGCCCCTGGTGGCAGAGGAGGTCGACGTGCTCACCAACCGCCTCGCGGGCGACGTCGACCCGGACCGCGCCCTGGAGATCATCGAGGCGGGCATCGGCCCTCTGAACGACCTGATGGCGGCGTTGCACACGAAGCTGCTCGTGGCCCGGCTGCGGCACCATTCGGGGGGACGAACCTAGGACGCACGCCGTCGTCGGCGCCTCGCGGGCAGTCCCCCTAAGCGGCGGTCGTCGCGCGCGCCCCGTTGGTGTTGCGCACGGCCGAGAGCACCTCGCTCGCCAGCTTCGAGCCATCGGCCGGGTTCATCGGCGTGACGACGATCCGCACCAACAGCTCGTCGCGATCGAGCTCCTCGAGCTCGACGTGGGGTGAGTAGCGGGTCGGCGTCGTCAGCGAGCGGGCCAGGAGCTCCTGGACGTCATGCGGCGTGGTGTCGGCGCTGAAGCGGGCGCGCAGCTCGACCCGCTCCGGCTCGCGAAGGGGCACGACGGCGACGTTCAGGAGCATGCTGTTGGGGACCATGATCCGGTCGGCTCCGCTGACCAGGTCCGTGTAGAAGAGCCCCAGGGAGCTGACGATCCCCTCGAGCGAGCCCGCGAGCGCGCCGCCCACCAGCCGAACCCGCTCGCCCACCCGGAACGGCCGCGTGCTGAGCAGCACCAGGCCCGCGAACAGGTTGCCCAGAGTCTGCTGGGCCGCGAGACCGATGATCACAGCCGTGAAGGCGCCGCCCACCGCCAGCGTGCTCGCGTGGAGCCCCGCGATGCGCAACGCCACCGCGGTGACGATGAGGATCGTCAGCAGGCGAATGAGGAACCCCACGATCCCAGCGGTGCCCGGATCCATGCGGCGGAACAGCGCGGGGGCGAGGCCGCGGCCGAGCGACCGTGCCATCCACCAGCCCAGGATCACCAGCGCGGCGACCGTGCCGATCCGCACGTATGTGCCCATGCCGGGGAAGAGGGTGGACCGGCTCGAGAAAACGAACAGGACGCCGGCAATGAGGGCTGCGAGCACCACCACGGTGCCGCGGGCGCGCTGGGCGTCGCGGCGGTCCACCTCGCCCCCAAGCCCGACCTGGCGCCAGATCTCGGTTCGGGACTCGAAGGCCGTGCGGGCACGGCGAAACCGTCCGATTCCGAACATCACGGCCTCGACTTCCCGGTTTGAGCGCCGCTACACCTGGTGAAGCGTGACTTGGTGCACACGTGGCGGTCCGCCCAGCCCCGAACCTATACTGCCTAGATTGACTGGTCAGTCAACGACCGGTCGGGTGATGGAGATGCGAGCGGCGGCGATACAGCTGAACTCAACGGCCGACAAGGCCCGCAACCTGAAGACCGCCGAGCGCCTCGTCCGCGCGGCCGCCGCCGACGGCGCCGAGCTCCTCGTCCTGCCCGAGAAGTGGAACGTGCTGGGCGATGCGGACGTCCTGCGAGACGGCGCCGAGCCGCTGGACGGGCCCACGACGGCCGCCGTTAGCTCCTGGGCGAGGGACCTCGGCGTGCACCTCGTCGCCGGCAGCATCGCCGAGCGGGTCGAGGGCAGCCCAAGGCTCTTCAACACCTCGGTCCTCGTGGGCCCGGACGGAGAGCTCCACGCCCGGTATCGCAAGATCCACATGTTCGACGTGGACGTCGCGGGAGTGTCGTACCGCGAGTCGGAGAACGAGGAGCCCGGGGACGAGATCGTCGCCGCCGCGGTGGGCGCCGCGATGCCAGGGGTCACCCTCGGCATGACGGTCTGCTACGACCTGCGGTTCCCGGAGCTCTACCGCATCCTCGCCGTCCGCGGGGCGACGGTCCTCGCCGTGCCCGCGGCATTCACCTTCGAGACCGGCAAGGACCACTGGGAGGTCCTGCTGCGGGCCCGTGCGATCGAGAATCAGGCGTTCGTCGTCGCCCCGAATCAGGTGGGCGAGGCGCCACCGCACTACCGCTCCTACGGGCATTCGATGCTCGTGGACCCGTGGGGCACGGTCCTCGCGGAGGCGCCCGACGAGGAGTGCTTCGTCGCCGCCGAGATCGACCTGGAGCTCGAGGACCGGGTTCGGGCCACCCTGCCCTCGCTGGCCAATCGCCGCCCGGCCTCCTACCGGTGGCCGGAGACGATCGGCTCGGAGGCGACCGCCCGATGAGCGCCGAGGCCCCCCCGGTGGACAAGCGCCGCCAGATCCTCGACGCGGCGATTCGCGTGTTCGCCCGCCGGGGGTTCCACGCCTGCCGGGTCTCGGACATCGCCGACGAGGCGGGCGTCGCCTACGGGCTCGTCTACCACTACTTCAAGTCCAAGGACGAGGTGCTCAACGAGCTCTTCACCGAACGGTGGTCGCTGCTCCTGACGGCGATCGAGGAGGTCGACGGCCAGGCGATCGGCGGCCGCGAGAAGCTGGATGCGGTCGCTCGATTCATCATCGAGTCCTACCGGTACGACCCCGAGCTGATGAAGGTGATCATCGTCGAGGTGACCCGCGCGGCCAACTCCTTCGGCCGCACCCATCTGCCGGAGATCCGTCGCGCCTACGACCTGATCGCCAAGATCGTCGCGGACGCACAGGCGTCGGGCGAGTTCCGCAGGGACGTGGACCCGGAGTTCGCCTCAATGTGGTTCTACGGTGCGATCGAGCAGCTCCTCTCCGGGTGGGTGTTCGGGCTGATCCCCGGCGGCGACCGCGACTTCGACAGGGCGCGCGAGATGGTCGTGGAGACGATCTGCGGCGGGCTCGAGCAGCGCGACCGGGTGACCTCCTAGGAGGGCCGCGTGTGGGAGTCCCTCGGATCGTCGCAGCGCCAGGATCGCGCGCTCCACGGCGCCGCGAAGGCACTCAACGTCGCGGTGGGATCGGTCGCGATGCCACTGTGGCTTGCCGGGCAGCGTCTGCGGGAGCCGTTTCGCATGGCGCTCGCGCGCCTCGATCCCCCGCCGGCCGAGCTGCCGACGGCACAACCGCGCACGCGCACCATGGATGCCCTGATGGCGGACCTGGAGTCCATCCCAAGCGGCCTGCGCCCATCGGAGGTGGCGATGCTCCGCAAGGGGGTGCCCGACATGTCGACGTTCGTCCTGGCGCAGCATCGCGAGGCGGCCAACCTTGGGTATTCGTATCCGTCGCAGTTCTCCGACCACGTCTTCGAGGGTGCCGACGGCGAGCACATCGCCGCGAGCATCGGGCTGCACGACGGCGTCAAGCGCCCCGGGCTCATCGTCGTCCACGGGCTGTTCTCGTCACGGCGCTTCGACTACGTGCGCCAGATCGCGGTCCGCGCCTTCTTCGAGTGGGGCTTCAACGTCGCGGCCATCGATCTCCGCAGCTTCGGGCTCACCAACCTCACGAGCCAGGCGCCCACGAGCACCGGCTGGAAGGAGGGCGAGGACATCCGCGCGTGCGGGCGGTATCTGAAGAAGCTGGGATGCACCAGCGTGGGCGCCCTGGGGATCTCTCTGGGCGGGTCCTCGGTCCTGGGCGCCTGCCATCTCGAGGGTGCCGATGAGGCGCTCGACGGCGGCATCCTCGCCATCTCGCCACCCAGCGATCCGCGCGCGATGGCGAAGCGCCTGTCCCGCCGGCTGCCGCCCTCCCATCCGGCATATGCCCTCAACCAGGGGTTCTGGGCAATGCTCACTTCCCGGATCCGGCAGTCCCGCTGGGAGGACGTCGAGGACTTCGTCGATCCGATCGAGCGCATCTCGGCGCCTTACTACGGGGTCGAGCCGGAGGAGCTGTGGCGGCGCGCCGCCGCGCGAGAGCACATCGCAGATGCGAAGGTCCCGGTGCTCGTGCTCCATCCGTCAGACGACGCCATCATCCCCGTCGAGCAGGCCGAGGAGCTCGCCGCCGCGGCGGCCGCCAACGACCTCGTGCGGGTCTGGATCCTGCCAGGAGGTGGCCACGGCGCCATCGACGCGATCGATCGCACCTGGTTCTACGCCGTGCTGCGCGGTTTCTTCGAGCGCTGGGCCGGGTACGAGTCGGCAACACCCGCCCCGAACGGGACCGCGCGCGCTGACCGGACGCGGGACAAGTTGATTTACTCCGCCGGCGGGTGAACGAAATGGAGAACGAAGTCGTCAGAAGACTCATGTGGGCCGGCCTGGTCGCCGCGACCGGCGCGCTCGCGACCGTCGCCGCCAACCGGGTCGCCGCCGCCATCTGGGTCCGGGTGTTCGGAGAGGATCCGCCGGAATGAGCGCACCCGAGAACCTTCCGGACCAGGACAAGCCGCTCGGCGAGCTCGTCGTCGACGTCTCCGAGCGGACCTCCACCCTCATCCGGGAGGAGATCGAGCTCGCGAAGACCGAGATCCAGGAGAAGGTCCAGAAGCTCCTGCAGGGGTCCATCGTGGGGATCGCCGCGGGCATCTTCGTGATCATGGCGCTCGCGATGCTCATGCATGGCATCGCCTGGCTCCTCAACGACCTGTTCTTCTCCGGGAACGTCTGGGCCGGCTTCATGATCGAGAGCGCCTTCTGGTTCGTGGTCGCCGGCATCGCGGGCTTGATCGCGTACCGCTCCTTCCAGGCCGGCGCCCCTCCGACGCCGGACCTCGCCATCGAGGAGGCGCGGCGCACCAAGGAGACGCTGGAGGCCGGCACCCGGTGAGCAAGCCGCCCGACGTCTACGTGAGCGGTGCCGGGGAGCCCGTCGGGCGCCCCGCCGGCGGTGCGCCGGGCCGCACCTCGGATCAGATTCGCGCGGACATCGAGCGGCAGCGCGGCGAGCTGTCTCATTCGGTGGAGGCGCTCCGCGGCCGAGTTGCCGAGCTCGCCGACTGGCGCCGCCAGGTCCGGGAGCACCGCCGCGAGCTCGCCATCGGCGCTGCGGTCGTGGGCTTCGCGATCGGCGGGATGATCGCGCTGCGCAGACGCAGATAGGCTGCGCGGCGACTTCGCCGCAGCAGGTGTGCGCCGGTTCTCCCCCGGCAGGCGTCCGGGTCCACGCCTAGTCTCACGCCAATGGACGGCACGTGCTGCTGCGGGCGCCGTACGGCGCCGGCCTAACGGTCCCGATGGACTACCCGCAGGTCTCCGCCAGGGCGGTCGCGAAGATCGTGCTGGTCGCGATCGGCGTCGTGGCGGCGCTCTACCTCTCCTACCTGATCCGAACCGTGATCGGCCTGGTGCTCATCGCGGTCTTCTTCGCGGTTGCGATCGCGCCGGCGGTCAACTGGCTGGACCGGCGCAAGGTCCCCCGGTGGGCGGCGATCCTCCTCGTGTACGTGGGGATCACCGGTGGGATCTTCGGGATCGGGCTCGTCATCGTGCCTCCGCTCGTGAGCGGCGTCGAGACGCTCTCCACCCACCTCGACGATTACGCCAACGACCTTCGCGACAACCCGACCTTCCGCGACTACGACAAGCGGTACCACATCACCCAGAAGCTGAAGGAGCAGGCGAAGGACCTCCCCAGCAAGCTCGCGGACGCCGCGGGAACGCTGCGAGACGTGACGGTCGGCGTCTTCTCGCGCTTCGTCCAGCTCTTCTCGATCCTGGTCATCACGTTCCTGCTGGTCAAGGACGGGGATCGATTACTGGCGTTCCTCTACAGACAGATGCCCGAGGCCCGGGCGCGCCGATTCCGCAAGATCGCGGGGGACATATCCGATGCGATCTCCGGTTACGTATTCGGCAACTTCGTGATCAGCGTCTTGGCGGGGTTGGTGACCTACGTGACGCTGCGCATCATCGGCGTGCCATTTGCGCTGCCGCTGGCGATGCTGTTCGGCTTCTTCGACCTGATCCCCCTCGTGGGCGCCACCCTCGGCGGGATCCTGGTGGGAGCCGTCGTGGCATTCGCCGCCGACTTCCCCCTGGGCGTGATCGTGTGGGTGGCGGTGCTCATCGTCTACCAGCAGATCGAGAACAACCTGATCCAGCCATTCGTCTATGGCAAGGCCGTCCAGCTCCACCCGCTGATCGTGATCGTCGCCATCCTGATCGGGGCAGCCCTGCTCGGGGTGCTGGGGGCGTTGCTCGCGATTCCGACCGCTGCGGCGATCCAGGCCGTCGCGCGCGACTACTGGCGTTTCAAGCATCCCGAGCAGGCTCCCCCAGGCTCGGACGACGCCTCGGCGGGCGCCGCGGCGGAGGCCGGCTGATCGACGGCTATCAGGAGCCCAGCAGCTCTCTGGGGGCGCCGCCCGTGCCGATCAGCCCCGGGCCGACGTGGGCGCCGATCACTGGCCCGATCTCCGAGACGAACACGGGCTCGGAGCCGAAGAGCTCGCGGCCCTGCTCGACCAGCCGCTGGGCGGTGTCCGGGTCCTGGATGTGCTGGACGACCCAGGCGTCCGCACCGGCGTCACGGCGCTCGCGCGCGTAGTCGACCATGCGCTCGAAGGCCCGACGTCGTGTCCGGACGCGCTCGACCGGAGTTATCTCCTCGCCGAGGGTCAGGATCGGCTTGATCTGGAGCGCCGATCCCAGCCACGCCTGCGCGGCGCCGATCCGGCCGCCCTTCCGCAGGTACTCCAGGGTGTCGATCGCAAACCACATCGCGAGCTCGTCACGACAGCGCTCGGCCGCGGCGAGCGTCTCCGCGCCGTCGGCGCCCCTCGCCGCGGCGCCTGCGGCCGCGAGGACGACGAGCGCCTGGCCCCCGCAGGCGGAGCGGCTGTCATAGACATGAACGCGCTCGCCGCCGTGGGCCTGGTCCACCAGGCGCTGCTTCGCCTGGGAGGCCGACTTGTAGGTGCCCGAGATCCCGGCGGAGAGGTGAATCGAGACGACGTCACTGCCCTCGGCGAGCAGGGGCTCGTAGACGGCGCAGAAGTCGCCGACCGACGGCTGAGACGTGGTGGCCCCCTCCGAGCTGTGCCTGAGGCGCTCGAAGAACTCCGTGTACTGGTCACCCGCGATCTCGATCTCGGGCCGCTCTTCGCCGTCGAGGGACACGTACAGGCTCACCCGCTTGATCTGGTGCTTCGCGATCAGCTGCTCGGGGAGATAGGCCGTCGTATCCGTGACGATCGCGGTCTTCGCGTCGGCGGGCACCCGGCGGTTCTATCACTTCGGTGCGAACGTCCCTCCCCAGGCACAACCCGCCGCGTACCATCCGGCCGTGGGCAAGACGCTGGTCACAGGCGGGAGCGGGTTCGTCGGCTCGCACGTCGTGCGCGCGCTCGCGAAAAGGGGGGACGACCTGCGGCTGCTGGTGAGGAGGGGCTCGAGCATCGACCATCTCGCCGACATCGACCTGGAGCGCGTCGGCGGAGACGTGATGGACCGCCGGGCCGTGAGCCGAGCGATGAAGGGTGTGGATCGGGTGTTCCACATCGCCGGCACCACCTCGATGCTGCCCAGGCACGGCCAGAAGGTCTTCGACCTGAACGTCAAGGGAACCCGGATCGTGCTCGAGGAAAGCCTCAAGGAGAGCGTGGAGAGGGTGGTGTTCACCTCCTCGGTGGCCGCGATCGGCCCGGCGAAGCCACGCAGCACCGCCGACGAGACGCAGCCGTTTCGGGCCGGATCGCTCGGCATCGCCTACGTCAACTCCAAGCACGAGGCCGAGGTGGAGGCGCTGCGCCTCGCGGCCCACGGGCTGCCGGTGGTGATCGTCAACCCGTCGTTCGTGCTTGGACCGGACGATCCCAGAGGCTCTTCGATGGAGCTCGTGAGGCGCTTCCTCCTCGGCCGAATCCCGGCCTACGTCGACGGCGGCCTCAACATCGTCGACGTGCGCGACGTCGCCACCGGCCACGTGCTGGCCGACGAGAAGGGGGAGCCGGGGGAGAGATACATCCTCGCGGCGCGCAACTTCACCTTCGACCGCCTCTTCGCCGACATGGCGCGCCTGTCTGGACGCGACCAGGCTCCGGTGAAGCTGCCGGGCTCGCCGACGCTGCTCGCCGTCGAGCTCATCGCCCGAGCCGGGATTCCACTGCCGATCTCCCCCGACGAGGTCAAGTCCGCCGGCTGCTGGTGGACCTACCGCAACGCCAAGGCCCGCAAGGACCTGGGTTTTCACCCCCGGCCCCACGAGGAGACGCTCGAGGACGCCGTCCAGTGGCAGATGGCCGAGCTCGGCGACCGGGTCCGGACCGGTCGTACACCGCCGGAGATCGCACTCGGCGCGGTGGCTCCGTTCATGAGGCTGGGGCAGCGGGTGCTCGGGCGATGAGCAAGCGTGAGCCACGGGCCGGCGAGGCTCGCCACGACTCGCGTGACGGCGCTTCCAAGCTGGTCCTGTACCGCTGCCCCACCCCTACCAACGTGCTCTGTCCGTGCGGGGGGGTGGCGCGCCGCCTCTCCAAGCTCGAGCTGGACCACCGAACCGAGCGGGTACCGTATCGCCGAAGCACCCGTCCCGAGATCGAGGAGCTCACTCGGCAGCGCCGGGTCCCGGTCCTCGTGGACGGTGACGAGGTCATCCACGACTCCAAGCGCATCCTCGAATACCTCGACTGGAAGTACCGGCAGGACAAGGACTGACCTTGCCTATACAATCTGAAGCGATGGATACTCCCGAGACAGCAGTTCAGCTGACCGACAAGGCCGCGGGCAAGATCAAGGACCTGATCGGCTCCGGTGGCGACACCTCCGAGCAGGCGCTGCGGGTCGCGGTACGTGGCGGGGGCTGCTCAGGCTTCCAGTACTCGCTCGCCCTCGATCAGCCGAAGTCCGACGACCACGTCTTCGAGCACCAGGGCGTCGCGGTCGTGGTCGACAAGGTGAGCATGCAGTTCGTGTTCGGCTCGCAGGTCGACTACGTCGACGGCCTCCAGGGCGCCGGGTTCGTGGTCAACAACCCGAACGTCGTCGCGGCCTGCGGCTGCGGCTCCTCGTTCCAGGTTCGCGAGGACGCCGCCGAGCAGGCGGCGGTCTAGCCGTCTGGCTGCAACGGGCCGGGCGTCGGGCGGACGCGGACGCGTGGTCCTCTTAGCCGCAGCGGTCGGTCCCCGAACCTAGCCGCAGTTCGGCCAGGCGCCGGTGCCCTGCTTCTTCTTCAGGGCGACAGCGACGACGGCCTGCGTCCTGAACGCGTACCTGATCGGGTCGCCGCCGGGCGACTTCGGAGCGTGATGCCAGGTCGTCTTCATGAACTGGAAGGCACCGCGGTACTTGCCGCCGCCGCCGATCGCCTTCGGGTCCTTCCCGGACTCGCACTTCGCCGTGTGCCGGGCCCAGCGCTTGTTGTGCCGGGAGGTCCTGTGCCACAGCCGCTTGTACTTGCCGCCGCCGGAGTCGCTGCTGCCGCTCACCGAGGTGCCTCCACTGGAGGCGCCCGCCGGGGCGGCGGTCGAGACGACGGTTACGGTCAGCGCGGCCACCGCGGCCATCAGCACCAGGATCGTCTTGAGCTTGGGCGCCGATGCGCCCGGTGAGAAATTCACGGTTAAACGCTCTTTCGTTGCTTACGGGGTTAGCTGACGGGCTCGCGCCGAAGAGCTGGCGCTACACGGCGACCGTGCCGCGATTCGCCCCAAACGAATGGGTCCCCCGCTACCCGCCTCTATGTGAGGCGGGTGTTCAGCGGTCGCGAGAGGCTAGCAAACTGTGAGGAAGGTGTTAGCAGTACCGCTGTCACGGCCTCCGGCCAGTGCCCGGCCCTGGCAACCGAGGACATGGGCCGGCAGGCCCAAGCGCCGGCGCTCGGGGCACGAGCCTCGAGCTAGTTGCCGTCGACCTGGAGCGGCGGGCTCTGTTGCGGGTCCGCCGGCTGCTGCGGCTGGGCGCCGGCGGCAGGCGCATCCGGCTGCTCGACTCCGAGCAGCTCCGCCAGCTCGCCGCTCTCCGCCATCTCCTCGACGATGTCGGCGCCGCCCACCAGCTCACCGTTGACGTAGAGCTGCGGGAAGGTGCGCCAGTCGGAGATCTCGCCGGTCACCTCGCGCAGCGGATCCAGGATGGGAAGGACGTCGATCGCCCCGTACTCGGTTCCCATCTGCTCCAGGACGCCCACCACTCGCATCGAGAAGCCACACCGCGGCGTGTCGGGCGTGCCCTTCATGAAGAGGAGGACGCGGTTCTCCCGCAGGACCTCCTCGACCTTCTGCTTGAGCTCCGGGCTCGCAGCCATGAACCCACCTTAGCGACTCGAAGGACGCGACCCGGCGGGCCGGGACACTAAGCGGAGGCGTCCGCCGGCCTCGTCTGGATCGACAGGGCGTGGATCGAGCCGTCGTCCATGCGCTGCTGAACCGCCGCGCGCACCATCCGGTGCTGGTCGATGCGGCTCCTGCCCTCGAATTGGGGCGCCCGGACGATCGCCCGCAGGTGGTCGCCGCCACCCGTCTCGTCGACCACCTCGACCTCGGCGCCGGGCAGGGCGGCGGCGATCAGGCGCTCGATCTCGGCGAGGTCCGCCATCCGCCTAGCCGGAGACCGGCGCGCCGCGCGCGGCCTCGAGCATCTCGTCGACCCGGATGAACTTGACGCGAGGGCGCCCCAGTGGTCTGCCGCGCTCCTGCTCGGCGGCGTCGATCCCCTGCCAGCCCTCGAAGGTCACGTGATGGGGAGCGCGCTCGGAGAGGAGCTCCGCGATCGCCGTGCGGTCGGCTGCGGCCGCCGGCGCCGGGAGGCGCTCCGCCGCCGCATCCTCCACGAGGTGGTCGACGGTCTCCTGGGCGTCCTTCTTGTTGGTTCCGATGACACCCGACGGGCCACGCTTGATCCAGCCGACCGCGTACTGCCCGGGAGCGGGCTGCCCCGACTGGGCATCGAGGACGCGGCCGCCCTCGTTCGGGATCACCCCGCGGCGGTCGTCGAAGGGAACGCCGTCGAGCCCGATGCCCTTGTAGCCGATGGAGCGGAAGACGATGCCGCACTCGATCGTCTCGCGCTCGCCCGTATCGCGCGGGCGGATCGCCCCGCTCTCGTCGCGATGGAGCTCGTTGCGAGCGACGACGATCCTCTCGACCCTGCCGTCTCCCTGGAGCTCGACGGGGGAGCGGAGGAACCGCAGCACGATGCGTCGCGGCTTGCCCTCGGGCTTCCTGGCTGCGAACTCGGTGAAGATCTCGATGTTCTTGCGCGTCGTGATGTCCGCCTCCTCGGACTCGAGGTACTCGCGGCTGAGGTCGTCGAGCTCCACCTCGGCCGGGTCGACGTCGATGTCGGCGTCGACCATCTCACCCAGCTCGCGCAGCTCGGGGTTGGTGAACGCGGCCTGCGCCGGCCCGCGGCGCCCGAGGACGAGGATCTCCTTGATGCCGTTCTCCGCGAGCGCCTCGATCGCGTGGTCCGCGGTGTCGGTGGCCTCGAGCTCCGAGCGGTTCAGTCCGAGCATCCGCGCGACGTCGGTCGCTACGTTGCCGTTGCCGATCACCACCGCCCGCTCGCAGGAGAGGTCGAACTCGCGGTCGGCGAAGTCCGGGTGCGCGTTGTACCAGGCGACGAACTCGGTGGCGGCGTGGCTGCCGGGAAGGTCCTCGCCGGGGATTCCGAGGTGCCGGTCGGTGGGCGCGCCGTACGCGTAGACGACCGCGTTGTAGTGCGCGGCGAGCTCGGGGGCGCTCACGTCGCGCCCCACCTCGACGTTGCCGAAGAACCGAAATCCGTCCCGCGCCGCGGTCTTCTCGTAGACGCGGATCACGGACTTGATCTTCGGGTGATCGGGTGCCACGCCCGCACGGACGAGGCCGAACGGCGTAGGGAGGCGGTCGAACACGTCGACCTCGAACTCGTGCTCCTCGTTGCGGAGGAGGTGCTCGGTGGCGTAGAAGCCGGCCGGGCCCGAGCCGACGACGGCGACGCGGAGTGTGCCTGGCTGGTCGTTCATGGAGGCGGGAGGTTAGGGGGTCGGGCTCAGGCCAGCGCCGGGGCGCCGCGAGCCGTCGCGGCGCCGTCGAGCGCGTCGAGTGCCCTGCCGACCGACATCGCCACGCACGTGAAGATGGGCGTGTCGCGGAGGGTGTAGGAGCTCGACTCCGTGCCGCGCAGCTCTTGGACGAGATCGAGGAACTGACCGGGGTCGTCCCCCTCGAAGCTCACCACGAACTCCTGGTCGTCGAGGCCGAACGAGTACGCGGTGTTGATTGCGATCTCCGGATAGCGGCGGCCGACCTCGATGTGGTCGCTCATGATCCGCTGCCGCTCGTCGGGAGGCAGCCGATACCACTCGCGCCGCTTGTCGAACGGATACACGAACAGGTACCTGCGCTCCGAGGTGCAGATCTCGGGGCGTGCCTCGGCATCCGAGTAGGGGGAGCGCTTGGTCATCGCAAGGTAGGAGTAGGGGGTGGACATCCGCTTGGCCAGCCCGCTCTGCGCGAGGACCACGTGGAAGGTGTGGATGTCGTCGAGCGCGGGGCTCTGCGAGAGCAGCAGGAGGTCGGTGTCCCCGCGGGTGCCGACCGTCGAGTAGGCGCGCAGGGAGCGATCCTGGGCGAAATCGTCGCAGGCGGCACGAAACTCCCGTTTATCCTCCGCGCGCTCCTGGAGATCGCGGCGCTGCCACGCGGGGTCGACCTTGAAGAACGTGAACTTGGCGAAAGTGCGATCGGGCACCGCCGCGATGGTAGTGCTTGCGGCTGCGCTGCTCTCGGGGGTGCCGCCCTCGGGGGCATCGCCCGGCAAGCCGCGCCAGATTGAGCCGACCCGTGGCGTCGGCACAACTGGCTCCGGCTTGCCGTCCGAAGCCCCCGAGGGCGGCGCCGGCGATTCGACCCACGTCACCATCGCGGTGGTGCCCGGCGGCACTTCGGTTGGGGAGCTCGGCAGGGCTCCCGGGATGGGAGTCGGCATCGTCTCCGCCGGGATCGGAGAGGTCCCCGCCGGCCAGACCTATCTCGACGTGAGCCAGGGGGCGCGGATCCCGGATTCCCTCTACGACCGCCCGCTGCCGTCGCTCGAGCTCGAGACGGTGGCCGGTGGCAAGCCGGTCCGGGTGGTGCCGGGGACGTGGCGAGAGATTCGCGAGCGCGCCGACTCGGCCCCCGCCGACGTCGTCCCCGGCCTGCTGGGCGGCGCCCTCGACGACGCCGGTGTCCGGGCCCATGTGTCCGGGGGGACGGGCACGGCGGCGACGATGCTGGCGGACGAGCGCGGGTCGCTGGTGGCTTCGCCCTGCGATGCCCGCGGCTGCCCGAGCGTGGCCGTCGTCTCCGCAAGCCTGCGGGACGTCCGCACCCTGGCCGCCGGGCTGAGCGGCGACGATCTCCTGCTCGCGATCGAACGTCCGCCCCCGGCTTCCAATCACGGGCTCGCCCTCGGGATCGCGGGGCGTGGATTCGACGGGACGCTGACCTCGGACTCGACCAGGATGCGCGGGTACGTCGCCTCCACCGACCTGGCGCCGAGTGTCCTCGGGCGGCTGGGGATCCCGGTGCCGAGCGAGATGACCGGTGAGCCAATCCGCACCGACGGGGGGGCCGACGCTGCCCACGTTCAGGAGCTTCAGGATCGGCTGGCCGTGATCGGGCCGCGCCGGGCACCGGTGATCGGGCTCAGCGTGCTGGCCTGGGTCCTGCTCACGGCGCTGGCCGGAGCTGCGTTTCGCCGCGACGGCCTGCGCGTCGGGCTCACCGTCCTTGCCGCGACTCTGGCGCTGGTGCCGGCGGTCCTGTTCGTCTGCGCCGCGCTTGAGCCAAGCGAGCTCGCCGAGCGCCTGATCGTCGGGATCGGCTGCCCGGTTCTGGCGGCGCTCACCCTGTGGCTCGCCCCCGGCATGCGAGGTTTGGCGGTCGCCGCCGCGGTGTCGGTGATCGCCTACGGGGCGGACGTCGTCGCCGGCTCCGAGCTGACCGAGCTGTCGCTGATCGGGCCGAACCCGGCCGGCGGCGTGCGCTTCTACGGCATCGGCAACGAGCTCGAGGCCACCTTCGCTGCGCTTGTCCCGATCGCGACCGGCGCGGCACTGGCGGGCTGGGCTCCGCGTGCATCCAGGAGGCTGGCTGCCATGGCGTTCGCGCTCACGGGGCTCGCCGCGATCGCGGTCTTCGCGCCCGGCCGCTTCGGCGCCGACGTCGGCGCGGCGATCGGGATCTCCTTCGGGGCGGCGATCGCGATCGGCGTCTGCGTGGGCGCCCGACGGAGGCGCTGGATCTGGGTGATTCTCGCGCCGCTCGCAGCCCTGGCGGTGCTGGTCTGTGTCGATCTGGCACTGGGCGGCAACGCCCATCTGACCAGGACCGTCCTGCGCGCGGGCGGGCTGGGCGATCTGGGCCAGGTGTTCCAGCGGCGGCTCGAGTTGTCGGCGCACAGCTTCAGCCGCTATGCGAGCTCGGCGATCCTGTGGATCGTGATCGCGCTCATCGTCGCCGGGGTGGCGCAGTGGCGGCGCATCCGTGCCTGGTTCGGCGCCCGCCAGGCCGCTTGGGCGGGCTTCGTGGGCGCAGTGGGCGCGACCGTCGCCGGCACGCTTGCCAACGACTCCGGCGCGCTCCTTCTGGCGATCGGCACGGTGCTGGCCGCGGCCACGGTCGGGGTCGCCTGGGCGACGCACGAGGACCGCCACGGGCCGGGACTTTGGAGGCCAGCGGGTCCGGTAACCTGAGGGCGCTTGGCAACTCGCGTTCAGGCGCGGCCGCTCGCTCAGTCGAGTCCAGGACTCAGTTCGATGCGCATCGCAATCGTCAGCCCATACTCGTGGACGTACGGCGGGGGCGTCAACCGTCATATCGAGGCCCTCACCGAGGCCCTGTTCGCCCGTGGGCACGAGGCCCGCGTGATGGCGCCCTGGGATCCGCCGGATCGCCTCTCTCGCGTCCTCCATCGCGGCACGCCCGAGCGGCGGCCGCAGCCAGATTACCTCGTGCCGCTCGGACGGACGCTCGGGTTCGGCGCCAACGGGGCGGTCTCGAACCTCGGCGTCACCCATTACGGGGTGAACAGGATGCGCCGCGAGCTTCGCGCCGGCGCCTTCGACGTCGTGCACGTCCACGAGCCACCGGCGCCCGCCATGGCCTGGGATGCGTGCTCGTTCCGGGGAGCCCCGGTCGTCGGCACGTTCCACGCATACTCCACGAAGCCGCTTCCGAACTGGATCGCGAACGCGCTCGGCGCGCGGCGCAAGTTCAACCAGCTGCACGCCCGGATCGCGGTTTCGCAGGCGGCGGCGTGGACGGGTCGCCGCTGGTTCGGCGGCGAGTATCACGTGATCCCGAACGGCGTGGACGTGGACGCCCCGCCGACCGGCCCCAAGCCCGCCGCGGACGAGCTGCGGGTGCTGTTCGTCGGCCGTCCCGAGGAGCGCAAGGGGCTGCCGGTCCTGCTCCAGGCATTCGAGGGCCTCGTTGAGCACGTGCCGGCCCGGCTCACCGTCGTCGGCTCGAGCGCGGTTGACGTCAAGCGCTACCTGGCCGACGAGTCGGTCGAGGAGCGGATCGACGCCCTCGGGCGGATCTCCGAGGCCCAGCTGTGGCGCCGCCTTCACGAGGCGGACGTGCTGTGCGCGCCGTCGCTCACCGGCGAGAGCTTTGGGATGGTGCTCACCGAGGCGTTCGCGGCGGGCACGCCCGTGATCGCGTCGGAGATCGCCGGGTATTCCGACGTGGTCACCCACGGCGTCGACGGCATCCTCGTGCCGCCGGCCGACCCGCAGCGGCTGGCCGAGGAGCTTCAGGGCCTCTATATCGAGCCCGAGCGGCGCGCGCAGATGGGCGACGCGGCGCGCTCGAGCGTCGAGCGCTACGCGTGGCCCAACATCGCCGCGCAGGTCGAGCAGGTGTACGAGCGGGTGCAGGGAGCGCCGGCCTCGGGCGCCGCGCTCGAGCGCATGGCGCGAGTCGGCGGCTTCACGCCGATCGACGGCAGCCGCCCCCGCCCGCCCGCCCGCCTTCCGTCGCTCGACCCCGAGCCCGCCCGTGCCGCGGGGCGCCACGGCGTGGCCCGCCGGGTGGCGCTGGGCATCGCCGGGGTCCTCGGCATCGGGCTGACCGCGCTGGCCGCGAACAAGATCGGGCTTCAGAACGTGGTCGCGAGCATGGTGCGCTCCGACCTCTCGCTCGTGCTGTTGGCGCTCGGCCTGATGGTCGCGGCGATGATGCTCCGCGCCGGGTCCTGGTACGCCATCGCGCGGGCCGCGCTCCCGTACAGCCCCCTTCGCCGGCGGGACGTGACCTCCGCCACGATGATCGGCGTCCTGATGTCGGCGACCCTGCCGGCCCGCCTCGGTGAGCCCGCCCGCGCGATGGTGCTGGCGCGGCGCACCGGCCGCATGCGATCCACATTTCCGGTTCTGCTCGGCACTCTCGTGTCGCAGACCGTGCTGAACATCGGCGCGCTCGCACTCCTCGGCGTCATCATCGTCGCCTCCACCGATCTCTTCCATTCGGCCTCCACCAAGCTGTTCGTCTTCAGCCTGGCCCCGCTCCTGGTCCTCATCGCCGTGATGCTGGCCCCCATGGTGGTCAAGCGCCAGAACGGCAGCGGCCGCCTCGCACGGGTGGCCGAGGCTGTCAGGGCGGCGCTTCTTCGGGTCCGCCAGGGGCTGACCGTCTTCCGCAACCCTCGCTACGGCTCTTTCGCCGCCACGGCCCAGCTGGCCGCCTGGGGCGTGCAGCTCCTCTCGTGCGCCGTCCTGTTCAAGGCGCTGGGCATGACCGGGGTGGGAATCGGCGCCGCCGCGGCGGTGCTGTTCGCCGTCAACGTGACCGCGGTCGTCCCGGCGACCCCGTCGAACATCGGCGTGTTCCAGCTCGCCGTGATCAGCGTGCTCACCACCGGCTTCGGAGTCGGGGCGGCCGACGCGCTCGCCTACGGCGTCATCCTTCAGGCGGTGGAGGTCGCGACGGCCGTGGTGCTCGGCCTTCCGGCGCTCGTCCGCGAGGGCCTGACGTGGTCGGACATGCGGCTTCGCGCGCTGAGCGCGGCCCCGGTTCGCCTCACGCCGCGTAAGGCCGGTGCCGGCGCGACCGAGACCGGCTAGCCACCACTAACCTAGACCGACGAGGAGCGACTGATGGCCCTTTCCAACATCGCCGGCTTTCCGCGCATCGGACCCCACCGCGAGCTGAAGTTCGCGACGGAGGGCCACTGGCGCGGCGACGCCTCGCGCGAGGACCTGCTGGCGACCGCCAAGCGGATCCGCGTCGACAACTGGAGGCTCATGCAGCGGGCGGGGGTGGACCTGATCCCCTCGAACGACTTCTCCCTCTACGACCACGTCCTCGACACGATCGCCCTGGTCGGAGCGGTGCCCGAGCGCTACCAGCACGCCGGCGGGCCCGTCGACACCGACACCTACTTCGCGATGGCCCGCGGCCGCCAGGAGGAGGGGATCGACGTCACGGCGATGGAGATGACCAAGTGGTTCGACACCAACTACCACTACATCGTCCCCGAGCTCGGCCCTGATACGACGTTCTCCCTGTCGTCCACCAAGCCGTTCGACGAGCACGCCGAGGCCATGGAGGAGCTCGGCGTCGACACCGTGCCCGTGATCTGTGGGCCGGTCTCGTTCCTGCTTCTGGCCAAGCCTGCCGAGGGGACTCCGGCCGACTTCGACCGGCTCGGCCTGATCGAGCCGCTCCTCGCCGTGTACGGCGAGATCATCGAGCGCCTCGCCGAGCAGGGCGCCACCTGGGTGCAGCTGGACGAGCCGTGCTTCGTCGCGGATCGGGACGAGCGCGAGCTCGACGCGCTGCGACTTGCGTACGAGGAGCTGGCGAAGGTCCACGAGCGCACGCGGATCTGCGTCAAGACCTACTTCGACCACGCGGGCGACGCCTACGGCGTGCTCCGCGACCTGCCCGTCGAGGGCATCGGGCTGGACTTCCATCGCGGTTCCAAGAACGTCGAGCTGATCGCCAACGACGGGGGCCTGGAGGACCAGTGGCTCTTCGCCGGCATCGTCGACGGGCGGAACGTGTGGATCAACGAGCTCGAGCACAGCCTCGACCTGCTCGGCGGGCTCCGCGACCGTTGCGAGCAGCTCGTCGTCTCCACCTCGTGCTCGCTGCTGCACTCGCCGCTCGATCTCGATGCCGAGCCGCCCTCCGACGCGCTCGACGACGAGCTGCGCTCCTGGATGGCGTTCGCGAAGCAGAAGGTTGGCGAGGTGGTCGTGCTGGCGAAGGGGCTCGGCGAGGGCCGCGAGGCGATCGCCGCCGAGCTCGACGCCAACGACCGGGCGCTCGACGACCGTCGCGAGTCCCACCGGACCCGCAATCCGGCGGTCCGTGACCGCGTCGACGCTCTCACCGATGACGACGCGCGCCGGTCGAGCCCATTCGAGGTCCGCCGCGAGGCTCAGCACGCGCGGCTCGACCTGCCGCTCTTTCCGACGACCACGATCGGCTCCTATCCGCAGACGGCGGAGATCCGCCAGGCCCGCAAGGAGCTGCGCGAGGCGGCGATCGACCGGACCGAGTACGACCGGCGCATGCGCTCGGAGATCGAGCGCGTGATCGGCTTCCAGGAGGAGGTCGGCCTGGATGTCCTGGTTCACGGCGAGCCCGAGCGCAACGACATGGTCCAGTACTTCGCCGAGCAGATGGAGGGCTACGTGTTCACCCAGAACGCCTGGGTGCAGTCGTACGGCTCGCGTTACGTGCGACCGCCGATCATCTACGGGGACGTCAGCCGTCCGCGCCCGATGACGACGGACTGGATCGCGTTCTCGCAGTCGCTGTCGGAGAAGCCGGTGAAGGGCATGCTCACCGGCCCGGTGACGATGCTTCAGTGGTCGTTCGTGCGCGACGACCAGCCGCGCTCGGCGACCTGCGAGCAGCTCGCGCTCGCGATCCGCGACGAGGTCGAGGACCTCGAGGCCGAGGACATCAAGGTGATCCAGGTGGACGAGCCGGCGATCCGGGAGGGGCTCCCCCTGCGGCGCGACCGCTGGAACGAGTACCTGGAGTGGGCGGTCTGCTCGTTCCGCGTGGCCACCGCCGTCGTCCGCGACGAGACCCAGATCCACACGCACATGTGCTACTCGGACTTCGGGGACATCATGGAGCAGATCCAGCAGATGGATGCCGACGTGAACCTGATCGAGGCGGCCCGCTCGCGGATGGAGCTGCTGCACGACTGGGAGCGCACCGGATACGGGCAGGAGATCGGCCCGGGCGTCTACGACATCCACTCGCCGCGGGTTCCCTCGGCCGAGGAGATGGCCGAGCTGCTCCAGGCTGCCGCGAAGGTGCTGGAGCCGGAGCAGATCTGGGTCAACCCCGACTGCGGGCTGAAGACGCGCGCGTGGCCCGAGGTCGAAGGCGCACTGCGCAACATGGTGGAGGCCGCGAAGCAGCTCCGCGAGGAGCTCGTGCCGGCGAGCTGACGGCCGGTCGCATCGATCCACCCCTGGACTTCCGTCGACGCCACGCGGCCGGTTGCGCATCGGCCGGTTATTAGGGTCTCTTTACACAACACTCGCCGAACGCTTGCTAGCTTGATCGCTCGGACCTGCACGCGAGACGCCTGCCACGGCGGGCGGAAAGGGGACGATGCTATGGAGGAGCAGGTGCGGGGAAGGACCCTGCGTGGAGACGAGCCGCAGCGGCTGGAGCTGAGCGACGGATCCCGGCTGATGCTGGATTCCGAGCCCGACGGGGACGAAAAGAAGGCGTGGCGGCGACTGGGCCGTGGCCATACGAACGTGAGCGTCGCCGAGGCGCGCGACCTCGCGGGCGAGGGGTTCGCCGGATACGTGAACGTCCGGACCCGGGCCGAGGTGGAATGGCTGCGGGCGGTCGCCGACTGGTACCGGCAGCGCGCTGACCGGCTGCAGAGCCAGCTCGCCGACGGGCGGGCCTAGCCGCTAGAGGACCACGCCATGGCGGACGACGTTGGTCGAGATGACCTGCTCGTCCGCGAAGTGACGCAGGTAGCTCGGGCCGCCGGCACGGGCGCCGGTGCCGGATAAGCCGCTGCCGCCGAAGGGCTGGCGCGCCACCATGGCGCCGGTGATCGCGCGGTCGACGTAGACGACGCCGGCGGGCAGCCGCTCGACAAGGGAGTCGATTCGGTCGGGCTGGCGGCTGAAGATGCCGGCCGTCAGCGCCTGCGGGAGCTCGCGAACACGCTCGGCGGCCTCCTCCAGGTCCGCCACACGCTCGACCGTCAAGAGCGGGCCGAAGATCTCCTCGCGAAGTACGGGCGTTGAGTCCGGCAGCCTGCCCGCGTCCACAAGCAGCGGCGCCACGTACTGCGGCCCTTCGGCGGGCTGCGCCCGTGCGAGCACGGCGCCGTGGCTGAGCTCCGCGTAGCGGTTGAACTTGACCACGGCGTCCGGGTCGATGAGCGCCGGCACCTCGGTCGCGAAGTCGTCCGCCGGTCCCACTCGCAGGATCTCCACCGCCCCGCCGAGCCGCTCGGCGAACCGGTCGGCGATCCCATCGTGGACGAGCGCCCGCGACGCCGCGGAGCACTTCTGACCGCCGTAGCCGTACGCGGAGCGCACGACCGCTGGCACGGCCTCGTCGAGGTCGACGTCGGAGTCGATCAGCACACAGTTCTTGCCGCCGAGCTCGGCGACGATTCGCTTGATCTGCCGCTGTCCGGAGGCCGCGTGGGCGCGGCGCTGGATCTCGAGGCCCACAGCCACAGATCCGGTGAAGGCAATCGTGGCGATGCGCGGCTCGGAGACGAGCCACCGGCCGAGCTCTCCACCCGCCGGAAGGAAGGCGAGCGCGTCGTCGTCAACGCCGGCCTCGAGCATGAGCCGCGCAAGCTCCCAGCCGCACGCCGGGCTCTGCTCGGCGGGCTTGAAGAGCACCGGGCTCCCGGTGACGAGCGCGGCCGAGACCATCCCGCAGGGAATCGACAGCGGGAAGTTCCAGGGGCTGATCACGGCGGCCGGTCCGCGCGGTCGAAGCCGCAACTCGTTTCGCTCACCCGGTGCCTGCACCAGCTCGTTCCCCGGCTCCCGGGCGCACAGCGCGTAGAAGCGCAGGAAGTCGATCGCCTCGCACACCTCGGCGTCGGCGTCCTCCCAGGGCTTGCCCACCTCGCGAACGATCAGGGCGGCCAGCCTTTGGCGACGCTCGGCGAGCAACTCGGCCGCCCGCTCCAGCACGGCTGCGCGCCCGCAGTGTCCGCGTCGCGGCCAGCGCGAGGCGAGCGCCAGCTCGAGGGCCCGGGCAGCTTCCTCCTCGCCCGCCCAGCCGAGGCGGGCGATCTCGCAGCCGGGGGCGCAGGGATCGGTCGAGGCGGCGCCGTCGCCGCGCGTCGCCCTGCCGGCGATCAGGGTCTCGACCTGCAGCGGCAGCTCGGCGTCCAGAGCCGCCAGGGCCGAAGTCAGCGCCTCGCGCACCACGGGCTGGCGCAACTCGAGCAGTGGGTGGTTTCGGAACTCGCTCATTCGGGGGCCGCGAGCAGCTCGTCGAGGGACTGGTGGCGCTGGCGCAACAGGAAACCCTCGTTGGAGGAGTTCTCCAGGAGCCGGCGTACGAGATACGCCATCCCCGCCACCAGGTCGCCGATCGGCGTGTAGACCCTGACCCGGTGCCCGAGCCTCGAGAGGCCGTCGGCGAGCTCGTCGCCCAGGCCGCGCAGCACCTGCAGCTCGAGCTCCTCGGGCCGGCCGCCCCGGCGCTCGAGATACGCGACGGCGTGCGCGAGCGAGCGCAGGTTGTGGGTTGCGATCGCGGGCCGGACGGAGTCGCGCGAGTCGACGAGCCGGCGGGTCAGGCGCTCGAAGCAGGCGTCGGATTCTCGCTTCTCGCTCCATACGGGCGCCTTCCAGCCACGCTGCCCCGCGATCACGCTCTCGTGATCCCAGTAGGCGCCCTTCACGAGCCTGATCGCGGGGGGGACGCCGCGCTCGGTGAGCGAGGGGGACGACAGGATCCGGTCCAGGGTTTCGTCGGCGTCGCGCAGGTACGCCTGCACCACGACGCCGACCGACGGGGCGTCCCGGAACTCCTCGCTCGCAAGGACGTCCTCGAACGCCAGGAGCAGCGTCTCCCGGCTGTCGAAGTCCTCCATGTCGAGGTGGACGTGGGCGCCAAGCTCGCGGGCGAGGCGGAGCAGCGGGCGCAGGCGACGGGCGGCATCATCGGCCCCGCGCTCGGGCGCAAGCGGTCGCAGCAGCGGGGTGAGCGCCGTGAGCTTGATCGAGAGGTTGGCGCGTGGCAGCCGGCCATGCTGATCGGCGTCGAGAAGCGGCTGCGCCGGCCAGCCTTCCGTCACGTCGGCCAGTACCCGTAGCGTCCCGGCGCAGCGGTCGAAGTAGGCTTCGGCCTCGGCCTCCGAGACGGTCGATTCTCCCAGGAGATCGAGCGCGAAGGACTGGCCTCGCCGCCACATCGCCCGCAGGTTCCGGGTCGCGGACTTGACGTCCCGTCCGGCGATGAACTGCCGCGCGAGGAGCGCCGTCGCCGGCCCGCTCGCCAGGCCGTACGCGGCCAACAGGGGTCCGGGTGCCACTCGACCGCGCAGCGGCCGCAGCGTGGCCGGGATCGGCTCGCCATCGACCTCCCGCAGGAACGCCCGCAGGTGCCGCCCTCTGTCCAGCGGCCCCCGGCAGGCGGGGGCCGCATCCACGAACCGAAACATCGCGGAGCGCAGCGCCGGCCGTCCGTCGAGGGTGCCGAGCTGCCGCCGCCCGAGGGCCACGGCCGGCCGTCGCCACGACGACGGCTCGATTCGCCATAGCTCCTCCGCCAACTGCCGGATGCGAGTCTCGAGCGCAGCGTCCATCCACGCGCGAGGCTACTCCCGCGCGCCCCCGGCATCGAGCACGCGCCGTGTTCGCCCTCGGTCCGGGACGGCGGTGGCGGTTAGAGCCCCAGCCGGTTTCGTAGCCCGCGCGCGTTGATGAAGCGGTTGGCGCGGTTGATCAGCTTGCGGCGCGTCGAGGTATAGGGGAACCAGAGCGGATCCCGCTTGCCCTGCTTGATGCGGGGGGCGACGATCGACTCCGGGCGCGCGAACTTCTTGATCCCATAGGCGGCGTGGCGGAACCCGATGCCCGAGTCCTTCCAGCCGCCCATCGGGACGCCCATCGTGAAGTAGGTCGTCAGCACGTCGTTGACGTTGACGGCACCCGCGTCGATGCGGCGCGCGATCGCCTCGCCCTCCGCGCTCGTGCCGGCGAACACGGAGGCCGACAGGCCGTAGCGGCTGTCGTTGGCCATCCGCACGGCCTCGTCGGCGTCGCTCACCTTCATCACCGGGATGACGGGCCCAAAGGTCTCCTCGGTCATGACCTTCATCGAGTGGTCGGCGTCGGCGATCACGGTCGGCTCGTACCAGTCGCCGGGTCCCTCCTTGCGGTTGCCGCCGGTGAGAACCCGGGCGCCGCTGGAGCGCGCGTCGTCGACGTGGTCGGCGACCACCTGGGCCTGTGCCGGGGTCGTCATTGCCCCGACGTCGGAGTCGTAGGGGCGCTCGTCGGGGCCCTGGCGTAGCCCTCGCACCGCATCGGTGAGCTTGCCCACGAACTCGTCGTAGACAGGCTCCTCGACGTAGACGCGCTCGATCGACATGCAGATCTGGCCCGTGTTGGCCAGGCCGCCGGTGGCGGTCGCGTTGGCGGCGCGGTCGACGTCGGCGTCGCGAAGCACGATCAGGGGGTCCTTGCCACCGAGCTCCAGGCTCACGGGGGTGAGGGTGTCGGCGGCGCGCTTCATCACGATCCTCCCCGTCCGGTCGGAGCCGGTGAACTGCACGAAGTCCACCTCGTCGACGAGGGCGCCGCCGGTCTCGCCGACGCCGTTGACCACGTCCAGCACGTCAGGAGCGCCGATCTCCTGCTTCCATGCGCGAACGAGCTCGATCACCGAGAGCGGCGTGAACTCCGAGGGCTTGATGACGACGGCGCAGCCGGCAATGAGCGCGGGGATCGCGTCGTCGAAGGCGAGGATGAGCGGGAAGTTCCACGGGCTGATGATCCCCACGACCGGGTAGGGCCTGTAGACGATCCGCAGGCGCTTGACCTTGAGCGGCAGGATGTGGGGGGTGGGGGACTCCTCGGCGAGGAACTCCTCGCCGTGCTCGCAGTAGTAGTTGATCGTCCCGGACAGGAACGGCGCCTCCTGCTCGGCCTCGGCGCGAACCTTTCCGGTCTCCTCCTGCATGACGTCGGCGAGCCGCGGCTCGTTTTCGATCATCCAGTCGCGAAGGCGCTCCAGCCACCTCCGCCTGCCGGCAAACCCGATCGCCTCCCACTCCGGCTGCGCTGCACGGACCCTCGCGGTTACCTCGGCGACGCGCTCCGGCGAGTCGACGGCGACGGACCGGATCACCGAGCCGTCCACCGGGCGGTAGACGTCGATCGTGGAGCCGTCGGCCGAGGCTCCGTTTCCGGATGCGGGCGGCGCGTTGTGAGTCGCGGATGCGCTCTCCATCGCGATGGGGACTCTACTCCGAGAGCCAGGGGTCAGGACGCTTACTTCCTCAGCAGCCGGTAGACGGGACCGTCGAGCGACGTCACGTACACGCGGTTGCGCGCGCCGGTGCCGAACGAGCTCGGGTGATCGACGTTGATCCCGACGGCCCGGTCGCCGCTCGCACGGTGACGACGCGGGACGAGGCTCCGCAGCTGGCCGCGGTAGAAGTCGGCGTAGAGGTAGCGGCCGTGGAGGCTCCGCAGCCGGCGGTCGCGGACCACCACGCCGCCCGTGATCGCGCAGCCTCCGAAGGAAGCGCAGTTGGGCCCCGAGTGCGAGTACTCGAAGATCGGCGGCCGGTACCTGTGCTCCGGCCGGGGCGCCTCGTCGTCCCCGGGATAGTCGGCGCGGTGATCGCCCTCGAAGTGGTCCCATCCGAAGTTCGCGCCGCGGAGCCGCCTGTGGGAGACGTAGTCGACCTCCTCCCAGCTCGACTGCCCCACGTCGCCGATCAGGATCCGGCCCCGGTCGAACGAGAAGCGAAACGGGTTGCGCAGCCCCGAGGCGAAGATCTCGTTGCGGCCGGGCCGACCCGCGTACGGGTTGCTCCTCGGAGTGCCATACGGCTTGCCGTGGCTGTGGCGGGGGTTGATTCGGAGGACCTTCCCGAGCAGCTTCTTGCGGTTCTGGGCGTTCTCGGGCGGGTCGCCTCCCCCGCCGCCGTCCCCGGTGGCGAGGTAGAGCTTGCCGTCGGAGCCGAAAGCGAGGGTGCCGCCGTTGTGGTTGGAGTGCCCGGGATGCGGGACGACGATCACACGCCGCCGCGAGGAGGGCCGCACGCGACGGTTGCTCTTCGCGCGGAACTCGTCCACCTCGATGCTCCCGTCGGAGTTCGTGTAGTACACGTAGAGAAGCCGGTTGCGGTGATAGCGCGGGTGGAACGCGACCGACAGAAGGCCTCGCTCGCCGCCGGTGGAGACGCGGCCCTGGATGTCGAGGAACGACCCCTTCACCCGATGATCCTTCTTCAGGGCGGCGATCCTCCCGACCCGCTCCACGACGTACAGGAACCGCGAGGCGCCCGGCGCATGGGTGACGTAGACCGGGGCGTCGAAGCTGCCGATCCGGTGCTTGGCGATCCCGCCTCGGCCGTCGCCGGCGTGATGTCGCGCCGGTGCGCCCGCGCCGCCCGGCGCGGCCACCGTCGCCGCGAGCATGGCGAAGGCCAGCGATAGGGCGAGTGCCCAGGGTGCGTGCCGCCTCCGCGCTCTCCCCACGTTCGCCGGCCTCACGATCGCTGGATCACCTGGTACAGGTGGCCGGCTGCCCGGCGCCTCCGACCCCGAACGACATCGATCCCGAGAGCCGCCGTCTGCGTCGATCACGGCTCGCTCCTACCATCTCGATTGAGAGTACCGGCGGCTCAGCGCCACCGTTCAACCTGTCGGCGACCGGTCAGCCGGCGTGCGCCAGCCGGTAGACCGGCCCGTCGAGCGACGTCGCGTACACATGCCCGGCGTCGTCCTCCCCGAACGAGCTGAGCGACGGGACCCGCAGGCCCAGCGGCCGGTCGCCCTCCGCTCGCCGGTCGGGCATCGCTGGAAAGCTGCGGAGCTCGCCGGCGCAGTAGTCGCCGTACAGGTAGCGGCCGTAGAGAGACCGAAGCGAGCGGTCACGTACGACGTATCCGCCGGTGACCGAGCAGCCGGCATCGTGGTCGTAGGCGAGGACGGGCGGGACGGCGCCGGGTGCCGTCTGGTCGTCGTTGAGGCGGGCGAATCCCTCGAATGCGGACCACCCGAAGTTCGCGCCCCTGCCCTGGCCACGCCGGACGAGGTCGACCTCCTCGAAGCGGTTCTGACCGACGTCTCCGATCGAGAGGTCGCCGGTCAGGCGGTCGAACGAGAAGCGCCATGGGTTACGGAGGCCGTAGGAGTAGATCTCCGGGCGCGCGCCGGCCCGATCCGCGAACGGGTTCGAGGCGGGAACCGAATAGGGCTTCCCGCCGCGGGGTTGCGGGTCGATTCGCAGGATCTTGCCCAGCAGCGTGCCGAGATTCTGTCCGTTGCGGTCGGGATCACCCCCCGATCCGCCGTCTCCCAGTCCCACGTAGAGGTGGTCGTCGGGACCGAACACCAAGAGGCCGCCGTTGTGGTTTGAGAACGGCTGATCCACGCTCAGGATCACTCGCCCGCTCGCCGCATTCGCGGTCAGCGGGTTCGACGCCGAGCGGCGGTACTCGACCACCTTCGTGTCGCCCGCGCGGTCCGTGTAGTCGGCGTAGACGAGGCCCGAGCTCTCGTAGTCGGGCGCGAAGGCGATCGACAAAAGGCCCCGCTCCCCGCAGCAGGACACCTGCCCGGTGAGGTCGAGGAACGGGGTCTCCTCGCGAGTGCGGTCGGTGAGGACCTCGACGCGACCGGTCTGCTCGACGACGAACAGATGATGCGGGTCGCCGGGCGGCTGGGTCACGTAGAGCGGCTGATCGAAATCCCCCAGCCTCCGGAGGCGGACGCCGCCTGCACCCCCGCCCGTCGGGGGCATCCCGGGCGTCGCCTGCGTGCGGGCGGGCGCGTTCGGCGCGGTGCCCGTGGTTGAGGGCGATCCTCCGCCGCAGCCCGCCAGCGCGACCATGGCGGCCAGCAGGGTGGCCGCGGCCTTCAGGCTCCTACCGCTTCCCCTGCGATCCCTTGCCGGACTGAGGACCGCAATTGGTGACCACCTTGCCGCTGCCGGTCACGCACGTGCGTGGGACCTTGGCCGTGATCGTCGACACGAACTCGCCCTTGACCGGACCGCCGTCGGGCGTGACGGCCTTCGACTTGCCGGTCAGCGACGCCGAGACCTCGTAGCGCACCGTGTAGGTGCCGGGGCGCACCGGGGTCACGCGCCAGGCGATGTCCCTGCTCTCGTCCGGCTTCAGGGCGCCGAACTGGAACGTGTCGGTCTGGGCAGCCGCCGCGCCTGCGGTCGGTGCATGCCCGAGCTTGTTGAGCGGGTACTTCGATGTGATCAGCTTCGGGTAGTCCTCTTCGAGGACCCACACCGGCCGGAACGGGCTGGCCAGGTTCGGCTCGTCCACCCGGATGTTGAACGAACCCTGACCGGAGCCGGTCGACGTGGCCGGCGACTTCAGGTTGCGCTGTCCCTCCGTGACGGTGTTGATTGTCACCGCGAGATCGGGAACCGTCTCGTTGCCGGAGTTTTGGATCTCGAGCTGGAGATCGGTGGTGTCGGCCAGCCGCTGGTGATTCGGGAACTTCGCCTTCGTCACCTGGACGGGGAAGTTCCCCGAGGGACCGGTCGCGTCTTGGCGCTGGCCGCCTCCGCATGCGGTCAGGCCGACGCCGAGCGCCGCCACGGCGATCCCGGTCGCGATCCTTGCTCCCGGGCCCCGGAGTCGCCGCCTTCCGGCGTTTGTGCCGCTCTCCCCCAAGGCGCGGGGAACATAGCACCTGCTAGGTGCCCGATTCGCCGCTTGCGTGCCGAGACGCCGGCCGTGTGCCCGGAAACGGTTAAGGGTGGCGGTGCGCGGTTTCATGGAATACATTTACTGGGTCGCCCGTCAGCGCGCGCGGGCGCGGAGGAGACATGGTCCGATCCGTCGCAGACAGGGCGTTCTTACCCGCCAAGAGCCTGTTCGAGCAGGTGGGGAACATGATGATCCTCACCGGCAAGACGATCACCGCCGCGGTGCGCCCGCCCTACCCCTACGGCGGCGAGTTCATCTCCCAGTTCATCTTCGCCCTGCAGCTGACCTGGTTTCCGATGCTGATCTCCACCGTGGCCTTCGGCTTCGGCGCCCCCGGCCTGCAGGCCGCCAACTTCCTCACCCTGTTCGGGGCGCTGGATCGCCTCGGCGGCTTCTTCATCTTGGCCTCGGTCAGGGAGTTCGCGCCGTTCGTGACCGCGGTCGTCGTCGCCGGCGTCGCCGGCACCGCGATCACCGCCGATCTCGGCGCCCGCAAGATCCGCGAGGAGCTCGACGCCCTGCAGGTGCTCGGCGTCGACCCGATCAAGAACCTCGTCGTGCCGCGCTTCTTGAGCTTGATGATCCTCACCGGCCTGCTCGACATCTACGCGCTCTTGTTCGGGATCGCCGGCGGGATCTTCGCCGAGATCGCCTACCACGCCCCGCTCGGCGGCTTCTTCGCCACCCTGTTGAACAACGCCTCGGTGACCGAGCTGTGGGGCTCGCTGCTGAAGACCACCCTGTTCGGGGCGATCATCGCGATCGTCTGCTCCTACAAGGGCATGAACGCCTCCGGCGGCGCCGCCGGGGTCGGGCGGGCCGTCAACGAGGCGGTGGTGATCGCCTTCCTGGGCGTCTTTGCGTTCAACTACGTCTTCACCCAGACGCTGTTGGCCACCCATCCGGAGTTGAACGTGATCAAGTGAGGATCGCACCGGAAAACAACGATGGATCGAAACCGGCCCCTGGGCCGCCGCGATGCATCCGCCGCCGCCGCGCGACGCCCTTCCTCGGCGCCCGGGGGATCGCCTGATGCCCGGCTGGCTGGCAGTCCCCCGCGACTGGCTTGCCTCGCTCGGCGAGATCGCCCGCTTTTGCGGTCGCACGATGGGGCTCGTCTACTCCGGCCGGGTGCTGCAGTTCTTCGGCGAGGCGCTGCGCCAGGCGGGGATCCTGATCCTCGGCTCGACGATCGTGATCTGGGGGCTGGTGTTCATCCTCGGCCTGCAGTGCGGGATCGAGGGCGCGTACTTCAACCGCTCGGTCGGCGCGCCCGCCTACGCGGGCGTGTTCGCCGCCTGGTGCGACCTGCGCGAGGTGATCCCCTACGCCTTCGGCTACATGATGGCCGCCAAGGTCGGCACCGGGATCGTCGCCGAGCTCGGCGCGATGCGGATCTCCGACGAGATCGACGCCCTCGAGGTGATGGGCGTGCCGCCGATGACCTTCCTCGCCGCGACCCGCCTGCTGGGCGCGTGGATGACGCTGCCGTTCATGTACCTGGCGGCGATCGGGATCGGCTACTTCGCGTCATGGCTCGCGGTCGTCAAGCAGATCGGCGACGTCTCCTCGGGCGGCTACTTCCTGGTCTTCTGGATGTTCCAGAACCCCCCCGACCTGTTATTCAGCGTCATCAAGGCGATGGTGATGGCGACGGTGATCGTCCTCGTCGGCTGCTACTACGGCTACACCGCCTCGGGGGGCCCGGTCGGGGTCGGTACGGCGACGGCGAAGTCGATGGTGCTCAACATCGTCCTCGTTCACATCATCGGGATGATGGGAACCCTGGTGTTCTGGGGCGCGAACCCGAGGGCGCCGATCGGGGGATGACCCTGCCCACGTACGAGGAGGACTGCCGCGATGGCTGACGAGACGCACGAGACCCGCGAAGAGAACTACGAGCAGGACGCCTACGGCGAGGATGCCACGCAGGACGTCGAGCAGCCGACCGATGGCGCCGGGGAGCCCGCGTACCAGGCGGAGCCGACCGACGACGGTGATCGCTATGAGGAGCCTGCTCCGGAGCTCGGCCAGCTGAACCGCGACTACACGATCCCCGGCGTCACCTCGGAGGAGGCGAACCCGTATCGGTGGCACACGGGCGCGAAGCGCGACCACGGCGGCGAGGATGCGATCGAGATCATCGACGTGGTCAAGCAGTTCGGCCGCACGCGGATCCTGAACGGCTTGAACCTGGGCCTTCCCGACAACCAGATCTCGATGGTGCTCGGCCCCTCTGGCACCGGCAAGAGCGTCCTCATCAAGCACATCGTCGGCCTCCTGTACCCGGATGCCGGCGACGTGCTCGTGCACGGCGAGTCGGTCCCCAACATGACCGACGACGAGCTCTTCGAGATGCGGAAGAAGTTCGGCCTCCTGTTTCAGGACGGCGCCCTTTTCGGCTCGATGAACGTGTTCGACAACGTCGCGTTCCCGCTGCGCCAGCACACCGACAAGTCCGAGGACGAGATCGGGGAGATCTGCAACCGGCGCCTCCGCGAGGTCGGCCTCGCCGAGGCGATCGAGAAGATGCCGAACGAGCTCTCCGGCGGCATGCGAAAGCGCGCCGGGTTCGCGCGAGCCCTCGTGCTCGATCCCGCGATCGTCATGTTCGACGAGCCCGATTCGGGGCTGGATCCGGTGCGCACGGCGCTGCTCTGCGAGCTGATCCGCGAGGTGCATGAGGAGAACGGCGGCTGCTATCTGGTGATCAGCCACGACCTCGGGACCGCACGGCGCATCGCCGACTTCATCGCCGTGCTCTGGAAGGGGCGAATCGTGGAGTCCGGCCCCTCCGACGAGCTGTTCGACTCCGACAACGAGTTCGTCGCGCAGTTTCTCAACGCGGAGACCGAAGGCCCCTTGGCGATGGACTGAGGCCGCTGCGAACCGACGCCCGGCGGTGCCCTCGGTCGATCGTCTCGCTCACGTACGCTCAGGTACGCGCGCTTCGCCGATCGACCTGCGTCCATGGTCAGGCTTGGTTCTCGCGGCCTCACACTTTGTGGCGCCCTCGCAGTGCCCCCGCCCTAATCTGTCCCCATGAGGAGCGTGCTGGCACGGATCGCCGGGCGCGCGGTTGAGCGGCCTCTGCCGGTCATCGTCGCGGCCGTGCTGCTTGCGCTCATCGGCGCCGTCGCCGCTCTAGGGCTCGAGGCCGACCGAAGCCCCAGCTCCCTGGTCGACCGGGGCTCGGACAGCTACTCCAAGACCCAGGACTTCTACGATCAGTTCGGCGACGAGCCGGTCGAGATCCTCGTCAAGGGGGACCTGCGACAGCTGCTCCTGACCTCCAACCTCGGCAAGCTGCTGGCGCTCGAGAGCTGCCTGTCAGGGAAGGCGAGCGGCGGCAAGGTGTTCCAGGGGCAGCCCGCGCCGGCGCCGTGCGAGGCGATCGCGCGGCTGGATCCCAGCGCGGTGGTGTTCGGGCCCGCGACCTTTCTGAACCAGTTCGCGATCGAGGCAACGGACCTGCTGAACCAGGAGTCGCAGGCGACGGTCGTGCGCGCCAGGCGGGCCGCCCGGCGGGCCGCCGCGAAGGCGAAGCAGAACGGCTACTCGAAGGCCGAGCAGGAGCAGGCAGCGCTCGCCGCCGGCCAGGAGATCCTGCAGCGGTTCCAGCAGCAGCTGGTCGGGCTCGCGGTCCAGTACGGGCAGACCGGGCCTCCGCGCCTGAACGACGCACGGTACGTGCAGTCCGTGATCTGCGATCCCGGCGTGCCCCCATGCCAGCCGAAGGCCAGGCTGGCGGCGATCGTCCCCAGCGGCGATTCGGCGCTGATCTCGGTCCGCCTGCGCCCGGGGCTCAGCGACGCCCAGCGCCAGCAGGCCATCTCGCTCTTCCGGCAGGCCACCGAGGATCCGGCATTTCACCTGAAGCGCTTCTCATCGTTCGGCCCCGCGACCCCGAAGTACGTGGTCAGCGGCGTCCCCGTGGTCTTCGAGGGGCTCGCCTCCGAGCTCTCGACGCAGATCTTCGTCCTCCTCGCAGCAGCGCTTGCCGCGATGGTGATCGCGCTCGCGCTCGTCTTCCGATCGCCGCTGCGGTTGCTGCCGCTGGCCATCGCCCTGGGGGCGGCCGGGATCACCTTTGGCTTCCTGTCGCTGATCGGCGGCGACCTCACGATGGCCTCGATCGCGGTGCTTCCGGTGCTGATCGGCCTGTCCGTCGACTACGCCATCCAGTTCCAGGCGCGGTTCGTCGAGGCGGTCGGCTCCGGCTCCTCGCCGCCGAGGGCCGCGGTCGAGGCGGCCGCCCGGGGGGGCCCGGTGATCGCGACAGCCGGGCTCGCCACCGCCGGTGGGTTCGGTGTGCTCGTCCTGTCGCCGATCCCGATGGTGCGCGGCTTCGCGCTGCTCCTGGTCGGGGGGATCGCCGTCGCCTTCGTGCTGGCGCTGACCGTGGGGCTGGCGGCCCTCTCGCTGCTGAGGCCTGGCGGCGGGTCGAATGGAGCCGCTGGCTCCAAGGGATCGGGTCGCGTCGCCCGGGCACGGCGGTGGTTGGGCGACGCGCTACGGCCCGCCTCCGACCTCGGCACCCGGATCGCGGCGACGGCCGGCCGCGCCGGCCGGCGGGCCATGGCCATCTCCATCTCGGCGCCCGGGAGGGTGCTCGCCGTGGCGGCCGTTCTCGCGGCCATCGGCTGGGGCGTGGGGACGCAGATCCCGGTCATCTCCGACATCCGCCAGCTCGTCCCCGGCAATCTGCCCGCCCTCCAGGACGTCGACGAGCTGGAGGACTCGACCGGGATCTCGGGGCTCACCTACGTGACCGTGACGGCGCCCGATCTGACGAAGCCGAAGGTCATCAAGTGGATGCACGACTTCGAGCAGCGCGTGCTCGCGCGCCACGGCTACACGGGCACGACGACGTCGTGCCAGTCGTCCGACACTGAGATCTGTCCCGAGATCTCGCTTCCCGACTTCCTGTACGGCAACGGCTCCTCCGCACCCAGCCAATCTCGCATCAAGACCGACCTGCGACTGCTGCCGCGCTACGTGTCGCAGGCGATGGTGACCACCGACCCCGAGACGGGCAAGCCGGGAAACACGGGGGTGATCACCTTCGGGATCAAGGTGATGCCCTTCGATCAGCAGAAGGAGCTGATCGACGACATCCGCTCCCAGATCGACCCGCCCGGCGCCACCGAGGACCCTCCCGCGGGAGTCAGCGCGAGCGTGCTCGGGTTGCCGGTGCTCGCCGCCGACGCGAACTCCGCGCTGTCGGGGAGCCGGTACCTGGTCACGATCGCTGGGCTGCTCGCGGTCGCGCTGGTCCTGGTCGCCGTGTACCGCTCGGCCCGCCGGGCCCTGGTGCCGCTGATCCCGATCGTCTTCGCGACCGGATGGTCGTCGCTGATCCTGTGGATCACGCAGGTGCCGCTGAACCCGATGTCGGCGACCCTGGGAGCGCTCGTGATCGCGATCGCGACCGAGTTCAGCGTGCTCCTGTCCGCTCGTTACTACGAGGAGCGCAGCGCCGGCGGCTCGCTCGGCGACGCGCTGCGCCGAACGTTTGCGCGCACCGGAGCGGCCGTGATCGCCTCGGGGATCACGGCGATCGCCGGCTTCGCGGTGCTCGTGTTCACGAACATCAGGATGCTGCGCGACTTCGGCCTCGTCACGGTGTTCGACCTGGGGGTCGCGCTCCTCGGCGTTCTCCTGGTCCTGCCCGCGGCGCTGGTCTGGGCCGAGGGCGGGTTCCAGCCCTTCTCGACGCTGGCAGCCCGCCTGCGGCGCCGCAGCGGCGCGGCGCCGGCCGACGCCCGCTGATCGGTGGCCGGCGACCAGCAGCCGTCGCGGGGGCCCGGCCGGCGCTACTCGACCTTCGTCGGGATCGCGTTCCTCGTCCTGATCGTCGTCGCGACGCTCAACACGATCCGGACGCAGAGCGGCGGAACGCTCGGTGTGAGCGAGGATGAACCCGGCATACCGCTGTCGGAGTTCGCAGTGCCGAACGCCCTCACCGGGCCCCTCGACAAGGACGCCAACGTCTTCCAGGACGACTGCTCCACCTCCGAGAATCCGTGCCCGGCGGACGCCCGGCGGACGCCGGCGTGCGAGATCCCGCGTTCTGGCGCGATCCGGATCTGCGATCTGTTCGATCGCCCCCTCGTGCTCTCGTTCTGGTTCACTCGCGGCGCCGACTGCCTGCCAACCCAGGACGCTCTGGACGAGCTCCATGCGCGCTACCGGAATCGCGTCAACTTCCTCTCCGTGAACGTTCGCGACGATCCGGGCGACGTGCGAAGCATCGCGGAGCAGCACGGCTGGTCGATTCCGGTCGGCTATGACCGCGACGGCGCCGTGAGCGACCTCTACCGCGTGGGCGGCTGTCCGACCGTCGCGTTCGCCTATCCCGGCGGCATCCTCGCCTTCGCCAAGGCGGGTATCCAGGATCTCTCCCAGCCGCAGGGCGAGAGCCCTGCGAGCCTCCGGGCTGGGATCCAGCGCGATGTGCGCAGGCTGCTGCGAGAGTCGCGCGCCCGCGAGAGGCAGGCCAGGTGATGGGCGACGCCGTCCCCGAGGCGGGCTGGGTCTCACCCGAGCTTCGCGAGGAGTTTCCCGGCCTGGGTCTGCGATACCTCACGATCGAGCACGGCTCCGGACGCAGCCCGCGTCACGTCAAGAGTCGCCTGGCTCAGATGTCAAATCGCTTCTCCGGGCCGCAGGCCATCGCTCTGCGCCACAAGCCGATCCCGTGGGCCTATCGCGTGTTCTTCCGCCAGATCGGACTCGATCCAGACGAGCAGCCCACGCCCGTCGAGGCGATCGCGCTCGAGCGCATCAAGCGTGGCGCCTTCGTCAGTCAGAGCCTGCTGGACGATGCGCTGACGATCGCCATCATCGAGTCGGGCGTGGCCCTCCGCGCCTTCGACGCCGACCGGGCGTCCGGGCGAATCGGCATCCGCCAGACCGAAGGGGGCGAGGGGCTGGAGGGGCGCCCGGGTGCGCTCCCGCCCGGAACTCTCGTGATCGCAGACGAGGCCCGGCCGCTGGCGCTCCTGTTCGGCGCGATCGCTTCCGGCCGGGGAGTGGATCCCAAGTCCGCCCGCATGATCATCGCTTCGATCCAGGTCAAGGGCGTTCCCGACATCGCCGTGGAGGAGGCGATCTGGCTGGCGGCCGAAGTGATCCGGTCTTAGGCCCCCTGCCCAACGCGCTTGAAAAAGGGGCACCGAGGAGCTCGTCCGAGTCCGGCCCCACTCGCCGGATCCACGCCTGGAGCGCGCCAGCTCCGAGGCCGCTCACCGGAACCGCTGGATCGTCCCGCTGTCCCCGTTTAGACTGTGGGGGTCCATCCAGGGTGGAAGGAGAGGCTTCGTGCCCGAGCAACTGCTTGAGATCGAGCGACCCGGCTCAGCGGATGAGGCGGTCCGCGTGCCCGAGCCCCCTTCCTTCGATCGGGTCGCGGATCCGGATGCCGACCGCCAGGCGCGGCACGAGCTGCGCCGGCAGATCGCACTGCTCGAGAAGCGGCTCGGTGAGCTGTTCGCATCGGCCTTTCCACGCGCGGGGATCGAGTGGAGCGTGCCCGCGGTCGGCGGTCCGCGCGTCCTCGGCGTCGCCGAGCTCGAGCGGGTTCGCGACGGCCTCGCGGTGAGGCTTGGCGAAGCTCAGGCGGAGCTTGGTCGCCGCGGTGAGGTGGAGGAGGCGAATCGTGGGCTGCTCGAGTCGATGATCGCCGCCCCGGATCGCTACCGATGGGTCCGGGTCGCCGCGGAGGACATCGGCGAGCGCCCTTGCCAGCACTGGCACTCCCGCCCACGGTGGGGAATCCTGGGAATGCTCCTCGGCTGGTGGCGCGTCAAGCACTCCTCCGGTTGCCCGTTAGCCATGGGGCTTGCGGCCCCGACTAGGTGAGCTCGAAGAAGCGGCGGAAGCGCCGTCCTCGGCGCCCGCCGTCCACCAAGGCCGCGGCGGAGAAGCCGGCGGACTCTCGGGAAGCAGCCGCCCGCCCGCCCGCGCGCCGCCGCCGTTCCCGCCCCGACCTCGATCAGCGCCCGCCCGCGCCGTGGGGGAGCGTCCCGCTGGTCGAGGCCGTGGTCCTTGCCGGAATCGTCCTGCTGGTCGCCGGGTTCATCGTGCACGGGCGCACCGGCACGCTGATGATCGCGACGGGCGCCGTGCTCTGCTCGATCGCGGGGCTCGAGCTCTCGATCCGGGAGCACCTCGGCGGCTACCGGTCGCACACCTTTCTGCTCTCGGGCGCGGTTGCGGTCGCGATCCTGGCGGGCCTGGCCTTCCTCGCCCCCGCGGTCTGGCTGCCGATCGCGCTGGGAATCGCCGTTGCCGCGTTCGCCCTGATGGCGCTGATGCTGACCCGGGTCTTTCAGAGGCGCTCGGGCCGCCCGTTCAAGCTCCGCTGACGCCGCGCGCCGCCTCGAAGGGCGATCCGTGCCCAGCGCGGCGTCAGCCGGAGCTGGGGCCTAACGGCGGATCGCCTTCGCGGCCAGCTCGGCCGCGAGCACGTTGCGCTGGCGCTCGGTGAGCCTGCCCAGCTCACGATTCTCGTTGAGCGCGAGCGCGGAGAGAAACTTCCGGACGCGGGTGCGGCCCCACCGGCGCTGGCTTCGCAGCAGCTCGCCGATGGTCATGGTCTCGACCTCCCAGGGACAGTCGCGGACGATCTCGGTGACGTTGATCTGGCTGGCGAGGATTGCGCGCTTGAGGGACGCGCGGGCAAGGCGGACGCGGTTTGCGTGGGCCAGGGCCTGCATGTGCTGTGGCGCGGGGACGACCGTAGAGGCAGCGGACATTGTCACTTCTCCTCCGAGCGTGTAGAGAGGCTTACCGGGGATGGAACCGGACGCTCCTCCCTCCGTTCGGTCGGGGGCCTATGGGATGGGACGGAACGACACTTCCTCTGTCCGTTCCGGCCGCTCCCTGCCCCGGGATGACGTCCGGCGTTCGTGGCAACCTAGGCGAGTCGGGCGCCGAGCGTCAACCGGCGCCCCCCGACCGGTCCGCGAGTCGTCCGCTAAGTGCATGCTTTTCGTGCGCGGATTCGGCTTGTCCGAAAATGGACAAGCCGAAACTACCCATTGCGGGGGAGGTCCGGGAACTCCGAGACCACTCGGTCGATGATCTCGAGCGCCCGATCGAGGTGGGACCGCTCGTGGGTCGCCATCAGGCTGGTCCTGAGCAGGGCACCCCCGGGCGGGACCGCCGGGTGCAGGGCGACGTTCGTGTAGACGCCGGCGTCGAAGAGCGCCTTCCACAGGAGCACCGCCTGCCAGTCCTCCCCCACCAGGACGGGGACCACCGGCGTCACCGCCTCGCTGCCGTCCGGGAGCGTCCCCGGCTCGACCACGCGCAACCCCAGGCCACGGAAGCCTTGACGCAGATAGCTGCTGTTGTCGAGCAGCCTGCCCATGAGCTCGGGGCCCTCGGCGCGAATGACCTCCAGCGCCCCGAGCGCCGCGCCGACCGCTGCGGGCACCGCCGCCGCACTGAACATGAATGCCCTGGACGAGATCTTGAGGAACTCGATCACGTCGGCCCGGCCCACGATGAAGCCTCCGCAGGAGGCCAGGCTCTTGGAGAACGTCCCCATGCGCAGGTCGACGTCGTCCTCGAGCCCGAAGAGCTCGCACGCGCCGGCGCCGCGGGCGCCGAGGACCCCGACGCCGTGCGCCTCGTCAACCATGAGACGGGCGCCGTAGGCGTTGCACAGCTCGACGATCGAGGGGAGGTCGCAGACGTCGCCCTCCATCGAGAACACGCCGTCCACCACCACCAGGACCCCACCCCCGTCCTCAACCGAGCGCTCGAGCATCTTCTCGAGCTTGGCCATCTGGTTGTGGCGGAAGGGACGCAGCTTGGCGCCGGAGAGGCGGCAGCCATCGAGGATCGACGCGTGGTCGGCGGAGTCGCAGATGACGGTGTCGCCCGGCTCGAGGATCGTTCCGAGGCAGCCGATGTTGGCCTGGTAGCCGGTGGTGAAGACAAGCGCGTCCTCGGTGCCCATCCAGTCGGCGATCTCGCGCTCGAGCTCCGCGTGAAGGGGGGTGGTCCCGTTGAGGAAGCGCGAGCCGGTCAGCCCGGTGCCGTAGGTCTCAAGCGCGTCCCGGGCTGCCTGCTTGACGCGGGGGTCGCCGGTGAGCCCCAGGTAGTTGTTGGAGCCGAGCATCACCGCTTCGTGGCCCTCGATCTCCATCACCGGGCCCGCCTCGGACTCGATCAGCCGGAAGTACGGGAGGAGGTCGGCCTCCTTTGCCGCCTCGAGTTGCTCCTTGCGGCTGTGCGTAAGGGCCTTGGCGAAGACGTCGACCGGGGCGCGGGTGGTTTCAGCCATGCGCGGAGTCTCCCACGCTCGCCCGGAACCCCGTCGCAAAGTTCGACCCAATAGCGTCCGCGCCATGGGTTCGAGCGTGGCGGTGCGGCCGGTGGAGGGAAAGCGCGATCTCCGCGAGTTCCTCGAGCTGCCGTTCCGCCTCCACCGCGGCACCCCCTGGGTGCCGCCCCTGAAGATGGAGCGCCGGGAGTTCCTCGACCGCTCCAAGAACCCGTTCTTCGAGCACGCCGAGGCCGAGTACTTCCTCGCCGAGCGCGACGGGGAGGTCGTGGGACGGATCACGGCGCACGTCGACGAGCGCTGGACCCGGTTCCAGGGCGGAAACGACGGGATGTTCGGCTTCTTCGAGTGCGAGAACGATCCCGAGACCGCGAGCGCGCTGATGGACGCCGCCACGGCCTGGCTTCGAGCACGGGGCCGGGAGCGGATGCTGGGGCCGATGGACTTCACGACCAACGACGAGTGCGGCATCCTGATCGAGGGCTACGACCTCGATCCGATGGTGCTCGAGCCCTGGCATCCGCCGTACTACCGCGAGCTCATCGAGGGGCTGGGGTTGACGAAGACGATGGACCTCCTGATGTGGGAGCTCCAGCTCGGGCGACTCAAGCAGGGGGATCGCTTCCACGACTTCATCCACGAGGCGGCGCAGAAGGCGCGCGACGAGCACGGCGTGAGCGTCCGCAAGATGAGAAAGCGCGACCTGGAGGCCGAGATCACGCGGTTCATGGACGTCTACAACGCCGCCTGGGGGCCGAACTGGGGATTCGTGCCGATCACCGAGGAGGAGGTGCGCTTCCAGGCCAAGAACCTGAAGCCGATCCTCGACGAGAACTGGGCGATGATCGCCGAGCGCGAGGGCGAGGTCGTGGGTGCCGCCCTGACCCTGCCCGACATCAACCAGGTGCTGGCCAAGATGAAGGGGCGGCTGCTTCCCTTCGGCTGGTGGCATTTTCTCGTCGGCCGTCGCGCGATCGACCAGGTGCGCGTGTTCGCGCTGGGGGTGAGGCCCTCCTATCAGCACTTCGGCGTCGCGGCCGCCCTGTACGTCCGGCACATCGAGACCGCGGCGCGGGTGAGGCAGAAAGGCGGCGAGATGGGCTGGATCCTCGAGGTCAACGAGCCGATGAACCGGGCCATGGAGGGGATGGGGGGCACGGTGGTCAAGCGCTATCGGCTATACGGGCTGCCGCTCGCCGCATAGGCCTTCCGCAAAGTGCGGAAAGCGCTCGCCGGCGGTGTCGGCCAGCGCCTCGCGTGACCTCTGCGACCGCCGTTACACTGGCGCGGCCGGTCGGCGCCGAGCTCAGGAAAGGGGACTCGCTTCGGTGGCGCGCGAGGACGTGATGGATGTGGAGGAGGTCGTGTTGGAGGCGGAGGCCGTCGAGGAGCCGCAGCCCGGCGGCTCCCAGGAGATTCCGCAGCCGAGCAGGCTGCCCGAGCCGTCGCGGCGGACCGAGGTGGAGGCCTGGCGCGGCGAGGTGAGGGCCGCGGCGATCGCCGCGGCCGGAGGGTTGGTCGCCGGGGCCGCCACGGTCGCCGCCGTCCGCGCGGTGCGCTCGGCGGGCCAGACCAAGCGACAGCGCGGGCGCCGCATCCTCGGTCGCCGCTCCGACCAGGCCAACGTCGTGGCCAGTCGCTCCTTCCTGGTCGACGTGCACATCCTCGGCAACGGCCGGTAGCCGCCGTGAACGCCCGCGGCGCCCGCCCGGCGGCGGCGTTGGACGTCGAGATCAGGTCGCCGTGGCCATACCGGCTGCCGCCCGGCGGTGGCGGCGACGCGGTGATGCGGGTCCGCGGCGGGGTCGTCACCCGCTTTCTCCACGTGGAAGGCCGTCCTGCGGTGGTGCGCGCGGCGCAGCGCCGCGACGGCACCGTGTTGATGCGGGCCGAGGCGGACTCGGCTGACGTTCGCGAGCGGGCGATCGAGCGGATGCGCTTCGCGCTCGGCGTCGACGACGACTACCGGGAGGCATACGAGACCTTCCGCTCCGATCGGCTCTTCGGGGCGGCGATTCGCCGGAAGCCGTGGCACCGGCCGCGGCGTCGGCCGTGGGCCTGGGAGGCGCTTGCGTGGTCGATCACCAAGCAGCTGATCGAGTCCGGGCGCGCGGCGGCGATCCAGCGCCGGATGGTCTTCCGGTGGGGCGTCGCCTGGGGGGACGCGGACGGCCGCACGCTCAGGGACGTGCCGACGCCCGAGCTCATCGCCGGGCGGGCACCGGCCGAGCTCGCCGCGAAGGACCTCTCGCCCGCACGCGCCCTGGCGATGATCCGCGTTGCCCGTGAGGTGGTCGAGCGCCGCGTCGATCCCGCCGACCCGGGGGACGATCACCGGCTGCTCAGGATCCGGGAGATCGGCCCGTGGACGATCCAGTGCCTGGGGCTCTACGGTCGTGGCGATCCCGACTCCCTGCCCGCCGGCGACCTCGGCTACATCAAGCTGGTCGGACACCTGGCCGGGCTTGGTCGCCGCGCCACGATCGAGGAGGTGGAGGAGTTCTACCGGCCGTACGAGCCGTTCCGCGGCCTCGCGGGCGACTTCATGCTGTTCGCGCACCACGAGGTGCTCGCCCAGGGTCCGCCGCTGCGCATGGCCGCCTGAGGCCGCTCAGGCGGCCCCGCGGTGCCCGCGGTGCGCGGATTGTTCGGCCATGAGCCACCAACTGCGTTCTCGAGTGCGTCTAGGGCTGCCGGCTTCCCGGCAGCAGGTCGTTCGTGAGCACGTCGTCGACCGTCGGCAGGGCCTTGATCTCGCCGTGATCGGCGAAGAAGTGGGCGAACCTCCGCCACTGGCGCGGGTCCATGTACCCGTAGGGATGCTCGCTGTCAGGCAGGAGCAGCGGCAGGGTCTTGCGGACCTCGGCGCCGGTGATCTTTGGATCCAGGCCCGTGCCGGCATCCAGGATCTCCCTGGTCGCTCCCTCGGGATCGGCCACTGCGGCCTTCGTCCCCCGCTCGAGCGCGTCGAGGAAGAGCCGGATGTCCTCCGACTGGGAGTCGAGGGTGCGCGCGTTGGCGACGAGGACCAGCTCGTCGTAGGTCGGGATCCCGAGCTCGTCGACCGGGATCACGGTTGGGTGCTTGCCCCGAAGCTCCAGGTCGACGCCCTCGACGTTCAGAAAGCCGCCCAGCATCGCCTGTGCGCGCCCCGAGAGGATCGCGGGCAGCAATCCCTGCTGGACGTCGACGGTGTCGACGTCGTTCGTGCTCAATCCTGCCCGCTCGAGGATCGTCTGCAGGTAAGCCTCCTGGTAGGGGATGCCGGCGGTTGCCATCGTCTTGCCGCGAAGGTCCTTGACGTCCTTGATCCCGGAGGCCTTCAGCCAGATGAGGGATGTCAGTGGGGTCGGCACGATGGCGGCCACGGCCTTGACCGGCAGCCCCTGGTCATGCGCCAGCAGCACCTCGGGCTCATAGGACACGGCGAGGTCGGCCCTGCCGGCGGCGACCTGGCGGATCGGCGCCGACGGGTCGGAGGGAGTCTGGGGTTGGACGTCGAGGCCGGCATCGCGGAAGTAGCCGTTGTCGAGCGCCTCGAAGATGCCGGCGTGGTCGGGGTTGACGTAGAAGTCGAGTGCCAGGGTGAGCTGATGCGGCGTGGCCTGCGTCGTCGACTCCGACTTCTCACCGCATCCCGCGGCGAGCGTTGCGGCGCAGACGACCAGCGCCGCGGCCACCGCTCGAACCGACTTCGCACCTGCTTTGATCACCGAGCCTCCTCCTTGCCGGTTACCGGCTTTTATTTTGGGCGGGTCCCCACCACGCGATCCTGCGCTCGAGGAGCGCGAGGAGCGCGAACAACACGATTGCGAGCGCGGACAGTACGACGACGGCCGCAAACGTGCGCGCCGTCTGGAGTTGCGCGGACGCTTGCTGGATCAGATGCCCCAGGCCGGAGCTCGACCCTGCCCACTCCCCGAACACGGCACCGATCACGGCCACCGCGACGGCGATCTTGGCACCGCTGAAGAAATAGGGGAGAGCGGTGGGGCCTTCGACGGCGCGAAGGGTCCGCAGCCGGGTCGCATCCAGGGTGCGCATCATCTTCACGAGGTCGGGGTCGACCGAGCGCAGACCGTCGAGGGTGTTGACGGTGATCGGGAAGAAGCAGATCAGCGCGATGATCGCCAGCTTCGGGCCGATCCCGAAGCCCAGCCACACCACGAGGATCGGGGCGACGACGACGATCGGCACGGTCTGCGAGGCGACCAGCAGCGGGTAGAAGGCTCGCCGCAGCGTTGGCGAGACGTGGAGCGCGACCGCGAACCCGACGCCGGCGACGACCGAGATCGCGAAGCCGGCCAGCACCTCCTGGAGCGTCACCCAGCCGTTGTCGACGAGCAGCGCGCGGTCGGTCCACAGCGAGGACGCGATGTCGCTCGGCGAGGGGACCAGAAACGGCTCGATGTGGAGCGCTTGCGCGATCACGTCGAGGTTGGCGGCGAGCTGCCACAGCGCGAGCAGGATCGCCACGATCGCGATCGGCGGGATCCAGCGCCTCACCGTGAGCTCTCCGTCAGGGCCTCGAGCGCGCGCTCCCGAGCGGCGACGAAGCCCGGCGCCGTGACCGCCTCGAGCCGAGGGCTCGATCGCGGCGCTGGGGCGGAGATCTCAGCCACGGCGCGGGCCGGCCGCCGTGAGAGCACCGCCACCCGATCCGAGAGATACAGCGCCTCCTCGACGTCGTGGCTCACCAGGATCACCGAGCGCGATTCCGCCGCAAGCGCGCCCGCGAGCCATTCCTGCATCTCGGCGCGCGTGATCGCGTCGAGCGACGCGAACGGCTCGTCGAGCAGCAGCACGGGCTTGCCGGCCAGCAAGGTGCGTAGGAAGGCGATGCGCTGTCGCATCCCGCCCGAGAGCTCCGCCGGGCGCGTGCGCTCGAATCCCGCCAGCCCGAAGCGCTCGAACAGCGGATGCGCGGCCCGCCGAGCGCTCGCGCGCGACGCGCCACGGTTTCGAAGCGCGATCGCCGCGTTGTCGATCGCTGCCAGCCAGGGGAGCAGGAGGTCGCGCTGGGGCATGTACGCACAGCTCTTCAGGCGCGCGCTCATCTCCACGCCTCCGTTGATGGAGATCCGACCCCGGGTCTGCTCCCTCAGACCGCTCACGAGCTCCAGGAGCGTCGATTTCCCGCAGCCGGAGGGCCCGACGATGCCCAGGACCTCGCCGGCCGCGAGGCGGATATCCAGGTGCGCGATCACGCCGAGCTCTCCGAACGAGTGGGAGAGATCGATGATGTCGACCGCGGCCGGGGACACGACCCCCGGCGCTCCCGCGCTCCCGTTCGCCGCCTTCGCGGCCCGATTAACCGATTGAGGCTCCGCTACGGGAGCCTCGGATGTCGCTCGCATGCTCCCTCCGCGCGCATTACCGCACAGGTTCTAAGGGTCAGTGCCAGGTGGGGGATCCCAGAGGCGCTATCTCAGCCCGCTAGCCCGCGAGCACCCCTGTCGTTCAACCACACAAGTCTACCCGTCATCGGCTGCCGCCCGGGCCTCGGCGCGACCGATGACCGGAAGCTCGGCGAGCGATCCACGCAACGCGCCCAGGCCCTCGAAGACGGCCACGGCACCCGCCTCGCGCAGCTCGGACTCGGCGAAGCCTCCGGTGATGAGCGCAACAGCCGGGATCCCCGCGCGCCCAGCCGCCTTGCAGTCCCAGGTCGTGTCCCCGATCATCAACCCGGTGTCGGTGCCGGCCTTGTCGAGCGCGGCCCGCACGAGGTCGGGCTCCGGCTTGGTCGATTCGACGTCGGCGGAGGTGGTCCAGTCGGTCGCCAGATCCCTCGCGTCGAGCAGATCGAGGTAGTGGTCGACCTCGTGCTCCTTGGCCGAGCTCGCGAGGATCACCGCGTCGGCGACCTCCCGCAGTTCGGCGATCAGCTCGCTGGCGCCGTCGAAGGCCTCGATCTCCTCGATCATGCCCATGTAGAGCTCGCCCTCGGCCTCCCGGATCTCGTCACCGAGCCGATGCTCGACCTCGTCCCCGGCCACCGCGCCGACCAGCTGATCGCCACCCATGCCGATGTGGCGGTGGATGCGCCAGATCGCGGGCGTCACGTCGTGCTTGCGAAACGCCCGGTACCACGCGATCGCGTGGTGATAGTTGGTGTCGACGAGCGTCCCGTCGACGTCGAGGATCGCGGTGGTCGGCATTCCCTCCGGTTACCCGCCGGTGCGGCCCCTACGCCTGCTCGACCAGGGGCGTGCCGCCCGCCACGACGTTCACGAATCCCTCGAGGTGGCGCGTGGTCCAGCACTCGAACGCCGCCGTCGTGTGGCGCTCGTACGCCGCCATCACCGAATCGCCGTAGTTCCAGTAGAGGCGTGGCTCGGGGTTGAGCCAGAAGGTGCGGCCGGCTCGCTCGGTGATCTTCGCGAAGACCTCGGCGTGGGGCTCGCGGCCGTTGGTGCGGGCATCGCCCAGCACGATCACCGTCGAGCGCGGGCCCAGGTCCTCGACGATCTCCTCGAGGAACTCGAGCCACACTCGCCCGTAATCGGTGTAGCCGGACACGTCGGCGACGCCGCCCTCGCGGCTGATCCGCTCGGAGATCGAGCGGAAGTCACGCTCGCGCTCGAAGACCTCGGTCACCTCCGAGATCCGCTCGATGAAGACGAAGCTCCGCAGCTTGCGAAACGAGTCGTGGAGCGCGTGGAGGACGGAGAGGAAGAACATGCTCGCCGAGGTGACCGACGTCGACACGTCGCAGAGCACGTAGATCTCGGGTCGCCGCGGATGCTTCGGCCGGTATTTGAGCTTCAGCGGAACGCCACCGGTGTCGAGCGATGCCCGCATGGTCCTGCGCATGTCGACCGCGGCGCCGCGGCGCCGGCCGCGCTGCTCGTGGCCCAGGGTCGCCAGGCGCCGCTTGAGCTGGGTGACCGCACGGTGGACGGCGGCGAGGTCCTGGGCCGGGCTCGTGGGAAGGGCCCGGTCGAGCTCGGCCAGCGGGCGTGAGGGCGGGAGCTTCTCGGTGCGCTCGATCAGCGCGCGCTCGAGCTCGCGGCGAAGGTGGCGCTCGAATCGGTTGATCTGCTCGCGGTCGAGCTCCACGTCGCTGCCCTCCGCTCCCCGTCCGGAGGACTGGAGGCCCAGGGTGCGGCGGATGCGCTGCACGTCGACGCCGATCACGCCGGAGCCCTCCCCCCGGCGTCCGAACGCAGCGATCGCGAGCCGGGCGAGGTCGCGCATCTCGCCGTCGCGGCCGTCGGCGATCGCCTGTCTGACGGCGTCCCGAAGCTCGCCGAGGTCGAGACCGTCGCCGCCGTCGTATCGCCGGTCCTCGCCGATCCCCCGCTCGAGCGCCTCGGACTCCGCCGCGCGGAAGAAGAACCGATCGAAGAGCAGCTCGAACACCCGCCTGTCCTCCTGCGACTTGGCCACCGTCGCGGCGAGCGCCTCCCGGAAGTCGTCCTCCTGCGTCCACGGCACGGTCTCGAGCGCCGCGAACGCGTCCAGGAGCTCCGAGGTGCCGATCGCCACGCCCTCGCTTCGGAGCTCCTCGCAGAACGAGACGAGCCGAGGCGCGAGCCCGGGAGGGAGGCTGCTCATCCTGCCGCTTCGGCGCCGAGCCCCTCGATGCCGCCGAGCTTCATCCCGACCCGTTCGGCCACCAGGTCCATGTCCGTGCGGTGCTTGACGATGATGCTCATCGTCCGGGCGAATAGCGAGGCGTCGATGTCGTCGGCGCCCAGCAGCAGCAGGGCGCGTGCCCAGTCGATCGACTCGGCGATCGAGGGCGGCTTCTTGAGGTCGAGCTGGCGGATCATGTGCACGACCTCCACGAGTCGCCTTGCGAGGCGCTCGTCGAGATCGGGCGCGTGCAGGCGCACGATCTCCATCTCGCGCTCGACCTCCGGATAGTCGAGCCACAGGTAGAGGCAGCGTCGCTTCAGGGCCTCGGTGAGCTCGCGGGAGTTGTTGGACGTGAGCAGCACGATCGGGTGGGTGCGCGCCTCGATCACCCCGAGCTCGGGGATCGAGATCTGGAAGTCCGAGAGCACCTCCAGCAGCATCGCCTCGAACTCCTGGTCCGTCTTGTCGATCTCGTCGATCAGCAGCACCACCGGCTCGGTCGCGGCGATGGCCTGGAGGAGAGGCCTCGTGAGCAGGAACTCCTCGCTGAAGATGTCCCCGTGGACTGCGTCCCAGCTCGCGGCCTCCGCCGCCGCCTCGGCACCGGACTCCGCCTGGATCCGCAGCAGCTGCTTGCGGTAGTTCCACTCGTAGAGGGCCTTGGCCTCGTCGAGGCCCTCGTAGCACTGCAGGCGGATCAACTGGCGGTGCGTCGCGCGGGACATCGCCTTCGCCAGCTCGGTCTTGCCGACGCCGGCCGGGCCCTCCACCAGCACCGGCTTGCCCAGGCGCTGCGCCAGGTAGGCGACCAGGGCCGCGGGCTCGTCCGCGAGGTATCCGACCTCGCCCAGGGCCCGCTTGACCTCGGCGACGGACCCGGAATCGTGGGTGTCGGCCATGTCGGCGATGATAATGAGCCGATGGCGGCCGCCGGGATCCTCCCGCATTCGATCGGTCCCTACGTGTCGCTCATGATCGCGGGCTTCGCGATCGGGATCCTCGGCCACATGTTCCGATCGCGGTGGCTGGTCGCGATCGGGATCCTGCTCATCTTCCTCGCGGCGCTCGCCTTCCCGCTGGCGCTGAACGTGACGACCGAGAAGCCCGAGGCGCCGGGACCGCTGCCGGACCCCTACTGAGGCTTGAGCTGGGAGGATCCGCGAGATGGGACGACTTGACGAGGTGGACCTGAGCAAATCGCTCAGTCGCAAGGAGGAGGACCGGGCCCTCGACCGAGGCTGGGAGCGCCTCACCCAGCTTCGCCTCACGCTCGGCGGTCTGATCGGAGACCGGAAGCTCGGTCCGCCGCTGTGCGTGGTCTTCGAGGGCTGGGACGCCTCCGGCAAGGGCGGCGCGATCAAGCGCCTCGTGGCGCAGATCGACCCGCGTCACGTCCGCGTCGTGCAGTTCGCCGCGCCGACGCCGGACGAGAAGCGGCACCACTTCCTGTGGCGCTTCTATCCGGTGCTGCCGGGTTGGGGCGGGATGGCGGTCTTCGACCGCTCGTGGTACGGCAGGGTCCTCACGGAGCGCGTCGAGGGGTTCGCCACCCGCGAGCAGTGGCTGCGGGCCTACGACGAGATCAACGGCTTCGAGCGCTCGCTCGCCGACGAGGGGATGATCCTGGTGAAGCTCTGGCTTCACATCTCGTCCGAGGAGCAGCTGAGACGGTTCTCCAAGCGCGAGCGCGACCCGCTCAAGACCTGGAAGCTGACCGACGAGGACTGGCGCAACCGGGAGAAGCGGGAGGAGTACGTCGAGGCCGTCGAGGACATGCTGGCGCGCACCGACCAGCCGCACGCCCCCTGGCACGTCGTGGAGGGCGACTCGAAGCGCTACGCACGCGTGAAGGTGCTCGAGACCGTGATCGACCGGATCGAGGAGGGCATGAGGCAGTGGGGCATGGAGCCGCCCAAGCATCTTGACGGCGGTGCGCCTATCCACACGAGCCGTTAGGCTCGCTGCGTTCGCACTGTCTCGCGCCGGATGCTCGATCCGCGGAGCCGGCGACCCTCGTGGGTCAGAGGATGGGCAGGTACTTGTCCAGCTCCCACCTCGTCACCTGAACGCGGTAGTCCTCCCACTCCGCGCGCTTCAGCTCCACGTAACGCTCGAAGATGTGGTCGCCAAGCGCGCGACGCACGAGATCGGACGCCGCGAGCACCTCGATCGCCTCGCCTAGCGTCTCCGGGAGCTGCTCGATGCCGCGCTCCGTGCGCTCGTCGTGAGAGAGCTCGTAGAGATTGCGCTCCATCGGCTCAGGGCACCGGTAGCCGTTCTCGATCCCGTCGAGCCCTGCGTGGAGCATCGCGGCGAACGTGAGGTAGGGATTGCAGGATGGATCGGGGCAGCGAAGCTCGCAGCGAGTCGCCTGCTCCTTGCCCGGGTGGTACATCGGCACTCGCACGAGGGCGGAGCGGTTCCGCTGCGACCACGCGCAGTACACCGGCGCCTCGTAGCCGGGCACCAGGCGCTTGTAGGAGTTGACGTTCGGGGCGAACAGCGCGGCGATCTCGCGCGCATGGCGCAGGAGCCCCGCGATGTAGGACTTCGCCGCCGCTGACAGGTGATGGTCGCCGTCGGCGTCGTAGAACGCGTTCTTGCCCTCCGAGAACAGCGACTGGTGGGTGTGCATCCCCGATCCGTTCTCGCCGAACAGCGGCTTCGGCATGAACGTCGCGTACACGCCGTGCTCGGCCGCGATCTCCTTGACCACGATCCGGTAGGTCATCGCGTTGTCGGACATCCGCAGGCCCTCGGAGTAGCGCATGTCGATCTCGTGCTGGGAGGGGCCCACCTCGTGGTGCGTGTACTCAACCGGGATCCCCACCACCTTCAGGGCGTTCACCGTGTCCCTTCTCAGGTCCGATGCCGCATCCAGCGTGGTCAGGTCGAAGTACCCGCCCTTGTCGAGGATCGCCGGCACGCCGTCCTCGCCGACCTCGTCGGCCGCGAAGTAGAAGAACTCGAGCTCGGGGCCGAGGTTGAACGTGTCGAATCCGAGGTCCTTCGCCCGCTCCAGCGCACGGCGCATCACGAAGCGCGGATCGCCCTCGTACGGCTCTCCGCCTGGCTTGAGCACGTCGCAGAACATCCGGGCGACGTTCCCCTTCTCGCCGTGCGCTCGCCACGGGAGCACCGTGTAGGTGTCCGGGTCCGGCATCGCGATCATGTCCGATTCCTCGATCGCGTTGAAGCCGGTGATCGACGAGCCGTCGAAGCCCATCCCGTCGGCGAGCGCGTGCTCGAGCTCCTCGCGGCCGACGGAAAAGCTCTTCAGCTGGCCGTTGATGTCCGTGAACCAGAGCCGGATGAACTCGACCCCGTCCTCGTCGACGCGGGCCACGATGTCCTCGGGCTTGGTGCTGGGGGTTGTGGCGGTTGCCATCGGTGGGTCTCTCCTTGTCGCTTCCGTTTGTTTGCTGGAAGGTCCGGGGGTGGGAGAGGCGCCGGGGCACTGGCCCCGGCGCCTCTCCGAGCGCGTCGTACTCTAGGCGGGAATCTCCGCGTCCGAGTGCGCTTGGAGGACCTTCTCGCCCTCCTCGCCGGTTCGGATGCGGATTGCCTCCTCGATGTCGGCGACGAAGATCTTCCCGTCGCCGACATCGCCCGTGCGGGCGTGCCTGAGGATGGTCTCCACCACCAGCGACTTGTCCGCGTCGTCGACGACGATCATCAGCTGGAGCTTCGGTCGTACGTTGACGGTAAGGGTGGAGCCGCGGTAATGCTCGACGACTCCCTTCTGTCTCCCCGATCCCTTGACCTCGCTGATCGAGAGAGAGGGAAACCCCTTCTCGAGCAGCTCGGCCCGGATCGGCTCGAACGCCTCGTGGCGGATGTATGCGTCGATCCTCTTCATTCGATCGATCCTCCTATCCCTGGGTTTCCGGCTGGGTCGCCATCTGCGTGACGGCGGCCGGCGCCGGACTGGCGGTCGGAACCGGGCCAGCCCCACGGGCGAGGCCGGTCGAGTACTCCGGTTGCGGGATGAACTGCTCGGGGTATCCGTACATCCCGTGCTCGGAGATGTCCAGCCCGGCGTCCTCCTGCTCGGGCGTGACGCGGAGGCCGATCGTCTTCTTGATGAGCCAGAACGCGGCGTACGAGACGACGAACACGCATCCGAACGCGACGGCGATGCCGAGCGCCTGAGCCCCCAGCTGGTGGAAGCTGCCCGTGTACCACAGGCCGCCATCACCGACGCCGTTGAGCTCCGCCAGTCGCGGTGCCGTGAAGATCCCGCAGGAGAGCGTTCCCCACACGCCGGCCAGGCCGTGTGCGGACAGTGCGCCCACCGGATCGTCGAGCACCTTGTCGATGGCCAGCACGCCGAGCACGACGATGACGCCCGCGACCGCCCCGATGATCGGAGCCGCCCAGTACTCGACGTAGCCGGACGGCGCGGTGATCGCGACCAGTGCTGCGATCGCCCCGTTGCCGGCCATGCCGATGTCGATCGTCTTCGACTTCAGGTACATCACCGACACCGCGGAGACGACGCCGGCCGCGGCCGCCAGGTTGGTGACCACCACGACCTCGGCGAACCGGTTGCCGATCGCCCCGAGGGTCGAGCCCGGGTTGAACCCGAACCAGCCGAGCCACAGGATGAGTACGCCCAGGCCCACCAGGGGCATCGAGTGACCGGGGATCGCCCTCGGCTTCCCCTTGGACGCGTACTTCCCGATCCGCGGGCCGAGGAGCAGAAGCGCGGCGAGCGCGCCGGTCGCACCGATCAGGTGGACCACCGTCGAGCCGGCGAAGTCCTGCATCCCGACGTTTGCCTGCAGCCAGCCACCGCCGAAGATCCAGTGGCTGATGACCGGGTAGATGAGGGCGCTGAAGATGACCGCGTAGATCACGTAGGCGGCGAACTTGATCCGCTCCAGCGTGGTGCCCCAGACGATCGCCAGCGAGACGGCGCAGAACACGAACTGGAAGAACAGGAGCGCGGCGGGGTTGACGCCGGTCGCCCCGACCAGCGGAATGATGTCCCCGGTGGATGCGGCGTCGGTCGAGACGTCAAGGAAGAACCCGTGGGTCCCCGCGATCGCCGCGGTGCCGCCGAACGCCAGTGCGAAGCCGACCGCCCAGTAGCACAGCGATGCGATCGAGAAGTTCACGAGGATCTTCGCGATCCCTGCGCCGGCGTTCTTCGCCCGGGAGAACCCGATCTCCAGGAGGGCGAACCCCGCCTGCATGAACATCACGAGGATGGCGGCGACGATGACCCAGGTCGTGTTGACGCTGGAGACCGTCTCGGACAGGGTTGGCCCGCCCGCAAACGCGGCGCTGGGCACGAGAAGCGCCGCAACCAACCCCAGGGGGGCCGCGGCCAGCAGCTTACGTCGCATGTGTCATTCCTCCTAGGCCACCGGGGCCCCGCCCCGACGGTCGCATTTATCGGAACCTGGCGACGAAACTAGGTTCAGCCGGCCCGGAAGTCTCTAGCCGCGCGTCGAGAATTCTCCGCGGCCGTTTGTACCGGTTGTCGAAACCCCCTGCTCCCACGCATGGACCGGGTGGCCAACCGATGGCCGCGATGCGAGTGGCGGCTCGGCGGGGTCAGGCCGTGCTCGCCAGGCCGGCGGGCGTGGCGCTGTGGCCGACGTCGAGCTCATGACTCTCCATCGCCAGCGCCAGGGTCGCCGGATCGCCGCCGAGCTCGGCCCATCGCCGCCGCGCCGCGGCGTGGAGGTCGTCGAGGAAGCCGTCGGCGTGGAGAGGATCGTGGTGGAAGAGCAGCAGGCGGCGGGCCCCGACGCACGAGGCGAACGTGAGCGCGTCGCTCATCCCCGAGTGGCCCCAGCCCACGTGCAGCGGGTACTCGTCATCCGCGTACTGGCAATCGTGGATCAGAAGATCGGCGTCCCGCGCCAGGTCATAGCCCGAGATCCATTCCGGCTCCGTGTCGGCGAGGACGGTGCCCAGCGCCGGCTCGTGGTCGGGGATGTAGCAGAGGGTCGTATCGCCCTCGGTGATCCGGAAGCCGAGGGTCGGGCCGCGATGGTTGACCGCCTCGCAGCGGATCGTCGCGGACCCGAGCTGCCACTCGCTGGGCGGCGTGTCGCGAAAGGAGACGTCGCACGGGAGCTCTCGGACCTCGACCGGCGACAGCGGCGCCGAGATGTAGCGGGCCACGCGGTCCTCGAGCGATGCCTCGGGCGAGGCGGGGCCCCAGATCGTGATGTCCGCGTCCGCGCGGAAGCAGGGCGGAAAGAACATCAGGCCCTGGATGTGATCGAGGTGGAGGTGGGTGAGCAGGATGTTCACGTGCGGGGAGGTCGTGAGGTCCAGCCCCAGGGTGCGGATGCCCGTGCCCGCGTCCAGGATGAGATGCTCCCCGCTGGCCAGCGCGATCTCCAAGCACGACGTGTTGCCGCCGTACCGGTTCATCTCCGGCCCTGGCGCCGGCACCGACCCCCGGGCCCCCCAAACCTTGATCCTCATGTGTCCTCCGCTCCGTTGTCCGCCTGCGGCCAGAAGAAGATCATCGCCCCCGACGACCCCTCCTCGGACGCCACGATGGGGAAGGCGCTCGACTCGATCTCACGCTTGCCGCCGTTCGCCGACCGGATCGTGAAGATGGCGTGCGCCGGGCGGCCGTCGCGAACCGCCCTGGTCGTCGGCAGCTCGTCGAGCTCCAGGGGCTTGCCGTCGGCGTCGAACGGACCGTAGGTGGAGGTCCATTCCTCGGGCGACATTCGCCCGACATCCTCGAACGAGCGGCCGAGCAGCGCGCCGGCCGCCTCGTTGTAGAACACCAGTGAGGCATCCTGGTCGACCAGGAAGGCGGGTGTCGAGATGCTCGTCAGCAGGTTCCGGGCGAGGATCAGCTCCAGGGGCTTTTGAGCCGGCATCGCCTCCATTCTTCCATCCTCGAATCAACCGGCACGTGATTAGAGCGGTGGGCGTACCCTGCCGACGCGAATGATGCAGCGAGCGGCAGCCGTCGCCGTCGCCGCCGTGGCGATGCTGGCGATTCCCCGGGGCGCCTCGGGGCAGACGACGGGCCTCACCCCGCCGGCGATCCCTCAGGGCCCGTTGGCGGCCAACGTCACCCCCTTCGAGGGCTCCGCCGCCAAGCCCGACCCGTTCTCACTCCCGCGGGCTCCGCGCAACCCGTTCATGGCGCCGAACGGGGTCTCCAACCTGCACAACGACGCCTACCAGACCGATGCCTACCGCTGGACCGGCCCGCTGGGCCTCAGGACCCGGACGCAGTCGGCGTTCTACGCCGGCCCCGTCCTCAGCCGCGAGTGCGCCTCGATCACCTTCGACGCACGGGGACGTCTGGTTACCGTCTGCGTGGGGCTCGACAGGCCAGTGCTGGCGGCCATCGACCCGGCGACCCTCACGCCGCTCGCGACCTATCCGCTGCCGCCCCGCCGGCCCAGCGGCGCGAACCCGTTCACGGACTTCAGCGGCGGTGGCTACTTCTACCTCGACGACCGCGATCGCGTCGTCGCGCCCACGACGACGCGCCACGTCCTCGTGATCGCCGAGACTCCCGGCCCCGGGTTCTCCAAGCGCCGCGATTTCGACCTGACGGGCGCGCTCGCGGGTGACGACAAGATCGTCTCCGCGCTCCCCGACTGGTACGGGCGGATCTGGTTCGCCTCCTCGAAGGGAGTGACCGGCTGGATCAACCGCCGGAGCGGCGCGATCCACGCCCGCGACCTCGGCGCCCCGATCGGCAACTCCTTCGCCGTCGACGAGCGGGGCGGCGTCTACGTCGTCACCGACCGGGCCCTCTACCGGTTGACGGCCCATCGCGGCCGCGTCCGAACCGTCTGGCGGCACGGCTATCCGAACGACGGCGCCGTCAAGCCGGGCCAGACCCAGGCCGGCTCCGGCACGACGCCCACGATCATGGGCGGCGGCCGGTACGTGGCGATCACGGACAACGCGGACCCCGTCCACGTCATCGTCCTCCAGCGCCGCGTCCAACCCCGTGGCCGGCGGGTGGTGTGCCGCAGGCGCATCTTCCATGCCGGCGCGTCGTCGACCGACCAATCGCTGATTGGCGCCGGACGCACGCTGATCGCCGAGAACAACTTCGGCTACAAGGTCACGGCGACCGAGAACGGCGGCGTGACCGCGCGAGGGCTGGAGCGGATCGACCTCGACCGGGACGGTCGCGGCTGCCGCAAGGTCTGGCACAGCAGCGTGCGGGCGCCATCGGTGGTGCCGAAGGTCTCCGCCACAGCGGGCCTCGTCTACACGTACACGAAGCCGGAGCGCAAGGACAATCAGGACGCCTGGTACCTGACGGCCCTCGACTTCGACACGGGGAGGACCGTCTGGCGCCGCCTCTCGGGCGAGGGCCTTGGCTACAACAACAACTACGCCCCGATCACGCTCGCGCCGAACGGCACGGCGTACGTGGGCGTTCTGGGCGGCATGGTCAAGTTCCGCGACGCCGGCGGGGGCTGACCGGGCAGCGACCGGGCGGGCCTACCCGCGGTCGTTTTTCGTCGCCGCCCGGGCCGGCTCAGCAGAGCTCCAAGAGCTCCGCAAGCGACGCGTCCAGGCCGCCGGCCAGGTCCGCGACGCCGGGGACGGCCCCCGGATCGGTGCAGAAACCGAGGCCCATCGTGCCGGCGAGGGAGATCGCCGAGGCCCTGAGGGCGTGGCGGTCGGCCGGCTCCGCGACCGAGTAGAGCTCGGCGACGCGCGCGCCGAGGAGGCTCACGGGCTCCCTCGGCCCCGGCACGTTCGAAACCGAGAGCGCGAACTCCCGCGGTCCGGACGCGAATCCGGACGCGACCTTGTAGAGCGGGCGGATGTGGGACAGGGTGTGGAAGAACGAGTAGAGCTCGTCCGGGTCGTGGTGCTCCTTGCGCTCGCGCGTCTCGGCGTTGATCGCCTCGAGCCTGGCCCTCGGGTCGGGCTCGGAGATGGGCAGGTCGCAGAAGAGGAAGGAGTCGCGGTTGCCCAGCGCATCGCCGTCCTCGTCGCGGTGATGCATGCTCACGGGGATCTGCACCCGCATGGCCTCCACGGGCTGCTCGTGGGTCGAGAGCCAGCGCCGGATCGCGCCCGCGACGATCGCCAAAACCACGTCGTTGACGGTGACCCCGCTCCCCGCCGAGTGCTCGATGCGCTTCAGGTCGGCCAGGCTGCAGGACGTGAACGCGAGCTCGCGGTCGCCGCCGATGCGCCGGTCGAAGGCCGTGTCCGCGCCGATCGGCCAGAGCTCTCTCCGAAGCGCGCCGGGCAGCGCGGCCAGCTCGCGGCCGGTATCGCGCCAGCGCCGCGGGGAGGCGACGGTGCGCGCGCCGCTCGCGAGCGCCGCGCCGAGGTCGCCCAGCCGACTGCCGACGCCTGCCGCCAGCAGCGTGGCGGAGTTGGGCTCCGCCTTCATCTCCCAGGCCGAGGTCGTGCCAGGCTCGCGGCCGTTCTCGTCGTCCCACAGGAGCCGCGACAGCATCCGGAGCGCGGTCACGCCGTCCGCCATGCAATGGTGGATCCGGATCACCAGGCCGGACCGGCCATCGTCCATCGGACCGGCGAAGTCCATGCACCAGAGCGGTCGCGAATGGTCGAGCCGCTCGGCCATCGTCTTGCCGGCGAACCCGATCAGGCTCGCGCGATCCTCCACGGGCTCGGATGCCAGCCGGACATGCCGGCGGATGTCGAAGCTCGTGTCGTCGATCCATGCGGGCGTCGCGATGTTGAGGGGGGTGGGCGCCAGGCGCCGGCGGGCGCGAGGGAGCCCCGCGAGGCGCGATTCAACCCGTCGCCTGACCAGATCGAGGGTCGGCGGGCCGCCGTCCTCCGGCGGCTCCAGGATTGCCATCTTCAGGGTGTGACCGGCGATGACGTCGGACTCGAGCCGCAGGATGCGCGTGTCGTCGGCGCTCAGGCGCTCCATGGATTGCGTTTATCGCAGATCCGCCGACGCGAGGCCCGCCGCACCGTCCGGCGCGGCGGGACCTCGCTCTTCCCCGGCTAGCTTCGGGCGGCGGCGGACGCGCCGTCGTGCGAGCGAACGGGTGCGATGAAGGTCCTGGAGCCGGCCTCGAGCCCGATGGCCGTCACCTCCGGGGGATCCAGGGCGGAGCTCAGCTTGGGCTCGGCGCTCTCCCCCGGGTAGACGTATCGGAACGATCCGGCCGGGACCCGCGTGCCGTCCCCGCGGCGCAGCCACACGGTGCACATGGTCCCGGGTCGAAAGCCCCGGACGTCCACGGTCAGATCGCTGCCCCAGGGGCGCGGTTCGAGCCTGGCGTCGACGGACACTCCCTTCGGCAGGCCTCGGAATGCCACGGCCTGTGAATCCGCGTGTTCGCCCGAGGACCCCGAGAACACGGTCGCCAGCAGGATCGCCGCCGTCGCGGCGGTCGCTGCGGCCCCCAGCCCGAATCCGATCCACGCGCGGCGACGGCGGGTGGCCCGGCGCTCGGAGCCGATCCGCCTCGCGATGCGATCCGCGAGGTACGGCGGGGGAGTGGGCGTCGGGCCCAGCCGCTCCGGGTCGGCCCGGCCGAGCACGCCCGCCATCGGAGCGAGCCTGTCGGCCTCCGCGCGGCAGCCCGGGCACCCCTCGAGGTGAGCCTCGGTCGCGGCCCGCTCGTCCGGTCCGAGTTGATCCAGGACGAGAGCCCCCAGGCGCTCGCGCCAGATGCGGCACTCGTCAGCCGTCATAGCCCATCTCCTCCAGCGCGTTGCGCAGCGCCCGCAGCCCGTAGTACACGCGACTCTTCACCGTTCCCTCCGGGACCCCCAGCTCGCCCGCGACCTCCGCGTAGGGTCGCCCGCGCAGATAGGTCTCCACGAGCACTCGCCGATGCTGATCGCCGATCCGTCGCAGTGCCTCCTCGACCTGCCAGCTGAGCAGCATCTCCTCGAACGGCTCGTGCCCGCTCTCCGGGACGTCGTCCGTCGCGACCGGGCGAGCCGAGCGGGCGCGGCCGAGGTCGATGACGACGTTGCGCAGGATCGCGAACAGCCAGGTCCGCATCGAGCCGATCTGAGGATCGAACCGGCTCCCGGCGCGCCAGGCGCGCAGGAAGGTGTCCTGCACCGCCTCCTCGGCCATCCCGGGGTCCTCGAGCGATCGCAGGGCGAATCCGTAGAGTTCGCCGGCATGCGCGGCGTAGACCTCGCGGACGTCCGATTCTCTGCTCAGCGCCCCCTGAGCCATCAGGGTCTGTGTCGTGGGTTCGCCCGCACGCTCACGTAATACTCCTCCTCGGGCGGGTCGGTTCATCCCATGGCGGGCCGCCATCAGGCCTCGAGTGCCCCCGCGTGGGCGCCGATGGTCATGGCGACCTGCCGGATACGCCGCCGGTCCGGCCTCGGGGGGCGCCGCGGGGCGGCGGCAAGCCGCCCATGAACGACTGCGACCGGCCCCGGAACGACGCCCGGCGCCGGCGCAGGCGCTAGTCGGTTGCTGAAAGGTCCGCTAGAGCTTGCCGATCTTGAAGATCTTCGTGCCGCAGTCGGGGCAGGTGCCCTGGATCGCCGGGCGACCGTTCTTCATGGTCACCTGTTGGGGATCCTTGATCTCCACCTTCTTGCGTTCCTTCACGCAGTAGCCGGTTGGCATCTGAGGGGTCTCCTTTCAGGAACCGCGTGTGTGCGTAACGCCGAAGGCAAGATCTCTCACCCAGGCGTGCAAACGACCGTAGAGGAACCGCCGGACGCGTGCCCGGGAATCTAGTGCGGATTGCTACTAGAGCCGCATCGGGCGCCCGACCGATGCGGGCGCCGGCGGTGCCGGTGCCCCGTCGTCAGCCGCCGGCCGACGATCCGCCGCTTCCCGACTCGCCGCCACCGACCGCCGCCGCGGCCACCGGACGCACCGCCGGCTCCCGTGCCCGTGCCGCCGAACGCCGCGCCGCCGCGGGTGCGTGCACCCGCGGCGCCAGATCCGGACCCGGCTTCGCCCAGCCCGGCCCCGTTGGAGCCGACGTCCTTCTTCAGGAGCTCGAGCTGGCGCTTGAATTTCGACTGGTCGCCCGAGACGTCGTCAAGCCGGCTCTCGAGCGCGGTGATCCGGTCCTTGAGCGACCCCACCTTGCGCTCGGCGGCCCGGGCCGCCTGCTCCTGAACCGCGCTCACCTGGTCACGGAGGGCGGCGACGTCATCCTTGGAGGCCGAATCCTGGCGCAGCTGGAGCACCAGAACCAGCGCGACGACGCCCGCGGCGAGGGCGAGGACCGCGACCGCGCCAAGCGCATAGGTCCGGATCCCGAGGCCCCGGTCGAGTTGTGCGAGCCAGGCGCGCAGCCCCTCGATCTGATTCTGCGGATCCGGTGGCGCCGCCATCGGACCGCGCTAGCTGCCGGCCTGAGGCGGAGCCACCTCGCCGTCGGGCGGATCGAGGTCGAATCCCTGCTCCACCCACTCGTGCAGTCCTCCCTCCAGGTTGTAGGCGTCCCATCCAGCCTCCCTGAAGGCCGCGGCCGCCAGCGCCGAGCGGCTGCCGGAGCGGCAGTAGAAGACGATCGCGCGATCGCGCGGCACGGACTCGGCGTCGTTCGCGAGGTCGTTCATCTCGACGTGCCGGGCCCCGGCGATCCGCCCGGCCTCCCACTCGTATGTCTGGCGGACGTCGATGAGCGCGGCGCCCGAGGCCGCGAGCTCCGCCGCCCGCTGTGGGGCGATCTCGGTCTGGGCTGCGGTCTCGTCCGGCACGGCCTCAGCTTAAACCTCCGGACGGGGTCCCCCGCGCCAACCGGCGCCTGCCCTGCCATCACCCATATCCTCTGCGGCTCATACTCGACCAAAGGAGACTTCGTAATGCCGGAAGCCGTGATCGTCGACGCCGTTCGCACTCCCATCGGACGTGCGTTCAAGGGGTCGCTCGCCCAGCTGCGCCCCGACGAGGTGGGCGCCTACGTCGTCGACCAGCTGCTCGAGCGCAATCCCGACGTCAGCGCCGACTCGATCGAGGACGTGTTCTGCGGGTGCGGGATGCCCCAGGGTCTTCAGGCCTTCAACATCGCCAGAATCATCTCCCTGCTCTCCGAGCGCCTCCCGCAGACGGTCAACGGCGTGACCATCTCGCGCTACTGCTCGTCCAGCCTCGACGCGATCCGGCATGCCGGCAACGCGATCAAGGCGGGGGAGGGGGACGCCTATATCGGCGCGGGCGTCGAGTGGGTCAGCCGCTACAACGAACGCACCGAGCCGGCGGGCGCGGCCGACCAGAACTCCAAGCTCCAGGGCGAGGACGGCACCCCGAACGCCTACATCGAGATGGGACTCACCGCGGTCAACGTCGCCGAGCGCTACGAGGTGAGCCGCGCGGACATGGACAAGTACGCGCAGCGCTCGCAGGAGCTCGCCGTCGGGTCACAGGAGTCCGGGTTCTTCGACCGGGAGATCGTCCCCGTGCGGCTGGAGGACGGGACCGAGGTGGCCAAGGACGACGGGCCGCGAGCCAGCTCGACGCTGGAGAAGCTCTCCGAGCTCCCGGAGGCGTTCGGCGGCGGCGGCGTGACCGCGGGCAACTCGTGCCCGCTCAACGACGGGGCTGCGGCGGTCCTGATCATGTCGGACACCAAGGCCAAGGAGCTGGGGCTCGAGCCGCGCGCGCGAATCGTCACGGCGGCCACCTTCGGCAACGAGCCCGAGTACATGGGCGTCGCACCGATCGGGGCCATCAAGAAGGTCCTCGACCGGGCCGGGATGACCATGGGCGACGTGGACGTCGTCGAGCTGAACGAGGCATTCGCGGCCCAGGTGATCCCGATCATGGCCGAGTGCGACATCCCGCTCGAGAAGCTGAACACGCACGGTGGCGCGATCGCCCTCGGTCACCCCTTCGGCATGACCGGGGCGCGCATCATGACGACGCTGCTGAACGCGATGGAGACCGACGACCACCAGGTCGGACTCGAGACCATGTGCGTCGCCGGCGGCCAGGGCAAGGCGATGATCGTCGAGCGCCTCAACTAGCTCACGTCCCCCTCTCGCATCTGGGCGGGCAGACGATCGCACGTCGGGGTGGCCGGTCTCGGCGAACCCGAGAAGACGCGAAAGGCCTTAAACGCACCGTATGGGTGCATTTAAGGTCTCTCGCTGCCGAGTTGGGTGTTCGGGCTAGCTGAAGAAAGCGATGCTCCGGCCGAACGCGGCCGAGAGCCGACTTCGACCGCTTCGGTGCGATCGCGGCGCCGCCTTGCGTCGGGGCCGGCGCTGCTCGACGGGCCGCTTCCACGCGTGCTTCGTCCGGCGAGCGAGCTCTCGGTCCCGCTCCTCCATCACGGCAATCATCAGGGCGGGGTGCATGACCTACCTCCAATCGCTGCTGCTGCTAACCTCTAAAGACCAATAGCTGGTTACAACACTAGCAAACTTCGTTTGATGGTGGCAACTGGCAACATGCGTTCGATGGTGTTGAGTAGAAATGTCCGCTGAAGACCGAACCTCCGACGACGTCGAGCTGGTCAGCGCGTTCGTCAACACGCTCGAGAAGAACACGAGTCGCCCGGACGAGGAGAGCCTCGACTCGCCGGAGGCGCTGCGCTCGTGGATGGAGGCGAATGGCATTCCTCCCGGAAACGAGCTGGGGCCCAAGGACCTGAAACGAGCGATCGAGTTCCGCGAGGCTCTGCGCTCGGTGTTGCACGCGAACAACGGCGGCGACCTCGACGCGCGAGCGCTGGGCGAGCTCCGGGAGGCTGCCGACGAGGGCCTCATCCGCGTGGAGATCCACGACGACGGCCAGGCGTTCGCCCGTCCCGCCCAGCACGGCATGCCGGCGCTCTTCGCGAGGCTCCTCGCGGCGACCGCTGACTCCCAGTGCGCCGGCACGTGGGATCGGCTCAAGGCCTGCGCGGCCGACGACTGCCAGTGGGCCTTCTACGACACGACCCGCAACCACTCGCGCACGTGGTGCTCGATGGAGGTCTGCGGCAACCGCGCCAAGACGCGGGCCTACCGCGAGCGCCTCTCCGGCACCTGAGCTCGAACAGCGCTCCGGGAGCTCAGCCGGCCGCTTCGGCCTTGCGGAGGCCGCGGCGCGCGTACACCGCCAGCAGCGCTCCCAGGCCCGCGGCGGCCGCGAACGCGAGCAGCACGTGGAACGGATCGCCCGCCATCAGGCTGCGCCCCGATTCGATGATCGCGGTCATCGGGTTCATTTTGGCGACGGTCGAGATCCACCCCTCGAGCAGGTTTCGCGGCACGTAGACCGGCGCCGTCATCAAGATCATGAACAGCGGCAGCTGCATGGCCGGCGCGGCCTGGAGCGTCCGCATCCGGGTCATGACCCCGGCCGCGAACAGGAACGCCGCCACGTTGACCACGAGCGCCAGGCCGACGAGCCCGGCCAGGTCGATGCCGTCGCCGCCGACCTGCATTCCGGTCGCGAGGGCGACCGCGAAGACCACGATCCACACGAACACGGAGCGGATGACCGCCGCGAGGCCGAACCCCGCGATCACGGCGGAGCGGTCACGCGCCGCGAGGAGCAGGCGGCGGGTGAAGCCCGAGTCGAAGTCGGCCCCGATCGAGAAGCCGATGAACACGCCGCCGAACGCCGCGGATTGGAGCAGCACGAACACGAACTGGAAGGCGTCGTAGTTGTAGTAGTCGAATCCCGGGAGGCTCCCGACCGCCGACAGGCCGCCCGCGAAGGCCATGTAGAAGAAGAGCGGGAAGACGAGCGCGGGCAATAGCAGCGCGGGCGACCGGATCGCCGTATGCAGGTTTCGCCACGTCACGGTCCTCACGACCGCCCGGTATCGAGCGCGCCGGCTCACGTCCGCACCAGCCTCTGCTTCAAGGCCCGGGTCGAGGCCCAAAGCGCGATCGCGAAGATGGCGAAAGCGACGCCGAAGCCGAGCGCCAGCGCCTCCGGGTCCCAGCCGGAGATGATCAGGCTTCGCAGGCCCTCGATCAGGTAGCTGACCGGGTTGATCGTCGCCACGGTCCGGAACCAGTCCGAGGCGATGAGGTCCCGCGGGAGGGTCGCCGAGCTGAGGAACAGCAGGATGAACATCAGCGGGAAGAGCCCCTGCACGGCCTCGCCGGAGCCGGTCCGAAGCCCCACGAACAGACCGATCGCGCCGAACGCGGCGGCGATCGACAGCGACAGCGCGAACAGGACCAGGGCCCCGAGCACTCCGGAGGAGAGGCTCGCGCCCGCGGCCAGGCCGGCCGCCAGGAAGGCGATCGCCTGCAGGGTCCCGATCAAGAGGACGCCGGTGAGCTGCCCCACGAGCAGCGAGGGACCGCTCATCGGCGTCAGCGCAAGACGGTTGAAGAACCCGCTGCCGATGTCCTGCGCCACGTTGGTGCCCGCGGTGTTGGTCGCGAAGATCGAGCCCTGCATGAACGGGAAGGCGAGCGCGAAGGCAAGGTAGGAGCTGGTGGGGAAGTCGGGGATGTTGGTCGCCGCGCCCAGCCCCGACGCGTTGATCGCCAGCAGGAAGAGCGGGAAGATCAGCGGGGGGACGATCACGATCGGCTGTCTGACGGTTCGGACCACCGACCGCCAGGCCAGGTACCAGGCCTGCGTGCCCACGGTTGGATTCGCCGAGGGGGCCGCCGCCGTCATGTCCCCGCCGCCTCGGCCGGATGCTCGCCGGTTGCCTCCTCCACCGGCCGCGCGCCGCCGGCGCCCTCGAGGGACCGACCTGTCTTCGCCAGGAACACGTCGTCCAGGCTCGGGGCATGGAGCTGCAGGTCCGCGACCTTGATGCCCTCGCTGTCGAGTCCGCGGACCACGTCCGCGAGCTCCTCGGTGCCGTCCGACAGCCGCACCGCGGCGGATCCGTTGGTCACCGGCAGCGGATCGCCAAACCGCGAGAGCACCACCTCCAGGCGCTCGGCCTGGTCGCTTTGGGCGGGTACGGCCTCGAGGGTGGGACGCCCGATCTGTGCCTTGAGCGCCGCCGGAGTCCCCTCGGCTACGAGCCGCCCCCGGTCGATGATTCCGACCCGGTCGGCGAGCGCGTCGGCCTCCTCCAGGTACTGCGTCGTTAAAAAGACGGTCACACCCTCGCGGCGAGCCAGACCCGAGACCTCGTCCCAAAGCGCCGCGCGACTCTGCACGTCGAGCCCGGTCGTCGGCTCGTCGAGGAAGAGGACTCGCGGGGAGTGGACGAGGGCGAGCGCCAGGTCCAGCCGGCGCTTCATGCCGCCGGAGTAACCGCCGACGCGGCGATCGGCCGCATCCGCCAATCCGACCCGTTCGAGCAGGGCGTCGCCGCGCTCGGCGATCTCGTCCGATGACAGGCCGTGGAGGCCGCCCTGGAGCTTCATGTGCTCGCGGCCGGTGAGCAGCACGTCGAGCGCCGCGTCCTGGAGGGCGACCCCGATCACGTCGCGGACTGCCGCGCCATCGGCGGTGATGTCATACCCGGCGACGCTCGCGGTGCCCGCGGTGGGGGGGAGCAGGGTCGTCAGCATGTGCACGGTCGTCGACTTGCCGGCGCCGTTGGGGCCCAGGAAGCCGTAGATCTCGCCGGGGTGCACCCGGAGGTCGATGCCGTCGACCGCCCGGGGGCCGTTCTTGAACTCGCGCACGAGGCCGGCGACCTCGATGCCGTTGCTCGACTCCATGTGACTCCTCTCCGCGCCAAGGGGGGGCTCGTTGACCATCACGATTGTTGAATCTATCAAATGTCCAGCCGATGGAGTATTATCGCGGCTGTGACGGCTGCAACGACCAAGAACGGCGCCCGCACGCCCCGCGATCTCGGCAGCGAAACCTGGTCGCTCCTCCAGGAGATCGTGTTCTCGCAGCGCCCCCGCTGGATGTCCGTGATCCGCGAGTACGACCTGATCCCGCCCCATTGGATCGCGCTGCAGGCGCTCGAGGAGCCGAAGCCGATGGGCGAGCTCGCCAAGCAGCTCTCGTGCGACAACTCCAACGTCACCTGGATCACCGACCGCCTCGAGGAGCGGGACCTCGTCACCCGGACCCAGGCGGAGCACGACCGGCGCGTGCGCCTGCTGGTCCTCACCGACGCGGGACGCAGGCTGCGAGAGGAGATCAGCGAGCGGCTCGCCGAGCCGCCGCCGCCGATCGCCGCGCTGCCACGGGGCGACCTGCGCAAGCTCCGTGACATCCTCGCTCGCGCGGTCGAGACCGCCGAGACGGCTCGCTGACCCGAGCCGTTCAGTCCTCGAACAGCGCGTACCCGTAGGCGCCGCGCTTGTAGGCCAGCTTGGCGATCGCCGACATCCGCTCGTCGTCGTTTGACTCGACGTGGCCGAACCGCGCCTCAACCCGGCGGGCGGCCCGGTTGCAGAACGTCTCGGCGATGTAGCGCTCCTGGCCGGAGGGCTCGACGCCCTGATCCTCGAAGATCCGCGTGACCCGGGACAGCACCGCGATCTCGGCGTAGATGTCGGCGATCGAGTCCGCGATCCGCTTCTGCGCGAACTGGCGCTCGACGATGTCACGCCTGTGCTTGCGAAGCAGCGACTCCGTGAGGTCCCGCAACTGCTTGACCTGGTCCGAGGCGGAGTCGGCCAGCTCGGAGAGCTCCGGATGCGCCGCCGTGATCCGGTCGGGCCGTACCTCCCGCTGGATACGCCCACTGACATAGTCGACGAGCACGCCAATCGACCCGATCGGGTCACCCAGGCCCACCTCGCCCAGGCCGGAGAGCTTCTCGCCGAGCGGCTTCATCCCGGAGAGGGCGATGAACTCCCGCATCACGTCGTTGGCGCCCTCGAAGATCGGGAAGATCCGGATGTCGCGCAGGATCTTCTCGTAGGGCTCCTCGCGCATGTAGCCGGCACCGCCCTTGAGCTGCATGACGCGGTTGGCCGCGTACCACAGGAACTCGGTCGCGGCGACCTTGCAGATCGCCGACTCCAGCGAGTAGTCCGCGACCCCGTCGTCCACCAGGCCGCAGGTCAGATAGCACATCGATTCGAGCCCGAAGAGATAGGAGACCATCCAGCCGATCTTGTCCTGGACGAGCTCGAAGTCGGCCAGCGGATGGCCGAACTGGCGCCGCTCCTTGACGTGGGCGATGGCCAGGTCGAGGAGTCCCTTCGTGGCGCCCACGGAGCCGGTGCCCAGCCCGATGCGGCCGTTGTTGAGCACGTGCATGGCGATCCGAAAGCCCTCACCCGGCTCGCCGAGCACGTTCTCGGGCGGCACCCGTACGTCGTGGAAGTACAGCCGGCGCAGATCGTTGCCGCGCAGGCCCATGGTGTCGTAGCGCTCGCCCACCTCGAAGCCCTTCATGCTGCGCTCGACGATCAGCGCGACGTGGGTGTCGCGGCCGTCCACCTCGCAGCGGGCAAACGTCGTGAACAGCGATCCCGTAGCACCGTTGCCGATGTATCGCTTCTCGCCGTTCAGCACCCAGGCGCCGTCGGGCTGGCGCACGGCTCGACTCTCGATGTTGTAGGCGTCCGAGCCGGCGTTCGGCTCGGTCAGGGCGAAACCGGCGAGCTTGCGTCCTGACGCGAGGTCGGGGAGGAAGCGTTGCTTCTGCTCGTCGTTGCCGAACAGGTGGATGCCCTTGAAGCCAATCGACTGGTGCACGCCCATGACGATCGAGAGGGTGGCGTCGATCTGGGCGAAGGTCTCGAACACGCGCGCGTAACCGGTCTGCGAGAGGCCCTGCCCGCCGTACCGCTCCGGGACGTACAGGCCGCACAGGCCGGCCTCGCCCAGGTCGCGGACGAGATCGGCGCCGAGCCAGCGCTTCTCCTCGATCTTCCGCACGTCGATGCGCTCCCCGATCTCGCGGGCGGCGGCGACCAGGACGCGGACCCGGTCCTGCTCGGCCGCGTCGGGCTTCGGCCATGGGAAGACCATCTCCTCGTGGATCTCGCCACAGAAGAGGGACTTGGCGAACGACGACGCGGGCTGCTCGGACCGCTGCTCCTCCGGCCGGGCTGTCGTTGCCGCCTCCATCGAGTCCTCGAACCTACTCTCCCGGATGCCCGCGTGCTACGGCAGCCGGCTTCGACCTCCCGCTTCGCGACAATTGGGGCATGTCGTCCCGGCCGGACCGCCCGCCACGGACGCCCGGCGCCGCCAGGCGTCGCAGGCGCGACCCCCTTCATCGGCGCCGCCGGCTTGCGGCGCTGGGGCTGGTCGCGACCGCGGCGCTGGCGGCCGGCCTGGTGGTGGGGGCCAATGCGGGCCCCGGCGAATCACTCAGCGCGAAGCAGGTCGTACGCATGCAGCGCGAGGCCGAGCCGGTTCACTTCACGGTCTCCGCCAGCGGCGACCTGCTGATCCACACGGCCGTCTGGGAGCGGGCCCTGGCGCTTGGCGGCGGGAGCCGGTACGACTTCGCCGGCGAGCTCAAGGAGCTGCGGCCATACGTCGCGGACGCCTCGCTCGGGATCTGTCACGTCGAGACGCCGATGACGCCCGCGACGCCGACCAGCTACCCGATCTTCAACACGCCGCCGGCGCTCGCAAAGGGCATCGAGAAGACCGGCTGGGACATCTGCGACACAGCGTCCAACCACTCGCTGGACCAGGGGCAGTCGGGAATCGACGACACCGGAAAGGCCCTCGAGAACGCGGGTGTCAAGCACACGGGCTCGTTCCCGTCGCCGAAGGCTCAGCGCGGAATCACGATGACGAACGTCGACGGCGTGAAGGTGGCTTTCCTCGCCTACACCACCGACACCAACGGGATTCCGCTCCCGCATTCGTGGTCGGTCAACATCGCGAGCGCCGACCGGATCCTCGGCGCCGCAAAGCGAGCGCACAAGATGGGCGCCGAGGCGGTGATCGTGAACGTCCACTGGGGCGGGGAGATCCTGCCCGAGTACCAGACGGAACCGAGCTCCGGTCAGCTCACGCTGGCGAAGAAGCTGACAGCGTCGCCGCTGATCACCGCCGTGGTCGGCCAGGGGCCGCACGCGGTGCAGCCGATCGACCGGATCAACGGCAAGTTCGTCGTCTTCAGCGAGGGCAACCTGCTCTCCAACCAGAGCCCCGCCGCCGGCCTGCCGGCATCGAGCCAGGACGGGATGGTCGTCCTGCTGGACTGCGTCGCCGACGGTCACGGCACGCGGGTGACCGGCGTGCGCTACGTGCCGGTGTTCGTCAGCCAGCCCGACTACACGGTGCTGCCCGTCGGCCCGGCGCTGGAGAAGGGCCAGGGGGACTCGACGCTCCTGCGCGACTCCTACAAGCGCACCGTCGGCGCGGTCGGCGGGAGCAAGCGCATCCAGCCGATCCCGAAGAAGCTCCCGAACGGCTGAGGACCTCGAGATCGGCGCCGAGCCGCGAGGTGGACGGCGGGGAGAGCAATACGATCATGACGTGGCCCTTCCCCTGAAGCCTCCGGTCAGGCCCCAGCTCGCGCTCTCGCGCAAGCAGCTTCCCGAGGGCGGGGAGTGGGCCTATGAGCCGAAGTACGACGGCTTCCGGGCGGTGGTCTTCGCCGACGGGGACGAGGTCTTCGTGCAGTCGCGAAACGGCCGGCCCCTGAGCCGCTACTTCCCCGAGCTTCGGTTCGGCGGCGGCCGCTACGTGCTTGACGGCGAGCTCGTGATCCTGGATGCCGATGGCGTCGAGGAGTTCGACGCGATCCAGAACCGCATCCACCCGGCGGAGTCCCGGATCAACATGCTGGCCGAGCAGACGCCGGCCCGCTTCCGCGCCTTCGACGTGCTCGCGGAGGGCCGGCGCAAGCTGCTGAAGGAGCCCTTCGAGAAGCGCCGCGCCGCGCTCCAGGCCCTGGTCGCGGGCCTTGACGCTCCGGGCTCGATCGAGCTGACGCCGCTGGTCACGAGCGCGGACGACGCCCGCCCTCTGCTGGAGTCCGGCGAGGGCGTGATCGCCAAGCAGCTCGACGCCCCCTACCGCCCTGGAGAGCGGAAGGGGATGGTGAAGGTGAAGCGGCTGCGGACCCTGGACTGCGTGGTCGTCGGCTGGCGGCCCGGCAAGGAGGAGGGGACCGTCGGGTCGCTGATCCTCGGCCTCTACGAGAAGGGCGAGCTCCGGGTGGTCGGCCACACCTCGAGCTTCAAGGCGAAGGAGAAGCAAAGGCTGCGCGCCGAGCTCGCGCCGTATGAGAGCGGGGAGCGCGGGTCCGCCGACCCGAGCCGTTGGGCATCGGACCGCGAGCTCGAATGGGTGTCGCTGCGGCCCGAGCTCGTGGTCGAGGTCAGCTTCGACCACGTGAGCGCCGGGCGCATCCGGCACGGCGCGAAGCTGCTGCGCTGGCGCGAGGACAAGAACCCGCGCGAGTGCACGTTCGACCAGCTGCGCTGAGCCGGTCCGCCTGGAGATTCCCGACGAACCTGGAGACGAGCCGGCGGCGTGAAGCTCATCGGCCAGGCCGATTAGCATCGTCCCCCTTGGACCTCGGCACGATGACCTACGAGCGCGACGGGCGCGTCGCGCGCATCACGCTGGACCGGCCCGAGCGGGGCAACGGGATCACGCTCGAGATGCCGCGCGAGCTGTCCGCCTGCGTCGAGCGCGCCAACCTCGACTCCGAAGTCCACGCGATCGCCCTGTCCGGGAACGGGACTGGCTTCTGTGGCGGCTACGACCTGGTCGCGTCGGCCGAAGGGGCCGGGGACGGCTCAGCCGGTGAGGAACGACCATCCGGCTCGCCGCTCGATCCGGCCGTGATGGCGGCGAACCACGACCCCCGGGCCATATGGGATCCGGTCGTCGACTTCCAGATGATGTGGCGGAACGTGCGGGGGTTCATGAGCCTCTTCCATTCGGAGAAGCCGGTGCTGTGCAAGGTCCACGGCTACTGCGTCGCGGGCGGGACGGACATGGCACTGTGCTCTGACCTGCTCGTGGTCGGCGACGACGCGCGCATCGGGTACCCGCCGGCACGCGTCTGGGGCGTGCCGACGACGGCGCTCTGGGCCTGGCGCATCGGGCCGGCGCGGGCCAAGCGGCTGCTCCTGACGGGTGACTCGATCACCGGCGCCGAGGCCGTCGACTGGGGACTTGCGAGCGAGGCGGCTCCGTCCGCCGAGCTCCACGAGCGCTTCGAGGCGCTGCTCGAGCGCGTCGCGCGGCTGCCGGTCAACCAGCTGGTCATGCACAAGCTGCTCGTCAACCAGGCCGCGTACGCACAGGGGCTCCACGCCACACAGGCGCTGGGGACGTTCTTCGACGGCGTCGCCCGGCACACTCCGGAGGGTCACGCCTTCGTCCGGCGCGCGGGGGAGGCGGGCTGGCGCGACGCCGTGCGCGAGCGCGACGAGCCCTTCGGGGACTCGGCCTTCGACTGAGCGCGAACAACGCCGCGCAGCCGCCTGAGGGTGGCGCGTATACGCTCCCCCGCCGTGCCGGAGACCAACCCCGAGATCACGCCGGAGACGATCCAGGACCGCATCCAGGGCAGCTTCCCGGCGGACATGGGGGTGGAGCCGCTCGAGCTGAGCGACGACCGATGCAGGGGTCGGATCGTCGTCGACGACCGACATCTCCACCCGGGGCGGCTGGTCCACGGCGGGGCCTGGGTTGCGCTCGCCGACTCCGTGGCGGCGTGGCAGACCTTTCGCCACCTGCCGTCCGGCTACGACTTCACGACCATCGAGATGAAGCTCAACGTCCTCGCAGGCGGCAGGCCGGGCGATGAGCTGATTGCGACCGCGGAGCATCTGCACGCGGGCCGCACGACGCACGTGGTCGAGGTGCGAGTCCACCGGGGGGAGCGCCTGGTCGCCAACCTCCTCGTGACGCAGCTCGTGCTGGCCCCGGCCGGCAGCGCTTAGCCCGCCGCTGCGGATTGGATGGGCGCTACGCGCCGACCCGGCAGTCGTCGTCCAGGTCGGACAGGCGTCCGAGCATCCGGCCCAGCGTCTCGACCTCTTCCTCGCTGAGGCGCTCGCCGATCAGCCGCTCGATCGCGTCGACGTGGTCGGGCGTGCACTCGCGGAGCTTCTTCATGCCGGCCTCGGTGAGCACCGCATAGGTGACGCGCGCGTCCTTCGCACACGCCCCCTTCTCGACCAGGCCGGTCGTCTCGAGCCGATCGAGCATCCGGGTGATGCCGGACGGCGACAGCCGCACCTCCCTGGACAGGTCGATGCGGCGCAACGAATGCTCGGGCTCGCGGGAGAGGAGAAGCAGCACCTCGTACTCGCTCATCGTCAGCCCGTGGTCCTCGAGCAGCTGGGCGCTCAGTTGGCGGGTAAGGGCGGCGTGGGCGCCCAGCAGGTGCCCGAGGGCCTCCACGGACCGGGATGATGCTTTAGGAGTCAACTGTTGCATAGGCAAGTATCCTGCTACGTTTATTTGACACGTCAAGGATAGTCAACCGAGAGGAGGACATGCCGCAAATGGACCTGGCACTACTCGGATTTCGACTCGTCATCGGTCTGACGTTTTCGGCCCACGGCGCGCAGAAGCTGTTCGGCGCGTTCGGTGGACACGGAATCGACGGTACCGCAGGCTTCTTCGACCAGCTCGGGCTCCGGCCCGGCTGGCTCCACGCCCGGGCGGCCGGCGCGGCGGAGCTCGGGGGCGGGCTCGCCATCGCGCTCGGCCTGGTGACGCCCATCGCCGCCGCTGCCCTCATCGGCGTGATGACGGCGGCCGCGCTGACCGTTCACGTCAAGAACGGGTTCTTCGTCACGGAGCAGGGCTACGAGTTCAACGTCGTCCTCGTGGCGGCGCTGTTCGCGCTGGCCGGCATCGGGGCCGGGGGATGGTCGATCGACAACGCGCTCGGCATCGACTGGACCGGCGCCCTCTGGGCGCTCGGCGCTCTGGGTGCCGGGCTTCTCGGGGGAGTCGGCGCCGTGCTGACCGGCCGGCTCGCATCCCGCCATTCGGGCGAGCGCGGGCATCCCAGCCCAGCCTGATCGCGTGACGCCAGACTCGGGCCGTGGCCGCAGGCCTCCGCGGGGGCCCGCGGCCGCTCGGCTACGGCACGCGGTGGATCTCGAACATGTTGGTGCCCAGCTCCTGCTGCGGGAGGCCGGCCGTGATGCCGATCAGCTCCCCGCTCTTGGCGATGCCGGCGTCTGCGGCCAGCAGCGCGCAGTCCGACAGCAGGGCGCGCAGGCTGGTCCAGTCCTCGGCGAGCATGCAGCCCACGCCGAACAGGAGCTGGAGGCGGCGCACGGTCTCGATTCGCGGCGAGACGGCGAGGACCGGGACGCGCGGCCGGTGCGACGAGACCAGCCGGGCCGTGCGGCCGCTGCGGGTGGGCACCACCAGGGCGACGAGCCCCAGGGTGTAGGTCGACCCGACCGCCGCGCGCGCCACGGAACTGGCGACGTCGGAGGTGTCGCTCGCGGCCCGGTTGAAGACCCAGTCCCCGTAGGGAAGGTCCGGCTCGGCCTCGCACGCGATGCGGTCCATGACGCGGACCGCCTCGACCGGGAACTCGCCGACGGCGGTCTCCTCGGAGAGCATCACCGCATCCGTGCCCTGGTAGATGGCGGCGGTCACGTCGGAGACCTCGGCCCGGGTCGGGCGCGGTGAGGAGACCATCGACGCCAGCATCTGCGTCGCCGTGATCGAGGGTCGCGAGTGGCGACCGGCCAGCTCGAGCAGGCGCCGCTGCACCATCGGCACGCGCTCGATCGGAAGCTCGATCCCCAGGTCCCCCCGGGCGACCATGATGCCCCCGAAGGCGGCGCGGATGATCGCCTCCGCGTTTTCTGCGGCCTGCGGCTTCTCGATCTTCGCGATCAGGGGAATGTCGGCGCCGGTCACCCTGACCCGGCGCTCCACGGGCTGGAGGTCCTCGGCGCGCCGCACGAACGAGACCGCCAGCAGGTCAACATTCTGAGCCACCGCGAAGTCGACCCAGTCGAGGTCCGTGCGGCTCGCCGCCGGCAGCGGCACGTCGGTCCCGGGGACGTTCAGGCCCTGGTGGGAGGCGACCCGGCCGCCCACCTCGACCTCGCAGACGATCTGATCGGAACCCGTCTCCACCACCCGGAGCCTCACCCTGCCGTCCGCCAGATAGATCTCCTCGTCCTCGTGGACGGCCGCCGGCAGCCCCTCCCAGGACACGGGCAGATGGTCGGGGCCGCCGACCTCCTCGCCGGTGGTCAGCGTGACGCGGGTGCCCGTGCGGAGCTCGACGATCCCGCCCTCGACCTCGTCGATCCTCAGCTTCGGGCCCGGCAGGTCGCCCAGCAGCCCCACCTCACGCCCCGCGACCCGGGAGGCCTCGCGGGCCATCTCGATGTTCTCGGTGTGCTCGTCGCGGGTTCCGTGCGAGAAGTTGAGGCGCAGGACGTCGGCACCGGCGCGGATGAGCTCGATCATCGTCTCGACCGACCGCGTCGCCGGCCCGATGGTGGCGACGATCTTGGTCCGGCGCCTGCGGTGGGTATGCGACGAGTCGAGTGCGGATCCGGGCTCGCCGCTCATGTCTCGGCCGCCGGCTCGGTGACGTCGGGAGCCTCCAGCGCCTGGATGTAGGGCAGGCGCCAGGCGAACGCCGCCAGCACCAGCCCGGCGGCGACGTTGAGCAGGCACAGAAACCACTGGCCCGCCGACAGCAGCTCGAGGTCGAAGAACGACCGGGCCGGCCCGGTGGCGAGGATCAGCGCGTACAGGGCTCCGAGACCGGCGACCATCGCGAGCATGTAGCTCTGGATGGTGATGTGCTCGCGGCCGGGCCCGCGCTCCAGCAGGAGGATGAAGCACAGCCCGAGCACGATCAGGGTGGTGGTCGCCGCGGTTCGCGCCTCGTCCAGCGAGCCGCCGAAGATGTTGTCGACCAGGAAGTAGCAGAGGAGGGATCCCACGGCCATGCCGGCGCCCGCCGGCACGGCGAAGGCCGCCAGGGCGCGCAGCAGGCGTCCGCGGTAAAGCGGCCCCTCGCTCGGAGCCAGGGCGAGTACGAACGACGGGATCCCGATCGTGAGCATGGCCGCGACCGTGAGTTGTCGCGGCAGGAACGGAAACGTGAATCCGAAGATGGCGGTGATCAGGATGAGAATCCCCGCGTAGACGCTCTTGGTCGCGTACAGGCGGCCGAGACGGTGGATGTTGCGGGCGATCCGCCGTCCCTCCTGGACCGCGCGGGGCAGCATCGAGAACTGGTCGCGGAGCAGCACGATGTCGGCGATGCCCTTGGTGACCTGGCTGCCGGACCCCATCGCGACCGCGAGGCGCGCCTGCTTGAGCGCCGGGACGTCGTTGACGCCGTCGCCGATCATGGCCGTGAAGCGGCCCTGCTCGGCGAGCGCTGTAACCAGCGCCTTCTTCTGATCCGGCGTGATCCGACAGAAGATCGTGTTGCGCTCCGCCGCCGCCGCCAGGCCCCCCCGGTCATCCGGAAGATCGGGGCCCTCGACGACTCCGGCATCGCGCGGCACCCCCACGGCGTGGGCCACCGCGGTCACCGTCTGGCGAGCGTCGCCCGAGATCAGCTTGAGGTCGACGTTCTGTCCGCGCATGAAGTCGACGGTCTCGGCCGCGTCGGAGCGCAGCTGCTCCTCGAGCACGATCAGCGCGCGCGGCTCGATCCTGGGCGGCGGCTGCGTTCCCGGGTCGCTCGGCAGCGGACCGTGTGCCTCGCCGAAGGCGACGACCCGCCGGCCGGCGGCGGTGTGCTGGTCGAGAGTCCGCTTCAGCGCGGGCGGGAGCTCCAGGGCGCCCGAGGAGGCGAGCACGTCGGGCGCGCCGAGCACGTAGCTGGCGTGCTGCGCGCCGCGTCCGTCGAGGGTGAGCCCGCTCCACTTCCACGAGGACGAGAACGGGACCTCCGCCACGACTCGCTCCGGCTTGCCCGGATAGCGCTCGGCGATCGTCTCCAGCGTCCGGTTGCGCTCACCGGCCGAATGCGCGAAGCGCGCGAGCGCCTGGTGCGCGACCGCGGGCTGGATCGTGTCCGCCACCTCGACGGAGACCAGGTCGAGCGTGCCGTCGGTCAGGGTCCCGGTCTTGTCGACGCAGATCGTGTCCACGGCGGCGAGCGCCTCGGTCGCCGCCATCTGCTGCACGAGCGTGTTCATCCGCGCCAGCCGCACGGCGGCGACGGCCAGGGTCACGCTCATGAGCAGCACGAGGCCCTCCGGGATCAGCGTGACCAGGCCCGCGGTCGCCGTCTGCGCCGCCTCGTCGATCGCCACGTTCCTGATCAGGAACGCCAGGATCAGCAGCACGGCCAGCGGCGCCATCACGATGGTGGTCGCCCGGAGCACCTGGTTGACCTCGACCTGGAGTGGCGACGGCGGATGCCGGAACGTCCGGGCCTCGCCGGCGATCTTGGCCGCATGGCTCTGCTCACGCACGGCGTCGAGCTCGTAGTAGCCGGATCCGGCGATGCAGAACGAGCCCGAGAGCAGCCGGTCGCCGTCGCGCTTCGGCACGCCGTCGGACTCGCCGGTCAGAACCGACTCGTCCATGGTCAGGCCACGCGAGGAGACGACGCCGCCGTCGGCGACCAGCTGGTCGCCGGGCTCGACCCGGACGACGTCGCCGGGCACGACCTCGTCGCCGGTGACCTCGAGGATGGCCCCGTCGCGGATCACCTTGGCCTTGGGCGCGACGAGCAGGGCGAGCCTGTCCAGCGTCTCCTTCGCCTTCATCTCCTGGCGGATTCCGATCGCGGAGTTGACGATGGCGATGACCCCGAACAGCGCGTCGGCGAACAGCCCGAGCGCGAGCATGATCACGAAGAACACGCCGAGGATCGCGTTGAACAGGGTGAAGACGTTGCCGGCGACGATGCTGGCGACCGAGCGGCTCGTCGTCTGCTGGGGGAGGCCCAGCCGTTTCAGCCGCTGCGCCGCCTCGACGCCGGTGAGGCCCCGCGGGTATGAGGCGGCTTCCACGGCACCATCTATACCGGAGCGCCGCGAGTCCGGCGCGGGCGGATCGTCACGCGATCGGCGCCGCGGGTTTAGCATCGGCCCGGAAGTTGACCGGCGACGGCACCAACGGAGGGCCGCAACGCGCTGAGGCGCTGACCGTCGCGTTCCGCAAGGCAACGAAGGTCTACCCCGGCGCCGACCGCCCCGCGGTGAACGAGCTGGACGTCGAGGTCCAGGCGGGCGAGATCTGCGTGTTCGTCGGCCCGTCCGGCTGCGGCAAGACCACGGCGATGCGCATGGTCAACCGCATGGTCGAGATCACCGACGGCGACATCCTCGTCGGCGACCGCTCGGTGAGCGACCGATCGGCCTCGGAGCTGCGGCGCGAGATCGGCTACGTGATCCAGCAGACCGGACTGTTCCCGCACCGGACGATCGGCGACAACATCGCGACGGTCCCGCGTCTCCTGGGCTGGGACCGCGCCCGGACCGAGGCGCGGGTGAAAGAGCTGATGGAGCTGATCTCGCTCGAACCGGACCTCGCTGAGCGCTATCCCGCCCAGCTGTCCGGGGGCCAGCAGCAGCGGGTCGGGGTGGCGAGGGCGCTCGCCGCCGACCCGGGCGTGATGCTGATGGACGAGCCGTTCGGCGCCGTCGACCCCATCAACCGCGAACGCCTTCAGAACGAGTTCCTCCGTCTCCAGGCGGAGGTCCGCAAGACGATCCTCTTCGTCACCCACGACATCGACGAGGCGATCAAGATGGGCGACCGGGTCGCGATCCTGCGGGAGGGGGGGATCCTGGCGCAGTACGCCACCCCGGCCGAGCTGCTGATGGCGCCGGCAGACGACTTCGTCGAGGACTTCGTGGGGGCCGACCGGGCGCTGAAGCGCCTCGCCCTGATGCGCGTCTCGGACATCGACCTCTGGGAGGCCCCGCTCGCCTACGTCGGGCAGCCGACCGCCGAGGTGCGAGCCAAGCTGGAGGGGGCCGAGGTGCCACACGCGCTCCTCGTCGACTCCGAGCGGCGGCCGCTTGGCTGGCTCTCGGAGGCCGACCTTGGACGCGACGTGGTTCCCGCCCGCCCGGACACAGCTCCGAACCCGGTGCTCGACCGCGACGACGTCATGCGCGACGCGCTCTCGGACCTGCTTCAGGCAGAGACGATGTACGCGCCGGTGGTGGACGCCCGTCGGAGGATCGACGGGGTGCTCTCCGTCGAGATCATCTCGGAGTTCCTGGGCTCAAAGGAGGCGCTCACCGAGGAGCACATGGCAGTGGAGCGGCCCACCGAATGACCGCGTTCGCCGCCGACGCCGTCCTGCTCGCCGATACGGCGAACAAGTGCGCGCCGGGCCTGCCCGCCGACTTCTGCCAGCAGCACGAGACGACCGGGTGCGTCGCTGGCAACGGGTTCTTCTGCGGCGCTTGGGCCGTCGACAACCTGGATCGTTACGTGGGCCCGTTCTTCCGGCACCTGGAGATCGTCGCGATCTCGGTCGTGGCGGGGTTCGTCATCGCGCTGGCGCTGGCGCTGCTCTCCCACCGCCACCGGGCGCTCGTCCCGCCGCTCCTCGGAGCTACCGGCGTCCTCTACACGATCCCGAGCATCGCGTTCTTCTTCCTGCTCCTGCCCATCACCGGGTTCGGCCTGTGGACCGCGGTGATCCCGCTGACCGCCTACACGCTCCAGATCATCTACCGCAACGCGCTTGCTGGGCTCGCCAACGTGCCGGCCGACGCCACGGACGCGGGCCGCGGCATGGGGATGTCGGACCGCCAGCTGCTATGGCGGGTCGAGCTGCCCCTGGCGACGCCGGAGGTCATCGCGGGCCTGCGGATCGCGATCGTCTCGACCGTCGCGATCGCGACGCTCGCCTTCCTGGCCGGGGCCGGCGGGCTCGGCCAGCCGCTCATCGAGCAGGCGAGCTTCACCACCAACATCATCATGGTCGGCGGTCTCACGATCTTGATGGCCCTCTTCCTCGATCTTCTCGTGGTGCTCGGGCAGCGCCTCGTCATGCCGTGGCGGCGGGTGACGCGCTGATGATCCCGCTCGCCAGCGTCATCGACTCGTTCACCGGCGCCTTCGACTTCATCTTCCACCAGCGCGAGGCAGTGACCGGGGGTGTCCAGGTCGGCGGGCTCGCCTACATGTGGACCTTCGCGCGCACCCAGCTCGAGGTGAGCGCGGTGGCGCTCGGCGGCGCGCTCGCGGTGGCGATGCCGATCGGCCTCGTCCTTGGCCACATCGGCAAGGGCGAGTACTTCGCCGTGGGCTTCGGCAACGCCGGGCGCGCCGTGCCCGAGATCGCCGTCATCTTCCTGCTCGCGGTGCTCATCGGCATCGGGCTGGGCAACGTGGCGATCGCCCTCGGCATCCTGGGCCTGCCGCCCATCCTCACCAACACCTTCGTCGCCATGCGGCAGGTCGACCGGACGGCGGTGGACGCGGCCGAGGGGATGGGCATGCGGCCGTGGGAGGTGATCCTGCGGGTCGAGCTGCCGCTCGCCGCGCCCACGATCATGGCGGGCGTTCGGACCGCCGCCGTCAACATCTTCGCGACGGCGACCGTCGCTTCGTTCGTCGGCCTGTCCACCCTCGGCGACTTCATCACCAACCGCAGCGTCTACGGCGACGATGGCGTCGTGGCGGGCGCGATCGTGATCGCGGTGCTCGCCGCGGCGATCGAGGTGAGCCTGGCCGGTGTGCAATGGCTGGTGACGCCTCGGGGGCTCAAGCTGCAGCGCGCCGCCCGCTCCGCATAGGATCCCGACGATGGGTGCCGTTCACCCAACCGTCCAAAGCTGGAAAGGGGATAGGGAGTGATGAGAGGTCTTCGACTACGGGTGGCATTCACGATGCTGGCCGCCGCGGTCCTGACGGTCACGATCGCGGCGTGTGGGGGCGGTGGTGACAGCACGTCGACGAGCGCGTCGGGCGACACCGACAACTCCGACAACCTGATCGCGTCCAACCCGGACAACGCCAAGACCACGATCACGGTCGGGTCGAAGAACTTCACCGAGGAGTACATCCTCGGCGAGATCTACGCCCAGGGCCTGGAGGCCGCCGGATACAACGTCAAGACGAAGCTCAATCTTGGCTCGGAGACGATCGCCAAGAAGGCGATCGAGGACGGCCAGATCAGCGGCTACCCGGAGTACACCTCCACCGCGCTCGGGTCGTTCTTCAACGTGCCTGCCGACCAGATCCCGTCGAACGCGGAGGAGGCCTACGCCAAGGCGAAGGCCGATCTCGCGAAGGACGGGCTCGTCGCCTATCCGCCGACGCCGTTTGCCGACTCGAACGCGGTGGGCACCCTCACCTCGACGGCGGAAAAGAACAACCTGACGGACGTCTCGGACCTCAAGGGCGTCTCGCAGGACATGGTGCTCGCCGGGTCGCCCGAGTGCCGCGAGCGGATCGACTGCCTCGTGGGCCTGGAGAAGAACTACGGGCTCCAGTTCAAGAAGTTCACGCCGGTGGACATCGGCCTGCGCTACACGGTCCTCGACAAGGGCGACGCCGACCTGTCGATCGTGTTCACGAGCGACGCTCAGCTCGCCAACACGGACAAGTACACCGTGCTCGAGGACGACAAGGGCGTGATCCCGTCAGGGAACGTCATCTTCATCGCCTCGAAGAAGGTGGCCGACGACGCCGGGCCGGACTTCGGCGACACGATCGAGCAGGTCCAGGGCAACCTGACCCTGCCCGTGATCCGGGAGCTCAACTCGCGGGTCGACATCGACAAGGAGAAGCCCGCCACGGTCGCCCACGACTACCTGCAGCAGAGCGGGTACATCAAGTAGCAATGGCTTGGCTCAGCAAGGCGCCGGGGCCGGGGGCCCCGGCGCCGGCCGACGTCACAGACCTCGCGGCTTCCTATGCCGCGAGCGGAATCCGGCAGGTATCGCGGATGTATGAGCAGGCGGCGGGCGCGATCGGCGAGCTGGCCTGACCGATAGGCTGCCCGGCGATGAAGCTCGGGCTCAACCTCGGCTACTGGGGCATCGGTCCCCGCGGCGACGAGGCGCTTGAGATCGTCCAGGCGGCCGAGGCCGCCGGCTTCGACTCGGTGTGGGCCGCGGAGTCCTACGGGTCGGACGTGGTGAGCGTGCTGGCCTGGCTCGCGCCGCAGACCGAGACGATCCAGCTCGGCGCGGCGATCATGCAGGTGCCGGCCCGGGCCCCCGCCGCCGCCGCGATGGCGGGATGCACGATCGACGCGCTGTCGGGCGGGCGGTTCATCTTCGGCTTCGGGCCGTCGGGGCCGCAGGTCTCCGAGGGGTGGTACGGCGTCCCGTACCCCAAGCCCTGGGGCCGCACGCGCGAGTACGTGGAGATCGTGCGCAAGATCGTCGCCCGCGAGGAGCGCCTGGAGCACGACGGCGGGCACTTCCACCTGCCGCTTCCGGGAGGCGAGGGCAAGGCGCTGAAGCTCAACTTCCACCCGGTGCGCAATCACATCCCGATCTTCCTCGGGGCCATCGGCCGCAGGTCGGTCGAGATCACCGCCGAGATCGCGGACGGGTGGATCCCGATCTTCTCCTCCCCCGACGCCTTCCGCGAGACCTGGGACGAGCATGTCGAGGCAGGCCTCGCCAAGGCCGGCCGCTCGCGCTCGGACCTCGAGATCTCTCCGACGGTCCAGGTGGCGATCGACGGCGACACCGACGCCGCGCGCGCCGTGGTGAAGGCCGGCCTGCTGCTGTATCTGGGCGGGATGGGGAGCCGCAAGACGAACTTCTACGTCGACCTGACTCACCGCTTCGGCTTCGGCGAGGTCGCCGACGAGGTCCAGTCCCTTTACCTGGACGGCAAGCGCGAGGAAGCCTACGACGCGATCCCGGACGAGCTCGTCGATGCGACGGCGCTGGTCGGCAGCGAGGACGAGGTTGCGGACCGATTGAAGCGCTACGAGGCCGCCGGCGTGGACCGCCTGATCATCTCGCCGATCAGCCCCGAGGCCGACCAGCGCCTCGACACGGTAAGGCGCCTGGCCGAGCTGGCGGGCGTCGCCACTCCGGCCTGATATGGCTGAGTGGCATCGCGCAACGTCAGCGTCGTGCCCAGGACGCCGTGGTCCATCTGGGCGCGTTGCGAGGCGCGCGTCCGAGCGTTGCGTGAATCCCTGCTTCGCATAGCGAAAGTAAGGCTTCACGCGGCCGAATCTCGCCTCTGGGTCGCCAATTCGACGCCGATCGGACGCCGTTGAATAGGCTCTCGCGGCTCAGATGAGGGTTGGTGTCCCCAAAGAGTCCCGGGAGGGCGAGCGCCGCGTGGCGCTGATTCCCGACGTCGTGCGATCCCTGACGGGGGACGACGTCGACGTGGCGGCGGAGGCCGGAGCCGGCGAGGCCGCCGGCCATCCGGACTCCGAGTACTCCGACGCCGGAGCGTCCGTGGGCTCGGCCGACGATGCCTGGGGCGCCGACGTGGTGGCCAAGGTGGCCCTGCCGACCGTCGAGGAGATCGGGCGGCTCCGGTCCGGGCAGGTGCTGATCGGCCACCTGGCACCGCTGACCTCCGGTGAGACCACCAAGGCCCTCGCCCATGCCGGAGTGACGAGCTTCGCGATGGAGGCGATCCCGCGGATCACGCGGGCGCAGGCCATGGACGCGCTGTCCTCCCAGGCCAACGTCGCCGGCTACGCGGCGACGCTGCTGGCGGCCACCGAGGTGGGCCGCTTCTTCCCGATGATGACCACGGCAGCCGGCACGGTGGCGCCGGCCCGGGTGATGGTGCTGGGCGCCGGCGTGGCGGGTCTGCAGGCGATCGCCACGGCGAAGCGGCTCGGCGCGGTCGTCACAGGATTCGACATCCGGCGCGCCGCCTGGGAGCAGATCGCCAGCCTCGGCGGCCGGCCGCTGGAGCTCGACTTCATCCCCGACGCCGAGGCCGAGGGCGGGTACGCCCGCCCACTCACCGACGAGGAGAACGAGAAGGTCCGCGATGCTCTGGCCGAGGCCGCGGCGAAGCAGGACGTGATCATCACGACGGCGCTCGTCCCCGGCCGCCGGGCGCCGATCCTGATCACTGCCGAGGCCGTCCGCAACATGCAGCCCGGGTCGGTGATCATCGACCTCGCGGGCGAATCGGGCGGCAACTGCGAGCTGTCGCAGGCGGGCGAGACGGTCGTCGACAACGGGGTCAAGATCATCGCGCCGCTCAACCTGCCGAGCGAGCTGGCGACGCACGCGTCGCAGCTCTACGCGAAGAACGTGCAGAACCTGCTCGAGCTGCTGGTCAACGAGGAGGGCCGGCTCGACCTGGACTTCGAGGACGAGGTGGTGGCCGGCGCGTGCCTCACCCACAAGGGTGAGATCCGCAACGAGCGCGCGCGCGAGGCCGCGGGGGCGACGGCCTGATGCCCCTCATCACCGAGATCACGATCTTCGTCCTGGCCGCCTTCGTCGGCTTCGAGGTCATCTCCAAGGTGCCGACGACGCTGCACACCCCCCTGATGTCGCAGACGAACGCGATTCACGGGATCGTGCTGCTGGGCGGGCTGATCGTCGTGGGGCTGTCCGACTTCTGGCTCGACAACCTGATCGGCACGATCGCGATCGCCTTCGGCACGATCAACATCGTCGGCGGCTTCATGGTCACGGACCGCATGCTCGGCATGTTCGTGCGGAAGCCCAAAAAAGGCCCGGACGCCTCCTCCGGTTCGCGTCCGGGGGCGTCCGGGTCCGATAAAGGACGAGCTGCTGACGACACCGACGCATCCGGCGAAGGCAAGGACTGAACGTGCCCGTCGTCGCAGCGCTCGACCCCCAGTCGGCTTTCGTGCAGGCCTGCTACATCGTGTCGTTCTCCCTGTTCATCCTCGGGATCCGCCGCGGGACGCACCCCACGACCGCCAAGCAGGGCAACCTGATCGCCGCCGCGGGGATGGTGATCGCGGTGGCCACGACGCTCGCCCTGAAGGGAATCGGCAACTGGGGGCTGATCGCGATCGGGCTCGTGGGCGGGTCGATCGTGGGGGTCGTGGCCTCGCGGCGCGTGCAGATGACCGCCATGCCCCAGATGGTGGCCCTCTACAACGGCGTCGGCGGCGGCGCCGTGGCGCTGATCGCCTGGGCCGAGTTCCGGCACGACATCTCGGTCGGCGAGGCGATCCCGCTCGACACCTTCATTCCGATCATGTTGTCGATGGTGATCGGATCGGTCTCGTTCTGGGGGTCCAACATCGCCTTCGGGAAGCTTCAGGGCATCATCGCCGGGCAGCCGATGAAGGTGCCCGGCCAGCAGGTCATCAACGGCCTGCTGCTCGTCGGGATCGTCGCGGCGTGCATCGTCCTCGGCATCGATCACGACTCCGGTCCCTCCCAGGGCCTCTTCATTGCGGTCCTGATCGCGGCGGCGATCCTGGGAAATCTCTTCGTGCTCCCGATTGGAGGCGCGGACATGCCGGTGGTGATCTCGCTTCTGAACGCGTTCACCGGGCTCTCCGCCGCGGCGGCGGGAATCGCCCTCGACAACACCGTCCTGATCGTCGCCGGGACGCTGGTCGGCTCGTCGGGAACGATCCTGACGCTCGCCATGGCGACCGCCATGAACCGGTCGGTGCCGAACATCCTGTTCGCGGGCTTCGGCGCGCTGCCGACCGGCGGCGCTGCCACCGAGGAGCGCCCGGTCACGTCGATCGGAGCGCAGGACGCCGCGATCAAGCTCGCCTACGCCGACTCGGTCGTGATCGTTCCCGGCTACGGGATGGCGGTCGCGCAGGCCCAGCACGCGGTGAAGGAGATGGCCTCGGAGCTCGAGAAGCGCGGCGTCGACGTCGCCTACGCCATCCACCCGGTGGCCGGCCGGATGCCGGGCCACATGAACGTGCTGCTCGCGGAGGCCGACGTGCCCTACGAGGAGCTCAAGGAGATGGACGACATCAACCCGGAGATGCCGCACACCGACGTCGCGGTCGTGATCGGGGCGAACGACGTGACCAACCCGGCCGCCAAGGACGACCCCGATTCGCCGATCGCCGGCATGCCGATCATCGAGGTCGACGAGGCGCAGCAGGTGATCGTGATCAAGCGCTCGCTCAGCCCGGGCTTCGCCGGCATCGACAACGACCTCTTCTACCACCCGAAGACGTCGATGCTGTTCTCCGACGCCAAGCAGGCGGCGGCGGACATCGCCGCGGAGATCGAGAGCCTCTAGTCAGCGGGGCTCATCCGTGCCCCGGCGGTGGCGGCGCACGACCGGCCACACGTAGCCGATGATCATGCCGAGGATCGTTGTGATCGCCAGCGCGAAGATCAGCGGCATCGTCGCGTCGAAGAACAGGAACTTCACCGTCACCTTCTGCGAGTTCAGCGCGATGAAGATGATCACCACGACTACGAGGGCGCCCAGGCCCCACGCCTTCCAGTTCGTCTCCTTGCGCTGCGGCTGAAGGTCCCCTCGATCGGCCACGAGGCCGACTCTACCTCGCGCGCTCACTCGACCCCCCGGATCGCATCCGCGATGTCGTCGGGCGTCGCCACGGTGAGCGTTCGCCGGCCGCCCGGCCCCTCGACGACGAACGACGGTGTCCCCGTGAATCCGAGGCCGGCGGCATCCGCGTCCGTTTGCGCGAGAACGCCGTCGTAGCGATCGGACCGGCGATCGCGGTTCCACCGGCCCACGTCCGGGACCCCGGCGCCCCTCGCGATCGCGGTCAGGAACGCGTCGGTCACGTATCCCGACTCCTCGGCTCCCTGGTTGCGGTAGAAGAGCTCGACGTAGTTCCAGTAGCGGTCCTGCTCGGAGGCGGCCAGCGCCGCCTTCGCGGCCTCCACCGACTGGGCGTGGGGCGGCTTTCCGATCACCGGCCACAGGCGGAGCTCGTAGGTGGCGGCTCCGTCGCGGACCACGTGGTCGATCAGGTCGGGCCCCGCGTCCTCGGAGAACGCCATGCAGACCGGGCACTGCAGGTCGCCGTATTCGATGACGTCCACCTTCGCGTCACGGTCGCCCAGCACGGTGCCGTGCTGGGGGATCCCGCGGAGCTGCTGGCGCACCATGGCGACGCCCTCGAGGTCGGTGTCACCCCCCGAGCTGCCACCAGCTTGGTTGAGGACGATCAGCACGGCGATCGCGCAGACCGCGAGGAAGGCGATCCCGCTGGCGATCTGGCGGAGGCGCCGGCGGTCCACTACAGCTCGTCGGCGCGGGCCGCTCGCGCCCCGCCCATGAGCTCGGCGCCCACGTAGCCGAACGCCCTCAGGGCGCTGACGACGAGCAGCAGGGTCATGAGCACGGCGCTGGCGACGCACCACTGGCAGATGGCATCGATGACGAAGAGCTCCAGATAGGTCAGATAGGCGCTGAACCCGAACCCCACCAGCGCGATGCCCAGGCCCGCTATTCGCGCGACGTCGCCGACGATTCCAGCGCAGAGCGCCAGGAGCACGTATCCGACGATGCCGAACACGGCCACGTTGACACCGACCACGTGCGAATAGGAGCTGTCGGCAACGGCCTGGCAGCCGTGGCCTCCGGCGAGGCACTGCGGGGCGCCGCCTCCGGCGTCGGCGACGGTGATGTAGGTGGCGACGCCGATCCCGGCCAGCGCGAGCGCCCCTGCGATGGTTCGAAGCACCCGCTCCGATGGCATATCCGCACCGTAGCGATCCGCGGGCGGAGCTTGACGCGAAGCCGTAGCGGATCCGCCACCTTCCGCGCGCCACCCGCGCGCCCGGCACTCCTAGCGTCGGCGCATGGGCGCCGGCCTACAGCGGGCGAGGCGGCAGACCGGGCAGACGACGGTCGAATGGATCGGCCTGTGCCTGGTGGTGGCGGCGCTGCTCGTCGGCCTGCTCGCCGCGGTGGGATCCGGGCTGCCCGGAGGAATCCTGGCGCGGTCGATCGCGCTGCGCATGCTGTGCGCGGCGGGGCTGTCGTCGACGTGCGCCGAGAGCGGCGACCTGGTGGCGGCGTACGGGGCCGAGGTGGCCGCCGCCGTGGAGCAAAACGCGCCGGAGGTCGTCTACGAGACGGGAATGACCGCACTGCCGGTGGATTTTCGCTCCTGCCGGGGCGGCGCCTGCGGCAACGGCCCGGCTTCCGGGCCGGTGTGGCGCTCCGACACCGGGGAACCGGCGGCGGCGTTCGTCCACGTCGTCGACTGTCGCACCGACGTCTCGCGCACCGAGAGCATGGTGCGCGGCTACGACTGCGAGGGTGACCGGGCCGGGAACCTCTACGTCCAGTACTGGCTCTACTACGAGGACTCCACCTGGCTCGGGGGAGTGGTCCCCGGAGGTGTCGACCGCCACGAGGACGACTGGGAGGGCGCTCAGGTGCGCGTCACGCCCGACGGGGTTGAGAGCAGGGCGACCTCCCACCACGGCTACAACTACGACGGCGGCGTGACGAGCTGGCCGTCGGACACCGGGATGGTCTCTCGCGCGGCCTGGGATCGCAGCACCGGCAAGCTCTTCGTCTCGGGTGGCAGCCACGCGGGACACGTCCACGAGCACCGCCGCCTGTCGATCAGGCGGTTTGGCAACGCGGGTGCCGCCGCGGGAGTGGACGCCTATGCGCTGGCCCGTGACGAACGGCCGCCCGCGAAGCTCCCGCGGCGCCTCACCGTCCCGCCGAAGCGCTCCCGCTGGACGCCCGCCTCACGGCTTGAGCTGATCCCGATCGAGACCCTGGGCGCTCGGACGCTGCGCACGAGATTCGCGATTGCGCCGCCCTGGGAGAAGCCGGTCTACCGCGACCCCGAGGACGAGGGCACGTAGGGGCGCCGACCGAGGATCGATTTGCTCGGCCATGGGACGAATAAGTCGATCCTCGAATGGGAAGCCGGGTCCACGATGAGGACGGGCGACCGAGAGCCGATCCCCACCGTCTCCGAGGCGGTGCGCGAGGCGGCGGCGATCTGCGACCCGAATGGCGGCGACACTCCCGCCGCCCAGATGACGGTTGCTGCGGCGATCTGGCTCTCAACCAACCGCGATCAGGAGCACCACCATCGCGAGCACGTGCTGCGCGAGTCGTCCCGCCTGTCCTTCCACGGTGACCCGCCGCCGGACGTCGCCGAGTGGCTTCGAGAGGCGGGGGTCGGTTGACCACGCTCAGCCCTAGGCGACCTCGCGCAGCTCGCCCGTCTTGACGTCGTAGACGAAGCCCCTGATGCTGTCCTTGTTCGTGATGAAGGGGCTCTCGCGCAGTCGGGCGACGGAGTCGCGAACGTCTCCCTCGAGGTCGGAGAATGCCTGCGCCGACCAGCCGGGGCGCTCGCCGGCCTCCTCCTCGAGCTTGGCGGCGAGCTCCTCGTCGGTGAAGGTCATCATGCCGCAGTCGGTGTGGTGGAGCAGGATGATCTCCTGGGTGCCGAGCAGGTTCTGGGAGATCGCGAGTGACCGGATCGCGTCGTCGGTGACCACTCCCCCGGCGTTGCGGAGGATGTGCGCCTCGCCCTCGTTCAGGCCGAGCACGCGGCTGGGGATGAGACGTGCGTCCATGCAGGCCAGCACCGCGACCCGCTTCGAGGGCGGCATGGCGAGGTCCGCCTTGTCGAACGCCTCCGAGTAGGCGCCGGCGTTCTCGAGCAGTCGATCGGTCTCAGTCATCTGATTGCCTCCTCGTGTGGTCTCGTCTCGTGGTCGGCGAAGCGATCGTATGCCTACCGAGGCGCCATCCGCAGCGCGCCGTCGAGGCGGATCGTCTCGCCGTTCAGCATCCGGTTCTCGACGATGTGGCAGGCAAGCGCGGCGTATTCCTCCGGCAGGCCGAGGCGGCTCGGGAACGGGATCTGGGCGCCCAGCTCGGCGCGGGCCTCCTCGGGCAGGGCGGCGAGCAACGGGGTGTCGAACAGACCGGGAGCGATCGTCGCCACCCGCACGCCGCGGCTCGCGAGGTCGCGGGCCGCCGGGAGGGTGAGGCTGACGATGCCGCCCTTGGATGCCGCGTAGGCGACCTGGCCGATCTGGCCGTCGAACGCGGCGATCGACGCGGTGTTGACGCAGACGCCGCGCTCCGATTCGGAGTCGGGCTCGTTGTCCACCATCGCCGCGGCGCTGAGGCGCAGCACGTTGAAGGTGCCGATCAGGTTCACCTTGATCACGTTGTGGAAGATCTCCAGGTCGTGCGGGCCCTGCCTGCCCGCCGTCCGCTGCGCCCAGCCGATTCCGGCGCAGCACACGGAGATCCGCAGGCCGCCGTCGACGTCCGCCGCGGCCTCGACGGCCGGTTGTACCGCCTCGGGCTCCATGACGTTCGCCTCGACGAAGCTCGCGCGCTCGCCGAGCTCCTCGGCGAGCGCCTCACCCTTCTCGGGATTGAGGTCGCAGATGACGACGGATGCGCCGGCGCCGTGCAGGGCGCGGGCGGTGGCGGCCCCCAGGCCGGAGGCTCCGCCCGCCACCAGAGCGCTTGCGCCGTCGATTCGCACGGCGCGGCAGCATATGCGCTTGCGCATCGCGTGGCCGCGCGCCCGACTCGGTAGCCTGCTTGCATCTCGGCGCCGGTTCAGCTCAGCACGAGGGACGAGATCGCGGAGCGGTTGGAGGAGGCAAGGCGGCGCACCCTCCAGCTGGTCGCGCCACTGTCCGACGAGCAGCTCAACAGGGTGTACTCGCCGATCCTGAGCCCGCTCGCGTGGGACCTGGGCCACATCGCGAACTTCGAGGAGTTGTGGCTGGTGCAGAGGATCGCCGACCGGGAGCCGCTGCACGGCGACCTCGGCCGCCTCTACGACGCGATCGAGAATCCGCGCGCGACCAGAAACGAGCTCCCGATCCTGCGCGGCGCCGACCTTCGCGCGTATCTCGAGGACGTCCGCACCCGGTCGCTCGACGTGCTCGAGAGCGTGGACCTGGAATCCGGCGAGGACCCATTGCTCGCCGACGGGTTCGTCTATGAGCTGCTGCTCGCGCACGAGCACCAGCACTGCGAGACGATGCTCCAGCTGATCCAGATGGTCGACGGCTACGAGCCGGTCGAGTCCGACCGGGCTCCCGGCCCGGACGGGGCCCCCGACGGTCCCGAGATGGTCCTCCTCCGCGGCGGGGACGTGGAGATCGGGGCGGGTGCGGACGGGTTCGCCTACGACAACGAGCGCCCGCGCCACACCATCGACCTCGACGCCTTCTGGATCGACCGGGTGCCGGTCACCAACGGCGCTTACGCCGAGTTCGTCCGCGACACCGGGGCCGAGCCGCCCATGTACTGGGAGCCCGACGGCCACGGTGGATGGATTCGCACCGCGATGGGGAGGCGGGACCCGCTGGATCCAGCCGAGCCGGTCGTCCACGTCTCGTGGCACGAGGCCGACGCGTTCGCGCGCTGGGCGGGCAAGCGACTGCCGACCGAGCGCGAATGGGAGGCCGCCGCCGGCGGCTCCGACGCGGAACGCGCCAACCTCGACCAGCTCTCCTTCGGCTGTGCGCGGGTGGGGGCTTTCGAGGACGCTCCGTCGGACTGCGGAGCGCTTCACATGCTGGGCGACGTGTGGGAGTGGACGTCCTCCGACTTCCTGGCCTACCCGGGCTTTCGGGCGTTTCCCTACCCCGAGTACTCGGAGGTGTTCTTCGGCGACACCTACAAGGTGCTTCGAGGCGGCGCCTGGGCGACTCGCAGGAACGTCGCCAGGACGACCTTTCGCAACTGGGACCTCCCCGAGAGGCGTCAGATCTTTTCCGGCTTTCGCTGTGCAAGGGATGCCGGATGAGTCGTCCAGCCGCCGCCCCCCAGATCACGATCGACGTCCATCTGCCTCCCGGCGGGCCCCTGTCGGGGATGGCGGCCGACGTCCGTGCCGGGCTTACGAAGCCGTTCAAGGAGCTCTCGCCCCGCTACTTCTACGACGGGCGGGGCTCGGAGCTGTTCGAGCAGATCACGGAGCTCCCCGAGTACTACCCCACGCGATGCGAGCGTGAGATCCTGGAGCGTCACGCCCCGGAGATCTGCTCCACGGCCGGCGACCCGGCGACGCTGATCGAGCTGGGCTCGGGCTCGGCCGCGAAGACCCGCGTGCTGCTGGACTCGATGCGCGACAGCGGGGGCCTCAGGGCCTACGCGCCGGTGGACATCTCCGAGCAGATCACGCGCGACACCGCCGAGGCGATCGCCGGCGAGTACGCGATCGCCGTGCACGGCCTGGTGTGCGACTTCGAGCGCGACCTGGAGCGCATCCCGCTGGGCGGCCCCCGGGTGATCGCCCTGCTCGGCGGGACGATCGGAAACTTCGAGCCGGCGCAGCGAGCGAGCTTCCTGGCGCGGGTGGCGAACCTGCTCGGGGAGGACGATCACTTCCTCCTCGGCACCGACCTGGTCAAGGACCGCTCGCGGCTCGAGGCCGCCTACAACGACTCGGCGGGCGTGACCGCCGAGTTCAACAAGAACGTGCTCTCGGTCCTCAACGAGCGCCTGGGCTGCGACTTCGACCTCGACGCCTTCGAGCACGTCGCCTTCTGGGACGAGGAGAACCTCTGGGTGGACATCCGCCTGCGTTCCCTGGCCCGGCAGGTCGTCGACGTCTCGTCGCTCGAGATGCACGTCGCCTTCAACCGCGGCGAGGAGATGCGCACCGAGATCTCGACCAAGTTCGCCCGTGAGGGCCTGGCCGGGATCTACGCCGAGTCGGGTCTCGAGATGGCCGGCTGGTGGACCGATCCCGAGGGGCTGTTCGCGCTCTCGCTCGCGCGCCCGGCCTGAGCGGCGGCTCTAGCCGCGGCCCAGCGCCTCGATCAGCTCGCCCATGGGGTCGGGCATCGTGATCGGCGTGAGGATTGGCAGCGTGATGCCGCCGGCGACGAAGGCCTCCAGGCGCTCGCGCATCTCCTCGGGGCTCCCGAGGAGGAAGGTGTCCTCGATGACGTCCCAGGGGGCCGCCGCGAGGGCGGCCTCGCGGTCCTTGGCGTTCCAGGCGGAGACCATCTCGTCGATCCGCTCGCCGTACCCAAGCCAGCGAAAGAACGCCTCGTACACCGGGACCGTGGCGTAGGAGGCGAACATGAAGCGCGCCAACGGCTCAACCTCGCTCCGTTCGCCGGGAATGCAGAAGAAGCGGCACAGGAGCTCGAACCCGTCCGGCGCCCCCTCCAGCTGCTCGGCGACTCGCGGAAGCCCCGCCAGCGGCAGGAAGTTCGTGAACGCGCCGGCGGCGCGGTCGACCGCCAGCCGCAGCATCTTGCCGCGAAGCGCGGCGAGGATGATCGGGGGCGGCTCGGCGGGCGGCTGCTCCAGCTTGAAGCCGGTGGCCGTGCGCTCGCCGGCGAACGCCGCGTCGAGGAAGTCGACCGTCTCGGCGATCCGGGTGAGCGGGCGCTCGAAGGGCATGCGGTTCCACCCTTCGACGATGCGGTCCGACGAGGCTCCGATCCCCAGCGCGAAGCGCCCGCCGCTCAGGTCGGCGAGCGCGGCCGCCTGCTGGGCGAGCAGGGCCGGCCCGCGGGTGAACACGCCGACGACGCCGGTTCCGAGCCGCATGCCCGCGGTCCACGTGGCGCCCGCGGCGAGCGGCGTGAATCCGTCCGGGCCGTTGGTCTCGCCGCTCCACAGGTCCGTGTATCCGGCCGCCTCGGCTCGCCGGACGAGATCGGCGTGGTCGCGCAGCGGGAGGTTCGGAAGGGGGAGGGTGAGGCCCCAGCGATGCACGACGCCGACCCTACCGTTACTCGTCGCGCGCCGACCGGACCTGGGTTAAGCTCGGCAATCTATGAACGACACATGCCTCTGCCGGCGCCGTACGGCACCGGCCTGACGCATATGGACTTCTCGCGCCTCGACCGCAATCGGACCATCGTGGGGGGGACGGCGTCGATCCTGTTGATCATCAGCCTGTTCCTCATGCCCTGGTACTCGCTCGGAGACACCCCGGGGCGATCAGACCAGGACCCGTCCGCCTTCATCTGCGGCACGGGCGACTACAGCTGCACCGGATTCGCGACCTTCCCGATCCTCCGCTGGCTGCTGCTTGCCGGGGCGCTCTCGCCGCTGATCCTCGCCTGGATCATCGTCCGCGGGCACAAGCTCTCGTGGGCGCCCGGCGAGATGACCATGGTCGTGGGCTTCGCGATGATGGTCCTCATCGGGTACAACGGGATCATCGACAAGCCCGGCAGCGGCACCGCCGAGATCGGCATCAGCCTCGACTACGGCTACTGGGTCGCGCTGATCTGCGCGATCGCGATCGCGGGCACGGGCTTCCTGCGCTCCCAGGCGGGCCAGAAGCGACAGCGAAAAGCGCCCGGGACCGTCTGACCGGGCCTTGACGATGGGAGCCGAGCAACCCAGCGTCATCTCCCATGACGTGCGGGAGACGACCAAGCCCGACCGCAATCTCGCGCTCGAGCTCGTGCGCGTCACCGAGGCCGCGGCGCTGGCCGCCGCGCGCTGGGTCGGACGCGGGGACAAGGAGCGGGCCGACCAGGCGGCCGTCGACGCGATGCGGCTGCTGCTCGACACGGTGCCGATGGACGGCATGGTCGTGATCGGCGAGGGCGAGAAGGACGAGGCGCCGATGCTCTACAACGGCGAGCGGATCGGGGACGGGAGCCCTCCGGAGGTGGACATCGCCGTCGATCCGCTGGAGGGGACCACCCTCACCGCCCGTGGCATGCCCTCGGCGCTCGCGGTGATCGCGCTGGCGGAGCGCGGGACCATGTTCGACCCGGGCCCTTGCGTGTACATGGAGAAGCTCGCTGGCGGGCCCAGCATCGCCGACCTCCTGTCGCTCACGGAGCCGCTCCCCGACGTCATTCGCAAGGTGGCCGAGCGCAAGGACGTCGAGCCGAGCGAGGTGCGGGTGATCATGCTCGATCGCCCGCGCCACGCGGGGCAGGTGGAGGCGATCCGCGAGGTCGGTGCCCGCATCCGCTTCATCAGCGACGGGGACGTCTCCGCGGCCCTGTTCGCGGTCTCGCGCGGCACCGGCGTGGATCTGCTGTGGGGGATCGGGGGGACCCCGGAGGGCGTGCTGTCCGCAGCGGCGATCAAGTGCCTCGGCGGCCAGCTCCTTGGCCGGCTCTGGCCGCGCGACGACGACGAGCGCAACGCGGCCCTCGATGCCGGTTACGACCTCGACGAGATCCTCGACGTCGATCGGCTGGTGGCCGGAAAGGACGTCTTCTTCGCCGTCACGGGCGTGACCGACGGCGACCTGCTTCAAGGGGTTCGCTATCTGGACGACGGCAACGCCACGACCGAATCGCTCGTGATGCGATCCAGGTCCGGAACGGTGCGAACGGTTCAGGCCACCCATGACCGCCCGAAGCTCCGCGAGATCACCGGCGGGCGATACGGGTAGTCGGGAGTCGCCGGCTCGTTATGCGCCGTCCGGCATGCGCATCGTGCCCGTTGCGTGGAGCTCGTAGCGCAGGGCGTTGATCACCGCGCCCGCCATGAGCGAGAGGCTGACGAGGTAGAACCACACCAGGGCGATGAGGATGAAGCCGATCGTCCCGCCGAGGTCGCCGATGCTCGAGACGTTGGCGAGGTAGAAGGGATAGACGGCGTTCGCGACGCCGGTGGTCAGGGTCACGAACAGGGCCCCGGGCCACACCCCGCGCCACGGCACATGCCCCTTGGGCACGAAGTAGTAGATGACGCAACAGATCCCGAAGACGCCGATCAGCGCGACGACCAGGAGGACCGCATTGGCCAGTCCGCCGATCTCCGATAGGCCGAACGGAAGATTCGCGGCGCTGGAGATCAGAAACGCCTCGAGTGTCGGGACGACCACGCTCGCCGCCAGGAACAGCGTGACCACGAGCAGCATCACGAGCGCAAAGCGCTTCTGCTCGAGCCAGCCGCGGCACTGGACGTGGTAGATGCGGCAGAACGCCGTGTCCATTGCGCCCCAGAACGAAGTGCCGATCCACAGCGCGCCGACCGCGGCGGCCACGCCGATCGTCGTCGAGCTGTCGCGGATATGGGTGAGCGCGTTGTCGAGGGTGTTCGTCTCGACCGCCGGGAACAGGCGCTGGAGGTCGTTGAGCACGCTCGCCTCGACATCGGGGCTCTGCAGGATGCGCCCGAAGATGAACAGCACCAGGAGCGCGAAGGGAAACAGCGCGAGCACGAGGTTGTAGGCGACCATCCCGGCCAGGCCGGTGATGTTCTCGTCGTAGGCGCGATGCCAGAACGCACGCAGGAAATGCGTCGAGGCGCGCGGGCTCTCCTGTTCCTCCGAGCTCTTGGAGCGCCCGAGCCGCAGCGATGTCAACGTCGCTCCCGCACCGCCTCCAGGGCACGGCTCAAGAGCCGGACGCCGAGAGTCGCCGCCTCGGCAGCGACCGTCACTCCGGCCCAGGCCACCTCCTCCACGCCGCGGCCTCCCGAGGCCGGCTGGGGTGGACCCGGCTCGGGCTCCTGTTGCTCGGCAGAGGGTCGGGGCGGCGGTGGCGCCGGCTCCGGCGAGGGGCGCGCGGGAGGGGTCGGCGTTTTCGAGCCTGTCTCCGTGGGCGTGCCGGCGCCCTTCGGGGTCTTCGCCGCCGGCTTCGACCCGCCGGCGTCTCGCCGGGGGCTGCGGAGCCCGGGTCGCTCGCTCGGAAGGTTCCCGAAGACGCCGCGTTCGCCGCGCTCAGGCTGGGACGGATCGGGCTCGGGAATCATCGCGGTCGTCGCTGGTGTCGTTGCGTATTCCAGCGGTCTCGACGGACGGGTGCGCCGGTGCGTCGGTCCCGGAACTCCGCACGTCGCGGCGGGTTGAAGTGGACGGGGATGGAGATCCAGCGGGGCGCGCTGCGCGCAGGAATCAATGCATGGACCCGGATTCCCGCAGCAAATGGCGAAAAACCGGTGGCTTCGAGAGATCTAGCGGATATCATGCGGCCAGTCGTTCGAGTGTCCCTATGCTGGGATGGACCCCGGCGACGGGAGCGCACCACTCCCTTCGACCCGCATTCTTGTCGCAAGATCGGGCTTCGGGGCCACGAGCCGGACAGCATCCAACTCGGGAAAACGCGGCGAGCACCCGATATACACATTAGGCGTTAGCAACCGAATCCACGAGACAAGGCGAACGAAGACGAGAGCGAGCGAATGCTAGTTGCGGAGATTCAAGAGCTTGACGAAGTGAAGACCCTGGTCGTCAAGGGTCAGCAGGTTGGCGTCATCTCCTACGGCGAGGTCGCGACCGCGGTATCCGAGGTCGATCTCGACGAGTCGGACATCGAGGAGCTCTATGCCTACATCGAGCGGCAGGGGGTGGAGCTGGTCGAGGACGTCGACCCCGCCCAGGCTCCCGCCGCCCCCGAGGCCGAGCCGGACAAGCGGGGCAAGCGCCGCAAGGCGACGGCGCTGGACCTGAAGCCGGACATGACGACCGACTCGCTCCAGCTCTTCCTGAAGGACATCGGCAAGGTCCGGCTGCTCACCGCGCAGGAGGAGGTCGACCTCGCGAAGCGCATCGAGCGCGGCGACCTCGACGCGAAGCAGAAGATGGTGGAGTCGAACCTCCGCCTCGTCGTCTCGATCGCCAAGAACTATCGCAACCAGGGCCTTCCCTTCCTCGACCTGATCCAGGAGGGAACGCTCGGCCTCGTGCGCGCCGCGGAGAAGTTCGACTACCGCAAGGGCTTCAAGTTCTCGACCTACGCGACCTGGTGGATCCGCCAGGCGATCGCGCGCGCCCTGGCCGACAAGGCGCGGACGATCCGGATCCCCGTGCACGTCGTGGAGAAGCTGAACAAGATCGGCCGGGCGGAGCGCAAGCTCGTCACGGAGCTTGGCCGCGAGCCGACCCCCGAGGAGATCGCCGAGGTCACCGGCATCGACCCGGAGGAGGTCGACCAGATCAAGCGCTCGGCGCAGGCCCCCGTCTCCCTCGAGAAGCCCGTCGGCGACGAGGAGGAGTCGGAGTTCGGCCAGTTCATCGCCGACGAGAAGGCCGAGTCGCCGTTCGACCGCGCGGCCGACCTGCTCACCAAGGAGGCGCTCCGGGAGGCCCTGGAGAACCTCTCCTACCGCGAGCGCCGCGTGCTCGAGCTCCGCTACGGGCTGGGCGGCGAGCACCCGCGGACCCTCGACGAGGTCGGGCGCACCTTCAACGTGACCCGCGAGCGGATCCGCCAGATCGAGAACCAGTCGCTGAAGAAGCTGCAGTCGCTCGCCGAGGCCCAGAAGCTTCGCGAAGTCGCCTGAGCAGGACTGCGCCGCTCAGGCAAGCTCACGCTCGCCGCTGAGGGCCGGCGGGCGGGCGGGATCGAAGCGGTCCTGGGCGACGGGGACGAGCCCGAAGCCTCACTTCACTTCGTAAAGCACTAGCTATACTCGGCCTTGCGGTGGGGGAGCCGCGCTTATCGACTTTTTCCCTGCCACGAAGGCGCAAATGAACGAGAATCCCTGTCCCGTCGGATGTTGCGCGGAGATCATCTCCGGCAAGTGGACACTCCTCCTGATCCGGGACCTCGCCGACGGAAGCCAGCGCTTCTGTGAGCTCGAGCGATCGCTCGACGGCATCAGCCCCCGCACGCTCTCGCTGCGCCTGCGGGCGCTGGAGGACAACGGCATCGTCGAGCGCCGGACCTATCCCGAGGTCCCCCCGCGCGTCGAGTACGTCCTCACCGAGAAGGGGCGGGCACTCGTCCCGCTGATCGAGGACATGCGCGCCTACGGCCAGCGATGGCTCATGAGCGGCGAGCGCCGCCGCGACAGCGCCGTCGCCGCCTAAACTAGGCCGCTCTTCTCGCAGCTCCGTCCGCGCTCGGGCGTCGAGCAATGCATTTGTCGAGCTGAGGCGACTGATGCACCACTCGATGTCGTCGAGGCGTCTGGCCTGCAACCTCGGTTGCAGTCGCAGGAGCGCTTGATGCCCGGGCGAAGCGTGCGGGCATGCGTGATCTGGTGGTTCGAGAGGCGTTGAAGGCGATGGCAATCGACGCCTCCGAGTGCCTGCGCGAGCTCGTCGCGCAGGGCGAGCAGCTGCCCTACGACGTGCACGAGGCGGAGGCCGGCTCGCCGCTGCCCCAGTACGTGCCGCTCACCGAGCGGTTCATCCGCGATCATTCGCAGGCGCTTTGCGCGCTCGACTCGTTCGGCGCTGCGTGTGCCGCGCTGGATTCCGCCGATCTCGCCGCCGTCTACCTCGAGAGCTTCGGCATCGGCGTCCCCGGGGAGGATCGCAAGCGGGGAGAGCTGGCCGGCGTTGTCTTCCTGTGCCGGCTCTGGGCCGACTCGACGGACTTCTCGGTCGACGAGGCGCGCCTCCGTGCGGCCATCGAGGAGCTCGAGGCCGGGGGCGAGATCGCAGCCGACGAGATCGAGGTGATCGTCCCGCTTCGCGGCTTCCAGATGCCCGTGACGAGGCTGGAGCTCGCCACCGCGACCATCGTTCGCGCCGACGCGGTCGACGTGCCGTCCGAGGCCAGGGCGGCCGAGGGTTCCGGCACGGCCGGCTGGGAGCCGACCTTCCTCGCCGCGACCCGGGTCAGCGCCTCGGACTCCGGTGGCGGCCCGAGCACCGACGCCGGTGCGCGCGCCGTCGAAGCCTTCCGACAGCTCGTCACGAGCCTGCGCCTGTTCAAGTCGGGCGGCGTGGGCCTCGGCCCCTATGCGTGGACGCGAGCCGGGGAGCATCGCTGGCGCCGGATCGCGACCGGCGCCGGACGACCGCGCGCGGGCGGTTACCGGCTTGCCGAGGTGGAGCTCACCGAGCTTGCCGTCTTCTCGCGCACCCTTGCCTATCGCTCGACGGCGTTCGGGCGGCCCGCGAAGAGCGAGCCCGGCCTCTCGGGCACCCTCGCGCGGGCCATCTCCCGCTTCGAGGCCGGGCTCGAGCGCGCAGCCGTGATCGACGCCCTCAACGACTGCCTGCTGACGCTGCGGTTCGTGCTCGAGGGCGGCGGGGCCGCCCAGCTGAGCCTGGCCATCCGGGTTGCCGCCCTGTGCGCCGAACCCGACCAGCGCGGCGAGACGAAGGCGGTCATCGACCGCGCCGTCAGCCTGGAGCGCGAGCTCTGGAGCGGCGAGCCCGCGTCGAGCGGGGAGGGGACCGCCACGCCCGCCGAGACGGCGGCCGTGGTCGAGGACCTGACCCGTGCGATCTTGAGGGATGCCGCCTGTGGGCACCTAGGGGCCGACCTGCGCTCGACCGCGGACGAGATCCTGCTCGCCGACGGGCTCGCCGTGGGCGAGGGGCGCGCCGAGCAGCGCGGCGACGCCGAGGAGTGGGACGTCGCCCGCGCCGACGTGGCCGCGGAGGAGACCCGTGAGATGTCGATCGCCGAGGTCGAGGCGGAGCTCGACCCCGCTGCCGCCGAGGCGTCCCCCGACGCGCCGGAGGTCACCGCCGTGCCCACGCGGGGGAGTGAGGACGCCTCCTCCGAGCCGGCGGGTCCCGAGCGAGAGCCCGGGGTGAGCGGACAGAAGAGCCTCTGGATGGACGCGCCTGCCGAGTGGCACGACGCCGCGGATCGGGAAGAGCCGCAGCGGATGCAGGTCCCCGAGCCTGGAGAGCGAATCAGGGTCGAGTCACGCCCCCGTTTCGAGGAGGAGACCGTGTTCGACAACGAACCCGCAGACCGCCAGCCCGAGCCGAGGACGATCGGCGAGGCCGCCGACGCGACCGGCGCCCGGGTCGCCGAGCTTCTCGAGGACCGATCGCGGAAGCGAGGGGATACGTCCGAGCGGGTCGCCTACCTCTTTCCCCGGCCCGAGACAACCGAGTGGGACGTGCGCGAGATCAACTACGACCGCCGTCGCCGCGCACAGATCCGCGCCTCCTAGCGGGGCGCCGGGCCGCGTCCGGCTTTCCTCCGATCACCCAGGAAGAGCGGCTTGAGTACCGGCGGGCCTTCGTGCCCGCCGGCTCAAGCCTGCCGTCCGCGGAGGCTCAGGCCTCGGCGGCGATGGCCGTGCGCTCCTTGGCGCCGGCCGCGAACAGGTACTCGTTCATCCGCATCAGGCCCGATAGGTCGTGCACGTCGGCGTCCAGGTACGGCACCTGGATCACCAGGCGGGCGCGCATCTCGGCCGTCAGACGCTTGATGTTGCGCTGGTCGCGTGCCGCCAGCGCCCGGTAGTCGTCGAAGTTCTCAAGCACGCGCCCCGCGAGGTCGGCGTCCCCGAGCGCATCGGCCAGCTCGCTCTCCAGCCCGTCGTCATACGGGGGAAGCTCGCTCTCGTAGTGGACCTTGTTGACGATCACGCCGCCGAACGGAAGCTCGGCCTCCACGAGCCTGCGGTGAAAGTAGACCGCCTCGGTGATCGGCTCCCCCTGTGGCGCGCACACGACGAGGAAGCACGTTTCGGGGTTGGCCAGGAGCTCGTTGACCCGTTTGGCTCGCTCGCGGAAGCCCCCGACCATGCCGCTGAACGCCTGGAAGAACTCCGACAGGTCCTCCAGCACCTCGACCCCGGTGAGGCGGCGAAGCACCGAGAACATCATCGAGGTGCCCCGCCCGAAAACCTTCATCCCGAGGCCGGTGGGGCGCATGAACACCTGCAGCGCGCGCCCCTCGATGAACTGCATCAGCCGTCGCGGGGCCTCCAGGAAGTCGAGGGCGTTGCGGCTGGGAGGGGTGTCCAGCACGAGGAGGTCGTAGCGATCCTCGGCGTGGAGCTCGAACAGTTTCTCCATCGCCATGTACTCCTGGGAGCCGGCGAGCGCCGCTGACAGCTGCTGGTAGATCCGATTGGAGAGGATTCGGTCCCGCGTCTCCGCGTCGGGCGCGTGCCGGCGCACCAGCTCGTCGAAGGTCGCCTTGGCGTCGAGCATCATCGCCCAGAGCTCGCCGCCGCCCATCTCGATGCCCGCGTCCGCGAAGAGCTTGGGATCGACCCGGCGCTCTTCGTTGCCGAGCTCGGGCAGCCCGAGCGAGTCGGCGAGGCGCTTGGCCGGATCGATCGTCAGCACCGCGACCTTCTTGCCCTCGGCGGCCATGCCGGCGGCGATCGCCGCCGAGCTGGTCGTCTTTCCGACGCCACCCGAGCCCGCGCAGATGCAGACCCGCTTGCCGTCGAGGAGCTCGCCCACGCCGGCCATCAGTCGATCTCCGCGGACAGGTCGCGGATCGCCTCGACCCCGATCTCGGGCTCGAATATGAACGGGAGCGCCCTTACGGGAGCGCCCACCATCTCGGCCAGCCTGGCGAGCTGCTCGCGCTGGGCCGCGGCTCGCCGACTTTCGCTCATCGCCGCGCGGCAGGCTGCGCGCAAAGCCCCGTTGCCGTTCCGAGACACGGCCTCCAGCCGCTCGGTCTCGGGCTTTGAGAAGCGCTCCGGATAGAGGGCGTTCATGTACACGCGGTCGACGACGACGCCCACCTCCTCGGTGAGGGTGCGCTCCAGGGACGCGCTCTCGTTGACGGGCATCTCCTCCGGGAGGGCGACGATCGCCACGCCGGTCTTGCGATGGTTGACGAGGAACGTCTCGAGCGCCTCCGCCTGGGCCTTGATCGGCCCCACCCGCGCGACGTTCGCGAAGGTGCGCGGCGTCTGCAGGAAGGCGACGCCGTGCCCGGTGGCCGGAGCATCCACGATCACGAGGTCGTACTCGCGACCCTTCTTGACCTTGCGGTCCGGAAGCGCGACCTCCCAGATCTTTCCGATCGTGACCAGCTCGCGAAGGCCCGGCGTCGCGGCGGCCAGGTAGTTGAAGATGCGCGACCGGAACAGCAGGTCGCGCATCGCCCGGACCTTGAGCTGGAGCAGCAGGTACTCGCGCATCGCCTGGTCCGGGTCGATCGAGATCGCCCACAGGTTCTCCGCCATCTCGACCTCGTGGAAGCCGACCTCGGCGCGGTTGAACACATGCGACGTGTGCTCCTGGGAGGAGACCTCGCAGACGATCGTGCGCCGGCCCTCCGCGGCGGCGGCGAGGCCCATCGCCAGCGCCACGGTCGATTTTCCGACGCCCCCCTTGCCGGTGACGATCACGAGGCGCTTGTCGAGCAGTTCGGGCACGGTCTGAACATACTTTGACGCTGAAGGGGGGGCCGAAACCATCGCTCCCCGGGATGGCTGGAAACCCGCCCGTAGGTGCGGGAATCCGACCATCGCCCGTCGAACGGCCGGATTGCCGGCCGTGGACAGCGGGCGGTCATTGCGTCTCATGAGGAGGAAACGCACCAGCGCGTGCGAATAATCGCGATCAATGGGTCTCTTCAGCCGCGGAAACAAGTCAGATGTTCCCCTGAGCGGGGACGAGTGGTCGAGCAACGGCCACTCGCCAAAGCGCGAACCGGTCGCCCAACCGACCGAGGAGGAGCGTCGGGCCGAGCCGGTCACCGAACCTCCCGAGGAGGAGGCCTCGGAGGTCGAGGAGCTTGAGGCGGCGGTGGCGTCCGGCCACGAGTCCGACGAACCGCCCGCCGAGGAGCAGGCACGGCCCGGCGAGGACGCGAACGTGAAGCCCGAGGACATCGACACCGGTCCGGACCAGGCCACGAGCCCGGTCGAGGAGGCTCCCACGTCCGAGCCCGTCCCCGAGCAAGCGGCAGCGGAGGTCAAGGCACCGCCGCCCGTCAACCCCGACCCGCCGCGGGACGGCGACGACGACCGGCTGAGCGCTCAGCAGGCCCTCGCGCCCGTGCGCAGGCCGGGGATGGGAAGGCCGCCGGGAGCGCACATCGGCAACGAGTCGGAGCGGCGCGCGAAGATCATCTCGTTCGCAAACCAAAAGGGCGGGGTCGCCAAGACGACCACGACTCTCAACCTGGCCGTGGCGTTCGCGGAATCGGGTCACGACGTGCTCGCCGTGGATCTCGACCCGCAGGGAAACCTGACCATGAGCCAGGGGATCGACCCGGACAAGGTGGAGCGGTCGATGTACGACGTGCTCGTCGACCACATCCCGATCCGGGAGGTCATCCAGGGTCGCGAGATCGACGTCGCCGTCGCCTCGATCGACCTCGCCGGGGCGGAGATCGCGATGAGCATGCAGATCGGCCGCGAGCGCTCGCTCGAGAAGGCCCTGTCGGCGGTCATCGACGACTACGACTTCGTCTGCATCGACACGCCGCCGAGCCTGGGCCTGCTGACGGTGAACGCGCTGACGGCGTCGGACAAAGTGATCGTCCCCGTCCAATGCGAATATCTGTCGATGAGGGGGCTGGTCCAGCTCCAGAACACGCTCGAGATGATCCGCGACAACCTGAATCCCCGGGTGCACATCGAGGGAATCCTCCCGACGATGCTCGACGCCCGGACGATCCACGCCAAGGAGGCCGTCGAGATCCTCGAGGAGAACTTCGGCGAGTTGGTCTTCAAGTCGCGGATCCGCAAGGCGATCAAGTTCGCGGAGGCCCCCGTCCGGGGCTCCAGCGTGCTCAAGTACGATCCTCAGGGGAACGCCGCCCAGTACTACCGAGACCTGGCCAAGGAGGTCCTGACGAATGGCGCGTCGTAAGCGGGCCAGCATGCGCGAGGGCCCGCTCGCCGATCTCTTCCGCTCGACCACTCGCGAGGAAGAGGAGGAGCAACCCACGAGGCAGGAGCCCGTCCCCGAGCGAGTCGAGGACGTCGACCCGCCGAGCGGCGATGCGACCACCGCCTTCGACCGCGAGGATGAGGCGTCTGTGTCACCACCACCGCCCGAGCCCCCTCGGGTGCGCGAGGAGCCCGAGCGGGAGCCCACGCTTGAACCCGCCGCGCCCGAGCCCGCTCTGCCCGGCCCGGAGCGCGTCCGCGCCTACCGGGTCGACGATCTGCGCGACATCCCGGAGCCGAAGGAGCGCCTCACCAGGATCTTCGCCGAGGAGCACGACGTCGAGGGACCCGCCTACGGCCGGGAGGAGGCCGGGCTTGCCGACCACCACGGCCCGCCGCGCCCCCACATGCCCGTGATCCGGGTGGTCGGCGTGGGCGGTGCCGGCGTGAACGCGATCAACCGCATGATCGAGGCGCAGATCCCCGGCGTCGAGTTCATGGCGATCAACACCGATCTTCAGTCGCTCCAGCAGTCCACGGCCGACGTGACCGTGCACCTGGGCAGCGGCGTCGCCCGCGGCCTCGGGACGGGGTCCAATCCCGAGCTCGGCTACCAGGCCGCCTTCCAGGAGCAGGACAAGATCAAGCGCCTTCTGAAGGGCTCGGACATGGTGTTCGTGACCGCCGGCGTCGGCGGTGGCACCGGCACCGGTGCCGCTCCGGTGATCGCCCGGCTCGCGCGCGACGTCGGAGCGCTCACCGTCGGGATCGTCACCAAGCCCTTCCGGTTCGAGGGAACCCGCCGGGGCACCCAGGCCGATGAGGGGATCGAGGCGTTGAGCGCCGAGGTCGACACCCTGATCGTCGTCCCGAACGAGAGACTCCTGACCGTGCTCGCCCGCGAGACCACGATGGTCGAGGCCTTCCAGGTCGCCGATGACGTCCTGCGCCAGGGCGTGCAGGGCATCTCAGAGCTGATCACGCTTCCCGGCCTGATCAACCTGGACTTCGCCGACGTCCGCACCACGATGCGCGACGCGGGGCAGGCGCTGCTCGGGATCGGCATGGGCACTGGGGAGACCCGCGCGGTTGCCGCGGCGGAGCGCGCCGTGTCGTCGCCTCTCCTGGAGACGTCCGTCGACGGTGCCCGCTCGATCCTCCTGTCGATCACGGGCGGCCCCGATCTCGGGCTGCTGGAGGTCTCCGAGGCCGCCCAGGTGGTCCAGGAGGCGGCCCATCCCGACGCCAACATCATCTTCGGCGCGAACCTCGACGACACGCTGACCGACCAAGTGTGGGTCACGGTCATCGCCACCCGCTTCGACGGGCGCGGACGCCGGGCCGACGGCTCGGGTGGGACCGAGCGTCGCGCCGCCGGGACCACCACGGCCGCGGTGCGCAAGCCGGCGGACCGCCGGGCAGGTACCGCGAAGAGCTTCGAGTCGCGCCCACGCGACCTCTCCATCGACGTCCCTGAGTTCGTCCCCGGCCGCTAGCAGACGCCTGCAAGCCTTCGTCTGGCTATGTCACCGGTCGGGCGCCTCGCTCACGTAGGTTCCGACTACGCTCGCGTCGGCGCCCTCCCGCCTTCCGCGCCAGACTCGGTTTTCGGCGTCTGCGCGTCTGACCTATGACCGCACGCGGTGCTGTGGCGGCGGGCCATCCGCTGACCGCGGAGGCCGGTGCGCGCATCCTCAGGGAGGGTGGGAACGCCGTCGACGCGGCCGTCGCGGCCGTGCTCGCGTCGTTCGTGACCGAGAGCCCGCTCACCGGGCTGGGCGCCGGCGGGTTCATGCTGGTGCACGACCCGGGTCGAGAGGACGTCCTGCTGGACTTCTTCGTCGAGGTGCCCGGCCGCACCGTGGGCGAGCGCCGCTCCGAGCTGGTTCCGATCCCGGTGTACTTCAGTCCCGAGTCGCCGCAGGTCTTCAACGTCGGGGCGGCGTCGTGCGGCGTGCCGGGCACGGCCGCGGGGCTGGCCCGTGCGCTCCAGCGCTTTGGCTCCGTGCCGCTCGCCGAGCTGGTTCGTGAACCTGCCGGCCTGGCTCGCGAGGGGGTGGAGGTGAACGCTCAGCAGGCGTTCATCTTTCAGATCCTGGAGCCGATCCTGACGCACCAGCCCGAGGGCGCGGCGATCTACGCGCCGCACGGGCGGATCCTGCGGGAGGGCGAGCTGTTCAGGTTCGACGAGCTCGGCGACGCCCTCGAGCGCTACGGCGCGGAGGGACCGGAGCAGTTCTATCAAGGCGAGACCGCCCGCCGGGTCTCGGACTGGGTCGTGGAGCGCGGGGGGACCCTGGGCGCCGACGATCTCGCGGCCTACGAGCCTCGGGTGCGTGAGCCGGTTGGCGCGAGGTACCGCGAGCGCGACGTGCTCACCAATCCGCCCCCCTCGTCGGGCGGCGTCCTGATCGCCTTCGCGCTCGGAGTGCTCGACGTCGCCGGCTCCTCCGACCTCGCGAGCGTGGTCGCCGCGATGGAGGAGGCGCAGGTGGCACGAACGGAGGCCTTCTTCCACGGCCTGTACGCGGACGAGTTCGCCGGGCACTTCCTCGCGCCGGAGCGGATCGACGAGGTCACGGCCCGGGTGCGCGCCGGCACCCGCCCACCGGAGCCCGGCGACGGCGATCGCCTCGGCTCCACGACGCACATCACCGCCGTGGACGGAGACGGCCGATGCGCGGCGGTCACCTGCTCCAACGGGACGGGATCGGGTGTGATCGTCCCCGGCACCGGCATCCACGTCAACAACATGCTCGGCGAGGAGGACCTGAACCCGCTGGGCTTCCACGTCACCCCACCGGGGCGCCGGGTGCCGTCGATGATGTCGCCCACCGTGGCACTGCGTGACGGCGAGCTCGAGGCGGGGTTGGGAAGCGGCGGCTCCAACCGCATCCGCTCCGCGGTGCTGCAGACGATCATCCGTGTGATCGCCGACGGAATGGATGCTCAGGGCGCCGTCTCGGCGCCTCGGGTCCACTTCGAGGCCGGCGCGGTGCAGGCCGAGCCGGGCATCGACGAGGGCGGGCTCGACGCGCTCGCGGCGCGCGGCTACCAGCTCGTCCGCTGGCAGGAGCGAAACCTCTTCTTCGGGGGCGTCCATGCGGTGGTCCGCGACCCGGCGACCGGTGCGCTGAGCGGCGGCGGCGATCCGCGCCGCGGCGGTGCCGTGGCCTACGCCTGAGTACCATCGTCGCGAGGGCTAAGTGTCTGCGACTGGTTTCGAGCCGGTCCCGCTCGGTCCTGAACGTCCCCGGGGGGCACGTGGAGCTCTCGGATAGACACTAGAAGGGGGCACGCGGTGGCCAAGGCGCTGCTCATCATCGACTTCCAGAACGACTTCACGGCCGGGGGCGCGCTGGAGGTCCCGGAGGGGGACGAGATCGCCGAGCCCGTGAAGCGGCTGGCCGGCGCTTTCGACGTGGTCGCGGCGACCAGGGACTGGCACCCTCCCGACCACGCCTCATTCGAGGCCCAGGGCGGTCCATGGCCGGTGCACTGCGTCCGCGGAACCCACGGCGCGGAGTTCCATCCGGCGATGGAGAGCATCGAGCTGGACGCCGTTGTCGACGTGGGCCAGGGTCGCGACGACGAGGGCTACTCGGGCTTCGAGAACTCCCACCTGGCGCGCATCCTGCACGCGCGCGAGGTTCAGGGTCTCTACGTCTGCGGTCTGGCGACCGACTATTGCGTTCGCGCCTCGACCATCGACGCGTGCGGGGAGCGATTCGAGGTCACGGTGGTCGCGGACGCCGTGAGGGGCGTCGAGGTCAACGAGGGTGACTCCGAGCGGGCCCTCGATGACATGCGCGCCGCGGGCGCCAGGGTCGCGAGCTCGGACGAGGTGCTCGCGAACGCCGAAGCGGGCTGACCGGGCCTTGCCCGACGCGGTCTCGATTCCCAGCCGCTTCAACGGGCCGCTCGACAGCGGCAACGGCGGCTACTGCTCGGGCATCGCCGCGGCACTGGTGGACGGCGTCGCCGAGGTCAGCCTGCGACGCCCCGTGCCCCTCGAAACCGAGCTCGAGGTCGCCCGATCGAGTCACGGCACGGCTCGGGTCCTCGACGGGGGGGCGCTGGTCATGGAAGCCCGCTCGGTGCCCGACTTCCGGGTCGAGCTGCCGGCGCCACCGACCCTGGAGCAAGCTCGCAAGGCGGCATCGCACTATCGTGGCCTGCCGTACGGCACGTTCAGCCGCTGCTTCGTGTGCGGGCTGGCACGCGAGGACGCCTTCGGCGTGTTCGCGGGCGCAGTGGAGGACAGGGAGCTCGTCGCGTCCCCGTGGACTCCGGCCACGTGGACAGCCGATGGCGCGGGACACGTGCTCCGTGAGTTCCTGTGGGCCGTGCTGGATTGCCCCACCTACTTCGCCGCCCACATGCACGAGGAGGGGCTGCCGATGAGCGTCCTCGCCCGCATGACGGCGCGCATCATGGCTCCCGCGATGGCCGGCGAGGATCACATCGTGATCGCCTGGCCCATCGGCGCTGATGGCCGGAAGCGTCACGCGGGGTCGGCTGTGCTGTCGGCCGAGGGCGAGCCCATCGCGGTGGCGCGCGCCCTCCTGATCGAGCCGCGATCCGGTTAGGGGCCGGATCCGACCGCGGACTCACGGGGCCCGGTTCAGCCCACCACGACCTTGCCGTTCATCTTCGCCCGCTCGGCGATTTCGCTGGAGCGGGCGACGGCCGCGACCAGCGCGCGCAACGCGTTTCCGAGCATGCGCATGCGCTCCGGCTCGGAGCGCTGTTCCAGCAGGGCCTGCTTGGTCTCCACCGGTAGCTCGACCCGCGCCGCGATCCCGTATGAGTCCTCGTCCTCGAGGTCGAGGTCGTCGGGGGGTTGCTCCCCGGAGACGCGCCCGACCAGCTCTGCGAACGCCTGTCGAGCCATGTCCGCTGCGCCGGAGTCGTCGTCAGCGGGCTCGTCGCCGGAGTCGATCGGCTCGACCTCCCCGGCCGGGTAGTCGTCCTCGTCGAAACGCTCCAGGATCCGGAAGGGCCGCTCGCCCGTGACCACGATGTTCATCCGTCCGTCGTCGAACCGCTCCAGGATCTCGGTCACCCGGGCCGTGCAGCCGATGCGGTGCGCCGTGCCCTCTTCGTCCCGGAAGACGATCCCGAACGGCTCGGCCGTCTCGAGGCAGTAGCCGATCATGCGCTTGTAGCGCTCCTCGAAGATGTGGAGCGGCATCAGCTCACCGGGCAGGATGGCCACGGGGAGCTCGAAGATCGGCAGTTCCATGCCCTCGTCCGCCATCGAGCCATTCTACGAGCGGGTGGGCCCGTGCGCCCCTCCCTGGGAGAATCGCGGCGTGACGATCGACTTCGACCGCGAGGGGCTGCTGAAGGGGACGCGCGGCAGGGCCCGCGAGGCGCGCCGCGAGCTGCTCCACGAGCTGGTTGACGACGGCGCCTCGCTCGAGGACCTGCGCCGGGCGGTGGAGGAGGACCGCCTGGCGCTGCTCCCCGTGGAGCGGGTGCTGGAGGGTGAGGGCCCGCGGTACACGGCAACCGAGGTGGCGGAGCGGGCCGGGCTCGACGAGGGCCTCCTGCGCCGCAACAGGCTCGCCCTCGGGCTGCCCGACCCCGGCGAGGCGGCCGTGTTCACCGACGAGGACGTCGAGGCGGCCAAGCGCGTCGCCGCGCTCCGCGAGGCCGGGCTTCCCGAGGAGGGCATCCTGGAGGTCTCCCGGGTCATCGGGCTCGCTCTTGCGCAGGTGGCGGCGGCGAGCCGCGCCCTGGTGGCGGAGTCGACGCTCGCGGAGGGCGGCACCGAGGTCGAGATCGCCCGGCGCCTGGCCGAGGGGGCGCGGGACCTCGGGCCGATGATGGGCCCGCTGCTCGAGTACGTGCTCAACCTGCATCTGCGGGAGTTCGTGCGCAGCGACGTCATCGGCCGGGCGGAGATCTCCGCCGGACGCCTGCCGGGATCGCAGGAGGTGACGGCGTGCTTTGCCGACCTGGTGGGCTTCACGAAGCTGGGCGAGGAGCTGCCGCCCGAGGAGCTGGGGACCCTCACGGGCCGGCTGGGCGAGCTTGCGAGCGCTGTTGCCGACCCCCCGGTTCGCCTCGTCAAGATGATCGGCGACGCCGCGATGCTGGTGTCGGCGGACAACGATGCCCTGCTCGATGCTGCTCTCGAGCTGGTCGAGCGGTCCCACTCGGAGGGCGAAGGGTTTCCCGAGCTTCGAGCCGGCCTGGCCAGGGGCCCGGCGCTTGCTCGCGCGGGCGACTGGTACGGGCGCCCGGTGAACCTCGCGAGCCGCATCACCGGGATCGCGTACCCGGGGAGCGTGCTGGTGAGCCAGGATGTGCGCGACGCCGCGGACGGGCGCCACAGCTGGTCGTTCGCCGGCGAGCGCCGCCTGAAGGGCATCGACGGCAGGGTGCGGCTGTTCCGGGTCCGGCGCGAGGATGACGGGCAGTGAGGGGTCGGCGTGAAACGCGCGAGCCGCGAGTTGGACTTACGTCCGGTTAACCCCGGCTGGGGAGGCTGATCAAATGCTTCTTCTCGTCTTGTTTGCGCTGCTCGCGGGCGCCGGTACGGCGCTCTCGCCCTGCGTGCTGCCGGTGCTTCCCGCGGTGTTGTCCGCGGGCGTAACGGGTGGGCGGCGGCGTCCGCTCGGCGTCGCCCTGGGGCTGGCGCTCTCGTTTACCTTCGCGACCGTCGCGCTGGTCTACGTCATCGCCGCCCTGGGCCTGCCGAACGACCTGACCCGCGTTCTGGCGATCGTCACGCTCCTCGTCTTCGGCGTGCTGCTCTGCGTGCAGCCCCTGGCCGACCGCGTCGAGGGTTGGATCTCACGGGTGGTGCCGAAGCCGGCTCGGACCGGCGGCGACGGACTCGGCTCGGGCATGCTGCTGGGTGCGAGCCTCGGACTCGTCTACGCGCCCTGCGCCGGGCCGATCCTGGCCGGGGTGATCACGGTCTCGGCCGCGCAGGACTTCACCGTGGGAAGGCTGGCGGTCGCGCTCGCGTACTCGGCCGGATCCTCGATCGTGCTGTATGCCCTGATGCTGGGCGGGCGCCGCATCACCGACCGGTTGGGCCCGGTCCGGGCGCGCATCCAGGTGGCGATGGGGGCGGTGATGATCGCGGTCGCCGCGGTGATGATCGCCAACCTTGACGTGCGCTTCCAGAACGCCATCGCCGGCGATCTGCCGTCGGCGCTCGTGAACCCGACCGGCGACATCGAGAAGAGCTCGAGCGTCTCCCATGACATCGCCGCGCTTCGCGGCGGCGGCCCGGCGTCCCAGGAGGGCGGCTCGAGCGAAGCGGCGGCAGGCAAGCGGCTCCCCGTCTTCTTCAACGCGCCGAACTTCGTGGGCACGCAGGAGTGGTTCAACACGCCGGGTGACCGGCCGCTCAGCATCGGCGACCTGCGCGGCCAGGTGGTGCTGGTGGACTTCTGGACCTACACGTGCATCAACTGCATCCGCACGCTCCCGTACGTCGAGGCCTGGTACCGCAAGTACCACCGCGACGGGCTCACCGTGGTCGGGGTACACACCCCCGAGTTCCCGTTCGAGCGCGACGCCGGCAACGTCGAGCGGGCGATCGGCGACTTCGGGATCACCTACCCGGTGGTCCAGGACAACGACTCCGCGACCTGGAATGCGTACCACAACCAGTACTGGCCGGCCAAGTACCTGATCGACGCCACCGGACGGGTGCGGCTGGTCCACTTCGGCGAGGGCTCCTACGCCGAGACCGAGGACGCGATCCGCAGCCTGCTGGCGCAGGCCGGGGATCGCAGGCTCGGCGGTCACGCGAAGGCGCGGTCCGAGCGCCCCGATCCCCATTCGACCCCCGAGACGTACCTCGGCGCGGCGCGGGCGGAGCGGTTCGCCAACGGCCCGATCCTGCCCGGCGGCCAGCGGTTCGATGCGATTGCTCCGGGCACGCTGGCTCACGACCAGCTCGCCTACGGCGGCCGGTGGACGATCGGACGCGAATCGGCCACCGCCGGATCCGGGGCGAGCCTGGCCCTCAACTTCGCGGCCCGCCGGGCCTTTCTCGTGCTCGGCTCGCCGGGGGAGCCCCGCACGATGCAGGTCCTTCTCGACGGCGAGCCGATCCCGGATTCGCTGGCGGGAGCCGACGTTCACGGCGGTGTGGCGACGATCTCCAACCAGCGCCTCTACCGGCTCGTCGACCTGCCGCGGCCGGGGCGCCACGTGCTGACCCTTCGCCCCGAGAACGGGATCGAGGGCTACGCCTTCACCTTCGGCTAGAGCGCGTAGCGCAGCTCCACCATCCCCGTGTCGAAGGCGCGCGTCCCGGCGAGTCGCATCGGGCCGCCGTGCAGCCGGCGGTCGAACAGGGGCTTGCCGGAGCCGAGGACGACGGGCACCACGGTGACGACGACCTCGTCCAGCAGCCCCCTGTCACCGAACTGCGACGCACGGCCAGTCCGCGAGCTCCCGGAGGACGAACTCGTAGGTGGCCGAGCCGCTCACCATCGCCCCGACGCCCTCGTAGAACCGGTCGTAGCTTCCCTTCATCGACTCGGCATCGGGGCCGTCGTAGCTCCCCTGGTACTCGGTGAGCCAACTCAGGGTGTCGTCGGCCTCGGCGATGAAGCCGTCCAGGGACATCGCGCAGTAGTACCGGGTGGAGCTCACCCAGGCTTTCGCGCCGAGAGCACGAGGTTGTAAAAGAGGGAGGGCGGGAGGCGGGACTCGAGCAGGGTCGTGTCCAGGCGCTGGAGGGCGATATAGCCTCGGAAGGCGAGCTCCCGCCACCGGTAGGGCACCTCATCGGGCTCGGCGGAGCCCTCGAGCGTTCGCACCGTCCACCCGTACACGTTCGCGAGCAGCTCCTCACCCGAGATCCGCGCGCCCTCGAGCCCGGCCGCGCCCAGCATGCGCTCCAGTCGCGCCGGCGCGAATGCGTGCACGTCGACCTCCGGCTCGAGCTCGTGTCCGTCGGACGCGTCCCCGTGCTGCTCCGGCCGGCGCGCGGACGCGCCCAGGGCCAACCGCCACAGCGGGGCGGCGAGCTGGGCGCCGCGCTTGGGGACGGCGGCGAGCAGGTCCCCGTAGCGGGACGGCTCGCCGCAGAACGCCACGGCCCCGCCGGGGCGAAGGACGCGACGGAATTCCGACAGCGCGGCCTCCAGGTCGGGCAGGTGATGCAGGACGGCGTGGCCGAACACGAGGTCGAAGCTCTCGTCCTCGAAGGGCAGGCCCTCCGCGTCGGTGACCGCGGTCTCCACGTCCAGCCCCAGCCGGCCCGCGGTGGTCGCCAGGGTGGCGAGCATTCGGGCCGAGATGTCGGTGGCGACCAGGCGCTCGATCGCCCCGAGCTGGACCAGGTTCAACGAGAAGTAGCCCGTGCCCGAGCCGATCTCGAGTGCGTCCCCGAACGGGCTCGCGGGCCACTCCCCGAGCGCCTTCGCGAGCTTGCCGCGCACCTGCTGCCGGCCGATCGGGCCGAAGTCGATCCCCCACTTCGAGTCGTACTCGGACGCGGCGACGTCGTGATAGCGCACGTTGACGTCCTTGATGTGCTCGGCGGTGCGGCTCGCGGGCATCGGGGCACTGTACGCAGGAAGGAAGTGGCACGCAGCAGCGAGAGGCTAGGGTCCGCGCTCCACCGCTCTTTGCCATCCGCCGCCACTTGGAGCACGTCCAACAGAATCAGCCCTCGGGGGTCCCTCCGCTCGAGCTCACCGGCGAGCGCACCCTTCCCGACGTTCCGGAGGAGAACTACTGGTTCCGGCGTCACCTCGCCGTGTACGAGTGGATCGCCGAGCGGGTGCGAGGGCTCCGGGTCGCCGATCTTGCCTGCGGCGAGGGCTACGGCGCCGATGTCCTCGCGCGGAAAGCCGCGGAGGTGGTGGGCGTTGACGCGAACCCCGACGCCCACGAGCACGCGAGCCTTCGCTACCGGCGTCCGAACCTGCGCTTCGAGCGCGGGTTGGTCGAGGAGTTCGGCGGGCGCTGTGACGCGATCGTGTTCCTGCAGACCATCGAGCACGTCCAGGAGCCGGAGGCGCTCCTGGAGCGGTTCGCCGGCGTCGCCCCGATCGCCTATGTCACGACGCCGAACCGGCTGACCCTGGCGCCGGCCGGGGCCGAGAAGTCGGAGAACCCGTGGCACCTGCGGGAGTACACGCTGGCCGAGTACCGCGAGCTCACCGAGCCGCATTTTGCGCAGGTCGAGATGCTCGGCGTCTTCCACGCCCGGAAGCTGCGGCTTCACGGGCTCGCGCTGCGCGCCGGGTGGGACCGCGTCCACCCGGCCCTGGGCATCACCAAGCCCTTCTACTCGCGCTTCGTCCCCGCGATCGCCTCGACGGACTTCAGGCTCACCCCTCGGGGCGATCTCGACCGGGCGCTCGACTTCCTCGCCGTCTGCCGTGCCTGAGCCGCGCGAGCCCGTCGGCGATCTCGCCGTCGTGCTTCATTCGCACATGCCGTACGTCGAGGGCTTCGGGACCTATCCGTTCGGCGAGGAATGGCTGTTCGACGCGGTCGCGCGCTCGTATCTCCCGGTGCTGGAGCACGCGCGCGACCTGACGATGACGGTCTCGCCCGTGCTCGCGGACCAGCTCGAGGCACCGGGGGTCGCGGATCGCATGGAGGCCTTCCTTGAGCGCTACCGGCTGGGCGCGGCGGAGCGGGACGTCGAGCGGGCTCCGGCCGAGCTGCGGCCCGCAGCGGAGGCCGAGGCGGCGCGGTACCGCCGATCGGGCGCGCGGCTCGCGGAGCTCGACGGTGACGTCCTCATCGCTTTCCGGGAGGCCGCGGAGCGTCGAAACGTCGCGCTCGTCCCCACCGGCGCGAGTCACGCCGTCCTGCCGCTCGTGGCCACCACGGCGGCCCGGCGCCTGCAGATCGACACGGCACTGCGGTCGCACCGGCGGCGCTTCGGCGCTGCGCGAGGCTTCTGGCTGCCCGAATGCGCGTACCGCCCGGGCATCGAGCCGCTCCTGGCCGAGCGCGACCTGCGCTTCTTCTGCACCGATCAGAGCCGCCACCAGGCTGCGCTGGAGGCCCTGGCTCCGGCGCGGGCGGGGGATGGCCTCGTCGCGTTCACGATCGACTGGGAGACGGTGGAGCGCGTCTGGTCGAGCGGTGGCTACCCGGCCGACCGCGCCTACGCGGAGTTTCATCGCCTCTCGATGGAAGGCACGAGGTTGTGGGCCGTCTCCGGGGAGCCCTACGACCCCGGGGCCGCGGCGGATCGGGCCGCGGCGCACGCGGCCGACTTCGCCGACTGGGTGGCGGGCCGGCTCGATTGCTTTCGCTCTCGCCATGGGCGGCACGGCCTGGTCACCTTCGCCGTTGACACCGAGCTCCTGGGCCACTGGTGGTCGGAGGGCCCGGCCTGGCTGGAGGCGATGCTGCCGGAGGTGCGGCAGCGTGGGATCCGCCCGGTGACGCTGCCCGAGGCCCTCGAGCGCCACGAGCCGGAGGCCAGGGAGCTGCGGGACTCGACCTGGGGCGAGGAGAAGGATCTTCGCACCTGGGACTCGCCGGCCGTCGGGGACATGGCGTGGGCTGCCCGGAGGCTCGAGCTGCGCCTCGTCGGGGCGGTCGCGGCCGGCCGGCTCCCGCGGCCGTCGGCCGAACGCGCCGCGCGTGAGCTGCTCGCGCTGCAGGCGAGCGACTGGGCGTTCCTGGACCGGCGCGGGCAGGCGGGGGATTACCCGTACCAGCGCTCGACAGGTCACGCGCGGGCGCTGCTCGAGGCCGTACACTCCGCCCGGCGTCGCCCCGCTCCGAGTGCGGCCGCGGAGGCGGACGTCCCCGATCCCCGCATGCGAAACCTGGCGCCAGACCTCAGCCTCGCCCCGCTGCTGGAGCCCTGACGAGCCCCTTCGCCGCCCTCCCGCAGTGACCTCAGTCCTGATCCTCTCCTGGGAGTACCCGCCGCTCATCGAGGGCGGTCTCGCCCGCCACGTCCGAAAGCTCTCGGAGGCGCTCGTGGAGCTCGGCACGGATGTCCACGTGCTCACCAGACGCGGCGAGGAGTCCCCGGCCGAGGAGGTGGTCGCCGGCGTATCGATCCACAGGGTGCTGGAGCCGCGGCGCCCGACGGACCTCGGCGAGTTCGTCGCCTGGGTCGAGCGCATGAACGCGGACATGCTCGCCGCCGGCGTCGAGCTCGGCGATCGGTACGACTTCGATCTGGTCCATGGGCACGACTGGCTGGTGGCGATGGCGTGCGACCATCTCGCGCGCCGCTTCGCGTCCCCGCTCGTGACCACGATCCACGCAACCGAGCACGGACGTCATCAGGGGTGGGTCGACAAGCACCCGCAATCCCACATTCACGGGGTCGAGCAGTGGATCGCCAACCGCGCGGACCGGGTGATCGCCTGCTCGTACTACATGCGCGAGCAGATCGCCGACATCTTCGCTGTCGACGACGGCAAGGTCGCCGTGATCCCGAACGGCATCGATCCCGGCGACCTGCGCCCGCAGGCCGCGTCCGAGCTCGAGCGCCTGCGTCTCGAGTTCGCGGAGCCGGACGAGAGGCTGGTGCTCCTGATCGGCCGCCTCGTGTACGAGAAGGGCTTCCAGCTGGCGCTCGAGGGGATGCCCGCCCTGATCGAGCGCCTGCCCCGCACCCGCTTCCTCGTCGCCGGCTCCGGGACCCACGAGTCCGAGCTGCGGCGTCAGGCGGACGAGCTCGGCCTGATGGACCATGGCACCTTCCTGGGCTGGATCGGCGACGACGTCCTGCACTCGCTCTACCCGATCGCGGACGTGTGCGTCGTGCCCTCGATCTACGAGCCGTTCGGGCTCGTCGCCCTCGAGGCCATGGCGTCGGGATGCCCCTGCATCGTCGCTGACACGGGAGGCCTGCGCGAGGTCGTCCCGCACGAGGAGGTGGGGCTTCGATTCCGCGCGCGAGATCCCGAGGCGCTCGTCGAGGTGGTCGCCCGGGTGCTCTCCGACGACGAGCTGGGCCGCCGCCTGGTCGCCGAGGCGTATGACCACCTCCGCCGCTTCGACTGGCTCGACGTGGCCGACCGGACCGCGGCGCTCTACGCGGAGCTCGCCCGCGAGCGGGTCCAGTGACTACGCCCACGCGATTCCGGCCATTCCTCCACCGGCGATCAGGATCCTCATGAGTCCTCCTGCCGTAGCCGGACGTCGCTCTCATGGGCCGGGGCGCCCTCCGGCTCGGGCTCGACGGGATCCGGCCACCGCAGCTTCTTCGGGGCCTCACGCATGCGGAGGATCCTCGCCGGCACCCCTCCGACCACCGCATTGGCCGGCACGTCGCGCGTGACGACCGAGTTCGTGCCGATCACGGCGTTGTCGCCGATGCGGACGCCGCGAAGGATGCAGGCGCCATAGCCGATCCACACGTTCGAGCCCACGTCGACGTCGCGCTTGTAGATGCCCTGCACGCGAATCGGGCGCTCGACCTCGGTCGCGCCGTGGTCGAAGTCGATGAACATGGCCCGGTCGGCGATCACGCACTGCTCGCCGATGCGCACGTGCTGGTAGGCGGAGATCGTGCACTCCTGGCCGAGCACCGTCTTGGGGCCGATCACCACCTCTCCCTCGTGGCAGCGGATCTTGGTGCCGTCCCCAAGCCACACGAAGCGACCGAACCGGATCGTCCCCTTGCGCCCGATCTGGATCTCGAGCCGCCTGCCGAAGAACAGAAGGCCGTCGGTCTGCCACCGCCAGCCGGCCGGGGTCAGCAGGCGGCGCCGCGCGTAGCGGGCGGCGAGTCGCGCGTACTTGGGCGTGAGCATCCGGTTGCGGGCCAGGAAGCTGAGCAGGCGAAGCACGCGCCGGGACTCTAGTGGCGCCCAATGCCGATGGCAGCTCAGTCGGACCCGGGACCCGGTACGTACACTCCGGCCGGCATGCCGGAAGCCGCGCAATCCGCCGACGCCTCGCTCGCCGAACGCGTTCTCGGCGGCGACAAGCGAGCCCTCGCGCGGGCGATCAGCCTGGTCGAGAACCGCGATCCCGAGGGGGACCGACTCGTTGCCGAGCTGTTCCCTCGCACCGGCAAAGCACGGGTGGTGGGCCTGACCGGGCCCCCCGGTGTCGGCAAGAGCACGCTCATCGGGGCACTGACCGCGGAGCTGCGAACGGCCGGGCGCGGGGTGGGGGTCCTCTCGATCGACCCCTCCAGCCCATTCACTCAGGGCGCGATGCTGGGCGACCGAATCCGGCTTGCCGATCACTTCCTCGACCCGGAGGTCTTCATCCGCTCGATGGCGACGCGCGGCTCGCTGGGGGGCCTCGCCGAGGCGGCGCTCCAGGCCGCCCTCCTGATGGACGCCTCGGGCAAGGACGACGTGCTGCTGGAGACGGTGGGGGTCGGACAGGGCGAGATCGACATCGTCGACCACGCCGACACGATCGTGCTCGCCCTGATGCCGGGCTCCGGGGACTCCATCCAGGCGCTCAAGGCCGGGGTGATGGAGATCCCCGACGTGATCGTCGTGAACAAGTCCGATCACCCACTCGCCGACACGATGGCGCGGGAGGTCCGCTCCGCGCTCGGCCTCGGCCCGCAGGGGCCGTGGCGGGTGCCAGTGGTGAAGACGGAGGCCGCCAAGGGCGAGGGGATCGCCGAGCTCCTGCGTCAGATCGACGCGCACCGCGACCACATCGCCGAGAGCGGCTCGCTCGCCGAGCGCCGCGCCCGCAACCTCCGGGCGGAGGTGCTGGGCATTGCCGCCGCGCGCCTGCGCCGGCGGCTCGAGGACCGCTCGGCCAGCGACCCGGGCTGGGAGCATCTCCTGGAGAGCGTCACGCGCCGCGAGACGGATCCCGCGACCGCGGCGCGCAAACTGCTGGAAACGATCGACGATGGCTGACGACCCCGATCCCGCCGCGCCGACGGCCGTCTCGGCCGGCCCTGGGACTTGATCCGATCGGCTAGAGCGTTCCGGTCGACCAGTCGAATGGCGCCGTAGCGCCGGCCGCTGTGCCCCCGCCCTCCGTGGCGACGATGACGCGGGTGCGGCGGCCACCGGCCCCGCGCCGCACGCGGACCTGCGACCACTCGGCGCACGGCGCGAAGGCCTCGGTCAGCTGCAGAGCGAGTCGGGACGGCTTGCGTTTGCGTCCGTTGGGTTTTCTCTCCATGTTGGATCCCCCAGCTCGAAGGTTCCGAGGACGCTGCGACTCTACGCCGCCCCCCGGCCGGAATCGTGGCGTCCGTAACAATCGGCGGAAATCAAGGCCCAAATTGGGCAGTTCACGCGTGAGCTCGGGTCAGCAACCCAACAGCCGCGCGATCACCATCTGCTGCACCTCGTCGGTCCCCTCGCCGATCGTGAGGATCTTGGCGTCCCTGTAGAAGCGGCAGACCGGGTATTCCTCGATGTAGCCGTAGCCGCCGTGGATCTGGACCGCCTCCTCCGTTGCGCGGACGGCGAGCCGTCCCGTCTTCAGCTTCGCCTGCGCGGCGGCGAGGGTGAACGACTCGCCCCGGTCCTTCAGGATGGCCGCCTGGTAGGTCAAGAGCCGTGCGGCCTCCAGCTCGGCCGACAGGTCGGCGATCTTCATCTGGATCGCCTGAAATCTGGAGATCGGCTGCCCGAACGCCCGCCGCTCCTTCGCGTAGGCGATCGCCTCGTCGAGCGCCCCCTGCGCGAGCCCCACGCCCATCGCCGCGACGCCGATCCGGCCCCCGTCGAGGATATGCAGGAACTGCTTGAAGCCCTCGCCCCGGCGCCCGAGCAGGTTGGCCTCGGGCACCCGGCTGCCGTCGAACGTGAGGGGCCGCGTGTCGGACGCGTTCCAGCCCATCTTCCGGTACGGCTCGCCCTGCTCGTAGCCGGGCGTTCCGTTGGGAACGATCAGGTTCGAGATCTCGCCCTCGTTGCCGGTGCGTGCGGTGATCGTGACGCAACCGGAGATATCGGTGCCGGCGTTGGTGATGAACTGCTTGGCACCGTCGATCACCCACTCACCGCCGTCCAGGTGCGCGCGCGTCCGGGTGGCGCCGGCGTCGGAGCCGGCCTCGGGCTCGGTGAGGCCAAAGGCGGCCAGCCTGCGGCCGCTGGTGAGCTCGGGCAGCCACTCGGCCTTCTGATCCTCTGTGCCCCAGAGGTGGATCGGCATCGTGCCCAGCGACGTGTGCGCGGCCATCGTGATGCAGACGGAGGAGTCGACCCGCGCGAGCTCCTCCACCGCCAGCGCGTAGGTGAGCGTGTCGGCGCCGCCTCCCCCGTAATCCTCCGGAAACGGAATGCCCATCAGCCCCAGGCCGCCCATCTTGGCGACGATCTCGTACGGAAACGCCTTGGTCCGGTCCAGCTCCTCGGCGGCCGGGGCAACCTCGGAGCGCGCGAACTCGCGCACCGTGTCACGCAGGAGACGCTGCTCGTCGCTCAGGTCGAAGTCCATCTCAGGGGGCGCTGTCGGCGACCAGGGCGACCAGCAGCCGCACGCCGAACCCGGTCGGGCCGTTGCCGACGTAGGGGCGGCCGACGTCCCAGGCCGTGCCCGCGATGTCGAGGTGCGCCCACGGGACGTCGTCGGTGAACTCCTCCAGAAACTCGGCGGCGTAGATCGTCGACGCCTTGCGCTTCGCCGAGCTGTTGGTCAGGTCGGCGTCCTTGCCGCGCGTGAGCTCCTTGAACTCGGGATGCAGCGGCAGGCGCCACGCCAGCTCGCCCGTACGGTCGCCCGCGACGAGAATCCGCCCGGCCCACTGGTCGTCGTTCGACATGAGGCCCGCATAGGTGGAGCCCAGCGCGATCAGCACGCCGCCGGTCAGCGTCGCGACGTCGACGAGCCGATCCGCGCCCAGCTCGCGGACGCAGTGGGTCAGCGCATCCGCCAGGATCAGTCGGCCCTCGGCGTCGGTGTTGTTCACCTCGACCGTCTTGCCGTTGAGCTGCGTGATGATGTCGCCCGGCCGGGTCGCCGTTCCGCTCGGCATGTTCTCGGTCGAGGGGATGCAGGCGACGACGTTCACCGGCAGCCCGAGCTCGGCGATCGCAGCGACCGCCTCCAGCACCGCGGCGCCGCCCGACATGTCCATCTTCATCTCCTCCATCCGCGCGGAGGGCTTGATCGAGATGCCGCCGGTGTCGAAGGTCACGGCCTTGCCCACCAGCCCGAGCGTCTCCCCGCCCGACCCCCCGGCCGGGTAGCGCAGCGAGATCAGCTGTGGCTCCTCGGCGCTTCCCTGCGCGACCGCGGTGAGCCCGCCCATGCCACGCTCGGCGATCTCGCTTCGTCCCAGGACCTCGACATCGACGGCGTCGTACGCCTCGGCGATCTCCCGGGCCCTGGAGGTCAGGTAGGCGGGAGTGGCGACGTTGGCCGGCAGCGCCTGCAGCTCGCGGGCCCGGTTGGCTGCCTCGGCCGAGACGCGCGCCGCCTCGACGGCCTCGGCGAGGTTGCCGGCATCGCCTGGGACACAGATCGCCAGGCGCTCCACCCGGGCCGGGGGCGGGTCCTCCGCATCGCGCGACTTGAAGCGGTCAAAGCGGAACGAGGCGAGGATCGTCCCCTCCACGAGCCCGGCGGCCAGCGCCGCCGGGGTGGCGGCCGTGCCGCCGGCGTCCGGGAGCGCCCAGGCGATGCGGGAGGCTTCGCACGCCGCCGCCTCGCCCACGACGAGGGCCGCGGCGATCCGCAGCCGCTCGGGATCGAGCTCCTCTCGCTTGCCCAGCCCGAGCACCAGGAGCCTGCGGCCCCCATCCGGCCGCAAGAGGGCGCGCTTGCGAAAGGCCGTGCGCACGTCGCCGGCACCGGGCAGCTCGCGGTGGGCCGGAGCGAGCTCCTCGCCCTCGGTGAGCCCGACGACGTGGACGTCGGCCTCGACGGCATCGAGCGGCTGTCCGGTGACCTCGACCTGCACGGGCGGCGAGTCTAATGAGGGCCGGTCACTAGCATCCAGCGAACAGGTCAAGCTCGCGGCCCAGCGGCCGGCCGCCCGTCCACGAAAGGCTCAGATGTCCCAGACCGTGATCCTCGGCACCGCCCGCACTCCCTTCGGAAAGATGGGAGGGGGGCTCTCCTCACTCGACGCCACCGACCTCGGCGGCAAAGCGATCGCCAGCGCGCTCGAGCGCTCCGATGTGGATCCCGAGCAGGTCGAGACCGTGGTCTACGGCCAGGTTCTCCAGGCGGGGCAGGGGCAGATCCCGTCACGCCAGGCGCAGGTCAAGGCCGGGATCCCGAAGGAGGTCCCGTCGGAGACGGTCAACAAGGTTTGCGCCTCCGGGATGCGGTCGATCGGCCTCGCGGATCAGGCGATCCGGGCCGGCGACGTCGGGATCGCGGTCACCGGAGGCATGGAATCGATGAGCCAGGCCCCCTATCTGCTGCCCGGTGCGCGGTTCGGGTTCCGCATGGGCGACGTGCAAACGATCGACGCCATGACGCACGACGGGCTCACCAACCCGTTCACGGAGAAGCAGATGATCAACGAGGCGTCCGAGGTTTCCAACGAGCTGGAGATCACCCGCGCCGACATGGACCGGTTCGCCGCCCGGTCGCACCAGCTGGCCGCGAAGGCCACCGACGACGGGCTCCTCGCCGAGGAGATCGCGACCGTCACAGTGAAGCGCAAGAAGGACGAGGTCGAGGTGGCAGCCGACGAGGGGATCCGGCCTGAGACGTCCGTCGAGGTCCTCGCGAAGCTCCGCGCCGTCGGTGGCGACGACGCCACCCACACGGCCGGCAACTCCCCGGGCGTCAACGACGGCGCCGGCGCCGTCGTGGTCTCCTCCGAGGAGTGGGCGCAGCGCGAGGGCCGCACGCCGATCGCGCGGGTGCTCTCCTACGGCACGGTCGCCGACGAGTTCGCCTATCTCGCCCGCACGCCTGCCGGTGCGGCCAAGCAGGCGCTCGACAAGATCGCCAAGTCCCCCTCGGACGTCGACCTGTGGGAGATCAACGAGGCGTTCGCCTCGGTGGCGATCAACTCGATGCGCATGCTCGGCATCGACGAGGACAAGGTCAACGTCAACGGCGGCGCGATCGCTCTGGGACACCCCATCGGCGCCTCGGGCGCTCGCATCGTGGGCGCCCTGGTCCACGAGCTGCGCCGGCGTGGCGGCGGTCTGGGCTGCGCGGCCATCTGCTCCGGCGGCGGGCAGGGCGACGCGATCCTGATCGAGGTGAACGGGGCGTAGGCACCCCGTCCGCTCCCCGGTCCGGCCGAGCCGTCCGCGCCCGCCCGGAACGGTTGTCGTTTGCCCTCGGCCCATGCCGTTGGAAGAATCCGCCTTCCTTGGCGCCGGAATCGAACCTCACTCGTCGCGGGCTCGTGGGCACCGCCGCCGCCGGCGCCGCCGGGGCGGCGCTCGCCCGGGCCCCCGAGGCTCTTGCCGGAGGGAGACGCAAGCGTCACCGGTCGGTTGACGTCGCCATCGTCGGCGCCGGGTTCGCCGGGCTGACGGCTGCGATCAAGCTGCAGCGCCACGGCAAATCGGTGATGGTGTTGGAGGCTCGAAACCGGGTCGGCGGGCGAGCGCACAACCACCACCTCGGCGGCGGAGAGATATCGGAAGCCGGCGCGACCTTCGTGGGGCCTACCCAGGATCACATCCTGCGGCTGGCCGAGCGCTTCGGCGTGCGGAAGTTCGCGACCTACGACGAGGGCGACAACGTGTACTACCGGGACGGGATCCGGCTCACCTACAGCGACAAGACGGCCACGGGGATCGTCCCTCCGGACCCGACCATCGCGCCCGACGCCGCAGCGGTGGTGACGAGGCTGGACCAGCTCTCGACCCAGGTTCCGGTTGACGCGCCCTGGGAGGCGGGCCGGGCCGGCCAGTGGGACGGGCAGACGCTCGAGTCGTGGGCGCAGACGCATTCGAGCTACAGCGCCAACCAGAGCTTCCGCCGCCTGGTGGCCGTCGCCTCGCGCCCGATCTTCGGCGCCGAGCCCCGCGAGGTCTCGCTGCTCTTCACGCTCTTCTACATCGCGGCGTCGGGCAACGAGACCCATGCCGGAACGTTCGAGCGCAACTTCAGCACCCGCAGCGGCGCGCAGATGTGGCGCTTCGTCGGGGGCGCCCCGCTCATCCCGCAGAAGATGGCCAAGCACCTCGGGCACCACGTCGTGCTGCGCTCCCCCGTCAGGCGCATCGTGCAGCGCCACAAGCACGTCATCGTCCACTCGCGCCGCATGAAGGTCCGGGCCAGGCGGGTGATCGTTGCGGTCCCGCCGACCCTCGCCGCGCGGATCGAATACGCGCCCGTGCTGCCGGCGAACCACGACCAGCTCCTCCAGCGGCTGCCGCAGGGCGCCCTGATGAAGGTCGGAGCCGTCTACGACCGTCCGTTCTGGCGCGACGCGGGCCTGACCGGCACGGCGCTGTCGCTGAACGGGCCCGTTAACGCCACGTTCGACGACTCGCCGCCCGGCGGCAAGCCGGGTGTGGTGTTCGGGTTCGTCGGCGGTGACGAGGCCCGCAGGTTCATGCGGCTTCCCAAGGCGGAGCGCCGCGCCGCCGTCATCCGGAACTTCAAGGACTACTTCGGCCCGAACGCCGCGCGGCCGCGCGATTACTTCGAGACGAACTGGACCAGGGAGAAGTGGACGCGAGGATGCCCGGTCGCGGTCCCCGGGCCCGGCGTCCTCGTGGCATATGGCCCGGCGCTGCGGCGTCCGTTCAGGCATGTCCACTGGGCGGGGACCGAGACCTCGACGTACTGGAACGGCTACATGGACGGGGCGGTGCGCTCCGGCGAGCGCGCCGCGAGGGAGATCCTGGACGAGCTGTGAGGCGTCGAGCGAGCTTCGGAGGGCGAGCGTCCCGTTCGACACGCCGTCGAGCGTGGCCGAGCCGGCCTGCCACGCAGACACCGCTAGTTCCGCCGGTCGATCACTAGCCTCCGGGCGCATGCAACGTGGCGCGGCGTTCTTCGACCTCGACCGCACGCTGATGGCGGGCTCGAGCGGCATGCATTTCGCGCGTGCCGCGTACGGCAGCGGCCTGGTCCGGCGGCGCCAGCTGATGAGGTGGGGCGTCGAGCACGTGCACTTTCGCCTGCGGGGCTCGACCGACGAGCGCACCGCTCAGCTCCTGTCGCAGGTCAAGGAGCTGCTCGGCGGCGTTCCGGCCCGCGACATCTCGCGGCTTGCGCCGGGGCTCCTGGCGGGAGTCCTGCCGCGGATCTACCCGCAGATGCTCGACGAGGTCAGAACCCACCAGGACGCCGATCGGCCGACGTTCATCATCAGCGCCGCCGGCAACGACCTCGTGGAGATGCTGGCGAGGGTGCTCGGCATGGAGGGCGGCATCGGGACCCGCTACGAGGTCGACGGCGACGGCCTGCTGACCGGGCGCATCGTCGAGCCATTCGTGTATGCCGAGGGGAAGGTCGCGGCGATGCGTGGGTTCGCCGCCCAACACGAGATCGACCTCGACGGCTCGTGGGCCTATTCGGATTCCGTGTCGGACCTGCCGATGCTGCGCGAGGTCGGAAATCCGGTGGCGGTCAACCCGGACGCGGAGCTCGCGCGCGTCGCCGCGGATGAGGGCTGGCGCGTCATGCGCTTCGAGCGACTGGGCCGTCAGCTGGCGATCGCCGGGGCCACGCTGGTCGCCGCGGCGGTCGGCGGCACCGGCACCGTTCTGGCGCGCCGCCGTCCCGAGCGGCGCGGCTATCGCCCGTCATTGCGCCGCTAGCTGGTCCCTCGCCCGCCCTGGTCGGTCCTAGACTCCTGGATCACCATGGCGATCGAGCCTGACGCGAGAAGGCGCGCCCACCAGTGGCGGGAGGACGTGTACTCCGAGCAGGGCGAGCGCGATGCGCTCTTCGAGACGATCTCGGGCCAACCGATCGAGCCGCTCTACACCGAGGAAGATCTCGCGAGCTGGGACGCGGACCGCGATCTCGGCTTCCCGGGCGAGCGGCCGTACACGCGGGGCGTCTACCCGTCGATGTACCGCGGCCGCCTGTGGACGATGCGCCAGTTCGCCGGCTTCGGCACGGCCGAGGAGACGAACGAGCGCTTCCGGTACCTGCTCGATCACGGCCAGACCGGGCTCTCGACGGCGTTCGACATGCCGACCCTGATGGGTCTCGACTCGAGCGACGGCCGCAGCCGCGGCGAGGTCGGGGTGGAGGGCGTCGCCGTCGACAGCCTGGACGACATGATCGACCTGTTCCGCGGGATCCCACTCGACCGCGTCACCACGTCGATGACGATCAACGCCCCCGCCGCGATCCTGCTGGCCTTCTACGTCTGCGCCGCCGAGGAGCAGGGCATCCCGCCCGAGGCGCTCGGCGGGACGATCCAGACCGACATCCTCAAGGAGTACATCGCCCAGAAGGAGTGGTGCTTTCCGATCGAGCCGGCGATGCGCCTGGTCACCGACATGGTCGAGTGGTGCACCGAGCGCATGCCCCGCTGGCACCCGATCTCGATCTCGGGCTACCACATCCGCGAAGCGGGCTCGACGGCGCAGCAGGAGCTCGCGTTCACGCTGAAGGACGGCTTCACCTACGTCGAGGAGGCGATCGCGCGGGGCCTCGACGTCGACGATTTCGCACCCCGGCTGTCCTTCTTCTTCAACGCGCACATCGACTTCTTCGAGGAGGTAGCCAAGTACCGCGCGGCGCGCCGGATCTGGGCCCGCGAGCTGAGCGACAGGTACGGCGCCAAGCGGCCTGACTCACTGCGAATGCGCTTCCACACTCAGACCGCCGGCGTCTCGCTCACGGCCCAACAGCCCCTCGTCAACATCGTGCGCACTGCGATCGAGGCCCTCGCCGGGGTTCTCGGCGGCACCCAGTCGCTGCACACCAACTCCTACGACGAGGCGCTCTCCCTGCCCACGCCCGAAGCCGTGCGCGTCGCCCTTCGCACCCAGCAGGTGATCGCTCACGAGACCGGGGTGACCAACACGATCGACCCGCTCGGCGGCTCCTACTTCGTCGAGTCGCTGACGGACGACATGGAGCGCGCGGCCTACGAGTACTTCGCCCGCATCGACGAGCTCGGCGGCATGGTGGAGGCGATCAAGCGCGGCTTCCCGCAACGCGAGATCGCGGACGCGTCGTTTCGCTACCAGCAGGAGGTCGACTCCCACCGTCGGACGGTCGTGGGCGTCAACGACTACCGGCTGGAGGGGGAGGAGGGGATCGACCTCCATCGCCCGGATCCGGCCGTGGAGCGAAAGCAGGGCGCCCGGCTCGAGCGCACGCGGGCCGCGCGCGACTCGGCCGCGGTCGAGCGGGCTCTGGCGGACCTCAAGGCAGCGGCGAGCGAAGACGAGAACCTCATGCCTCGCTTCCTCGACGCCGCACGAGCCCGCGCCTCCGAGGGCGAGATGGTCGCCGCGCTCCAGGAGGTCTTCGGCCGCTACACCGAGCAGCCAGTTTTCTGAGTCGACCTGCCGGGTACCGGGCTCACATGTCGAATGTGATCGTCGTACGTGACGAGGTCGACGGCTGGGACGTCGTGCGCGAGGACGACCCCCAGGCGCTGACCAACACCGCCAGCAAGGAGGCCGCCATCGAGGCTGCGCGGAGGTTCCTCGCCGACGAGGGCGGCGAGGGGGAGGTCCTCGTTCACGAGGACGAGGTGCACGGCATCGACGACACGGGGCGCGGCGTGAAGCTCTACGTCGCCGCCCTGCTCGGCCTCCTCGCAGTGATCACGGCGATCATCGTCGTCACCGCCCTTCTCGCGCACTGGACGCTTCCGGGCGGCGGTTGACCCGGCCGCGCCTCGCGCTCTAGACACTAAGCTCCGCAGGCCATGAACGAGAGCACCCCGGAGCCCGGGCGCAAGATCCGCGTCGTGGTGGCCAAGCCCGGCCTGGACGGACACGACCGCGGCGCGAAGATCATCGCCCGGGCGCTGCGCGACGCGGGGATGGAGGTCATCTACACCGGCCTTCACCAGACGCCGGAGCAGATCGCGGCGACCGTGATCCAGGAGGACGCCGACGCGGTCGGGCTGTCGATCCTCTCCGGGGCGCACATGACCCTGGTCCCAAAGGTGGTCGAGCTCCTCCGCGAGCAGGGCGTCGACGACGTCGTGGTGACGGTCGGGGGGACCATCCCGGCCGACGACGCGCCGGAGCTCAAGAAGCTTGGGATCGCGGAGGTCTTCACCCCCGGCTCCTCCACGGACGAGATCGTCGACTACATCCGCAACGCCATCGGCGAGCGCCGGACGCTCGCGGCTCAGGCGTCGTAGGGATCCCCTCTCGCCGCCGGTTTCGGCTTCGTGGCACGGGAAGCAGCTGATTGACTGGTCAGTCAGACGGAGCTCAGTCGCTAATATGCCGCGCGCCATTCCCCTTGAAGGAGGGACCACTTGAAGATCTGTTGCCTGGTCAAAGAGGTTCCCGATGCCGCTGTGCAGAAGCGCATCGACGCCAACACGAAGCGGCTCGACCGCTCCGGCGAGAAGAACCTCAACCCGTTCGACACCCACGGCATCGAGGCCGCGATGCAGATCCGCGAAGGCGGTAAGGCCGATGTCGACGAGATCGTCGCGGTCACGATGGGCCCCGAGTCGGCCGTGCGCGCGCTCCACAAGGCCGTTGCCCTGGGCGCCGACCGGTCGGTTCACCTGACCGACGAGGCCCTTTCCGGATCCGACGTCTGCGCCACTGGCTACGCGCTCGCGAAGACCCTCGAGTCCGAGCAGCCCGACCTGGTCCTGCTGGGCCAGCAGTCGGACGACGGCGAGTGCTACACGATCGGCGCGGTCGTCGCCGACCACCTGAAGATGCCCTCGCTGACGCAGGTGATCAAGATCGACGTCGGCGACGGCAAGCTCACCTGCGAGCGCCAGGCCGAGTACGGATACGACACGGTCGAGGTCGACCTGCCGGCCGTCATCTCGGTTGGCGACGCGATCAACGAGCCCCGGTATCCGAGCCTCAAGGCGATCATGGGGGCGAAGAAGAAGCCGCTGGCCACGCACGCCACCGGCGACGTCGGCATCGAGGCCGCTCAGGTCGGCGAGAGCGGCTCGAAGACGCAGGTCCTGGAGATCAATCCTCCGCCCACCAAGGAGCCGGGGGAGATCATCGAGGACGAGGACACGAACGAGACGGTCGAGAAGATCGTCGCCTGGCTCGATGAAAGGAAGTTGATTTAGATGAGCGACCCTAGGCGCGAAACAAGGTTTGCCCGCCTGGCAAGGCAGGGTTTCTAAATGGGAGGCATCCTGGTCTACGCCCTCCACGACGACGAGGGCAACTTCAACAAGAACTCTCTGGGGGCCGTCTCCGAGGCCGCGAAGCTGGCGTCCGAGCTCGGCTCCGAGGCGGCGGTCGTGGTCGTCGGCGACGTCTCCGACGAAGGAGCGGCGGGGCTCGGCGCCTACGGAGCGAAGCGCGTCTTCCGCGCCAAGGACGCTCCGGAGGGGCTCGCCCAGCCGATCGTCGACGTGATGGCGAAGGTCATCGCCGACGAGGGCTTTTCCTACGCCCTGTTCGGAGGAGGGCTGCTCGGTTTCGAGATCGGCGCCGGGCTCACCGCCCGCATGAACGCCGGCGTGACGATGGAGGTCACCAAGGTCAAGGCCGCCGACGGCAAGCTCGTCGCCGAGCGTCCGGTGCTCCAGGACTCCGCCGTGGTGGACGTGGGATACGTCGGCGAGCCGGGGATCATCATCGGCCGCCTGAACGCGTTCGATGCCAACGAGGGCGACGGCGGAGCGGCCGAGGTCCTCGACGTCGACGTCGAGCTCTCCGAGTGGTCGAGCCGGGCGCGGATGGTGACCCGCGGCGAGCAGCGCGGCGCCGACGTCAACATCGAGGACGCGGAGATCCTGGTTGGCGGCGGCCGCGGGCTCGGCGAGGCCGACAACTTCAAGCTCGCGGAGGAGCTCGCCGACGCGCTCGGCGGCGCGGTCGCCGCGACGCGGGCGGTTGTCGATGCCGGCTGGTACCCGTATGCGGCTCAGATCGGCCAGACCGGGAAGACGGTGGCGCCCAAGCTGTATCTCGCCGCCGGCGTCTCGGGCGCGATCCAGCACAAGGTCGGGATGCAGAACTCGGAGAACATCCTCGCGATCAACAAGGACCCCAACGCGCCGATCTTCGAGTTCTCCGATCTCGGGATCGTCGGCGATCTCCACAAGATCGTGCCGAAGCTCACCGAGGCCGTGAAGGCCAAGAAGGACGCCTAGATGGGAGTCGCTCCGGCCGAGTTCCCGCCCCCGGTCGACCCGGCGGCGGAGTACGTGACCGAGCCGACCGATCCCGAGGACGAGCGGATCGAGGTCGGGGTCGCGATCGTGGGCGGCGGCCCCGCCGGCCTCGCCTGCGCGATCAAGACGATGCAGCTGTTGGAGTCCGAGCCGCAGCTCGCGGAGACGCTCGGCGAGGTTCCGGTGGCAGTGATCGAGAAGGGCAAGGCCACCGGGGCGCACCTGCTGTCCGGGGCCAACCTGCGGCCCTCGGCGATGCGGGAGCTCTTCCCGGACCTGGACCCGTCCGAGTGGCCGGTCTACCAGGAGGTCACCAAGGACGCCGTCTACCTGCTCACCTCCAAGCAGGCGATTCCGCTGAAGCCGATGCCGCCCAACTTCCGCAACCACGGCAACTACGTCACGTCGATCGCCAAGCTGGGCCGATTCCTGGGCGAGAAGGCCGAGGAGGCCGGCGCCTACCTGCTCACCGAGACGGCAGCGGACCGGCTGCTCGTTTCCGACAGGATCGTCAAGGGCGTGCGCTCGGGCGACAAGGGCCGCGGCCGTGACGGCGAGGAGCTCTCGAACTTCGAGCCCGGCTCCGACGTCGTCGCGAAGGCGACGGTGCTCGCCGAAGGCACGCAGGGGCATCTCACGGGGGCCGCGATCGACTATTTCGAGCTGCAGGGACTGCTCCCCCAGCGCTGGGAGCTCGGCGTCAAGGAGATCTGGGAGGTCGAAAAGCCCCTGGACCGGGTCATCCACACGATGGGCTGGCCGCTGCGCAAGGCGCCGAAGCACAACGAGTTCGGCGGCAGCTTCATCTATCCGATGGGCGAGGACAAGGTCTGCATCGGCCTCGTCGTGGGGCTCGACTACACCGACGCGACCTTCTCCGTTCACGACGCGCTTCAGGAGTTGAAGACCCACCCCTTCATCCGCAAGATCCTCGAGGGCGGCAAGCGGGTCGGCTGGGGGGCGAAGACGATTCCGTCCGGCGGCTACTGGGCGCTCCCGCGGACGCTGACGGTGCCCGGAATGGTGATCGCCGGCGACGGGGCCGGGATGGTCAACGTGCCGGAGCTCAAGGGCATCCACTACGCGATGCACGCCGGCATGTACGCGGCGGAGGCCATCGTCGACGCCCTCAAGCAGGACTCGGTCAATTTCGATGCCTACGACGAGCGGGTCCGCAACAGCACGATCGGCGAGGACCTGTACCGCTCGCGCAACATGCGCCAGCCGTTCTCTCGCGGGTTCTTCATCGGCGGTGCGATCGCGAGCGCGATGACGATCACGAAGGGCGCATTCCCCGGCGGCCGGTGGCATCAGCACCCGGACGCCGACGAGGAGATGGAGCTCGGGAAGGCGGCGGAGAGCTACTCGAAGCCCGACAACAAGTACACCTTCGACAAGCTCTCATCGGTCTTCGCCTCGGGCAACGCCACCCGCGACGACGCGCCCAACCACATCAAGGTCCAGCGCCGCGTGCCTCGCGAGGTCGCCCAGACCTGGGTGTCGATGTGCCCGGCACAGGTCTACGAGATTCCCGACGAGCAGCTCTCCAGCGGCGTCCCCGAGGTGGACCTCAACATCACGCCGTCCAACTGCGTGCAGTGCGGCGCGATCACCGCCAAGGGCGGCCGTCTGACGCCGCCCGAGGGCGGCGACGGCCCGCTCTACCAAGAGACCTGAGCGCCGAAATCCATCAGTCGCCGGCATTTCTGGCCGGCGCGTCGCCCTACTTGCCCGGAGCTCCCGGCGTCTCGGCGACGAACGAGGCGATCTCCTGGGCCAGCCGCTCCGGCTGGTCCTCGGAAACGAAGGTTCGCGAGCCCTCGATCCGCACGAGCCTGGCGTCGGGGATCGCGGCGGCCAGCCGCTCCGCGTACTTGAACTTGAAGAACCGGTCCTCCGGCGCCCACGCGATCAGCGTCGGCCGGTCGAACGAGCGAAGCCGCTCGGCGGCCTCGAGCGTGTACCGGTTCGAGATCGACCGCAGGAACTTGATCGTGTCGCGTCGCACGCCGGGATCGGTCAGGTAGGGCCGGACCCACGAGTCCACCACGCCCGGGTCGAGCGCGTCAGGCGAGATCAGGAGCCCGAACCCGAGCGGGCTTCGCTGCACTGCGCGGATGCGCGTGGGCTGCATCAACGCGGTCAACAGACCCGGGACCCTGGCCGCGTACTGAAGCGGGCGGAAGAATGGCGGCAGGAAGTTCTCGTAGGCGTCGCAGGGCGTCAGGACGAGTCGCCCGAGCCGCTCCGGATGCCTGGTGGCGACGAGCTGGCAGATCGCCCCGCCGGTGTCGTTGCCGACCAGGGTGACGTCGTCGAGGTCGAGTGCGGCCATGAAGCCGGCCAGCACCCGGGCCACGCCCGGCGGGGTGAGATCGGCATCGGCGTTCATCGCCTGGCGATGGGACCCGAGCGGCAGGTTGGGAACGACGCACCGAAACCGGTCCTCCAGGAGCGGAGTCACCTTGCGCCAGAGTGCCCCGTCGACCAGCAGCCCGTGCGCGAAGACGATCACCGGGCCGGAGCCGGATTCGCGGTAGCCGATTGGCCCGGCATCGAGCCGGACGGTCTTCGCTGGGAGTGCGGCGTCTGCCATCGAGGTCCTCCTCCGGGCGTAGGTTACGCGTACCAGGGCCCTCGGCCGGCCTGCGGGCCGCCGCTAGAATCGATCTGGATGAAGGCCGAGATCCACCCCGAGTACGTGCTCGCGCATGTCCGCTGCTCCTGCGGCAACGAGTTCTACACGCGCTCCACCAAGCCGGAGCTCCACGTCGAGATCTGCTCCGCCTGCCATCCGTTCTACACCGGTAAGCAGAAGCTGGTCGATACCGGGGGCCGGGTCGAGCGGTTCAAGCGCCGCGCAGCCCGCAGCCGTCGCTAGGACGACCCGGTCCATGCCCGGGGAGTGGGTCTCGCAGCCGACCGTGACCGCCGACGGCGCTGCGGAGGTGAACGGGCGTCCCAGCCTCGCCGGGGCGCGCATGCCGGACGGGAAGCCCGTGGCGAGCCGCGATGCCCCCGTGGGCGGGCAGGCCGTGCTGGAGGGCGTGATGATGCGCGGCGTCTCCACGTGGGCAGTCGCCGTGCGAAAGCCCGAGGGCGAGGTGGAGGTCAGCTCCGAGCCCCTGGTCTCGTGGGCCAAGCGTCACCGGGTGCTCCGGTGGCCGGTGATCCGCGGGGTCGTGGCGCTGGCCGAGTCGCTGAAGATCGGCTTCCGCGCGCTCGCGATCTCGGCCAACGCCCAGATCGAGCCCACCGACGGGGAGGAGGAGCCACCCGAGATCGGCGGGTTCACCTGGGGGGCGACGATCGTCCTGTCGCTGGTCCTCGCCATCGGCCTCTTCTTCGTCGTGCCCGTCGGCGCCACCAGCCTGATCAAGGAGCAGCTCGGCTCGTCGATCCTGTTCTGGCTGGTGGAGGGCGTGCTGCGCACGGCCATCTTCATCGGCTATCTCGCGCTGATCAGCCGCTTGAACGACCTGCGGCGGGTGTTCCAATACCACGGCGCCGAGCACAAGACGATCTCCTGCTACGAGGCCGGCGACCGTCTGACCCCCGCCCGGGCGGAACGGTACTCGCGCCTGCACCCGCGGTGCGGCACCAGCTTCCTGCTCGTCGTGATGGTGGTCGCGATCTTCGTCTTTGCTCCGCTCGGGCTGCCCGCCTGGTACTGGCTGCTCGCGTCGCGCATCCTGGGGATCCCGCTGATCGCCGGGATCTCGTACGAGGTGATCAAGTGGGCGGGCCGCAACCGGCGCAAGCGCTGGGTGCGGGCGGTCATGTACCCCGGCCTGATGCTCCAGAACCTCACCACGCGCGAGCCCGAGCGCGACCAGCTGGCCGTCGCGATCGCAGCGCTCGAGGCCGTGCTCGCCGTCGAGAGCCCCGAGCAGGCCGCGCGCGAGCAGGACATCGAGATCGTCGCCTAGGTCATGATCGACCAGCTCGTCGAGCAGATCGAGCGCCGGTTCGGTGACCTTCAGCAGCAGATGTCGGACCCCGACGTGATCGCGGACCGCGAGCGCTACGCCGAGGTGGGCCGCGAGTACCGCGAGCTCGAGCCCGCCCACGAGCTCGCGCAGGAGTACGCGCGGCTGCGGAACGACCTCGAGGGAGCCCGCGAGCTGCTGGAGGAGGACGGCGACGACCCGGAGCTGCGCAAGCTCGTCTCCGAGGCGCCCCAGCGTCTCGAGCGCCTCGCCGAGGAGATCCGCCTGGCGACGGTGGAGCGCGATCCCAACGACGACAAGAACGTGCTGGTCGAGATCAGGGCGGGCGCCGGCGGCGACGAGGCGGCGCTGTTCGCGGGCGACCTGTTCAAGATGCTCACGCGCTACGCCGAGCTTCGGGGGTTCGCGACCGAGGTGATCTCGTCCTCACCCGCCGAGGTCGGCGGGTTCAAGGAGGTGACGTTTGCCGTGAAGGGCGAGGGCGCGTACTCGATCTTCAAGTTCGAGGGGGGCACGCATCGCGTCCAGCGCGTGCCCAAGACGGAGTCGCAGGGGCGGATTCACACGTCGACCGCCACGGTGGCCGTCCTCCCGGAGGCCGAGGACGTCGAGGTCGACATCGATCCATCCGATCTCGCGATCGACGTGTACCGGTCGTCCGGTCCGGGGGGACAGTCGGTCAACACGACTGACTCGGCGGTGCGGATAACCCACGCCCCCACGGGGATCGTGGTCTCCATGCAGGACGAGAAGTCGCAGCTGCAGAACCGCGAGAAGGCCATGCGGGTGCTCCGCGCCCGCCTCTACGACCGGAAGCTCGCCGAGCAGCAGGCCGAGATCGCCTCCGAGCGACGCTCGCAGGTGGGCTCCGGCGAGCGCTCGGAGAAGATCCGCACCTACAACGTCCCGCAGGCGCGCGTGACCGATCACAGGATCAAGCTCACGGGACACAACCTGGACGAGGTCTTGAACGGAGACCTGCGCGAGCTCACGGATGCGCTCGCGGCAGAGGAGAAGCGCCGGCTCCTGGAAGCGCAGACGGCCCAAGCGACCTCCTGATGCCCAGGGCGGCCACCGCCGGCCGGGTCCGGGAGGCCCTGAGCGCGGCAACCGACGCGCTCGACGCCGCCGGCGTGGACACGCCTCGCCTCGACGCCGAGGTGCTGCTCGCCGAGGCGACGGGCTGGGACCGGGCCCGCCTGGCGGCGGATCCCGAGGCGGGGGTGGACGCCGCGGCGGGGCGGCGCTTCGGCGAGATGGTGAGGCGCCGGGTTCGGCGCGAGCCGGTCGCATACATCGTCGGCCACAAGGGCTTTCGCCGACTCGAGCTGGCGACCGACAGCCGCGCGCTCATCCCCCGCCCGGAGACCGAGCTGCTCGTCGACATCGCCCTGGAACTGGAGCCCCGCACGCTGCTGGACGTGGGGACGGGTTCCGGTGCGATCGCCCTGGCGGTGGCCGACGAGCTGCCCGGCTGCGAGATCGCCGCGACGGACACGTCCGAGGCTGCGCTGGCGCTCGCGCGCGAGAACGCCGACCGGCTGGGCTACTCGGCGCGCGTCGAGTTCGAGCTCGGGACCGTGCCGCCCGGGCGGCGGTTCGACCTCGTGCTCGCCAATCTCCCGTACGTGCGTGAGGACGAGCTGGCTTCGCTCGACCCGGAGATCGCGCACTACGAGCCGCGGCAGGCGGTCGTGGCCGGGGCGGATGGTCTCGAGGCCGTCGCCGTCGTGGCCGCCGCGGCATGCGCCGCGCTCACCGACGGTGGGGCGCTCGCCCTCGAGATCGGAGCGGGGCAGGCGGGGGCCGCGGCCGAGCTCCTGCTGGACCTCGGGTTTCTCCAGGTCGAGGGGCGTCAGGACCTGGCCGGGATCCCGCGGGTCGTCATGGGCCGCATGGGCTGATGCTCGTCTCGATCGAGCGCGACGGGCCCGAACGGGCCCGCCGGGAGCTCGAGCGACGCGTCACCGAGGGCGGCGTCGCAGTGTTTCCCGCGGACACCCTGTACGGGCTCGCCTGCGACCCATCGGACGGGGTCGCGATCGAGCGGATCCACGCCCTCAAGGGCCGCGACGAGGGCAAGCCGTCGGCGGTCATGTTCTTCGCGCCCCTGGCGATGCGGGAGGTCCTCTCGACGCTCGGACCGCGGACGCGCGAGGCGCTCGGCGCCCTCCTCCCGGGCCCGGTGACCGCGGTCGTCGCCAATCCCGAGCATCGCCATCCGCTGGCCTGCCGCGACGACCCGGGGCGGCTCGGCCTGCGGCTCATCGAGGGGCCGCTCGCCGGGGCCCGATGCGCGATCTTTCAGACCAGCGCCAACCGCAGCGGCCAGCCCGCACCGATCACGTTCGAGGACGTCGACCCGGAGATCCTGGCCGGGGTGGACCTGGCGATCGACGGCGGCGAGCTGGGCGGCGCTCCGTCGACGGTGGTGGATCTCACCGCCCTGGACGATGAGGGCACGTGGGAGGTGCTGCGCGAGGGCGCCATCACCAGCGAGGCGGTCGCGGCCCGCGTCCGCGAAGCGTTTGGTGGATTGGAGACGCTATAGCGTCCACAATCCCCAAAACCTTGCTGAGGGCGGCGGCTAACCGCCACCCGGGCCTGAGCGAGCGGCCTCCATCGCCTGGTCCAGCGTCGCGTACACCTCCACCCGGTAGGCCTTCCCGTCCTTCACGTCCCAGAGCTGGACAACCCGTTGACTCGTCTCGATGCCCGTGCTCCGCCCGCGCGTCCGAAGGGTCGAGGGGACCACCACCCGCTCGCCGACCGCGATGAAGTCGTCCGCCTCGAAGGTGACCTCGTCCATGGCCTCGTAGAACGACTCGAAGTAGCGCCGCAGGCCGTCCGGGCCCCGATAGGTGTCCGGCTCGGCCGCCAGCGCCGGGGGTGTGACGAGCTCGAACTCGGGATGGACGAGCGGCATGACGGCGTCGACATCCCCGTCGCGCATGACCCGGTACCACCGGCGCAGCAGATCCGCGTTGGTCTCGTTCACCACTAGCAGTATCGCCGCCAGGCGCGTTGCTATCGTCGCAGCGATGCCGGAGCTTCCCGACGACTTCGAGGCCGCGCCCTTGGCCGAGGTCGATCCGGCGATCGCGGAGGTGCTGCGGCGCGAGCTTCATCGCCAGCAGAACACGCTGGAGATGATCGCCTCGGAGAACTTCGTCCCGCAGGCTGTGCTCGACGCGGCGGGCTCGGTCCTCACCAACAAGTACGCAGAGGGGTATCCCGGCCGGCGTTACTATGGTGGCTGCGAGGAGGTCGACGTCGCCGAGCAGCTCGCGATCGATCGGGCGCGGGAGCTCTTCGGCGCCGAGCATGCCAACGTCCAGCCGCACGCGGGCGCCCAGGCGAACAACGCCGCCTACATGGCGATGCTCGACCCGGGCGACACGATCATGGGAATGGCGCTGGACCACGGTGGGCACCTGACCCACGGCATGAAGCTCAACTTGTCGGGCAAGCTGTACGAGGTCGTCGCCTACCACGTACGCCGCGAGGACCTCCGCGTCGACATGGAGGAGGTCGAGCGGCTTGCGTCCGAGCACCGGCCCAAGATGATCGTCGCGGGATGGTCCGCGTATCCGCGTCAGCTCGACTTCGCCGCCTTCCGGGAGATAGCCGACGGCGTGGGAGCGCGACTGATGGTGGACATGGCGCACTTCGCCGGCCTCGTCGCGGCAGGCGAGCATCCCAACCCGGTCCCCTACGCGGACGTCACGACCACCACCATCCACAAGACGCTCTGCGGCCCGCGCAGCGGGATGATTCTCTGCAGGGAGGAGCTCGCCAAGGACATCGACCGGTCCGTGTTCCCCGGGCAGCAGGGCGGGCCCCTCATGCACGTCGTCGCGGCCAAGGCGGTGGCACTGGGGATCGCGCAGTCGGAGCCGTTCCGGGCGCGTCAGCGCCAGACGATCGCCAATGCGAGGGCGTTCTCCGACGAGCTCATCGCGGGCGGGGTGGAGGTGCTCACGGGCGGGACGGACGTGCACCTCGTGCTCGTCGACCTCGGACCCACCGGCCTCGACGGCAAGACGGCCGAGCACCGTCTGGAGGATGTGGGGATCACGGTGAACCGCAACGCGATCCCCTTCGACGAGCGGCCGCCGATGAACCCGTCCGGGCTTCGCATCGGCACGCCCGCGCTCACGACGCGCGGCCTCACGGAGAACGACATGCGCGAGATCGCCCAGGTCATCTCCGTGGCGCTGTCGGATCGGTTCGAGGCGGACAGGGACTCGCTGGCGGAACGGACGCGGGCCCTCATGGAGGAATATCCGCTGTACCCGCAGCTCGCGGCGACGCCGGTCTGAGGCCCGGTTGGCGCACCATCTCGGCGCGCCGACCGCGCATCCATGGACAATGTGGTGATGCCCGCCGGAATCGGCGAATCCCTGCGCCAGGCGCGCCTCGCTGCCGGAATCGATCTCGACGAGGTCGAGCGGACGCTCCGGGTGAGGATCCGCTACCTCGACGCCCTTGAGAACGAGGACTGGGGCGTCCTCCCGGGGGATGCCTACGTGCGGGGCTTTCTGCACACCTACGGCGACTACCTGGGGCTCGACGGAGCGGCGCTCGTGGACGAGTACAACCGGTCGGGGACCCCGGTGGAGGCCGAGCGGCCGATGGAGGCACCGCTCGCGTCGCCGAGGCCCATCGGCGGTAGTGCGGGGTGGCGGCGCGCCGGGGCGATCGCGCTCGCCGCCGCGGTCGCCCTGGTTGTGCTGTTCGTCGTCCTCGCCATCATCGGCGGATCCGACGAGGGCGGGGGTGGCCACCATCGGGGCGGCTCCAAGGATGCCCAGGACAAGCGCCCGGCGACCTCCACCACTTCGGCTCCCAGCGAGGCGTCGGTGCTGCTGAAGCCCACCGGGACGGTCTGGGTGTGCCTCGTGGACCGGTCCGGGAAGCCCCTGGTGAACGGGGAGACGCTTGCCGCGGGCGACGAGCGAGGGCCGTTCAAGGACCGCGATCTGAAGCTCACGCTCGGCAACGGCGAGATGCGAATAGAGCTGAACGGAGACGCCGTGCCGATCCCCTCCGCGGCGAACCCCGTGGGGTTCGACCTCACGCCCCAGGGCGCCAAGCCGCTTCCCACATCCGCCAGCCCCACTTGTTCGTAGTCGCCGCCGCGTAGCCTGGGTCGCCGATGCGACCGCCCACAGAGCTCGAGCGCATGCAAGTCGGGAAGGGGCCCACGCCGATGCGCATCTGGGTCGACTGCACCGCCGCCGCCCATCCGCTCGTCATGCGGCCGATCATCGAGCGCCTGGAGGGGCGCGGGCACGTGGTGCGGGTGACGGCGCGGGAGTACGGCCAGACGCTGGGGGTCCTCGAGCGGCTCGGCATCCCGTACGAGGCCGTCGGCCGCCACGCGGGAGCGTCGCTGGGGCGGAAGGCGAGCGCGGTGGCGACCCGGAGCCTGGCTCTCGTCCGCTGGGCGCGCCCCCAGCGCTTCGACCTCGCGCTTGGCCACGGGTCTGTGGACCTGGGGATGGTCTCGGCCATCCTGCGGATCCCGTCGGCCCAGATGCAGGACTACGAGCACGCGGGCCTGCAGCGCCAGCTGGCGTTCCGCGTGGCTCGCCGGGTACTCGCGCCCGATGCGATTCCGGCGGAAGCGATGCGCCGCGCGGGCGCCGGCGAGCGCAAGCTGTTTCGCTACCCGGGGTTGAAGGAGGACTACTACCTGGCCGACTTCAAGCCCGATCCCACCGTCCTCGAGGAGCTGGGAATCGACCGGGACTCGGTGCTCGTCGTCTTTCGGCCCTCGCCGGAGACCTCCGCCTACCATGCCGACAACCCGCTCGCCGAAGCGCTGCTCGCCCGCCTGGCGAGCGCCGAGGGCGTCACCTGCGTGGTCATACCGCGGACCGAGGCCCAGGGGCATCGCGCCCGCGCGCTGGAGGGCTCGGGCATCGTGGTCCCCGGGCGGGCGATCGACGCCCAGAGCCTGATCGCGCTCGCCGACCTCGTGGTGAGCGCCGGCGGGACCATGAACCGGGAGGCGGTGGCGCTCGGCACACCCGCCTACACGATCTTCAGCGGGCGCCTGGGCGCGGTGGACGAGCGTCTGATCGCCGAGGGGCGCCTGGTCCCCCTCCGGGACCCCGCCGAGCTTCGGCTGGTCAAGCGCGAGGCGGGCTCGGGGCCAGGGCATCCCCGCGACGCGGACGTCCTGGTGGACGCGATCCTCCAGGCCGTGGAGGGTCGCACCGGAACTTGCCGCACCGGCCGCTAGTCTCGCGGCCGGAGAGCCGACTTGCTCGTCGACGGAAGACCGCCCGAGATCTATGCGCTTTACGCGTTTGCGGCCGCCGCGGTCCTCACGTGGGTCCTCGTGCCGGTCACGGAGCGGATCGCGCGCCGCATCAACGCGATCGACATCCCCAACGCGCGCAGCCTCCACGCCCGTCCCACGCCGAAGCTCGGTGGGCTCGCGATGCTGGTCGGCGTCCTGGTGGCCGGCGTCCTGTTCCTGCCCTGGGCCCCTCAGGCCCGGGCGATCCTCGCCGGCGCCGCGCTGATCGCCGCCGTCGGGATCCTGGACGACGTCTTCGACCTCCCACCCGGCGTCAAGCTGGTGGGCCAGGTCGCGGCGGCGATGATTCCCGTCTTCAACGGGGTCAAGGTGGAGAGCTTCACGCTGCCCTTCGTCGACGGCGTCGACCTCACCCACGTCCTGTTCGACCACGTGCCCGTGCTGGGGAGGGTCACCGTGGGCCACGTCCTCACGATCGTCGGCTTCGTGGCGGTCATGAACGTCATCAACTTCATCGACGGGGTCGACGGGCTGGCGGCCGGCGTCTGCCTGATCTCGGCGATAACCCTTTCGATCGTCGCCCTTTCCCTCGAGAGGCCCGGTGCCGCGGTGCTGGCGGCGCTCACCGGTGGCGCCGCCCTCGGGTTCCTGAGACACGGCTTCCCGCCGGCATCGAGCTTCATGGGCGACACCGGCTCCAACCTGCTCGGCTACCTGCTCGCGGCCGTAGCGGTGCTGGGATCGCTCAAGACCAACGCCGTCGTCGCCCTGTTCTTCCCGCTGTGCGTGCTCGCCGTCCCGATCCTCGACTCGGGCTTCGTGATCGCGAAGCGCATCAAGCACCGGCGCCCCATCTACGCGGCGGACCGCTCGCACTTCCACCACCGGATGGCGAACATCGGCTTCTCGCAGCGACGCACGCTGGCTTACCTGTACGGCTGGGCCCTGGTGCTGGCCGGCCTCGCGCTCGCGCTTCGCTTCGTGCCGTACAGCGACAACCACGGTCACTTCGACGCGGCGTGGACGGCCGTGATGGTGGTGTGCGGGGTCGCGGCGGTGGCCGCAAGCGTGTACCTGCTGCTCGCGCTCGAGATCCTCAAGCTGCGGCTGTCGCGATTTCGTGAGCTGGTCGGCCTGGGGGTCCCGGTATCCGGTCCGGAGGAGGTCGACTCCGGCGTCGCCAGGGAGCTCGAGACGGGGTCGTTTCCCGCGGTGGACCCCGAGACCGGCGAGTTCATGACCGTGGACAAGGACCTCTGAGCCGGCTCGACCCTTGCGTCGAAGGGCACTAGCGAGCCGGGTCGGCGGAGGGCCGTTTTGGGTATATTCGCCTCGCCGCCTGGAACCGGTCTCTCACCGGCCCTGCGCGGCTATCTCTTCCTTTGGAGCAGTTTCCGATTGTTTCGTCCCGATTTCGAGACCCCAGATGACCGAGACCCCGCCTGGGAGGGCGGATGCGGCCGCGGCAGGAGCCATGCTCATAGGAGCGATCCTGGCCTGCGCGGCGGCCGGGTACGGGCTCGGCACGCTCGCCGGCCTCGCGGTGCCGCTCGGCCTCGTCGGTCTCTTCGTGGGGCTCGTCGTGGGGTTTGCCCTTGTCCACGCTCGCTTTAGACGGCTCTAGGAGCCTGAGCAGCGGCGGCGCGGGCGGAATGGTCTTGCGCTACGCCGACCTCGTTCTGCTGGCCCTGGCGCTGCCCGCGTTCCTCGTCGCCGGGTGGCCGCTGCTGGGATACGCGGTGGCCGCCGCAGTCTGGCTGGCGCAGCGGGGGATTCAGCTCGTCGCGACCCGGCGGGTTCGACGCTCCGTGGCCAGCGGAGATCGCCGCGCGGCCCTGGGGATCATGGGCGCCACCACGCTGGCGCGCGTGTGGCTCATCGCGCTCGCCGTCTTGATCGTGGGCCTGGCCGAGCGGGAGGCCGGCCTCGCGGCCGCGCTTCTGAGCGCCGCCCTGTTCACCCTCTATCTGGGCAGCCGAGTCCTGGACCGGCTGCTTCATCCCGGGGAGGACGGACCATGAAGACCCGGACCAAGGTCTTCCTCGCGCTCGGCATCTACCTGCTGATCGTCATCCTGCTCGGGGTCGTCTTCGGCAGCGCGGGCAAGAACGACGAGTTCCAGCCACAGGACGAGTTCAAGCTCGATGCCTGGATCCCGATCCACATCGGGGGCATCGATCTCTCCATCAACAAGGCGGTCCTGTATCTGGCGCTGGCGAGCGGCCTGACGATCGGCATGATGACCTGGATCTCGCGCCGGATGCAGCAGAAGCCCAACCGCATCCAGATGGCGGTCGAGGCCGCCTACGACCTGACGCGCAACCAGATCGCAGGCCAGAACCTCGAGGGGAGGCTCGCGATCAAGTGGTTCCCGTTCTGCGCGACGCTGTTCTTCTTCATCTGGTTCTCCAACATGCTCGGCTACGTCCCGCTGCCGACCAACACGCAGGAGACGGTCGACATCTTCGGGCTGGCGGTGCCGACCTTCGCCATCTACGCGGCGACGGCCAACATATCGGTACCGCTGATGCTCACCCTCATGGTCTGGATCTCCTACAACGTCGAGGGGATCCGGACGCACGGATTCCTCGGCTACCTGCGGACCTGGCTGCCCCCCGGCCTGGAGGACATGAACCCCCTGGGCAAGGCGGCCATCTTCGGCATCGAGGTGATCTCGCACTTCGTGCGGCTCATCTCGCTGTCAGTGCGACTGTTCGCCAACATCCTGGCCGGCCACCTCCTGATCCTGTTCATGGCCGGCGGCCTGGCCGTGCTGCTGGGGCTGGCGGCGCTCGGGGCCCTCACGTTCCCGATGGCCTTCGCCTTCTACATCTTCGAGGTCGTCCTGATCGCCACCCTGCAGGCATTCATCTTCTCGATCCTCACCGCGATCTACCTGGGAGGCGCGACCTCCGCGAGTCACTGAGATGCGTCAAGAAACGAAGGAGCTGACAAATGGTTGACCTCATTGCCCAATCGAGCGGCATCACCGATACCGGCATCACGGATGCCGGTAAGGCGATCGCCCTCGGCGTCGGGGCCGGGCTGGGCTCGATCGGTGCCGGTGTCGGCATCGGCATCATCTTCGGCAAGGAGATCGAGTCCGTCGCCCGCCAGCCCGAGATGAAGGACGAGCTGCAGGCGATCCGCTGGCTCGGCTTCGCGCTGACCGAGGCCGTCGCCTTCTACACCTTCATCTTCGGCCTGATCGCGTTCTTCCTCTAGGCAGCGTGGAGCCGATCGTTCAGATGGGAGCGGCGATCCCACTCGCAGACAGCGGAAGCGGCAGCTTCCTGGTCTCGCCCGCGCTGGGGCTCATGATCTGGACGCTGATCGCGTTCGGGGCGACGCTGTTCGTGCTCTCGAGGGTCGCCCTGCCCAGGATCGGTGAGGCGCTTGAGAAGCGCGCCAACGCGATCCGCGACTCGATCGAAGCGGCCGAGAAGCAGCGCGCCGATGCGGACCGGCTGCTCGCCGAGTACCGGGAGCGGCTCAAGGAGGCGCGCGAGCAGGCGGACGACATCGTCGCGAGGGCTCGCAAGGCCGCCGAGGCCGCCGAGGCCGAGGCGGCGGCCTCGGGGCGCGAGAAGCGCGAGGAGCTCGTCGCGGCTGCGCGCCGCGACATCGAGATGGAGACCAGGCGCTCGCTCGAGCGGATCCGCAAGGAGGTCGCCGACCTGACCGTGCTCGCGACCGAGAAAGTGACGAGGAAGTCGCTCGACGAGGGGGATCACAAGCGCCTCATCGACGAGGCCCTGAAGGAAGTGGACTTCTCGGCCCTGTCGCCGGCGGGGGGGTCAGAGGATCAGTGACCTCGTCCCTGATCAAACCGCGCCGCCCCCGGGCGCATCCGAGCAAGCTCGGATCACCGGTCGCCTTCGGCTCCCTGAGAGGAGGCGGCGCGTAATGGAGGAGATCGCCCGCGTCTACGCAGAGTCGCTCTTCGGGGTCGCGACGGAGAAGGGAAAGCTCGACGAGATCCACGACCAGCTGGGCGAGGTCACGGACGCGATCGCCTCCAACCGCGATCTGCAGATGTTCCTCTTCAGCCCCTACTTCTCGTCCGCGGAGAAGCGCGACGGGATCGCGCGCGTCATCTCCGGCGCGGAGCCCGAGCTCGTCAACTTCCTGGAGCTGCTTGCCGAGAAGCACCGGATGCCGGCTATCGTCCGCATCCGTCGCCGCTTCGACGAGATGTGGGCGAGGGAGAGGCACCGCCTCGGGGTGACGCTGACGAGCGCGGTCGAGCTGCCCGCGGACGTGGTCGAGCGGGTCGGGAAGCAGATCACCGATCAGACCGGGCAGACGATCGAGCTGGAGAGCGACGTCGACGAGAACATCCTCGGTGGGATCGTGCTGCAGGTTGGCAACATGGTCCTGGACGCGAGCGTGCGCAGCAAGCTGGAGAGGCTTAGAAAGGAAGTCGCGAAGGCATAGATGATGCTGAGGGGCCTCAGCCCCGAAAGCAGCATGGAAGGCCGCCGAAGGCGCCACAAGAAAACTCAAGGAGCTGGACAAACGTGGAGATCAAGCCGGACGAGATTGCGAGCATCCTGCGAGAGCGGATCGAGGGCCTCGAGACCGAGGGCGCCGACCTGGCGGAGGTCGGGACCGTTCTGTCGGTCGCCGACGGAATCGCGCGCGTGCACGGCCTCGACAACTGCATGTCGCTCGAGATGCTCGAGCTGCCCCATGACGTGACCGGGCTGGCGCTGAACCTCGAGGAGGACAACGTCGGCGTCGTGCTGTTCGGCGACTGGGACAAGGTGGTGGAGGGCGACACCGTCAAGCGAACCGGCAACCTGCTGGAGATCCCCGTGGGCGAGGAGCTGCTCGGCCGCATGGTCGACCCGCTCGGCCGCCCGCTCGACGACAAGGGCGACGTGAACGCCGGCGAGTCACGCCCGGCCGAGTTCAAGGCTCCCGGCGTCGTGCAGCGCCAGCCGGTGAACACACCGGTCCAGACGGGCCTGAAGGCGATCGACGGGATGATCCCGATCGGTCGTGGCCAGCGCGAGCTGATCATCGGTGACCGCCAGACCGGGAAGACCTCGGTCGCCATCGACACGATCATCAACAACAAGGACAAGGATCTCGTCTGCATCTACGTCGCGATCGGGCAGCGCATGTCCACGGTCGTCCAGGTGATGGAGATGCTCGAGGAGAACGGCGCGATGGAGAACACGATCATCGTGGCCGCGGCCGCCGACGAGGCGGCGCCCATCAAGTACATGGCGCCCTATGCGGGCTGCGCCATGGGCGAGCACTTCCTCTACAACGGCAAGGACGCGCTGTGCGTGTACGACGACCTCACCAAGCACGCCTATGCCTACCGGCAGATGTCGCTGCTGCTGCGCCGTCCGCCCGGCCGCGAGGCCTATCCCGGCGACGTCTTCTACCTGCATTCGCGCCTGCTGGAGCGAGCGGTGCGGCTGAACGACGAGCTCGGCGGCGGCTCGCTGACCGCGCTGCCGATCATCGAGACGCAGGCCAACGACGTGTCGGCGTACATCCCGACCAACGTGATCTCGATCACCGACGGCCAGATCTTCCTCGAGGCCGATCTCTTCTACAAGGGGACGAGACCCGCGATCAACGTCGGGATCTCGGTCTCGCGAGTGGGGGGCAACGCGCAGACGAAGGCGATGAAGAAGGTGGCCGGGAAGCTGCGGCTGGACCTCTCGCAATACCGCGACCTCGAGGCGTTCGCCCAGTTCGGCTCCGAGCTCGACCCCGAGACCCAGCGCTCGCTGGCCCGCGGCGAGCGGCTCGTCGAGATGCTGAACCAAAAGGAGCGCAAGCCGCTGTCGGTCGCCGACCAGGTCGCCTCGATCTACGCCGGTACCGGCGGCTATCTCGATCGGATCAAGACCGAGGACGTCCAGGACTTCCTCGCGGATCTGCTGTCGCGGCTGCACTCGGAGAAGGGCGACCTGATGAGGCGGATCAACGAGTCGGGTCAGCTCTCCGACGAGGACGAGAGGGCGCTCGGGGACGCGATCGGCGAGATGGTCGACGACTTCGGCCCGGCCTTCGACGAGGAGGGCAACCCGCTCGAGGAGGGCGAGTCGGATCGGGTGCGAGGCGAGCGCGGCGACGCCGACGAGGGCGGCGATGAGGCCGAGACCGAGGGTGCCGAGCCGGAGCGCGAGGAGGTCCCGGCATAGCCACTCGGAAGGAAGTCAAGAACCGCATCTCCTCGGTCAAGAACATCCACAAGATCACCCGGGCGATGGAGATGGTGGCCGCCGCGCGCCTGAGGCGCGCCGAGCAGCGGATCGCCGCCCTGCGTCCCTACGCGCAGGCGATCCGCAAGATGGCACGACAGGTCTCCGAGGCCTCCGAGGGCACGATCCCGCGAATCCCGCTGCTGGAGAAGCGCGAGCGAACGGAGACCGCGGCCCTGCTGCTCGTCACCGGTGATCGCGGCCTGGCCGGAGCGTTCAACACGCAGATCATCCGCGAGGGGGTGCGGCTGAAGCGCGAGCTAGGCGGCGAGGGCGCCAGAGTGGTCTTCTCGGTGGTCGGGCGCCGCGGCAACTCGACCATGCAGTTCCGCGGCGAGGACGTGGCGCACTCCTACGTCGGCTTCACCGACCGGCCCGCGTTCGCCAACGCGCGGGAGATCTCCCACGACCTGATCCAGGGCTACGTCGACGGTGAGCTCGATCGGGTCGACCTGGTGTACAACCGTTACGTGTCGCCGCTCACCCAGTACGTGCGGCGGCAGACCCTGCTTCCGCTGGAGGAGGCGGAGGTCTACGGCGAGGGCGTTCCCGAGCCGGAGCAGCCCGCCGACTCAGAGCTCGCCGAGGCGCACATGCGCGGCTCGTGGATGTACGAGCCGGAGCCGGAGGAGCTCTTGCCGATGCTGTTCGAGGAATACGCATCGCTCTCGGTCTACCGGGCCCTGCTCGAGTCGGCGGCCTCCGAGCACGGCGCCCGCATGACCGCGATGCGCAACGCGGCCGAGAACGCGCAGGACATGATCAACAACCTGACCCTGGAGATGAACAGGGTGCGTCAGGCGGAGATCACGCAGGAAATCTTGGAAGTCGTGGCAGGCGCCGAGGCGCTTGGATAAGGAGACAAATGGCTGACAACAACGGAAATGGTCAACGGATCGGCTCGGTCGAGCAGGTGACGGGCGTCGTCGTGGACGTCGCCTTCCCTGACGAGGACCTGCCCGAGATCTACCACGCCCTCAAGATCGACGTGCCGGAGGGCGACGGGCGCGACGCCATCGACCTCACCCTGGAGGTGCAGCAGCACCTGGGCGACGATCGAGTGAAGGCGGTGGCGATGGACGCCACGGACGGCCTGCGGCGCGGCGACAGGGTCGTCGACACCGGCGGCCCGATCACCGTGCCGGTGGGCGACGAGACGCTCGGGCGGCTCTTCAACCTGCTGGGCGAGCCCATCGACGAGCGCGAGGCCCCCGAGGGCGCCCAGCGCTGGCCGATCCATCGTGCCGCGCCCGAGGTCGAGGATCTCACTCCCACGCAGGAGATGCTGGAGACCGGCATCAAGGTGGTCGACCTGCTCGCTCCCTACGCCAAGGGCGGCAAGGTGGGCCTGTTCGGCGGCGCCGGGGTCGGCAAGACCGTCCTGATCCAGGAGCTGATCCGCAACATCGCCGAGGAGCACGAGGGCCGGTCGGCCTTCTGTGGCGTCGGCGAGCGCTCTCGCGAGGGCAACGACCTCTGGCTCGAGATGAAGGAGTCCGGGGTTCTCGACCGGACGATGCTGGTCTTCGGCCAGATGAACGAGCCGCCGGGCGCGCGCCTTCGGGTCGCGCTGTCGGGGCTGACGATGGCCGAGTACTTCCGCGAGGAGGGCGGCCAGGACGTCCTGCTGTTCATCGACAACATCTTCCGCTTCGTGCAGGCGGGCTCCGAGGTGTCGGCGCTGCTCGGCCGGATGCCCTCGGCGGTCGGCTACCAGCCCACGCTCGAGACCGAGATGGGCGAGCTTCAGGAGCGCATCACGTCCACCCAACAGGGGTCGGTGACCTCGATCCAGGCGATCTACGTGCCCGCCGACGACCTCACGGACCCGGCGCCGGCCTCCGTCTTCGCCCACCTCAACGCGACGACGACCCTCTCGCGACAGATCTCCGAGAAGGGCATCTACCCGGCCGTCGACCCGCTGGACTCGACCTCGACGATCCTCAAGCCGGAGATCCTGGGCGAGGACCACTACCGCACCGCAACCGAGGTCCAGGAGGTTCTCCAGCGCTACCGGGAGCTGCAGGACATCATCGCCATCCTCGGGATCGAGGAGCTCTCCGACGAGGACCGGCTCACGGTGAACCGGGCGCGCAAGATCGAGCGCTTCCTCTCGCAGCCGTTCTTCGTCGCCGAGGCGTTCACCGGGCGCGACGGCATCTACGTCCCCGTCGAGGAGACGGTTCGCGGCTTCCGCGAGATCCTGGACGGCAAGCACGACGACCTGCCCGAGCAGGCCTTCTACATGAAGGGCACGATCGATCAGGTCGTCGAGGACGCCCGCGGCGAGCGGCGCGAGGCCGAGTCCGCCGAGGAGTCGGCGAGCGAGGACGAGGAGGACAGCGTGGCGTCCGCGGATGCCGGGGGCTCGGGCGAGTCCGACGGCGAGGGCGAGTCGGAGGCCGACTCCTAGCGCGTGGCCGGCGACCGCCACACCCTCGAGGCCCAGGTCCTCACACCGGAGGGCGAGGTCTTCAGTGGGGAGCTCACTCAGCTGTCCACCCGTACCTCGGTGGGCGAGGTCGGCATCCTCGCCAGGCACGCGCCGATGGTGGCGAGGCTGGTTCCCGCGGAGCTCCGCCTCCACCCGCCGAGCGGCGAGGTCGAGCGTTACGCCCAGGGGGAGGGCTGGCTCGAGGTGTTCGCGAACCGGGCCCGCGTGTTGATCGCCGAGGCGATCCGCCCCGACGAGCTCGACGCCGGCGATCTGCGCGAGCGCCTCGACGAGGCGCGGCAGCGGCTGGACGACGCCGAGGAGGGGTCGACCGCCCACGAGCTCGCCGAGCGCGAGAAACGGCGCTTCGAGGCGTTCCTGGAGATCGCGGAGCGCTGAGGGGCCGGGCCGTGGCGGGTGGGGGCCGGCTCCCGTTTCCACCTGCCACCTGCTACATGCTGTGTTGAAGATGGAAGCTCGGGCACTGACCGAAGAGCTGATCGCGTACGACACCTCCACCGGCGAGGGCATCAAGCTGTGCGCCGGATTCGTGAAGGGCTGGCTCGAGGCGCGCGACATCGTCGCCGGGCAGCTCGGCGTTCGCGGCCTTCCGGTCACGACGGCCGAGGTCGGTCCCTCAGACGGTCAGCCGGTCCTGCTGCTCCACGGCCACCTGGACGTGGTCCCCGGGCGGCAGGAGCAGTTCATGCCGCGAGTCGACGGGGACCGCCTCTACGGGCGCGGCGCCTACGACATGAAGGGTGCGCTCGCCTGCCTGCTGCTGGCGCTGGCCGATCTCCGCGGCCAGAGCGACGTGCGAGTCCGCCTGGGCATCGTTCCCGACGAGGAGTCGGAGGAGGAGAGCGATCGCGGCGGGGACCGCCTCGTCGAGTCGGGCTTCATCGGGGATTTTGCGATCACGGGGGAGCCGACGGACCTCCACGTGGGCGTCGCGGCGAAGGGCGTGCTCGCGATGCGGCTCTTGGTCAGCGGACGGGCCGCGCACGGCGCCACCCCATGGCTGGGCGAGAACGCGATTCTCCGTGCCTACGAGGTTTTTCGGGCGCTCAAGTCGCTACCGTTTGCGGGCCAGAGCTCGGAGCTCTTCGATCGGCCGTCGATCAATCTCGGCCGCATCCTGGGCGGCGATGCTCTGAACAAGGTGCCCGATTCCTGTGTCATCGATGTTGACGTGCGCTATCTGCCCGAACAGGACCCCGGGGAGATACTCGCGCAGGTTCGCGGGCTGCCCGATACGCGCGTGATCTCGACCTTCTCCCGCCCGCCGGCCGTCGTGGACCCCGATTCGCCCTACGTGCTCGCGCTCCGGGACGCCGCCGGGTCCCAGGGCGATGGCAGGGCCAGGGGAATCGTCGGTCGTGACGGCGCCTCCGACGCCGTCTCCTTCCTTCGCGCCGGCGTGCCGGCGGTCGAGTTCGGGCCGGTGGGCGGCGGTCACCACGGGCCCGAGGAGTGGGTCTCGGTGCCCTCGCTGGAGAGGTACCGGCGCTCGATCGTGGAATTCGTCAACCAGCTGCCCCGCGCCGTCCATTGACCGAGCGAGACGACTCCAAGCCGCGCAACCCGGCCGACGAGGTCGAGTCCCGAGAGCCCGTGGACGAGGAGGGCGCCGCCGCCGAGCCGGAGTCCCCCGGACCCGCGCCCGCGACCTGGGCGGGCCGCCGCCGGACCGACGCCGAAAAGGCGGGCGAGCACGACCAGCTTGACGCGCACGACGGTGAGGCCGACGACCACGCTGCGAGCGAGGCGCAACCGGATGGTGCGGCCGCCGACGACGACGCCGACGACGACGAGGGAGCCGGGGGGGACGAGGAGGCGGAGGAGGGCGAGAAGCACGCGCCCGGCGATACCGCCGAGCGCCTTGCCCAGCCCACGGTCGAGGCCAACACGCTCGCGCTGGGGGACCGGGAGGCGGCTCGCGAGGCCGCGCACGCCGGGCTGCGGGCCAGGACGGCGCAGAAGGCATCCAAGCCCGGCACCGAGGCGGTCACGGCTCCACCTCCCAAGGCGCCCGTCCCGGAGGCCCAGGCGGACGGCGACGAGCCGCCCACCCAGGCGCCGCCGGCACAGGTCACGACTCCGGGCGAGACCGAGAGCAGACCTCCCCCGCGGACGGTCTGGGCGCGCTTCGCGGCTGGGTCGCTGCTGATCATCGTCGCGATCGCGACCGCAACTGCGCTGAGCGGCTTTTTCTTCGTGAACGGGCTCCTGGACGGGTTCAAGGGTGTGCCCGGAATCGAGAACGAGCTTGCGGTCGCCCATCCAGGCGACCCGCAGACGATCCTGATCCTGGGCTCCGATGAGCGGCCGCAGGACAAGGCGATCGGGGCTCGATCGGACACCACGATGCTGCTTCGGATCGCTCCGGGTCAAATCACCGTCCTGTCGATTCCGCGTGACCTGAAGGTGAACATCCCGGGCCATGGGATCGACAAGTTCAACGCGGCGTATACCGAGGGTGGGGTGAAGCTGACGGTCAAGGTCGTCAAGCAGCTCACCGGGATCAGCACCATCAACCACGTGGTGAACGTGAACTTCACCGGCTTCGCCGATGCCGTGAACTCGATCGGATGCGTGTACGTCGACGTCGACCATCACTACTACCACTCGAACGTCGGCCTGGCCGCGTCCGAGCAGTACGCCGAGATCGACGTCCCGGCGGGCTACCAGCGGATGTGCGGCTACAACGCGCTCCAGTACGTCCGCTACCGGCACGACGACAACGATCTCGTGCGCTCGGCGCGCCAGCAGGAGTTCCTGCGGGAGGTGCGGCAGGAGCTGCCAGCGGATCGGATCGCGAACGACTACAAGGACCTCGTCGACATCCTCCACAGGTACGTCACGCTGGACATCCAAAACGGTGTCGATCTGATCACGCTGGCCAGGCTGATCCTCTCCGCGAGCAATGCTCCGGTGGTTCAGGTGCACTTCCCGGCCAACCTGGGCGGTGCCAACGCGTCGTACGTCACGGCATCGGAGTCCGCGGTCAAGCAGGCGGTGGCAAGGTTCGAGGGCGAGACACCCACCCCCACGCCAGGGGAGTCGTCCAACGGATCGAAGGGCGGTGGCGGATCCGGCTCTGGAGGAGGAGGCGGCAAGTCCGGCGGCTCGTCGGCGCCCCCGCTGATCGACTCCACGACAACCGCGCAGGAATCCGCTGCCCAGCTCGCGGCCGCGAAGACCAAGGGCGGCAAGCCGATGCTGAGGTTCCCGGTGTACTACCCGACGAAGCTCGCCCCCGACTCGACCATCACCACCGACTCCCGAGCCTTCCCGATCGACGGCCCGGGCAGCGACGAGTACCGCGGCTACAAGATGGTCGTCAGCATGCCGACCGACGGATACACCGCCTACTACGGCGTCTCCGGCACCGATTGGAAGGATCCGCCGATCCTCGACCACCCGGACGAGACGAGGACCATCGACGGGCGGGAGTACCTGCTCTCCTGGGATGGCCCGCAGCTGCGGCTGATCGGCTGGAAGACGAGCCGCGGGTCCTACTGGGCCGACAACACGCTGCTGAACGTCCTCACGCCGGGCCAGATGTTCGGAATCGCCGAATCGATGCGGAAATACACGGGCTGACGCCGAAAGGGCGCCCAGTCGCGATGATGCGGATCCAATGAGCGACGAACGACCAATCGGAGTAATCGGCGTCGGCTGGGTGGGCCTGGTGACAGCCACCTGCTTCGCCGAGATTGGCCATGACGTGGTCGCGATGGACATCGACGAGAGCAAGGTCCGATCGCTCAACCGCCGTACGGCGCCGATCCACGAGCCGGGCATCGACGAGCTCCTCGAGCGCAACGGCGAGCGACTCACCTTCACCACCGACATGGACGACGTGCTGAAGTCCGCGCGCCTCTTGTTCTGCTGCGTTGACACGCCGCCGACCTACTCCGGCGATGCCGACCTGTCGCGGGTGCAGGCCGTCGTCTCCCAGCTTGCCCGCGGCGGCGACCACGCTCTTGTCATGAAGAGCACGGTGCCCTCGGGGACCGGCCGTGCGATCCACCGCGACGCGCCCGACGTCGCCTACGTCTCGTGCCCCGAGTTCCTCAAGGAGGGGGCGGCCGTCCAGGACTTCCTGCACCCCGACCGCGTGGTGATCGGCGCCGACCCCGGCGCCGAGTGGGCGGCCGACGAGGTGGAGGCGGTCTACCGCCCGCTCGGCGGCGAGATCGTGCGCACCGACGTCGCCTCCGCCGAGATGATCAAGCTCGCGGCCAACGCCTTCCTGGCCACGAAGATCTCCTTCATCAACGAGATCGCCAACGTCTGCGAGGAGGTGGGCGCCGACGTCACCGAGGTCGCCCGCGGCATGGGCCTCGACCGGCGAATCGGCCCGTCGTTCCTGCGGGCGGGGGTCGGCTACGGCGGCTCCTGCTTCCCAAAGGACGTGTCGGCCCTCAAGCAGCTCGCCGGCAACACCGGCTACCACTTCCAGCTCCTGACCGCGGTGATCGAGGTCAACGAGCTGCAGAAGCGCCGCGTCATCGGCAAGCTCCAGAAGCATCTGGGCGCGCTCGCGGGACGAACGATCGCGCTGCTCGGGCTGGCATTCAAGCCGGACACCGACGACATGCGCGAGGCGTCGAGCCTGGTGCTCGCCGCACGGCTCCAGGGCGAGGGCGCCACGGTCCGCGGATACGACCCCGTGGCGCGGGGCCCCGCCGAGGAGCTCTTGCCCGGCGTCCAGTTGACCGCATCGGCCCAGGAGGCGGTCGAGGCCGCTGACGCGGCCGTGGTCGTCACGGAGTGGCCCGAGTTCGCCGAGCTCGACTGGGCCTCGCTGCGCGAGCGGATGGCCACGCCACTGGTCGTGGACGGCCGCAACTTCCTGGATCCGCAGGCGCTGCGCGACGCGGGCTTCGCGTACGAGGGGATCGGACTGGCGAGCAACGGCTCCCAGCAGCCGGAGGGTGCGGCGGCGGCCGACTCGGCCGAAGCGCGATCGCGTTGATGCAGGCCCTCGTCCTGGCCGGCGGCGAGGGCACCCGACTGCGGCCGCTCACGCTGACGATTCCCAAGCCCGCCATCCAGCTCGTCGACAGGCCGTTCCTCCGCCACATGATCGACTGGCTCGCGCGCTACGGCGTGGACGAGGTGATCGTCGCGTCCGGATTCGGCGCCGGCGTCCTGCGCGAGGCGCTGGCGGAAGGCGAGGGCACCGGCCCGGGCGTCACCTACGTCGAGGAATCCGAGCCGCTGGGCACGGGAGGCCCGTTGCGGCTGGCGGCGGAGAAAGGCATTCTCGGCGAGCGCTTCCTGGTGCTGAACGGCGATGTGCTCTCGGACCTCGACCTGGGTGAGCTGATGCGCGCCCACGAAGAGCGCGGCGCCGTCGCCACCCTGGCCCTGCACCCGGTCGACGATCCGAGCTCCTACGGGCTCGTCCGCCGTGAGGCCGCGACCGGCGAGGTGATCGAGTTCCTCGAGAAGCCCGGCCCGGGCGACATCGACACCAACGAGATCTCGGCGGGCGCCTACGTGATGGAGCGCGGCGTGCTCGACCTGATCGACCCCGGGCGCATGGTGTCGATCGAGCGCGAGGTCTTTCCGCGCCTGGTGGGGGCCGGGTTGTACGGTCACGGCCTGAACGGATACTGGATGGACATCGGGACCCCCGAGCGCTACCTCCAGGCGACCTGGGACATCATGGAGGGACGCGTGCAAACCAACGCGGGGGCGCGGCCGGGGGCCGGCGGGCTGCTGGTCTCCGACGGCGCGAGGCTGGATCCGGCGACGGGCGTAGAGCCACCCGCGCTAGTCGAGGCCGGCGTTGTCGCGGGGCCTGAGGCCTCCATCGGCCCGCGCATCGTCATCGCGCGCGGGTCGCACCTGGGCGAGCGCGCGGCGGTGTCCGGCTCCGTGGTGCTCGCCGGCTGCCGGATCGGGCCCGGCGCGAGCGTCAGCGACTCGATCGTCGGCCCCGACGCCAAGATCGGCGAGGGCGCCCGAGTCGGTCCCGGAGCGGTGATCGGCGAGGGCGCCGTGGTCGACGCGGGCGCGGAGCTCGGCGACGGCGCGAGGCTCGCTCCCCGGGGTCTCATGTCGTGAGCGCGAACGACCGCTCCAACCAGCTCGACGACGTCCTCGCGCTGCCGGATCACCTGAGCGACGCGCTGTGGCGAGTCGAGTCGGCGAGGATCGAGCCATTCGACGCCCCCGGCGGGCTCGTGGTCTGCGGGATGGGCGGCTCCGGGATCGGCGGCGATTTGGCCGCCGTCGCCTTCGGCAACCGGCTCACCCGTCCGCTGACGACCGAGCGAGGCTACGAGCTGCCCTTCGCGATGCTTCCGGACCGGGCTGTCCTGTGCTCGAGCTACTCGGGGGACACGGAGGAGACGATCGCCAGCTACACGGCGGCCGAGGCGCTGGGCGCCCGCCGGATCGTGGCGACGACAGGCGGCCAGCTCGCGCAGGCCGCGAGGGCCGACGGGGTGCCGGTCATCGGCCTGCCGGCCGGAATGCAGCCGCGAGCCGCGGTCGGGTACCTGTTCACGGCCGCGGCGGAGGTCGCCGCGCTCACCGGCGCCGCGCCCGGGATCCGGACCGAGATCGACAGCGCGGCGGCCCACCTCCGCGAGGCGAGCGCCGCCGCCGCCGAGCGGGCCGAGTCGCTCGCCGAGCAGGTCGCCGGATCGATCCCGGTCATCTACGGGGCCGACCTGACCGTCCCGGTCGCGCTGCGCTGGAAGACGCAGATCAACGAGAACGCCAAGCTCCCGGCCTTCACGGGCACGCTGCCCGAGGCCGACCACAACGAGATCGAGGGCTGGAACGAAAGCGAGGAGTCGAGCAGGATGAGCGCCATCCTCCTCGAGGACCGCGACCAGCATCCCAGGGTGCGCCAGCGCTTCGAGCTCACCGCCCGGCTGATCGAGCCCGCCGCCCACTCCGTGACGCGGCTCGAGACGCAGGGTGAGAGCCGTACGGAGCGCCTGCTGTGGGCCGTGATGCTCGGTGACCTGCTGTCGCTCCGGATCGCGGCAGAGGGCGGCGTCGACCCGTCGCCGATCGAGATGATCGACCGCCTGAAGGACGAGCTCGGCCACCCTTCGTCGCAGGGTCCAGCCTAGTCGTCGATTGCCGGCGGCCTGCGCGACCGCTTGCGCTCGGACCTTCTGCGCTTCGAGTCGAGGCGCCTCTCCCTCGCCGCCCTCCCCGGCTTCGTCGCGCGGCGGCGCTTGGGGACCGCCAATCCCGCGGCGAGCTTGTCGCGCAGACGCTCGAGCGCCAGCTCGCGGTTGCGGGCCTGGCTGCGCGCATCCTGGGCGACCGCCGTCACGCGGCGCCCGTATCTCGACATCAGGCGCTGTCGCTGGTCGCCCGTCAGCGCCGCCGACTCCGACAGGTCGAGCATCGCCTCGACGCGCGAGGCGGTGACGTTCGCGTGCTGACCGCCGGGGCCGGAGGACCGGCTCGTTCGAACCTCGACCTCGGCCAGCGACACGGCAAGCTCCGGGCTGACGACCATCGGGTCTTCCACGCGACCAACCGTAGCCAGCACGTATCCTTCCCACCTCGTTCACGACGAAAGGATTGGTTTGGCGACCGCCGAGAAGAGCTACGACATCGCGGACATCGGGCTGGCCGACGAGGGCCAGCGACGGATCGAATGGGCGGACCGGCACATGCCCGTGCTCCAGTCGATCCGGGAGCGCTTCTCCAAGGAGCGGCCGCTGGACGGCATCACCCTGGGCTGCTGCCTGCACGTGACGACCGAGACCGCGAACCTGGCCCGCACACTGATCGCGGGCGGCGCGAACGTGGCCCTCTGCGCCTCCAACCCGCTCTCGACGCAGGACGACGTCGCCGCCGCGCTCGTCGACCGGTACGGCGCCGACGTCTACGCGATCAACGCCGAGGACAACGACTCCTACTACCGCCACATCCACGCCATCGTGGACCAGGGACCGCAGATCACGATGGACGACGGGGCCGACGTCGTCGGGGTCCTCCACGGCGAGCGCTCCGACCACCTCTCGGGGGTCCTGGGCGGCACCGAGGAGACGACCACGGGGGTCATCAGGCTGAAGGCGCTCGAGCGCGAGGGCAAGCTCGGCTACCCGATCATCGCCGTCAACGACGCCAAGACCAAGCACTTCTTCGACAACCGGTACGGCACCGGGCAGTCGACCCTCGACGGCGTGATCCGGGCGACGAACGTCCTGATCGCCGGCCTGCGGGTCGTCGTCATCGGCTACGGCTGGTGCGGTCGCGGTGTCGCCATGCGGGCCAAGGGCCACGGCGCCCACGTGATCGTCTGCGAGGTCGACCCGCTGCGGGCCCTGGAGGCGCTGATGGACGGCTTCGAGGTCATGCCCGCCGTCGAGGCGGCCAAGGTTGGCGACGTCTTCATCTCGGTCACGGGGGACCGCGACGCGATCTCGGGCGCGATGTTCGACGTCATGAAGTCCGGAGCGATCGTCTGCAACTCCGGCCACTTCGACGTCGAGGTGAACAAGGAGGAGCTCGACGCGATCACCGAGGAGAAGTTCGAGACCCGCCCGTTCGTCGAGGGCCACCGCACCAAGGACGGACGCGAGATCTTCCTGCTTGCGGAGGGTCGGCTGGTGAACCTCGCCGCTGCCGAGGGGCATCCCGCCGCGGTGATGGACATGAGCTTCGCCAACCAGGCGCTCGCCGCCGAGCACGTGGTCCGCGACCACAACTACCTCGAGAAGCGCGTCTATCCCGTGCCCGAGGAGATCGATCGCGAGATCGCGCGGCTGAAGCTCGCTTCGCGCGGCGTGGAGATCGACACGCTCACCGACAAGCAGCAGGAGTACCTGGCGAGCTGGGACCAGGGCACCTAGCAACCGCGCCGCGCTGCCGATGAGGGCGATGGTGATGGCGGCCGGCCTCGGAACGAGGTTGCGCCCACTGACCTACGAGGTCCCGAAGCCGATGGTGCCGGTCGTCAACCGCCCGGTGATGGAGCACATCCTGGAGCTGCTTCCGCGCCACGGCTTTCGAGAGGTGATCGCCAACCTGCACTGGTTCCCCGAGACGATCCGGGAGCGGTTCGGCGACGGATCAGCTCTGGGCGTTGACCTCGCCTACAGTCACGAGGACGAGCTCCTGGGCACGGCGGGCGGCGTTCGCAACGTCGCCGAGTTCTTCGGCGACGAACCCTTCCTGGTGATGGCCGGCGACGCGCTCACGGACATCGACCTCGCGGGCCTTCGCGCCGCCCACGAGTCGAACGGCGGGATCGCGACCCTTGCGGTCAAGCGGGTCTCGGACGTCAGCGAGTACGGCGTCGTGATCGCGGACTCGGAGGGCCGAATCCAGGGCTTCCAGGAGAAGCCCGATCCCGCCGAGGCTCTCTCGGAGCTCGCCAGCTGCATGATCTACGTGCTGGAGCCCGAGATCTTCGACTACTTCCCGGACAGGCCGGTGGCGGACTTCGCACTCGAGGTCTTCCCCGCGCTCCTGGAGAACGACGTGACCTTCCACGTGCACCCGATCGACGACTACTGGAACGACGTGGGGTCCCTGCCCGAGTACATCCAGGGCAACCTCGACGCGCTCGATGGCGCGGTGGAGGTCAACGCCGGCGGCAGTCTCCTCGACCCCTCGGGGGACGAGGCTGCCGTCGAGACCGGCGAGCCCGGCGTCGGCGGCCGGGTACTCGTCGGCGAGGGCTGCGAGCTCGATCCCGGCGCCCGTCTCGACGGACCGCTCGTGATCGGCGATGGCGCGTCCGTCGGGTCGGGTGCCCTCGTCAAGCACTCGGTGCTGCTTCCCGGCTCGCAGGTGCCGGCCGGCGCGATCGTCGCGGGCGCCATCTACGGACGAGCGGACTCGCTCGCCTGAGCGAAGATGGCGGTTAGATCGCCTCGCGTCGAGCTCCTGTGGTGGCAGGGATGTCCGAGCACCGACGAGGCGCTCGCCGTCCTTCGCCGGGAGATGAAGGCCCTGGGGCTCGATCCCGAGGCGATCGCCATGCGCGAGATCGCGACCGATGCCGACGCGAAGCGAGAGGAGTTCGTGGGCTCGCCGACCATCCGCGTGGACGGGCGGGACGTTCAGCCCGTGTCCGAGGAGCCCATCGGCTTGAGCTGCCGCGTGTACCGCCTCGCCGACGGCCGGATCTCGCCGGTGCCCGACCGCGCCGACGTGCGGCAGACTCTGAGGATGGCGATGACCGAAGGAGGCGACTGATGGCACAAGCGACCGCGACGAACGTGGGAGAGCCGGCGCCCCCGCTGGAGCTGCCCGACACGCACGGGGCGATTCACAGGCTGCCGGTGCCCGAAGAGCCCCAGGCGACGGTCGTCGTCTGGACCTGCAACCACTGTCCGTACGCGCTCGCCTGGCACGACCGAATCGTGGACGTGGCGCTCCAGTACGAGTCGCGCGGGGTGCGCTTCCTGGCCGTGAACTCCAACGACGCGGAGCGCTATCCGCACGATTCTCTGGACGCCATGCGCGAGCGGGTCGAGGCGGAGGAGTGGCCGTTTCCCTATCTCCACGACGAAAGCCAAACGGCTGCCCGCGAGTGGGGCGCGCAGGTCACCCCGCATCTGTACGTGCTGGACGGCGACCTTCGCGTCCGCTACGAGGGCGCGCCGGACGCCGACCACATGGACCCCACCTTACGGGCCGAGTGGCTCCGCGAGGCCCTGGACGCGGTCCTCGCGGGCGCTGAGCTCGCGCGGCCGGCCACGGAGGCGGTGGGCTGCTCAATCAAGTGGAAGCAGTGATCCGATGACCGACCGCAGGCGGCTGGTCCGGGTGCCGGCCTCCTCCGCCAACCTAGGGCCCGGCTTCGACGTCCTCGCGGCGGCCCTCGACATCCAGCTCGAGCTGGAGGTCACCGAGGCCGGAGAGTTCCAAGTGGACGCCGATGGCGACGGGCTGCCGGCGAGCCGCGACAACCTCTGCGTGCGCGCCTTCGAGCGGCTCCACTCGGCCGATGGGCTGCGCTTCGAGATCCGAAGTGACATCCCGGTGGCGCGCGGGCTCGGCTCGAGCGCGGCGGCGATCGTCGCGGGCCTTTTGGCCGCGGACCATCTCTACGAGCTCGGTCTCGACCCGCCGGACGTCTACCGTCACGCGGTCGACCTCGAGGGCCACCCGGACAACGTCGCCGCAGCGCTGTTCGGCGGCTTCGCCGTCTGTCCGCCGGATCCGAGCGGCGACTCCTCGGCCACTCCGGTGCTCCCCGTCCGCCTCGAGCCGCCCCAGGGCGTCGAGGGCGTGCTCGCGATCCCGGCGGACGAGGTCCCCACGGCGGCCGCGCGGGCGGCCCTGCCGGCGCAGGTGCCGATGGCCGACGCGGTGGCGAACGTCGCGGCGGCGGCGCACCTGGTGCTGGGAATCGAGCAGTCGGACCTGACCCTGATCTCTCGCGGGCTCGCCGACCGCCTTCACCAGATCCCCCGGGCGGAGGTCTACCCGCGCTCCGTCGAGCTGCTCCGCCTGGCTGCCGAGGTCGGGGCGATCGGGGCGACGGTCTCGGGCGCGGGCCCCGCGGTCCTGTTCTGGTGCTTCTGGCAGGACACGGGCAAGGTCGTCGAGGCCCTGGGCGAGCGGGCGGGCGACGTCGAGGTCCGCCGCGCTCGCTTCACCCCGCTCGGCGCCGACGTTCCCGAGCTGTAGCGACGCGCTACAGCAGCCCCAGCTGGCGCAGGATCGAGACCGAGTCCGAGTAGACGTCCTTTCGCTTCACGAGACCGTCCTCGAACGGGATCACGTCCAGGCCCTCCCATGTGACCGTCCTGCCCGTCGGCTCGGCGACGAGATCGCCGCGGCGCATCTCGCTCCTGTGTGTGGCCTCGGCCGTCCACTCCTGGACGACGAGCCCGTCCCTCACGTACACGCGGCGCGTCGTGAACGTGATGTCGGGCCAGGTGTCGAAGATCGAGCCGATGTGCTCGCGGACGGCCTCGCCCTCCGCGGCCTCGCCGGCCGTGTGGTTCTCGAAGACCATGTCGGAGGCGTGCATGGACATGATCGTGTCGAGGTCGTGGGCGTTCCAGGCCTCGTTGTAGGTGCCGATGGCGGCCTCGAGCGAAGCGGAATCGTCGCTGCCGTTCATGCCCGTGAGTATGCCCCAGCCGGCACGACCTCGGCGCTCAGCTCGTCGAGGGACTCCAGCAGCTCCTGCTTGCCAAGCCGACGCAGGATCTCGCTCGCGAGCGACAGGTAGTCCGAGCCCCGGTCGGGCCGGTACGCCAGGATCGGGACGGCTCGCTCGGCGGACTCCGCGTAGGCGATCGACTGCCGGATGACGGTGCGGAAGAGCTTGTCGCCGAACCGCTCGCGCAGCGCCTCGAGCGTCTGGCGCGCGTGACGCGTGCGCATGTTCGCGATGTTCAGGCAGACCCCCAGCAGCTCCAGCTGAGGGTTGAGGCTGTCGTGGGCCAGGTCGAGCACCTGAACGGCCTGCTCCATCCCCTGAAGCGAGAAGTACTGCGCCTCAGTGGAGAGGATCGCGTGAGTCGAGGCGACGAGCGAGTTGACGGTCAGCAGGCCCAGGGTGGGGGGGCAGTCGATGAGGATCAGCTCACGGTTTCGCTTCAGGTCCATCAGCGCGTTGCGAAGGGTCACCTCGCGCCCGATCTTCCCCGACAGCGACAGCTCCGCTTCGGCCAGCTGGAGGTTGGCCGGGATAACCCGACCGTGCACCGCGTCGGCGGCTCGCACCTGGCCCAGCAGGACGTCCCCCAGGGTCGGGTGCGCGTCCGGGTCGGTGTCGAAGTAATCGGAGAGGTTGCCCTGCGGGTCTGCGTCCACGGCGATGACGTCCAGGCCAAGGCGCTCGAAGACATCCGCGAGTGAGCGGACCATGGTCGTCTTCCCTGTACCGCCCTTCTGAGAGAGGACGGCGATCGTCGCCGACATAGTCGGACTATATGCGCAGCCAGGGCGAGTGACCGCCGGCTCGCCCGCCGACGTTCTCCCTATACTTCCGCGTCCGTTCTGTCCCCGTCGCGCGCCCGCTCGAAGAAGGCGTGGATCCAGGGAGGTTTCGGTTGTCCAGCTCCTCCAGTCGTCGTCTGATGCCGCTGCCTGAAGAGCGGCGGCGCTATTCGCCGGAGAGGGCGTATCGCCCGCGCGTCTCGCCGCCCAGCGTCGAGGACCGCGACGCGTGCGCGATCTATGCGTCGGTGCGCAAGGACGCGACGCCAGGCCGCGCGCCCGTCGAGCTGGCGCTCGCGAACCTCCAGAAGATGCTGCATCGCGCCGGCAACGTCGACGGCGAGGGCGACGGCTGCGGGATTCTCGTGGACATCCCGCGCAAGCTCTGGTCGGAGGAGGTCCGCGCCGGCGGCCACAACCCGGCCCTGGCGCTGGACGAGGCCTTCGCGGTCGCTCACGTGTTCGTCGACCGCGCGGGCGACGCCGAGAAGCCGCTCCATGACGCCCGCGAGATCCTCGGTCGCGGCGGCTTCCGGATCCTCGCCGAGCGGCTCGGCACGGTGGAGTCGCACGCCCTCGGGCCGACGGCCCGCGAGGAGGAGCCGCACTTCTGGCAGGTCGGCGGCCTCCTGCCCGACACCAGGCGCCGCCACCGCATCTGCTTCGACCTGATGCTCGCGCTGGAGGAGGAGCTGGGCTGTCACGTGGCGTCGTTCTCGGCATCCACCTGCGTCTACAAGGTGATGGGCGCCCCCAAGGCCCTGGGCGAGTACTACCCGGACCTTCGCGACGAGCGCTTCGAGACGATCGGATGCTTCGGCCACAACCGCTACTCGACGAACACGTGGCCGTCCTTCAAACGAGTGCAGCCGTTCACCGTCCTCGGCCACAACGGCGAGATCAACACGATCGAGCAGCTTCGCCAGGAGGCCGGGATGCTCGGGATCCAGATCACGCCGGGCAACTCCGACTCGCAGGACCTGAACCGGGTGATCGACCATCTCATCCGGGTCGACGGGCTGTCGCTGGCGGAGGCGATGGAGGCCGTGGTGCCCCCGATCGTCGACGAGATCCGCTCGCTGCCGGAGGACCTGCGCCCGTTCTACATGTATTTGCGCGAGACGTTCGGTCCCTTCGCCCAGGGTCCCGTGGCGCTGATCGCGCGTCACGACGACGAGTGCGTCCTCTCCGCCGATGCGCTCGGGCTGCGGCCGCTCTGGAAGCTCGAGACGCCCGAGGACTTCATCTTCAGCTCCGAGCCCGGCGTGGTCGGCTGCGAGGAGATGGTCTCGGAGCCGAAGCCGCTCGCGCCCGGCGAGAAGTACATGATCACGATCGATCGCGAGCGGCGCGAGTCGAAGCTCCACGAGCACTGGCAGATGCAGCGGGTTGTCGCCGAGCGCTGGCTCGGGCGAACGAGCACCTCGGAGGTGGCCCCCTACGACCGCGCGCTCGAGACGGGGGGCCCGCTCGAGGGCACCGAGATCCCCGGCTACACCGCAGCCGGGCCGTCGGAGCCGGTTAAGGTGGAGGACCGGATCCTCGCGGGCTTCGGCTGGCAGCGCGACGACGTCAAGCTCTGCCAGCAGATGGCGTCCAACGGCGCCGAGCCGATCGGCTCGCTGGGGTACGACGGGCCGCTCGCGGCGCTGTCACCCGAGCGCCAGAATCTCGCCGACTACTTCAAGGAGACGGTCGCCGTGGTGACCAACCCGGCGATCGACCGCGAGCGAGAGATCGAGCACTTCTCGACCCGGGCGGTGTTCGGCCGCCGCCCGTCCATCCACTCGCCGGGCACCGACACTCGCGCGCTCGAGACCTCCTTCCCGGTGATCCTTGGAGGGCACCACGACCTCGCTCCGCTCGGCGACTCGAAGTACCGCGAGATCGCCCGCGAGCACCAGACCTACCTCCTGGAGGACCTCTGGGAGGAGTTCCGCGACCGCGCGGCGGCGATCGACATCGCCCTGCTCGAGTCGGAGACCACGCACGGGGCGATCGAGCGGATCAAGCAGGAGGCCGTCAAGTGCGTGCGCCAGGGCGCGGAGCTGGTGGTCCTCACCGACCGCACCGTCTTCGACGGCGAGCGCCGCTACCTCGATCCTCACCTGGCCACCTCTGCGGTCGACCAGGCCCTGAAGCAGTTGCGCTTCGGCGAGACCGGCGAGGAGAACCTCCGCCGGCGCTGCTCGATCGTGCTGCGCTCGGCGGCGATCCGCAACGTCCACGACGTCGTCATGGCGCTCGGCCTGGGAGCGAACGGGGTCTGTCCCTACGTGATGGTCGAGGTGATCTGCGTCGAGGACTACGACACCGACGTCTCCAACCTGTGCTCGGCCTTGCGCAAGGGAATCGAGAAGGTGATCTCGACCATCGGGATCCACGAGGTTCGCGGCTACGCGCGGCAGTTCTCCTCGATCGGGGTCAAGCCCGAGCTCGCTGAGATCTTCCAGACGGAGACCTACGCGGCGTCCGAGCGCGGCGGGCTCGGCTACGTCGATCTCGATGCCGACACCGATCAGCGCTTCGGGATCCTCATCGGGGAGGCCGGCGCGAAGCCCGCGAAGACCTTTCGGTTCTATCCCAAGGTCTACAAGGCCGCGATCGCCGCAGCCAACGGCACCTCCGACTACGACGAGTACTCGGAGAAGGTGCGCGGGCTCGAGACAGAGAGCCCGATCTCGATGCGACACATCATGGCCGTCCGCTCCGACCGCGACGACGCGGTCGATCCGGAGTCCGTGGACGCCTCCGTCGGGCACCACGACTACCCGATCGTGATCTCGTCGATGAGCTTCGGGTCCCAGTCCGAGCCGGCCTTCCGCGCCTACGCCGAGGCGGCGAAGGCGATCAACATCCTCTGCATCAACGGAGAGGGCGGCGAGATTCAGGACATGTACGGCCACTACCGCAAGTGGCGGGGCCAGCAGGTCGCGTCGGGGCGCTTCGGCGTCTCCGCGGAGATGCTGAACTCCTCGTACGTCGCCGAGATCAAGATCGGCCAGGGGGCGAAGCCGGGGGAGGGGGGTCATCTCCCCGGCCGCAAGGTCTCCGAGAAGGTCGCCGAGGCGCGCAACGCCTCGCCCGGCACCGACCTGATCTCACCCTCCAACAACCACGACCTCTACTCGATCGAGGACCTCGCGGAGCTGATCGACGAGCTGAAGACCGTCAACCCCGACCTACGGGTCTCCGTGAAGGTCCCGGTCGTCCCCAACGTGGGCACGATCGGCCTGGGCATCGCGAAGGCGGGTGCGGACATCATCACGCTGTCGGGCTTCGAGGGCGGCACCGGCGCCGCGCGCCAGCACGCCCTGCGCCACGTCGGGCTGCCGTCGGACATCGGCACGCGGGCGGTCCACAGGGCGCTGATGGAGGCCGGCATCCGCAACCGGGTCGAGATCTGGGCCGACGGCGGCTACCGCCACGCACACGACATCGTGAAGCTTCACTGCATGGGAGCCAATCGCGTGGCCTTCGGGACCCTGGCGATGGTCTCGCTGGGGTGCACCATCTGCCGCGGCTGCCAGCTCGACACGTGCCACGTCGGGATCGCGACGCAGATCGAGACCGTCGAGCAGGCCACCGAGCACGGGCTGAAGAAGTTCACCCCGCAGCACGTCGACCCCGCCGCCGAAAGCTGCGCCAGGTTCTTCAAGGCGATGGGCGAGGAGGTCAAGCGGGTGGTCGCCGGGCTGGGCTACGAGCGCGCCCAGGACCTGGTGGGCCGCTACGACCTGCTCGAGCAGATCTCGCACGCGAAGGCCCTCGATCTGACCGAGCTGATCACGCCGCTCGAGGAGTTCCTCGATCTCGAGCCGATCGACATGCCGGTTGCCGAGGAGGAGCTGGTCGCCACCGAGGTTCGCGCCGAGGCCGGGCTGGTGCGAGCGCGCCCGATCCGCATGGAGCCCAAGGAGGTCTCCACCCGGCTTGCGGGCCTGGCGGGCGAGGTCTTCGTCAGCGGGCCGGTGCGCGAGGAGTTCCCGCGGCCGATCGATTCGCACGACCGCGTCCTCGGCACCGAGCTCGCGGGCGCGATCTCCAGAGCGCGCATCTACGAATCCGCGCCCGCGGGTGACCCGACCGACGTGCTCGCCGAGCTCGACTTCAACGGCGGCTCGGTGGCCGGCCAGGGACTGGGTGCCTTCAACGCCTGGGGCCTCGTGATCCGGGTCGAGGGTGGCGCCCAGGACGGCGTTGCGAAGACAATGCTCGGGGGCACCGTCTCGATCATGAAGGGCAGGAACGCCGACGGGCGCCGCGTCAACGGCTCGGTCGGCAAGTCGTTCGCCTACGGCGCCCAGCGGGGCCGGCTGTTCGTCCAGGGCTCAGCCGACTCGCGCTTCTGCATCCGGCTGTCGGGCGCCGACGTCGTGCTGGGCGGCGAGCCCGAGGAGCCGCTCGACGACTCCCGGGGCTGCGTCGTCGACCGGGCGAACGCAAAGGGGTTCGCCTTCGAGTACATGACGTCCGGCCGCGCCGTGGTGCTCGGCGACATCGGGCCCTGGGCATGCGCCGGCATGACCGGCGGGCGCGTCTACGTCCGCGTCGCCCCCGACTGGAACCTCGACGCCGACGCGATCCGCCGCCGCCTGGGCGAGGGAGCCAAGGTCGAGCTCACCGAGCTGGACGACGAGGGCGTCCTGGACGTCCAGGAGCTGCTGGGCCACCACGCGGATGAGCTGCGGGCCACCGATCAGGGCGACGAAGCCAAGCGGATGCTCGGCCTGGCGTCGGGTGCTCAGGAGAACTTCCTGATGATCCTCCCGCACAAGGTCCAAGCGGACCCGAACATCTCGACCGAGTAGCGCAGCCCCCCGGGGTCAGCAGCGGTGGCCCCTCCTGGCCCGGGGAAGCGTGATCGAGAACGTCAGATTCTCGGGATCACGGCTCGAGATCAACGGGACGCCGAGCTTCCGCGACAGCCGGTATGCCAAGGCATAGGGAAACGGGATCGGTATCTCGGGCTCCCAGCGGGTCTTTGCTCCACTGGCGGCTCGGACCTCGAGCCTCAGGGTGGAGCTCGGGACGATCAGGCCGGTTGGCTGACCCAGGCCGAGTACGCGGACCCGCCGCGGTCCTCCGCCGGACGCAAGCCGGCGCGCCTTCGCGGCGGCGCCGGGCAGATGCGCGAGCTGCGTGAGCCAACGCATGTCCGATCGCTACCCCGCCACCGCAGCGCTCTAACCTCATCTGCATGAGGGAGAGCCTCGGTCCACCGCTGCGCGCCGCCGCCCTCACCGCGCTGATCGTCGGCCTCGTGGTTCTGTTGCTCAACCCCCCATCGCTGGCCGGGCTGGACGACCTCGTCGTGCTGCTGGTGGGAGCGCTCGCGATCGCGCTCGTCACGGCCTGGCTCACGGTCGCGATGATCGGCAGGGAGATGCCCGAGCCGGAGTTCCAGCGGCTCGTCGACCGAAGCGAGGCGCTTGCGTCGGTCCCCCCTGCCGACCAGCCGCCGAGCGAGTTCGACGAGCTCGTGATCGAGGCGCTCGACGGCCTCCCGGAGCCCTTTCGCGAGCTGCTCGAGCACACGCCGGTAATCGTCTCCAACCTGGGGAGCGAGCACGGCGCGTACGGGCACTACATCGGCGGCACGATCGCCCGCGACAGCTACCCGGACCGCATCATCGTCTACAAGGACACGCTGGAGCGCGACTTCGGCCACGACCCCGACCTGCTGCGCTCGCAGGTGCAGCGCACGGTCCGGCACGAAATCGCGCATCACCTCGGATGGGACGAGAGGGGGGTGCGGGGCCTGGGCCTCTGAGCCGGCCCGCGGACGTCCACTCCTGCGACCATCCCGCGGCATGACATCGTCAGACCGCCGCCCCAGCATCGACGTGGCCGAGATCCTCGCCAGCCGGGCCGATGAGGCCGCGGATCTCCACCACCGGCACCTGAACCGCCAGATGGTCCGGGTGCTGAAGACCATCGGATTCGACCGCGAGTGGGTGGGAGGGGAGGGGGCCTATCTCATCGACGCGGGGGGCGACCGCTACCTCGATCTGCTCTCGGGCTACGGCGTCTTCGCGCTCGGCCGCAACCCGCCGGCGGTGAGGGAGCAGCTGGAGGGGGTGCTCGACGCCGAAACGGCCAGCCTCCCCCAGCTCGGCGTGACGGTGCTCCCCGGGGTCCTGGCCGAGGAGCTCTTGCGCCGCGCGCCGTCGTCGGTCGGGACCGTGCTGCTGACCAACTCCGGCGCGGAGACGGTCGAGGGCGCGATCAAGATGGCGCGCGCCGCCACCGGGCGCCCGCGGATCCTGTACTGCGACCACGCCTTCCACGGCCTCACGATGGGCGCCCTGTCGGTGAACGGGAACCCCGAGTTCCGCGAGCGCTACGGACCCTTCCTGCCAGGCTGCGACCCGGTCCCCTTCGGCGATCTCGACGCCCTTCGGCGCGAGCTCTCGAGTGGCGACGTCGCCGCCTTCCTCGTCGAACCCGTGCAGGGCAAGGGTGTCGTCATCCCGCCGCCGGAATACCTTCCCGAAGCGCAGGCGCTCTGCCGCGCCCAGGGAACGCTCTTGTGCGTCGACGAGGTGCAGACCGGCCTCGGGCGAACCGGGCGGTTCCTGGCACTCGAGCACTGGGGTCTCGAGCCCGACATGATCCTCGTCTCGAAGGCCCTCTCAGGAGGCTACGTCCCGGTGGGGGCGATCCTCAGCTCACGCGACGTCTTCGACCGCGTCTTCGACTCCATGGAGCGCTCGGTCGCGCACGGGTCGACCTTCGGCCAGAACGACCTCGCCGCCGCGGCGGCTCTGGCGACGCTTTCGGAGATCGACGACGCGGGCTTGGTCGAGCGCGCGCGAGTGCTCGGCGATCGCCTGCTCGAGCTGACGCGCCCGCTCGCCGAGCGCCACGAGGTGGTGAGCGAGGTTCGGGGGTTGGGCCTGATGTGGGCCATCGAGCTCGGGCCGCCGAGTGGCGGCGCCGCGCGGCGCATCTGGGACTCGATCGAGCGTCGACAGCCCGGGCCTCCCGCCGCAGCTCCTCGTGGTGCCCCTGTTCCGGGACCACCACATCCTCACCCAGGTCGCCGGACACCACATGAACGTGGTCAAGGCGCTGCCCCCGCTGGTGATCGGCGAGGACGAGATCGCTCGCTTCGCCGTCGCGCTCGATCACGCCGTCGGCGCTTCGAGTCGCTAGGCCGCTCGATGGCGCGGCTGACGCTGGGGATGGCGTGGCGGGGGTTGCGCCGCAAGCCGAGCCGCGCCGGCGTAGCACCTCCGGGCGAACCCGCCTGAACTACGGACTCAGTCCACCCTGGCTCGCGCCGGAGCAGGCGGCGTACACCGCATCGACGCATGCCGGGAAGTCCATCCGCTCGCCCGTGCCGGTGAGGAGGGTGTCGTGGTCGATCCCCAGCCCCGCGAGGCGGCTTCGCGCCACCAGGTCGTCCGGCGATCCACGCGGGAAGCTCGGCGCGTTCTCGACCCGGGTTCCCCGCTGGTCGAAAAAGGCCACCTCTCCGTCGCCGATGCGCGTCACCGAGAACCCGCCCTCGTGGATCAGGCGGTGGTGGCGCCGGCACAGGAGGATCAGGTTCTCGATGCTGGTCTCACCGCCGCGGGCCCAGTGGGTGATGTGGTGGGCGTCGACCCAGCGACGGTGATCGCAGCCCGGGAAGCGACAACCGCCGTCGCGCTCGCGTAAGGCCAGGTTCAGGGCCGGCGAGACCGCCCTCGTCTTCCTGCCGACATACAGCGTCTTGCGACCCTTCTTGATCAGCACCTGAAGCGATCCGTCGCAGCCCAGGCGCCTCGCCGTCTCGGGAGCGATCGCCGGGCCTCCCTCGAGCTCCATTCGCCCACGGGCGTCGCCCGAGAGGGCTTCGGCGTCGACGTGCACGAGGAGCTGGTGGCGGTCGGGACCGGCGCGCTCGCGACAGCCGTGCTCGAGGAACGACTCCGCGATCAGTGCCAGGGCGTCGGCGTTGCGGGCGACCCTTCCGAGGAGGATTTGCTCGTCGGGGCCGAGGTCGCAATGGCGCTCGAAAGGCTCGTCGGTCGGCGGCTCCGCGGAGCCGCGATCCTCGGGCGGCGGCGGGCCCTCGGCGCGAATCTGGGCGCGCCCTGCTTCGAGCGCGTCGAGGAATGTCCTTCCCTCCTCGGCGGGGAGGCGGGCCGACAGGTGAAGGCAGCCGTCACGGCCCCAGAACCAGGACACCTCGCGCTCACGATGAGCGGTGTCTGTCTCCTCGTCGCCGGTGCGCCGGTGGGCGGCGAGCATGCGCTCGAGCTGCGAGGCGGTCGCATGGCGGGCGAGGTGCAGGAGGTCGGCCTCGGAGTCGGCGGACGCCACCCGGGTCAGCGGCCGGACCTTCGAGTACGAGAGCTCGCCGCGATCAAATGCCTCGCGGGTCCGCGGAAGCTCGCGGAGCGCGCGTGCGACCCGCACGTGCTCGCGGGCGGCGCGCGGCGAGCACGAGCAGCGCCAGGCGACCCACTCGGCGGTGGAGCGCACGCCGCGCCACGACCCCCAGCCCTCCCGGCGGTCGTACTCGCCGACCAGCGCGATCCAACGGGCCAGCCCGGCCTCGATGTGGGCGGCCAGCTCACAGAGCTCGTGCTCGAGGTGCTCCAAGGGCAACTCGGCGAGCTCGCCCGTGGGCGGTTGCGATGAATCGGCTTGGGGATCTTGCGTCCGGTACATACGAACACATGTTCGTACAGCGGTCGGACGGAACCGCCGACCTACTCGGCTCTTGCTTCTCGCTCAGAGCAGGACTGAGCTCATGTGGCGACTTGCCGCAGGGCCCGCGTCGTCAGCTCCACGTAGCGGTCCGGGACCGTCAGCTGGGGCGCATGCGTCGCGCCTTCGATCGTCTCCCGGCTGGCACCGGGGACCAGCTCCACGAGACGGTCGATTGCGCGGCCGTAGAACGCCGGGCTGCCGGCGCCCTGCGTGAAGCGGACGGGCACCTCGAGGCGAGTGAGCGCGTCCTCGTCGATCGCGAGCTCGTTCGGGTCCTGGAGCTCGTCCAGGAAGGTGGGGGCGTTCTGCACGAAGATCGTTCTGATGTCAGGGGGCAGCTCGTTCTCCCAAGCGCCGGATTCGAAGGCGACCTCGTCGACGAACTGGCGCGCGGCGCCCTCGTGGTTTCCGTCGGCGATTCGCTTGGCGACCTCCTCGACGCTCGACGCGCCCTGCTCGATCAGTCGCCGGCTCTCGGGGTCGCTCTCGAGGAGGCTCCACAGCGGCGGCTCGTGGCAGGAGAGCGACCGGAAGAGCTCCGGGCGCCTTGCCGCCAGCCGCAGGGCGAGATTGCCCCCGTAGGAGCTCGTGACGACGTGCGCCGGCGCCAGGTCCAGCACTTCCAGCAGCGCCGCGAGGTCGTCGCCGTCCTCATCGACGCTCCCCTGGGTCTGCGGTCGCTCGCTGCGCGAGTGGCCGCGGCGGTCGTAGACCAGGACCCGGAAGGAATCCGCCAGCCCGGGGGCCACAAGCGCCCAGCTCCTCGCGTCCACCCAAGACCCGTGCACCAGGGCCACCGGCTCGCCGCTGCCCTCGAGCTCGTAGTGGAGCCCGACGCCGTTCGCCTCCGCCTCGGCCATGCGCGCGCTTCTCACCTCGCGCCTTCGGAGCCCTACTGGCTGAATGCGGCGCGCAGCGACTCCTTGAACGACTTGGTGGTCGCCAGCACGGCCGTCGGCTCGTAGCCGCAGTGGGCCATGCAGTTGTCGCAGCGGGGATCGCGGCCCCTGCCGTACTTCTCCCAGTCGGTGGTCTCGACGAGCTCCTTGTACGTCTTCGCGTAGCCGTCGGCCATCAGATAGCAGGGGCGCTGCCAGCCGAAGATGTTGTAGCTCGGGATCCCCCAGGCGGTGCACTGGAAGTCGACCTTGCCCTCGAGGAAGTCGAGGAAGAGCGGCGTGTGGTTGAGCCTCCACTTCTTGCGCTTGCCGTCGGCGAACGCGGTGCTGAAGAGCTCGTGCGTCTCCTTGACGCCCAGGAAGTGGTCCTGATCGGGCGCCTTCTCGTACGCGTAGGCCGGCGAGATCATCATCTGGTCGACCTCGAGCTCGTCGTTGATGAAGTCCAGGACCTGTCGCACGGTGTCGGGAGAGTCGTGCGTGAAGAAGGTGGTGTTGGTGGTCACTCGGAAGCCTCTCTCCTTGGCCGCGCGAATGGCTGAGACAGCCTTGTCGAAGACCCCCTCGCGCTCCACGGACGCGTCGTGACGCTCGCGAAGCCCGTCGAGATGGATGGCCCAGGCGAAGTACGGCGATGGCTCGAAGAGGTCGAGCTTGCGCTCCATGAGGACCGCGTTGGTGCACAGGTAGACGAACTTCTTGCGCTTGATCAGCTCGCCGGTGATCTGATCGATCTCGGGGTGGATCAGCGGCTCGCCGCCCGCGATCGAGACCATCGGCGCGCCGCTCTCCTCGATCGCGCCGATCGCCTGGTCGACCTGCATGCGGCGGCGGAGGACATGGTCGGGATGCTGGATCTTGCCGCAGCCCGAACAGGCGAGGTTGCACTGGTACAGCGGCTCGAGCTCGACGAGCAGCGGAAACTTCTCCCGCTTCGCCAGACGCTGGCGGGCGAGGTAGGTGGCGGTTCTAACGCTCTGTCTTATCGGGACGGCCAAGGCCGGTCATCCTTTCAGTTCCGCGGGCAAGCCGAAGTGGACATTCTCGCTGATCCCGTCGCTCTCCATCACCTCGAGGGGCCCCAGCGCCGTAAGCGAGCTTACGAGGTCCTGGACGATTCGCTCCGGCGCCGACGCTCCCGCGGTGACGCCGACCGTCCGGATGCCTGCCAGCCACGCGGGGTCCACGTCACCGATCCCGTCGACCAGACGGGCCCGGCAGCCCGCGCGCTCGGCCACCTCCACCAATCGCATCGAGTTGGACGAGTTCGACGAGCCGACGACGAGGATCGCGTCACAGCGCTCCGCCAGCGCCCGCACCGCGTCCTGGCGGTTCTGGGTGGCGTAGCAGATGTCGTCGGTGCGGGGCCCCCTGAGCCCCGGGAACCGCTCACGGAGCGTGTCGACGATCTCGCTCGTCTCGTCGACCGCCAGGGTGGTCTGGGTGAGGTAGGCGACGCGGTCGGGGTCGGGAGCCTCGACCTCCCTGGCCTCGTGGATGTCTTCGACCAGGCGGATCGACTCGGGTGCCTCTCCCGTAGTCCCCTCGATCTCGTCGTGCCCGGCGTGGCCCACCAGCATGATCGTGTAGCCGGACTCGCTGAATCGCCGTGCCTCCGCGTGGACCTTGCCGACGAGTGGACAGGTCGCATCGATCACCTCGAGATCGCGGGCGCGCGCGGCGCGCCGCACGGCGGGGGCCACGCCGTGGGCCGAGAACACCGCCCTGGCGCCCTCGGGAACCTCCTCGACCTCGTCCACGAACACCGCGCCGCGTCGTTCAAGGTCGCGCACGACGTGCGTGTTGTGCACGATCTGACGCCGGACGTAAAGCGGCGCGCCGTAGCGCTCGAGGGCGCGCTCGACGACCTCGATCGCGCGCTCCACGCCGGCGCAGGACGCGCGCGGGTTGGCGAGCACGACTCGGCGCTCCCCGGCCGCGTCGCTCCACCGGCTCAGCTCCCGGGCGACGCGGGACAGGGAGCGATACGCCCGGAGCGCGCCCGCCACCGTCGCGATGGGCCTGTGAAGGCCACGGTCGGGCGTGTCCAGGATGGTCCGTACGACCGCCCACGGCCGGCCCGCGCATCCCCGCGCGAGCCATGCGGACTCCATGTCCACCGCCACGGCTCCGGTGGTCGCGAGCCGGGCGCGCTCCGAGCCGCCGACGAGATGGGGTGCGGAGACCAGTGGGCCCTTGTGGACCCTGAGGCCGGCCCGGCCAAGCATCGAGGCCACGAGCTCGGCCGCGGCGCACCGGACCGGCTCGCCGGCGCCTCGCACCTCGGTCGCCACCACCACGTCGCCGGGCTCGAGTTCGGGCGCCAGCGCGCCCGCGAAGCCGGTGATCGCGACCACGTTCCCCGGCACGTGGCCGATCCGGCCGGCCGCCCTGCGGGCGCGGCGCCGGCCGATGCCCGTGCGGACGATTCGCGCAGCCGGGGCACCGCGCCGCATGGCGCGAGCCTCGAATCGAAGCGGCGTGGCGAGCACCAGGCCGCTTCCGGGCCGCGGACTCATGCCGCCACCTTGACGCGCGGCCCGGCGGCACGGGCGCGCAGCGCCTCGCGCGCCGCGGCGAGCCCGCTGCGGACCGCCCCCTCCATCGTCGCCGGCCATCCGGTGGCCGTCCAGGCGCCCGCGAGCGCGAGCCCATCGATTCGTGTTCGCGGCCCCGGGCGCAGGCGGCCGACGCCGGGAGCGGAGCGAAAGGTGGCGCTGTGCTCGCGGACGACCTCGAAGCGCTCGACGCGGGCGTCACGCGCTCGGGGCAGGACCTCGCCGAGCGCCGGCAGGTAGAGATCGCGCAGCGCGTCACGGCTCATCGACGCCTCTTGATCGGCGCCGGAGAGCGAGACGGCCAGGTGCTGGCCGTCCGCAAGGCCGCTCTCCGGGGTGCGGTCGAAGAGCCACTGGACCGGCGACCCCATGCAGGCGGCGAGCTCGAAGTCGGTCACCCGCCGGTCGTAGACGACGTGCAGGTTGACGATCGGCGACGTCCCGAGCCGCTCGATCCGGGATGGGTCCTCGAGCGCCCCGTCGGGGAGGAATCCGGTGGCACGGGCGTGCGGGAGCGCGACGATCACCGCCTCCGACACCAGCGCCTCACCCGCCCCCGAGACCGAGAGCTCCCCTGAGGGCATCGACTCGAGGCGCTCGGCTCGCCACCCGGTTCGAACGTCCACTCCGGCGGCGCGCAGCGCGCGAGCGCTCGGCTCCCCGTGGACGGCCGAGAGCGGCAGGCGGGCGAAGCCGACGTCGCCCGCGGCGGCGTCGTCGAGAAGCCCGGTCTGGAAGACGAAGGCCGCCATCGCCAGGGAGGCCTCCTCCGCGTGCAGGTTCAACGTCGGCAGCGCGATGAGGTCCCAGAGGGCGTCGACCGCGGTCGCGGACTGCCCGTGGTCGGCAAGCCAGGCCCCGAACGTCCGGTCGTCGAGACGGTCGTCCTCCGAATCGAGCTTGGACAGTTCGAGCGCGGCGCGGGCGGCGCCGACCCGCTCCCGTACCGACAGGTGCCCGTAGCGTGCCAGCGCTCCCGCGAGATGAAGGGGAGGCCGAAGGGCGGTCCGGCGGAGCCACTCAACCCCTCCGCCGCGGGCGATCACGGGGATCGCGAGGCGGGGCTGCAGCGTCGTGGCGGAGGCGGTTCCGAGGCGGTCGAGGAGGGCGCGGTAGGCGGTACAGCAGCGCAGGAAGACGTGCTGGCCGTTGTCGAGCACCATCCCGTCGCGCTCGAACGAGTACGCCGCGCCCCCGAGTCGTGGGCGCACCTCCACCAGCGTCACCTGGGCACCCGCATCGGCGCAGGACAGGGCGCCGGCGATCCCGGCGAGGCCGCCCCCCCCACCGTAACGCGCAGCCCCTCGCTCACGCCCCCGCCCCCGCGAGGCTTCGCGCCGCCACCCACGCCTTCTCCCAGGCGGGCAGCGAGACCCGCCCGCGCATGATCTGGTGCGGATCGCCGTCGATCTGGCCGAGGATGCGGCGGTAGATCCCCGTCATCGCCCGAACGCATGCCCTGGACCTGGCGTCGAGCAGCGGCAGCAGCTCGAGCCCCCTACCGAACCAGTCCCGCCCGCGGGCGGCCTCGAAGTGGATCAGCGCTGCGCTCGCGTCCGCTGGAGACTCCTCGAGGTTCTCCGCGCAGCCGAACCGCCGGAGGTCCTCGGCCGGGAGGTAGACGCGCCCCCGCGCGTAGTCCTCCCGCACGTCCCTGAGCACGTTGGTGATCTGCATCGCGACGCCGAGGTCGTCGGCGATGGGCATCGCGCGACCGATGTCCGACGCCCCGAATATCCCCAGGCACAGCCGCCCGATCGAGCCGGCCACCGCGCGGCAGTAGACGAGCAGGTCGTCGAAGCGCTCGAATCGCGCGCCGACGACGTCCATCTCGACGCCGTCGAGGAGGTCCGTGAGCGCATCGGACGGGAGCGGGAACCGCGCGCGGGCATCGGCCAGGGCCACGATGACCGCATCGCTCGGGTCGCCCGCCTCCAGGGACCTCCGGGTGGCCGCGAGCTCGGCCCGCTTTCGCTCGCGCGGGAGCGCGCCGTCGCCGATGTCGTCGACCCGACGCGCGTACGCGTAGACGGCGGACATCGCGCGGCGCTTGTCGGCGGGCAGCAGGCGGATACCGTAGTAGAAGTTCGCGGCGGCCTTTCTGGTCAGCCGCTCGCAGCTTCGGTAGGCCTCCCTCGTTTCCATGCCTAGCGCGCCGGTCGGACCGTCCGCGCCAGGGCGGCGATCCGCCCCGGCCACGAGGGACGTGGTGGCCGTAGCTCCAGGGCGTATCCGCCTCGCTCGATCCCCGCGAGCGCCGCCCGGCCGCCGGCGACGAACGCCGTCACCGCCAGCCTGGCGCGGCCGCGAAGGGTCCCGATCAGGGGGGCGCCGCGGTCGAACAGCTTCCGGGCCCGCTCGACCTCGAAGGCGACCAGCGTCCGCACGCTCTCCGGCGACGGCGCGGTGGCGAGGTCGGACTCATCGCACCCGAATCGCACCAGGTCCGCCTGTGGCAGGTAGACCCGCCCTCGCGCAAGGTCCTCGCGGACGTCCTGGAGGTGCTCGGCGACCTGAAGCCCGCTGCAGATCGCGTCGGAGAGCTCCATTCGCTCGGGAGTGGCGGCGTCGAACACGTACAGGACCATGCGCCCGACCGGGTCGGCCGAGAGGGCGCAGTAGCCGAGCAGGTCGTCGAAGGTCGCATAGGAGCCGATCGTCTGGTCGACGCGATTGGCCTCCACGAGCCGGTGGAGGGGCTCCGCGGGGATGTCGGACTCGCGAGCCACGGCCGCCATCCTCGCCAGTGCCGGATGCGCGGGCGTCTGCCCTCGGCACATGCGGTCGACCTCGGCGTCGAGCCAGTCCAGGAGGGCCGGCCGGTCGCCCTCGGACTCGTCGCCCACCTGGTCCACCAGGCGCGCGAACCCGTAGATGCCGAGCAGCGACTCGCGAAGGCGGCGCCCGAGCACCCGGCTCGCCACGGGGAAGTTCTCGTCCCCGGCGCGGGCCATCACCTCGTCGATCCCGGGTATGCCCGCGGGAGCGCTCGGGGGTGGGTCCGCCGGCATCGCCACCGCCGCGACCGATGCCCCCCCTCGCATGGGCTAGCCCCGCTCGCCGGCTGCCGCCCAGCGCCCGAGGGCCATGGCGGGGAAGCTCAGCCGGTACAGGTGATAGTTGATGTAGAAGTGGCCGGGGAAGCCGGTGCCCGTGTACTCGGGCTCGTCCCAGGTCCCGTCATCGCGCTGGTTTTCCACCAGCCACGCCAGACCGCGATCCACGGCCGAAGTGCGATTGCCCACTGCGTGCAGCGCGAGGAGGGCCCACGCCGTCTGCGAGGCGGTGCTCGGCCCGCGCCCGATCCATGCCTCGTCCTCGTAGGAGCGGCCGTCCTCTCCCCACCCGCCGTCGGGATTCTGAATCTCCTCGAGCCACGCCGCGGCCCGGCGCAGGCGGGGGTCGGCGCGCGACACGCCGCAGTCGACGAGGCCGGGGACCGCCGCGCCCGTGCCGTACACGTGGTTGATTCCCCAGCGGCCGTACCAGGAGCCACGGCCCTCCTGCTCGCCGAGGAGATAGGAGATCCCGCGACGCGTCTCGGGTGCGTCGGTGAGCCCCTCGCCGCCCAGCATCTCGAGCACGTGGGCGGAGACGTCGGCGCTGGGATCGTCGATGACCTCTCCGAAGTCGCAGAACGGGATCTCGCGGCACATCTCGCGGACGTTGTCCGCGTCGAATGCGCCCCAGCCGCCGTTTCGGCTCTGCATGCCGAGCGTCCAATCGACGCCGCGCCGGATCGCCGCCTCCATGCGGTCCGGCTCCGGATGGTGCACGCGGCGCAGAGCCAGCACGACCTCGGCGGTGTCGTCGATGTCGGGATAGTGGTCGTTGTCGAACTCGAAGGCCCACCCGCCCGGCTCGAGGTCGGGGCGGCGCACCGCCCAGTCTCCCTTGATCCGGACCTCCTCGCCGAGCAGCCAGTCCGCCGCCCTGACCAGCGCCGGATCGTCCGCGGGGACCCCCGCGTCGGTGAGCGCGACGATCGCCAGCGCCGTGTCCCAGACCGGCGACTGACAGGCCTCGAGCCGCCGGGCGTCCTCGCCGTCGATCAGGAAGCGCTCGATGCCGGCGAGCCCCCTCGCCATCGGCGGGTCACCGACGTCGTGTCCCCGTAGCGACAAAGCCATGAGCGAGTAGACCCACGGCGGCTGGATGCCGCCCCATGAGCCGTCCTCCTCCTGACGTTCGAGGATCCAGCCCTCGACGCGCTGCATCGCCCGCCGGCGAAGCGGTCTCAGGGGCCGGCGCTCGTAAAGCCTGGCCGCCGCGTCGAGCCACAGGAGCAGGCGGCCCCGGACGGTGCGCGGCCGCGGCTTGACCGGGCGCCCGGTCCGCAGCTCGTCGAGGTCGAAGGGCAGGGGGCGGACCGGCCGCTCGGCCCTGACGATCGTGAGCGCGGCGATCGTCTGCCGGGCCCAGCACGCGAAGTCGTAGATGTTCAGCGGGGCCCACGACGGCAGGTAGATGAGCTCCGGCGGAAGGGCGGGGACGTCCTCCCACGACCAGATCCCGAACAGCGCGAGCCAGATGTGCGTGAAGACCCGTGAGTTCTCGATGCCGCCGGCGGCAAGGACGTATTTCCGCGCGGCGACCATGTGCGGGGCGTCGGCAGGATCGCCCGCGAGCCTCAGGGCGGCATAGGCCTCGATCGTCGTGGACAGGTTGGCGGGCGCGCCGTGGAAGTTGGCCCAGGTGCCGTCCTCACGCTGCTGGGAACGGATCCAGTTCGCCGCGCGGCGAACCGCCTCGTCGTCGCGGATGCCCAGGAACTCGCGAAGCAGGAGATCCTCGGCGTCCATCGTGACGTTCGTCTGCAACTCGGCCTTCCACCATCCCGCCGCGTCCTGAAGCGACAGGAGGTGGTCCCGGGCGCGCCGGAGGGCCGATTGGAGGGTTCCCTTCGAGGGGGAGGCGATCTCCCCCTCGGTTATTGGATCGACTTTGGCTTCGGCTGTGGATGCAGGTTGCACGCGATGCCCCTCCGACGATGCGACAGCCTACCCGTCGGTGGGGGCGAAAAGCCCGCCCGCAGGGCGGTTATTCAGCCCCAGAGGACGTACAGCCGGTACCGGCCGATCTCCAGCTCGTCCCCTTCGGCCAGCGGTGTCCACTCCACCCGCTCTCCGTTGACGAAGAGCCCGTTCAGGCTGCGATCGTCGAGCGCCCGGAGCTCGTCCTCGGGCGTGCGCACGACGAGGGCGTGCCGGCGCGAGACGGTGACATCGTCCAACCGCAGGTCCGCCGAGGTGCTGCGGCCGATCCGGGTCCAGCCCAGCGGCAGCTCGACCACCACCGGCTCGTCTTCGTCCGAGTAGGCGAGGTAGCGCTTGCCCTGGTCGAGGCGTGACCGGACCTCCTCCAGCCACGTCGGGGGAGCGACGGCGGGCGCGATGGCCTCCGTGTCGAGCGTGCGCGATTCGAACAGCGATGCTCGCCGGAACCTGGACTCGCCGCAGGCCGGGCACTCCGGCAACTCGTCGTCCACCTCGAGCGAAACCGAGTACCCGCAGCCCACGCAGACGACAGAGCCAGCCGCCAGCCCTCCTGACTCGCGCACGTCGAATCCTTCGTCAACCAGCAAAATCCATCCCCTCTGCTCGTGGCAATTCTAACGACGGTCGCTCTGTGCCCGGCTCGATCTGTCGTGAAACGGTCGCAAATTGGAAGAATGCTGACCCGGCTCGTGGCAATAGAATCGCCCGCCTTGGCCCGGCAGATCCGACAGCCGCTGAGGTCGACCGCGGGCGGGGCGCCGGTCTGATGGGGCCGATCTCGGTCACGAGGGCGATCGACGCGCCGCGCGAGCGGGTCTTCGACTTCGTCTGCGATCTCGCCAACCGGCCCTCGTTCACGGACCACTTCCTGCGCGACTACCGGCTGGAGCGCTTCGAGTCCGCGGGCGTCGGCGCCGCCGCCCGGATGCGCATTCGCAGCCCGCGGATGTGGATGGAGACGGTCCTCGTCGAGGCCGACCGCCCCTACCGGGTCATCGAGCAGGGCAAGGGCGGCCGGCTCGACCGCATCCCGATCCTGACCGGCTGGGAGCTGGTGGAGGGCCCCGCGGCGGCGACGTCGGAGGTCACCGTCCGCTTCGCCACGGAGCCCACGCACCCGGTGGATCGACTGCGCGAGCTGTGCTGGGGCGAGCGGTTCTACCGGCGGCAGTGGTCGACGGCTCTCGTGAGGCTCAAGGACGTGATCGAGTCCGGGCGAAGTGGCGAGCGGATCGTGATCGCGGGAGGCGCGCGAATCCCCGTGACCTAGCCGGTCCATGGTCACTTACACTTCCGCCGCCATGAAGCGCGCCTCCGGCTCCATCACGCGGCTCGAGACCAGCCGCGCCGGTTCCCGACCGGGGCCGGGCCTGGTTTCTTCACCCGCTCGCCGTCCGGGCCTGCTCGGCCCCGTGCTCGTCGCGATCGTCGCGATCGTCGTGGGCGCGGCGGTGTCGGGGTGCGATACCGCCCCCGAGAACGCGAACCAGGTCACCGAGGGCCAGGGCATCAAGCTGGGCGACCTGCTCTACAACGTCCAGATCACCCGGATCCTCAACCCGAACGATCCTGAGGACAAGGCGTATCTCGTGGGCCAGCAGCCGCTCACCGGCGACGAGTACTACCTGGGCGTGTTCATGAGGATCGACAACGATGGGAGCTCGCCGGCGCAGGTCGCGAGCGACCTCAAGGTGGTCGACACCGTGGGGGACACCTTCGATCCGATCCCGAGCGAGAGCCTGTTCGCCCTGGCGCTCGGCGCCACGATCCACGGCGGAGACCAACTGCCCGAACCGGAGTCGACGGCCGCCAACGGGCCGATCGAGGGCGCGATGGTGCTGTTTCGAATCGACGCATCCGCGATTCAGGACCGCCCGCTGACCCTGGAGATCCCGTCCTCCGACGGCTCGACCGGCAGGGTCGAGCTTGATATCTGACGCGGCGCTCCGGATCGCCCTGGTCGCGGCGGCGATCGCCGCGTTGATCGTCGTCCTCGATCTGTTTGGGGCGTCCGTGCGCATCCTCTGCCTGGCCGTGATCGCCGGGGTGACCGTCGCGGCAGCGCCGTCGCGCTCGGGCCGCAGCGGCGGTTGGTGGTGGATGCTGGCCGCGGGCGCCGCCGTCTCGATCGCCGGCGCGATCGTCGCCCAGCCCGCTGCCGGCCTGGGAGGGTGGCTCGCGGTGATCGGGGGGCTGGCCGTGTTCGTCGGCGCCGCGATCGGCCGGGACCTCCTGGGCTAGCCGGCTCAGCTCACCCCGAGCGCCGACGCCATGACCTGGCGGACGATCGGCGCCGCGACCGTGCCGCCGTCGCCGCTCGCGTTCACGACCATTGCCGCCACCGCGAGCTCGGGATCGTTCGCGGGCGCGAAGGCCGTGAACCAGGCATCCAGGCGCTGCTCGCCGGACCCCGCCGCACGACCGGTCGCCGGCCCGAGCTCGGCGGTGCCCGTCTTGCCGGCCACCTGGATCCCGGGGATCGCGGCGGCGGTTCCGGTGCCACCGGTCACGACGCCGATCATCAGCGTGCGCAGGGTCGACGCGATCTGGCTCGAGCTCACCCGGACCGGCTTCGAACTCGCCTGGAGGGACGCATCCCGGACCAGGGGCGTGGGCTCGCGGACACCTCCGTTGGCGATCGCCTGGGCGATGGACGCCATCTCGAGCGGCGTCGCGAGCACCTCCCCCTGGCCAATCGCCGTGACGGCGAGGTCGAGATCGCTCGAGATGTTCGCCGGCAGGGTGCTGTCGGGCACCCCGGCGGCCCTGACAGCGGGCTCCTCGTAGAGCGTCGGCGCGGAGTTGAAGCCATAGCTCTCCGCGGTCCCGACGAGTCGCTTCGATCCGACCTTGGGGCCGAGTGGCGCGAACACGCTGTTGCAGGATTCCGCGAAGGCCTCGCTGAAGGTCCCGCCGCACGCCTCGTCGTGAGCGTTGGCGACCTCTCTGCCGTCGACCGTGGTGGAGGTCTCGATCGGGAACGAGTCGGTCGTCTTCACGACGCCGGACTCGAGCGCCGCGGTGGTGGTGACGAGCTTGAACGTGGAGCCGGGCGGTTGCGGGCCCGAGAAGGCGATTCCGGCCACCGCGCGCACCGACCCGTCGCGCGCGTCGAGCACGGCGACCCCGCCGTAGGTGCTCCCGAGCGCCGCGACCGTCGTGCGCTGCAGCATCGGGTCGATCGTCGTGTGGACTGGCGTGCCGCCAACCGGCTTGCTCACCGCCAGCGTGCGCCCTTGGGAGCCCGACTTGCCGCCGTCCGCGGGGACGGCGACGAGCTCGCCGCCGGGGTGGCCCGCGAGCCGCTGGTTGAAGGCGAGCTCGAGCCCGCTGGTTCCAGTCGGAGTTCCCGGCGGGAAGCCCAGCCGATCGAGCTCCGGTTCCTGCTTCTTGCTCGCGGCGCCGACGCTGCCCGCGACCGCGGACCCGGCCGCGCCGAGCGGCGAGGAGCGGGCTGAGACCGGCCCCTCGGCCAGGGGTGTCCCGTCCTTGGCCAGGATGGGCGCCCGCCGCGGCACCGACGTATGGCGGACCAGGCGTTCACCCGACCGGAGGCCGGGGAAGACGAGCTCCGGGGCCCAGTCGACCTTTCCGCCGTCGAGCGGGAGCACGAGCTCGTGCGAGATCACCCGGAAGGCGTTGGTGCGCAACGTCACCGGGACGAGGGCACCGGTTCGCCCGCCGGAGTCGGACTCCGAGACCTCACCGGTCTCGACGCTCTGCACCGTGGCCGCCATCGCCGCCCTGTCGTAGTCCGACTTGAACTCCTTCAGCGGATAGCGGCGCGCCGACGCGTCGGAGATCTGCGCGTACATGGCCTTGTAGTCCTGGCTCTGCCAGGCCGCGGCGAACTGCTCCGCGTCGCGGAGGTCGGCCGGCCGGGAGCCCCAGACCAGCCCTGCGACAAAGGCCGCCAGACCCAGCAGCGCGATCGGAAACGCTCTTGTGACAAGGCGCCGCCGCCGCGTCGCCCGGGGACTAAAGGTGCTCAAGCGGGTACAAAGTTAGCCTCCGTGAACTTCATCGACCTGATCATCGCCGCCTTCGCGGTCGCCTTCGCGGCGATCGGCTATGAGCGGGGGCTTCTGGCGAGCGCGCTCCCGCTCGCCGGCTTCGTGCTCGGGGCCGTCATCGGCGGACGGCTCGGCCCGGCCCTGCTCACCGAGGGCGGCGAGTCCCCCTATGCCCCGTTGGTCACGGTTGTATGCGGCCTGCTCGTGGGCACCGTTCTGGCGGTCCTGATGGATGGCGTCGCCGACGCGATTCGGGTCCGGTTCCTGCCGAGCCGCGGCGCGATCGCTCAGATCGACGGGTTCGCCGGAGCGGTCCTGCTCGGCGGCCTTGGGCTGCTCCTGGCGTGGGCCTTCGGCGCCGCCGCCCTGAACGTCCCGGGCCCCGGCGAGCGTGGCCTCAGGGATGCCCTGCAGCGCTCGAGGATCCTCGGGGCCCTCAACGACGCGCTTCCGCCCAGCGGCCCGATTCTCAACCTCCTGCGCCACGTGGACCCGGTCACCGCCGTGGCCGGCCCGCGGGCCGAGGTCGGCGCGCCGCGGCCGGCGATCGCCCGCGACCCGGAGGTCCGTCGCGCCCGTCGCAGCGTCGTGAAGATCCTGGGGACGGCCTGCGGGCTGGGCATCGAGGGCTCGGGCTGGGTTGCGGGTCAGGGGCTCGTGGTCACCAACGCGCACGTCGTGGCGGGCGAGAACGACACCATGGTCGAGACGCGCGACGGCACGGACCTGGGCGCCACCGCCGTTCACTACGACCCCCACGACGATCTGGCCATCCTGCGGGTGGGTGGCCTGGACCTGCCCTCCCTCGAGCTCGCGCCCGACGTCTCGACGGGCACTCCCGGGGCCGTGCTCGGCTATCCGGAGAACGGTCCGTTTCATGTCGCGCCGGCGCGCCTGGGGAGCACGGAGACCGTGATCAGCCAGGACTCCTACGGCCGCGGGCCCATCCAGCGGCAGATGACCCCCTTCCGCGGAGAGGTCAGGAGCGGAAACTCGGGCGGCCCGGTGGTCGAGGATTCGGGCCACGTGGCCGCGACCGTCTTCGCAGCCGCCAAGGACAAGGGCCCGCCAGGAGGCCTGGGCGTTCCCAACGAGGCCATCGGCAGGGCGCTCTCGGGCCGGCTTCGCCCGACCAGCACCGGCCCCTGCGCGGCGTAGGGCGCCGGAGACGCGACCTCCAGCCCCGGCTGGACCCTTCTGTACTCTGGATCGCGGGTGGATTCAGGGCCTTCCCAAACCGAACGCCGCCGGCCGCGGCCGCGGGGGGAGCCGGTGCGCGTGTCCACCGACTTCCACCAGGCCGTCGAGTTGATTGGCAAGCGCTGGACCGGCGCGATCCTCTGGGCGCTGTCCGAACGAGACCACTACTACGCTGAGCTCACGCGCGTCATTCCGGGGCTCTCGGATCGCCTGCTCTCGCGGCGGTTGCGCGAGCTGGAGCGGGAGGGGTTGGTGGAGCGGTGCGTCCACGCCGGGACGCCGGCACGGGTCTCCTACGCGCTCACGGAGAAGGGAAGGGGCCTGCGGCCCGCGATTCGCGAGTTGCGCGCCTGGGCACAGCGATGGAACGGGGCTCACACCTGATCGTCGCTCCCCGGGCGTCTACCAGTCCCGGGGGTTGCCCGGCCGGATCTCGTCGCGGACCAGCACTGCCTCGACGACCTCGACCGGGGTGGGCCCCGTCGTCTCCCGGAAGAGCTCCAGCTGGCCCGCCCCGAGCGAGGCGAAGGCCGCCTCGACGGCTCGCACGTATGGCGCGAGGATCACGGCATCCGGTGGCGGGGTGGCGGCGAAGTTCTCGCGCTTCGCGGTGAACGTGACCACCCGCTCGAAGCCCGACGCGTCGCCGACCGCATCGGTCACGTCGACCCCGTCGTACCGGACCTCGCGCAGCGCCAGTCGCTGGAGCTCCGCCCCCGAGACCGCGATCAGAACCCCGTTCGGGCCCATGCCCGTGGCGTCGGGCTCGAGGTTGAGCCCGAGGCAGCGTGGCGGCACGGCCCCGCTCTCGGCGTGGGCGAAGGTCTTCTCCGTGGCACGGTTGTCCCGGACCTGCGACCACCGCCGGCGCCAGCCCTCGAGGCGTGTGAGGGCGGCAGGCTCGACCGGGCGGGCGAGCGTCCGCTCCGCGCTCGCGACGCTGACGAGGGAGCCATAGGCGAAGAGGGCGACCCGATCGCTCACGGGGCCGCTGCCCATTGCGGCCTCCACGCCGGCTTTCCGCACAGCCGCGCGGCGGCGGGGCAGCCGTGACACAGGGACCTGTGCGGTGATTCCGTGCGCGCGAAGTCGCCCGCCCGGATGCGCTCGATGAGCCCCTCGAGCCGGCGGCGGGCGGCTTCCAGCTCCGACTCGTCATAGGCCTCGAGAGCCGTTCGCTCCGGCGCCTCGAGAAAGCAGTAGGCGGCCCGTACGCGACCGGCGCCCGCGCCGCCGGCCCGGTGGACCGCGAGCGCGTAGAGGTCGCGTTGGGTCTCGTAGCGGTGCGCGAGCTCGGCGGGATCCTCGTCGCGGAGCGCGTCGGATTTGTAGTCGACGACGAGCGGGCCGGCTTCGGTCTCGGCGAGCAGGTCGATCTTCCCGCGAACGATCGCGCCCCCGAGGTTCAGGATGAACGGGACCTCCGGGCGCAGCCGAGCCCCGCTTTCGGCGAGCTCCGCACGCAGGTCCGAGCCCAGCCAGCCCTCGACGAGCGCGAGAACGCGCGCCCGGGCCAACTCGTCGCCGGTGAGGCCTTCGCGGGCCAGGATGCGGTCGAGGTCCCCGGCCGTGACGGGCTCCCACGAGCGACGCGCGCCGGCCTCCAGGATCGCGTGGACGCTGTTGCCGATCGCAAGTGAGCGCTGCCTGGGCCCGAGCTGCGGATCCAGCAGCTCATCGGCGTCGGCCTCCTGCGGGGCATCGGATTCGCCGCCGGACGCGGCCGCGTCGAGGGGCGAGGCGAGGCCGAGGATGCGCTCGACGTAGAAGCGATATCCGCAGCCGGCGTAGCTTGCCAGCGCCGAGTAGGAGAGGTGGCCGGCGCCGGGCGGCGGCGGCGCGCCGGGGAGGAGGGGCTTGGCCGGGCTCCGTGGGGCGACGGCGAGCGAGGCGGCGGCATCGACTCGGGCGCGAAGCTGCGCCGCGCGCTCGGGGCTGGGTCGCTGGACCCTGATTCGCATCTCGGGATCCGGCCCGCCGCCCGATCCGCCTCCGACAGCGGGTGCCGGCGGCAGCCGCACATCCTCGGTCTCGCCGGCCCAGCCCCGGCCGTCGAGCGCCGGGAGCAGCAGGTGGAGCGCCGTGTGCGAGGCTCGGGTCGACTCCGGCGACTCGCCCGCCGGCAGCGCACACGTTCCGCTGAGGATGAGGCGATCCTGGGCACGGGTGGCCGCCACGTACACCAACCGCAGCGCCTCCTCCACCTCGGCCGACGCCTCCTCCTCGCACAGCTCCACCAGCTCCCAGAGGCGCAGGGGAACGCCGGCCGTCACGGGCACTCGCATCCCGAAGCGTGCCCCCGCCGGATCCCCGACGGCGCCCGTGAGCCGGCCCACGACGAGGTCGGGGTAGGCGAAGCCCGCTCCGAGCCGCCGGCCCAGGTCCGCGACCGCCACCACCGGGAACTCCAGCCCCTTCGCGGCGTGCACCGTCATCACCCGTACGCCGTCGTGGCCCTCGACCTGCACCGCGGCCATGCCCTCCCGCTCGTCGCGGCTGGTCCGCTCCTCGGCGAACTCGAGAAACCCGCGCAGGTCGCGCCCGTCGTGCTCCTCGTACTCGGCGGCGAGCCGCATGAGCTTGCGCAGGTTCGCCATCCGGCGCCGGCCGCTCCTCATCTTGAGGATCGTCAGGTCGTAGTCGAAGGCCGAGATCACCCTGTCGACGAGCGAGTCCAGTGGCCGGAGCGGCGCCTCGGCACGGAGCTCGGCGAGCAGCTCCCGGAAGCGTTCCAGGCGCCGGACGTCGTCGGCCGGCAGGTCATCGGGCCATTCACCTCGTTCGATGGTCGGCCAGACGTGCCGCGCGTGGCCGTCCGGCCGGCGGGCGGCCTGGCGCAGGAGCCACAGCGCGTCCGGGCTGACCGAGCACGCCGGGGAGGCGAGCGCGCCGAACAGGACCTCGTCGTCGAGCGGATTGGCGACCACTCCCAGCAGGCGGAGGGCGTCCTCCACCTGCTGCTGGGACCAGTAGCCACGCCCGCCGACGACGTACGGCGCCAGGCCCGCCCGCTCGAGAGCATCCTCGAACGCGTCCACGTGCGTGAAGGCGCGCAGCAGGACCACCATGTCGCCCCGCGGCACACCCCGGTCGTGAAGCTCCCGGAGGCGCTGGGCCACAAACCGGGCCTCCGCCACGCACGCGGCGCCCTTCTCCCCGGGGGGAGGCTCCAGCTCGATCTCGCCGGCGCGCCAGCCCTGGGCGGGCCGGTCGCTCGCCGTATCCGTGATCAGGAGCTCGGCCGCGGGCCCACCCCCGGGCGGCGCACCGGCGACGTCGACGCCGGCCTCGAGCGGCACGAACGGCTCGCCGAACAGCGCCTCGCCGAGGAAGTCCACCGCGGCGAGCACGTCCGGGCGCGCGCGGAAGTTGCCGCGCAGGGGCAGCTCATCGGTCGCCGCATCCGCGGCCGCCGCCGCCCGCTGGTCCCGGAACACCTCGAGCTCGGCGTGGCGGAACCGGTAGATCGACTGGAACTCGTCGCCGACCGCGAACAGCCGAGTGTCGGCGCCCCGCAGGGCGTCGATCAGCTCGAGCTGCAGCCGGTTGGTGTCCTGGAACTCGTCGACCATCAGGTGGGTGAACCGCTCCCGCCAGGCATCGGCCACGGGTCCCGGCGCCCGCATCAGAGCGAGCGCGCGCAGCTCGAGGTCGGCGAAGTCGGCGCCGGAGCGCTCGGCCTTGAGCCGGGCGTATTCGTCGTCGTAGTCCCGGAGCAGCGCACCGAACGCGGTGAGGCCCTCGGTTGCGCGCTGCGCCTCCGCCGGGGTGAGCTCCGGCTCCTCGCCCTTCTCCTTCACCGAGCGCGACGGCGGGCCGGGATCCGGCAGCCGCGGCGGGTCGACCCCTTGACTTCGCAGCTTCTGGTGGATGTCGATCACCGTCTCGCGGAGGCGGGGCAGCCAGAACGCCGCGACGAAGCGCGTCGCGGCGGCCCCGCACCGCGCGAGCGTCTTCTCGACCGCCGCCGCGAACGCTCGCTCGCGGAGGCGCGAGGCCTCCGACTCGTCGAGCACGCGAAATCTCGGATCCATGCGAGCCGCCACCGGGTGGGCAGCGAGCAGGCGCCGGCAGAAGCCGTGGATCGTGGTGATCCATGCGCGCTCCCCCTCGCGGGCCGCCCGTGCGATGTCCCGGGCCCGCTCGGCGTCGCCCCGGTCCGCGGCTGCGTGGGCGCGCCCCATCAGGCGGCGGCGCACGCGCTGTCGCAGCTCGCCGGCGGCCCGCTCGGTGAAGGTGAACGCCAGGATGCTCTCCGGGCCCACCTCGTCCTCGATCACGCTGTCGCAGTAGCGCTCGACGAGGACGCCGGTCTTGCCGGACCCGGCTCCCGCCTCGGTGAAGACGTCCCGGTCGCGGGTCTCGATCGCCGCACGCTGCGCGGGCGTGGGCTCGAAGCGGGGCCTCGGGTCGGGCTCCGGCTCCGCGGGTACAAGCGCGAGCTGCTGGGGCGCGTCCGCGGTCACGACCCGTTGCCGCCGTTGCCGTCGGAAGACCCGGCGTCGGGGGCGATCGAGCGCTCCAAGCGGCAGATCGGCTGATACCGGCACCACTTCGGGCACTCCCCGCCGTTCGGGTCACGGCCGATCGAGCCGTCACGCATCGCGGCGGCCCGCTCGCGCGCCGTCTCGACCCCGGTCTCCACGGTCTCCTCGACCACGTCGAGGTCCACGACGTCCGTCTTCGTGAGGTCGAGCCCCCCGGCGGAATGACCGGCGGCCACGAAGCCGCGCGGCCTGGGGTTCCTCGATCCTCCGAGCTGGTAGTAGAGCCCGCCCAGGGGCTCGATCTCCCACTGGTCGCGGATCGCCCGCGCGTACAGCTGAAGCTGGAGCTTGCCCTCCTCTGCGAGCTTTGCTCCGGCGGGCACCTTCGAGGAGGTCTTGTAGTCGTAGACCAGGGCGAGCCGCCCGTCGGGCGTCACGTCGACGCGGTCGATCATGCCGTGCACGAGCAGGTCGCCGAGGCGCAGGGCGGGCCTGTCGGCGTCCTCGCCGGTGCCGAAGGAGGCCTCGAGCAATGCCGGGCGCAATTCGGTCTCGCTGTTTGACTCACGCTCGAGCAGGCGGTCGATCTGGGCCCGCATCCTCGCCAGCGCGACCGCGGCGAGGGGCCGCTCGGCTCCGAGCCCTTGTCGGTCCGCCACCTCGGTGAGCAGCTCGTGGGCCCGATCGCGCCAGCGCCCGAGGTCGGCCGGGCGGGGGATCCGGTCGCTCCCCGGCGGCTCTCGATAGAGGCGCTCGAGCACCTCGTGGACGATCGACCCGGCGGTGAGGGCCTCGGGCTGCGGGTCGAGGCGCTGCGGGACGAGCTCGTGGTCGACGAACCAGCGGTAGGGGCATTCGATCCACTTCTCGAGCGTTCCGGCCCCGACGGGATTGCGCTCGGCGAGCGCGGCGAGCACCGTCGGCGCGCGGAGCGGCCCCGGGAGCTCGGGCTCGACGCGCGGGCCAATCGCTGCGAGCGCGCGGGCCAGGGCGCGCTCGCTCGGGGAATCGGTGGGCGCGAACACCACGCGGTCCAGGCCGTGGACCCGCTTCAGGCGGCGCTCGGCCTCGTCGGCGTCCGGGGCAAGCAGGTCGAGGACGTCGTCCACGAACGGGGACCGCGCCGTGGGGCGTCCCTCCTCGTCGGAGCTCCGCCACGAGAGCCACAGGCGCTCGGTGGGGCGCGCCACGCAAGCGTGGAACAGGTAGCGCTCCTCGAGCGCCGGATCGCGTCGCGCCAGGGCGCGGATCTCCAGCCGCCGCCGTCGCTCGTCGCCCAGCAGCGGATCGACGACGTCCGCCCCCGGAAACTCCCCGTCCTGGAGCGAGGCTGCGAACAGGTGGCGGGCGCGAGCGGCCCGCACCCGGTAGGGGCTGAGGACGCGCACCCTCCCCTCCGTCGGCCCGCGCCAGAGCGGCACTCTGACGTCGTCGAGGGCCTCCACGGCCTCGGCCGGGGAGGGGGCCGCGAAGCCGGAAACGTCCTCGAGCGCGGCGAGCTCCTCCAGGACCGAGGCCGCGGCTTCCGCGGCGCGCGCCTCCAGCGGCTCGAAGGGGACCTCGGCGTTTCGCGGGCCCGCGGATAGGTCCACGGGCTCCGCCCCAGCGTGCGGATCCTCGGCCAGCCGCCGCGCGGCCTCAGCGAGCTCGCGCAGCCACGCCGCCGGCTCGCGGGCCTCGCGGATCCGGGCGATATCCGGCTGTGGGCCCTTCCAGCCCTGCATCGCCTCGTCGGCGGTCCGGATGCCCTCGCGGCGCGCCCGCAGCTCCACCCCGTCGGCCATCGACACCGAGCTCGACCCGGGCCTCGCACGCAGGAATGCCAGCAGATCCTCAACCCCCGCCTTCGGGTCGGCGCACCGGGCGAGGGCGACGATGCCCCTCCCGACCGCCGTGTCGGTCAGCGGCACGGATGCCTCGACGGCCGCCGGGACCCCGAATCCACCGAGCACCTGGTGGTAGAGCCGGCCGTGCGCCTCGGGCCGGCGGAGGACGACCACGACGTCGTCGGGCCGGACGTCGTCGGCGAGCAGGCGCGCGATCTCGCCGGCGACCGCCTCGGCTTCGCCGCGCTCGCCTCCGCACTCCATGAGCGCGAGCCCGCCGTCGGGCTCGACCCGCGAGCCGGCGACCTCGAACAGGCGACGATCCAGTTGGCGAAGCGTGGCGCTCGCCGTGTAGCCCGGATCGAAGGGGAGTTCCTCCACACTGTCCGCCGAGAGCTCGTCGCGGAGCCGCGCGAGGAGCGCGGCGCGGGCGACGAGGGCGTCGTTGTCCTCGTAGTTGACGGCGACCGTGACCTCGCCCGCCGCGTCCAGGGCGCTCACGAGCTCGAGTTGCTCCTCGGTCAGGTCGTCGAATCCGTACACGAACACCGGTCGGGATGCCCACGCCTCGGGACGCTCGCGCAGGCTCTTCGCCACGGCGGCCGACGCGGAGTGGGAGTCGTCCCGTCCGGCGGCCTCCCGGCGTTCCACGTAGCCGGCATAGAGCCCCGCGAGCTCCGACTCGTACTCGCCACCGTCCAGCTGGGCGGCGGCGCGCCTGAGGTCCTCGGCCTCGACCAGCGCCGCCTGCAGCTCACCGATCAGGCGCTCCAGCGCGGGAGCGAACCCGGGCTGGCGCTGGGAGCCGCCGAGCACCCGAAGCTCGGCGCCCCGCGCGACCGAGCGAACGACGGCAAGCCGCTGTGCCTCGGACAGAGTGGGCCGCAGATCGGCCCCCGTGGCGGCGCCGATCTCGTCCGTCAGGCGGCGGAAGGTGTGGATCGATGCCCCGAGGAGCGCGCTGCCCGACCCGCAGAGCTCGCGCTCGAACCGCGCGGCATCGTCCGCCGTCGGGACGACGAGCACCGGCTCGCGGTCCAGCGCCTCCTCCAGCCGTGTCTGCATCGCCCCGGCGCGGCCCGAGTTGGGGGGCCCGAAGATCACGGAGATCGACATCCCGCCCAGCATAGGTCGGCGCACGGCCAACTAATTCCGTCGGATGCCGCCTCTATCTTCGCGGAGCGATGCCACTCTGCTTCATCGATCCGGGCGACGCGATCCGCGCGATCGCCGATTCCGTCGGCAGGGAGGCCCGGCGCCAGCTCCTCGGCGAGGCGGTTCGGGCGTGGGTCGACGAGATTCCGGATGACGAGCTCGAGGCGCACTACGCCCGCGCGATTGCGGAGCTCGACGAGCACGACATCTCGATGCTCGCGGCCTGGCACGCCTCGATGGACGTCGGGCACCCGGTGCCCAACCGTGACTTTCTCATGGGCGCCTTTCCCGGCCTCGGCCAGCACCGCCGGGAAGCCCTGAAGCTGGCGGCGGGCTTCCGCGGGGAGGAGGCGGTGGATCGGGGCGTGACCGAGGAGCGCGCGCTTGAGACGGTGCTCGACTGGCTTTCTCCGCCCCGCCTGATGGAGCTCGCCGTCGAGGCGCTGGAGCTCTACGTCTGGGACCGCGCCGGCTCGGACAACTGAGTCACCCCTCCGAGCGCCAGTGACCTAGCCATCCAGCGCCGCCTCGATCTCGGCGATCGCCTGGTCGTTGGACTGGAAGTGGACCGTCCGCATGCCGAGCCCCCTCGCCGCGTCGACGTTGGCCTCGACATCGTCGACGAAGAGGCAATCGGGTGCCCGGATCCCGTCGCCCAGGCGCTCCACCGTCAGCTCGTAGATCTCCCGCTCGGGCTTTCGCATCCCGACGAACGCCGAGTCCACGATCACGTCGAAGATCTCGTCCAGGGGGATCATCGCGCGCCACAGCGGCTCCCACTCGCGGATGTTGTTGGTCAAGAGCGCCATCCGATGCCCTCGCGTGCGCGCTTCGCGCATGACCTCGGTCATCGGCTCGTTGACCTTGAGGGCGTCGAAGTAGATCTCGCTGAACCGGTGCAGCTCCGGCTCGTAGCCGACCTCGGGCGCCAGCTCGCGGCGCAGGGCCGCGAGGAAGTCGGACTCGCGGATGCGTCCCCGCTCGAGCTCGAACAGCGGATGCTCGCCCTCGCGCTCGGCGATCCGCTGCATCGCGCGGCCAAGCGCCCCGGCCTCGATGCCGATCTCGTCCTGAAGCGCCGCGAACGAGGCGAACAGCGGCGTCGTCAGGACGCCGCCGAAGTCGGAGATCACCGCCCTGATCGCCATGGCTCAGTCCGGCCGGAGGATTTCGCAGATGCCGTTCCCCTGCGTCCCGTCGAGGCGGAACTCCATCGCCACGCCATCGCGGCCGGCGCGGGCGGGAGGGTCGTCGTCCGCGCGGCGATCCGCCGCGACCCGAAGGGGTGCCGATTCGGGCTCCGGCCAGAGCTCGATCCCAAGGCGCCGTGGCCTGCCGGCGGCGTCGTATTCGATCGAGACGAGCGCTTCAGAGGTCGTCGTCTCCGTGCCGTCGGCGTCCAGTAGCCGCGCGATCACGATGTCGTCGCCATGCCCTCCCGCCTCGCGCGGACGCACCGCCGCCAAGCCCAGGGCGCTCCCGTCGTCGAATCGCGCCGAGACGAGCCGGACGCCCTCGAGGTGCCCCCAATCCGGCTCCGACTCGAGCTCCCAGCCGGAGACCGGCTGCTCGTCCGCCGCTCCCCCCGTGGGCACCGGGTCCCAGCGAAGCCGGACCGACTCGCCCGCGGCGTCCAGCTCCACGGCGATGGCGGCCGGCTCAGGGCTTTCCATTGCCGCTCGGCGGGGGGAGCTGGTGCTCGGTCTCGCTCACCTCGCGAGCGCTCCCCTCGTAGTCGTAGCCCGCGGGTGTACGGGAGCGCTTGCGGTACTGGCCGCGAGCTCTCGACCCCCACTGCATCGTGCGCACGGCGAACGCGGCACGCCCCACCGCGACTCGCGTGACCAGCCCGCGAAAGAGGGCCCGGCTGGGTGGAATCAGGAACAGCAGCCCGATGACGTCGGTGATGAACCCGGGCGTGATGAGGAACGCGGCTCCCAGGATCACCATCGCACCGTCGAAGACCTCGCGGGCGGGCACCTTGCCGGCGGAGAGCGCCTCGTTGAACCGCCGCCACGCCGTCCTCCCCTGCGAGCGCAGCAGCGCCGCGCCGAGAATCGCGTCGAGGATCAGCAGGGCGATCGTCGGCAGGACGCCGATCGCCTCGCCGACCTTGATGATCACGTAGATCTCGGCGACGGGCAGGACGATGAAGATGAGGATCAGCAGGAGCGCCATGGGTGTGCGTGAAGCCTAGTGAGCCGCTCTCGCTACGATGGACCGCATGGCCACCGAGGACACCGCCGCGGTCACGCAGGACGACGTCTACGAGGCCCTGGAGGAGGTGATCGACCCCGAGCTGGGGCTCGACTTCGTCTCGCTCGGCCTGGTCTACGACGTCGAGCTCAAGGACTCCGACGTCTACGTCACTTTCACGCTGACCTATCCGGGCTGCCCGATCGGCCCCCAGGTCTCCGAGCAGATGAAGGAGTTCGTCGGCGGGCTCGAGGGCGTCGACGGCGTCTATCCGAAGATGGTCTTCGAACCGCCGTGGACACCGGACATGATGTCCGAGGACGCGAAGTTCGCGCTGGGTTATTGAGACCGGACGGTCGCGGCGGCCAGCGCTGCCATCATCTCGATCGCCTCGGCCGTGCTGAGGCCCTGGTCGCGCACCAGCGAGCGCCAGGTGTCGAAGGCCAGCGCGTGCCCGATTGATGCACGCAAGCGCCGGCGTCGCGCGCCACGGTCCGGCCGCCCTCTGACGAGTGCGTCGGCTGCAACCTCGTACCACCCGGCGAAGGCCTCCATGGCCGGGCGGAGCGCCGGGACCAGAGCGGCGTCGCGAGTCGTCTTCTCGAGCATGTACTCGCCGCGCTCGTACCACTCGTAGAGGTCCCGCAGGGCCTGTCGCAGACGCTGGTCGGGATCGGCGACCGTCGCCCAGCCCGCGGGGTCCGGCAGCGGGTGCTGGGCCATCCAGTGCGATGAGCACGCGCCGAACAGCGCCTCCTCGTCGGGGAAGTGCCGGTAGACGGTGGCCCGCTGGACCCCGGCCCGGTCCGCCACCGAGCTGATGGTGGTCCGCGCCGGCCCCACGGATCCGTGGAGGTCGACCGCGGCCTGCGTGATTCGCAGCCGCGTCTCATCCTCCATCGCGGCGCGCCGGCGCTTGCGGTAGGCCCGCTTGGTCTCCGTCGAGCTTTCGTTAGACATCAATGTGCAACGAATCTTGACAGGTCACCCGGATCTGTGTTAGGTTCGTCGCACACCACTGTTCAGCGAAAGGATGGCCGATGACCGCAACGGATCTCATTCAGGCGCTCACGCGCTTCGACGCCACCCAGGGCCCACGCAAGGTCGGGCCCGACGAGGGTCACTACGCCGAGCTCGGCGGCTGTGACGCGCGCTTCCTGGTGTGGGGCGAGGAGTCGGGTGGCGGCTTCTCCCTGATCGAGCACCCGATCCCGCCGCGCTCGCTGTGCGCGCCTCGGCACCGCCACGACGGGGTGGACGAGTACAGCTTCGTGCTCGAGGGGCGAATGGGAGCGCTGCTCGGCGACGACGTCATCTACGCGGACGCCGGCGACCTGGCGTTCAAGCCGCGCGACCAATGGCACACGTTCTGGAACGCCGGCGACGAGCCCTGCAGGATCCTGGAGATCATCTCGCCGGCCGGCTTCGAGCACTTCTTCCGGGAGTGGGACGAGGGCACCAAAAACGGCACCCTCGACCCTGAGGAGCTCGGGGTTCGCTACGGGATCGAGTTCGACATGGAGAGCGTTCCGCGCCTGTGCGCCGAGCACGGCCTGGTCCACCCGCTGGTCGACTGACCGGACCCGCAGGCGGAGCCCGGCTCGGAGGCGTGCCTAGGCGACCGGGCCGGGCTCCGCCGCGCGCACGGGGGCGGGCGTCAGGGCCGCCGCCGAGATCACGAGTGCGAAGGCGAGCAGGCGGGTCACCACGCCGAGCGAGGTGTCGGGCATGGGCTCGCCGAACACGATCGGTCCGGCGGCGATCGTGAACAGGTTCGCCGCCACGCTCGTGACGGCGATCACCGGCACCGCCTTGCCGATCTGAAGGCTGCGCGCCGAGACCACCAGCCCGGCGAACGAGGCGAGGGCGATCACCGCCGCGAGCGGGCTCAAGAGCACGGCGCCGACCCCGTCGCCCAAGTGGTGGCTGAGGGCCTTGATCGACGTGTCCGAGGCGGCCCAGAACAGGCCGGCCGACGCCCCCAGCAGCACGCCGGCGTGGACGCTTTCGCGGCTGACGATCGCGACGGCCACCGCGCCCGCCGTGAGGGCGCCGACCCAGGGCCAGAGGCGGGCGAGATCGTACGAGGAGTGCGCGCTGTCGGCGGCCCCGTCGAGCGTCGCGGCGAGAAATGCGAGGCCGAGGGCCGCCAGCGCGACGCCGATCCATTCCCGTCGCGTGACCTGGTGGGCGAAGAGGCGGTCGGCGGTGACCGTCAAGAGCACGAGCCCGCCTGCGATCACCGACTGAACCAGCGAGATGGGCGCCAGGGACAGAGCGCCGACGTGTAGGCCCCACGAAGCCGTGGCGACGACGATTCCCAGTACGTACCACCCGGAGCGGAACAGCGCCAGCGACGTCCGCACGGGGCGCCGAAGCTCGACCGGCGGCGACTCCACGGCTCCACGATGCTTGTACAGGAAGCCGACCACCGACACGAAGGCCGTCGCCAGCGCGAGGAGCAGTCCCAGTTGCACGGACAGGCTCATCGAGGCGAGGCTAGCGCTACCCCCGAGAATGCCATCGCGTCCGGGGACGCGCTAGGCGACGCTGGGTGGGGGCTCGTCGCCGTCCGCGTCACCCGTCCCGAGCTGGCGCTCGACCTCGCGGTCGAGCTGGATCGCCCGGATCGCGTGCTCGTCGGGAAGCTTGCCGAGGACCTCGTGGATGACGCGCACGACGTCCGGCTCGTCGTGGCCGAAGTCGTCGAGCAGCGAGCGCAGTGCGGTGTGCGCGATCTTGAGCTGGGCGGGGTTCAGCTCCAGGTGGTAGTGGAACTGGGTCGTCTGCGTCGTGTCGGAGCGCTCGTCGCTCACCGCTTGAATGGTACGCCTGAGCGGGGATTTTGTGGAGCCCCGCTCAGCTAGCCGGTCGGCGCTCCCGCTTCCGCGGCAGGCTCGGTAACGGCCTTCGCCGCTTCCACGAGCTCCGCGATGGCGCGCTCGATCCCCTCGGCCACCACGTCCACGTCGTCCATCGCGTCGTAGTCGGCGAGCAGGCCGAAGGCGACCCCGCCGTTGTAGCTCATGATCGCCACGAAGAGCGCCTGATTCGGGGGCAGGAAGCCGACCGGGAACACGTCCTCCAGCTCCCGGCCCAGGACGTAGAGGGGTACCTGCGGCCCCGGCACGTTGGTGACCGTGAGGTTGAAGAGCCGGGTCGAGAAGTTGATGCGCGCGGCCTGGGCGAGCAGGGTGGGGGGCGCGAAGTCGTTGAAGCGGGAGATCACTTCCGCTCCCAGAGCCTGCTTGGACTGCTTGAGCCCCCGCATCGCCTCCGTCACCGCCTCGAGGCGCCGGATCGGGTCGCCGATGAAGACGGGTAGCGCCGCCCTCATGACCGCCAGGCGGTTGCCCAGCTGCCCATGCTGGTCGGCGGCTCGGATGCTGACGGGGACCTGCGCCCGAAGCTCGAGCCCCTCGGTGCGGATCCCGCGGCCCCGCAGCCACTCCCGGAGGGCGCCCGCGACGACGGCGAGCACCACGTCGTTCACGGTGCCGCCCACGGCGTCCTTCACCCGCTTGAAGTGATCGAGGTCGCTTCGCACCCACACGTAGCGCCGGTGCGAGCCGATCTCGACGTTCAGCGGCACCTTCGGCGCCGGGTCGGCGAAGTTCCAGCCCACCTCGCTCACCGCCTCCACGGCGTCCCTCACCTGGCGCGCCGCGCTCTCGGGGTGCTCGACGGCTCGCTCGAGGCGCCTGGCCGCGCGAATCGGCGCACGAAGTAGATCCTCGACTCCCTTCGCCAACAGCGTTGCGGCCGAGGGCTCCGGCTGCGGGTTCCAGGAGGCGTCGGGATCCGCGGGCTCCGGCACGGGATTCAGGTCGAACAGGACGGTCGCGATATCGACGCCGGCGACGCCGTCCACGACGGCGTGATGGGTCTTGGTGAGCAGGGCGAAGCGATTGCGCGTCAGCCCCTGCACCAGCCACAGCTCCCACAGCGGCTTGGAGCGGTCGAGCTGCTGCGAGAAGACGCGGCCGGCCATCCGCCGCAGCTGCTCCTCGGAGCCGGGCGCGGGCAGCGCGGAATGGCGGATGTGGTACTCGAGGTTCAGGTTCGGGTCGTCCACCCAGAACGGGCGCCCGCTCTGCGCCGGCGGATACGCGAGCTTCTGCCGGAACCGGGGTACGAGGTGCAGGCGGCTGCGGACGTGCTCGACCAGGTCGTCGTAGCTGGGCGCCGGACCCTCGAAGATCATGATCGCGCCGACATGCATGTGGCTGGCCGAGCTCTCGTTGGTCAGAAACGAGACGTCGGTCGAGCTCAGGCGATCCAGGTGACGCTGCGCCATGGCGATTACCCTAGTCGCCCGTTCAGCAAGCTTCCATTCCAAACGCCGTTCTGCTCGTGGTCGTGCTCCTCGCGGCCGGCTGCCTCACCGGATGCGGAGGGGGCGGCGGCACGGCCGGCGCCCCAGGGGGCGGGGAGCGGTTCGACGCCCGGCGCGCCTTCCGCGACCTTCGCGCCCAGGTGGCGATCGGGCCCCGCCCGACCGGATCCGCCGGTGGCCGGCGTGAGGTTCGGTTCATCGTCCGGCGCCTGCGCGAAGCCGGGATCGGCGGGATCCGCATCCAGCGGCCCCGGCGCAACGTGGTCGCCCGGATTGCCGGGCGCGCGGAGGGGACGGTGGTCGTGGGGGCGCACTACGACACCAAGGATGTTCCCGGCTTCGTGGGCGCCAACGATGGGGCCTCGGGCGTCGCGGTGGTGCTCGAGCTCGCGCGCGCCCTGCCCCCGAGGCCCGACGGGCCGTCGGTCGACCTCGTGCTGTTCGACGCCGAGGAGCCGGCGCGAGGCACCTCCTTCGAGAGCGGCGGGGACCGCGGCAGCGCGCAGTTCGTGCGCTACGCGGAGGAGGGCGGCAGGCAGGGGTCGCCGCCGCTGCCGAGCATTCGCGCGATGGTGCTCTTCGACATGGTCGCCGACTGCGACCTCGAGATCCCCCGCGAGGGGAACTCCGACGAGCGCCTGTACGGCGCCTTCGCGGATGCCGCCGGGGGCGGTCCGGGCTCGCCATTCGGCGGTGAGGCGCCGGGCATCCTCGACGACCACACGCCGTTCATCCAGGCGGGGGTCCCGGCGGTGGGCCTGATCGACTTCGGCTACGGCCCGGGGCCTTCGCCCGGCGCCTGGTGGCACACCCGCGAGGATGATCTGTCGCACGTCTGCGCCCGCAGCCTGGGGGCGGTCGGAACCCCGGCGCTCGCCGCCCTGCCCGAGCTGCGCTAGTTGAGTTAGTTCGCGACCGCACTTGGCACGCTCGAGGGCGCCGGTACCCTGTAGGCGATGGCGGCCGCTGCCGAAGCCCCTGCCCGGACGACACCCGAGCGGATCCTCCTAGCCGCGCCGCGCGGCTACTGCGCGGGCGTGGATCGTGCCGTGCAGGCGGTCGAGCAGGCGCTCGAGCTTCACGGGGCGCCGGTCTACGTGCGCAAGGAGATCGTCCACAACAAGCACGTGGTCAAGCAGCTTTCGGCGCGCGGTGCGATCTTCGTGGAGGAGGAGACCGAGGTGCCCGAGGGCGCAGTCGTCGTCTTCTCGGCGCACGGCGTCGCCCCCGCGGTTCAGGAGAACGCGCGGATCCGCGAGCTGCAGACGATCGACGCCACCTGCCCCCTCGTCACCAAGGTCCACGTGGAGGCTCGAAAGTTCGCCCAGGACGGCTACACGATCATCCTGGTGGGCCACGAGGGCCACGAGGAGGTCGAGGGGACCACCGGGGAGGCGCCCGACAACATCGTTCTCGTCGAGTCCGCTGAGGAGGTCGACGCGCTCGAGCTTGAGGACCCGGATCACGTGGCCTACATCACGCAGACGACCCTGTCGCTGGACGAGACGTCGGGGATCATCGCCCGCCTGAAGCAGAAGTTCCCGAACATCGTGGGGCCGAAGTCCGACGACATCTGTTACGCGACCACGAATCGCCAGATCGCCGTCAAGGAGCTCGCGCGCGACTGCGACCTCGTTCTCGTCATCGGCTCCGCGAACTCGTCGAACTCGAACCGGCTCGTGGAGGTCGCCCGCGAATGCGGTGCTGCCTCATATCTGATCGACAACTCGCTTCAGGTCCAGGAGTCGTGGCTCGACGGCGTCGAGACGCTCGGCATCACGTCTGGCGCGAGCGCACCGGAGGAGCTCGTCGAGCAACTGGTCGAGTTCTTCCGTGAGCGGGGCACCGAGGACATCTCGGAGGTGCGCACCGTCGACGAGGACGTGCGCTTCATGCTGCCCAAGGAGATCCGGGCGGCGCTGGCTGCCCGCGCGAGCTGACGAGCGCCCCGGTACCGTCGCGCCGGGATCAGCCCGCGGGCGGAAGGCCCGCCGAGAAGGAGACCGCATAGACGGCCACCCCGGGAGTCGCCCCCACCGACAGCCCATGTCCCTCGTGACACGGGTGCGCGGTCAACTCGTACGCGCCGGGGGCGTCGACCGCGATCGTCCTCACCGGGCCGCCATCCAGCGACACCGCGAGCGTTCCCTCGCCGTCCACGCTCGCCCACGCGCCACCGGCCGCGTACTCGAGCTCGAGCGAGTCTGACTGGCCGGTGGAGCGCCAGGGCTCCGAGATCGATCCGCCCGGAAGGATCTCGGTGGTCGGGCGCGCCACCAGCGCGCCGGGCGAATCGGCCGGGCGCAAGGGATCGATGGGCCCGGGAAGGTCGAGGGTTCCGGACGCCGCCAGAAGCTCCTCCTGGATCGCGCCCTCGGTGGCGGCGTACTCGCCCTCGCCGAAGTGAAACCAGCGCAGCGCGCCGCCCCTTCCCCACAGAAAGAGCGACGGCCAGCCCTCGCAGCCGTAGTCGCGCCAGGCGTGGTACTCGGCATCGACCGCGACCGGGAAGGCGATCCCCAGGCGCTCGAGCGCCGCGGCGAGCCCGGTCCGGTCACCGGTGAACGGAAACCGTGGCGAGTTGACCGCGGCGACCGTGAGCCCGTGCGGCGAGTAGCGCTCGCTCCAGGCGGTCAGGTAGGGCAGCGTGCGGACGCTTGAGAGGTGGGCGGCGTCGATGAAGTGGACGAGCAGCGGCCCGCGGGCGCAGACGCGGTCGACCGGCGGGAGCGCCGGGCCGACCCACTCCAGGTGGGGCGGGAACGGTGGTACCGCGATGTCCAGGGCGTCGGGGCGCACGACGCCGGTATTCTGCTGCCTTCAGCCGGCCGGTGATCGAGACAATCAGGAGGAGCACATGACGTTGACCATCTGGGACCGCATCGAGAGCGCACGAGAGCGCTGGAACGTGCTCCGCCATCCCTTCTATCAGCGGTGGACCGCCGGAACGCTCACCGCCGAGGAGCTCGCCCGCTACTCGGGCCAGTACCGCCACGCGGTCGAGGCGATCGCCGCGGTCAGCGAGGGGGCGGCCGCCGCCGCGCCCGACCACCCCGGGCTTCGCGAGCACGCCGTCGAGGAGCGCGAGCACGTCGCGCTCTGGGACGAGTTCGTGTCCGCCGCCGGAGGCGACACGGCGCTCGATCCCACGCCCGAGACGGCCGAGTGCGTCAGCGCCTGGGCGGCCGATGGCGATCTCCTGGCGAGGCTCGCCACCCTCTATGCGATCGAGGCCGCGCAACCGGAGATCTCCCGCGTCAAGCGCGAGGGTCTCGTCGCGAGCTACGGATTCGCCGACGGGGACGGGACCAGGTACTTCGAGGTCCACGAGGGGCGTGACGCCGAGCACGCGGCGCAGGCGAGGGAGCTGGTCGCCGAGCTGGCCCACGACGCCGACGAGCATCGCCTCGTGGCGGCGGCCGAGGGCGCCTATCGCGCGAACTGGCGCCTCCTGGACGGCGTCTAGGGGTAGCCGTCCCCGCCGGCGTGGACTGGCGGGACCGAACGATCGGGATCGTCCTCGGCGTCGTCCTCGGCGTCGGGATCGTGGTGGCGTTCGTCTTCCTGCTCAGCGAGCGGACCGTGGATGCCCCGTCGCTGTCCACGGAGCACCTCGCGGCAGGTGGGAACCGCGGTGCGCAGGACCAGCCCAAGGGCGAGCATCGGTCGCGGCCGCCCCAGCCGGCGCCGCCGGTGGAGACGGTGCGGGTCGTCGCCGGAGCACCACCGCCGAGCGGCCCCGCCGAGCTTCGCTACACCCGGGGAGAGCTGATCCGCTTGAAGGTCATCTCGGACACCGCCCTGACGCTGGAGCTCACGGGGTATGGCCTGACCCGGGCCGTGGTCGCCGACCAGCCGACGAAGATTGACGTCGAGGCGTCACAGGCCGGCGCCTTCGCCCTGGTCGTCGCCGACTCGCACATCGACATCGCCCGCATCACCGTCGCCGCGCCCAATCGCTAGAAGCGCGGCTTGCCCTCGGCGAAGCGCTCGAGCCCGTCATCCGGGATCGGCTCCCAGGGCGCGGCGTAGTCGACATAGGCGCGCCAGCCGGGCCGGACGCCCGGATCGCCGTCGAACGCCCCCATCCTGACGCTCATCTGGGTGGGGTCCTCGGGATTGCGGCTGAAGAGATGGGCCCCGCACTCGCGGCAGAAGCACTTCTCGAAGCCGCTGTCCGGTGGGCGCCAGGCCGCGACGAGCTCCTCACCCCGCAGCAGCCGGAAGGCGCGCCCGTCCACCCTGGCCTGCACGGATGCGGCCGTGCCCGTTCGCCGCTGGCAGCGGGTGCAGTGGCAATAGCCGGCGCTCGTCGTGGGCTCGGTGAGCTCGAATCGCACGCCGCCGCAGAGACAGCCCCCGGTGACGGACGGCTCGGCCACCGGGTCAGTGTGGCACGCCTGGCAGCGCTTCAGCCGGCTTCGGCGAGGATCTCGGCGAGACGGCGGTCGAGCGCCTCCGACAGCGCCTCCCGCAGCGGCCCCTCGCCGGTTCGCTCCGCGAGCTCCTGCAGGAACCCGTCGATGATCAGGCGCTTGGCCTGGGGCTCGGGCATCCCGCGAGACCGAAGGTAGAAGAGCTGCTCGGGGTCCACCTGGGCGACCGCCGCCGCGTGGGTGCAGCGGACGTCGTTGGCCTCGATCTCGAGGCCCGGGATCGCATCCGCGTGGGCCCGCTTCGACAGCAGCAGGTTGCGGCTCTCCTGGAAGGCGTCGGTCTGCTGGGCGCCGGGATCGACTCGGATCATGCCTCGCCACACCGCGGTGGCGCGGTCCGCGAGGACGCCGCGAAACGCCAGGTCCGAGGTCGTGTGCGCCGCGGCGTGCTCCTGGGTCGTGTCGAAGTCCAGGTGCTGGCGGGCGGCCCCGGCATAGGCGCCCGTCACCTTGGCCGAGGAGCCCGGGCCGTCGAGCTTCGTCTCCATCCTCACCTTTCCGCGCGCCGATCCGAAGCCGAGCGCGATCCATTCCAGCGACGCGTCGCGATCGAGCTCCGCCCGCTGGGAGGCGAACACCCAGGTTCGGTTCGAGAGCTCCTGCTCGCACACGTAGCGCAGGTTCGCGCCCGGTCCGACCGACAGCTCCACGACGCCGTTGAACAGAGCCTCCGCGTCGCCGTCCGCCGACGCATAGCGCTCCCAGACCTCCGCTTCGGCGCCCTCCTCGAGCACGATGAGGGCGCGCCAGGCGAGGCTTCCCTCGCCATCCTGAAGGACGGACAGGCGAACCGGCTCAGGCAGGCGATGGCCCCGCGGCACGTAGACGAGGACCCCCTGCGTCCAGTCACGCTCGTTGCGGGCGACGAACGGGTCGTCGCTCGACACGATCGAGCCGAAGCGCTTGCCGACCTGCTCAGGAAATCGCCCCGCCGCATCCGCGAGCGGCAGCACCAACGGACCGTCGCCCCTGGCGACCAAGCCGTCGAGTCCCTCCACGCTGCCCTCGCCCGGCGAGTAAGCGTCCAAGTCGAGGTCCGAGAGGTCGGTGAACTCCCAGCCCTTGGCCTTCGGCGTCGGGAGTTCCAGCTCGCGCGCCAAAGAGGCGCCCTTTCGGCGCCTCTCTACAAGCCAGTCGGGCTCGGCGGTAGCTACGGCCTCAGCCAATCGACCCTTCCATTTGCAGCTCGATCAGGCGGTTCATCTCGACCGCGTACTCCATCGGCAGCTCCTTGGTGATCGGCTCGATGAAGCCGTTGACGATCATCTTCGAGGCCTCCTCCTCGTCCAAGCCGTGGGACTGGAGGTAGAAGAGCTGCTCCTCGCCGATCTTGGAGACCGAGGCCTCGTGGCCGACGTTGGCGTCGTTCTCGTCGATGCGGATCGTCGGGTAGGTGTCCGAGCGCGACTCCTCGTCGAGGAGCAGGGCGTCGCACACCACCTTGGACTTGGCCTCGCTGGCGCCCTTCGCGACCTCGAGCAGGCCGCGGTACGTGCCGCGCCCACCGTTCTTGGAGATCGACTTGGCGAAGATCGATGACGTGGTCCGGGGGGCGCCGTGGATGATCTTCCCGCCGGCATCCTGGTGCTGGCCGGCGCCGGCGAAGGCGATCGAGAGGATCTCGCCGTGGGCCCGCTCGCCGAGCAGGTAGATGCTCGGGTACTTCATGGTGAGCTTGGACCCCAGGTTGCAGTCGACCCACTCCATGGTGGCGTCCTCCTGGGCGACGGCGCGCTTGGTCACCAGGTTGTAGACGTTCTGCGACCAGTTCTGCACGGTCGTGTAGCGGACGTGTGCGCCCGGCTTGGCGACGATCTCCACGACGGCCGAGTGCAGCGAGTCGGATGAGTAGACGGGGGCCGTGCAGCCCTCGACGTAGTGGACGTCGGAGCCCTCCTCGGCGATGATCAGCGTCCGCTCGAACTGGCCCATGTTCTCGGTGTTGATCCGGAAGTAGGCCTGGAGCGGCATGTCGACCTTGGCGCCCGCCGGGACGTAGACGAAGGAGCCACCCGACCAGACGGCCGAGTTGAGCGCGGCGAGCTTGTTGTCGTTGGGGGGGATGACGGTTGCCCAGTGCTCGCGGACCAGGTCCTCGTGCTCCCGCAGCGCGGTGTCCATGTCGGTGAAGATCACGCCCTCCTTCTCGAGGGCCTCGTTCACCTGGTGGTAGACGACCTCGGACTCGTACTGGGCGCCGACGCCCGACAGGAACTTGCGCTCCGCCTCGGGGATCCCGAGGCGGTCGAAGGTCTTCTTGATGTCCTCGGGGACCTCGTCCCAGTCGCGACTGTTCTTCTCCGAGGCACGGACGAAGTAGTGGATGTCGTCGAAGTCGATCTGGCCGAGGTTTCCGCCCCAGGTGGGGGTGGGGCGCTGCTGGAAGTGCTCGAGCGCCTTGAGGCGGAACTCGCGCATCCACTCGGGCTCGGACTTGTACTCGGAGATGTCGCGGACGACCTGCTCGGAAAGGCCCTTGGGGGCCTTGTAGGCGTAGCCGGTCTCGGGATCGTGAAAGCCGAATCGCTCCGCGTAGTCGGAGCCGATCTCCTTGAGCGCCTCCTCCTGCTCGGTGAGCTCCTTGGGCGAGAGCGTCGGGACTGTGATGTCAGGGGTAGCCATGAAAGAGCGTTAGACCTCCAGCTTCACTTCGCCATCGTGGACACGGGCATCGAATATCTCGACCGGCTGGAACGCGGGGAGCGTCCTCGGCCTTCCGGAGCGAAGGTCGAACAGGGAGCCGTGCCGGGGACATTCCACTGTACAGGCGGCGGCGTCGAACTCACCCTCGGCCAGCGGGCCGTCGTCGTGGGAGCAGCGGTCCTCGATCGCATAGAGCTCGCCGTCGCCGGCGTGGAAGACGCCGATCTTGCGGCCGTCGAGCTCCACCAGACGCATCGCGCCCTCGGGGAGCTCGTCGAGCTTGCAGATGGTCACTTCATCGGCCACGGAATCGGTTGCGCTTGCGTTCGTACCAGTCGTCACTTTATTCCTACCTCCGGACTCGGATTTTAGCGGTAGGGCCGGCGTCGCTCGCCCCACCCTCGCGATGGGCCACCGGCCGCGCCGCAAGCGTGACGGGTGTCACGGTTATTCGCGGGGCGGCGGGGTAACAAGCGCGGAAGGCCGAACCGTTGTTCGCCTGCCCCGGGCGCTGACCGCACTGCGGTCGCCGTGTCCGCCCAGGCGAATCCGGCCGCTAAGGAGGCAATCGATCCCACCAAGCGTGGGAGCACCGCCAGGAGGTGGTTCGAACGATGCGCAAGCGCATCGCAACAATCGCCACGTGCGTCGCCGCTCTGGCCGCGCCCGTGGCAGCGCAGGGGTCGCCAGTATCGATCATGCCCAAGCGTGATTCCGGTTCGAGCACGCCCCAGCGTCATCCCGGTTACGAGAAGCGCTACATCGAGCTTCGTCAGAAGTTCGTGAAGCGGGTCGGGCTGCGCGAGGCCGGTCGAAACATCGTGCGCGACGGCTTCCGCGAGTCAAATGGCGACGTCCACGAGGCCACCAAGGCCGAGGTCGTCGCCTCCACCCATCGCATGGAGGCGTCGCTCAAGCCGCCCGAGCCGGCGCCCGCGACCAACGTCGCGAGCACGGATACGAGCACCACGACGACCGAGAGCGCAGCACCCGCGAGCTACAGCGGGACCAGCTCGGCCTCGTCGTCCACGGTGCAGTGCGAGTCGGGCGGCGACTACAGCGCCGTCAACCCTGCCGGGTACTACGGCGCCTACCAATTCGACCAGGGCACGTGGGACGCGTATGCGCCGAGTGGCTACCAGGGAGTGAATCCCGCGGAAGCCCCGGCGGCGGTCCAGGACGCGGCGGCGGCCAGCGTGCCGTATGACGCGTGGCCGAACTGCTAGTCGAAGCCGAGATTCTCGGCTGCAAGTGAGAGAGCCCCGGGGCCATCGCCCTGGGGCTCTTTCTCTTTTTGTCTCAGAGACTGGAGCGAGTCGCCTCGGAAGGATCGCCGACCTCGCCCTCGTCCTCCCAGTCGGCGGCGTCGCCCAGGCTGGCGCTCTTGACGATCTTCAGCCCGAGCAGCGCGCACTTCATGCGGGTGGCGGAGATGTCGATTCCAAGCAGGTCGAGGACGAACTCCTTGGGCAGGCGGATCAGCTCCTCGCGGCTCATGCCCTGGAGCTCGTCGGTGAGCATCGACGTCGCGGCGGTCGAGATCGCGCACCCCTTGCCCTCGAACGCCACCTCCTGGACGCGCCCGTCCTCGTCCAGCTTGATGAACACGTGCTGCTCGTCGCCGCAGAACGGGTTGTTGTCCTCGAAGTCGAGGTCGGAGTCGTCCAGGCGGCCGAAGTTGTGCGGCCGCTTGTAGTGCTCGAGGATCTGCTCGCGGTAGAGGTCGTCCATCGATGCCTCAGTCGAGCTCGAACACGCGCCGGACGTCGTACAGGGCTTCCACCAGCCGGTCGATCTCCTCGCGCGTGTTGTAGACGGCGAAGCTCGCGCGAGTCGTCGCGGCCACACCCAGGCGATCCATCAGGACCTGTGCACAGTGATGGCCGGCCCGCACGCAGACCGCATGCCGGTCGAGGATCTCGGCGACGTCGTGGCCGTGCGTCCCCTCGACGTCGAACGAGATGATCCCGGTGCGGTCGTCGCCCAGCGGCGGGCCGAAGACGCGAAGGCCGGGGACGTCGCCAAGGCGCTCGAGCGCGTAGGCCGTGAGCTCCGCCTCGTGCGCGTGGGCGGCGTCGAGGCCGATCGCGTCGAGCCACTCGACGGCGGCTGCCAGCCCGATCGCCTCGCCGATCGGCGGCGTCCCGCCCTCGAACTTGGCCGGCAGGTCGGCCCAGGTGATCTCGTCGCGGCGCACCGTTCGGATCATCGAGCCCCCGCCGATGAAGGGCGGCATCTCCTCGAGCAGCTCGCGCCGCCCGTAGAGCGCGCCGATTCCGGTCGGGCCGTACATCTTGTGGGCGGTGAGGGCGTAGAAGTCGGCGCCAATCGCTGCCATGTCGAGCGGGAGCTTCGGTCCGGCCTGAGCGCCGTCGACCACCACCAGTGCGCCGGCGTCGTGGGCCAGCGCCGTGATCCGCCGGATCGGGTTGATCGTGCCGAGCACGTTGGAGACGTGCGCGACTCCCACGAGCTTCGGTCGTCGCTCCAAGAGCCTGGCGTACTCGCCGAGGTCGAGCCGACCCTGCTCGTCGATCGGAGCCCAGTCGAGCTCGGCGCCCGTCTCGGCGGCGAGCTGGTACCACGGGACGACGTTCGAGTGGTGCTCCATCTCGGTCAGCAGGATGCGATCGCCCGAACCCACGTTCCGGCGGCCCCAGGAGTAGGCGACGAGGTTCAGCGCCTCGGTCGCGTTGCGGACGAAGACGACCTCGCGGCGATCGGCGCCCATGCGCTTCGCGACGGCGCGCCGGGCGTGCTCGTAGAGGTCGGTCGCCTCCTCGGACAGCCGGTAGACGCCGCGATGGACGTTCGCGTTCTGCTCGCGCCAGTAGCGATCCAGCGCCTCGATGACCGCCAGCGGCTTCTGGGATGTGGCGCCGTTGTCCAGGTAGGCGAGTGGTTGCCCGTCCTGCTCGCGGGCGAGGATCGGGAACTGGGCGCGGATCTCGCCGACGCTCGGCGGAATGGGGCGGATGCTCTCCGCGCCCGGTGTCACCGCGGTGGCCTCCATCGGCACGGAGCGGCCTAGGCGGCCGCCTCAACCTCCTCGCGGATCCAGCCGTAGCCGCGGTCCTCAAGCGTCTCGACGAGCTCGGGCCCGCCCTGCTTGACGATCCGTCCGTTGTAGATCACGTGGACGAAGTCGGGCTGCACGAGGTGCAGGATGCGCTGGTAGTGGGTGATGATGAGCACCCCCATCTCCGGGCCGGCGAACTTGTTCACTCCCTCCGCCACGGTGCGCAGCGCATCGATGTCGAGTCCGGAGTCGGTCTCGTCGAGGACGGCGAGCTGTGGCCGCAGCATCGCGAGCTGCAGGATCTCCATCCGCTTCTTTTCGCCGCCCGAGAATCCCTCGTTCAGGTAGCGGCTGGAGAACTCGCGCGGAATGTTCATGAGCTCCATCGCCGCCTCCGCCTCCTTGCGGAAGTCCCTCAGCTTGATCTCGGGCTCGCCGCGCGCCTCGCGGTGGGCGTTGACCGCCATTCGCAGGTACTTGGCCACGGTCACGCCCGGAATTGCGACGGGGTACTGAAAGGCCATGAAGAGGCCCGCCCGGGCGCGGTTCTCGGGCGCCTCGGAGGTGATCTCATCACCGTCGAAGTGGATCTCGCCGTCGGTGACCTCCAGCGACGGGTGACCCATGATCGTGTTCGCGAGCGTTGACTTGCCGGACCCGTTCGGTCCCATGAGGGCATGGATCTCGCCCTTGGAGACGTCGAGGTCGAGTCCCTTGAGGATCTCCTTGCCCTCGGCGGTTACGTGCAGGTTCCTGATCTCCAGATCGGCCATCTCTCTCCGTTGTCTTGGTTTTCAGCGAAACTCGCTACGCGGCCTGTCCGGCCAGCGGCTCTCGCGCCGCGTGCTGATCCGCGAACTCCACCAGGTCCGCGAGGGTGGTCCCGCCAAGCGCCTTGGTGATCCCACCGTGAACCCGGGTCCACAAAAGCTTGGTTGCGCAGGCTCGGTCACCGTCGGACTCGTGGGAGCACAGCACCCGACCTTCGCGCATGTCGTCGTTGAAGCACTCCATCGGCGTGATCGGCCCCTCGAGCGCCTGGACGACGTCGAGCATCTCGATCTCCGCAGCCGGCCGGGCGAGTCGATAGCCGCCGTGAGCGCCGCGCACCGAAGTGACGAGGCCGGCGTCCCGGAGCTTCGCCACCAGGTGCTCGAGGTAGGAGAGGGGAAGCGTCTCGGCCTCGGCAACCGAGCTCAGCGCCACCGGCCCATCGCCCACCGCCGGACCCTCCGGCGCACGACGGCCGAGCTCGACCATCAGGCGCACGCCATATTCGGCCTTCGTCGAAAACAGCATCGCAGCTAAATCCTACTCGACAGGTCGGATAAGCGGCCCGGCGGGGCCGCGGTGGGACGCGACTCATTACGGGCGCTGGCCAACGATCCTCGCGGCCGCGGCGAGCACCGGAAAGGCGACGGCCTGGACCGGCGCCGGCGGGTTCGTCGGCCGGAACTCGTCGCGGAACTCGTTCATGAGCGCAGCCCCCAGCAATGGGTTGCTCGGGCCCCTTGGCGTGAGCCTGCCCTCCGCCGCGAGCCTGCCGACCACCCGGAAGAACTCCTCGGAGCGCAGCGCGGGGCGCGTCTGCCACAGCACGCGCGCCTGGTCACGCCCGCCGTTCCACATCGCGTGGCCCGTCCCGGCCGGGATCTCCACCGCGTCTCCCTCCGAGAGGGTTCGGCGCTCGTCTCCGATTCGCGCCTCGATCCTCCCGGCGAGGATCTCGAAGCGCTCGTCCTGGCGCGGATGGAAGTGCTCCACCGGCTCCACCGAGCCCGGCTCGTAGGTTGCCTCCATCTCGAGCAGCTCGCCGTCCGTATCCGCTGCGGTGCGGACGAGTCGCAGCCGCATCAGGGCCGCGGAGTTGTCGATCACGTCGCCGGCCGGCACGCGCCCACCGTACCGCGGTGGCGGCGTGGGCTCAGGGCTCGATCAGGCCCTTGCGGATCGCGTAGCGGACGAGCTCCACCCGGTCACGCATGCCGAGCTTTCGCATCGCGTTGGACCGGTGGTTTTCGACCGTCTTCTCCGAGAGGTGGAGGATGGCGGCGATCTCGCGATTGGTGTGCGCCTCGGCGACCAGCTTGACCACCTCCTGCTCGCGCGGCGTGAGCTCGTCCTCGCGGCTGGCGCCCTCGCCGAGGACGTCCTGGATCAGCGCCCGCTGCGCCTCGGGAGTGAGGAAGGGCTCTCCGCGCTCCACGGCGCGCACGGCGTCGAGGAGGTCGGAGTCGGCCTGCGCCTTGAGCACGTATCCCGATGCACCGGCCTTGAGCGCCTCGAACAGGTAGCGCTCGTCGTCGTACATCGAGAGGATCAGGATCGCCACGTCCGGCGCCTGCATGCGGATCTCCCGCGTGGCCTGCAGGCCCGTGAGCTTGGGCATCTTGACGTCCAGGATCGCCAGGTCGGGCTTGTCGCGGATCGCCATGTCGCGCGCCTCCGCGCCGTCCGATGCCTCCCCAACCACCTCGATGTCCGCCTGCTGCTCGAGCAGCATCCGGAGCCCGGAGCGGACGATCCCGTGGTCGTCCGCGATCAGGACCTTCATCGTTTCTTCGACCGGGGGCGCATATGTCCGTTGCGCTTCCATCCGCGACCTGCATCGGCCGCCTCGAGCGGCACCGTCAGGCGCACGCGGGTCCCCGAGTCGGGCCGGGACTCGACCTGCATGTCGCCGCCCACGAGGAGCGCCCGCTCGCGCATGCCCGCGATGCCCAGCCCGCGGGCCGCCTGGTCGAACGTGAATCCCGACCCGTCGTCCCCCACGGTGAGCTCCACCCGATCCCCCTCCCTCGCGAGCCGCACCTCCACGCGCTCGGCGCCGGAGTGCCGGGCGGCATTGGAAAGGGCCTCCTGCGCCACCCTGTAGACGACGAGCTGAACGTCGGCGGGGAGCCCTGAGAAATCGCCGCTCGAGTCGAAGCTCGCGCTGATCCCTCCGCGGCGGCCGAGCTCCTTCACGTGGCCCGCCAGCGCCGCCTTCAGACCGAGGTCGTCCAGTGCGGTGGGCCGTAGCTGACGCGCGAGCATCAGAAGCTCCTCCATCGCCTGGTTGGCGAGCGCCTTCGTCTCGGCGAGCTCGTGGGCCAGCTCCGCCGGGGCCTTCGCCCGCGCGGCCTCCAGGCGCAGGAGCAGCGCGGTCAGGGACTGATTGACCTCGTCATGCAGGTCGCGTGCCACCCGCGCTCGCTCCTCCTCCTGAGCCGCAAGCGCGGTGCTCGACGTCCGGCGCCGCTCGGCCTCCAGACGCTCGAGCATTCGGCGAAACGCGCGGTTGAGCCGCTCCACCTCCTCCGACTCCCCGCGAGCATCCGGGGGGGCCTGGAGGTTCGCGCCGGGTCGCGACAGGTCGGCACGCTCCATCTCGTCCACCAGCCGCTCGAGCGGGCGGAACCGCCGCTGAAGCATGATCACGTTTACGAGGATCGTCAGCCCCACCGCGAGCGCGAGGATGAGCGCCAGGCCCGGGCGGGCGCCGAGATCGAAGTCGGGGTTGCCCGCGAGCCCCGTCACGACCACGGCCGCGACGATCAGCAGCAGGTTGGCGACGAGCACCTGGGTGAGGAGGTTCTTGCGACGCATCCACCCCTAGTATCGGCCCCGGCGGGCCTCGGTTGGAGCGCGGGGACGCTTCAACCGGCGTTCGGGAATAGGGGCCACCCCCTAGTCGAATCAGGGGTTCGACCCCACCGGATTCGGGCTCTTCGTGTGCCACCATTGGACGTGCGTTCGAGCTCAACCGCCCTGGACGCGCCCCCGAATGACTACGACAGGCAGATCCAACTTCGTCGCCGGCCTTCGCACGGTCATCCTGATGGCCGCGTTGGGCGGCCTCTTGGTCGTCATCGGCTACGCGATCGGCGGCATCAAGATCGCCAGCGTCTTCCTCGGGATCGCGCTGTTGATGAACTTCGTCGCCTTCTGGTTCAGCGACAAGATCGCGATCGCGAGCGCCGGCGCGAAGCCGGTGTCCGAGGCCGAGGCACCCCGGCTGTACCAGATGGTCCGCGAGCTCACCACTCGGGCAGGGCTGCCGATGCCGCGCCTCTACATCATCCCCAGCGAGCAGCCGAACGCCTTCGCCACCGGCCGCAACCCGAAGCATGCGGCGGTGGCCGTGACGTCGGGCATCACCAAGCTCCTCTCCGAGGACGAGCTCCGGGGCGTCCTTTCCCACGAGCTCGCCCACGTCCGCAATCGCGACATCCTCACCACGTCGATCGCCTCGGCGATCGGCGCGATGATCACCTGGATCGCCTACATCATGCTCTGGTTCGGCGGCGACGACGAGTCGCCGCTCGGGTTGATCGCCAACCTGGCGCTCTTCCTGCTCGCGCCGATCTCGGCGAGCCTGATCCAGCTGGCGATCTCCCGCCAGCGCGAGTACTCGGCGGACGCGACCGGCGCCGAGCTCTGCGGCAACCCGGAGTCGCTCGCCTCGGCGCTCCTGCGCCTCGAGGAGGGTGCCAAGGCGATGCCGATGCAGGTCAACCAGGCCACCGAGCCCCTCTACATCGTGAAGCCGTTCTCGGGCGGCGGCATCGCCAGCCTGTTCTCGACGCACCCGCCGATCGAGGAGCGGGTGCGGCGGCTGCGGCAGATGCGCCCGACGTTCGCTTAGGTTTGGCCCGCACCGGGTCTGACCTACTCGCAGTGGTGGCCGGATGGGGGCTGCGGGTCCCGGCCCGCGATGCCCGCGCAGTCGCCTAGAGCCTCCAGGCGAGCCGCCAGGTCAGCTTCCTCCAACGCGTCCTGGCTGTGCGGGGGAGCCGGGAACAGGTTGTCGAGCTGGAACGGGTCCGCACGCAGGTCGTAGTGCTCCCGCTCCTCTCGGGGGACGCAGTTGCGCTCCTGATCGGTCGAGCTGTGGTACTCGAGGTAGACCTCGTCCGTGGTGCGGATGCCCTCGAAATCGCAGGGCGTGAAGGGGACGGCGCGCGGCGCGCGTTTATGAAGCTCGAGCAGGACGCCACGATGCGTCGGCCATTTCCGCCCGTGGCTGCGGATGGACCTCAGCATCGATCGCCCGTCGAGGACGCGGCAGTGGCCGGGGCGTGAGCACGGCTTCGCGCCGGCGAGCCCGAGGAGCGTCGGCGCGATGTCGATGTTCGCGACCGTGCTCGACAGCCGGCGGGGTGGGTCGTGGCGTCGGCGAACGTCCCTGGGCAGCCGGATGACGAACGGAACGCGAAGATCCTCTTCGTAAGGGTCGATCTTCCCGCCCCTGATCCGATGTTGACCCGCGAACCAGCCGTTGTCCGATGTGAAGACGATTGCGGTGTTGGCGAGCTCGTGCTCGCGCTTGAGCGCGCTGACGATCTGCGCCACGCCGCGGTCGACCTCGCGGAGCGAAGCGAGGCGGCAGCGATGCTCCTGCGTCAAACGGCGAATCACGTCCGCCATGAAGTGCGGCAGTGACCGGACGAAGCTCGGCTTGTCGGACACGTCCGACTCGTTGAACGACGGTGTCACCGGGAGCCCCCTGCGATGGAACAGGTCGATGTCCTGAGGTGCCGGCAGCGGCATGCCCGGACCGCACTTGCTACCCGGGTACTGGCGATTGCCGTTGTGAGGCGCGTAATGGTCAATCGCCATGAACAGCGGCCGGCGCCGAGGCACGTAACGGTGGATCAGCCGCACCGCCTTGGAATTCAGGACGCTGGTGAGGTAGTCGCGTGCGCGGTCGCCATGCTGGTCCGAGCGGCCGTTGTCGTGCATGACGTAGCGGTAGTAGTCGACCGGATCGAGCACGGTGTGCCACTCGTCCCAGCCGGGCGCCACCTGGTCCGGATCGTCGACGGCGCGCTCGTAGAGGTTCAGGAACTTGCCGAGGTGGGCCGTGCGATAGCCGGCGCGATGAAGCCAGACCGGCAGGGTGTTCGCCTTCCCGCGAAGGTCGCCGTAGGGGTTCGGGTTGTTCCAGGTCACCCCGTCGTTGTGCGCGTACTGGCCGGTCAACAGCTCCGCCCGGGACGGGCAGCACAGCGGGCTGCTGACCACGTAGTCGGTGAACGTCGTGCCGTGCCTGCGGAGGAGCTTGACCGTGCTCGGCATTACCGTCCGCGTGAGCGTCGCGGCATCCTGGTCGTCGGTCTGGATGACGATGATGTTCGGCGGTGGCTTGGCGGCGGCACTGGAGCTTCCCACGACCGCGATGGCGACGGCCGCGAGGACCGGCAGGGCGCATTTCAGCGTCCACGCCAGCCGTGCCAGGCCCGGCCTTGCTCTCTGATCTCGCCTCGTGTTACCCGCCAATCGTCCATACGGTAAAGAGCCGGCGCCTGGAAGGAGCGGGCAGGCGCCTGCCGCCAGATGCGCCCAAACTTTCGCCTAGGACGCGGGGGCCAAGCGAGGGAGGGGGCAGGCGCGCGTGCGGCCGACGTGCCGCGCGAGGTAGCAGTACGCCGGCTTCGGCCGGAGCGCCGGGGTCAGGACTCCGTACGTGGCGAAGCGGCTGGGCGAGCCGCCAAGGTCGGTGAGCGCATAGATCAGGAACGAGCGAACGTTCATCCCCCGGGTCGCGCGGTGCATGCGCGCGAGTACCGGGCCCTGCCGGTCGAGCGCGACGTCGAAGTGCCCCGCGCCGCCGCGATCGCCCCCGACCCCGACCTCGGTGACCCATAGGGGCTTCGACCGGTCGCCGAATCGCTCGCTCACCCTTCGGAGCTCGCCGAGGTTCGCGGTCATGCCCGCCGTCCACGGCGATCGCGCCGGGTACGGGTGTGCGCCGATGCCGTCGAAAGCCCGCTTTCCGGCGATGCGGTAGACCCGGGACAGGAATTCGGCGGGCGGAATCTTTCCTGCCGCCGGCGGGACGGGCGACAGCCCACCGGTCAGGATGGGACGGCGAAAATCGACCCGGCGTGCCGCATGATCCGCGGCGCGCAGCAGTTGCGCGTAGAGGGCCGGATCGGCCTGTGGAGCGAAGAAGCTCGCGTAATTGGGCTCGTTCCAGACCTCGAGCGCGCTCATTCGCGGAAGATGAGCCATCAGGGCCCGCAGGAAGGCTCGCCATTCCGCCAGGTGTTGTGGGCCCGGCGGGTAAGAGCACCCGGCGCAACCACCGGACCGAGCCCACCCCGGCGCTCGCGCCCAAGCCGGGGCTCCGAACGCGACCACGACGGGCTGGATGCCGGCGTGGATCATCGCCCGGTACCTGCTGATCACGGGCGCCCAGTTGAAGCGCGGCACCCCCCGCGCCGCCGCCGCGGACGGGGCCAGGGGCTCGATCGTGCTCCAGAGCGCCTCGATCCGGTCGGTGTCCGCCCCGGACCGGGCCGTCAGCGCGATCTGCGCCGCACCGGTGATCCGGGTGCTGCCGGGGCGGCAGGTCCGCCCGTCGGGCACATGCTGGGCCTTGCTCGCATCGGGCGTTGCAACCGGGCCGTAACAGATGTCGCGCCAGCCGCCTCCGGTGAAACCCCACGGTGGGGACTGGCGCGGATTGTGTCGCGGGATGCTCACCTTCGGGCCCGGGGCTGTGCCCCGGGGCGCCGACCGCGGGCCGGCCGGCGTCGTCTCCCCACCACCCTGGATCAGCACCGCAAGCGCGACCGCGCCCGCGACGGCCAGACCCGTGGCGAGGGCAATCGCTGCAAGGCGTCTCCGGCGGACTCGCGAACGCACCTTCGGGGCGTCGGGGGGCGCGCTACTCGGCGGGGAGCTCATCGCGTGGCGGATCATGGTGCAAACCGCCACGCGGCTCGCCAGCATGAGCTACCATCGTGCGCTCCGCCCTCCCGTTCGCCGGCCGCGGAGCCTCAAGTGCACGGCTCCCGAAGCCGAGGAAGAAGAACGATGAGGCTGGTGATCGAAGGCAGGCGATCGGCAGCAACGACGAGGAGGCTCGCCCACTGATGATCCACGCTTCCGCTCACGCTGACACCACTTCCGGTGGGTCTGGGACCCGGCGCCGGGGCGCCGCCGTAGCGGTCCCGCTCTGCCTTGTCCTTCTCGTGGCTGCTCTAGCGCCGACGACCGCTGCCGAGGGCAAGAAGGTGCCGAAGGGCTTCTTCGGCCTCGCCCAAGGCGGAGCCGCCGCTGACGCCAAGGACTATCGGCAGATGGCCCACGCCAAGGTCCGGTCCTACCGCGTGTCGGTCATCTGGAGGGAGGTGGAACCGCAGCGCGGTGCCTTCAACTGGGCGCCAATCGATCGCCGGGTGGGCGGGCTCGCAAGCAACGGGATAACCCCCGTTCTGAGGATCTGGGGAGCGCCCGCGTGGGCGACCGGCAGCGGCCACCTGGGAGTCCCGCCGCTCAAGGGCGGTGCCAAGAAGGCTTGGAAGTCCTTCCTCAAGGCCGCGGTGAAGCGCTACAAGAAGGGCGGGCGGTACTGGAAGGACCACCCGGGCGCGCGGGCGAAGCCGGTGAAGTTCTGGCAGATCTGGAACGAGCCGAACCTCGCCAAGTACTTCTCGAAGCCCGGGACGAGCCCACCGAAGTCCGTCCCGAAGACCGCCAAGGCCTACGCGAAGCTCGTCAAGTCGTCTGACAAGGCGATCCACAAGGCCGACAAGCACGCCAAGGTCGTGCTCGCTGGGCTCACCAGCAAGCCGAAGAAGAAGAAGCTGGCGCCCGACAAGTTCATCAAGAAGTTCCTCAAGGTCAGGAAGATCACCAAGCACTTCGCCGCCACGGCTCTGCACCCGTACGCGCCGAAGATCTCCAAGTACAAGTCGCGGATCTCCAAGTTCCGCAAGGCGATGAAGAAGGGCGGCGCGAAGAAGAAGCCGATGTGGCTGACCGAGGTGGGTTGGGGATCCGAGAAGAATGGCCAGAGCCTGAACAAGGGCATTGGCGGCCAGGCGAAGCTGCTCAAGAAATCGTTCAAGACGACGCTCAAGCACCGGAAGAAGTGGAAGATTGGCCGGCTCTTCTGGTTCGATTGGCGCGATCCTCCGAAGGCGGCACCCGTGGGCTGCAGCTTCTGTCCGTCCGCCGGGCTTCTGCGTCCCGACCGCTCGAAGAAGCCCGCGTACAAGAAGTTCAAGCACTTCGCGAAGATGCAGGGCAAGGGCGGCCATCACCGCCACCACACTCACCGCTCGTGATGACCGCATACCCCTGCCGCTGAGCATCGGCGCGTTCCGGGCGCCGCAGCGGGCTATACTTTTTGAAGTAAATCCGGATCGAGATTCAGGAGTATTGATGGCGACTGCGGCTGAGCCGATCGAGCAGATCAAGCGGAGGATCGACCTGATCGCGAACACGAAGGCGCGCCAGGACGTCGAGGCGGGCGCGAAGCTGATCGACGTCCGCGAGGCTCACGAATGGGACGAGGCCCATCTGGAGGGCGCGATCCACGTTCCGCAGGGCGAGTTGCTCGGCCGCATCGCCGAGGTCGCGCCGGATCACGCCGAGCGGATCGTCCTCTACTGCCGCACCGACAACCGCTCCTCGCGCTCGGCCGGCGAGCTGCAAGACCTCGGCTACGACGACGTCTCGGTGATGCGCGGCGGGATCGTCGACTGGCAGGGGGCTGGACTTCCCGTCGTCGCGGCGCAGGGGCTCACTGGTGAGCAGCGGATGCGGTACTCCCGACACACCCTTCTGCCCGAGGTCGGGGTCGACGGGCAGGTGAAGCTGCTGGGTTCGAAGGTGCTGCTGATCGGCGCCGGCGGGCTCGGCGCGCCGTCAGCGTTCTACCTCGCGGCGGCCGGTGTCGGGACGCTCGGCATCGTGGACGACGACGTCGTGGACGAGTCGAACCTTCAGCGTCAGGTGATCCACACGACCGACCGCGTGGGGATGCCCAAGACGGCGTCGGCGCGGGCTTCGATCGAGGCGCTCAACCCCGACGTCAAGGTGGTCGAGCACCGGACCCGCCTGAATGCGGAGAACATCCTCGAGATCATCTCCGACTACGACGTCCTCGTCGACGGGGCCGACAACTTCCCGACCCGCTACCTGCTGAACGATGCTTCGGTGCGGCTGCGAAAGCCAGTGGTCTCGGCCTCGATTCTCGCGTTCGACGGCCAGATCTCGACCTTCGTCCCCTACGAGGGCCCGTGCTACCGGTGCCTCTATCCCATCCCACCCCCGCCGGAGATGGCGCCGAGCTGCGGGGCGAACGGAGTCCTCGGGGTCATGGCCGGCATCATGGGCCTGCTCCAGGCCAACGAGGTGATCAAGCTGGTCGCTGGCATCGGTGAGCCGCTCATCGGTCGGCTGCTTCTCTACGACTCGCTGGGCACGCGGTTCACCGAGCTCAATGTCAAGCGCGATCCGGACTGCCCGGTCTGCGGCGAGAACGTCGCTCAGGTCCCCGAGTCGGAGATGGGCAAGTTCCCCGACTACGAGGCGTTCTGCGCCGGCGAGCCGGTGCTCCGCACCTAGCAGCGCCTCGCATACCCGGACACATAGGATTCCCCACCCGATGCCGACCGTGAAGATCCCGCCAGTGCTGCGCGCCCAAACCGGGGGCGAGGCCGAGCTCGAGACCTCGGGCTCCACCGTCGGCGACGTCCTGCGCTCCCTCGCGCAGGCGCATCCCGGCACCCGCTCGCAGCTCTTCGCCGACGGCGGGGAGCTGAACCGCTACGTGAACATCTACCTGAACGACGAGGACGTGCGGGTCCTCGATGGCCTGGACACCGCGGTCTCGGACTCCGACACGGTGCTCATCCTGCCGGCGATGGCGGGCGGGGCCTCCTGGCCGCGCTGGGGCCCGTGATATCGTTGGCCGCAGGCTGGGACCTCGACCTCTAAGGAGGAAGATAAATTGGATGGCGGGCACACTCGGGACTTTGTTCTGCTGCGCACGGCTCTCGCAATTGCCTGTGCGGCGCTCATGGCATTGATCGCGGCGCCGGGAGCGCTCGCCGGCTCTCCGGCGACCGACCAGTACGGCTCCGCGATTCCAGGCGGCGGTAGCGGCGGCAACACGAGCGGGTCGGGGTCTGGCGGTGGCTCCCAGACGACGATCCCGGTGGCTCCCGACTCCTCGTCAAGCGGTCAGGCCGCGGGCGCCTCAAGTGACACGAGCGGTACCGACGCGAGCTCCGCGGGTGCCGGTTCCAAGGGCGGCTCGTCGCACGGCGCCCGGCAGGGCAACGCCCACAACGCCAATAGCCACAGGACGGCCGGCACGGACTCCGGCAACTCGGGCTCGGTGAGCACGCAGAACGCCGCGGGCCATTCCGTGCCGCAGATCGCCGCTGACTCCGCCGGCGACAGCTGGCTGCCGTTCTTCGTGGGCGGCATGATTGCGCTCGCGTGTGCGGCCGCGGCCCTGGTGTTCTTCCGGAACCGGCGGCGCACCGCCTAGGACTGGAGCCCTCAGCCAGCACACGCTCGACGAGGGACGAGGGACTCACCATGCGAGGAATGACAATGACGGACCCTGGACGCCTCATGCGACGACTGACAGGACTGGCGGCCGTGGCGACCCTCGTGGTGCTGCTCGCGGTGCCGTCCGCGCAGGCCAAGGGCGGCTCGGGCTTGTTCGGCTTGAACTGGTCGGCGCACCGCGACCGTGACTGGAGCGGAAAGGACGCGCGCAAGCTCCGGAAGAGCGGCGCCAAGACGGTGCGCTGGTCGATGTTTTGGGCGCGCATCGAGCGCTCCCCCGGCCAGTTCGACTGGTCGAGGCAGGATGCGGTCGTCGGCGACCTCGCCAGCAAGGGGATCAAGGTCCTGCCGGCACTCGCCGGGACGCCGAGCTGGCTGGCGGACTCTCCGAGCAAGCCTCCGCTCGACTCGAAGCAGGCACGCGACGCGTGGAAGCGCTACCTGCGGGAAGCCGTGAACCGCTACGGCCCGCACGGGGCCTACTGGAGCGGCCCGTACCGAACGGAGCATCCCGGCAAGGCTGCGCATCCGATCAAGATCTGGCAGATCTGGAACGAGCCCAACCTGGTGAGCCACTGGAAGCCACACCCGTCTCCGAGCGGTTACGCGCGGCTGCTGAAGCTCTCCCACCGCGCGATCAGGAAGGCGAATCGGAAGGCGAGAGTGATGTTCGCGGGAATGCCCGGCTTCTCGATCCAGATCGATGCCTGGGACTTCATGCGTCGTGTCTATCGCCAGCGCGGCGCCCGCAAGGCGTTCGACATCGCCGCGCTGCACCCGTATTCGCACAACGTGCACCAGATGCTCGACTCCGTAAAGCTCGTCCGCAAGGTGATGCGCAAGAAGGGCGATGGCCACAAGTCGCTGTGGATAACCGAGATCGGGTGGGGGTCGCTCCCGAGGAAGGCCACCCCGTACCACCTGACGAAGGGCAAGAAGGGCCAGGCGAGGATCCTCAAGCACGCCTTTCGCGCCCTGAAGAAGAAGCGCCACCGCTGGCACATAGGAGGGGTTCTGTGGTTCAACTTCCGCGACCCCCGCGGTGGCACTGGGGAGGGGTGTAGCTTCTGCACCTCGGCGGGCCTGCTCGAGAGCGACTTCAGTCCCAAGCCGTCGTGGTCGGCCTTCCGCAGCTTCACGCATTAGGCGCGACGGCCCGCTCGACGATCCCTCGACTGGACGCTTCATGCGACGACTGACAGGACTGGCGGCGGCGGCGATCCTCGTTGCCTTGCTCGGCACCGTTTCCGCTGCCCAGGCCAAGGGAGGGTCGCCGATGTTTGGCCTGAACTATGCGTTCCACGAGTTGGGCGGCGCGGATGCGAGCAAGCTCGAGCAGAGCGGAGCCCGGACCGTGCGGTGGACGTTCTCCTGGCCGCGGATGGAAGGGTCGCAGGGGAAGATCGATTGGTCGGCGGCGGACGAGCTCATCGGCGAACTGGCCGCGAGCGGAATCCGTGTTCTGCCGACCTTGTACGGGTCACCCCGGTGGGTGGAAGGATCATCGACAAAGCCCCCGATCGATTCACAGCGGGCGCGTGATGCGTGGCAGACGTTCGTGAGGGCTGCCGTGAGCCGTTACGGCCGGGGCGGGAGCTTTTGGGCCATCCAATATCCGCTCGCTCATCCACTGACGCCTGCCTTGCCGATCGACACGTGGCAGATCTGGAACGAGCCGAACCTCCGGAGCCATTTCGCCCCCCGCCCGTCGCCGGACGGCTACGCGCGCTTGCTGAAGCTCTCCGACGAGGCCATCAAGCAGCAGGATCCTGGGGCGTCCGTCATGTTCGCCGGCATGCCTGGCTACTCCAACGACACCAACGCCTGGAAATTCCTCGAGCGCGTTTACCGGAAGTCGGGCATTCGGCAGGCCTTCGATGCCGCCGCGTTGCACCCGTACGCGCGCAATGTGCACCAAATGCTCGGTGAGATCAAGCGTTTCCGGAAGGTGATGCGCAAGCATGGCGATGGCCAAAAGCCACTCTGGGTGACCGAGCTCGGATGGGGATCGGGGCACCCGACCCGCTACGGGCTGACCAAGGGCAAGCAGGGTCAGGCGCGGATCCTCAAGCATTCATTTCGCGTCCTGGAAGCCAAGCGCAGGCGCCTCAATGTCCAGCAAGTGCTCTGGTTCAACTTCCGCGACCCGGATGGCCCGGCACAGGGCTGCAGCTTCTGCTCATCCGCCGGCTTGCTGAGCTCGAGCCTGAAGCCGAAGCCCGCCTGGCGGGCCTTCAGACGCCTCACCGGTTACAGCTAGGCGTCGCCACTCCTGCGCTGGCGCCGCAGGTTCAGACGGCGGCGCACGCGGTTTCTCAGCTGCGCGGCCGCGCTCGGCCCTCGGTCGACCAACAGCTCCCCGGGATAGGGAAAGGTGGGCGTCGCGGCTCGGTAGCCGCGGACGCGACCGCGGACGCTTGCGAGGTTTCGGTCGACCAGCGCGTGGGCTGCGCAGACACCGATCTCGCGCACGAGGATGGCGGGGAGCCGGCGGGGCGTGATCGCATTCCATTTCCGCAAGACGTAGCCACGCCCGAAGCCGGTCAGGTAGTTCTTGCCGACCGAGCCGGCGCCCAGGGTTGAGGCGTGCCGGTGGGTGCCCTGCGCCCCGGGGACGAGCCTGCAGCGGCCGCCGTCGCGGATCAGCCGCAACGAGAGCTCGACCTCCTCCCAGTAGGCGAAGATCCGCTCGTCGAAGCCGCCGACGCCGTTGAACGCCTGGCGGTCGAAGGCGGCGGCGGCGCCGACCGGGCAGGGGGGGTTGGGAACACCCTCGTCGAGGACCGAGAGAGGCTCGCCGTTCAGGTAGTCGAAGGCGAGCAGGGTGTGGTCGAGCAGCACCCCCGCGGTCTCGATCAGGTGCGGGTCCTGGGCGTCGCGAAGCACCCCGCTCGCCATCGTCACCCCAGCCCCCGGCTCGACGGCCGACGACAGCGCCTCCACGAAGCCCGGATCGCACACGACGTCGTCGTTGACCATCAGCAGGACGTCGTTCTCAGCGCGCGCAGCTCCGGCGTTGGCCGCGCGAGAGAACCCGAGGTTGCGCTCGAAGCGGACTCGCTCGACTCCGGGATGGCGGTCGCAGGCGCTCTGGACCGAGCCGTCACGGCAGCCGTTGTCGACGACGATCACCTGGTGCGCTGCCGTCTGCGTCGCCAGTGAGTCGAGCAACAGGCTCAGTCGCGCCCCGGTGAGGCTCGGGACGATGACTGACGCGTCGTGGGTCAACCGCCGCCGCTGCGAAGCTCGGCCAGCGTGCCGGCGGCGAAGCCGGCACCGAGCGCGAGCGCCCGCGCGACCAGATAAGCCGGGAGCCGGCCGATGAGGCCCGGCTCGCGCGAGCGTCCGAACCGAAGGAAGGGGATGGCGCTCGCCGCGAACCCGAGCGCACCGGCCGCCGCAAGGCGCAGCCCGCTCCGCCGGATCGGTGCCCCCGCCAAGCCGAGGACGATCAGGCCCGCGAACCCGACCTGCAGCTTGAGGCCCAGCGGCGTATAGGTGTCGTGGATCAGCTTGTCCGGGTGGTGGCGGCCGATCCGCGCTTTCGCGTAGCCGATCCGAAACTTGCGCCGCGCATAGGCGCGCAGGCTCGTGTGGTGGTGGTGTCTGACCGCCGCGCCGGGGACGAAGGCGATCTTGAGACCTGCGTCGGCGAGCCGAAAGGACAGCTCCTGATCCTCGGAGGTGGCGCCCTCGAAGCCCTCGTCGAAGCCGCCGAAGCGCCAGAACGCGTCACGGCGGTAGGCGGCGCTGTAGGTGGCGACCATCTCGACGCTTTCGTGCCGGGCGAGCTGCCGGTACTTCTCGTCGTACTCGAGTTGCGCGAACCGGGCAGCCGGCTCGGGCTGCTCGCTCGTGGTCACACCCCGCGCCGCCGCCACTCCGTCTCCGTCGACCATTTCCACGAGTCGCTCGACCCAGTCCGGGACGGGCTCGCAGTCGGCGTCGGTGAACAGGAGCAGCTCGCCGCGCGCCGCGTTCGCTCCGCGGTTGCGCGCAGCGCCGGCGCCCCGATGATCCTGGGCGATGACCTCGGCGTCCATCCGACGCGCGATCTCAGGCGTGGAGTCGGTGGATCCGTCGTCGACCACGATGACCTCGCCCGGGACCACCGTCTGCTCGCCGAGCGCCGCGAGACAGCCCGCGATCGTCGTCGCGGCGTTGAGGGCCGGAATGACGACCGATACGTCGACGCGGGTCTCGCGTCGGCCGGTGGAGGCGGCCACGGGCGTTCCGTCCCGGCTAGGACCGCGCCGCGCGTCGATGGTGTCGGTGGACGAGGACGCCTCCGGCCGCGCCAAGCGCGAGCAGGCTCTTGTGCGAGGACCCGTCCTTCAAACCGGCGTCGCTCGACCTCGTTGAGGCGCCGGTCGCCTCGCTGCCGCTCCCATCCCCGTTTCCGCCGCCCACGTGAAGTTCGCTGAACTGCACGCCATTCATCTCGAGCGCCTCCTTAGCTAGTCCCGGCCTTGCTCCGGCGACCATCTTAGTGCCGCACGAAACGGCCCGTGCGTCGTTCATTCCCCCACGACCAGGCACGACCGATCATTCGTATCCGTAGCGTCTCATCCAGTCGCCGGCGACCCTGTCGAACCGAGTGCGCAGCTCCTCATCGAAGACGTCCTGCCACTCGCCGATTCGGCCTCGTCGGAAAGTGAGGCTTGCGGGTGAGATCAGGTCTCGTCCGATCTGCTCCGACGTGCGCACATCGACGGGCGTCCCGAGATAGCCAAATAGCGACCGCAGCGCCTCGGTCCGAGTGCTTCGATCGACGAGCCGCTCGAACCGGATCAGGTGGCAATCGCTATCGAGCCAGCCGGCGTAGAGCTGCAGAGGTTTCGCGATTGGAGGTATCCCGTGGGAAGGGTCGCCCTCGATCAGCGCGAGGAGACGGTCCCGGAGCTGGGGATATCTGCGAATCGCGGCATACCAGTGATGCTCGGGACGACCGTAGATGTAGTGCGCCGTTGAGACGAGCGAGTCGCGCGGATCCCGGATGCTGAAAAGCACACGCGCACCGACCCGGTCTCGCACGAGAGAGGCGACTCTCTCGGAGTGGGGTGTGTGCGAGCAGATGATCTGACCGGGTCGCTGTGCCTGGAGCAGGTGCTCCAGCCTGTCCAAGTCGTTCCAGTTCACCCGTGCGAGCATCCGGTAATAGGCAGGGTGGAGGCAGAGGGCGCGTTCGGTGAGGTGCGTCCCCGATTGTGGGAGTGAGTTCGCCACGACGCCGGACGTCGCCGACGGCCGGGCGCGCTCCATGAGCTTCCCGGGGGTCAACCCGAACCGCTCGAAATCCCACCGCCGACGCGAGAACTGCAAGCGCAAGCCCATCGCCGATACTTAAGCGCATCCGGGCCGACCACGCCCCCAACCGGCGCGCCTGATCCGGTCCGGCACTGGAGCCTGGGGCCTACAATGCCGTTGACTGCGTCGGCGGCTCGCATGGCGGGGGCGCGCCGCAAGGGGTGCGACCGGGCGTCGAGGCCGCTCTCCGCGCTCGGCCCGCCTAGACTGCGCGACCTTGGTGGGGAACTTGCAGACGTCGACAGAGCGAACCGCATCGCCATCGACCGGATTCGTCAGGCGGATCCGCGCGGAGTGGGTGGCCGCCGCGCTGATCGCGGCTGCTTTCGCGGCGTTGGCATACTCGAATGGCGGCTATTCGGTCGAGCTCATCGCTGCCGTGACGGTTGCCATCTGGTGGCTGGTGATCCTCGGAATTGCGACGCGCATCGTGCCGCGGCGCCCGATTCCGCGACTCTGCGTGGTGGCCGGCGGAAGTCTCGCGGCCTTTGGAGGCTTGACGGCGCTCTCGATGATCTGGGCGAACGATGCCGGCCGCACCTTCGTGGAGGTGGTGCGGGTGGCCGGATACCTGGGGCTCTTCGTGTTGACGGTCCTCGTTTCCGCCCGGACGGGCGCGCGTTCCTGGCTGGTTGGGCTGGCCATCGGCATCGTGGTCGTAGTCGCAGGTGCGGACCTGAGCCGGTTCGACCCTTCGCTCTTCGGGGGCGCGGACCGCGGCATCTTCGCCGCACTTCCGGCCAGCAATGGCCGACTGAGCTATCCGGTCGGATACTGGAATGGCCTCGGAGCGGTCGTTGTGATCGGCACCCTGCTACTCGCGTGGTTCGGCTCCCACGCTCGCACCAGGCTCTGGCGCGCAGCGGCGACCGGGGGCTTACCGGCGCTGGGCATCGCCATGTACCTCACGTCCTCGCGAGGCGGGCTCGCCGCCCTGGCGGTCGGCATCTGCGTCCTCCTCGTGTTCCCGCGGGACTCGGCACGCGTGCTCGGGTCGCTGGTCATCGGCGCCGTGACCAGCGCGGCGCTGATCGTGCTCGCGTCGCAATGGGACGACCTGACGCACGCGCTGACGACGCATGACGCCTACGTCCAGGGCCGTTGGATGGCCCTGGCCACTGCGATGTCCATCATCGTCGCCGCAGTGGCGCGATACGCCGCCGATGGATGGCTGAGCCACGTGCGGCTCCCGCGCAGGCTCGCCCGCCAGGGCCTGGCAGCGCTCGTCGTAGTCGGGCTGATTGTGCTCGCCCTCTCGCACCCGGGCGACCGCATCAGCGAGTTCTCGAACGCCAGGGACATCGCGGGCGCGAGCCCCCCGACCGGGAGCGGCCATCTCACCTCCTTCTCCAGCACTGGCCGCTCGCAGTTCTGGGGGCAGGCGATCGACGCGTTCGACAGCAATCCGATCGTTGGGATCGGTGGCGGCAATTACGAGCTTTGGTGGAACGAGCACCACACGATCGACGTCACCACGGTGGACGCCCATTCGCTCTATCTCCAGACCCTCGCCGAGCTCGGGATCCTCGGGGTTCTGCTCTTGCTCGGCTTCTTGGGGTCTGCATTGTTCGCCGGATGGCGCGCGATGGCGCGGCTTCCGGATGTGGGCGAGCATGCCGACGAGATGACCGCTGCATTGGCGCTGTTCGTCGCCGGACTGATCTCCGCGGCATTCGATTGGACCTGGCAATTGCCGGCGAGCTTCGTGCCCGTGATCGTGGTGGCTGCGTTGCTCACGGGACCGGCGAGTCAGCCCTCGCCCGTCGCGGCCGAGCCGGGCGTGACGCGGCTCATGCCCAGATGGAGGGCATGGCGCGGCCAGTACGGCCTCGGCGTGGCTACGCTGATCTGCGCGTGGGTGGCTTTCTGGGCCGCAGGCGACCAACTCGTTGCATCGATCCAGCTCGACAACAGCCGCAACGCGCTGGCTCAGGGCGATTTCGAGAGCGCCGCGCAAAGCGCGCGGAACGCGTCTGCGATCCAGCCATGGTCGTCGGAGGCGCAGCTGCAGCTCGCCCTCGCCGAGAAGGAGAACGGCGATTTCGCCGCCGCGACGCAGGCGGTGCGCAAGGCGGTCGACCGCGCTTCACGGGACTGGCGGCCCTGGCTGGTGGGAGCCGAGGTCGCGGCCGCGGCCGGGAATCGACCGGGTGCCCAGGTTGGACTCGCCGAGGCCAACCGGCTGAGCCCGAGCCCGCTTCCCGTGAAATTGGCCCCACAGCGGTAGTTTCGCGAGCCGCGTGGGTTGATGTATACGCATATGATGCGACGAGGGAACTGGGAACTTTGGACGCCGATTTGGCTCAGGCAGAGGACAGAGCAGCTGGTGGGGTCATGACCGAGCCCGCGCCGATGGATGCCCCACTGTCCGTCGGCCCGCACGACGTCATTGACGTCCGGACGCGGTTCCGGACCCGCCAAGTCGAGACCAACGCGCGCGAGGACGCCGAGCGCCGCTTCTGGCGGGAGCCCCTGCGCCGTCGGATGCTCGGCGGCTCGGATTTCCTGGCCGCCGGCCTCGTGACCGGGCTGGTGGCGACGAGCACCCCCGAGATCGTCTGGACGCTGGCCTTCCTGCCCGCCTGGATCGTGCTGGCGAAGCTCTTCGGGTTATACGACCGTGACCAGATGTCGATCCGCCACCTGACGGTCGACGAGCTTCCGCAGATCGCTGCGTGGTCGGCGGCGGGGACGGCCACTCTGGGAGGGCTGCTCTACATCGTGCCGGTGCCGCCGTTCACGATCGCGCACGCCGCGATGATCTGGTTCTTCGTGACGACGCTCGGCGCGTTTCTGCGCGGGGCGACGCGTTGGCTATGGCGGCGCATCACGCCGCCGGAGCTCACCTGCGTGGTTGGCAGTGGCGAGCTGGCGCACGCGGCGCGGCGCAAGATCGAGCTGTTCGAGGACATGCACCTGAAGCTCGTCGACATCGATGACCGCCTGCCCCACGGCGGTGGGAATGGGGACGCTAAGGCGCTCGTGCGAATGGTCGACCGGATCATCGTCGCGACGGAGCAGATGGACGTCCCCTGGATCGGCGAGCTCGCGGTCACCTGCCGCGCTCACGGCGTCAAGCTCAGCGTCGTCTCCCCGCTGCGCGGTCGCGCGGGTCCGCTGCCGCGGCTCTCGGAGGTCGCGGACCTTCCGGTGCTCGAGTACGACACTCGGAACGTACCCCGATCGACGCTGCTCCTGAAGCGGGTCTTCGACGTCGCCGCGTCGTCCTTCGCGCTCATCCTCTGCGCACCCCTGCTCCCGATCATCGCGATCGCGATCAAGCTCGACAGTCGCGGACCGCTGCTGTTCCGCCAGACCCGTGCCGGTCTCCGCGGCGTCCCGTTCCCGGTCTACAAGTTCCGCACGATGCGCAATGGCGCCGATCAGATGCTGGAGGAGCTGGTGCGGCTCGACGAGCTTCCGGAACCCGCGTTCAAGCTCAGGCGCGACCCTCGCGTGACTCGCGTCGGGCGGGTGCTTCGACGCCTCAGCCTCGACGAGCTGCCGCAGCTCGTGAACGTGCTGAAGGGCGAGATGAGCATCGTCGGCCCCCGGCCGGAACAGATCGAGCTCGTCCGGCGCTACCGGCCGGAGCACCGCTTCCGGCTCGCCGTCAAGCCGGGGATCACCGGGTCGATGCAGGTCTTTGGCCGCGGTGCGCTCACGTTCTCCGAGCGCCTGGCCGTGGAGCTCGACTACGTGGAGAACCTCTCGCTCAGCCGCGACCTCAGGGTGCTCCTGCAGACGCTCCCGGCGATCTTCCGCGGCACCGGTGCCTACTGAAAGCCTTAGGGTCTCGCGGTCGGCCTCCGTCGGCGATGCAGGGAGCGCTGGCGTGCCGCAGCTCGACTGCAGGCTCGACGAGCCGCTTCTGACGCAGATCGCGGTCGGGGCCGGCAGCGCGGTCTTCGTCGAGGGGCGCTGTGCGGCGCCCGCGGGTCGCCGAATCGAGCGGCTGACCGTCGCCCTGGACGGCGAGGAGCATCCGCTGATGGGTTACGGCATCTCGGATCGCCGCGTTGGAGGCGCGGGGGACATGTGGTGGGGGATCGTGCCGCTGGCACCGGTCGCAGATCCCGTGGAGCTGCCGCTGACGCTGCGTGCGGAGCTGGACGGAGGAGTCGGGGCCGCCGAGGCGCGCCTTGCGACCTGGCGCCTCGTGCCGGCGCTGGGCGTCGAGCCGGTGACGGTCCGTCGCGCGAATGGGTCACGCGCCCCGCACGTCGCCATCTGCATGGCGAGCTTCGACCCGCCGCTTGAGCTGTTCGCGCGGCAGATCGAGTCGATTCGCTCGCAGACTCATGAAGACTGGGTCTGCGTGATCAGCGACGACAACTCGCGCCCCGAGCGGCTTGCCGGGATGCGCGAGATCCTCGGCGGCGATGAGCGGTTCGTGCTCGTTCCATCCGGGCTCCGGCGGGGCTTCTACGGCAACTTCGAGCGCGCGCTGGCGCTGGCCCCCGCCGAGGCGGCTTACCTTGCGCTGGCCGACCAGGACGACTGCTGGCACCCGGACAAGCTCGAGGTGCTGGTCGATGAGCTCGAGCGGGGGGCGTTGCTTGCCTACAGCGACATGCGGGTCGTCGACGAAGGAGGCGGCGTCCTGTCGGAGACCTACTGGCGCTACCGCGCCAACAACTACACCGACTTCACCTCGCTGGTGATCACCAACGCGATCACCGGCGCCGCGTCGCTGTTTCGGCGAGAGCTCGCCGAGCGCGCGCTCCCGTTCCCGCCTCCGCACGGCGACATCTTCCACGACCACTGGCTAGCTGCGGTTGCGATGGCGACCGGCGAGATCCGCTACGTCGACCGCCCGCTCTACGACTATGTCCAGCACTCCGCGGCTGCGCTGGGCTTCTCGCGGGCGAACGCGGGTCGCGGGCAATGGGGGGGATGGCTCGCGGACGTCGCGCTGCGCATGCTTCGACTCGCCTCGCGGGTGGTTCGTCCAGTCGGCCAGGTCCGCTACTTCGAGAACTACTGCCGGCTCGCGCTCGAGACGCGGGCGCTCGAGCTGCGCCTGGGCGACTGGCTCAGCCCCGCCGACCGCAGCGCCCTGCGACGCATCTGGAAATGCGACGGCTCGCTCATCGGGGCGACATGGTTCGCCCTGCGCACGCTTCGCCCGCTCCTCGGGCGCAACGAGACGATGGGCATGGAGCGCGGCCTGCTGGTGGGGCTCCTGTGGCGACTCCTGGCGGGCTTTCGCGCGAGGGTCGCCGGCGCCCGGAGCTCCCGCTAGCGTGGCGGGCAGGCCCTTGGGTTCCCTGCGGCAGAGCAAGGCCGCCCGCAGGCTCCTCTTCGCCCGCGACGCCCTCCGGCGCAGTTCGCCGCGCCTTCGACGTGCGGCGGTGAGGCATCCCGCGCGGGACCACCTGATCCCGATCCTCGTCGACTACTACAGCCGCGACGGGAGCACGCTGATGATGCGCCTGCTCGCCTCCTCGCCCCAGATCGCCGTCGGCGGCTCCTATCCCTTCGAGCAGAAGCTGTTCGCATACCTGTGGCGCTGGTCGCGCCTGCTCACGCGCACCGAGTGGGACCCCGACGAGTGGGCGCCTCGCGACCTCGGGTCGATCCTTCAGGAGGGCGACAGCTCGGTGCTCGGTCCACCGCCCTGGCGCCGCCTCGAGCTGCTGGAAGGCGCCGACCCGGCGGAGCCCTCGATCTCCCAGCGCTGCTTCGAGTTCGCCTGGCGCGAGTTCTCGAGGAGGGCGACGCACGCCACCCGCGTCACCCATCGCCACCCCGAGGCAGACGTCAGCCACTACGCGGAGAAGCACCTGAACTCGTGGCTCCTCGATCGCGGCGAGCTGCCGCCGTTTCGCATGCTCGTCTTGCTTCGCGACCCTCGAGACACCTACGCCTCGCTGCTCGCGTTCAGCGCGACCCCCTGGGCCGAGCTCGGCCAGCGCCACGCCGTCGACGAGGACGACTACCTGCGCCAGTTCATCGCCCGCCAGCGAGAGCGCCTGCGGTGGATCGCCGGGCTCGAGGCGGGGGACGACACGGCGATCGTCCGCTACGAGGACCTGGTGCGCGACCTGCCGGCGGTCTCGCGACGGCTCGGGGACTGGCTCGGGGTGGAGCTCGACGCGGAGTCGGTCATGCGCGACCGGCGGGTGGGCTGGGTGCACCGGACCGCCGATAGCCCCGAGCAGTCGATCGGGCGGTGGCGCTCGGACCTGCCGGCCGAGGTGGCCGAGATGATCGGCGCGGAGCTCCGCCCCGAGCTCGACGCGCTCGGGCTCGAGGTGTGAATACGATTCGCGACTCCTTCATGCGATGAGCGACCACCTGCCAGGAAAGGGAGCCGAGCTCGCCATTCCGCCGCGAGAGCTGGTCGAGCGGACCGGTCCCCGTCACGAGGATCGCAGCGACGAGTGGTTCCGCGGCTTTTACGAGCGAACCGGGCGGGCCAGGCGCATGGCGATCGAGCGCGCGGTCCCCGAGAGCTTCTCGTTCGACGGCAAGCGCGTGCTCGACTTCGGCTGCGGGGCCGGGCGCGTCTTGCAGCAATTCCAGGCCGAGGCGGAATCGGGCGGTGGCGAGCTCTGGGGCTGTGACCTGTACGAGCCGACGATCGCCTGGCTCGAGGAGAACCTCTCGCCCCTGTATCGCTTCTACGTCAGCGACCGGCGACCGATGCCGCATCCGGACGAGTACTTCGACCTGATCTACGCGATCTCGGTCTTCACCCACATCACCGACGAGTGGGCCGACTGGCTCCTCGAGCTGCGCCGGATCCTCAAGCCGGGCGGGCTGCTTCTCGCCACCTTCATCGGCCCGCGGTCATGGGAGCGGTCGCTCCATCGAGAGGTCGCCGAGGACGAGCTTGGCATAGCGATGCTGCGGCTCGACCAGTCGTACGCGACCACGAGCGGGCCGCTTGTGCTGCACTCGCCGTGGTGGATCCGCGCTCACTGGGGCCGTGCCTTCGACGTCGTCACCTTGTGGCCTCACGGATTCGCCTGGCCCCGCGAGCGTGGGGAGAGTCAGGAGGAGGTCGACCGCCGGCTCGCATTCGCGAATCCCGGGCACGGCGTGTTCGTCGGTCGCAAGCGCCCGGGAGCTGTCGGCGCCGACGAGCTGCGGCGTCCCGAGCCCGGAGACCCGCGGGAGGACGCCTCGCGGCGCCAGCAGGCCGCGATCGCCGACGAGGAGGCCGTACGCGCGAGGCGGCGGCGCTAGCCCCGCCCCATTCGCCGTCACCCGAGAACGGCTTTGTCGCGTCGAGGATGCGATGGCGTACCTCAGGTGACAAAACACCTCCAAGCGGCGAGGGGCCCCGCTACACCTCCTCTGCGACCCTCGGCGCCCGCTTGATGAAGTGCCAGGCCCCGAGCACGCAGACCGTCACGTACACGAGGGCGGGGATCAGGAGTCCGTGCACCGGACCGTTCGCCACCTCCGTGATCGGGGGCGCGCTCGGGTCGGTGACCCAGATTCGCGCCTGCTCGAGCATGGGCACGAACGGATTCAGGAAGAACAGGGCGCCCCGAAGCGCGCTCGGAACGATCTCGACGGGAAAGATGATCGGGGAGCCGTAGAAGAAGATCAGCGAGATGACGCTCCAGATCGGCGCCGTGTCGCGGAAGCGAACGTAGAGGCTCGAGAGCAGCAGTGACATCCCGACGGTGATGATCACGAACCCCAGGACGATGATCGGGAAGAGGAGCCAGGTCCACAGGAACGGGACGCCGTTGATGAGCAGGAACAGCAGGAGCACGATGCAGTCGGCGCTGAACATGAGCATCGACGTCAGGACCACCGAGAGGGGGATGATGATGCGAGGGAACTGGGTCTTGCGGACGATCGACTCCCGTGCGACCACGCTCTGCGTCGCGCGCCCGGTGCTCGATGCGAAGATCGCGCGGTAGAGCATGATGTTCATCAGCAGCATCGGGGGGTAATACGGGACGTCGCCCCCGAAGCGCCCGATGCTGGAGAAGACGGCGTACATCACCCCGAAGAGCAGGAGCGGCTCCAGCACGGACCAGGTGAGCCCGAAGACCGCCCCCTGGTAGCGCGTACGGAGCTCGGTCTTGGAGATCAGCCACAGGAGCTGGAAGAACCGCCTCCTGTCGCCGCCGAAGGCGGCGGGCCCCTTGATCTCGCGTAGGGGGATGCCGGGAGCCTCGGAGACGGTCGTCACGAGGGGTGCTCCTCCGGGCCGGCAGGGCGGATCTTGCCGAGGTCCTCCTCGCGAACGACGTGCTCGAGCGCCAGCAAGCCCATCCCGCGGTGCCGGTCTCCGGGGATCGCGAAGTCGATGGACTTGACGGCCGATGCCGCCTTCTCGGTACCGCCTTGGCGGCGGTTGATCGCGCAGCTCAGGATGTAGGTGCCGGGGGTCAGCCGGTTCTCGACGCTCGCCTCGAGGTGAATGCGCTCCCCGGGCGGGATCCTCTCACCGGCATTCAGATCGTCGCTCGGCGGGGAGAAGATGCGGGCCCGGTTCCGGTTGCGGATCTCGAAGCGGAAGCAGGGAGCGTCGACCTCCGCGCGCGTCTCCATGACGACGTGGATCTTGATCTCGTCGGAGGCCTCGACGATGGGCGAGGTATCACCCTGGAGGCCACCGATCCAAAGGTCCACGATCTCGGCGGGGAAGGAGTGCTCCGGCCGATCGGCGTGCTGCTCGAGACGAGATGGCTTGCCGGAGACGGCGAGCTCCGAGTATCGCCGGGTCGCCTCAGCCGGATCGCCGATCCTCTCGATGCGGCCGCCCTCCAGCAGGAGCGCGCGGTCGCACAGCTCCTGGATCGCGGTCATCTGGTGGCTGACCAGGATGACCGTCTTGCCACGGTCCTTGTAGTCCTGGAAGATGTCACGGCTCTTGCGCTGGAACGCGCTGTCGCCCACCGCGAGCACCTCGTCGATCATCATCACGTCGCCGTCGACCTCGACCATGATCGCGAAGGCGAGGCGGACCTTCATGCCGGACGAGTAGTTCCTGAGCTTCATGCTCTCGAAGCCCTCGAGCCCCGCGAACGACATCGCCCGCTCGAAGCGCTGTTCCGACTGCTTCCGCGTCAGGCCCATCATCACGCCCTGGACCACGAGGTTGTCGCGGGCAGCGAGCTCGGGATGAAACCCGAGTCCCAGCTCGATGATCGGCACGACCTGGCCGCCCACGTGGATCCTGCCCTGGTCGGCCCGGTAGATGCTGGCGAGCAGCTTGAGGAGCGTGCTCTTGCCCGACCCGTTGCGGCCGATGATCCCGAAGAACTCGCCCTGAGCGATCTCGAATGAGATGTCCTTGAGCACGGGCAGCATCCGGTGGCCGTGCCGCTGCCCCGGGTGGATGACCCGCCTGATCAGCGTCTGGTTCGCCTGCAGCGGCACCCGGAACGACTTGCTCAAGCCGTCGACCTGCACCGCCAGCGGCCTGGCGCCCGGAGCGGCGGCGCCGGCCGGCAGGTCGAGCCGCTCCACCTCGGCCGCGCCCCGTGCGTCTCGGTCGCGCCCCCTGCGGGCTCGCCGCTTCGCGATTCGCAGCCACGCAATCGCGCGGACGAGGTAGCGGTCGCGCTGCATGGTCTCGGTCGCCCCGAAGCGCGCCCGGATGGCGCGCGCCTCGAGCCATGCCATGCCTCGCAGCGAATCGCTCGCGAGAACGCGATCGATCGCCTTCGCGCGGTCAGCTGCGAGCTCGTCCCCAACCCTGAGCTCGAGGACGGTGGCCGCGAGCAGCAGGCGGGGGTAATGCTGGTCGTGCACGAGCCCCCAGCCCGCGAGCACACCGCCCGGGCTGTCCGTCTGAGTGCGCCGTGCCGACGGCGCGCCCTGGTTTGCCTGCGCATGGCCCAGCACGGCGTCGCCGTGCTGGACGTAGTCGTAGAGGGGACGCGCGACGTACTCGACGTCGCCGAGCGCCATCGCAACGATCGCGACCCAGTGGTCGTGGCGCTGCTCGGGGAGCTCCTGCGGGAACGGCAGCGCGTAGGAGAGCACCTCCCGCCTGAACATCGATGCCGCTCCGGTCACGGTGTTGGCGATGAGGAGCGATGCGAAGTTGGTGTGGTTGTTGCGCCTCCGCGTCCAGTACGTGTCGGAGATCTGCGACCCATCCGGCTTGACGATCCGCATGTCGCTGTAGGCGAGCTTGCTCTCCGTCCCGATCGCCTCGCGCAGCGCTTGAAGCTTGTCCGGATGCCAGCGGTCGTCCTGGTCGCAGAGCGCGACGAAGTCGGCCTCGGCGGGCACCAGCTCGAGCGCCCGCTCGAAGTTGCGGTACGTGCCCTGGCGCTCCTCGGAGGTATGCAGTCGAAAGCGCGGATCGTCGCCGAGCGCCTCCCTCATGGCGCCCAGGTGCTCGTCGCCCGAGGCGTCATCGCTGATCACGCACACCCAGTTCTCGTGCGTCTGCCCGCGGATCGACTCGATCTGGCGCCGGAACAGCTTCGGCGGCGGTCGGTGTGTGGCCATCGCGATCGCGACCAGCGGGCCGCCCTTCGGATGCCAGCCCCGGTGTCCGTTGCCGCCCTCAGCCGGCATCGCCCTGCCGTTCCCGTGCCCGGCTCCCGCGGCGGGGACCGCCCGGTCCACCAGCTCGATCTCGCCCAGCTCGGCCGTGGCCAGGTTGCCGCCCGCGAGCGTCGCCCGAAGCCCGAGTCGAAGCGTGGAGTCCCCGGATCCGCCGCGGACGGGCACGATCCCCCACCATCGATCGCCGCTGCGGGCGTTGGCGTGGAGCGGGGGGATCCCATGCGCGAGGACATCGAACTCGGCACCGTTGGCGACGATGCCGAGCGTCTCGATCGCCTCGGTTCCGGCGCTGCACGTCCCGTGGAGAAAGAGCGCCGTTCCCCTGCCGACCGCAAGCCGCTCGGGCTGCGATTGGCCGAGCTTCGCATGGAGCTGGGTCATGCCGCCTCGACCAATCCCTTGATCCGCTCGATGAGCTGATCGTCGAAGGAGTCTTGCCAGCTTCGGGGCCAGTCGACGCGCGATCCGCGGATTCGGCGGTCCACCTCGCCGGCCGCCTTGACGGCATCCGCGAGCCCGGCGCTGATCGCGTCCACGGTCGGCTCGACTGGGATCAGGTTCTCCGAGATCGCCCGCAGCGATTCGGAGGTCTTGTTCTCGAAGGTGCTCGTCACGACCAGCATTCCGGCAGAGGCCATCTCCAGGGGCACGAGACTCGGATGAGGCGTGTCCATCAGCGAGAGGCCGATGGAGTGTTCCCGCAGGAGCGAGCGGTACTCGTCCTGGCTCTGCCTGGGAAGGATATCCATCGCCACCTGATCGGTGATCCGAACCCGGCTTGGCTCCATGGCCCCGATGCCGTAGAGCCGCCAGCTCGCCGGCAGGCTCCCATCGTGGATGGCCTCGGCCATCGCGAGCAGGCCGAGCTCGAACATGTTCCGCTCGGCGTGGGCCTCCGGGCGCGCGTAGAACAGCAGGCTGTCGGCCTGCCTGCGCATGTCCTCCACGGTCGGCGGATCGACCCGGGTGATCGCGTTCCGGAACGAGACGGAATCACGGTCGCCCTGTTCGGCCCCGCCGGCGAACGCACCGAGGCGATGATTGCGGAAGTACTCGCGGAGGAGCTCGGTCGAGAAGACGGCCAGGTGAGGATAGGTGTACGCCTGGCGGGCGACGGCGCCCAGCGTTCCCACCGGGTAGGTGAGCGGGTCGTATTCCTGGATCACGAAGACGAACCGCTCGCGGTCCAGCTCCTGAGTGGCCCGGTGGGCGAGGTGGGCGGTCCAGGAGGTGGTCGCGATGAAGCAGTCCCGGGGATTGACCTCGAGTCGCAGGAGGTCCCGCTCGGGCGCGAACTCGATCTCCACCTTCTGGAGCAGCGAGCCCAGGCCCTCGTAGCCGCGGATCTGCTCGCGCCAGGTGTCCGGGAGCCGGGTCGGATCGACCGCGACGACCCGGACGCGCAGGCCGTGCTCGGCCAACCGCCTGGCGAGGTTGAACTTGCCGATGTAGGCGCCGAAGAAGTGATCCAGGTCAATCGTCGGGACGAGCATGTTCACCCTGGGCTCGCAGGTTGGCGTGACTCGCAGCTGAAGCGGGGCGATCTTGCGCGAGATCTGGCGCACCAGCTTGGGCGCGTCCGTCGGCGGGCCCTTGGTCGCCGACGGGGGCGGGGGCGTGGGCAGCGCCTGCCTGTGGCCCTCACGGTCGCGCCGCCGCACGAGGCCCTGCAGGCGCAGGATTCGCCGCCACGCGATCCCGCGGGCGATCAGTCGTTCCTGGCCCATCGTCGGCGAGCGACGGCGCCGCGCGCCGAGCGATCGCAGGCCCAGCCATGCCGCCAGGGGGAGGGATCGATCGGCCTTCGTCATTCGCCTGACGGCCCGCCGTTTGCCGCCGGTGAGCTCGCCTCCGCAGCGCATCATCAGGATCTCGGCGTGGAGCCGGGCCGGGCAGGCGTTGTAGAAGTAGTCGAGTCGCCAGCGCAGGAGCCTTGCGCTCAGGCGTGCGCGCGCGGACATCCGGGGCTGCTGTGCGCCGGCGCGTCCTGTCCGCCGGGTCCGCCAGCTCGCGCCGCGGCTGCCGAACGCGTTGGCCGAGTGCTGCACGTAGTCGTACAGGGGCCGATCCAGGTAGGCGATCCTCCCAGTCGCAAGAGCCACGAGCGCCACCCAGTGGTCGTGGAAGGCGTGTCCCAGCGCGGCAGGGAAGGGCAGCGCGTAGTCGAGCAGCCGCCGAGGGAACATCGACGCGGCGGCCGTGATCGTGTTGGCCGCGAGCAACGAGGTCATGTCGGTGTGGTTGTTGCGGCGATCCGTCCAGTAGGTGGGCGAGACGACGTCGCCATCGGGATCGACGAGCTTCATGTCGCTGTAGGCGAGGCTCACGCCGGATTGGATCGCGTCTCGCAGCGATTCCAGCTTGTCCGGATGCCAGCGATCGTCCTGGTCGCAGAGCGCCACGAGCTCGGCCTCCTCCGGTACGAGCCCGAGGGCGCGCTCGAAGTTGCGGTAATACCCCTGCCGATCGCCCGCCTGGGAGAGGACGAAGCGGCGATCACCCTCGAGCTCCTCCCGGATGCCGGCGTACAGATCGGGCCGTGAGCCGTCGTCGCTGACCATGCAGACCCAGTTGCGGTGGGTCTGGCGGCGCAGCGACTCCACCTGGGCCCGGAACAGATCCAGCCCGGGGTTGTAGGTGGTCATGCAGATCGCGATGAGCGGCTCGGCGGACGGGCCGACGGGCGCCGCGGGCGCGTCGCCGTTCTCGGAGGGCTCGGGCCTGAGGTCGACGGATCCGATCGCGGTGGTGGCGATCTCGCCGTTGGACAGGGTGGCGACCAGCTCGAGCTCGGCGGTGGCGGCGCCGTTGGTCCGCTGGAACGGGAGGATCGCCCAAAATCCGCTGCGGTAGCGGTTCTCGTGGGGATCGCTGGCCCGGTCGTAGGCGGCGAACACGTCCGATCGAGGCATCGAATGGGTCAGGACGCGGTATTCCGAGCCGTTGGCCCGGATCCCGAGATCCACGATCCGTCGCTCGCGGTGAAAGCACCAGCCGCTGACGAACAGCGCGTTTCCGCGCCCCACGACGAGCGGCTCCGGCAGGCTCGCCTCGAGCTTCGCGGTGAGAAAGGGATCGTCCCGATGCTGGACTGCGTGCATGCCTGAAAGTTATGCCCCCCCTGCGACGATGGCCCCCGCGACCATCTCAGGAAAGTGTATCCGCGCCCGCTAAGGTGCTTGGCGGCACGATGCTGGGCAGGAGCAAATCGAATTTACCGGAGCAGCGGAGCATCGGCGGGGACTCGCTACAGCCCATCCTCGTCGATTACTTCACGCGTGACGGGAGCACGCTCATGATGCGGCTGCTCGTCTCTTCTCCGCAGATCGCCGTCGGCGGGGGGTACCCGTACGAGCACAAGTACTTCGCCTACCTCCTTCGCTGGTCCCACCTGATCGAGAAGCAGGATTGGCCACGGCGGCTGTGGAACGCCGGGGGCCTCGCAACGTTGAGCCAGGAGAAGCAGATGCCGCTGATGGGGGCCCCTCCCTGGAAGGAGCGCGAGCTGCTCGACCCAGCGGAGGGAGACGAGCGGTTCTCCGAGTACGCGTTTCGGATGATGTGGGAGGAGTTCTCTCGCCGGGCCACGGCACAGACCAGACGCCGTCACCAGCGCCGGGACGCCGAGGTCCGCTACTACGCCGAGAAGCACCTGAGCACCTGGCAGGTGGACCTGGGTGAGCTGCCGCCGGTGAGGCTCATCGCCGTTCTGCGAGACCCGCGCGACACCTACGTGTCGATCACCTCCTTCGCGGCGAAGCGCCAGCGGGCCGGGCGCGAGCGCGCGATGGGGCAGCAGCCCGGGGAGTCCCACGACGCGTGGCTCAAGCGCCATCTGGGTCGCCAGAGGGACCGTCTCGAATGGCTCCGGAAGGCGATCGACTCCGGGGACGTGCCGGTGGTCCGCTACGAGGACCTGGTCCTCAACCTCGACGCCGAGGCCCGGCGGCTCGAGGAGATCCTCGGCGTCGAGCTGAACCCGGCGGCGGTCGCCGCCGACGAGAAGATGCGGGCTGTGCACGTGAGCGCCGCGACCCCGGAGGCCTCAGTGGGCCGATGGCGCCGCGAGCTGTCGCCGGACCTCGTGAGGAGATTCAACGACGAGCTCGGCGACGAGCTGGATGCGCTCGGATTCGACACGTCGGTGCCCGAGGCCGGCGAGCGGGACGCCGCAACCGTGCCCGAGGCGCCCGCGAGCAGCTGATGAGCGTCGAGCATGAGCTCATCGACGCCTTGGAGGTCGCGAACCAGGATCGCGCCATGCTGCGCGCCGCGCTCGAGGACACGAATCAGCGGTTGACCAGGGCGCAACGGGAGCAGAGCGAAACCGAGCGGTGGCTGCGAGCGCTCGAGCACTCGAGCAGCTGGAAGCTCACGCGGCCGCTGCGGGACGCGGGGGCGACTTATCGCTCGCTCAGCCGAAGGCTGAAGGCGCGCTCTGCGCGCGGCGCCTGATGCCACGGGACGCGCAAGAGACGCTCGACGCCGCGAGGGAAGAGCACGAGCTGACCCGCGGCCTGCTGGCCGAGGCCGGTCGCCAGGGCGATGGACAGGCGGGCCGCGTGCCGATCCCCGCGCGCACGGACGCCGAGCACGCCGCCCTGGAGGAGAAGCTCGTGTGGGTCTTCGGCTCGCCCCGGTCGGGAAGCTCCTGGATGCTGCGGCTGCTCGGCACTCGTCCCGAGATCGCTCCCGTGAACGAGTCCTACCTCGGCGCGCACCTCGTTCCCGTGGGCGGCGAGGTCGAGGCGGGCGAGTACTACGAGCACGGCGAGCGCGCCGAGGACCCGAGCTACTTCTTCGCCCGCGACTACATGCCGGTCCTCCGCCCGCTGCTTCACGAGCTCGTCCTCCGCGGCTTCGACAACCAGCTCAGGCACATGGGATACGACCCGATTCCGCAATGGGTGGCGATCAAGGAGCCGAACGGGTCCCACGCGGCGGACACGATCGTCTCGCTGATGCCTCGCTCGAGGATGCTGTTTCTCCTGCGCGACGGGAGGGACGTGGTCGACTCGCTGGTCGACGCCATGCTCGGCTCCGACAGCTGGTGGGCCGAGCGCACGCGCTCGCTTGGCCGGCCTCCCCAGGAACGGCTGGCCTTCGTGTCACAGCATTCGAGCCTCTGGGTGCGCCGCACGATGGCGACTCAGCGTGCATTCGACTTGCTTCCCGAGCGCCAACGTCTCCTCGTGCGCTACGAGGAGATCCTCGGCGACACCCAGGCTCAGCTTCGGCGGATCTTCGACTGGATGGAGATCGAGGTGGGCTCGGACGAGTTGGCTGGCGTCGTGGAGCGCCATGCCTTCGAGTCGGCGCCGAAGGACCGCCGCGGTCCCGGACAGCCGATGCGGGCCGCCACGCCGGGCCTGTGGCGACAGAACCTCACCGGGGACGAGCAGGACACGATGCACGAGATCATGGGTGCGAAGCTCGCCGAGCTCGGGTACGGCGTTTAGGCGCCGGCACCGCGGGCCGGGTGCTCAGAACGCGACCGGTGAGTACTTCTCGGGGAACTTAGAGGGGCCGAAGAACCAGCTCTCGATCGCGTAGCGGGTGTTCGGCATGTTGATGTCGGCGCCGGTCGCGTGCAGGAAGAGCTCGTCGAAGAGCATGACGTCGCCCGGCTCGAAGATGGGTCGCTGGATCTCGACGTCGCCCGCGACCTCATTCACGGCCACCTGCGAAACGGACCAGTCGAACGCGGCCCCCTCGGTGCCCGGCGGCACGATGTGCTCGATCCGCTTCGGCACGATGTCGAGACCGGGTGCGGTGTCACCGCAGTGGGAGAGGCTGAGCCACACGTTCAGGGCCCGCACGTCGCCCAGGAACGCGCCGTCCTGGTGCCACGATATGCCTCTGAGGCCCTTGACGACGTCGGGGCGCACTCGGCGCAGCGTGCACTTGTTGACCGAGATCGCCGGGCGCTCGCCCAGGTAGCCGGTGGCAACCTCGCGCAGGCCGGTCCGCTCGAAAGTCTCCACGACGTCGAACATCACCTTGGGCGAGTCGGCGAGCCAGATCCCCGAGGCGTCGGTGACCCAGGAGCGCTCGATCAGGCTGAAGGGGGGATCCGGCGCGAACTCCTCGTAGTAGCCCTCCGGACGGGGCTCGCCCGCATCGCGCATGTCGCGGGCGTCGAAGGCGGCGTCGATCTCGTCGACCATCGCCGCCGCCTCGGTCTGATCGATCATGCCGCGGATGAGGAGCGCACCGCTGCGCAAGATCGCGGCCCGCAAGAGCTCGGGCGTCAACTCTTCCATGGTGATCTCGGGGAGCTCACCGCTTGGAAGGCCGTCGAACGCCGGCTCTGGAAAGCTCGGATTGGCGGAAGCGTCGTGCCCGAGGGCGATCGCCGCACGGTGGCGCAGCTTGAGGAGGCGCCGCTCCGTGTGCGGGTCGCGCTGCTGGCGGTTCTCCTCCGACAGACGCGCGATTTCGGTGAAGTACCGAGCCGGGTCCTTCATCGCCGCCGCATTTGCCATTCCCTGCTCCAAGGCCCGAAAACCGTAGCAAGACTCCACTCATGGGTTCGTTCAGCCCGGATTGAGCCCCACTACACTGCCCGCGACGTGAACGGCGGGGAGCCAACGATCTCGGAAGTTGCGGGCACCGACACGAGCGGGTGGGGTTACTCCCTGGCCAACCTCGGGGAGCTTCTGTTCGGCGGCCTGGATGCGATCGGGGCGAAGTCGGTGCTCGAGGTTGGCGCCTACAAGGGCGAGTTGACCGTCGAGCTGCTCGCGTGGGCCGATCGGTCAGGCGCGAGCATCGCCGCCCTCGATCCCGAGCCACCGGACGAGCTGCTGGAGCTCGGCAGAGCGCGCCCCGACCTCGAGCTCGTCCTGAAGACGAGCCACGACGCGCTGCGGGAGGTCGAGTTCCCGGACGCGATCATCATCGACGGCGACCACAACTACTACACGCTCAGCGAGGAGCTTCGGATCGTCGGCGAGCGAGCGCCGGGGGCGGAGATCCCGCTCATGATGTTCCACGACGTCGCCTGGCCGCATGCGCGCCGCGACACCTACTACGTGCCGGAGCGCATCCCGGAGGAGCACCGCCAGCCGCTGGCGCACGAGGCCTATCTGTCGCCCACCGAGCCGGGCTTGTCCGAGGACGGAGGGCTCGCGTACGTCTGGGCCGCGGAGCGGGAGGGAGGACCGCGCAACGGGACGCTCACCGCGCTCGAGGACTTCGTGGAGGGCAGGGACGGCCTGCGCCTCGTGGTCGTGCCGGCGTTCTTCGGGTTCGGTGCCCTGTGGCACACCGATGCCCCGTGGTCGGACGCGGTGGCGAAGGTCCTCGACCCCTACGACCGCAACCCCCTGATCGAGCGCCTCGAGGCAAACCGTGTCTCCCAGATCGTCGAGCGCTCTCGGGACCTCGTGCGTGCCCGACGCGTGAACGACGAGGTCACCGAGCGGTCGAAGGCCCAGGGAGACCGCCTGCGCGAGAAGGAGCAGGAGATCAAGGAGCGGGCCGCCACGCTGCGGGAGCTGGACGCACGCCTGCGCCCCCAGCAGGCTGTGCTCAGGCGGCTTCTGCAGTCACGGGCGCTCGCGCTGTACGAGCGCGCGGCACGGCTGCGGCGGCGCGAGCCAGTGGTCACCCGCGAGGAGATCAGGCGAGTGCTGGGGGACGACGACGGCGGCGCCTGAGCGCCGCGAGACTAGGAGCTCTCGAGCTCGCCGCCCGAAGCCCGGCCCGATCGGCGCCGCCGCACATATCCGGCGATGGTGCGCCGGGGCTCCTTGATCAGCCTGCGGAGCCTCCCCTCGCGGCGGCCCTTCTCCCGCTCCGTCGCCAGCTCCGCGGCCAGCCTGTCCTTGGCCTCCCGCAGGCGGTTGGCCTCCTCCTCCATCGCCTCGCGCTGCCTCAGGAGCAGGTCGATTCGGGCATCCCGGTAGAGGCGCGCAGACAGGGCGATCATGCGCTCGGCCGATGCCTGGGCCTCGGCCCGCCGTGCGCGGGACTTCCAGTCCTCCGGATCGCCCTCCTTGCCCACCAGGGGCATGCGGCCGTCCCACTTCTCGGCGACCTTGATGTGCGCCTCGATCCAGTTGCCCACGTCGCGGATCAGCTTGAGGTCGTGGTGGTGGACGACCTTGAGGTCGGCGGTGACGACCTTCCTTCCCTTCTCGCGCGCCTGCAGGCACAGGTCGAAGTCGTAGCCGTGGATCGCCTGCCCGAGCGACTCGTCGAAGCGCAGCTCGCCGATGGCCCACGGCGTCAGCCCGAGCACGAACCCGTCGACCGTCTCCACCTCGCCGGTCATCGCATAGGTGGGCGTCTCGTCGGGGGTCCACGCCAGGGCCGGTACCTCGCCGCCGCCCAGCTCCTCGTAGCGGTGCGTGAACGACGCCCAGGTCACCGAGCCGTCCCACCAGGCGATGCTGCGCGCGCCCACCGCCCCGGCGCAGCCGACGATCGCCACGTCCGGGTCGCTGATCGCGTCGCGGATCTTCCGCACGAAGTCCGGGTCGATGATCTCCGCGTCCTGGTGGACCAGCACCAGAGCCTCCAGGCCGTCCAGCTTCTTGGCCTGGTCCATCAGCATGTTGTAGGAGCGGAAGACCGAGCCGGTGCTCCCGTGGGCGAGGATCTCGGTGTCGGGCTCGGCGACGAGCCGGAGCCCGGGCTCCGCGCAACGCTCATAGACCTCTGGGTCCGTGACCGACACCCCGAAGGCGATCATCGCTTTCCCCTCAATCCCGCATTCATCGACGAATTGCGCATCCGACCGCACCCGCGGCCCTCGTGGTCAGAAGGCCAGGGGAGCGTAGTCCTCCGGAGACGTGAACGGTGTCGCCACCAACACCGGGTCCGGCCGCCCCAGCTCGAGCTCCTCGTACCTACCCTCCGCGGTTGGGTTCCCGGCGGCCTGCCCCTCGCGCGCCGCGAACGAGCGGTCGATGGAGATGAGTTCACGAGGGCTACAAGCTAGCAGCGACCATGCTGCCGGAACCGCTGGGCTCAGCCTGCTTCACCGGCGTTTTCACGGGACCGGTCGGGCGCCTTGGAATCGCCCGCGATGACCGCCCGCGCGGGGACCCCGACGACCGTCGAGCCCTCGGCGACGTCATCGAGAACGACCGCATTCGCTCCGATCCGCGCCCCGGCTCCGACCGTTACGTTGCCGAGCACCTTCGCGCCGGTGCCGATGCTCACGCCCGGGCCGATCGTGGGCCCGGTCCAGTCCCCGGCGCGGAGCCCGATCGTCACCCACGGGCTGATGACGGTCCCTCTCCTGATCTCCACAAGACCGTCGAGCACGACCTGCCCGTGGACGATGTAGACGCCGGGATCCATGACCACCGGGTCGCCGATCGAGACCTGCGCGGTCGCCATCGCCACCTTGTGCCCGAGCCGCGGCAGCAGCGGCACCCCCAGCGCCTGCAGCCGGGCCTTGAGCCGGTACATGGCGTGGGCGAGGAACGCATCGCTCACCCACATCAGCCGCAGGACCTGGACCACGGTGTCGAGCGGCCCGTGGAACTCGTGCCGCTCGAAGCGGTGCTGGGCGGTGATCCGCGCGTCGGCGACGACAGCCTCGCGAAAGCCCGGGTGACGGGCGCGGATCCCAGCCATGACGTCGGCCATCAGTGCTCGAGCACGAGGCCCAGGAACTTCCTGGTCCGCTCCTCGCGGGGGTTGTCGAGCACGTCGGCGGGCTTGCCCTGCTCCATGATCACGCCCTGGTCGATGAAGATCAGGCGGTTGGCGACCTCGCGCGCAAAGCCCATTTCATGGGTCACCACGATCATCGTCATTCCCTCCTGCGCGAGCTCGCGCATCACGTCGAGTACCTCTTTGACCAGCTCGGGATCGAGCGCGCTCGTGACCTCGTCGAAGAGCATCACGTGCGGGTCCATGGCCAGAGCGCGGGCGATTGCCACGCGCTGCTGCTGGCCGCCCGAGAGGCGATCGGGGTACTCGCCGAACTTGTCGCCGAGACCGACTCGGTTGAGCAGGTCCTGAGCCTTGGCCTTCGCCTCCTTGTCTGGACGCCCGAGGACCGTCTCCTGCGCGAGGCACACGTTGTCCATCGCGCACTTGTGCGGGAACAGGTTGAACGACTGGAACACCATCCCGACGCGCTTGCGCACGTAGTCGACGCCCTCCTCGGCCGCCTTGCCGGTGATCTCCTTGCCCTCCAGGAAAATCCGGCCCGAATTCGGTGGTTCGAGCAGGTTGATGCACCGCAGGAGCGTCGACTTGCCGGAGCCGGACGGCCCGATGACGCAGACGACCTCCCCCCTTCGCATGTTCAGGTCCACGCCGCGCAGGACCTCGAGGTTTCCGAAGCGCTTCGTCACGCCCTCCAGCCGAATGATGGCGCCGTCCGTGGACACCGGTGCGTGGCTCTGCTCCACGGTCGCCATGCTAGATGCCCGCTCCCAGTGGTGCCCCTGCTACCGGCTCGGGCGCGCTCCCGTCGTCGTCGCCGCCCTTCGCCGGGCCGCGCTCGGTGCGGCGCTGCTGCCGGTGGATCAGCCAGTCGACAAGACGTGCCATTGGCAGCGTGACGACGAGATACATGAGGGCGGCCAGGGTCAGCGCCGAGCTGTTGAAGGTCGTCGATTGGATGTCGAATGAAACCTGTGTCGCCTCGGGCAGCGAGATGAAGCTGACCAGCGACGTGTCCTTCATCAACGCGACCAGGTCGTTGAGGAGCGGCGGGATCACCGTCCGAACTGCCTGCGGGACGATCACGTAGCGCATCGCCTGCGCGTGGCTCATGCCCAACGACCTGGCGGCCTCCATCTGCCCGCGCGGGACGGACTCGATGCCGGCGCGGTAGACCTCGGCCATGTAGGCGCCGTACGTGATCGTGATCGCCCCGACTCCGTACCAGAACTCCGCGCGCTTGCCGAAGAAGCTGGGAATCGCGATGAACTCCGGTAGGGGCCCGGGCGTCGCGTTCGACGAGGAGAGCGCTCCGAAGCCGCCGTAGATCAGCAGGATGACGAGCAGCAGGGGGATCCCGCGGAAGACGTCGATGTAGGCGATCGTCAGGAATCGGATCGGCGCACCGAGCTTTCCCGGGACCTGGCGGAGCAGCGACAGGATCAGCCCCCAGATCAACGACAGGATCCCGCTGATCACGAACAACTCCAGGGTGTTGGTCGTGAACGCCGTGAAGACCGTGCTGAAGTGGTCGGCCATGAAGTTGACGTCGAAGTACTGATTCAGGAACTGGCTCATCTCGTCTCCTTGATCGGGCGCCTAGCTATCGCTCCAGGAATGCGAAAGGGCGCCCGAACGACGGCGCCCTTTCGTCAATCCTGCCTTTGGATTCCCGCTCAGCTCGAGGGCAGGAACTCCTTCGGTGGCTTCTTCGTGAACCACTTCTCGTAGATCTTCTCGTACGTCCCGTCGTCGATCGCGTCCTGCAGCGCGCCGTTGACCGCGTCTTGCAGCGCCTTGTTCTGCGGTTGCATCGGGAAACCGTACTGCTCGCCCGTCGCGATCGTCTGGACCACGTCGAGCTGCGGGTACTTCTTCAGGGCGAACGCCGAGACCGCGAAGTCGTTGATGACCGCGTCGACCTGTCCCGCCTGGAGCGCGTTGAACGCGTTTCCGATCTCCGGGTAGGACTGGACCTGGCCGTCAGTCTTGTTGGTCGCGTAGTCCGCCCCGGTGGTCCCCTGCTGGACGCCGATCCTGGTGCTGCTCGTGATGTCGTTTGTCGACTGCAGGTCGCTGCCCTTCTGAACCATGAGGGACTGGTCGGCGTCGAAGTACGGATCGGAGAAGGTGACCTTCTGCTGGCGCGCCGGAGTGATCGTCGTCGCCGAGGCGACGATGTCGAACTTGCCCGCCTGCTGATCGGCGAAGATCGTCCCGAACGCGGTGTCCACCCACTTCGTCTTGAGATCGAGCTTGTCGGCGATCGCGTCCATCAGCTCAACGTCGAACCCCGCGTAATCCGGGGGCTTGCCCTGCTCGAATGGCGGGTAGGGAATGTCCGATCCCACGGTCAGCGTCCCGTCGGTGATCAGGCCGAGGTCTCCGCCTCCGCCACCGCCGCTCGTAGTTGAGCTGCCGCCGCCGCATCCCGCGGCGATGCCGACGACCGCGATCGCGGCGATAAGCGCAGTGACCACTCTCTTCCATGTACCCGTCAACATGCTTGATGTCCTCTCGTTGTGCGTTTGCGCGCTGCCGTGGGGAACATACCCCAGTCCTCACTACACTTCCTGAAGCGATGCTCACCGACACGCTCAACCGGCCCTGCGGCGGTCGCTACGGAAACGTTCTCGAGGCCGTCGGGAACACCCCACTGGTCGAGTTGCCGAGGCTCACGCCCACCCCGGGCGTTCGCATCTTCGCCAAGCTCGAGGGGCGCAATCCGACCGGGTCGGTGAAGGATCGCGTGGCCAAGGCGATGATCGAGGGCGCCGAGGCCGAGGGCGCGATCGCGCCGGGGCAGACGATCCTCGAGCCGACGTCCGGGAACACCGGGATCTCGCTGGCGATGATCTGCCGGCGCAAGGGCTATCCACTCAAGGTCGTGATGCCCGACAACGTCACCGGGGAGCGCACGCAGCTCCTGGAGATGTACGGGGCGGAGATCGTCTACTCGGAGGGCGTCAAGGGATCAAACGGCGCCGTGGAGCTGGCGCTGGAGATGGCCGAGGGCGACTCCTCCTACTACATGCCCTATCAGTACGGCAACCAGGCGAATCCGCGCGCTCACTACGACGGCACCGCGCCGGAGATCCTCGAGGAGCTCGACGAGGTCACCGCCTTCATCGGCGGGCTGGGCACCGGCGGCACGCTGATGGGGGTCGGCCGGCGGCTGAAGGAGCACGACCCCGAGACCAAGATCGTCGCCGCCGAGCCGATGCAGGGTGAGCTGGTGCAGGGGCTGCGCTCGCTGGACGACGGCTTCATCCCGCCGATCATCGACCTGTCGCTGCTGGACCGGAAGATCATGGTCTCCAACCGCGACGCGATCGTGTGGACCAAGCGCCTGCTTGCCGACGAGGGGATGTTCGCGGGAGTCTCGACCGGGGCTATCGCCGCCATCGCGGTCCGGATCGCCGCCGAGCTCGACGGCGGCAACGTCGTCTTCGTGGCCCCCGACGACGGCTGGAAGTACCTGTCGTCCGGCGTCTACACGAAGCCCATCTCCGAGCTGGAGGACGTCGACTCCACCGTCTGGTGGTAGCCGGCGACGCAGGCGAGCCGGGGCCCGTTCGCGCCCGGAGGCTGGACCACGTCGCCCTGTCGGTGGCTTAGCTGGAGCGCTCCGAGCGCTTCTACGGGGAGTTCCTCGGCCTCGAGCGCGCCGGTCGGCTGCCGCGCAGGCCCTAAGCTTCGCCGGCATGGCGGCCGGGGCCGAACGGTGGTGAGGGGGCACATGACCCGGGTTCTGGTGCTCGGCGGCACGGGGATGCTCGGGCACGTCCTGTGGCGCACCTGCGCCGAGCGATTCGACGCCTACGCCGCCATCAGGGCCGACGAGGTGCCCGGCCCCGCAGCCGCGTTGCTCGACCCCGAGCGGGCGGTGACCGGCGTCCGGCTCGAGGAGCCGCGGAGCGTCGCTCGCGCGCTCGACGAGTCGGGTGCCGACGCGGTGGTCAACTGCATCGGCGTCGTCAAGCAGGCCGTCGACGACCCCGCCGTGACGATCCGGGCCAACGCGCTGTTCCCGCACCAGCTGGCGCTCGCCTGCCGCGAGCGCGGCGCCCGGCTCGTCCACGTATCCACGGATTGCGTGTTCTCGGGCCGCAAGGGCGGATACGCGGAGGCCGACCTTCCCGATCCCGGGGACCTCTACGGGCGCTCGAAGCTCCTCGGGGAGGTCACGACGCCGGGCGCGCTCACGATTCGCACCTCGATGATCGGCCGGGAGATCGCGACCAATCACGGCCTGCTGGAGTGGTTTCTCGCCCAGGCCGGGTGCACGGTGCGAGGATTCACCCGAGCCGTGTTCAGCGGGCCCACGACACCTGTGCTCTCTCGCGCGATCGCGGACGTTCTCGAGCGCGACGTCTCGCTCGAGGGCCTTCGGCACCTGAGCGCCGCGCCGATCGCCAAGCACGAGCTGCTCCTGCTGCTGCGCGACGCCTTCGAGGTCGACGTCGAGATCGAGCCCGACGACCGCGTGGTGATCGACCGGAGCCTCGACTCCACCGCGTTTCGCGGCGCGACCGGCTGGTCCGCGCCCAGCTGGGAGGAGATGGTCGGCGAGCTGGCCGCGACCGATGAGCCCAACGCGAATGTCAGGAGGGGGCTTGCTCGACGGTAAGCGAGTCATCGTCACGGGTGGCACCGGCTCGCTCGGGCAGGTGCTGGTGCGGCGGCTCCTGGAGGGAGAGCTGGGCGTGCCCGAGGAGGTGGTGGTGTTCTCGCGAAGCGAGGCGCTCCAGCACACGATGCGCCTCGCGTTCCAGCACCGGCGGGTTGCGACCGACGACATCGTCTACGACGAGGAGCGCCACCAGCGCCTGCACTTCCGGATCGGCGACATCCGCGACCTCGCCGCGGTGACCGCCCTGCTCCGCGGCGCCGACGTCGTCTTCCACGCGGCCGCGATGAAGCAGGTCCCGACCTGCGAGTACCACCCGATCGAGGCGTTCATGACCAACGCGATGGGCGCGCAGAACATCGCCCGGGCGATCAGCGAGCACCGGCTGAGGGTCGAGACCGTCGTGGGGATCTCGACGGACAAGGCCTGCAAGCCCGTCAACGTGATGGGCATGACTAAGGCGCTCCAGGAGCGGATCCTGCTGGAGGCCAACCTCCAATCGCCGGAGACGCGCTTCATCGTCGCCAGGTACGGCAACGTGCTCGCCTCGCGCGGATCGGTGATTCCGGTGTTCTGCGAGCAGATCCAGCACGGCGGCCCCGTCACGGTGACCACGCCCGAGATGACCCGCTTCCTGCTGAGCTTGGATGAGGCCGTCGACGCCGTCTTCGCGGCGCTGCGGTCCGCGCTGCCGGGTGAGACCTACGTCCCCCGGGTGCCCACCGCCAGGGTGGTCGACGTGGCCCGGGCGCTGATCGGCGACCGGGCCATCGATATCGACTACGTCGGGATCCGCCCGGGCGAGAAGGTCCACGAGGTCCTGGTCTCCGAGGAGGAGGCCCCCCGGACCCACGACCGCGGCGAGTACCTCGCGATCGGTCCGATCCTGCCCGAGCTTCGTCCGGCTGAGATCCAGGGAGAGCCGTTCGAGGCCCGCGAGTACAGCTCCGCCGACAGCCCGGTCGACGCCGAGGCGGTGCACACGCTGCTCGAGCGCCACGGGATGCTCCCGGGCGCTCAGCCGCAGCCGGCGCGATGAGGGTCCTGGCGGTACTGGGTACCCGGCCCGAGATCATCCGGCTGAGCCGCGTGATCGAGCGACTGGACCGTCGCTGCGACCTGACCCTCGTGCACACCGGACAGAACTTCGACCCGTCGCTGAGCGAGGTCTTCTTCGAGGAGCTCGGGGTGCGGGCGCCCGACCACTACCTGGGCATCGCAGGCGACGGGTTCGCCGATCGCGTCGGCAGGATCCTCGCCGCGATCGATCCCGTGCTGACCGAGTACGCGCCCGACCGGCTCCTGGTGCTCGGCGACACCGACAGCGGGCTCTCCGCGTACGTCGCCAAGCGCCGGGGGATCCCCGTCTTCCACATGGAAGCGGGGAACCGGTGCTTCGACGACCGGGTCCCGGAGGAGGTCAACCGGCGCGTCATCGACCACTCGAGCGACGTGCTCATGCCGTACACGAACGGCAGCCGCGACAACCTGCTGCGGGAGGGCATCCACCCGAGCCGGGTTCTCGTGACCGGCAACCCCATCAAGGAGGTGATGGACCTCCACGAGGCGCGGATCGCCGCCTCGACCGCCCCGACCGACCTGGGCGTCGAGCCCGGTGGCTACCTGCTCCTGACGGTCCACCGCCAGGAGACCGTGGATGTGGAGGAGCGCCTGCGCTCGCTGCTCGAGGGGGCCGTGGATGGCGCGAACGAGCACGGTCTCCCGCTGGTCTTCAGCGTGCATCCCAGGACGCGCAGCCGCCTCGAGGAGTTCGGCCTGAGCATCGACGAGGAGCCGTTTCGTCCGTACGAGCCCTTCGGGTTCTTCGACTTCGTCGCGCTCGAGCGTCACGCGCGCTGCGTGCTGACCGACAGCGGGACGGTCCAGGAGGAGTGCTGCATCATGGGCGTGCCGACGGTCACCGTCCGCGATACCACCGAGCGGCCCGAGACAGTTGAATGTGGGAGCAACGTGCTGAGCGGGGTCGAGCCCGATGGCATTCGCCGTTGCCTTGCGCTCATGCTCGACGAGCCCCGGCGCTGGGAAGCGCCGCCCGAGTACCTCGTCGACGATGTGAGCGCGACCGTCGCGAGCATCTTGCTCTAATCAGTCCGTGGCGCCGCCCTCCACACCAGAGCCCGCGCGCGATCCCGAGGCGGGATTCTCCGTCGCGGATCCGGGCAAGGAGTGGCGCCGGGGCCGGGGGATACCGATCGTCCCGTCGTTCGACGGCTTCCGCGCGCTCGGCGTCATCTTCGTCGTCTTCTCCCACATCCTGCTGGTGGCCGGGGTGCTCTGGACGCTCCCGGACAACCTGTACGGGACGATGTTCGCCGGGGCGATTCCGCGAATCCCGCTGATGACCCTGTTCATCGTCAGCGGGTTCGTGATCTATCTCCCGACGGTGGCGCGCGAGGGAGACTTCGGGCGGGTCAGCGCGTTCGCGATCAGGCGCCTCGCGCGAATCATTCCGGCGTACTGGGTCGTCCTCGGCATCGCGCTGATCCTGATCGCGGTGGTGCCGTCCAATACGGGGATGCCGGGTCCCGGCATGATCGCGACCCATCTCGCCTTCCTTCAGACGCCCGCGCTCCTGTTCCAGGACGACTATGCCCTCGGGTTCGGTGTGGTTGCGCCGGTCTGGACGCTGTCCATCGAGATCGCGTTCTACATCGTTCTGCCGTTCGTGGCCGTCGCGTACTACCGGCGCCCGTTCGTTGGCCTGGTGGTCACCGGCGTGATTGCGACCGTGTGGCGCCTCCTCGCGGAGAACTCCGCAGACGTGGCCGGCCTCTTCGGCGTTCACCTCGGCGACGCTGCGGCAAACAGGCTCGACATCGCCTACGCCAGTCAGTTCCCCACCTGGGCGTTCTCCATCGCCGCCGGAATGACCGGGGCGTGGTGCTATGTCCGAGTGCGCGACCGCTGGGACGCCGACCTCTTGGCGCGAAGGGCACTGTGGACCGCGGGGCTCTTGCTCATTCCGCTCGGTGCGCTCGTCTACATCGGCGGCCACACGGCGATCAGCGGGCCGCCCACCTTCAACGGCGAGTTCGCGAGGCAGCCGATCGTCGTCGCTTTCGGGCTGCCCGTCACCCTGACCGCGATCTTCGTCGCCCTGACGCTGACCTCCGCCCGGGTCCAACGGCCGCTTGCCAACACGCCGCTGCGCTGGACCGCGGACATCAGCTACGGCATCTTCCTGATCCACTTCGCCGTCATCTGGTTTGCGTTGCGAAAGTTCTCGCTACCGCATGACGGATCGATACTGACGGTCATCGAGTGGTCTGTCGTCGTCTACCCGCTCTCGTTCGTCTACGCGTACCTCTCGGCGCGATTCCTGGAGCGGCCGGTCCGGCGCTGGGCGCATAGGTACGGGCGACGGCAGCAGGCGGCCCAGGCACGCGCCCCAGCGTGACGCATTCCGCATCCTCGTCCGCCATGGCACCTTGAGCGCACCGAGTCAGCCAGCCGTCTCGATCGTCCTCGCCACCCACAACCGGCGCGAGTGGCTCCGCCTGGCCATGGACAGCGTGCTGGAGCAGAGCTACGAGAACCTGGAGCTCCTCGTGATGGACGACGGCTCCACGGACGAGACCCCCGGCCTCCTCGCCGACTACGCGAGCCGCCATCCGCCGGAGCGGTTCCGCTTCAGCCGCCACGACAACATGGGCCAGGCGCGGACCCTCAACCGGGGCTACGAGATGGCGCGCGGCGACATCCTCGGCTACCTGTCCGACGACGACCTGCTGGAGCCGGGCGCCGTCGCCCGCCTGGTGGCCGAGATGCGCGCCGACCCCGAGATCGTGGCCGCGTACCCCGGCTACCGGATGATCGACGAGGAAGGCCAGATCGTCGACACGGTGCGGCCGATCGAGTACTCGCCGCTGGAGGCGTTCCGGCTCCACGACACGATCATCGGGCCCGGCGGACTGGTTCGCCGCGAGGCCCTGGAGTCGGCTGGCGGATGGGATCCGAGCTTTCACTGGATGGGCGACCTGGTGCTGTGGATGGGTGTCGGCAAGGCGGGCCGCGTGGTACGGGTGCCGCGACCGCTCGCGTCGTGGCGCCGTCACCCCGGCGGGATCACGATCGAGACCAGCCTCGAGCGGGCCCGCCAGCACCTTCGGCTGGTCGGCGACGGCGCGTCCTTGCTCGGCCTGCCGGACGACGCGGTCGCGGTCCGCGCCGAGGCGCTCCGTAACGCGTGCGTGATCGGCGCCTACTTCGGCGGCGGGCTTGCGATCGCCGGCGGATCGCCGTACATGGCGATCGACCTGCAGCGACCGCAGATCTCCGCCTTCGCCGCCGGCTTCGGGCCGGGCGACATCGTGGACGATCGGGCTGACGAGGCCGCCCGCCTGTGGCGGGAGCTCGCCCGGCTGACCCTCGAGGTCGTCGAGCTACGGACCGGGGGCGACGCCCGGACCGGCGGGGAGGTGTCCGCGCGGGACGTGGAGGCCGGCGGGCTCACCGCGGCCATCGCGCGCCTCCGCGGCGTCGGTGCGCTGCCGCGTGAAGACGGGGCCTTCGCCGAGGCTGAGGAGGGGGGCATGCAGGCAGCCCTCTGGGAGGCCGCCAACGATTGCCTGCCGGACGTCGATCTCGACACGACGCGGTACCTGCTGGTCGACCTGCGAAAGCGTGCGTTGACCGAGGACGAGCTCGGTCAGCTGACCATCGACGCCTTCCATGCCAAGATCCCGAGGCTCCGCAACGCGATCGCCGCACACCGGCGGGAGATCGCGGCGGCGCGGGACCCAAGCCCGAGCTGACCCGAGTGCGCGCTGACCAGGCCGTCGTGGAGGGGGTCGCGCGGCGCGTCCGAGGCCTGGCCGGCCGATACGAGCCTCCCAGCTTCGACCACGTCCCCGACCCGGACGCCGCGCTCTTCCTCTGCGCGATCGACCACCGCACGGGCTACCGGGACTCTCATCGGGTGGCGGGGGAGGGGCCATACGGCGGCAGCGCCCTTCTATGGGCGGTGGCGATTGCTGCGGCGCGGCGCGAGCCGGGGCTCCTCGCCGCGCCGGCACTGCGGCACGCCGGCCCTGAGATGGTGGCCGACCTGTTCCGGATCGAGGGCGAGACCGTGGAGGACCCCGAGCGCAGGGCCGCGCTGTGGAGCGATCTGGCCCGGGGGCTCGAGCGCGACCACGGCGGCGAGGCTAGCCGGCTGCTCGCGGGCGCCGGTGCCCGCCTGGGCGGGAGCGCCGGGCTGCTCGCTCTGCTCGCCCGCTACCGGGCCTACGCGGACCCGCTGCAGAAGAAGTCCTTCCTGTTCGCGAAGATCTGCGAGCGCCGGGGATGGTTCACGGTGGGCGATCCCGAGCGCTGGCAGGTGTCCGCCGACAACGTCCTGATGCGCCTGGCCCTGCGCTCGGGTCTCGTCGAGCCGGGCCCCCTTCAGCGGGTGCGAGGCGAAACGCGCCTGGCATTCAAGGTGGTGGCCGAGCGGACCGGCATCGCTCCACCCGTCTTGGACGACCTCCTGTGGGAGCTCGGCCGCGACGACCCGGATCTGCTGGGTGCCGATGCCGGTGAGCTGCGGGAGCCGCCGCGCGATCCGGCGTCCGCCTGGTACTGAGCTACCAGAACGTGCCGGACGGGTTGCTCGCGTAGAAGAAGAACCACACGCAGAACGCGACGAACGCCACCGCCAGCCCGGCGTAGAGGAAGAGCTCGAGCGGGCCGCGCAGGCGGCGGTCGGCATCGTCGTCATCGTCGTCGGGATGGATGACCCCGGTGACCCGCAGGTAGAGGTTGTTCAGCCAAAACAGCGCCGGCGCGAACAGGGCCATCGCGACCGGGATGAGCACGACGCTCAAGACGAAGTGCCCGTTCCATGAGTCGGTCACTCTGGAGAAGAACCACAGCAGCCCGAACGGGATACCGATCCACAGCGCCAGGCTTCCCGCGGCGAGCAGGACGAGCAGGAACGCCGCGGCCGCGCGGTCGAGCGCCCGGATGGCCGGACCGCGGCCCATCGCGTCAGCCCGCGCGTTCACCGCGACCGCGCTGAGCGCCTCTGGAGCTCATCCACCTCATCCCCCGATCGGCGCCCTCGGGTTCGCGCCCCAGAACACCAGGGTTCCCATCATCCCGATGATGTGAACGAGGACGATGTTGAGCACCATCGACTTCGCCGTCGCCGTACCGACCCCGACCGGGCCCCCCGAGGCGGTGTAGCCGTAGTAGCAGCCGACGAGGACGATCACCGTCGCCATCACCATCGCCTTGATGACGCTGAATAACAGGTCGGGGGGGTTCTGGAACATCCAGAAGACCAGGAAGTAGCCGCCCGAGGAGACGTCGCCGATCTGCTTGACGACCGCGAGCCATGACGCGAAGTAGCCGATCCCGATCGCCGCCAGGTACATGAACGGCAGCGTCATCCACGCGCCCAGCAGGCGGGTCGCGGCGAGGAAGGTCATCGGCGGCACGCCCATCACCTCGAGGGCGTCGATCTCGTCGGAGATCCGCATCGCGCCGAGCTCGGCGACGATCCCGGTGCCGACCTTGGCGGCCATCATGTAGCCGAAGGCGTAGGGGATCACCTCGCGCAGGTCGCACCAGGCGGCGAACACGCCCGCGTAGGCGGGCGCGCCGACCGAGCGGTTGAAGTACGCGCCCTCGATCCCGCACTGCAGGCCGAGGATGAACACCAGCCCCCAGATCACGATCGTCGAGCCGAGGATCAGGATCCCCGCCTGGCGCAGCGCCTCGCCGAAGAACTGCAGCACCCGGCCGGAGTAGACGAGCCCCATCGTGCGACCGCAAAAGCGGGCGATCTCGCCGAGCGAGGCAAGCCAGTCGCGGGGGACTGCCAGCCAGCCGGGCATCAGGCGATCCCCCGGGCGCCGAGGAAGGGCGTCGCGCGGCGGCGGCGGATGCATCGCGGCGGCCCAGGGGCCGGTTTCGATCCATCGTTGTTTTCTCGGTGCGATCCTCACTTGATCACGTTCAACTCCGGATGGGTGGCCAACAGCGTCTGGGTGAAGACGTAGTTGAACGCAAAGACGCCCAGGAAGGCGATCACCACCGCCTCGTTGACGGCCCGCCCGACCCCGGCGGCGCCGCCGGAGGCGTTCATGCCCTTGTAGGAGCAGACGATCGCGATGATCGCCCCGAACAGGGTGGTCTTCAGCAGCGAGCCCCACAGCTCGGTCACCGAGGCGTTGTTCAACAGGGTGGCGAAGAAGCCGCCGAGCGGGGCGTGGTAGGCGATCTCGGCGAAGATCCCGCCGGCGATCCCGAACAAGAGCGCGTAGATGTCGAGCAGGCCGGTGAGGATCATCAAGCTCAAGAAGCGCGGCACGACGAGGTTCTTGATCGGGTCGACGCCGAGCACCTGCAGGGCGTCGAGCTCCTCGCGGATCTTGCGGGCGCCGAGATCGGCGGTGATCGCGGTGCCGGCGACGCCGGCGACGACGACCGCGGTCACGAACGGCGCGAACTCCCTGACCGAGGCCAAGATGAAGAAGCCGCCGAGGCGATCCAGCGCCCCGAACAGGGTGAGGAAGTTGGCGGCCTGCAGGCCGGGGGCGCCGAAGCCGAAGGCCACGGTGGAGATCAGCATCGGAAACCAGGTCAGCTGCAGGGCGAAGATGAACTGGGAGATGAACTCGCCGCCGTAGGGGTAGGGCGGGCGCACCGCGGCGGTGATCGTCTTGCCGGTGAGGATCATCATGTTCCCCACCTGCTCGAACAGGCTCTTGGCGGGTAAGAACGCCCTGTCTGCGACGGATCGGACCACTGCTCACGCGGCGCGGGTCAGGGGCATCCGGACGAGACCTTCACCCGCCACCAGTTCATGAGCGCACCCACCGGCCCCCACCTGGGCTGGACCTCCCAGGTCCCGCAGCCGGGCTCGCCCAGATCGTCGCTGGCGACCGTCTCCCACTTGTGCGCGGCCGGGTCGGCGGCCATCTCCTCGAGCCGCGCCCGCGCGCGCCGCTCGCGGATGCCGCGCCGCGCCGCGGCATCGCGGGCGCGGTTGAGACGCTCGATCAGGTCGTCGCGGATCCGCTCGAGCTCGGCCATGTCGGGCAGATGCCCCTTGGGCCGCAGCAGGGGATGCGTGGGCTCGCCGGGCTTGCGCGAGTCCGCGGGGTAGGAGGCCAGCTGAGCCTCGAGGCGGGCGATCTGGCGGCGGAGCTCCTGCCGGCCGAGCCGCTCGTCGCCCTGGACGGCAGGCACCTCGGCGTCCGGCGGCTCGGCAAGGTCCAGGGCGTCGTGGTCGGGCGACTGGGTGCCGCCGCCCGCGGAGTAGATGGCCCGGGCGAGGTCGCGTGGGTCAACTCCGCTCTCCCTGGCGCTCTCCACCGCGTCCGCGGCGAGTCGCTCGAGATCGGGCGAGCTCGCGGCGTCCTCGGACACGAACGTCCCCAGCCCGTGGCGCGAGGCGATCAGACCCTCCTCTATCAGCCGGCGATAGACCGCGCGAGCTGTGTTGACGTTGACGCCGCTGCCGGTCGCGAGCTCGCGGACGCCCGGGAGTCGGTCGCCGGGGGCAAGCTGCCCACTCGCGATCAGCACCCTTAGGCGCCAGGCGAGCTGCGCTCCCAGCGGCAGGTCGTCGGCTCGGGCGAGATCCGGCGCCAGGCCGGCCGGGGCGGGCGTCGTGGACTGTACCATTGCGCTAGCACACTAGCACACACCCTTCCCAGCAGCGCCGTTTGGTGGTTTGGGCACGCTATGAGGTTCCCAATCCACCAAACACGGTGGCCAGAGACGCGTTGGTAGCCTCAGCCGACCGTGAGAATCGCCAAGCCGCTGCTCGACGAGATCGTCGCCCACGCCCGCGACGACGTCCCGAACGAGTGTTGCGGGATGGTCGCCGGGTCGGACGGCGAGGCCACCCGCATCTACCGCGCCCGGAACGCCGAGGCGAGCCCATTCCGCTACACGATCCATCCGCAGGACCAGTTCCGGATCACGATGGAGATCGAGGACGGAGGCGAGGAGATCGCGGCGATCTACCACTCCCACACCAAGAGCCCCGCCGTGCCGTCGCAGACCGACATCAACCTGGCTCAGAATTGGCCGGACCCGCTGTACCTGATCTGCTCGCTCGCCGATCGGGACGCCCCCGACGTGCGGGCCTTCGCGATCCGTGACGGCGCCGTCGACGAAATCGAGCTGGATGTCGGCTGAGGGGGCGGGGGAGGAGGTCCGCCCGCTCGCCTGCCCTCGCTGCACTCGGAAGTACACCCTGGACGAGCGGTTCTGCGCGGACTGCGGGATGCCGCTCGTCTACGTCGGTCGCGGCGAGGAGCAGCCCATCACGGGCTCGCATGAGCGCGCCCGCAAGATCAAGCCGCAGTACACCGGCGGGCGCCAGATCCGCGTGGCCAGCGCGGCGAACCTCGCCGAGGCCGAGATGATCCAGGGCATCCTCCTCGAGGAGGGGATCCCGAGCGTCCAGCGCCGCAGCCGAGGCTTCGACGTGCCCGACTTCCTCGCGGCCGGACCGCGCGACATCCTCGTGCCGGAGGCCGGGGCGGAGACCGCCAACGAGCTGCTGGCGCAGGCGCCCGTCGGCGAGCGCGCATCCTTGGATACCGCCGCCAGGGCGGAGACTCGGCCGCTTCGGCTGCTGGCCGCGATCGTGGCCGCGATGGCGGTCGCCGTGGCGATCGGCTGGCTCTTCTACCAGCTTGCGAGCTAGGACCTGAGTCGTCAGCCACGCCCGGCCACTCGGAAGGTGAAGCCGCACTTCCGATTCAGGTCACTAGCCCGGGCCCGCCGCGCGCGGGGCATCTCCGGCCTCCACCGGGTAGCCGAGGGCGGCGAGCTCCTCGCCCAGCTCGCGATTGAACCGCTCGGCGAGTGCGGGATCCAGCTCGTCGCGCCATCTGCCGACCGATGCCTCCGGCGAGCCGGCGCTGACATGCTGCGCCTGAAGCCCGGCGTCGGCAGCGACGGCGGCGGGGTCCAGCTCGACCGAGAGCCAGTCTTCCAGCCGGCGCGCCTGGCCCGGGAGGTCGGCGACGAGGTCCTCGTAGCGGAAGACCGGGAGGTCGCCGTCGGAGCCGAGGTCGGCGATCCAATCCATTCGCGCCCGCTCGCGCTCGATGAAGCGCGTGACGCGCTCGTCTTCGGATTCGCCCGGCGCCGGCCTGGCCGCTTCGAATTCGGGGCGGCCCTCCCTCCGGCGCTTCGCGTCGAAGGAGACGAAGGAGACGAACATGTCACGGGGATCGCGTACCAGGACCAGTACCCGCATCGGCGGCAGCTCCGAAAGGTCGATGAGCCTCGTGTCCTGGTGCTTCTCCGCGTAATAGCGGACGTCGGCGTTTGGATCACCGTGCTCGGCGCGAACCTGCGCGGTGGCGCGCCGGGAGAGCTCTCGCCACGCCTCCTCGAACATGAGCCTGGACATCGACTCGTCGGAGTCGTGAATCAAGTCGGACGACCACACCGGCGGCCCCATGAGCGACTTCATCGACTCGAAGGTCAGCGAGGTCAGGTCGATGTAGGTCCACCACTCGCTCTGGTCGCGACGCTCCAGCAGCCGAGACCAGCGCCACAGGTAGGCGAAGTACTTCTTCTCGTACGGGTACGGGCCTGGGACCGCGATTGCGGGGGAGCTCCGGAGCAGCCGCATCATCAGCGTGCTGCCGTCGCGCCCCCTGTGGTCGAGGAGGATGGGTGAGAGCACGCCTCGGAACGCTACCCCGTGGAGAGCTCGTCGCCCAGGTCGAGCGCCGTGACCTCGTCGGCCAGGTCCAGGCGCCGCTCGGTGAGCTTGCGAAGGTAGTCGCGCCACTCGCGCTCGATGTCCCTGAAGCGAGCGCTGAAGGCCAGCTCGAGGGCGCGGCGGGGGCCGTCACGACGAAGCCGCGACGCCAGCACGTCGCAGGCGTCGGGGCCACGCTCGCGCTCGAGCAGGTCGAAGATCGTTCCCCCCAGGACCATGGCGTCACGGGCCGACGGCGGAAACGCCGGGGACCGCCGGTAGCGCAGCCTGGTGCTGACGGCGGCCCGGAAGAGGAGGACCTGGTTGGCGTAGTACTGGGCCGCGCCGTCGATCAGCCAGGTCCACTGCAGGTAGCGCAGGAAGCGGCGCGGCCCCCACGGTGGCGGCAGGCGTTTGTTGTTCGCGCCCAGCACGACCTGGACATAGAGGCGCTCGGGCGTGCCCCGCAATGCCGCCAGGGAGTCCTCGCCGGCCGCGCGGCGATCCAGATAGGTGTCGTTGAGGACGTGCAGCTCGGTGGCCATCGCCCATCCGGCGAGGTACCGTCGCCCCGCCGGGGCCGCGGCCAGCCTCGCCAGCGGAAGGAATGGGTGCGCCGCGTCGAGCCAGCCCGGAGTGGGGTGGATGATGACCGTGATGCCGCCCGGCACCTCGTCGAATCGCTCCTCGAGGCCGAGCCGGAGGTCCTCCAGGGCATCGAGCGTGCGCTGCGCGTAATCCGTGTCCTCGGCCTCATGCCGAGCGATGAAGCTCAACGACTCCGTCTCTATCCACGCCATCCCCCAACGAGGTTAGATGAAGGCGCAGCGGTCGCCGACGGCAAAACGCCGAAATTGCAGCTTTCCGGCGCCGTGACGACCGCGGGCCCGCGGCCCCGCGTTACTTGACGCGGACCGCCTGCTGGAAGGTCGGGCGATTGATCCACGGCGTCCGCGGCTGGGTGATCGCCCCGACCGCCCGGTAGTCGACCGAATCGGCACAGGCCTGCGGGCTCGCTGCGTGCTCGTCGGTGCCGAGCTCGCAGGCGCCGTCCGGGTAGAGCTCCGCGTCGCTCATGTGGCCCAGCGCGTCGCGAAGGGACGCGAGCAGCGCCCGGCGGCACTTTCGGAGCTTGCCCCGGCCGCAGTACACCCGCGAGTAGCGGCCGCGGACGCGGGCGCCCAGGGCGTCCCGGAGGTCCTTGGCCACGATGCCGTACGCGCTTCCCTGGAACCCCGATCCGAGATGGTCGGTTCGGTTGTGATCGTCGGCGAGCATCCCTTCAACCCGCTGGAAGAGATCCTGGCCGAGCTGGGGCTCGAACTGCGCCCGTACGAGACGGGGCCACCACGCGTCCATGATCCGCACCGCCTCGGCGTCGTCGTAGTCGCCGTCGCGATCGCGGTCGATCCGGTGGGCGCCGGAGTCCGCCCACGCCGACAGCACGCGCACGGCGTGCCTCAGATCGAACCTCCCGATGGGCTTGGCGCGGATGACCTCGAGGAGCCAGGGAAGGACGCGGTCGCCGCGCAGGTCGACCGTTCCCGCGTCCTCCATGTCGGCGATCAGCTGCTTCAAGCTGATCTTCCTGCCTCCCTTGATGTCCGGCTTGATCCGCTCGTCCAGCATCTGGGAGCGGAAGAGGGAGGAGTAGCCGACGTTGTAGTCGGGAGCCTGGCGGTTGTTCCAGCTGGTCAGGTAGCGCTGGTCGACGACGTGGGGATGCTCGCGGCAGCGCGTCGAGTCCTCGGTGAGTGAGCGCGGGTCGAAGTTCTGCCACAGGAACCGCTTGCGGGCGAGCGTGGGCAAATTGGGATCGACGCCCTTCGGGCGCACGGGGTTCTGCCCCGAGTTGAAATAGGCGATGTGGTGCCGGTTGACGTAGAACCAGTTGAACGTGTAGGAGATCTGGCACGCCGAGCGGAAGAACTTGTGCGGTGTGCGCATCTTGCGCGGGTTGTTGAAGCTCGCGAAGCCGAATGCCGACGGGTCGACCTCGTGGAAGTAGGTGTCGCGAAGCTCCGTGTAGGCGTATGGCTTGCCGTCGATGGTGGCCTTCGCCGTGACGATGCCCACCTTCGTCCGCAGCGACGTCAGCGTCTGCGAGCCGGGCCCGGTCTGGTCGGCCGCCGTGGGAACCCACGAGTTGGTGCGGGTGAGGACCTCGAACGGCAGGCAGCTGCCATTGAGCTCGTAGTGATCGGAGTCCAGGGTCGGCTTGCCGCCACCCGGATCGCAGAGCTTGACCGCATAGCTGTCGGTGATGTCCTGTCCGGCCGACGTCGCGCTCCACGCGTAGTTGCGGCCGTGTCCCAGCTGCACGTAGAGGTTGGTGCCCGGAAACGCGGCCCCGCGGGCATCGATGGGCGGTCCTCCCTTCGCCGGGGCGTGCACGTCCTGCTCCAGCAGGATCTCCGGGGAGAAGTAGGAGACCTGCGGGCCCATGACGGCGACGGGGTGACCTCCCTTCGCCTCGCGTCCCGACACGAGCAGAGCGTTCGAGGCGCTGCGCGGATGGTCCACCGGCTGCAGCAGGTTCGGGAACTTCCCGCTCGCGCCCGCCGGAGCGGCGCTCGCCCGCGCGCTGCGGCCGCTCCCGGACTGCGCGAAACCGCCTGGCTCGCTCTCGTCCGCGTGGACGACCGAGCCCGGGTCGGGCATGGCGACCCCGCGGGCGTGCTCGGGGGGTTGGCCGTAGGGGAAGCTCCTCCCGTGCACGGTCGTCGGCGCCTCGGGATCGTTGAACGACGCGAAGTCGGCGAAGACCTTCCTGCCCTTGCGCTTGCCGAAGCGCTTCTGCGCCGCTTGGAGCATGAGCGCGTTGCCGAGCTCGCCCCCGCCGCCCTTGCCGAAGATTCCGGCTACGAGCGACGCGGTGGAGATCACGTCGTCGACGCTCCACTGGTGCCCTGGGAGGCAGACGTGCTGGTTGGGGGCGATCAGGTCGTACTCCCCAGGCAGGCGCGTCTGGTTGACGCACGCCTCGGCGATGAACCGGTTGATGCCGGCGACGTAGTTCTGCACGTCGCGCTGGATCAGCACTCCCCGGTGACCGTAGAGCGACGGGGCGCGGTCGTACTGCGCGCGCAGGTCGGCCTCGTTGTAGGGGGTGTCGGCCCACACGGAGGCGTCCATCTCCGCGTTGGAGCCGCCCGCGAACGACGACAGCTCGGCGCGTCCCGCGTGCCTGAGCGCGTCCATGAAGAACAGCCGATCCTCGGCGGTGGCGTAGCCGGTGCCGAACATCGCGGCCGGCCGCGTCTCCCCGTAGATGTGTGGGACGCCGAATCCGTCGCGAACGATCGTCACGTCGTCACGCGGGCTCTCGCTGCTCTCGACGTCCCCGGGCTTCACCCCGAACGTGGCGTCCTTGTAGTACCGCGAGATCTCGGAGCGCTTGAGCCCGGGGACCGCGTACACGAGGTTCGAGTACATCCCGAGCTGGTCGTCGCTGTGGGGCGGCTTCCTGCCCGTCGCCTCGAAGTGGGCGATCTCGCCGAGGTTCGCGTTCGCGCCCTGAGCCGGCGGAAGCACGTCCCGGAAGCCGCCGGCGTCGTGCTTGCCGTACGACTGGGCTGGAGGCGCGGCCGCGGCGTCCGCCGGAAGCAGGAGCGCAATCGCCGCGACAACGCCACAAGAGAGCCGCCGCGCTGGGCGCGGCGGCCGGCCAAACCTGAAGAGAGCCTCCTCCCGTCTCCTCATTGGTGGCGAATGTAGCCATCGGCGCACGACGATGCGCCGGTTCTCACTGGCCCGCTCGGCCCGTCGACCTACCAGTTTCAGCGCATCGCTCCACCCACCCAGCGATGGTTGGCATCTGGGCCGGTGACGGCGGTGGACGGCCAGTTAGGCGCTTCGTGGCTCGGTCGCGCGGTCGCGCTCGTAGTCGAGCTCGGTCCGCACTCCGAGGGAGGCCAGAGCGGCGCGTGCCTCCTCGATGCTCGCGCTGCCGGTCACGGCGCCGGTAAGCGGCAGCTCCGAGGCGGCCGCGGCAGCATCGAAGGCGAACATGAGCGCGCCCGCTGGGCCCAGCTCCACCTGCCTGCGGCCGCCGCGGATCGGCACGTTGCCGGTGGCTCCGCGCGCGCAGCGCGCGACCTGAAGGCTCGCCTCGGTGGGGACGTGCTCCGCCGCGCGCTCGAGCTCTGCGGCGAGCCCGGGCGAGACGCCCCAGGTACCGACCCATGCCCCAGCTCGGCCAAGGGCCGCGACCCGCTCGAAAACCTGCGCCGGCGTGAGCTCGCCGTCGCAGCCCGCGCCAAGCACGGCCAGGAGGGGCTCGGCGTCGCCCCCCACCTGCAGCATCGCGGCGAGCATGACCGCGTCGCAGAGCGGGCTGGCGAGTCCGTCCTCGTCACCCCGCCCCAGCACGTCGCCGCCCACGTCCACGCCGAGTAGCAGGTCGCAATCGAGTCGCTCCATCGCCGCGCTGATGCCCTCGGACGCCCCGGCGACCCCACCGGTCACGTCGACCAGCACCGCGTGCGTCGCCAGGTGCGCGGCGACGCCGGACTCGGCGAAGGCGATCCCGTCGACCGTCGCCGTCTCCGGGACCGCGAGGACCGCGTGATCACCCATCCTCTCGCCACCGCGGACGTCGTCGAGGGGCCGGGGGCCCGGCGTGGGATCGACGGCGAAGCGCTCCCAGGCGACCCCTCCGATCGCGAACGGTGTCCCGAGCGACTCGCACAACCGAGCCGCCGCGAGCGCGCCGACGACGTCGCCGCCGCCCCCGATACCGAGGACGAGCGCGCGGCGCGCTGCTTGGACCCGCTCGATCACGCGGCCAGCATTACAGGGGCCCGGCGCCTGGGCTGCGGTCCCGGCCCTATTCGCAGTAGTGGCCGGAGGCGGGCATCGGATCGCGGCCCTTGATTCCGGCGCGGTCGCTCAGGCGCCCGACGCGTGCGGCGAGCGCTTGGAGCGCGCCTGTTGCCGATTAAGCCGGAACCGGCTCGGCTTCGCTGCAGATGTTGCGGATCTCCGCCGCGGCGCGATCGAATTCCTGGTCGGCCATGACCGGGGTGCCCTCGAAGGGGAGGTCGCGGTCGATCTCCACCCAGGAGCGGCAGCCGTGGTACTCGTCACGGACGCGGACGGTCACCGGGCGCGGGATCCTGTGGACCCGCAGGAGCAGAACGTGGATGGGGTGGCGCCGCTTCCACCGCAGCCGCTTGTGGGCGTAGTCCTGGGTCCAGACGTGGAAGGGGGACAGGCTGTCGACGATGCGCGGGTCGCTCGTCTCGAAGTGGTCGGCGACCTCCGCCCACGACCGGATCCGCACTCGGTCCGGCTGGGCGATGCCGCCGTCCTGAAGCAGGGCGCGGGGGGGCGGCTCCTCGTCGGGCCACACGCCCTCCTCGAGCGCTCGGCGAAGCTCCGGGTGGTGCGACTCGCGCACCAGGTCGTTGCGCTGGTGGTCGAAGGTGGGATAGAGGAAGAACCGGTCGTACTCGACCTCGAAGTGCTTGTTCTCCTCGCGGATCCCGCCTTTGCGGAGGGTCACGAGCTGCTCACCCTCTGCAAGGGCGCGGGTAGTCACGGCCCACTCTTTGAAGGCAATAGGCATTGCTTAAGTCGTTCGGATCGTCGTAAAGCGAGCTTTGCGTGCCGCCGGGGCCACCTGAGGTGGACTGGCTGACCGGCTAAGGCGGGCCATTCTAGAGGAGCGGCCCCGAATCTCCAAATTTGTGGCTTATGTTGCGATTTCCTGGACGAATGCGAGCAGGATCTCGTTCACGGCGTCCGGCGCCTCCAGATGGCACCAGTGAGCTGCCCCGGGCACGACGGCCGTCCGTGCGTCGGGGATCGCGTCGGCGATCGCCGCCGCGAAGCTGGGTGGCGTGACCGGATCGTGCTCCCCGCAGCACGCAAGCGCGGGACAGACGACGCGCTCCGGGTCCGCCATCCGCGCCGCCGCGGTCGCGGCGGAGGAATCCGCGTAGGAATGGGGATCGTTCGAGGCGATGTGGTCGAGAAACAGGCCTGTGAGCACCGGATCGCTGGCTCGGCGGGATTCGCTGAGGCCCGTACCGACGACCGTCGCGGCGATCTGGTCCAGTCGGCCCGCCCGCGCCAGGCGCACCCGCTCCTCGAACACGGGCGCGGCCTCGTCCCGCCAGCGAAGCGCGCCTCCGATCGTCACCAGGCCCGCGATTCGGTTTCCCAGGGTCACGCACGCGTGCTGGGCGACCATGCAGCCGACCGAGTGGCCGACGAGGACCGGCCGCTCGACGTCGAGCGCCTCCAGAACCCCTACGAGGTCCTGTGCCCACAGCTCGACCGAGTAGGGCCCGGGCGGCTTCGAGCTGAGTCCGGCGCCGCGCTGGTCGTACGCCAGCGCCGGCTGCCCGCGTTCCTCGCAGGCGCCCAGCTGCGCCCACCAGGAGCGGATGGACCCGCCGAGCCCGTGCACGAACACCATCGTGGGCCCATCCCCGTGCCTGGTCCGCTCTTCGTAGGCGAGGGTCACGTCCTCGAGCTCGACCCGCTCGGCCATGCCCCCAGCCTACGCAGGAGGCGGCCTTGGGGGGCGTGAGAGAATCGCCCGCGATGCGGGAAAGCCGAGCGTCTCGCGGCGAGGGCCGTCCATCGGGGACGGCGCGCCACGCCCGATACCGAGCTCCTCGAGAGCCTCAGGCAGGGCGACGAGGAGGCGTTTCGGGCGCTGGTAAGCGAGCACGGCCCTTTCTTGATGCGGCTCGTGATGATGCACGTGCCCAGTCGCGCCATCGCCGAGGAGGTCGTTCAGGACACCTGGCTTGCGGCGCTGAACGGGCTCGACCGGTTCGAGGGTCGCTCCTCGCTGCGGACCTGGCTCGCGAGCATCGCCCTCAACCAGGCGCGCACCCGCGGCAAGCGCGAGGGTCGCATCGTCCCGTTCGCCCTCCTGCGCCGCCGCTACGAGGAGGGAGGCGGCCCCGCGCTCGACCCGGACCGCTTCCAGGGCCGCCGCGGCGAGCGCCCGGGGTGGTGGGCCAGTCCTCCCGCCGCCTGGGAGGAGCCCGATCAGATACTCGAGGCCGCCGAGACCCGCGACGTCATGCTGCGCGCCATCAGGGACCTCCCGCCGCGCCAGCGCGAGGTGATCACCCTGCGGGACCTGAGTGGCTGGGATGCCGATGAGGTCTGCAACGCCCTGAGCCTCAGCGAGACCAATCAACGAGTGCTCCTTCACCGCGCGCGCTCGAAGGTGCGCGCGGCGCTCGAGGAGCACCTGCATCCGCGAGCAGAGGAAACCAGCTCATGAACCGGCGCGAGAACCGAATGCTCACCTGCCAGGAGATGGTGGAGGTCGTCACCGATTACCTGGAGGAACGGCTCGACGATTCCTCCCGACGGCGCTTCGAGGCCCATGTAGCGGTGTGCCCGGATTGCCTCCTCTACATCGAGCAGATGAGGGAGACGGTCGTCGCGCTCGGGCACATTCCCGCCGAGACGGTCTCGCCCGAGGCTGAGCGAGAGCTCCTGGAGGCGTTCCGAGGGTGGCGCGCCGGCGACGATTGATGGCCTAGCCGGGTGGCGATCCGTATCCGGCGCCGCCCGGCGTCTCGATTCGCAGGCGGTCTCCCGTGCGCAGCGTCCCGGCCGCCTTGGAAGGCAGCGTCTCCCCGTTCAAGAGGTTGCGGCCGGGGAGTCCGTCGACGCCCCCTTCGCGACCGCGCGGAGCGTGGGCGCGTCGTTCGGTGATCAGCTGGAAGTCGAGCTGCGCCAGCGCCTCCAGCTCGCGGACCAGCCCGTCGCCGCCGCGATGCTCACCCGCGCCGCCGCTGCCGCGCCGCACGCTGTGTTCGCGTACCCGTACCGGGAACTCCGTCTCGAGGGCCTCGGTCGGCGTGTTCAGGGTGTTCGACATCGCGACATGGATGGCGTCCGGCCCGTCGGCACCGGGGCAGGCGCCCTGGCCGCCGCCCAGCGTCTCGTAATAGGTAAACCCCTTGCCCGCAAAGGTGAGGTTGTTCATCGTCCCCTGTCCCTGGGCCGGGGCGGCGGTCGCTCCGCCCAGCAGCCGCAAGCACCAGGTCCGCGACGCGGCTCGAGGTCTCGACGTTTCCAGCGACGACGGCCGCAGGGAACCTGGCGTTCAGGACGCATCCCTCCGGGGCGACCACCTCGATCGGCCGGAACGCGCCCGCGGACGGTGGCGCATCGGGATCGGTCAGCGCCCGCACCGCGAAGAAGGCGGCCGACTTGGTCACCGAGAGCGGGCAGTTGAGGTTGCCGTCGAGCTGAGCCTCGCAGCCGGTGAAGTCGAGCGTCAGCCGATCGCCGTCGATGCTTGCAGCGACACGGAGCCGGACGTCTCGCTCGTGCCCGTCGGCGTCGTCCTCCAGTACGTCCTCGGCCTCGTAGGTCCCGTCGGCCAGCTCGGTGAGCTTGGCGCGCGTCCGGCGCTCGGCGTAGTCGAGGATCTCCGCCATCCCGGCCCGCAGGGCGTCCAGCCCGTCCCGCTCTCCAAGCTCCAGCAGCCGCCGCTCTCCCGTGAGGTTGGCGGCCCGTTGCGCCCGCAGGTCGGCCAGGCGCTGGGGAGGATTCCGCATGTCGTGGGCCAGCTCCTCGAAGCACCTCGTCGGTGGCCCGGGTGGGCGGGATCACCACCCCCTCGTCCTCGAGCCGCCTGGAGCCGGCCGGCATCCCGCCGGGTGTCGGTCCCCCGATGTCGGCGTGATGGGCGCGGCTGGCGGCGAAGCCGATTGGCCGCCCGGGGACGTCCCCGCCCTTGCCCGGCGCGAAGATCGGCGAGATCAGCGTGATGTCCGGCAGGTGGGTCCCGCCCCGGTAGGGGTCGTTGAGGATCCACGCTGCGCCTGGGCGGTGCTCCTCGTCCAGGACGGCGGCTACAGCGTCCGGCATCGACCCGAGGTGGACCGGGATGTGCTCGGCCTGCATCACGAGCTCACCGGCTGCATCGAAGAGCGCCGTGGAGCAGTCGTGGCGCTCCTTGATGTTGGCCGAATGCGCGGAGCGGATCAGCACGGCGCCCATCTCGTCGCAGGCCGCCCGCAGGGCGCCGACCAGCACCTGCAGCGTGACCGGATCCAGCCCGCCGCTCTCGGGCGACCGGCCGTTCATGGTGTGCGCTCCGCCGCGATCGTGCCGTGCGCGTCCACCTTCGCCCGCCAGCCGGGGGGCATGACCAGCGTCGCCTCGGGGAGCTCGAAGATGCACGGACCCTCCTCCTCGGCTCCGGACCGGGGCTCGCCACGCAGCACCGTCGCCTCCAGCCACTCTCCGCCGAACCGAGCCCGCCGGGCCCTGCGGCTCAGGCCGCCTGCGGCGGCTGCCTTCGGCTGGGGCGATGGGCCGGGCACCGTCAGCGCCACGCGGACGTTGACGAGCTCCACCGGGGATTCGGGGTCGCGATAGCCGTAGCGGCGCTCGTGCTCGTCGGCGAAGCGCTCACCGAGCTCGGCTGGATCCGGTCGCTCCGAGCCGGCGACGGGCAGCTCGAACGACTGCCCGGCGTACCGAAGCCCGTAAACCACCTCCACGCTCGCGTCCTCGAGCCCGGTCGCGAGCGAGTCGCGAAGCGCCGCGACCTCGGCCGCGATCCGCTCGCTCGTGAGCTCGTCCCCCGAGAGCATGACGGTGCGCGCCGTGTCACGCCGCCGCTCCGAGGCGATCAGCCCCAAGGCGGAGAGGACGCCGCTCGCGCGTGGACAGATGATCCTGCTCATGCCCAGCTCCTCCGCCAGCGCCACCGCGTGCATCGGGCCGGCACCGCCGAACGGCATCAGCGCGAAGTCCCGAGGGTCGATGCCGCGGTCGACCGTCACGACCCGCAACGCCCGCACCATCTCCTGATTGGCGACGCGGACGATGCCCTCGGCGGTATCCACCGCATCGAGCCCGAGCTGCTCGCCGAGGCCCGCGACCGCCGCCTCGGCGGCGTCCATGCCGAGCTCCACGCCGCCGGCGAGCGTCGAGGACGTGTCCAGGTAGCCCAGCATCAGGTTGGCGTCGGTCACCGTCGGCTCCGAACCACCCCGTCGGTAGCAGGCCGGCCCTGGCTCGGCGCCCGCGGAACGGGGCCCGACCCTCAGGGCCCCGCCGTGATCGCGCCAGCCGATGGAGCCCCCGCCCGCGCCGACGGTGTGGACGTCGACCATGGGCAGCTGGATCACGCGCCCCGCGATCTCGCGCGAGTCGGTCCGCCGAACGCGCCCGCCCTCGACGAGGCACACGTCGCAGGACGTGCCGCCCATGTCGATGCCGACGGCGTCTCCACCGCCGGAGAGGCTCGCGACGAGGGCCGCGCCGACGGCGCCGCCCGCAGGCCCCGAAAGCACGCTCCAGGCTCCGGCGCTCGCGGCCTCGGCGGCGGGGGCGACTCCTCCCGAGGATTTCATGATCAGCGGCTCGGGCAGGCCGACCTCACCGCCTGACTCGGCGAGACGCTTCAGATAGCGACCCAGCAGGGGGGAGAGGTAGGCGTCGATGACGGTGGTGGAGGCGCGTTCGTACTCCCGGAACTGCGGCAGCACCTCGTGGGACGCCGAGACGTGGACGTCAGGCAGTTGCGCTCGAAGCCCGCCGGCGAGCGCCTGCTCGTGACCGGGGTCGAGGTAGGAGAAGAGCAGGCAGACCGCCACCGACTCCGTGCCTGAGTCGCGAACCTCGGCGATGATGCGCTCGACGTCCGCGTCCTCGAGCGGATCCAGCTCGCCGTCCGGACCGGTGCGCTCCGGGGCGCCGAAGCGCCGCTCGGGCGGAACGAGCGCGGCCGGCTTCGGCGCACACAGCCGGTAGAGGTCGGGCCGGTTCTGACGCGCGAGGTCGAGGACGTCGGTGAAGCCCTCGGTGGCCACCAGCGCGGTTTGGGCACCGCTCTCGGTGAGCAGCGCGTTCGTTCCGACGGTCATGCCGTGCGCAAACAGCTCGACGTCGCCCGCCTCGGCCTCCACCTCGTCCAGAACAGCCTCCACGGCGGCAAGCACTCCGCGGGAGGGCTCGTCGGGGGTCGACGGGGCTTTGGCGGTATGGAGCTCGGCGCCGTCGAAGACCACCGCGTCGGTGAAGGTTCCGCCGACGTCCACCCCGAGGAGCATTCCCGAACCCTCTCAGACGAAAGGGGTCGCGCGACCGCGGCCGGGGGCCCCCGAAAGACGCGAAAGGCCCCGGTCCATACCCGAGGCCTTTCGCCGTCGGTACCTCTCTGCAGGTGCGCTAGGCGGCGGTGAGCGCCTCCAGCTCGTCGTCGACGAGCTCGCCGGCCGGCGCCGGAATCTCCACGCTCTCGAAGGTCTCCTCGAGATGCTTGTGGGAGGGGCAGTAATCGCGGCCCGGCAGCGGTGTGCGCTGACAGGGCGTGCCCTTTCTGGTGTGCGCATTGCACTGCGGCGGACGCCCGTCCAGTCCGACTCCCTCGGGCAGCTGCTCGAGGAACTCGGTCGCGAGGCGAATGTTGCTGTCGACCACGCGCCACACGAAGAGCTGGTCCTGAATCTTGAAGTACGGCCGCACCTCGTTGAAGAGCGACCGCGCCGGCCGCGCGAAGTAGCGGCGGTCATAGGTCAAACGGCGAATCGTGCCCTCGCAGGCATCCAGGACCTTCTGCTTGTTGCGGCAGCCGGTGGGATCCCGGTCGTCCTCGGCCACGAGCGGCCCGAGGTCCCGGTACATAGAGCGGCTGAATCGATACATCCTCTTCTCGACCCCCAATGGTTGTCCGTTCCCTTTCCATGCCTCCGGCGCTCCCTGCCAACTCACATCCGAGAGGCGGGCGGCACTATCCCAATGTGCGTTTAAGCGCAAGGGGTGCTCGATTAAGCGCTTGTTAAGGGCAATCGGACGCGGCGGAGTCACCGATCCCCGGCGGTCGCCGGCTCGGACAACGACGCACGCACGCCGAGCGGCGATGTTCCCGGCTACGGCCAGCGCTCGGTGCGCACCGATTCGTCCGCGTGGATCAGGACGTGGACGCCGTCGAGCGCCGGGTCCTGGAGGGGATGGTCCGAGCGCTGATGCGGTCCACGTGACTCGCGGCGCTCGAGCGCCGCTCGGGCGATCAGGCGGGCGAGCGGATAGGGGTCGTCCACCAGTGGCTCGAGCGTGCGGGCGTCGCGCCGCGGGCCGGCGTGCCGCCACACCGCGTCGCGGGTAATCGCGGTTGGCGGCTTGAACCGCCAGGCCGGTGACGTGGGCGAGGCATCGAGGTCCGGGGTGGTTGCAGCGGCGGCGGCCGCGCGGGCGCCGAACACGAAGCACTCGCTGAGGGAGTTGGACGCCAGGCGATTGGCGCCGTGCACGCCGCTGCAGGCGCACTCGCCCACGGCGAACAGGCCGGGGAGGCTGGTGGCACCGTCCAGGTCGCAGACGACGCCCCCCATGAGGTAATGGGCGGCGGGCGCGACCGGGACCGGCTCGGCCTCGGGGTCCAGGTCGGCGGCCCGGCAGGCGGCGAAGACGTTGGGAAAGCGCTCGGGCGAGATCGAGCGCAGGTCCAGGCCCACGTGGTCGGACCGGTCCGCGTCCATGCGGTCGAGGATCGCGGCGGTCACCTGGTCGCGCGGGGCGAGCTCGTCGGTGAACCGCCGCCCGGAGGCGTCCAGCAGCTCGGCGCCCTCGCCCCGGAGCGCCTCGGTCAGCAGCGTGCCGTCGTGCTCGGAGCCGGGCAGCGCCAGCGCCGTCGGGTGGAACTGGCAGAACTCCAGGTCCGCCAGCGTCGCGCCTGCGGCGTGCGCCAGTACGGCTCCGGCGCCGATCGCCCCCCAGGGGTTGGTTGTGCGGCTCCAGAGCGCCGCGCCGCCGCCGGTCGCCAGCACCGTCGCCCGGGCGGCGATCGTCCCGGCGTCGGTGAGGACGCCGGCGCATGAGCTCCCGTCGCCCCAAAGCGCGAGCGCCGAGGTTTCCTCCAGCACGCGGATTCGCTCATCGCCGCCGACGAGCTCGGCGAGCCGGCCCGTGATCGCCCGCCCCGTCTGCGCGCCGCCGGCATGCACGATTCGCCTTGCCGAATGGCCGCCCTCCAGCCCGAGGGCCAGTCCGGCGCGCGCATCCGGTTGGCCGGCATCCGAGCTCCCGGCGTCCAGATCGAAGCGGACGCCGCGCTCGCGAAGCTCGGCCACCGCCGCGGGAGCCTCGCGGGTGAGGACCTCCACCGCGGCCGAGCGGCAAAGGCCTCGCCCGGCGTTGAGCGTGTCGTGAGCGTGGCGGGCGGGGGAATCGTCGGGTGCCAGGGCGGCCGCCAGCCCGCCCTGCGCCCAGTAGCTCGCGCTCTCGGCAAGGGGCTTTCTCGAGACGAGGGTGACCTTTGCGCCGTGCTCGGCGGCCCGCAGGGCGACGTACAGCCCGGCGGCGCCGCCACCAACCACCGCGACGTCGGGTTCGATCGGCGCGGGGTGTTCCGCTTGCCCGGTCAAGGCGTGGATACGGTATCCACGTCCATGGGGCTCTACCTCGCCCACCCCAGCTCACTCGAGCACGACACCGGCGCCCATCCGGAGAACGCATCCCGTCTGCGCGCGATCGAGGCGGCGCTGGAGGGGGCGGGCTGGCCCGGGCTGGAGCGCGTGGAGGCTCCCGCCGCCACGCGTGAGCAGATCGCGAGGGTGCACACGCCGGAGCACATCGCTGCGATCGAGGACCTCTCGGCCCGCGGCGGCGGCATGATCGACGTGGACACGATCGCGAGCGAAGGGTCCTTCGATGCGGCCCTGCATGCTGCGGGCGGCGCCGTGAGCGCGGTCGACCGGTTGGTCGCGGGCGAGGGCCGATTCGCGTTCTGCGGCCTGCGCCCGCCGGGCCACCACGCCGAGCGATCGCGGGCGATGGGCTTCTGCCTGTTCAACAACGTGGCGGTGGCCGCGGCCCACGCGATCGCCGCCGCCGGCGCGGAGCGGGTATTGATCCTCGACTGGGACGTCCACCACGGCAACGGCACCGAGGCGATTTTCGCGGCCTCCGACGAGGTGCTCTACGCCAGCATCCACCAGTGGCCGCTTTACCCGGGCACCGGTGCGGCCGATTACGCCGGCACCGGGGCGGGCGAGGGCTTCACGGTCAACCTGCCCGTGCCACCGGGTTCCGGGTCGCAGGAGTTCCTCTCCCTTGTGCAGCACGTGGTGGTCCCGGTCGCGCGGGACTTCAGCCCCGGCCTGATCGCGATCTCGGCCGGATACGACGCCCACCGGGCGGACCCCCTTGCTGAGTGCACGGTGGACACCCAGGGATTCGCCGATATGAGCACGACGATGCGCGCGCTTGCGGAGGAGCTCTCGGTTCCGGTGCTCGTCTGCCTGGAGGGCGGCTATGACCCGGGCGCCCTGGCCGCTTCCGTGCTCGCCACGGTCGAGGCGCTGGGGTCGGACGACGAGCCACCGGCGGCCCCGCCGGAGCCGGCGGCCCCGTTCGCCGAGCAGCACCGGGGTCGCTGGCCCGTGCTGTCATCTACAGCGTGACCTGCTTCTTCAGGTCGCCGAGGAGGACTTCGGAAAGCCGCCACCCGCAAGATCATGGCGTCGTTCGAGCAGCTCGCGATAGGCCTCCAGGACGCGCTCGGCCATGAGGTCGGTCGAGAACCATGCGGCGCGACCGCGCCCCGCCACGCGGGGATCGGGGTCGTCCATGTGCGCGCGCAGGGCGCCGGCCCAGCGGCCGGGCTCGAACGGGGCCGCCATGCACCCGTCGACGCCGTGCAGCAGGAAGGGCGCGATCCCGACCGGCGTCGACGCGACGGGCACGTCGCACGCCAGCGCCTCGACCGCGACCAGCCCGAAGCCCTCGTTGTCCGAGGTGACCACCACCGCGTTGGCGGCGTTCATCCATACGGGCATCTGATTCGAGTCGACACGGTCGCCCGAGAGGAGCTCGGCGTCCAGGAGGCGGGCGACCTCCATCGCGCGGTCGTAGCGCTTCACGGGCCGCGATCTGGCGGCGGGGAACAGGAGATAGCGGCCGCGCGGATCGAGTCCGAGCCGCTCGCGGGCCTCGGCTCGGGGCGCGGGGCGGAAGCGACCCAGGTTCGCGCCGCACGGAAGGACCGCGGTCATCCCCTCGCGGCGCGGCAGAGCGGGGCGCCCGCCCTCGGGGCTCAACAGCGCACGGGATGCGACGGCGATCAGGTCGAGGCGCCGGAGCAGCCTGCGCGAGAGCAGCCCCGTGACGGGGTGGCGGACGTCGGTGCCGTGAAAGGTGACCACGAGCGGGCTTGCGCCGGCGAGCGCCGCGCACCACCCGGCCAGCCCGTAATGGGCATGCACGAGGTCGAAGCGCTCGCGGCGAAGGAGACGGCGGATCGCCAGCGTCGCGGGCCTGTATTGGCGCCTGCCGACCGGGAACGAGAAGAGCTCGACGTCGACGCCCGCACCGCGAAGCGAGTCGACCTGCTCGCGCACGAACCTCCCCCGCCAGGGCGCCGACTCGTCGGGGGTGATGTTGGTGACCACCAGGACGCGCACGGCGGCCAGCGTATCCGCGCGGTCGTGCCCAGCGGATGCGCCGGGCTAGCGGTGCCTCAGGGCGCGCAGCAGCAGGTGGCCGCGCGGGCTGCCGAGGCCGGTCGCCGTGGACGCCGGCTGCCGTGTCCGTCGACGCGGTATCCGATCCCGTCAGCCCCACGAGGTCGGCTCCGCACGAGGGTCGCCTGGGGCGCGTCGGCCGCCCCGATTTGCGCGAGGTCGGTATCAGATGCCCGAGCGTGGGGCGCCCGAGCCGTGAGGCACGCCTCCCCTCAGCGCCGGGGCCTGATGGCCTGCTTGAACACCCTCCACGCGGGCTTCGGCTTCTGCTTGTACTTGAACAGCCCCGAGCTCGAGCAGAAGGTGCATCCGCCGGTCCCCGGGGGCGGGTCGCGCCATCGAAACCAGAAGACATGCCTGACGTGCCAGCGGCGGTGGTAGCGCTTGAGCAGCGAGAACGTCGCCTTCAGCAGCTGCTTTTGGCCCCGGAGCCCCTTGTTGATCGGTTGTTTCTTGCTGGGATGCTTCGAGCCCCATCCGAGCTCGGTGATCCACAGAGCGGTGCCTCCATCGTGGTGCTTTCGCATCACCCGGCTCATGTGGCTTATCTGGACCAGGACGTGGACGACGTCCGGCGAGTACGGGTGCAGCGCGACCGCGTCGAACTTGCGCTTGAAGGCGGGGCGCTTGTAGAGCTTGTTGAGGTAGATCCACGCGGGCGTGCGGATGTAGCCGGGCATCCCGCCGAGCAGGATCTTCGCGTGCGGATTGGCCGCCACGATCGCGTCGTGGCTGATCCGCACGAGCCGTCGGTAGGGGCGGATCCTCACCCGCTGGCGGCCGCCACGGATGTTCTGCTCGTTCCAGACCTGCCACGTGTTGATCGGCCGGGTGGGCCCTCTCGGGTACACGTCTCGGTAGAGGTCGGGACTGGTCCAGTAACGGCCGCCTGGCCCGTAGCGGTGAGCGGCGGCCTTCAGGAACCGCCGCCACGCGTCGCGCGCGAAACGGGTCTTGACGGGTGGCTTGCCGAACGCCGGCCCTGCCCAGGGGGGTGTGCCGGACAGCACGGGCAGGACGCGGACGCCGCGGTTGGCGAGGGCCCCGATCGTCTCGTCGGTCGCCTCCCATCGATAGGTCCCCTCGGTGCTCTCGACGTCGTCCCAGCGGAATCCCCATCGGACGATCCTCACGTGGCTGCGCCGCATGCGCCGCAGGTCCGTGCTCGAAAGGCAGTCACCCTTCTTCTGGGCCTCGGGGCAGCGAGTCGGGAAGGGATTGACGGCGCCGATGAAGCCATCGCCTCCGCGGGCGTGGGCGGTGCCGGCGAGAGCCGCGACCGCGAGCGCCGTCGCGATCGCCAGGACGGTGGGCCGGGTAGGCCGTGCCTTGGATTGCGTCCTCGTCGTGCTCACGTCATCGGTTCCCCGCCGCGGCTGGCGCCCAGGGTACGGCACCCCGGGGTCGCAAGTCGAATCCGGACCACTCCGCGGCGCCTGGCGCTGCGCACCTCCGACCTCGGGTGTGACCCGGACACCTCTCTCCACTGATTCGCGGCGAAGAAGGCACATCTGCGTCTGGAGCCGTGCGCCCGCGGGCGGGACGATTGCCGAAACGAATCCGGGAGGAATCCATGCTCGCAAGTCTCGCCGCATACATCCAGATGCAGTTTCTGCGCCGCTCCCGCGGGATCGTCGCCGCCCTCGAGGGGGAGCGGGGACAGGGAACGGTCGAGTACGTCGGCCTGATCCTACTCGTCTCGCTCCTCATGGTGGGGATGGTCGCCGCGATGAAGGGATTCAACGGCAAGCAGGGCACCGAGCTGGCCGACCTGATCGTCCACAAGATCACGCAGGCGGTGAACGCGATCTCGTTCAAGTGAGCGAGGCGGCCCGCGGGGCCGCCCTCGGTCGCCGCCCGCCCCGATCGGCCGCGCGATGCGGTCGAGGAGAGCGGGCGGGTCCGCAGGACCGTGGGGAGGGCGCCGCGCCGGGCTGCTGATGGCCCGGCGTGGCGGCTCGTCCCTGGCCACGCAGGGCTCCCGCATTCAGGCGCTTGCGGGTGCGAGTGGGGAGCCCACGGAGGCCTCTTGCTCGTCCCGAGCGGGCGGCTGGACTCCACGGCCGCATTGGTCGCAGAGGAGGAGAGTGAACGACGAAGAGGCGCGTGGGTTCAGCCCGCCGATGGGGGCTCGCTCTTGCCGCCGAGCTGAACTGCCCTGGCCGAGCCGTTCCGCCTCATGTCGAGCGCGCGCTCTGAGGCCGCCCGCGGTCTTCCGTCGCTCGGTTCATTCCGCCCCCGGCCACGGGCGTCTGCCGACGGGGCTCAGCCGACCGTGCCGCTGCGGGGCATCGGACGCCTGGGCCGCTTCGAGGATCGCCGCGGCCGAGCGGTCGACGTCGTCCGCCGTCGTCTGCCAGCCGACGAACGACACCCGCATGACGGCTCGGCCGCGGAAGTTGCTGCCGCCCAGCCAGCAGGTCCCGTCCTGCTGCGTGCGCTCGATCACCGCGTTCGTGGTCTGATCGTCGTCGTCGAATCGCACCAGAACCTGATTGAGAACGACGTCGTTGAGAACTTCGACTCCGTCGGCCTCGGCGAGGCGGTTGGCCATCCGCTCGGCCTGATCGCAGGAGCCGTCGATCAGCTTGCCGAGGCCGGTGCGCCCCAGCGAGCGCAGCGCGGCGTAGACCGGCACGCCACGGGCGCGCCGCGAGAACTCCGGTGTCCAGTCGACGCCCCAGGGCAGGTCCATGCCGTGGTCGGGGATGTAGGCCGACGTCGACGTCATCGCGGCCCGGTGCGCGGAGGAATCGGCTACCGCGGCGATTCCGCAGTCGTAGGGCACATTCAGCCACTTGTGCGCGTCGGTCGCCCACGAGTCCGCTCGCTCGAAGCCCGCCGCGAGGTCGGCGGCGCGTCGGGCTGGCGGCCGCCCAGAGCCCAAACGCCCCGTCGACGTGGCACCAGGCGCCGCGGCCGCGGCAGAGCTCGAGGATCTCGTCGATCGGGTCGAATGCGCCGGTGTTGATCTCACCGGCCTGCGCGCAGACGATCGTCGGGCCCTCGTGCTCGGCGAGCGCCGTCTCGAGCTCCGCGGGCAGCATGCGGCCCTGGTCGTCGGTCGCCACGCTGACGAACGCGCTCGGCACCGAGGCCGAGCATGCGACACGCGACGACGACCGTCACATGGGCCTGCTCGCTCGCGATCACACGCACAGCCGGTCCGCCCTGCAGGCCGTGGGCCTCCACGTCCCAGCCCGCCTCGCGCAGGACCGCGTGCCGCGCCGCCGCCAGGCAAGTGAAGTGCGCCATCTGGCAGCCGGTCACGAAACCGACGCCGCACCCGGGAGGCAGGCCCAACACGTCGCGTACCCAGCCGGCGGCCACCTCCTCGGCGATGGACAGGGCCGGCGACGCTGGGTACGCGCCCGCGTTCTGGTCCCAGGCCGACGTCAGCCAGTCGGCCGCCACCGCGACGGGCAGCGCGCCCCCGATCACGAAGCCGAAGTAGCGCGGCCCCGCCGAAGCGATCAGTCCGGGATCGACGTCGCGCGCCAGATCCTCGATGACGGTTCGCGCATCCTCACCGTCGTCATCGAGCGGCCGGGCGAGTCGGGAGCGAAGCTCGGCGGGGCCGGCCGGCGTACCGACCGGGCGCGAGGGCAGGCTGTCGATGTATTCGCGGGCGAGGCGGGCAGCATCGTCGAGGACCTCGTAGCGCGGATCGATTCGCCGAATGTAGCGGGCAGCGCACACTCTCGCTTCGCGCGCGTTTGCGGCATTCCCCGGTCTGAATCCACCCTTACGGGCTGACCCTGCTCAGTGGGGGGCGCAGCAGCCGGTTGGCGCGGCCTCGCGGTCGGCAGGCAGCATGCGCCCTTGGTCGTCCGTCACCGCTTAGGACCGGCTCGCCGGCGCCGCGCGCGCATCGCCTTCGCCCTCGCCCGGAGCGCGGGCACGCCGAGGGCGAAGGCGATCACCGCACCCGGGAGCAGCTCCTCGAGCGGCAGAGGGCCGGCGTGGGCCAACACGGTAGCTGCCTACCCTCGATGCGCTAGTCGACGAAGCAGTAGGAGTCGCTCGACGCGTCCCCGGCCTGGAGACGAGTCTGGTGCGCCCGCAGCCCGCGGAAGTCGTCACCGTGCGGGAAGAACCGCTCGTTGAGGGTCATCCCGCCACTGTCGGTGTCCGCGTCGAAGCGGGCCATCCAGGCACCCACGCCCTCCGGGTAGAAGACCGCGTCCCATGAGGCGTAGAGCGAGTTGGTCGCGTAGACGCGGCGGCCGTCGCGGCTCACCTCCACCATCTGCGGCGCCCCCCGCGGCTCGAGATCCGGGGCCGCCGGGTGAGGCGTGCGGCCGACGATGCCGCCCAGGCGAACGGAGCCGGTCTCCTTCGGCTCGTGCGGATCGCTGACGTCGTACTGCTTCAGCTCGCCGGTGCCCCAGCACGACACGTAGAGCCACCGGTCGTCGACCGACAGGTCGATGTCGGTCACCAGCGGCGGTACGGCGCCGAAGGGCTTGAGGGCGGGCGGGAGCTCGTCGGCGTCCGCCGGCTCGGCGGGAATCGTGATCGCCTTCTTCACGGTCCAGCTGTCGCCCTCGCGGTGCCACAGCCATACCGATGCGGACAGGTCCTCGACGCTGATGACCACGCCCACGAAGCCCCATGCCTTCCGGGGGTCGTGGGCGGGCCTCACCTCGAGCACCATCTGGTGCTCGTCGCCAAGGTCGACCCGCTGGATCAGCTTGCCCTCGGAGAGGCTCCAGAAGTCGAGGTGATGCCCGAACTTCTTGCCGAGGAGATCCTCGGGATTCAGGCCGTCCTCGATCATGCTCGGGGTGGCCCACTCGGAGGTCACCGCCACGTCGTCCTTCAGGTGCCACCACACGTCGTAGGCGAAGTACTGGTCGCCGCGGTCCGTCTCCCAGGCGCCGGTGACCTCGAACGTGTCGTGGTCGATCAGCGCCACGCCCCCCGGGCCTTCGTCGCCGTTGGCCGCGCCGAGGTTGGACATGAAGATGCCGCCCGGCCCGCAGTGGACGGTGTGGGGGCGCGAGTAGCCGGCCTTCTCGGCGAGCTCCTCGGGCTCGATCGTGCGAACGACCTGGGGCTGGCGGGGGTTGGGCCCGGTGTCGAGCACATAGGTGCGCGACGAGCGGATCCCGGGAACGATCAGGTAGCGGCGCTCCAGCGCGCCGTCGTGACCCTCGTGACACAGGGCGCTGGAGCAGGCATTCCAGCCGAAGTGATGGAGCTCGTTACCGGCTGTCGGCAGCTCAGCCCAGCCGACCACCTGTCCGAAGCTCGACGATTCGTCGTCGCAGTCGACCACGGCCATGGCGTCGCGCTGCTCGCCGGCGGGGTCGAACGCAGCGACATAGGCGAGCTTCTCCGGTGGCGCGGCAATCGCGGCCTGCGGCGAGCGATAGAACGTCGGATCCGTGCCGTCGGGCATCCCTATCTCCCTTCCCTAGAAGACGTCAGTGATCTGACTATATCCAGGCGGCATTTCTTGGCGTCGCGCGACCGCGGACCGGGCACGGAACCGTACCGCTCGCCGCCGCGCAGGTCCGGGACCTTGGGCTCAAGCAGCCCGCGTGGTGCCGAGCGCGGCCATCAGCCATCAGCCCGTCTGCGAGGAACGCAACTCGCGCACCCGCTCGCTGAAGACGCGCCAGCGGCGCTCGTTCTCGTGCACAAGCGTGGCGGACTCCGCGATGAGATCGGCGGCGCGGTCGATCAGCTCCGACGCGGAGTAAAGGTAGGCGGAGCTCTCGCGGGCCCCGCCGAGGTCCGCGCGCAGCGCCTGGGGTGAGAAGTCAATCCGCTCGATGAGGTCGAGGGCGCGCCTGACCAACCGCGCCACGAGCGACTGGAGTGCCGCCGATTGCCAGTCATTGGCGATGATCCGATGGCGTTCGCCAAGGAGGTCGGCGAGAGTGGGGTAGGCGGCGAGCGCCCCGGCGGCCTGCCAGGCCTGCTCCATCGCGCCGGCGAGCCACTCCCCGGACTCCTGCATATCGGTGGCGACCTGGGCGAGGTCTCGCTTGAGCCGCTTGATCTCCGCGGGCTCTCCCTCGCCCTCCATGAAGAGGACGCCGGTTTCCGCGGTGAGGCCGGGCGGGTTGAGGTCCTCCGCGCCCGCGAGCGGGTTGGCAGCCGGGTGGTCGGTGGGCTCGACCTCGCTCCAGCGGCCGGCAAGCGCCTTCAGTGCCCGCGATCCGGCCTGGAGCTCAACGGCCGTCCGCAGCGGCGCCTGGGCGTAAAACTTCTCGTGCTCGCGGTGGTACTCGGACAGGTTTGCGATCGTCGTGAGCAGCTCGGGCGGCGGGGAGGGAGGGGTGTCGCCGCTCATCCGGCGGCGGCCCCCGCAGCCTCGGCCCTGTCGCGGGCGGCATGCACGACGGTCGCTGCGGCGTCGGCGATGTCGTACGTGGGGAGGTACGCGTCGGCGAGCACGCGTGCACCCTACGACTCTCGACCCGCCTACGGCGGCGAGTTCGACGCGGCGAGTCGCTCGGCGCGCTCCTTGATCAGCCATTCCAACTCATCCGGGCGGGACCCGGCTCCTTTCGGAGCCTTGCGGTGCATTCGGGTATGCGAGATGATCGGTCGCGCAACGACGCGGAGCGAAACGCCGGTGGCGGAACGGCGATGACGACCAGGAGGGAACCGATGGCAGCGCGAGGGAACGACACTGAAGAGCGTCGTAAGACGCTGGCCAGCAAACTGGAGCGCGTCAAGGATGACGTCGCGCGCGACCAAGCCGACCACTCGGCGGCCCCGGTCGAGACACGCTATGCCCGCAGCGGGAACCTCGACATCGCCTACCAGGTAGCGGGAAGCGGCCGCGATCTCGTATTCGTCCCAGGGTCGTTGTCGCACATCGAGCTGGGCTGGGAGACACCGGCGTACTCGACGTTCTACCCGAGGCTGTCGGGCTTTGCGCGGATGATCACCTTCGACAAGCGCGGCACCGGCCTGTCCGACCGAACGACGGAGCTCCCGACGCTCGAGGAGCGGATGGATGACGTGCGGGCGGTGATGGACGCGGCGGGGTGCGAGAGGGCCGACCTGGTGGGCATCTCGGAGGGCGGACCGATGGCGCTGCTGTTCGCCGCAACCTATCCGGAGCGGGTGAGAGCCCTGGTGCTCTGGGGAACCTTTGCCCGCGCGACGCGGGCTCCCGACTGCCCGGAGGGGGTGGATCCGCAGGTTGGCGAGCAGTTCTGCGACCAGATCGAGGAGATGTGGGGCCACGGCCGGATCTGGCCGCTGATCTCGATCCACGACGCCCCCGACGACGAGGCAACACGGCGCCAGCTGGCCCGCTTCGAGCGCAACTCCGCGACGCCGGCGATGGCTGCGGCGGCCAATCGCTTCGCGCTGCACGTCGACGCGCGCCACGTGCTCCCCGCGATCTCCGCACCGACGCTGGTGGTGCATCGCAGCGAGGATCCGCTGGTCGACGTGGCGCACGGCCGCTACCTGGCCGAGCACATTCGCGGAGCGCGACTTCAGGAGTTTCCGGGCGACTTTCACTACAGCGCCCTCGGGCGGGACGACGAGGTCCTCGATGAGATCGAGGAGTTCCTCACAGGGAGCCGGCGGGAGCGGGATATCGACCGCGTCCTGAAGACGATTCTGTTCACCGACATCGTCGCGTCGACCGAACGGGTAGTACGGCTTGGAGACCGGCGCTGGCACGAGGTGCTCGAGACGCATCGCTCCACCGTGCGCCGCGAGCTCAAGCGCTTCCGCGGTCATGAGGTGGACACGGCCGGCGACGGCTTTCTCGCCACCTTCGAGGGACCGGCCCGGGCGATCCGCTGCGCGCAGGCGATCACGAACAGCGTCGCCTCCATGGGTCTCGAGGTCCGAGCGGGACTCCACAGCGGCGAATGCGAGGTGCGAGGCAACGACCTCGCGGGCGTGGCCGTGCACATAGGAGCGCGGGTCGGCGCCCTGGCCGGCGCCCGCGAGGTGCTCGTCACCAGCACGGTGCGCGATCTGGTGGCAGGGGCGGGCATCGAGTTCGAGGACCGAGGGCGTCACTCGCTGAAAGGCGTTCCAGACCAATGGCAGCTTCTTGCGGTCAAGAGCTGATTCTGCGTGGTCCTTTGGTGGAGCGACGCACGGGCGAGCGACACGTAGGGACTCGTGCTCTCGGCGCACCTGGGCCCGGGCGCACGCGCGGCAACGCTGAAGCCGGGCTCGCAGCCCATAGAAACGACGGCCTGCCCGCTGCGCTCTCCTCTGTTGCCCCTTGCCCGGCGGCCGAGACGCTAGGAAGCGCCCCGGACGCCACGCGAGGGGCTGGCGGCATTTTCATCGGCCTATGAAGGAGGGCACAGCCACCGACTGACCGTGGTCAAAACCGGCCGCGCCACCGCCTCCACGCGCCAGGGAGGAGCTACCCGGCGACCGAAGCGGTCTCGGCGCGGGTCCATAGGCCCCGAAGCGACGAAGCGAGCCGCTCGGGCTCCACCCGGTGCGGAGGCTCGAAGTGATGGCATTCCTCGAAGACCTCGAGCGTGAAGTCCGGAAACACGCCGGCCAGACGCTCGGCGATCTTCGCGTAGTGGTCGGGGTTGCTGCGGCCACCGAGCGCGAAGTAGACGGGAGCCCTAAGGCCACGGAGCGCGTCCACATCGAGCTCGCCGGCGCCGAACGCCCGCCGTGAATGCCTTTAGCCCGGCCGGCCGCTTCGCCATCCACGGCGGCGGCGGTCCCGGCGGCGGCGGCGGCGGCTCGACACCGGGCCCTAGGTTGGCGCGCACGAACGCCGGCATCATCTCCTCCGGCGGCAGGGTCATGATCCGCTCGTACTCTCGCCAGGCCGCCTGCTCGGCCGGGTCGAGCCCTTCGTTACCCGCCCACGCGGGCTCGAGCAGCGCGAGGCTTCGCAGCCGCTCCCCGTGCTCGGCGGCAAAGGCCAGGCTCGCGGCGCCGCCACCGGAGTAGCCGACGAGGTGGAAGTGGTCGAACCCCGCGGCCTCGGCGGCTCGCAGGATCCCCTCGATCTCGACGTCGAGCGCATAATCGGGCGGGGGCTCATCGTCCGCGTAGATCTCGAGGTCCTTTGCCACCGGCGCGAGCTCGTCACCGAGAGCCGCCAGCAGCGCCCCATACGCCAAGTCGGCCGGGAGCACTGTCCCGGGTAAGAGGATCACCTGTGGTCGCGCAGGCACGAGATCTCGGCCGCGATCATACGGCGCACCTGTGCGGGTAGCGCGCGCTCCTTCCGCGTGGATGCGAGCACGTCTACCACCCGCGTCGAGAAACCGGGCGGGATCGACAGCCTCCTCGCCGTGGTTGTCGCCGGCCCTCCAGATCCGTCCAGGATCGATGCTGCGACGCCGCTCAGTGCCCGCGCGCCTTTTTGACCACCGACCGGATCGCGTCGATGACGAGCTTCGGCTGTTCGAGCTGGATGTAGTGCCCGCTCTTGGCGGCGATCACGTGACGGGCTCCCGGTACTAACGCTGCGAGCTCGTTCTGGGACGCGTTGAACGCCCGGTTTAGTGCCGCGATCGGGAAGTCGGGCGGGAATCCGAACGGATTCGGGTCCGTCAGGGAGTGGGAGAGGACCACGAGCGGCATCCGGCGAAGCGGCGTGTCCGCCTGCGCCTGTCGCATTTCTGCGCCGCTGGCGTCCAGGGTGAGCTGCTCGTAGTCGGCATAGTTTTCAAAGCCGGCTGGGGGCGGTGGATAGACGATTGCGTCCGTGTACTGCTTGTGGGTCAGCAGCCTCTTTAACGCCGCGGCGAACCACTCGCTCTGTGCGTCGATCGAGACGAGCCCTGCGACCCTTCTCGGGTGGGTGGTGGCGTATAGGCGGAGCACCATGCCGCCGAACGAGTGGCCGGCCATTACGTAGGGACCGCGGAGGTGGGCTGCGCGGATCGAGCTGGCCTTGCGCAGGAGCGCGTCCAGGTCACCGACGATGTCGCGGACGGTCCTGGGCATCGCAACCGGGTCGCTTCGGCTGACGCTCTTCGGCTGGCCCTGGCCGCCCGGCCACACCGTCCCGGGACGGTCGTAGGCGCACACACGCGTGAACCGAGCGACAGCCGGAAGGATCGCCCGGCGGCCAGGCTCGTGAGCGTGCCAGACGCGCCCGGTGTTGCCTGAGCCCGCTTCGAGCACGACGGTGGGACGGCCGCGGCCCCGGCATTCCAGGTAGATCCTGCGCCCACCGCGAATCTTGATGCGGCGGGCGAAGTCGCGGCGCGCGTTCCGAGCGGGGTGAGCCGGCGAGCCGGTCCCGGTCAGCCCGGTCCCGTTGGCCTGCGTAGGCGCGGCACGCGCCCCGGGCGGGATCGCGGCACCTATCGCGCCCAGGGCCAACGAGACGGCGAGGGTGAGCCCAGCGACCATGCACATCGCACTCCTTCTCACTCGGCCCCTCCTTCATGTCGACGACGCAACCCGACCCTGGGTCAGCCGACCCTAGTCGATATGCCGTTTTTGGCCTAGAGCTGCTACGCCCGGGTCCCGTGGCCGCAGCTAGCTCTTGACGACACTGCTCAACCCACGCCTCGCCGGCCGCTACGTCATCGGGGGGAGAAGATTCTTCCAAGCTCGATCGTTGGGAGCTGCTCGGGGCGTTCGCTGGCTACCGGAGAGGTGATCGACGGTTCGATCGAAGGACTCGCCGAACGGAATCAGCGGCTTGCGGCGTATCCGAGGATCGAGCGGTCGACGAGCCATTCCACGGGCGCCCGGTCGTCCGTGTAGACGGTTCCTCCGGACAGCCGCGCCCCGACCCTCCGCGCCTGCTCGGTGGCCGGTGCGCGCAGCGGCCGTGGGAGTGCGGCGGCGGCCGTTCGCAGGCGCCCGTCCGAAGCCGGGGAGTCGGTTGCGGCGAGCAGGGTGTTGGTGCGGTTGAACGGGTCGCGGAGCACGCTCGGGAACACCTCGGCCATCGTTCTGCCGACGACCGTCTCCAGGTCGTCGTTGCCGTCCGGGTGGCCGACGTTGACGATCACCGCGCCGCCGGGCGCCAGGCGGTCGCGCACGAGCGCGAAGAACTCCTTGGTCGCCATGTAGAACGGGATGTAGGGCTGCCGGTAGGCGTCGACGGCGATCACGTCATAGCGACCCATCGACCGGCGAAGCCACGGACGGGCGTCCTCCTCGTACACCGTGAGGTTCTCGGTCGAGCCCATGTCGAAATAGCGATTGCCGATCTCGGTGAGCTTCGGATCGATCTCGACCGCGTCGATCTCGGCACCGGGGAAGAAGTGACCGTAGGCGCGACTGGTCGTTCCGGCGGCGTTGCCGAGGACTGCGACGCGCTCGGGACGGTCGGGCAGTGCCGCGAACGGCAGGGTCAGCATTCCGTCCCAGTAGCCGCCCGTGAGGTAGGAGCCCCGCCGGTAGAGCGAGTGGACGGCCTGGCCTTCGTTCAGCTCGAGCACCCGGTCGCCATCGGGCTGCTCGATCACCCGGATGTACTGGAGCGCGCTTTCTCCCTCGTAGAGGATCCGGCCGTCGTCGGTCCCCTTGGTCGTGCCCGCCGGCAGCGCGATCACGGCCGCGACCGCGAGCGGAGCGGCGAGAAAGCGCCAGCCGAGCCCGGCAGTGGCCACCAGCGCCAGGGCGAGCGCGAAGATCAGGAAGGTTCGCTGGGTCCCCGCGAACGGAATCAGGACCAGGGCCGCCAGCATCGTCCCGAGCAGGGAGCCGGCCGTCGAGACCGCGTACAGTCGGCCGGCGACGCGCCCGGAATGCGCGACGTCCGGAAGCGCGAGCCGGACCGCGTAGGGCGAGCAGGCTCCGAGGAGGATGACGGGCACGGCGATCAGCGCCAGCACCGCGATCAGCGAGCCGACGAAGGCGCCGGCCGAGACCGAGTCGAGGGCGTCGACCGAGACGTCGAAGAAGGGCCGGGCGACGAACGGGACGATCGCCAAGAGCGCGGCGGCGCCCATCACCAACCCGGACAGCCCGCGCAGGTGGGGGTGGCGGTCGCCCAGCCTTCCTCCCAGCCAATACCCGACGGACAGCGCGACCAGGACGACGCCGATCGTGTTGGCCCAGACGATCGTCGAGGCGCCGAAGAACGGCGCCATGAGCCGGGCCGCCGCGATCTCCGCGCCCAGGCTTGCGGCCCCGACGACGAAGACAAGGACGTACAGGAATCGACCGCGCTTCGCCGGCGAGCCGGGCCAGCGCGACATCAACGAGCCTGCACCTTGGGAGCGATCACACTCTGGAATCCTAGGTAGCGACCCCCGTGAGCATTGCGACCAACGAGCTGTCGCCGAGCGACTCTCTTTCACACGGGCGTCCGAACCGCGCGAGAACGAGATGGCTGAGGGTGTGTTATTGCTGCGGTGAATGTCGGATGAGAACACCGAGCTCGTTCGCGGCCGAGAGCGGCGTGGAGGTCAGCCTCTCGTTCGTGTCGGTGTGGACGGTCCGAGACGGGAAGCTGATCCGGCATGTCGCGTTCGAAGAACGCGATGTACGCGAAGCTACTCGCGATCGCCGACCGGGCCATCGACGGGGAGGACCCGGACGCGTGCGCCGAGGGGTGCGGCCGGAACGTGTGCTCGAGGTTCCGCTCGTTCCATGCCTGCCAGGTGGTGATCGGGCGGCCGGAGCCGCCCGGAAACTGACGCGGGAAGCGCGAGGTCCAGTACTCCCCGCCGGGGCCGTAACGGTGGACGGCCGCCGCGACGAACCGCCTCCGGCCCTCCCGGGCGATGGAGCTCCCGAGCGGGAGCGTCTCCGGCGTCTTGCCGGCCCACCTCGGCGGCGCGAGAGGCAGTTGCCGCCTGCTCGAGCGTTGCGCAGCGGCCCGCGAACGGCAGCACGGTGCCCACGAACCCGCTGGGCGTCCGGGCCTGCACGCGCCCCGGTGCGCCCAATGCCAGCGCGGCGGCGGCGATCATCGGCCACAGCCGACGCAGCGCACCTCGGTGGGCTGTCGCGGTCGTCCTCAAGCCGTCTCCCGGCCTCGTGTGCAACGCGGGACCGGTCGCCCAACCCTAGGGTCGGCCATGTCCGCCTGCGCCGGTGGGCCTTTGACAGACTGGCGCCGTGCCAGCTCCGCGCAGCTATGACCGAGGCGCCGCCGACCTGCGGCCGGTGACGATCGAGCCGGGATTCGTGCGGACCGCCGACGGCTCGGCGCTCTACGCGCAGGGCGAGACCAGGATCATCTGCACCGCGTCGGTCACCAAGTCCGTCCCGCGCTGGATGGAGGGCTCTGGCCGCGGATGGGTGACGGCCGAGTACGCGATGCTTCCCGCCTCGACCGGCGAGCGAAAGGAACGTGACACAAAGCGCGGCCGGCCGGACGGGCGCGCCGTTGAGATCCAGCGCCTCATCGGTCGCTCGCTGCGCGCGATCGTCGACTTGGAGGCGCTCGGCGAGCGGAGCGTGTACGTGGACTGTGACGTCCTTCAGGCCGATGGCGGCACCCGCTGCGCTTCGATCACCGGCGGCTACGTCGCGCTCCGGCTCGCGCTCGACGGTCTCATCGAGGCCGGCGAGCTCGATGCCAGCCCGCTGACCGGATCGATCGCCGCGATCAGTTGCGGGATCGTCGACGGCGAGGCCCTGCTGGACCTCGACTACTCCGAGGACTCCCGCGCCGAGGTCGACGCGAACGTCGTGATGAGCGGTGACGGCGGGCTGGTCGAGGTCCAGGCGACGGCCGAGCGGACGCCGGTGTCGCGCGCGTCGCTGGACGATCTGCTGGCGCTCGCCGAGCCCGCCATCGCGCTGCTTCGCGACGCGCAGGAGGCGGTCGCGGCTCCCGCGAACTGATGTCGGCGCGACGGGCGGTCGTCGCCACGCGCAACGAGCACAAGCTCCGTGAGCTCCGCGAGATTCTCGCGGGACTCGAGCTCTTTCCCCTGCCCGGCGAGGTCGAGCTCCCGCCGGAGGACGCCGAGACGTTCGCCGAGAACGCGCTCGACAAGGCACGCGCCGCCCACGCGGCCACCGGGATGGCGGCGATCGCCGACGACTCGGGGATCGCCGCCCGGGCCCTTGGCGGTCGCCCCGGGCCGCGCTCGGCGCGATACGCCGGGCCGGACGCAACCGACGAGGAGAATCTCGGCCTCCTGCTGGGCGAGCTTGCCGGCCTCCCGGACCGCTCGGTGGCGTACGTCTGTGCCCTCGCCTACGTGGACGAGGGGGGCAGCGAGCGAGTCGTCGAGGGTCGCTGTGAGGGCACGCTCGCCGAGGCGCCCCGAGGCACGGGTGGGTTCGGCTACGACCCAGCATTCGTCCCATCGGATACAGGCCCCGACGACGACCGCACGATGGCGGAGCTCGACCCGGCCGAGAAGCACGTGATCAGCCACCGCGGGCGGGCCGCGCGCGAGCTGGCCGAGGTACTGGAGGGGCGAGGGTGAGGGGAACCAAGTCCCGCGCCGCGACCATCAGCATCGTCTCGAACTCGCTGCTGATCGCGTTGAAGATCGCCGCCGGGGCGATCACCGGCTCGATCGCGATCCTCACCGAGGCCGCGCACTCGTCCATCGACCTGGTCGCCTCGGTGATCGCCCTGGTGTCGGTGCGAAAGGCCGACGAGCCCCCCGACCCGGAGCACCCGTACGGGCACGAGAAGGCGGAGAACCTCGCGGCGGCGATCGAGGGAATCCTGATCCTGGTCGGCGCCGGGATCATCATCTACGAGGCCACCCACAGGCTGGTCGTGGGCGCCGAGGTCGAGCGCCTCGGGGTGGGGCTCGCGGTGATCGGCGCGTCGGCGGTCGCGAACTTCGGCGTCTCCGCATACCTGGGGCGGAGAGCACGGGCGCTGCACTCGGCCGCCCTCGAGGGCGATGCCGCCCACCTGCGTACCGACGCGTTCACCTCGGTCGGCGTCTTCGTCGGCCTGGGCCTCGTGGTCCTCACCGGCAGCGACGTGTTCGACCCGATCGCGGCTCTGGCGGTGGCGGTGGCGATCGTCGTCGCCGGCCTTCGGATCCTGACTCGCTCCTCACGCGTCCTGATGGACGAGGCGCCGCCACCCGAGGAGCTCGACCGGATCGAGGCGGCCATCGCCCGGGCCCGCCCGGTCGAGATGGTCGGGTACCACAAGCTCCGCGCCCGGCGGGGAGGCGCCCGCCACTACGTCGACCTGCACGTGCAGTTCGCCGACGGGACGACGCTCGAGGACGCGCATTCACTCGCCCACCAGCTACGTGATGCGATCGAGGCCGAGATCCCCGACTCCGACGTGCTCATCCACGTGGAGCCCGAGGGGGCGAAGCACGACCCCGAGACCGGGGAGACCCAGCCCTACCGGGCGGGGTGAGGCCGGCTAGAACAGGTTCACGGCCGCCGCGAGCCCCACGGCGCCCACCACGATCGGGTAGCCGACGTAGCCGTTGACGGCCAGGACCAGCGCCCCGAGCGCGCAGACGATGACCACCGTGAGCCAGGAAGCTCGCTGAAGCGACACGCCTATATGTTGGCGGAGTGAACCGCGTCAATGTCCAGCGGGTTCCCGCGGAGGCCGCCGAGGCGGCGGTCGGCAGGCTTCGCGAGATGTCGGCCGACCTGCGGGGATGCGCGCTCTTGGGCCCCGACGGCGGGGTGCTGGCCGCTACGGGCTCGCCCGATCGATGGAGGTCGGCCGGGGCCGAGCTCCTGTCGGCCGCCGACTCGGCGGGGGGCGAGCCGGCGGATCACGTGCACGTGGCGACCGAGGACGGCGAGGTTTTCGCCGTGCGCGAGGAGGGCCTGGCGATGGTTGCTGTGGCCGAGCGGTTCACGCTGGCATCGCTGATGGTCTTCGACATGCGCGCGGTCGTGCGCGACCTCGCCCGGGAGGCGGGCTGATGGTCCCCAAGCCCCAGCGGACGATCATCGATCGCGTCTCTGGTTACGCGGAGGAGGCGGCGGCCTTCATGCGGCGCCGGCGCATGACGAGAAAGCCGTTCGCGCGCGTTCACTACAGCGGCGGGCGCGTGGTCGCCTACGCGGCCGACACCGAATCGGGACGAGCCCTCTTTCGGGCCGCGGCCGACCTGATCGACGCGGCGCGCTGATGGCGAGCGGAGACCGGAGATGAGCTCGACAGCCGCGCCCCTCGTCGACGCCGCCCTCGCCGCGAGCGTGGTCGACCGCGCGCTGCGAAACGGTGGCGACTTCGCGGAGGTGTTCTGCGAGGAGCGCGCCGGCCTGGGCCTAGCCGTGGACGAGTCGCGGGTTGAGCGCGTTCAGCGCGGCGCCGAACGCGGCGCGGGCGTGCGTGTGGTGCGCGGCGAGACCACCTACTTCGCCCACGTCGACGGGCTGGGGGAGGCCGACCTGGAGCGAGCGGCCGACGCGGTGGCCGCGGCGGCGCGGGGCGCGCGGATCGAGCCCCATGCTCTTCGGGCCGTGGAGGCCGCCCGCCCGCAGGAGATCGCGACGCCCCCCGGCGGCGTCCCAGCGGAGCGCAAGGCCGATCTGCTCCGGGCCTGCGACCAGACGGCGCGATCGGCGGGCGACGAGGTGGCCCAGGTGACGGCGAGCTACGCCGAGGGCCGCCGCGCGGTCACGGTAGCCAACTCCAGCGGCCGCTTCGCCACCGACGAGCGCACGCGCGTTCGGCTTGGCGTGCAGGTCGTGGCGCGACGCGACGGCACTGTCGAGACCGGCTTCGAGACTCTGGGCGGACATCGTGGGTTCGAGCTGGTGGAGAAGGGGGCGGCCGAGCGCGTCGCCCAGCGCGCCGCGGGGGTCGCGCTGACGCTCCTGGACGCCGACCCGGCGCCCGCGGGCGCGATGCCGGTCGTGGTCGGCGGCGGCTTCGGCGGGGTGCTGTTCCACGAGATGACCGGTCACGGCCTGGAGGCCGACCACATCCAAAAGGGCGCCTCCGTGTACGCCGGCAAGCTGGGCGAGCAGGTGGCGTCGCCACATCTGGACGCCTTCGACGACGGCCGCCTGCCGGGGGAGTGGGGCACGGACGGGATCGACGACGAGGGAACGCCCACCCAGGCCACGGCGGTGATCCACGAGGGCCGGATCACCTCCTACCTGTACGACCTCCTTCGGGCCCGCAAGGACGGCGTCGACTCCACCGGCAACGGTCGCCGCGAGAGCTTTCGCCACCTGCCCATCCCGCGGATGACCAACACCTACATCGCGCCTGGCGAGGCGAGGCGCGAGGAGCTGATCGCCGAGATCGACAAGGGCTTTTACGCCGTGTCATTCGCCGGCGGCCAGGTGGACCCGACCACCGGAGACTTCGTCTTCGGCGTGTCCGAGGGCTATCTGATCGAGGACGGCGAGAAGACCAGGCCCTGCCGTGGCGCCACCCTCATCGGCAACTGCCTCGACGCGCTGGGCAAGATCGACGCCGTCGCCTCGGACTTCGAGATGAAGACCGGCTTCTGCGGCAAGGGCGGCCAGAGCGTCCCGGTCGGGACGGGCCAGGGGCACGTGCGCATCCGCGAGCTGACGGTGGGCGGCACCGCGGTCTGATGGACCTGGGCAAGATCGCCGACGACGCGGTCGAGGCGGCGCTCGGCGCCGGAGCCGCCGACGCCGAGGCCTACGTGGAGGACTCGGTTGGCCGCGAGATCCGGGTGTTCGACGGCGAGGTCGAGAGCCTCACCGACGCGGGGCAGCGCGGCCTGGGGGTGCGGTGCTGGATCGACCACCGCTCCGGATATGCCTACGGCACCGACCTCTCCGCCGACGGGCTCCGCGAGATCGCCGGCGGCGCCGTGGAGGCAGCCCGGGTCGCCGACCCGGATGAGTTCGCCGCGGCGCCCACGCGGGAGGGAGGTGAGGCCCCCGAGATCGCCGGGCTCGTCGACCCGGCGCTCTCGAGCTGGACGACCGAGCAGAAGATCGAGCTCGCCCAGGCGATCGAGCGCGCGGCGCGAGCCGCGGACGATCGCGTGGTCGCGGTCGAGACGACCGTCTACGCGGACGAGGAGCAGCGGGTGGCGCTCGCCTCCTCGACCGGACTTGCGGGAGCATGGGAGGCCACCAGCGCATACGCCTACCTGCAGGCGATCGCCGAGGGCGACGGCGACAAGCAGACGGGGCTCGGGTTTGCGATGGGCCGCTCTCCGCAGGCTCTTGATCCGGAGCAGATCGGCCGCGAGGGCGCCGAGCGCGCCGCATCGCTGCTCGGCGCGACCAAGCCCGCCTCGCGAACCTCCCCGGTCGTCCTCGACCCGATCGTCGCCGCCAGCTTCGTCGGCATCATCGGCGGCACGCTCTGCGCCGACGCCGTGCAGCGCGGCCGCTCGCCGTTCGCCGACATGCTCGGCGAGGAGATCGGCTCGGCCGCCATGACGCTCACCGACGACGGGGTGGACCCGGAAGGTCTCAACTCCTCACCGCTCGACGCCGAGGCCTCGCCGCGCGGGCGGACCGCTTTGATCAAGGCGGGCAGGCTGGGCGCGTATCTCCACGACTCCTACACCGCCCGCCGCCAGGGCGAGGGTACGCGGACCACCGCCAACGCCTCGCGCTCCGGCTACCGCTCCCCGCCCACGGCCTCGACTTCCAACCTCGTCGTCGCCACCGGCGAGAAGTCCTTCGACGAGCTCCTGGCCGAGGCCGAGGCGGGCGTCTACGTCACCGACGTCGCCGGCCTTCACTCGGGGGTCAACCCGGTCTCAGGCACCTTCTCGGTGGGCGCGACGGGCCGGCTGATCGAGGGCGGGGCGCTGGCGGTCGCCGCCGACGAGTTCACCATCGCCTCCGACCTCACCTCGATGCTGAACGCGGTCGCCGCCGCGGGCAGCGATCCGCGGTGGGTGCCGTTCGGGGGCTCGGTCAAGACGCCGGCCCTGCTGATCGCCGAGATGGCGGTCGGCGGCGCCTGAGCCGCCTCGCTATTCCACGGGCTCGGGCGTGCCCAGGTGAAAGCCCTGCGCGTAGTCCACGCCCAGCTCGGTCACCAGCTCCAGGGTGCGCTCGTCGTTTACCCGCTCGCCCACCGTCTGGCGCTTGAGGGTCTTCGCCACGCCGACGATCGACCTCACGATCTCCCGGTCCATCCGGCTGGAGGAGAGGGCGCCCACCAAATGGCCGCCGATCTTGATGTGGTGGACGGTCAGGTGCTTGAGGTAGAAGAACGACCCGAAGCCCGAGCCGAAGTTGCCGAGTGCGAAGCCGCACCCCAGCGCGTGAACCCGCTGCGAGAAGGCGCGCGTCCGCCTCAGGTCCGAGGCCGCGGCATGCTCGCTCACCTGGAAGATCAGGTGGGCGGGGTCGGCGCCCGATTCGCGCAGGACCTCCTCGACGGCGTCGAGGTAGGCGGCATCGCCCATCGTCTTGGCGGCCACGTTCACCTCCAGGCGCAGCGGGCCGCCGTCCGATCCCGACTGCGAGATCAGGCGGACGGCCTCGAGCGCCGACCGCCGGTCGAGCGCCTGTACCAGGTCAAAGCGCTCCGCGGCCGGCAGGAATGCGTCGGGCGGGACGATGTCGCCATCCGGCGTTCGCATGCGAAGCAGGAGCTCGTACCGGTGGACCTCGCGGCTGGGGAGCTCGACGATCGGCTGGCGGTACAGGACCATCCGGTCCTCGTCGAGCGCGGAGTGGATCTGCTCGGCCCACGAGTCCCGCCCCTCGATCCGGCGCGGCAGGCGCCGCGAGTACATCGCCACGCGGTCGCCGCCGGTCCGCTTTGCCTCATACATCGCCAGATCGGCGGCCCCGAGCGCCTCTTCGGGACCGGTGAAGTTGCGGCGCAGGCTGGTGAGCCCGATGCTGATCGTGGGCCTGAGCAGGCCGGCGGCCATGATCTCCTCGCGCCCCCGGAATCGCTCCATCAGGTCCTGCGCGACCGCGGCGGCCTCGTTGGCCCGCGATCCGCGCAAGAGAACGGCGAACTCGTCACCGCCCAGCCGCCCGACCGAGTCGGTCTCGCGCAGCCGCTCCATCAAAAGCTCCGCGGTGTGGCGCACCAGCGCGTCCCCGCCCTGGTGGCCGAGCGTGTCGTTCACCTGCTTCAGGTTGTCCACGTCGAGCATCAGCAGTGAGCTGGGATGGTCGTCGCGGCGCATCAGCTTGATATCCAGGTCGAGCTCATCGACGAAGCGGCGGCGGTTGAACAGGCCGGTGAGCGGGTCGTGATCGGCCAGAAACTGGAGCTGGGTCTCAAACGACTTGCGCTCGGTGACGTCGGTGAGCATGCCCTCGTAGTAGGGGCGCTCGCCCGGCCCCGGCCTCAGCACACCCTCGTCGCGGATCCAAACGACGCGCCCGTCCCTGGCGATCATGCGGTACTCGGAGGCGACCGGCACGCTGACGATCGCGTCGCGCTGCTCCTCCTCCAGCACCCGGTCGCGGTCCTCGGGATGGATGCGCCGGGCCCACAAGCCTGGGTCGGCCATCCACTCATCGGGCGTGAAGCCCAGCATCCGCTCGAGCTGCGGCGAGACGTAGCGCCAGTGCCCTTTCGGCCCGGGCTCGGCGACGTAGCTGACGGCGGGAAGCTGCTCGACCAGGCTGCGGTAGCGGCCCTCGGCCTCACGCAGGCGCTCCTGGGCCGCCACCAGGTCGCTGACGTCGGTGGCGATCACGACGACGCTGATCGCCTTGCCCTCGGGCCCCGACAGGGGGGAGGCGTTGAACATCAGGTGGATCTCGCCGCCGCCCTTGCGGATCGCCGTCACCCGGCGCCGAAAGCGCGGCTCGCCGCCCTTGACCCGCTCGAACACGGCGTCGAGCCCGGGCAGCTCGTCGCCCACCACGAACTCGCTGAAATGCCGGCCCCGCATCTGCTCGGGCTCGTAGCCGAGCACGTCGCGGGATGCGCCGTTCACGTAGGCGAGCCGCCCGTCGCCATGGATCAGCGCGATCACGTCGGTCGACGTCTCGACGAGGGCGCGGTACAGGCGATCGGTCCCCTCGCCTGCGTTGAGGTCTGTCGTCATCGCGATGAGTCCCTCCCGGCGTTCACCGGGTATGGAACTCATCGGCGCGATTGGTGAATCCCTTCAGAGCGGCCTCTCCCTGGCCAACGGATATGCGATGTAGTGCTTGAGGGCCCCGGTACCCGCCGGCAGGGCGTCGTATGCAGGTCGTCAACCGGGACGGATGTCGCTATTTGCGGCTATCGACCGGCGCGCCCCGGCGACCCGAGTGATTCCATCGAAACGTTCGATCCATGTGAATCCGAGGGGGCAAAATCGTGACCCGGGGCGCGCGGCGACTCGGCGGGGTTCTGATCGTTGGAAGTCTCGTATGACCACGGTCACTCCCCCTTGCTCCATCGCGCTCCCTACTAATGGGGAGTCCGCGTGGCGCGCGCGATCCGGCCGCCTCTATGAAGAGCTGATGCGTCCCTCGAGAGCCATGGTCCGCCGCGCGTTCCGCGGTGCATTCACTGATGACGAGGTCGAGGACATCTATGCCAACGCGTGGGTTGGGACCTTGCGGGCGCTGGAGCGTCGACACGCCGAGCTCGACGACGAAGAGATCCGCAAGTACGTGCTCACCGCGGTTGCCCACCATGCGAGCAAGGAGATTCGACGCCGAAGGCGGCGCCCCGTGGCTCCACTGGACGGAGTTCACGCGGTGCCCGACGATGGATTGCCTCCCGACGAGGCCGCGGCGAAGCGCGAGGAATCCCGGATGGCGAGGGATCTTCTCTCGAGTCTCCCGCCGCGACGCCGCGCAGTCATGCTCCTCCGGTACGGCTGGGGGCTCGAGCCGCGCCAGGTCTGCGCGCTGGTCAAAGGTCTCTCGCCTCGCGCGTACCGCAAGGAGATCACCCGCGGGGTCGACGAGCTGGCCACGAAGCTGCGCATGGTGCAGAACGGCGAGTGGTGCTCGGACCGAGAGCCACTGCTCAAGGCGTACGCTGCGGGCTTGGCCGACGGTGAGCAGTGTCGGCAGGCTCAGCAGCACCTCTCTCACTGCCGCCCATGCGCCGACTTCGTCGGCAAGCTGAACGGGAGTCTGCACGATATCGGTGGCGCTGCGGCGATCACCACCGCTACGGGGGCGTTCGGGGACGGCCATTTTTCTGCGTTGGATCGAGCGGTGGAGCTTGCTCATCGAGCCAAGGACGCGAGCCTCGAGGCGTTCGGTCGAGCGGGCGGCGAGTCGGCCCAGGACGCTCCCGCTCGGACTCTCGACGTGTCGGGTGGAGCTCGGGGCGCCGGTGCCGCCGGCACGGGACTACTGGCAAAGGTTGCCGGCGCTGGGACCGCGGGCAAGCTGACCGCGATGTGTCTGAGCGGAGGGGCAGCGGCGGCCGCTTGCCTGGCGACCGGGGTTGTCCCAGCGCCCCTTCCCGGCCTGGGAGGCGACCGATCGAGACAGGCGACGACACCGAAGGTGGAGCGGGTCGGGCACTCCGAGCATTCGGAGCCAGCGAGACTTGGCGCGCCTTATGACGACACAGGATCGGCCGACCCGGTCTCGCAACCGCCCCGGCCGCCAAATACCACGACGAGCACTGTCGCCAGTCCTCCGCCGACTACGACGACCGCGGCCAGCACCACCACAACTCCCCCTCCAATCGCGCCGACAACCCCCCCGGAGGATCAAGAGTTCGACATCGCAGCCGCGGCGACCACCTCGAGCAGCGGAAGCCCATCGACGAGCGGTGGGGGAGGCGGAAGTTCGTCAGTCAAGCAGGAGTTCGGCCCGTGAAGTGGCCTAGATCGGAGCAGTCAATGCTGATCCTTGTCCTGTCAGTCGCGATCGCGCTGATCGCTCCCACTGCTGCATCGGCTGCCGGCAAGACCTACGAGGTCGTGCAGTGCGACTTCCTCAACCGAGGGGTGTCCGGTGTAGATCTCGACGATGCCCCCGCATACGCCGCCAGACAGATGTGCGGGGATCCGCATAACGACCACGCCATCAAGATCACGAACACCCGGTTCGCCCGGCATGGACGATCCGGTCGGGCCCGCTGGTCGACCGGCTCCCCAAGCCTCCGGATCGTGGGAGCCGAGGTTCGTGCGAGGCTGCGACGCAGCAGCGGCCACGTGCCCCGCCTCTTCGTGGCCGACACCGAAGGCCACGAGCTGGCAAGGGTCGCAGCGGGCGTCAGCCACGCGACGGGCTTTCGCACCTACGCCTGGCACTCGCCAACTGCTAACGCCGAGCAGTTCGTGGCCCACCTTCGCTGTGAACGTCAAGGCGGCTGCCAGCACTCAGACCTCGCAAAGACCTGGCTGAAGAACGTGCACTTCAGAGTGGCCGACACGTCTGATCCGCGACTCTCGGCGGTGGTCGGCAGTCTTCTTCAAGCCGGTTGGCTTCGTGGGGTCCGCGGGATGTCTGTTCAGGCCGTCGATGGGGGCAGTGGCCTGCGCTGGATAACCGTCAGTGTGAACGGAGCTGTGATTAGCAGTCAGGCCGGGAACTGCTCGGCGATTGCGGGAACGGCGTACGCGTCCGAGTTCTCGGCGTGCGAATCCGACCTTGCGCTGAACGCTCAGATCGCAACGGCGGGGGCGCCCATCCATGATGGGCGAAACCTGGTGTCCATATGCGGGATCGACTTTGCTGGGAATCGGACCTGTGTTGAGAGAAAGATTCACGTGGACAACACCAAGCCTGAGGCGTCGTTTTCGAACGCACAGCTCCGAGAGGATCCCGAGTTGATCCGTGCGTCGGTCGCCGATTCGACCTCCGGAATTTCGGACGGTCGAATCTATTACCGGGCCGTGGGCACTGGTGCCTGGCGTCCGCTGACTACCGAGTTGCGTGTCGGCTCGCTTCGTACTCGGATCGATTCAACGCAGGATCCGCCGGGCCCCTACGAGTTCATGGCTTGGGCTCGTGACGGCGCCGGGAACAGGACCTACACGACGAAGCGGGAAAACGGCAAGCCCATGGTCTTGAACTTTCCGCTCAAGTCTGGCGTCCAGTTGAAGGGACACCTGTCTGGAGGGTCCTCCCGGCTCACGGTCGGATACGGCCGGAGCGCGAAGGCCACCGGACGTCTCGTGGACGCCTCGGGAGCCCCGTTGGCGAACCAGGATGTGATCGTCACCGAGTATTTCGGGGAGGGCGCCTTGATCGATCGGCGTGTACGGACGGTCCAGACGAATGCCCGTGGGCGCTGGAAAGAGCGTTTGCCGAGAGGCCCCTCGCGCCGGCTAACAGCCAGCTATGCGGGGACGCGTCGGTATCTCCCAGACACTGCCCACGCCGGGAATCTCCATGTCAAGACAAAGACGACGCTTCACCTTTCGCGCCGCCATGTGCGAGAAGGAAAACGAGTGGCGTTCAAGGGACGTGTGAGGCACCGTGCGGCGAGTATCCCGTCCGGCGGCAAGTTGGTTGAGCTACAGGTCAAGAACGGCAAGAGCTGGCAGACCGTTCGTCATCCCATCTACACGCGGCCGAATGGGAAGTTCAAGCTCCACTATCGGTTCGGCCGGTTCTACGTCCGCAACGTGCATTACCGGTTCCGTGCCAGAGTCCTTCGTGAGCGCGACTGGCCGTACAAGGCGCCGGTAAGCTCGCGGGTCAGGAAGCTACTTGTCAAGGCGCACTGAGGATTTCCCCGGGGGATTGCGATGAGAAAGCACCTGACCTATGCAAACGTCACGGCGACGCTTGCTCTCGTGTTCGCCGTCGCCGGAGGCTCGGCATACGCCGTTGACAAGATCAACTCCCGCGATGTGGTGAACGGGTCGATCCGATCGATTGACCTGAAGAACCACAAGGGCGTGCGCGGGGTCGATGTTAAGCGGAACAGCCTTACGGGGCATCAGATCAAGGAGCGATCTCTTAACGCCCAAGCCATTGCGAAACTAAGTGGCGACGAAACGGTGGACTGCGTCCCACGCTCGCTCACTGTGTTTTCGAGTTGTGTCGCAACAACCTTGGACCTTCAGAGAAGTTCGAGGGTCCTGGTAATTGCGACCGGAAATCAAGAGAGCATGGGTGGCCCGGCGCAGGCGTCGTGTCGCATGACTATCGACGGGACCCGCGAGACTTTGTCTGTGCTTCCGGGCGAAGCGGGGACCAGCAATACGTCTGGCACTGCGACCAACGGGTTTGCTCGCACCGTGGTTAGTCACTCGCTTGGTGCTGGTGTGCATCGGTTTGCTCTTGCTTGTAAGCGCTTCGCAGGAAACGTTCGCATCGATTCCCCGACGATCGCTGCCATCGGGATCGGTTCTCGGTAACAGCGGCGAGGGGCACCTCGACAAACTCGAACAATCGAGAACTGCATTCTCGGCCGATTCTGCCTCGGCGCAGTAGCGGCGGGTGGTACTCCCGGGTCACCGGAATTACCCAACTGGGTGACGTACGGCTTCCACGCACACGCTGAGGCCGGAGTGCCGCTACAGGTCGTAGCGGGCCAGGTCTGACTCCAGGCGCTCGCGCTCCGAGGGGTCGAGGGGCTCCTCGGGCGCGGCCTCGGCGTCGTCCTCCCGCGAGCGACCGGCGCGGCGCCAGCGGCGCAGGCCCAACGCGATCGCGACCGCTGCGACCAGGATCGCCAGCCCAGGCACGAGCCAGGCGGTGAGGTCGAAGCCCGACTTGGGCGGCTCGGCCAGGACCTCGGTGCCGTACTGGGCGACGAGGTCGTCCTTGATCTCGTCCTTGGTCTTGCCGGCGGCGATTTCGCGGCGGATGAAGGCCCGTTCGCGGTCGGCCTGCGGCGAGAAGGAGAGGTTGAGGGCGGTGCCGCAGACCGGGCACATCACCTCGTCCTCCACGTCCGGGAGGTTCGTCTTCGGCGGCTGGGCGGCAGCCATGGCGGGGCTGGATGCGAGTGCGAGGCTCGCCACCAGCAACGCCACGACCGCGATCGCCCGCAGGCCCCTCACTGCTTGGCCTTCCCGTTCAGGTAGGGGAGGACGTTCGCGTCCAGATAGCGCTCGTTCACCGGCCCCAGGCTATGGAGGACGAGCTTGCCCTGGGGGCTGACCAGGAACGACTCAGGGACGCCGGTCGTTCCCAGCTCCTTTTCGGAGTAGTCGCCGTTGCCGTCGTGAAGCTGGGGATAGGTGATGTCGTAGCGGCGCACGAACTCGAGCGCGTCGTCGGAGAGGTCGTTGGAGTCGACGCCGAGGATGGTGAAGTCCGGGCCGCGATGCGCGTCGTAGAAGCGCTCCAAGTCAGGCGACTCGGTGCGGCATGGGGTGCACCACGAGGCCCACACGTTCACCAGCACCCAGCGGCCGCTGTAGTCGGCCACCGATCCGCTGCCGCCGCCCTCCAGGCGGGGGAGGGAGTGGGAGGCATCGGGGAGCGGGTCGCCGACGGCGACGGAGGAGGCGCCCTTCTTCACCAGCCCGTAGGTGAGGAGGCCGATGACGGCGAGGGCGGCCATGACGACCGCGAAGCTGCGCGCGCTCACGGAACGAAGGGTAAAGAGGCCGGGTCGGCGCCTAGAATTGACGGCCCACGCGGACGTAGCTCAGCTGGTAGAGCGCGAGCTTCCCAAGCTCGAGGTCGCGGGTTCGAGACCCGTCGTCCGCTTCCCCGGTCCCTGCGGCCGGTTTGGGCAAGGGTCGGGAGAAAGGATTCAGCGGATGGGCGAGGCCGTGGGGCAGCACGCGAGCAGCAGGGGAGCGCGGAGCGCGGAGCGCGGGGCAATCCCCGTAGCGTCACTGCTCGTGATCTTCCTGGCGTTCACGGGCGCCCAGGCGGCGGCGTCCACGTTGCCGCTTCACGTGGGCGATCGGCAGATCCGCGACTCCGAGGGTCGCCAGGTCGTGCTGCGGGGCGTCAACGTGACCGCGCTCAGCGACCAGTACCAGGTCAACCCGGACCTGCCGGCCGTCGTGCCGCTCCGCGGCCGCGACTACCGGAAGATGGAGAGGCTCGGGTTCAACGTCATCCGGCTCGCCGTCAACTGGTCGAAGCTCGAGCCCATGCGCGGCCAGATCAGCACGCACTACATCAAGAAGATCCGCAAGGTTTCCGACAAGGCCGCCGCGCACGGCATCTACACGATCATCGACATGCACAGCGGCGGCTGGGGCAAGTACGTGGCGACGCCCAGGGGAGTCAAGTGCCCCAAGGGGCTGAAGAGGTCGCACGGCTGGTGGGGCGCGCCCGAGTGGGCCACGTTCCTGGACGGCGAGACGACGTGTCACGACAAGGAGACCAACAAGCGCACCGATGCGGTGAAGGCGGCCTGGGACAACTTCTGGCACAACAGGACCGAGCCGGACTGGGCCGACGGTCGCGGGATCCAGGACCACCTGGTTGCGGTGTGGGGGGTGCTCGGCAGGGCCTTCGCCGACGACCCCGCCATCGCCGGATACGACCTTTTGAACGAGCCCGACCCCGGCACCACCCGGCGCGAGCAGCAGGCCTTCACCACTCGCTTCACGGCCGACGCGATCGCCGCGATCAGAAGCGGCGAGGCGCAGGCCGGCGGTCTGAGCCACATGATCCTCTTCGAGCCCAACCTCATCTGGAGCAAGAACGGCTTGACGAGCCACACGCCCGCGCCCGGATTCTCGAACGACCCCAACCTCGTCTTCGCCCCGCACCTCTACGGGCGCGACGTCCACACCACGAGCCGCGCGTTCAAGCTGGTCAAGAGGGACCTGAAAGAGCAGGAGCGCCGCGTCGCCCACCGCGCCGACACCTACGGCTCCGCGCTTTGGATCGGCGAGTGGGGCTTTTCGATCCTCGACGAGGATGCGCTGAAGAAGCTGCGCGCCCACATCGAGATCCAGGACTCGCACGAGCTGGGCAGCGCCTGGTGGCAGTGGCGCGTCGCCTGCGGTGCGCCGCAGACCTTCGAGGGCCTCAAGCCCAAGCCGATCGCCCGGTGGGTCGGCAACCTGAACCCGGCCAAGTGCCCGAGCGGCAAGCTGATCCACCGGCCGAAGGGCTGGAAGGCGACCATCGCCCGCGCCTATCCCGAGGCCGCGCCCGGCGACATCGCCAGGCTCAGGGCCCACGGCACCCGGCTCAAGCTGAGGGGCAAGAGCGATTGCGACGGTCAGCTGCGCCGCAGCGACCCCGGGGCGTGCCGCCTGGTGGTGTGGATCCCCAAGCGCAAGCATCACTCCGAACGCCGGCCAAAGATCGACGAGCACCACCTGCGCCACGTCCGCGTCCGCAAGGTCCCGGGCGGCTGGCTCGCGACCGCCGACGCGCAGCGCGATTACTCGCTGACCACCGAGTGACCCCGGCTCACATCGGCCGCATCCGCGGGAGTACCCTTGGTCCACCATGGTCGGCCATGGATCGTCGGACGCCGCAATCGAGCTTGTCGACGTGGTCAAGGACTTCGGCTCGGCTCGCGTGCTCGACGGCCTCGACCTCGTCGTTCCGCGCGGTGCGATCACCGTCCTGATCGGGGCCTCCGGCGCCGGCAAGACGGTCACTGTCAGCCACATCTTCGGGTTGATCCATCCCACCGGCGGGACCGTGAGGGTGAACGGCAAGGATTTGGCCCGGCTGTCGGAAGCGGAGCTGAACGAGCTGCGCCGCGAGATGGCAGCGGTGCTCCAAGGCTCGCTGCCGTTCACGTGCGGGCTGTTCTTCTCGCTGAACGTCTACGAGAACGTCGCCTCCCCGCTGCGTCAGCGCAGGCCGCGGTGGTCGCCAGAGCGGATCCACCGGATGACGATGGAGCACCTGAAGCTCGTAGGGCTGGCGGAAAACGCCGAAGCCATGCCCGAAGAGCTGTCCTCCGGCATGGCCAAGCGAACAGCGATCGCGCGGGCGCTGGCGCTGGAGGCCCGGATCGTGATCATCGACGACTTCGACAGCGGGATCGACGGCGTCCGCCTGGCGCTTCTGTGCGAGCTCTTGCAGGAGATCCAGCGCGACACCGACGCGACGTTCCTGGTCACGACCCACGACATGTCGGCCGCGCGGGCGCTCGCCGACCACGCTGCGGTGATCCACGAGGGCCGGATCGTCGCCAGCGGCGAGGCCGACGCGGTCTTCGACTCCGACGAGGGGCTGGTGGGGCAGCTCGTCGCCGGCGAGCTCACCGGCCCGATCCAGCTCCGCTCGGCGTAGGGGGCGCGCCTCAGATCTCGAGGCGCGTCGCTGGGGGAAGGCCGAGCGCCCGCCGGTCGGGTGCGGGCTGGCCGGCCCCGCCACCGGGGTGACGGGACGCGCGCCGCCCGCTCCATGCGCACCACCGGCCGCGGGCCGGCGTTGACGCGCCGGCGCATGGCCCAAGTGTGCCCGGCGGAAGGTAGGCTCGCACGCCGATGTCGGAGCCGGGCGACCCGATCGACGGCCTCACGCGATGGCTCGGCCTGAGCTGGGAGAGCACAGAGCGCGTGCGGCTGACGATTCGCCCCGAGCTCATCAACCCCGCCGGGCTCCTGGCCGGACCGGTGGCCTACGCGATGGTGGACTACTCCATGGGCTCGGCGCTGTGGCAGCAGCGATCCAAGGGCGAGCGGATCGCGACGATCGGCATCTCGATCAACTACGTGCAGACGGCTCGCGAGGGTGAGGTGACCTGCGAGTCGATCGTCGATCGCCGCAACGACCGGATCGCGGTCATGCGCAGCGAGGTTCGCCACGAGGACGGGCGCCTGCTGGCCACCGCGATCGGCAGCTTCGCGATCTTCCCGCGCGAGCGCCTGGGCGGCCACGAGCGCGGCCCCGCCTCGCCGTAGCCTCCCGAATGGTTCAGTCGCGCAGGCCCTCGACCAGCCGCTGCAGCCCCTCCGCGAAGAGCTCCTCGTCGCGGGCGGGGTCGGATATCGAGAGGTCCATCACCTCGTCGATCGAGGTCCCGGTGCATTCGTTGGATGTCGCGGTCGCGCCGCCACCGCGCTTGGCGGCGTAGCCGCCGTCAGCGCGGCGGCTTGGCGACTCGGCCTCGAGCTGCTCGTTGGCGGCGCACCGTGCCGCCGCGAACAGCACGGCGCCGATCATGAACGACGAATAGGCGTGGAGCGCCGCCGCCGCCCGCTCGCCCCCGAGGCCCATCCTCTCGAGAACGTCGGCGAGCACCGCGAGCGCGTTGGCAAGAAACTCGTTGGACTCCGGCGTCGCGGCCATGTACGGGGCGAGGCGATAGTGGGCGAGCCAGGCCCGGCGCGTGCCGAGCCCGCACGCCACCAGCACCTCGGCCGGATCGGCCTCGAACGGCTTCGGCACCAGCTCGAGCAGCTCCGCGGTCGCCTCGTCCCACACCGATGCCACGGCGGCGCGCACGATGTCGGCCCGCGAGCCGTAGTGGTGGTAGATCGCGGAGGGCGCGACCTTGAGAGCGCTCGCGAGGCTGCGGATGCTGGGCTCGTCGCCGGCGACATCGAACTGCCGCAGCGCCTCCGCCGCGATCTCGGCGGGGGTCAGGTGGGTGTCGCGATTGGCTGCGAGCCTGGTCATCGATCCCTGACGACCGACCTGTGGCCGATGGTGCTTACCGGACGACGGACGGTATCACGCTCGCACGTTCGGGCCAGGCTAGGAGACAGGTGGGCGCCGATCTGCCCAGGGACGCTCGGCCTCGACCTGCGCCGCCACCGACAGCAGAGTCTCCTCGTCGTCCGGGCGGCCGACGAGCTGCACGGAGAGCGGGAGGCCCTCGGCGGTGAACCCCGCAGGGAGGGCCGCCGCCGGATTGCCGAGGTAGTTCCATGGAGGGGTGAACCCGGTGCGGCGCGTCATCCCGGCGAGCGTCCACAGCCCGGGCCGCGATTCCCACTTGCCGACCGGAACCGGCGGCTCGCCGATGGTCGGCGTGAGGAGGACGTCGCAGTGATCGAACACCGCGTTGATTCGCGTCGCGTACTTCGCCATCGCCACCTTCGCGTGGCGCACCGCCATGTTTGGGTAGAGCGAGCCCAGCCGCGCGAGCTGGCGGATCTGCCTTCCGAGTCGCTCGGGATGCGGCAGCGCCCTGGCGTCGTCCGCGATGCCGCGCATGTAGAGAACCGAGATCTGGTTGCCGACCCCACCGTAGTCAGGATCGCGCCGCACGATCTCGTGACCGAGGGACCCCAGCACCTCGGCGGTCTTCTCCAGCGCGGCGTGGCAGCGCTCGTCCAGCATCGGCGGCGCCAGCGCCCGCGCGACCTTCGAGGAGACGGCGATTCGCAGCCTGTCCGGCGCGCTCCGCGCGGCTTCGGCGAACGGGCGCCGGGGCGGCGGGGGCACCCGCGGGGCGAGGCCTCCTCCCGCCGTGGCGTCCAGGAGGATCGCGGTGTCCAGAACGCCACGGGTCAGATGCCCATTCATGGACATCCCGTACCAGTGCTCCACCATCGGATCGAGCGGCACTCGCCCGCGCTGGGGCTTCAGCCCGAACAGCGAGCAGTACGCGGCGGGGATGCGGATCGAGCCCGCGCCGTCGGAGCCCGTGGCCGCCGAGACGAGGCCGGCGGCGACCGCGGTCGCGCTGCCGCCCGACGAGCCGCCGGGCACGCGGGTCACGTCCCAGGGGTTGCGGGTGATGCCCCACGCGGGCGATTCGGTGAACATCGCGAAGGCGAGCTCGGGCAGGTTGGTCTTGCCGAGCACGATCGCCCCGGCGGCGCGGAGCCTCCGCACGAGCTCCGAGTCCTGGAGCGCCGGCTGGTCCACGGCTCCAGTGCCGATGGTCGTGACCTCGCCGGCCACGTCCTGCGTGTCCTTGACCGCGATCGGAACTCCCAGCAGGGACCCCTCCTCGCCCGCCCCGCGGCGCCGCTCCGCCTCGTCGGCCTCGGCGAGCGCCTGCTCCGCGCGCACGACCCGGAAGGCGTTGAGCTTGGAATCGAGCTGCGCGATCCGCTTCAGGTACAGGGTCACGAGCTCGCGCGGCGATAGCTCGCCGGCGCGGATCAGCTCCGCCTGGCGCGCCGGACCCGCGAAAGCAACGTCCGTGTCGGCCATCGAACGCGGCACTTTATTTGGCCGGCCAACCGGAGGGCTGGAGGCCGGCGGATCGGGTCAGGCCGGGCAGCCGGCCTCGAGCGCGGCGAGGAGGAGGATCGACGCCGCCGCGGAGTCGAGCGCCGGCTCCGAGGTGACGTAGTCGGCCCGACGGTCCTCGTAGGCCGCGAGGCTCGAGTCGAATCGGCCGTCGACGCGAAAGCCCTGATCGCGGATCTCCCGCCGCGGTGCCGGTCCGCCGACGACGGCTCCCGTGGGCAACCCGTTCCCGAACACCGACGCCCAGTGGTGGGGATGGACGGGCGAGCCGGGCCCGTAGCGCACACCCGGCGACGCCGGCCAGCGCCCCGCTTGCCCCGTTCTGCGCCGTCGTCCCCCAGCTGAAGAAGGCCTCGCGGCGCCCGCCACCGAAACCGATGCGAGCCCCGCCGCGAGGGCGGCCGCGGCGAGCACCATCCGTGGTGAGCGGGCCACCGGAGGCCGGCCTAGCCAGGCTGGCTCGAGGGTCGAATCAGGATCTCGTTCACGTCCACGTGATCGGGCTCGGACAACGCGTACATCACCGCCCGGGCGATGTCGTCGTCGGCCAGTGCGTTCTGCGGGCGATCGTCGAAGAAGTCGGTGTCGGTCATCCCGGGCTCGATCAGCGTCACCCGGATGGCCGAGTTGTCGTGCATCTGCCGCAGCTCGGCGCGAAGCGCCTCGCCGATGGCGCTGACCGCCCATTTCGTCGCCGAGTACAGGGACCCGGGCAGGACGCGCCGGCCGGCCACCGAGCTGGTCAGGAGGTAGTGGCCCGCGTCGCGCTCGAGCAGGTGGGGGAGGGTCGCCCGGATCGTGAGCGCGACGCCCAGCACGTTGGTCAGCACCATCGACTGCCACTGCTCGGGGGACTCCTCCAGAAAGCCCCGCTTGGCGCCGAAGCCCGCGTTGGCGAACACGGCGTCGATGCGGCCGAAGGCATCGAGTCCGCGCTGGGCAAGGGCTTGGTTGTCCTCCCACTCGCTGACGTCGGAGCGAACGCCGACCGCTCGGCTGTCGCCGCCGAGCTCGGCGGCCAGCTCGCTGAGGCGGTCCTCGCGCCTGGCGCCGAGCACGAGGCGGTAGCCGGCCTCGGCCGCCCGCCGGGCGGTGGCCGCCCCGATGCCGCTCGAGGCCCCGGTGACGAGGAGAACCGGATCGTCTGGCATCTGCGTCATTCCTCGGCCACCGGGACGTTCTGGTTGAGGCGGAAGACGTTTCGGCCGCCGGTCGAAGCCGCGAGGAACACGGCGCGGGCCTCGTCGAAAGCGGGGTCATCGGAGCCAACCAGGTCTCCGTCGATCTGGGCGCGGAGCTCCGGGAGCGAGATGCGGGTGGCCTGCGAGGGCGCGGACGACATCGATGCCTCCTTGGTGCCGGTGATTCCCGGCGATGATAGGGCGGGCGGCATTCCGCCCCAGGGAGCGCATGGCCCCCAGGAACGCATGGCTCTTAAGGGCCCGCTGCCATAATCGGACGCCGATTCGCTCTCTCTGACGTATGGATCCGAACGTCAAACGGAAGATCCGGCTGGTGGTCGCACTGGGCGCCGCGGTGCTTTTGGCCGTGGGCCTCATCTACACGTCCTTCAGCGCCTCCTCGGAGGCCAAGCAGCCATCCGATCTCATGAACGCCTCCTCGGGTGACTCCTACGAGATGACCGGCGTCGTCGTGCCCGGGTCGATCCAGCATCACGGCGCCCAGCTGGACTTCCGCGTTGCCGATCGCGACGACGCCAAGGCGTCGATACCGGTCCGCTACCGCGGCGAGATCCCCGACCCGTTCAGGGACGGGCGCGAGGTCGTGGTCACGGGGAGGGTCCAGGATGGGACGTTCATGGCCGAGCGAGACACCCTGATCACCAAGTGCCCCTCCAAGTACACGACCGAAGCACAGCAGGATCCCGAGCACGTGATCATCACGAATTGAGGATCCCGTGATCACCTTCGGGGCCGCCTGCCTGATCCTCGCGTTCGCGGTGGCCATCTATGCCGCCGTGGCGGCGCTGGCCGGCACGCGCGGGGACCGGCGGTTCGTGGACTCCTCGCGAAGGGCCGTGTACGCCTTCGCCGGACTGCTGACGATCTGCGTGATCATCATCGAAGCCGCCTTCGCCCGCACCGACCTGTCGCTGCGGGTCGTGGCCGATCACTCCTCGACCACCACACCCGCCTTCTACCGGTTCACCGCGATGTGGTCGAGCCAGGAGGGATCGCTGCTGCTCTGGGCCTGGGTGCTGTCGCTGACGTCGTCGGCGGTGCTGTTCGCGACGCGCAACAAGCACCGCGAGATCGCACCGTGGGCGACCGCCGTCTTGATGGGCCTGGGCGCCTTCTTCACCGGCCTGATGCTCTTCGCGGCGAGCCCGTTCGCGCGGCTTGACCCGGTGCCACCCGAGGGCGTCGGCCTCGAGCCGCTGCTCCGCCATCCGGCGATGGCGATCCACCCGCCCATGCTCTACACGGGCTACGTCTTCTTCGCGATCCCCTTCGCGTTCGCCGTCGGCGCGCTCATCACCCGGCGCCTGGACGCGAGCTGGATCCGCTCCACGCGCCGCTTCGCGCTGATCGCCTGGCTCTGCCTGGGCGTCGGGATCCTGCTCGGCGCGCGCTGGTCCTACTCCGAGCTCGGGTGGGGCGGCTATTGGGGGTGGGATCCGGTCGAGAACGCCTCGCTCATGCCGTGGCTCGTGGGTACGGCCTTCCTGCACTCGATCATGGTCCAGGAGCGGCGTGGGATGCTTCGCGTCTGGAACGTGTCGCTGATCTGCGCGACGTTCTCGCTGGCGCTGCTTGGCACCTTCCTGGTGCGCTCGGGGATCCTGGACTCGATCCACGCCTTCGGCGAGTCGACCGTGGGCGCGCCGCTCCTGGCCTTGATCGGGGTCGTCGTGATCGGCTCGACGCTCCTGACCGTGTCCAGGCTGTCAGAGCTGCGCTCCGAGAAGCGGATCGAGTCACTCGTCTCGCGCGAGGCGATCTTCTTGGTCAACAACCTGCTGCTCGTCGGGCTCGCCGCGGTGGTCTTCTGGGGCACGTTCTTCCCGTTGATCTCCGAGGCCCTCACCGGGAACCGAGCGTCCCTGGCGGCGCCGTGGTTCGACCGCTACACGACGCCGCTCGCGATCCTGCTCGTCCTGTTCACCGGCATCGGCCCCCTGTTCGCCTGGCGGCGCGTGAGCCTCGGGGTCGCGAAGCGGGTCCTGATCCGACCGGCGATCGCCGCGCTCGTGGCGGTCGCCGCGCTCCTCGCCTTCACCGACGCCGGCTCGCATCCCCTGGCGCTCGTCGTCTTCGCCTTCGCCGCGTTCACAGTGGCCGCGCTGGTCCAGGAGCTCGCCCGCGGCGCGGCCGCCTACCGCTCGCTGTCCGGGGGCTCATATGCCCGCGCCGTCACGTCGCTCTTCGCCCGCAACCGGCGCCGCTACGGCGGCTACGTGGTTCATGCGGGTGTGGCGATCCTGCTGATCGCGGTGGCCGCCTCGTCGAGCTTCCAGACCAGTCGCGACCTGCGCCTGCGTCCCGGTGAGTCGGCCGTCGTCGACGACTACAAGGTCACCTACGACAAGCCGACCGCCGAGATCGATCCCGCCGAGCAGCGCCTGACCTTCGGCTCGGTCCTCACCGTCACCAAGGGTGGCTCGCCCTACGCGACCCTGTACCCGTCGCGCAACTACTACTCGGGCGTCGGAGCCCCCACCGGAGGCGGCCCGATCAGGAGCTTCTTCGAGGGCGAGGCGACGAGCGAGGTCGGCCGCAAGACCACGGTCGGCGGCGACGTGTGGACGTCGATGATCCCCGACCTCGCCCCGCTGAATTCGCTCATCTCGAGCTCCGATCGCAGGCTCGAGAAAATCGGTCGCGGCGTCGGGCCCCAGAACATGCGGGCACAGCAGGTGCTGGGCGCGCTCCAGGGGCTGGCCGTCCGCAAGATCGAGCGACGCTACATGCGCCAGACTCCGCCGGCGAACTTCCGGGTGAACGTCAATCCGCTGGTGACCTGGATCTGGGTCGGCGGCGCAATCGCCATCATCGGCGGCCTGGTGGCGATCTGGCCGGCGCCGGAGGCGCGCCGCCGCCGGATGTCCGACGTCTACGCCGCGCGGCTCGCCCGCGATCTGGGCCGAGCGTGACGAGCCGGGACCCTGCCCGCGCCGGGACGGGTCCTTAGCCTTCCTCGCGTGGAGATCGTCGTCGCGCTAGTGATCGTCGTCGTCGTCGTGTGGTTCGTGAGCTCGCCCCTTCGCCGCACGGAGACCGAGTCCGCCGCGGCCGCCACGCGGCTCGAGGATCCGCGCATCGCCGAGCTCGAGGCGCGCAAGGAGGCCAAGTACCGTGAGATCAAGGACGGCGAGCTCGACCGCGAGCAAGGCAAGCTCTCCAAGGCGGACTGGAGCCGCCAGGACGCGGAGCTGCGGCGGGACGCGATCCAGATCCTCAAGGATCTGGACGAGGCGAGGGCCGAGGCGCGGCACGAGCGGGGAGCGTCGAGCCCGAAGGGGGGGTGAGCCGGTGGCTACACTGCCGGGCGATGGAAGTCGTCCTCGGCGTATTCCAGGTGATCATCTCGATCGTGTTGATCTTCCTCGTGCTCCTGCACTCGGGGAAGGACGCGGGGCTCTCCGGCGCGTTCGGCATCGGCCAGTCGGGCAGCGCCTTCGGCGGCGGGTCGCTGGTCGAGCGCAACCTCGACCGTTGGACGGTCTTCTTCGCGATCCTGTTCGTCCTCAACACCATCGTCCTGCTCAAGATCTGAGCCCGAGCCGCTATCGCCATTCCGCGTGCGCGGCGCTCTTCGGCCTACTCGCCGCGGTCGCCGGTTGCGGCGGCGACTCCGGCGAATCAATCTTCCCCGGAAGCTCACCGCCTCCGACCGGCATGCTGGGGATCGCGGTGCCGGACGGTCATCGCACCTTCGACCCGCTGCTGGCGTCGGCGGCCGGCGACCGCCTGGTCGCCGCGCAGATCTACGAGCCGCTGACCCGCAGGCTGCTGGGCCCGGGCACGACCCGGTGCTGACCGACCGGGCCGGAGTGGGAGGGGCCCGGGTGGGGCTGGTGCGGTCGGTTCGGGGGTTCGACGCGGCATCGGCCGCTCCCGCGCTCTCGGGGACCTGGCTCACCATCGTGGGGAGCCGATCGCTCTGAGCGGCTCGGCGGCGCGAGGGCGCCGCCGCTTCGACGCCGGTGTGGACGCCGTCCGCGCCCACGTCGCCCGAGCGTCTATATTGGCCGCACCAGGGGACCCGCCAGGCATGGCACTGAATCGAACGACGGGCAGGAGAGGATCATTGATCAGGCACGCGGCGATCGCCGCGGCGCTCGCCTGCGCGACGGGAGCGGGTGCGGCGGCGGCCGCGGGAGATGCAGCGACGCAGGAGGTCCGCTACGGCGCCTACGCGATCGAGGTGCCGGCATCGTGGCCCGTCTACGACCTCGCGGAGGATCCGGCCACCTGCGTGCGCTTCGACCGGCACGCGGTCTACCTGGGCCGGCCGGGCGCCGACCAGCGGTGTCCTGCACATGCGGTGGGCCGCAGCGAGGCGATCCTGGTCGAGCCGGATCCCGGCCCGGCAGCGGCCGAGGGCGACGGCCGGATCCTTCGCGCGCCCAAGGGCGCCGCGTCCCCGACACGGCTGCCGCGCACCGGCCCCGACGCGGAGCTCCGAGTGGACGTCCCCTCGGCAGGGGTCGTCGTCAGCGCAACGTGGCAGCGCCACCCCGGCATGATTCGCCACATCGTGGATGGCGCGAGGCTGGCGTCCGGGGCGGAGCCTCGGGCGAGCGTCGACGGCCGGGCCGAGGCGCAGCCGTCGCGCGCGAAGGCGACCAGGCGCGTGTTCCACAAGGGCCTCGGCTTCGACGCCTGCGCCGCGCCATCCAAGTCGGCCATGTCGGCGTGGTCGTCGTCACCGTACAGCGCAGTGGGCATCTACATCGGTGGCGCCAATCGCGGATGCAGCCAGCCGAATCTCTCATCCGGCTGGGTGCGGCGGGAGATCCGAAAGGGCTGGGCCCTGATGCCCATCTACGTCGGCCTTCAGGCACCCGGCACGAGCTGCAACTGCGCGACCATCTCTCGCAACAGCGCCAGCTCGCAGGGCCGGTCCGCGGCTCGTGACGCGATGTCGGACGCCAAGTCGCTGGGGCTCGGGGCGGGCACGCCCATCTACTTCGACATGGAGTACTACACGCGTAGCGCCTCCAACAGCCGCACGGCCCTGCGGTTCATGGAGGGATGGACGAAGCGGTTGCACCGGGGCGGCTACGTCTCCGGCGTCTACAGCAGCGCGAGCGCGGGGATCCGCGATCTGGTGAGCCGTTACCGCTCCGATTACGCGAAGCCCGACGACATCTGGATCGCCAACTGGGACGGGCGGCGCACCACCGACGACCCGTACGTCCCCCGGGGCTACTGGAGCGATCACCAGCGCATCCGCCAGTACCGCGGCAGCCACAACGAGAGCTACCGCGGGGTGACGATCAACATCGACAACAACTACGTGGACGGCGCCGTGGCAGGGCTCTCCGATCTGGATGCCGACGGCGTCGCCGACGAGCGCGACCTCTGCAAGGAGGTCCGAGGCCCGTCCGACAACTCCGGATGCCCGTATCCGAGTCACGTGTCCGGCGGCCTCGTCCGCTACCTGAACACGGTCGACGGCGACCGCCGCGAGGGGGACCACCTCACGACCACCGGCGGCGTCGAACCCGCCTACCGCTTCCAGGAGAATCTCGGCTTCCTCTTGAGGAAGGGCATGCCCGGCACCGCACCCCTTTACAGCTGCCGCGCCCAGCGCGACCAGTTCCTCTCGCACGCCGCCGACTGCGGCGGCGCCAAGGTCCTCGACACCATCGGCTACGCGTACGCGCAGCCGCCGGACGGTGTCCCGACCAATGCGATCTACCGTTGCCGGCTGGCCACGACCGACGAGCTGTCGGTCTCCGACGATCCGAACTGCGACGGCGCCGACAACGTCAACGAAGGGCGGCTCGGATTCACGATCTCGATCGCGACGCTCGGCCGCTACCGCGACTCGGTCAAGGGTCACCCTCGCAACGGCGACCACCTCACGACCACCGGCGCCGCCGGACCCGCCTATCGCTTCCAGGCCAATCTCGGGTTCCTCTTGAATCAGCGCCTGCCGGGCACGGTCCCCGTCTACAGCTGCGACTCCGGCCGCGACCAGTTCCTCTCCCGCGCCGCGGACTGCGGCGGCGTTCAGGTCCTCGGAGTGGTGGGCTACGCGTACTCGCGGCGCCCGGCCGGCATGCCCACTCGTGCGATCTACAGCTGCCTGCGGGCGAAGGACGACGAGCTCACCGTCTCCTACGACCCGCAGTGCAACAGCGCCAAGAACCAGAACCAGGGCCAGCTCGGTTTCACGATCTCGATCGCCAGCCTGGGCCGATATCTCGACTCGGTCGACGGCGACCGTCGCGAGGGAGATCACTTCACGACCACCCGCGGCGTTCGCCCCGCGTATCGCTTTCAGGGCAATGTCGGATTCGTTCTGAACCAGCGCCTGCCCGGCACCGTCGGGCTCTACAGCTGCGACGCCCGCCACGATCAGTACCTGTCCCGTGCCTCGCAATGCGGGGGCGAGAAGGTCCTGGGCCGGATCGGATGGGCGTATGCGAACCAGCCGAATGGCATCCCGACCAAAGCGATCTACCGCTGCAACGGGCGCAACGGGGAGCGCTTCATCTCGACCAAGGCCAAGTGCAGGCGCTCGTCCAGGGGCGCGGGGCGGCGCCTCGGCTACGTGATGGCGACGCCGCTCGGTGGCTTGACCCCTTAGACCGCTCGCTCGGATACGGCCGGGCCGGGCGCCCGCGCTTCGCCGTCGCCGCCGGTCGGCCGCCCGCCGTGGCCGAAATGGACGCGGGGCAGCATCCGCGCAAGCCACGCCGGCATGTACCAGGCGGCACGTCCGCTGAGCCGCAGGAACACCGGCAGCAGCAGGAGGCGGACGAGGAATGCGTCCAGAAGCACCGCCACGGCCAGGATCACGCCCATCTCCTTCGGAGGCAGCGGGCCCGAGAGGGCGAAGGTGAAGAACACCGCCACCATCACGGCACCCGCGGCGAGGATCACCCGCCCGGAGTGCGCCACCGCGCCCACCATCGCCTTTCGCGGGTCACCGGTCTCCTCCCAGTGCTCGCGAGCGGAGGAGAGCAGGAAGACCGTGTAGTCCATCGCGATGGCGAAGATCATCGCGAAGAAGAACACCGGCCCCCAGGCGTCGATGAATCCCTGCGACTCGAAGCCGAGCAGCCCCGAGAGATGGCCGTCCTGAAAGATGAGCTTGGCGACCCCGAAGGCGGCGCCGGTGGCGAGCAGGTTCGTCAGCACACCCGCCGCGGCGATCAAAGGGGCCTGGAAGGCGACCAGCAGCAGCAGGAAGCCCAGCCCCAGGATGACCCCGATGACCAGGGGCGTCTTGGCCGCGAGAGCGTTCTCGAGGTCGTGATTCTCGGCCGCGGCGCCACCGACGAGGGCCGCCGGGGGAAGAGCCGAGCGAAGCCGGTCGACCGTCTGGCCGAGTTGGGGTGTGGAGGGACCACTCGCGGGGATGGCCTGCGTCAGTGACCGTCCCGAGCCGCCGCGCTGGGGCGGCAGCACCATGGCGATCCCCGGGTCGGCACGCAGCACCGCCTCCACCTCGCGGCTCCGAGCCGTGGGGGCGACGATCTGGAGCGCTCCCGGTGCGCCCGGGCCGAAGGCACGGGTGATCTGCTCGTAGCCCACCCGGGACTGATCTCCGGCCGGGACGACCTTGATCGACGGCATCCCGGTGTTCAAGTCGAGGACCGGCAGCGCCAAGCCGACCAGCGCGACCAGGGCGATGCCACCGAATACCAGCGGCCGTCGCCACAGCAGCTCGCCCCAGCGGGCGAATCGCGCCGACCGGTGCTCGCCGCCGTGCGCCCAGGGCAGGGCGAGCCTGTCCACCCGCGGCCCCAGCTTCGCGAGGACGGCCGGCAGCAGGGTGAGCGTCGCCGCGAGGACGAAGATCACGGAGATCATGATCCCGAGCGACATCGAGCGGAATGCCGGGCTCGGCACGAGCATCACCGCCGAGAGCGAGATCAGGACCGTGAGGCCCGAGAAGAGCACCGCCTTGCCGGCGGTGTCCATCGTCGTCGCCACAGCGTCGACCGGCGCCAGTCCCTGCCCGAAGTGGGCGTTGCGGAACCGCATCACGATGAACAGCGCGTAGTCGATGCCGAGCGCCAGAGCGAACATCAAGGCGAAGTTCATCGCCCAGATGGAGATGGGCGACACCTCCGTTCCCAGGTAGAGCACCCCGGCCGAGGCCATGAGCCCGACGATGGTGAGCATGAGCGGCAGCCCCGCCGCCACCAGGGAGCCGAACGCAAGCACCAGGATGGCCAGCGTCACGGGCCAGGACAGGAACTCCGACCGCACCATCGCGTTGCGATTCGCCTCGTTGAAGTCCGACCACATCCCCGATGCGCCGGTCAGATTGACCTGGACTCCGTCCGCGGCGGTGGCCGAGAGGTCGCTCTTGATCGATTCGGCGGCGGCGACCATCCCGTTCGGGTCGCGCGCAGCCCCCGCCTGGACGACGGCGGTGTGGCCGTCGCGGGAGATCGTGGTCCCCGGGCGGGGCGGAACCACTCGCGAGACCGCGGGCTCGCTGCCAAGGGCGCGCTCGACACGGGCGATCGTCCGGAGGAACGCCGGCGCGGAGGAGGTAAGCCTCCCGGAGTGGACCGCCACCTGCAGGGCATAGGAGCCGGCGCCGGCGAAGTTGCTCTGGATCTGGTCGCGCGCCTGGACCGAGTCCGAGCCGTTGGCCTGCCACCCGGCACCGGACAGGGCAGTCTCCACGCGTGGCGCCAGGATGCCGAGGCCGACCGCCACCACGGCCCACGCGATGAACACGCGGCGGCGGTTGGTGGCCGCGAGCCTCCCGAGACGCCCGATGGGGCCGAGGTCGGTCATCGCTCGCCGGCCGGACGCAGGCCCGCATAACGCCGCAGGAGCCATGAGCTCGGGCAGTTCCCAAACGCCACGAACGCGAGCTGGTTGAGCGCCACGGACCCCGTCAGCAGCAGGAACCATGGGGAAACCAGGGCGCTAAGCCCGACGCTGATCGCCGTCATCGTCCCGGCCATGAGGAAGAGGAGCCGCTCGAGGGGCCACGCCGAGGTCGACCGCGGGCGGGCGCGGGGGATCGGATGTGGGGTGGCCGTCGCGCTCATCGGTATCCTTTCTCTTTATGAGATGTACCCTATTACAACTTTACCGTTGTGGAGTTGAGACTAGCAGATGATGCAGCGCCCCCTCAGCCCCGATGCAGCGGAGTTGATCGCCCGGCGGTTCCGGGCGCTTTCCGACCCGACCCGCCTGCGAATCCTCGACCTCCTGCGCGAAGAGGAGGAGGCGGCGGTGGGCGGGATCTCGGCGAGCCTGGGCGGATCCCAGCAGAACATCTCCAAGCACCTCGCGGCCCTTCACGCCGAGGGCTTTCTCGCGCGGAGAAAGCAGGGAACCAGCACCCTCTACCGGATCGCGGATCCCGCCGTGCTCGACCTCTGCGAGCAGGTCTGCACCGGCATCGAGTCGCAGCTCGCCACCCTCGGCGAGCTGATCAGTGCGCGATCCTGAAACTGGCCGCGTCGGCCGGCGGCGACCCGAATGGACGAGCCCGAAGCCAAACGGATAGCCCTCGATGAGCCGACCGACGAGTTTCGCCGGCCGCGCCGGTCTGTTATTCACAGGCCAACCGAAAGGAGACCGAGATGGGAAGAATCGTCGTAACCGAGTTCGTCTCGCTGGACGGCGTCATGGAGGACCCGGGTGGAGCCGAGGGCTTCGAGCATGGGGGGTGGAGCTTCGAGATCTCCCGTGGAGAGGAGGGCGATCGGTTCAAGCTCGACGAGACTTTCGAGACCGAGGCGCTGCTGCTGGGCCGGGTGACCTACGAGGGATTCGCCGACGCGTGGCCCTCGCGCGAGGGTGAGTTCGCGGACAGGTTCAACAGGATGCCGAAGTACGTCGTCTCCACGACGCTGAAGGACCCCGAGTGGAACAACTCGACCGTCATCCAAGGCGACCTGACGCAGGAGGTCGCGCGGCTGAAGGACGAGATCGACGGCGACGTCGCCGTGCACGGCAGCGCGACACTGGTTCAGGCGCTGATCGAGAACGACCTGGTCGACGAGCTCCGGCTGATGGTGTTCCCGGTCGTCCTCGGATCCGGAAAGCGCCTCTTCGGGGAGATGAGTGACAAGAAGCCCCTGCGCCTCGTCGACTCCCGGACCGTCGGCGACGGCGTGTCCATCGCCGTCTATCGGCGCGCCGAGAAGGCGGACTGACCCGATGGCGCGGGACCACGAGCTGACGCCGATCGGGAGGGTCGAGTCGACCCTCGTCGATCCGGCGTCGGCGCCCAAGCAGGGGACGGAGGGCGCCCCCGACGCCTGGGTGGCGTTCGAGCGCTCCGTGCTCGAAGGTCTCGGCGACATTCGGCCCGGGGACGAGGTCATCGTCCTCACGTGGCTCGACCGGGCTCGCAGGGACGTCCTGCGGGTGCATCCGCGAGACGACTCGGCGAACCCGCTGCGGGGCGTCTTCAGCACCCGATCCGCGGATCGCCCCAACCCGGTCGGGTTGCACACCGTGAGGGTTCTGTCCGTCGATGGCGAGCGGGTCCTGGTCGCGGGCCTGGAGGCGGTGGACGGCACCCCCGTCCTCGACGTCAAGCCGGTTCTCGGGGCCGGCGGCCCGAACGCACCCGCCCGGGGCTCGCTCGCGGAGGGTGCCGTGGCGACGCGGCTGCCGGCGCAGGACCTCGCACGCGCCCGCCGCTTCTACGCGGAGAAGCTCGGCCTCGAGCCGGCCGAGGAACGTCCCGGTGGGCTTCTGTACCACGGCAGCGCCGGCAGCTTCGCGCTGTTTCAGTCCGCGGGGGGTCCGTCAGGCGAGCACACCCAGATGGGCTGGGAGGTGGATGACCTCGAGGCGACCGTTCGAGAGCTCCGCGAGCGCGGCGTGGTCTTCGAGGAGTACGACCTGCCCGGGCTCACCACCGTCGACGGGATCGCGGAGGTCCAGGGGAACTATCCGAGCAAGGGCGCTATCGGCGAGCGCGCGGCCTGGTTCAGGGACAGCGAGGGCAACCTCCTGGGGATCGGCCAACCCGTTCGCTGAGGCGGATCAGGACGACCCGAGCGTGACCGTGTCGCCTTTCAGGTGGAGGGTTCCCGTCGCGCCGTTGCGGCCGGTGAACCGCAGGGTGCCGTCCCGCTGGGCGGAGGTCCGGGGCTTGCGGCCCCGCGGTGCGCCCGTGATCTCGAGCGGGCCGGCGCCGGGCACGTCGACCCGGTCGGAGGTCTGGGTGACGCGCACGAAGTTCTGGCGAAAGATCACGAGCCGGCCGGTGGAGCGACGCTCGGGTTTCGCGCCCGCGTACACGGCCGTGAACGTCCGGTGGTCGGAGATCTGCCAGCCGTTGGTCACGGGCCAAAGCTCCGCCGGCTGCACCGGGCCTCCCTCCGCCGCCTCGTGGCCGAGGATGCGCCCGGGATAGGTGTTGTGCATCGTGCTTCCCGGTGGGCCCTGGTGGCGGTGGCGAGGGCGCGGGTTCGAGCTCCGCGGCTTCGGCGGCGCGCCCGGCCCCGCCCCGCCGCCGGTCCCCTTGTCGCCACCTCCAGTGGCGGCCGCATCCCCCGGGGCGCTTGCGCTCGTGGTCGTCGAGCTCGTGATGGAGTCGCTCCCCGATCCGCAGCCGGTCGCGGCGACGGCCAGTGCGCAGGCGCCGATCGCCGCAGCCGCCAGCCGCATGCGCGACGTCGTAGAGCGCATCCTCATTGCTCCCGGATGTTGACCAGCTCGGCCTTGACGCACCGGTTGTTGGCGTCGAGCCTCGCCCATCCCTTGCGGTTGGAGAGCGGGAACCCCGGCGTCGCGGTCGCGCCGTAGAAGCAGAAGTGGTGGTAGCGGTGCTGGTTGTTCCAGCGGCGCCGCACGTTGGTCCACTGCTTCACGTGCACGGGCCGGTAGATCTCGGGCAGGGGCCGCTTGACGCCGCCGTAGGAGACCTGACCCAGGTTCCTCACGCTCCAGTTGTTCGCGCACTTGGAGGTCTCGGGGGGGCACTGGCTCGCGGCGCCGTAGTTGAAGTAGAGGCCGCCGCGCTCGTGTGCGGTCGCCCCGTGGACGAGACTCTTCGAGACCCGGGGCTTGTTCCATTGCGGCTCGATGTCGCCGGCCACGCCCACGCCGGTGTGCCGGTAGTGACGCCCCTTCCTCCGGGCGTACTTGGACAGCCGGTTGGCCATCATCGCCTGCTTGCGGCCCGCCTTGCGGACCTTCTTGCGCGACAGCCAGTTGGGCATGTTGTTGGTGTTGCCGTAGGTGATGCGCACCGAGCCGCGGCTGTAGCAGCGCCCGTTGCTCCGGTAGGAGTCGGCCGCCGACTTCAGAGCGGCGAGGATCTCCTGGTTCGAGAAATGGCTCCCCGACCGCAGCCGCGCGCCGAACTCGCCGTGGTGCTTGTCGGCCTTGCCGAAGTCCATGAGCAGCACGCGGGTGCGGTTGGGCTGCCGCCGCGCGAAGGCGCAGGCGTCGTTTCGAGCCTGGCGCTTCAAGTCGCCCCTGCCCCTGGCGGTCATGTACCAGGCCGGGACGGGCTGTGGCGCGCTGCTTTTGAACGAGCCCTTCGCCTCGGCCTCCGGGTCCTGCACCTCGAACTCGCGCGTCGCGACGGTCGCGTTGCCGGCCGGATCGGTCGCCTGGACGCGGAACGTGTAGTCATCGGGCCCGAGCCCGGATGCGGGTTCGTCGGTCAGATCTCCGGAGCAGGGGCCGAAGTCGGCGTGCCCGGTGTCGATCGAGCACGCGAAGGCCGCCGTGGCGTCGGGAGAGGCGAAGGCGAAGGTCGGGCGCGGATCGTCCGTGGACCCGGTGGGCCCGGACTCGACCGACACGGTGGGGGCCTGGGTATCGACGGCGAAGTCCCGGGCCACCGCGCTCGCGTTGCCCGCTTCGTCGGTCGTCTGAACCGTGAACGTGTAGGAGCCGTCAGCCAGGTCCGAGGCCGGCTGGTCCGTGCCGACGCCCGAGCACGGCCCGAAGACCTGCTCTCCGGCGGCGAGCAGCGAACAGCTGAACGCTGCCGAACCCTCGGGCGAGGAGAAGTCGAAGGCGGGCCGGGGGTCGTCGGTAGGGCCCGACGGTCCCGAGTCGATCGACGCCGCCGGCGGCTCCGTGTCGACGACGAACGTGGCGGACGCGGGGGTCGGATCGTGGTGGCCGACACCGTCGCCGGCGCGAACGTAGAACGTGTGGGTGCCGTCGGGAAGGTCGTCCAGGGTCTGCGGCGACTCGCACGGCAGGAATCCGGCGGCGTCCAGGCGGCATCCGAACCGAACCGCGGCTCCCTGGGGCGAGGAGAAGGAGAACGAGGGGCTGGCGGTCGCCGTCGGGCCGCTCGGCCCGCCGTCGATCGTCGTCTGCGGAGTGGACGCCGCCGCTCCGGGGCCGTCTTGGGCGGGAACGGTGGATGCCAGAGCGATCGCCGTAGGCCCGACGACGACCATGGCGGCGAGTAGGGCGAGCGACAGGCGCCGCGCGCGGCGCCTGCTCAGTGGCGCGCTAGCCAACGGGCTTGGGGACGACGAGCGCAAGCGTTCCATCATCGCGATTGCGGCATTGCTCGGCAAGGCTCTGCAACGCGGCTTGCGTCGCGGGAGGCGCGAGCTCGGTGCGCCGGGTGTCCGTTTTCTCGTCGCCCGGCCTACGGGTTGGCGAGGAGGCGGACGAGTCGCGTCGCGGCCGACTTGCTTCCCTCGATCGCGAGGTCGCCGGCGCGAAGCGCGGCGGTGAGGGATCGGCCGCCGAACACCAGCGCGGTCATGGTGTCGGCGTCGGTGCGAAGGGTGGCGTCCGGCCGGTCAGCCTCGCCCCGACGCGCGTCGAATCGACCGTCCGCGACGACGATTCGGAACGGCAGGTCGCCCAGAACGAGCTCGTAGGTCGCATCCAGCCCATCCGCCGCGGCGGGGTCGAAGGTCGATTTCATGGCGAGCACGATCGAGTCGGGTCCCATTTCGGCATCGACGGGCAACCTGGGCGACTTGCTGGCCCAGCGCCCCATGGCCAGCACGGCCGGCTCGAGCTGGGCTCCCCACTCGGTCAGCTCGTACACCTGCGCGGCGGCGGGGGGTGGGAGCTGTCGCCTGCGCACGATGCCCGAGCTCTCGAGGTCCCGAAGACGCTGTCCGAGCACGTTCGGGCTCACCCCGGAGATCCCCGTCCGCAGGTCCGTGAAGCGCTTCGGTCCGAGCAGGAGCTCCCTGATCACCAGCAATGACCACCGCTGGCCGAGCAGCTCGGAGGCGTGCGCGATCCCGCAGCCGTCGCGGTGTGGTCGCGTCCGTGTCACGCTGTCAGCCTAGCTCATGTGATTCAGAAAAACAACCCAGTAGTCCTATATTAGGATTTCATGCTACGGTGGGCGCCCTGTATACGAGAACGGCGGTCAGACGAGCAAAGGAGAGTGGGATGGAACCTTCCGGATGTCGTGGCTCAGGGCATGTGGGAAGCCGCTCGGGAAGCGCGTCGATGAGCGAGCGCGACGGATTCGAGCCTGGCGTCCCGTGCCGGGTCCAGGGCGTCTACCCGGACCCCCCTGCCGCGGCGGCCTTCTACAGCGAGTTGTTCGGCTGGGGGACCGAGAACCTGATGGCCGCTGACGATCCCGGCGACTACTTCGTGTGCCGGCTGCGCGACCGCGAAGTCGCCGCGATCGTCTCCCAGCACGGCGCCCCGGCGCCTTCGTCCGCGGTCTGGACCACACACGTCTGGGTGGACGGCGCGGATGACGCGGCGGCCAGGGTTGGCGCGGCAGGCGGCACCGTGATCGGCGAGCCGTTCGACTCCCCGGGGGGCGGACGGCAGGCGGTCGTCGCCGATCCGTCGGGAGCCGTCTTCTGCCTCTGGGAGCCCAGGGCGCGCGGGGGCGCACAACTCGTCAACGAACCGGGCGCCTGGGCGATGAGCGCACTCCACACACCCGACCCGGAGGCCTGCAGGCGTTTCTACGGGGCGGTGTTCAACTGGGAGAGCGAGAGCTTTGATGTCGGCGACGCGCAGATGACGCTTTGGAAGCTCCCCGGCTACGTGGGCGGCGAGCCGCAGCAACCCGTCGCCCGCGACGTGATCGGGACCATGCTTCCGACCGGCGGTGACGGCGCCGCCGCGTCACCCGGATGGAGCGTCGATTTCTGGATCGGGAACGTCGACGAGGCGGCGGACAAGGCGAAGCGGCTGGGCGGCGAGGTGATCAGCGGCCCCTACGACGTTCCGAATGTAGGTATGCGACAGGCGGTCGTCGCCGATCCCCAGGGCGCCACCCTCTCGCTCACGCAGCCGCCGGGGCTCGCCTGATACGGCGCCGGTCATCTCGCAATCGCTCGGCCTGCTCCCGTTCATTCGGTGGATCGCCCTAGGATCCATCGGTCATGGGTGAGAACGCGATGGGGCGGGCGGGCGACTCGACGACGGAGGCGCCATGCTGATCACCCGCTTGAGCTGAGATGGCCGCGTATCCGGAGCAGCGGAAGGCGGATGTTGCGCTGCGAGACGGATCGACGATTCGGGTGCGGCCGGTGCGCTCGGCGGACCGGCGGGCCCTCCGGGCCTTCCTGGGCGAGCTGTCCGACGATTCACGGGCGTTTCGGTTCTTCTCCGGCGCGGCGAACCTCGAGCAGGCTGCAGATTGGGCGAGCGATGTCGACTACACGACGCGTTACGGTCTCCTCGCCCTCCGGGGGCGCGACGGAACGGTGGTGGGAAACGCGTCCTACGTCGCCGGTGGGGACGGGCGCGCGGAGGTGGCGTTCGCGGTCGCGGACGAGCTCCAGGGCAAGGGTCTGGGCACCATCCTGCTCGCTCATCTCGCAGAGGCCGCCTCCGATGCCGGGATCGGCCTGTTCGAGGCGGAGGTCCTCCCGAACAACCACCGCATGGTCGAGGTCTTTCGCGAGTCCGGCTTTCCCGTCGAGATCTCCTCGTCGCCCGGTTCCATCCACTTAGAGCTCCCCACGTCGCTCTCGCCCGAGGCGCGCGAGAGCTTCGAAAATCGCGATCGCATTGCCGCGGCGGCCGCTGTCCGGCGCTTTCTCCGGCCGCAGGCGGTGGCCGTGATCGGGGCCTCCCGCAGCCGGGGGACCGTGGGGGGCGAGATCTTCCACAACCTGCTCGAAACCGGGTTCGAGGGGGTCGTCTATCCCGTGAACCCGGCTGCGGACGTGATCCAGTCGGTCCGCTCCTACCCGAGCGTCATCGACGTTCCCGGCGACGTCGATCTGGCGGTGATCGCCGTCCCGAGCACCGCGGTGCCTGAGGTCGCGCGCGAATGCGCGGAGAAGTCCATCACGTCGTTGGTCGTCGTCTCGGCGGGATTCGCCGAGGTCGGACCCGAGGGACAGAAGCGTCAGCGCGAGCTCCTCGAGATCTGCCGCAGCTCGGGCATGCGGCTGATCGGGCCCAATTGCCTCGGCATCCTGAACACAAGCTCGGAGGCGCGCCTCAACGCCACCTTCGCGCCCGCGATGCCACCCGCCGGAAACGTGGGGTTTCTGTCGCAGAGCGGGGCGCTTGGTCTGGCGTTCATCGATCTGGCGGGCGACCGCAGCATGGGCCTGTCGTCGTTCGCGTCGATCGGCAACCGCGCCGATATCACCGGGAATGACCTCCTCGAATACTGGGAGGAGGACCCGGAGACCGACGTCGCCCTGCTGTACATCGAGTCGTTCAGCGATCCGCGGCGCTTCTCCCGGGTCGCACGTAGGGTCAGTCGCCAAAAGCCCGTAGCGGTCGTCAAGAGCGGCCGATCGCGGGCGGGCGCTCGCGCGACCACCTCGCACACGGGCGCATTGCTGGCGGCGTCCGAGGTAACGGTGGACGCGCTGTTCGAGCAGGCCGGCGTGACGCGGACCGACACCCTGGCGGACCTTCTCGACGTTGCCTCATTGCTCGCGAACCAACCGCTTCCGGGGGGGCCTCGGGTGGCGATTGTCACCAACGCAGGCGGGCCGGGAATCATGTGCGCGGACGCGTGCGAGGCGGCCGGCCTGGAGATCCCGCCGTTGCCCGACGGCTTACAGGGGGAACTCCGGAGCTTCCTGGCGCCGGAGGCCGGCCTCGGCAACCCGGTGGACATGATCGCCACAGCCTCCGCGGAGCAATATCGGCGTGCGATCGCGGCCATCGCCGGGTGGGACGGGGTGGATTCACTGATCGTGATCTTCGTTCGTCCGCTGCTGACGCAGGCCGAGGACGTGGCGGCGGCGGTCCGCGAGGCAATCGACGAGCTGCCCCGCGAGGTGCCGGTGCAGGCGGTGTTCATGTCGGAGCGCGATCACCGGGCGATGGCTCGTGGCGGGGACGTTCCGACCTACCTCTACCCCGAGGATGCGGCGCGTGCGCTGGCACGCGTGATGCGTCACGTGCATTGGCGCGAGCGCCCACACTGCGATCCCCCCGCCTTCGCCGACATCCGGGCGGACGAGGCAGCCGCGATCATCGCCGACGGGCTTGGCCGTGGTGCCGGCTGGCTTGCGGCCCCGGAGGTGATGCGGCTCATGAACTGTTATGGCGTCACCGTCGCCGAGTGGGAGTTGGCCGCGGATCCGGTGGCCGCTGGGCACATCGCCGATCGCCTGCACGGACGCGTCGCTCTGAAGGCAACCGGAGCGCAATTGCTTCACAAGTCCGAGCTCGGCGCGGTGCGCACCGGTCTCGAGGGCGGCGCCGACGTCTCGTGGGCAGCGGTCGAGATGGATGAGGCCTTGGCGCGTGCGGGCATCGAGCGCGAGGCGTTCATGGTCCAGAGCATGGTCGAGTCCGGGGTCGAGATGATCATCGGGGTGGTCGGCGATGCGCTCTTCGGCCCCGTCGTCGCATGTGGGGCCGGAGGCGTTCAAGCCGAGCTTCTCAAGGACGTCTCAGCCCGGATCAGCCCGGTCTCACGGGAGGACGCGTCCGAGATGCTCCGTTCGCTTGCCACCTATCCGCTGCTCACCGGCTACCGAGGGGCTACCCCCGTCGACGTGGCGGCACTGGAGGAAGCGGTGCTGCGAATCAGCGCGATGGTCGAGGCCCACCGCGAGATAGCCGAGCTCGATCTGAATCCGGTCGTCGCGACACCGGCGGGAGCCATCGCCGTGGACGCCCGGGTTCGCGTCGAGGTGGCCCCGCCGGCACGGCCTTGGCCCAGCGCCTACGCGGGAGCGGGTGCCTAGCCATGGCCCACGGCGGCTCGCGGGGCGCGAGGGGCGCCGCCCACCGGGAGCCGGCCGCTCGTCAGTGCTCGGTGCGGACGTAGATCAGCCAGTAGACGAGACCCACCATGACCGATCCGCCGATGATGTTCCCGATCGTCACCGGCAGCAGGTTGTCCACAAGGGCGTGGGCCCAGGTGATGTCGGGATAGTCGGACGGGCTGGTCCCGCTTGCGTGCCAGAAGGTGGACGACGCGTCGTCGTGGATGAGGAGGCCCATCGGGAGGAAGTACATGTTCGCGACGCTGTGCTCGAAGCCGGCCGCTACGAAGGCGGTGATCGGGAACAGGATGGCGAGCACCTTGTCGGTGACCGAGCGCGCCGCGTACGTGAGCCAGATCGCCAGGCAGACCAGGGCGTTGCAGAGGATCCCCAGGGCGATCGCCTGGCCGAAGCCCAGGCTCGTCTTGGTCTGGGCGATTGCGAGGGCGTTCGCTCCGACGGCCCCGTCGCCGAACTCGTACTGCTTGCTCGCGTAGACCAGTAACACCGTCGCGACCGCGCCGACGAGGTTTCCGGCGTAGACGAGGACCCAGTTGCGGAGCACTCTCTTGATCGGGACCCGCCGCTCCGCCCAGGCCATCACGATGAGATTGTTTCCGGTGAACAGCTCGGCGCCGGCCACGACCACGAGGATCAGGCCGAGCGAGAATGCGATCCCCGCGATCAGCTTTGCAAGACCGAACGGGATCGCATCCGCAGAGCCGGCGGTCACGGCCGTAGCGAACATCGCGCCCAATCCGATGAAGGCCCCGGCGAGCACCGCGAGGGCGAGCGTGCTAACCGCGCTCATGCCGACCTTCGTCACCCCGACGTCTCCCGCCTTGGCCGCGATCTGCGGCGGCATGAGCGCGTCGAGGCTGGGAGGCGCGGCGGGCGCGGCCGGTCGCGCGCCGTCGGGCTCCTCCGCGCCCCTCTCTACCCCGAATTCCATCTCGCCTCTCCCTTCGTCGTCATCTGGCGGGCGTACCTACCCCGCCTCCAGCTGCACGGCGGTCACCTTGTACTCCGGACACGACGTGACGTCGTCCACGGCGTTGGAGGTCAGCGAATTGGCCAGTGCCTCCGGGAAGTGGAATGACATGAAGAGCTCGCCCGGCGCGACCCTGCTCGTGACGTCCGCCGCCAGGGTGACGCTGCCGCGGCGACTCGTCATCGAGACGACGTCTCCGTCACCGACGCCGAGCCGCTCGGCATCGGAGGGGTTGACCTCGACCCGCTCGGCGTCGAGAAGCCGCAAATTGTCGGTGCGCCGGGTCATCGTGCCGGCGTTGTAGTGCACCAACCGCCGCCCGGTGACCAGCACGAAGGGGTATGACTCGTCCGGCTGCTCTCCGGGCGGCAGGTAGGGCTTGGCGGCCAGCTGAGCGCGCCCGCCGGCGGTCGCGAATCCATCGAGGTAGAGCACCGCCTCGCCAGGATCGTCCACGGACCGGCATGGCCAGTGAAGCGGGCCCTCGCGGTCCAGGCGTTCGTGCGAGATGCCGGCGTACAGCGGCGCCAACGAGGCCAGCTCGCGCATCGCATCTGCCGGCGTCGCGCATCCCAGGTCGCATTCGAGACCCTCAGCGACCATCTTGATCACCTCGAAGTCGGTGCGAGCCTCGCCGGGAGGATCCAGCACGGGGCGGACGCGCTGGAAGCGGCGGTCGAAGTTGACGAAGGTCCCGTCCTTCTCCAGGTACGACGCCCCAGGGAGGACGACGTCGGCGCGCTCGGCGGTCCGGGACAGAAAGATCTCCTGGGATATCACCAGCTCGCAGGCGTCGATCACCGCCTCCACCTTGGAGCTGTCGGGGTCGGTCTGCGCGATGTCCTCCCCGAATACGTACAGGGCCTTCAGCCGTCCGTCGAGGGCGGCGTCGAACATCGCCGGGATCGGCAATCCCGGCTTGCGATCGATCCTCGCGCCCCAGGAGCGCTCGAATCGCGAGGCGGCTTCATCGTCCGACACCCGCTGGTAGCCGGGGAGGAGGTCGGGGAGCGCGCCGATGTCCGATGCGCCCTGCACGTTGTTCTGGCCCCGCAGCGGATTCACCCCGCAGCCATCCGGCGTGCCCACGGCCCCGGTGAGGATCGCGAGGTTGGTGAGCGTGCGGACACCGTCGGTGCCATGAGCGTGCTCCGTGACGCCGAGGCCGTAGACGATGGCACCGTGGCGTGCCTCACCGTAGATCCTCGCGGCGCGGATCAGGTCGGCGGCCGGCACGCCGGAGATCTCCTCCACGGCGTCCGGCGTGTAGCCGGCCAGGATCTCTCCCAGCTCCGCGAGTCCATCGGCGCGCCGCGCCAGGAACTCCTCGTCGGCGAGGCCTTCGGCCAGCAGGACGTGCGCGAGCCCGTTGAAGACGGCCACGTTGGAGCCGGGATGTCCTCGCAGGTGGACGTCGGCATACGAGGCCAGCTCGATCCGCCTGGGGTCGACCACGATCAGGGAGGCGCCGGAGATCACGCGCTGCTTCATTCGCGCGCCCACCACCGGATGCGCCTCGGTCGGGTTGGCGCCCGCCAGGAGAAAGCAGTCGGCTCGATCGAAGTCGTCGAAGGCATTGCTGCCGCCGGAGAGGCCGAGCGAGGCGATCAGCCCTGCCGACGACGGGGCGTGGCAGAGCCGCGAGCAATTGTCGACGCTGTTGGTGCCAATCGCGACTCGCATCAGCTTCTGGAGCAGGTAGTTCTCCTCGTTGGTCGCCCGGGCCGAGGAGATCGCCGCGACCGCGTTCGGGCCGTGAACGTCCACGATCCGGCGCAGCTCTCCGCTGACATGGCCGATCGCCTCCTCCCAGCTCGCCTCCTCCAGCTGGCTGCCCCGTCGCAGAAGCGGTCGCGTGAGGCGATCCCGCGAGCGTGCGAAGCCATGGGCGAACCTGCCCTTGACGCACGCGTGACCACGGTTCACCGGCGCGTGGAGGTTGGGGGAGACGCTCGCGACCTCGCCATCGCGCACGTGGGCGTCCAGGGTGCAGCCCACGCCGCAGTAGCCGCACGTGGTGGTGACGACCCGCTCAGTCGGCTGGGGGTCGAGGAGGCCAGGCTCGGTGATCGCGCCTGAGGGACACGAGTCGGCGCAGGCCCCGCACGCGACGCAATCCGACTCGGCCCACACGTCGCCCTGCGATCCGGGCGCCATCACGGTCTCGAATCCCCTTCCCACCATCGCGAGCGCAAAGGTGCCCTGGACCTCGTCGCACATCCGCACGCATCTGGCGCACGATATGCAGAGCTGCGGGTCGTACTTGAGGTAGGGGTGGCTGTCATCGCGGGGACCGTCGCGTCGCGTTCCCGAGAAGCGCTCCCGGTCGATCCCAAGCGACTCGCACGCGCGCACCAGCTCACTCCGGTCCGCCGGCACCTCCAGAGCACGGTCCGGCAGGGAGGAGACCAGTAGCTCGAGCGCACCGCGGGCGGTCCGGGCGGCCACCGGATCCCCGGTGTCGATCTCGGCGCCGTGAGCAAGGGGGGTGCTGCAGGCGGGGACCGGCGCCTCGTGCCCGCCCAGCGCGACCATGCAGACGCGGCAGGAGCCATAGGGTCGAAGCCGCTCGTCCCAGCAGAGCGCGGGCACGTCCCCACCGGCGGCATGGACCGCGTTCAGGACGGTGGCCCCGTCAGCCACGGTCACCTCGGTTCCGTTCACGGTCGCGCTGATCGTCACGTCGCGCCTCCGATCTCGTCGGCGTAGACGCGGTGAACGCTTCGGACCGCCTGGGGGACGGTGCGTCCGAAGGCGCATAGGCTCCCGAGCCGCAGCGTCTCGAGCAGCTGCTCGTGTGCGTCGCCGAGCCCCTCGCGCCCAGCGGCCAGGCGCTCGGCGGCCTCGAGTCCGCGCCGGGTGCCGATCCTGCAGGGCGAGCACGTGCCGCAACTCTCACTGGCGGCAAAGCGCCAGACGTGACGAAGAAGCGCGATCCCCGAAACGCGCTCGTCAAGCGCGATCACACTGCCGTGCCCGAGCTCGGCGCCGGACTCCCGAACGGCATCGAAGCTGAGCGGCGTGTCGAGCTGATCCGGCGAGAGGAATCCGCCCAGCGGTCCACCCACCTGGATGGAGCGCAGCTCGTGGCCGCCGGCGACGCCGCCGCCGATCTCGTCGACGATCCTGCGAAGGGTCGTCCCGAGCTCGACCTCGTAGGCACCCGGGTTCCGGAACCGCTCGTTCAGGCACACCACCTTGGTCCCGCGACTTCCGGAAACGCCGTGGCGGTGATAGGCCGCTCCGCCCCGGGCGACGATCCAGGGGACGGCACAGAGGGTCTCGACGTTGTTGACGACGGTCGGGCGGTGCATCAGGCCGCGGTCCGTCGGATAGGGAGGGCGAACCGCGACCTCGCCCCGAAGCCCCTCAATCGAGTGGATGAGGGACGTCTCCTCACCGGCGACGTACGAGCCGGCTCCCTCGAAGACCTCAACGTCGAAGCTCGTTCCCGCCGCGTCGAGCTTGCGGCCCAGGTGACCGGCGTCGCGCGCGGCGGCGACCGCGCTGCGAAGGCGCTCGCGAGCCTGCGGATACTCGGACCGCACGTACACGTAGCCGTGCTCGGCGCCGGTCGCAAACGCGGCCAGCGCCAGGCCCGCGAGAAGCCGCTCGGGGTCGCGCTCCATGAGCAGACGATCGACGAAGGACCCCGGATCGCCCTCGTCGCCGTTGCAGATCACGTAACGGGGGCCAGGCAGACCCGAGCCCGCCACCGTCTCCCACTTGCGAGCCGCCGGAAACCCGGCGCCGCCGCGGCCGCGAAGCCCGGATTCGAGCACCTCGCGGATCACCCGCCCCCGATCCCCGGAGGCCAGCACCTCGTGCCACGCTTTCCAGGGGTCCTCGCCCTCACCCGTCAGGCCGGCGAGGACGACCGGCTCGTCGACCATGCTGCGGAATGGAATCTCCGGGTCCGTGGGCTCAGTGCGCCCGAGTAGCTGATCGACCAGATCCGGGCCGGCCCGAGGCTCCTCGCCATCGAGGGCGGCCGGGCCGGCGTAGCAGTAGCCGAGGCAGTAGACCGGCTGTGTCGAGGTCTCCCCGTCAGCGGCGAGGTCCCGCGACATGTTCGAGGCGTCCGAGCCACCCCGCGCCGAGAAACAGGCGGTGCCGTCGCACACCTGCACATGACGGTCGGCGCGGACCGTGAAGCCGAGGTCCGCGTAAAAGGAGGCGGCGGCGTTGACGTGTGCCCGCGGCAGATCGAGGGACGCAGCGATCCGATCGACGTCCTCGGGCTCGATCCGTCCTCGAGATTCCTTGGTCGCCCGCAGCCGATCGAGGACCGCGGAGCCACGCCGCTCGTAGCGACGCTCGAGCTCGCTGACGGTTTGACCGGGCACCCGGACCGAATCTACACCCGCCGCGGGTACGTCGCCGGCACGCAGGCCTCCAAGCCGCCGAAGCCGCCGCCCGGAAACATGCGCAGCGACGGATCGCTAAGCGCACCCTGTACTTCACCCGGATCGTGTGATGCATCCCTGCCGCTGCCGCAGTTGGATTGCAGTGTCGTGCAACCCGAACCGATCTCGAGGAGGCAACGGTGACGCCGTCGCCCGCCGGGGCGCCAGGCTGATGCTGGAGGCGTCTTCGCGCAACGAGCGCGCGGTCGCGGGGAAGGCCGCTCGCCGCAAGGCACCTCGTTCCAGTCATGCTGATTGGGTCCCGGCAGGCGACAGGCCTGACGCGGTCGAAGTGCTCGAGCAGCAGGCCACGACACGTGCGCCGGAGCTCGTCCCAATCCGCTACGGGCGCATGCTCGTGTCCGCGTTTGCCTTCTACCGGGGCGCAGCGGCGATCATGGCCGCCGACCTGGCTGACACCCCACGGTCGGGGCTCGAGGTTCAGCTCTGCGGCGATGCGCATCTCGAGAACTTCGGCGCCTTCGCCGCGCCCGATCGGATGCTCGTCTTCGACGTCAACGACTTCGACGAGACGCTGCCGGGCCCCTGGGAGTGGGACGTGAAACGGCTCGCCGCGAGCTTCGAGGTTGCCGGCCGCGAGCGTGGATTCGACCAGGCTCAGCGAAGCGCGGTGGTCATCGCCGCCGCGGCCGGCTACCGCCAGGCGATGCGCGGGTTCGCGCAGGAGCGGACTCTCGACGTTTGGTACCAACGCCTCGATGTCACATCGCTGCTTCAGCGCTGGCAGGGGGAGGCGAAGAAACATGAGATCAAGGCGTTCGAGCGCAACGTCGCAAAGGCCCGGACCAAGGACAGCATGCGCGCCTTCAGCAAGCTCACGCACGACGTGGACGGCGAGCCGCGGATCGTCAGCGACCCGCCGGTGATCGTCCCGCTGGAGGAGCTCTTCGCCGACCGGGCCGAGGAAGCGGAGGACCGCGTGCGCGCCGTTCTCGATCGCTACGGCCAGACCCTGGCGGACGATCGCCGTCGCCTGTTGGAGCGCTTTCGATACGTGCACGCCGCTCGCAAGGTCGTCGGTGTCGGCAGCGTTGGCACCCGGGCATTCGTCGCACTGCTCGTGGGGCGCGATGATCGCGATCCCCTGCTTCTTCAGGCCAAGGAGGCCGAGGCGTCCGTTCTCGAGCCATTCACCGAGGCGAGCGATTACGAGCACCACGGGCAGCGGGTGGTCGAAGGGCAGCGAATGATGCAGGCCGGAAGCGACATCTTCCTCGGCTGGCTCACGGCTGAAGGCCCTGACGGCCACCTACGCGACTTCTACGTGCGCCAGCTGTGGGACCAGAAAGGATCGGCGCGCGTGGACGTCATGAGTCCCAAGGAGATGATCGCGTATGGCCAGATCTGCGGGTCGACCCTTGCTCGCGCCCACGCGCGCTCGGGTGATCGCATCGCGATCGCCGCCTATCTGGGCCGCGGAGATACGTTCGATCGGGCCATGGCCGACTTCGCGGAGGTTTACGCGGATCAGAACCAGCGTGACTACGAGGCGCTGAAGGACGCCGTCAAGGACGGCAGGGTGACGGCCCACGAAGGCATCTAGCCGGCCGCGTCAACACGGATCGCAGGTGCCGCCGGCGGACGCGTCTCGGGCCGACGGCGGCACCTGCGGGGCTCGCTTAAGCGTCCGAATAGTCGGCTACGGAGAAAGTGCGGTGGATTCGGCGCCACGCACCCGCGTCAGCTCCGCCGGGCGGCTCTCCATCGACGGGCGCTTGCCGCGGGGATGGACGCGGTACCAGCGGGCGTATCGCTTGGCCAATGGAGCGGCCGTGAGGCCGTGGGCGAAGACTGAGAGTCCAACGGTCAAATAGACCGCCGTGACGATCGCGTGCTCCTGGGGGAGATGCGACTCCTCGATCACGATCACCGCGAACACGATCGAGGCCAGCCCGCGCGGGCCGAACCAGCCGAGGAAGCCGAGGGTCGGCCTGCGGGCGCGCGACCCCCACATCGCAATCGCGACCGGCACCATCCGCACGATCGTCAGGCTGAGGACGGCGTAGAGGACAAGGCTCCAGCTCAGATCAGACAGCGCGGGGCCGAGCAAGATGCCTTGGAGCGAGCACCACGCCCACGATCAGCGCCTCGCCCGGAGTCATCCGATCGTCAGCGGCAGCCCAATGCCGAGCAGCCGCACCGGCACGCCGACCCCGCGGCGAAGCCGGCGCAGGTCGATGCGCGAGGCATCGGTGAACAACACCAGTGCCAGGGTCGCCTCGGCCAATGCCCGGGTGGTCGAGCTCGTGCTCGCCAGATCGAGCTGGTCGATGACCTGCGGGCCCACCAGCAACCCGATGGCGACGAACACCATCGTCGGCGTGACCGGCGTACCCGACAACCGCCGCGATACGGCGGCAACGGCGAGCAGCGCGAGCGCGATGATCGCAATCGCCCACTCCACAGCGCGCCGTCCTCAGGGCCCGATGGCCACGACGCGCTCGTAGCGCGTCACTGCGTCTCCCCGGCCGGGCCTGGCACGAGACCCTCGCACCACCGCCGCAATCGCGCTCGAAACGAGGCTCCGAGGCGAGCAACCCGCCTCGGAGCCGGAGAACTTCCTCTGTGGTTGAGCCCAGGGCGGCTATGCGTGCCCGACCGCAGCCCGACGCCTCGCGGCCTCGGTCGGCTCGATCAGGCCACCGATCAGCCACAGAAATGGCACGAAGAACCCGAGCCAGAACATCCAATAGTGCCCGCCCCTGAAGGTCATGACCCCCAGCGTGACCACGAGCGCGATGTACAGGACTCCCAGAAGTATCCAGAGCCACTCCATGTTGTCTCCTTTCTTTTGGACCAGAAGATCGTCTCGCGGCCGACGCCTGGCCGCATCCGTAGAAACGCCGGATCTTCCCGGCGGACTACGGAGACCTGGAAACCGTGACGCTTGATCTCGGCCGATGGGAGCGAAACGGGCCGGGCCACCTCATCCTTACGCTGCCAGACGAGCTGCTTTCAGCTTCCTCAATGCGCCTGAGAGGAGTCGAACCTCCACGGGGCTGTTCACCCCACAAGGCCCTCAACCTTGTTGCACGGGGTCATCTGAGGTGCTACTGGGCTCTATCGAGCCATTTCAGGTCCGCTCAGTTCGCTGACTTTCGCTCAAATTGGGGCCACGAATGGGGCCACGAGTTGGTTGCTCCTGCTCGCTCCAAGCGGGAGCCTCCAACGACTACAGGAGCAGTGCGCTTGGTGTTTCCGAAACACGCGACCGCCGAAGCCCGTGCTCGGCCGTCAGCGATTGAGCTCAGTGGAGCGGTGCTTGCTGGTCATCAGGGCGAGATCGGCCTGCGCCAGCAGGTCCCCCGCCGTCATCGCGGGCCCGAACTCGGCGACACCCCAGGAAACGGTCAGGCCGCGCCCTTGTGGCCGGTAGACAGTGTCCTGTATGCGGATCGCGATTCGGCTCAGGGTCTCCTCGGCGCCGTCGTACCGCGTGTCCGGTAAGAGCAGCGCTATCTCGTCGCCGCCCAGCGAAACGCCCGATCGCCGCCGCGGATCGAGTCGGCTATTGCGTCAGCGAGTTCCTTGAGGCAGCGATCGCCCTCGAGGTGGCCATAGCGGTCGTTTAGGTCCTTGAAGCCGTCGATGTCGAGGAGCGCGATGCTCACCGTCGATTCGGCCCGGCGGACCCTCGCCACCTCGGCCGTCAGCGCCTCGTCGAATGCCCGACGGTTGCCGAGCCCGGTGAGGCTGTCGGCGCGGGCGAGGTGCTGGGCCTTCTCCTCCTCGGCGCGCAGGCGCACGCGCTGCGATCGCACGTAGGTCATCAGCAGCATGATCAGAATCGCAAGCGCCGCCCACATCAGGAACGCCGTGGCGATCGAGTAGGCCTCGGCCGACTCCCAGCCGTCGTAGGCGAGGGGGAGTGAGGCGGCTCCAGCGGTGACGGCGAGAAAGGCGAGCCCGCGGCGCGGCGGGTGGACGCCGACCGCGGATCCGATCCACAGCAGGTAGAGGTTGCGATAGGAGTCTTGGGCTCCGCCCGCGAGCCAGACCACGACGGCGACGGAGGCGAGCCCGATATAGCTAAGACCGAGCAGCGCATTGAACCCGGGCCGCCACTTGGCGCAGGAGGCGAGCCGCCGCGACGAGGCTGGCGGCGGCCAGGGCACCGGCGAGCGCCCACCCCGCGCCACCGACCGTTTCGGTGGGCGGATCGAAGGCGAAGTAGGCGACGGTCAGCAGGCCGCTCAGCCCCGCGATCACGCCGACAAGGCGGATGGCGTTCACGAGATCGGCGCCCGCATAGGTGTTCGCCTCGCCGGCGAGAAGACGAGGCACGTTCGGTGCTACCGGGGGCACATCCATTTGATCGGCGATGTGCGGCCCGAGCTGAAACCGACGGGGACGGCGAGCAATCCCGTGCCGTGCGCCGGCGGCGATCGTGATGCTGGACCTGACGGCACTTGAGTTCATCGACTCGACCGGCCTACGCGCGATCCTCGCCGCCGACTCACGCGCTCCGCGGGCCGGCGGCTCGTCGTGGTGGGCGAACCGACCGACGTCCAGCACGATTCGAACTGACTGGCAGCGCAATGGGCTCGGGATCGTTGACGCGCCCGATTGATGGATCCGAGATCGAGCTCAAGGAGAAGGGGGGCGAGCGCCTGCAGGACCCGGCTGGACGGGACGTCACCCGAACGATGTTTGGCAGACGCGCCCGGCGAGGGAGATCTCCAAGCGCCCTGCGGGATACTAACATACTTGTATACTGGCGACGTGGGCGAGGTTGTGAGACTGCAGTCGCTCGAGTCGGTTCGTAGAGCCGCGGGCTCGCCGGCTCGAATTCAGGTGTATGCAGCACTCAGGCAGGCAATCGTTCGCGGTGAACTAGAGCCGGGCCAGCAACTTTCCGAGAACGCCTTGGCCGCCAACCTGGGCGTGAGTCGCACCCCTGTTCGCGAGGCGTTGGCGCGACTTCGCGATGACCGCCTGGTCGAGATCGTCCCCCAGCTCGGAACCTTCGTCTCGCGAATTAGCCCGCAGGCGGTAGCTGACGCCCAGTTCATCCGCGAGGCGCTGGAGTGCGCCGCCGTGCGTCGCGCGGCCGAGTTCGCCGGCGAGGACGACGTCGCCAAGCTCGAGGAGAACCTCGACTCCCAGGACCGAGCCGATGAGTCGGGGGACTTGGATGCGTTTTACGCGCTGGACGACAGCTTTCATCGCACGCTGTGCGATCTCTCCGAGCACCTCGCCGTTTGGGCGGTGAGCGAGCGTGCCAAGTCGCACCTCAACCGCGTCCGGCGCCTCAGCCTCGGCCAGCCGAACTATCTCCGGGAGATGATCGATGAGCACCGGGCCGTGGTCGCCGCTATCGCTGACCACGACCCCAATGCCGCGGAGGATCTATTGCGCCACCACTTGCGGATGGTCCTGCGCGAGGTGCCGCGGCTCCGCGAGCAGCACCCCGACTTCTTCGAGGAGCCGTGAGCAAGCCCGCCAAGGACTACGGGGCTCGCGAACCAGCGCGGGTCTCGTTGTATGAGCGGATGCAGCTCATCCGCCAGTTTGAGACGGAGGCGGAGCGCCAATACAAGGCGGCGCGAATCGGTGGCTACTGTCACCTCTCCTCGGGCCAGGAGGCGACCACCGTCGGCGCGGTTGCAGCAATGGCCGAAACGGATTTACTCGCCACCGGCTACCGCTGCCATGGCTTCGCGCTGGCCAGGGGCGTGGCGCCCGAGGCCGTGATGGCGGAGCTCTTCGGCCGGCGCTCCGGCTGTGCGCACGGGCGCGGCGGGTCCATGCATCTGCTTGACCCCGGTCTGGGCTACTACGGCGGCTGGGGGATCGTCGCTGGCCAGCTTCCGATCGCCACCGGACTCGCCATGGCTCTGGTGCGGCAGGATCGCGCGGACGCCGTTCTCTGCGAGCTCGGGGAGGGCGCGGTGAACATGGGCGCCTGGCATGAGTCGCTGAACCTCGCGTCGCTGTGGCGGCTGCCGATCGTCTACCTGGTCACAAACAACAGCTACGGGATGGGAACGAGCGTCGAGCGGGCCTCCGCCGAGCCCGAGGTCTTCAAGCGCGTCCAGGCCTACCGGATGTCCGGCGAACGCGTCGACGGCGACGAGCTCGGCGAGGTGCAAGCGGCCACCGAGAGCCTCCTCGCCCGCGCCCGTGAGGAACGAGCGCCAGCCGTCCTCGAAACCATGACCTACCGCTTCCGCGGCCATTCGGTCGCCGACGCCGGGCTCAGCTACCGAACCAAAGACGAGATCGCCGAGCGTCAAGCCCGCGATCCCATCGAGCGCTTCCGTGCCAGGCTTCTCGAGCAGGACGTCTCCGAGGAAGAACTCGCCACGGCCGAGGAGCGCGCAGGCTCCGCGGTCGAGGCAGCCGTAGCGTTCGCCGAGGGCGACGCGGAGCCCCCGGTCGATGAACTTGCCACGGGGATGTACGCGCCCGGAAGCGACGAGCAGTTTCAGCGGATGATCCCCGGAAGCGCCTTTGGCGAGCGGGAGCTCGTCTTCGCCGGAGGGCTGGGACGGTGAACGCGGTTGCGGTCAAGCCACCCGGGGAGCTGGCCGCCCCAGAGACGGCGACGATGACCTACCGCGAGGCGCTGCGGCTCGCGCTGCGTGAGGAGATGGGCCGCGATGGGCGCGTCTTTCTTATCGGCGAGGAGGTCGGGGTCTTCGGCGGCGCTTACAAGGTCTCGGCGGGCCTGCTTGAGGAGTTCGGGCCGCAGCGCGTCGTCGACACGCCAATCTCGGAGGAGGGGTTTCTCGGAGCCGGCATCGGCGCGGCGCTGCTTGGCGAACGGCCGGTCGTCGAGATCATGACCATCAACTTCCTCCTGGTTGCCATCGACCAATTGGTCAACCATGCCGCCAAGGTCGGGGCAATGTTTGGCGGGCAGGTCCGATGCCCGCTCGTCATCCGCACCCCCGGCGGGGGCGGGAATCAGCTGACAGCCCAGCATTCGCAGGCCTTCGATGCCTGGCTAGCTCACGTTCCCGGGCTCAAGGTCGTCGCCCCAGCCAGTCCCGCCGACGCCAAGGGCCTGCTGAAGGCCGCGATCCGTGACGACGATCCAGTTGTCGTCATCGAGCACCTCGCGATCTACAAGGAGAAGGGCGAGGTCTGGCTCGACGCCGAACACGTAGCGCCGATTGGTCGCGGCGCCGTCGCACGACCGGGCACCGATGTTTCGTTGATCTCGCACGGCTTTGCGACGGTGCGGGCGCTTCGGGTCGCGGAGCGCCTCGCCGCCGACAACGGCGTCTCGGCCGAGGTCGTCGACCTGCGATCGCTGCGGCCGCTCGATATGGAAACGGTGGCCGAGAGCGTCACGCGGACCAACCGGGCCGTGCTCGTCGAGGAGGGTTGGCCCAGCTACGGGGTCACGGCCGAGCTCGCCGCCCGCATCCAGCGGGCCTCTTTTGACGAACTCGACGCTCCCGTGGAGCGCGTGGGCTCGGCCGAGATCCCGCTCCCCTATGCCAAGAACCTCGAGAACACAGCAGTGCCTGGCGAGGCGCGAATTGCTCACGCTGTCCTGGCCACGTTGGGGATCGATGGCAGCTGACATTCGCATGCCACGGCTCTCGGACTCGATGGAGGAGGGCACGATCCTGAGCTGGCTCAGGGGCGAGGGCGAGGAGGTCGCGGCTGGTGACGAGCTCGTCGAGATCGAAACCGACAAGGCGAACATGGTCTACGAGGCCGACGCCGCCGGGACTCTGATCGAGATCGTGGCGGCGGAGGGCACGACGCTTGCGATCGGCGAGGTCATCGCGCGTGTTGGCGAGCCTGGGGAGGAGCCGGGGGGCGACAGATCGCAGATGCAGGCTAAAGCGAAAGCAAGCGGGGATGGTGGCGCGTCAACCGCCGTGGTTGCCGCTCCGCCAGAGCTACCCGACGCCTCCAGGCCGGAGACAACCGATGATCGCGTCAGGGCGTCTCCAGTGGCCCGCCGCATGGCGCGCGAGCTGGGAGTTGATCTTTCCGCTGTGCTCGGCTCAGGTCCGGGCGGTCGCATCGTCAAGGCTGACGTCGAGCGCGCTGCTTCGGACTCGGCGCCGATCCCATCCTCCGCCACTCGTCCTCTCGTGGCGGAATCGGCGCCGAGCCCGGCGCAGTCCGGGCGCTCTCTACCCCAAGAGCAGGGGTCCCCGCCGGCGTCTATCCAGGCGCCGGCGGGTCGAACCCCTCCTGTCTCTCCGGAGACCGCGAAGGGCAGTACCTCCTTCGAGGAGCTGACTAAGCTCCAGTCGACCGTCTCCCGCCGGATGGCGGAGTCGAAGGCGACCGCGCCCCACTTCTACCTCTCGGTCGAGGTCGACATGAGCCGCGCCGTCGAGGCGCGCGCCCGGCTGAAGGCATCGGCAGGTGAGGGCGACGTGGTGCCGTCGTTCAACGACATGGTGGTCAAGGCGTGTGCGATCGCTCTGCGCGAGCACCCGCGCGCCAACGGCGCCTACCTGAACGGGCGCCTCGAGCTCTACTCGCGCGTCAACGTCGGCGTCGCCGTCGCCACTCAGAACGCGCTCCTCGTGCCGACGGTCTTCGACGCCGACCTCAAGGGCCTGCGGCAGATCGCAACCGAGGCTCGCGCCCTGGCACAGCGGGTTCGCGAGGGGACGATTACGCCGCCGGAGCTCTCGGGCGGCACCTTCACGGTCTCCAACCTCGGCATGTTCGGGATCCAGAGCTTCGCCGCGGTGATCAACCCGCCGCAGGCCGGGATCCTGGCGGTCGGCGCGATCGCCGAGCGGCCGGTGGTGAAGGACCGCGAGATCGCCGTTGGGAGCCTGATGCCGGCAACACTCGCCTGCGACCACCGGATCCTCTACGGCGCCGACGGCGCCGTGTTCCTGGACCGGATCAGGAACCTTCTCGAGGGGCCGCTGGGCCTCGCGCTATGAATGGGGATTGCCCAGGGCCGCGGCTCACGCCGGCGGCGGGATAAGGATGGCCATGTCCTCCTACGACGTGGTCGTGATCGGCGGCGGTCCCGGCGGTTACGTGGCGGCGATCCGGGCGGCCCAGCTCGGCAAGAAGACGGCGGTCGTCGAGCGCGACAAGCCCGGCGGGCGGTGCCTGAACTACGCGTGCATCCCCGCGAAGACGATTCTCCACAGCGCCGAGGTCTACGACCGCGCTGTGAACGGCGCCGAGCTTGGCGTCACCGCGAAGGGCGTGGCAGTCGACTGGAAGGCACTGGGCAAGCGACGGGGCAAGGTCTCCGAGACGCTGTCGAGCGGCGTGAAGATGCTCTGGGACAAGAACAAGGTGACCATGATCGAGGGCGAGGGCGCACTCACCGAGAGCGGCGACGTCGCGGTAGGCGACACGACGTATGAAGCCGGCACGGTGGTCCTGGCGACGGGCTCGGTGGCCCTCGCGATTCCCGGCGTGGAGTTCTCGGATCGAGTCGTCGACACGTGGGGGGCGTGGTCGCTTCCGGAGCAGCCCAAGCGGATCGCCGTCGTGGGCGCGGGCGCATCCGGTGCCGAGATCGCGTCGGCCTACGCGAGGTTCGGCACCGAGGTCACGCTGATCGAGATGCTGAGCCAGATCCTTCCCGCCGAGGACAAGGACATGGCCAGGGTCGTGGAGCGGACGTTCAAGAAGCAGAGCATCGGCATCTCCACCGGGACCCCGGTCGCCTCGGTTGACGTCGGAAAGAGCTCGGTGAAGGTCTCCTACGGCGACGCGGAGATCGAGGTCGACTACCTCTGCATTGCCGGGGGCCGCGCTCCCGACACGGACCCTCTCAACCTGGAGCTCGCCGGCGTGAAGACGGACGACCGCGGCAAGATCGAGGTCAACGAATACCGGCAGACCGCGAACCAGAAGATCTATGCGATCGGCGACCTGGTCGGGCGCAAGGCGCTCGCCCACAAGGCATCCGAGGAGGGTGTGGTGGCCGTCGAGCACGCCGCGGGCGTGGAGACTCATCCGGTGGAAGAGGACCTGATCGCCGGCGCCACCTTCTGCGAGCCGCAGGTGGCGAGCGTGGGCCTCACCGAGGCGCAGGCGAAGGAGGCGGGGCACAGCATCAAGGTCGGGCGCCAGAAGCTGGGCGGCGAGGGCGCCGCCGCCGTCTACGACGATCGCGACGGACTGGTCAAGCTGGTCGTCGACACCGAGTACGGCGAGATCCTCGGCGCGCACGTGGTCGGCAATCGCGCCTGCGACATGATCCCCGAGCTGGTCAACACGATGGCTCTCGAGGGCGGCTACCAGGAGCTCGCCCGAATCGTGCACCCGCATCCGACCATGTCGGAGGCGATCCTGGACGCTGCCCGTGCCGTGGACGGCTGGGCCATCCACGCCTAGTGCCTGGACCCACCCGCGCTTGTTGATACAACTCATATATCAGTAAGGACGTAAACAGACCTGTCTCGTGCCGGATGAGTTCACGGCGCACCCCGCTCTTCCAAGCTCACCAGGCGGCGGGGGCGAAGCTCGTCCCGTTCGCGGGCTGGGAGATGCCCGTCTCCTATGAGGGCGTTCGGCCCGAGCACGTGGCCGTGCGCACCTCGTGCGGCGTCTTCGACGTCTCGCACATGGGCGAGATCGAGACGTCCGGGCCGCAGGCGCTGGACCTGCTGCAGCGCCTCCTCTCCAACGACGTCTCCAAGCTCGACGTGGGCGGCGCCCAGTATTCGGTGCTGTGCCGCGATGATGGCGGCATCTTGGACGACCTCTTTACGTACCGCCTCGATGTCGACCGCTACCTGACGGTGACGAACGCGGCCAATCACGAGCGCGACTTCGAGTGGTTCGCCGAGCACGCCGGCGGGTTTGACGCCGACGTGGGCGACGCGATCGAGCGCTACGCGATGCTGGCGGTCCAGGGCCCCGACGCGCGCGGCATCGTCGCCGGCCTCGCCTCGGCCGAGCTCCCGAAGCGGATGCGGACGGCTCGGGTCGAGGTCGCCGGTAGCGATTCCCTGGTGTGCGGCACCGGATACACGGGCGAGGACGGCGTCGAGCTCCTGCTCCCGCCGGAGGGCGCGCCGGCCGTTTGGGCCGCGCTCCTGGACGCCGGAGCCGTGCCCGCCGGGCTTGGGGCACGCGACACGCTGCGGCTCGAGGTGTGCTTCCACCTCTATGGCAACGACATGGACTCCACGCGCAATCCGATCGAGGCCGGGCTCGGCTGGTGCTGCAAGGAGGAGACGGGCTTCGTCGGCGCCGAAGCGGTCGCATCGGCGCGCGAGGCCGGCACCGAGCAGAAGCTCGCACCGTTCGCCCTCACCGGCCCCGGCATCCCGCGCCAGGGCAACCCGGTGTTGAGGGATGAAGACGAGGTCGGAGTCACGACGAGCGGGACCTTGTCGCCGTGCCTCGACGCCGGGATCGGGATGGCGTACGTGGCAGCGGAGCTCGCCGAGCCCGGCACGGAGGTCCAGATTGACATCCGCGGCAAGCTCCGCGGGGCGCGAATCGAATCGAAACCCCTGTACCGAAAGGAGACGTAGACCGCCCATGGCAGAGGAGAGCTATCCCGAGGATCTGCGCTACCACCCGGAGCACGACTGGGCGCGCGTGGACGGCGAAGAGGCCACCTTCGGCATCACCTGGTACGCCCAGGATGCGCTCGGCGAGGTCGTCTTCTACGAGCCGCCAGAAGTCGGCTCGGACGTGACCAAGGACCAGGCCTACGCCGAGGTCGAGTCCGTGAAGGCGGTGTCGGACGTGTACGCGCCGCTGTCGGGCGAGATCCTCGCGGTCAACGAGAACCTCGCGGACAGCCCCGAGCTGATCAACGAGGACCCTTACGGAGAAGGTTGGTTGGTCCGGGTTATGTGCGCTGATCTCGCTGACGCAGATGGGTTGCTAGATGCCAAGGCGTACCGGAAGTTGCTTGAGGGATCGTGACCAGATACACGTCAGCCACCGACGCCGACCGGCAGGCGATGCTCGACGCCATCGGCGCCGCGTCGGTCGATGAGCTCTTCGAGCAGATTCCGCCAGAGGTACGGCTCGACCGCGATCTGGACCTTCCAGCCGGGCTCACCGAGACCGAGTGCTTCGACGACCTGGCCTCCCTGGCCGAGCGCAACGCGCACGCCGACTCCGAGTTGTGCTTTTTGGGCGCCGGCATGTACGACCACTACGTCCCGGCGATCGTGGACGCGATCACGCAGCGCTCCGAGTTCCTGACGCCCTACACCCCCTACCAGCCCGAGGTCTCCCAGGGCGGCCTGCAGGTGATGTTCGAGTTCCAGACCGCGATCTCGCGAGCTGACCGGGCTGCCCGTCGCGAACGCCTCCCTGTACGAGGGCCCCTCCTCGGTCGCGTCCGCCGCCTACCTGGCGATCGGGGCGACCAAGGGGCGGCGCCGGCTGGTCGTCTCGCGCGGCCTTCACCCGCACAGCCGCGAGACGCTTCGCACCTACGCCGCGGGCTTCGGCGCCGAGATCGTCGAGGTGGGGCTGGCCGGCGGCGTCACCGACGCGGGCGAGCTCGCCGGCGCCGTCGACTCCGAGACCGCGGCCGTCTTCGTGCAGAACCCCAACTTCCTCGGCGCCGTGGAGGATCTGCAGGCGCTGGCGGCGCATGGCGAAGGAGGCCGGGGCGCCTGACCGTCGCCACGGTCGATCCGCTGACGCTCGGCGTCCTGCGGGCTCCGGGCGAGTGCGGCGTCGACATCGCGCTCGGCGAGGGGCAGCCCCTCGGTGGCAGCCTCGACTTCGGCGGCCCTTCGTTCGGGTTCTTCGCCGCCACCTCCGAGCACCTGCGCCGGATGCCGGGCCGGATCGCGGGCGAGACCACGGATGTCGACGGGCGCCGCGGCTTCGTCCTCGCCCTGCAGACGCGCGAGCAGCACATCCGCCGCGAGAAGGCGACCCACAACATCTGCACCTCACAGGCGCTGAACGCCCTGGGGGGCGCCGTCTACCTGGCGTGGCTGGGCAAGCGGGGCATCGTCGAGCTCGGCGAGCTGATGGCCCGGCGCACCGCCTACGCGCGCGAGCGCCTGGCGGCGGCGGACGGCGTCGAGCTCCTGCACGACGCGCCCGTCGTGCGGGAGTTCGCGGTGCGGCTCGAGGCGCCGGTCGCCGAAGTGCTCGACCGCGTCGCCGAGGACGGGATCGCCGCCGGCTACCCGCTCGCGCGCGAGTACCCCGAGCACGAGGACGGACTGCTCGTCGCGATCACGGAGCGGCGGTCGAAGGCGGACATCGATCGGCTGGCGGATTCGTTGGCGCGAGCGGTGAGGGCGAGCAGGGGCGAGCCCGCAAGGGAAGAGGTGCCGGCATGAGCCACTCGCACCTCCCTCGCCGCCCCCCGCCAGCGCCGACACCCCCACCGCGCAGCAGCGGGAGAGCGCCATCACGATCTTCGAGCGCACGGTCGAGGGCCGCCGCGCCGGCACCGTTCCGGCCTGTGACGTCCCGGAGCGCCGCTCGATGAGCTGATCCCGCGAGCGGCTGCGCCGCGAGCGCGTGCCGCGAGCTGCCCGAGGTCTCCGAGCCCGAGATCGTGCGGCACTACAACCGCATCTCGAGGCGGAACTTCGATCTCGACACGGGGCCCTACCCGCTCGGCTCGTGCACGATGAAGCACAACCCGCGCCTGAACGAGAGGGTCGCGGCGCTGCCCGGCCACGCGCGCCTTCACCCGGCTCAATCGCCCAAGCGCGCGCAGGGTGCGCTCGAGCTGATGTGGCGGCTCGAGCGATCGCTCGCCGAGATCTGCGGCCTGCCGCACGTGAGCCTGCAGCCCTCGGCGGGGTCGCACGGCGAGCTCGCGGGCCTGCTGCTGACGCGCGCCTACCACACGGACCGGGGCCAGGAGCGCACCCGGGTCCTCACGCCCGACACGTCGCACGGGACCAACCCCGCGTCGGTGACGATGGCCGGCTACGAGGTCGTGAAGGTCGCCGACCGACGAGCGCGGCGGCGTGGACGTGGACGACCTGCGCTCGAAGGTCGACGATGACGTCGCCGTGCCTCATGCTCACCAACCCGAACACGCTGGGCGTGTTCGACGAGAACATCCGCGAGATCGCCGAGTTCGTCCACTCAAGCGGCGCGACGCTGTACTACGACGGCGCGAACCTGAACGCGATCATGGGCCGCAGCCGGCCCGGTGACATGGGGTTCGACATCGTCCACGTCAACCTCCACAAGTCCTTCTCCCAGCCCCACGGCGGCGGCGGGCCGGGCGCCGGACCGATCGCGGTCTCGACCGCATCGAGCCCTACCTGCCGGTTCCGCGCATCATGCGAACCGGCGGTCGGAACGGCGCGACTCCGGCGTTCGACTTCGATTACTCCGAGCCCGAGTCCATCGGGCGCCTGCGCGGCTTCGCCGGGCAACTTCGGCGTCTTCGTCCGCTCCTACGCGTACATCCGCAGCCTCGGAGCGGACGGGCTCACGGAGGCCTCGGAGGTCGCCGTGCTGAACGCCAACTACCTGCTCGCGAGGCTCAGGGAGGGGCTGGCCGGCCAGTACCTGCCGCTCGCGTTCGACCGCACCTGCATGCACGAGTTCGTCCTCTCCGGCGCGCCCGCCGAAGCGCGACCTCGGGGTGAAGACCCTCGACGTCGCCAAGCGCCTGCTGGACTTCGGCTTCCACCCGCCGACGATCTACTTCCCGCTGCTGGTCGACGAGGCGCTGATGGTCGAGCCGACCGAGACCGAGACGCAAGGAGGCCCTCGATGCGCTCGCCGATGCGTTCGAGCAGATCCTCGCGGAGGCCGAGCGCGATCCGCAGATCGCGCGGGGGGCGCCCTATACGACGCCGGTGCGGCGGCTCGACGAGGCGAGCGCAAGCCGCCGGCCCGTCGTGCGGCAACCGAACGAGTCAAGGCCGCGCGGCGAGCGAGCCCGGCGGTAGAGATACGATCCTCCACCTGTCTCAGGCCGGTTGGCACAGCTGTCATGGCGTCCACCAAGCGTAAAACTCGAGCCTCGCAACGTGCGCCCGCCCGTGATCGATCGCCCGCGGCATCGATGGCGGACCGAGAGTCGCTGAGCGAGCGTGCCTACATGAGGATCCGCGATCGCATCGTCTCGCTGGAGCTTCAACCTGGCACCCCGATCGACGAGGACGAGCTCATGAATGACCTCAAGGTGGGTCGAACGCCGGTCCGAGAAGCAATCAAGCGACTGGAGCTCGAGTCGCTCGTCGATATCTATCCGCGCCGAGGCACGTTCGTTTCGGAGGTGGAGATCACGGACCTCGCAGCAATTTCGGAGGTTCGCGTCCAGCTCGAGGGATTTGCCGCACAACTGGCAGCGGAACGCTTCCGCCCCGAGGACGAGCGGCCATTCTCCGCCCTCATCAGCAAGATCGAGGGCGCTACCGAGAGCAGCGCCTCCCGATTGATTGCACTTGATGCGGATGCCCATCGATTGATCTACAGCACGGCGCGCAACTCCTACCTTCAGGACACGCTCGAGCGGTACTTCAATCTGTCCTATCGGATCTGGCACCTAGCGATGCCCCGCTTGCCGGACTTCACGGACAACATCGCGCAACATCGCGAGCTTCTGCACGCCATTCGCAACCACGACAGGAAGCGGGCGAGGCGGGTGGCGTCGGACCATGTCGAAGCATTCGAGCGAATGATGCGAACGATCCTCTAGCTACGGGGCCTGCTAATATATCTTTATGCAGCGCAGCGGTACATCTGCCGCGGCTGGGGGGCATGTGCCGGGGTCGAGCTCGGATCGCTGCCGCTTGCTCTCGCCTCGAGCTCAGCCGGCTGACGCCGTTGCGACCCCATGACGTCGAACGAGCCCACCGTTTCCGCCGCGCGGCTCCAGCCTTCGGCGTCCTACAGCATCACGATGCGGCTGCATCTATCGCAACCTGATGCTGCGTTCGCCGGTGTCGCTCACGCCATCGCCGAGGCGGAGGCGCATCTCGGCGCGATCGACCTGGTCCGGGTGGAGCGGCACGAGGTTGTCCGCGATGTAACGGTCGCCTGCGTGGATGCCGGTCACGCGGCCGCTGTCGCACAAGCGGTGCGAGAGCTCGACGGCGTGCGGGTCGACAGCGTCTCCGACCGGACCTTCCTGACCCACAAAGGGGGCAAGATCGAGGTCAACCCAAAGGTCCCGGTCAAGACCCGCGACGACCTCTCGATGACCTACACGCCCGGAGTCGGGCGTGTGTCGACCGCCATCCAGGAGGACGCCGGCAAGGCCTGGGCGCTGACGATCAAGGGCAACACGGTGGCGGTCGTGTCCGACGGTACGGCGGTCCTCGGCCTTGGTGACATCGGACCAGCGGCGGCAGCCCCGGTGATGGAGGGCAAGGCGATGCTGTTCAAGGAGTTTGCTGGCGTCGACGCCTTCCCGCTGTGTCTCGATACGAGGGACGTGGACGACATCGTCACGATCGTCAAGGGCATCGCGCCCGTCTTCGGTGGCATCAATCTCGAGGACATATCCGCGCCGCGCTGCTTTGAGATCGAACGGCGGCTCCGGGGCGAGCTCGATATTCCTGTGTTCCACGACGACCAGCACGGCACCGCCATCGTCGTCTTGGCCGCGCTGATCAACGCGCTGCGCATCGTCGGTAAGCAGGCGGAGGGCGTCACCGTCGTGATCGTCGGCGCCGGCGCGGCCGGCGTCGCCTGTACCGACATGCTGCTCGCTTACGGCGTCGGCGACGTTGTCGTCTGCAACCGTCGTGGCGCCCTGAGCTCGGGCGCTGATGGCCTCGATGCTGAGCGGGCGGCGCTTTCCGAGCGCACGAACCGGCGCCGAGTGCGCGGCACGCCCGATGATGTGCTCGCCGGTGCCGACGTCCTGATCGGCCTCTCCGGGCCCGAAGCGGTGTCACCTGCCGGGGTCCAGGCGATGGCCTCAGACGCGATCGTCTTCGCGATGGCCAATCCAGTCCCCGAGATCTACCCGGAGGAGGTCCGCGACGATGTCGCCGTCATGGCGACCGGGCGCTCGGACTATCCCAACCAGATCAATAACGTCCTGGCCTTCCCTGGCGTCTTCAAGGGTGCCCTCGACGTGCGGGCCCGCACGATCAGCGAGGAGATGAAGCTGGCCGCTGCGCATGCGATCGCCGGCGTCATTCCCGCGGACGAATTGCACGCGGACTACATCGTGCCCAGCGTGTTCAACCGCGAGGTTGCCAAGTCGGTGGCTGCAGCAGTGGCAGGCGCGGCAGTGGACAGCGGGGTGGCGCGGCGCACGCGGCACGCTCCGCCGCCCGAGTCCCGGGACGAGGGGCTGGCAGCGGCGGGAGACGGTCCTCCGGTCGGCACATCCGCTCGGACCGCGTAGCCGGCGGCTCTCGCTCGATGCGGGCGCATGCGGGGGCCGAGCTACTCTCATCACGCGCCCCCCACTAGGTCGAGGGCTGCGCCAATGATCGATTCGGAATCGATCCCGTAGTGCTCGTACAAGTCCGGCTGATCCCCGGATTGGCCGAACTCCGCGACGCCAAGGCTGGTCGCCGAAACGCCCAACGTTGCGCCCAGGAATGCCAGCGCAGAGGGATGACCGTCGAGGACGGTGACGAGCGGCCATCCCCGGGGCAGTATTTCGCTGAGAAATCCGACTCCCTGGGAACCGAATCCTCGATCGGCCCGCGCCGCGCGAAACAGGCGATCCGCGCTGGTAGCGCACACTGCGTCGACCGGGATGCCAGCGGCCTCCAGGACATCAGCGGCACGGACGACCTCGGGGATGACTGCGCCCATTCCCACCAGTGCGACCCCCGGCCCGGACGACGACGATTCGCGGAGGCGATACCCGCCGGCCAATACCTGGGCGCGTCGAAGATCTCGGCTAGGTCCATCCGAAGGAGGGTTTGAGAGCTCTTGCTCGATTGGTCGCGTGGAGAGCCGGAAGTAGCTGGACGTCCCGTCCGCTTGACCAAGACGCGACAGGGCATGTAGAAACGCCCACTCGAAGTCCTGCGCAAAGGCCGGCTCCCAGAACACGCACCCGGGTTGGGCCATTCCGATCGCGGGTGTGACGATCGACTGATGCGCACCGCCTTCCGAGGCGAGGGTGATTCCGGACGGTGTCCCGACGAGTATGGATTGCCCGCCCCCGTAGATGCCGAAGGACCACGGCTCGAGGACTCGGCCGACAAACGGGTCATAGAGCGTGCCGATGGGCAAGAGCGGCTCGCCCTCGACTTGCCATGCGACGCCAAGCTCGGCAAGCAGTCCCACCAGGTTGGTTTCCGCGATCCCGAGCTCGATGTGCTGTCCATGCGTGATCTCCCGCCACCGGATCAGGGTGTCCGTGTCATCGGCGAACCAATCGATGCGATCTCCGGTAGACCAGATCCCGACCCGGTTGATCCAGCCGCCGAGGTTGGTGGAGCTGGCAACGTCCGGGCTAACCGTTACGACCCGGCGCGATACCTCCTCGGCCTCTCGCTTCAGGTCCGACAAGAACCGCCCGAACGCCTGCTGGGTCGATTCCTTTCCGCGATGCGGGCGCCCGAACTCGACCGGGACCGTGGGCGGCGCGGTCTGAGGCGGCGGTTCCCGCTGAAGCTGCGCAGCGCGCTTACTGCACCAGTGAGCTGCCGGGTTGTGCGCGGGAAACGGTGCCCAGGGCTCGGCCGGGTCGGCACCCAGGCTCCGCGCAAGTTCGCGAACCTGGTCCTCGCTGAGCAGCGCGGAGTGGTTTGCAGGATGGCCTGCGACCGGAAGGCGCCACCCTTTGATCGTGTAGGCAAAGATCACCGAGGGCCGATCCTTCGCCGCATCCGCTTCTTCAAGGCCCTCCAGGAGAGCGTTAAGATCGTGGCCACCCAGATCGCGAATGGCCGCTGACAGGTCTTCATCGCTCAGTTCCCCGATCAGCTGCCGTGATTTGCGGTCACCCGCGGGAAGACGGCGGCGCAGTTCAGGTGGGCTCGCCCGGAGGAGACTCTGGAACTCCTCGTTCGACATTGCATCGATGCGACGGCGAAGTCCCGCGCCACCGGGCTGGTCGAAAAGCGCCCGAAGCCGATGCCCGTACTTGACCGTGGTCGTGTGCCATCCGGCGGCTTCGAACATCGAGCGCAAACGATCGGCAGCGATCTGCGGCACGACTCTGTCAAGGCTTTGGCGATTGAGATCGACGATCCAAAGCACCTCGCCTAGTTCGCGCGTCATCGGATCGAGCAATGCCTCCCAGCACGCCCCTTCGTCGAGCTCGGCGTCGCCGACCAAAGCGATGTGGCGACCGCCGACAGGAACCTCGAAGTGTCCGGCTACGTAGCGATGGGTCAGCGCGCCCCAGATGGTGGCTGTTGCGCCGATTCCCACCGACCCCGTCGAATAGTCCACGTCATCCGGATCCTTGGTTCGACTCGGATAGCTCTGGAGCCCACCAAGCTCCCGCAGCCTGGTCAGATACTCGGCGGGTAGCCCGCCGAGGAGGTAGTTGATCGCGTGGAGGACCGGGGACGCGTGCGGCTTTACGGAGACCCGGTCCTGGCGGTTCAGAAACGCGAACCACAGTGCGGTCATGATGCTGACGATCGAGGCGCTCGAAGCCTGGTGGCCCCCGGTCTTGATCCCGGAGCGGTTCGCGCGCACCTTGTTCGCGTGATGGATGATCGCGGTCGACAGCCACAGCACGCGGCTCTCGATTTCCCGCAGAACTGCGAGCGGAGCGCCGGATCCGGCTTGCGTGGTCGTCGGCGACAAAGCCGCGCTTTCGCGGTCGGTTGCTTCGATAGTGGTATCAATCTAATAAATAGCTGGATGTCGTGTCCTTGACCGATCGACAAGCCCTGAGGCATTTGTGAGTTCGCGAGCCGGTCCGGCGCCGCAGCCGCGCATTTCCGCCGCGCGTTTTCCCGAGGTCGAGCTTGAGCGCGCCGCGGATGTCGTGACCAGGGCCCTCGTCGACGGGCTGCGGGCGGGCGTCGCGCCGGTTGGGTCGTTGCTCCCGAAGGACACCGAGCTGGCGCAGCGGTTCGGGGTCAGTCGGCTCGTTGTTCGCGATGCCCTGAATCGCCTCCGGCGGGCGGGGCTGTTGGATATCCGCAGCGGTCCGGGCGGCGGCGCGGCAGTCAAGTCACTGTCGATCCCGACCCGGCTCTTGACCTCGCTGGACCAGCCCGAGATCCGGGAGATAAGAGCATTGCTGGAAGCGAGGCGGGCCATCGAGTCGGCCACGGTCCCCCTGGCGGCGATCCGCACGCGGCCCTCTGACCTGGACGCGCTTCAGCAGCTCGTCGACGAGCTTGCCACCCATCACCACGATCCGGAGTCGTTCATCGAGCTCGACGTCCGCTTCCACCTGCAGGTTGCTTCGCTTGCCGACAATCCCAAGCTCGAGGCCTTTCTGCGGAGCGCCTTTAGAGATCTCGCGGCGGTCCGATCGCGCTACCCGGTGGAATTCGGGAGCATGCGCGCGGCCGAGAAGTACCAGCAAGACACGCTCGAGGCGTTGCGCTCAGGTGATCCGAGGTTCGCAAAGGCGAGCATCCAACGCCACCTCCGCGGCCTCGAGGAGCATTTCTCCATTGACATAGCCCCGGCGGAATAGGGCGAAGGGAGCCGGCGAACGCTTCCGGCCGCCGCTTCCGCGGGAGATGTGATATATCAGTCCTTTAGATTAGATGTCACAGCTACTGCAACCAACCGAGGCGGACCTCGAGGCGCCTCTCTCGGAGGTCGATCCGGACGTTGCTGCCGCGCTGGCTGCAGAGGTCACGAGGCAACAGCGGACCCTAGGAATGATCGCGTCCGAGAACTACGCTCCCGCCGCCGTTCTCGAATGCCAGGGCTCGGCCCTGACCAACAAATATGCCGAGGGTTATCCGGGGCGGCGGTACTACGCCGGCTGCGAGAACGTCGACGTCGTCGAGGGTTTCGCGATCAGCCGGGCCCAGACTCTTTTCGGTGGCGAGCATGTGAACGTTCAGCCTCATTCGGGCGCGCAGGCCAACGCGGCCGTCTATCACGCGCTGCTCAAGCCCGGGGACCCGATCCTCGGTCTCGAGCTTGCCCACGGGGGTCATCTCACGCACGGGATGAAGCTGAACGTATCCGGCCGCTTGTACAACGCCCTTTCGTACCACGTTGAGCGCGAGAGCGGCCTGATCGATATGGGCGAGGTCGCCGAGCTCGCTGCGCGCCACCGCCCGCGCGTGATTCTGGCGGGATGGTCGGCCTACCCGCGGCACCTTGACCTAGCCGCCTTCCGGCGAATCGCCGACGAGAACGACGCCCTCCTGGTGGTCGACATGGCCCACTTCGCGGGACTTGTGGCCGCAGGACTGCACCCAAACCCCGTCGAGCTTGCGGATGTGGTGACGACGACCGTTCACAAGACGCTTGGCGGCGCAAGGGGAGGAATGATCCTGTGTCGCGAGGCGTACGCGAAGGCGATCGACTCAGCGGTATTCCCAGGACAGCAAGGCGGCCCGCTCGAGCACGTGATTGCGGGCAAGGCGGTGGCCCTGCGGATTGCAGCGACCGCCGCATTTCGAGCCCGGCAGATTCGCTGCGTTGAGGGCGCTAGAACGATCGCCGAGATCCTTCAGCGCAGGGGCTTCGCGGTCCAGACCCACGGAACCGACGTTCATCTCGTGCTTGTCGATCTTCGCGACTCCGCGCTCACCGGAAAGGACGCCGAGCAACGCCTGCACGAAGTCGGGATCGTGGCGAACCGCAATGCGGTTCCCTACGACCCCCGCCCGCCGATGGTTGCGTCCGGACTGCGGCTGGGGACCGCCGCCTTGGCGACCCGCGGCCTGGAGATCAAGGATTTTCAAGAGCTGGGCGAGATCATCGCCTCGACGCTTTCGCAATCGTCCGAACGGCAACGCAGCGATCTGATGCGCCGCACGGATGCGCTGGCAGGCCGCTATCCGATCTATTCGTCTCTGGGGGCGGAGACAACGTGACGTCTGGCGCCTCCCGGAAGGCCGTCACTAGCTCTCGTGCGCCCGAAGCCCTGGGCCCATACAGCCATGCGGTACTCGCCGGCGGACTTCTGTTTTGCTCGGGACAACTGCCAATCCGGCCGGACGACTCCGATTCGATGCCGGATGACGTCGCCGCGCAAACCAGGCGATGCCTGGAGAACCTTCAGGCGGTGTGCGAAGCGGCCGGGGCGTCGCTTTCACAAGCTGCGCGCTTGACGATCTACACGACCGATCTCGACAGGTTCGCTGAGATCAATCAGGCTTACGCCGAGTATTTCAATCACGACCCGCCCGCGCGTGCAGCCGTAGGTGTCGCTGCGCTTCCGCTTGGAGCCTCAGTTGAGATCGATGCAATCGTTGCAGCCCCGGACACCGCGCCCCGGCGTTGACGAGATAGAGAAGCGGCTGCCCATGCCGCTTCTCTTGGAGCGACGTGCGCAGCTCTCGTGCCTGGTTCGTCACACGCCGGTCCTCCACTCGCCGACGCTGAGCGAGCTCGCTGGGACAACTGTGCTTCTCAAGGCCGAGAACCTACAGCGCACTGGGTCATTCAAGATGCGCGGGGCCCTGGCAAAGATCCGCCTGCTCGCGTCCCGATCCGTAGGCCACGTCGTTGCAGGAACGGCCGGTAACCATGGACAGGCGGTCGCATTTGCCGCCCGCGCGATGGGGCTCAGGGCGCGCCTCTACATGCCCGTGAACGCGCCACTGTCGAAGGTTGAGGCTATCCAGGCGCTTGGGGGCGATGTCGTGCTCCACGGGGAATCGGTAGATCAGTGTGTCGGTTGCGCCCGCAGCTACGCCGAGGAGACCGGTGCTGCCTTTGTCCATCCGTTCGATGACTACGACGTCCTGAGCGGACAGGCCACGCTCGGTCTCGAGCTCCTCGATGACGTCCCAGCCCTGGGCCAGGTGGTCATCCCGGTAGGAGGCGGTGGACTGGCTGGTGCGGTCGGGATGACCCTGAATCGGAGACAGCAGCGCGTCACGGTAATTGGCGTGCAGGCTCAGGTATGCGCCCCGTTTCTCCCGGATCACGCCAGCGTGACAAGCGACACGCTGGCGGATGGAATCGCAATCAAGCGCCCCGGACGGCTGACCGCACCCCTGGTCGATCGCTATGTCGACGAGATGAAGGCGGTCAGTGAAGGGCAGATAGCTGAGGCGATGACCCTGCTCCTAGAGCGGGCCAAGCTGGTGGTCGAGGGTGCCGGCGCTGTAGGGGTAGCGGCCGTGCTCTCGGAGGGCATTGCCCCAGCCGCCGGGCCGACCGTAGTCATCCTCTCGGGCGGAAATGTCGACCTTGGAACCCTGAGCTCGGTGACCCGTCGCGAGGAGATCCTCCGGGGCCGACGGATGCGCCTGCTGACACGGGTACCGGATCGGCCCGGCGGACTGGCGAGCCTGCTCAGAACCGTGGCGGACGTCGACGCAAACCTGATCAGCGTCGAGCATCTACGCGATGCAGTCGACATCGACGTTGGCGAAACCGGGCTGGAGCTGGTCCTCGGGGTGCGCAGCCCTGAGCACTCGGAGGCGGTCATAGCGGCCCTCGAGCAGGCCGGTTATGCGACGGACCAGCCCGGTCCGTAGTACCCGGTCACCGATCGGCGGCCTGGAGCTCAGCCACCGTCCCATCGCCAAGCTCGGCGGATAGCTCCCTAGCGTGCCGGCTCAGCAATCGCCCGAGCTCAGCGGTTTCGGCCTGCACGATCCGCGTGGTGGGAGCGGAAATGCTGATCGCCGCGAACGCGTCGCCGCCACCGAACACGGCGGCCCCTACGCAGCTGACCCCTTCTTCGTGTTCCTCATTGTCAATTGCGTAGCCGCGGCGGCGAATGCGTGCGAAATCGGCGCGCAAGGACTCCAACGTCGTCTGCGTCCTCGGCGTCAGGCGCTCGAGCGGCTCCCGCTCGGGCGGATACAGCTTCGCGACCTCCTCGGCCGAACGGCAGGCGAGGATCGCCTTTCCGGCTCCCGTCGTATGAGCGAAGGCGGAGCTTCCAACCTGAGTGAACATGCGGACATTGTGGAGGCCGGGTACCTGGTCCACGTACACCACCCGGTCGCGGTCGAGGATCACCAAGTTGGTCGTCTCGCTCGATGCTTCCCGAATCTGCTCGAGATGGGGCCGGGCCACCGCGCAGAGGGCGGCAGTTCGTGCCTTGACTCCGCCCGCGAGCTCCATCACCTTGAAGCCGAGTGTGTACCGGCCGTGCGCGGCGGCTTGACGGACATACCCGCGATCGCTCAGGCCCGCCAGCAGTCGGTGAGCGGTACTCACAACCAGGTCGGTCCGGGCCGCAAGCTCCGAGACCCCGAGATCACCAGTCTCTCCCAGCGCTTCAAGCAGGTCGAGCGCGCGGTCAAGTGACTGCACGCGGTTGCGACGCGGGGCTGCCATAGGGATGAATGGTAGACTATTTGAAAGGTGTTTTCCACATTGCGAACACCGTCGGATGATGGACGTACGGGGGGCACTAAAGGCCGGCACGGGTTCGCGACCGCCGAGGACGGCGTCAACCTCTATTACGAGGACATCGGCACTGGGGAGCCGATCCTGTTCGTCCACGAGTTCGCCGGCGACCATCGCAGCTGGGAGCCCCAGGTCGACCTGTTCGCCGAGACCCACCGTTGCATCGTGTACGACGCCCGCGGTTATCCGCCGTCTGACCTACCTACCGAGCCCTTGGCCTACTCCCAGGATCTGGCCGTGACCGATGCGCTCGCAGTCCTGGACCATCTGGAAATAGAGCGAACGCACGTGGTCGGGATATCGATGGGGGGATTCACGGCCCTCCACCTCGGTCTTCGCCATCCGGGCCGGACGGCCTCGCTCGTGGTTGCAGGATGTGGTTACGGCGCGCAACCTCAAGCCCGCGACGCTTTCCGCGCCGAGAGCGAAGCCGTGGCGCGCGCGTTCGAGGAGGAAGGTGCTTCCGGAATAGCGCCCACGTACGGGTCGGGCCCGGCACGCGTCCAGTTCATGAACAAGGACCCGCAGGGCTGGCAGCGGTTCGTTGAGATGCTGGCCGAGCATTCCGCGATTGGCTCGAAGCTGACGATGCTGGGCGTGCAGCGAGAGCGACCTTCGCTCTACGACCTCAGGGACGAGTTGCGGGAGCTCACCGTCCCGACCCTGCTCGTGGTGGGTGACGAGGACACCGGGTGCCTCGAGGCGAACCTCATGCTCAAGGAGTCGATTCGCTCGGCAGGTCTGTGCATCCTGCCACGGACAGGTCACACCTCGAACCTCGAAGACCCCGATCGGTTCAACGCGCTCGTATCCGAGTTTCTCGCGGCCGTAGAAGCCGGTCGCTGGCAGCTGCGGGATCCGCGCTCCGTATCCAGCAGCTTGACGGGCATATCGGGATGAGCGGCTGTGCAATGAGCTCTGGAGGAGTTTGCATCGGAGCGGAGCTGGCCAATCGATCCATCGCCGACAATAGGAGGGGGAAGCCTTGGCAGATACCAGCCCTCGTCTGACCCTCACGCACGAGGGAGCCCTACGGGTCCTGGAGGCCGCCATCGAGCGGGCTGCGGGAATGGACCGGCCGCAGTGCATCGCGGTCGTTGACGGCTCGGGACACTTGCTTGCGTTCGTCCGGATGGACGGCGCCAAGTTCCTGTCCGTGCAGACGGCGCAGCGCAAGGCGACCACCGCGGCGGATCGTCGCTCGGCCACGGGTGGCATCGACCCGGGGCACGGGGTGAACCTTGCGCTCGTCACGGACGGGCGCTTGGCGAACCTCAAAGGGGGAGTACCTATAGAGGTAGAGGGGCAGGTCCTCGGCGCGGTAGGCGTGAGCTCGGGAACCGGTGAGGAGGATCTGGAGGTTGCAAGGGCCGGCGTCAGCGCGATTTCCGGGGCGAAGACCGACTGGTAGGTGACCGGCTAGCTCCGCATATGTCGCGCCCACCGGGATTGCTCCCGCTACGGGTCGTGCTGCCATGAAGGAACTGAAGTGACGACAGTCAGTGAGGCCGACGCGCAGGAGGTTGAGCGCTACTACCAGACCCTCTCGACGTGGATCCGGCTCCATGGCGCTGAGCACATGGCGCGCCAGTACGTGGTCATCCGCCTGGCACGCATCGAAGCGACGGGTCCGCTGGACTTCAGCGACATCCAGCGCGTCCTGAGTCGCGTGGTCGACGCGCGCACCTGGTATCCGGCTTGGCAGGAGGAAGCCCGCCGCGCGGAGGACGACGCCGAGCGGCTCCTGGCCGAGGGAAGGACGGTCTCCGCCGGCGACATGTTCCACAGGGCTTCCGCGTGTCACCACTGGTCTCAATACCTCGCCCGGGTGGGAAGTGACGAGAAGGCAGAGGGGCGTCGTGGGCGGGTCCGCTGTTATCGCCAGGCCGTGGAGTGCTTCCCCATCCACATCGAGCCCGTGAGCGTGCCGTTCAACGGCGCCTCCTTACCCGGATACCTCCACGTGCCCGAGTCGGCGCACCCGACAGGCGAGCCTCCTGGGTGCGTGATCATGGTCAACGGTGCCGATTCGGTGAAGGAGGAGTACCACAACTGGGCACGGCAATTCGTTCGTCGCGGCCTGGCCGTGTTGACCATCGACGGCCCTGGTCAGGGCGAGATGGTGGGCGTGATCCCGATGGATCCGGATGCATGGGAGGAGCCGATGGGCGCGGCCGTCGATGTCCTGGTGGCGGATGGGAAGGTCGACACAGGGCGCATCGGCATCTGGGGAAGCAGCATGGGCGGATTCCTGGCGCTCCGGGCTGCAGCGTTCGAACGTCGTCTGCGCGCCGCCATCTCGTCGGGAGGCTTCTACGACTTCCGGGATTACGTCTATTGGCCGATCTCAACCCAACTAAATGTCATGGAGGACCTGATGCTGGAATCACTGTCGGCGGCCCGCGAGCACGTGGCACGGAACTGCACCTTGGATGGGGTGGCCGAGAGAATTGACGTGCCCTACCTGGTGATCCACGGCGCACGAGACGAGCTGGTAGGCATCGATGAAGGACGGCAGATGGCGGAGGGTCCGCTTGGGGAGTTCGTCAATTTTGAAGACGGCTTCCACACATGCACCAACTACAACGCGGCGCTCGTAACGCTGATGTGTGATTGGATGGCCGCGAACCTCCATGCTGGCGGCTCTTAGTCACCAGCCAAGATGGGCCCGGCCTCGCGGCTCAAGGGCTGGCTAGGTAAAGATGCCGAGAGGGAGTCGTGCCGTCACGACGAAGTTCGGCGCGTCCACTATCTCGCTGATCTTCAGATCGACGGCGACGCTGCAGATCGCGTAGGCCTGCTGCCGGGTATAGCCGCGCTCCCGCGACAGATAGTCGAGCATGTTCCGGAGGGCGCTGCGTGCCGCCCCATTCAGATCTTCGGCCTCCCCTCCTGACTCTGCGTACACGGACAGGCCCGTGGTCGCAACGTAGTCGCCGCCGATCGTCGCTGCGTCGCTCCCCTGGATCCTCACATCGCGGATCCCTCGGAACGCACCCCGTGACTTGACCACGTCGAAGCGGACGTGGAGGGTGGCGGTGGTCTCGATGGCCGTTCCGCACGCCTCTCCATCGCCCTGGGCAAAGTGCCCGTCGCCAGTGGAGAACAGGGCGCCCTCGGTCCACACCGGGAACAGGACCCGGGTGCCCGCAACCATGTCCTTCACATCAAGGTTGCCACCGTTCTCGCGGGGCGGCTTGGTTCGAAGACCTTCGCTCGCGATCGGGAGGTCCTCCGGGACGGCGCCGCGCGGCTCCGGCGACGCGACATCCGCGCCATTCGCGGCCAGCTCCCGCTCGCGCACGGAAATCCGGGCGAGGAGGTCTCGAGACGGGGCAACGCCCATGATTCCCATGAACGGTCGGCCGGGAATCCGGATACCCGGCAAGTCTGGTGACGTGGCGTAATCGTCGGCAATCTCCCACCGCACCAGAAACGGTTCGGGGAACTCGTCGCGCAGGAATCCGAACCCCGGGATCTGTGCGGTGTACCCGAACGCACCGGGCTCCACCGCCAATATCTCGACCACCAGCAGGTCACCGGGCTCGGTCCCCTCGACGAAGATCGGGCCCGTGAGCGGATGCACGACGGTCCGGTCGGCGCGCGGCACGTCCTCGTGTGTCGAGCTCATCGAGAATTGCCCGTCGACGGCGTCACGGGTGGTCAGGAGAACATCGTCTCCCGGCAGACAGGTGAGCGCCGGCGGGATGTCGGGATGCCAGCGGTTGTGACACCGGGACGCCTCCCCGGCGACTGGAATCGATGTGTCGACGTGAAGCTCGTGGGTCGCGATGACTTGACACCTCCTTGTGGCCGCTCCGGGCGCTCCCGTTAGCCGGGGCTCTCACCGGTCGGCAGAGACCGTACAGTCCGAGGACGCCTCGGACTCTCGCCACTGGCCCGCAGGCCGTCGGCCTCGTCAGGCGGCCCGGTCGGGGTCGGGCTCGTCGGGTGTCGACCGCGCGCGACCAGGATCAACACGATGATGAGCGCCGGAATCGCCATTACCAGTGCACTGACGCGTGGGCTGGTGGCGCTGGCGAGCGCGCCGTCGACGAGGCTCGAGATCGGCCGGACTCCCAAGAACGCCACGGTCCAGAGTCCCATGATGCGCCCCCGCTGCGCGGCATCGATGCTCAACTGAAGCTCCTTGATCGTGGAGGTGCTCGCCGCGAGGAACCCGAACCCGGCGAGCGCGAAACCGGCGAGACCGAGCTCGAGGGTCGGAGCTATCGCGAGGGCGATTACCCCGGCGACCAGTAACGAGAGCCGGGTGACGAGGTGGCCGCGTAGCGGGCCCGGCCTCCCCGCAACCGTGAGCGCGGCCATCAGGGCACCGATGCTGAACGCCCCGAGGAGCACGCCCGCAAACGCGTCGGAGTGGTTCCACACGCCGGCGGCGAAGGCCGGCGAGAGCGTGTTCACGGGATCGATCGCGATCGCCGCCGCGGACGAGATCAGCATCAACCCGGCGAGGCGTGGCCGCCTTCGCACAAGGGCGATACCGTCGCGAAATCTGGGACGCGATGGCCGCTGGTGCGAAGTCTGCGGGCGAATTGCAAGCAGGCCTGCCATGAGGGCGAGATACGCGAGGGCGTTGACCACGAAGGCCTCGCCGATGCCGGCCGTCGCGATCACGAGCGCAGCGGTCAGGGGCCCGATTCCCCGTGCGAGGTTGAAGGTCAACGCCATCAGGGCGACGGCCGATCCGAGACGAGCGGGCGGCACCAGGTCCGGCAGGATCGCCTGGAGGGCCGGGACCGTAAACGCCTGCACGAGTCCGATCGCGAACACGAGCCCGATCACGAGCCCCGGCGTGGCATGATTCGACATGACGAGCACCGCCAGCGTGCCCGCGATGAGGCTGGCAGCGCCCTGGGTGGCGAACAGGAGTCGTCGCCGGTCGAAGCGGTCCGTTGCCGTACCGGTCCATGGAACCAGCAGGAGCACTCCGGCGAATTGAGAAAAGCCGACCGCCCCGAGCAGGAAAGCCGACCCTGTCCTGCGGTATACGAAGATCCCCGCCGCGAGAACGAGAAACCATGTGCCGCTGTTGGCTACCAGGTTTCCGAGGAAGAACGGACCGACGTGCCTGTCGGCGAGGAGCTGTAGATTCTCCCGGGCGCGCGACGGCTGGTCGGAGGGTAAGCCGTCCGTCTTATCGATTGGCGCGCGCGCGTTCACGCTCGACCCAGCTTCGGCGCGTTCGCGACCGATGGAGGACAGCGCGGCAAGGTCCACATGTGAGCCCATTCGCCGCTATCGGCGAGTGCCCGGCGGATGGCCAGGGGCCTTACCGGGGCGGAGTCGCAGGCTTTTAAAGTAGATTCCACAATCTGGAAATCGCCTATTGTGTTACGGCAAGTTCTAGAGTAGTGTGACCGCCGTCATTCTGCATTTCTCCACCAGAGAGGAGCCAATGCGGTTCTCGAACGGCGGTCGCTCAACCGAGACCGTACTTCCGACCGCGAGCCATTTGCGGTCGGAAGTACGGTCTCGGTGTCCACTGCAGGAACAGCGATCGAATGGGGGGTGACTAGATGGAGCGTGCCGCTGCGAGCGTCAACGGCTCACACCGAGGAACTGTGCAAGTCCAGGGTGTCAGCAAGTCCTTCAAGCATCAGTCAGAGACCAAAGAGCTAAAGGTTCTGAACGACATCTCACTCGTCTTCGAGGGAGGGGAATTCACGTCTGTGATCGGTCCGAGCGGCTGCGGTAAGTCCACGCTGTTACGGATCGTCGATGGCCTGATGCCGCCTGACGCAGGCACCGTGATCATAGGCGGAGAGAGAGTGCGAGAGCCTTCGCTCGACCGGGGATTTGTCTTCCAGCAGTTCAACTTGCTCCCGTGGCGGACGGTCTTAAAGAACGTCGAGTTTGGACTGGAGAATCTCGGCGTCAAGAAGGCTGAGCGCCGCCGACGGGCTGAGGACGTGATCCGGTTGGTCGATCTCGAGGGCTTCGAGCGCTCGTTCCCTGGGCAACTATCGGGCGGTATGCAACAACGGGTGGGTCTGGCGAGAGCCCTTGCCGTTGACCCTTCAATCCTGCTCATGGATGAGCCGTTCGGCTCCGTAGACGACCAGACGAGGATGCTCCTTCAGGACGAGCTCCTCGGGATCTGGCAAAGGGCTCAGAAGACGGTCATCTTCGTAACGCACGACATCGAGGAGGCGCTGTATCTCTCAGACCGAATAGTGGTGATGCGTGCCCGGCCCTCTCGCGTCACCCGGATCGTCGAGGTGCCATTCGAGCGTCCACGTGAAGAGAGCATTCGCGGCTCCGCTGAGATGGCTCGGCTCAAGCAGGAGATCTGGGACGAACTCCGGGCGGGAGCGACGGTCGAGGGATGACGGGGCCCCGCGAGATCGCGGACGGCGGTCGGGGGGCGGCCTCTTGTTGAAGGCAGGGTCAGCTCAGCCGGCCAGTGTGGGCCAGGCGCCACGCCAGGGAATCGATACGGGCCGGCTGGCGCGCAGCGTGAAACGAGCCTTCAACAACAAGTGGGTCCTCCGCTTCCTCTTCTACGGAGCCATCCTGGTCGCGTGGCAAATAACGGCGATGGTGAAGGGTGAGTTCTTCCTCCCGACAATCCCGCAGACGATCAAAGGCCTTGTCGAGCTGTTCACAGAGGGCTACGCAAGCACGTTGCTCGTGACGCTCCGTCAGCTCACGGTGGGGTTTCTCATCGCGCTGATAATCGCCATTCCCCTGGGTGCTCTGATGGGGCGCGTGAAATTTGTCAGCGACATCGTCTCGCCGTACGTCTACACGCTGTTTGTCACACCCAAACAGACACTGCTGCCAGTGTTGATTATCGCGTTTGGGATTGGTTTCTGGTATCGGGCATGGGTGGTCATACTGTTCGCGGTATTTTTCCCGATTATCAATACAGCGGCAGGGGTTCGCTACGTCGACAAGGAACTGCGCGAAGCGGCGCGGGCGTTCGACACGAACTGGTGGCGCATGTTGACCAGGGTCTACCTTCCGGCGTCGGCACCTTTCATCGTTGCCGGGATCCGGTTGGGCTTTGGGATGGCGATGAAGGGCATGGTGATCGCGGAGCTCTGGGTCATCGCTGGGACCGGCGAGCTGCTTACGACCTTCTCGGAGGCCCCGTCGCGGCTCGATCTCTATTACGCGATGACGGTCCTAATCCTGGGGTTCGCCATCTTGGTCAACGTAGTTCTCATGTGGGTGGAGCGAAAGCTTCGCCCGGCCGCGGAGATTGGAAGTCAGCAGATCATGGGGCCGGTGTAGGTCGATGGCGGCGGTAGCGGGCAGAATCCGGCTGAGGCGGCGCCGGCGGGCGTCTACGTCTCGCGTCAGCGCGGCGACGCTCGGCCGCTGGGCGCTTTCCATTGTGCTGTTCTTCGCGGCCTGGCAGCTCGTTGGGGCGAGCGGGGTGACGATTGCCATCGTCCCGCCCTCCGATGTCCTGCCGGAGATGGTTCACCAGATCACCGATGGCGACCTTCTCAGCGCAACGCTGGGAACGCTCGAGCTCGCCGCGGTCGGCTTCGCGATTTCAGCCGTCATCGGGCTGCTGACCGGTCTGCTGATCGGTCTGTCGAAGCCCTGGGCGGACGTTCTCGACCCGGTGGTGAACGCGGGGCTCGCGGCCCCGATCGCGATGTTCATCCCGGTGATCGCGCTGTATCTGGGCTTGGAATTCAAGGCGAAGGTAGTGGGCGTGGTTCTGTTCACGGTCTTCATCATCATTGTGAACACCGCGACGGGGATTCGAGAGGTTCCGTCGTCGGGTATAGAGACGGCGCGGGCATTCAGGACCAATCGTCTCAGGCTGTACACAAGAATCATCTTTCCGTGGGCGAGCCCGTATGTCATCACGGGCCTTCGGCTCGCCGTCGGGCGAGCCGTCGAGGGCGCGATCCTGTTCGAGCTCTTCTTCAGAGCCCAGAACCTCGGCCTCGTGATCCGGAATGCCGCCGGTTCATTCGATCTCAGCCAACTTCTGGCCGCGGTCTTCTTTGTAACGATCATTGCTGCGGGCATGATGGGACTTGCGCGAATTGTGGAGTGGCGATTAATGAGGTGGAAGAGCGACTAGCTAAGTGCTTACCGCGAAAGGTAAGTAAGTGCTTACCGAGCGGAGGATCGCCTGCGGATAGAAGGATTGATAGCGAATGAAGATCCAGGAAAGGAATCAAGCATCAATCGGAGAGAAAGCAGGGTTAGGCGTGCTATCACGCACTGTCGTCCTGCCTACATGAAGGGGTGTCAAAGGATGCAGAGATTGCTATTCGTCAGCACCGTGAGCCTCGTGAGCGCATTCGCGCTCATCGCAACTGGATGCGGTGGCAGTAGTGGAGGGTCTGAGAACGGTGGACAGACGGTCCGCTTGGTCACAACTGTACCGCCCAGCACCGAGGCATACATCGGGCAATACCGGGCCGCTGACCTCTTCGGCGATAAGTTCGGGCTTGCGTCGAACAATCCGGTGACTGGATTCGATGACGAGAATACTGCGACTCAGGTGCTCCTGTCCGGTGGTGCGGATGTGGAGGGTGGTGCGCTGACGCAGGTCATCCAACTCCAGGAGCACGGTCAGGACGTGAAGGCCTTTTGTCCGGTACAGAAGGACAGTACCGAGCAACTCGTCGGAAGAACCGACAAGATAACGTCGATCGACCAGATCACCGATCCGGATGTCCGAGTCGCCGTCGACAGTCCGGGCGGCCTCGTGAACTTCATCATGAACCTGGTGTTCCAGAAGGAGGGGCTCGGGATCACCACGAAGGATCTGGAGAACGTGACCATCCTCGGCGACGGTAGCCAACGGCTCGCTGCGCTGGCCTCTAATCAGGTCGACGTGGGGTCGGTGGACCTGTTTGAGCTTCCGGATTTGATCAAGCAGGTCGGCCCAGATGCGGTAACCGTGCTCAGTGTCACCGCGGCGGACACCGACTTCATCGCGGACGCCTATTTCGCAAAGGCGGATTGGCTCAAGGACAACGCGGAGCTTGCTGGACGCTTCTGCGCGGCAACGCTGTACTCCGATCGAGCTCTTGCTGCGAATTTCAACGAATACAAGGACTCGATCGACAAGTTCGCCAAGGGTGGCACCGACGTATCCACCCTGAGGAAGAACTGGTCGTTCTCACGCAAGTACGAGATCTGGCCATACAACGCTGACGTCCTGTCGCCAGCGGCCGTGAAGACGATCATCGACGTGGGCATACCGTCCAAGCTTCTGGACGAGTCCGCCCGCCAGTTCACGTATGAGGACATCGTCGACACCAAGCCCATGGCGATCGCCATGGACCTGGTTGGCGGCCCCGCGGACGCGAAGGAGATCAACGCGGGGCACGTACCAGCGCCGAAGCAGGACTGATGCGTCCGGTGGGCTACTCGATCGAAGGGAGACAGAAGAATGAGTGATGCCGAGACGTCGGCCAGCGAGTTGCCGTTCGCGCGGGTTGATCCTGCTACGACCCGGTTGCTGGTGGTGGATGTTCAGAACGATTTCCTGGCCGATGGCGGCTGGTTCGCGAACCACCCGGGACATGACCTCGAAGGGCTGCGAAGAGCCGTGGACAACGCCGACCGGCTGATCGGGCTAGCCCGATCAGCCGGCGTGCGGCCGATATTCATCAGAGCGATCTACGATCACAAGTGGCTGTCGAAGGCGATGCTCGAACGGCACGAGCTCGTCGGCCTCGGTACCGATCACTGTCAGGAAGGCACGTGGGGCGCGGAGTTCTACGTGGTCTCGCCGGAGGAGGGCGAGGAGGTCATCGTCAAGCATCGGTACAGCGCCTTCATCGGTACGGAGTTGGACGTGCTGCTCAGGAGCCAAGGCGTCGAGAACCTGATTTTCGTGGGGGTCACCACGAACGTATGCGTGGAGTCCACCGCACGTGATGGGTACATGCTCGACTACCACATCATCGTGGTGGACGACTGCACCGCGAGCTACGGCGAAGAAGCACACCAGGCGACACTGGCCAACATCCGTAGGGCGTTCGGGCGCGTTGCCTCGGCCGAGGAAATTGCCTCGGCGTGGCGCGAGGCGGGGCTTCTCGAGACCTCCGGAATCGCCGCTTGACGGATCTGGTCGGCCCGAAGCTGGATTCCTGCTCGACTCCCGGGAGACGCGCGGATGCTAAGCGCGGTGATGAACCGAGTGCGCCTGCCCCAAGGGGATCGTGCTCCCACGCCGGTGAGCGCTGATCGAAGCGCGATGAAGATACGGGGCTGCGAAGCGTTCACGGTGGCGCTGCCATGGCGACGGCTGCACAAGATGGCATTCCCGAGCGGGGAGCTGGGCAAGTACGTGATCGTCAGGCTGTTCACCGACGGCGGAATTGAGGGGCTGGGGGAAGCAACGGTCCTCAAGGAGTGGGGCGGCGACCACGGCCGTTATTTCGGAGAGTCGCCGCCACAGACGGTCCAGCTCGTCGAGTCGATACTGGGACCGGCACTCGAAGGCAGCGACCCCTTCGACATCGAGGCTGCTCATCAGCGGATGGATGCGGCGGTGAAGGGCTATCCCTACGCGAAGGCGGCGTTGGACGGAGCCCTTCACGACATCAAGGGTCGGGCGCTCGGCGTCCCTGTCCATCAGCTGCTGGGTGGACTGATCCGCGAGGAGATCCCGATCGCGCACAGCCTTGGCTGGCTTGACTACGGGGAAGCTGTCGCTGAGGCGACCGCCGCCGTGTCCGAGGGCATCAGGACGATCAAGATCAAGGTCGGACGCGATCCGACGTATGACGTCCGGGTCGTCAAGGAGGTCCGCGAGGCGATCGGCGCGGAGCCGGACATCGTCGTCGATGCGAACCAGGGGTGGCCCACTCCCAAGCATGCGCTCGAGATCCTCGAGCGCATGCGAGAGCACCGGATCCGGTACGCGGAGCAACCGGTGGAGGGCCTCCGACAGATGGCCGAGGTGACTCGTCGCACGGCGGTACCGGTGATGGCCGACGAAAGCGCCTGGACGCCACAGGACGTCCTCGAGATCGTCGAGCGAGGGGCCGCGGACATGATCTCCCTCTACACGACGAAGCCGGGCGGCCTGTTCAAGGCGAAGAAGGTCGCGGCCGTCGCCGAGGCCGCCGGCCTGCCGCTGAACGTGAACGGCTCGCACGAGACGGGCGTCGGCAACGCGGCAAATCTCCACCTCGTGGCGTCGACGGCGGTGGTGACCGAGGCCGGCGTCTTTCCCGTCACTTCCCTGCGGGAAGACCAGCCGACGGTGCTCGCGGGAAGGATGTACCTGGACGACATCGTGACCCACCCGTTCGAGTACGAGGATGGGTGCCTTCGCGTGCCGAAGGGGCCCGGGTTGGGGATTGAGCTCGACACGAGCAAGGTCGCCGAGTACCGGGTCGAGGAGTAGGTGTTGATGACCGTTCGCCGCGTCGCCATCCTCGGAGCCGGAAACGGTGGCTGCGCCGCCGCGGCTGACCTCGCCGCCCGAGGCTTCGAGGTGCGTCTGTACAACCGTTCGTTGTCGCGGCTCGAGCCGCTGATCCAGCGCGGGGGACTGGAGTGGCAGGGACCCGCCGGCGAGGGCTTCGTCGAGCTTCCCGTCATCACCGACGACCTCGGGGAGGCGGTGCGGGGGACCGAGTTGGTGATGCTCACCGTCCCAATCTCCGCGTACCCGTCGCTCGCACGGGGGCTTGGCGCCGTGCTCCCGGCCGACGGTGTCGTTTTTCTCAACCCCGGCCACATGGGTGGCGGTCTGTTCCTGGCCCGTGAGATTTATCGAGCGACGGGGCGAACCGACGTCCGGACGTGTGAGGTCAGCACCCTCGCTTACGCATGTCGCATGGCCGGCCCGACCGCGGTCAAGATCATGCAAGCGACGCCATACCTGCCCTTTGCAGCGTTTCCGGGCAAGTACCAGTCGCGGCTCTTCGAGCTCTTCCAGGACCTGTACCCGGCGATCGGTGAGGTCGGGGACGTGCTGGAGACCGGGTTCATGGACATCAACGCGGTGGAGCATCCCCCGCAGATCATCTGCAATGCCGGCTGGCTTGAGCACACGGGTGGTGATTACCTCTTCTACTACGAGGGGACAACGCCGGGGGTCGGCCGGGTGATCGATGCTCTCGACGAAGAGCGTCGCGCCGTAGCCGGCGCTGCGGGCGTGACCACAAGTCCATTCGTCGAGCTGTTTCGCGATCTCGGGTACACGACCGACGCAGCGGCTGCAACTGGCACAGCTCATGCTGCGCTCCAAGCAAGCGCTCCCAACCGCTGGATCAAGGCCCCGGCGAGCCTCGATCACCGGTATCTCCACGAGGATGTGGGCTGGGGGCTCGTCCCCTGGGCGGATCTGGGCAGGTCGCTGGGGGTGCGGACGCCGCTGATGGACGCTCTAATCACCGTCGGGTCGCTTCTCACCGGCCATGACTATCGCTCGGAGGGCCTGACGCTCAGTCGTCTGGGGCTGCCGGCACTGGGCGGAGAGGCGCTTCGGACTTACCTGCGCGAGGGAATCGCGGACCGGGGCTGCGCCCCGGCAGCCGAGTTCGCTGAGGCCGCGACGGATCGCGCGGACCGGAGCAACCAAAGTCACTAACGACCGAAGGATGGTGCCATGCCGAACGTAACTATTGAGTGGCTGGAGGGGCGGACGCTGGAGCAGAGGCGAGCGGTGATCGCGGGGGTGACCGATCTTCTCGTGGAGGCGGCCGACGCTCGGCGCGAGGCCGTCCAGGTCACCTTCCGCGAGATGACGAAGGAGAGCTGGGGCCGAGGCGGACTGCTCGGCATCGATCGCACGGACGTAAAGCCATGAGCGAGCGCGCTGGTTCGCGAGGGCTCCATCACCTGCTCATTCAGAGCACCGATCTCGAGCGGTCCGAACGCTTCTTTCTGGACTTCCTGGGCTTCACCGTCCGCAGCCGTGGGGAGTTCACCGATGGACGGCCGTTGACGGTCACGAACGAGGGACTTGGGCTCACCAGCGGCGGACCCGGGACTGCCGGCGCCGTCGAGCACATCGCCTTCCGTGCTTCCAATATCCGGGAGATCGCCCGCCGGGCTCACCAGGAAGGGGTCACCGTCTACAAGGACGTGGGCCCCGGCGTGTACGGGCTCACGGTCTATCTGGGCGATCCCGACGGCAACCGGATCGAGCTGTTCGCAGAGGACGAGGCTTGACCGAGGCCGAGCAGCAGGCCGGCGTCGCCTGGGAGCGACTCCGGATCGCCGTCCTCGGCGGGGACGAACGTGACCCGGAGATCGCTCGCCGGGCCGCCGCGACGGGCGCCGCCGTGCGGGTATTCGGACTTCCCTGGCCGGCCGAGGGGATACGTGACGTCGAGCGGGCGGACGGCCCCGCCGCGGCCGTCACCGGGGCGGACTATCTCCTGCTTCCAATCCCGTACGGCGTTGGACTCGAGGTCTATGCACCTCACGCTGATCGCCCGATCGTGGCGGACGCCCAGTTGCTGGGCGCGCTTGCGCCAGGGGCACACGTCTTCATCGGCAGGGCGACCCCGGAGTTCCGGGAAGCAGCGGCGAAGGCCGGCGTCAGCGTCCATGAGTACGACCCGGATCGTGAGCTCATGCTGCTGCGCGCGCCGGCGGTCGTCGAGGGCGCAATCCAGCTCGCGATCGAGCACACGGAGATCACGATCCACGGCGCGAATGTCGTCGTCGTTGGCTACGGCAACATCGGATCGTTGCTGGCGCGCCACCTGCTTGCGCTGGGAGCGCGGGTACACGTCGCGGCGCGGAGCCCGATCCAGCGGGCCGCCGCGTACGCGGATGGCGCGATTCCGCATCCCCTCGACGAGCTGCCGTCACTCGCCGCGAGGCTCCAGATGGTGTTCTCGACGGTCCCCGCGCAGGTGGTCGGCCGCAAGGTCCTCGAGGCGCTTCCGCGGGGCAGCCTCGTCTTGGACATCGCCCCGCCGCCTGACCATGCCGATCTCGAGCTCGCGGCCGAGCTGGGACACCGGGCGGTATGGGCCAGGGGCCTCGGTAGGCGTGCTCCGGTGACCGTGGGAGCGAGCCAGTGGATGGGTCTTCGCCGCTACATCGAGGAGATCGAAGGCGAACGGCGTCGCGGTGCCCTCGCGCCGAAGGCGAGCGCCGCTGAGGTGACCCGGTGAGCTCCGACTGGCGGACCCCCGAGGTCGCCATCGTGGGCGGGGGCTCGATCGGATTGGCAACAGCGCTCGAGCTGGCCAAGCGCGGCCTCAAGCCCGTGGTCTTCGAACGCGCGGGCGAACTGCTGGCAAGCTGCTCGGCGGGGAGCGCCGGGCTGCTCTCGCCCGCCCACAGTACGCCCCTACCCACACCCAGTGCCGTCCGCGAGGGACTGCGTTACATGGCGCGAAGGGACAGCCCGTTCTCGATGCGGTTGCGGCCGGCGTTGATCCCCTGGCTGCTCCAGTTCATGGCCGCGGCACGGACGAGCAGGGTCCGCGCTGGGACCGAAGCGCTACGCGAGCTCAGCTTTCGCAGCCTCGCGTTACACGAGGAGTACGCCGCGCGCGGCCTGGCTACGGGCTTGAGTGCACGCGGGGCACTGAACATCTACGAGACCGAGGGGGCGTTTGAAGCTGGCAAGGCAGAGGCGAAGGCCCTCGCCGCACAGGGGAGCGAATCGGATGTCCTGACCCGGGAGCAGGTGAGGGAGCTCGAGCCGGCGCTCCGCGACCGGGTGGTCGGCGGAGTCTTCTATCCCGACGAGGCGCAATGCGATCCGGAGCGCTTCCTGGACGCGATCGCGGAGGCCGCAACAGACGCCGGAGCTCTGATACGGACCCGAGCCGAGGTCTTCGGCGCGCGGCTGGACGGAACGCGGGTCGAGGCCCTTGAAACCGCGCATGGTGAGGTGACGCCGCGCCAGGTCGTGATCGCGAACGGAGCCTGGGCGGCGGAGATGGGGCGCCAATTGGGAGAGCCGATCCCGATCGAAGGCGCAAAGGGGTACCACGTGGACCTGGAGCGAGCGAGCTCCGATCCATCGGTTCCCGTGTACATGCAGGAGGCACGGGTCATCGCGACTCCGTTCGAGGATCGACTTCGCCTCTCGGGGACCCTGCAGCTGACGGGTCTCGACATGAGCTTGGACCGGACTCGGGCAATGGCCACCCTCGAGGCGGGAAAGCGGACGCTCCGCGAGATCAGCTCGAGCCGCGTGACCGAGGTGTGGCGGGGCATCCGTCCCTGCGCCCCGGATGGACTCCCCGTGATCGGCCGTCCGGGTCGCATGGAGAACCTGATCTTCGCGACCGGTCATTCGATGAAGGGGCTTCACCTGGCGCCGATCACCGCTTGCCTCGTGGCGGACCTCCTGACGGGCGCGGAGCCGGCTATCGACCTGAAGCCATTCAGCCCCGATCGGTTCCGGTCGCTGCTTGGCGGCGGGAACGGGCGCGCGGTCAACACCCGAGCGAGGGCAGGGCGATGAACCAGGACATCCTGGAGAAGTGCGCTCAGGCGATGGAGGCCGAGGACCTCGACGGCCTGATTGCACTGTCGCCGGAGAACTTTGCCTACGTGGCGGGCTTCGTGGTTCCCTCCCAACCGATTCTACGGTGGCGCCACGCGGCGGTGGTGATGACGCGCGAAGGGAGCTCCCTGTATGCGGTCGACATGGAGGCCGCCACCGTTCGGGCGCTCGAGCCGGAGACCGAGGTGCGAGTCTGGGAGGAGTTCGCGGAGGACGCGATGCCGGCGCTGGCAGGTCTCCTCAGAGACCTGGGCCTGGAGGCCGGAAGGGTGGCGATCGAGACGGACTACCTGCCCGCGCGCGATATGGAGCACCTGTCGAGGCTGCTTCCGAAGGTGCGATGGCGCCTCGCGCACACGATCTTCAACCGGCTTCGTCGCATCAAGACCCCGCGCGAGCTCGAGGTCATGCGCCGGCTCGCCCGCATCACCGACCGTGCCATCAAGGAGTCGATCGAGAGCGTTCGCCCGGGCGACACCGAGATGGACCTGGCTGCCGCAGCGACGACGAAGCTACTGACCCTTGGTGCCGACAGCTGCACGTGGCTCATTCTGGGGAGCGGCGAACGTAGCCAATTCCCGAATGTCGGACCAACGACGAAGGAGCTTACGCGCGGAGACGTCGTCCGGCTCGAGATGTTCGGGACTCTCGACGGATACCACACCGGAGTCTGTCGGACCGCTGTAGTGGAGGAGGCCGCGCCCGAGGTGCGCGAGACCTGGGCCAACATCGTGGTTTGTCGCGATCTCATCTTCGACTCGATCCGTGATGGAGCGAGCGGAGCGGAGGTTTATCGGAAGGTGTCGGATCAGTTTCGGCGCCTTGGCTGGGAACCGCTGAGCTTCTTCGGCCATGGCATTGGGGTCTTCGCTCACGAGGAGCCCTACATCGGCAGCTATGGCGACGCCCATATCGAGGCGGGGATGGTCCTCGGCACGGAGCCCGTGGTTCTGGTCCCGGGCGCCCACGGCTTTCAGGTGAAGGACATCGTCGCAGTGGACGAGGGCGGACACGATCTTTTGTCCGACGTAACGAATACCAACGAGCTGCTCGTAATCGAGTAGCGAGAAAGAGAGAATCATGGATCTAGGACTGGCCGGTTTGAAGGCGATCGTTACCGGAGGGAGCAAGGGCATAGGTCACGAGACCGCCCGACTCCTGGCCGAGGACGGGTGCGACGTCGCCGTGACCGCGCGGGACGAAGGTCGTCTCTCCGAGGCAGCCGAGAAGCTGAGCAGCGCCACCGGCGGCACCGTCTTGCCGTTTCCGGGTGACATGAGCGTCCAGGCTGACGTCGACCGAACCATGAATGAGGCAATCGAGGCTCTGGGACAGGTCGACATCCTGATCACGTGCGCGGGCAGCAGCCCCGGCGGCCTCCTCGAGGGTCTCACCGAGGATCAGTGGATGAGCAGCCTCCAGCTCAAATTCATGGGCTACGTCCGATGCTGCAGCGTGATCCTGCCGCATATGCGCGAGCGCGAGTCCGGAAGCGTCGTTCTCGTGGTCGGAAACGACGGCATCAAGTCCTCGTACTGGGAGCTCACTGCCGGCGTGGCAAACGCCGCCGACCTCAACTTCGCCACCGCGATGGCCGAGCAGTATGGGCGGCATGGGGTTCGGGTCAACACGGTCAACCCAGGGCCCGTGAACACCGATCGCTGGGATGGACTCGAGAAGCGCTTCGCCCTCGATCGGGAGATCAGCCAGGACGAGGCTCGAAAGATCGTGCTCGAGACGTTGCCTCTGGGACGAATCTGCGAGCCGGCCGAGGTGGCGAGCGTCGCGACGTTTCTCGCGTCACCGCGAGCGAGCTACGTCTCGGGGACGCACGTGCTCAGCGATGGTGCACAGGTGAAGGGCCTCCTGGACGCTGGCCTGCATGGCTGACCAAGGACCGACGATCCCCCGATGAACACAGACAAGGAGACCTGATGCTCGGACTCATCGATGTGCATTCTCACCACTATCCTGACTCCTACCTCGACGCCTGCCGGCGAGAGGACAGCGGGTTCACACACTATTACCGTGATGACGGCAGGTTGGTGGTCCTCCAGGATGGCGGCGTCGCGTTAGCCGTCCCTCAACCCCTTCCGCCGTTCGAGCATCGCATCGAGCTGATGGATGACGCAGGCGTCGACGTTCAGGTTCTCTCGGTGTCCGCTCCCAACATGTTCCGGTTTCCGAAGGACATTCGCGTGCCCCTGACGCGGGACCTGAACGACGAGTTCTCCGATTTGGCAGCGGGCTCGGATGGGAGGCTGCGTGTGTTCGTCAGCCTGCCACTGCCCGACGTCGACGCTGCCCTCGAGGAGCTGGATAGGGCGCTCGCACTGCCGTACGCGGTCGGGGTGGTCGTCTGCTCCAACATCGACCGAATCAACCTGGACGATGAGCGTTTCTCACCGCTTTGGGAGGAACTATCCCGTCGCCGCGCAACCGTGTTCTGCCATCCGACGGTGGCGTGCTGCACGGAAGGTCTCCGCGAGTACGCGATGTCCCTGGCGATGGGCTTCATGGCGGACACCATGTTCGCCGTTGGGCGCCTGGCTTATGCCGGAACGTTCGAGAGGTTCCCCGGGATCCGGTGGATCTTCACGCACCTCGGCGGCACCATACCGTTCGTCCTCCCGCGCTACGACAACTATTACCGTCAGTTTCCCGAATGTCGGGAGAATATCGAGCGCCCGCCGTCCGCGATCATCAGTGAACAGTACTACGACACGTGCACAATGCACGGGCCGGCGCTGAAGTGTGCGCTGGAGACCTTTGGGCCTGAACAGCTTGTCTTCGGGTCCGACTATCCGCACGTGCCCGGCGGCATTGATCGTTTCGTCACGGTGCTGAACTCGGTCGGACTGTCAGAAGAGCACCTGGAGATGATCGGCAGAGGGAACGCAACCAAGCTGATCGACCTCGAGGATGCTCCGACCGCGGAGGTGAATCGATGAGGACCATCATCAGCGGTGGCCGGGTTGTCACCTCCTCGCAGTCCATCGAGACGGATGTCCTGATCGAGGGCGAGAGGATCGAAGCGGTGGGTACGCTCCCCGAAATCGATGCGGACCGACGCATCGACGCCACCGGGAAGCTGGTGCTCCCGGGTGGCGTCGATCCGCACACGCACCTCGAGACCCCGCTGAAGGGCACGGTGACGGCGGACGACTTCTATACCGGAACAGTCGCGGCTGCGGTTGGCGGCACGACGTCGATCATCGACTTCCCGGTGCAGCGAAAGGGTCAGGACCCGCGCGATTCACACCAGGAATGGTACGAACGCGCCGACGAGAAGGCCGTCGTCGACTGGGGCCTGCATCAGATAATCACCGATCTCCCCGACGAGTTCTTCCCGGCGATCGACGAGCTGGTCCGCGAGGGCTCGCCGAGCTTCAAGTTGTTCATGGCGTACCCGGGAGCTCGAATGGTCGAGGACGACGTGATCTTCAAGGCGATGCGTCGCAGCGCCGAGAACGGAGCCTTCGTGCTGATGCACTGCGAGAACGGCAGGGTCATCCAGCTTCTGGAGGAGGAGGCGATCGCCGCCGGTCACGTGGACCCGCCGTTCAACGCGGTGACGAGGCCGCCGGTAACGGAGTCCGAGGCAACGGCAAGAGCCGTCGCCCTCGCCGAGCTCGCCGGGGTGCCGGTCTACGTCGTCCATCTGACCTCGGCGCTGGCGCTGGAGGCGGTGGTCGCAGCGCAGGAGCGAGGACTACCTGCATACGCGGAGACCTGTCCGCAGTATCTGCTTCTCACCGAGGACAAGCTGATGGAGCCCGACTTCGGTGGCTCGAAGTACGTGATGTGTCCTCCGCTGCGCACGCCGATGGATCAGGATCGGCTGTGGAAGGGCCTTCAGACGAACGAGCTGCAGGTCGTCTCGACGGATCACACGCCCTTCAGGTTCAAGGACCAGAAGCAAATGGGTCGGGAGAGCTTCCCGAAGATCCCCAACGGTGTTCCGGGTATCGAGTGGCGAACCCTTCTCATGTACCAGCACGGGGTGATCGAGGGACGTTTCGGTCTGAATCGATTCGTCGAGCTGATCGCTACGAATCCGGCGAAGCTGTTCGGGTGCTATCCGCGCAAGGGCGAGATCGCCCCCGGCTCCGATGCCGATCTAGTCGTGTTCGACCCGGAGCAAGAGACGCTGCTCAGCGCGGAGACGCAAGTCACGGAGAGCGACTACAACCCGTACGAAGGGCAGGTCGTTCGCGGGCGCATCCAGACCGTGCTGTTGCGAGGTTCGGTCATCGTCGATGACGGCTCGTTCGTGGGTGCGCGAGGGCAAGGCCAGTTCCTTCGGCGAGGCGAGTCCGTGCCGGTGCTATGAGCCACCACGGACGCATCTTCGTCGAGGGCCTCGAGTTCGTACTCACGGTCGATTCCGGGAACCGGATGATCCGCGACGCCACCCTCGTGGTCGAGGGAGATCGGTTGCTCGCCGTCGGTCCGGCGAGCGAGGTGGCACGGTCGCTCGAACCGGAGCCCACGGACGTGACGATCGACGGCAGCCGTCTCGGCGCAACCCCCGGGTTCATCGACACGCATGTTCACCTTTCCGAGACGTTGAGCCGAGCCAGCTTCCCGGACTGTCTGGGAACGAGGGCTTGGGTCTTCCACTGGGTGATGCCGTTCTACGGCCAGCTCGCCGAGGAGGACGAGCGCCTCTCGGTGATCCTCGGCGCGATCGAGATGCTCAGGAGCGGGACGACGTGCTTCCTCGACATGGGGGCGCTGCGTGACCCGCGGGTTACGGTGCCGGCGCTCAGCGAGCTCGGAATCCGTGGCGTGACGGGTCGCCATGCCGCGGACGTGCGGCCGGCAGCCGTTCCTCGGGGCTGGTCCGACGAGATGATGGACCGACATTTCTTCCCGGACGCCGCAACCGCGCTCGAGGAGCTTGAGAGATGCGTGCGGGAGCTGAATGGGGCGGGGGACGGGCGCATCGGATGCTGGGTGAACATCCAGGGGAAGGAGCCTTGCAGCTCCGAGCTCCACACGGGCGCAAGGGAGCTCGCCGAGCAGCTCGGCGTTGGCACCACCTATCACATCGCGTCGACCGTGGAGGAGGCGCAGTTCGCGGAGCGGCGGTACGGCAGGACGCCCGTGGCGCGCATAGCGGCACTGGACGGGCTCGGATCCAACCTCGTGCTCGCGCACGCGACCGCGGTGAGCGAGGAGGAGATCGCGATGCTCGCGCAGCACGACACGAAGGTGGCGTTCTGCCCCGGGACAGCGCTGAAGCTTGCGAAGGGTGCAACCCGGGTCGGCAAGTACCCGGAGATGATGGATGCCGAGGTGACGGTCGGGCTTGGCACGGATGGTGTTTCGGCCTCGGGCAACCTCGACCTGAAGCGTCAGATGTATCTGGCGGCGGGGCTGTTCAAGGATTCCCGCCGTGACCCGGCGAGCGTGGATGCGCAGGGCGCCCTCCGGATGGCCACGATCGAAGGAGCGCGCGCGCTCGGGATGGACAACGAGATCGGATCGCTCGAGCGAGGCAAGAAGGCGGACTTTGTCCTCTTCGACCTCGGTCACCCGGAGTGGGTTACCTATCAAGACCCGCTTCAGGCGCTCGTGTGGTCCGCTACCTCGGCGAGCATCCACGAGACCTGGGTCGGTGGGAGGGCGCTGTTCCGTGACGGCATCGTCACCACGGCGCCGGATGAACTGGAGCTGCGGCAGGAAGCACGTGAGCGGGCTATCCGTCTGGTCCAGGCCGCAGGCCTGGACCAGGACGACGTCCCGCTGCAGGCCGCCGTGTACGAACCAAGTCCCGCTGACGGCGCACGAAGCTGATGCGTGCGCGAGAGGAGAGTGCTGGAATGAGCGTAGCTATAGCCGGGATAGACGTCCGGGCTCCGATCGAGGAGCGCTTCGACGAGGTCCTGACCGTTGGAGCACTGGAGCTGCTGGCCCGCCTTCACCGGGATCTCGATGAGCGCCGGCGCGAGCTGCTCGAGGCACGTCAAGCAAGACAGGCCGCTCTCGACGGCGGTGGGTCCCTGGGCTTCCTTCCCGAGACTCGAGAGATTCGGGAGGGTACGTGGTCGGTCGCGCCTGCACCGGCCGACCTCACCGATCGGCGCTGCGAGATCACGGGGCCGACAGACCGGAAAATGGTCATCAACGCTCTCGGGTCCGGCGCGCGGTGCTATATGGCGGACTTCGAGGATTCGAACTCCCCCTACTGGACCAACCTGGTCCGTGGGCAGGTGAATCTCGCCGACGCGGTGCGTCGCACGATCTCGCACGTTGCGGCCGATGGCGCCGAGTACCGTCTCACCGACGAGCCGGCGACCCTGATCGTGCGGCCGCGTGGCCTCCACCTGCCGGAGAAGCACGTGATTGTGAATGGAGAGGCGGTGGCCGGTGCGTTCTTCGATTTCGCCCTATTCGTCCATCGGAACGCGGCGGAGCTCATCGAACGCGGCTCCGGGCCGTACTTCTACCTTCCCAAGCTCGAAAGCCATCGCGAGGCACGCCTGTGGAATGACGCCTTCTGCATCGCGCAGGACGCACTTGGCATCCCGCGTGGCTCGGTCAGGGCGACCGTCCTGGTGGAGACGGTTCCGGCGGCGTTCGAGATGGAGGAGATCCTGTATGAGCTCCGCGAACACTCCGCCGGGCTCAATGCGGGGCGCTGGGACTACATCTTCTCGATGATCAAGCGGTTCCGTTCGCGTGACGATTTCCTTCTTCCAGACCGCGCGCAGGTGACGATGACGGTCCCATTCATGCGCGCCTACACCGAGCTGCTTGTCCGGACCTGTCACCGGCGCCGTGCGCATGCGATCGGAGGAATGGCGGCCTTCATCCCGAGCCGTCGCCGCCCGGAGATCAACGAGCAGGCGATCGCGAAGGTGCGTGAGGACAAGCGGCGCGAGGCAGCCGACGGCTTCGATGGAACCTGGGTAGCCCATCCTGACCTGGTGGCGGTGGCTACGGACGAGTTCGACCGGGTCCTGGGACAACGGCCAAACCAGCTCGAACGCCGACGGGACGAGGACACGCTCAGCGCTGACCGCCTGCTCGACGTCCCGTCGACTCCAGGGACGATCAGCGAGGCCGGCCTTCGCAACGACATCAACGTAGGCATCCAGTACATCTCCTCCTGGCTAAGGGGCAATGGCGCCGCCTCCATCCACAATCTGATGGAGGATGCAGCGACCGCAGAGATCGCCCGCGCGCAGGTGTGGCAGTGGGTGCGCCACGGCGCGCGTCTCGAGGACGGGCGGGAGATCACGCTGGAGCTGGTGCGGCAGCTCGTCACGGAGGAGCTCGAGCAGATTCGTTCGGAGGTCGGCGACGATTTCTTCTACGGCGAGGGGCGCCCGGATGAGTCGCGCGACCTGTTCGAGCGAGTCGCGCTGGCGGACGATTTCGTCGAGTTCCTAACCCTGCCGGCGTACGAGCACATCGAGTAGCAGCTTCATGTGCTCCAGGGAACGCTCTTGCCGCAGCTGGGTGATGGACAGGCGCCGGCGTAGACCCCGACCCAGAGGCAACAGCCGAGGTCGCCACGCTACGACTTCGAGCCAGCCCGAAACCCGGGCGCAACCCTGCGGGTTGCGGAGATGAAACGAGGACACTTGCTCAGGCGGTCCCGCGATTGGTTCCGTCGAAGCCTGGATCCAGACGCCCCTCCGCCCACGCCCGGGGGGCTCCCTTGGACTCCGCGAGAGATCAGGAGCGATCGGGCCCGCAGACGCTCCCGCCGGGACCGGTCCTAGTTCGTTGAGCTGCATCTCACGTACCCGCGTATGTCAACGCCTTTCTCTATGGCGCGCTCACTGCCCACACGGACGAATTATCAAAGCTGACTCGAGAGGTTCGCCTCGGACTCGGCGTCGGATACGGAATCGGCTAGGTCTAAGCCACCGGCCGATGTCCCGGCGCCGAGTCCGGCGCAAGCCGGGTCCTCTCACCCCAAACGCGGGGGCTCCCGCCGGCGGTCTCATCCACGCCGGCGGGATCCACCCCCGCCACGTCCTCCGAAACCACCAAGGGCCCCACCTCCTTCGAGGAGCTCACAAAGGCGCCGCTCTCGGCTGTCGGTCGAGCTCGAGATGGGCGCGCCGTTTAGGCCCGCGCCCGTTCTCCGGATCCGACATCAACGCCACAGACGACGAGGAGATCCACGAGGCAGAGATCCGCGTGCTACGGCAGGATCAGCCGGGCGAGGCTAATCCGGGCGATCGACGGCGCACGCGATTGCGGGGGCCGTCTAACAAATTGGGGCCACGGGCCCCAAATCGCGCGTTGGGAAGACGTTCGCAGCTGGACCAGAAATAGCCGGTTTGCAGGTAATTATGCGCCTGAGAGGAGTCGAACCTCCACGGGCCTATTCAGCCCACAAGGCCCTCAACCTTGTTGCACCGGGTCACCTGAGGTGCTACTTGGCTCTGTAGAGCCATTTCAGGTCGGCTCAGTTCGCTGACTTTCGCTCAAATTGGGGCCACGAACGGGGCCACGGCATCGTGATCCAGATCGCGCCCTGCCCAACTCCGACGGGTACAACGGTCGGGCTAGCGTTTGGGGTCGGATGCTGGGCGACGACGTCGATCCGGATCGCGCGGAGCCTTGAGTCCACTCAGGCGTACCGGCGATATTGGGGGCATCGTTTTGCCGCAGCTCCGAAAGAGCGCCGTCTACGGTGGCGCGACGTCTTAGTTGCGCTTGACGGCGATGGGTTTAGGCGTTCGCCTCAGCTGCCTCCGCGCGCGCCATCTCAAGGTGCGCCCGACTGTCTCGGCCCCGGATCAGCAAGAGGGTGGCGACGAGACCGAGTGCGCCGATCACGGCGCCGGCGAGAAAGGCGCTCTGGAACCCTTCGGTCAGGGCATTGGGAAACGATGATGTGCCGCTAGCCAAGACGTCGTCGGTGCGCGAGGTGGCGATGGTCGAGAGCACGGCCAGGCCGAGCGCGCCACCGAGCTGCTGAGAGGTGTTGATCAGGCCGCTGGCAAGGCCCTGCTCTCGCTGCTCCACACCGGACACCGCGGCGATCGTGGTGGTGACAAAGCCAAATCCGAGCCCGACCGCGGCGAGCAGCGATGGCCCGAGAATGTCGGTGGTGAAGCCGCCGCCCACCGAGATCTGGCTGAACCACGCGAGGCCGATCGCCACACACGCCATCCCGGCTGCGAGCACGGGCTTGAAGCCGAACCGGCTCACGAGCTGGCCGCCGATGACGGAGAAGGAGATGATCGTCACCGAGAGCGGCAGGTAGGAGAGGCCGGCGTGGATCGCGCTGTAGCCGAGCACCTGCTGCATGTAGAGCGAGATGAAGAAGAACATCGAGAACAGCGACGCTCCAAGGAGAAGCCCGACGGTGTTGGCGCCGGTCAGCGTCCGCAGGCGGAAGATCCGAAACGGGACCAATGGCGCCGCCGAGCGCAGCTCGATCACGACGAATGCACTGATCAGCGCAGCGGAAAGCACGAGCAGGCCGACGATCTTGGTCGAGCCCCATCCAGCGCTACTGGCGTCGAGGAGCGCGTAGGCGAAGACAGAGAGGCCAGCGGTCACGGTAATGGCGCCGGCCGCGTCGAAGTGACGGGTCGCCGATTCGGAGCGGCTCTCGGGGATCAGGCCGGGCGTGAAGGCGAGAGCGATGAGCGCGACCGGGACGTTCACCCACAGGACCCACTCCCACCCCAGGCCCTCGGTGAGGATGCCGCCGAGCAGGACGCCGACGGCTCCGGCGGAGCCGGCCACCGCGCCCCATGCGCCGAGCGCCTTGTTGCGCTCCCCGCCGTCGGCGAACATCGAGGTGAGGATCGCCAGCGCGGCGGGGGCGATGATCGCCGCGCCCAGGCCCTGCGCCGCCCGGGCGGCGATCAGCTGTCCTTGAGTGGCCGAGAACCCGGCGGCCAGCGAGGCCACGGCGACCACGACCAGTCCAGCCATGAAGACGCGGCGGCGGCCGAGGAGGTCGGCACAGCGGCCGCCGAGGAGGAGGAAGCCGCCGAAAGCGATCATGTAGGCGTTGACCACCCACGGCAGGTTCTGGTCAGAGAAGTCAAGTCCCTTGCCGATGCTGGGAAGGGCGACGTTGACGATCGAGGCGTCAAGGACGACCACGAACTGAGCGGCGCAGAGCAGGATCAGGGCGGTCCAGCGACGTTCCAGATATTGCTGCGTCGTCTTCACGTTGGCGGAGTCTCCCTATGTGAGTTCGTGACGCGCTATCGAGGAGCGGGGGCGCCCAATCCGACCTGGCCGGTCGATCAATTGTGGGTGCCTCGACTTCGATACCCAAGACATGTTCAGGGGTACAACAGACACCTGTCGCATGCACGGGTATGCGATAGTGTACGGCCATGGCGAGCGAGGCGAAGACCGTCATCGCCAGCGACGACCTGTTCGGCTTTGCCTACTGGCCGCCGGTTCCGGCGTTTCTGATTTCGACCGTAAGCGCTGCCGGTAAGCCTCACGTCTCGCCGTTCTCGCTCGTCACCTTCTCCTCCTACGTCGGCGTCGCCGAGAACCCTGAGACGCCAAGGGTGATCGGCTTCGGCCTCGGCGACTACGACAAGTACGAGGAGATCCAGAACTCGAGCACCTACCGGAACATCCGCGACACCGGCGAATTCGTGGTCAACATCCCGACCGTGGCCATGGTCGACCAGGTCGATCGCCTCGGGACTCCGAGTGAGGACAAGTTCGCCTCTGGCGGCGTGACGCCCGGGGAATCGACGGCAATTTCGGCGCCGACGGTGGCCGAGTGCCCGGTCAACTTTGAATGTCGCCTCGAGGCCATCGACAATCGTCGCTGGCTCGGCGAGATCATCTACGGACGTGTCGTCGCCACCCAGGTCGATTCCGAGCTCGACGCTCGCCCGGCCAAGGAGCGGATGCACAGCGCCAGCCCCTTGTACCACCAAGGCTGGTCGCACGAGGACGGAACCTTCTATGACCTCGGGGACGCGATCCGAGAGGAGTCGGGCGGGTGATCGCCGTGAAAGAAGGGCAGCTCGAGGTCATGCGTTCGCGCTGGGATACGGGGCGGCCGATGATTCGACAGGCACGCCCCGCCTAAGGGATGACGTGCCCCCTCCGCCCTGAGCCCGCTCGATTGACACGCTCATAGGGCTGGTATACGTTGGTACACGCCACGGGAGAGGAGCGAGCCACGGAGTCCAACGGTGCAAAGGTGCAGGTGGAAGGGCTGTGCAAGCGCTTCGGCGAAGGGTCGAGGTCCTTCCTGGCACTTGACGACGCGAGCCTGTCTGTGCGCGACGGCGAGTTCGTGACGGTGATCGGTCCCAGCGGCTGCGGTAAGAGCACCCTGTTCAACGTCCTGGCCGGGCTCACGGGCCCGTCGAGCGGCCGCATTCTCATGGACGGCGTCTCGATCGAGCGCGAGCGCGGCCACGTCGGCTACATGATGCAGCGCGATTGCCTCATGCAATGGCGGACGATCATGGGCAACGTCGTCATTGGTCTCGAGGTACTGGGGCATCGCCGCAAGGCGGCTAAGCGCAAGGCCCAGGAGCTGATCGGGCGCTTCGGGCTCGCCGGCTTTGAGAACCACCATCCATCGGCGCTCTCGGGCGGCATGCGACAGCGGGCGGCGCTTCTTCGAACACTGCTACTCGACCGAGACCTGATGCTCCTCGACGAGCCCTTCGGGGCGCTCGATGCGATCACACGCGGTGCGATGCAGGACTGGCTCCTCGACATCTGGTCCGAGTACCAGCGCACCGTCGTCTTCATCACCCACGACATCGAAGAGGCGATCTATCTGTCGGATCGGATCTTTGTCATGAGCGGGCCCCCGGGCCGGATCGTCGCCGACATCCCTGTCCCGCTTCCGCGGCCACGGAATTACGAAGAGATGGTCGACTGGCAGGAGTTCACCGAGCTGAAGAAGCAGCTGCTGCAGCTCGTGCGCCCGCAGAACTCCCAAGGCCGCGGTAGAAACGGCGGCGGGGTCCCTGCGAAGGCCGAGGCGGCAGGCGCGGACGCATGAGTAGCGTCGACGTCAGTGAGCCGGGCGCCTCCGTCGAACAACCCGTCAGTTCGGCTCCGATCAAGCAGCGGCGCAAGCTCAACCTGGGGCGGCTGGCGCGCAACTTCCTGCCCCCGGTCATTCTCTTCATCGCGCTGCTCGCGCTCTGGCAGTGGCTCGTGGGCGCGCTCGACGTGCAGCCCTACATCCTGCCGAAGCCCACCTCGATCGCGTCGGAGATGTGGACGACCCGGGATGCCTTGCTCAGGAACGGCTGGGTCACTCTCAAGGAGACACTGGGCGGGTTCGCCGTTGCCCTCGTCCTCGGCGTCGTTCTGGCCGCAGTGATGGCCGAGTCGGGCCTGGCGCGAAGGACGATTTATCCGCTTGTCGTTGTCTCGCAGACGGTTCCGATCATCGCCATCGCCCCCTTGATCACGCTTTGGTTTGGATTCGGGCTCGCGTCCAAGGTCTACGTGGCCGCGGTGATCGCCTTCTTCCCGATCACGGTCAACACGACCACCGGGCTCGGCGCCCTGGAGCAGGACCTCGGCCGCTTGATGCGCTCCTTTCCGGCCAACCGCTGGCAGATCTTCACCAAGGCAAAAGTCCCCGCGGCCTTACCGCTGTTCTTCGCCGGGATCAAGATCGGCATGGTCCTGGCCGTGATCGGCGCCGTGGTCGGCGAGTTCGTCGGTGCCGACTCGGGCCTTGGCCAATACATCGTGCAGCAGAACGCGGCCCTGAATACAGATGCGGTATTCGCCGCCGTCGCCTCGCTGTCGATCATGGGGATTGCCCTGTTCTTGATCCTCAGCGTCATCGAGCGGGTATCGATTCCCTGGTACTACGAAGAACGCGACGCCGTCGACTGAGTCAGATGGGGGCTGGCTGGGCTGACGGTCGTGGCTCAGAGCGGAAGGGGCTTCCATGGCGAAGGTAAGCGTCCGGTACATCGTCGACGACGTCGATGCGGCAATCGGCTTCTACTGCCAGGACCTTGGGTTCTCGGAGGTCATGCATCCGGCACCGACTTTCGCGATGCTCTCGCGTGATGACCTCCGGCTGGTGCTCAGCGCGCCGGGAGGCGGGCCCGGGGGCGGCCAGGCGATGCCGGACGGCACTGTGCCCGAGCCCGGCGGCTGGAACCGGTTCCAGCTTGAGGTTTCCGACCTCGCGGGGATGGTGGGCCGGCTTCGCCAGCGCGGGGTCCGATTCCGAAACGAGATAGTCGAAGGCGTTGGTGGCAAGCAAGTCTTGGTCGAGGATCCCGCCGGCAACCCGGTCGAGCTCTTTGAGCCGACTCTCGAGGAGGCCAAGATGTCCACCGCGGAGTCGCGTAGCGACGGATCCTGAATAGCTGGATGCTGAAACCTGTGGCCAGCTATACCCGGGTCCGCCGATCGTTGGTGTGATCCAGCGACCGCCTCAGCCGGGTCAGTCGCTTGGGAGATGATCGAGCTTTGGCTTACCCGGGTTCCAGAGCGCCATGTTGACCTCGGCCTCATAGGCGCGTCCGTGCGGATAGGAGATCAACTCCATCATCGCTCCCCAGGGCGAGCGGAAATAGACGAAGCAGGCATCTCTTCCGGCTTCGGGTCCCTCGAGCGAAAGCTTCTCGCCGAGCACTTGGATCCCGCGGGCGCGCAGGTATTGGATCGCCTTGTCGATGTCGTCGACGTATAGACACAGTTCACAACTGCCGAGATCGTTGAGCCTGGGCATCGAGCGGTTTTGGTCCTCGGAAGTCCACTCGATGAGCTCGATATTGAGGTTGCCAAGGCGAAGCAGGCGTATCTCGTTGACCTCGGCCTCGGGGTGGACGCCGAAGTGCTCGGGGTTGAACTCGTCGGGGCGGTCTCGGTAGGGGCCGAGCGAGTAGAAGGCCTCGGCGCCAATCACATCGACGAAGAAGCGCGCCGCCTGATCGATGTCGGGGACGCTGATGCCGACGTGGTCGGCGCCCCGGAGCCCGGGGATCATCGGACCCACCCGCGTCGGCGCTGTTCGCTCCCGGATCTCACAATCGAATACTGCCGCCATCGACGGCGATCGTCTGGCCGGTGATGAAGGCGGCATCGTCGGAGGCCAGGAAGGAGACGACGCCGGCGAGATCCTCCGGACGCTCGGCTCGCTTGATCGACTGGGTCTCGATCGTCTGAGTGAACGCTTCGGGTGGAAGTTTCTTGGCCAGGCTCGGCGTGCGAACGAGGCCCGGGGCGATCGCGTTGACGGTGATCCCGTCCGGGCCGAGCTCGGTCGCGAGCATGCGCGTGAAGCCGACCACCCCCAACTTGCTGGTCGCGTAGTGGATCAGGTCGACCGAGTCGCGCTTCCAGCAGACGCCGGAGGAGACGTTGATGATCCGCCCGAAGCCGCGCTTGCGCATCATCGGGACGAAGGCCTGGCACATCAGCAGGAGCGAATCGAGGTTGACCTTCATCACTTGGCGCCATTCCTCGAGCGTGATGTCGTCGAAGGCCGCGTGCGGTGAGAGGCCAACGTTGTTGACGACGATGTCGCAGCTGCCGAGACCCTGATCCACTGCCTGGGCCATCTCCTGGACCTGGTCGGGCTCACTGACATCGCAGATATGCGTGGCGCATCGGCGTCGAAGCGCGCGAACCTCGCCCTCTGCCTGATCCATTGCCACTAGATCCACTAGCGCAACGTCGGCGCCGTCCTCGGCGAGGCGCGCGGCGTAGGCGGGACCGAGGCCGCTGGCGGCACCGGTCACCACTGCCACTCGACCGCGGTGGCTATAGGGCACTGGGCCCTCCGGGGTCGCCGGCACCGGGCTCGAGTACGACCTTGATCGCACCGGCCTCGCGGTCGGCGGCGACCCTGAAGGCCTCGGCGGCCTGCTCGAGCCCGAACCGGTGCGTGATCAGCTCACCAAGCAGTGGCGTGCGAGCGAGCATCGCCACAGCCTCTTCGATGTCGCGGCGCCCGTTGCCCGCATAAGCGAGGCTGGTGATGGCGTTGATCTCTTGAAAGGCGGCGCCAGCGGGCATGAAGACCTCGTCGGGCTCGGTAAGTACCAGGACCCGTCCGCCTGCGCGGGTCATTTCAACCGCGGCCGCGACGCCGGTATCTCCCCCGGCGGCGGCGACGGAAATGTCGCAATTCTTGGCGGGCCCGTTTGTCGAGGCCCCGAGACGGGCCGCCATTGTCCGCTGGGCGTCGTGGCGCGCTCGGACGTGTACCTCACAGGCCAGGTCAATGGCCACTGCTGTTGCCAGCAGTCCTATCGATCCGGCCCCGACGATGCCAAGACGCTCACCGGCGCGGACCTGGGCGCGGCGCAGGCCGTGAATCGTCACTGCCAGGGGCTCTGCCAGGCAAGCGTCGCGAAGTGCAAGCTCGTCGGGTAGTGGCACCAGGCAGCGCTCGGGAACCGCGATCTGCTCGGCCATGCCGCCGTCGCGAGTGCCCCCGAACCACCTGTTCTCGACGCAGACGTTGTAGCTGCCCGCAAGGCACATGTCGCAGGCGCCGCACGGGTCGAGCGGCTCGATTGCCACCGGGGTGCCGTCGTCGAGGCGGCCGGCGATCTCGTGCCCAGGAATGACGTTGAGCGCCCGGCCGGTTGCGACCTGGGCAAGGTCGGTGCCGCAGATTCCGACCCCGGAGACACTGACGCGGACCCCCGGCCCGGAAGGGGGGTCGACGTTGACGACCGAGATGCCGCGAGCGCTAACGCGGACGGCGCGCATGAGGCCAATATGGAGCTGGATGACGCACTGGGCGGTGCTCGCAAGGACGATCGTCTGCCCGGGCGTTACCTGCCTCGGTCACGCCCGTCCGACGCTCGCCGAGTCACTCGTACACTATCGCATGCGCTTGCATGCGCTGGCTTGTTAAGATGGCGAGCGCGCACTGAGGAGAGTTGCCTCTGCTCCGGCGCGGGAGAAGCCAAGAGGGACGGTGGAGTGGACTCGAGTTTTGTAGACGGCGTCGTCGAGGATGTCGATTCCTCGCTGGCTGATGGACTCGTTCCCGCCGTCATCTACAACAACCCCGAGATCCATCAGGCCGAGCTTGATCGAATCTTCCAGAAGACCTGGGTCTTCATCGGCCACGAGTCCGAGATCCCGCAGCCGGGGGACTACTGCCTGCGCTACGTCGGTGATGACCCGTTCATCTTCGTTCGCGACGAGAGCGGTGAGATCCGGCTTCTCTACGACTCTTGCCGGCACCGGGGGACTCAGGTCTGTCGCGCCGACCGCGGCAACGCTTCCCACTTCCGTTGTCCCTACCACGGCTGGATCTATCGCAACGACGGGCGTCTGGCCGGGATGCCGGCAATGGCCCAGGCCTACAAGGGCATCGATCGCTCAAAGTGGGGGTTAGTTCATGCGCCTCACGTCGAGAGCGTCCAGGGCCTCGTCTTCGCTTGCCTAGACCCGGACGCTCCGAGCCTCGACGACTATCTGGGCGAGATGAAGTGGTACCTGGACATGGTCTTCGGGTTCGGCAACGTCAAGGTCATCGGCGCGCCGCAGAGTTGGAGGATCGCCGCCAACTGGAAGCTCGGGGCCGAGAACTTCGCCGGCGACGACTACCACACAGTGACGTTGCACAAGTCGATGTACGACATCGATGTGATCTCGGTGCCTCCTGAGGTCAACATGATCGGGAACCACATCTGGGCGGCGAGCGAGCACGCCACTCACTCGGTTTCCTTCGGGATCGACAACGAGCCCGACTCCCAGCTCTGGTGGGGACTGCCGCCCGAGGTCGTGGCCGAACTCGACAAGAGCCGCCTCAGCCCCGAGCAGCTGGATTTGGCACGGCGGTCGCGGACCACGGTCGGGACCGTGTTCCCGAACCTCTCGATCATCTTCGTCTATCAGAGCCCTGATCCGGCGAGGAAGCCGATGACGCCAATGTTCGGCGTTCGCCAGTGGCGGCCATGCGGGCCCGACGCGATCGAACTCTGGAGTTGGATGCTGGCCTGGGACGACGCGCCGGAGGAGTTCAACAAGGCCGCCTACGAATGCCACATGGCGACCTTCGGCACCGCCGGGATCTTCGAGCAGGACGACACCGAGCCCTGGACCACTATCACCCGGACCTCCGGCTCGACCTTCGCCCGAGTCAACAACTTCAAGCTCAACTACCAGATGGGCAGTCCCGGAATGGGCACGAGCAACGAAGCTCCGGACTGGCCCGGCCCCGGTACCGCCTTCGACACTCGCTACGAGGACGGAGTACAGCGCAACTTGCTTCAGGACTGGGTCCGCTACATGCGAAACGGCGACGGGCCATCGAGCAACGGAGGGAGTGCTTGTGGCTAGTGAAGCCGGCACGGCCACCGATCTTCAGACCTGGTTTCGGGTCCAGGCCTTCCTAATCCACGAGGCTGAGCTTCTCGACGACGGGCGCCTGCGCGAGTGGCTCGACCTACTGGCCGACGATCTCCGCTACCAGATCCCGATCCGGATCACGAGAGAGCGCTCGGCCGAGGTCACGCTCGGAGATGTCGGCTTCCACATGGACGACGACAGGGGGATGCTCGAGACACGGGTCGTGCGCCTGGAGACCGAATACGCCTGGGCCGAGGACCCACCGTCTCGGACCCGGCGCTACGTGACCAACGTCAGGGTCGACCAAGGCGATGACGGGGCCCTGATCGCGCGGTCCAACCTGCTCGTCTTTCGAGGCCGCCACGGCGGGGTGACGGACCAGCTCATCTCGTGCACCCGTGAGGACACCCTCCGCGAGCTCGATGGTGGCTTTGAGATCGCCCGCCGGATTGTCCATCTCGACCACACGACGCTCGGCACCCACAACCTGGCGATCTTCCTTTGAGCTGGCTCGACGGCGAGGTGGCTCTGATTACCGGCGGCGGCTCGGGCATTGGCCGCGCCGTAGTCGACCGGTTCATCGACGAGGGCGCACGGGTTGCCGTGATCGACCACGTCCCCGAGAGGGTGGAGGCCCTGCGCGAGGAGTGCAGCCACGAGCGCCTACTGGCGATTCACGCTGACGTCACGCAGGCGGCCGACCACCAGCGCGCGATCGAGGAGACCGTCGCCACCTTCGGGAAGCTCAGTGTCTTCGTTCCCAACGCTGGCCTTTGGGACGGCTTTCAAGACTTCACCTCGATCCCGCTCGAGGCTCTCGAAAGCGTCTACGACAAGCTGTTCAACGTCAACGTGCGCGCAGTGATCGTTGGAGCGAGGCTCGCGATCCCGGAGCTGATCAAGACGCGCGGCGCGATCGTCATGACCCTCTCCAACTCGTCCTTCTATCCCGATGGCGGTGGCGTCATCTACGTGGCGACCAAGCACGCGGTGCTCGGAGTCATGAGACAGCTGGCCCACGAGCTGGCTCCGGTGGTGCGCGTCAATGGTGTGGCGCCGGGCGCAACTCGTACGAATCTGCAGTCACCCGAGGAGTTGGCGTCAGACCCGGCCGAAGAGACGTCTGCGGAAGACCGCGCCGAAGCTCAGCGTGTCGCTGTCGAATCACAGACTCCGCTGAAGGTCGAGGCCGCGCCCGAAGATCACACCGGCGCCTACCTCTTGCTCGCCTCGCGTCAGGAGGGCCGGCTGCTCAGTGGCGTAGTGATCAACACCGACGGCGGTTTTGCAATTCGCGGGCTGCGCCGAGTCCGCGGCGGGGATGACCTAGAGGGGGCCAATGCCTGACGAGAAGCAGCGATCAACCCCACCCGGAGGAGACCCCGAGGACGTGGTTCAGGTTGGCGACGCGGTCGAGATCGGCAACGAGTTCAGCCTTGTCAGGGTCCGAAAGGTTCTGACCCGCAACGGTGAGCGGCTCGAGATCGTCTCGCCGAAGCTCGGCTCCGGGATTCGTCTGGACGCGATCGAGCTTGAGAGCATCTCCTGGCAGCCGCATGAGACCTTCACGCGCTTTCTCGAAACGCCCTTCGGTCCCGAGTCCGCCTAACGGAGGAGCAGATGGAAGCCGCCACAGATCTAGGTATCAGCTGGCCGGATGTAAGCAACGCGATCATCCCCAGGGAGATCTTCACCGACACAGAGTTGTTTGCGGCCGAGAACGAGCGCATCTTTCATGGTCCGACCTGGCATCTGATCGGCCACGGGTCCGAGCTCCCCAACCCCGGCGACTACAAGCGCTCTTCGATCGGCGACGTGCCCGTGTTTTCGGTTCGCGGCAAGGACGGGGTGATCCGGACGATGATCAACGCCTGCGCCCACCGCGGCACCGAGGTGGTCAACTGCAAGTACGGCGGCGACAGCGCGATCCGCTGCATTTACCACAAGTGGACGTACGACCTCGAGGGGAACCTGATCGGCGTCGCGCTGCCGGACGAGTTCCCCGAGTCCTTCCGTAAGGAAGCCCACGGACTCACCAAGGTCAGAACCGACATCGCGCACGGCTGCGTCTTCGCCAGCCTGAGCGAGGACGTGATGCCGGTGGCCGAGTACCTCGGCACCACGATCATGGACTGCATCGCCGACGCGCTCGGCGACGAGGACCTCGTCTTTCTCGGCTCGCAGTCGGTGACGTTTCGATGCAACTGGAAGCTCTACGCCGAGAACATCTTCGACTCCTACCACGCCCCGGTGTTGCACGCCGCCGCAAGAATGGCCCGCACCCGCGTTGCCCCCGGGTCAAGGTTCGATGTCGCCTGGAGCGATGACGAGGACAAGCGCTACGCGCATGCTTGGACGCGCTACCACTCGCTGCCGATCCTTGAGCGCGACCTCCTGAACGACTATTCGATTCTCGAGCAGCGTGGCCGCGAGGACGCCTACAGCTACGTGATCGGCCTCTTCCCCGGCGATGTCATTAACGCTCAGCTCGACACGATCCAGCTCCGCTGCGTGCGGCCCAAGACCGTCAACGAGACCACGGTCCAGTTCGCGAACTTCGGCCGCGCCTCCGACTCGCCGGAGCTGCGAGAGCACCGGCTCCGCCAGGCGCACATGCTCGGGCCCAACGGCCTGATCACGCTCGAGGATGGCTGCGCGCTAGAGCGGGTGCAGTGGGGCGCCTCGGCGGCCGGCGATAACGCCGTGCTCAAGGGCGCGATCCCGGGCCGGCCGCCGTACGGATACGCCGAGGAGGGCGGCATCCGTGAGCTCTACAGCTGTTATCGCCGGTTGATGGGCATCTAGCGATGCGTGCTCCACGACTAACCGCTCCGGGCCAATGACGACCGATACCCACGACCTGCCGATGCTCCGCGACCTGGCCGCGGACCTGCAGGCGCGCTACGTCGCCACCCTCGACGATCGCCGGATCGCCGAGTGGCCCGATTTCTTCACCGACGATTGCTCCTACTCGGTGGTCCCGCGCTCCAATCGCGACGAGGGGCGACCGCTGGCGATCCTGCTCGATGACTCCAAGGGGCGGATCAGGGACCGGGTCACCTTCGTGCAGGAGATCTGGACCGGCAACTTCACCGACTACGTCCCGCGGCACATCTACACGGTGCTGAGCGTCGAGCCGAGCGCGGACGCACCTGCGGAGCTGATGATGCGCAGCAATCTCGCTGTCTACTTCACCGAGCCCGACGGCCGAACGATGCTCTTCGCCGCGGGCCAATACGAGGACGTTGTCGTGGTCGAGGGCGAGACGGCACGTTTTCGTCAAAAGACGGTGGTCCTGGACACCGATCTTCTCCCTCGCTACTTCGTCTACCCGCTCTGAGGCGGCCCCTGCGGCCACGCGACTGAGCGTCAGGAACTAGGTGCGAGCAGTCGTCAAGACCAAGGCGGGCCCGGGTGGACTTGAGCTGCGCGAGGTTGATGACCCTGTCGTCGGGCCCGGGGAGATCCTGGTCGCCAGCCGGGGCTCGGGGATCTGCGGCACCGATCTGGTGATCGAGGACTGGCCGGAGTGGATCGCGCCGCGAGTCGATCCACCAATCACGCTCGGTCATGAGGGTTTCGGCGTAGTCGAGGCCGTCGGCGAGGGCGTCGAGCGGGTCGAGGTCGGCGACCGGGTCGGGATCGAGAGCCACGTCTTCTGCGGGCGTTGCCGGAACTGCCTCAGCGGCCGCGCCCACATCTGCGAGCGGCTGCGCTACGTGGGGATGCAGATCCCGGGATTCCTGGCTGATCGCGCCGTTGTTCCGAGCAGCCTGGCCTTTGCGCTGCCCGAGGAGCTGCCGGATCACGTGGCGGTGCTCTTGGAACCGCTCGGACTGGCAGTCAGGGCTGCGAGTGAGGGGGACGGGGTGTCAGGACGCAAGGTCCTGATCACCGGCTGCGGCCCGCTCGGGGCGATGACGGCGATCGTCTCGCGTGCCCTCGGCGCCGAGCTCACGATCGCCACCGAGGTCAGCCCCGGGCGCCTGGCCTTGCTGGGGACAAGACAGGAGACATTCGGCATCGACCATCTCATCGACGCTGGCTCAGAGGATGTGGCCGAGGCGGTGCTCGAGATCACCGGCGATGGCGTCGATCTTTGGATTGACTTCGTCGGCTCCGAGCAGACTCTGAATCAAGGCCTCGAGGCGACCAGGGCGGGGGGCGAGGCACACCTGTTCGCTGGAGCCGGGCGAACGGGAGTGGACATGACCAAGGCGGTGCTCAAGGAAGTGCGAGCCATTGGGATCCATGGACGCCGGATCTACGGGACCTGGGTCTCGGCGGTGCGGCTCGGCATCGAGTACGCCGGGCAGCTTCGGGCCGTGATCACCGATGTCCTGCCCCTCGAGTGCCACGGCGAAGCGTTCGAGCTCGCACGGGCCGGTGAGGGCATGAAGGTCGTCCTCACTCCGACTAGCGAGCTCGGCACCTCGCCGCGTTGACTTCCCGGCGCCGCGACGGTGCCGTCACTACTTCAGGTTCGGATCGATGAAGTCGTTGGTGTAGAAGTCGGTCGGATTGACCGGGCTGTCGACGAGGTTGTTCTTGTTCATGAAGTCCGCGACCTCCTTCCACACCGCCGGGTCCTGGTATCCGAGGCCATGCTCGGCGGTCAGGGACGAGAAGGACAGGTCGTTCCAGCCCTGGGGTGAGCTGATCTCGTAGAAGACCTGCTTCGGGTCGTTGTTCGGGTAGGCCTTCATGACCATGTCCGCCGCCTCTTGCGGGTGTGCCTTGGCCCAGAGGATGCCCTCAGAGGTTCCGGTGTTGAAGCCCTTGACCGCGTCCGGGTTGTCCTTGAGGAAGTTGTTGTTGACGATGATCGACTCAAACGGATAGTCGGGGGCGCCGTACTTTGCGAAGGTGAAGAAGTTCACTGGCGTGCCCTTCTTCTCCAGGTAGTTGGCATTCACGGACAGATCGGAGTTGGCGTTGATCTGGCCCGAGCGGGTCGCCTGGAGTCCGTTGAAGCCGACGTTGACGACGTCGACGTCGTCGGGGTTGACCCCGGCCGTGTTCAGCATGGTGTCGAACTCGGCCTGCTCGAACGGAGCACCGGTTAGGCCCACCTTCTTGCCGGCCAGGTCCGTCGGGCTCGTGATGTTGCTCGACTTGAGCGACAAAATCCCGAACGGATCAGACTGGTAGAACGAGTAGACCGAGGTGATGGGGAGGCCGTGCGAGCCAGCCAGGAGTACCTCCGGCGGCCCGTAGATGTAGCCCATCTGATCGTTGCCGGTGGCAACGAGCTTCGAGGTCGAGGTGGCATCGCTGGCTTCCTTGATCGAGACATCAACGCCGTTCTTCTTGTAGAAGCCCTTTTGGTCGGCGACCACGAACGGGGCCGCGTCGCCTCCGGCGAGGAACGAGAGCCGGAATGAGATCGGCGTCGGGGGTCCGCCTGATCCGCTCGAGGCAGATGTGTCCGATGTCGAGGATGAGCCACCGCAGGCGGCCACCCCCAAGATCACGGTCAAGGATGCCGCGACAACGACGACGACCTTCATGAGCGATGAGCGGATCAAAGTGACCTCCCGGTCTTGCTTCGCTTGGGCCCTACCCCTAATGCGCACGACTGTATACCACGGGGTGCGACGGAGTCAAGTGCGACTTGCTGCATGGATTTCCGCCGCCGAGCAGCGGCCGTTGGGTCGCTCAACTGGACTCCAGAGCGGAGTCAGCGCGAGGAGTTCGGATGCCGGAATGTCCGTCCGCGCGGCCATCCGATGGCGGCGCGCCGACCAACGCCGCGCCGAGCATGTGCGCAAGCCAGCCCTCGTAGTGGGCTGGGGCCCAGCCGCGATCGAGGACCAGGATCCCATAGAGCTCGTTGCTGGTCAGACCCCAGAGCACATCTGCGGCTTCGTCGACGTCGAGGGTGGTATGCAGCTGGCCGCGCGCCGCCAGGGCCTCGGCGAGCTCGGTCATCCGTCGATGACGGTCCGCCTGGATTCCGCGCCACATTTTCGCCAGTCTGCGATCGGTGCCGGCGGCCTGAGCGATGATCCTTGCCACGGGAGCGCCGCCCTCGCGGGTCAGGCGAACGCGGTGAGCGATCGTCTTGCTGCCAAGATCGGGAAGCTCGGCAAAGTGGACGTCGAGGTCGAGCTCGGCGTCGGAAACAGAATGGCGGGCCGACTCGAAGACCGCTAGGAGCATGTCGCGCTTGGTGCCGAAGACCGAATAGATCGTTGGCAGGGAAACGCCGGCCCGGTCAGCGACCTGTTGCAGGGTCGTGGCTCCGTATCCGTCCTTGAGGAAGAGGGTGTGAGCGGCGCCGACGACGCGCTGGCGGGAGAGCTCGGCCTGGCGCTGGCGGCCGGAGGAGTCGTAGGCGCGTTTGCCCTTCATCGGTGGCGTTAGGTGCTGATCGTTTCCGCTCGGATCCGCCCAGTCTAGTTGGTTATAGTTGGCCTATATTGAATTTGCCGGTACTCGATCCGGCCAGGCGATCAGAAAGGGGCCCGGATGGCCAGCGATGCGCAGGATCCACGCGACGCGTCGACAACGGACTACGTCTCCCAGTACTACAAGGCCGATAGCGAGGTCGTCGACAGCTTCGCGTTGCTGAGCGAGCACGGGCCACACCTCGTCGAGGCCTACATCAACACCCGCAAGGCCGCGTTTGAGCAGCATGCGGAGACCGAGGGCCGCCTGTCGCGCAAGGACCGTGAGCTGGTGATCCTGGGCATGGAAATCATGGTCCGAAAGAACCCGCCGCCGACCTTCCACGCCCGCAAGGCCGTCGAGGCCGGCGCGTCGATCGGCGAGCTGATCGACGTCATCGGCCTCTGCATCATGATCGGCGGGATGATCACCTACCAGGACGCTGGCCAGTTCGTGCTCCAAGAGGCGATCGAGCACATGGAGCGGCTAGAGGGCGCATCGGACCAGTAGTAAGGGCTGACTGGCCACCATGAGGACCTATCCACTCCTGCTCGGCGGCGACCGAGTCGAGACCGCCGACTCGATCCCTGTCCTCGACAAGTTCACGGGCGAGCAGGTCGCCGCCGTGGCCGCGGCAGATGCAGGTGCCGTCGGCGCCGCCGCCGATGCTGCGGCCAGCGCCTTCCGCACATCGGAGCTCCCGACGCACGAGCGTTACTCGATCCTCAGAAAGGCCGCGGCGGCGCTCGAGGCCCGCGGTCACGAACTCGTCGAGGCGTTCGTCGCCGAGACCGGCTTTACCGAGCGCGAAGCCCAGGTCGACATCCAGAGAACTGTCGACACGCTCGAGCTGTGCGCCGAGGCGACGCGAGATGCGGCCGGTGAAGTGGTGCCGCTGGCGGGCGCTCGCGGCCAGGAGCATCGGGTTGGATTCACCGTTCGCCTGCCGCTCGGTCCGGTCTGCGCGATCACCCCGTTCAACTCGCCGCTCAACACTGTCGCTCACAAGGTCGGACCGGCGATAGCCGCCGGCAATCCGGCCGTCCTCAAACCCGCCAGCGCCACGCCGGTCAGCGCTTACCTGCTCTGCGAGACGCTGATTGATTCTGGGCTGCCGAAGGGGTGGCTGAATCTCGTCTTCGGCGGCGGCGGTGAGCTCGGGGCCGCGCTCGCCCAGAACCCGGCCTTTCGCTTCTACGCCTTCACCGGAAGCACCGAAGTGGGGCAGGAGCTCCAGCGGACGATCGGCGTGCGACGATCGCAGATGGAGCTTGGAGCGATCTCGGCGACGATCGTCTGCGAGGACGCGAGCGTCGAGACCGTGGCGGCCAAGGCGGCGCCGGCCTCCTTTCGCAAGGCCGGACAGGTCTGCACCTCGCTGCAGAGACTGGTGGTGCATGAGTCTCTCCTGGGCGATGTCACCTCTGCACTGGCCGAGAAGGCTCGTGCGACCAGGGCCGGGGATCCGCGCGATCCCAACACCGACATCGGGCCGATGATCTCCGAGCGCGAGGCGATCCGGGCCGAGGAGTGGGTGGGCGAGGCGATCACCGCCGGCGCCGAGGCACATACCGAGGTGGTCCGCGACGGCGCCGTGCTCGCCCCGGTCGTTCTCGGCAGCGTGACCCCGCAGATGAAGGTGATGGCCGAAGAGATCTTTGCCCCGGTCGTGTCCGTAATCGGCTTCAGCGACTTCGACGAGGCCTTGGAGCTTGTCAACGCGACCCCCTACGGCCTCACGGCCGGGGTCTTCACGTCTGACTGGCGCAAGGCGATGCGGGCGGCCTACGAACTTGAGGTTGGCGTGGTGCAGATCGATGAGACCAGCAGCAGCCGCGTCGACCTCATGCCATACGGAGGAACCCGGGCCAGCGGCTTTGGCCGTGAAGGCCCCAGGTACGCGGTCGAGGAGATGTCGATGGAGCGCTTGGTGGTCTTCAACCGATGAGTGCGGAGGCCGTAGCAGCCGCCGACGCATCCGGGGCCGCGCGCACTCGTCAGTACGGGGTCCTGTTTCCGCACTTCGGCCGCTACGCAACCCCGGAGCGGATGCGCGGCGCCGGCGCCCTGATCGAGGGCTATGGCTTTGACTCGGTCTGGGTTAGAGACCACGTGATTCAGCAGCCGCACGGGCACGAGGATCCGGACCTGACTTATCTCGATTCCTTCGTGACCCTGAGTACGGTTGCGGCGACCACGGAGAAGCTTCGACTCGCGACCGCGGTCTTGATCCCCCATCGCCACCCGATCCTGGCGGCGATGATGCTCGCCTCGCTCGACTTCGTCGCCGGGCCCGGGCGCGTAATCGCCGGCTTCGGAATCGGCAACTGGGATGTCGAATTCGAGGCCATCGGCCTCGGGGGTTGGGATCGTCGCGCGCTGCTCGAGGAGTACGTCGGCATCCTCAAGAGCCTCTGGACCGGTGAGCCGGTCTCCCACGCCGGCGAGCTTTACCGGTTCGAGAACGTGCAGATCAGCCCCGTTCCCTCGCCGCCAATTCCGGTCTGGTACGGCGGCAATAGCGCCGCGGCCGTGCGCCGATCCGTCGAATACTGCGAGGGCTGGGTGGCGAGCCGAATGCCGATCAGCAGTCTCGTTAAACGCATGAAGCGACTGCGCCGGCTGGCCGGCGAGCACGAAACGGCGGTGCCAGAAGTGGCGGTAGTCCCCTACCTCTCACCGGCCCCCACCGTCGAGGAGGGGCTGAGTCGGATCAACCTCCCGGCCCTGCTCGAGGATCTGACCCGCTACGAGGTCCCGCCTCCGAGCGGTGCCTTCACAAGCTTTGAAGATGTCGGCGGCGCGGCGATGGTCGGTCCCGTCGATGTCATCGGCGAGCAGGTGCGCAGGTTCCAGGAGGAGGGTGCTGGCCACGTCGTCTTCGACCTCCGTCCCTGCCTTGAGAACTGGGAAGAGAAGCTGGCTGTGCTCGGGGAGGAGCTGCTCCCAGCGCTGCGCGCTGGCGACCTGGAGCCCTCTACGAGCGTCTGAAACGAGGTGTTGTGATGGCACAGGAATTGAGCAAAGAGGATCTGGTCGGCCTCACTCCAGCCGAGGTCCGCGGCCACTATCGAACCGGCGCCTACCGCGGCGATAGCTGGGCCGTGGCTCCGGGCTTCGCCCAGACGGCGATGGTCGCCATGCCCCGGGAGACGGCCCTCGACTTCATGATCTTCGCTCAGCGAAACCCAGGGCCCTGCCCGATGCTCGAAGTGACCGAGCCGGGCTCGGCTGAGCCAAAGCACCTGGCCCCAGGCGCTGATCTGCGCACGGACATCGGCAAGTACCGCGTCTACTCAGGGGGAGAGTGCGTGGCCGAGCCCGAGGACGTCTCCGAGCACTGGACCGAGGAGATGATGGCCTTCGTCATCGGCTGCACCGGCTCCTTCGAACACCACATGGTCGCCGCCGGCATCTCGCTCGACTACCTCGACGACGGCAAGGTAGTCCCGGTCTACGTCACCGACCGCGACACCGAATCTGCGGGTTCGCTACACGGGCCGCTGGCGGTGAGCATGAGGCCGATTCACACCGACGAGCTCGTCCGGGCAATCGAGCTGACATCGCGCTTCCCCGCCTTCCACGGGCCTCCGATTCACGTCGGCGACCCCGAAGCGCTTGGGGTTGACATCGACAACCCCGCCTATGGCGACCGGATCGAGGTCAAGGCAGACGAGGTGCCGGTGTTTTGGGCCTGCAGCGTGACGCCGCAACTGGTCGCGCTCGAATCGAATCTCGATTCGATGATCACCAACTATCCGGCGTTCATGTTCATCACCGATACGCCGACTGAGCAGATGGCGGTGTCTGCTTGACCGAGTCGGCCAACGGGGCCGGGCAGGCGGCGCTGCCCTATCGGCTGTCGATCGACATCGGCGGCACCTTCACCGATCTCGTCTTGCGCCATGTCGAATCCGGCCGGAGCTGGGTCGGCAAGGTGCTGACGACCCCGCCGGACCCGGCCGAGGGAGTTCACTCCGGTGTCACCGAGCTGCTGGGCGAAACGGGCGTTGGCGCTGAGGAGATCCAAAGCGTGTTGCACGCGACCACTCTGGCCACGAACGCCCTGATCGAGCGCAAGGGGGCACGGACGGGCCTGCTGACCACCGCCGGCTTTCGCGACGTGCTCGAGATCCGCGACGAGAGTCGCTACGACCTCTTCGATCTCTTCCTCGAGCTCCCGGTGCCCCTGGTCCCGCGGGGCCTGCGGCTTGAAGTCCCAGAGCGAACCCTGGCCGACGGGTCGATCGCCAAGCCTCTCGACGAGGGGGCCGCCCGGTCCGCGATTGAGGCCCTCGGCGAGTCCGGAGTCGAGGCGGTGGCGGTTTCGCTCCTTCACAGCTATCGCAATCCGGAGCACGAACGAAGGCTTGGCGATCTGGTCCGCGAGCTACTGCCATCGGTCGAGCTCTCGCTCTCGTACGAGGTGGCGCCGGAGATCCGAGAGTTTCCGCGCACGGCCACGACAATCGCCAACGTCTACATCAAGCGCGTCATGACCCGCTACCTGGCCCGGGTTCGCTCCCAGCTCGAGGACGTTGGCTTCGACCACGATCTCTTGGTGATGCTCTCGAGCGGGAGCCTCAGCGACGTCGAGACGGCCGGCGAGTTTCCTGTCCGCCTGGTCGAGTCGGGCCCCGCTGCGGGGGCGCTAGGGGCCGCCGCCTACGGACGCGCCGTCGGCCGGGAGGAGCTGATTTCCTTCGACATGGGCGGCACCACGGCAAAGGTCTGTCTGGTCGAAGGAGGCGAAGCGCAGCGCTCTGACCAGTTCGAGGTCGACCGGGTTTGGCGCTTTAAGCCAGGCAGCGGAACACCGATTCGCACGCCCGTCATCGATCTAATCGAGATCGGCGCCGGGGGTGGCAGCATCGCCAGGATCGATGACCTCGGAATCCTGCGCGTCGGCCCCGAGAGCTCGGGCGCTGACCCCGGACCCGCCTGCTACGGCCGCGGAGGAACCGAGCCGACGGTCACCGACGCCGACCTCGTGCTCGGCTACCTCGATCCGGACTCGTTCCTCGGTGGGCGGATGAAGCTCGACCGCGCGGCGGCCGTCCGAGCGATCAAGGAAAAGATCGCCAGGCCCATGGATCTTGACGTCGTCCAGGCCGCCGCCGGCATCCACCGCATCGTTAACGAGACCATGGCCGGAGCCGCACGAGTCGCGGCGACCGAGCGAGGCAACGACCCGCGCGGGTATCCGATCTTTGCCTTCGGCGGGGCCGGCCCGGTCCACGCCTGCGGGGTGGCCTCGATTCTCGGCTCCACCGACGTAATGATGCCCCGAGGAGCCGGGGTGATGTCGGCGATCGGGCTGCTCTGTGCGCCGCTGGCCTTCGACTTTGTCCGCAGCTGGGTCGGACTCCTCGATGAGGTCGACTGGGACGAGGTCACGGGTCTGCTCGGGGAAATGGAGGACGCCGGGCGCGAGATCCTGGCCAGGTCTCGAATCACTAACGGTGAGGTCAAGGTCCTCCGCGGAGCGGACATGCGCTACCTGGGCCAGGGCTATGAGCTTTCGGTCTCGCTTCCGGAGTCCACGCAGGGCGAACTCGGCGGCCAGCTGGCCCTCGCCTTTGAGGGTGCCTACGGCCATCGCTATGGCCGGGCGCTCTCGGGCGTGCCCGTGGAGATTGTCAACTGGCGCTGCTCCGCGGTTGGCCCGGTTCCGACCCTGGCCGATCCGGACGTGGTTGGCGACGGCGAGGATGACGGCCCGGCCAAGCAGCGGGAGATCTTTCTCGCCGAGGCCAATGAGTTCGCGACCGTGCCCGTCTACGAGCGCTCACAGATGAGCCCCGGCACTGCGATCGAGGGGCCGGCGATCATCGAGGAGAACGAATCGACCTTCGTCGTCGGCCAGGCCGCCAAGATCTCAGTCGACGAGCGCGAGAACGTCGTCGCGACACTAGGCGGGCAATAGTGATGGCCGGCCAGATAGATCCGCTCGTACTCGACATCCTCTGGACGAGGTTGACGGCGATGGTCAACGAGCAGGCCACGGGCCTGCAGCGCACCGCCTTCAGCCACCTGGTCCGCGAAGCCGGCGATCTGTCGGTCGGGATCTTCGACGCCCAGGGACGGCTGACCGTGCAGGCGATCACTGGAACCCCCGGCCATATTTTCGCCCTGCCGGCCACGGTAGAGACCTTGCTCGGGCTCTTTCCCTGGTCCGACCTCGAGCCCGGCGACGTCCTGATCACCAACGACCCCTACATCGGCTGCGGCCACCAGTACGACGTCTCGATCGTCACCCCGATATTCGGCCCCTCGGGGCCGGTCGCGATCTATGGCAGCACCGCCCACGTCGTTGACATCGGCGGCCGCCATCTTTCAGGCGACGGGGCGGACGTCTTCGAGGAGGGCCTTCGTATCCCGCCGAGCAAGCTGTTTCGGGCCGGGGAGCTCAACGAGGATCTGGTCTCGATGATCCGAGCCAATGTCCGCAGCCCAGGCGAGGTGACCGGAGACATCTACGCGCTTGTCGGGACCAATGAGGTCGGGGGCCGCGCGCTCATCGACTACATGTCCGAGCTCGGCCACAAGGACTTCGAATCAATCTCCGAGCAGATCATCAGCCGCTCGCGCAGGGCTACCGCAGCTGCGATCAAGGAGGTCCCCGATGGCGAGTACTCGGGCGGAATCGTCTCTGACAGCGTCGCCGGGGAAGACGAGCTCCGTATCGCCGTGACCCTGCGCGTCGCCGGAGAGGAGATCGAGGTCGACTTCGCTGGCAGTTCGCCGCCGAGTTCGAAGGGCATCAACGTTGTCTTCAACTACACCCGCGCCTACGCGGCCTTCTCACTTAAGTGCGCGCTGACCCCGGAGGCGCCGAACAACCATGGCAGCCTCGGCCCGATCACGATCAAGGCGCCGACGAATTCACTCCTCAACGCCCAAGAGCCGGCGCCGGTCTCGATGCGCCACGTCGTCGGCCATCTGATTCCAGGCGCCGTCTTCAATGCGCTGGCCAAGGCCATCCCGGAGAAAGTGATCGCCGAGGGCTCCGGTGCGGCGTGGGTCACCTCGGCGCTGATCCCACGCTCGGGCGAGAAGTCGACGATCGCGTCCTGGGTCAACGCCGGCGGCATGGGAGCACGTCCGAACAAGGACGGGCTCTCGTGCACGTCGTTTCCGACTGGAACTAGAGCGGTGCCGATCGAGATCCTCGAAAGCAGCTACCCGCTGGTCGTACAAAGTCGCGAGATCACGCCCGACTCCGGGGGGCCGGGGCGCTTTCGCGGCGGCTGCGGACAGACGATCACGTTCGAGATCAACAGCGCCGACGGCGGCAGCGTCGGATCATCGACGGATCGCCTCAATCTGCCCGCTGTCGGCGCTGCGGGCGGGGGAGAGGGGATGCTCGGCGCCTTCTACTCAGACAGCGGCCCGTTGGAGTCGAAGGGCAGCAATCACGTCACCGGCGGTGAGACCGTGACCATGCGCCTCCCCGGCGGCGGCGGACTCGGCCCTCCAGTCGACCGCTCGCCCGAGGACGTCCTGCGAGACGTCGTCGATGGCTACGTCACCATCGAGGCGGCGAGGAACAAATACGGCGTCGTCATCGACGCCGAGGCGCGGGTCGTAGACGCCGATTCCACGCAAAAGCTACGAAAGGAGCTGGCCCAGTGACACCGCCACTTGATCGAGAGCGTGGCTTTGGCGCCCGACTCGGATTTGGCGCCAGCCCAGCGGTTCTGGTTATCGACATGATCGTCGGCTTTACCGATCCCGAGCTTCCCTTGGGCGCACCGATGCACGACGAGCTTGCGGCCACCCGCGATCTATTGGACGCCGCTCGCCAGCAAGATGTGCCCATTCTTTTCTCAAGCGTCTACTACGAGGGCGATGGGATCTGGGGCGACAAGATCGAGACGCTCGGGAGCATTCAGCGAGGGTCCCCTGAGGGAGAGGTCGACCAAGCGCTCGGCCGCAGGCCCGAGGAGCCAGTGGTGCTGAAGAAGTACGCGTCCGTGTTCTTTGGAACCGATCTCCTCTCGCGTCTCAATGGAATGCGCATCGACACGCTTTTGATCGCGGGCTGCACAACCAGCGGCTGCGTGCGGGCGACGGCGGTCGACGCTGTCTCTCACGGGATCCGGCCAATCATCGTCCGTGAGGCGGTGGCCGACCGAAGCGCGCCCGCGCACGAGCAGGCCCTAGTCGACCTCGATGACAAGTACGCAGACGTCGTCGGCCTCGACGAGGTCCGCGGATACGTCGGCGGGCTCAAGGAATCGACCAAGGCGGTGGATGGCTAAATGGACTTCCGGCTCAAAGACAAGGTGGCCCTGGTGCTTGCGTCGAGCAAGGGTCTCGGGAAGGCCTGCGCCACGGAGCTGGCGCGGGAGGGCGCTCGCGTCGCGATCAGCTCGCGCGATTCTGGGCGACTCGAGGAGGCGGCAGGTGAGATCAAGGCCGAGACGGGCGCCGAGGTGACCCCGGTCGTCGGAGACGTCACCAACGAAGCGCACGTAGAGGAGATCGTCTCCACGACAGTCGAGCGCCTGGGGCCGGTCGACATCCTGGTCACCAACACCGGTGCGCCGGCCGGCGGCCTGTTCGACGATCTATCGGATCAGGATTGGCTCGAGGCGTTCGAGCTTGTGACGCTGTCGGTCGTCCGCCTGCTTCGTCTGGTCCTTCCGGGCATGCGTGAGCGGGGCTGGGGTCGGGTGATCTCGATCCAGTCGACATCGGTCAAACAGCCGATTCCACACCTGGTCCTCTCGAACGGAATTCGCCCGGGCACACAGGGCATTCTGAAGTCGGTCGTGCAAGGCGCGGCAGCCGACGGGATCACGATCAACACCGTCCTGCCCGGGGTCTTCCTCACCGATCGGCTCAGGAACGACCTCAGCGGCCGGGCCGAGAAGGCCGGAACGACGATCGAAGAACAGATCGAACAGACGGCGAAGCTCAACCCGACCGGCCGCGTGGGCGAGCCCACTGAACTCGGGTCCGTTGTCGCCTTCCTGGCCTCCGAACAGGCTTCCTACATCAACGGCGCGACCATCCAGGTCGACGGGGGGTCGATACTTGCGCTCGCCTAGTCGCATGCACTTGCACACGGCGGTATGCTGCGCCCGATGACCAGCGGAGTGCGTCAATTCGAGCACCTCGAGCTCGGTGTTCCCGATCTCGAGGAGGCCGTTGGCTTTTACTCCGAGATCATCGGCATGAGCGAGCTGGCGCGCGAGGACGGGGTCGTCTACCTCGGCTTCGGCCTCGACGACAACTACGACCTGGCGCTGAGGGAGGGCGAAGGGGTAGGCCACTTCGCCTTCCGCGTCGACGATGCCGAGGAGATCGAGGCCTACCAGCAACGCCTCGAGGCCGAGAACATCAGCTATGAGAGGCGCGACGGAACCGAGTTCGGCCAGACCGAGGGGGTTCGCTTCAAGCTCCCGAGCGGGCATGAGATGGAGTTCGTCACCGTCCATGACCGCTCCGAGTACCAGCTCGGGACCCGGCACGCCCATCCGCGGACGCGGGGCATCCTGCCGCTAGACAACGACCATCTGGGCCTGATGGCCGAGGACGTTCAGGGCCTCTCGGAGTTCTTCAGGGACGTGCTCGGATTCAAGATCAGTGAGTACGTGGTCCCGGAGCCCGGCCAAGACTTCTGGGTGATGGGCTTCATTCGCAATGGCCCCTACCACCACGACATCTCGATCGCAGCCGGCGATCGCACGCTCCACCACTACGCGGTGACTGTGAGCAGCTTCGAGCACATCAAGGTCGCTTGCGACATGCTCGCTGGAGCCGGACACACGATCGAGCTCGGACCTTCGCGCCATCCGGCCGGGAGCAACCTGTTCATCTATGTGGTCCTTCCTGGCGGCCACAGGGTCGAGTTCTCTGCCGAGATGGCTTTTCTCAGGGATGACGTCCCGATGAAGGAGCTCGATAGCTCGACTTCCTTGGACGCCTGGGGCGACATCTGGAAGAGGCTCCCGGAAACCTTCTTCGGGGGGTCCTAGGCCGGACGATGAGCGGGGGCGAGCCACGGCTGTGGGCAGAGATGACCTCACCGGCCCTCCGCGATGCCGCGGCCGCCGGTGACATTGCCCTGCTGCCGGTCGGCTCGATTGAGCAACACGGCACGCACCTACCCGTAGATACAGACATCAATGGCCCCCTAGAGACTGCGCTCGAGGTCTCGCGCCGGCGAGATTGGGCGCTGGTCGCGCCGCCGGTCTGGTGGGGGCTCTCTGCCGCCCACCGTGATTTCAGCGGCACGCTCGAGATTCGACCGACGACCTTCTATGCGCTGCTCGAGGATCTGTGCCAATCGATCCTGGCGAGCGGATTCAAGCTCTGCCTCCTGGTCGGCCACGCTTCGAACATACCCGTGATCACGACCTTGGTCGGCGATTTTGCGTCCAATCGCCGAGGCCGGCTGCTGCAGCTGAACTACCTCGGATTCTCAGCGGCCAAGTTCGCCGAGATCCGCAAGAGCGAGCTCGGTGGGGAGGCCCACGCCGGCGAGCTCGAGACCTCGGTGCAGATGCACCTGCGCCCGGACCTGGTCGTACTCGACCCCCCGCCAAAAGCCAACTACCTCGATCCCAAGCGCCACTACGGCCTCTCTCAGGCGCCCAGCGACATCTCGGTTCGGGGACCCGTAATTGTCGGTTTCGATCTGGCGAAGGAATTTCCGGACGGAGTCATCGGTGACCCGACCGTGGCCTCGGCCGCGACCGGAGAGCAATGCTGGGCCGCGATCATCGATGGCGTGCTCGAGGTTTTGGATGAATACCACGATGGGAGCTAGCAATGGACAAGACCGCTGACCTTCTTCCTCTCTTCATCAAGGAATTTGAGCTCTGTCAGGTCAAGGAAGGCGAGATCGTCGCCATCATCGCCACTCCTGAGAGCCGCCCCGAGTACGCGGACTGCGCCGCCGCCGCGGCCACCTGCCTCGGGGCCGTGCCGTTCCAGGTCACGGTCCCGCACATGCGCGCCGCCGTTGGCGCCGAGCCATTGGCCAACCACGTGCGCGGCAACGGCGGCAGCGTGCCGGCGCTCGTCGATCCCAGCCCGCTAAAGCCCTCCCTCCGCGGGGCGCTCCTCGAGGCTGACTTCATCGTCGACACCGTTCCAGAGACCGTCGCCCTGATTCCTTTCCGCGGCGAGCTGCAGGAGGCCGGCAAGCGGATCCTGACGATCATCGAGCCTCCGGAGCTGCTCGAGCGGATGTTCCCCTCCCAGGAACTGCGGACCTCGGTAAAGAGCCTCCAAGACCGAGTCACCGAGTCGAACACATTGCACATGCGAAACGACGCCGGCTCCGACATCACCTTCGACATCTCCGGGGTTAAGGCGCTAGCTCAATACGGCTTCTCCGATGTCCCGGGCAAGTGGGACCACTGGCCGAGCGGCCTGGTCAACGTCTGGCCGAACGATGGAACCGCCAATGGAACCGTGGTGCTGAGCCCTGGCGACATTATCTACCCGTACAAGGACGCCGTCACCGCGCCGGTGACCTTCGAGGTCGAGGACGGCTACATCAAGAGCATCACCGGCGGGGCCGAGGCGGTGCAGCTCAACCGCTACCTCGAGAGCTGGGATGACCCCGAGGTCTACGCGACCGCTCATGCCAGTTTTGGCATGCATCCCAACGGACAGGCCAGCTCGGCCCCGTTCTACGACAAAGCCGAGGCAGCCGGCCTCGATGGCCGCTCGGCGCTTGGGTCCTTCCTGTTCACAACCGGCGTCAATCCCTACATCGGCCGCTTCGTGCACACCCACTACGACATCTCAATGTTCGGCTGCACGGCCTCGCTTGACGGCGAGGAGGTTCTCGTCGACGGGGAGCTGCGCCAGTAGCGGCCGCGGGCCCTGGGTGCCCACCGCGGCGGGGGCGACTAGCCGGCGCCGGCCTGGAGGTGGCGCTCTTCTTTGCGTGAGTCGTAGGGGTCGGGGACGGGGTGGCGCTCTTCCTCGCGCGACTCATAGGCGTTCTTGAGCAGGGCGCCGAAGCGGTAGACGGCGTGCATCATCTTGCCGTAGGGCAAGAGGATGAAGAAGGCGAGCACCGTGGCCAGGTGGATGAGGATCACGGCGTGGATGACTCCGGTCGCCTTCTGCGTCGCTAACAAAAGGATTCCGGTTAGGGACACGAGCAGCAGGGCGACGAGAAAGGCGAGATCCATGGATTCGCCCTCCTCGGTCGTGACCTCGCTCGCCTCCTGGCGCCGCATGGCCAGGAAGGCAATCGCTGCCGCACTGACGGCGATCCCGCCGATGGTGCCGAGGATCACCGGGACGCTGACCCAGTCGTAGGGCGGGCGCTGGCCGAGTATGTACTGGTAGAAGGCGGCGCTGACGGTGGAGGCGAAGGTGATCAGGAAGCCGTAAGCGAGAACGTGGTGTGTGATCCGACGCGTAGGCGAGGGTCGATCGAGGTCGGGGTAGTAGCAGTCGTTCCCCCTCGCTCCTAGCCAGCGCAGGGTCGCGGCTTCTTTGACCGCTGTAAGCCATAGCCGCGGCGAGAGGAGCGCGTGCCTCGGGGTGCCGCGGTCGCGGACGAACGCGACGAGCCCGCCGATGCAGAGGATCACGATCAGGGCCGAGAGAACCAGGGCCGGGAAGGCCATCACTCTCTCATTGACGACTCGATAGAAGGAGTCAGGGCCGTCGGTTGAGTCGAACAGCGACTTCGTTGACGTGACCGCGAAAAGCCCGAAGAGAGCGGCGATCGAAATGAGCGTGAAGAGCAGGAGCGTCCAGACCCCGCCGTCAAAGAGCGCGGCCAGGATTCTCGGACGCGCATAGCGCTTGTATGTGGCCGGACGCGCTTCGGCCATCAGCTCCGGGATGTTGATCGCGAACTCGTGCGGCTCGCTGTACATGCAGGCCTGGTAGCAGGCGCGACAGTCGTGGCAGAGATTCGCCAGATAGCCGAGGTCACCCTCAGTGAAGAGCTGGCGGCGTTCCATTGCCGGAAAGACCGCGCAGTAACCCTCGCAGTAGCGGCACGAATTGCAGACCGTGAACTGGCGCTGGGCCTCGGCAGCTAGCTGCTCAACGTCCGGCAACGGCCGCGGCCTCCCGACCGGCGATTCGACCAAAGACGGTTCCGATCGTCATCCCGAGGCCCGCCAAATAGCCGCGCAGAAGGATGTTCCCGGCCATGATCTCCCCGGCCGCAAACAGGTTCCCGTAGCCGTCACCGGTCTTGCGAAGCACCCGCGCGGTCTGGTCAACCGATACGCCAAGGTAGGTGAAGGTGATCCCCGGGCGCAGTGGGTAGGCGTAGTAGGGCGAACGGTTGATTGGCAGAGCCCAGTGGCTCTTGGCCAAGGCAAGTCCCTGGGTATGGCAGTCGTCGAGGACCTGGGGGTCGAACGTCCCCCGAACTACCGAGGCATTGAACCTCTCGACCGTGTCCCTGAGCGACCGAGGATCGAGGTGACACTGCTGAGCGAGGTCCTCAATGGAGTCGGCCTTGTACGGCGGATAGACAGTGCTCATGAACTTGCCCAGAACTTGGGTGTCGAAGATTGAGAAGGCGAGCTGGTCGGGTTGGTCAACGATCCGTCGTCCCCAGGTCGCGTAGCGCTTTGGCCATAGCTCCTCGCCCTCGTCGTAGAAGCGCTCGGCCTCGCGATTGACCACGATCCCGAGCGGGATCGAGTCGATTCGCGTGACAATGCCCCCTTCGTAGGCTGGGCCGCGGGCATCGACGGCGATCGCATGAAGGCCCTCGGCGCTGCTGCATGGCTTGGCTCCGGCGTCGAGTAGCCGCTTGAGCATCAAGCCATCGTTTTGTCGCGCGCCGCGGATCATGAAGTTGTCAGCGGCGCCGCCCCAGCACTCGCGCAGCCACTCGCGGTTTGCCTCGAAGCCGCCGCTGGCAACGACCACGGCCTGCGGAAATACGGAGAAGCGCTCACCGCCGCTCTCGACCTCAACCTCGGTGCAGTCTCCGTTTGAGAAGTGGAGCTCCTGCGCCGAGGCTCCGTAGAGGGTGCGTACGCCGAGGCTCTCTGCCCGTGCGTAATAGGCATTGATCAGCGCCTTGCCGCCGCCGAGGAAGAAGTGGTTGGTCCGCGAGAGCGACAGGGTCCCGTTCAGTGCCGGCTGCCACCGGATCCCGTGCGCCTCCATCCACTCCGGCGTAGTGACGGAGAGCTCGATCAGAAGTGAGGCGAGGTCCTGGTTCGGTGCTTTGCCCGTCGCCGCCTCGAGATCGGCGAGGAATTCGTCCTCGGGGTACGATTGCGCCCGTATTCCGTTCGAGGCCGCGCAGCGCAGGTTCCGGGTGTACTTGCTGTTGCCGCCGCGCCATTCGTGGTCGGCCTTCTCCAGCACTAGGACATCCTTGGCGCCGTTCTCGTGAGCGGAGATGGCGGCACAAAGTGCGGCATTCCCGCCCCCAATCACAAGCACATCGCAAATGATTGGCCCACTCATGGCGCCAGTATACTGCTGTACCCCTCCGCATACAGAGTGCGGAGGTGGTGGGCACCGCGCTTCACCGCCCCTGGGGCATCGGAGGCTGTAGGGGACGAACTCTGGAGATGCGGCAGCGCGTTGCCCTCAGGCAGGCGTCTCAGCCGCGCAGGGTAGGGAGGCCTAGCGGCTCGGTTGCGTCATGCGAAGCCGCAGCGCCATCGCGTTCCGAAAATGGACGCGGGCAGCTTCGCCGGCGGCCTCGCGGTCATGTGCGGCGAGAGCGTCGACGATGGCGCGATGCTCTTCCAATGCCGCTTTGCGGCGCTCCTCGTCGCGGAGAGTTGTGTCCTGGAGTTGAGCCAACCGTTCGCGGAGCTCGAGCAGGAGCCGGGTGAGGTAGCGATTGTGCGACGCCGACCAGATCGTGTCGTGGAAGGCGCGATTGAGCTCGACGTGGACGGTGGGATCGGCATCCTCGGCCACGGCCTCGACCTCTTGCTCAAAGATCGCCTGGATGGCCGCGACCTCCATCGAGTTCGCCGCACCGGCAGCCAGTTCAGTAGCCATCCCTTCGAGGATCTCGCGTACGGCGCAGCGTTCCGTCAGCTCCTCACGTGACACCGCACGAACCTCGAGACCGCCGCTGCCTTCGGTCACCAGGCCGTCGGCTTCAAGGCGCTGGAGCGCTTCACGCACCGGCGTACGGCTTACATCAGCCGACCTGGCCAGCTCCTGCTCCACTAACCGGTCGCCGGGCTGCAAGGCGCCGGAAAGGATTTCCTGGCGCAGTCGCTCGTAGAGGACTTGGGCGCGAGAGCCGGATCGGCGCGAGGCCAGCTGGTTTGACGCGGAGGGACTCACAGAGTCAGCGAGAAGCGTAGGCGGTTGGCGTCATATCTGGCTGATCGAAAATCCATGGTACTTGGTGCTCGGGCGAGTCGATCTCCTTGGTTGTCCCCTGGTCCGGGGTCTTGAGCCGATCGAACTGGACCCGTGCGCTTGTGCCGCTTCGACCTCCAAGGCGGGGGGGGTTTGTAACTCTGTATGCGGACGTATGCTATAGGATGCGAGCTGCGACGGCGACCTATGCCTGGCGCGGCGACGCTTTGATCGACTGCACGGTTCGGGTGCTGCGGTTCGACGTCGCTCGGAATCGGTGCACATCGGAAAGGAGTGAGCACAAACGCTCGGGCCGACCTTCCCAGGCCCCACGGCGAGTCTCGGCCATGGCCTCGAGCTCGGCGTCGAAGACGGAAACCCCCGCACCGCCGCGCCTCTCCTCCACGAATAGCGGCGGCCTCGGCGTCGAGCCCGGCGCAAGCCGGATTTCCCAATCAGAGAAGCGGGCGGTCCCACCGGCGCCATCCATCCTCAGAGCCGGTGGGAACCGACCCGTTCAGGGGATCGCCGCTCCGAGCCTCTTTTGGCCGGGCACTGGGAAGCCGCTGGGGATAGTCCTGGCGCGCGCTCAGGGTCGTCGCCTGACACCCTTGTACGTCTGCCAATCCCGCCGACATGAGCCGATACCCTTGCCGGGCGATGCCCGAGAAGGACCGAGAGACATTGGCTGCATCGACGAACGTCGACCAGGCCGTCGAAACGCGAACCGTGATCGATGAGGAGGAACTCGTCGACGCCCGTCTAGACGAGCGCTGGCGCGACTTCTGCCTGAACGCGGAGCGCTACGTCGCCGAGACGACCCGCTCGCGGCCTCGGGTCGAGCAAACGGTCTAACCCTCGGGAAAGAGCGGCATCCACAGGCGGGGCCGCTCGATGCCGTCAGCATCCCGCCGGCGAGTCAGCGATGCGCGGAAGCCAAACCGCTCGCGCCAAAAGCGCTCTGTATCGGCGTCATAGGGATCGAGGGCGATCACCGCGGCGCCGACGTGCCGTGCCCCGATCTGGCTGATGCCGATCGCGTGGCGCAGGATCGTCTCGCCGCCGACACTGGCCTCGGCGGCTTTTGCGAGCCAGAGGACTAGCACGGCTCCCTGGCGTGGATGCCTTGCCGCCAGCTGCTTGCGCTGCTGAGTCCGCAGCTCGAGCTCGCCCATGCCGAGCGAGTAGAACGCCGCGACCTCGCCGTCTACCAGTAGGACGTAGGTGGCGATGTGCGAGGCCTCTCGCAGAGCGCGCTCCTTGAGCCACGACTCAGCCGCCTCGCCAGCTCGGCCTGACGGCGCCTTGAATCGTTCGACCGCGTCGCGGAGACCGGGATCGGCATCGATCTGCTCTCGGGTGAGGTGTACCCACTCGTGCTCTGCCACCGCCCGGCGAGGCTAACCGGGGCGATGGACGGCGCACGCGGTCGGCCAGGCCGTGAACAAATTGGGGCCACGGGCCCCCAAAGGCGCGTCCAGGATATGGGCCCATCTGGACCGAAAATATGCCGATTTGCAGGTATTTAGTGCGCCTGAGAGGAGTCGAACCTCCACGAGCCTGTTCAGCTCACAAGGCCCTCAACCTTGCGCGTCTACCAGTTCCGCCACAGGCGCCTGAGGGCACCCGATTCTAGACGGCTTGCTTCCGTCCGCGGCAGGGGCTACTCTACGAACATGTGTTCCCGTGAACGAGGCGTCCGGCGATGGGCCGCCAGAGCTGAGGGGTAGACCGTGGATCTGACGAAACGCCAGAAGGAGATCTTCGACTTCATCCGCAACTACGCGTCCAAGACCGGCTATCCGCCGACGGTGCGCGAGATCGGCAAGGCGGTGGGGCTTCACTCGTCCTCGACGGTGCACGCCCATCTCGCGAACCTGGAGAAGGTTGGTCTGCTGCGGCGCGATCCCACCAAGCCCCGGGCGATCGAGCTGCTCGTCGGCCGCGCGAAGCGGGCGGTCAAGGCCGCGAGCGTACCCGTCGTCGGCGAGGTCGCCGCCGGCGAGCCCGTGCTGGCCGACGAGAACATCGAGGAGTACCTCGAGCTGCCCTCGGCGCTTGGGGGCGACGACGGCGACTTCGTTCTCCAGGTCAAGGGTGACTCGATGAAGGACGCCGGCATCCTTGACCGCGACTACGTCGTCGTCCAGCAGGCCGCGTCGGCGCGAAACGGCGAGATCGTCGTCGCCATGATCGAGGACGAGGCCACCGTCAAGCGCTTCTTCCGCGAGAAGGATCGGATCCGCCTGCAGCCGGCCAACGAGGACTTCAAGCCGATCCGCACCCGGGACGCGCAGGTGCTCGGGAAGGTCGTGGGGGTGTTCCGGAGGGTCTGATGTCGGCGGTGGCCACACGCGATCCGGAGACTCGCCGGCCCGAGGCCGAGAGGCCGGAGGCTCCGACCCAGCGGCTCTTCGAGCCACAGGGGCCGACGCTCGAGGACGCGATCCTCGCGACCTGGCAGAGCCTCGTCAGCGACGGTTGTGCGCAGTGTCCGGTCTGCGGCGACGAGATGCGGCATGACCGCGGCTGTCCATCCTGCAGCTCCTCGCTCAGCTGACGCGAATCGGCTCGCGGGACCACGTTTGCACCGCGAACGCCGCGCTCGACGTCCCCATTCGTGCCCCTTACACTGGCTAGCGCAGGCCATGCAGTCGCGGGGGTGATTCCTCGAGGAAAGTCCGGACACCACAGGGCAAGGACGGTCGGTAATCCCGACCCGGCGAAAGCCGCGGGAAAGTGCCGCAGAAACGACACGGCCGATGACGCGGCCACACGTGAGCCGCGTACAGGCAAAGGTGAAATGGTGCGGTAAGAGCGCACCGGCGCCTCGGTGACGGGGCGCGTCAGGGCAAACCCCGTCCGGTGCAAGGCCAAACAGGACCTTCGACCCGGCTCGGCGAGGTCCAGGTGGGCCGCAGGATCCCGGCAACGGGACCCACGGGGTCGCGGCCCCGTGAGACAGATGACTGCACGAGACAGAATCCGGCTTACAGGCCTGCTAAGGGAAAGCCCCGCTTCGGCGGGGCTTTCCTATGGGACGGACCTTTCGCTAGGGACTCGTCACGCTTTCGTCAAACAGGCTGGCCCGCCTCACCTTCGCCGAACCCGATCGCCTCCCTGCCGGCGCGCGGTTACGAGGTCGTCCTCGCGCCCGAGACCCGTTATGCGACAGCCTCCGCGCGAAGCGGAGGCCGATAGGGCCGACACCCTCAGCGATATGCTCCCGTAAAGCGCACGGAGAGGAGGAGACATGATCCTGGCCACCGCCAAGATCGCGGATCTCGATCAGTTTCTCAAGACCTTCTCGACCAAGGGGGCCGAGAAGAGAAACGAGCACGGATCCAGGGGCTCTCAGGTTTTCCGCGATCCAGATGACGCCGACCGGGCCTGGGTCGTCTTCGACTGGGACGTGGAGGGTTGGGAGCGCTTCACCTCGGATCCCGAGACGCCGGCGATCTTTCAGGAGGCGGGACTTCAGGGCCCGCCGGTAAAGGCGGAGACCGTCGGCGAGTACGAGTCCTGATCGTCGTTCCAGGTCGACAGCTTGATGCGGCTGGGCTCAAGCTTCCGCGGGAGGCAGCGTCGGCGCGCGCTAGGTGGTGACGGACACGCTCAGCGGGGGCAGCCGCGGTCGACCAAGCTCGAACGTCAGCCGTGGCACTGCTTGTCGCTGAGGCCGTCGCACAACCCGGTCTCTTCGATCTTCGATCCCGATCTCACGATTCGGGCCCGTGGGCCGTTCCCTGCGTGACAGCCCGAGACCGAGGAGTGCGGCATGAGCGAGGCGCGACTGCACTGGACCATCTATGAGAGCCCCATCGGACCCCTGACGCTCGTCGCCGGGCCGAAGGGGCTGACCAACCTGAGCTTCCCGGGCAGGATGAGCCCGCCCCCCGAGGCCGCGAAGCGACCGATGCGCGAGGTAACCGACCAGCTCGAGGCCTACTTCGCCGGCGAGCGCACGGCCTTCGAGCTGCAACTGGACCTGTGCGGCACGCAGCTGCAGCAGGCCGTCTGGCGGGAACTGCTCGAGATTCCGTACGGGACGACCACCAGCTACGCCGAGCTGGCGGCGCGGATCGACGAGTCCAGCTACCGCTCCGATGTCGAGCCCTACCGGCGCGCCCGGGTGGTCGGCGGCGCCAACGGACGCAATCCGATCGCGATCATCGTTCCCTGTCACCGGGTGATCGGCGCCGACGGCTCGCTCACCGGCTATGGAGGCGGGCTGCGGCGAAAGCAGGCGCTGCTCGACCTGGAGCGCGCGAGCGCGGCTGGCGGCGCCCCCGACACAGCTCTGTGCAATCGCCAGCTCGCAATCCTCTGATTAGGGGACTGGTGGCGCGGCTTCGGCCCGCAGCCTGAGACGATCGAGCTCGGATCGGTTGGGGAGGACGTCGAGCTCGGCCTTGTCGGCCGTTCCGGCCGGCGCCTTAGAGTGTGAGGCCCCGATGCCCGCCCCCGCGCTTGTAGCCGCCGATGCCGATCCCGGGCTGAAGGACGTCGAGCGGGAGCTCCTGGGACGCTACGACGGCAGCTACCGGATCATCTGCACGCCGTCAGCCGAACGGGCGCTGGAGATCCTCACTCGGTTGGCGGAGGCCGGTGAGGAGGTCGCCCTGATACTGGCGGGACGGTCGCTGTCCGAGCCGGCCGGCGCGGACCTGCTCGAGCATGCGCGTGAGCTCCATCCACACGCCCGACGCGGGCTCCTGCTCGATTGGGGGGACTGGGGTCGGTTGCCGGCGGCCAAGGCGATCTTCGACCTGATGGCGCTCGGGCGTATCGACCACTTCGTGCTGAGGCCCGCGGTCACGCCCGACGAGCTGTTTCACCATTCGATCTCGAGCTTCTTGCTCGACTGGGCGGAGGCGCGGCGAACCGCGCCGCACACGGTCCGCATCGTGGGTGAGAGCTGGGCGGGGAGAGCGCATGAGCTGAGAGACGCTCTGCAGCGCTGCGCGATTCCGCACGCCTTCTACCTGAGCGATTCGACCGAGGGCCAGAGCGTGCTCGCCGATCTTGGTCGCGGGACACAGCTCCCATGCGTGATCCTCCCCGACGGCACGGTGCTCAACGACCCGACCGACCGGGAGGTCGCGGACTCCACGGGTGCATTGATCGACCACGAGGGGGACGCGTTCGACGTGGTCATCGTCGGCTGCGGGCCGGCCGGTCTCTCAGCCGCCGTCTACAGCGCCTCCGAAGGCCTGGACACCCTGGTGGTGGACGAGGGCGGCATCGGCGGTCAGGCGACGTCGAGCTCGCTCATCCGCAACTACCTGGGATTCCCGCGGGGCGTCAGCGGGCGCCGGCTCGCCCAGCAGGCGTACGAGCAGGCCTGGCTGTTCGGAGCGAAATTCACCTTCATGCACGAGGTGACCGACCTCAGTCGTACGCGGGATCGGCTGGAGGTGACCCTGACCGACGGCCGGCGCGTCGGGGCCCGAGCGGTGGTCCTCGCCGTGGGCGCGGCCTACCGCCGATTGGGCGTGCCGGCGCTCGAGGCCCTGTCCGGAGCCGGGGTCTTCTATGGCGGCCCGGCCTCGGAGGCTCCTGCGATGGCCGGCAAGGACGCCTACATCGTCGGCGGCGCCAACTCGGCCGGTCAGGCGGCGCTTCACCTGGCGGACTACGCCCGCCGGGTGACGCTCGTCGCGCGCGCTGACTCGCTCGAAGCGGGGATGTCCCACTACCTGACGCACGAATTGGAGGCAGCGCCCAACGTCGAGGTCCGCCTGCGCACCAGGGTTGTCGGGGGTGGAGGCGACGGGCGCCTCGAGCACCTGGAGCTTCGCAGCGATGCCACCGGAGAGGAGGAGACGGTCGACGCCGATGGCCTGTTCGTGCTGATCGGAGCTCGGCCTCGGACCGACTGGATGCCGGAGGAGATATCCAGGGACGGGCAGGGGTTTCTGCTGACCGGACCCGATCTTGCGGATGACGACCGATGGCCGCTGGAGCGCTCTCCGGCGCTGCTCGAGACGAGCATGCCCGGCGTGCTCGCGGCGGGCGACGTGCGACATGGATCGGTCAAGCGGGTTGCCTCAGCGGTCGGGGAGGGGTCGATCGCAATCCAGCTCGTGCACAGCCTCCTCGCGGCCGACCGGCTGCAGGCCAGCCACCGCTGAGCCAGGCCGACGGCGTCGACCTGCACTCGCCGAGGGGCACGATCTAGGGCTCCCGGCCGGCCTCGATCCGTTTCTTCCAGCGGCGCTGGCGCCGGCGGGCGTCGGCCATGAACATCGGAATCATGCGGGTCGCGGCGCCCGGAAAGGCATCGAGGAGGCGCACGAGCGCCCCCCGCCAGCGCGGGATCGTGAGCACCGGCCGCGGTCGATCCAGCAGTTCCGCGACCTTGGGGGCGACCGCCTCGGCGCGAAGGAGCCGGCCGGAGAATGATGGGGCGGCGTCGGGGTCGTCGAGCTTGTCGGCGATCATCGGCGTCCAGATCCCGTCCGGGCAGACGCACGAGATGTAGATGTCGTCGAATCCCTCTCGTCGCAGGTCGGCGAAGGTGCCCAGGCTGAACGCGATCGCGGCGTGCTTGGTCGCGCCGTACAGCGCCTCGCCAGGCGGCGCGCCCAGCCCGGCGAGCGAGACGATGTTGATCACGTGTCCCCGGCGGGCCTGGCGCATCGGCTCGAGGGCGGCCAGCGTGCCGTTGATGGTGCCGAGGGCGTTCACCTCGAACAGCAGCCGGCACGTCTCGGGGTCGTGATCCCAGACATGTCCGGTGACGAGGACACCGGCGTTGTTCACCCAGACGTCGAGCGCCCCCGCCCGCTCGATCGTCATCGCAGCCGCCGCCCGGCAGGCGTCGCGATCGCGAACGTCGAGCTTCGAGGAAAACGCCGGCGCCCCCACCTGCTCGGCCGCGGCCGCCGCCGACCCTTCGTCGACGTCGGTCAAGTGAGCCGTCAGTCCCCGCGCCACCAGGGCTCGGGCTATCTCGAGACCGAGGCCTCGGCCGGCACCGGTTACGAGGGCCGCGGACACGGCCGCAGCATAGAACGAGCTCAACCGAGCGGCTCGGGGCACCCGAAGGCGACGTAACCGCCCGCGCCGGGGTGGAGCGCCGGGCGGAACCCTGGTCCGAAGCCAAGAACCCGGATTAACGGACGCTCATCTAACGCACATTGACGTCTGATGCTTTGTTAGGATGCCGCGACCTTCCGGCTGAGTCCCCGCCACATATCGCGGGGATCGGGGGACCCAGTTTCTGGGGCGAATCGCAGCTCCTTGCCGCGTAGCGCCATCTCTTTCGGCGCGAGCCCGTCAGCTAACCCCGTAAGCGACGAAAGAGCACATGTACGAGGGCATGCCCCCGCGCGGGGGCGAAACCGAATATCGCCGCCGCGAGGAGCACCCTGCGGAGGACGGACGGGCGGAGGCCCAGCGCCGGCGCTCGTTCCGAACGGGCACCGCAGGCTCCCAGTCGCCGATCATCCGGCGGCCGGATCGCATCGCCCTGTGGGCGGTGGGGCTGGCGATCGTCGGGATGATCGCCGCGGCGGCGAGCGCCCACGCCGGATCCGGTGGGACCGGGACGAGCGAAGAGAAGGAGTCGTGCATGCGCGCCGGCTTTGGATCGCGCGCACTGAGCCTTGGCGACTGCGGCACAGACGTCAAGACGCTCCACTGGATCATGAAGGCCGACTCCTACGGTGTCTCCCTCGACAAGGAGTTCGACGACTCGACCCAGGGCAAGGTGCGGGCGTTCCAGCGACGCCACCATTTGAAGCGGAGCGGCGTCGTCCGGAAGCGCACGCGCAAGAAGCTCGTCAAGACCATGGCCAAGAGCACCGCCACTTGGTACGGCCCCGGTTTTTGGCACCAGAGGACCGCCTGCGGCAAGAAGCTGAGGCGCCGCACCCTCGGCGTTGCCCATCGCCATCTGCCGTGCGGCACGAAGGTCACCCTGAAGTACGGGCACCGCTACGTCACTACGCAAGTCATCGATCGCGGCCCCTATACGAGGGGCGTGCGCTGGGACCTGACCAAGCGCACGGCCAGAAAGCTTCACCTCACCTACACCGACGACATCCGCGCCGCCCCGATCGAGTAATAGGCGGTAGCGGCTACGCGGCGGTGGGAAGGATCCCGGGATCGGTCTGATCCTGCGGAAGGGCGGCGGCGTTGGACATCAGGCTCTGGAACTCGTTCATGGCCAGATGCGCCACCGCCTCGAGAAGCTCCTCGTCGCCCCATTCGGCCTCGCGAGCCTCCTCGAGGAGGTGGTGGGCGGGGCGACCGCTGGCGTCGAAGAGGGCCTTGAGGAAGGAGAGCAGCGCGGCTTCACGGGGGTCGTTCGAGCTCCAGCTGCGCGCCCGAGAGATCTCGTCGAGTCCCAACCCGGCTGCACGGGCGGTGCGGGCGTGCTGGGCCACCGAGTAGGTGTCGCCCCTTTGCTCGGCGACGGCGAGCGCGATCCGCTCGCGCGTGAGCGGGGGCAGCTCGCCACCGCGCAGCTCGTGCCGCATGCGGGCGAACGCCCTCATCGCCGCCGGGGAGCCCGCCAGCACCCCCACGAACTTCGAAACCGAGCCGCCCGCGTCCGACATGCCCCGAAGCAGGCGCGCCGTCTCCTCCGGAGCGGTCAACTCGTCGTGGATGTCGAAGCGGCTGATGTCGGTCTTCACGGTCATATGTGGCTACTCGCTGTCTTATCGGGGGTGGCACCGCCCCGGTTTTATCCCTGGTTGACCCCGCCTTTACTTTACTTTTAGCTAGTTCCTTACCTGACGTAAGTTATACCGCAGCGCCGGCCAAATGGCAACACCCTCACCGTGGATACGTGGCGGGCCACGCCCCGGTTCACTCCGGCGTGCCGCCGGTATGGTTCTGCCCTCCATCAGCGACGGCGCCAGCCAGCTTTCAGGGGCCGGCGCCCCCTCACCCAGAACATCTGGGCCCCCAGCCCGCAAACGCCGACGCGACCGACCGGAGGACGAGATGCCAGACACGCCCGCCGCCGTGCGAACCGACAGTCCCGACGATGTGATGAAGCTCGTGAAGGACCGCGACGTTCGCTTCATCCGCCTCTGGTTCACCGACGTTCTGGGCCAGCTGAAGAGCTTCTCGATCAACGCGGCCGAGCTCGAGGATGCCTTCGAGGGCGGCATGGGGTTCGACGGCTCGTCGATCACCGGGTTCAACCCGATCGAGGAATCGGACATGATCGCGATGCCGGATCCGTCCACGTTCGCGATCCTGCCTTGGCGGCCCGCCGAGAAGGCGACAGGCAGGATGTTCTGCGACATCCGCGTTCCCGGCGGAGACCCGTACGAGGGCGATCCGCGCTGGATCCTGCGTCGCGCTCTCAAACGGGCATCCGACATGGGCTTCGACACCTACAACATCGGCCCCGAGCTCGAGTACTTCTACTTTCGCTCCGCGAAGCCGGGGGACGGTCCGCCGGAGATCCTGGACGAGGGCGGCTACTTCGACCTCACGACCCTGGACGCCGGCTCGGACGTCCGGCGGGAGACGATCCTCGCGCTCGAGCAACTCGGCATCCACGTCGAGTACGCCCACCATGAGGTCGGGCCGTCCCAGCACGAGGTCGACATGCGCTACAAGGACGCGCTCGCGATGTCGGACGACTGCATGACGTACCGGATCGTCGTCAAGGAGTACGCGATGAAGTACGGCTGGCACGCGACCTTCATGCCGAAGCCGCTCTTCGCCGAAAACGGCTCGGGGATGCACGTCCACCAATCGCTCACACGCGACGGGAGGAACGCCTTCTTCGACGCCGACGACCAGTACTACCTGTCGCCGACCGCCAAGGCGTTCATCGCCGGCCAGCTGAAGCACGCGCGCGAGATCGCGCCGCTCTTCGCCCAGTGGGTGAACTCCTACAAGCGGCTCGTGCCGGGATACGAGGCGCCCACCTACCTTTCGTGGTCGCGCCGCAACCGCTCGGCGCTGATCCGCGTGCCGCTATACCACCCGGGCAAGGAGCAGGCGACCCGCGCCGAGCTGCGCTGCCCGGACCCTGCGTGCAATCCCTATCTGTGCTTCGCGGGGATGCTCCACGCCGGCCTCGAGGGCATCGAGAAGGGATATGAGCTGCCCGAGCCGATGGAGCAGAACCTCTACCACCTGACTCCCGAGGAGCGCGAGAAGCGCGGCATCGAGGAGCTGCCCGAGACCCTGGGCGAGGCCATCGACATCGCGGCGCACTCCGAGCTGGTGCTCCGCGTCCTGGGTGAGCACACGTTCAACCGCTTCATTGAGATCAAGCGTCAGGAGTGGGCCGACTACCGGGTCCAGGTGACGCCCTGGGAGGTCGACAGGTTCCTTCCGGTTCTGTGATGCCGCGAGCCCGCGGAGAGCTCGGGTCCCGGGGCCTGATCCGGACGGGACTCGTCCTGCTGGCTATACCGTCGGGCGTGATCGCCGCCTGGTCGCTCATCTCGCCGCGGGGCTTCTACGACAACTTCCCGGGCGCCGGGCGGCATTGGGTCTCGGCGCTGCCGCCCTTCAACGAGCATCTACTTCGGGATTTCGGGGCGGCCAACGTCACGATTGCCCTGGTGCTTCTCGGTGCGGCGCTCTTCTGTGAGCGGCGTCTCGTGCAGGTGGCTGTGGTCGCGTTCTTCCTCGGCGCGCTGCCGCACTTCATCTACCACCTGACGACCACCGACCACTACTCGACCAGCGACAACATCTGGAGCCTCGGCGGGTTCGCCGTCGAGCTGGTGATCGCGATCGCGATCTGGGTGCTCACGGTCCGGGCGCCGCGCCGCCGGGAGCCTCGCTCGGCGCCTCTCTTTCAGCGCTGAGTCGCGATCAGCGGCGTCGTGTGAGCGCGCTCGGGCGGCGGGCCGTCTCCCTGCCGCTCGTTTCGCTGCGGACCACGTAGCGGGGATCGTCCGGTGACGCGGCGACGACCTGGCCGCTCACCTCGGCCCGGGACGTGAGCCGCTTGCGCACCCTCCCGACGACCCTTCTCCCGCGGAAGCTCCATTCAACGCGATCCCCCCGCTTGAACTGGTGAGCCATGGCCGTCCCTCCTCGCTTGGGTTACGTGAGTGGACAACCCCGTGAGGTGCGCATGCGCCCCCGGCCCGGTGGACGACGGATCGGCGCTTCCGTTGCCCTCGAGGCCGCTCCGCGGCGAGTGGTCAGCCGTCCTCGCCCAGGCTCGCGGAGAGCTCCTCGGGCTCGGTCACCGGCTGCCGACAGGCGAAGTTCTCGCATACGTAGGCGGAGGGGCGGCCCTGCACCGCGCCTCGCTCGTGGAGAAGCTCGGGGCGGCCCGTGCCTTCGGGGCCTCCCGCGACCACCAAGTGCGGGCGAAAGCCCGAGCGGACCACGGAGGCCAGCTCCCCCAGCCCGTCACCGGAGGAAGGCTCGACGAGCGCCACCTCCTTGACCGCGGCGAAATGAAAGTCCATCGCGCGGAGCAGGTGCGCGAGCGCCTGCGGGTGACCCGCCGCGGCGCGCTGCAGCAGGCGGAAGACGCCCACGGCGTAGCGCTCGTACTCGTGCTCGCCGGTGAGCGCCGCCAGGCGCAGGAGCCCGTAGGCCGCCGCCGAGTTCCCGGAGGGGATCGGATGGTCGTCGAGGTCTTTGCGCCGCACGACCAGCTCCTCGTGGTCGTGCGAGGTCGTGAAGAACCCGCCGCGCTCGTCGTCGCCGAACAGCTCGACCATCAGGTCCGCGGTCTCACGGGCGGCATCGAACCACCGTACGTCGAAGGTCGCCTCGTACAGGGTCAGCAGGGCCTCGACGAGGTACGCGTAGTCCTCGAGGTAGGCCGCGAGGTGCGCCCTGCCGTCCTTGTAGGTGCGCAGCAGCCGCCCGCGCTCATCGCGAAGGTCCCGCCACACGAACTCCGCGCAGGAGACCGCGGCGTCCAGATATTCGGCGCGCGGGATGGCCGCGCCGGCCTCGGCCAGTGCGCCGATCATCAGGGCGTTCCACGAGCACAGACGCTTGTCGTCCTTGCCGGGCCAGATGCGCCGCGAGCGAGCTGTGTAGAGAGCGCGCCGGGCGTCGGCGAGCTGTGCCGGCGGCTCCGCGCCGGGTCCGCCCGGAACGTGGAGGATGTTCCTTCCCTCGAAGTTGCCTCGGTCGGTGACCCCGAAGTAGGCGATCACCCCGTCGGCGAGGCCAGGCGATCCGACCACTTCGACCGCCTCGCGGATCTGGTCCGGCGTCCAGAGGTAGAAGCGGCCCTCCTCGCCCTCGGAGTCGGCATCCAGCGCCGAGTGAAAGCCGCCCTCGGGGCCGCGCATCTCGCGCAGGGCCCACACCAGGGTCTCCTCGCAGACGCGGCGGTGGCGCTCGTGGCCGAACACCTGCCAGCCGTGTAGGTAGGCGCGGGCGAGGAGGGCGTTGTCGTAGAGCATCTTCTCGAAGTGCGGCACGAGCCAGACATCGTCCACGGAGTACCGGGCGAAGCCACCGCCGACCTGGTCGTAGATGCCGCCTTGGATCATGGCGTCGAGAGTCACCTCGACCAGGTCGGTCTCGCCGCGCGCGAGCAACAGCTCCAGCGCCGACGCAGGCGGGAACTTGGGGGCCGAGCCGAATCCGCCGTGCACCATGTCGGCGAGGGTGCGGAGCTTCCGGACCGCGCCGTCGACGATCTCGGGGCCGAGGGCCTCGTCCGCCGGCTCGATCCGCGCGATCGCCCCGAGCTGCTCCCTGATGCGCTCCGCGGACGCGCGGATTCGCTCGCGCTGGGTGCTCCACGACTCCACGACGGCCTCCATGACCATCCGGAAGCTGGGCATCCCGTGGCGCTGCTCGGGTGGAAAGTAGGTCCCGCCATAGAAAGGGACGCCATCCGGGTCGAGGAACGCCGTGAGCGGCCAGCCGCCGTGTCCGGTCATCCCCTGCACCGCCTCCATGTAGATCGAGTCCACGTCGGGGCGCTCCTCCCGGTCCACCTTGATGGGCACGAAGTGCTCGTTCATGTAGCTCGCCGTCGCCGAGTCCTCGAAGGACTCGCGCTCCATCACATGGCACCAGTGGCAGGCCGAGTACCCGACCGAGAGCAGGATCGGCTTGTCCTCGAGTCGAGCCCGCTCGAGCGCCTCGGGCCCCCAGGGATGCCAGTCGACCGGGTTGTCCTTGTGCTGGAGGAGGTACGGGCTGGTCTCGCGGGCGAGGCGGTTGGCCATCCAGCCTGAGGCTACCCGGACCGCGCGCCCGGACTCGCGTGGCTCAGCGCCGCCCGGAGACCATGGTGACGCGCTCGCCGCTGCGTTCGCTGCGCTCGAGCGCGCGTCGTGCGCGATCGAGGATCAGTGCGGCGTCCGGGCTCTCGAGCGGCGTCACTCCGACGCGCAGAGAGCCCGAGCTCCAGCGATGGTCGCGGCCCGCCAGCTCGGCGACGTTGCGGACCAATCGCTCGAGGCCCGCCATGACGGCATCGGGGCTCGGCGCGTCGAGGATGATCCCGTACTCGGCCCTGCCCACCGGTGCGAGCTTGTCCGACTCCCGGAGCGACGCGCGAAGGGCGCTGGCCGTGGAACGCAGGAACTCCTCCGCGGCGGGATCTCCCCACTGCTCGCGGATCGCGTCGACCCCGTCGACCCGGACGATGGCAACCCATGGGGTCTCGTCGCCGCGCCGTCGGTGTGCGACTCCCTCGAGGTGTCGCGCGAAGCGGGGTGGAACCGCCGCCTGGCTCTCCTCGGACGACGCCTTGGCCGATATCCCGACCATCCGGGCGATGTCCTCGCCGCCGGGGTCCGATCGCTTCCAGCTCGCAGCCATCCGTCTCCTGTATCGGCACAAGTCCCGCGGGGCGTAAGCCGAGGTGGCACGGAGGCGCCCGTCCACTGATATACCCCTCGGCGAGGAGCGAGATGTCGAGGAACCTCACCGTCGTGCTGCAGGATCGACCGGGCGAGCTGGCGCGCCTCGGGGAGGCGACGGGCCGTGCAGGGGTGAGCATTCAGGGGATGTGCGCGCTCACCGGCGAGGGGCACGGGGTCATCCAGCTGCTGTTCGACGACGATGCCGCGCCTGCGGCGCACCGTGCGCTGGAGGAGGCGGGCCTGGGGGTTGCCGACGAGCGTGAGGTGCTCGTCATCGACGTCAGGGACAGCCCGGGGAGCCTGGGCGGCCTGGCGCGCGCCCTGGGGGAGGCCAACGTGAACATCGAGCTGGCCTACACCACGTTCGGGGGCATCAAGCTCGTGATCGCGACGGACGATCTGGACAGCGCCCGCGCCGCCCTGGATTAGGGATGGCGAGGCGCACGCCGGCGATCGGCGCGGCCGTTCACCCGCTCCTCTTCCCTGGTCAGCCGGCGGTGACGTCGCGAGCGAACGTCTCGAACGCGTCCAGGTAACGCTGGACGTCATCGCCGGAGTGGGCGATCGAGAGCGTCCACTCCTCCTCGACCCCCGGCGTCATGAAGATGCCGTGGTTCATGTGGTAGAGCCACGCGAGCGTCGCCAACTCGGCATCGACCTTGGTGAGGTAGTCACGGTACTCGCGAAGCCGCTCCGGCGAGAAGATCACGCACCCCTTGGCACCCATCCCCTCCGTGTACGCGGGTAGGCCGAAGCGGTCGACGATGTCCTGGCAGGCGGCCTTGAGACGCTCGTTCGTCGCCTCGAGCTTGGGGTAGGCGTCCTCGGTCAGCACCTCGGTCAGGGCCGCCTCTGCGGCGGCCATCACGAGTGGGTTGCCGTTGAACGTCCCGTATTGGTGGACCTTGCCGCTGGCCACGATCTCGGCCATCTCGTCGGTCATCCCGATGGCGCCGCCCGGGTAGCCGCCGCACACGGCCTTGGCGAGCGTGATCAGGTCCGGCGTGACGCCGAAGCGCTTGGTCGCCCCGCCGTAGGAGATCGTGGCGCCGGTCTTGACCTCGTCGAAGATCAGCTTCACCCCGTGACGCGACGTGAGCTCGCGGACCCGCTCCAGGTAGCCGTCGACGGGCGGGATGATGTTGATGTTCATCATCGCCGGCTCCATGATCAGCCCGGCCACCTTGCCGTCGAGCTTGTCGAGCACCGACTCGAGCGAGTCGGCGTCGTTGAACGGCACGGCGCGGGTGAGCTCCGTGAGCTGCCGCGGATATCCCGCTCCGTACGGGACGGAGCGGGGATCGTCGCGGTCGCCCAGGTCCTCGAGCTCCGGGTACACCGACACCATCACGGCGTCGTGATGGCCGTGGTAGGAGCCCTCGATCTTCAAGATCATCTCCCGGCCGGTGGCCCCTCGGGCGAGGTGGACCGCGTCCATGGTCGACTCGGTGCCGGAGTTCGTGAACCGCCATTGGGGAAGGCCGAACCGCCGCGTCAGCTCCTCGGCGACGACGATCGAGCCGTCGGTCGGCGCGGCGAAGTGGGTTCCGAGGTCCACACGCGCCTTCACGGCAGCGCCCACCTTTGGGTTGGCGTGGCCGATGCACATGACGCCGAAGCCGTTGTGGAAGTCGGCGTACTCGTTGCCGTCGACGTCCCAGACGCGAGCACCGTCCCCCCGGTCGATGTAGGTGGGCCAGGGATCGTTCTCCTGAAAGGAGGAGGGGACACCACCGGGCATCACCTTGACGGCACGCTCGTAGCGCTCCTTGGAGGCACCGGTTCGCTGGGCGAACTTCGCCTGCTCGGCCTCGGTGAGCTCCGCGATGCGGCCTCGGTCGATGGTCTTCGCGGCGCCGGTGGTGGTCGTGTCGACTGTCATGAATCCTCTCTCGGTCGGCTACTACCCGCCTGCGAGCCTACCGTCAGCGGCCGCGCGGCTTCGGCAAAGGCGGCGGCGAAGCGTTGGACACACTCGCTATCGTCAGCCGGAGTGAGGCTCGAGGGAATCCATCACGTCACCGCGATCACGGGCGAGGCGCAGCCGAACGTCGACTTCTACGCGGGCGTCCTCGGGCTGCGCATGGTGAAGAAGACGGTCAATCAGGACAACCCGACCGTCTACCACCTGTTCTACGCCGACGAGAAGGGCGATCCCGGCTCCGACGTCACGTTCTTCGAGTACCCGGGCATCGGCCCGGGTCGCGCGGGCGACGGGATGGTGCACCGCATCCTCTGGCGCGTCGGCTCGACCGATGCGCTCGAGTTCTGGGCCGGTCGCCTTGGCGAGCACGGCGTCGAGGCGACCGAGGTCGACGGCGATCGCCTGCGGTTTTCGGACCCGGAGGGACTCGAGCATGAGCTGCTGGTGCCGACGGTCGCCGACGAGCCCATGACCGCCGAGCATCCCGAGGTCCCCGCGGAGCACGCTCTTCAGGGATTCGAGGGGGTGAGGGCCTACGCGTCCGATCCCGACGCGAGCCGCTCGCTGCTCGAGGAGACGATGGGGTTCGAGCGCGGCGGCGAGTCCCTCTGGGAGGCGCGCGGGCAGAGCCGGGGCTCGACGTACGCATACGACGAGGCTCCGGCGCAGCCGGGCGTTCAGGGCGCCGGGAGCGTCCACCACGTGGCCTGGGCCTCGCCGCCCGAAGAGCACGAGGCCTGGCGCGAGCGGGTCCTGGAGGCGGGCATGCACGCCACGCCGGTGATCGACCGCTTCTACTTCCAGTCCGTCTACTACCGCGAGCCCAGCGGCGTCCTGTTCGAGCTCGCGACCCTCGGCGGACCCGGCTTCGCGATCGACGAGCCGGTTGAGCACCTCGGCGAGAAGCTGTCGCTGCCGCCCTTCATCGAGCACCTTCGCCCCGAGATCGAGGCGAAGGTCCGCCCGATCACGAACCCGCGTCAGGTAACCGCAGGGAACTAGGCGCGCCGCTGCGGCTTCTCGACGCCCGCCAGCTTTCTCAGAAGGCGACGCAGCGTTTCGACCTCGTCGGCGTCCAACGGCTTCAGGACGTCCTTCGCCGTCTGCATCGCGGCGGCCCGGGCGCGCTCGAGGATCCGCTCGCCGTCCCCGGTGAGGTGCACCGCGTGCTTTCGACGGTCGCCAGGGTGTGGCCGGCGCTCCGCGAATCCGAGCTCCTCGAGCTCGTCGACCACGGCGACCATGGAGCTCGGGTCGATGAGCGAGCGCTCGGCGAGCTCCTGCTGAGTCAGGCCGGGGCCGGTGTCGATCAGGGTCATGACCCCGAAGTGGGGGGGACGGAGCCCGAGCGGCTCGAGCGAGCGCGCGAACTCGTGCGCGGTCCGCCGACCGTTCCAGGACAAGAGAAACCCGGGCGCGCTCGCGAGTGGCTCCGGGGGTGGACGGTCGAAACGCATGCGCGACGGCAGCCGCCGATTACTTTCCGGGCGCCCGGGGGTCAGAAGGGATATCGACGAATGGCGTGTGAGCCTGCGCACGCATCTCGCAATCATCCTACGGCTTGCGGATCATTTGTGATACATAAAGTTCAATCTTTCAACGAGCGTCGGAGGTAGCCGTGTCCGTCATCACTCGCTGGGTCCTGGCCCACAAGCGCATCGTCACCCTTTTTTGGATCGCGCTCACCGTCGTGGGCATCGCGTCGGTGAACTCGGCGACGAAGGCCATGGACCAGAAGTTCTCGGTCCCGGGCAAGGAGGGCTGGGAGACAAACGTTGCGATCACGCAGCACTTCCACGGCACCGGCGGCGACGTCGCCCCGATCGTGCCGGTGGTGACGCTCCCGCAGGGCAAGACGGTCAACTCTCCGGGGGTCGACGCCCAGCTCATGCAGATGGACAAGCGCCTCGAGCAGGCGCTCCCGGGAGCACGCATCGCGTCCTACGCGTCCACGGGCAACCGCACCTTCGTCTCGGCGGATGGGCGGACCACCTTCGCGATCGTCTACCCGCAGCCGGACCCCGACTCGGCGTTCGGTGAGAACCCGGACGCCGCCAAGGACGCCCGAGCGGCGGTGAAGGACGCGACGGTCGCGGGGGCGCCGATTCACGTCAGTGGCTTCGACGCGCTGCAGAACGAGTCCGGAGGTGACAGCGGCACCGGCGTGCTGCTGGAGTCCGTGCTCGGCGGCGCCGGCGCGCTGATCGTCCTCGGATTCGTCTTCGCCTCGTTGCTGGCCTTCGTGCCGATGGCGATGGCGGTCGTGTCGATCATGACCACGTTCCTGCTCGTGTGGGGGCTCACCGCGTTCACCGACATCTCGCCGGTGGTCCAGTTCCTGATCGCGCTGGTCGGGCTCGGCATCGCCATCGACTACTCGCTGCTCGTGGTCTCTCGCTGGCGTGAGGAGCGTGCCCACGGCAGAAGCGGCGACGAGGCGGTCCAAAAGGCCATGGAGACGGCTGGGCGGGCGGTCGTCTTCAGTGGCACCACCGTGGCGATCGGTCTGCTGGCGATGGTCGCGCTTCCCGTTCCGTTCCTGCGAAGCATGGGCATCGGCGGGCTGCTGATACCGCTGGTCAGCACGCTGGTCGCCATCACGCTGCTGCCGGTGGTGCTGTCGAAGCTGGGAAACCGGCTCGATTGGCCGCACCGGCGAACCGATAACCGCGCCAGCCGCTCGTGGACGCGGTGGGCCGAGCTGGTCGTGCGCCACCGGGTGATCGCAGCCGGCGTCGCCACTGCGATCCTCGCCGTCCTGATCATCGCCGCGACCGGCCTCACGCTCGGGGACGCCAGCCCCGACACGATCGCCAAGCAGGGCGATGCGAAGCAGGGCCTCACAGCCCTGGAGGACTCCGGGATCGGGTCGGGCACGCTGCTCCCGTACGAGATCGTCGCCGAGGGAACTCCCCCTGACCGCGTCGCGGCGGACGTGCGCTCCGTGCCCGGGATGCACGGCGCTGTCGCGCCGGACTCTCCGCAATGGCGTAGCGGGGGCGTTGCCGAGATCCTGGCGATCCCGACGGCCGACGACTCCACCCAGGCCGGGAAGGACACGCTCGACCACGTGCGCGAGGCGGCGCATGCGGCGGGGCCGGACGTCCGTGTGGGCGGGCTACCGGCGCAGAACGCCGACTTCATCGACGCCGTCTACGGCAACTTCCCGCTGATGATCGCGTTGATCGCGATCGTCACGTTCATCCTGCTCGCGAGGGCGTTCCGCTCGCTGCTCCTGCCCCTGAAGGCGGTGGTGCTTAACATCGCCAGCGTCGCCGCCGCCTGGGGCGTGCTGGCACTGATGTGGCAGCACGGCCACGGGTCGGACCTGTTGTGGGGAATCGAGGCCACCGGGTCGGTGCCGGCATGGATACCGCTGATGGTGTTCGCGTTCCTGTTCGGGCTCTCGATGGACTACGAGGTGTTCATCCTCACCCGGATGCGGGAGGAGTACGACGCCTCCGGCGATACCCGCACCGCGGTCGTGCAGGGCATCGGCCGCACCGGCCGGCTGGTCACGAGCGCGGCGTTGATCCTGTTCCTGGCGTTCGTGTCGCTGGCCTCGGGGCCGGGGACCGACCTGAAGATGTTCGCCACCGGGCTGGCCGCCGGGATCCTGCTCGACGCGACCGTGATCCGGGCTCTGCTGGTGCCCGCCGCGGTGTCGCTGTTCGGGCGCTGGAACTGGATCCTGCCGCGGATGCCGGCCCGGCTGCTTCGGGTCGAGCCATCGGTGCCGCAGCGGGCAGCGGCCGGCGAGGGCGGTTAGGCGACGGTCCAGGCGTCGCCGGAGCGCAGGAGCTCGTCGAGCTCCTGCGCTCCCAATCCCTCCCGCGCTGCCTGGAGCTCGCGGGCCATGGCCTCGCCGTAGACAGGGCGCTCGACGGCGCGGAACACTCCGACGGGGGTTGGCTCGCTCGGTCGCCGTGCGAGGTGGGCAAGCGCAAAAGCCTGGCTGGGGTTGGGATCGTGGGCGTCGTGGACGAGCAGGCCATCCTCGCCGACTTCGGCGACCTCCGCGATGCGCAGGCCGCCGTCGGGCCCGCGAGCCACGCCGCGCTCTCCATCGACGCCAAAGCGGATCGGGGTGCCGTGCTCCAGGCGGATCTGGTTCGCCTCCCTGCCCTTGGCCCGGACGGCGTCGAAGGCGCCGTCGTTGAAGACGTTGCAGTTCTGGTAGATCTCGATCAGCGCCGAGCCGTTGTGCTCGGCTGCCGCACGGAGCACCTCGGCCTGGTGCGCTCGATCGGTGTCGACGGTGCGCGCGACGAAGCTCGCCTCGGCTCCCAGGGCGAGGGCCACCGGGTTGAAGGGATGGTCCAGCGACCCGAACGGCGTGGACTTGGTGACCTTGCCCTCCTCGCTCGTCGGCGAGTACTGGCCCTTGGTGAGGCCGTAGATCTGGTTGTTGAACAGCAGGATCTTGATCGGCACGTTGCGCCGCAGCGCGTGGATCAGGTGGTTGCCGCCGATCGACAGGGCATCCCCATCCCCGCTGACGACCCAGATCGAGAGGTCGGAGCGCGCCAGGGCGAGCCCGGTGGCGAGCGCCGGCGCGCGCCCGTGGATGCCGTGGACGCCATAGGTGTTCATGTAGTACGCGAATCGCCCCGCGCAGCCGATCCCGGCCACGAAGACGATCCGCTGCGGCGGCAGCCCCAGCTCCGGCAGGAACTGCTGCACGGTGGCCAGGATCGCGTAGTCCCCGCAGCCGGGGCACCAGCGGGTCTCCTGGTCGGAGGAGAAGTCCTTCTTGGTCAGCCCGAGCGGGCCGGACCCGTTGCCGTTCGCCTCGGTCATAGCCGCTCCGTGATCACCTCGTCAAGCTCCTCGGCGAAGATCGGCAGGCCCTCAACCTTCGTGTAGCTCTGTGCGTCGACCAGGAACTCGCTGCGGATGATCCGCGCGAGCTGCCCCGTGTTCGTCTCCGGGATCAGCACCTTGGAGTACGCGCGGACGACCTCGCCGGTGTTCGGCGGCAGCGGGTTCAGGTGGCGCAGATGCGCCCACGCGACCTTCTTGCCGCGAAGCCGCACCCGCCTCACGCCTCCCTTGATCGCCCCGTAGGTGGAGCCCCAGCCGAGCACGAGCATCTCGGCGCCATCGACGTGGTCGACGTCGAGCTCGCCGATATCGGCCGCGATGCCGCCCACCTTCTCCGCGCGCAGTCGGGTCATCAACGCGTGGTTCTCCGCCTCGTAGCTGATGTGGCCGGTGCCCGCCTCCTTCTCCAGCCCGCCGATCACGTGCTGCAGCCCCTCGGTGCCGGGCACGGCCCACGGGCGCGCGAGCCGATCGTCGCGCAGGTAGGGCCAGAATTCGCCGTCGCGGTTGGACTCCGTGGCGAAGCGGGGCTCGATCTCCGGCAGGTCGGCGGCGTCCGGGACCATCCACGGCTCCGAGGAGTTGGCCAGGAAGGTGTCGGTGAGCAGGATCACCGGCGTGCGGTAGGTGACCGCGATCCGCGCCGCCTCCATGACCGCGTCGAAGCACTGGGCGGGGGTCGAGGCCGCGATCACCGGCAGCGGCGACTCGCCATGGCGGCCGTCGATCGCCATCAGCAGGTCGGCCGCCTCGGTCTTCGTCGGCATGCCCGTCGACGGCCCTGCCCGCTGGACGTCGATGACGAGCAGCGGCAGCTCCAGCGCCACCGCCAGGCCGATCGTCTCCTGCTTCAAGTCCATCCCGGGGCCGCTCGACGCCGTGACGCCGAGATGACCGCCGAACGCGGCGCCGAGGGCCATGTTGGCCGCTGCGATCTCGTCCTCGGCCTGGACGGTCCGCACGCCGAAGCGCTTGTGGCGCGAGAGCTCGTGCAGCAGCTCGGATGCGGGGGTGATCGGGTAACTGGCCAGGAACAGGGGCAGCCCGCTCCGAACGCTCGCGGCGATCAGGCCCAGCGCGGTGGCGTTGGTGCCGTTGACGCTGCGATAGGTGCCGGGCTCGGCCGGCGCCGCCTTGACCTCGTAGTGCACGTGCAGCAGCTCGGCCGTCTCGCCGAAGTTGTAGCCCGCGCGGAAGGCCGCCAGATTGGCCTGCATGAGCGACTCGGCCTTGCCGAACTTCTCCTCGATCCACTCGACCGTCACGTTGGTGGGGCGGCTGTACATCCAGGACACAAGCCCCAGGGCGAAGAAGTTCTTCGAGCGGGCGGCGTCGCGGGAGGTGATCCCGTCGATCCCCTCGGTGGCGCGCACGGTCATCGACGTCATCGGGACGCGGAACACGCGGTACTCGTCGAGCGAGCCGTCCTCGAGCGGGTTGGACTCGTACGCGGCCTTGCGCAGGTTGTGGTCTCCGAACCCGTCCTCGTTGGCGATCACGATGCCGCCGCGCTCGAGCTCGCCGACGTTCGTCTTCAGCGCCGCCGGATTCATCGCCACGAGCACGTTCGGCTGCCCTCCGGGCGTGAGGATGTCGCGCGAGGCGAAGTGGATCTGGAACGCGGAGACACCCGCCAGCGTCCCGGCCGGGGCGCGGATCTCCGCCGGAAAGTCGGGCAGCGTGACCAGGTCGTTGCCGATCAGGGCGGTGGCCGCGGCGAAGCGGTTGCCGGCCAGCTGTATCCCGTCGCCCGAATCGCCGGCGAATCGGACGACGACCCGCTCTTTCTCTTCTACAGGTACTGCCTTGGTCACGCCTCAGAGCGCCTCCGGCGCCATTAGGCCACCGATTGTAGGGATGCGCGCGGCCGGGCCGGTCGGGTCCGCCGTCGGAGCTCCCGGCCAGCGTGCCGCGCGAGGACGACCGGCATTCAGTCGTCCGCGACATGTGCGAACATGCGTTCGTGCGTTGGGAGAATCTCGAGGTCGGAAAGGAGGAGGCCGAGGCGCGGTTGCCCGGCTTCCGCGAGCCCGCCGTAGTGCGGACGTTCGATGCGCCTGAAGCGCTCGGCATCCGCTTCTACGAGGTGCAGGCACGATCGGCGCTGAACCAGGTGCCGAAGCGCTCGCGGATGCCGTTCCGCTGGACGATCAATCCATTTCGCGGATGCACCCACGCCTGCACTTGACCTACTGCTTCGCCCGTCCTACCCATACCTATCTGGATCTGAACGCCCGCGAGGACTTCGAGCGTGAGATCGTCGTCAAGGTCAACGTGCCGGAGTTGTTGCGAGTCGAGCTCGCGCGACCGTCGTGGAAGGGCGAGCACGTGGCCCTCGGCACCAACACCGACCCCTACCAGTGGGTCGAGGGGCGGTACAGGCTGACGCGCGGAATCTGGGAGGCGATGCGTGACTTCGCCAATCCCTGCTCGGTGCTGACCAAGTCGCCCCTCCTGCTTCGCGACCTCGATCTCATGCGCGAGGTCGCTGACCGAACGGACTTCACCGCGAACCTCTCGATCCCCACCCTGGACGAGAAGGCCTGGCGTGACACCGAGCCGCACACGCCGCACCCGCGCAAGCGGATCGAGGCGGTCGCCGAGCTGAAGCGAGCCGGGATCCGGACCGGGGTGCTGATCGCGCCGCTGATCCCCGGAGTGAACGACGCGCCGCAGCAGGTCGAGCCGCTGCTCGAGCTGCTCGACGAGGCGGGCGCCGATTCGATCGGCGGCATTGCGCTTCACCTGCGCGGCGAGGTGCGCGACATCTGGTTCGACTGGCTCCGGGAACGCCGGCCCGATCTTCTGCCGCGGTACTCGGAGCTCTACGAGCGCGGTGCCTACATGCAAAAGGCGGAGGCGAGCCGCCTCTCCGCGATCGTGCGGCGGCCCGGCCGCACGGGGCCGCGGCGAGGCATCGGGAGCGCCGACCGCTCCGCGACCGAAGGGAAGGGTGCCCGCCGGCAGGCGCAGGAGCAGCCGAGCCTCTTCTGAGCTCCACCCCGCGCGGGTATCTTGAGTGGCGTGGCGCGTAGAGACGTCGATCACGGGCACCGTGTGACAGGCGCATGAGAGACGACTCATCACTTGCGATCGAGGCCTCCGGTCTCGTCAAATGCTTCGGCGAGACCCGGGCCGTGGACGGCGTGGACCTCGCCGTGCGCAGCGGCGCGGTCTACGGCATGCTCGGCCCAAACGGCGCCGGGAAGACCACCGCGGTGCGGATGCTCGCGACCCTGCTGCGCCCCGACGGCGGCTCGGCCCGCGTGCTGGGTCACGACGTCGTCGCCGAGGCCGATGCGGTGCGCGGCCTGGTGAGCCTGACCGGCCAGCTCGCGTCGGTCGACGAGGATCTCACCGGGCGCGAGAACCTCGTCATGGTCGGCCGCCTCCTCGGCTACTCGCGGGCGCAGGCCAAGGACCGGGCGGGCGAGCTGCTGGAGGCATTCGGCCTCACCGACGCGGCGGGCCGCCAGGTCAAGAGCTACTCAGGTGGTATGCGCCGGCGTCTCGACATCGCGGCCAGCATCGTCGTCACGCCGGAGCTGATGTTCCTCGACGAGCCGACGACCGGGCTCGACCCGCGGTCTCGCAATCAGGTCTGGGACATCGTCCGCACGCTTGCGGGCCAAGGCACGACGGTCCTGCTCTGCACGCAGTACCTGGACGAGGCCGATCAGCTCGCGGACGGGATAGCCGTGATCGACAACGGCAAGGTGATCGCCGAAGGGACGCCGAGCCAGCTCAAGGCATCGGTTGGCCGGGGCGCGCTCCACGTGCGGCTGCTCGACCCGGAGGAGCGACCACGAGCCGAGCGAGTGCTCTCTCGCGCCCTCGACGCCGCGGTCCGTCTCGAGGCGGACCCGGCCGGCCTGTCAGCTGCCTGCCCGCCGAATCCGGAGAGCGCCGCCGAGGCGATCGCCGAGCTCTCGCGCAGCGGGATCGCGATCGCGGACTTCTCGCTCGGCCAGCCGAGCCTCGACGAGGTCTTCCTCGCGCTCACAGGTCATCCCGCCGACGAGGACGGAGCCGGCACCGACGGGGGCGCCGGGGAGGAGGAGGTGACCGCGTGAGCTCGGCGCCCACTACGCAGGCTCGGCCCGAGGCGGTCGCGGGCAAGACGCTCCACACCGCCCTCTCGTCGACCCCGCGGCCGGCGCGCCCCAGTGCCATGGCGGCGTGCCTCACGTTCGGCTGGCGTGGGATCTTGAAGATCAAGCACGTCCCCGAGCAGCTCCTCGACGTGACCATCACGCCGGTCCTGTTCCTGCTCATGTTCACGTATCTCTTCGGCGGCGCGATCGCCGGCTCGACGGGCGAGTACCTGCAATTCATCCTGCCCGGGATCCTCGTAATGTCGGTTCTGTTCACGACCGTCTACTCCGGGGTGACGCTGAACACCGACGTGACGAAGGGGGTTGTCGACCGCTTTCGCTCACTGCCGATCTGGCGACCGGCGCCGCTCGTCGGCGCGGTGCTGGGCGACAGCGTCCGCTACCTCGTCGCCGCCACGGTCGTGGTCCTCCTGGGGCTGGCGCTCGGCTTTCGGCCGGAGGCGGGGGTGGTCGGTGTGCTGGCCGCGATGCTGCTCGTCGTCGTATTCGCGTTTGGGCTGGCTTGGGTCTTCACCACCGTCGGGCTGTTGATGCGCGCGCCGAACGCCGTCATGAACGCCGGCTTCATGGTGCTCTTTCCGGTCACCTTCCTGAGCAACGTGTTCGTCGAGCCCGAAACCCTGCCCGCCTGGCTGAAGGCGTTCGTCGACGCCAACCCGGTCTCGCATCTCGTGACCGCGTCGCGGGGACTCATGGAGGGGACGGCGGGGGCGGGGGAGGTCGGCCTCGTGCTGGCGACTGCGGCCGGGCTGACCGCGGTGTTCGCTCCGTTGACCACCTACCTCTACCGCATGAGGAGCTGACGTCATCCCGCTGCGGGTGCCGGGAGGGTGCGCATCCGTCGGAGCGTGCTGGCGACCCCGAGGGCGCCCAGAGCGCACGCCGAGCCCACCCAGAACGCCGCGGAGTAGCCGCCGAGCGACGCCGCCAGGCCGGTCATGGGGCCGCCGATCGCGAACCCGATGTCGAAGAACGCCGTGAAGGTGCCGAGCGCCGCACCGCGGCGGGTCTCGGGCACGGCGCTGACCACGACCAGCGACAGGGAGGGATAGATCAGGGCGAATGCGAGCCCCATCCCGACGGCCCCCAGCAGCGCGACCGCCAGCGAGTCGGCGAGAGCGATCAGCGAAAGGCCGATCGCCTCGACGACGGCGGCGACCGCGGCGCAGCGCACCGGGCCGATGCGGTCCGGGAGGTCGCCGCCCAGCAGGCGCGTGATGACGACGGTCGCCGCGAACGCCGTGAATGCCGTCGCGCCGTGGCCGATGTGCTTGGAGGCGAGGTCGAGGACGATGAACGAGGCCATGGCCGCGTACCCCACAGTGGCGAGCGACAGGGCGACCCCGGGCCGGACGGACTCCCCGGCGATCAGGCGCCTGGCCGGTCGCCGCTCCGGGCGACGGAACGAGTGAGGCACGAGCAGCGCGACCAGCGCACCGGCGAAGGGGGAGATCGCGGTGAACACCCAAACCGCGTCGAAGCCCCAGCGGTGATAGATGAGGTTCCCGATCAGAGGCCCGAGGCTGAGCCCTCCCCACACCGCGAGCCCGTAGAGCCCGATCACGCGGGCGCGCCTGTCCGGCGGCGCCAGGTCCACCACCCAGGTGGCGCCCGCGGTGAACACGCTGCCCTCGCCGGCGCCCACCGCGAGGCGGGCCAGGATCAGCCCTGGGAGCCCCGCGGGCAGGAAGTAGAGGATGCCGCCCGCGGCCGTGAGCAGGGCCCCCGCCGCCACAACCACGCGGCGCCCGCGCGCGTCGGCGAAATGGCCCGCCACGGGCCGGCACGCGAGGGCGGTGAACGCGAAGGCGCCGATGACCACGCCGACCGCGACGTCCCCGTAGCCCAGCGGCCCCTTGACGTAATGGGGCAGCACGGGCAGGACCGCTCCCACCGCCATGAGCGTGAGGAGGGTCGCGGCGAAGATCCCCGCGAACGCGCGGTAGGGGGAGCGCGGCATCGCTACCGCGGGCCGCTCGCGCGAAGCTCCGTGCGCTTGATCTTGCCGCTGGCGGTCTTCGGGAGCTCGTCCGCGAATTCGACGATCCGCGGATACTTGTAGGGGGCGGTGACTCGCTTGACGTGGTCCTGGAGCTCCTGCGCCAGCCCGTCGGACGCCTCGCCCTCGCGCAGGACGACGACCGCCCTGACCACCGATCCGCGCTCGGGGTCCGGCGCCGGAACCGCGGCCGCCTCCGCGACGGCGCGGTGGCTCACGAGTGCCGACTCGACCTCGTAGGGACCGATCCGGTAGCCCGCGGAGACGATGATGTCGTCGCCCCGCCCCTCGAACCAGAGCGTGCCGGTGTCGTCCTCGCGCACGTAGTCGCCGGTTGACCACCACTCCCCGTCCACCAGCTCCGGGGCGCCCTCCGATCCCAGGTAGCCGGCGAAGAACGTCGGACAGCTCGAGGCTCTCAGGTGCAGCTCGCCGTCGACGACGCGCAGCTCGATACCCGGCAACGGCCGGCCCATCGATCCCGGCAGCAGCTCGTCGCCGGGCTGTACACCCGTCAGGGCTCCGGTCTCGGTCTGGCCGTATCCGTCGCAGATGTCCACTCCCGTGCGGTGTCGGAATGCCTCGATCACCTCGGGATTGAGCGCCTCCCCGGCGGAGACCATCCGCCGCACCGACGGAAGCGAGCGCACCGTGGAGCGCTTGGCGATCATCCGGTACTCGGTCGGCGCCTGGCAGAGGACGTTGACCCGCTCCCTCTCGATCACGCGGAGCCGCTCGTCGGGGTCGAAGCGCCCGTCGTGCAGCAGGGCGGCAGCACCGGTCAGCCATGGCGCGACGAACGAATTGCGAGAGGATTTGGACCATCCCGTGGCCGCCGTGCACCAGGCGAGTTCGCCGGCCCGGGAGCCGAACCAGTGCTCGGCCTGAAGCCGTTGCCCCGGCAGGTAGCGCTGGGTGTGGAGGGCCCCCCGCGGATCTCCGGTGGTGCCCGAGGTGAAGATCACCAGGGCGCCGTCGTCGGGCCCAAGATCGGCCGGGTCCATGGGTGGCTCCTGCGGGCGCTCCTCGTCCATCGCCGCCCCGACGTCCTCCATCGTCATGTACGGGACGCCGTCGGGCAGCTCCCGCAGCGGGCCGTCTTCGCCCACGCACAGGATCGGATTGGCGGCATGAATCCGGGTCTCGAGGTCGTGCCGGCGAAGCTGAGTGTTGCAGGGCATCGCAATCGCGCCGATCCGCCAGCAGGCGAGCATCGCCAGCACCCATTCGACCCGGCTCCCGACCAGGGTCATCACGACGTCGCCGCGCCTGACCCCGCGCGCCGCGAATGCGCCCGAAAGCCCCCCGGACCGGGCGATGAGCTCGCCGAAATGCCAGATGCGCCGCTCGCCGTCGCGCGCGATCGTCACCAGTGCCGGCTTCGACGCCGGGAAGCGCTCCAGCACGTCCTCGATGAAGTTCACGGCGAGCCCTCGACGCGGATCATGGCGGCGTAGTCTGAGGCATGTAGGGCGGCAGAAGGGAGACGACATGGGTAGACGGGACAGCTATGCCCCGGGCACGTTCTGCTGGTGGTGGAGGAGCCGTTCGACATCCTGGACATGGGGCGGATGACGGCGCTTCGCGATCCGACCGGGGGCGGCCTGACGGTCTGGCAGGCAGGAACATACGCCGGCGCGGCCAGGGTCAACGAGCCCGGGTGTCTGACATGGAACGAGCTGGCGACGGACGACCCGTCCGGAGCGCTCTACGTGGGGCTCTTCGGCTGGTCCAGCGAGGCGATGGACACGGGCGGCGGTCCCGCGTACCACGTGATCCGCGTCGGCGAGCGAAGTAGCGGTGGTGTGCGCCCGCTGTCGCCGGAGGAAGAGCAGGCCGGGACACCGCCGCACTGGGTGCCCTACTTTGCCGTCGACTCGCTTGACGCCGCCTTTGACCGCTGCGAGGAGCTTGGAGGCACCAAGCTATTCGGGCCGATGGAGATGCCCGCCGGGCGCATCGGCGGCCTGCGTGACCCTCAGGGAGCCACCTTCTCGATCTGGGAGGGCGAGCTCCAGTCCTAGAGGCTTGACGTGGGCGCTCAGCGTGCCAGCTCGGTGCCGTCGTAGAGCTTCTTGATGCGCACGGCGCCGTTCGGGGCGGCATCCAGGCAGAGCTCGCACAGCACGCATTCGTCCAGGTTGGAGCGGACGATCCCGACGCGGCCGCCGTCGTCGGCGAAGATGTCCACCGGGCAGACCTCCTCGAGCTTGCGCGCCAGCTCGGCGTCCCCGGCGATCTCCTCGCCGACGTCGACCTCGATGAAGACGGCGTCGAGCCGCTCCTCGGCGGCCATCAGACCTTGGCTCCCAGCTTGTCGTTGACCGCGTCCGGGATCTCGTCGATCCGCTCGACCACCGGGATGCCGGCCGCCTCGAGGCGGGCGATCTTCTCGGTGGCGGTGTCCTCGGCGCCCTCGACGATCGTGCCGGCGTGGCCGAAGCTCATCCCCTTCATCTCCTCGTCGTCCATGAAGCGGCCCGCCATGAACGCGACGATCGGCAGGCGGGAGTCGTTCTCGGCGACCCAGTCCGACAGTTGCGCCTCCATGCGGCCGCCCGGCTCGGTGTAGATCACGATCCCGTGGGTATCGGCATCGGCCTCGAACAGCGGCATCAGCTCCGCGTAGGTCGAGCCGATGATCGCGTCGCCGCCGATCGAGATCGCGGTGGACTGGCCCAGGCCGGCGGCGGTCAGGGTCGACGAGATCTCGGTGGTCATGCCGCCGCTTCGCGACATCACCCCGATCGGCCCCGGCGTGTACGCCTTGGCCGCGTCCTTGGCCGGGCCGCCAATGCCGCCCATCTTGCAGACCTTCGGGACGATGAGCCCCAGGCAGTTCGGGCCGATGATCCGGGCGCCGTGGCGGTCCGCGAGCTCGACCATCTCGGCGACGTCGCGCCGGGGGATCCGCTCGGTGACGATCACCACCAGCTTGACGCCGCGAACGATCGCCTCGAACACGGCGTCCCTGGTGAACGCGGGGGGGACGGTCACGACGGACCCGTCGGGCACGTAGCCGAGCGAGTCGACCACCTGCTCGACGGTGTCGAATACCGGCACGCCGTGGACCTCGCGGCCCCTGCGCCCCGGCGTCACGCCGCCCACGACCCTGGAGCCGTAGTCCAGGCACTCGCGGGTGAGGTTGACGGCCTCGCGCCCGGTGATGCCCTGGACGATGAAGGTGAAGTCCTCCGACAGCAGGACACTCATCTATCCCGCCACCTCCTCCGCTTCCGGGGAGCCGGGAGGGCGACCGGTCGTCGGGCCTTTGCCCGACGCGGGGGTATCGGGGTCCCCGGTCCCCTGGATCTTGGCCACCGCGCGCCCGGCGGCCTCCCACATCGACACGGAGCGGTCGCAGTACTCCACGCCGTAGCGGTCGAGGATCTTGAAGCCCTCCTCCTCCCAGGCACCGGGGATCCGGAAGATCGCGATCGTCTCCGCGGGATTCCTGTCCAGCTCCAGGCAGGCCTTGATCACGCCTCGCGCCACGATGTCCACCCGGGTGTTGGAGACGATCGACATCATCACCGCGACCTTCTCGACGCCGTCCTTCCTCAGGACCTCCTTGGCCAGCCCGCAGGCCTTCGAGACCGAGGGGTTGCCGCCGATCTCCGTGTAGTTGGCGGGCTTGCCGCCCTGGCTACGGACCGCGTCCGTCAGCGTCAGCGAGCCGCCGCCCGCGCCGATCACCAGGCCGAGATTTCCCGCGAACCCATGGTCCTTGCCCTGGATGACGCCGCGGTGGTCGGCCGAGTCGATCGCCTTGACGTTGCGCTCGAACTCGCTGGGCTCATATGGCTCGCGCGCGTCCGCCGGGTCGATCCCGAGCTCGTCGAGCAGCGCCTTCTGGCGCGGCCGCGCCTCGTTCTCCATCTCCATGTGCGCATCGAGGGCGACGAACTTGCCGTCGCCAAGGCGTGCGAGGGGATTGATCTCGGCGAGCGTCATGTCGCGGTCGCGCATCAGACGGGCGAGCCGGGCGAGGATCGGCGTTGCCCGCGTCAGCTCGGAGGCGGTCAGCCCCGTGTGGGAGATGACCTCCTTGGCGCGAAAGTCCGGCGGGTCGAGCAGATTCGACAGGTGCCCGCGCCCAACGTGATCGGGATGCTTTTCGGCGACCTCCTCGATGTCGATCCCGCCCATGTCGCTGAAGAGCATCAGGGGACACTTGCGGGTTCCGTCCCATACGACGCCGGCGTAGTACTCCTGCGCGACATCGGCCTTGGGGTCGACCAGCACGCCCTTCGGCATGTGGCCGTTGATCTCGAGCTCGAGGATCTCGGCCGCGTGTGCCTCAGCCTCCTCCGGCGAATCCGCGAACTTGACCCCACCGGCCTTCATCCGGCCCCCCGTGAGCACCTGCGACTTGATCACCACCGGCCCGCCGATCTCCTCGGCCGCCTGTCGCGCCTCGGCGGCGGTCGTGCAGAAGCCGTATTTCGTCACGGGGATGCCCCCCCGCTCGACGATGCGACGTGACTCGTATTCGTAGAAGCGCATCGGGGCGGGAACCCTACAAGGACGTCTTTCGCCACGATGACCTCCGTGTGCGAAAGAATGTTCGCCCTCGTCCAGGGAATCAACCCTGGGCGTTCGACGTTGTAGACCCCGAAGGAGTTGATTCAAGTCGTGAGCGAGATGACGGCCGCCGCATCGGAGGCGCCGACGAAGAACCGGAAGCTGATCTCATGGGTGGAGGAGATCGCGGAGCTGACCGAACCCGACGCGATCCACTGGTGCGACGGCTCGGCGGAGGAGTACGACCGTCTGTGTCAGAAGCTGGTGGACAACGGAACGTTCGAAAAGCTCTCCGACGCCAAGCGACCGAACTCCTACCTGGCGCGCTCGGATCCCGACGACGTAGCCAGGGTGGAGGACCGCACGTTCATCTGCTCCGAGGCCGAGGAGAACGCCGGCCCCACGAACAACTGGCACGACCCCGCCGAGATGCGCGAGACGCTGACCGGTCTCTTCCGGGGCTCCATGCGGCGTCGCACGATGTACGTGGTGCCGTTCTCGATGGGCCCAATTGGCGCTCCGGTTGCGCAGATCGGCGTGCAGGTCACCGATTCCGAGTACGTGGCGGTCTCGATGCGGATCATGACCCGCATGGGGGCACCAGCGCTCGAGGCGCTGGGCGATGACGGCGACTTCGTGCCGTGCGTGCACTCGGTCGGGATGCCGATCGGCCATCCCGCCCATGACGTGGCCTGGCCGTGCAACGAGACCAAGTACATCGTCCACTTCCCCGAGAGCCGCGAGATCTGGTCGTTCGGGTCGGGGTACGGCGGCAACGCGCTGCTGGGGAAGAAGTGCCTGGCCCTGCGCATCGCATCGGCGATGGCGCGCGACGAGGGATGGATGGCCGAGCACATGCTGATCATCAAGCTGACTTCCGCCGAGGGGAGGGTCAAGTACGTCACCGCCGCGTTTCCGTCGGCCTCGGGCAAGACCAATCTCGCGATGCTCCCGCCGTCGCTGCCCGGATGGAAGGTGGAGACGATCGGCGACGACATCGCCTGGCTTCGCTTCGGCGACGACGGCCGTCTGTACGCCATCAATCCCGAGGCCGGGTTCTTCGGCGTCGCCCCGGGGACGGGAGAGAAGACGAACCCCAATGCGATGGCCACGGTGTCGCACGACACGATCTTCACCAACACGGCGAAGACGGACGACGGCGACACCTGGTGGGAGGGCATGACGGAGGCGGAACCCGATCACCTGATCGATTGGCGCGGGCGTGACTGGACGCCCGGCTCCGATGACCCGGCGGCGCATCCCAACTCCCGATTCACGGCCGCGGTTTCCCAATGCCCCACGGTCTCGCCGGAGTTCGACGACCCCAAGGGCGTCCCGATCGACGCGTTCCTCTTCGGGGGACGCCGGGCGACGGTCGTGCCCCTGGTCCAGGAGGCGTTCGACTGGGAGCACGGCGTGTTCATGGCCGCGACCATGTCCGTCGAGACCACGGCCGCGGCGTCCGGGGCGGTGGGACAGCTGCGGTTCGACCCGATGGCGATGCTCCCGTTCTGCGGCTACAACATGGCCGACTACTTCCGGCACTGGCTGGAGATCGGCCGTAAGGGTGACCCAGAGAAGCTGCCGCGCATCTTCATGGTCAACTGGTTCCGCAAGGACGAGGACGGCAGGTTCATGTGGCCCGGCTTCGGCGAGAACATCCGCGTGCTCGAGTGGATCTGCCGGCGTTGCGATGGCGAGGGGGAGGCCTCCGAGACGCCCACCGGCCTCGTGCCGCCACCCGGCGACGTCGACACGGACGGGCTGGACATCTCGCAGGAGACGATGAGCGAGCTGCTCGCCGTCGAGCCGGAGGAGACCGCCCAGCAGATCCCCCAGGTGGAGGCGCACCTGGCGCAGTTCGGACATCACCTGCCGGACGAGATCCGGTCCCAGCTGGACGCCATGGAGCGGCGGCTCGAAACCGGCCGCACAGGTTCCTGACGGGTGCCCGGGGCCGGTTTCTCACCCGCTCGCCATCCGGGGTCGCTCGGTGCCGACTGAGCCGAAACGGCCTCTGTACGAGCGGGTTGTCGTTTCGCTGGTTGCCTCGCGCGCGGGCTCCTGGTTCTACGTCAACCTCGCGCCGCACCTCGATCGCGGTCTCCTGCGCCTCACGGACGGGCGCTGGACCACCGCGGGCCGCGGCCGCGTCGGCTTCCTGAAGGTGCGCGGCGCGCGCAGCGGCGTCGAGCGGGTCACGCCCCTGGTCTGGACGCGCGACGGGGACAACGTGCTCCTCGTCGCCTCCCGTGGCGGCGACGTCAAGCATCCGGCCTGGTACCGGAACCTCGTCGCCAACCCCGACGTGCGGTTCTCGAAGGACGGAGACGAGCGCGCCTACCGGGCGAGGACCGCCACTGCCGAGGAGCGACCCCGGCTATGGGAGCTCTGCACTCGGCGCTACCCGGGTTACGCGGTGTACCAGCGCCGCGCCGGAGCGCGGGAGATCCCCGTCATGGTCTTGGAGCCGGCGGCGGCCGCGACCACGTAGCCGCCGGCCGCAGGGCGTCCCCGCGAGGGTCAGGCGCCGGGCCGGCCGGCTGCGATCCACTGGCGCAGCAGAGGGTCCACCACTCGGTAGCCCGTCGAGAGGTGCCGGTCCTCCATCACCTCGCCGCGGTCGGCGAGCGCCCGGATCGCCGACTTGACCGCACCCCCCCGAGACCCGCCGTGCCGGCGCCCTCCCGCATACAGGCCCTCACGGTTCTCGGCGACCGCGCTCAGGACACGCCGCTGGCCCGTGCTGAGCCCCGTCCAGATCGCCCGCAACTCGTCCCTCACCTCCACCGTCGCCCTGTCGTAGGCGGCGAACCAGTGCTCCTCGGTCGCCGTCTCACCAGGCGGGACCTCGTCCCACAGCGCGTTCGCGAGCAGCATGGTGCGCTGCGGGTGGCCCTCGCCGGAGTCCAGCAGCAGATCCAGCGCCCTCCCGACGCCACGATTGGTCCGGGCGAAGCGGGCGTCGACGTCGTCCGCGACGTCGTCGGGCGCGAGCGGGGACAGCTCGACCGCACGCGCCTGCCCGTACAGCGCTCGCCGCTTGTCGGCGAAGAGGCGGCGCATCATTCCGAGCTGGGAGCCGGCGAACACATAGCTGGCGGCGTCGCCGTGATGCTGGATCTCGCTGCGGATCGTCGCGTCGGCCCGATCCTTGGCGGCGAGCACGTCCTGGAACTCGTCGAAGACGACGAGCGTCCGCTGGCCCGTGCGCTCCTGGATGTGGAGGGGCACGGCAAGGCGCTCGAGCAGCGGCGGCTCGGCCTGCGGGTCGAGCGACAGCTCGAGCTCGGCGGGAATCTGCTCCTCGGCGCCGAACCGCAGCGTCGGGCGGAGCCTCCGGCGGATGCCCGCGAACCACGACGCCAGCCGCCCCTCCAGCTGCGCCGCATATGCCCGCTCGATCCGGGCGGCGACGTCACCCAGCGTCAGCACGCCGAAGAAGTCCACGTAGACCGCCTCCCAGCCTTCCCTCCGGGCGTCGTCGATGACCCGTTGCAAAAGCGAAGTCTTGCCGTAGCGGCGCGGGGCGATCAGCCGGCTGTTGTTGCCGGCGACCGCCGTGCGGAGAAGTGCCTCCGCCTCGTTGTCGCGGTCGATCAGCTCGCCCGGCGGAACCGGCTCGGTGTAGCGGAATGGATTCACGCGCTGCTCTAAAGGGTAGAGCACTATTGCTCTAGCCTTGCGAGCAACAGCAGCGGGAACGGCGGCAAAGGCACCAACGGCCCCCGGGCTTCCATCGAGTGTGGAGCCACCGCCTGTACGGCGGCTAATTCCACACTCGACCCGGGCGACCGGGCGCGCCGCGCTACTCCGGGAGCTCGTACGCCTTCGCGAGCTCCGGGTCCTTGCGCGCAAGCATCTCCGCGAGCGTGACCATGACCTTGCACTGCTTCCAGGTTGCGTCGTCCTGCATCTTGCCGTCGATCATGTGGACGCCGCGGCCGTCGGGGATCGCCTCGAGCACCTTCTTCGCGAACAAGACCTCGTCGGGCGGTGGGCTGAAGACCTTCTTCGCGATCTCGATCTGCACCGGATGGAGCGACCACGCACCCACGCAGCCGAGCAGGAAGGCGGCGCGGAACTGGGTCTCGCAGCCGAGTGTGTCCTTGATGTCGCCGTAGGGGCCGTAGAAGGGCAGGATCCCCGCCGACGTGCAGGCGTCCACCATGCGGGCGATCGAGTAGTGCCAGGGATCCTGTTGCGCGGTGGCCCGCGGCGCCTCCGGGTTGTCGGGCTCCGGGTCCTCGATCACGCGGTAGGCGGGGTGGCCGCCGCCGACGCGGGTGGTCTTCATGCGCCGGAAGGCCGCCAGGTCGGCCGGGCCGAAGCTCATTCCCTGCATGCGGGGGCTGGCCGTGGCGATCTCCTCGAGGTTGACCACGCCCAGCGAGGTCTCCAGGATCGCATGCACCAGCAGCGGCCTCTTCAGGCCCGCCTTGGCCTCGAGCTGAGCCAGCAGCCGGTCGACGTAGTGGATGTCCCACGGCCCCTCGACCTTGGGAACCATGATCACCTCGAGTTGTTCGCCGATCTCGGTGACGAGCTGGATCAGGTCGTCGAGCACCCACGGGCTCTCGAGCGAGTTGACGCGGGTCCAGAGCGCGCAGTCGCCGAAGTCGGCGTCCTGGGCCGCCATGATGAGGCCCTCCCGCGCCGCCTCCTTCTTGTCGGCCGGAATCGCGTCCTCGAGGTTTCCGAGGAGGATGTCCGCCTGCCTGGCGAGGTCCGGCGCCTTCGCCGCCATCTTCTCGTTGGAGAAGTCGAGGAAGTGGATCATCCGCGAGGGCTTCACGGGGATCTCGGGCGGCGGCTCGGGCGCTCCGATGGCGAGCGGTTGTGTGAACTGACGTGGGTTTCTCACTGGCTGCCTCCGGTCGGGGCGCGAAATCTACCGACGCAGCTAGCCTGCGGCAGGTGAGCTTCGTCATTCGCGCCGCGCGGCCCGGTGAGGAGCACCGTGTCATACCGCTCTATGAGTGGCTGTTCGCGCCCCCCGGCTCGAAGCCTCCGTCGTGGGATGAGGGGCGCGCGGCCGTCGCGCTGCGGCAGGCGATGGAGTCGCATGACTCGGCGGTGATCGTCGCGGAGGACGAGGATGAGCTCGTGGGATTCTGCACCGCCTACCAGGACCTGCACTCCGTTCGGTTCGGCTACCGGGCATGGATCGAGGACCTCGCCGTGCATCCCGGGAGTCGCTCCGAGGGCATCGGCAAGGCGCTGCTCGACGCCGGGAAGGTGTGGGCTCGCGAGCGCGGGGCCACTCACCTGGAGCTGGACAGCGCCGAGACGCGCGCCGACGCCCACCGCTTCTACGAGCGCGAGAACCCTAGCTGGCGCTCGATCTGCTTCGCCTGGGAGCTCTAGTCCGGCGCGAGCCCGGCTGCCCTGAGCGCGGCATCCCGGTCGAGGTGAAACTCCACCCGACGAAGCCGGCCATCAACCAATGTCCAAACCGCGGCCGCCGGCGCCTGGATCTGCGGCCCGCCCATCTTCGTCGTGCCGCCCATCGTGACGAGGCTCACCACGTGCTCGCCCGCGGGGATCATCCGCTCGAGCTCGACGGTGTAGCTCTCGAACGGGCTGATCCAGTCGCGCCAGGCGTCCAGAAACCCGTCGAAGCCGGTGTACTCGACGGGGCCCGGCAGATACTGCGGTCCCACCATCGCGACCTCGACCTCAGGGTCAGCGAGCCGCTCGAACAGCTGCCTGACGCGCATCGTGGCCTCTTCGTCCTCCAGGCCGGAAACGACGTCCCCGCCGGTGAGGATCTCCTGAATCTGCTCGACGACCCGAACCGCCTCGGCTGACACGCCGCCGATTATCCTTGACCGCTCCCGACATCGAGCCCGAGGAGCCATGGCCGTAGCCACCGACACGTTCACCGAGAAGACCGACGAGCAGAAGGCGATCACCGAGATGGTGCGCCAGTTCGCCGACAACGAGATCATCCCCGTCGCCGAGGAATACGACCACGAGGACAAGTTCCCGGAGCCGATCGTCGAGCAGATGAAGGAGCTCGGCCTCTTCGGCGTGACGATCCCGGAGGAGTACGGGGGCATGGGGCTCGACCTCACGACCTACGCGATGATCGTCGAGGAGCTCTCGCGCGGCTGGATCTCGATCTCGGGCGTGGTGAACACCCACTTCATCGGCTCCTACCTGCTGATGAAGTTCGGAACCGACGATCAGAAGGACGCCTTGCTGCCGAAGATGGCGACCGGTGAGATCCGGGCCGCCTTCTCGCTCTCGGAGCCGGAAGTGGGCTCGGACGTCCAGGGCATCAAGTCCACCGCCAGGCAGAACGACGATGGCGAGTGGGAGATCAACGGCCAGAAGATGTGGGTCACGAACGGCCTCCTCTCCGGCGTCGTCTTCGTGCTGGTCAAGACCGACACGAAGGCCGACCCTCCATACAAGGGGATGACGTGCTTCATCTGCGAGAAGGAGCCGGGCGCCGACAAGGTTCCCGGCCTGACGATCCCGCCGAAGATCAAGAAGATGGGTTACAAGGGCGTCGAGTCGACCGAGCTCGTCTTCGACGGCTTCAAGGTGGGCGAGGACCGCATCCTGGGCGGGCCCGACGGCCTGGGCGAGGGCTTCGTGCAGATGATGGACGCGCTCGAGGTGGGCCGCGTCAACGTCGCCGCGCGGGGCGTCGGCGTGGCACAGCGGGCGATGGAGCTCGCTCTGCAATACAGCCAGGAGCGCAAGACCTTCGGCAAGCCCATCGCCGAGCACCAGGCGATCACGTTCAAGCTCGCCGAGATGGGCACCCGGCTCGAGGCGGCCCGCCTGTTGACGCTCAAGGCCGCGCGCATGAAGGACGCCGGGGAGCGTTCGGACCTCGAAGCCGGGATGGCGAAGCTGTTCGCCTCCGAGGCCGCGAAGGACAACGCCGAGGAGGCGCTCCGGATCCACGGCGGCTACGGGTACTCGAAGGAGTACGAGATCGAGCGGATCTATCGAGACGCCCCGTTGCTTTTGATCGGAGAGGGGACCTCCGAGATCCAGAAGATGGTGATCGGCAAGAAGCTCCTCCAGCGCAACCGGGCGTAGATGGCCCGCGCGCAAGAGCTGATATCGACCGCGTACCGTCGCTTCGCCGGCGAGGTCCCGGCACTGGGCAATCTCAAGCTGACGATTCGCCTGGAGCTGCGAGGCCGCGGCGACGTCCAGGTGTTCGGCGTGCGCATACCGGGTCCGATCATCGACAAGGGCGAGCCCGAGGACGCCAGGCTCGAGCTCTCGATCCCCCGCGGCGACTTCAACGAGCTGGCGGAGCGCGGCAAGCTGAACGACTGGCGCGAGGCCTACGACCACGGTCACGTCAAGGTCTCCGGAGACCGGGAGATCCAGCAGCTGCTCGCCAAGGTCATCGAGCGCCAGATGGCTCGGTCGAGGCTCAAGCGGGCCCACTGACGTGTCGGGCGAGGCGCCCCGCCTGCAGCACGTCTTCATCACGGAGGTCGACGATCCCTCGCCCGGTACGCGGCTGGCAGTGAAGGACATCCTGGACACGGCCGGGATTCGCACCACCTACGGATCGCTGATCTTCGAGGACCACGTCCCCGAGGCGAGCGCGGAGGCCGTCGTGCGCCTGGAGGCCGCCGGCTACGCCGACGTCGGGAAGACCAACCTCCACGAGTTCGCGTTCGGGATGACCTCCGAGAACCCGCATTACGGCACCGTTCCCAACCCGGTTGCGCCGGGCCGCATCGCCGGCGGCTCGAGCGGCGGTTCGGCGGCGGCGCTGGCTGCGGGCATGGCCGACGCGGCCCTCGGGTCCGACACGGCGGGCTCGATCCGGTGCCCGGCCGCGTTCTGCGGCGTGGTCGGGTTCAAGCCCACGCACGGGCTGGTGCCCACGGCCGGATGCTTCCCCCTGGCCCCGAGCTTCGACCACGTCGGGCCGATGGCGCGGACGGTCGACGAATGCGTGCGGATGATGGCCGCGCTGGCGCCGGAGATGGACCCCGTGCCGGCGATCTCGCCGGGAGACGTCCGGGTGGGACTGGCATGGGTGGCCGAGGCGGACCCGTTGGTCCGCGCCCGGGTCGAGGAGGCGGCGGGCACGTTCCCGCACCTGCGTGACGTGGCGCTGCCGGCGATGCCGCCGGGCATCCAGGACGTGCGCATGCGGGAGACGGCCGAGACCCACGTGAAGCTCTTCTCGCAGCACAGGGACCGCTATGGCCACGACGTGGCCGAGAAGCTCGACCGCTGCCTGGAGGTCACGGATAGCGAGTACGAGGCGGGCCTCCAGACGCGCGAGCGCTATCGGGACCGGTTCGCGGAGCTGATGCGCGGCCTGGACGTCGTCCTCACCCCGACCCAGCCGATCGTCGCCCCGCCCGCGGGCCTAGGCGATCTCGCCCTTCGCGACCAGCTGACCCGGTTCACGTATCCGCTCGACGCGGTCGGCGCCCCCGCGCTGGCGGTTCCCTGCGGGGAGGCCGAGGACGGCCTGGCAGCGTCGGTGCAAGTCGCGGCCAGGCCGGGGATGGACGCGCTCGTGCTGGGCGTGGGCGCGCTCCTGCAGGGGAGGTAGCGACACGTGAGACGGCGTGCGCCGATCACCCACCTTGGGTCCTCGTGGCCGTCGCGGCCCCGGGACGGGGTCTCAGGCATACTGCCCAGCCCCGAACGGACGATCCAACCAACGAGGGAGCATGAGCGAGACCGACACGAACGACCACCAGCTGATCACCGACCAGGCCGGGCGCGAGGCGTCGGGAGCCCACCCGTACGGGCGCTTTCTCGAGGAGTTCGAGGTGGGCGCCACCTACAGGCACTGGCCGGCGAAGACGGTGACCGAGGCGGAGGACCACCTGTTCTGCCTGCTCACGATGAACCATCACCCGCTGCACGTGAACGACGTCTATGCCGCGCAGTCGCAGCAGGGCCGCAACGTGGTCGCCGGGCCCTTCGTCTACTCGCTCGTGTTCGGGATGACCGTGTCCGACGTCTCGGGCAAGGCGATCGCCAACCTCGCGACCGAGGATCTGAGCCATCCGGCGCCGGTGTTCCACGGCGACACCCTGTACGCGGAATCCGAGGTCTTGGAGGTCAGGCCCTCGAGCTCGAAGCCCGACCGGGGCATCGTGAAGGTTCACACTCGCGCCTACAACCAGGACGGGACCCTGGTGGCCGAGTTCAAGCGCACCGTCCTGGTCGCGCGCGATCCGGACGCGAGCGGCGGCGAGGCGACCAGCGCGGAGGGCCCGGTCGACTAGCGGGTTCGACCGGCTGCGGGTCGGCTTCAACTGGGCGTACCGCACCGACCCGAACCGCGAGGCGGACTTCTGGGGCTATCTGCGCGACAGCGGCGGCAGGCGATTCGCGCGCGCTCGGTCGACTGGGTCGGGCTGGACGCCTACCCGGGGACCGTGTTCCCTCCCGTCGAGCCCCCGACCGGCAGCGGGTACCGCGACGGGATGGTCAGCGCGATGAGCCAGCTTCGCGAGTGCTTCCTGTCGCTCGCGCGGCTCGGCCGCGACGTGCCGATCCACGTCTCCGAGAACGGGTGGCCCACCGGGCCCGGGCGCCCGGAGGACACCCAGGTGAGGCCGATGCGCCAGATGGTCGGCGCCGTCCACGACTTCCGCGGCACCTACCACGTCACCGACTACCGCTGGTTCGACCTGCGGTACCACAACACCGCCGGGCCAAACTTCCAGCAGCACTACGGCCTGTTGCGCGACGACTACACGCGCAAGCCGGCCTTTGGCGTGTACCGGAAGCTTGTCCGGCGCTACAGCAGCTCGGCGACGGCCCGCAGCGCACGGTCGAAGTCCGAGCCGGGTAGCCCGCCGATCGCGGGAGACGTCGCGCCGGCATCTCGATAGCGCTCCACAGCGGCGCGCACGTCGTCGGCCGACCCGATTCCGCCCAGGGAGGCGAGCAGCTCGTCCGAGAGCCCCGCCTTGGCCCTCTCGACCTCGCCGGCCTCCATGCCCTCGTCGAAGGCCGCCAGGTCGTCTGCGAATCCGGAGCGCTCCAGCATCGCGCGGTAGAACGGCAGCGAGGCATAGGTCACGAGCTCGCCACGCATGGTGGCCCGGGCCGCGTCGGGATCGTCGGTGAGCGCCACGGTGACCGCGGGGACGATGTCGAATCCGTCCAGGGGTTTGCCGGCGCGCTCGCGCCCCTCGCGCACGCAGGGGATCACGGTGTCGCGGATGTAATCGGGGTTGCACAGCCAGAGCAGGACCCCGTCGCCGACCTCGCCGGCCAGCCGGAGCATGTTCGGCGAAAGCGCAGCGATGTAGATCGGCAGGTCGGACCGGGCCTCGTAGCCCATGAACTGGAAGTGCGTCTTGAAGTACTCGCCCTCGGGCGGCGGCTCGCCCCGGAAGATCGCCCGGACGACCTCGGCGTACTCCCGCATCTGGGTCACCGGCTTTTCGATCTTCGTGCCGTACCAGTTCTCGACCGTCACCCGGTGCGAGACGCCGACCCCCAGCACCATCCGGCCGCCCGAGAACTCGTCGATCGTGGCGACGGTCTGTGCCATCGACGCCGGGGTGCGGGAGAAGATCGGCACGACCCCGGTGCCCAGCCTCACCCGCTCGGTCACCGAGGCGTACGCCATCAGCATCGTTAGCGAGTCGCGGCCGGCGATGTGCGTCGTGAAGACGGAGTCGAAGCCGAGCTCGTCGGCCAGCCGCGCCCGGTCGAGCGCGGCATCCAGCGAGCGCCCGGCAGAGATGAAGGCGCCGATGCCAGCCATGTCGTGAGGGTTTATATCGAGCCCCGGAGACCCCGTCGCCCCGGACGCGCTAGCGGAGGAGGCGACGGGCCCGTTGCTCAGTGCGCCTCGTCGGCGGCGTGGGCCGGCGGACGGGACTCCTCGGCGAGGGAGGTGATCTCCAGGGTGCCACGCGACGCACCCTCGAGGACGTCGATGGCCTCCTCCTCGGTCCTCGCGTAGAGCTCGACCAGAAGGTGTACGACGATCCGCTCGTCGTCGTGCTTGTGGAAGCGCACGTGGGTGAAGAATTCGCGCGTCCCCGAATCGCCCAGCGAGCCGAACGTGAGGCTGTCGGCGGCGTCAGGGCCCGAGCAGGTCTCGACCTGGTCCTGGTCGATGGCGACCGTGCACGAGGCGACGAAGGGCTTGCCCGCCACCATGCGCTCCCAGCGCTCCTCCATGGGTACGACGCGTCCGTCGGCAACCGTCAGATGGGGTTGGTCGTGCATGCAGTCCAGGCATTGCACGACCGCCTCCTGGATCTCCTCCACGCGGTCGGCGGCCTCGCCCGTCTCGGGATCGACCTTGAGGATCGCGTCGTAGTGGACTTGGGCTTCGAGGCGCTGCGACCAGCAGCGATAGCACCGCAGCCAGGCGCCCCGCTCCTCGGGAAAGCCTCCGTTCATACGCCTTCAGCCTAGCTAGCCCGCGATCGCATTCTCCCTCACTGCAACTCGCGGCGCAGGAGCGAGCACATCGCGATGTCGCGGCGCCGGCCCGTGATCTCGACGAAGGAGCGGAGACGCCCTCGAACCGATAGCCCGCTTGCTCCGCCAGGGCCCGAGATCGGCCGTACTCGGGCCGGATCATGATCTCGATCCGCTCCATCGGTATGGATTGGAACACCCACTTGCTGAGCTGGCGAACCGCGCGCCTCATGACCCCGCGACCGCGGCCTCCCGTGTGAGCCAGTAGCCGAGAGCACAACGTGCCTCGGCCCGGTTACGCTCACGCCGTGGCCGCGTAGAGCCGCCACGAGCCGGGTACGCCCTTGAGCTCGTGCTCGCCGCGATCGGCGAACTCGAGGTCGGCGCCGACGACGAGGTCCTTCACCGTTCCGGAGACGAGCACCTCATTCGGCTGTGCCAGCCCGCCGATGCGCGCGCCGATGTTCACCGCCATGCCGCGGACGTCGTCACCGGCGAGCTCGCACTCGCCCGTGTGGAGACCGGCACGGACCTCCAAGCCCAGCGGCCGCACGCCGTCGCGGATCGCGGCCGCGCACTCGATCCCGCGCGCGGGGCCGTCGAACGTGGCCAGGAACCCGTCGCCGAGCGTCTTGATCTCACTCCCGCGAAATCGCTCGAGCTGACGGCGGGTGAGCTCGTCGTGACGCTCGAGGAGGTCTCGCCAGCGGCGGTCGCCGGCCTCGGCGGCGCGGTGCGTCGAGTCCACGATGTCGGTGAACATGACGGTCGCCAGCACGCGGTCGAGCTGCCGCGGCTGCCGGGTCCCCGTCAAGAACTCCTCCATCTCGTCGAGAATGGGGCCGAAGTCGCCCGTGAACGGGACGTGGTCGTCGCCCTCGAACTCGACGTAGCGAGCATTGGGGATCTTCTCAGCCATCAGGCGCGCGCCCTGGACTGGCGCGATCAGATCACCCGTGCGGTGGAGGATCAGCGTCGGGACGCGGATGCTGGGCAGGATTTCGCGGACGTCGATCTCGTAGAGCGCAGCCAGCACCGCGCGCCCCATCGCCGGGCTTGCGCCGGCTCGCTGAAACCGGCCCCAGATCTCCCGCATCGCCGGGTCCCCCGCGGCGCTCGGCGCGAACGCAGCCAGCATGGCCCCCTCACCCCAGTGCCCCGATGCCTGCCGGAGCGCGGACTCGACCTGCTCGTCGGTCGCCCCCCAGGAGATGTCGGAGTCGGTGCGAAAGCGAGGCGTCGCGCCATAGAGGACGAGGGCGTTGGTTCGCTCCGGATAAGTGGCCGCGAACAGAACGCTCGCAGGCCCACCCTCAGAGATCCCGAAGAGCGCCGCCCGCTCGAGGCCGGCGGCGTCCATCACGGCCTGCATGTCGTCCATGCGCTGCTCGAGCGGCGGCGCGTCGGGGACCGGATCCGAGAGACCGGTGCCGCGCTTGTCGAACAGCACGACGCGCGCAAACGAGCCCAGGCGCTCCAGCACCTCCGGGGTTCGCGGCATCTCCCAGTAGTGCTCGATGTTCGAGACGAATCCCGGGACGAACACGAGGTCGACCTCTCCCTCGCCGAAGACCTGGTAGGCGATGTGGGCGTCGCCGCTGAGCGCGTAGTGGGTGCTGGGCGTCCTTGCCACGGTCCCTGGGCTAGGCCGCTGGCGCGGGAGCCGTAGCGGCCCTTTCGGCAAGCAGGTCGGCGATCTCGCCCATGATCCGGTTCAAATCGAAGTCCTTGGGCGTGTAGACGCGCGCGACTCCGGTCTCCTCAAGCGCCTTGGCGTCAGCGAGCGGAATGATTCCGCCCACGACGACGGGCGCGTCGACGCCCTCCTCGCGCAGCAGGCGAACGGTCTCGGGGACGAGCTGGAGGTGGGAGCCCGAGAGGATCGAGAGGCCGATCACGTCGACGTCCTCGTCGCGGGCGGAGGCCGCGATCTGCTCGGGCGTGAGCCGGATTCCCTGGTAGATGACCTCCATCCCGACATCCCTTGCGCGCACCGCGATCTGCTCGGCGCCATTGGAGTGCCCGTCGAGCCCCGGCTTGCCCACCAGGATGCGCGGCCGGTGCCCGAGCGACTCGCTGAGCTCCGAGACTCGCTCCCGCGCGACTGCCAGCAGCTCCGCTTCGCCGGATTCGGGGGCCGCGCCAACGCCCGTCGGCGCCCGGTAGTCACCGAAGACGTCACGCAGGACGCCGGCCCACTCGCCGGTGGTGGCCCCCGCCTTGGCGGCCTCGATCGTCGCCGGCATGATGTTCGCGCTCTCGTCCCGCGCCACCTCGGCCAGCCGCTCGAGCGCCCTGTCGACGGCTCCGGAGTCGCGCTCACCCTTCCAGCGCTCCAGCGCCTCCCGGCACTCGCGCTCCACCTCCGGGTCGGGGGTGAGGATGCCGCCGTCCGTGCCGGCGGTCAGCGGGGAGTCCTCGGTCTCGGTGAAGCTGTTCTGGCCGATCACCTTGATCTCGCCCTGCTCGATCTTCGCCACGCGCTCCCGGTGGGACTCCACGAGGCGGTTCTTCATGTACGGAACGGCCTCGACGGCGCCGCCGTGCTCCTCCACGACCCGCATCTCCTCGCGCGCGTCCTCGGCGAGCTCGTCGGTGAGCGCCTCCACCACGTGCGAGCCTTCGAAGACGTCTGGGTAGTCGAGGAGGTCGGTCTCGTTCGCGAGGATCTGCTGGATGCGCAGGCTCCACTGCTGGTCCCACGGGCGGGGAAGCCCAAGGGCCTCGTTCCAGGCCGGCAGCTGGATTGCGCGGGCGCGGGCATTGCGCCCGAGGGTGACGGCGAGCGCCTCGAGCACGATTCTCGGCACGTTGTTCTCGGGCTGCGATTCCGTGAGCCCGAGCGAGTTCACCTGCACGCCGTAGCGCAGGCGCAGGTACTTGGGATCCGTGACCCCGTAGCGGTCGCGGCCGATCCGCTCCCACAGCTGACCCATTGCACGGAGCTTCGCGTGCTCCTCGATGAACCGGACGCCGGCGTTGACGAAGAAGGAGATGCGACCGAACACCCGCGGGAAGTCCGCCTCCGCGACCTGGCCGCGGGCCTTCGTCTCGTCGAGGACGGCGATCGCGGTGGAGAGCGCGTACGCGATCTCCTGGACCGGGGTGGCGCCCGCCTCCTGCAGGTGGTAGCTGCAGACGTTGATCGGGTTCCATCTCGGCACCTCGTTCACGGTGAACGCCACCGTGTCGGCGATCAGGCGCATCGAGGGCTCGGGCGGAAACGCGTAGGTGCCGCGCGACAGGTACTCCTTGATGATGTCGTTCTGGGTCGTGCCCTTGAGCTTGGAGCGTTCGACCCCGTTCTCCTCGGCGACGGTCACGTAGAGGGCGAGGAGCCACGCGGCGGTCGCGTTGATCGTCATCGACGTGTTCATCTCGTCGAGCGGGATGCCGTCGAAGAGCGCGTGCATGTCGCCCTTGTGGGCGATCGACACCCCCACCTTGCCCACCTCGCCCCGCGCCAGGACGTGGTCGGGGTCATAGCCCGTCTGGGTGGGGAGGTCGAAGGCCACCGAGAGGCCGGTCTGCCCCTTGGCCAGGTTGCGGCGGTAGAGCTCGTTGGAGCGCCGGGCGTCCGAATGGCCGGCGTAGGTGCGCATCACCCACGGGCGGTCACGCTCGGACAGGCGGTGGTCAGCCATGGAGCGCATTGTAAGTTCGGAAGGGAGATGATCGGGCAGATCCCTCCCCGCCCCCTTTGATTCGGGTCGAGCTGGCAATCGAGGTGCACCGCGCCGTCGACGAGGTGTTCGCCTACGTCACGGATCCCGCGAGGCTCGCCGACTGGCAGCCCAACCTGGTTTCCGTCAGCAAGGAGACCGCCGGGCCGATGGGGGCGGGCACACGTCTGCGCGAGGTGCGCCGCGGGCCGTCCGGCCGCACCGTGGAAGCGCTCGTTGAGGTCGCGGAGTACGACGTGAACCGGCGGTTCGACCTGCGGATCATCTCCGGTCCGCTGCCGATCGACGGCAGGCACCGGTTCAGCTCCGTCGACGGCCTGACGCGGATCGACCTCGTCGCGGAGGGCCGCGTGGGCGGCGCCCTGAGGCTCGCCGAACCGCTCCTGGCCCTGGTCTTGAGGCGCCAGTTCGCGAGCTACTACCGGCGGCTCGAGGAGACACTCGCGGCCCCCTCGGGGGGGCGTCGATGAGCGCTCTCATCGACGTCATGCACCTCGGCAACGATCGCGTGATCGGTGCCTACGAGCTCGACGGGCTGATCGTGGATCCGGGGCCCTCGACCTGTCTCGACGCGCTGCTCGCCGGCTTGACGGCGGAGCCACACGGGCTGCTGCTCACGCACATCCATCTCGATCACGCCGGCGCCTCGGGATCGCTCGTGAGGCGATTCCCGGACCTCCGGGTGTACGTCCACGAGAACGGCGCCCCGCATCTGGCCGATCCCTCGAAGCTCCTGGAGAGCGCGGGCCGCCTGTACGGCGACGAGATGGGGCGGCTCTGGGGGGAGGTTCTGCCGGTCCCGGAGGAGAACCTGGTTGTCCTCCGGGGGGGTGAGTCGGTCGAGGGCTTCGGCGTCGTGCGCACCCCCGGGCATGCGAGCCACCACGTGGCCTATCTCCACGAGGCGACCGGGGATGCGTACGTGGGCGACGTGGCCGGCGTGCGGATCCCGCCGCATGAGTTCACCTTCGCGCCGACACCGCCGCCGGACATCGACGTCGAGGCGTGGGAGCGTTCGCTGGATGACGTCGCCGCGTGGCGGCCGCGACGGCTGTGCCTAACGCATTTCGGGCGGGTGGACGATCCCGCCGAGCAGCTCGAGCGCCTCCGCGAGCGCCTGCGGTGGAGCGCGGCGCTGGCGCGGCAAGGCGACCGGCAGCGCTTCCTGGAGGAGGTCGTCGCCGCGATCGACGATGGGGTCGACGGGGAAGTCGCGCTGCGCCTTCGACAGGCCGCGCCGCCCGAGCAGCAGTGGCTGGGGCTGGAGCGCTACTGGCGGAAGCGGGCCCCGGGCACCGCAACCTGAGGGACGCCGGCGGGTTTACGAACCGGACCGGCGGAGCGGTGCGTGCTGTGCGCGCGGGCCACCGGCCGAACCGCGACTGGCTACCCTGCACGAACCGATGGGATCCCGCACGGCCAAAGCTCGAATCACGGCGCTGGCGCTCGCCGCGGCCGGCGTCACGTTCATGGCGGCCACCGCGATCGCCGGCGTCACCGTCTACACGAACAACTTCTCGAGCAAGCACGAGGCGCGGGAGCTGCGCCACGGCGAGGGCAAGCACTGCAACAAGGATTGGCGCAAGAAGGCCAAGAGCGTGATCATCACGGCGAAGGAGGGCAAGACGGTGTGCGGCTACCGTCCGCCGGTCGAAGGCGATTCCGACTCCCCCGACCACAAGTTCAAGGCGAAGGGGAAGCTCCTCAAGGACACGCCGAAGAAGGTGCGCGACCGCGTGTATGTGGGCATCGCGGTGCGATCCGCGAAGAACTCCGGGTACGAGCTCCAGCTGTATCCCAGCAAGCACAAGTTCAAGCTCATGCGACGCACCGACGCGGACAAGGTCGGAGTCATGGCGAAGGGCGGGAACAAGGCGATCAAGGGCACCAACAAGCCCAACTCGATGAAGCTGTCGGCGGTGGGGTCCCAGGTCGTCGCCCGGGTCAACGGCAAGAAGCTCGCGAAGGTGGGAGACCGCCACTCCGGGCAGGTCGACGGGCGCAAGCTCGAGGTCGTCCTCGGCTACAAGAAGAAGCGCTCCAAGCCGGCGTCCGCCACGTTCGGCAACCTCGAGGTCCAGGTCCCGAGGCCCTGACCGGCGAAGCCGGTTCGGGCGCGGAGCACGACGCCCGCCGGGCGAGCGCGGGCGCGCCGACGAGCGTTTACCCTCACGGCATGGCGACGGAGACGCTCGAGCGTCCCCGCACCGGCGGCCCTGGGTCCGGGCTGGGAGGCGATTGGAACGTGATCGTCCTCAATGACGACCACAACTCATTCGACCACGTCGCGAGGACGCTCGCGAACGTGATCCCCGGCGTCACGCTGGACGGCGGCTACCGGTTCGCGGACCGCATCCACAAATCTGGCCAGGCGATCGTCTGGACCGGCGCCAAGGAGGTCGCGGAGCTCTACTGGGAGCTGCTGAAGGACGCCGGTCTGACGATGGCGCCCCTGGAGCGCCATTGAGGACGGCCGAGCGGCCGCTATAGTTGCCCGCGCCAGGGGGTCAAGTTCGTTGAGGGTCGGGGGTAAGAACATCGTGCGCGGCATCGCGGGAACCGCGGTGATGGCCGGTTTCGTCGTCGCGATCGTCATGGCGCCGCCGCACGACCGTGCTGCGGCCAGGTCCACGGCCGCCGACGTGTGGACGGACCCGCCCTACCGCGAGGTGGTGAGGCCACCCGACGAAGCGCCCGTCGAGGGGCGCATGCTCCTGATCCACGGTGGCGGCTGGCACGGGGACGACCCGGCGAGAGTGCTCGAGCTGCGCGCCCGTGCCCGGAGCTTTGCTCGGCAGGGTTGGCTGGTGTGGAACGTCGACTACCACTCCGGTCGCCGCTCCCTGCGAGATGTGCGGCGCTGGCAGGATCTGCTGGCGCAGCGACACGAGCGGCGGCCGCTGTGCGACTACGGCAGGTCGGCCGGGGGGCATCTGGCGCTCATGCTGACGACACGTTCCCGGCCGGACTGCGTCATCTCCGAGGGGGGGCCGACCGATCTCGCGCGAATCGGAGAGCGGATGCGGGGGCGGGTGCGGGCCGTGTTCGGCGACCGTCTGGCCCGGTTCAGCCCGCTGAGCTATGCGCGCCGGGACCCGCGCCGCTTCAGGGGAACCGAGCTCATGCTCGGCAGCGCCGCTTCGGATCGGTTGGTCCCGATTGCCCCGGTCCGCGAGCTCGCGGGTGCGCTCCCCAGCCGGGCGAGCTTCACGGCCCTCCGGCCCGGGCCTGCGCCGTTCGTGCACGGGGACGTCGCGCGCGCCGACCTGCGGGCGTACCGCAGGCTTCAGCGCAGGATGCTGGCGCGCCTGACGAAGCGGGCCGGGTAGGCCGGGCCCGCGGAGCGACCGGGCCCGGGCTCTACGGATTGCGGTCCCCGCCGGCGGGGAGCGCGGGCAGCTTTCGCTCGAGCCACGGCGCCATGGTCGCGGCGAACGTCGCGCTCAGGTGGTAGCCGTTGCGATAGACGAGCGCGTCACCGATCACCGCCGGGCAAAGCCCATCGGGGCAGATGAGCGGCAGCGGATCGATCAGCGTCACGCCGGCGACCCGCCGGGCGGCGTGCGCGTCGTAGGCGCGCTCCGCGGAACGGTGAGGCCGGTATGCGCAGGGCTCGAGGTCGTTTGGGTTCTCGGCCACGCAGTCGAGGACGTCGTCGGGAGCGTGCGGGATGTCGCGTATCACCGCCACCTTCGCGCCGGTGCGCTTGATGCGGCGAAGGGTCTTGGCAAACCCCTGCTCGAGGTAGGGCTCGCTCTGATCACGGTCGAGTTGCCGACCATCGGCGGTGACCGCGTATCGGTCGCCGTCGTCGGTGCCGTTGCTGATGATGACCAGGCTGGGGCGGAGCTCCTCGATCCTGCTCAGGGTGTTCTCCCGCCAATCGTCGCACTCGGACCGGTACTCGACCTCGGCCACCGTGCAGCCGGCACGCGTCATGTTGATGGCGCGCCAGTCGTGTTGACGGGCCAGGGCGATCACGGGCGGCGCGTACATCAGCCCGTGGGAATCGCCGATCGTGACGACCGTGTTCTCCGCCGCTGGGTCCCCGAACACGCACCTGGACTCGGGGGACTCGGTCAGAGAGGTCTCCTTGAGGTGGCACCCGTCGTCGAATGCCTCGCCCCGATCGTCCTCGGCGTCGCGAGGGCTGGGGCGCACCTCCTTGGCCTGTCGCTGGAGCTTCTGGCCGTGCTCGACGGCCTGCGCGCCCAGCACGCTTCCGGAGGCCGTGGGCAGGGTGGGCTCGAACGTCGTGATCGAGACGCCCAGGATGACGGCCGTAGCGGTGCACACAGCGCCGACGACCACCGCGCGCCGCGGGCGACGAGCAAGAGTCCTGGACCGCCGAAAGCGCTCCTCGATCAGGTGATGGCTGAGGGTCGTGGGAATCCAGGCGACGGCGGTGACGGCGACCTTCTGCATCGTCGTCAGCGTGCCGAAGATGGCCGCCGCGAATGCCAGGGCGGGCCAATGCCACAGGTACCAGGCGTAGGAGATCCGTCCGAGGTACTGGAGCGGACGCGTGGAGAGCGCTCGGATGGGAAGGGACGCGGCGGTCGCGGTTCCGGCGACGATGATCGCGGCAGTGGCGAGGGTGGGCAAGAGAGCGAGCCATCCCGGGTATGGCAGGCCCGGATGAAACGCGATGGACGTCCAGATCAAGACCGCGAGACCGCCCGCCGTGAGGGTCGCCGAGGCGAGCACCGGGAGCCGGAGCACTTTCGGCAGGACCAGCGCCAGGCCGCAGCCGAGCGCGATCTCCCAGACCCGCGTGAGGCTCGAGAAGTAGGCGGCCTGGGGGTCGATCGGGCTGTACCAGACGCTGTAGGCGAGCGACGCGAGCCCGATCGGCAGGACCACGACCCAGAGCAGGGCCCGCGGGGCCAGCCGAGCCCGCTGGGCGACCCACAGGAAGCCCAGGATGAGCAGCGGCCAGGCGAGGTAGAACTGCTCCTCGACCGAGAGCGACCAGTAGTGCTGGACGGGGCTGACCCCCGGGTCGTTGAACTGGAAGTAGTCGACCGACTGCGCGATGAAATGCCAGTTGACGTAGTAGAGCGCCGCCGCGATCACGTCACCCGCCGCGTCATAGCTTCGAACGGCGCCGAAGAGCACGAGCGAGCCCACGAGGACCGTGGCGAGGACCGTCGCCGCGAGCGGCAGCAGCCTCCTCGCGCGGCGGGCGTAGAACCGCAGGATCGACACGGTGCCCGTCCGGCGCACGTCCTCGAGGATGAGCCCGGTGATCAGGAAGCCCGACAGGACGTAGAAGACGTCCAGACCGACGAAGCCCCCGTGGAGGAACGGGATCTCGGCGTGCGCGGCGAGGACGAGGACGAGCGCGAATCCGCGAACTCCCTGGATGTCGAGCCGGAAGCCCGAATCGGTCATCGCTCCCGGGCGATCCCGCGTCGGCGGTCGCCGATCCGAGGCCGACCGCGCTGGGGCGCGATCAGCCCGCTTGATGGGGTCTACGGCGCCGATGCGGCGCGCGATGGCTCGCACGCGCCGGCGCGCGCCGATTGCCCCGGCCGCCTTCCGGGTCAGTGCCAGCACGCCCCGCGAGTGTAGGCAAAGGCGACGCGGGAAGTGTCGGTTGCGGCGCCGGGCTCAGCGGGTGGAGCCCACCGAGGAGGCGTCGAACGTCGTCGTGTGCCAGCTGGGCAGCAGGGGCTTGTTGTAGTAGTTCAGCGCCGCCTCGCGGAGCGCCGAGATCTCGTCCGAGTACCAGTAGCGCTCGAAGTCCGCGTGGTCGTTCCACACCGAGGTCTGCCGAAAGTGGAGCGGATCGTCGACGTCGCGGCTGAGAATGCACGACCGGGCGCCGTAGGCCATCGCGCGGTCCATCGCCGGGCGCCAGATCTCGAGCCAGCGATCCGCGCGGAACGGATGGACGTGCCAGTCGATGTAGTTGACGTCGGGCATCGTCTGCTCGCCTGGTGGAGCCTCAGGTCCCGACCTCGGCCCAGATGGCCCCGGGGCCCTCGGTGTGCTTGCCCTCGTCGCGGTCGGTGGCGCCGACCATGATCGAGATCTTGCCCGCGTGCTTGTTCTCGTGCAGGAGCTGATGGGCCTCGGGTACCCCCTCGAATCCCATCGCCTGCCAGAGGACGGGGCGGATCTTGCTCTCGGCCATGAGCTGGTTGGCGCGCATGCACTCGTACGCGTTGGCGAAGTGGGAGCCGAGGATCTCCTTCTGGCGCATCCACAGGTAGCGGACGTCGAAGTCGAGGTTGTATCCCGAGGTCGCGCCGCAGATCACGACCTTGCCGAACGGCTTCACGACCAGGACCGAGGTGGGGAATGTCGCCTGGCCGACGTGCTCGAACACGATGTCCGGCGCGTCGCCGAGGATCTCCTTCACGCGCTTGGCGAAGCCGCGGGAGGCCTTGAAGCGGGCCTTTTCCTCCTCCGGCGACTCGCCGCCCTTCCGCATCATCCCGGTGAACTCGTTGCGATCGATGGCCTCGACGGCGCCGAGTTGCTTGACGAGCTCGCCCTTCGCGGTGGAGGAGACCACCCCGACCGCGTTCGCCCCGGCGGCGGCGCACAGCTGGGTGGCGAACACGCCCAGGCCGCCGGCCGCTCCCCAGATCAGGACGTTGTGCCCGGCCTGGAGCTTGCACCGGTCCATGAGCATGCGGTAGGCGGTGAAATAGGTCAGGCCGTAGGCCGAGGACTCGACCCACGACAGGTTGGGTGGCTTCGGCAGCAGCTGCTGCGCCTGCACCTTGGTGAACTGGGCGAACGAGCCCCAGGTCGTCTCATACCCCCAGATCTGCTGGCTGGGCGCGGCCAGGGGGTCGAGTCCGTGCACCTCGACATCCTCGTAGGACGCCTGGTTGCAGTGGATGACGACCTCGTCGCCGGGCTTCCACTTGGTCACCCCGGGCCCGACGGACCAGACCACGCCCGAGGCGTCGGAGCCCCCGATGTGGTGGCCCCAGTCCGGGTGGTCGCCGTAGCTGAAGACCGAGACGGGCTTGCCCAGCGCGGCCCAGACGTTGTTGAAGTTGACGCCGGCGGCCATGACGCGCACGATCACCTCGAAGGCGCCCGGCTCCGGCAGCTCGATCTCCTCGAGCTGAAACGCGTCCTTGGGCTCGCCCTCGCGCTCCGGCCGGATCACCCATGCCGCCATCGTCTGCGGCAGGTTGCCGGGCTCCACCTCGAGCTTCGAGACCTCCGATACGTCTACAGCCACGCTTCTCCTCTCGAGATCGACAGGGACGGAAACCGCGGGCATCCTAACGGCGGCGGGAATTCGAGCAGACGATGGATGGATTTCCGACGCCATGAGGGTGGAAATCCATCCATCGCTCCGGGCGTCAGCTTTCCGTCGGATGCGGCGACTACCTTCGAGAGTCCGATGGAAGCCTCCGAGAAGCCTCAGCTGCCGCTCGACGGGCCCGCCGGGGACGGCGGGGGCGTCGTGCGCGCGCTCGCCGACCGCCTCGTGATCGAGCAGCTCACGGTCGACGACCGCCGCGCCGCGCAGCTCGTGCGCGAGCGAGCCGAGGCCGGGCAGGCGCCGGTGCAGACGGTCCGGGACGCCATCGAGATCGGCAGCCGAGTCCTCGAGCGCGAGGGCGCGGCCGCGGAGGTCGACTACGTTCGCGCCGAGTTCGAGCGCCACGCTGCCGAGCTGCGGGAGCGCCTCACCAAGTCCCTGGAGGCCGGCGACGAGCAGCTCGCCGGTCGCATCTCCGCGAGCTTCGACCCGAGCCGCGACGGCTCCGTCCAGAAGGACATCTCCGAGCTCCTGCGGCGGGCGCTCGAGGAGCAGCGCGTGGCCCTGATGAGGCAGTTCTCGGCCGAGGACGGCGCCAACCCGCTCGCGGACTTCAAGGGCGCGATCGTGCGCGCCTTCCGCGATCTGGGCACGCGTCAGCAGACCGGGGAGGAGGCCCTCCGCAAGCGCATCGAGGCCCTCACCCGCGAGGTTGTCGAGCTCCGCAAGGACGAGGAGGCCGACCGGCTGGTCGCCGAGGCCGAGGCGGTGGGGACCCGCAAGGGCCTCGGGTTCGAGGAGCGGGTGCACGAGGCCGTCGAGCGGATCGCAAGCTCGCGCGGCGACTGCGCGTCGCACACGGGCGGCGAGCAGGCCGAGGGCGGGGGGCGAAAGGGGGACACGCTGGTCGAGCTGGAGGCAGCCGAGGGCCCCTCCGCGGGGCGCATCGTCTTCGAGGCGAAGGACAAGCGGCTCTCCAAGAACCAGGCCTGGTCCGAGCTGAACGAGGGCATGGCCGCGCGCGCCGCGGGCTATGCGGTGCTGGTCGTGGCCGGCGAGGACCGGGTCCCGGCCGGCCGCGAGCAGCTCCACGAGTACGAGGGCAACAAGCTGGTCGTCGCGGTCGATCGCGACGAGCCGGGCGGTCTGGCGCTCGAGACCGCCTACCGCCTGGCGGCTGCGCGGGTGCGCCTCTCGCGCGACAGCGACCTGCAGGTCGATGCTGCCGCCGTACGCGACGCGGCATCCGAGGCCGTCTCGACCCTGAAGCAGGCGCAGGCCATCCGCTCGGCGCTCACCGGAATCAAGACGAGCTCGGACAAGGCGCGGGGCAACCTCGACGCGATGGTCGAGGCCGTGATCGCCAAGCTCGAGCGAATCGACTCGCTGATCGCCGAGGCCGACGAGGCGAGCTGAGCTCGCCCCGGCGCCGGCGACTCACGGCAGCAGCACCTGGTTCTGGGAGCTCGGGCGCTCGGGCCCGACCTTGATCGTCGCGGGCCGGATCTTCGCCTTGCTCGCGGTGGCCTCGTAGGTGCCCTCGGTGACCTTCATCTTGAGGTAGTCGGGAGTCCCCGGCTGGATCTCGACCGTGCTCCCCTTCGTGGGGCCGGTGACCGCGAACTTGACGGGCGTGCCCGACAGGTTGGCCACGGTGAAGTTGACGATGCCGGCGCCGAACTTGGTGGGCGCGACCTGCACGCGCTGGGAGTCGACCCTGGCGCTGACCTCGATGGGCTCGGGCGGGCGCGGCTTGTTCTTGAAGTCCTCCCCTCCGCAACCGGCGAGCAGGAGGCCCGCCACCGCGGCGGGCACGGCAAGCGCGGCGAGGCGCCCGCTCCGTGAGGCTCTCCGCGCACCCCTCGTAGCCATCGACGCAACGTTAGCCGAAGCCCCTGCTCGAGGCGCAAGTTCCGAGCCCGGAAGCCAGTGACCTGAGTCGTCAGCTCGGTCGCCCTGTTTTCCTTCCCGGCGTCCGGCCGCGCCTGACGCTTGTGACCTTAGAACGGGGGCTCGACGACGTCGGCGCCCACGCTCTGGCCGCCGACGTCGACGCGGGCGCCCGGCTCGGCCTCGCGCCTGATCACGGCCAGCGCGATCGGGCCGTGGGCGGGGGAGAGGACCGCCGTTCCCACGCGGCCCACCTCGCGGGCGCCGAGCATGATCGTGTCGCCGTCGGCGACCGGAGCATCGAGTCGCAGCCCCCGCAGATGGCGATTGGGTCTGCCCTTGTAGTGGAGGCGGGCGACGGTCTCCTGTCCGATGTAGCAGCCCTTGGTGAAGCTGACCGCCCGGCCGTCGATCCCGGCCTCCTGCGGGATGGTTGCCGTGGTCATCTCCCGTCCGAAGCGCGGGCGACCCGATTCGACGCGCAGGATCTCGGCCGCGGCCTCGCTCACCTCCACGGCCTCCGAGCCGGCCAACAGGCTTCGGAGCTCGTCCGCCTGGTCGACGCGCACGAACAGGTCGACGCCGAGGTCGGTCGCCACGGCAAGGATCTCGACGCCCTCGCGCCCGTAACGGCGCTGGGCGTACTCGGGGCCGAGGGGTCCGGTGCCCGCCGCCTCCGCCGCCCCCGGGCCGATGACCGACAGGATCGACCAGTCGCCCGAGACGTCCTCGATCTCCGCCTCCCGCCCGACGCTGTACATGAGCAGATGGCGCTGCACCGTGGCGGTGGCCTCGGATTCCGTGTCCAGCCACAGGTCTCCCGTATCCAGTCGCAGGACCCGCATGTCGGCCTGCACGCGCCCCTTGCGGTCGAGCAGCGCGGAGTAGCAGCCGGCCTCGGGCTCCAGGGCCTCGACGTCGTTGGTGAGCTGGCCCTGCAGGAACTCGGCGCCGTCCCGGCCGCGGACCAGGAGCTTGCCGCGTGCCGAGCGGTCGACCACGGCCGCTCCCTCCTTCAGGGCACGGTACTGGCCATCCAGCTCCACGGCGGTCCTCGCGCTCACGAGATCGATTGTACGGAGGCCGGGGTTTCGCCGGGCCGCGATTTAGACTAAGCTAAATCTGCATTTCGCTATGTCGCATACCCGGACATCCAGCAAGGCGGACCTCGACGCGCGCCACAGCGCGCCCGCGACCGAGGCGGTGGAGGACTACGCGAAGGCGATCTACGGCGTCGAGCGCCACGTGGAGGGCCCGGTCACGACCTCCACCCTCGCCGAGCGGCTCGGGGTCGCTCCGTCGTCCGTCACGGCGATGCTCAAGCGACTCGACGAGCTGGGACTGGTGCGCTACGAGCCGTACCACGGAGTCACCCTCACGCGCGACGGCGAGCGCGTCGCCCTCGAGGTGATCCGCCACCATCGCCTGATCGAGGCCTTCCTGGCGGACGCCCTCGAGATGCCGTGGGATCGCATCCATGACGAGGCCGAGGTCCTTGAGCACTACATCTCGGAGGACCTCGAGCGACGGATCGCCGACAAGCTCGGCAACCCGTCACTCGATCCGCACGGCGATCCGATTCCGACGCCCGAGCTCGCCATCGCCGCCGACCGCACGACCGCGCTCGACCGGCTTGCCACCGGCGAGAGCGCCACCTTCGCGCGGGTCTCCGACTCCGACCCCGAGATGCTCCGCTACCTGGCCGATCGCGGGATCCGACCGGGAGTCCGGCTGCGCGTCACCGACGTGCAGCCGTTCGGCGGGCCGGTGTTCGTCGAGGTGGCCGGCAGCGAGCATGCCCTGGGAGGGGAGCTGGCGGAGAAGATGCGGGTGGAGCCGGCGGGGGTGAGCGCGTGAACCGCGCCATCGAGCCGACGGTTGAGGCTCCGCCCGCCGTTGGTGCCAACGGCGACGTGGCCGGCGTGGAGGACGTCCTCCCGGGCGAGGCCGCGGTCGCCCGCGCCGCCCGCGAGTCGCTCGAGGGCCGGGCGCGCGGGATCGGGCGGATCTGGCCCTTCCTCGGCCCCGCGTTCATCGCGGCGGTCGCTTATGTGGACCCCGGAAACTTCGCCACCAACATCGCGGGCGGAGCCAAGTACGGCTACCTCCTTCTCTGGGTCGTGCTCGCGGCGAACCTGATCGCGATGCTCGTCCAGACGCAGTCCGCGAAGCTCGGGATCGCGACCGGGAGGAACCTGCCGGAGCTGTGTCGCAAGAACTTCTCGCGCCGGACGTCCGTCGGGCTCTGGCTGCAGGCCGAGGTGGTGGCCATGTCGACCGACGTCGCGGAGGTCGTCGGGGCGGCGCTCGGCTTGAACCTGCTGTTCGGGATTCCGCTGTTTCCCGCGGCCCTGATCGCCGGCGTCGGCGCCTTCACCATCCTCGCCCTCCAACAGAGGGGATTCCGCCGGCTCGAGGCGGCGATCTCGGGCCTCGTCGGCGTGATCGTGCTGGCCTTCGGATTCGAGATCTTCGCGTCACACCCCGACGGGGGCGAGGTCGCCAAGCACCTGGTGGTGCCGGGCTTCGGGGGAACCGAGAGCATCCTTCTCGCGACGGGGATCATCGGCGCGACCGTCATGCCACACGTCGTCTACCTGCACTCGGCGCTCACGCAGCGCCGGATCGTGGGGCGAGACGACGGCGAGCGCCGGCGCATCCTCCGCTTCGAGCGAGTCGACGTGGTGATCGCGATGGTGCTCGCGGGGGTGGTCAACATCTCGATGATGGTGATGGCGGCGGCGCTCTTTCACGAGGGCGGACTTACTGGCATCGACAGCATCGAGGGCGCCTTCGACGGGCTTCGCCAGACCGTGTCGGGCAACGCCGCCACGGTGTTCGGGATCGCCCTGCTCGCGTCGGGGTTCGCCTCCTCGTCCGTCGGGACGATGTCCGGTCAGGTCGTCATGCAGGGGTTCATCCGGCGCCGCATCCCGATCTTCCTGCGCCGGGCGATCACCCTCGCGCCCGCCCTGGTGGTCCTGGGCATCGGGCTCGATCCTACCGCCGCGCTCGTCATGAGCCAGGTGGTGCTCTCCTTCGGCATCCCGTTCGCCCTGATCCCGCTCCTCTTGATCGCGCGGCGCCGCGACGTGATGGGGTCCATGGCCAACCCGGGCTGGCTCACAGCGATCGCCTCGGTCCTCGGCGGGCTGATCATCGCCCTGAACGTGTTCCTGCTCCAACAGGTGTTCTTCGGTTAGGGCCAGAGGCTCTACGCTTCGCCGCGTGGCTCTGGCCGACTCCTTCCAGGACGTTCTCGATTCCCTTCCCGACGACTGGACGGATATCGAGCTCGACCTGCGCATCCTCGACGAGGAGCGCTACGTGGACGCGGCGGTCCTGCTCACCCAGGTCAACGCCCAGCCGTACTCGAAAGCCGACTGGCACTTCCGGCTCCTGGTGGCCCACCGCTTCGGGCACGCCGCGGCGGGTGAGACCGTGAAGGGCACGCTGGCGCTCCTCGACCGGGAGGGGATCGAGGGCGAGATGGTGGTCCGCGACGTGCACGAGGGGCGGGCGGAGGTCGTGCAGATGTGGGGCCGCCCGGAGAGCGTGCGCCAGGACTTTCGCCGCCGCCGGAGCCTGTGAGCCGGCGCCGGATCGAGAGGGGCTGACATGGCGCGCATCCTCGCAGTGGCCCCCGACCTGATGTTCGCGAGCCGCATCGAGGCGACCCTCGGTGCCGCCGGACACGACGTCGAGCTCGCAAGCTCGGTGGCCGAGGCGATCAGCCTGGAGGCGGCCGACGCGGTGGTGGCGGACCTGGATTCCGAGCCGCCCGCGGCCGTCGTCGGCCTCGGGAAGCCGGTGCTCGGCTTTTACGCGCACCTCAACACCGAGACGCGCGAGGCAGCGCGGGCGGAGGGCGTCGATCTGATCGTGCCGCGCTCCCGCATGGCGCGGGAGATGCCGGATCTGGTGAAGCGCCTGCTCCACTAGCTAGTGGCTTGGCTTGACACGCTCTGGCGGGCCCGCCGCCGCTCCGAGCATGCCGGCAACGGAGGGGCGGCTCTTCACGATCCCGTGATCGACCTCCCAGCGCGACCAGCGGCGCAGGACCGCGAGATCGAACCGCCCGGGTGGACGGAAGGCATCGGCGGTGTCGAGAGCGTGCAGCTCCGCCCGCTGTTCGCCCCGGTCAAGGCTCGGGTCCGCGGCGAGGAGGTCGTCGAGCGCCTGGCCCGGTTGGTCGACCGCGAGGTCGTATCCGCGGGTCGTTGCCCGGATCATGGCGCCGACGAGGCTGGGGTCCTCGCCTGCGGTTGACTCGTTGGTGACCAGCACCAGCTCCGGGTAGCGCGGGGCGCCGTAGTCGTCGACGCGGAAGGCGCGGGTGGCGACCCCCTGACGCCTCAGGGCGACGCCCTCGGCGTTCCAGAAGGCGGTGGCGGCGTCGACGCGGCCTGCGGCGAGCGCCGCGACCGCGTTGAAGCCGATCGTCACTCGGTGGACCTCTGCCGGATCCCCGCCGTCGGCCGAGACCACGGAGTCGAGCACGGCGTCATCCGACGGCAGTCCGGTGACGCCCACGGTCCGGCCCTCTAGGTCCCGCGGCCGGTGCACGGCCTCGCGATCACCGGCGATCACCGCCGCCAGCGGCCGCCGGACGATCGGGGCGACGGCCACCAGGTCGAAGCCGCGCTCGCGGCCGATCGCCAGGTCGTGGATGTCGAGGATCGCGAATTGGACCGTGCCCGCCTCCAGCAGCTTGGGGGCGTCGGTGGACGCGGAGGGCTGCCGCACGGCGATGTCGACCCCGGCGTCGCGGTAGTAGCCCTGGCGGAGAGCGGCGTAGATGCCGGCGTGCACCGCGTTCGGCTGGAAGTCGAGGACCAGGGTCGCTCGCTGTGGAGCGCCCGGTTCAGCACCGCTCCCGCAGGCCACCGGCGCGGTGGCGGCGAGGGCGGTCGCCAGCAGCGCAGCGACCCTCTTCATCGGCGACGGCAGGATAGCCTTCGTGCCGATGGCAACGGGCGACGACCACCTGTTCGTCTACGTCGAGATCCCCAAGGGCAGCCGCAACAAGTACGAGTACGACGAGGAGCTCGAGGAGCTCGTCCTCGATCGGTTCCTCTCCTCGTCGACGGTGTACCCGACCGATTACGGCTACCTGGTCGGGCATCGTGGCCGCGACGGCGACCCGCTCGACGCGATGGTCTGCGTTTCGGAGCCGACCTTTCCCGGATGCGTCATCCGGGTGAAGCCGATCGCGCTGTTCAAGATGTGGGACGAGAAGGGCGAGGACGACAAGGTCGTGTGCGTGCCGCTCAACGATCCGGGCTGGAACGAGGCCGAGACACTGGACGACATCCCGCAGCCGCTGCAGCGCGAGATCACCCATTTCTTCTCCATCTACAAGGAACTGGAGGACAAGGAGGTGGACGTCGAGGGGTGGCGCTCGCGGGAGGAGGCCCTGGAGGTCATCGCGGACGCGAAGCGCCTCCAGGAGCAGGCCGACCGCGAAGCCGAGTAGACTGCCGCGCCGTGTTGCCCGCTGCCGGCGCGGATTCGCGGCGCGGTGGGGTCGGGGTCACGTGAAAGCCCGGATCAACCAGGAGGTCAGATAGTGCAGGATCGAGGACTAGCCGCCTACGTCGCCGAGCTGCTCGGCACCCTGCTTCTTGTCTTCGCGATCTGCACGGTGGGTGTGCTCTACATCGCGACCAGCGCCAATGCCCAGACGGGCTCCGACTTCGCCGTGGTGGGCCTCCTCTACGGATTCACCCTCTTCGCGTTGATCATCACCTTCGGCGCCGCCAGCGGAGGGCATTTCAATCCCGTCATCACCCTCGCCGCGGCGATCCTCAGGCGCATCGACCCCGTGGATGCCGCGGTGTACATGCTCGCCCAGTTCTCGGGGGGCGTCCTGGGCGCGCTGCTCGTGAAGGGACTCCTCCTCGACGAGGGACGAGCCAGCCACTACGGCGCCGCGAGCATCAGCCCGATCCTGGGGCACGAGTACCTCGGGGCGATCGTCGAGGGGATCGGCGCGTTCATCCTGGTGCTTGCGGTGTGCGCCGTCGCGTTCAACCCGCGGGCGCGTCGCGAATGGGCGCCGCTCGCGATCGGCCTGGCCCTGGCGATCGACGGCTTCATCTTCGTACCGTTGACCGGCGGCGCCATCAACCCGGCGCGATGGTTCGGCCCGGCGCTGATCGGCAATCACTTCGGGGGCACCTGGCCCTACCTGATCGGCCCGATCGTGGGGGCGATCCTGGCGGCCCTGGTGTACCGGTTCGTAATCGCCGGCGGCCAGTACGCGGTTGGCCCGGAGCCGCCGACCGGCGGCGACGAGGTGGTTGAGAACGTCGCCGACGACGTCTCAACCGCCGCTCGCTCGCGGCGCGGTTAGCCGGTCGCACTCCGGGCAGCTGCCCTCCAGCAGCACCTGGACCCGCTCGACCGTGAACCCGCGGTCGTCCAGCTCGATCTGGTCGGCCGCGCGCGGGTGCACGTCGAAGAGCCGCCCGCACGAGCGGCAGCGGAAGTGGTGGTGGCTGGAGTCGAGATTCGAGTCGTAGCGGGCCGCGCCGAACCCCTCGACCGACCGCAGCAGTCCCGCGCGCACCAATTCCGCCAGGGCGTTGTAGACGGTTGCCCGGGCGAGTTCGGGCACCTCCGCCCGGGCGCGCTCGTAGACCTCGTCGGCGGTCAGGTGGCCGTCGGGTCCCTGCGCGAACGCGCCGAGGATCGCGCGACGCTGGGGGGTTACCCGCAGGCCCGCGGCGCGGATCCTGGATGCGCTGTCGGTGCCCGGGGCGGGTGCCATGAGCAGGCAGTTTAGAGCGCCTTGCTGATGAGACGCGCAACAAAATTAGAAGTTGTCTAAGCTGCGACCGGCTCATCACCAGGCAACATCGGAAGGAAGGAGAGCCACGTGGAAGCATCCGACAAGCCGCACGCGACCGGCAAGGTTCCGGCGGGCGACACCACTCAGCGCGTCGGGGTCGAGGCCCTCGAGGCCCGCGGGGTCGACGTCGACCAGCTCGTCAACAAGCTCATCGACGCGGCCGGCGCCGAGTTCACGACCTACTACTACTACACCATCCTGCGCATGTATCTGGCGGGCGAGGAGGACTACAAGGAGATCTGCGAGGACGCGCGCCTCGAGGATCGGGCTCACTTCGAGCTGATCACTCCGCGTATCTACGAGCTCGGCGGAACGATCCCGTACGACATCCGCACCTTCGCGGACCGCGCCGGCTGCCCTGACGCCTATCTCCCGGGCAGCCAGGACGGCGGCAAGGCCGGCAGCCGGGACGAGATCGTGGCGGACGCCACCCCGGCGGCGATCCTGGAGGTGCTCCTCGAGGCCGAGCGCTGCGCGATTCGCACCTGGTCGGAGGTGTGCGACCTCACCTTCGGCAAGGACCCGCGCACCTACGACATGGCCGCCCGGATCCTCAACGAGGAGGTCGAGCACGAGGCCTGGTTCATCGAGCTCCTCTCCAAGGAGCGCGACGGGGTCGTGCGTCCGTCGGGCCACTTCCGGCGCGGCGAGCCGGGCGACGCCCCCTACTCGAAGAACAGGGGCTTCTACAACCCGTAGACGCGGGTGGGGCAATTCACCGTCGTCTTCGAGTTTCCGGACGGCGAGGAGGCGGAGGTGGCGGTCGGCGAGGACGAGCACGTCCTCGCCGCCGCCCGCCGCGCCGGGCTGGTGCTGCCGAGCCTGTGCGAGCAGGGCTGGGACCTCGCCTGCGCGGTGAAGGTGCTGGAGGGGCGGCTGGATCACTCCGACGCGCGCCGTTACTACCGGCAGGACGAGGAGGACCACTTCGCGCTCATCTGCACCGCGAAGCCGCTCTCCGACCTGCGCCTTCGCACGCATCAGACGGCTGCCATGCGAAGGAGCCGCGATCGGCACGGGCTTCCAGCGCCGCGCGGCACCTGAGGCGGCGCGCTCGCCGTGCAACGACTGCGCTAGCTTGAGCGCGTGAGGCGCGTCACCTTCTCGCGCAACTACACGCTCTCGCTGTCGCGCACGTGTCGCTGCTACTGCAAGTACTGCGCCTTCGCGACCCGCCGGGCGCACCTGTACGAGCCCGACGAGGTCGAGGCCCGGCTCGACGAGGCGGTGCGGCGGAACGCGAAGGAGCTCCTGGTGCTGACCGGGGAGCGCCCGGAAGTGAACCCGGAGGTGGCGAGCCGCCTCCGCGGGCTCGGCCACGACGACTTCGTCTCCTACGTCGTGTGGGCGTGCGAGCGGGCGCTCGAACGCGGCCTGCTGCCGCACACCAATCTCGGCGTCCTTGACCGCGGCGATCTGGCGCGCCTGCGCGAGGTGACGGCATCCCAGGGCCTGATGTTGGAGTCGGTCTCCGAGCGGCTCATGGAGACCGTCCACGCCGGGTCGCCCACCAAACACCCGGCGCGGCGCCTGGAGACGATCGAGGCGGCCGGCGAGCTGCGCATCCCGTTCACGAGCGGCATCCTCGTCGGTATCGGCGAGACGGTCGAGGAGCGGATCGCCTCGCTCGAGGCATTGGCCGCGGTCAACGAGCGCCACGGTCACATCCAGGAGGTCATCCTCCAGAACTTCGTCCCGCACCCGCGCTACTACGGGCGTGAGGTGGCGGAGATCGCGGACGACGCAGCGAGGGAGCGATGGACGAACGGCGGCACCGAGGGCGGCCCTGCATCCGTCCATCCAGATCGTGTGGAGGGTTCACCCGCTTATATCGGGTCAAGCCTTCACTCGATCGACCAACCGGCCGCAGCGTCTTCCCTCGCTACACCGACAAGCGATGGCGCCTCCATGCCCGACTGGGCGTCCCCGATCACGCTCGACGACATGAAGCTGCTCGTTCGCGAGTGCAGGCGGCTCTTGCCCGAGGTCGGGATTCAGATTCCTCCGAATCTCTCCGACTGGTGGCTCGATTTGGTGGAGGACGGGGCGACCGATCTGGGCGGGCTGTCGGCCAACGGGGATCACATCTCGCCCGAGCAGGCGTTCCCGAGCCCGCATCAGGTCCGCAAGCGCCTGGCGCCGCGCGGCTACGCGCTGACCGAGCGGCTCTGCGCCTATCCGCAGTACCTCGAGCCGGACTGGATGGAGCAGGGCGTTCTGGACGTCGTGAAGCTGAAGTTCTGGAGCTTCATCCCGCGCAAGGGCTCGGGCCGCCGCTCCGAGCGCGCCATCGACCCCGACGCGGCACCGCGGGCGATCGAGAGGGGACGGCGGGGAGAGGCGCTGACGGAGGAGGAGCTGACCGCTCTGTTCGCGGAGACGCGCCCGGAGATGATCGAGGACATGCGGGTCGCCGCCGACGAGCTGCGCGAGGAGCTGGCCGGGGACGTGGCGACCTTCGTCGTCAATCGCAACGTCAACTTCACGAACGTGTGCGTCGTCGGCTGCGCCTTCTGCGGATTCGGTCAGGGAAAGCGCTCGCCCGACGCCTACCACGTCACGGAGGACGACTTCCAGGCGCGCGTTCGGGAGGCCGTCGACTACGGGGCCACGGAGATCTGCATGCAGGGGGGGATCCACCCCGACTACACGCTCGAGCACTACGGGCGCTGGCTGCGGCTGGCGAAGGACGCCGCCCCGCAGATCCATCTCCACGCGTACTCGCCGATGGAGATCCACTACATGTGCGAGCGGTCGGGCAGGCGCCCGGAGGCGGTGTTCGACTACCTGCTCGAGTGCGGCCTGGGCTCCACGCCCGGCACGGCGGCGGAGGTCCTGCACGACGGCGTGCGCACGCGGATCTCCCCCAACAAGCTGCCGGCGGCCCGCTGGGTGGAGATCATCGAGGCCTCGCACCGTTCCGGCCTGCGATCGACGTCGACGGTGATGTTCGGCCATATCGAGGAGCCGTGGGAGCTCGCGCGCCACATGGCCGTCGTCCGCGAGCTGCAGGAGCGAACGGGCGGGATCACCGAGTTCGTGCCGCTCTCCTTCATTCCCTTCAACACCCTCCTCGGGCGCACCCACGGGGTCGAGGAGATCTCGCGCGCCGAGAACCTCAAGCACACCGCGGCCTTCCGGCTGGCGCTCGGCAAGGCGATCCCGAACCTCCAGGCGAGCTGGGTGAAGATGGGCCTCGACGCCGCGACGGAGAGCCTCCGATGGGGGGTCAACGACCTCGGCGGCACCCTCATGGAGGAGAACATCTCCCGCATGGCCGGCTCTCAGCACGGCGTCCGCCTCGACCCCCCGCAGCTGATCGCGGCGGCCCGCAAAGCGGGCCGCCGCCCTGCGCAACGCACGACGCTCTACGACATCGTCGAGACGTACTGACCACGCAGACCGCCGGCGCAGGTGCACGACCGAGCAGTAAGGGGGGCGCCTCGGTCGAGTGAGCGGTTGAACCGACTATGTCGGGCTCAATCGCGCGCTGGGCCTGCTGATCGGGTCATCGCACGACTCGCCGCGCGTCAACACGGCGTGGTTGCCGCTTATCAACTGATCGCAGCGGTCGAGTGAAGGGCTCACCCGCGTATAGCGAGCCAAATCTTCACTCGACCGCCAACGGGCGCGCTGCGCGATGATTTGAGTCGTGCGCGCCATGGTTCTTCATGCGCAGCGTGAGCCGCTTCGGCTGGAGGACGTCCCGGAGCTCGAGCCCGGGCCCGGGCAGGTGAAGCTCCGGGTCCATGCCTGCGGCGTGTGTCGCACCGACCTGCACATCGTCGACGGCGACCTCACCGAGCCCAAGCTCCCGCTGATCCCCGGCCACCAGATCGTGGCCACGGTGGAGGCGCTGGGGGAGGGGGCCGAGCGGTTCGAGGTGGGACGGCGCGTCGGCGTTCCGTGGCTGGGCTGGACCGACGGGGAATGCCGGTACTGTCGCACCGACCGCGAGAATCTCTGCGTCAACGCGAGGTTCACCGGCTACGAGATCGACGGCGGCTACGCCGAGGCTGCGGTCGCCGACGAGCGCTACTGCTTTCCGATCCCCGAGAGCTCCCCGGACCTGCAGGCGGCGCCGTTGCTCTGCGCCGGGCTCATCGGCTACCGCTCGCTGCGGTTGTGCGGCGAGCACGCGGAACGGATCGGCTTTTACGGCTTCGGCGCGTCGGCTCACATCATCTGCCAGGTGGCCGCCCATCAGGGCCGCGAGGTCTATGCGCTCACCCGGCCCGGCGATGAGGCCGGCCAGCGGTTTGCGCTGGAGGTCGGGGCCAGGTGGGCAGGGGACACCGAGGGCGGGTCGGAGGTCTCGGAGACCGGACGGGGCGGTCCGCCGGAGCCGCTTCACGCTGCCATCATCTTCGCCCCGGTCGGCGACCTGGTCCCGACCGCACTGCGGGCGGTGGAGCCCGGCGGCTCGGTCGTCTCCGCCGGAATTCACATGAGCGACATCCCCTCGTTTCCCTACGAGATCCTCTGGAGGGAGCGCATCGTACGGTCCGTCGCCAACCTGACTCGTCGCGACGGCGAGGAGTTCATGCGCATCGCGCCGGAGGTCCCGGTCCGCACCGAGGTCACGGAGTACCCGCTGGAACGCGCGAACGACGCGCTCGACGACCTGCGCGCCGGCCGATTCCAGGGTGCCGCGGTGCTGACGGTCCAACGGTAGGGTTGGCATCCACGACTGGTCAGGTAGCGAACATCGGGACGGAGAGGAACGCATGGCCGACGTGACGATCAAGCGAGTCGAGGACTTCGAGGCGATCTTCGCCGGCGGGTTGCGCCGCGCCCGCTCCGGGCTGGGCGTGCGCTCCTTCGGGATGCAGGTGGAGGAGTTCCCGCCCAACGCCAGCCAGTACCCCGAGCACGACCATGCGGAGGACGGGATGGAGGAGGTCTACACCGCACTCGAGGGCCAGGCGATCCTGCAGGTGGGCGGCGAGGAGCACGTGCTCGAGCCGGGAACGTTCGCTCGTGTGGGCCCCCGCGAGACGCGAAAGCTGATCACGCGCGACGAGGGTGCGCGAGTCCTCGCCATCGGCGCCGTGCCGGGTATCGCATACGTGCCTCCCGAGTTCACCGAAGAGGGCCAGCCGGACCCGATGGCCGACTGACCGCGGCAGCGAGTCGCCGCGCCGAGCGGCGCTAACGAAAGAGGTCCTCCTCCTGCGGGCGACGCAGGGCGGCCGCCCCCGGGCCATCTTCGGACGTGACGAGGTGGCCGAGCCCGCGGACGATCGTGACGGGAACGCCCTCGTCCTTGTCGCGAGCGAGGTCGGCGGCCGCCGCGAGCTGGTCTCCCACCGCGACCGTCGTGGCTTGCAGCTCCGCTCCGTCTCGATCGAGTCGTCCCCGCCAGTCGTCGAGTGGGACTAGCCCGGCGCAGCCGATTGCCACGTCGACCTGCCCGAGCCGCCAGGGACGCCCGAAGCTGTCCGCGACGACGACCGCCGGAGCCGCTCCGGCGGCATCCTGCAGCTCCCCTCGCAGGCGCCTCGCCGACGCGTCCGCGTCCACCGGCAGGAGCGTCACGACGTCGGATCCCGGGACGTTGGAGGCGTCGATGCCGGCGTTCGCCGAGATCCACCCGGTTCTGCCCTCGACGATCAGGACATCTCGCTCGGCGCGGACGACACCCACGCTCTCACGCAGGATCAGCTCGACGAGGCGCGGGTCCTTGCCGAGCCGGCCGGCGAGGTCCAGGGCTCGCTCGCCGGCCTCGATCCCGGCGAGGTCGACGACCCGGCCCTCGGCCTTCGAGACCACCTTCTGGGAGACGACCACGACGTCGTCCGGGGCCAGGGCCACACCGTCCGCCGTGAACGCGCCGGCGATCAGCTCCCCCAGCCGCTCGCCGGCCTGGATCTCCGGCAGCCCTCGAAGCGGGACGACCTCCACGCGCCGGCTCATTTGCGCGCTCCACCGACGGCGCGCCCCAGCCGCGTGAGCTCGGCCGCGGTCCTTGGCGCGCGCGCGGGAGAGGCGTCCAGGACCGTCCGCATCGTGTCCAGGTCCTCCAGCGTGTCGACGTCCAGGGCGAGCGACGGGAGCGGCTCCACCGCGACCTCGTGACCGGCCCGCTCGGCGCGATCGGCGTGGCGGGCGCGGCTTCCCGGCCCGAACGCCGGGCCGATCGCGTCGGGCGGTGACATCATCAGCGCATTGGTACCCGAGCCGTGGCGGTCGGGGACTACCGCGACCCGACCTTCGTGCATGCGCTGGAGCGCCGCGTCGAGCTCGGCGGCGTCGAGCAGAGGGCAGTCCCCGGGCAGCAGGACCACGCATCGGGCGCCCAGCGCCTGGGCGCGGACGATCCCCAGGGTGGCGGCCTCGGGGTGCCCGCGATCCGCGGGCTCCTGGAGCACCTCGAGCGGGACCTCGACGCGCTGCGCGTGGGCGAGCGCGATCCGCTGCGCCCGTCTCTCCGACGTCACGACGATCACCCGCTCGACCTGCCGCGAGTCGCTGGTCGTGCCGAGCACGTCGCCGAGCATCGCTTTCACGAGCGCCGCACGCTGTGGCCGGTCAAGGGTGGCGAGCAGCCGCTGTTTCGCGTTCCCGAACCGCTTCACGGGGATGATCGCCGTCGCGCGCATCTAGTGGGGCCCGGGCCGGGCGTGCGTCATGCGAGCGCGTCCTCGAACTCGAGCACCCTGGCTGCGAGCCCCCGCCGGCCGGCCCCTCCCTCCATGAGCGTCGGGCACGAGAGCACCTGGACGTCCTCGGGGCCGGGATCGGGATCGTCGGCGTCGACGACCATCCCGTCGATCACTCCCTGGTACAGCGATGCCACGGCGGCCGCCGTCGACGGCCTTCCGAGCGCAGCCATGAACTCCTCGGTCGGGCCCTTTACAGCCCTGCCCGCGACGAACGGGCTGATCGCCACCACCGGCGCTCCCGTCTCGGCGATGGCGTCGCGCATCCCGGGCACCGCGAGGATGGGCCCGATCGAGATCACCGGGTTGGACGGGCCGATGATGATCAGCTCCGCCCCGCGGAGGGCCTCGAGCACCTCGGGCGTCGGCTTGGCCTGGTGCAGCCCCTGCACCTCGACGCCCTCGATCGGCGGCTTGGCCTCGTCCACGATGAGGAACTCCTGAAGCCCTCGCCATCCATCCGGGGTCAGCACCCGGGTGTAGAGGGGGTCCTCCGACATGGGCAGGACCCCTGCGACCACGCCCAGCGCTCGGGCGATCTGGCCCTGGGCCGCCGTCATGGTCCCGCCCTCCGCGATGAAGTGGGTCCGGTACAGGCACGCCGCCAGGTCGCGATCCGAGAGCCTGAACCATCCCGGGGAGCCGAGCTGCTCGAGCCGCTCGTGGGCGATGAAGGAGTCGTCGCGGATGCCCCAGCCGCGCTCCTCGTCGATCGCGCCGGCGAGCCAGTACGTGACGAGATCCGGATCGGGGGAGACGTGGAGGCCGTGGATGCGGGTGTCGTCTGCCGTATTCGCGATGACGGTGAGCTCGGCGCCGATGAGGTCCTGCATTCCCGCCGCGAGCTTCGCCCCGCCGGTGCCGCCCGCCAGCAGAGCGACCGTCACGCCGCTCAGCCCCAGTGGTCGCCCTCGCCGAGCCCGGTGACCCGGAGCCCGGCGTGGGTCTTGTAGCGGGCGTTGACGGAGATCAGAAGCGAGGTGACTTGCTCGACGATCCGGGCCATCTCGAGCGCCCCGGCGTTGACGGCACGTAGGCCGGGAATCAGCTCGACGATCCTGGCGACCCTGGCCTTGTCCGCCTTGCGATCGCCGCACACGAGAATGTCCTCGTCGAGCGCGGCATCCGGGTCGCCTAGGACGTTGGCGCTCACCGTGTGGAGCGTCGCGATCACGGTGACGCCGTCGGGCACCATCTCCTGCGCCTGCTCGGCCGCCGAGCCCTGCCACACGCCGAGCGTGCGAGTTGCCTTGCCGCCGACGGCCGCGGCGGTGGGCACGGTGCAATCGACGAGGATCTGCTCCGCCTGCAGGACCTCGCGCAGATTGTTGAGGTTTTCCGACTGCGCCCGGAAGGGCACGGTGAGCACGACGATCGGTCCGCGTTGAGCGGCCTCGCCGTTTGCGAGGCCCTCGACGTCGGCATCCGGCACGACCTCGCGCACCCGGGCTGCGGCCTGCTCCGCACGCTCCACGCTTCTGGAGCCGATCACGACCGGCTGCCCCGCCCTCGCGAGGCGCATGGCCAGGCCCCAGCCGAGCGCTCCGGTCGCGCCGACGATCGGGATGGGCTCGGACACGACGGGCAGCTTATGGCTCCCCGCGGGCCGGCGAGACCCGGCATCCCCGGACGCGGGAGCACATGGTGAAAGCCCGAGCCGGTGGCGAGGGCAAGGTATCGCGGGCGGGAGCGGAGGAGATGCCGGCGTTTATGCTGCCGTCCGGATGCGACTCGAGGGACGCAAGGCCCTGGTCACCGGGGGAGCGAGCGGGATCGGCGCGGCCATCGCACGGCGGCTTGCGGCCGAAGGCGCATCGGTCGTGATCGGCGACGTCAACGAGGAGGGCGCGCGGGACGTCGCCGCCGAGATCGACGCCGATGCGGCGCTCCTGGATGTCACTGAGCTCGACTCGGCCGAGGCCATCGAGCGCGATCACGGCCCGTTCTCGATCCTCGTCAACAATGCGGGCACCGACGACTTCGCGTTCTTCACCGACATGACGCCCGATCGCTGGCGGCGGCTGATCGCGATCAACCTGGAGGGAGTCCTCGCCTGCACCCACGCCGTGCTGCCCACGATGCAGGAGGCCGGCTACGGGCGCATCGTCAACATCGCGTCGGAGGCCGGCCGCGTGGGCTCGAAGGGATCGGCCGTCTACTCGGCCGCGAAGGGCGGGGTGATCGCCTTCACGAAGACGATTGCCCGGGAGAACGCCCGGTTCGGCGTCACCGCCAACGCCATCGCTCCCGGGCCGATCGAGACTCCGTTGCTGATGGCGGCGGCGCAGCTCGGGGAGATCGGCGAGCGGATCATCGAGACCATGAAGGGCCAGACTCAGATGCGCCGGCTGGGACAGCCCGAGGAGGTCGCGGCGACGGTCGCCTTCCTCGCCTCCGATGACGCCTCCTATGTCACCGGCGAGACGATCGGCGTCTCCGGTGGCCTGGGGATGGTCTGATGGACGCGAGGGAGAGCGGCCCCCCGGCCCTGAACGAGATCGTCCCCGACGCCGAGCGGCCGTCGGACGTGACCCTGGAGCCCGGTCTCGAGCGCTCGATGGACTTCGTGGTCGAGGACCGCCTGGTCACGGACGTGGGCGGTTCGATCGGGATCCGCGTCCTGTCCACGCCGGGCATGATCGGGATGATGGAGAGGAACTCGGCCTTGCTCTCCTACGAGCACCTTCCGGACGGCAAGGCCACGGTGGGGTTCGAGGTCTGCGTGAAGCACGTCGCCGCGGCCGCCGAGGGCTCGACCTGCTCCGTGCACGCCGCCCTCAACGAGGTTGCCGACGGCCGCAAGCTTCGGTTCGACGTCGACGTGCGCGAGGGGGAGCGGACGATCGGCGTCGGCACCCACGAGCGCCGCGTGATCGACGTGGGCGTCGTCAAGTCGGCATAGGGCGGCGCGGTTGCCCGTCCCGGTCTTCGATGGGCACAACGACGCCCTGACCCGCGAGGACCACGCCGCGATCGTCGCCGGCCGCTCGGGTGGCCACCTGGACCTTCCCCGCATGCGGGCAGGCGGCCTTCGCGGAGCGATCTTCGCGGTGTTCACCCCGTCGGAGGGGGCACGGAGGAAGCCGGTGCGAGGCGGGGGCAGCGTCGTCGAGTACCAGCCGGCTCCACCCGTGGAACACGATCGGGCGGCAGCGGACGCGTCCGCGGTCGCCGGCCGCCTGGTCGCCTTGGAGCGCGCCGGACACCTCCGAATCGCGCGGACGGTGACCGACGTGGACGCGGCGCGCGAGGGCGGCCCTCCGGTCGCGGTCCTTCATCTGGAGGGAGCCGAGGCCGTCGACCCCGAGCTCGAGGCGCTCGACCTGTGGCACGCGGCCGGGCTGCGCTCGCTCGGCCTCGTGTGGAGCCGCCCGAACGCCTTCGGCAGCGGCGTGCCGTTCATCGCCCCCTCGTCGCCGGACACAGGGCCGGGCCTGACCAAGGCCGGTCGCGCGCTCGTCCGCCGCTGCGCGGAGCTCGGGATCGTCGTCGACGTCAGCCACCTCAACGAGGCAGGGTTTTGGGACGTGGCCGAGGTGGGCGAGGCGCCGATCGTGGCGAGCCACTCGGCGGCCCACGCCCTGTGCGCCTGCTCGCGCAACCTCACCGACGCCCAGCTCGACGCGATCGGCGACTCCGACGGGCTCGTCGGCATCGTCTTCGCGTGCGCGTTCCTGCGGGCCGACTTCGCGGACGACTCCGACACGCCGCTTGAGCTGATCGCCGAGCATGCGCGACACGTCGCGGACCGGATCGGCGTCTCCCACGTGGCCCTGGGCTCCGACTTCGACGGCGCCACGATTCCGGCTTCGCTCGGCGACGCATCGGGGTTGCCGCGGCTGCTCGCCGCGCTCGCGGATGCCGGGTTCGCCGAGGAGGACATCCAGGCCATTGCTTGGGAGAACTGGCGCCGAGTGCTCGGAGCGTGCTGGGGCGACCGCGGCTCCCGGGTCGGGGGCTCCTCCTAAGCTTCGTCGGTGACCGCGATCCCGGCGAGCGTCCGCATCCGCGAGGTCGGCCCTCGCGACGGCTTTCAGAACGAGCCCGAGGTCATCGCGACCGCCGACAAGGTGCGGTTGATCGATCAGCTCTCCGCAACCGGGTTGCCGCGGCTGGAGGTGACGTCCTTCGTTCGCCCGGACGTCATTCCCCAACTCGCCGACGCCGAGCAGGTGCTCGCTGAGGTCGACCGACCGGAGGGCGTCAGCTACTCGATCCTGATCCCGAACCAGCGCGGACTCGACCGCGCCCTCGAGCAGCGAGATCGCTTCGACGAGATCAACGTGTTCCTCTCCGCGACCGAGAGCCACAACAAGCGCAACAAGAACCGCACGATCTCCGAGTCGCTCGAGGACCTGGCGCCCACCATCGCCCGCGCCGGGGCGGAGGGCCTTCGATGCGAGGGCGTGATCTCGGTCGTCTTCGGCTGTCCCTACGAGGGCGAGGTCTCACCCGACCGCGTGCTCGAGATCGCGGCGAGGCTCGTGGAGGCCGGATGCGAGGAGATCTCGTTCGGGGACACCACGGGGATGGCCAACCCGCGCCAGGTCGGCGAGTTCTTCGCCGCGGCGCGCGAGCGGCTCGAGGCCGTCGAGCTGACGGCTCATTTCCACAACACGCGCGGCCAGGGACTGGCCAACGTGCTCGCCGCGCTCGAGCAGGGCGTGGACTCCTTCGAGTCCGCCTTCGGCGAGCTCGGCGGCAGCCCTCTCACCCCGGGCGCCACCGGAAACATCTCCACCGAGGACCTGATCTCCATGCTGCACGAGATGGGGGTCCATACCGGAGTTGACCTGGAGCGCCTGATCGACGCGTCGCGCGCCGTGCAGGACCTGCTCGGGCGGCCTCTCGGCGCGCACGTCCTGCGGGCGGGACCGATCGACTGGCAGCGATAGCCAGCGGGCTGGCGAGCGCCCGGCGCCGCGAGCGGCCTCAAATCAACCTAGGGGGTTGAAAATCCGCCGTTCGCTCGGGCGGTGGTGGCCGGATCGGTGTCAGATCCGTGTGGCACCGCGATCGGGGCGTCGGCCTGAGCCAACCGGGTTCGCGCTAGGTCACTAGTCTGAGGGCGCATGAAGAGCGATGCCTTCAGGGCGGCGGTCGAGGCCGAGGATCCAGAGGCGCTCACCGAGGCGCTCGCCGACGACGTCGTCTTCCGCAGCCCCGCGGTCTTCAAGCCATATGAGGGCAAGGCGGTGGTCGCCGCGATCCTGACCCAGGGGGCGATGCACGTGTTCGAGGACTTCGGCTACACGGAGCACCTCGAGGACTCCGACACGGCGGTGCTGATCTTCGAGGCCCGCGTTCAAGATCGCCGAGTCGACGGGCTCGACCTGCTGCGATTCGACGCCGAGGGGAAGGTCCGGGAGCTGATGGTGATGGTGCGGCCGCTCAGTGGGCTCAACGCCCTGGCCGAGGCGATGGGCCGCCGGTTCGAGGAGGCGGGTATCGCGCCGGCCGCATGACGGTCGTCGTCCGCCCGGCGCTGCCGGAGGACGTGGAGGATGTCGTCGAGATCGGATTGAAGTCCTGGAGCGAGGGCTTTCGGGGCGTCGTGCCGGCGAACCTGATGCCGGACGCGGGCGGGCTCCGCGCCAGGATCCGCGAGCGCGTCGCCCAACCGGGGCCGCCGATCGCGGTGGCGGACCTGGACGGGGTGGTGCGCGGGTGGATCACCTTCGGCGCCACCCGCGACGCCGACGCCGGGCCCTCGGTGGGCGAGATCTGGGCGCTCAACGTCCATCCCGGCGCCTGGCGGCGCGGCCTCGGGCGGGAGCTCGTCGCGTACGCGCTCGCGCGCCTCGCCGAGGCGCGCTTCTTTGAGGCGACGCTCTGGACCTTCAGGGACACACCGCGGTCGCGCTCCTTCTACGAGTCGCTCGGCTTCGAGTCGGACGGAGCGACCCAGGCGCGCCACGCGAGCGGCGGCGCGATCGAGGTCCGCTACCGGATGGCGCTGGCCCCATCCATATAGGCTGCCGCGGGCCTCGGAGCAATCGAACGGCGAAGGAGGGGCATCTCGGATGGAGATCGGCAAGGTAGGCGTCCTCGGCTGCGGCCTCATGGGACACGGCATCACGCAGATCTGCGCACAGGCCGGCTGGGACGTCGTCGTTCGCGAGCTGAACCAGGAGAAGCTCGACGGCGGTATCGGCAAGATCGAGAAGCAGCTCGCCAGGGCCGTCGACAAGGGCAAGGCCTCGCAGGAGGACGCGGACGCGGTGCGCGCCCGCATCCAACCCACGCTCGACTACGCCGACCTTGCCGACTGTGACCTCGTCATCGAGGCGATCACCGAGGATCTCGGCATGAAGCTCGAGATGTGGCGGGAGGTGGATGCGCTCGCCGACGCCAACGCGACCTTCGCGACCAACACCTCGTCGCTCGCCGTCATCGACCAGGCGGCGGTGACCTCGCGTCCCGACCGGTTCTGTGGCATGCACTTCTTCAACCCCGCGCAGGTCATGCCGCTGCTCGAGGTGGTGCAGACGGTGACGACGAGCGATGAGACGCTGAAGCTCGCCTTCGACGTCGGGGATCGCCTCGGCAAGACCACCGTCCACGCCAAGGACAAGACGGGCTTCATCGTCAACCGCCTGCTCGTTCCGTACATGCTCGACGCGATTCGAGCCTACGAGGAGGGCGTGGGGACCGTCGACCAGATCGACGTCGCGATGAAGGCGGGCGCCAACCACCCGATGGGGCCCTTCACGCTTCTGGACTTCGTGGGTCTGGACACGACCAAGTCGATCGCCGACATCATGTTCGACGAGTACCGCGAGCGCCGCTTCGCCGCCCCGCCCACCCTGCGCAAGATGGTCGCCGCCGGCTTCTACGGGCGCAAGTCCGGCAAGGGTTTTTACGACTACTCGGGGGAAGAGCCGGTTCCCACCGAGCTCGGTCTATAGTCGCAGGCAGATCGCGGCCAGTTGGCCGCGTTTGCTTCTTGGCGGCAACGACAGGAGGAGGCGTGGACCGAGACAGCATCGACCGCATCCGGAGCGCGACGTTTCCGATCGCCCGGCGCGGCTATGAAAAGCGGGAGGTCGACAAGTTCCTGACCAGCCTCGCCGAGTGGCTGGAGACGGGCGGGGCCGACCAGAGCCGCAGCGACGTCGTCAGGCGCGAGCTCGAGCGGGTGGGTGAGCAGACCGGAAGGATCCTCACGGAGGCCCATGACGTGGCCGAGCGCCTGCGCGTACAGGCCGAGCGCGAGGCCGAGGGGATGACCGAGGGAGCGCAGGCCCAGGCCGATCGCACGCGCGCCGAGGCCGACAAGATCCTGGCCGAGGCGCAGGGGGTTGCCGAGACGACTGCGCAGAAGCTGCGAACCGACGCCGAGGCGTACGCCACCAAGACGCGGACGGATGCCGACCGCGACTGCGAGCAGTCGCTGGCCAAGGCCCGGTCGGAGTCGAGGCGCATCGTCGAGGAGGCGAACGTGCGCAAGCAGGACATCGAATCGGTGATCGCCGATCTGGAGGCCCGTCGCGACGAGGTGCTCGAAAGCCTCGAGCGCATGTCCACGGAGCTCGCCGGCACCGCCACCCAGCACGCCAAGGCAATCACCGAGCGAGCCGCCGAGACCGCCGCGAAGGTGCGCGAGGAGGACGACGTCGCGGAGCCGCCCGACGACGAGGCCGCGGAGCAGGAGACGCAAACGATGCCGGCCGGCAAGGGCGCAACCGACAAGGCGTCGTCGGGCTAGTGACATAGGGGCGCCTCGTCTCAGTCGCGCTGGGCGCTCTACGGGGGTAAATCCGTTACGTAGACTCCCGCGGAATGGCTGAGATCCGGACTGGCTCCAACGTCCAGGTCGCCCTCGACGCGGCACTCTCCGGCGGGCCGGATCGCCACCACGAGAAGACCGCCGCCCAGGGGAAGCTGCCGGTCCGTGAGCGCGTGGCGCGGCTCGTCGACCCGGGTTCGTTCTCAGAGGAGGCGCTGCTCGCCAACTGGGAGAAGGAGGGCTTGGGAGCGGACGGCGTCGTCACGGGCATCGCCACAATGGCCGGCCGGACCGTAGCGCTGATGGCCAACGACCCGACCGTCAAGGCGGGATCCTGGGGGCCGAAGACCGTCGAGAAGATCCTCCGGATCCAGGAGCGGGCGCTGCGGCTGGAGGTCCCGATGATCTACCTGGTCGACTCAGCGGGGGCTCGAATCACCGATCAGGTTCAGATGTTCCCGGGCCGTCGCGGCGCCGGGCGGATCTTCTACAACGAGGTGATCCTCTCCGGGCGCGTGCCGCAGATCTGCGTGCTGTTCGGGCCCTCGGCAGCCGGGGGCGCGTACATCCCGGCGTTCTGCGACGTCGTGATCATGCGGGACGGCAACGCCTCGATGTATCTGGGATCACCGCGGATGGCGGAGATGGTGATCGGCGAGAAGGTGAGCCTGGAGGACATGGGGGGGGCGCGCATGCACACGTCGGTCTCCGGGTGCGGGCACTTCCTGGTGAACTCGGACGAGCACGCCATCGAGCTCGCGAAGCGCTACCTGTCCTACATGCCGCAGAGCTGGCGCTGTGGTCCAACCGCGGCGCCTCCGACCGAGCCCTCCTCCGAGGTGCCGGTGAGCGAGATCGTCCCCGAGGACGAGAACGCCGCGTACGACGTGATCGAGCTGATCGACGCCGTGGTCGACTCCGATTCGTTCCTCGAGGTCCACTCCCGGTGGGCGAAAGAGCTCGTCGTGGGCTTCGCCCGGCTCGACGGGAGGGCGATCGGCATCGTCGCCAACCAGCCGAAGGTAAAGGGGGGCGTGCTCTTCGTGGACTCGGCCGACAAGGCGGCCCGGTTCATCTGGACCTGCAACGCGTTCAACCTGCCGCTCCTGTTCCTCGCGGACGTGCCCGGCTTCATGATCGGCACGCAGGTCGAGCGTCAGGGGATCATTCGCCACGGCGCCAAGATGATCTCCGCGGTGTCCGAGGCGACGGTGCCGAAGCTCTCGGTGATCGTCCGCAAGGCCTACGGCGCCGGCCTCTACGCGATGGCGGGACCGGCGTTCGAGCCTGACGCGTGCATTGCGCTGCCGACCGCCTCGATCGCCGTGATGGGCCCCGAGGCGGCGATCAACGCCGTGTTCTACAACCAGATCCAGGAGATCTCGGACCCGGCACAGCGCGAGGAGTTCGTGCAGCGAAAGCGCGCCGAGTACGCGGCGGACATCGACATCCTGCACCTTGCGTCCGAGCTCGTGGTCGACGCCGTCGTCGAATCAGACGATCTGCGCGGTGAACTTGGCCGCCGCTTCGCCGCCTCGGCGGACAAGGACCGGCGGTTCAGCGAGCGGCGCAATCCGATCACGCCGGCCTGAGTGGCTGAGGCAAGCGGCATGGACGCGGCCTGATGGCCCGGCTCGGGATCTCCGGCGGCGACTACGTCGACGGACTCGATGTCGGAGACGCGATCCTCATCGCCCGGCACGGCGATCCCTACGTGCAACCGCACCGGATCGACCATGCGGCGAACATGCGGAGGCTGATCGAGGCAGGTTGCGACCGGGTGCTCGCCCTCGGCTCGGTCGGCGGGTTGCGCCGGGAGCTCGACGTCGGCACCTTCGTGTCCCCCGACGACTTCATCGCGCTCCACGCGGGCAGGTCCGCCTTCGACGATCGGCGCTCTCACGTCGTGCCGGGCTTCGACGCCGACTGGCGCGAGCAGGTGGTCGGGGCGTGGCCGCGAGCCGCACCTTCGCTTCGGGACCGCGGCGTTTACTGGGAGTCGGTGGGACCTCGCTTCGAGACTCGCGCCGAGATTCGCCTGATCGCGCGGCACGCCGACGTGATCGGGATGACGATCGCCTCGGAGTGCGTGATCGCGGGAGAGCTCGGACTGCGCTACGCGGCCGTCTGCATCGTCGACAACCTGGCGAACGGGGTCGCCGAGCGCGAGTTGACGGTCGAGGAGTTTCGCGCGGGACGCAAGCGGAACCGCAAGCAGCTGGCGGCCGCGGTGGCGGCGATCGTCCCGGCGCTGTCGGAGGAGCTCCCGTGAGCCTCTTGATCGTCAACGCCGCCCTGGACGGAGAGCGGACCAGCCTGCGGGTGGAGGACGGTGCGATCCGGAAGCTCGGGCCGCGGCTACGCTCGCGGGACGGCGACGAGGTGGTCGACGCCGAGGGGATGGCGATCGTGCCGGGCCTCGTGAACGGCCACACGCACGCGGCGATGACCCTCTTTCGCGGCCATGGCGACGACCTCCCGCTGATGCGCTGGTTGCAGGAGGTGATCTGGCCGGTCGAGGCGCGCCTCACCGACGAGGACGTCTACTGGGGCGCGCGCCTGGCCTGCCTGGAGATGGTCCGGACGGGGACGGTCCGCTTCTGGGACATGTACTGGCATCCCGCCGCCACGGCGCGTGCGGTGGAGGACGCGGGAGTCCGGGCGACGGTCAGCGCACCGCTGATCGACATGGGAGACGCCGCCAACGGCGAGGGCATCCCCTCGATGGCCACCAGGAGCCTCGAGGAGATCGGCGAGCCTCGCCCGCTCGTCACGCCCGCGCTTGGGCCGCACGCGATCTACACGGTCAGCGAGGGCGCGTTGCGGTGGATCGGCGAGGCGTCCGCGGAGCGAGAGCTCCCGGTCAACATCCACCTGTCCGAGACCGAGGACGAGGTGGTTCGCTGCGTTCAGGATCACGGGGTGCGCCCGGCCGAGTACCTGGATCGAGTGGGAATCCTCAGGCCTCGGAGCCTTCTCGCACATGGCGTGTGGCTCGACGAATCCGAGCTCGCCCTGATCGCCCAGCGGGGTGCCACGGTGGTGACGAATCCGGTCGCGAACCTCAAGCTCGCTGTCGGCAGGATCTTCCCCTACCGTGCCGCACGCCGCCACGGGATCCCGGTGGGGCTTGGAACGGACGGGGCGGGATCGAACAACTCCCTCGACCTGCTCCAGGACCTGAAGACGCTGGCGCTGCTGCAGAAGCACGAGGCGAGCGACCCGTCGGTGCTGCCGGCCGAGGAGTCGTGGCGGATCGCCATCGGCCACTCCGCGCCGCTCCTGGGCGCCTCGGGCGGGATCGCGGAGGGCGAGCCCGCGGACTTCCTGTTGGTGCGAACCGAGACGCCGGAGCTCTGTCTGGGTGACTTCACGGCTGACCTCGTGTACGCCGCATCGGGAGCGGTCGTGGACACGACCGTGGTGAACGGTCGAGTGCTGATGAGGGGAGGCGTCGTTGAGGGGGCGGACGAGGTACTCGCCAAGGCCCGCGAGCGGTGCGCCCGGCTCGGCCTCGAGTAGGTCGGACCGCTGGTCGCCGCGCGGGGCCCCGACCTGTGCCCAGTGGGTGGGAGTCGGAGCGGGGGAGTGGCCGTTGCTCGCAGCCGACGTGCTCGCTCGGGCATGATGTCCCCCGTCCCTGAGCGGGTGGCAGGATGGCGTTCCAGTCGATGCCGCCCGCCGCGTCCGGCGCATTTTTCATGCGGATTCGTGACAGTGTCGATACAGGCATGATGAATAGCGGTGCCCACCGGAACCATGCAAGACGGCTCGGTTAGCGAACGCCTGAGCTCCGCCGGGCGGGTGCTGGGCGAGCGCCTCGCGTGGCGCGGTCCCGCGACCACCGGCGTCCGGGAGGACCGCGCGACCATGGCGCGCACGTTCACCTACCTGTTCGGCGCGGGCGCGACGCTCGTCGTCGTCAGTCTGTTCCTGCCTCATTCGCCGGATCGCGACACCACCGGTCTGGTGATCGCCATGGCCGTGGCCTATGCGGTGGCGCTCGGGTTCCTCGTCGCCTTCGACAAGCTGCCGCTGTGGCTCTTCGAGGCCTCCCCGCTCGCCGGAACCGCGCTGGTAAGCCTTGTCGTGTACTTCGGTGGCCCTCAGGCGACCACGGCCTACGCGATGTACTACTTCTGGGTCGCGCTGGCGGCCTCTTACTTCCTGCGGCCCGCGATCGCGATGGCCCACCTGTTCGTCGCGTCGGCAGCGTACGGCCTGGTGCTCCTGGTCGCCCCGGGTCACGTGCCGCTTCCGACCCTCACCTGGGCCATGGTCACCGGCACGCTGATGGTGGTCGGCGTCCTGATGACGACCCTCCGCGACCAGGTGGAGCGCCTCGTGACCGAGCTCGGCTCGGCGGCCCGCACGGACTCGCTGACGCAGCTCGCGAACCGGCGCGAGCTCGAGGGACGCTTCGTGGCCGAGCTGGAGCGCTCGACCCGGACCGCTCGGCCGCTATCGGTCCTGGTCCTCGACCTGGACTGGTTCAAGGAGTACAACGATCGCTTCGGGCACAGCGCGGGCGATCGGGCTCTGGTGATGCTGGCCCAGGCGCTGAAGCGCGCCACCCGTACGAGTGACGTGGTCGCTCGCCTCGGCGGCGAGGAGTTCGGCGTCCTCGCACCCGAGACCGATGAGACCGAGGGCTTCCTGCTGGGAGAGCGGCTTCGGGCGGAGGTGCGGGCGGCGTTCGCGCGCGAGACCGACAAGATGACGATCAGCTGCGGCGTGGCCAGCTTTCCCGTGCATGGGATCACAGCGGGCGAGCTTCTCCATGCCGCCGACCGCGCGCTTTACCAGGCGAAGGAGTCAGGGCGCGATCGCTCGGTCGTGTTCAAGCAGTCCGGCATCGAGGGGGTCGAGCGCGAGAAGGTCGCGATCGAGCGGACGAGCCCGCGGCTGGCGTCGCTCGTCTCCCTGGCCGAGGCAGTCGACCGGCGCAAGGGAGCGCCGGCGAACTCGCGTCGAGTCGCGCGCTACGCGGAGGCCCTCGCCAGGAGCCTCGACCTCCCAGAGGAGGAGGTGGAGCGAGTCAGGATCGCGGCGTTGCTCCGGGACGTCGGGGAGGTGGGGGTCGCGGAGTCGATCCTCAACAAGGCCGGCCCGCTTGATCCGCGCGAACGCCAGGAGGTCGACCGCCACCCCGAGATCGGCGCGCGGATCGTCGGCGCCGCCCAGCTCGGGCGCGTGGGGGAGTGGATCCTGACGCACCACGAGCGCCCGGACGGACGCGGGTACCCGCGCGGCCTGCGTGAGCACCAGATCCCGCTGGAGGGCAGGATCGTGGCGGTGGCCGACGCGTACGCGGCGATGACGGCCGACCGGCCCTACCGGAGGCCGTTCTCGGAGCACCGTGCCAAGGCCGAGCTGCAGGCTCGGGCCGGGACGCAGTTCGACCATGACGTCGTCGCGGCGTTCCTGGAGCTGAACGGCGAGCTCGAATCGCGAGAGGCAGCCCCGGCGGCCGAGGGCAAGTAGAACAGCCCGTCCATCTCGAAGCGTCCATCTACGAGGCCGCGAGCTTGCCCGCTAGCTCAACGAAGTAGTCCAGTGCCTCCGGGTTGGCGAGCGAGTCGCGGCTCGCCGCGCGCTCGGTTGGGGTGCCCGTGAGGATCCGCTTCACGGGTACCTCCAGCACCTTGCCGGAAAGGGTTCGAGGGACCTCGGCGATCTGGTACACGACATCCGGGACGTGCCGCGGCGAGCAGAGCTCCCGGATCCGGCGCTTGATCTCGGCGGTGAGGTCGTCGCTCAGCGTCTCGTCCTCCGCGAGGACGACGAAGAGCGGCATCCAGCCCTCCGTCCTCGGGCGGGGAATATCGACCACCAGGGCATCGACGACCTCGGGGAGGCCCTGAACTGCGCGGTAGATCTCGCTGGTGCCCATGCGCACGCCCTGGCGGTTGATGGTCGAGTCCGAGCGGCCGTAGATGACCGCGGTGCCCCTGGAGGTGATCTCGATCCAGTCGCCGTGGCGCCACACGCCGGGATAGATCTCGAAGTAGCTCGCCCTGTAGCGGGAGCCATCGTCGTCGCCCCACAGGTAGAGGGGCATCGACGGCATCGGCTCGGTGATGACGAGCTCGCCGACCTCGTCCACCATCGGGTTCCCGTCGCTCGTCGAACGCCTCGACCTTGGCTCCAAGAGCGCGCCCCTGCAGCTCGCCGCGGTAGACGGGGAGCAGAGGCACGCCGCCGACGAAGGCGGTGCAGACGTCGGTGCCGCCGCTGGTGGAGAACAGCCAGGTGTCGCGTCCCACGTGCTCGTACACCCATTCGAACCCCTCGGGTGAGAGCGGGGACCCGGTCGAGCCCACGGAGCGCAGCCGGGCGAGATCGCGGTTCGCCTCCGGCTCGACCCCGGCCTTCATGCAGGCCGCGATGTAGCTGGCGCTCGTGCCGAAGCAGGTCGTGCCGGCGCGCTCCGCGAGGTCCCACAGCACGCCCATGTCGGGGTGCCCCGGGCTGCCGTCGTACAGCACGATGGCGGCGCGGGTGAGAAGCACGCCGACGAGGAAGTTCCACATCATCCAGCCGGTCGTGGTGAACCAGAAGACGCGATCGCCCTCCTGCGCGTCGAGGTGGAGATTGAGCTTCTTCAGGTGCTCGAGCAGGATGCCGCCGTGGCCCTGGACGATCGCCTTCGGCAGCCCCGTGGTCCCCGATGAGTAGAGGACCCATAGCGGGTGGTCGAAGGGCACCTGCTCGAGCTCGAGCGTCGGCGCCACGGCCGGATGCGAGCAGCTCGTCCCAGGCGCATCGCGCGGTCCAGCGGCGAGTAGATCCGGATCGGGCTCGAGGTACGGGAGGACGACGGTGCGCCCGAGCGTGGGCATGGCGGCCTGCAGACCGGCGACGGTGTCGGTGCGGTCGAAGTCGCGGCCGTTGTAGCGGTAGCCGTCGACGCAGAAGAGGACCTTCGGCTCGATCTGGGCGAAGCGGTCGACGACGCTCGCGGCTCCGAAGTCAGGCGAGCAGCTCGACCAGATCGCCCCGATGCTCGCGGTCGCCAGGAAGGCGACGAGCGTCTCGGGGATGTTCGGCATGTAGGCGACGACGCGGTCTCCTCGCTCCACGCCGAGCGCTCGAAGCCCGGCGGCCGTCCCGGCGACCTGTTGGCGCAGCTCGCCCCAGGTCAGCTCACCCAGATCGCGCAGCTCGGAGGCGTGGAGGACGGCGACGTCGCTCGTCGCGCTTGCCGCGGAAGACGTGCTGCGGAATAGCTGAGCCGGGCGCCCGGGAACCACTCCGCCCCGGGCATGGCGCGATCCGCCAGGACCTCGCTGTAGGGCGCCGACGCCTGGACCTCGAAGAAGTCCCAGATCGACGCCCAGAACGTGCTCGATCTCGGCGACCGACCACTCGCCATAGCGCCCCGTAGTCGTCGAAGGCGAGCCCGCGCTCGGCGGCCAGCCAGCGCATGTACCGGGTCATGGCGAGCGCTCGATGCTCTCCGCGGACGGCTCCCACAGGAGCTCGCCGCGCTTGGCCGCGGCCTCGGTCTCTCCCATGGCGGCGCTTATATCACTGCGATCTGGCGCGGCCCACGTCGCGGTCGAGCGCCCGCACGAGCGCGAGCGTGAAATCGTGGGCGCGGTCGAGCGCCTGCTGGTCGATCCGCTTGGGGACGTCCTCCGGGCGGTGGTAGTTCGCGGGCAGCAGCGAGCCGTCGGCGAGGCAGGTGATCGCGGTGGCGCGCAGCTTGGCCATGCGGGCCGGAAGGGCGTCGGTGGCGAATCCCTGCCGAAGCGGCCTGGCGTCGAACCGGTTGCCGTCCTCGCGGTCGGCGTCGGCGACCGCGGCGCAGAGCTGGACCAGGCGGCTGTCGAGGTCGTAGGTGACGGCCAGGCCCTCGCCGGTCTCGTAGCGGACGGCGCCGGCGCCCACGGCGTCGAGGACGATGAAGTACGTGTTCTCGCGATCGAGGCTCTTGCGGTGTGAGCGGACGAAGGAGCGCATGCCCTCCATCTGGCACTCCTCGCCGCCGGTGAGCAGCACCCAGACGTCCAGGTTCTCGGGCCGGCCGGCGTCGAGCTCCTCGGCCAGCGACGAGCGCGGTCGCGACCCCCGACGCGTTGTCGTTCGCGCCCGGGACGACGTCGGAGAGCTCGACGTCGGTGAGCAGGAAGACGCCGATGAGCAGGATCAGGGTGGGGACGAGCTGGAGCAGCGACACCAGGCCGGAGTCGATCGCCGGCCATGCGGGCGCCGAGGATGGGGAGGAGGATCGCCAGCGACCAGAACAGGATTCGAAACGGGGCGATGGGGAAGCCGGATGCGCTGAGGCGAGGCGGGAGGCGCGGGCGACGCGCTTGGGCTGGAACGCGGCGCCGGTGCGGGCCGAGTCGTAGTGGGCGCAGATGAAGACGCGGGCGGGGGCGTTCGGGCTCTTTCCGGGAGCGACGACGTTCTGGGACGCGCGCCGGAAGAACAGTCGCCGGGCCAGGTAGAAGCGCCCGTTGAGGTCCAGGTACATCGAAAGGGCCGCGGCGAGCACGATGGCCGAAGCCGACCGGCGGGCTGGAGGATCGCGACGAGGCTGCCGGCGAACCCGAGCGGCGCAGTGCAGGGCCTGCACGAGCCCGTACTGGGGGTGGACGTACGTGGGCTCCACCACGGCGCGCCTGCCGCCGTCGCGAATCCGCTCCGCGAGCCAGTTGGCGGCGCGGCGCTCGGCGTCGGTGCCGGCGCGGCGACCCTCGAACGAGCAGAGCTCGCGATGAGCTCCATGCGGGCGGCGGCATCCACGGGCGGGGAATTATCCCGGTGCGGTACGCGGCGCACCATCCGGGGCGTGCTCGATCTCGCGATCCAAGGCCTCAACTACTCTCAGATCCTCGGAATGCAGGGTCAGTCACGCCCCCGAGAGTGCGGCGGGTGGGATTCGAACCCACATGCCCTTTCGGGCAGCGCCTTTTGAGGGCGCCCTGTCAACCAATTGCAGCACCGCCGCTGACATGTCGATTCTGACGACTCTAGGTTGAGGTTTGGCATGAATGGCGCGTCAAGGTGTCAAACCCGCGCCGAGCTTGGGCCGAGAGCGGGGCCGCGAAGACCGCTCCTCCGGCCGCTAGCCTCGAGGCCATGTGCGGGCGCTACACGCTCACCAACGCCGAGCCCGCCGGGATCCGGGCTCGCTTCGGCATCGAGGAGTCCGCGATCTCGCCGAGGAGGAGCCGCGCTTCAACATCGCGCCCACCGACCCGGTGCTGGCGTTCGCCGCACCGACTCGGGGGCAAGCGCAACCTCGGGCGCCTCCGCTGGGGCCTCGTCCCGGGCCGCTGGGCCGAGAGGCGCTCGGGGCCGCCGCTGATCAACGCCCGGGCCGAGTCGCTGCCGCAGCAGCCGGCGTTCGCCGAGTCGTTTCGCGAGCGCCGCTGCCTGATTCCCGCCGACGGCTTCTACGAGTGGCGCAAGCGACGCGGGCGGCAAGATGCCGATCTGGCTCAGCCGCCCCGACGGCGACCTGTTCGCCTTCGCCGGCATCTGGGCGGAGCTGCCCGCGCGCGACGAGTCGTCGGAGCCGCTGCACAGCTGCGCGATCGTCACCTGCGCGCCGAACGGGCTGATCCGGCCGATCCACGATCGGATGCCGGTGGTGCTGCAGCCCGGAGCCGAGGAGACGGTGGCTCGATCCCGAGCGCGACGAGGAGGAGCTGATGCGCTGCTCGTGCCCGCGCCGGAGGACGCGCTCGTCGCGCGCGAGGTGGGCGACTTCGTCAACGACGTCCGCGACGACGGCCCGCACCTGATCGAGCGGCGGGCCGAGGAGCCGCAGCTCTTCTAGGCGGGCTGCCCTCCTCGGGCTCGGGCAGGTTCGTCCGTCTCGCCCTCGCCGGGTAGCGGGACGCCGCCGACGGGCCGCTCCTCCTCGACGTGCCAGTTCTGGTTGAAGCCGACCATCGCGACGGTGATCAGCAGCAGCTGGACGGGAATGACGATGATGGTGAGCAGGCCGAGGAAGTCCTCGGGAAGCGCGGGGCCGCTGAGGCCCGGCCTTGTAGCGGGCGAACCATGCCGGAGCGGCGACCGCGGCGAAGATCGCGAGGATGATCGCAAGCGCCGAGGCAACCGGCAGGACGCCGCGATTCCAGCGGATAACGAGGATCGCGAAGAGGACGTAGAGGCCGGCCCAGACCAGGGTCGCGATCCCGACGCTCGCGCCCTCGAGGCGGGTCCAGCCGCCGAGGGTGATGACGACCAGCAGGCCGGCGGAGACGAGCAGCACGAACGAGACGATCGACCTTCGTCGTCTTGGTCTCGGCTTTCTCCCTGTTGGGCCGCCAGAGCTCGTATCCGGGCCGGACGCTCGTGGCCTCCACACCGCAAGTCTAGAATCTCTGGGGGTCGCGCGCGACGGTTATTTCCCGGGCATTTGCGACGCTGTTGTGGACCAGCGGACGTGGCGGAACTGGAATACGCGCCAGGTTTAGGTCCTGGTGGGCCTTGCGGCCCTTGGAGGTTCGAGTCCTCTCGTCCGCATCTCATCGCTTCGCGACCGACTTCGGAACTTCGCCACGCCCAGGGGACTGATGTAACGGTCAACATTACGGTCTCGCAAAACCGCACTCGAGGTTCGAATGCCTCGGTCCGCCGCTAGCACTCTTGACGTTGAATCAGCGCTACCGCAGGACCCGACCGTGTATCGGCAAACATTGCGGACGCCAAAACCTTGCAAGCTCGAGGCTTGCAGATTCCTCGGACCCTCCGCGGCATGGCCCTGGCCGCAGCTAACCTCTGCGCAGATGGCCAGGGCATGGACGGCACCGGCGGGGAGACGGGCCGCGGCGAGCGCGGCGCTCGTTGCGATGACGCTTGGAGCCTTGGCGGCGCTGGCTGCCTCGCCGGGCGCGACCGCTGCTCTGGCCGCATGCCCGCACGCCGACGCCAAGGCTCACAAGACCTCGCTCGCCAACCTGCGCGACGCGATGCGCTGCCTGGTCAACAACAAGCGCGCCAAGCACGGCCGGCGCCCGCTCGCCGACAACGACCGGCTGGCCAAGGCCGCCAAGCGTCACACCAACGTGATGCTCCGTCGAAACTGCTTCAAGCATCGCTGCAAGAAGAGCCGGCGCTTCGCAAGCGCGTCAAACGGAGCGGCTACACGAAGGGCGCACGTGCCTTCGATTCGCGGAGAATCTCGGCTTCGACAAGACGCCGAGGCGCCTGATCCACCGCCTCATGAACTCGCGGTTCAACCGGCGCAACATCCTGGCCGGCGACTGGCGCGACATCGGCGTGGGGGTGGGCTGGGGCGCTCCGCGGAAGGGCAAGGACGACCGCAAGTACGAGACGTTCACGATCGTCTTCGCGTGGCGCCGCCCCTAGGACGGATCTGGTCGGCAGCGCCGCGCCGCTCAGCGCCATACGAGGTACATGCGCCGCCAGCGCTGCTTCTCCCACCGCTGCCACGGTGAGCCGTCGCTGCGACCAACGGCGTCATCTACACGACGGACCTCGGCCTGCGAGCCGCCCAGCTAAAGAGCCGCGCGAGCCGAACCTATAATCGGCCGTCTCACGCGGGCGAGGTGTTAACGGTTGCACGTGAGCCTTCCAAGCTCGAGGAGCGGGTTCGAGTCCCGTCGCCCGCTCTCCCTCAGCGGGCAAAGCCTCGCGTAAACTCGCACTCCTCGGGGCGTGGCGCAGCTTGGTAGCGCGTTCGGCTGGGGGCCGAAAGGTCGCGAGTTCAAATCTCGCCGCCCCGACCTCACGAAACCGCCGCATTAGCGGCGGTTTTGTGTGTCTCGGCGTAGGTCCGTGAGAGCCGCACGGGGTCCATTTGGGGTCCAATCTTTTTTTGGAACTGTGTCTCGATTTCGGCTCTTGAGCCGCTTGGTTGCGTTCCGCGATCCGATTCAGGCGGCGACAGGCGGGCGGTCCGGGATCACTGGCAGCGGTCATTTCGTTCGGCGGTTCATCGGACGGTGAGCTGCTGACTGACGATCCGCGGCCACCTGGCTCATAACCCGGAGGTCGCGGGTTCAAATCCTGCCCCCGCTACTCGCGAGGCCCCCCGTAAACGCGGGGGTTTCGTCGTTTGGAGGCTCGCTTGGTCGTGCGTCGCCGGCTGCTCATCAGGGCTCTGCCACGGGTTCATACGCCCCCGGTAGGAGACCAGCGACGGACACTATGGTTGCCGTGTGGCCGTTGAGATCAGATGGATCGCGTCTATGCAGTGATCTTCGATCTGGACGGCGTCATCATCGACACCGTTGCCGTACACGCCGCCGCCTGGCAGCGCATGTTCGACCGGTTCTGGCGGACCGACCAGGGTGTGCGGAGGAGGTGCGCGACCTGAGCGACGTGCGAGTCTCGGCGACCGCAAGCGAGCGATGAGTTCCGCCGGCACAGGTGGGGCACCGACGCTGAGCGGCTGGTCACTGGTCTACGAGGGATTCGATCCTCAGCAGGAGTCGCTGCGCGAGGCGCTCTGCGCGCTCGGAAACGGGCTTTTTGCCACCAGGGCCGCCGCAGCCGAGTCCGTTGCGGGCGACGTCCACTACCCCGGCACCTATACGGCCGGCTGCTACAACGCGCTGCGGAGCGTCGTAGCCGGCCGCGAGGTGGAAGACGAGTCGCTCGTCAACCTGCCGAACTGGCTCCACCTGACCTTTCGGATCGAGGACGGCGAGTGGTTCGACGTCGCCGACGTCACGCTCCACGAATACCGCCAGGAGCTCGACCTGCGCCGCGCCCTTCTGACCAAGCGGCTGCGGTTTCGCGATCCCGAGGGCCGCGACACCGAGGTCACCGAGCGCCGCTTCCTGAGCATGGCGAATCCGAACGTCACCGCGCTCCGGACGACGCTGCGGCCCGTCAACTGGTCCGGCAGCGTGACCTTCCGCTCGGCGCTCGATGGCCGGGTCTCGAACGATGGGGTGGCCCGCTACAGGGGCCTCGCCAATCGCCATCTGACGCCGGTTCAGGCGAGCGCCTCGGGCCCGGAGGCGCTACTACTGGAGATGGAGACCAGCCAATCGCACATCCGGGTCGCCGAGGCCGCTCGCACCTGGGTCCTCCGCGACGGTAAGCAGACCCAGGTCACGACGGCGACGTTCGAGGAGCCCGACTGGGTCGGCGTCGAGCTCCTGGCGGATGCGACCGAGGGAGAGCCGATCACGGCGGAGAAGGTCGTGGCCATGTACACGTCGCGCGAGCCGGCGCTCTCCGAACCGGCCCTGGCGGCCGCCAGGGACATGGTCCGGCTGGCCGGATTCGACGAGCTGCTTCGGGACCACGACCTGCGCTGGGACGAGCTATGGGATCTCTGCTCGCTGGAACTTGAGGACAGCGAGGGCGCCGCGCTGACCGAACTGCGGCTCCACATCTACCACCTGCTCGCGAACATCTCCGAGCACACCAGGGATGTCGACGCCGGCATCCCCGCTCGCGGCCTCGCCGGGGAGGCTTATCGTGGACACGTCTTCTGGGATGCGCTGTTCATCTTTCCCTTCCTCAACCTGCGCCTGCCCGATCTGACCAGGAACCTGCTCCGCTACCGGTACCGCCGGCTCAACTCGGCGCGGCGCGCGGCGAGCGAGCTGGGGTACGACGGCGCCCTGTACCCCTGGCAGAGCGGCTCCAGCGGCTCCGAGCTGACGCCCATCGTGCACCTCAACCCACGCTCCGGCCACTGGAACCCGGACAAGTCCCGCCTCCAGCGGCACATCAACGCCGCGATCGCCTACGACGTCTGGCTCTACCAGCAGGCGACCAACGACGTCGAGTTCCTGGCCCTGAGCGGGGCGGAGATGTTCATCGAGATCGCTCGCTTCTGGGCGAGCCTCGCTACCTACGACACCGACCGTAGGCGCTACGTGATCCGCGGGGTCCTGGGCCCCGACGAGTACCACGACGGGTATCCGGAGTCGCAGCTCCCCGGGGTGGACAACAACGCCTACACCAATGCGATGGCGGCGTGGGTGCTATGGCGGGCCGAGGACGTCCTCGACGCGCTGCCCGAGCAGCGCCGCGACGAGCTGGCGCACACGCTCAGGTTGAGCGACGAGGAGCGCGAGCGGTGGGAGGAGATCAGTCGCAGGCTGTTCCTCCCCTTCCACGACGACGGGATCATCAGCCAGTTCGAGGGCTACGAGCAGCTGCGTGAGCTCGACTGGGACGGCTATCGAGCGAGGTACGGGAACATCCAGCGGCTCGACCGCATCCTCGAGGCGGAGGGCGACACCCCGAACGCCTACAAGGCCTCCAAGCAGGCGGACGTGCTGATGCTCTTCTACCTGCTGTCCGCCGACGAGCTGCGGACGCTCTTCGATCGCCTCGGCTATCCGTTCGAGGACGACACGATCCGCAAGAACATCGAGTACTACCTGGCGCGCACGTCACACGGCTCCACCCTGAGCGAGGTGGTCCACGCGTGGGTGCTCGTGCGCGCGGACCGCGAGCGCTCGTGGAAGTTCTTCTCCGAGGCGCTCGAGAGCGACCTGCTCGACACGCAGGGCGGGACCACCCCGGAGGGGGTGCACCTCGGTGCGATGGCCGGAACCGTGGACCTGGTCCAGCGCGCCTACACGGGGATCGAGACGAGGGATGAGGTGCTCTGGCTGCGCCCCAGCATCCCCGAGGGGCTGACCAGGCTGCGGTTCAGGGTCCGCTACCGGCGCCACTGGGGCCTGGAGATCGAAATCACCAGGGGCCATGTTCGGATCAGCGCCCGGCCCGCTGACGTGTATCCGATCAGGGTTGGCATCGAGGACGAGATCGTCGAGCTTGCGGCCGGCGCAACGGTCGAGCGCCCGCTCCGAGGTGGTGGAGCGCGCAGCCACCGGAAATCTTTGCGCTGAGCGAGTGGTGGCGTTACTGTTGGGCGAGGACGGAGCTTGGCACGGAGACCATGCCGTATGGGCCACGACGCTGCCTCCGACATCGGGACGGGCCGACGCCAGATCTTGGGTGCGAATCCGGCGATGCGGCGCGCCTGGCTCGCGCACAACACCGGGCACGCCCTCGAGGCCGTCGCGGATACAGCGTTCGCACCCGAGGAGACACGCGGGCGCATCGAGAACCTCGTGGGGGCTGCGCAGGTCCCGCTGGGCATCGGAGGACCGATCCGCGTCAACGGACAACACGCCGACGGGCTGTTCTATGTTCCCTTCGCCACGACCGAGGGAACGCTGGTCACCACCTACCAGTACGGCATGCGGGCGATCACGGAGGCGGGTGGGGCCCACGCGCGCGTTGTGGCCGATGGCCTTGACATCACCCCATGCTTCGTCGTCGCAACGACTCGTGACGCCATTGCCCTCGCCGAGTGGCTGAACGATCATCTTCCGGAGCTGGGGGCCGTCGCCGGCGAGACCACCGCCCATGGCCGTCTGGTCGAGATTCACGCCCATGTGTTCGGCCGCCGCGTTTTCGCACGGTTTGTGTTCAGCACCGGCGATGCGATGGGACTCAACATGGTCAATCTCGCCGTCGACCGCATCTGTCGTCGTGTGACGGAGGCCATGGAGTGCGAGCGCTATTACCTGAGGTGCAACTACTCGAGTGACAAGAAACCCGCTGCCATCAACCTGTTCCGAACCTATGGCAAGGAAGTAGCGGTCGACCTGACCATGCCGGCGAGTGTCGTCGAGACACACCTTGGGGTCCCGACCCGCGAGCTGCTCGAGTTCGCTGCCTCGGGCCGACTTGGCACCATGCAGGCGGGGGCGTTGGGCGCGAACGCGCATTTCGCGAACGGCCTGGCGGCGATGTTCATCGCCTGCGGGCAGGACGTCGCACAGGTCGTCAACGCGAGCATCGGATTCCTGGATCTCGAGCTGGTCGGGGAGAGCGATCTCTACGTCGCTGCCAGACTGCCCAACCTCGTGGTGGGAACGGTCGGGGGTGGCACCGGGCTGCCAACCCAAAGCGAATGCCTTGCCCTGCTCGGCTGCACCGGCACCGGCACGGCGCGTAAGTTCGCCGAGATCGTCGGGGCAACCCTCGTCGCCGGGGAGCTCGCCATCTGTGCGGCGCTTGCCAACGGACGCTTCATCGAGGCTCATCGACAGAACAGGCAGGTCGGCGGACCACGTGCCCACGGAACGGCGGAAACGAGGACCTGACGCGCACACCGCGCATGGCTCCCGCGGCATCCGTAGGGGTACGGGTTCTGCATCGCGAGGTAATCAACTGGACCGGATCCGGGTAAAGGTTCGGCATGGGGCGACGAGTGCGTTCCGGGGTCGGCTCGAATCTCGCCGCTGTTCACCTGCCCGAGCGGGTCGTGCTGCGCGACGGCTCGCAAGTGATCATCCGGGCCCTCGAGCCGGGCGACGGCCCCCTGGTGCAGGCGGTCTTCGACGGGATGGGCGAGGAGATGCGCTACCGGCGCTTCCTCGGGTACAAGAAGCTGCTCTCGGCATATGACCTCGAAACGCTCACCGCAGTCGACCACCACAGCCACGAGGCGCTGGCCGGAATCCACGTCGAAACCGGGCAGCCGTTGGGAATCGCTCGGGCGATTCAGGAGCCAGGCCGCCCCGACACCGCGGAGGCATCGGTCGCCGTCATCGATGCTTGGCAGGGCCGGGGCCTGGGGAGCATTCTCATGGACCGTCTCGTGCGCAGGGCCGGCGAGGAGGGGGTGCGGCGCTTCACCTCGGTGCTCCTGACCCACAACCGGGCGATGCTCCACCTGTTCGAGCGCAGCGGTGCGGTGCGAATCACCGCCCGCTACGGGGACAGCCTCGAGCTCGCGGTCGAGCTGCCGTTCGAGACTGGTGCCCCCCGGGAGGCGCTTCGCGCCGCCGCCGCCGGCGAGGTGCATGGGTAGCCCGGACGTTTCGGGCCGTCAGCGGGGCTCCGCGAAGTCCCCCAATGAGGCCGCGGTGGTCCCATTGGCGACGGGAGCTTCCTGCGGGATCATTGACCGCGATGGGGATCGGGACCCTTCCTGGCACGATTGGAACGCGAGCTTGAGTCACGTCGTCTTTCCGATTCTCTGGGCGATCGCGCTCCTGGTATTCGCGGGGATCCTGGCCGTCAGGATGCGGCTGCTGGTGGCTGCACGTCCGGCGGCGCGTGGAGATCGGATCCCGGAACGGATCAGGCGGATGGTCGTCGATGGGCTTGGCCAGAAGAAGTTCCTGGTCGGCGAGCAGCCGTCGGGGATCATGCACGCACTGGTCTTCTGGGGATTCGTCGTCCTGATGCTCCAGGTGATCACGCTGTTCGGCCGGGCGTTCGACGCGAACTGGAACATTCCCGGGTTAGCGCCGGACCAGCCGCTCGGCCCGCCGTTCTTCGTCGCCCGCGACCTGCTCGAGGCCGTCGTGATCGTCGGCGTCGTCTACATGCTCTACCGCCGGGCCGTCCTCCACACCCCGCGGCTGTTCGGGATCGGCCGCGCCGAGGAGCGTTATCGCGAGGCCGCTCATTGGGATGGGGTCCTGATCCTCGTCTTCATCCTGCTGATCATGGTGGGCGGGCTGATGTACGACGCTGCGCACCTGGTCGCGGACGACATCCACGGCAACGAGCGCGACTTCGCGCCGCTGACCGCGCTGGTGGCAGCGGCGCTCGGTGGCATCGGTCGCTCCGCGGCGCAGACCGTCAGCGAGGTCGGCTGGTGGCTGCACAACGTCACGGTCCTGGCGTTCCTGTGCCTGCTGCCGCTGTCCAAGCACTTCCACATCATCACCGCGATCCCGAACGTGTTCCTCGCCAAGCTCCCGCCGCGGGGCGCCGAGCGGCCGCTGGCGGTCACGCACGTGCCGGCGGCCCCGGTGGCCGCCCTGGATGCGCCGCCCGAGGGTCTGGTGGGGGTCGCATCGCTCGCCGACGTCAGCTGGAAGCAGGTGCTCGACGCCTTCTCGTGCACCGAGTGCGGCCGCTGCACGGCGGTCTGCCCCGCGACCGCCAGCGGCACGCCGCTGGCGCCTCGGCAGGTGATCCTCGACATCCGCGATCGCCTCTACGACCACCCGGAGGAGCAGCGGGCCGGCAACGGTTCGTCCGCGCCGCTGATCTCCGACGAGGCCCTGTGGGCGTGCACGACCTGCATGGCCTGCGTCGAGGCCTGTCCGGTGGGCATCGAGCACGTGCCGACGATCATCGACATGCGCCGCAACCTGGTCGACCAGGGCGAGCTGGACCCTCTCCTTCAGCAGACGCTCGAGAACTACGGCAAACAGGGAAACTCGTACGGCAAGTCGGCACGAATGCGGGCCCGTTGGACCAGGGGCCTCGAGTTCAAGATCCCGGACGCGCGCGCCGAGCCCGTGGAGTACGTGTGGTTCGTGGGTGACTTCGCCTCCTTCGACGAGCGGGTCCAGCTCGCCTCGCGAAGCGTGGCGCGGCTCCTGCACGGTGCCGGCGTCTCGTTCGGCTTGCTGTACGAGGGCGAGCGCAACTCAGGCAACGACGTGCGCAGGGTCGGCGAGGAGGGCCTGTTCGAGCTGCTGGTCGAGCAGAACATGGGCGTGCTCGCCGACGCGCAGTTCGAGGCGATCTTCACGACGGACCCGCACTCGTTGAACACGCTGCGCAACGAGTATCCGCAGTTCGGACTCGACAAGCCCACCTACCACTACACGGAGTTGCTCGCCGACCTCGTCGCGCGGGACGCGATCTCGCTCCGCACGCCGCTCTCCGGGACCCGGGTCACCTACCACGACCCCTGCTATCTGGCGCGCTACAACCGAATCACCGAGGCGCCGCGAAAGCTGATCGAGGCGACGGGCGCCGAGCTCGTGGAGATGCCGCGCAACGGGACGAACACATTCTGCTGCGGCGCCGGCGGCGGCCGGATCTGGATGACGGAGGACGCGGACATCGACGAACGGCCAAGCGAGCAGCGGATCCGCGAGGCCCAGACGCTTGGCGACCTCGACTACTTCCTGGTCAGCTGCCCGAAGGACCTGACGATGTACTCGGACGCGGCCAAGGTCGTCGGCGCCGACTTCGAGGTCGCGGAGCTGACCGCGCTGATCGAGCGGGCGCTCGCCCAGGCCGAGCCCGACCTCACTCCCCGATGAGCTCCATCAGCTCGTCGGCGACGTCGAACAGATCGGCAAGCACCCCGTAGTCGGCGACGTGGAAGATCGCCGCCCCAGGATCCGTGTTCACGGCGACGATCAGCTCGGCGCCCTGCATTCCCTCGACGTGCTCTGGCGCGCCCGAGACGCCGAGCGAGAGGTAGAGCTTCGGCGTCACGTGCGCGCCCGACTTCCCGACCTGGCGCACCTTGGGGAGCCAGCCCGAGTCGATCACCGGTCGCGAGGCTCCGAGCTCGGCGCCCAGTGCCTCGGCAAGCTCTTCCGCGATTTCGATGTTCTCTGCGCTCCCGATGCCGCGACCGACGCAGAGGATCCGATCGGCCTTCGTGAGGTCGACGCCCTCGTCGGGGGGCACGACCGGTTCGACGAACGACGTCCTCAGGCTCTCGAGCTCGGCCGGAGGGGCGAGCTGCATGCGTTCGCCCCGCCCGGCGGCCTGCGGCTCTGCGTGCAGGGCCACGGTGTTGACCGCGAACACCCCGGGCAGCGAGGTGCGCACGGTCGCGTGGAGCTGCCCCGCGTAGATACCGCTGACCGCTTCCGCCTCGCCGTCCTGGAGCGTCAGCTCCAGGCAGTAGCCCACGAAGGGCAGCCCTGCCGCCGCCGCCACTGCGGCCCCGAGGTCCAGGCCCGCCGTGGTGTTCTCGAGCACCACGAGGTCCGGCGCGCGCTCGCTGATCGCCGCTGCCAGCACCGCCTGGTGTGCCTCCGGGAGGTAGGGAGTGAGGGTCTCGTGCGACGCCTCGAGGATCACGTCCGCGGCCGCCAACCCCTCCTCACCCGCCGGGTCACCCCCCGCGACCAGGGCCACCAGGTCGCCACCTGCCGCGTCTGCGAGGGGTCGCGCGAAGGCGAGCAGCCGGGCGTTGACCGGCGATTCGACGTAGACGAGGACGTCGCCCATCAGCCCTCCAGCACCCCCCGTTCGCGCAGCACCGCCGCGATCTGCGCGGCCGCATCCGCGGCGTCGCCTTCGATCATCGTGGCCTGTGTCCTGCGGCTCCGGCCGGGCGAGCGAAACCAGCTTCGACGCCGCGCCCGGCGCCTCGAAGCTGACCTGGAGCGTCTCGGGGCTGGCTTCCGTCATCGCCTGGCGGAGGCGGGCCATCGCCACGTACCGGGGCGGCGAGCTCGCCGACTGCACGCCGACCACGGCCGGCAGCTGGAGTCCCAGCACGGCGAGCCGCCCTCCCGCGTACTCCTGCACGACGCGTGCGGTCCCGTCGGCCAGCGTGACTCCGACGACGACGTTTGCCTGGGGCCAGCCGAGCGTCGCGGCGAGGTAGGGCGCCGTCTGACCGAACACGTCGGATGGCGTCTGGACGCCGGTCAGCACGAGGTCGGGAGCCAGCTGGCGAAACGCCTCCGCGAAGGCCAGCGCGCCCGTGCGTACGTCATATGGGTCGATCTCGCCCGCCTCCACGACCACCAGCCGGTCTGCCCCCCGCGCGTAGGCCAGGCGAAGGGCCTCATCGATCCCGTCCGCCCGCAGCCCGACGGCGGTGACGGTGGCACCGGTGGCCTCCTTGACCAGCACCGCCTCCTCGAGCGCCTGGTCGTCGAACTCGTTGATCTCCAACTCGACGAGCTCACGATCGATGTCCGTGCCGCTACCTGCGACCTCGAGCTCCTCGCCCACCTTCGGCATCAGCCGTATCGCGACCGCGATGTTCATCGCCGACCAGGGGCCTCAACCTCGAGGGGTAGGATTCGCATATAGAGCGGCTCCTAGTGGGGTTGTGTGAAAAGGGAGCTCGTACGGCCGTTACGCGAGACGTTAGTCCGAATCCGACGCTGGTGCTTGCCGGGCCGGCAGCACGCTCCGGATTCCATCTGGCAAACCGGCTGATCAGTAGTTACCGCGTTCAGGCTCCGGGTCAAGTCCGGATGGCGGGGGCGCCATGAGGTGGCAGGCTCACCAGTGGGGAATCCGAATCCCAGAGAACGGGCTGCTGCATGGCGAATGAGCTCAACGCTGAGATGTTGAAGGTGGCGCTCACGTCGATCGATGAGTTCGCTGCGCGCGAGCTGCCGGACTCGCTGTTGATCGAGCTCGACGAGCGCGACGAGTTCCCCGAGCAGCTGGTGCGTCGGATGTCGTCCGGTGAGGAGCTGGGCATCCAGCTCCTGTTCGTGCCGTACAAGTACGGGGGCATGGGGGGAGGCGCGTTCGACGTGTACCGGGTCTGCGAGCGGATGGCCGCGATCGACCTGGGGCTCGCGACGTCGGAGCTCGCGACGTTCCTGGGCAGCGACCCGATCAGGGTGGGGGGGACGGAGGAGCAGAGGCGCGCCTACATGAGCCGGATCGCCAAGGAGGGAATCATGTTCGCCTACGGCGCCACCGAGCCCGAGGCGGGCAGCGACCTCGGGACGCTGAAGACGACCGCGGAGCCGGTCTCGGAGAACGGCAACGTGACCGGCTACCGGATCAGCGGCGCCAAGCAATGGATCAGCAACGGCGGCGTGGCGGACCTCTACACGATCCTGGCCCTCGCTCCCGGCGGGCCGAGCTGGTTCGTCGTCGAATCGGGCACCGAGGGCTTCACGCACGGCAAGCCCGAGGACAAGCACGGCATCCGGCTGAGCAACACCGCGGCTCTGTTTCTGGACAAGGTCCACGTCGGCGCGGACCAGCTCGTGGGCGGCGTCGAAGGCCAGGGCCTCATTCAGGCCCAGCAGGTGTTCGGCTACACGAGGCTGATGGTGGCCGCGTTCGGGCTCGGGGCCGGCTGGGCGGCGCTCGACCGCGCGATCCCGTACTCCCGCAAGCGCGTTCAGGCCGGCGGGCCGCTGTCGGAGAAGGAGGGATTCACGGACAAGCTGATCACCCCCCACGCGGTCGCGCTGGAGGCGTCGCGGGCCGCGATCGAGGAGACCGCCGAGCGGCTGGACGCGGGCGAGGGTGCGTTGAACGTCGAGGGAGCGATCGCCAAGTACCTGGCGACCGAGGCCGGAGACGCGGCGGCCGACGCTGCGATCCAGGCCCACGGCGGCTACGGCTACACGCACGACTACATGGTCGAGAAGATCAAGCGCGACGTCCGCATCACCAGGATCTACGAGGGCACGTCGGAGATCATGGAGATCACGATCGGGCGCGGGCGCTGGCAGGAGCACCTGAAGTCCGGCGGCGATTACTACCACGCGAGAGCACGCGAGCTCGAAGCGCTCCACGCCGAGCATCCCGACGTCGGCGCGGACGTCGCCGCGCTCGCCCAGCATGCCCTCGCCGAGTTGCTCGAGCGCTGCCGGGTCGAGCGGCTGACCCGCCACCAGCACGTCCTGATGCGCCTCGGCGCGCTGATCGCCCAGGTGGAGGGCGCGGCCGCGCTGGCGCGCCGGGCCCGGCGGGCCGCCGACAAGGAGCTGGACCCGAAGGCGTCCCGGCGGCTGAAGGCGCCCGCCCTCGCTGCGGCGAGCCGCGTGAATGCCCGCAAGGCCGCCATGGCCGTTTCGACCGAAGGCGTCCAGTACGTGGCGGGAGCCGACGGCGACCTCGACGAGCTCACACAGCGCCTGGATGCCGCGTCGATCCATCGCGCCCAGGCCGGGCTCCTCGCCGATCTCGCGCAGGTCACGGAAGCGGTCTACGGCCGGATGCGGCGGTGAGCGGGGGACTCGGAATGGCGGTGGAGGCGAGATGACCGATTCGCTCGACCACGCCGCCGCGATCGTCGGCGTGGGCGCGATCATGCCCGATGCCCCTGATGCCGGGGCTTTCTGGCGCAACGTGACCACCGGCCGCTACTCGATCAGCGAGGTCGATCCCGAGCGCTGGGACCCGGCGCTGTACTACGACCCGGATCCGAAGGCGCACGAGAAGACGTACTCGAAGATCGGCGGCTGGGTCCGGGAATGGGAATGGGATCCGCTCGCCTGGAAGCTCCCGCTGCCGCCGAAGGTGAGCGACGCGATGGACGACGCCCACAAGTGGGCGGTCGCGTGTACGCGCATGGCGCTGACCGACGCCGGCTGGCCGGATCGTCCGCTGGACCTCGATCGCACCGCCGTGATCATCGGCAACGCCATCTCCGGTGAGAAGCACTACCTGACCGCGCTGCGGATCATGTTCCCCGACCTCGCGCGCGAGCTCGAGCGCGCCGCGAGCTTCGCCGCGCTGCCCCCGGACGTGCGCTCGACGATCGAGGGCGAGTTGCACGCCAACCTCGATGCCTGGCTCCCGGTCGTCACCGAGGACACGATGCCCGGCGAGCTCGGCAACTGCATCGCCGGCAGGGTCGCCAACCTGTTCAACCTCCACGGGCCCAACTTCACCACCGACGCCGCCTGCGCATCCGCGCTTGCCGCCATGGACGCGACCGTCGACGGGCTGCTCGCACACGAGTTCGACGTCGCGATCACCGGTGGGGTCGACCGCAACATGGGCGTTCACACGTTCGTCAAGTTCTGCGCGATCGGCGCGCTGTCACCCAGCGGCACGCGGCCGTACTCGGAGGGCGCTGACGGGTTCGTGATGGGCGAGGGGGCCGCGCTGTTCGTCGTCAAGCGGCTTGCCGACGCCGTCGAGGCCGGGGACCGGATCTATGCCGTGGTCCGTGGCGTTGGCAGCGCGAGCGACGGCAAGGGCAAGGGGCTCACCGCCCCAAACCCCGTCGGCCAGCGCTTCGCGGTCGAGCGGGCCTGGCGGAACGCCGGGCTGTCGCCCGCGGAGTGCACCCTCATGGAGGGCCACGGCACCTCCACCAGCGTGGGAGACGCGGTCGAGCTGAACAGCCTGATGGAGGCGTTCTCCGGGGCGCACGTGGCGCCGGGTTCGATCGCGCTCGGCTCGGTCAAGTCGAACATCGGCCACCTCAAGGCGGCGGCGGGAGCGGCGGGCATGCTCAAGGCCACGCTCGCGCTCAACGACAAGGTGCTGCCGCCGAGCATCAACTTCGAGCGGCCGAACCCCAACCTGGACTGGAGCGCGTCGCCGTTCGCGGTGAACACCGAGCTGCGCGACTGGGAGGTCGCCCCCGACCACTCGCGTGTCGCGGGTGTGAGCGCCTTCGGGTTCGGCGGCACGAACTTCCATCTGGTCATGGAGGAGTACGCGCCTGACCGCCACGCCACCAACGGCCATCGAGCTTCGGCGGCCGTGCCAGCCGGGCCCGTGGCGGCAAGCGAGCCCCCCTCGCCTTCGGCGGCCAAGCCGCCATTGCGTGGGGCGCTCGTGCTCGGTGCCCCGGACGAGGCGGGACTCGCCAATGCGCTCCGAAGCGAGCTGGCGGAGGCACGCCAGGGACGCCACCTCGATCCGACTCCTCCCTCGAGCGACGTGCTGCGCGCTCACGAGCGGATCGCGATCGACTATGCCGACGGGCCCGACCTGGTGGCCAAGGCGGAGCTGGCGCTGCGCGTGTTGCAGGCGGGCAACCCGTCCGCGTGGCCGGCGCTCCGCGCGCGCGGCATCCACCGCGGCAGCGGCAGTCCCGGCAAGGTGGCATTCCTCTACACGGGCCAGGGCTCGCAGTACGCGAACATGCTCGCCGAGCTGCGCCGGCGGGAGCCGGTCGTCGCGGAGTCATTCGAGGAGGCCGATGCGCTGATGGCTCCGCTGCTCGAGGGCCGCCGCCTCACGGACATCGTCTTCGCCGATCCCGCGGATCCAGCCGCGATGGCGCGGGCGGAGGAGGAGCTTCGCCGCACCGAGATCCAGCAGCCCGCCGTCATCACGGTGGACACCGCGCTCACCCACCTGCTGGGCGAGTACGGAATCGCCCCGGACATGGTGATGGGCCACTCCGTCGGCGAGTACGGCGCACTGGTCAGCGCGGGCGGGCTGACCTTCGAGGATGCGCTCGAGGCCGTCAGCGCGCGCGGGCGAGAGATGGCGAGCCTTCAGGTGGAGGACCCCGGGGCGATGGCCGCGGTGATGGCCCCGCTCGCGGAGGCCGAGGAGATCGTCGCGGGGATCGACGGCTACGTCGTGCTCGCCAACATCAACTCGACGCATCAGGTCGTGCTCGGCGGCGCCACCGATGCGGTGGCTCGGGCGGTGGAGGTCGTACAGCAGCGAGGGCACACCGCGTTCCCGCTGCCGGTCAGCCACGGCTTCCACACTCGGATCGTGGCGCCGGCGAGCGCGCCGCTGCGGGCGATGCTCCAGCGCCTCGGCCTGCGTCCGCCCCAACTGCCGATCGTCGCAAACGTCACCGGCGAGCTGTATCCGACCGGCGAGGGAGCCGAGGAGCAGATGCTCGACATGCTCAGCCGCCAGGTTGCCTCGCCCGTGCAGTTCGTCAAGGGGCTGCGGACGCTGTATGACGAGGGCGCAAGGGTCTTCGTCGAAGTCGGCCCGAAGCACGCGCTGCAGGGCTTCGCCTCGGATGTTCTCGGCGACGACAAGGTCGCCAGCCTCGCCAGCAACCACCCAAAGCAGGGGGACGTCCCGACCTTCAACAACGCCCTCTGCGGCCTCTGGGCCGCGGGCCTTGGAACGGGCCGGGAGCCGGTCGACCGCGAGTCCGTGGAGCTGCGGGAAGGCGCGACCGCTCAGCCGGAATCACAGGCCGTGCGCGAGGCGCGAGTGCGCCGGGCGTCCACTGAGCCGGCCCCGGCGCTCGCCGACGACGACACGCCGATGACCGATCCGGTGGTCATCACCGGTGCGGCGCTCGGGCTCCCCGGTGCCGAGCGGCTCTTCGACGACGCCAACATCGCGCGGCTGCTGAACGGCGAGCAGGGAATCGACGTGATCCCGGGCCGCTTGCGCCGCGACATCCTCGACAAGCACATCACGCGGCTGGTCAAGGGCGACGACGGGAGCGCCTCGTTCGAGACGATCGACCGTCTCGAGGCCGTGATCAAGCTGGCGGGACGCGCCGGCGCGTTCGACCCCGTCGAAGACTTCGGGATCGACGACGAACGGCTGGCCGCGCTCGGTCACGACACCCAGCTGGCGATCGCGGCCGGCATCGACACGCTTCGCGACGCCGGCATCCCGCTCGTATTGCGGTACAAGACCACCACCAAGGGGACCAAGCTTCCCGACCGATGGTCGCTGCCGGACGAGCTGCGCGACGACACGGGGGTGATCTACGCCTCCGCGTTCCCCGGCCTGGAGGAGATGGCCGACGAGGTGGCGCGGTACACCACGGATCACATGCGCCGCGAGCGCCTGGCTGCGCTCGAATCGTTGCGCGCAAGGATGCTCGACCACGACGGTACCGATCCGGTGGTGCTCGACGAGGTCGAGCGGCGCATTCACGACCTGGAACACACGCTCGAGGAGGAGCCGTACACCTTCGACCGCCGGTTCCTCTTCCGGGTCCTCATCGATGGGGCACTCGCAGCTGGCCGAGCTGATCGGGGCGCGCGGACCAAATACGCAGGTCAACTCCGCCTGCGCGAGCACGACACAGGCGGTTGCGCTGGCTGAGGACTGGCTTCGCGCCGGACGCTGCCGCCGGGTGGTGATCGTGGCCGCGGACGACGCCACGTCGGACACGATGATGGGCTGGATCGGCGCCGGCTTCCTCGCGTCCGGAGCGGCCGCGACCGACGAGGTGGTCGAGGAGGCGGCGCTGCCGTTCGACGAGCGCCGGCACGGCATGTTGATCGGCATGGGCGCCGCGGGCCTGATGGTCGAGAGCGCCGCCGCTGCCCGCGAGCGCGGGCTCACGCCGATCTGCGAGGTGCTCGGGTCGGTAACCGCGAACTCCGCCTTCCATGGAACGCGGCTCGACGTTGAGCACATAGGCGGCGTGATGGAGGATCTCGTCAGGCAGGGCGAGGCGCGTGGCATTCGCCGCGAGGACATCGCGGAGGAGACCGTGTTCATCTCCCACGAGACCTACACGCCCGCCCGCGGGGGCAGCGCGGCCGCCGAGATCCACGCGCTGCGTGACGTCTTCGGCGAGAACGCGGACCGCATCGTGATCGCCAACGTGAAGGGATTCACCGGTCATCCGATGGGCGTCGGGCTCGAGGACGTCCTGGCGGTGAAGGCACTGGAGACGGGAGTCGTCCCGCCGGTCCCCAACTTCCGGGATCCCGACCCCGAGCTGGGTCTGCTCAATCTCTCGGGTGGCGGCTCGTATCCGGTCCGCTACTCGCTGCGGCTGGCAGCCGGCTTCGGGTCACAGATCTCGATGCTGCTCCTGCGCTGGACGCCCGTGGCCGATGGCCGGAGGCGCAACGCGGACGAGCTCGGGTACGACTACCGGATCGCCGATCGCGCCGCGTGGGACGCATGGCTGCGGCGGGCCAGCGGCTATGAGGATCCGGTGCTCGAGGTCGTGCAGCATCGCCTGCGCGTCGTCGATCAGGGTCCGCCCGCCGGTGCGCCCGCGGAGCCCGTCGCGGCGCCGGATGTCGCGCCAGCAGAGATCGAGCCCGCGGCCATCGAGACAGAGCCAGCCGCCGCCGGCGCCCGCCGCCGCCCCGGCCGCGGAGCCCGCCGCGGCCCCAGCGCCCCGCGCGGCCGCGCCCGCCCGCCGAGGCGCCGGCCCCATCCGGCGAGGAGGAGGTCACCGCCCGGGTCCTCGCCGTCGTCGCCGAGCAGACCGGCTACCCGACCGACCTGCTCGACATGGACCTCGACCTCGAGGCCGACCTCGGGATCGACACCGTCAAGCAGGCGGAGGTGTTCGCGGCGATCCGCGAGGCCTACGGGATCCCCTTCGACGACAGCCTGAAGCTGCGCGACTACCCGACCCTCAACCACGTCGTCGGGTTCGTCAACGAGCGATCCGCCGCCGCGCCCGCGCCCGCCGCCGCGCCGGCCGCGGAGGCCGCCCCGGCCCCCGCCACAGCGGCCGCCCCGGCCGCCGAGGCGCCGGCCCCATCCGGCGAGGAGGAGGTCACCGCCCGCGTCCTCGCCGTCGTCGCCGAGCAGACCGGCTACCCGACCGACCTGCTCGACATGGACCTCGACCTCGAGGCCGACCTCGGGATCGACACCGTCAAGCAGGCGGAGGTGTTCGCGGCGATCCGCGAGGCCTACGGGATCCCCTTCGACGACAGCCTGAAGCTGCGCGACTACCCGACCCTCAACCACGTCGTCGGGTTCGTCAACGAGCGATCCGGCGCCGCGCCCGCGCCCGCCGCCGCGCCGGCCGCGGAGGCCGCCCCGGCCCCCGCCACAGCGGCCGCCCCGGCCGCCGAGGCGCCGGCCCCATCCGGCGAGGAGGAGGTCACCGCCCGCGTCCTCGCCGTCGTCGCCGAGCAGACCGGCTACCCGACCGACCTGCTCGACATGGACCTCGACCTCGAGGCCGACCTCGGGATCGACACCGTCAAGCAGGCGGAGGTGTTCGCGGCGATCCGCGAGGCCTACGGGATCCCCTTCGACGACAGCCTGAAGCTGCGCGACTACCCGACCCTCAACCACGTCGTCGGGTTCGTCAACGAGCGATCCGGCGCCGCGCCCGCGCCCGCCGCCGCGCCGGCCGCGGAGGCCGCCCCGGCCCCCGCCACAGCGGCCGCCCCGGCCGCCGAGGCGCCGGCCCCATCCGGCGAGGAGGAGGTCACCGCCCGCGTCCTCGCCGTCGTCGCCGAGCAGACCGGCTACCCGACCGACCTGCTCGACATGGACCTCGACCTCGAGGCCGACCTCGGGATCGACACCGTCAAGCAGGCGGAGGTGTTCGCGGCGATCCGCGAGGCCTACGGGATCCCCTTCGACGACAGCCTGAAGCTGCGCGACTACCCGACCCTCAACCACGTCGTCGGGTTCGTGCGCGAGCGGGCGAGGCCCGCCACCGAGGAGGAGACTCCGGCCACCGCACCGCTGGCAACGGAGGCCGGTCCCTCGGAGCCGGGGACGGCGGAGTTTCCCCGCAGGGTGCCCGTGCCCGTCGTGAGGCCCGCGCTTAAGCACTGCGCTTCGACCGGCGTCTCCCTCGAGGCGGGGACGCGGGTGATCCTGATGCCTGATGCGGGCGGCGTTGGAGCCGCCCTCGCATCCAGGCTCCAGAAGCGCGGCGTCGAGGTGCTCGGCATCGACGGAGCGCCGAACGGCGACGAGCTCGAGAAGCAGATCGCGGGCTGGAAGGCGGAGGGCCCGGTGCATGGCATCTACTGGCTGCCCGCCCTGGACTCGGAGGGTCCGCTGTCCGACCTCGATTCTCGGGACTGGAGCGAGGGGCTCCGCGTCCGCGTGAAGCTGCTGGCGGTCGCGATGCGCACCCTCGCGGAGGACGTCGCGGCGCCCGGCACGTTCCTGGTCACAGGCACTCGTCTCGGCGGACGGCATGGCTACGACTCCGCCGGCGCGACGTCCGTCATGGGCGGCGCGGTCACCGGATTCACGAAGTCCCTTGCACGAGAGCGTCCCGACGCGCTCGTCAAGGCGATCGACTTCCCGCCCAGTCGCAAGACGTCGGCGTTGGCGGAGCTCCTGATCGAGGAGACGCTCCGCGATCCGGAGCCGATCGAGGTGGGGCATGCCGACGACCTGCGCTGGTCCGTGGGCCTGATCGAATGCCCCGCGGAACCAGACCCCACCCGGGCGCTGGACGCGGACACGGTCTTTTGCGTCACCGGCGCCGCGGGCAGCATCGTCGCCGCGATCACGGCGGACCTCGCGGCGGCCTCCGGGGCGACGTTCCACCTGCTGGACCTCGTTCCCGAGCCGGACCCCGGCGACCCGGATCTCGCTCGTTTCGCGTCGGATCGCGATGGGCTGAAGCTCGAGCTGGCCGCGCGCATCAAGGAGGGCGGTGAGCGGCCCACCCCGAAGCTCGTCGAGCGCGCCCTGTCGCGCATCGAGCGTGCGCGCGCGGCGCTGGACGCAATCGAGGCGATTCGCCGCGCGGGCGGCACCCCGCACTGGCACCAGGTCGACATCACGGACGCCGCTCAGGTGTCGGCGGCGATCGCGGCCGCGCTCGACGAGAGTGGACGGATCGACGTCCTGCTGCACTGCGCGGGGCTCGAGGTCAGCCACTTCCTCCCGGACAAGCCGCAGTCCGAGTTCGACCTCGTCTTCGACGTCAAGGTGAACGGCTGGTTCAACCTCCTCAAGGCGTTCGGTGACGCCGTCCCGGGGACGGCGGTCGTATTCAGCTCGATCGCGGGGCGGCTCGGAAACGCCGGACAGACGGACTACGCCGCCGCGAACGACCTCATGTGCAAGAGCATCTCCGGGCTGCGCGGCGGCGGCGAGGTGCGAGGCGTGGCGATCGACTGGACGGCCTGGGCCAGCATCGGTATGGCCAGCCGAGGCTCGATTCCGAAGATGATGGAGATGGCCGGGATCGACATGCTGTCCCCCGAACAAGGCGTGCCCGTGGTCCGCCGGGAGATCACCGCGACCGGCGCCGGCGCCGAGGTGCTGGTGGCCGGCTCGCTCGGTGTGCTGCTCGAGGAGCGTCATCCCACTGGTGGCCTGGATCCCGAGGCTGCGACCGAGGCGCTCGAGAGCCCACACGGGCCGATGACCGGGCGGGCGACCGGGTTCAGCTCGGGCCAGGGACTCACCGTCCTGACCGAGCTCGATCCGACCCGCCAGCCGTTCCTCAACGACCACAGGATCGAGGGAACCGCCGTCCTTCCCGGCGTGATGGGAATCGAGGGCTTCGCGGAGGCCGCGGGCGCGCTGGCGCCCGGATGGCACGTCACGGCGTTCGAGGACGTCGAGCTGATGGCGCCGTTCAAGTTCTACCGCGACGAGCCCCGCACGATCGAGCTGCAGGTCCGGCCGCGTGACGGAGGCGACGGCACTCTGGTGGCGGACTGCCGCCTGGTCGGGCGGAGGACCCTGCCCCAGGGAGAGCAGGAGGCGATCCACTTCACGGGTCGCGCGATCTTGACCCGTGAGCTCCCCGACCCCCCGGTCGACGAGGAGGCTCCAGGTGGGATCCCCGGAGAAGCAAGCGTGGGCGCGGAGGCGATCTACAGGATCTACTTCCATGGCCCCGCCTACCGGGTGCTCGAACGAGCGTGGCGTGACGACGGAGTCGTCTTCGGACAGCTCGCCCCCGACCTGCCGCCGGATCACGAGCCGGCCGACGAGCCGACCGAGGTCACCCCCCGCCTGATCGAGCTGTGCTTCCAGACCGCGGGCGTCTGGGAGCTCGGCACCGAGGGCCGGATGGCCCTTCCCACTCACGTCGACAGGATCGCCCGTTTCGCCGGGGCCGACGCGCCTGGAGAGCTCGTCGCGATCGTGCGCCCGCGCGAGGACGGCACCGGCATCGACGCCCAGGTGGTCGACCAGCGAGGCCGCGCCCGCGTGCTGCTCGAGGGCTATCGGACGATCGAGCTTCCCGGCGGCCTCGACGACGACGCGCTTGCGCCGATCCGCTCGGCGATGGGCTAGCCGGTCGGCCATGGAGCACCCGTTCCAACGGCTTGCGATCGTCAACCGTGGCGAGCCGGCGATGCGGGCGATCCGCGCCGTCCGCGAGTTGAACGAGGACGCCGCCGCGCCAATCACCGTGATCGCCCTCTACACCGAGCCCGAGCATCAGGCGATGTTCGTCCGCGAGGCGGACGAGGCCTACTGCCTGGGCCCACAGCACGCCGTCGGCGGCAACGGTGCCGGGGCCACGAACAGATACCTCGATCTCGGCGCGCTCGAGCGGGCGCTCGTCGACACCCGAGCCGACGCCGCCTGGGTCGGCTGGGGCTTCGTCGCCGAGCATCCCGGCTTCGTGGAGCTCTGCGAGCGCCTCGGGGTCGTCTTCGTGGGGCCGGACTCTCGCGCGATGCGCCTCCTCGGCGACAAGGTCGAGGCGAAGCTTCTGGCTGAGAAGGCGGGCCTCCCGGTGGCGCCCTGGAGCGGCGGCCCAGTCGAGAGCGTCACCGAGGGCCTCGAGCAGGCGGAGCGGATCGGCTACCCGCTGCTGATCAAGGCGGTGGCCGGCGGAGGCGGTCGTGGCATCCGGAGGGTCGACTCACCCGAGGGGCTCACCGAAGCGCTACGCAGCGCCCGGAGCGAGGCCCGCGACGCGTTCGGCGACGACAGCGTCCTGCTCGAGAGGCTGATCGAGCCGGCGCGCCACGTCGAGGTCCAGGTGATCGCCGACGGGCAGGGCACCGCATGGGCCGTTGGGGTCCGCGACTGCAGCTGTCAGCGACGAAACCAGAAGGTCGTCGAGGAGTCGAGCAGCCCGGTGCTCTCGCCCGAGCAGGAGCAGGAGCTCGGGGAGGCTGCGGTGCAGCTCGCGCTCGAGGTCGGCTACCGGGGCGCGGCCACGGTCGAGTTCCTCTACCAGCCGGAGGAGCGACAGCTCTCGTTCATGGAAGTCAACACCCGCCTCCAGGTGGAACACCCCGTCACCGAGGCCGTCACGGGGCTGGACCTGCTCAAGCTCCAGCTCCACATCGCCGCCGGCGGCCGTCTCGAGGGTGAGCCGCCGACAGCTCATGGCCACGCGATCGAGGCCAGGATCAACGCCGAGGACCCGGCGCTCGGCTTCGCCCCGGCGCCGGGGCGCATCGAGCTTCTCCGCCTTCCCGGCGGACCGGGGATCCGCGTCGACTCGGGGATGGCGGAGGGCGATGCGGTTCCCGCCGAATACGACTCGATGATCGCCAAGCTGATCGCCTGGGGCAGCGACCGGACCGAGGCGCTCGCCCGGCTCAGGCGCGCCCTCGCCGAAACCACGGTCGTGGTCGAGGACGGCGCAACCAACGTCCCGTTTCTCCGCGACCTGCTCGGTCGTCCCGAATGGCTGGCCGGGGCCGTCCACACCCGCTGGCTCGACGGGCTCCAGCTTCGTGGTGAGACGATCGCGACCCGCCACAGCGACATCGCGTTGGCGGCAGCCGCGGTGGAGTTCGCGGACGCCCAGACCGCCGTTGATAGGGCGACCTTCTACGCTCTCGCCCGGCGAGGCCGCCCCGATACGCAGGCAACCGCCGCGCGCGAGATCGAGCTCCGCTACCGAGGCGGGCGTTACCGCTTGGCGGTCGGCGAGATCGGCCCTGCGCTCTATCGCGTCACCCTCGATGGCATCTCGGTCGAGCTGGAGGCGGAGCGCCTCAGCCCCCATGAGCGCCGGATCCAGCTCGGCGGCCGAAGCTTCCGGGCGGTCGTCTCGAGCCAGGGAAGCGACCGGCTGATCGAAATCGAGGGAGTTCCCCACCGCGTCTCGCGCGACGACGGAGGCCTCGTGCGGAACCCGGCACCCGCGGTGATCGTCTCGATGCCCGTCGACGTGGGGGACGAGGTCGACGCCGGGGACGTGGTCGCCGTCGTCGAGATCATGAAGATGGAGTCCTCGCTGACCTCCCCGGTTCACGGCCATGTCCGCGAGGTGCTCGTCGGCCCCAACGTCCAGGTCGGCCCACAGGAGCCGCTGGTTCGAATCGAGCCGCTGGAGCCGGCCGACTCCGAGACGGACGCGGCACGCGTCCAGCTTCCGGTCGGGGATCAGGTCAGTGCCGACAGGTCGACGTTCTGCTCCGACAATCTGCGGCGGCTCGAGTGGTTCATGCTCGGCTACGACGCCGAGCCCGGGGAGGTCGAGCGGATCGTCGCCGACCTGCATGGCGCCTGCGCGGATCCACTCGCCTGCGATCCGGCGCTCATCCCCGGCGAGCACCGCCTGCTGACCATGTATGCGGATCTCCAGGCCCTGAGCCGGCCCCTACTCGACGAGACCGATCCCCATGCGGATCTCCGCAGCCCGCGGGAGTACCTGAATGCTTACGTGCGCTCGCTCGACGTCGAGCAGGAAGGGCTCCCGGAGCGGTTCCTCCACCAGCTGCGGCGAGCACTGTCGTATTACGGGGTCGACGACCTGGATCGGACCCCCGAGCTCGAGGAGGCGTGCTATCGGCTGTTTCTCGCCCACCAGCGCGCGGAGCAGATCCGACCGGCGATCGTCGCCCTCCTGGATCGCCGGCTCGAGCAGCGCGAGGAGCTCGCCGGTCACGTGGGCGAGGACTTTCGCGAGGCCCTCGATCGGCTCGCCGCCTCCGCGGGGCGAGACCCGATCCTCGCCGACCTGGCGCGCGAAACCCGGTTCCACTACTTCGATCAACCGGTGATCGAGGCCGCCGCTGCCGCCACCTATGAGGACGCGGAGGCGCACTTGGCGGCGCTCCGCCGCCGATCCCTCGGGCACTGCGCGGGCGGAGAGAATCGACGCCCTCGTCGCCTGTCCTCGCCCATTGGCCCCGATTCTGAGCGAGCACCTCCGGGCGGCCGACGCCCCACTTCGCCGCGTGCTGCTCGAGACGATGACGCGTCGCTACTACCGCATGCGAGCGTTGGGGGAGTTCGAGGAGCTCGACCTGAAGGGCCATGCGTTCCTCTGCTGCCGTCCACGCCCACTGGGAGGGATCACGCCGGGTGGCAACCGCCTACATCGACCTCGACGACCTTCCCGCCGCCGCGGCGGCGATCGCCGACTATGCGGGATCATTGCCCGGGGGCGAGGAGCTCGTCGTGGACTTTTATGCCGAGCACGAGGGCGAGCCGCCCGCCGAGGACGAGCTCGCGGACCGGCTCGGTTCGATCCTGGTGAAGGCGAAACTGCCGGCGGCCATCCGCCGGGTGGTGATGGCGATCGCCGAGCCCGCCCGCGGCCGGGGCATGTCCGCGGTGGACCTGTTGACCTATCGGCGCGAGGCGGGTGAGCTCGCCGAGGACGAGGTGCTCCGCGGGCTTCACCCCGAGATGGCCGACCGGCTGCGGCTATGGCGGTTCTCGAACTTCGCGCTCGAGCGATTGCCGGCGGCGGAGGACGTCTACCTGTTCCGCGGCACGGCGCGTTCGAATCCCAGGGAGGAGCGCATCTTCGCGCTCGCCGAGGTGCGCGACCTGACCGCCGTGCGCGACGAGCAGGGGGAGCTCGTGTCGCTCCCGGAGTTCGAGCAGATGCTCCTGCACGCGGTCGAGGGGATCCGGCACTTCCAGGCTCACCGTAAACCGAGCCGGCGCCCGCAGTGGAACCGGATCCAGCTCTACGTGTGGCCCGTGATCGAATTCAGCCCAGCCGAGGTTGGGAGGATGGTCCGCCGGCTCGCGTCCTCGATGCGTGGGCTCGGTATCGAGATGCTGATGGTTGGGGGCCGGATGCGGGAGCCGGACGGCCGCGAGCGCGAGCGCGTGATCCGCTTCTTCACGCCGAGCGGGTCTGGGGTGGTGATGGAGGTCGACGATCCGCCCACTCACCCGCTGAACCCGTACGACGAGGCCACCGAGCGGATCGTCTCGGCGCGCCGCCGCGGGACCCTGCACCCGGCGGAGATCGTCAAGCTGCTCGTGCCCTCCCGCTCGGGGGACGGTACCCCGGCGGACCAGCCGGCCGGAGACTTCACCGAGCACGACCTCGACGACACCGGGCGGCTCGTGCCAGTCGAGCGCCAGCTCGCGACCAACCCCGGGGGAATCGTGGTCGGGATCGTCCGCAACCACACCGAGCGCTACCCGGAGGGGATGCAGCGGGTCGTGCTCTTCGGCGATCCGACGAAGGCCCTCGGCTCCCTCGCCGAACCTGAGTGCCGGCGGATCATCGCGGGCCTCGACCTTGCCGAGGAGCTGGGAGTCCCGCTCGAGTGGTTCGCGATCTCGGCGGGGGCGAAGATCGCGATGGACAGTGGCACGGAGAACATGGACTGGATTGCCTCCGTCCTCCGAAGGATCATCGAGTACACGCAGCGCGGGGGCGAGCTGAACGTCGTCATCACCGGTATCAACGTGGGGGCGCAGCCCTACTGGAACGCGGAGGCCACGATGCTGATGCACAGCCGAGGCATCCTAATCATGACCCCCGACAGCGCGATGGTGCTGACCGGGAAGCAGGCGCTCGACTACTCCGGAGGCGTCTCGGCGGAGGACAACTTCGGGATCGGTGGCTACGACCGGATCATGGGCCCGAACGGCGAGGCGCAGTACTGGGCGTCCGATCTGGCGGGCGCCTGCGGCCTGCTGCTCGACTACTACGAGCACGCCTATGTCGCGCCCGGCGAGCGTTTCCCGCGGCGCGCGGCGACCTCCGATTCGCCCGATCGTGACGTCGGGACGATGCCGCACCGCGCACCCGGATCCGAGCTGGCGCGCGTCGGGGACGTCTTCTCGGACGAGGCCAATCCCGGCCGCAAGGCGCCGTTCGACATCCGCTCGGTGATGAGAGCGACGATCGACGTCGATCATCCCTCGCTGGAACGCTGGGCGGCGATGCGTGACGCCGAGAGCGCGGTGGTCTGGGACGCGCACCTCGGCGGCTGGCCGATCGCCCTGCTGGGGATCGAGTCACGGCCCATCGTTCGTCACGGCGCAGTGCCTGCGGACGGCCCGACCCACTGGACGTCTGGCACCCTGTTTCCGCGGTCTTCGAAGAAGATCGCCCGGGCGATCAACTCGGTGGCGGGGCGGCGTCCCGTGGTGGTTCTTGCAAACCTTGCCGGCTTCGACGGCTCGCCGGAGTCGATGCGCGAGTGGCAGCTCGAGTTCGGGGCGGAGATCGGCCGGGCGGTGGTCAACTTCGACGGTCCGATCGTCTTCTGCGTGATCTCGCGCTACCACGGAGGCGCCTTCGTGGTCTTCTCACAGCGTCTCAACGAGAACCTCGAGACGATCGCCCTGGAGGGGAGCCATGCATCCGTCATCGGCGGCGCCCCGGCCGCCGCGGTGGTCTTCGCCCGCGAGGTCGCGCAATCCACGGCTAGCGATCCACGGATCACCGAGCTCGACGAGCGCATCGCGGCAGCCGAGGCTCCGCAGCGGACGCGGCTTCGAGCCGAGAGATCCGAGTTGTGGGATCGAGTTCACTCGGAGAAGCAGGGTGAGCTGGCGGCCGAGTTCGACTCCGTCCACAGCGTCGAGCGAGCGGTCGAGATGGGCTCGGTCGGCTCGATCATTCCCCCGGCCGCCCTGCGCCCGCGGCTGATCGAAGCGATCGAACGGGGGATGCAGCGAACGGTCCAGGGCGGAAAGGCGAGCAATGGCCGAACTTGGCTGGCTCACACGCGCGCTCACTGACGTACCCCGGCACGATCGGTGGCTGAGCGAGCGAGAGCGCGAGATCGTCTCGACGCTGCGAATCCCCAAGCGTCGCGCCGACTGGCGGCTCGGGCGGTGGGCGGCGAAGGCGGCACTGGCAGCGTGGCAGGGTTTGCCCGTGGCCGAAGTCGAGGTCCTGTCGACGGCGGACGGAGCACCCGAGGCGCTCGCCCGCGGCACGCGGATGCCGGTCGGGATCTCGATCAGTCACCGTGCCGGGCGGGCGCTCGTCATGGTAGGGAGCGCGTCGGGAGCGCTCGGCTGCGACCTGGAAGTCCTCGAGCCTCGTAGCCCCGCGTTCGTGCGCCAGTGGCTGGGTCCTGCCGAGCACCGGGTGCTGAATGGGTTGGACGGTGAGCTGCGAGACATGGCGGCGAACCTCGTGTGGACCGCGAAAGAGGCCGCATCGAAGGCGCGACGCGAGGGCCTGCGGCTGAACCTCCGACAGGCGACCGTCGAACCCGGCCAGCTGACTCGATCGGCGGGCTCGTGGAACAGCCTTCGAGTCGGGTGGGATGATGGCCCGGTCGAGCTCGGCTGGTGGCGCTGGGAGCCTGGGTGGGTGATGACGCTGGTGAGCACGCCCGCCTCCCACGCGCCGCCCAGTGAGCTCTCCTGAGTCGGCGTCGGTCAGAACAGAGGGTGCCTGTGGCCTTCGTCGTCCGTGTACTCGAAAACGGGCCCTGTCTCGGCGGCGGACGTGGAGCTGGTGACCGCGGCGATGGCGCGAATAGTGCCGGATCGTACGTGGCTCGACTCCGAATCGAGTAGGGGCAGCAAACGGTCGAGGAGGTCGCGGTCACCGACGGACGCAAGTGCAGCCGAGGCTTCGCGCCAGAGCTCCGGACGCTTGGCCAGCGCGTCGACGAGTGCTCCGACACCCCGCGGATCCTGGATTCGGCCCAGGGCGAGCGTGGCCGCACGCCGAACTGCGGCGCTCGAGTCGTCGAGCGCGGCGACCAGTGGCTCGATCGACTCTTGTGGCTCGCCCGCGACGCCGAGCGCTCGCGCCGCTTCCGTCCGAACCTCGGGTACGGGGTCCTCGCGCAGCAACACGCAAAGACGCTGGTGGACCGCGTCGCTCACGCGGTCATCGTATTCCGAAGCGTCCGCCCGCATGCGTGGGCGCATGCCCCCTCGACGCTATGCACACTCTCATGGGAGCCACATCCCGGGACCGGAGCCCGGGGGCCATGTCCGTGGTACCGGCGGTGGTACCGAACTGAGCGAAACTCAGCTCACTCAGGGCACCCGACACGGTTTGATAGAGCCCAATTGCACAGCGCACAACGGCTCCAAGGCGGCTCATAACCCGGAGGTCGCGGGTTCAAATCCCGCCCCCGCTACTCGCAAAAACGCGGGCCTTTCGTCTGCGTGGATGCGGCAGTTCGGGTGGCGGCGGGCACCAATCGGGCACCAATTTTCTCGGCCGAGTCGTTCGCCGCGAGGATCGGAAGCTCAGCTCGAACGCCCTCGCTGTCCACTACGAGCGGCGAATCGGTGCGTCCGCTTCGGCTACGGGCCGAGGTCGCGGCGCTCGAACAAGAACGCACCGATCGCCCCCAATGCGAGCGCCGATGTCCACGAGGCCGGTTGAGGGACCGGTGAGCCAGTCCAGCAGGCCACTGAGCGAGGCGATCACCAGGCCCAGCGCGATGATCGGCGCAAGGGCGCCGAGGCCGAAGTGTCCAAGCAGGCCCTTGAATGCCTGCATCACCCCTGCCGTGAAGCTGATCTGCCCCGCCGGGACCGCCACCGAGATGGCCAGCGTCGACAGGATGAAGACTTGGCGACATAGGCGAGCACGGCCGGGTAATAGAAGGTGGTCTGGGCGAACTGGCACCAGACGGCGACGAACCCCATCCGGGGCGAGATCCCCTCCGAGACCTAGTTGTGGACGCCGCCCTTCCACCCGGAGGCAAGCTCGGCCGACACGAGAGCGGCTGGCACGAGGAACACGATGGCCGGCAGGACATAGAGCGCCACCGAGGCGAGGCCGAAGACCGCCGTGGCGGGGGTGGCACCAAGGTCTCCCACTGATCCCAGCGTCAGCAAGGCCATCGCGAACCAGCTGAGGGTCGCCTTCGGTCGAGGCCCGACGCCTCTCGATCGCTCGATACGACGGGGCTCGCGCGCAGCTGGCATCCGCTGATGTTCGCGCGAACGCGTCACCGCTGCACGGGTCCGGCAGCATCTTTGCGGCTGGAGAGGAGTCGAACCTCCAGTCACCTTGTTCAGCTCACAAGGGCCTCAACCTTGCGCGGCGTCTCCCATGTGCCAGGCAATTCCTTTCCTTCGGGAAGAGCGGGAGCGATGACGCCATTGCTCGCCGTTATCGACTGTCGTCCATTGCCGGTGCGAGCGGAATGACAGCGCAAACGCCCGCACCTGTCGGAAAGGGAGCGTGAGTTGGTGCCATTCGTGTTCTCGTTTTCGGTTGTCGGCATGATTGTCGACGTGCCCGACCTGACGGCTGCCGAATTTGAGGCGCTCGGGGTCTACGACGCCAGCGCCCCGCACGCACCGCAGCGACTTCAGCTGCTCGAATACCTCGTGAGCCTCGGCGCCACAGTTGACGATCTTGTCGCATACCGAGATCAGCTGCCGGGCCTGGCCTCGGTCGTCGCGATCCGCGGCGGCGGGGGGCTAACCGTGTCTGAGGCCGTGGAGCGCGCGGGCATCCCCCGGGAGAGATTGCTGCAGATGGTGAGGGCCGCGGGCTTCCCGGAGCCGGGGCCCGACGATCGCGTGATCAGCGAGCGGTTCGCCGACATCGTCGCCAGCATGGCAGCGGCGGAGGCGGTCTTCGGCATAGACGCCGTTCTCCAGCTCGTGCGGGTTATGGGTTCGGCGATGGCTCGCCTCGCGGATGCGATCGTGTCCGCGTTCCTAGTCAATGTCGAGCCGGCGGTGCGGGATGCAGATCCTGTCGGCCTGGGCGTTGCCCGCGCCAACGCCGAGGCGGCGGCACTCGTGCCGACGGTAAGCGCCACGCTCGACATGCTGTTGCGTCAGCACCTCATCGGGGCACGGCGCGCGGTCTTCGGCGACGCGGCCGAGGCCGGGTATGAGACGCGGCGCATGTCCGTGGGGTTCGTCGACTTGGTTGGATCGACCGCGCTGGCGCAACGCCTGCCCACTCGTGAGCTCGGGGCGGTGCTGACCGCATTCGAGCATCTCGCGGCTGACTCCGTCACCTCGAGGGGTGGACGAGTCGTGAAGCTGATTGGCGACGAGATCCTCTACACAGCTGGCGATGAGTCGTCTGCCTGCGCGATCGCCCTGAGCCTCGCGGCAACCTTCACGGAGCATCCCATCGTCCCCCAGGTGCGGGCGGGGGTGGCGAGCGGGGACGTGCTCCTTCGCGACGGCGACGTCTTCGGCCCCGTCGTCAACCTGGCCGCGCGCGCTGTCAAGGTGGCCGCAGCCGGTGAGGTCGTGACGCCTCTGGCCGTCGCCACGGCCGCTGGCATCATGGCGGAACCTTTGGGCCGGCACCAGCTCAAAGGCTTCGAGGAAGACATCGAGCTGTGCCGGCTGATAGCACCGTGATCGCCCGACGGCGGGTGTTGTGGACAGATCATCCTCGTCGAGGGTTGGGCTGGACTCGATGGGTCCAGCATGGAGTCCCTGAGCCCGGCCTGGATGGCTGACGGAGTTCGGAAGGGGGCGCAGGAGCGCGGCGATGGGTGGCTGATCCCCCGATCCCCAGCATTCGGGATCACCGCACCCGACGACGTCGACTGGCTGAAGGGGAGGCTTAGTCCCCATCCACTGCGGACGTTCACCGATTCAACGCGGCTGAACCGTGCGGTCGACCGACTCCCGGGCTCGGCCGTCTACTGCAGGCCGCAGAGCCTGCCCTTCTCCGAGATCGCCGCGCAGTTCGGTTGCACCCTCTACGACATCGACGGGCCGCACGACGTGGTCAGCGATCCCGAGGCGCTCGCCGATCGCCTGCTCGCGATCTCCGCCGAGGCGTCGCATGTGACGGCGGACGTCGCCCGGAGCACGAGCCGGACCTGACACGAACCAGAACAACCGAAAGCGAGGAGAGATGAAGCTCGACGAGATCAACGCCAACCGCATGAGCGTGTCGACGCCGTCCGGCGAGATCGCTTACGTGGATTTCGGCGCTGGGGACGGAAAGGTCGCCGGTTCAAATCCGGCCGCCCTGACTGAGAAAAGCCCCCGCTAACGCGGTTCTCGCCGGAGGCCCGAAAGGCCAATCAGAACCTGATCGATCTGCTCGGGGAGAAGGACGTGTCGCCCGCGCAGCTGGCGCTGGCGCTGGCGTGGCTCCTCGCACAGATCCGTTGATCGTGCCGATTCCCGGCACGACCAAGCTTCACCGCCTGAAGGAGAACGTCGGCGCCCCAGAGGTGGTGCTCGACGAGTCGGAGTTCGACCCGAATCGAGTCAGCTCTGTCTCGGATCGAAGTTCACGGCGAACGGTATTCCGCGGCGATGCAGGACCGGGTCGACCGATAGCGGGAAACGCCGAGCGTGACGGAGATACGGCCTGCTCGCTCAGCTGGCGCCGACGGTGACCAGGAACTCTCGGGCCGTCAGCACCGGCAGCTCCTCCGTCAGCGCGAGCAGGTGCCGATCGCCCGAGACGAGTACTGCTCTCTCCGCCTCGGCGAGTGCGAGCAGATAGTCGTCGCCAGGATCTTCTGATCGAGAGGTCGGAGGTTCGTTGGGATCGTCGACCACGATTGCCTCGCGCCGAAGCCAATCGATCAGCGTCGTGGCTTCTGCCGCCTCGATCCGCTCGGCGAGTTTCGGATAGGTGAGGGCTCGCTCAAGCTCCGCGAGAAGGAGGGCGGAGACGATCAGATCGAAGCGGCCCTCGAGCCAGGCGCGGAGGACCTTGGCCGGCGCGCCATCACGCGAGAGGAGCGCTGAGATGATGACGTTCGGGTCGAGGATCGCCCGCACGTCTTAGCGACGCTTGCGGGGTGACCGGCGTGGCCTGGTTTCGTGTTGAGCCTCGACTGCGAGCTTCGTGGCGGTCTTCTCGGAGTTGTCCGCCCGGGACCAGAGCGCGTCGAGCAGGTCAACGCCGAGGTCACGTCGCAGCGCGTCCTCGATTACCTCGCTTTCGCGTGTGCCTGACCGTGCGGCGCGGTGCTTGACGGCGCGAAGCACTTCGTCGTCGATCGTCAGCGTGGTTCGGATCTTCGCCATATCTGCACCTTAGCATCATGATGCATATTCACCTGGGGGCCGAAAGGTCGCGAGTTCAAATCTCGCCGCCCCGACTGTCCGGAAGCCCGCTCGGGAAGCGGGCTTCTGACGTTTCGGGCTGCTGGGAGCGAGCTGGAAAGAGGCATCGTGGTACCAGCCGTAGTACCACGGAGACCCGCATCACGCCGGAAGCGGGCTCGCTGTGTCCAGGGCGGCGTTGTGGCGGGGCGCAGCAAGGCGCCATTGCACCGGCCGCGGTAGCGCGTTCCTTGCGTCCCCCGCGAGCCTATGCTTGCGTCCATGGAAGATGGACGCACGTTTGTCCTCAAGGTCGACTCGGTGCGTGGCGCGGTTGAGGAGCTCCGCAACCAGCCGATCCATCCGTTCTTCCCCGCCTATCTTCACCTGCGACAGCGCGCGGCCCAGGAAGGATCGACGACGGAGATCACACCGCGTTGGAAGGATCTCGGGGTTTAACTCGAGGTTGCTGGCGCGCCCGCGGACAAGCCTTTTTGCCGACCTTTCTGGGAAGGCACTGGCGCCTCCGATGCGGAGTGGCTGAACAGCAACCTGGCGGAGTCCGTCGAGCAGCCCACCCGCCACGCCGAAAGCCGCGCCGCTCGACGAGTCGTGCGCGTGAAACGAGTCCGGCCACACCCAAGCGCGTAGCCGGGAGAAAAGTGGCGGGATATCCATTGCAGCGCTTGACACCCCGATTCCGCTCTGGGACGGTCGCGCACCCTTCCCCGAACAACGCCAATGACCGAGTTCACCGTCAATCCCCAGCGCTTGGACCCGTACAAGAACTTCAAGTTCCGGGTCAAATGGGATGGACGCTATGTGGCTGGCGTGAGCAGAGTCAGCGCCCTGAGGCGGACGACGGAGGTCGTCAGGCACCGCGAGGGCGGGGATCCAAGCTCGAGCCACAAGTCTCCGGGCCGCACCGAGTATGAGCCGATCACGCTCGAGCGCGGCGTCACCCACGACGCCGAGTTCGAGCGCTGGGCGAACAAGGTCTGGGCCCTCGGTAGGGCATTGGGGACGGAGGTCTCGCTCCAGGACTTCCGTAAGGACATCACCCTCGAGCTCTACAACGAGGCCGGTCAGCTCGTGCTCGCCTACAAGATCTTCCGCTGCTGGGTGTCCGAGTACCAGATGCTCCCCGATCTCGATGCGAACGCCAGTGCGGTCGCGATCGAGCACGTCAAGCTCGAAAACGAAGGCTGGGAGAGGGACCATTCGGTGACCGAGCCGGAGGAGCCACGACTCGGAGACGATTAGCGCCGATCCTGATCTCCCTGCAACCATGTGCGCGCACGGGCAATCACCGAGCGGGTGCGGCGGGCGAGGCGATCGGCGGACGGACACTGCCCTTGGAGTCGCCGATGTGAGGCAGTGCGGGAGAACTCACCCGTCGATCGCGCGCACTCTCGCGCTTTGATGGGCTGAGACTGAGGTTCAGTGACCGGCAGCCGGGCGCTGCTAAGTCCGCGACCACCGGAACGCCACGTGCCGGTCACCTCCTTGAGCCGCCGGCCGCCGGAGGCAGACGTCGACGACGCCGAGCACGCTCGGGATGCGCCGAAGCTCTCCTGAGTTCTTCCGGGTCCCTGGAGGCCACACCGGTGCTCGAATATCCGGAGATACCGAGGAATCCGAGGGAATGGCTCCCGTGGCCTCGGAGACATATGCGCGGGGCGGTCGGCCGTTGTCCGTTGGCGCCGGAGCGATAGGTCGGCGAGCGCTGTCTATCCTCCGCGCCGTGGCGAAGGATGAGCTCTCGGGTCAGATCGCGCTCGTCACCGGCGGCGGGCGCGGGATCGGCGCGAACATCGCCCACGAGCTGGCGGATGCGGGAATGCGGGTCGCGGTCGCCGCACGGACCTGCGAGCAGGTCGAGGCTGGTGGCGAAGGAGATCGGTGGCCTTGCGCTCGACCGTCGACGTCTCCGACGAGCCATCGGTGGGGCGGACGGTCGAGGAGACCCAGCGCGAACTCGGGCCGATCGACCTGCTGGTAAACAACGCCGGTATCGCGAGCCCGTCGGACGCGCCGCCGATCTGGGAGGAGCGCCCCGAGGACTGGTGGCGAGTGTTCGAGATCAATCTCCTCGGCGCTTATCTGTGCTCCCGCGCAGTCCTGGGCCCGATGGTCGAACGCGCACGCGGACGGATCGTCAACGTCGGCAGCGGCGGCGGCTACCTTCCGGTGACGCCGGGCAATGTCGGCGGGACTGCCTACGGTCCGAGCAAGGCGGCGCTCTATCGCTTCGGCGAGATCCTTGCCGCCCAGCTTGAGCAACATGGAGTCTCGGTATTCACGATCAGTCCCGGCCTCGTGCGAAGCGCGATGACCGAGGAGCTCGGCGATGATGCTCCGTGGACGCCGCCCGAGCTCGCCCCGCGACTCGTCCGAGTGCTCGCCTCCGGGCGCGCCGACCGATTGAGCGGCCGCTACATCCACGCCGAGCACGACGACATCGAGGCCCTGATCGCCCGTGCCGACGAAATCATCAGAGCGGACGCGAACGCGATCCGGCTTCGTCGTTGAGGCCGCGACTCCCGGGCCCGGACGGCTAGCCCTCCCGCGTCGCGGCCTCCTACCTCCGATGCCTCAGATCGTCCCGGCGCGGGGACGCTGGGGACGCTCAGGGAGGCACCTACACCTATTGTTGCCCGGTGGGGTCCCGAAAGCTTGCCGGTTCGAAATCGGCCGCCTCGACTATCCAGAAGCCCGCTTCCAAAGCGGACTAGCGGTGCCCTGGAATCCGCTCACGAAGCCGGATTCCAACCGATTGTGCCCGGCCTACCGGCGCTCGAACGCCCGGATGTCGGGATCGTGGCGCTTGATGCCGCGCTGGTCGCGAGGCGGCGCATGCCTGCCGGCGTGGGCTACGCGATCGCCTCGCCGGGCATAGCAATCGGCGCCCGCAGTAGCGTGGACACCTGGCGAATACCTATGAGTGCCCCGGCGACATATTACGCGAAGGCCGGCGACACCTCGATCGCCTACCAGGTGGTCGGCGAGGGGCCAATCGATCTCGTCCTGGTCCTCGGCTTCACCACCCATCTCGAGCTGCAGTGGGAGTCGCCGCAGTTCGCCCGCTTCTTCGAGCGGATCGGCTCGTTCTCGCGCCTGATCCTCTTCGACAAGCGGGGCACGGGGCTGTCCGACCCCGTGGCCGAGGTCCCCACCCTCGAGGAGCGGGTCGACGACGTCCGCGCGGTGATGGACGCCGCGGGGTCCGAGCGGGCGGCTCTCTTCGGGATCTCCGAGGGCGGGCCGATGAGCGTCCTGTTCGCCGCCTCCCAGCCCGATCGCGTCACCGCCCTGGTGCTTCACGGCGCCATGGGGCGCACCACCGAGGCACCCGACTATCCCTGGGCCTCGCCCGCCGAGGCGCTTCGCGAATCCGCCGCCGAGTTCATCGTTCCCCACTGGGGGCGAGAGGCCGAGGGGATGGTGGAGCTCTTCGCCCCGAGCATCGCGGACGATCCCGAGGCGGTGGAGTTCACCGCGCGGATGGAGCGCTCGGCCGCAAGCCCCGCGATGGTCCAGCAGATCTTCGAGATGTTCCTGGATATCGATGTGCGCGACATCCTGCCCACGATCCAAGTACCGACGCTCGTTCTCCACCGACGCGGCGACAGGGTCGTCAACCGCCGCGCCGGCAAGGAGCTCGCGGCGCAGATCCCGGGGGCTCGGTATGTCGAGCTGCCCGGGATCGACCACCTGCCGTGGGCAGGCGACGCGGAGGCCGTGCTCGGCGAGATCGAAGAGTTCCTGACCGGCGCCCGCTCGGTGCCCGAGCCCGACCGGGTGCTGGCGACGGTGATGTTCACGGACATCGTCGGCTCGACGGAGCGGGCCGCCGAGCTCGGGGACGCGCGCTGGCGCGAGCTACTTGCCGCGCATCACGCAGCGGTGCGGCGAGAGCTGACGCGGTGCCGCGGACGCGAGGTAAAGACGCTGGGAGACGGCTACCTCGCCACATTCGACGGCCCGGCGCGGGCGATCCGCTGCGGATGGGCGATCGCGGAAGCGGCACGCTCGCTTGGCCTGGAGGTGCGCATCGGCCTGCACTGCGGCGAGGTCGAGCTGATGGAAGAGGACGTCGGCGGCATAGCGGTCCACGTCGCAGCACGCGTCGGCGCCCTCGCCGCCCCGGGTGAGGTGCTGGTTTCGAGCACCGTCAAGGATCTCGTTGCCGGGTCGGGGATTGAATTCGTCGATCAAGGTGCGAAACACCTCAGGGGAATCCCCGACGAGCGGCACCTGTTCGCGGCAGTTCCCTGAAGGTGCCGCCCGACGATCATGCGGCGCCGCTGCGGCAACGGAATGCACGGCGGGGGCCGCATCGGATCACGAGGTCCTCGCCTCGTCTCGCAGTCACCTGTGCGGGGCCGAACGGGGTCCCCAAGCGCGATCCCGGCGCTCTCAGTTCGATCGCGCCGCCTCAGCTCAACTTCAGCTCCGCCCTGACCTCGCAGCGGTCGATCGAGGCGCGGGCTCCTGGCGTGTCCGCCGGATCCATTGCGTCAAGTGCGGCCTCCGCCGCCGCCATGTCGCTTACGGTCGCGTCCCATCACTCCAAGCGCTGATCGACGCCGACGCCGCCCCGCCCCCGGTGCCTCCGGTGCCCATCGATCGCTCGGTTCGCGGCAGGTTTCGCGACCGCGGTCTCACCGATCTCGACGTGGTGACGCTGCCCGATCGGTGAGCGGCTCCGTATGCATCGACTGTTCGCGCGTCGTAACGAATCAAGGCAAGCAGCCGGGAGTTGGCCCCCGACTGGTGGTATCGGGTCGTGGCCTCCGAGGCATGTGCAGGACGAAGCCGAGTCGCCTCCGCGCTTGGAGGTCGACCGCTCGCGTGGTAGTTTCGCCTCCCCATGCGGGTCGGTGCAGTGCAGGCTCGCCGTACCCGATGCCGCACCAGGGAGGGGTCCCCCGATGGTGGCGAGGCGCCGTCATAAGGATGTGAACCGCGGTCGGTCCGCGATCCGGTCCGGGCGCCGCCTCGCGCTCGCCGTCGCGCTTGCTGCGACCGCCGGCCTCGCCCCGGCGAACGTTTCCGCGATCTCGGTCCCGAAGCTCACCTGGCAGCCGTGTGCCGACACCTCCCAACAGGGCTTCCAGTGCACCACGGTCCGTCGGGTTCCGCTCGATTACCGCCACCCGCGCGGGGACAAGATCCACCTCGCCTTGATCAGGCATCGGGCGGCCGACCCGGCGCGCCGCGTCGGCACTCTGTTCTATGAACCCGGGGGACCCGGCGTGCCGGGCAAGGTCTTCCTCCCCAGGGTCATCGACGGGTACCCGGTCGCGGTGCGCGCCCGGTTTGACATCGTGAGCTGGGACCCGCGCGGGGTAGGCGACAGCACCGCGGTCCAGTGCTTCGCCAGCAAGCGCGCCGAGGACAGCTTCTTCGCCGGATCGCCGACGAGGAGCGTCGACGGCTTTCCGCTCGGGCGGGGCCAGATGACGACCTGGATCGAGCGCTACCGCGGCTTCGGTGCCCGTTGTGAGCATCGCGAGGGCCGCCTTCTCAGGTACGTCTCGACCGCCGACACCGTCCGCGACCTCGACCTGATGCGCCGGCTCATCGGCGAGCGCAGGCTCAACTTCCTCGGTACGTCCTACGGCACCCAGGTCGGCGCCGTTTACGCGAACACGTTCCCCGATCGCGTTCGCGCGATGGCACTCGACGGCGATATCAACCCCATCGCCTGGTCGCATCCGCAGCGGGCACGGAACGGCGGGCGCTTCCTGCCCTTTGGGCTCCGATCCCGAGCCGACGAGGCAACGGCCAGAACGCTCAAGGCCTTCCTCGACCTATGTGGGCGCGAGGACACCGCGCACTGCGCGTTCTCCGCCGGTAGCCCGAAGGCGACACGGAAGAAGTTCACCCGGCTGCTGGCGCGACTGCCAGTCCAGGCGACGGCCGGCCACACCAGTTACGCGCAGGTGCTCTCGGGAACGATCCGCGACCTCTACATCACGTCCACCTGGAAGGATCGAGCCGAGACCCTGGAGCGGCTGTGGGAGCAGGGATCGTCGGCCGTCGCCCGTCGGGCCACGGCATCCGGAAGCCGCCCCGCTTCCGCCCTCTACGCCGGCGAGGAGCAGGAGCTGGCGATCGCCTGCGGCGAGGTGCCCAGCCCGCCGGCCAACGCCTTCCCCGGGATCGATGCCTTCGCGCAGCGGCGCTCAGGAATCGTCGGGCCGTATTGGGCATGGGACTACGAGCCCTGCTCCACCTGGCCGGTTCGCAGCGCCCATCGCTATGCCGAACCGTGGGACCGCCGCACCGCCAGCCCGGTGCTGGTAATCGGCAACACCTTCGATCCCGCCACCCCCTACCGCGGAGCGGTGGCGATGTCGCGGCAGCTCGCCCGCGCCCGCCTGCTGACGATGGACGGCTACGGGCACACGGCCCTGCTCAATCCCAGCTCGTGCGTGAACCGCTACGAGAGTCGTTACTTCATCAAGGGGACGCTGCCGCCAAGTGGGACTAGGTGCCAGCAGGATCGGGTGCCGTTCAGGGACAACCCGTAGCGATCTCAAACCGGAACGCGGAGCAGAGCGAGAGCCGCCGCGCTCCTCCATGCGCGCTGTGGGGCCGGTGAGTACCACTTTGGTACCGACTGCTGTGTCCCATACGTCCAGATCGTCCACCCGCGGGGACGATGGGGACGTTGGGGACGCTCCGGGACGCATCGACACCGCATGCTGCCCGGCTGGGGGCCGAAAGGTCGCGAGTTCAAATCTCGCCGCCCCGACTGGCACCAGAGGGGGTGCAGAGGGGTGAATGTGCAACTTCCTCCCTGCAAAAGCCCCCCTCTCGGTGCCATGCAAAGGGGTGCAAAGGGGTGCACTCACTCGCAGGGGATTCGCGGCGCTGGCGCGAGAACGTGCCACACGGCTGCCACATGGAGGGCCAACGTCTGCCACACGGGAGGCGCCGTACCCACGGCCGTCCCCACGGAGCGCCGCGTCATGTAGGCGGCAGCGACAAAACACCCCGCGAGCGGCGGCGGGAGGTAAGCCCGCCCGGCCACGGCAAGGCAACTTCCGCCCCGGATTGGGACAGCGGCGATTTCGGTCGATTTCGACCCCGTTTTGGATTCCAGGTCGTTCTCGCCTCCTACATCGCTAGGCGCCATACCCGCTAAGGGAGACCGGAAGTCCTCGGGTGCCAGGGCCTCATCGCCGATCCGCTCAGGGAGCCACACAGACGCAGGCATGCGGAGCCTGGCGGGATGGACTGCCAGGTACAGGGCTAGCTATGGAGGAATGGGATGACGAAGTCGGAGCGACGGCGAATGAACGGACGGCGATGGAAGTTCGGCCGCGGCCAGACTGGCAGTGAGGCAAAGCGCGAAATCGAGGAGGCCAAGGCCGCCGGACTCGTCGCGCATTACCTGCGCGGCCAGGAGTGGGCACGCGGGGTCAGCGTGCTGAAGGTCGGTCTACGCGATCTTCACCGCCACGGCCATCGGCTTGATCGTCGGGGTCTGGCTCGGCGTTCGCGAAGCCCGCGGCATGAACGCCGACGACAAACGCACGGCAAAACGGATGGTGTGGATCCCGGTGCTCGCCGTGCTAGAGGGCGGCCGTGGAGCCATGGTGGGGGCCTTTGGGTCGTTCTTCGCAATCCTGGCCATTGCGTTCGTGGCTGGCCTGGGGAAGCTGGCGGTGGAAGCTCCGAGTCCGAGTCCTCAGGCGGGAGCTTCCATCCGGAGCCGAGCTTCAAGTCCGAAGGCGGAAGCGGTTCGTCCCTGGACCCGATACAGGTCGAGGACACACTCGTGGTGACCTACTGCTCCTACAGCCCTGCATCCCCCGCGCAGGAGCAAGGGTGCGAGGACCACGTGGCCACCGACTACATCCTCGACTTGGACACGCCTGCCGCCGACGCGGCTCGTGATGCAGTGTTGAACGAGTACGGGGAAAAGGCGTGCGCCCAGGGGTACTGCTAGCCGGTTTTCTTGGCTGCGCACCCCCGCTCACTGTCCCACTGACCGGCGCGCGCCGTCCGTCGGTGCACGCTTCCTCCAAGCAGCGGTCACTCCGCCCATTTACCACTGCTAGCCTCCGCCCCGAGCGATGAGGCTCGCTCAAACCGCGGCTCAGCCGCTGATGGCCTCTACGTCGATGTCCACGACTGCAGGAGGTCACCAGTGACATATGGGTTGATAGCCGTGTTCGGCGCGGCGGGGGCCGTCAGCCGGTACTGGCTCGATGGTCGGATCAGCGACCTCGCCCACGGCCAGTTCCCCTGGGGAACGCTTGTGATCAACATCGCCGGGGCGTTCCTCCTCGGGCTGCTGGTCGCGCACACCACGGAGCGACTGCTTCCACACCCCAACTGGCGGATCGCCCTCGGGATCGGGTATCTCGGCTCGTTCACCACGTTCTCGACCTACGCCTACGAGAGCGTCAAGATCGCCGAGGACGGTGCCGTGGGTCTCGCTTTGGTGAACTCCATCGGAATGGTCGCACTCGGAATGCTCGCCGCCTTCGTCGGACTCGCACTCGGAAGGACGCTGTGAAGCTTGAGGGCGAGGGGAAGCTCCTTCGAATCTTCATCGGCGAGTCCGATAAGCACGGTCGCAAGCCGCTCTACCAGGCGATCGTCGAGATGCTGCGTCAGGAGGGCATGGCGGGCGCGACGGTGCTGCGGGGTATTGAGGGCTTCGGTGCGACCTCGCACCTACATACCGCTCGCATCCTGCGGCTCTCCGAGGATTTGCCAATCGTGATCGAGGTCGCTGACACCGCCGAGCGAATCGAGGCGATCATGCCTCGCATCGACGAGATGGTGCGCGAGGGGATGGTCACTCTGGAGCGCGTTGAAGTCGTGACCTATCGAACCCAGGGGCAACAGGATTAGGGGCGTCCGGCGCCGCTTTCCATCGAAAGCGGACATCAGCGCCAACCCCGATGGCAGCGGGCACACGAGGGCCGCAGGTTGGCCAGCGAATCGGTGCCACCGGCGGCTAACGAGAGCAGATGGTCGATTTCGGTGGCGGGTGCCCCGCAGACGTTGGCAGGTGCGGCCGTCAGCGCGTCCAGCGGGTTCTCCGGGGACTGTACGTTGAGCGTGGGTCTACTTCTTCCGCTTGCGGAGGGCGGCGGTCGCTTTTGGGCCAAGCGCCAGCCCCTCGCTCCGCTTGCCGGGCTTTAGCAGTCTGAGGCGCCGCCCTTTGGGCGTCACGAGGTAGTCGTCGGACTGTCGCCGCTTCTTAGCCGCCATCGTTAGCCCTCATCGGCGACCCACTCACCTCCGGTCGCGTTTCGCCTCGGCCTTGCGGAGGACCGCGGTCTGCCTCGGGCCGGGCATGACGCCCTCGCTCCCCTTGCCACTGCGATCCAAGCTGACGCGCACGTCTTCGGGCCTCACCGGCTTGGGCTGCGGCGTCCCGGATTCCTGCTGTGGTTCCCGGTTGCCGTTGTCTTCCTCTACTCACTGCGATCACCTCCATCGTCTTCGGCATTGCCACCGTGCCGAGTTGGCCGGTTGGCGCGGGGTCGGTGGGCCGGTCCCTCACCCGCTCTTGATGGATAACGGCATCGACGGTAGCACTGGCTTGACCAAGACCCACGGTTGCGATCGAATGTCGCGGAGCATCGATTCGCGGCAGTGGTCGGAGTCCCGAGGACACTTTCTGTCCTCGGGGGAGGGGGCGAAATCGCGCTTGCCATGGAGGTAGTGACCACGGCGGAGCGGACAGCGCGAAACTCCCAGATCGTTCAGGCGCGCCTGCGCGGTCTCGGCGAGGTCGAGGTCGCAAACCGATTCGCGGTCACGCCGCGCCGTCCGGCGCGTTCTCGCCGAGCACCGAGAGAGCCGACCGCGGCTCGACGACATCGACCCCCCCTGGAGGTCGTCGCGGACGTTCTCGATGGCTACGAGGCGCTCGGCGAGGAGCTAGCGCTGCTTGCGGAAGACACCCGCCACGACGGGGTGCGGCTGGGCGCGATCAAGGCGCGACTGGACGCCCACAGGGCGAGGATCGACCTGCTCCAGGCCGCCGGGGTCCTCCCCGCGGACCTCCCTCAACTGCGCGTCCTGGGAGACCTGGAAAGGACGGCGGACGCGATCATGCAGGTCTTCGATGAGGAAGGGGTGCCGGAGCGCGCGCACCGGCGGATCGCGGATGTCCTCAGCGGTCGGGAGGAAGGTCCTCAGGCGCTGCCGCACCCGTCCTCCAATGGCACTGGGTCCTCGGCCTCGTGAGCAACGAGTAGCACGGAGCTACCCGTACCCGAGCGGCTTCGAGGGCTTCGATCGGACGCTCGACGTTCTCCTGCGACATCGGCTACTCCGAAAGCCCGGCGGCTTCGAGGGCCTCGGCGTGCGTCCAGAAGAAGTCGTGCCCGCAGATTCGACCATCACGAATCGTCAACACGTCGGTCATCTCTACCTCCGCTTCGGGGCCATGCCCCGCCCCATGCCAGACGAACCGAAGAAGAACTCGCTCCCCGACCGGGGTGACCGTGACGGCCTCCAATGTGTCGAAGTCCCACGTATCGCGGAGCTGCTCCAGGAACCGCATCACCGCCGCCTGACCGACGTACGGCCCCTGCTCCGGCCAGTCTCTCACCGGACGCATGGTCACCTCGGGGTCATGAAGGTCGCGGACAGCAGCCATGTCCGCCTCGTTCCACGACGCGAGGAGCGACTTGACCATCCCCACGTTCTCCTGCGACATCGCCCGCGCAGTATCTCGCGGCCGACGACGGTCGCGAGAAGACGAAGAAGAAAGGTCCCTGTCGCCTACGAGCGGTTCGAGTAGGCCTCCTGCAGGATTCCGAGGGCGGTCGCGGGATCGATCAAGGGCCTGATCTCGACCTCGGCATAGGGGGTGAACGGGTTCTCGGCAACCAGGCGCTGGACCAGGGCGGGATCGTCGGTGTCGATGATCCCGAAACCGCCGCCGCCGACGAAGAACTCGGTCGATTCGAGCTTGTCCCCGTGGCGCTGCATCCATTCCCCGGTGCCCTTGACGATGTCTGAGAGCTGCTCCGGGGCCGGGGCCGAAGCACCGGGCCGGTAGATGATCGCGAATCGCATGGCAACGACCTCCAAGCCGCGTTGTTGACGTTCGGCTCGACTCTACGCTCCCGGTGAGGTCAATGCAGGCGGTTTCAGCGCGTGCCGCGACCGGGGATGCGACGACAAGCCGAGTCGTCTCGCGCTGCGGCGGCCAGCGTGGACGGCGGGCTGGACTTAGCCTTGTCCTTCAGCCTCTCGCCGACCTCCTCAACCAACTCGATCCCCGCTCCGACGTTCGGGGCCGCCAGTTGGAGCCGCTCTGCAAGTGGTATTTGCGGAGCGCCCCCGAGTACCGGCGGATGTTCCGCATGGGCCTGAGCGAGCGCCGGTTGAGAGGACAGATTGAACTTCTGAGAGCAGGTGTGTAAGGGGCTGCCCGCCTTGCTTGAACCAGAGTCCGTGCCGCGGTAGAAATCCGCCTGAGCAGTTTCAAGGGGAAGGCAGGGATGATGCCTGGCGGGCAAGGTAGGAGGACTTTATGAGACGGGCGCTAGTGGGTGGCAGCGGTGGCGGGCCTATGCCTGGTTGGGGCTGCATCGGCCTGGGCGGTGTTTCCGGGCCAGAACGGGCGGATCGCCTACAAGGGCTCCGGCGGCATACACACGGTTCTCCCGAGCGGGCACGGCGACCGTCAAATCGTGCCGCAAGCACCGACGCCCGGCGATTGGTACGTCGCTGACCCGGCCTGGTCGCCAAACGGCGAGCGACTGGCGTTTGTGGGCGATCCCACGAGCCGCGGTTTGGTGCCCAACATCTATCGCAGGAGAGGCTTTCTCGAAATCGGACCGGTACCTCCTGAGTATTCGGAGATATACCGAGGGAATCCAAGGGAATGGCTCCCGTGGCCGCGGAGAGGTATTCCGCTCGCGGTGGGGGTCGGCCGCCGGACTAAAGGCGGGCGTGACGCCCGCCGGTGGGGTTGACTTCGCCACCGTCTGCCCAGGAGAGGAGAATAGGATCGATGCCGGGGGCTGATCCAACAAGGGGCTTATCCCGTGAAACGACCGCGGGAGCGTCCCACCGAGGCGATGTGCCCGTTGCGGGACTCCTGCGCGACTCCATCGTCGGGATTACGTGCTTCCCTGATCCGCTGCCGCGGCGCGCCAAGCGACGGTCGCGGCTGCGGCGGGGCTTGGGTGCGCTGGCGAGCGCAGCGAGGGCCTCCCGGCTCGGCAGGGGCTAGAGTCGCGCTCGGCGCCCGCATCAGCGGCCATCGACGATCCGCCGGTGGCGCTCGACGGCATCCTCGCGCCGGCTTGGACGTCGGCCTCCCGCCCGGGATCCGCAGATGCACGTGGAGGACTTCGGAGCACATCCGAACGCTCTCCCTGACGTTCCCGCCCGAGAGCCAGCTCGGCTACCTGGATACCCGGGACATCGAGGAATCCACGGGAATGGCACCGGTGACCTCGGAGATATGTGCGGGGCGCAGCCAGAGGCCCGAAGTCGGCGCTGGCCCCGCGCTCCCGGCGCCCGCTTTACGCGGGCCGAGCGACAGTCCGCAGGCTCCCGACCGGGACCACTCCACCTCGTCCCAAGGAGCCCGTCTCAGGCCTGACCGTCGTGACGCTCGCGTCGACGGCAATGCGGGAGCGGGTCTTCATCGCGGACGGGCATCGACCGGCCGAACTGGAGGCGGGACAATGCCCCCATGGCTAAGGCACAGGACGGGATCGCGTCCGACCCGCTTTCGGTCGGCTGGGCTCGGCTTGCCGAAGGCGATTGGAGCGCTGCCCGGGCCTCGTTCGAGTTCGGGCGAAGTCAGGGCGCCCCGCCGGGGCTACGGTTAGGCAATGGAGCGCCGGGCCGACCCAGGGCGACTGATGATGGAGGCGGCAGCGCTTGCGAGGATCGAGGAGCTGGCGGGAGCCAGCTACGGCCAGCATCGGAGGAGCCATATGAATACCGACGAGAAGACGGAAGCGCCGGTGGCGACAGCGGCGGACCGCGAGCTGAAGGCCGCCACTCGGGCCGCCTGGGCATTGGGCGACTATCACAGCTTTGCGAAGCAGACGGTCTGGGATCTCGGAGAGGTGCTGGTGCACGCATGCGGGATCTCACCTGGCCAGCGGGTGCTCGACGTCGCCGCCGGCACGGGAAACACGGCCATCCGCGCCGCCGAGGCAGGTGCCGAGGTCGTGGCCTCGGATTTGACGCCCGAGAACTTCGAGCCGGGCCGCCGCGAAGCCGAGGCGCATGGGGTGAAGCTTGAGTGGATCGCTGCGGACGCGGAGGCACTCCCGTTCGCGGAGGGCGAGTTCGATGCGGTCACCTCGTCGTTCGGCGCCATCTTCGCCCCCAACCACCAGGCGGTGGCCGATGAGATGGTGCGCGTGTGCCGGCCCGGAGGCACAATCGGGATGCTCAACTTCACGCCCGAGGGCTTGATCTCCGAGTTCTTCGGCGCCCTGGCGCCCTACATGCCCTCACCCGCGCCGGGAGCGCTGCCGCCTCCGATGTGGGGCAGCGAGGCACACGTGCGGGAGCTGTTCGGCGATCGGCTGGAGTCGTTGGAGATGAGCCGCAGACACTACGTCGAGAGGGTGGACAGCCCGCGCGAGTACCGCGAGCTCTTCAAGCAGACGTTCGGGCCCGTGGTCGGGACTTACGCGAGCCTCGCCGAACAGCCCGAGCGAGCTGCGGCACTCGACCGGGACTTCCTCGAGTTCGCCACCCGCGCGAGCAGCGGACCGCCCGGAGGTCCCGCGGAGTACCGCTACGAGTATCTGCTCGTTGTCGCGCGCAAGAGCGATGCCGAATAACCACCAGCTAGCACGGCTCACGGACCGGGGCCGCGTGCGAGCAACCGTCCCTTCCAGTCGCTGCTGACGCCCGCCTCTGCAAGGGACGAGGGGGAGTAGTCCGTCTCCGCGATCGTGCACGCCGCCTTCCAGGCATAGCGATGGCACGTCCACCCCCGGGCACGATGGGACGCTCGCTCACGGACACATCGACGCCCCGAGGGGCTCGGCTGGGAACCGAAAAGGTCGCGGGTTCGATTCTCGCCGCCCCGACTAGCGGAAGCCCGCTTCGGAAGCGCGCTTTCGGCATTTTGTGGTTGGTTCGCCGCTCGAGCTCGTCGGGGGTCTGCTCGCCCCCTCCCTAAAGATCCGTCTCGGGCGGCGCGAAGATCACCAGGAGCTCGAGGTCCTCGACGATGTCGACGAAATGGTGCTCAGCAAGCTTCGTCACGAAGGCGATCGACCCGGGCTCGACCGGCTCTCGCTTCCCCTCGACTTCGAGCTCGGCATGCCCCGCGAGCACGTAGTAGATCTCGTCCTCGGCGTGCGGCGTCTGACGATCGAGCTCCCCTGCGGGGAGGTGGTAGATGCCCGCGCTGAACATCCCCGCGCGCAGGAACTCCCGCCACTGATCGCCTGCAGCGCGTGCCGCCTCGACTATCTGGTCGAGCTCAAGGACCACGTGGTGCGGCTCGGGCATGGGCGGATGGTATGTCGGCTGGTCGGGAACGATGGGCGACGACGCGTTGAGATGTGGGATGAGGACTGGGAGACCAAGCTGACTCCCCAAGAGCTCATCGACGCAGGAGACCAAGTTGTCGTCCTCCAGCACGAACTCCGGCGCGGGCGGGGTAGCGGCGTGGAGGTCGAAGCCGAAACCGCGGTCCGCTTCGGACTTCGTGGCGGTCGCGTGATCCGCATCCAGGGCTTCATGAACCAAGGCGACGCCCTCAAATCCGCCGGGGTGCGGGAGTAGAGACGGCACGACTCTTTGGCCGCTCCCGGCTCACTGTGCCACCACACCGAGTCAGTACTGACGCACGAGTCGTGCGCCGGGAACCGGGTGCCATTGCCCACGTCGTGACTCTGTTGGAGGGGCTTCAGACCCGATCTGGAGGAGGAGCAGAACGGCGACTGGTCCTCGCTTCCCAGACTCGGGCACTCTCCTCCAGTTCGTACGTGCTCCTACTGCGATGTCGTCGCGGCGGATAGAAGTAGGAGACTGGAGAGCCTACGCCCACCGACCGGGAGGAGACTTGATGGCAGCAACGAGCACCGGGAGTCCGATTCGCTCCTATGAGGAGGCGTGCTCCTCGCACCGCTGGCAGGTCCCGGACCGCTACAACATCGCCGCTGACGCCTGCGAGAAGCATCCCCCGGACAAGCTTGCGATGGTGTGGGAGGACTTTCGCGGGGACGAGCGGCGGGTGAAGTGGGGCGAGCTGCAGTCGCTGTCGGCGCGCGCGGCCAACTTCCTGCGCGCATACGGGGTGGAGCGCGGCGACCGAGTCGCGGTTGTTGCGCCGGCGGCGCCCGAGACAGCAGCGATCTTCTTCGGCACCTGGAAGCTCGGCGCGATCCTGCTGTCGATGTCTGTCCTCTACGGCGACGAGGGCATCCGTCACCGCGTCTCCGACTCCCAGGCGAAGCTGATCGTGTGCTCGCCCGACCAGGTTGACCGGATGCCCGGCGACCTCGTCGAGGAGGTGCTGGTCCTCGACGACGCGACGCTGGAGGGCGTCGACGATAAGGCTGAGACTGCAGACACGTCCGCCGACGATCCCGCGCAGCTCTATTACTCCTCGGGGACGACCGGGCTCGCGAAGGGCATCCTCCATGCGCACCGCTACATCCTCGCTCACGAGGAGTTCGTCTACTGCCACGACGTTCGCGACGGCGAGCTGTTCCACGGCATGGGGGAGTGGGCATGGGCGGCAGGAATCGCGCCCCTACTCGGCCCGTGGCGCCTGGGCGCGACCCAGTTCGTCTACGCGCGCGAGGGTGGCTTCGACCCTGCCAGGCAGCTCGAGGTGCTCTCGCGCCACGGCGTCACCAACGTGTTCACGACCCCCACCGCGATGCGGGCGATGATGGCGCTCGAGGACGCCGGCGAGCGCTATCCGCAGAAGTTCCGGATCGTCTGCTCCGCCGGTGAGCCCCTGAACCCGGAGGCCATCCGCTGGTTTCGCGAGCAGTACGGGGTCACGGTGCTCGACTACTACGGGCTCACCGAGTCCTACCCGTTGTGCGCCAACTATCCGTTCATGCCCGTGCGGGAGGGCTCGATGGGGAGGGCGATGCCGGGCTGGGACGTTCAGATCCTCGACGAGGACGAGCACCCGGTGGCGCAGGGAGAGCGCGGCGAGATCTGCCTGCGCGCGCGGTCCAATCCGCATTATCCCCTCGGCTACTGGAACAACCCCGGGGCCTCGGAGGAGGCATTCGGCGGCGACTGGTTCCACACCAAGGACGCCGCACAGCAGGACGAGGACGGCTACTACTGGTACGCGGGCCGCGCCGACGACGTGATCATCTCCGCCGGCTACCGCATCGGCCCGTTCGAGGTCGAATCGGCCTGCATCGAGCATCCGGCGGTGGTGGAAGCCGCCGCGGTCGCCTCTCCCGACCCTAGACGAGGCAACGTGGTGAAAGCGTTCGTGGTCGTCGCCGAGGGTCATGAACCATCGGAGGAGTTGGCCGGTGACATCCAGCGCTTCGTGCGCACGCACCTGTCGGCCTATGCCTATCCGCGAAAGGTGGAGTTCATCGGCGAGCTTCCCAAGACGCTGACTGGCAAGATCCGCCGGATCGAGCTACGCGAGCGGGAGCTCGCGGGTTTCTGACCGCGACCTCGATGGGCGGTCGCCACACGCGCGGTCGTGGCCGACGCCCCGGCTTCACTTTCGCTAAGCGCAGAGTCACGTGTGGAGCCGCACTCGCTCGACGACTCGTGCGTCGTAGCGAGAAACGTATCGGGCCTCCGTCCACGCAAGACGAGCGCCGATGATGCCCGCCAGCGCGGGCCTGCTGCCCTAAAGGAGGCTCCTCGTCGAACGCGGGAGCGCCAAGGGTTCGAAGCGCTCGGTGTTCGTCCCGAGCGGGCATCTGACGGGCGCCCAGACGCTCGCAAGTCGCGCATTGGAGCAGCGGCTCCGCAGCCCTCCGCGCTACCGCGATGCCTGGCATACTGCCGTCGCGTCGCGCAGATCGGCGGCTCGCGCGCTGACTGGCGGCGGGAGAACGCGCCTCTGGGGGAGGCGACTACGAGGAGGTCTTATGGAGAGAAGCAGCAGAGAGTGGCTCGTGCCGCTCACAGGGATCGCGTTCATCGTTGTGCTGATCGTCAGCTTCATCGTCACCGGGTCGCCGAAGGACGCCACGCATCCGCCCAACGCGATCGCGCAGTGGTACATCGACAACAAGGACTCCGCCGAGCTCGGCGCCTTCCTCGGCGTCGTGGCCGGGGCCCTTCTGATCTTCTTCGCGGGCTACCTGCGCAAGGTGCTTGCCGCCGCGGAGGGGGAGGGGGCGATGCTCCCGATCCTCGTCCTGATTGGAGCGTCGATCGTCGCGGTTGGTGGCGCGATCGACAGCATGATCATGTTCGCCACCGCGGAGAGGGCGGGCGACATCCCCGCGACCTCGGTGCAGACGCTCCAGGCGCTTTGGGACAACGACTTCCTGCCGCTCGTGCTGGGCGTGATGGTGTTCCTCTGGGCGGCCGGGATCTCTGTCCTCCGGAGCGGCGCGCTGCCGAAGTGGATGGGTTGGGCCGGGATCGTGCTCGGAGTCGTCGCTCTCGCCGGGCCGCTTTCGTTCTTCGCGACCATAGGCGCCGCCCTTTGGGTCATCGTGGCGAGCATCCTGCTGTCGGTGCGCACCCGCTCGGCGCCGGCGTCCGCGTAGTCAGCCGGGAGGATCGCCCGGCAGAGCCGCGCGATCCTCCCGTCCACTCGCATTACTCTCTTCTGGGCTGCGCTCCCATCAGGCGCGCGATTCGCTGGAGAGGTGTCTGAGTGGCTTAACGAGCACTCGCTGGAGTGAGAGGTCGCCCGCTCGACCATCGGGACAGCACGTCGAGATCTTCGACTCGCCGCAGCCCCGCGGAGCAGCGGCGTAAGCCACGGCACGATCATCGCCTCCGCTCCGTTCGCTGGCAAACTGATTCTTCGGAGGACTATTCGAGAACATCGTGCGAGCAATCGAGCGCGACCAACATCAGGGAGGTTGAAGTGGGAATCTACGGCGAGCACGTCGTACCACGCATCGTGAACCTGGTCGGCGCGATGGAGGTCGCCCGTGAACAGCGGCAACGCGTCTGCGCGGGCCTCCACGGACAGGTCGTCGAGGTGGGCTTCGGGTCCGGTCTCAACGTCCCCTTCTATCCGGACGCTGTGAGCGGCGTCGCCGCGATCGAGCCCGCGGACGTCGGCTGGAAGCTCGCCGCCAAGCGCCTCGCGAGCTCGGATGTCCCGGTCGAAAGGTCCGGACTGGATGGCCGGTCGCTGCCCCTCGCCGACGACAGCTGCGACACCGCGCTGACGACCTGGACGCTATGCACGATCCCCGACGTCGAGGCCGCACTGCTCGAGCTGCGACGCGTGCTCAAGTCCGGCGGGACCCTGCACTTCGTCGAGCACGGGCTGGCGCCCGACGAGCGGGTGCAGCGCTGGCAGCACCGGCTCGAGCCGATTCAAAAGCGCGCCTTCGGCGGCTGCCATCTCACCCGCCCGACCGTCGACCTACTGAAGGGCGCTGGATTCACGATCAGTGAACTCGACGTCTATTACGAGAAGGGCTCGCCGAAGGTGCTCGGCGCCAACTCGCTCGGCGTCGCCATGGCCCCTGAAGGCGGCTGAGCGGGACGGCCGCCCCACGGTTCAGACGCCACCCGACTCCTCAACGCGCCTTCGGCGATTTCGCCGTCGCGGGGCGAACAACCGCGCGATGCAAGAGCTCCGCCGGCCGCTGCAGGCCCTCGTCCGTCGTCAAAACCTCCTGCAACGCCCGTGTGCCCGGCTGCCAGGTCGAAGCCCGCGTACATGCGCACCGCAGCGGGGAGGCCGGTCTGACCTCCCCGCGCGAGCGTCCAGGACTACCCTGCGATCGCGGTGGTGACTGCGGCAGAGCTAGTAGCTGTATCCGGTCCCGCCGCCGCTGGTCGAGTGCGCCGATCCGCTACCACCACCGCTCGCGGCGCCTCCCGTGCCGACCGTAATCACGTGCCAGGTGAATCGCTGGCCGTCGAACGCGTCCTTGAACCCGTCGCCGGTCACTTCGCCCGGCTGGTCCTGCGAGAACGTGTAGACGGGAGCACGTTTGTAGGTGACCTGCGTGGTTCCATCCGGGCGGTTGACGGTGCCCAGATCGCCGGACACGGCACGTGAGCCGGTCGGATTGCCCTGGGCGGTCAACGGCTGCCAGAACGAGTTGCACGCACCTGTGCACAGCACCTTGCCGCCGGCAGCCTCCTGATCTGATGCATACAGCGCCTGGCCGCTCGAGTCGACGAGGACTGTGCCCACGCCGCCGACGTCCTTCGTGGAAACCGCGCTCGCGGCACTACCCGAGGCTGCGGTGGCGTTGCCGCCTCCACCGCCGCCGCAGGCAGCGAGGGCTGCCGCGGCGCCGAGAAGGACCACCGGGATCAACAGCTTCTTCATGGAACGACCTCCTTCGTGGGGTGGCGTGTTGCCTTCTCCCACTTAGACGCCGGGACGACCGCATTCCTTCCCGGCCATTCGACGGGGGTCGCTGATGCGGGCGCCGCGCAGGCTCGATCCGCAACGCCTGGCCGACCACCTGCCTCGGATGTACCGGGCGGCGCGCGCCTGGACCGACTCCCGTGAGGAAGCCGAGGATCTCGTGCAGGAGACCTTCGCGCGCGTGCTCTCGCGGCCACGGCTGATCCGCGGCGAGGGCGAACTCGCCTATCTGCTGCGCGCATTGCGCAACACGCTTGTCAGCCAGCGTCGCACGCAGGCGCGGCGGCCGGCGACCACGCCGCTGCTGGAGGAGGCGGCGGCAGGCCGCGGTCCCTCGAATGACCCGGCGGAGGCTGCCGAGATCCGCGAGGTCCACGACGCGATCGCCGAGCTTCCCGAGGATTTTCGCGACGCCCTGGTTGCCGTGGACGTTGCCGGCCTCTCCTATCAGGAGGCCGCACGCGCCCTGCGGGTGCCGGAGGGAACGCTCACCAGCCGGCTCTTCCGGGCGCGCGATCGCCTGGCGCGGAGACTCGATGCCGAGCGATCGACGGGTCAGTAGCGCAGCGTTCCGCCGCCTCGCCAGCTGGCGAGTCTGAGGAGCTCCGAGCGGGAGGCTGCGCCGGTGATCACGCACGTGTGGCCCAGGCGCTGCCAGGTGATGGTCGGCCGTTCGTCTACGTCCAGGCTCGCGAAATGAACCCCCTTTCGCTCGACGCTGTGGGCGCCGGATGGCGGCGACAGCGCCGCACCCGACAAGATGACGTAGCCGATCCGCCGTCCGGCGTTCTCGTAGTAGACGACCTTTGCGTCGCGGCCGTTGACCTCGCCGCGCCTGACGCCGACCTGGCGCCAGCCGTAGGCTGGCCTCAGGTTCGGGAACGTGACGCCGTCGACGCCGATGGCGAGCTTGGCCTTGCTGCCGTTCGCGCGTGCCGGCGCGGGACCGGTCGGAGGCGAGGCGGCAAGGCGCGCCGCGTCGGCGACCGTTGGGCCGCTCGGCCCGCCGGTCAAGACCAGCGTGAGCAGGATCGCCGCGAGCGCCGCCAGCCCGCCGCCGAATGCGAGGCCGGGAACCATTGGCAGGCGCCGCCCCCCGGCGGCCCGCGTCCCGATCTGGGCATCGACGCTCGCCCGCAGTGAGTCCGGCGCGGGCTCGTCGGCGACCACCCGCGTGACGGCGAGCGCGCGCCGCTGGCGCACCAGCAGCTCCTGAAGCTCGGGTGAAGCTGCAATCCGCGCCTCAAGCGCAGGTCGCCGCTCCTCGGGCAGTGAGCCGTCGGCGAGCGCCGCCAGCTCCGCCATCTCCTGAGCGCTCGACGTGGGCGGGATCTCTTCCATGGCTCCTTACATCCCACCACATCGGCTCCAGACGGCCGGCACGCTCGGTCTACCAGCGCCCTGCCGCCGGCCTCGCCACGACTCTCCCGATCTCGAACGCGCCGAGGAAGACGATCGCAACGGCCTCCGCGATCCGCGACGCCAGGATCGCCGTAGGGTCGTATCCCGGCTCCATGAACCCGAAGAGGGGCGTTTGCTCGCTGACCGCGAGGAACGCGAACGACGTGGCGGCAAGCCCGATACCCGCGATGGCCAGAAGATCCACCATGAGGCCGCCCCAACGCCGACCCCACACGGTCTCGAGCGGCGCCAGAAGCCCCAGTCCGATCGCGCTGGCGCCGGCGAAGTTCAACACGAACAGCGTTCCGATTGTGGGGATCGCGGAATAGAGCAGCTCGTGCTGCTGAAGATGAACCGCGCCGGTCGCGAGCACGGCCAGGGCCCCGAGTAGCCGCGCGAGTAGCCACGGCGACGCGCGTCCGGCCAACCCGGCCCTATCTGGTCCATCGATTGCGACTCGCGCAGGCCCGGGCTCCGGCCCGGCAGCCGGGGGCGCCTCCCCGTTCACCTGCCGCGTGGCGTCGCGGAGCCGCGCCAACCGGTCCTGATCGATGCGTCCCATTCGCGGCCTCCTTTGATAGTGGCGTTATCGATCAAGACGCCACGGAGGGCCGGTTTCTTCCCGCGGGAATAAGTGACGCGCAGATCGCCGACATGCGCGCCTCCACGGTCGACACTGGTGGTCGCTCGTCAGGCGGACCGCACGGCGGCCGCACCGGGGAAGGGTGCCCCCAGTCCATCAGTAGACGAGCTCGGTTCACCTGCCCTTGTTGCGGGTGATGCCCACTGGCAAACCTCTGCCCGGGAGGCTGCGTTGCGGGATTAGCCTCGCAAAGCCCCACACAAGCGCACGCCGGGGCCAACCACGGCCCCTCCAACGAATGGGTCGCCTGGTCACCTCGCGATGTGATCGGACCGCCTCCGCATGGGCGCGGACGCTGTCCGGGAAGCGAACCTGACGGGCGACGAACATGGCCGCTGGAAGCACAACGCTCCTCCTTTATCGGCTTGAGGGCGCGGCATAGGCGCCGATCACCCCATGACCGGCAATCACGGTACACCGGTCAGCATGACCTGTCAAGCGGTTTAGCTGGTCATCATGGTCGTATAATTCCAGCGTGGACCTAGAGGAGCTCGCTCACCAGATCGAATACAAGGTTGCGCCTGCGCCGCTGATCGCGGTCCAGGGCCTGGCCAACACCTACGCGTTCGAGCCGCCGGAAGAACGGCTCGCCGACCCTCGCGCCGCCCGCGAATGGCTGGTGATCTCCGACCTCGCTGTGCCCGAGGTTGAGGTCGACAACCCGCACCTGGATCGCCTGCTCGACTGCCGGGCGGCGCTCCGCGACCTGCTCGATTCCAACCTCACCGGCAAGGCGGATTCGGCCGCGGGCGCTCGCTTCGCCCAGCTCGCGAGTGATCATCCGGTCACGCTGACCGGCGATGACCGCGGGGCGCTTGCGCTGGACCTGACTCCGGCAGCCACAGTGGCTGGCGTGATCTCGCAGATGGTCGGGATCGCGTTCCAAGCCCAGCTCCTAGGAGAATGGTCGCGGCTGAAGATCTGCGCCAGCGACGATTGCCGCTGGGCGTTCTTCGACAGTTCCCGCAATCAGGCCGGCACGTGGTGTCAGATGGAGACGTGCGGCAACCGGATCAAGAACCGCACGTACCGCCGCCGCCGGTCGTCTTCCTACCGGCACGTATCCGAGCGCCCCGCGTCCTGACCCGCGATATCGAAGCTCCCGACACTGCGCCTCCAATTGATGGGCATCGGCGCCTCATAACCCGGATGTCGTGGAGTGTCTGATCCCGCGCCGGGGCTGGACGTGACCCTGTCGGTACCACTTGGTACCGACCGCTGCGTCCGATGCCCCCATAGTTGTCCGCGCGCGGGGACTGGGGACGCTGGGGACACGGACACGTCGACACCGATTGCTCCCGGCTGGGGGCCGACGCGCGTTCAAATCTCGCCGCCCCGATTGAGCGACGGTGCGTCCGTCAGCGCCGGCCTGAGCGGTAGATCGTCACGCCGCCGAAGGTGCCCGTGTAGATCGTCCGGTCCGGCCCCACCTCCGTCGCGGCGTAGAAGGAGTTCTCGCAGTAGTTGGGTGCCGCTTCCAGTGCGGGGGCCAGGAACGGCTCGATCTTCGGATCCAGGTCCGCCTCCGGGCAGTCCTGCGTCGGCGCCTCGGCGAACATCCGGCTCCGCCCGGTCTCGAAATCGAGCGCACGGACGCCGAAGCTCCCGCGACGCAGCCCGATTCCGTAGAACAGCCCGGTCCGCTGGCTCATCGTCGGGACTCCGTTCGGGATGCTCGCCTTGCTCGTCCACCTCGTCCTGCACTTACCCTTGCTCGGAATCCAGTCGACGCGCTCGACGCCGTGAGGGGCGTACAGCGGGTTCCCGCCGTAGAGGGCGGCGAGGGCGTTGCGAAGCACGCCGGGCACGCCGTCGTCGATCGGGGCGCCGCGGAGGACGTTGTTGACCATCACCACGGCATCGCCGCGCACCAGCACCGACTGCTCCGAGTTTGCGGCCTGGGCGTCGGAGTCGCCGAAGTCGACCCGTTTCTCGCAGGCGAGTCGCGGGGTCGTGCCCCCCGCCTGCCGCGCGGCCCGCGGTATCCCGTCGCGGTAGAAGAGGTCGAGGTGCATCACGTCCTCGCCGTCGGTGATCGCGACCAGGCGGTTTCCCCTTCGGTCTCGCGCGGTGCCCATGAGCGACGGCGTCGAGCCGGACCCCTCGCCGAGGCGGATGTCGCCGCCGCCGCCGCCGGTCTCGTACGGGGCACTCCACGCCGGCTCCAGCCGCCGGGAACGCCGGTTCCACCGGACCTTCCGCATTCGCTCCGACGTGACGACGTAGATGCCGCCCTTCTCGTCGACCGCGATGCTGTTGGAGACCTGCTCGAGGTCGGCCGTGGGAACCGAGGGGTCCGAGCAATCATTGCCATTGATCGAAAGCACGCGCACGTTGCGCGGTGTCATCCGCTTGGCGTTGCGTGGCATGACCACGATCATCCCCTGCGCCGTTGCAAGCGCGAGCTTGCCGTCGTAGGTCATCGTCGCGCCGACGAATGCGTCGTCGCTTCGGCAGAAGGCGTCGGCGGGAACCTGGAACCGCTTCACCAGCCGGATCGGCGAGTTGCGCCGCTTCTTCGACCCCCTCGCGCCGGCCCTACTGTCGGCGAAGACCTCGATGTCGCGCTGGCGCGGGACGATGAAGCGCCCCTCGCGCGTGAGCAGGTTGTAGGCGCCGCTGATGCTTCCCTGAGAGGGCTCGGGCGGATCCGTCTCGCGCTCGTCCGGGAAGTAGACGTCGACGAGCTTTCCGGTGTCGGCATCGAGCTTGAACACGCCCCGCCGATCCGGCGAGTTGATCAGCGAGCCCCAAACGGCTCGGCCGCCGTCGTGGTACCTGTTCGAGAAGTCGAGCACGATTGGCGCGCCCGGCAGCTCGACGTGGCGCGTCTTCACCCTGTGGTGGGGGAGGAGCCCCGGGATCGCCGCCGAGCCCTGCGCGTAGCTCGAACGGTGTGGAGCGCCCCACGGCGAGGCCGCGAGGGCGGGATTGCAGGGGGGCGCGTTCGGGGCCTTCGGCTGCTTGCATGCAGCCGCCTGTGCGCCGGGCGTCCACAGCAGGACGAAGCTGGCGAGCATGACCACCGCGCCGGCCGCGATCAAGGTACGTGAGGACTGCTTTGAGTGGTCGATCATGGCTCTCCCGTCTCTGGACTGGACTCGGCGCCGCAGTGACGCTGCGACTGCAATTGACCCGCTGGTCAATAGCCGCGAGGCACAGTAGCATCTATTGAACATGCGGTCAATAGCCCGAAGCCGCCGATGACCCGCAGCCCCATGCCCGCGCGACCACTCCCACGCACCCGCCTGGATCCCGACGAGCGCCGCGAGCAGCTGCTCGAGGTCGCGATCGCGACCTTCGGGTCCCGACCCTACGGCGAGGTGACGATCGCGGAGATCGCCACGCGAGCGGGAGTGTCCAAGGGCCTCGTGTTCAACTACTTCGACAGCAAGCGCCAGCTCTTTCGCGAGGTTCTGCGCGTGGCGGTCGCTCGAGCCGACCTTGCAAGTGATCCCGACCCGGCGCTGCCCGCCGCCGACCGCTTCCGCATCGGGCTCGAGCGCTTCGTGACGGTCGTCGCGCAGAGCCCGTACCTGCTGCCGGCGGTCGCGGCCGACGCGGAGGTCAGAGCCATCGTCGATGCTGCCTACCACTCGGTCGCGGGCCGAATGATCGAGCGGATGGGCGTTTCGCCGACGCCGCGGCTCCGACACGCGGTGCTCGGCTGGCTGGAATTCGTTCGGGCTACGACCGCGAGCTGGGTAGCCGATCCGGGGCTGAGCCGCGAGGAGCTGATCGAGCTCCAGGTCTCGACCTTCCGGGCGGCGGCCAGCTCCGCCCTCGGTGCGGGGTCCGCCGGCGCCTCGCTTCCCTGAGGGTTTGCCTGGTCAGCGCGGGGTCATGGCTCGTCGTTCGCTGGCTCAGGATGACTTCTCCCTTCGCAACCGTTAGCGTCGGCGCCGTTTGCAGGCAACGCGAGGAGCGATGATGAGCAATCTGGACGAGTACCGCGAGCTCAGCCACGAGACCTGGGAGGAGATGGCCTCGGGCTGGGAGGAGCGGCGCGAGTGGCTCATGCGGGTCACCGCACCTGCGAACGACTGGGTCGCGGAGAAGCTGGCTCCGGAGCCGGGGCAGACCATCCTCGACCTGGCAGCGGGCACCGGGGACCTCGGGTTCATGATCGCGCCGCGCGTCGGCGATGACGGTCGGGTTGTCTCGACCGACTTCGCGCAGCACATGGTCGAGGTGGCGAGACGCAACGGCGAGGGACGCGGCCTCAGCAACGTCGAGCATCGCGTGATGGACGCGGAGCGCATGGACCTCGAGGAGGACAGCGTGGATGGCGTCGCCTGCCGCTGGGGCTACATGCTGATGGCGGATCCGGCTGCGGCGCTGAGGGAGACGAGGCGCGTGCTGCGGGACGGCGGCCGGCTCGCCTTTGCGGTCTGGGCCGCCCCCGAACGCAATCCGTGGGCCGCGATCCCGGGGATGACGCTCGTCCAGCGTGGTCACATTCCGCCGCCCGAGCCCGGAGCGCCCGGGATCTTCGCCCTGGCCGATCCCGACCGCACCCGGGAGCTCGTCACCGGTGCGGGCTTCGGCGAGCTGGACATCGAGGAGATCGCCTTCGAGTTCCGCTACGCCGACGACGACGACTTCTGGGACGCGCTCGTGCGACTGGCCGGCCCAATTGCGCGGGTGATCGGCGCGCTGCCCGAAGACGAGCGACAGGCCACGCACGACGCCATCCTCGAGGGCGTCAAGGACTACCGCGAGGAGGACGGCTCCTACGCCTGCCCCGCCGTGACGTGGGGAGGGGTCGCCGAGGGCCGCGTGGGGTGAGGATGGAATCCGGGAGGGCGCTCACGGACGCGTCCACCGCTGGAGCCGCCCGGCAGGCCCCGAGAATTCGCGAGCTCGAATCTGGCCGCCCCAACTAGCGAGAGCCCGCTTGGAAAGTGGGCTCTCGGAGCCTTGGGAGTGCAACAACCGGTCGTTAGCCGCCTTGGTGGCACGATGCCGCCCGTGAGCAATCGCTCGGATGAACGTGAGCCCGTGATCGCGTCGCGCGTGGCAACCATTTGGCGGCGCGCGCACCGCTTTGGCGACCGGCACAGGAAGTCGGTCACGATCGTGGGGGCCGTCGCTGCGGCGGCGGTGCTGGTGGCCATCCTCTGGGGCCACCGCGACGAGTTCTCGACTGCCCTGTCGAGCGCTTCGATCGGAGTCCTCCTCGCCGCCGCCGCGCTCCAGCTCGTGGCGCTGCTCGCACGCAGCGAGGCCTGGCACATATGCATTCAGGCGGCGGGAGGGACCGTCGCGCGCCGGATCCTCTATCGCGCGTCCAGCATGGGCTATGTGGGGAGCCTGCTCAACGCGCAGGTGGGAACGGCGGCGCGCATCGCGGCGCTTCGTCGCTCGTCCCCGGCCGAGAGCCCGGGGGTGTCGACTCTCATCGCCGCCGAGTTCCCGATCCTCGCGGTCGAGGCGACGCTCGCCGCGCTCACCTCGTTCACGCTCGTGGTCCCGCTCGGCCTGCCGTGGTGGCTGCCCATCGTCTGCCTGGTGGTGATCCTCGGCCTGAGCGCCGGGCTGCGCCACCTGGCGCTGCGCGAGGGACGCCTGCTGTGGAGCGGGCTCGCGGTGCTTCGCAACCTGCGGGGTGGTGGCCGACTGGTCGCGTTCGTGTTGATCGCCGTCTTCGCCCAGGTGGCTCGCAACTGGCTGCTTCTGCGTGGAGTGGGCGTGGACGCCTCGCTTCTCGACGCGATCGCGGTTCTCATCGCGATGGTCGTGTTGACCCAGCTTCCGATCGGGCCGAGCACAGGAGCGGCAGCTGCAGTGCTCATTCTGGGCAGGGACGGCGTGGCCGCGGTGGCCGCAGCGGGCGTGCTGTCGACGGTGACCGGCATTGTCGGCGGGCTGACCTTCGCCGCCTGGGCGGGGGCGGACCGCGTCTGGTCGCACACCCGCACACGGGCGGCGCTGCGAGGACGGGACCAACTGCCGGACAAGGAATAGGGCGTGAACGCACCATGCTCGGCACGTAAATTAGGCGGGATGAGCGCGACAGACATCGCACGAGCCGGGGCGGAGCGGGGAGCCGCGACGCGCTTTGCGCACTGGCCCGCGGTGCGGCGCTGCGCCCTCGCCGTCTACCTCCTGTCGATGGCGGCCTGGAGCGCCAAGTACGGGATCCCGGTCCAGCGTGAGCTGGTGGTCGCCTGGGTCTGCGGCGCCCTGGTCTGCGCCTCGCTGGGCCGGCCTCCGCAGCAGATCCTGCGGCTCGTCGTGGACTGGCTGCCGCTCGTGGTGGTGCTCAGCGCCTACGACTTCACCCGCGGCGCGGCCGACTCCCTCGGGATCGGCGTCCACGCGCACCCGATGATCGCGTTCGATCGCTTCCTCTTCTTCGGCGACACGCCCACCGAGTGGCTCCAGGCCCACCTGCACGACTCCGGCGTCGTCCGCTCCTGGGAGGTCGCATTCACGCTCGTCTACACCTCGTACTTCATCGTCCCGTTCACGGTGGCCGGCTTCCTCTGGGCCCGCGACAGGCCCGCCTTCAAGCGGTTCACCAACCGGGTGGTGACGCTTGCGCTCGTGGGCCTCGCCACCTACATCGCCTTCCCGGCGGCGCCGCCGTGGATGGCGAGCGAGATGGGCCTGCTGGAGCACGTCAGCCGGACCACCGCGAACGGATGGGAGGTGCTCGGGACGGGGACCGCCGGGCTCTTCTCGGAGGGCCAGGCGAGCGTCAACGAGGTCGCGGCCGTCCCTTCCCTGCACTGCGCGTTCACCGCCCTCGTGGCGCTGTTCCTCTGGGGGCGCGTCCGGCCCTGGCTGCGACCGCTGCTGGCGCTCTATCCGCTGGCGATGGGCCTGACGCTAATGGCGACCGGCGAGCACTACTTCTTCGACGTGGTGCTCGGGTTCATGTATGCCGGCGCGGTGACGGGCGCGTGGGGCTGGTGGGAGCGCAGGCGCGCGGTGCCCCACGTGACGGCCGAAGCGCGCGCGCGGTCGGCAGGTCCCGCCGGCGTGCGCAGGCGGGCTCGCCTTCGCCCGCTTCCCGAAGCGGGCCTGCTCGGAAGCATGTCGCGGTCCGAAGTGACCGGGCGCCCTCCTGCATAGCGAGCGGACGCAACCGCCAGGACCTTGGACGCGGCCGGCCGAAGCCCGGGTCCGACGCCTGGCGGTCCGAGCCGCAGGGTACCGGTGAGCCGGGCCGGTGGCGCACTGGACGGCCGTCGCAAGCTCGTCGGGGAGAATGCCTTTCGATGCCCGCTGCGAGCAATCGAGCGACGACGTGAGCTCTCGCGCCCTGGTGACAGGCGCGACCGGGTTCGTGGGAGGGCGGCTCGCCGGCGCCTTGGCGGATGCGGGCTGGGAGGTGCGGTGCCTCGTGCGCGATGCCTCCCGAGCGCAACACCTCGCCGAGCGCGACGTGGAGCTCCACGAGGCAGACGTGCTGGATGCCGACGCGCTCGAGGGGGCCGGAACGGACGTCGAGATCGCGTACTACCTGATTCATGCGATGGGTCGCGGCGCGGCGGGCGCCTTCGAGGAGACGGAGCGGCGCGCCGCGGAGAACTTCGCGCGGATGGCGGCCACGGAGGGGATTGAGCGCACGATCTATCTGGGCGGGCTCGGGGAGCAGCCGCGATCCGAGCATCTTCGCAGTCGCCAGAGGACCGCCGAGATCCTTTCGCGCCTGGGACCTCCGCTCACCCATTTCCGGGCGGGAATGGTGGTGGGGTCAGGCAGCGAGTCCTACCGGACCCTTCGATACCTGGTGCAGCGGCTGCCCGCGATGATCGGGCCCGCCTGGCTGGAGAAGCCCACCCAGCCGATCGGGATCGACGACGTGATCGCATATCTGCGGTCCGCCCCCGAAATTGACGAGACGCGGGGAAGGGAGGTACAGATCGGAGGACCCGACGTCCTCTCGTACGGCGACATGCTCAACCTGATGGCCGACGCGCTGGACGTGCGCCGGCGCCCGCGAATCCCGGTGCCGCTCATCACGCCCTGGCTGTCGTCGCTGTGGATCGGGCTGGTCACTCCGGTCGACGCCGGGGTGGCACGCCCGCTCGTCGAGAGCCTGACCACCCCGACGGTCGTCACCGACCCGTCCGGGGCTGCCATGTTCGACATCAGTCCGATCCGGTTCATGGAGGCACTGCGGCGTGCACTCGCGGAGGATCGGGAGACGCCTGGTGTGTCCCAACACAGGACCGGATGACTCCCGCCCGCACCGACCGATCCGCCGTCGTCATCAGCCTGGCCGATCCGCCGGCCGGCGAGCACGTCCCGGAGAGTGGTGCCGTCGAGTCGGTTCAGGAGGCCACCATGCTCCTGCCCGAGGCCACGCTCGCCCGACTCTGGTCGAGCGAGTACCTGGAGCGCCTGGCGCGCGCCTACTGGCGCTACCTGCGCCGTGTCTCGCTCGGCCTGGTGCGCATCGTGTACGAGCCCGATGCCCGCACGGTCGTGCTGGTGGCGCGCCCCCTCGCGCTGCTTCGCTTTCGTGCGCCGCGATATCGAACGGACGCGACGGGCGGCGCGGTCGAGTGGCCGATCGAGCGCGGCCTGCTTGTCGCCAGGGAGGGCCGGGGCAACGGCTACCTGCGGATTACGGTCGAGCGCCACCGCGAGCCCGCGCCAGCCGGTCAGGCTCGGCTCGAGCTCCGGGTCGCCGTTCGCAACTTCTATCCATGGCTACGCGCCAGCGGACGATTCTCGCGACTCGGCACGTGGCTCTACGGCGTCACGCAGCTGCGGATCCACGTGTTCGTCGCTCGCGGCTTTCTGCGGTCGCTCGCGCGGGTTGAGCTGCCCGCCTCCTGCGTGGGAGCGCTTCGGGGTGAGATTCCGCAGGATGACTAGACGCTAGGTCGCGTCCATCACGGCGCGGTGCGCGGCGCGGCCGCCGGTCAGCGCCAGGGCCGCGCCGAATACGGCGGAGGCGACCGCGAGCATCCGCAGGATGTCCTCGATCGCGTCGCCCTGGCCGGTGCCCCCTCCGCTGACGATCTCGATCAGGGCCGCCACGAGCGCGACTCCGAGGCCCGCCACGCCGACGACGAGCGCCAGGGTGACCCCGGATGCCTCGCCCGCCCGGTCGGGCGCGACGACGGTCTGGGTGCCGATGCTGGACAGCGACCAGCACAGCCCATAGCCGATGCCGAAGACCGCGAGTCCCGGCAGGTAGACGCCGAGCGACGCATCCAGGGAGAGCGCGAGGAGTCCCGCCGCGCCGACGACGATCGACAGGCCCATCAGCCTCGGGATGTCGAAGCGCTCTCCGAGAACGCCGGAGAGCGGGCCGGCGACCGCGAGCGTCGCGGAGGCGCTCAGGAAGATCACGCCCGCGACGAGCGGCGAGTGGCCCCCCACCTGTTGCAGGTACAGGGTGGCGGCGAACAGGGTCACCACGAAGCACGTGTTGGCCACGGTTCCAGCGAGCGTCACGACGACGTAAGGGACGTTGCGAAACAGGGACAGGTCGACCAGCGGCCATCTGACCCGGCGCTCGATGAGGGCGAATCCGACGAGGAGCAGGACCCCGCCGGCGAACGTGCCCAGGGTCGCCGCAGATCCCCAGCCCCAGACCTCGCCGCGATCGATCGCGAACGTCAGCGTCGCGATGCCGAGCGCAACGGCAAGCAGGCCGGGCAGGTCGATCCGTCCCGGCGCATTCGGGTCGCGCGACTCACGCACTCCGATCAGGGCGAGCAGGATCGCCGCGACCGCCACCGGAGCCTGCAGAAGGAGCACCCAGCGCCAGCCGAGCTCGTCGGTGACCGCGCCGCCCACGAACGGCCCAACGGCCGTGGCCAGGGCGCCGATCCCGTAGAGGTTGCCGATCGCGCGCTTGCGGCACTCCGGTGGAAAGGCGTTGGTCACCACGGCGATGCAGATCGGGAACAGGATCGCGGCGCCCATTCCCTGAACCACCCGGAAGCCGATCAGAACGCCGGCCGACGACGCCGTTCCGCACAGCACCGCGGCCGTGCCGAAGATCCCCAGTCCGACGACGAGCATCCGCTTGCGCCCCAGGATGTCGCCGAGCCGGCCGCCCGGGATGAGGAAAGCCGCCAGCGCCAGCATGTATCCGCTGATGACCCACTGCATGTTGGTTGCCGACGTGTCGAGGTCCTGGGCCATGCGCGGCACCGACAGGTTCAGGGCGAAGAAGTCGAGGTCGGTGAGGAACATCGCCATGCCGGCGGCGGCCAGGACCAGGGCCGGCGAAGCTCCCTGTCCCGCGTACGAGTCGTCGGGGGAGGAGCGGGGCATGTGGTGGTGGAGCCGCACGGAGTCGCCTATTCCTATCGCGTTGCGGTCCCGCGACCATTCGGACGGATGGCGACGGCGCCCGCCCGACTATCGTCTGCTGGGCAAGGAAGCGAAGGGGGTCGAATGCCGGAGGGGATGTCGCCACAGGAGGTGGGCAAGGAGATCGCGGGCCATGCCGAGCACGGCGCCGGTGCGCACGAGCGCCGCGATCGACTGGTTTCGATCGTCGAGGCCGTGCTTCTGTCGATCGTGGCCCTGATGGCCGCATGGTCCGGCTATGCGGCGGCGAAGTGGAGCACCGAGTCTCGGGTGACGCTCGCCGAGGCCTCGACCGCGAGGACCGAGGCCAACCGCGCCAACCTCGACGCCGTCGACCTGCGCAACTTCGACTCCTCGGCCTTCGAGGCGTGGTTCGCCGCTTTCACGGTCCACGACAAGCCCGCGATGGCCCTCGCGGAGCATCGCTTCCGGCCTGGGTTCCGCGACGCCTTCGAGGCGTGGCGCGCCAGGCATCCGGAGACGAATCCCGCCGCCCCGAGGGGCCCCACCTACATGCCGCAGTACCGGGAGCCGGGGCTGGCGAAGGCAAAGGCGCTGGACGCGCGGGCGACCGAGGAGTTCAACGAGGGCGCGGAGGCGGGAGAGCGGTCGGACAAGTACGTCCGGACGACCGTCTTCCTTGCGAGCGTCCTCTTCCTCGTCGGCATCAGCACCCACTTCCCGGTCCGGGGCGGGCGCTACGCGCTCGTCGCGCTCGGGGCCCTGCTGCTGGTCATCTCCCTCGTGCAGCTGACGCAGCTGCCGGCGCCGCCGGCCTGACCCGGTGCGGGTCGCAGGAAGGGAAGGCTGGGCAGGATCCGATTCGAGCGGCCCGATCCGGTGGTCGTCGGGGTCGCGGACGCTCCCCCGTCGCTCACCTGCAGGGAGGCCGCTCGGGCCCGATCGCGACGCCGGCGAGGCCCTCGAGAGTCGCCGACCGCGATTGCGATATCGAGCGATCCAGATCCGCCACCCGATGGCAGGTGTGGATGAGCTCGGAGATGGAGCGGGCCATACCGAGGCACCGGGAGCTCATCAGAGCTCCCGGTGCCGTCCTGCTCCCAGGAATCCGGGCGTAAGCCCCGATTCAGGAGAAGCGGCCGGAGGCGACGAGGACGTTGTTCAGCCTCCGCACCTGGATCGTCGACCCGGCGGTGACGTTCGGGACCGCTTTGCCGGACCTGTCGATTCGGGCGGTTCCGAGCCTATTCACAGTCGCCGCTCCCACGAGGGCGCCGCTCACCTTGAACCTCACCTTGGTGCCGGCCAGGGGCTTTGCATGCTGGATCTCGGCCTCCAGCTGGCGGATCCCGTCGTCGCGCGAGAACTTCGCCTTGCCGTTGACGGCCGGGAACCGTGCTGACCCCTTCAGGGTCGCCTGGTGGATGTCCGTGGCGGCGGACGCCGCGGGTACGGCGACGAGCGCCATGGCCGCGAGAATGCCTATGACCGCGATGCTGATACGTGCTCTCATCGATGCCTCCAATATGGCTCGGGTAGCAGGATCTGCAGCGTCCCAGCGGACGGGTCGAAAGCGCAATTGGACATAGGTCGTACGACCGGGTCCTAGGCTTGGTGCGTGACGTTTGGTCCCAGGACGGGTTGAGAGTGCAAGGCAGAAAGATGGCTCGATTTGGTCGGAGACAGGCAAGTGAGGGCTCATCCGCCGCAGGCCCTTCGACCTCGTCGGCCGTAGCCAAGTTCGCCGTGGGTGGGCTGGCGGCACTCGCGGCCGTCGGGGTGGGGAGCTACTTCCTGATGCGGCACATCGGCACCACCGAGGCGATCGACAACGCCAAGAGCGTGAACCGGATCGTCGGTCGCCAGATCGTCGAGCCCCAGGTGACGGACGGCATCCTGCGCGAGCGTCCGGCCGCCATCAGGCGCCTCGACCGCGTGGTCGAGAACGACGTGCTGCGCCGCCAGATCGAGCGGGTGAAGATCTGGACCGCCGACGGCCGCATCGTCTACTCCGACAAGCGCCGGCTGATCGGCTCGCGTTACGAGCTCGGCGCCGACGACCTCCAGGTCCTGCGCGAGGGAGGCGTGGACGCGGGCATCAGCGATCTGTCGCAGCCGGAGAACCGCTTCGAGCGCTCCGGGGGAGACGTGCTGGAGGTGTACCTGAGGATCCGGACCCCGAGCGGGCGCCCCCTCCTGTTCGAGACCTACCAGCGCTTCAGCTCCGTCGCCTCCAGCGGGTCGAGCCTGTGGAAGGCCTTCGCGCCCGCACTCGTCGGAGCGCTGCTCATCCTCGCGCTGCTCCAGGTTCCGCTCGCCGCGTCGATGGCGCGGCGGCTCCGCCGGGGCCACGCGGAGCGTGAGGCGCTGCTCAGGCGGGCGATCGACGCCTCGGACCGGGAGCGGCGGCGAATCGCCGGCGACCTCCACGACGGGGTGGTCCAGAGCCTGGCCGGCACCGCGTTCTCCCTGGCGGCGGCAGCGAAGCGGTCGAACGGTGGCGGGAACGGCACGACACGCGAGGTGCTGGAGAGGGGCGCCGCCCAGACCCGGCAGAGCGTCCGTGAGCTCCGCAGCCTGCTGGTCGAGATCTATCCGCCGAGCCTTCGCGAGGAGGGCCTGGAGTCCGCCCTCGCGGATCTCCTGGCACCCCTCGACGAGCGCGGCATCGCCACCCACTTGGACATGGCGCCCGGAGTGCGGCTTTCTCCCGACACCGACGCGGTCTTCTTTCGCGTCGCGCAGGAGGCCGTTCGCAACGCCGCGACCCACGCAAGCCCTACGACGATCCAGGTGGAGGTCGGGCTCGCGGATGGTCGGGCCTTCCTCACGGTTGTCGACAACGGCCATGGCTTTGAGGCGCCGGCCTCGCCGGCCGGGCACTTCGGGCTGCAGCTGATGCATGATCTTGCCGCGGACGCCGCCGGGGAGCTCTCGATCGACTCGGGCCTGGACGGCGGCACGCGAATCCGATTGGACGTGCCGTCGCCATGATCACGGTGCTCGTGGCCGAGGATCACGCCGTCGTTCGCGGAGGTCTGGTGGAGCTCCTGGGTGGCGCCGACGACGTCGAGGTCGTGGGTACGGCGGCGGACGGCGAGGAGGTGATGGCCCTCGTCCAAGAGCTGCGGCCGGACGTCGTCCTGATGGACATCTCGATGCCGAAGCCCGACGGCATCCAGGCGACGAGCTCGATTCTCGAGACGCAGCCGGACACGAGGGTGGTCATGCTCACGGCGTTCTCCGATCGCGATCGCGTGGTGGCCGCCCTGGATGCCGGCGCGGTCGGATACCTCCTGAAGGATGCGGAGCCCGCGGAGCTCCTGGAGGCGATCCGAGCCGCAGCGCGCGGAGAGGCGCCGCTTGCACCTCGCGCGGCCCGGCAGCTCCTCGCGGCACGCTCCGAGGAGCAGCGCGCCGACCTGTCCAAGCGCGAGCGGGAGGTCCTCGGGCTGGTCGCCGAGGGTCTGCCCAACAAGCTGATCGCTCGACGACTCGAGATCAGCGAGAAGACCGTGAAGGCCCATCTGACCAGCGTCTTTCATCGGATCGGGGTCACCGATCGGACCCAGGCGGCGCTGTGGGCACAGCGCCACGGCCTGGGTGCGGATTCCGGCGGAAGCTAGGCGGCGGGGCAGGGAGCCAGGCGTCGCCCGGCTCCCGGTCCCGTGCCTCCAGCGGACTTCTCAGCGGTGGTTGCGTCCCTCACCGTGATGACGGTGATGGTGGTGCCCGTGATGGTGACGCTCCCCAGCGTGATGGTGATGTCGGTGGTGCCCTGGGGGATCGTCGGCGCCGTGGCTCGCGTTCGCGATGCCGGCTCCGCCGATCACGATCGTCCCGGCCACGCCCAACAGCGTCATTGCCCGCGCGATTCTCTTGGTCATCTCCAGCTCCTTTTCGGTTGCCTGCCCGACCAGGGTCGCGCGCGGCCGGTCCGACCTTCAAGGGGACATTGGTCCTAGGACCACGGCGGAGCGCGATCGTTGGGCGGGCCCGGGCGTCTTTACGGCCTCCGCGCCCGCGTCGATGAAGCGCCGGCATCCTTCTCGCCCCCGTCGGGGACCGCCGCAAGGAATCGGTCGACGGCCTCGGTGACGGCGAGGCGACGTCGCTGGGTGTCGCGGGGGGCGCTCGCTCGATGGGCGCGCCGGCGATCGCGCGCCTCGAGCAGCGCGAGCGTCACCGCGACGGGCACGGTGGTCGGTAAGAGCTCGACGGCGAAGAACAGAAGGTCGAAGCTCAGGCCCAGGGTCGCCGCAAGCACCGCCGCCTCGAGCTGCGAGCGGCGCTGCCTCGCGAGCAGAGCGCCCACGGTCGCGGCGATGAACAGGTCGCCGAAGCCCATCGTCGCCGAGCCGAAGTACACCGCCTGGAGCCTCGGCAGCCCGCCCGCCGGGCCCGCCGCCACGAGTGTGGAGTTGGGCCCCTGGAGCAGGTCGGTCGCGACCAGGCAGAGATCGACGACCGCCATCGCGTACACGCCCAGCCGAAGCCATCGCGGGGCGACGGCGGTGGCGAGGATGACGCCGAGTGCTACGCACGCAAGGGCCGAGAGCGCCAGGGCGGCGGTCTCGCCGGCCAGCGTTCGCGGCAGCGCCCACGCCAGTGCGAAGAGTGGCGCTACCGCGAGCGCCAGGGCCGGGCTGGCGTGCTTCACCAGGGCAGCGAGCGCCAGCGCCGCGAGCGGCGGTACGGCGACCAGCGCCAGGTATGAGAGCGCGTCGGCCGAGCTGGCATAGAGGCCGACGAGGGCGATTACCACGACGATGGACGCGGGCGGTACGAGGGCCCACCACCCGCTTCGGAGTCGCTCGAGCGCCAGTCGCGGCGCCTTGCCCGGGAGGGCGATCACCGCGGCCTGCGCGAGGGTGAGGAAGCCGATGGAGACGGCGAACGACGGCATCGCGCTCGAAGCTACAGGAGGCGGCCGCGCGCCGAACGGGACCGCCGGGGCGGCCGACGCCGCGGGGGGCGCTGCGAGGGGTGGGCCGGACGGATCACGACCGAGCGCAACCAAGGACCAAGGAGCCCGAGCAATGCTGATCGCAGAAGACGGGGGCGGGCTGAAGGCGCGCCCCGAGGTTCAGGCGGATCCCTCCGCGCGATGCTTGAGCCCCTCGGCGGCGCCCTTGGTGAGGAGCTCCTTCACCTTGCCCTCTACCGGTCCGCGCAGGAGCAGTCCGAGGATCCGCCCGGGATCGGATCGCAGCCCGTACGTCGCCCTCGTTCGCCCGGGGCCCGCCTCCTCGAACTCCCAGGAGCCGGTGAGCCACTTGGCCTCGCCCTCCTCCTGCTCCCAGGTGATCCCGTCCTGGGGCCGATAGGAGAAGCGCAGGCGCGAGCGAACCTTCTTGATACTCGCATCCGAGGTGGTATCCACCACGAGGGCCCTACCTTCGCGGTCGCGCTTGAGCACCTCGACCTGCTCCAGGGTCCCCTGCCACCCGGGCGCGCCCTCGATGTCGGCGGCGATCTCGTAGCAGCGCTCACGGCGGGCCTCGATCTCGACCGTCCAGCGCGCCTCCAGGGTCCCCATCGAGCCGAACCCTACCCGTGGCGCACACCGGGTGCGGATATGTTGACGAGCATGTCCGAGCACGACATCCAGGCGGTGCGGCGGATCTACACCGCGTTGACGCGGTGGGACGTGGACGATCTCGTCGCCGACCTCACGCACGACGTCGAATGGAGCCTCCCGGACCCGCTGCCGTGGGGCGGCACCCATCACGGGCCCGACGGCGTCAGGACATTCGCTCGGATCTTCCGCGAGCACGTCGACGGTCCGTGGGCGGACCCGGATGACTTCCTCGAGGCCGGGGACCGAATCGTCGTCATCGGGCGTCTCCGCGGACGGGGCAGGGAGAGCGGACGGGAGTTCGAGGTTGAGTTCGCGCACGTCTGGGCGCTCACGGATGGCGTCGCTTCCCACGTTCGCGTCTTCTACGACACCGCTCCGATCCTCGCGGCGCTGGAGGGACGAGAGGCACCGGAGCCCGCCGCCGGCATCTGAGGCCTAGCGGCGGCCGGGGACGAGGTCGCGCCGGACGAGGTAGGTCCCGTTCGGACCGGAGCGCCTGACGACGAACCCGTGCGCCTTGAGCCGATCGATGGCCTCGGGGATGTACGCGACCACGGCGCCCGCATTGAGCCGCTTCACGTATGGGGTGGGGTCGGGACGGGAGCCGTGCAGAATCCCGAAGTTCGCCTCGAGCTCGGCGGCGGTGAAGTGCTCTAGCCACCCGTCGATCGCGACGGGAGTCTCCGGGTCGCGCCACAGCATGTAGGAGCTGGGGCCGGCGTAGGCGACGATGCGACCGCGCTCGGGCGGATGGTCGACCGCGTAACGCACCGCGGGGTTTCCGACGCGATCGGCATTCGGGGGCCCGAGCGCCGCCGCGTAGACGATCAGTGCGCCCGCCACCGCGCAGCTTGCGATCCCGACGACGAGCCGGCTCGGGGGGGCGAGCCGATCGGGCACCGAGCAGGCGATCTGCAGCGCCAGGGCGGGTGCGACGAAGATCAGGTTGCGCATCGAGCTGGCGGCGAACACCAAGAACCCGGCGGCCACCAGGGCCGGCATCGCCCGCCTGGGGCTGGGCGCGTTCCACCAGATCCAGGCCGCCAGCGTCGCGCTGACCACGATGTAGGCGATCGCCGGCGCGGAGCGGAACGCGGGCTCCCACTCGGTCGACGCCAGCTTCAGGGCGGGATTGCGAAAGCTCGCGATGTAGCTCCAGATGTCGACGCCGAGCGGCGTGGCGAACGTGGCGGCGATCGCGCCTCCGATCCCCGCGCCCGCGAGCACGAGGATGCCGGGCGCGGGCGGCCCCGGCAGCCCTCGCCGGCGGTCGACGGCGAGGCCCACCGCGACCGCCCCGACCAGAAGCAGGCCGGCGATGAACCCGCCGTGAAGGTTTGCCCACAGCGCGAACAGCAGCGGGATCGCGAGGAGGGACCAGAGCGGCGCGCCGGTTCCCGCCGCAGCCATCGGCGAATCGAGTCGCCACGCGGCGATGACGACCAGCACGAGCACCGAGAAGAGCAGCAGCGTGAAGCCCGCGGCCCGCGGATGGATGATCGCCAGCATCCCCGGCAGGTAAAGCGCGGCGACGCCGATCATGAGCAACGTTCCCTTGCGCCGGATCGCGGCCAGAACCAGCGCCAGCGGGAGCCCGATCAGGGCCGCGTAGAGCACGGTGATGCCCTGCACGCCCACGACCCTCTCGGCGCCGTAGAAGCCGACCTCGGACAGCCATTGCTGGTTGAGCCACGATTGCCCGTGCTGGATCGTCGGGAACGGGTCGTAGCCGACCGGACCGTGGTGGGCGACGTAGCGCCCGCTGAACAGCAGCAGGTAAAGGTCACCGTTGAGCGCCCGGTTCAGGCACAGGGCGATGGCTGCGACCAGCAGCGCACCGATCGCGATCAGGAGCTTGGTCCGTGGCGGAGTCGCCCTGAGTGTCGTGGTAGCACCGGACAATCGACCGGCGCATGATGGTGCATCGGCCACGGCCCATCGGGGGCGCCGGAGGGGTATCGTGGCGAATCGCACGGGAGCTGAAGTCGTGGGCCGCCCGGACGCAGCCGCCCTGGAGAGGAGGAGGTATGCACATGCCGACCCCGTTTCGCGATCGCACGCGATCCGCCCAGGTGCTCCTCGGGGGGGTCGTCCCGTTCGCGGTCGGCGCGCTCGCCGGAGTCATGGTGGGCGTCTCGGCGCCCGCCTACTGGGCCGTCGGCGCCGTCGCCGCGATCGGGGGCGTGCTGGCCGGCTTCGAGCATCGCGATGGCTGGGGTGGCGCCGATCGCGGGCTCGTGGGCGGCGCCCTGTACGGGGTCGGCCTGCTGGTCGCGCATGGGATCGCCGGCACCGACGCGACGGTCTCGCTGGGGAGCTTTCCGCCGCTCCTCGCGGTGGTCACGGCGATCATCGGGATGCTCCTCGGCGCTCTGGGCGGCCGGCTCGCGCGGGGCGCGAGGGACCGCGCCGAGCTGCGGGCCGCCGGGGAGCTTCCGACCCGGCGCTCGACCCCCACCTAGCGCGACTAGCGCGAACCACGGGCCAGTGCCCCGATGATCTCGCGCCACCACGCGCGGTCGCCCTCGGCGGTGGCCGCGGCGAGGCGGCGGCGCGCGGTGGCCTGCAGACCGGTGGCCGACCCGATCGAGACGGTGGCCCCGGTGAAGGCGTAGCGACCGTCCTGGAGGCTGACCAGAGCGCCCGGCTCGTCGATGCGGGTCAAGAGCTGGGTGGTCACCGGGATGCCGACGACCTCGGTCGGATAGGCCGGGTTGCCGTCCGCGGGCTCCCAGGGTCGCGAGGATGAGATCTGCGCGGTGCTCCGCAGGCGCCCCCTGACGGGAGCCGTGCGCCTGTCGCCCTCGGGGGAGTCGGTCAACCGAAGCCGGCGAGCGAGCGGCTCGAAGCTTGCCCCCTGCAGGAGGGTGGAGAGGAGAACGGCGAAGAACACGATGTTGAAGAACTCGAAGCCCTGCGAGACGCCGGCGATGACGGGAAAGGTGGCCAGGACGACCGGAACGGCTCCCCGGAGCCCCGCCCAGGCGAGCACAACACGCTCGCGGAGGTCGAAGCGAGCGAGCGCCGTCGCGGCGAACGTCGCCACGGGTCGTGCGACGAACATCAGCACAAGGGCGAGAACGCTCCCCTCGAGCGCGACTCCTCCGAGCTGGGACGGAAAGACGAGCAGGCCAAGCACCAGGAACATCGAGACCTGCGCGATGCCCGCGAGTCCCTCGTGGAAGATCGTCACCGCCCGCTCCGCCGGGATCGGGCGGCTCCCCAGCGTCAGGCCGGCCAGGTAGACCGCCAGGAACCCGGACCCGTGCAGCGTCGCCGCGCCGCCGTATGCGAGCGCCGCCACGCTGAGCGTCGCGATCGGGTAGGCGGCCTCGAACCCCAGGCGGGAGCGTCTCAGCCCCTGGAGCGCGAGCCAGCCCACGGCGAGGCCGACGGCGAGGCCGATGCCGAGCTCCTTCAGCAGCAGAACCCCCATCTCCGCCGCGCCGTAGTCCGGGTTGGAGATCCAATCGATCAGCCCGATGACCAACAGGACGGCGAGGGGGTCGTTGAACCCCGACTCGCCCTCCAGCGTGAGCGCGACCCGGCGCCGCAGGCTCGAGCCCCTCAGAAGCGCGAAGATCGCCGCGCCGTCCGTCGCCGAGACGATGGACCCCAGCAGCAGGCCCTCCAGCAGCGACAGGTCGAAGAGCCAGGTCGCGGCCAGGCCGGCGATCGTCGCCGTCACCAGCGTTCCGATCAGCGCAAGCGAGAGCGCCGAGCCTGCGACCGAGCGAATCTCCGCGAAGCTGGCCGTGAGCCCGCCCTCGAAGAGGATCAGGGCCAGGGCGACGATCCCGATCGTCCGCGCGAGCTCGTAGTCGCCGAAGTCGATCCATCCCGTGCCGTCCGAGCCGATCGCCATCCCGAGGCCCACGAACAGCACGAGCCCGGGCAGGCGAAGGCGGTCCGCGGCGAACGACGCGGCGAGACCGGCCACCATGAGCGTCCCGGCGACGAGAATGATCTGGCCGTCGCTCATCCGGCCACCATCTCATCCTGGTGGGGAGCGCTCAGCCCCAGCGCTCGACCCGGCTCAGGGCCTCGTGCGTGTCCCGGCTGGCCTCCGGCGACGCGAGGTCGATGCCGGATGGGAGCTCGAGATGCAGAGCAGTGGACGCGTCGATACGTGCCGTCGCGCGGCGAAGCCGCGCACCGAGTACGTGTCCGCCCCTGGTCCGGTCGGCGGTGATGAAGTGCAAGTGGTAGCCGCTCACCTCGATGCCCTCGCTGTAGTCGGGAAACCGAAACCCGACCATCGTGCCGTCGACGTCGTGAAGGTCGAAGACGCGCTGCTCGCCGACGACCTCCGCGAGCGGCCGGTAGGGCGGGTACTGTCGCGGAACCGAGCGGGCGTGCACCAGCTCGAAGGAGCCGTCGATTCGCACGCCGCACGCGGCGGCTCCCTCCGGGAGCTGGTCGTCCAGCAGTGCGAACAGCTCCTCGTGGGACAGCGGCTCGTCGATCGCAACCTCGACGCTCGGCGTGAACCACGTGAGCACTGCGAAGGGCGTGCGGGTGCCTGGGTCCACGTCGCCGACCGTGCCCTCGACGTCCGCGCGGTAGAAGCGACCGTCGAGAGCGATCATCTCGCCGTCGAGCGCATTCAGCGTGCCGAGGCCCAGGTCGCCGTGCCCGGCCAGCTCCGCGAAGCTGACGTCGCCCTCGTAGGCGCCGTCGAGCAGGGCGCCGATGGTCGAAGCCTGGAAGAGCACGTGCGGCTCGTGCTCCGCGTGGAGCTCGTCGTTGCGCAGAGCCTGGACGTGAAGGGCTCTGACCAGGCGGTCGTCGAGCATGCCGCTAAGTCTCGCAGGGCGGGGGAGACCACCCTCGATACGCTGCGCCCGTGGACTTCGGGGTGATGATGTTCCCGACGGACTACGCCGTCGCGCCCGACGAGATCGCCCTGATGGCGGAGGAGCGGGGCTTCGAGTCGCTGTTCTTCCCGGAGCACACGCACATCCCGGCGGCGCGCCAGACGCCGTACCCCGGTGGCGGCGAGCTGCCGACCGAGTACTCGCACACCCACGATCCGTTCGTTGCGCTCGCGACGGCCGCCGCGGCGACGAGCCGGCTGCTCGTGGGCACCGGAATCTGCCTGATCGTCGAGCGGGACCCGATCACCACCGCGAAGGAGGTCGCCTCGCTCGACCGGCTCTCCGATGGTCGATTCCTGTTCGGGATCGGAGCGGGGTGGAACGCCGAGGAGATGGCGAACCACGGGACGGATCCGAGCAGGCGCTTCGGCATCATGCGCGAGCGGATCGAGGCGATGAAGGCCATCTGGACGCAGGAGGCGGCGTCGTACCACGGCCGCCACGTCGACTTCGAGCGCATCTGGTCGTGGCCGAAGCCCGCGCAGCGCCCGCATCCCCCGATCATCGTGGGCGGCAACGGCGAGCGCGTCCTGGACCGCGTGATCGCCTACGGCGACGAGTGGATGCCGAATCGGATCGAGTCGGTGGAGGAGCTCGGACGCAGGATCGAGCGCCTCGCGGGCATGGCGTCCGAGGCCGGGCGACCGGTGCCGAAGGTGGGCCTCTACGCGGCGCCCGCGAAGCCGGACGAGGCGGAGCGGTACGCCGCGGTCGGCGTCGGCCGCTACGTCTTCTTCGTGCCGCCGGTGGCGCGCGACGATGCAGAGGAGCGGCTCGACCACCTCGCCGGCATCGTCGAGGAGCATCGGAGCGCCGGGTCCTAGTGGTGGAAGCCGCCGAGGCTCGCGAGCTGCTCGCGTCGGCGCGCGTGGCGTGTCTGGGTAGCCGGGGAGGGGAGGGCCGACCCCACCTGGTTCCGATGACCTTCGCCGTCGAGGGTGACTCGATCCTCACGATCGTGGATCACAAGCCGAAGCGCACGCGGCGCCTGCGGCGGCTGGAGAACATCGCGGCCGATCCGCGGGTGAGCGTGCTCGCCGACCACTACGACGAGGACTGGTCCACGCTCTGGTGGACCCGTGCCGACGGCCTCGCGCGGATTCTCGAACCGGGCAGCGGGGGGCATGCGAACGCGGTCGCCCGGCTCGCCGCGCGCTACCCGCAGTACCGCGAGGTCGAGCCGGACGGGCCCGCGATCGAGATCAGTGTTTCGCGGTGGAGCGGCTGGCGCGCGCGGCCTTAGCCTTCGATCCCCGCCGGCCGCGCTGCTTCGGGCGCAGCTCCTCCAGCGAGTCCCCCAGCCACTCGATCGTCTTCCGGAGGTCGGGCATCTGATCGCGGTCGGCGACGATGCCGAAGTCGAGGTGCCCGCAATAGCTCATGACGGTCATGTTCAGGCCCATGCCGTCGGTGATCACCGATACCGGGTAGTTGGCGTCCAGCCGGGCGCCCGCGCAGTAGAGCGGCACCTGGGGGCCGGGGACGTTGGAGATCACGAGGTTCCAGGTCGGCCTGCCGGGTGAGCTCGTCGAGAGCGCGAACGTGGCCCGCGCGGCCCGGGCGAACACCGCGGGCGGGATGAAGTGGTTGGCGTCCTGGAGGAGCTGCGCCGGGAGGGCCTTGTGGCGCTCCTTCATCACTGCGAGCGCCTCGTGAGTTCGCCGCAGACGCACGACCGGGTCGGGCAGGTTGGTGAAGAGCGGCGCGCTCATCAGCATGATCCGGTTGCCGTAGGTCCCGGCCTGCTCGCTGGTCCTCACCGAAACCGGGATCTGCGCCACCAGCGGGTCGGCGGGCAGCTCGCCGTGCTCGATCAGCCAGCGGCGAACCGCGCCGGTGCAGATCGCCACCACGACGTCGTTCACCGTGAAGCCGTGCTCGTCCTTGATCGCCTTCACCTCGTCCAGCGAGAGCTGGCCGAAGGCGAAGCGCCGGTGAGCGGAGACGCGGCCGTTGAACGAGGTCTTCGGGGCACGCAGGGTATTGCGGTTGGGGCCGCCGTTCCCGCCGCGGATGGTCCGCCGGACGCGATCGGCGACCCGCGACACCGCATCCGCCCCGGGCAGGTTGCCGAAGGGTGTCTCGGTGAGGTTGGGAAGGGCCGTGGGCATCGAGCGCAGCATCCGGACCGGGTAGCGCGGTATCCCCGCAACGCCCCGCGCCAGCATCTCGAGGTCGCTCGGCGCCCGCTCCCCATTCGGCGTCGGGGCATCGGCGACCTCGCGGCCCTCGGGCGCCAGGTCGAACAGGACGGCCATGATCTCCGCTCCGGAGAGCCCGTCGATGAGCGCGTGGTGGACCTTGGTGAGCATGCCCACTCCGCCGCCCTCGAGGCCGTGGATCAGGTAGAGCTCCCACAGCGGCCGGGATCGGTCCAGGGGCCGGGCGACGATGCGCGCCACCTGCTCGGCGAGCTTTGCGTCCGTCCCCGGATCGGGCAGCGCGAGCTCCCGGACGTGGAAGTCGATGTCGAAGTCGGGGTCCTCGATCCAGTAGGGGTAGTCGAGCCCCAGCGGCACCTCGGTGAGGCGCCATCGCAGGGGCGGCAGGAGCGGCAGCCGCTCGGACATCAGGGTGCAGATGTCGTCGATCTCGAGGCGGCCGCCGGCCCGCTCGGAGTCGTCGAGGATGGCGAGGGCGCCGACGTGCCCGCTCTGGCGCGGGGTCTCGAGCGCGAGGAACTGCGCGTCGAGGCTTGTCAGCTGTCGCATCTCGATTCCTCCGCCGCAAGCCTCGCATACCCGCCGGCCCCGGCGTCAATCGTCGGCGTTCGCGAGCGCCTCCGGCCCGATCTCGTCCACCGAGCGGCAGCCCGCGAGGCCCATGGTCAGATCGAAGTCGGCGACGAGGTTGCGGATCACTTCGCGCACGCCGGTCTCTCCCGCGACGGCGAGGCCCCACAGGTACGGGCGGCCGATGCACGCGGCCGTGGCGCCGAGCGCCAGCGCCTTGAAGATGTCCGCGCCCCCACGTACGCCGCTGTCGAGGAGGACGGGGACGCGCCCGTCCACGGCCGCGACGACACCGGGCAGCGCGTCGATCGTCGCGATGGCGCCGTCGACCTGCCTGCCACCGTGATTGGAGACCAGGATCCCGTCCATGCCGGAGTCGATTGCCCGCCGAGCGTCGTCGGGGTGCAGGATCCCCTTGAGCACGATCGGCAGCCGGGTGCGCTCGCGGAGGAAGGGCAGGTCGTCCCAGGTGAGCGAGGGCCGCGAGTAGATCTGGACGAAACGCTCCACGGCACGGCGGGCGCGGCCGGAGCGAAGCGCCGGCCAGAAGCGGTCGGGGTAGCGGCGCACGAGCTGGATCAGCGTCCCCAGCGCCGCCAGGTTGGGGCGCGGGGAGGGGGCGCTTCCGCGTTCGCGCGGCTCGGCGATCAGGCGCTGGAAGACGGGGTCGCTGGTGTACTGGGCGATCCCCTTTCCCCGCAGAAACGGGAGGTAGGCAAGCGCCAGGTCGCGTGACCGCCAGCCGAGCATCGTGGTGTCCAGGGTCACGACGATCGCCTCACATCCGCATCCCTCGGCGCGCTGCACGAGGCTCTCGACCAGGTCGTTCGACGTGCTCCAGTAGAGCTGGAACCAGCGCGGGCTCGAGCCCATCGCCTCGGCGCACGCCTCCATCGGCACCGAGCCCTGGTTGGAGAAGATCATCGGCACGCCCTCGGCGGCGGCGGCGCGGGCGGCCGCCGCGTCCGCCTCGCGGTGAGCCATCTCCAGCACGCCCACCGGCGAGAGCAGCAGCGGCGCGGCGATCCGGCGGCCGAACAGCTCGATGCTGGTGTCGCGCTCGGAGACGTCGCGAAGCATGCGGGGGACAATGCGCCAGCGCGCGAACGACGCCTCGTTCGCGCGCTTTGTCGACTCCCTGCCGGCGGCGGCGGCGACGTAGGCGAAGGCGTGCGGGGACATCGATCGCTCGGCGGCGGCCTCGAGCGCGCCCATCTCGATCGGGACGCTCGGACGGCGCCCCCCGACGCCGCGGAGATAGATCGCGGCTACGCGCTCCGGTCCGGTCACGGCTACGCCGCTGCGCGATGCGCGTCGTGCCGGCGGCGGCGGGCTCGAGGGCTGATCAGCCCGCCCCAGTCGGCGTCCCCGATGCGCACCGGCTCGGTGGTCGAGATGAAGTCCCCCAGCGCGGCGGCGAGCCCGCCGGGGTCCTCGAGGTGTGGGAAGTGGGCGGCGCGCGGGAGGGTGACGAGGCGGCTGCCGGGAATGGCCTCGTGGGCTGCGATCCCGTGGGCGACGGGAATCGTGTGGTCCCGCTCGCCCCAGACGATCAGGGTCGGGAACCCTCGCAGCAGGTACAGGCGGTCGCGGGCGCTGACCCGTTGCCCGTGGACGTCGATCACCGAGCGAAGCGTCTGGATGAACGCCGTTCGCGCCCCGCCCTGCTCGAGCGGCCGCAGCGCCCGTGCGATCGCCTGCAGGTACACGCCCTTGCCCAGCTCACGCGCGCGCATCCGCTCGCCGGCCCACCACAGCGCGTCCAGGACCCGCCGGTGCGCGGCGGCCCGCAGGATGGTCGAGGCGCCCGGCAGCGCCGCCCCGCGAAGCAGCGGGCTCACCTGCCGGCCGAGGCCGCCGCTCGAAACCAGCACGAGCCGGTCGGTGCGCTGGGGAAACTGGTAGAAGAACTGCATCGCGACCCCCCCGCCGAGCGAGTGCCCGACGATGGTCGCGTGGTCGGTGCCGATGACCGCCAGCAGGTCGCGGATGCTCGCGGCGTGCGCGCCCAGCGAGTAATCCCCGCGCGGCGTCGCGGAGTCGCCGTGGCCGATCAGGTCCGGAGCGATGACGGTGTAGCGGTCCGCCAGGCGCAGGGCCACGTCCTCCCAGTGGCGCGAGGAGTTGACCATGCCGTGGATGAGCACGACCGGCGGCCCGGTGCCGGCGATCCGGTAGGTGACCCGGTGGCCGTGCAACTCGACCTGCCAGGCGTCGAAGGCGCTGGCCATTAGGGCAACTTATCGTCGCGAGCCGGTGCACGGTTTCTTTCGGCATGCGAGGGCAAACGTCCACAACGGCGGTGATTTACGCCGAGGCGGCGTCGACGAAGCGCCCGCAGAGGGCGCGGCCGAGCTCGTTCCAGGCGTCGATCGCGGCACCGGTGCGGCGGCGAAGCGCCTCGGGGTCGAGCCCGAGTCGCACGGCGTCCGGGTTGCTTCGGTAGTCGTCGATCCAGTGCCCGGCGTCATCGCGACTGACCTCAGCGTGAAACTGGATGCCCCAGGCCGGGCCTTCCAACCGGTAGGCCTGCAGGCAGACCGCGCTGCTCGCGAGGGCCGTGGCGCCCGGCGGGAGGGTGGCCTCGTAGCTGTGCCACTGGAAGGCTTCGAAGCGGTGGCGCAGGCCGCCGAGCAAGGGGTCGCTCGCCCCGGCGGAGGTGAGCTCCACGTCGTGCCAGCCGATCTCGGGCGCGCTCGCGCGCCGGGCCGTGGCGCCCGCAGCCTCCGCCACCAGCTGCGAGCCCAGGCACATGCCGAGGAGCGGCACGCCGCGGTCGATGAGCTCGCGCAGCAGTGACTTCTCCACCTGCAGCCATGGGTGATCGGCCTCCTGGTCGGCGTGCATCGCGCCGCCGAAGGTGAGCACGGCGTCGTAGCGGGTCGGGTCGGCGGGAGGCGGTCCGTCGGCGATCGGCCACCGGTCCAGCTCGACGCGCCGCTCGCGCATCGCATCCGCGAACACGCCAGGCCCGGCGTCGGCCTGGTGGACGATTGCGAGCGCGCGCATGCGCGGCAGTGTGGCAGCGTAGCCCGACCCGCATCGAGCGGTGACGCCGGAATGGTCGCTAGCCGGCCCGAGCGGACGGGCGGCGGCTGTGGATGGCGTAGGCGGTGACGATCGCGACTCCCCAGACGGCGCCCGCGTACAGGGCCACCCGCTGGCTGGCGTTGAAGGCCAGCAGCACGCCCACGAAGGCGAGGAACGCGACCACGATCCAGTTGGTCACCGGCGAGCCCGGCATCCGGAACGGACTCGCCGCGACCTCGCCCGCGGCGACGCGGCGGCGGTAGACCAGGTGCGAGATCACGATGACTCCCCACGTCCACATGGCGCCGACCGTGGCCGTGCTCGTGATGTAGATGAAGGCTCTGGCGGGCACCAGGTAGTTGATGACGACGCCTCCGAGCATCACCACCGCGGACAGCGTGATCGCGTGCGCCGGAACGCGTCGCTTGCTCACGTCGCGAAGGGTCCTGGGCGCCTGTCCCTCGCCGGAGAGCGTGTAGAGCATTCGTCCCGTGCTGAAGATCCCGCTGTTGCAGGAGGAGAGCGCCGCGGTGAGGACGACGAAGTTCACGATTCCCGCCGCGCTTGGAATTCCGATCTGGTTGAACACGGTGACGAAGGGGCTCTCCGAGGCCGAGAGATGGTTCCAGGGCACCAGCGACATGATGATCACGAGCGCGCCGACGTAGAAGAGGAGGATCCGCACGACGATGCTGTTGACCGCCTTGGGCAGGGTGCGAGCCGGGTCGCGGGCCTCGCCCGCCGTCACACCCACGAACTCCACGCCAACGAACGCGAACACCACGACCTGAAGCGCGGTGAGCACGCCGCCGATGCCCTCGGGGAACACCCCGCCGTGGTCCCACAGGTTTGCGAAGCTCGCGGTGTCGCCCAGCGCCCCGATCGAGAACAGGATCACCGCGAGCCCGATGAGGATGAGGCCGACGATCGTGACGATCTTGATCGCCGCGAACCAGAACTCGAACTCGCCGAACACCCGCACGGCGATCAGGTTGGCGCCGTAGAGGACGACGACCATCACCAGCGCGGTCACCCATTGCGGGAGGTCCGGAAACCAGTACTGCATGTAGATGCCGGCCGCCGTGATCTCCGCCATGGCGGTGACCACCCAGGTCAACCAATAGGTCCACCCGGTGATGAACCCGATCCGCGGCCCGAGGAACTCGCTCGCGTAGGCGGCGAACGCGCCGGCCACCGGCCGGTACAGCGTGAGCTCGCCGAGCGCTCGCATGATCAGGAAGATTGCGGCGCCGGCGGCCGCGTAGCAGACGATCAGCCCGGGCCCGGCGAAATGGATGGCCTTCGCCGAGCCGAGGAAGAGCCCGACGCCGATCGCACCGCCGATCGCGATCATCCGGATCTGGCGAGGGCTCAGGCTTCTCTGGAGCTCCTCGGGCGCGTGCTCGATCACCGCCGCGTGGGGCGCTCGCGGCTTGTCGCTGAGATGGCCCGCCATCGCGCGGCCAGATCCTAGGCGCGCGCGCGGCGTCACCCTGGCCAACCGAGGATCGGCAACTCGTCAGCTCCGTGCGGCGAGGAAATCGGCGCCGTGGGCGTATCCCGTGTTGACCGGGACGCCGTCGCGACACAGCCGGCACTCGTCGGCGGGCCAGGACGGGATGTCGATCTGCGTGAGATAGACGAAGTCCCGCCAGCCGACGTCGCCGGCCGTCGCGCTGCCGCGGGTGCAGATCGCGGCGACGGCCACGACTGCACCCCCTGCGCCCCGCACCGCCTGCGCCGTCTCGGCCACGGACTCGCCGGTGTTGACCACGTCGTCGACGACGAGCACGCGCCGGCCGTTCACCAGCCGGTCGTAGCCGCGTCGCAGCACGAACGGAGGGCGCGGCGGGCCGGGGGCGGCCGGTGTGCGGGAAGATCGCGTCCTTGTCGATCCACCGTCGCCGTGCTCCCCGGTCACGTAGACGAAGTGGTCGCCGGTGAGGATGGCGTCGGGAATCGCGAAGGATTCGATCGGCCTCCCGGCGTCCGGCTTCCGCGCGAGGTGACAATTGGGGGCCGAGTCTTCCAGATCCAGCCTGGATGGCTAGGGTCCCGGCGTGGGCATCATCGGCTGGATCGTCCTCGGTCTCCTGGTCGGCGCGATCGCGCGGGCGCTCGTGCCCGGGCGAACCGAGCCGAGCGGGTGCATCGGGACGACCGCGGTGGGCATCCTGGGGGCCCTGATCGGCGGCTTCATCGCGAGCGCGCTCGACATCGGCCACATCGGCGAGTTCTTCGACCTCGGAACCTGGTTGATCGCGATCGCGGGCGCGGTGCTGCTGCTCCTGATCGTACGCGCGATCGTCGGCCCGCCGAGCCCGCCGGCGGGCTATTAGCCCGGACACAGCCGAGGCGCGGAGTGTTACCTTTATTACAGGCCTCTACCGGGCCGTATGAAGCGGCGGCTGAACGGGCTGAAGCACCAGGCAGTTCCGCGGCATTCGAGGACAGAGCAACGCGGAGGATGTATGGCAACTGGCACAGTGAAGTGGTTCAACGAGGAGAAGCGCTACGGCTTCATCACCCCCGACGAGGGCGGGCAGGACCTGTTCGTCCACCAGACCGGGCTCGTGGACGGCGCGCGAGCGCTTCCGGACGGCCTCAAAGTCGAGTTCGAGGCTGAGGACGGCCCGAAGGGCCCCAAGGCGGTCAACGTCAAGACCGTCGCCTGAGGCTCTGCAGCACGGCCTGCGCGGAGGTCAGCGGCCTCCGCGCAGCTCGTCCCGGGAGCGGTCCTCGAGGAGATTCGCGGCGCGCGGGTGGTGGTCGTCCTCCACCACGATGATCGAGCCGGGCCAATAGGGGCTGTCGGCCGCCGTCGCACCGAGCAGCCACGGCGAGTGGATCCAGCTGCCGGTGTTCCACAGCCGTGTGCCGCTCTCCAGGCGCCAGCCGACCTCGGCTCTCATCGGGCCGCGGCGGTGCGTGTGCCCGAAGATCACGTGGTCGGCCTCGATGCCGAGGCCGCGAACGACCTCGCCCATCGCAGCGAGCCCAGCGCGGGTGATCGCGCCGGGCGACAGGTCCGACTTCACCGGGCCGAGGCCAAGCCGGTTCGCGACGCCGACGGCGCCGGGAAGCGCGACGCTGCCGAGCAGCCGGCCGCGTATGCGCGCCGCGCGGCCGTAACCACCGCCGACCGCCTGCCACACCCGGGCTGAGGGGTTTGGGCCGCCCAGCCGCTCGAAGGGAGAGCCGCTCTGGGCGAGCGCGAACAGAAACGCGTACAGTGGAGCCTGGACGCGCTCGTAGTCGTCGGGTGAGGCGAAGCCCGGATCCTGGCTCTCGGCGGAATCGTCCGCGGGCTCGTCGCGAGAGCCGCGCAGCACGCGTTCGACCGCGGCGACGGCGAGGCGCTCGAAGCTCGGGACGGTGAGATGGCGGTCCAGGTAGTGGCCGTGAGTCGCGTACGTGTCCGGCCGCAGCCACAGGCCCGGATAGGCCAGCTCCAGCTCGGCCCGGCCCATCCCCCCGGTGAGCTCCTCGAGGGGCCCGCCCTCAACCCGAATTCGCTGCTCCAGGCCGAGCGGACCGGCCGCCTCCAGCCGTCGCCGCTCGAGCCATTCGTCGAGGAGATGGTGGTCGTGGTTCCCGGGGACCACGACCACCGGAGCGTCGCCGACGGCCGCTCCGAGCTCGTCGAAGAACGGCCGCGCCGTCTCGATCGCCGTGGCCAGCGGCACGTCCCGCAGCTCGACCGCGTCGCCCAGGAGCACCACCTCGTCGGCGCCCTCGAGCGCGGCCCACAGAGGCTCCCGGATCTCCGGGCGCCGAAGCATGTCGATGCCCCCGTTGGAGGCGAGGTGAAGGTCCGAGAGGACGATGGTCTTTCCCATCCCCTCCATGTTCGCCTGCCGGCCGGGCGGATGCGGCGAGGCGTATAGGCTGACCCTGCGATGACCGTGCGCCCAGCGACGGAGGCTCCGACCGGGACCGGCATTCCGGTCTCCAACCCCGCGACCGGGGAGACGATCGCCACCGTCCCGGAGCTTGGCCCCGAGGAGGTCAGCCGGATGGTCGCCGCGGCCCGGGAGGCCCAGCCCACCTGGGAGGCGATCGGGTTCGACGGCAGGGCGGAGGTACTGTTGGCGGCCCGGGACTGGATGGCCGCCAACGCCGAGCGGGTGGTCACGACGATCGTGGGGGAGACGGGCCGCCCGGCCGACGAGACGCAGTTCGCCGAGCTCTCCTACGGCCTGTCGGCGCTTGAATTCTGGCCGAAGACGGCGCCTGCCTATCTGGGCGACGAGGAGATCGACTCGGCGTCACCCTTCGTCCGCGGTCGCAAGCTGGTCGTCCGCTACGCGCCGCTCGGGGTCATCGGCGTGATCGGGCCGTGGAATTATCCGCTCAACAACTCGTTCGGCGATTGCATCCCGGCTCTGGCGGCGGGCAACGCGGTCGTCCTCAAGCCGTCCGAGGTGACCCCCCTCACCTCGCTTCTGATGGCGGAGATGCTGGCCGAATGCGAGCTGCCCGAGGGGACCTTCCAGGTGGCCACCGGACGCGGCGCAACGGGCGCCGCGCTGGTGGACGAGGTGGACATGGTGATGTTCACGGGCTCGGTGGAGACGGGCAAGAAGGTGATGGCGCAGGCGGCCCAGACCCTGACCCCGGTGAGCCTGGAGCTGGGCGGCAAGGACCCGATGATCGTGCTGTCCGACGCGGACCTGGAGCGCGCCGCCAACGCTGCCGTGAGCTACGGGATGAACAACTCCGGGCAGGTGTGCATCTCGGTGGAGCGTGTGTACGTGGAGGGGCCCGCCTACGACGAGTTCCTCGAGCGCGTCACCGACAAGGTCTCGACTCTGCGCCAGGGGCCGCCCGGGGAGGCGGGGTCGGTTGACGTGGGAGCGATCATCTTCCCGCCCCAGATCGACCGCATCGAGGCGCACGTCGCCGACGCCGTCGACAAGGGTGCCAGGGTGGTCACCGGGGGCAGGAGGGTCGAGGATGCGGCCGGGCTCTTCTTCGAGCCGACTGTGCTCGCTGACGTCGATCACTCCATGCGCTGCATGGTCGAGGAGACCTTCGGTCCCACCCTGCCGGTGATGAGGGTGTCCGACGCGAAGGAGGCGATCCAGCTCGCCAACGACGGGCCGTATGGGCTCCAGGCGTCCGTCTGGACCCGCGATGCGAAGCGAGGCGAGGCGCTGGCGCGGCGGATCGAGGCCGGGGTCTGCTGCGTGAACGACGCGCAGGTGAACTACGTGGCCCTGGAGCTGCCGATGGGCGGCTGGAAGGCGTCGGGGCTGGGCTCCCGCCACGGCCCGGACGGCATCCGCAAGTACGCCAAGCGCCAGTCGCTCTTGATCACGCCGGGACATGCGGCATCCCGCGAGGCCCACATGCTTCCCTACACCGCGCAGGTCACGCAGCAGATCGGCGACACGATCGGGGCGCTGGCGGCCAGCGACCTGTTCGACGACTCCCAGCGCCGCACCCTCGCCGTCTTGTGCGACACCTTCGTCCCTCCGCTGTCCGCGCCTGAAGGCGGGCCCGATCCGACGGGGTTCTGGGCGCGCGCCGCCTCGCACCTGGCGGTGCCCGAGGCGATCGAGGTGACGCTGCTGCAGGCGAACGCGCCGGCCGACCAGATCGACGGACTGCGGCGGCTGCTGGACTCCCTGGCGGAGAACGGGATGACCCCGGAGACGCCGCTCGCCGAGCGCGAGCAGCTCGTCCACGCATTCAGTGCCGCGGATCCCGAGACGCTGGCAGGCATGAACGCCATCCGCGGCCTCACGACGACCCTTCACTACGCGCTGCCCGAGCTCGGCACCGGCCGCAATCCGAACTGGGACGCCATGGGGTACCCCGGGCCGCAGTCGCCTCCCCCGGACGCGCCCAAGTCCCTCCCCATCCGGCGACCCCCGGCCTCGGGTGAGGTCATCGAGGCGGACGTGTGCGTGGTGGGATCGGGCGCCGGCGGATCGGTGATCGCGGGCGAGCTCTCAGGTCAGGGCAAGCGGGTCTGCGTGCTCGAGATGGGCGGGTACTCCAACGAGGCCGACTTCGACCAGCTCGAGCTGCCCGCCTACCAGCGCAGCTATCTGAACGCCGGGCCGTTTCCGACCCTGGACGGGCAGGTCACGATCCAGGCGGGCTCCGGGCTCGGAGGAGGCACCGTCATCAACTGGACCAACAGCCTGCGAACCCATCAATGGGTGCGCGAGGAATGGGCCCGCGATTTCGGGCTCGACGGGCTCGACGGCGCCGACTTCGAGGGCCATCTCGACGCGGTGCTGGAGCGCATCGGCGCCAACGACGCGTGCAGCGACCTGAACGGCCCCCACGAGCGGCTGCGCGAGGCATGCGAGAGGCTGGGCTACGACTTCCGCCTGATCCTGAGGAACGCCGACCGCGCGACCTACGACCCACAGGTCGCGGGCTACATGGGATTCGGCGATCAATCGGGCTCGAAGCTCTCGACCCAGAAGACCTACCTGGCCGATGCTGCGGCGCGGGAGGCGGACATCGTCGTCAACTGCCGCGCCGAGCGGATCCTCACGGAGGCCGGGCGCGCGAGCGGGGTGGAGGGCGTGTGGCTCGACCCCGCGGGAGCCGCGACGAACGGCTCGCCCGTGCCGGTCACGGTGCGCGCGCCGGTGATCGTCGTGGCGGGCGGATCGATCGAGTCGCCGGCCCTCCTGCTTCGCTCGGGGATCGGCGGGCCGGCCGTCGGCCGGTACCTGCGGCTGCACCCCACGAGCGCGGTCACCGGCGTCTATCCGGACGACCAGCGCTGGTGGTGGGCACCGCCGCAGGCGGCGATGTCGCACCAGTTCGCCGACCTCGAGGAGGGTTACGGGTTCCTGGTCGAGTCGGCGCAGTCGACGACGGGCCTGTTCGCCGCCGCGACGCCCTGGATCTCCGGCCGCGATCACAAGGAGAAGATGCTCGACTGGAGCCGCTGCGCGCCGTTCATCAACCTGACCCGAGACCGGGGCCACGGCCAGGTTCAGCTCGATGCCGCGGGGAACCCGGCCGTCAGCTACCTGCTCTCCGATGAGCTCGACATCCGCAACTTCCGCCGCGGGCTCGCCGAGCTGATCCGCCTGCACGAGGCGGCGGGTGCCGAGCGCATCGTCAGCATCGGGCGCAGCGCGCCCATCTGGAATCGAGGCGACCACCTAGACGCGTTTGTCGATGCCGTCACCACGCACTCCCTCGCGCCGCGGGAGTTCGGGATCTTCACGGCGCACCAGATGGGAAGCTGCCGGATGGGCTCCGATCCCGGGACGAGCGTCGCCAACCCGCTGGGCGAGCTCCACGATGTGCCGGGGGTCTGGATCGGGGATGCGAGCGCCTTCCCGACGGCCTCGGGCGTCAACCCCATGGTCACGATCATGGCCCTGGCCCGCCGGACGGCCGCGGCGATCGCGGCCGGCTCATGACCGAGGCCTTCCGCACACCCGGCGAGCGGTTCGAGGGGCTGCCGGGCTTCCCGTTCGAGCCGCGTTATCGCGAGGTTGACGGGCTCCGCCTCGCCCACATCGACGAGGGCGACGGCCCGACGGTGATGTTCTTCCACGGCGAGCCGACCTGGTCGTACCTGTGGCGCAAGGTGATTCCGCCCGTCCGCGACGCCGGCTACCGCTGCATCGCGCCGGACTACGCCGGTTTCGGGCGCTCCGACAAGCCGATCGATCTCGACTGGTACACGTACGACCGCCACACGGAGCTCATGGCCGGGCTGCTCGAGGACCTCGACCTTCGCGACGTCACCGCTGTGGTTCACGACTGGGGCGGGCCGATCGGCCTGCGGCTCGCGGCCGAGAACCCGGACCGGATCGCGCGAATGGTGGTCATGGACACGGGCCTGTTCACCGGCGAGCAGCCGATGGCCGACGCCTGGTGGGCCTTTCACGACTTCGTCGAGCGAACCGAGGACCTGCCGATCTCGATGCTGGTGCGAAATGCCTGCGCGCGCGGGATGGCCGACGGGGTCGTCGCCGCCTACGACGCCCCGTTTCCCGCGCCCGAGTCGAAGGCCGGCGCCCGAGCGTTCCCCCTGATCCTTCCGACCGCGCCGGAGATGCCGGGAGGGGCCGAGGGCAAGCGGGCGCAGGAGGCGCTGCAGGCCGACGAGCGCCCGATGCTCGTGCTGTGGGCCGACTCGGATCCCGTGCTGCCGTTCAAGGTGGGGGAGGCGTTCGCGAGTCTGATGGGGGCGGGCGCTCCCGTCAAGATCGAGAACGCCTCGCACTTCCTGCAGGAGGACGCGGGCGAGGAGATCGGGCGCCGGATCGCCGACTGGCTGCAGGCGCAGTAGGAGGGGCGCGCCGGCCGGCACCGAGGGGAAGCGGCCGCACAGGCCTCGAGACTGCACTTTGCCCCCTCACAGGGAACAAACCACAGTCTCGGCGACACAAGAGATGAGCTCTCGCGGTGCTCCCGCCATGCCATGGGAGGCTGCTACTTGCCCAGTTGTTCGGTGTGGCAGTCCCGCATCGCAGCGTCCAGCCGCTCCGCGAGCTCGGAGTGGAGCTTCCCCGCCGCGGGTGAGCGCGGCCTTCCCGATCGCACCCCGAGCAGGTTGTCGGTCTCAAGCGGATCGCGCTCGAGGTCGTACAGCTCGTGCTCGGCTGAGTGGTCCCCATTCGGATCGAAGTAGAAGGCGTACTTGGCATCGCGGGTGCGGATCGCGCGGATGCGGTTCGGCTGTCCCGGCGCTTCGCGCATGGCCGTCGCGGCCTGGTGGTCGTCGTAGGTGAAGTGGATCGCGTCCTGGACGGAGGGCGCCGGCGCCGGGTGGTCGATCACCGGGGAGAGATCCACGCCGGCCCGTGAGGCGAGCTCTGTGTCCGGGGTCCCGGCCGCGGACATGATCGGGGTCAGGTCCCGACCCCGCAGGTCGTCTGGGACCTCGCGGCCGCTCAGCCTCATGACGGTGGGGAGGATGTCGACCAGCGAGGCCAGGGCGTCGGACGTCGCCGGGCGTCCGAAGAGCGCCGGGCTCGAGATGACGAGCGGGACGTTGATCGTCTCCTCGTAGACGTTGAACATCTTCTGCCGAAGCCCGCCGTGGGCGAGGCCCATCTCGCCGTGATCAGAGCACCGGACCACCACCGTCCGCGCCCGCAGCGATGCCGGGTCGTCGGCGCCGCCCAGCGCCGCCAGCAGGCGGCCGAGCTTGCGGTCGACCGCTCGGTGCAGGTGGGCGTAGAAGTTCACGTAGTCGAGCTGCATGCGGCGGTTCCGCAGCGGCCCCAGGTAGGCGGTCATGCCCATGCGCGTCAGTGCGTGGGCCGCCGGCTTTGTGCTCAGGTCCTCGTCGACGGTGGGTGGGAGCTCGATGCCGAGGCCGCGAAACTCGTCAGCCGCATAGCCCCCGCGTAGATATGAGGCCGGATAGCCGAGCACGTCGTGGGGGTTGACCAGCGAGACCACCAGGCAGAAGGGCTCGGGCAGGTTCTGCGCGCCGAGCCAGCGCTCGGCCTGCGCGGTGTACACCTCGTCCCACCCGGCCCCGTGGCCGGCGTTGCCGCCCCCGAAGTGCTCGGCCTTGGCGTTCTCGCCGGCGTCCGGCGCCTCCCAGTCCGCAAAGCCGTAGTCCGCCGCGATGCGCGCCTCGTCGCGCTCGCTCCAGCCGGCAAGCAGATCGCCGTCACCTGAGGGGTGTGTCAGGTGCCACTTCCCCTTGTAGGCCACCTCGTAGCCCGCCCCTCGCAGCAGTGTCGCCAGGTTGGCCATCCCCGCAGGGAGCACCGCCTCGTTGCCCGTGCTCGACCCGATGCGCAGCGCCCCGCGTGCGAACTGGGTGAGGACCCGCCGAGCCGGCGCCTGGGAGCGACGCAGGATGTCCACCATCGTCGCGGTGACCGCCGGCGTCGTGCGCAGGTCGGGATGCAGGTCGGCTGCTGTCAGGGTCAGCTCGACCCCGTGCTCGGCCGGGTAGCGCCCGGTCAGCAGCGTCGCTCGGCTGGGGGAGCACATCGCCGCGTTGCAGAAGGCGCTCGTGAAGCTGAGCCCCGTGCGGGCGAGCTCCGCCTCGTTGGGCATGAGCTCGGCGAGCCAGCCCGGATCCTGCGGCCAGTGGCGGGGGTGGCGCTGCTGGTCGGTGATCACCAGCAGGATGTTCGGCGGGCGCCCGCCCTCCGCGGCCGTCGGCATCACGCCGCCGCGGGGGCGCGGGAAAGCGCTCCGCGAATCGAGTCGGCCATGGCGCCCGCGTCCTCGATCTGGGGATAGTGCCCGAGCCCTTCGAGCCGGTCGGTGTGGGCGCCCGGTCGCAGCTCGAGCAGGGCGTCGAGCACCGATACGGTCGCCACGGGATCGCGCAATCCCCAGGCGAGGGAGAGTGCCCCGCTCCAATCGCGCACGGCACCGTGCCAGCGGGCCGCAAACCGGGCCCGCTCGCCGAGATAGCGGATGAGCCGATGGCCGAGGTGGTGACCACCCTCGTGGGCCAGGAGCGACCATTGGTCGTCCGCCTCCTCTTCGCCCAGGGGATGGCCCGGGCTGAACAGGGCGGCGAACTCGTGGCGAAAGACGCGCTCGTTGGCGAGCCGCGCGGCCAGCGGCCCCAGTGGGCCGCGAAGGAGCCGCTGGGAGCGGGTGAGGCTCGCGCGCTCGATCACGATGCTTCCGTTGAACAGGAGGACCCCCGCCAGCTCCATCCCGAGCCTTCCCTCGAGGTCGCGCGCCATAAGCTCCGTCGCGACCGAGGTTCCCATGTCGTGGGCGACGCAGAACACCGGGCCTCCTCCCAGATGGCGATCGACCAGGGCCTCTGCCAGGTCGGCCTGCCAGGCCAGGGTGTAGGTGTGGTCCCTCGGCTTGTCGGAGAGCCCGAAGCCGAGGAAGTCGAACGCCAGGGCCGGGGGGCTCGGCTCCGCATCCAGGAGACCCCGCCAATCGAACGAGCTCGAGGGGAAGCCGTGCAGGAGCAGGCGGGGCGTGCCCGAGCCCTCGCGGGTGAACACGTGTATCCGCCTCCCGCGAAAGCTCTCGGCCCGGCCGCGGTCACGCCATTCCCTCACCCTGGGCGTCAGGCCCCCCATCAAGGATGGACCCGAGCCGAAATGGCGAGGACGTTCCCGTCCGAATCGAGCGCCCGCGCTGCGAACGTCGTCGCCGAGCTGGGCAGATGGATGCGAGTCTCGAACCCGGCGCTGGGCGCGGAGGCGACCGGCTCGAGGCGTCCGCCGGCGGGGCCGGCAAGGACCTGCCATCGGTCCACAGCGGTTGCGCCGTTCCAGCTGGCGTAGACCGAGACCGCCGAGGGGCCGGTGCGGCGAACCATCGCGGTGGGCCGGGTCTGCGGCGTCGCGTGCCAGCGGTGGCGGTACATCCGGTAGCTCCCGTCGTCCTTCGGCAGTCCGGCGTCGTAGAGAAGGCGGCCGCCGCGGGAGAACTCCGAGAAGAACTGCGTGGAGCCAAAGCCGACGAACACGTTGCCGCCGGGGCGCGTCTGGACGCTCCCCTCGCTCTGCGCCGACGTGTCGTTCGACCGCACGTACTCATGGAGCGTCCTCGTGGTGCGGCCCCGGGTGTTCATCCTCAGGACCAGGCCGCGCGATGCGGGCGCCTTCTGCGGCGGGCCGGCCTCGTCGTCGAACACGCTGATGCGGTGGTGGCCGAGCAGCTGCGCGTCGTGCTGAAACCAGAACCGCGCGTTGTGGCGATACCGGAAGTCGCTCGACTTGCCGCCGAGGGTCCACAGCGTCCGCCCGCTCGCCCGGTCGATCTTGTAGACGGCGGCCGTGTCGCGCATCGAGACGAGCACGCGACCGCGCTTGAGCTTCTGGATCGAGTTGATGTGGAAGGCGTCGTAGGAGGCGCTGTTCTCGGGCGTGGCGTACGAATCGGCCAGTGGCACGTGGCCGTAGGAGTGCCACTCCCACATCACGAGACCCGTGCGCACGTCGATCTGCTGGACGATCGAGTCGAGCAGGGGGGACAGCTGATCGGCCGGCGAGCCGGGGAGGTGAACCAGTACGGGCGAGTAGATGGTGACCAGGGCGCTCCCGCCGGGCACCAGCGTGAACTCGTGGATGTCCATGTCGTATCCATTGCCGGTGCGAACCGTTTTGATCGTGCGATAGGAGCGGTTGGCGATCACCCCCTTCCCGATACCGAAGGCCGACGGGGTCACACCGCCCTGCCACCAGGTGAGCACCCGCCGGCCGTTATAGCGCTGGATCCGCAGGTTGGCGGCGACGTCGGGTGGATCGAGCTGCTTGAACCAGATGAGGTTCCCGGCGCCGTCGACGATCATCGGCCCGCCCGGCCCCACCGGCTTGATCGTGATCGTGTTGTGCTCGCCCGGGTGGACCACGGGGGAGGGGAGGGGCGTCATGAAGACGCGGCCCCGGGTGTTACCTCGCTCATACACCGTGATGCGGGGGGGAACCAGGTCTGGTCGCGAGACGAAGTGCTGGAGCTTTCCCGGCTGCTGCTGCTTGAGGTTGAGGGGTGGCTGGATGGGGCCGAGGTGGGCGATCGTGAACGAGCGGCGGACCGGGTGCCGGCCCTCGATGCGCACCACCAGATCGACTCGCTCCCCCTCGGCGAACGGGTCCGTTGGGATGAAGCTCGCGCCGCGGCCGTGCGAGTAGCGGCGCAGACGCCCCGAGTGTGAGCCCGTGGCTTCCCCGGTCGCCCGGACCGATCGGATCCGATGGGGCTTGACCCCCAGGACGCTGATCTGCGTGTCGGGCGAGACGTCCGGGGTGCCGGGTGCGGGGGAGATGGCCGGTCGCTTGCCCGATGCACCGAACGCGGGAGTAGCGAGCGCGCAGCCGGCCGCGATGATCACGGCGGCCACCGTCATGGCTGTGCGGCGGAAATCCATATTCAGTATTGGAAGCGCTGTAACCATACTTCGTATGTGTTTCGTGATCAAGGGCGCCGCAGGCTAGGCGACCCGCACTCGCGCGATCGTCGTCACCGATTGGTAGTAGACGTCCCGCGCGAAGCCCGGCGCCGGAAAGAGGTATCCCTGCGTGGGTGATGGTACGTCGACCCGCGCCCGCTCGTTGCCCGAGTCGAGGTCCAGGACGACGAGCCGGTCGCCCGTCGCCCGCAACGCCGCCGCACGCATGAATCCCAGGCGCCCCAGCAGCGGGCCCGACGCGCGGACCGCAGGCCGGATCAGCGGCGCCCTGAGGGCCGGCGCGTCGCGCCAGTCTCCAACGACCAGCTCGCGGGTGCCGGGATAGAGCAGCAGGTGGCCCGCGTGGGCCAGCCGATCGCGCCGCCACAGCGGCACCAGCGCGTCATCCTCGAGCCGCCAGGCGCGAACCACGGCGTTTCCGGCGTCGTAGGCGACGACGATTCCTCCCTCGGGATCCCACCCCGGGGGATTGGACTGCGTGCCGCGCGGGATCCCGCTGATCTCCTCCGAGGTGGTCGAGCCGTCGTCGAGGCGTGCCCGCCACAGGCGCAGGGGGCTGGCGTGCGCACCGCTCCCGAGCATCGTGTGGTCGGTGCGGTTGCGCCCGTTGTCCATCCAGAAGACGTGCTCGTCCGCGATCACGGGATCCCAGCCGAATCCCCGGTCGCGGACCGGGCCGTAGCGCGGCACCCAGTCGCCGTCGACGACGATGCGTTCGGCGTCGCGGTCGAGGCGCAGGCGAAACAGACGGGTGGTGCCGACGGCGATCACCGTTTGGCCGTCGCTCGCGAGTCTGGCCACGACGGGCTCCGGCAACCTCAGGGAAGGGGCAACGGGCAGCAGGCTGATCGGATCGAGGGCCGTGAACGTCGATGTCCGGCGGCCGGCCGGGGCGTCGCAGTCCTTGGTGACGAGCTCGCCCCCGTCGAGCACGACGAAGGAGTTGTGCGGGTGGGGGACGGGTAGCCGATGGGAGGCGAGGACGTCCAGATCGGGAGTCAGGCGGTGCGCCCAGTGGCCGAACACCATGTGCAGGTCGCCGCACGCGTGGGCGGCGATGCCGCCGGGCCAGTAAGGGCCGCCCGGCAGCCTCGGCGTTGAAGCTGAGACCGCAAGCGTCTTGGGATCGAGGCGCTCCACCCAGGCATCCACGGGCGTCCGCTGCGGACCGCGCAATGGCATGTCGTGGCGCAGGGCGTAGAGCTCCCCGGGCTCGCGCCGAAGGAGGGCGTCCGTGGCAAACGCCTGGCGGACGGCCGCCACCTCCAGTCGCTCCCCCGGCTGGACCCCGAGTCCCGGCGCGCCGTCCACGACGCCCCAGCGGCGCGGGCCGCCGTCCTCGCAGGTCCAGGGTCGTGGCCAGTAGGCGCCGGTCAACTGCAGTTCCGCCCGCTGCCGGGGGCGGGCTTGCGCTCGGAGAGATCGGCCAGACCGCCCCAGGCGACGTCGAGCGCACCGCCGATCGTCCGCACGGGATCGGCACCGGCGGCGGTGGCCTGGACCGCCGGAAACATCGCCCCGGCGGTCATCGTCGCCGCGGCGAGCGAGGGATCCAGGTCGCGCCGAACCTCGCCCCGCCGCTGTCCCTCCGACAAGAGCTCGGCCATGAGCGCGATCACAGGCTGCGGATCGCCGACGATCGCCGAGAATCGAGCGGGGCTGGCGAAGACCTCGAACAGAGCGGCCGTGTGCAGCGCCGGTGGCATCTCCGCCGGCTCGAGAAGCATCCGGAACGTTCGCTCGACGATGGTGCGGATCCTCAGGCGGCGATCCCGGAGGCTCCGCTCCACCACCGCCTTTACCCGATCGCGGAAGTGCCGGGCGGCTCCCTCCAGGAGCACGTCCTCCTTGCGCGGGAAGTAGCGGAAGAACGTGGCCCAGCTCACCCCGGCGTCGGCGATCACGTCCTCGACCCTGGTGTCGGCGACGCCGGCCTCCCCGTAGCGGGCCATCGCAGCCTCATACAGGCGGTCGCGTTTTTCGACCCCGCGGGCCTGCGTGGGCGGCAGCGGCAGCGGTGCCTCGCCACCGCCTCCGTAGCCGATCGGGCCCGTGATGCCCGCGCCGGTAGAAACCATATGGAATATGTTACAGTCTCGAAGCCATATTCAGTATCGCTTCGTGCAAAGTTGGAGGAGAGTTCGCGGAGTCGAAATGGGCACGCAACGTCATCAGCACGTCCACGCCTGGATGGGCCGGTGTCCGCGCCGTGACGCGGTCGTCGGCTCCCCCGATCATGCCCGAGGAGTGGGGTAGCATCGCGCCGGACGCATGGATGCGTTGGGAGAGCCACCCGGAGTGAGCGACCGCCAGCACAAGGAAGCCCGCCCGTGAGCGCCGCGCTCTACGCGATCGGGCGCGGCTGTGTCCGGCACCGGTGGGCCGTGCTGTTCGTGTGGATCGGGCTGCTGGTCGCGACGAACCTGCTCGCCAACCACTTCGGCAAGGTCACGAGCAACGAGCTGACGCTCCCGGGCTCTGGCTCGACCAACGCCACGGACCTGCTCGAGGCCGACATCCCCGCATATGCGAACGGGACCAATCCGGTGGTGATGCAGGCGCCGCAGGGCAAGCTCACCTCCAGCGCGAACGAGAAGGTCGTCGACGACACCGTCAAGGCGCTGAAGAAGTCGCCGTACGTGACCAAGGCGGTCAGTCCGGTGAGCTCGCAGGGCTCGTCGCTGCTGAGCAAGGACGAGAAGATCGGCTACATCTCGCTCACCCTCGGTCCCAACTCCGGCGACCTGACCGAGGACCAGGCCGACAACGTCATCGACCACGAGTCGCCCGCCGTCGACGCCGGCTTCAAGGTCGCCAACGGCGGCTACCTCGGCAGCGCGGTGTCGGCGCCGGATGTCGGGGTGAGCGAGGTCGTCGGCGTGCTGGCCGCGGTGATCATCCTGCTGTTCACGTTCGGGACCGTGACCGCGATGTCGCTGCCGATCATCACCGCGCTGGTAGCCCTCGGGATCGGCCTCGCGACGATCGGTCTCCTCGGGCACGGCATCACGGTGCCGACGGTCGGCCCGACGCTCGGGACGATGCTCGGGCTCGGGGTCGGGATCGACTACGCGCTGTTCATCGTCACCAGGCACAAGGGGTTCATGGAGCAGGGATTCCCCGTCGAGGAGGCCGCGGCCCGTGCGGTGGGCACCGCCGGCGGCGCCGTCGTGTTCGCCGGCTCAACCGTCATCATCGCCTTGGTCTCGCTCGCCGTCGCCCAGATCCCGCTGGTCAGCGCGCTCGGGTACTCGGCCGCGGTAGTGGTGCTGGTCGCGATCCTGACTGCGATCACCCTGATCCCGGCCCTGCTCGCGATCATGGGCAAGCGCATCGACTCCCTTCGGGTCCCATTCCTGAAGCCGCCCCCACACGACCACCGGCCGCACGGATGGGCCCGGTGGGCCCGGTTCATCGGCCGCGTGCCGATCCCGGCGGGGGTCGCGGCGGTGGCGATCCTGCTCGTGCTCGCGGTCCCGGCCCTCAACCTGGAGCTCGGCCAGCAGAACAACGGCCAGATGCCGACCTCGACCCAGGTGCGCCAGGCCTACGACCTGCTCACCAAGGGCTTCGGGCCGGGCGTCAACGGGCCGTTCCTGGTTGCCGTCGACTTCGGCTCGAAGCCCGCCCACAACGACCAGAAGCAGCTCGACCAGCTCCAGTCCAAGCAGCAGCGGCAAGAGCAGCAGGCGGTCCAGCAGACGACCGCCCAGCTCGAGGCCCAGGGCGTGCCCCCTGACCAGGCGCAGTCGCAGGCCGAGCAGCAGGTGTCCTCGCAGCCGCAGACCAAGCAGGAAAAGCAGGCGGACCAGCAGGAGCAGTTCCTGAAGAGCAAGGCGAGCGATCCGCGCCTCGTCAACCTCGAGGACGACATCAAGAAGACCAACGGCGTCAAGGAGGTCTCGGGGGCGAAGGTCGACAAGTCCGGCAGCGCCGCGACGTTCAGCGTCATCGCGACCACGGCGCCGTCCGCCAACGCGACCTCGGACCTGGTTAACCAGCTGCGCGGCTCGGTGATCCCGAAGGCCGACAAGGGATCCACGCTGACGACCTACGTGGGCGGCCAGACCGCCGGCTACATCGACCTGGCCGACCGGATCTCCGACAAGCTTGTGCTCGTGATCGCTGTGGTGATCGCGCTCAGCGTCATCCTGCTGCTGCTCGCCTTCCGCTCGATCGTCGTGCCGCTGATCTCCGCGATCATGAACCTGCTCTCCGTGGCCGCCTCATATGGCGTGCTCACCTTCGTGTTCCAGGAGGGCCACGGGGCGAGCCTGCTCGGGGTCGACGGCGGGGCGACTCCGATCGTGAGCTACGTGCCGCTGATGATGTTCGCGATCCTGTTCGGCCTCTCGATGGACTACCAGGTGTTCCTGATGAGCCGCATGAGTGAGCACTACCACGAGACAGGCGACAACCACGAGGCGGTGGTCGACGGGCTCGCCGTGAGCGCGCGAGTCATCACCGCCGCGGCGCTGATCATGGTCACCGTCTACCTGTGCTTCATCCTCAACGGCCAGCCCGTCGTCAAGGAGTTCGGCCTCGGACTCGCGGTGGCGATCGCGATCGACGCCACCCTGGTCCGCTGCGTTCTCGTGCCGGCGACGATGGTGTTGATCGGGCGCGCCAACTGGTGGTTCCCGAAATGGCTCTCGTGGCTCCCGTCGATCGGGATCGAAGGCGAGGAGTACTTCAAGGCGCGCGACGCCGCCGCCGCGGCCGCCCCCGCGCCGGCGGGCGGCTCCAGCCCGCCCGGTTAGCGTGATCCACCTTCGCTTAGAACGTGTGACGCTGGCCCGATTCCACGGCCGAGCGAGGAACGGGCGTGGTCTAAATCTGCACGGCGACGACGGTCGTGATCAGCTCGGCGAGCGGGCCGGTGGGGATGCCTGCGATCGTGCCGGTGCCCGACGTGACGACGATGCGCCCGCCGTCGCTCTCGAGGTTCATGTCGAGCCGGATCGGGATGAGCTTGCGCCCCAGCACCTGGTCGCCCAGATAGCTCAGCAGCGGCCCGCCGGGCAGGCCCGCGCGGGACGCGCCGTATGACGCCAGGTCGGTCGGGGTGGTCCGGCCCCGGGTGATCAGGCGGTAGGGGGCCTCCGGGCCGGCGCGGGTGAGGTCGAAGCTCCCGAGCCGGAAGGGCCCGGCGCGGAAGCGCTCCAGGCTGACCGCCACGCGGTCGTAGCCGTCCAGGTTGGAGAACACCCGGCCGCCCTCCTGCTCGGCGGTCAGGTCGAGCCCGCTCCCGGCGACGGCGATCCGGCTTCCGTCGCCGAAGAGGAGCCGCGCGGCCGGAAAGGCGGACATCGAGACGTCCGCGCTGCCGCCCCCGGCGGTGAGGCGGTCCTCGATGCGGTGCTCGGCGATCGGCGGGATCACGAGCTGGCTGATGCCGAGCAGCGCGAGCAGGGCAATGGCGAGAATCGCGACGCGGCGAAGCATGGCCGTCACAGGTTGGCAGCCGCGGCGTGCGCTCGGCGGCGGGCGTGTGCCGACTCGTGCGCAAGGATTGCCCCGTGCGCCCCCTCGACGAGCAGACGATCCTGATCACGGGATCGACCGACGGCCTCGGCGAGGCCACCGCCGAGCGGCTCTTGAGACTGGGAGCGACCGTCCTGGTCCACGGGCGCTCGCCGCAGAAGCTGGAGCGCGCGCTGGCGAAGCTCGGAGCGGATCGGGGCGCGCCCGTGCGGGGCCTCCTGGCCGACCTCGGCTCCCTGGAGCACGTGAGGCGGCTCGCGCGCGACGTGGAGCGGGAGGCCGACCGACTGGACGTCCTCGTCAACAACGCGGGCGTGGCGATCATGGATCGCCGCCGCGAGAGCAAGGACCGATTCGAGCTCACCTTCGCCGTCAACTATCTGTCTCACTTCCTGCTGACTGCCGAGCTGCTGCCGCTGCTCCGGCGCTCGACGACGGGGAGGATCGTCAACGTGTCCTCGATCGCCCAGGCCGCTGTCGACTTCGAGGACCCGATGGGCGAGTCGAGTTACGAGGGGTTTCGCGCCTACTCCCAGACGAAGCTCGCGCAGATCATGTTCACGTTCGAGCTTGCCGAGCGGCTGCGACGGGCAGGCGAGGCCCAGATCACGGTGAACGCCGTTCACCCTGCGACGCTGATGGACACGCAGATGCTCCGCAAGAGCTTCAGCCGGGCGGGAACCGCCGATGTCTCCGAGGGCGTCCAGTCGCTCAGCCGCCTCGTCGCCGACCCCGCGCTCGACGGCGTCAGCGGACGCTACTTCGACCGGCTCGAGGAGGGGGCGGCCCAGCCGCAGGCCTACGACCCGGAGGCGCGCCGGCGGCTCTGGGAGCTCAGCGAGGAGCTGGCCGGAGAGCCGTTCGAGGTGTAGGCGCCTCCTCGCTCGGCGGTCCGATCAGCCGCCCGCAGATTCAGCGTTTGGTGGATTGGGGACGCCATGACGTACTTCAGATCCCAGGTTCTTCGCGGCGCGCCCAGGCCGACTCGCGCTGCAGCTCGACGAGGGATGGCCACTCCGAGGGCGGCCCCGCCGGCCGGTGCACCTTCTCGTCACGGCCGGCCGGAAGCGAGGCGAGCAGCTCGCGGTTGGCAGGCTCGGCGAGCTGGCGGGCGACCGTGTGGCGGGCGACCTCGATGACCTTGTTCCGGTTGCCCGTTCGCATCAGGTTCGGCCCCATCGCGCGCAGGTCCTCGTGCACCGGCTGGATCAGGACGACCTCGGCGCCGGAATCCCGGAGCTTCTTCGCCTCGCTGCCGAGGCGGCGTCCGGACGCGCGCTGGAAGACGATGTTGAACGCGTCGCGGGGATTGATCGCGCGGATGGGGTGGAGGGTGGAGGTGGGGTTCAGGCAGATGACGAGGTCGAGGCCCTCGTCGCGCAGGACGTCGGCATTGGAGGCCGAATAGATGCCGCCGTCGACGTAGCGGCGACCGTCGATCGTGACCGGGTGGTAGAGGCCCGGGATGGCGCAGGACGCGGCGACGGCGTCGGCGAGGTCGGCGGAGGGAGCCCCGGAGCGCCCGAATGGGGTGCGCCGGCCGGTCTCGTAGTCGCAGGCCACGATCCAGAGGTTGGGGTGCGGGCTCCAGCCACCGGGAACGACCCTCCTGATCGTGTCCTTGAGGCCCTCGACCGAGAAGACCCCGCGCGGGAGCCAGCCGGTGGCCACGGTCGCCGGCGTGTAGCGGTGCGGGCTCGTCACCGTGCGAAGGGCGAGCCGCCAGGAGCCCGGGCCGATGGGAGGCCAGGTGCGCTCCAGGCGAAAGCCGGCGCCCGCCGCGCGGTCGGACTCGGCCGCGGGCCGCCCGCGCGCGTCGGTGACCTCGGCGAAGGTCTCCCCGCGGGAGTGGGCGACCATGAACCAGGGCGGGATCCCGGAGGCGCACAGCGCGCCGATCATCGACCCCGCCGAGGTGCCCACGACGTAGTCGGCCGAGGCCGGGTCCCATCCCGTTTCCTCGGCCAGCGCGTCGAGCCCGCCGGTGAGCCAGGCGCCGCCCTGGATCCCTCCGGCGCCGAGAACGAGCCCTACCTTCATCCGTCCGATCCCTCCTGGATTGGTGTGCTGGACGCACCGTGATTGTGCCGCACGGCACGGCCGACCCCGTCCGCTTGACGGGTTTCTCGCGCATATGACGGGTAAAGCGCCAACCGGCGAGGAACGGCGGTGGCCCCGACGCCTCCCGCCCCAGCCGCTAGATTTGAGGGCCGCGAGCGGCTGTGGCGGAACTGGCAGACGCGCGGCGTTCAGGTCGCCGTGTCCGAAAGGACGTGGAGGTTCGAATCCTCTCAGCCGCACCTCAAAAACCCCAATTCCAAGCGGCGAATCGGGGCGCCGTTGCTATCCTCGCCCGCCGACCTGCCGCTATCGTCTAGGGGACTAGGACGCCGGATTCTCAGTCCGGAAACCCGGGTTCGAATCCCGGTAGCGGTGCTGAAAGTGCTGCAAATCTTGACCTTTTGCAGCGGTACCCGGCGGGGGTACTCGGGAATATGTCTTGAAAAATCTTCCGAATGCACCGGTCCACCGTCCGGTTACGCACGGATTTGAACGGTGCGTGACGCCTTCCCAGGCCCATAATCCGGAGACCCAGGCGCGAGCGGCGCACATAAACCCCGCGCGTCCTCGTCCTGAGTCTGCGGTCGACGCTACGAGCCTCGCCGCAGCGCCACCGCTTGCGCTCCCTCTTCCAGATTCGCGCCGCTTGGGCCCCCAGGCTGGTGGTTACCGTCCCACGGTGACATCGGCCGATGCCATCGCGAGAGCCACCGGGCCAGATGGACGCCAGGCAGAGCTCAGGGCAACGACATGGGACCGTGTGCTTGCAGGCCATCCCGAGATGGCCGAGCATCTCAACGACGTGATCGAGACGATCGAACAGCCCGAGTTCCGCGAGGATGACCCGCGTCCGGTACGGGTCCGCAGCTTTCGCCGCTGCGGACCCGAGCGCTGGCTCCGTGTGGTTCTCGAGTTCGCCGGCGAGATCGATGTCGTGGTGACGGCCTTTCCGCAAGCCAACGATCCGAACGGGTGGCACCGATGACGCGGATCGGCAATCACGAGTTCGATCGCGAGCGCTACGACCCCGACGGCGATGTCCTATACCTGAGCCGGGCGCCTGAGCGGCCCGCCGCGACCACGTTCGCGACCCCCGAGGGGCACGCGGTCCGCCTCGACGAGGATGGCGAGGTGATCGGCCTCACGATCGTGAACGCCAGGTGGCTCTTGGATCGCGACGGCAAGCTAGTGGTCACGATCCCGGAGCGGATTGAGTCATCGCGGGCCGACGTGGAGCCCGCACTCAGCGCTTCGGATTGACGCCGCGCTCCTCCTGCTCGCGCAAAGCAGAAACGCCCCGACCGACAACCGACTCGCGAACCTGGCCTCGTTGTGCCGTGATTGTCACCATTCAGCAGCATTCTCCCGGTATCTGACGGCCGCAATGTTCGCGGCTGGGGCACAGTGCCCAGCCTGCTCATGGCCGCCCTAGGCCTGCGGACGCGCGAGGCTCGCCCGGCCAACAGCGACGATCCGTTCCGGGTCGACGTCGGACGCGATCTCGACGTCGACGACCGCTCGGGTTCGCCCGGCGCGAACGCAGCGCGCGATCACCCGATGGGCCTCCGAGCGCGCGAGCCGCAGCGCCTCGAGCTGCAGCCCGGTCACCAGCCAGTCGCCCTCCGACGCGCTGGCGGCCGCGTACCACGCCGCGGTATCGACGCAGGTGGCAAGCGTCCCACCATGAAGGTAGGTGCGCTCGTCCTCCTCGACGACCCCGACCGCGCCCGGCTCGAGCCGCAGAGTGACGACTCCATTCTCGGCGCTCTCCAGCGTCAGCCCGATCGCCCCGTCGAGCTTCGAGGCGACTGGCGGCAGGTCCATGCCGCGACTCTATCCGCGCGTGCGCCATGACCCGGTCTTGGCCGCGCAGATCCGACCGAAGCTCCCCGTCCACGGACCGAGTTCTTCCCGGAGGGTCGGCGCTGACCCTCCTGCTCGGCATAAGCCAGTGCGTCTCCGCGCGTAGCTTCCTCAGCCGACGACCCCCGGAGGCTCTCAGCGTCGCCCACATGGATCCAACCTTCGGCGTGCGCGCGGTGCGGGTTCCTGATGCACCGCGGTTCGCAACGACTCTGGTGCCATTCTCAGTTCGGAAACCCGGGTTCGAATCCCGGTAGCGGTGCATCCCAGGACACCTGCAGATGAGCCGATTTTTCGAGGCCCGGACCCGCTTCACGAAATGAATGTTCCGTCACGGATCCCGGCGAGGATGCGGGTGGTGGAAACACCGGCAACTACCGCGTCGGCAATCGCCCCGGTCGACCTCGTGCGGCCATCTGCGAGCCATGACCACAGTGTCGACTCGTACGGGCTACGGCGCCGGTAGCGCCTGCCAGTCCGCGTCCTCCCATGCGAGTGGACCCACAACCCTCTTGCCCGCGCAGGAGCTGAGTGACACGCGAATGAGGTTCCCGCCTCCCCCTGGGTAACCACCCACGCTGTACACCAGGAACCACCTGCCGTCCGGGGAGTAGGTGATCGGAACGCGGTAATCGCCATACCTGCTTCCGCGAAAGGAGAGGGCTCTCACGCAAGGCGGTCGCCCGATGTTGTCTCCGTTCGCGTCTGCGAGCAAGGTGCGGGACGACTCTTCTCCCCGGAAGCGAATGAACAGGAACTCGCTGCCGTCCGGGGAGTAGATGGGGAGGGAGCCGCCTGCGCCTCCCAGCGAAACCAGCCGGCGTCTGTGGGTGCCGTTGGGGCGCATCGCCCAGAGCTCCGCGCGATCACCGCCTGGCCTCGCGCCGTGCTTGTATTTTTTGTAGACGATCTGTCCGTTGGGGGACCAGGTGACGGCTCCATTCCGTTTGTTGATCACCCGCCGGTGGGAGCCGTCCCACCGGATGGTCTCGATCCCGCCGTGCCCGTTGAAGACGATCCGGCCACCGCCGGGCCCGTAGGTTGGGTGGCTGCCACCGTCGAAGGTCAGCCGCCGCACGTCGCTGCCATCGGCCCGCATCGTGTAGATGTCATCCCGCCTCTCGAACGCGATCCGCCGCCCGCTGGGCGACCAGGTGAGTGCGGGCCAGTTGAGGCTGCCTGGCGCGATCACCCTGTCACCGTGCCCGCTCGGCAGGACGGTGTGAATGATGGTGGGGTCGTACTCGGTGTAGACGATCCGGCCGTTCCGGCCCGGAAACACCCCGAAGGCCGGGGCGCCCCCTGCCAGGCATAGACCCGCCACCGCTGCCACCACTAGCGCCCGTCTCATAAACCCTTCCTGCCTGCCCGCCAGGCATCCCTGTCCTCCGCCACTTTCAAACTGCTCACGCAGACTTCTACCGCGGCATGGGCTCTGGTTCAAGCAAGGCGGTCAGCGCCCTGACTGGAAACATTCAGCCATGACCTGGGGGTCTTAGCCACAAGCACCCGCATCCGCAGCGGAGTGGAATCCGTCTCAATCCGGAAACCCGGGTTCTGAAAAGGCCCCGCAAAGGGGGTTTTTCTATGTCCGGGGGAGACGCCGGATCAAACCGTGTCCCGAAATATGTCCCAAGACCGGTGGGCTGTCGATGCCTTGTGGGCTGCTCATGTTTCCGGATAGCATGCTCACGCAAGCCATTCGCCGTAAGGAGCCGTCATGCCGAATCAGGCCAAGAGCTTCGACTCTCCCGAGGAAACGCGGCCCTTTGACAACGGCAGGGTCGACCTGGTCGAGATCGCCGGGAACAACGTCGGCCGCGCCACGCTCGAGCCTGGGTGGAAGTGGTCCGAGGCCGTCAAGCCGATCGCCGGGACCGAAAGCTGTCAGGTGGCCCACGTCGGCTATGCCATTGCAGGCCGGCTCCACGTGGTCATGGACGACGGCACGGAGTTCGACGTCAGCGGGGGCGACGCCTATGAGATCGCGCCCGGCCATGATGCATGGGTCGACGGCGACGAGACCTTCCGCGGCGTCGAGTTCGAGAGCCTCGCGGAGTACGCAAGGGGCTGAGGCAGGTTGGTCCTGGGCACCGATGATCCAGCCGGCATCCCGGTCAGCTACGCCAAATAGCGCCCTGCGCTTCCGCTTTCAACCCCGAAAGGAGAAATTGGTGCAGCCGGCGTACTCGGCCTGGCGAATCGCCCTTGCCGGACACCCGTCGACCGCCGAGCGCCCGGCTCCAAACTGTCGCCCCTCCATGGGCACGACGTCCTCGGAGAGCTCGTCCAGCTCTTCGACCTCGATCCGGTAGTCCCGAAACTGCCGAAAGAACCGGGACAGGTAGCTCCCGATCTCCTCGGGGCCGCGGGCCTCGAGCAGGCCGTCGGCGTCGAACCGGTGACGAGCAGCTCGGGGGCGGAGCACTCGTCCCAACCCGAGAAGTACCCGCGCTCCCAACTCTCCAGCAGCGGCCTCACGCGCTCGCTCAGACCCGCCGGGTCATTCGCGGATTATCGCTCGGTGCATCGATGATTCGACAGCTGCGGCGGTGGCCGGCATCCATGAGGCGCGAACGCACCCAGCCCGTTCTTCTCGATCGGAGCGTTCTGCGTGATGGAGCACGACGCGCCCGGTCATCGTCCGCAGTAAGCATCTGACGGCTGCCCGCCCTGGCGCTCGGTCGTCGCACCAAGGAGGAGCGCGCGACACGTCCGAGACGCTCGCATGCTGTCCGTTGCGAGCACAAGAGGCGCACGCCAAGCTCGGAGGGCGCACGCGGGACATCTTTTGTGTCATATTGTGTGACACGAAATGACTCGGACCTACACGCAGACAGCTCGCGCCGAAGCCACCGAGCGAACCCGCACGATGATCCTCGACGCCGCGATCGGTCGGTTCCGCCGCGGCGAATTCGAGACGAATCTGGAGGCGATCGCCGACGAGGCCGGCGTGGCGACGCGAACGATCCTGCGTCACTTCGGCTCGAAGGAGGGGCTGGTTGAAGCCGCGATCGCTGCGGCCAACGCCGCCGTGCGCGCCGAGCGCTGGGCGCCCTCCGGCGACGCCGAGGCCTTCTCCCGCGCCCTGGTCAGCCACTACGAGAAGGACGGCGACCGCGTGTTGCAGATGCTCGCGGCAGAGGATCGCTACCCGCTCGTGCGGGAGGCGACCGAGCACGGTCGCCGGGTGCACGCGGAGATGGTCACGGAGTGCTTCGCGGCCGATCTCGATGGCCTTGACCGGACGGCTCGAGCCAAGCGCCTGGCGCTGCTCGTGGCCGTCACCGACGTCTACACCTGGGCGCTGCTTCGGCGGCGCGGCGGCCTCGGCCGCAAGGCAACCGAGGCCGCGATCTGCGGTCTCATCAACCATGCAAGAGGAGATCGAACGTGAAGGTTCTCGCGTACACGTCGCCCGCACGCGGCCACCTCAACCCGATGATGGGCCCACTGCTCGAGCTTGCTCGGCGAGGCGCTCAGATCCACGTCCGGACGCTGGCTTCCGAGGTCGAGGCGGTCCGGGACACGGGCCTCGCATCCGAGCCGATCGATCCCGCGATCGAGGCGATCGCGATGGACGACCACGCGCAGAAGGGGCAAATCGCCAAGGGCAAGCGCAGCATGGCGGTCTGGGCCGAGCGCGCCCCGATCGAGGTCGGTGATCTTCGCCGAGCGCTTGCCGCCATCGGTCCCGACATAGCCCTGATCGACACCTCCACATACGGCGCCAAGGCCGTCGCCGAGGCCGAAGGGCTGCCCTGGGCAGAATCGCGGCCATTCCTGCTGGAGGATTCCGCCCCGGGCATCCCCCCCTTCGGCCTTGGCCTGCATCCGCGCGACGGGGTGATTGGCAAGATCCGCGACCGGCTCCTTGGCGTAGTCGCCGACCGCTTCGACGCGAAGAACCGCATGCCGGCCGTCAACGCCGGGCGCGAGGCGGCGGGACTACCGCCGGTCAACAAGCCAGAGGAGATGCGACACCGGGCCCCGCTGACCCTCTACTTCACCGCCGAGCCCTTCGAATACAGCCGGCCGCTGCCGCCAGGGGTGACCATGGTCGGCGCTGCCACCTGGGACCCGCCGGCCGACTCCCTGGCTCTGCACGCTGATGACCGTCCGACCGTTCTCGTGGTCTGCTCCTCCGAGTTCCAGGCCGATGACGAGATCGCCCGAGCGGCGCTCGAGGGGCTGACCGATCGCTATCGGGTGATCGTCACCTCGGCCGGTGTCGATCCGGCCGACCTCGGGCCGCGCCGCGGCGCGATCGTCGAGCGCTTCCTTCCGCACAGCGAGCTGCTTCCCCACGCCGCGGTCACCGTCTGCCACGGCGGCATGGGAATCACTCAGAAATCGCTGGCGCATGGCGTTCCGGTCTGCGTCGTGCCCTGGGGCCGCGATCAGCTCGACGTCGCGGTCCATGCCGAGGAGGCGGGCGCCGGCGTGATCCTGCCCCGCAAGCGGCTGAACCCGGCGCGCCTGGCCGAGGCGGTTGATCGCGCGCTCGGGTGCGCGGATGGCGCGGCGCACGTAAAGGCGGGCTACGAGGCGACCGGCGGCGCGTTGGCTGCCGCGGACGCGATCGAGAAACTCTGCGTGGGAGCACCGAGCCCGTCTCATGCCTGAACTCCCGCAGTCTCGACCGGGTCGAGCGGCCCGACATCCGCATCTCCGTGTTTTGCCCCGGCTGAGCAGCCGGCTCGACCACTCGCTGTTCCGCACCAGCCGCGGTCGGCTCGTGTCACGAATGCGCGGAATCCCGACCGGGCTGCTGACGACGACCGGGTGTCGTTCCGGAGTCGCCCGACGGCGGTGATGAACCTGGCCGACGAGGGCTATCTCCTCGTGGCGTCGAACAGCGGATGCGGTCCTCCGCCCGCATGGCGACGCAAATCTCGAAGCTCGCCGGGGGCGGCAGAGGAGGCTCTGGGGACGGTGCGCAAATCCTTCCCTGCTTGTGAGGCTCGTTCGCCGTCGCCTTCTTTCTCGAGAGCCCGGTGCCGGGGGAGAGTCAATCGGTCCGCGTGCCAGAGGCGCCGGCCGGCGCGCCGCGAACGGCACCGATCTGGGCGCTCAGCCCAGCTCCAACAGGGCGGACGCGCGATCCGAGACGGTGACGTGGATCGAGGACGGCTCCACCGCGTAGTCGATCACCGCCAGCGCCCGCAGGCGATCGAGCACGAACTGGAATGCGGCGGCCTCGGCGGCGCTCCGGTACCGGCGGAGGATGTCGAACGAGAAGCCGGTGGTGTGGAGGGAGTAGTTGGGCGTCGCCTCGGGGTTGGCGGCGACGAGCCGGTCCTGGTAGGCGCGGTCGCGAACGGCGCTCGTCACGATCAGGCGCTCGTGGGGGTGACCGCTGATCGCGCGCACCCGCGCCGCCATGTAGATCAGCGTCGCGAGCGCCTCGGGGCGAAGCCCCGCGTAGAGGCGTCGCCGAGCGCCCACGTCTGAGGCGAGCTTGCCGAGCTGAGGGCCGACCCGGAAGGCGAGCCCGGGATCGTCGGGGATCTCGACCAGGGTCCCGTCGTCGTAGGCGCTCGCGAGCTCGGCCGGGTCGGCGAACGATCTCGTCCGATCCTCCGGATGGAAGACCTCCTCGGCGGTGGCCTTCGCCCCCTGCAGCTCGATCAGCCGGTTCAGACGGTCGCGGTCGGTGCGGTACAGGCGCAGGATCTCCCGGGCCGCGAGCACTCGCCACAGATAGGTCGAGGAGTCGTCGCCGAAGCCGGCCAGAAGCCGCCAGGCAGCCTGGTGGCCGAGCGGCGAGGAGTCGAAGAAGAGCTTCGCGTAGCTGATCCTTTCGCGGTCGACCACGTCGGCCACCGGACCGTCGCCGCCCGATCCCGCGTAGGCGCGGATCACTCCCTCCAGGTTGCCGATGCCCATGTGGTAGGACTCGACAGCCAGGTCCGCGCGGCCGAAGCGCTGCTCGGCGATCGACAGGTAGCGGGCCATGCCCGCCAGCGCCGCCTCGGGGTCGAAGCGCTCGTCGATGCGGGCGCGCTCGGCGCGAAGCCGGCGTTCGCGGGCGGGGAGCCTGCTCTCGGTGCGATCGAGCCGCTTGACTCGGCGCTTCAGGCGTCGCGCCTCCGCGGGCTTCGCATCCGCGACGCGCTTGCGCAGCTTGGCGATCCGGTCGGGGATCCGCGCCGCCTGTCGCTCCGCGGCGCTGATCTCCGCGGTCAGCTTGCGGCTCCGGGCGAGGTCGACTCGCATCCCGAGGAGGTTCGACCCCGTCTCGGCGAGGATCTGTCCCAGGCCCGCGGCGGCGGCCGGATCGTCGCCCGCGATCACCTGCGGTCGCCCGGCGCTCTCCAGGAAGACCATCGCCTCCATCAGGCCCGGGTCGACCCCGGAGTCCGACGCGACCCGGTCGATCTCGGTGCGGAAGCGGATGGTGCGCCGCGCCGAGGCGATCACGCCGCCGGGGCTCCTCGCGTAGAGGACGTGGGCCAGGCCCGCTGCGGCCCGTTCCTCGAATTCCTGGCGGCGCTCGTCCGAGTAGGCGAACGGGTCCTCCCCCTGGCCCGCGCCGGCGGCAGCGACGGCCGACGTCCGCGGCGCGGAGCCGCCACCCAGATTGACGATGTCGAGGACGACCAGGGCGGCGAAGCCGAGGACGACCACCAGCGCCGCGACCCCGGCCACCGCCAGCGCCCTCCGGGGCCCCGCCGTTCGGCCTGTCACTGCGGCGGCAGCCCCGGCCCGCCGTTGAGCGGATTGAGGTCGGCGAGCATCTCGACCAGGCGCGGCTCGGGCTCCTCGTCGTCGATCACGATCGCCGTCCCAGGCCAGGCGAACCGCAGGTAGCGCGCGTAGGCCTGGCGCGAGCCGAGGTCGGGCTCGTAGATCCAGCAGCCGGTGTTCCAGTAGCGGGTGCGAGAGTCGCGTCCCGAGCGCACGTCGGCCAGCGGCTGGTGGGTGTGGGCGAAGACGATCCTGTCCGTGTCGCGGCTCCAGCCGAGGTTTGCGACCACCTGGTCGAACGCCTCGAGCGCGTGCTCGGAGGGATCGCTGCGCGAGATCACGGTCGCCTGCGGGTACACGGGCCGCGCCCAGGCCGCCCCCGGCGCGGGCTGCTCGCGATGCTGACGCTCGGCCTCGCCCCGGACGACCTCGTCGAAGTGCTCCTTGCTGGGCAGCGGGCCGTCGCGGCCGACCCCGCGGTCGCGCAGCTCGGCGGCCAGGCGCCCCGCGCCCCTGACGGGCAGCTCGAGCGCCCGGGCGACCCGTCCGGCGCGCTGCACCGCCCGGAAGACGTTCTGCTGGGCGTGCGTGCCGTGGGGCATCTGAGCGGCGACGTACAGCCACTCGGTCAGGAGCGTGATCACCCACTCGTAGTCCTCGATCCTCGTCGGCTCCTCAGGCCCGCCCGCGGCGATCGACCACAACGTCCGGGTGAGCAGGCGATCGGCGCGCGAGCCCGTGAGGCGCGCGTGCGGATCCAGGTAGTGGCCGTGGGTGCAGAGGACGCCGGCGAAGCTGTAGGTGGGATAGGCGATCTCGACCTCGACCTCCGGCAGGCGGCGGTCCAGCAGCTCGAGCAGGTACTCCGGCCCGGGAGGAAAACGCGGGCCTCCCGGCGGGGTGCCCGCGGCCAGCCCGGTCTCCATCAGGTCCTCGACCACGCGGTAGACCAGGTGATGGTCGTGGTTGCCGGCCAGGAACACGAGGCGCTTGCCCGGCAGTCGCTCGGCGAGCAGCCGCAGGAGGCCGTCGGCGGCGTCGACGGCGTCGGCGACCGATCCGAACAGGAAGTCGAAGAGGTCGCCGAGAAAGATGACCTCGTCGATTCCCTCCAGGTGCGGCGCGAGCCGCTCCAGGAACGGCTCCTCGCGGAGCAGGTCCCGCCCCGTCCAGGCGCCGAAGTGCGTGTCGGAGATGACCAGGGCCCGCATCGACCTCGGCGGACCCTAGCCGCGGGCGAAGCCCTGGTCGAGGACGTCCTCGTAGGCGGCCAGCGGGTCGTCGGTTCCAAGGACCCGAAATCGGCACGCGTCGTCGCCGAGCGAGGGCAGCGACGTGCGCTCGGCGCGCAATCCGGTGACCGCCGGGTCCAGCGCCTTCATCCAATTGGCGTCCCACGCACACAGGTCGAGCGGGGCATCGCCCTTCGCGAGCGCGGAGACCACGACCTCGATCGAGCGCTGCAGCACCTCGCCGAAGACGTGCTCCAGAAAGAGAATCGTGCGCCCAGTCTCGCCGTCGAACTCCGGTCGCAGAGTCTCGTAGGCGGCGAGCACCACCGCCGACATCGCCAGCATCCCCTTCGCCGGCCCGTCGACGGCGAGGTCGCGGTCCTCCTCGACCAGCTCCCCGGCGCGGGTGCCGATCGCGTCGACCAGGGCGTCGAATCGCTCCGGCGCCACGACCGTGAGATGCCTGCCGATGCGCTCCAGGAGCTGGTGGGGGATGACGCGTCCCATCAGCCATCGACCCTCAGCCGCCATCAGCCTCTCGGTCACGCTCACCCGGTCATGGTCGCAAACTCCGCCGGGGCGGCGTGCGTCAGCGAACGCCCGCGTGGCTTGCGGCTGCCGCGACGCTGAGCAGGACGGCTATGGGAGTAGGGCCGGGAAGACGAGGCCTCCTGCTGGACTCCTTGCGGTCGGGGGCGGCGGGAGGGAGGATCGCCGATACGGGCCCCGGCGACGCCCGAGGCCTATGATCAAGGGAGGAGGATGGGGACGAACGGAGATCGCGGAGCGATGGCGGTCGAGTCGACCGCCGGCGGTCACGGTCACCGTGAAACGGCGAACCCCGCCCCCCGTCGCAGCTCCTGGGTCGCGATCGGTTCGCAGGTGGACCCGGTGCGGTGGGCGCGGCTCCTGCGCCGGGCTCACGAACTGGCCCTCCAGAATGGGACCCGGCCGTCGATCCTGCGCGAGGTGGTGGCTCGTTCGTGGCGGCGCGCGGCGAGCCACCGCGTGGATCCGGACGCGGTGGCGCCGAGGATCCTGGACGGGGCGGCGACCCGCAGGGCGCTGGCCGGCCATCCCGTCTCTCGTCTTTTGCCGCTGGTCGAGAGCATGCTCGCGGAGGCGACCGAGGACGCCCGTTACTTCGCGGTCGTCAGCGACGCGCAGGGGGTGCTGCTGTGGGCGGACGGACACCCCAAGGCGATGCGCATCGCCGACGGGCCGGGCTTCTTGCCCGGGCATCTGGCGAGCGAGCGCGCCGTCGGCACGAACGCAATCGGCACGGCGCTGGAGATCGACCACCCGGTCCAGATCTTCTCCGCCGAGCACTTCAACCGCCGCCTGCACGGCTGGACCTGCTCGGCGGCGCCCATTCACGACCCGGAGAGCGGTGCGCCGCTCGGGGTGCTCGACATCTCCGGGGACTTCCGGACCGGCCACCCTCACAGCCTGTCGCTGGTCTCCGCCGTCGCGCGGGTCGTCGAGGGAGAGCTGTCGCGCGAGGCGGAGCGGCGAAACGAGCACGTCAAATCCCTGTATCTGGAGCGGCTCACGCGCGGGATGAATGGCCGCAGCGCCCTGGTCAGCCGCACCGGCCGGGTCCTGGCCGCCTCACCCCGAGGCTGGCTGGGCTCCCGCGTCGAGGTTCGAGACGAGGATGGGATGCTCACGACCCCCGCGGGGGTGAGGGTGGCCGCGGAGCCGATCGGCGACGCGGGGGCGCGGATCCTGTGGCAGACCGGACGGCGCCGCCGGTCGGCGCGTCGGCCAAGGTTGCGCATCGAGGCCCTGGGGCGCGAGCGCGTACGAGTCTCGCTGGGGCGCGAGCGCGTCGAGCTGAGCCCTAGGCACGGCGAGATCGTGCTGCTCCTCGCGCTCAACCCCAACGGGTTGAGCGGAAGCGAGCTGGGGTCGCGCGTCTACGGCGCCGATCGGCGGCCGGTGACGGTGCGGGCCGAGGTCTCGCGCCTGCGCCGCGTGCTGGGCCCCGTCCTGGCGCGCAACCCGTACCGGCTCGACGCCCAGGTCTCGGCCGACTTCATCGAGCTCGAGCGACGGTTGGAGAGCGGCGACGTCGCGAGGGCGGTTAGGTGCTACCGCGGGCCGCTGCTACCGGCCTCCACGGTGCCGTCCATCGCCGAGGCGCGGCGCCGCATCGAGTCCGCGGTGCGCTCCTGCGCGCGCGCCGACCGGCGCTGAGCGCCCGTCCGCTGCAACCCGGCTGCAACCCCGGCAGCGACGCGACATCCCCTCCCACGCGGAGTAGCGTCGATCCGCCGGAGTGAAGAGCGAATCGAAGGAGGAGCCAGTGGCGGAGAGCGTGACCCTGGACACCGCACGATCGGTGGTGGACGCTGCGCGAGCCAAGGCCGACGAGATCGGCGTGCCGATGAACATCGCGGTCGTCGACGCGGGCAACAACCTGACCGCGTTCGATCGCATGGACGGAGCCTGGCTGGGCTCGATCGACATCGCCCAGAACAAGGCCTACACGGCCCGCTCATTCGACATGTCGACGAAGGAGCTGGCGCCCCTGTGCCAGCCCGACCAGCCGCTCTTCGGGATCCACGCCTCGAACCAGGGGCGCCTGATCGTCTTTGCCGGCGGAATTCCGCTGACGTCCGGCGATGAGGTGGTCGGTGCGATCGGCGTGAGCGGTGGCAGCGTCGAGCAGGACCACGAGGTCGCCGAAGCGGGTGTCGCGGCTTTCTAGTCGAGGAGGACACATGGCCGACAACAGAGGCGTCGCCTACATCGAGCCGGGCAAGGTCGAGATCCACGACATCGACTTCCCTGGCTTCGAGCTGAAGGACGGGCCGGGTGTCAACCCCGCGAACGTGGGTCGAAAGACGCCCCACGGGGCGATCCTCCGGATCGTCTCGACCAACATCTGCGGGTCCGACCAGCACATGGTTCGCGGCCGCACGACCGCCCCGGCTGGGCTGATCCTCGGGCACGAGATCACGGGCGAGGTGATCGAGACCGGCCCCGGGGTCGAGTTCATCCAGGAGGGCGACCTGTGCTCGGTGCCGTTCAACATCGCATGCGGGCGGTGTCGCAACTGCAAGGAGGGGCACACCGGCGTCTGCCTGAACGTCAACCCGGACCGACCGGGATCGGCGTACGGCTACGTGGACATGGGCGGTTGGGTGGGCGGCCAGGCCGAGTACGTGATGGTCCCCTACGCCGACTGGAACCTCCTGAAGTTCCCCGACAAAGAGCAGGCGATGGAGAAGATCCTCGACCTGACGATGCTCTCCGACATCTTCCCGACCGGCTTCCACGGCGTCTACACCGCCGGCGTGGCGCCCGGCTCGACCGTCTACGTCGCGGGGGCGGGGCCGGTGGGGCTCGCCGCCGCCTACTCGGCGCAGCTGCTGGGCGCCGCCGTCGTGATCGTCGGCGATCGGATCGCTGAGCGCCTCGAGCAGGCCCGCTCGTTCGGATGCGAGACCGTCGACATCACCAAGGGCGACCCCAAGGACCAGATCGAGCAGATCCTGGGCGTTCCAGAGGTCGACGCCGCCTGCGACGCGGTCGGCTTCGAGGCGCGCGGCCACGGATCCGGAGCCGGGGAGGAGGCGCCCGCGACCGTTCTCAACAGCATCATGGACGTGACCCGCGCCGCGGGCAAGCTGGGGATACCCGGCCTCTACGTCACCGGCGACCCCGGCGCGGTGGACGACGCCGCCAAGGAGGGCTCGCTCTCGATCCGCATCGGCCTGGGCTGGGCGAAGTCGCACTCATTCGCGACCGGCCAGTGCCCGGTGATGCGCTACCACCGCGGGCTGATGCAGATGATCCTGAACGACAGGGCTCACATCGCCGACGCCGTCAACGCCACGGTGATCACGTTGGACGAGGCCCCGCAGGGCTACCAGGACTTCGACTCCGGCGCCGCCAAGAAGTACGTCCTCAACCCCAACGGCCTGATTCCCGCCTGAGGCACCGGCCCGGTCCGGCCGCGGTTGGCCGTTGTCCAATCGGGAAGCCGCAGGGGAGAGGCCCGATCGAGGATCGGCCGTCACGACGAAAGGCTGGGAATCGGATGAAGCAACGAAAGCTCGCAGAACTCGAGGTCTCCTCCGTCGGCCTCGGCTGCATGGGAATGTCCGCCTTCTACGGCACCGCTGACGAGGACGAGGCCATCGCGACCATTCAGCGGGCGCTGGAGCTCGGCGTCAACTTCCTCGACACGGCGCAGCTCTACGGCCCGCTGACCAACGAGGAGCTCGTCGGGCGTGCGATCCGGGGGCGCCGCGACGAATGCGTGATCGCCACCAAGTTCGCCCGCCGCATGGACGACGCGACGCCCGGCGACATGTCCACCGTCGGCGAGCTCGACGGCTCGGCCGAGCACGTGCGCAGCTCGATCGACGGCTCGCTGGCCCGCCTCGGCACCGATCACGTCGATCTCTACTACCAGCACCGGGTGGATCCCGACGTCCCCATCGAGGAGACCGTCGGCGCCATGGCCGAGCTGGTCGAGCAGGGCAAGGTGCGGCACATCGGCCTGAGCGAGGCTGCGCCCGACACGATCCGCCGCGCCCACGCGGTGCATCCGATCACCGCGGTCCAGACCGAGTATTCGTTGTGGACTCGCGACCCCGAGGCCGAGGTGATCCCCACCTGCCGTGAGCTCGGGATCGGCTTCGTGCCCTACTCGCCGCTCGGGCGGGGCTTTCTGTCTGGCCGCTTCACCTCGCCCGAGGAGCTCGACGAGGACGACTTTCGCCGCAACGGCCCGCGCTTCACCGGCGAGAACCTGGAGGCGAATCTGACCCTCGCCGCCAAGGTCAAGGAGATCGCCTCCGACAAGGCCGTCACCCCGGCGCAGCTCGCGATCGCCTGGGTGCTCGCGCAGGGTCAGGACCTGGTGCCCATCCCCGGAACCAAGCGCCGCTCCTACCTCGAGCAGAACGTGGCGGCGGTGGACGTGGAGCTCACCGACGAGGACCTGGCCCGCATCAACGCCGAGCTTCCCGCGGCGGCCGGCGCCCGCTACGACGAGGCCGGTATGGCCTCCATCCACCTGTAAGCGCGAGGGTCGGGGGCACTCGAGTAGTCTCCGTCGAGTTGGATAGTCAGACGGGCGCTGAAACGGCCTGACTAGACAGCCAGCACTGCCTCGCCGGGTTGCTTGGCCTCCGCCTGACCAATGGCCTTTCTCCGGGAGGGGCCCGAATGGCAGGAGGAGCAATGAGCGAACCCGCGAGACGGACTCCGGCCAGGCCGGTCCCCGGCGACGATGCGCGTCATGGCCTCGGGCGCGCCGAGGTGGCCCCCTACGCGCGCCCGCACCGCGGGCGGAGCCTGTTGGACCTCGCCACGTCCGTCGTCCCGTACCTGGCGCTCTCGGTCCTGATGTACTTCGCGCTGGAGGTGTCCTACCTGCTCGCGCTGGTCCTGGCGGTGCCCGCCGCGGGGTTCTTGGTCAGGACCTACATCGTCTTCCACGACTGCGGGCACGGCTCGTTCATGCGGTCCCGGCGGGCCAACGCGTGGATCGGGACGTTCTGCGGCCTGCTCGTGTTCACGCCCTTTCAGAGCTGGCGGCACGAGCACGCCGTCCACCACGCGACGGCCGGAGACCTCGATCGTCGCGGGGTGGGGGACGTCGCCACGCTCACCGTCGCCGAGTACCAGGCGCTTCCGTGGGTGGGGCGGCTCAAGTATCGCCTGTTCAGAAACCCTCTGGTGATGTTCGGCCTGGGCCCGATCTACGCGATGATCCTGTCCCCGCGCTGGCCGTCGCCGCACGCGCGACCGCGCATCCGGCGCAGCATCATCGCAACGGACGTCGCGCTGGCTGTCGTGATCGCCGGGCTCTGCTGGCTGGTCGGCTGGCGTGAGTACCTCCTCATCCAGGCACCGACCGTTTGGCTCGCCGGGGCGACCGGCGTGTGGCTGTTCTACGTGCAGCACCAGTTCGAGGACACCTACTGGCAGAGCTCCGGCGACTGGGCCTACGCGGACGCCGCGCTGCGTGGGAGCTCGTACCTGAAGCTGCCCAAGGTCCTGCAGTTCTTCACCGGCAACATCGGCCTTCACCACGTTCACCACCTGAGCACGCGCATCCCCAACTACAACCTCCAGCGCGCCCACGACGAGAACGCGATCTTTCGCGACGTCCCGACGCTGTCTCTGTGGGACGGCCTGCGCGCGGTGCGTTTGAAGCTCTGGGACGAGGATCGCGCGCGGCTGATCACCTTCGCCCAGGCGCGCGCCCCGAACCCCTCTGCGACGGCCCTGTCCTCGGCGACCCAGCTCCGCTGATCCGACAGTGGCCGACCGCTCGGACCTCGAGTTCACCTACTCGCTGATCGACCGGATCTTCAGGGCCAGCCTGGGGGAGCTCGCGGATTTCAGCGGGGCCAAGTACGACGGCGACTTCTCGATGACCCTCGAGGAGGCCCAGCGGCGCAAGCACGAGTACGTTGCCGAGCAGATCGGGATCGGGCCGGGTCGGCGGGTCCTCGATCTGGGCTGCGGATGGGGCCCGCTGCTCGATTTCATTCGTCGTCGCGATGCGGAGGGCGTCGGCGTCACGCTGTCGTCCGCGCAGGCGGCGGCCTGCCGCAAGGCCGGGCTCGACGTCCACATCCGGGACGCCCGGGACATCACGCCCGAGACGTTCGGCCCGTTCGACGCGGTGGCCAGCCTCGGGGCCTTCGAGCACTTCTGCTCGCCGGAGGACTACCGCGACGGGCGACAGGAGGAGGTGTATCGCGAGCTGTTCTCCAGGATCGCGAGCGTCCTGCCGGAGGGGGGGCGGCTCTACCTCCAGACGATGGTGTTCGGCCGCAACATGATTCCGATCGACGAGATCGACATCGGAGCTCCACGGGAGTCGGATGGGTGGTACCTGGCTCTCATGGGACGCCAGTTCCCGGGCTCCTGGTTGCCGTTCGGATCCGAACAGGTCATCCGCAGCGCCGAGCCGCGATTCCGGCTCGTATCGAGCAAGAGCGGCAGGCTCGACTACATCGAGACGATTCGCCAGTGGCGCCAGCGCTTCGCGGCGCCGAGCGCCCGAAAGGCGCTGCTGAAGCTCCGGCTCCTGCCGCGTTGGCTGCGAAGCGCCGACTTCCGGCTGGCCTTCACGTCGGGAGTGAGCGCCAACAGCGTCTGCTTTCAGCGCGAGCTGCTGGATCACTATCGCATCGTGCTCGAGAAGCGCTGAGGCGGCGAGGGGCCCCCGATGCCGACCAGGCCTTCTCGCAGGTGAGCCACACCTGCGTGAACACCCGGTCCGGCAACAACCCCTGCCCGCCCGGAGAGGTGCCGATGGCTGACAGGCCGGTGTGCGTGGCGAAGGACGACGGCTAGCGCCGTCTGGTCAGAACCGCTGGCGCGGCTGGTCCAGGATGAACGTCTGCGTCGAGACGTGGGCCTTCTTGTCGCGTTTCGGGATGAAGGCAATGACCCGCCGGCCCGTCGCCCGGGAGATCGCCGCCGTCGCGTTGTAGTTGAAGCTCGGCGAGTCCGGCGAGAGCCCGGGTTCACCGCCGGCCTCGGCGTCCTCGTCGGTCGCCTCCTCCGGCGATCGCTCCTCGATCGTGCATCTCACGACATGCTTCTCGATCTCCACCGTGGTCGACTTCGGACGCTGCCCCGAGAACCGCAGCCATACCGATCCGAGCGACCTGGCGATCTGATCGGACGCCGAATCACCCCCGGATCCGTCCTCGCGTGACGCGGGCTCGGTTGGATCACCCATCTCTGTCCCTCTCCTTCTCCTCACGTTGAGCCGGGTAACAGAGGGCGGAGGAGGAGGCGGAGGCCCAACCGGCGTGGACATCAAGTCTATCGGGGCGTCACCGAATTCCCCCGTTAGCAGGCACTTCAGCCGCCCCGTCCAAGCCTGAAGGAGTGCCCCCCGGCGCGCCCCCTGCTACCGTCATTGTCGTCGGGTGGCCGCACTGTCGCCCGAGGAGTTCCGTCTTTCCGTGCACTCCGAGTGCGTCCGGGTTTCTGGATTCCCACCACTCACAAAGGAGTTGCACCACATGTCTTTCGCCGATCTCGGCGTTTCGCGTCCGGTTGCGGACGCGCTCAAAAAGCGCGACATCGTCGCGCCGTTCCCAATCCAGAAGCTGGTGATCGAGGACGTCCTCGCAGGTCACGACGTGCTCGTCCAGTCGCCAACCGGCTCGGGCAAGACGCTCGCCTTCGGCGCGCCGCTGGTCGACCGGCTCAAGCCCGGGGGCCCCAGGCCCGCTGCGCTGGTGCTGGTCCCAACCCGTGAGCTCGCCGGCCAGATCGTCGCCGAGCTGGCGGATCTCGCCGACAGCCGCGGCCTCGGGGTCGCGGAGGTTTACGGCGGCGTCGGGATCGAGAAGCAGGCCCGGCGGGCGGCCCGCGCCGACGTGGTCGTCGCGACCCCCGGGCGCCTCGAGGACCTGTTGAAGCGCGGGGCGCTCAGCCTCGAGCACGTCCGGATCCTGGTGATCGACGAGGCCGACCGCATGCTCGACATGGGCTTCAAGCCCGCCGTCGACCGGATCGTCGCCCGCACGCCGCGCGACCGTCAGACCGTGTTCTGTTCGGCGACGCTGGAGGCGGCGGCAGGCAGGCAGGCGCGCTCGTACACGCGCGATGCGCGCCGCCACGTGCACGAGCCGCGCGCCGACGACGTCGGCGAGGTTCGCCACCGCTTCGTTCACCTTCCCCACGAGGCCAAGGTGGACGCCCTGATCGACGAGCTCCGCCACTCCGAGCGGGGCCGGACACTCGTGTTCGTTCGGACCAAGCGAGGCGCCGACCGGCTCGTGAAGAAGCTCGGCAGGCGCGAGGTCAACGCGGTGGCGATGCACGGCAACAAGTCGCAACCTCAACGTCAGAAGGCCCTCGCCCGCTTCGCAGCGGGTGACATCGACACCCTCGTCGCGACCGACGTCGCCGCGCGTGGCATCGACGTGGACGACATCACGCATGTCGTGAACTTCGACGCTCCGGGCGACCGCGACGCCTACGTCCACCGCGTCGGGCGCACCGCGCGCGCCGGTCGCGACGGCACCGGCATCAGCTTCGTCCTGCCGGATCAGGCCGGTGAGATGAGGCGGATCGCCGCCGGGCTCGGGCTCTCCCGCGAGTTCGACCACGCCGGTCCGGCGCACGTGAACGGCTCGGCCACACCAGCGCCACGCCGCCCTTCGCGACGCCCGCATCACCGGCGCGCGAACGGGCGCAGGAGGCAGCGATGACGCCCGCCACCAGGAGCTCGGCTCCAAGCTGGACGTGCAACCGCTGCGGGGTGACCATCCGCTACCTCCCCGGGCACGAGCCCGGTGGACCACCGGCCGGGTGGAGCGTGGGCGACGAGGACACCCACTGCCTGACCTGCCGGCGCGACCTGGCCGCTCAGGCAGCCTATGAGCGCGCCGACCCCCAGATCGGCAGGGAGGACCGGGCCAAGCTCAGGGCGAAGGGTCGGATCGACTTCGAGATCGAGCGCGACCCGGAGCGAACCAACGGCGAGATCGCGAAGTCCCTCGGCTGCTCGGTGCCGGCCGTCCTGAAGGCCCGGCGTCAGCTCGAGTCGACCGGCGGCAAGTAGCCGGCCCGGGCCACGAGCCTGAAAGGATGTCGGCCGTGGGGTTCGACCAGTACCACGAGCCGGCCGGCGAGCTTCCGGACGAGACGCGGACGTTCGCGCGGCTGTGCGCGTCGCTGACCGAGGAGGCTGAGGCCATCGGCTGGTACGAGCAGCGCCTGGCGCTCGAGCCGGACCGCGACGCGAGGGCGATCATGCGCGACGCTCAGGGCGAGGAGTTCAAGCACTTCTGCATGGACCTCGAGTTCCTGTTGCGCCGCACCCCCCTGTGGCGGGAGATCGCCGAGGGCATCATCTTCACCGACGGCGACATCGTCGAGCACGGCGAGGAGGCGGAGGAGGAAGCCGTCGAGGGCGAGGCGGCCAAGGGCGCCCCGCTCGCCGGGAGCGAGTCGTTGGGCATCGGCGGGCTGAGGGGAGGCGAATCATGAGCCACCTGCTGCGACAGCACGCCCCGATCACCGAGGCCGGGTGGAGCGTGCTCGACGACGAGGCCCGGGAGAGGCTCGCGCCGGCGCTGGCCGCGCGAAGGCTCGTGGACTTCGCCGGGCCGCGGGGATGGAAGCATTCGTCCACGAACCTCGGGCGTACGGAGCCGGTCGCCGACTCGCCGGATGGCATCGAGGCCTCCACGCGCCGGGTGTTGCCGCTGGTCGAGGCGCGCGCGCCGTTCTCGGTTGCGCGCTCCGAGCTCGCGGGCGCCGACCGCGGGGCCGAGGACGTCGACCTCGACGAGCTGGACGCCGCCGCGCACCGCATCGCGATCGCCGAGAACGCGGCCGTCTTCCATGGCTGGGACGCCGCCGGCATCGCCGGCATCGCCCCCGCTTCAACTCACGATCCGATCGCGCTCGGCGAGGACTGCGAGCGCTACCCCCGGCACGTCGCCAAGGCCGTCGACGCGCTCCGCGGCGCGGGGATCGACGGGCCCTACGGGCTGGCCCTCGGTCCCGAGGCGCACACCCGCGTCCTCGAGACGAGCCAGCACGGCGGCTATCCGCTGCTGGAGCATCTCCGGGAGATCCTGGGCGGGCCGCTCGTGTGGGCGCCGGGGGTGGACGGCGCCGTCGTGGTGAGCCTCGGGGGAGAGCACTTCCTCCTCGAGTCCGGCGAGGACCTCTCCATCGGGTACACGGACCACGACGCCGATTCCGTGCGGCTCTACCTGGAGGAGAGCTTCAGCTTCCGGGTAGCGACCCCGGAGGCCGCGGTCGCCCTGACGCCCTAGGGTCGGGGCCGCAGGCTCACGGGGCGGCCGCCAGCATCAAGCCGATGGAGGGAAACATGGCGGCGGCGGCCGACGTAACCCGATTCTCCGGCCGCACGGCCTGGGCGCGCAGTCTCGAGACTCCGCTCAGCTCGTTCCTGCGCACCGAGACCGGGAGCGCCACGGTCCTGCTCGCGGCGACGGTCGCCGCGCTCGTGTGGGCGAACGTGGACGCGTCGTCGTACCGGGGCGTCTGGGATACGTCCCTGTCGATCCGGGTCGGCGATTCGGGCATCTCGCAGAGCCTCGGCCACTGGGTGAACAGCGGGCTGATGACCTTGTTCTTCTTCGTCGTCGGCCTGGAGGCGCGCCGGGAGTTCGACCTGGGGGAGCTGCGCGAGCGGCGGATGGTCACGTTGCCGGCGGTCGCCGCCATCGGCGGCATGGCTCTCACGGTCGCGATCTTCCTGGCGATCAATGCCGGCGACTCCTCGGTCGACGGTTGGGGAGTGGCGATGTCGACCGACACCGCCTTCGCGCTTGGGGCGATCGCCCTGGTGGGTCCGCGTTTCTCCGACCGGCTGCGGGCGTTCATCCTCACGATCGCCGTCATCGACGACCTCGTCGCGCTTGCCGTCATCGCCATCGTCTACACGGATGCCGTCGACCTCGTCGCGTTGCTCGTGGGTCTCGCTCTGTTCACGGCGATCGCAATCGCCGCCCGGGCGCGGATCGGATCGGGTCTGCTGTACCTCGTGCTCGGCGTTGCGACCTGGGTCGCTCTGTTCGAGTCGGGCGTCGATCCGATCGTGGTCGGCCTGGCCATGGGGCTGCTGACGTACGCGGCCCCCGCCGGGCGCGGGGACCTCGAGCGGGCAACCGACCTCTTCCGCGCGTTTCGCGAGCAGCCGACGCCCGAGCTGGCGCGCTCGGCACGAGAGGGGCTCGAATCGGCCGTGTCCCCGAACGAGCGGCTCCAGCACCGCTTTCACCCGTGGACCAGCTACGTGATCGTGCCGCTGTTCGCGCTCGCCAACGCGGGCATCGCGATCGACGGCGGCTTCGTGTCTCAGGCCCTCGGCTCCCCGATCACCCTCGGGATCATCGTCGCCTACATGGCCGGCAAGCCCGTCGGCATCACCGGGGGTGCCTGGCTGGTGGCGAAGTTGACGCGCGGGCGCATACGCCCGCCCGTCGGCTGGTCGGGCGTGCTCGGGTCCGGCGCGGCCGCGGGCATCGGCTTCACGATCTCCCTGCTGATCGCCACCCTGGCGTTCGACGGAGCCGATCTGGAGCAGGCGAAGCTCGGGGTGCTCATCGCGGCGGTGGGCGCCACCCTCCTGAGCTGGACCATCTACCGCGTCACCCTGCTCCTGCCAGAGGGCCTCCGAGCGCGGGCGCTCCTGGGGCCCTCCGAGACGATCGTCGACCTGGCGGTCCCGGTGGACTCCGAGGTGGACCACATCCGGGGGCCGCTGGAGGCTCCCGTCACGATCGTCGAGTACGGGGACTTCGAGTGCCCCTATTGCGGGAAGGCCGAGCCGGTGATCCGGGAGCTCCTCGCCGAATACGGGGACATCCGCTACGTGTGGCGGCATCTGCCCCTGAACGACGTTCACCCCAGAGCCCAGCTGGCGGCGGAGGCGTCCGAGGCCGCGGCGGCGCAGGGAAGGTTCTGGGAGATGCACGACGTGCTGCTCGAGCACCAGGACGCGCTGCGCCCCAGCGACCTCGTCCGCCACGCGGAGTCGCTCGACCTGGACGTCGACCGCTTCACGGAGGACCTGCGCGCCCACAGGCATGCCGCGCGCGTCGCGCGCGACGTGGACAGCGCGGACCTGAGCGGAGTGTCCGGCACGCCCACGTTCTTCATCAACGGCCGCCGCCACTACGGCCCGTACGACGTCGAGACCCTCTCGAAGGTGGCCAGGCTCGCCGGCGCCAGGGCCCAGGCGAGGCCCGGCTGACGGGTGGCAAGGGAGATGGCGCCAGGCGACGCACGCGTCCTGCTCGATAGGGTCGCGGCGCCGTCTTGACCAGAGCCCGAACATTCGCGCTCCTGCCCCTGGCGGCGCTGGGCGTCCACCAGCTCCGTTACCGGCTCGCCTTCGGCCATGAGAGCCACCATGAGCTCGCCGCCCAGGGCCATGCATACCTGGCGTCGCTGACCCCGGCGCTTGCGTTCGTCGCGGCGCTGGCCGGCGCCGAGGTCGTCTTCAGGCTGGCACGAGCATCGCAGGGCATCCCCTCGATGCGGCGCGGTCGCCGGTTCGTGACGCTCGCTGCCGCCACGGCGACGCTACTGGTCGCGATCTACGCGGGGCAGGAGCTCCTCGAGGGGCTGCTGTCGAGCGGGCATCCCGCCGGCCTCGCCGGCGTGTTCGGCGATGGCGGCTGGTGGTCGGTGCCGGTCGCGATCATCCTCGGCGCCGCCGTCGCTCTGTTCCTCCATGGCGCCGACGCCGCGGTTGCGGGGCTCGCGCGCCGCCGCCGCCGCGGGCGCTCGGTGGCGCGCCCGCGCGATCTGCCGCGACCACGGAACGTCCTTCTGCCGGCGCTTTCGCCGTTTGCCACCGCCGCTCCGGGGCGGGCCCCTCCCGCGATCGCCACTCACCGCTGAGAGAGCCGCGGCGCCGGCCGGCGCCGCGGCTCAACCCTGTAACTCGATCGCGAGACCGTTCGGCGGTGTCGCGGAGAGGAGCGATCATCCATGCAAAACCGCAAGCTCATCGCCGCGCTGGGACTCGGCGTCGTGGCGCTTGCCGTCGTCCTGTTCATAGTCCTCAGGGACGACTCGGGCTCGAGCGGCGCCGCGGACCGAACGTACCACCTCGAGCTCGCGCACGGCAAGGCCGTGGGCGGCCCCCATGACATCTCCGTGACCCAGGGGGATCACGTCACGCTGATCCTCGAGACAGACGTCCCCGCCGAGCTCCATCTTCACGGCTACGAGCTCTCCAAGGACCTTGATACAGGGCAGACCGGATCGATCGAGTTCACCGCCGACACGACTGGCGAGTTCGAGGTCGAGGCGCACCCCGTCGTCCACGGTGAGGAGGGCGAGGGCTTGGAGCTCGCCACCCTCCAAGTCAACCCGTGACGCTCCCGCTCGCGCACGCGTTGCTGATCGGCCGGCGCGATCTGCCGATCCCGGAGTGGCTGTTCGCCTGGGCCGCGGCGGTGGTCCTGGTGGTGTCGTTCTTCACGCTCGCCCTGCTGTGGAGGCGGCCGCATCTGGAGGACGACCGCTGGCGCCCCGCTCCCGCGCGCCTTTCGAGGCTCGTCACGAGCCGGGTGACCGATTTCCTCGCCGGGCTCGCGGGCGTCGCGCTCTTGGGCGTGGTGCTCTGGTCCGGCGTCGCCGGGACCGATCTCCCGGGCCTGAACTTCGCGCCGACGTTCGTGTTCATCACCTTCTGGCTCGGGGTCGTGTTCGTGAGCGTGCTGCTCGGCGACGTGTTTCGCGCGCTCAATCCGTGGCGGGCCATCGGCCGAGCCTATGGATGGGGATTGAGGCGGATAACGGGCGAACCGTGGCGGGCGCCGCTCGGCTATCCAGAGCGCCTGGGGCGGTGGCCGGCTGCCGCCGGGCTGATCGCCTTTGCCTGGCTCGAGCTGATCTACGGCGCGTCCCAGCCGGCCGGGCTCGAGCCGCAGACGGTGGCGATCGCGGTGGCGATCTACTCGGGCTACGCGCTCGCCGGGATGGCCTTGTTCGGCTCGGAGGTGTGGCTGCGGCGGGCCGAGACATTCTCGGTGTACCTCGAGATGTTCTCGCGCCTGGCACCGCTGGAGGTGCGTGATCGCCGGCTCGGCGTGCGGCGGCCGCTGGCGGCCACGTCTCGCTGGGCAACCGTGCCGGCCTGCCTCGTCGTCGTCGCGGCTGCGATCGGCATCACGGCCTTCGACGGCGCGCAGGAGGGCGTCTTCAACGGCGGCATCAACGGCCTCGCCGACGCGGTCGCGAGCATCGGCGTCGGGGACACGGTGGCGTTCCGGGTGGCCGCGACCGTGTTCCTGGTGGGCACGGTGGGCGCGATCGCGGCGATCTACTGGGGCGGGGTCGCCGGGATGCGATCCGTGGGCGGGTCGCCTCCCGTCGCCGAGCTGGGGCGGGTCTTCGCGCACACGCTCGTGCCGATCGCCCTCGCCTACCTGGTCGCGCACTACTTCAGCTATTTCGTGTTCGGCGAGCAGGCGCAATTCACATACCTGCTCTCCGATCCATTGGGGAACGGCTCGAACTACTTCGGCACGGCAGGGGGGAGGATCGACTACGCGGCCCTCAGCGCGACCGCGATCTGGTACGTGCAGGTGGGAGTGCTGGTCTGCGGGCACGTCACCGGCCTGGCGCTCGCCCACGATCGCGCGATCACCGTCTACGGCGACTCGCAGCGAGCGTCACGGTCGCAGCGCTGGATGCTGGTCGTGATGGTGTGCTTCACCTCGCTCGGTCTCTTCCTGCTCTCGCAGTCGAACCGGTGATGCCGATGGCCACGGTGCTCTTCCTGCCACTTGCCCACCTGGGCCACTGGTACTTCATCCCCCTGTACGTGGCTCCGGCCGTCCTGGTCTTCTTCGCGGCCATCCGGTCGACCGTCAAGGAGCGCCGCCGGGCCCGCCGGGGGGAGAGGGGGTCGAGCGGGGCTGAATAGCTCAGCGGCTTCGGATCAGGCGCTGTGCCGGTGGGCCCGGCTCACGATCCCGATTCGACGGGGTGGCCGAGCTCTCCCCAGGTGCCCACGCCGCCGTGGCCGACGTGAACCACGCGAGCGAAGCCCTCCCGCTGCAGCAGCGACGCCGCCAGCCCGCTGCGCTTGCCGCCGCTGCACATCGCCGCGATCGTGCGATCCCGCGGCAGCTCGGCGAGCCGGTCGACGAGGCTCCCGTAGGGGATGTTCAGCGAGCCGGGCACGTGCGCGGAGGCGAACTCGTCGGGATCGCGGACGTCCAGGACCAGGACCTCCTCGGGCCCGCCCAGGCGCTCGGCCAGCGAGCCCGGGTCGATGAGCTCGATCCGCGCCACCGGGCGCTCCTCCGAGCGCCATGCGGTCATCCCTCCCGCGAGATAGCCGCGAACGCGAAGGCCCGCCGAGGCCAGCAGCTCGGCCGCCTCGAGCTCGTAACCGTCGGAGCCGGCGACCACGATCAGCTCCACGTCGACGTCGACGACGCGTGCGACCTTGGTCGCGAATCCGGTGTCGTAGGCCGAGGCGCTGATGGCGCCTGGGATGTGCGCCTCGTCGAACTGCTCGTTCGTGCGGGCATCGACCAGGATCGACCCCTCGGCGATCGCCACCTCGACAGCGCGCGGGGACAGAGGCGTGGGCGCGCCGAGCTCCTCGATCAGGGCCCCCCTGTTGAGGGCCACGATGTGCGCGACGTGGGGGGGTTGATCGCCCAGCGATGCCAGCGACGCCTCGACGAACGAGTCGACGCTCGGATAGCCGAGCGCATCGTTGTGCCGCCGCTCGACGCCGATGGTGGAGGTGGCGGCGTTCTCGATTGCCGCGGAGCCGCAGAGCGATCCGCCGAGGTGCCCGGGGAAGACGGCGACGTCGTCCTCAAGTCGCATGATGCGCTCGTGCAGCGAGCGGAAGATCTCCGCCGCCCCGGCTCGCGGCTCCACCGCGAGGTCGGGACGCGCCACATCGCCGATGAACAGGGAGTCGCCGGTGAGCACCGCCCAGGGCCGTCCGCTCCCGGAGCCCCGGACGACGAACGACGTGTGCTCGGGCCGGTGCCCTGGGGTATGGATGGCCTCGATCTCGACCTCTCCCAGCCGCAGGACCCATCCGTCGTCGATCGGCTCGTGCGGATACTCGGCATCCGCCAGCCGGTGGACGTGGATCGTCGCCCCGGTCGCGCGGGCCAGCCGGCCGTGTCCCGATACGTGGTCCGCGTGGTTGTGGGTCTCGAGCACGTGCTCGATCCGGACGCCGTGGAGGCGGCTCAGCCGCACGTACGGGCTGATGTCCCACTGCGGGTCAACCACGGCCGCCACTCCGGCTGAGGTGTCGCCGAGCAGGTAGGAGCCGCAGCCGAGGTCCTCGTGGATGATCTGCCGAAACAGGGTGGACACCGACCCGGATTGTGCCTCACCGGAGGCTGTGGTGGCTAGGTGCGCTCAGGCGCTCGCAGAACGAGGACGGTGATGTCGTCCCGCGGGCGGCGGTCGCCGCCGTCGAGGGCCACGCTCTGAACCCCGGAGGCGATCTCCGCCGCGCCCCGCCCGGCGCAGGCTTCCAGTGCGCCCACCAGCTCCTCCTGCGTGACGATCCGCTGCGGCGCGAAGGCGTCGGTGAGGCCGTCGGTGTAGAGGAGCAGCGCGTCGCCCGGCCCGAGGTCGGCTCGGTAGTCGGACAGAACGGGATTGGGCACCGCTCCGAGCAGGGTTCCGGCCCCGCCCGCCTGCTCGACCGTGCCGTCCCCTCTTACCACGAGGGGCAGCGGGTGCCCCGCCACCGAGATGATCAATCGGGCGCCGCCGTCTCGCTTGGGCGTCAGCCGGCCGTATGCCACCGTGCACGTCTCACCCGGAGCCTGTCGCAGGACGGCGTGGTTTAGGAGCTCGAGGATCCGGCTGGGCCGATCCTCGTGCACGGCGTCGGCGCGAAGCGTGTAGCGGGCGAGCGCCGTCGTCCTGGCCGCGGACGCCCCCTTGCCGCCGATGTCGCCGATGATCACGTCCCAGCTGTGCGCGCGGCTCTCGAACCAGTCGTAGAAGTCGCCGCCGACCAGTTGGCCCTCGCCCGCGGGCCGAAAGTCGACCGCCGTCTCGATGCCGGGGAGCTTCGGCAGTTTCGTGGGCAGGAGCCCCCGCTGAAGCGTCTCCGAGATGTACCTGGCGGCGTCCTCGATCCGCTGGCGCTCGGTCATGACCGCGGCAAGCACGAGCGCCGACATCGATGCCACACCCAGGAACGTCTGGGCGAGCTGCAGGCGCTCGTCGAGGCCGAACCCGGCAAACGAGCCGTGGTCGTCGGCCGTGAGGGGGATGGCGAACCCGGCCATGATCAGGCTCGCGGCGACCGCCCCTGGCTGCCAGAACCGCAGCGCCGCCCAGATCATGAACGGGAACACCAGGAAGGCGCGCGGCACGTTGACATAGAAGACGAAGAACGAGACGGCCGCGAGGGCGAGAGCAAGTGCGGTCGCCTCGAGCAATCTCCCCGGAGCGCGGCGGTAGGGCCAGTGCGTGACCGCGACCATGATCGCCGGCGCCACCAGGAGATCGCCGCCAACGTCTCCGAGCCACCAGGTGCGCCAGGCCGACCAGATGCCCCCGGTGGTCACGTCGTCCGCCGCCAGGAGGCTGCCGACGCCGATGGTCGCGCTCACGGTGGTGCTGAGGACGCCAGCGAAGATCGCCAGGGCGATGACGTCCCTCACCCGCTCCAGCGACGGCCGGAAGTCCGCCACCTGGCGCAGCAGGTAGGCACCGACCAGGGCCTCCCCGGTGTTGCCGACCGTGATCCCCAGCGTGCTGTAGATCGGGAGTCCGGTCCAGCTGTTCGCCAGGAGCGCCCCGAGCGCCACGCCGGGCCACATCCGGGGGCCCCAGAAGACCAGGGCCGTTAGCGCGATGCCGGTCGGCGGCCAGACCGCGCTGATGCTCGAGTTCATGAACGCCAGGCTCAGTCCCAGCTTCGCCGCCCCGTAGTAGACGGCCGCGAGGCCCAGGATCTTCAGCGCGTACGTCCCGCGCTCATCGCTCACCGCCTGCCACCGGTCCACCGTGCTCAGCGCCCCCCGACGGAGTCCGTGCCCCGCACTCCCGATTCCATGCGCCCATCCTCCCAGGCCATCGGTGCCCCGGCGCCGGACACGGCTCCTTGCACGGTTCGGGCGCTCTCTCCGCTCAGGCCCGGGTGGCGGCCGGCACAGGCACGGACGCTCGGCTGCTGACGATGGCCAGGAATCTACGCGGAGCACCCGGCACCGCGCAGGCGCTTCATTCCAGATCGCGTGGCTTGACGAAGGCCGCGAGGCGGGCCCGGTCGGCGTCGAGATCGCCCCAGGCGCCCCTGAACTGCAGGACGGCCAGCGCCCCCGTCGGGTACTTACGGGCCAGCTTGGCCAGGTCCGGACCCCCGTTGGCCAGGTCGAGGGCCACGTGCTCGATCGCCGGGTTGTGGCCGATGACCATCGCGGTCGAGACCGAGTCGGGGATTCGCTGGATCCTCGCCAAGAGGCCCTCCGCCGAGAACTCGTAGAGCCCGGACTCGATCCGCACCTCGGCCGAATCCGCGAGACCGGGCTTGAGACCGTCGAGCGTCTGGCGAGCGCGAACCGCCGAGGAGCAGAGGACGAGCGCGGGCTCGACCCGGTGCTCTCGCAGATGGTTCGCCATGGCCTTCGCGGCCCGCCGCCCCCGGGAGGTGAGGGGCCGCTCGTGGTCCGTGAGGCTCGAGTCCTTGCGGCTCGACTTCGCATGGCGAACCAGGAGCAGCTTCTTCATGGCCATCATTGGCACCATGACGCACGGCGGCGAATGGCGCGGGCCCGGCCGGTCCCGGAGGGTCCTGCTCGCGCCGGACTCCTTCAAGGGAACGCTCACGGCGACCGAGATCGTCACCGTCCTGGCCGCCCCTCTGGTGGAGGCCGGCCACGCGGTGGACCCGTGTCCGCTTGCCGACGGGGGAGAGGGGACGATGGACGCCCTGCTCGCGGCGGACGGGGGTGAGCGCGTGGAGACCGAGGCCCACGATCCCCTGGGTCGCCCCCTTCGATCGTCGTTCGCCGTCCTCGGGCGTGGTGAGGAGGCGGTGGTCGAGACCGCGGCGGCCAGCGGCCTGGTCCTGCTGGCGGCCGGGGAGCGCGATCCCGAGGCCTCCTCCACGCGCGGCACCGGCGAGCTGATCGCCGCAGCCGCCCGGCGGTCGGCGCGAATCCTGGTGGCCATCGGGGGCAGCGCCCCGACCGATGGGGGGCGCGGCGCGCTCGAGGCGATCGACGCCGCGGGCGGCCTCGGCGACAGCCGGATAGCCTGTCTGTGCGACGTCCGGACGCCCTGGGAGCTGGCGGCGCGGACGTTCGGTCCGCAAAAGGGAGCGGACGCCGCGGCCGTCGGCAGGCTCGCCGCGCGACTGGAGCGCTTCGGGGCAGAGCTCCCGCGGGACCCCCGCGGCGTGCCGCGGACCGGCGGCGCCGGGGGGCTGGCGGGCGGACTGTGGGCCGTCCACGGCGCGGAGCTCGTCGACGGAGCGTTCTTCATCATGGACGCGGTGGGATTCGACTCGAGGCTGAGCGGAGCCGATGCAGTCGTGACCGGGGAGGGGAGGCTCGACGCGACCACTCTGGATGGCAAGACGGTGAGCGAGGTGGCCCGCCGCGCCCGTCTTGCGGGGGTGGCGGTCCACGCCGTCGTCGGGGCCGACGCGACCACGGCGGCCGACCGGCGCGCGCTCGGCATCGCCTCGATCCGGGAGGCCTCGACCGCCGACGAGATCGCGACGGCGGCGCGCGAGCTCGCGCGCGAGCTCGCGGTGGCCGCGCGCTAGATCGGCATCGTGTCCAAAGACGCGGCGGTTTGGCAAGCCGGGGACGCTATGGCGCGCCTGAGCCGTCAAACGTGGTCCGCGCGGCACGGCTGCCCGGCGTCACACCTCGCCCATCGTTTCGCCGGACTCTTCTAGTCGACCAGCTTTCGCTCGACGGCCCAGCGGCCGAGCTCGTGGCGGTTGGACAGCTGAAGCTTGCGGAGGACCGCGCTCACGTGGGCCTCGACGGTCTTGGGTGAGATGGTGAGGCGGAGCGCGATCTCCTTGTACTGATAGCCGCGGGCGATCAGTCGCAGGACCTCGCGCTCGCGCATCGTGAGCCGGTCGAGCTCGGGATCGACCTCGGCCTCGGGGATCTCGCCCCGGAAGGCGTCCAGGACGAACCCCGCGAGGCGGGGGGAGAAGACGGCGTCGCCGTCGCGAACCCTGCGAACCGCGTCCGCGAGATCGTGCGGGGAGATCGACTTGGTGACGTAGCCGCGGGCGCCGGCGCGAATGACGGCGATGACGTCCTCCGCGGCGTCGGAGACCGAGAGCGCCAGAAAGCGCTGGCTCGGCCGGTCGCGCGCCACCTGGCGGATCACCTCGACCCCACCGCCCCCGGGCATGTGCACGTCGAGCAGGACGACGTCGGGCTTCTCGCGCACCGTCGTGACGGCCGCCTCCTCCACGGTGCCCGCCTCGGCCCGGACGTCCACGAGCCCCTCGAGCTCGGCGCGAACGCCCGCCCTGAACAGCTCGTGGTCGTCGACCAGGACGACGCTCGGAAGGTCGGCGCTCACGGTGCGCCCTCGTGCGTCGCGTCCTGTCGGGCGATGGAGAGCCCGATCTCGGTGCCGCTCTCGCCGGACGACCTGATCTCCGCCCGCCCGCCGGCACGCTCCATGCGACCCATGATCGACTCCCGCACCCCTCGGCGGTCGGCCGTCACCCGTGCCGGGTCGAATCCGCCCCCGCGATCGCGCACGAACACCTCGATGCCCGCGGAGCCGATCTCGCCGTAAGCCCGAATCTGACCCGCGTCCGGAGCGTGCTTCGCGGCGTTCAGCATGGCCTCCCGGGCGGCTCCGAGGATCGCCTTGGCGGGTTCGTCCAGCTCGCAATCGCCCACAACCACCAGCTCGATCACAACCCGGTGGTCGTCCTCGATCTCCTCGGCTGCCGAGCGAAGCGCGTCGGCGAGGCTCGATTCCCCATCCGTCCGGGCTCCTCCGGCGAGCCAGTCCCGCAGCTCGCGCTCCTGACGCCGCGCCAGCGCCGCGACCTCGCGCGGATCTTCCGCCCGCCTCTGCATCAGCGTCAGGGTCTGCAGGACGGAATCGTGGAGGTGGGCGGCCAGCTGCGCGCGCTCCTGGGAGCGGATCCGCTCTGCGCGCTCGGCCGCGAGGCTCCTCCCGAGGCGCCACAGGAACGGAGCCAGGATCAGGGCCACGGCGACCACGACGACCACCGCGGTCAGTGCGGCGTCGCGCAGTCCGCCCAGGATGTGATTCGACGAGAGGAAGAGGAGCGCGGCGCCGATCACGAGCAGCACGCCGAAGACGCCGCTGTACTGCTCCATGAGGCCCCCGGGCGACGGCTCACCGCGGGCCTCGACCGAGCGTCTGACCGGTCGCGGAGCCTCGGGCGACACGGTGGTGGGGGGTGCCGCCTGGTCGATCTTGCCCTCCCGCCGCCACCGCCCCCAGAGCAGCGCCGCGCCGAAGGCGGCGAGCACGAGCGGCCAGACGAGGGAGTCGCTCCACCAGATGCCCAGCTCCCGGAAGGCGAGAAGCGCCGAGAGGGTGAGCAAACCGGCGCCCACCGCGAGCCTCCAGCCGCCTCGTCCCCCCGCCAGGCGACCGAACCTCGCCAGCGGCGGCGTTCCGCCCTCGGAGGCGGGCAACGCCGCCCACGCCACCAGGTATGCGAGCAGGACCAGGCCGCCCGAGGCGATGGCGGCGGCCACGAACAAGACCCGAAGCAGGACTGGGTCGATCCCGGTACGGCCGGCCAGGCCGGCGAGCACGCCCGCGACCAGGCCGCGGCGCGTGTCACGCACGAGCGGAGTGGGGCCGGCGGTGGCGCTCATCCGCTCAATCGTGACGCCGGTCGCCACCGGAGAGCCCGCTGAGCAGGAAGATGAGGCCGGTCGCCCCGGTCAGGGCGACCGCCATCCATCCCAGTGAGAGATCCAGGGCGCCCGTCGAGTCGACCAGGAGCAGGGCCCCGAGGACGGCCACGACCGTCCCAGATACCAGCGAGACCGGGTCGAGTCTCACCCGGCCGCGCAAGCCCTCGCCTCCGCCGCCCGCAGGGGCCCCGTGTCCTGATGAAACGGCCCGGGTCCGTAACCGCGTGTGTCGACCTCAGCGGTGTCACTGTTGATGATGCGCAGCTGGCCCATGTCGACGTGGGCGTCGATGTCCAGACGGGGAGTGGCCGTGGAGCCAATGCCGGTGGAATGGTCCACGTCGACGCCGTCGTTTTGCTCGCCGGCCACCTCGCTCTCGCCCATTCCCGCGTGAGTCGATCCGGAGACGCACACCCGCTTGGGGACGAACACGTTCAACTGGCCCATGCCCAGCGAGACGTCCAGATGGACGACCCGGTGCCGGCCCCAGTCGAGGTCGCGGAGATCGACAACCAGCCTTCCCACGCCCAGCCGGTAGCCATCGGAGGGGATGGCCCGTACGGAGGCGGGGTGGTATTGGCGCTCCCCGACCCCGCCGCGGAGGTCGAGGTCGGCCGCCGCCGCCACGCCGCCGCCGATCGCGAGCGCGACGGCGGGCGGGATCAGCCAGCGCGCGCCGCCGCGAAACGCGGCTCCGATGAGGAGGCCGCCGGCCGCGATGACCACGATGGCCGTCGGGACGCCCCAGCCGAGGCCGACCGCAAATGCGGCGGCGCCGGCCAGCGTCACGAGGCCGGCGAGGGCCACGATGCCGATCGCGGCCAGCCCCAGAGCGCGCCAGAGGCCCATCGCTCGCAGCCGTCGGCCGAACCGCTCCAGCGCATCGGGCTCGCCGTCCGTCTCCACGAAGACGGCCAGCAGCAGGTAGGCCAGGGCGCCGATGCCGCCGAAGAAGACGGAGAGGGCGAAGCCGATCCGGAAGATCACCGGGTCGACGCCGAAGTAGCGCCCGAGGCCACCCGCGACCCCGACGATCATGCGGTCGCCGGCGGAGCGAAGCAGCCGGCGCGGACGCCCGTCGCCCGCCTTGCGGCCCGGGCCCTCTTCTGACGGCGGTTGTTCGATGGTGGGAGTTTCGTCGTTCATGGCGGTTGTCTCCTTGCTCGGGTTCTTGCTTGCGTCCCGAGACTCCCACCGGGGCCCGCCCGCGTCTATTGGGGATGTTCCCTATGCGTCCCGAGACCTGCCCTGAGCCGGCGCGTCGGGGTCTTGCACGAGGGCGCTGCGGTCGGAACCGTCGCTAAGAGGAACGCGACGCCGCGAGCTCCGCACCGGGTGAGGATTGGGGATCGGAGAGCCGGTGGGACAGGAGCAGCGCGACCGCGGCGAGCACGATCAGGGTCAGGCCGTAGAAGTCCGCGGTCTCGTGCAGGCCGAGCTGGGTCACCGCGACCCCGGCCGCGACGGCGGGGAGGCTGAACGCCAGGTAGGCGACCACGAGGATCGATGAGACGAAGGCCGCCCGCTGGTCGAGTGGCGCCAGCGCCGTGAGCGCGCGGAACGCGCCGGCGAACGCCGGTCCGAAGCCCAGGCCCGCGACCGCCGCCCCGAGCAGGAAGAGGGGGGTGGATCCCTCATGGAGCGCGGCCAGGGTGAGTCCGATTCCGGCGATGAGCGCCACGAGTCCGCCGCGCGCGGTGGCGCGTGCGTGTGAGTCGCGAAGCCAGATCGAGGCCAGCGCGCTGATTCCGGCCATGACGAAGATCGGCAGCCCTCCGGCGACGTGGCTGGAGTCGCCCAGAACCCCTGCCGTCAGGGATGGGCCGAGCGAGAGGACGAGGCCGCCAAGCGCCCAGGTCGCGACGAGGCATGGGATCGCGGCCAAGAAGGCGGTGCGAAGCGGGCCCGGCACGGCCACCCGCGGCCGCACGCCGGCGGCCCATGAGCCGTTCGCGCGCACGGTCTCGGGCACGGCGACGGCCAGCAGGGTGGCGAGTGCGAATCCGCCGAGGAGCAGCCAATAGACGAGGCGAGTGGGCTCGGGCCCGTACTGAACGAGCAGGCCCGAGACGATCGCGCCGGTCGCGAGGCCGGAGAGCGGCGCTGCGACGCCCACCAGGGCGCCCAGGCGAGGCCGATCGTCGGGCTGCAGGTCGAGCAGAGCGGCGCTGATCGCGCCCATGGCGATCCCGGTGGCGACCCCCTGGAGGATGCGCGCGGCGAACAGCCAGGCGACGCTCTCGGCCTCGGCGAACATCACCATCCCGACCATCTCGATCGCGAGGGCGAAGAACAGCGCCGGCCGCCGGCCGACGTGGTCGGAGAGCGAGCCGGCGGTGACCAGCGTCGCCAGCAGTGCCAGCGCGTAGACGGCGAAGACGCTCGTCAGCGTGATCGCCGAGAACCCCCAGTTGCCCTGATAGACGACATAGAGCGGCGATGGGGCGCTCGAGGCGAACAGGAGCAGCCCCAGCGTGAACGCGAGGAGCCAGAACGCCGTATCGCGGCGAAAAGTGGTTCCGGCCCAGATCCGGATCGGATGTCGTATGGCCTGGAGCAAGTACTGCATCCTCGGTCGCTGTATGGGTAACGGTCCGGCGACCCGAACCGTGCATCGATTGTACGATGTCCATCGTACTAGGTCTCCGGATGAGAGCGCGGCTCAGCCGAGGACCGGAACGCTGCGTTCCGAGGACAGCGCGGAGAGGGTGTTCTGCATCTCCGCGGTCACCTCGCCGTACACCTCGTCGGGGTCCGGGTGGGGCCCGAACGAGTCGCGGAGGTCGATCGGCGGCAGAACCTCGATCTTGATCTTGGCCGGGAGCGGCATGCGCGGCGGAAGGTCGAGCACGCTGATGCCGAACGGCGGCGCGACGGCGATGGGGAGGACCTTGATGCGCGCAAAGCGACTCAGCCCGACGAGCTTCGCGGCGCGCCGCCCCCGGGTCAGAAACAGCGCCGTCTCCTGGCCCCCGATCGAGACCACCGGGACGATCGGCACGTTTTCCTCGCACGCCAGGTGGATGAACCCCTTGCGATCGGCGAGCTCGACCCGATCCGTGTGCCAGCTCGGGCGGAACGTCTCCCAGTCACCGCCCGGATAGACCAGCACGGGCGCACCTTTGGCGAAGGCTCGCCGGGCGTTCTCGTGGGAGGCCCTCAGGGTGCCCCACGGGCGGATCCCCAGGCCGGGAAGCCGTGCGGCGATGTCGTGTGCCAGCTGATGGAAGCGTCGCTCCGGCCCGAAGCGCTCGTAGAACCTGGTCGCAAAGACGAACGTGTCGGCGATCATGGTGCCGCCGGAGTGGTTGCCGACGAGCAGTGACGGTCCATCGGGGATGTGCTCCAGGCCGTGCACCTCGCCGCGGAAGTAGGTGCCGAAGAGCGCCCCGAGGATCGGGAGCGTGCGTCGAACGTATTCGGGATCCCATTCGGCGACGTCGTCGCCCGGCAGGCCATGTAGAAGCTGCGCCCATTCGTGGGTCGCGTTGGCGCCGATCTCGGCGAGGCCGTCCATCGGGCGCGGCAGCGCTCGCGCGAGCCGCCGCAGTGGGCTCAGGTCGGGCATATCTAGCGCTTGCCCACGCGGGCGGGGACGCAAACGACGATCAGGCCTCCGGCGTCCGCTCCAGCAGGAGCGCAAGCGTCGGGCAGGCATCGGCCGCGCGCCGCGCATGGTCCACGAGCGCCTCGGGCAGGTGCTCGCCGTCGACGATCGGATAGCCCCAGTCGTCCAGCTCGATCCACTCGGGCAGGAGCTCGGCGCACATGCCGTGCCCCTCGCATGCGATCGGGTTCACACGCAGGCGCATCGTCATCCTGGGGTCAGCGCGGGCTCGTGCCGACCGGATACCGGGAGCAGGCCCTCGAGCGTCGGCGGGGGCCGGCATGGACGGCGGTGCTCGTGCCGGGTGATCTCCTCGTCGAAGACTTCGAGGCAGCTCGACACGAGGCGGGCCGCACCGTCCGGGTGATGGCAGGCGCCGCGGCCGGTGACGTCGCGGCTCCACCGGTCGAGCCATGCGTGGGTGCCCGGGGGCGCGTGCCCGGTGGCGATCTCGGCCAGTGCGTGGGCGATCGCCGCCAGGCCGTGGACGCAAGGGCCGCACTGACCGGACGATTCGCGCGCCAGATAACCGGCGACCGCGGCGGTCTCTGCGACCCCGCACGCGTCACGCGGCAGCGCGATCACCACCCCGGGGCCGAGAGTGCCGCCGATGCTGCGCAAGCTCTGGTGACCGAGCGCGATGTCGAGCGCCTCATCGACGCCGAACCACCGTCCGGCGTAACCGCCCACGAGGAGGGCCTGGAGGGGCTCCGCGGGGCCGCCGGCCGCCTCGACCAGGCTGCCGAGGCGCGTGCCGGCTGAGATCTCGTACACCCCCGGCCTTGCCACCGCGCCGGACATCGTGATCAGGGCCGAGCCGGGATCAGCGGGCGTCCCGAGCTCGCGAAACCACGCCGACCCGTGGCGGGCGATCAGTGCCACGTGGGCGAGCGTCTCCACGTTCTGCATCAGCGTTGGGCGCCCCCCGATGCCCGCCTCGAACGGCCTCGGCGGGACTAAGGTGGGCTTGGCGGAGCCGCCATTCAGCTGATTGATCAGGGCGCTCTCCTCTCCCGCCACGTAGTCGCCCGGGACCTCGCGAACCCCGACCGAGACCTCGTCCACACCGGCAGCCGTGCGGTCCTGGACGGCGGTGAGCACACCGGCGACGGCTCGCTGGGCGCTTCCCTTCACGCACAAGATCACCTCGGTCGCGCCGATGAGGTTCGCGGCCAGGACCGCGCCGTCGAGGACCAGATGGGGGGCCCGGCTCATCAACGTCGCGTCCTTGCGACTGGCGGGCTCGCCCTCGGCTCCGTTGGCGACCAGGGCGCTCGGTCCGGACCTGCCGGCCACAGCGCGCATCTTCACGGCGACGGGGAAGCCGGCGCCACCGCGCCCGCGGAGGCCGCTCGCCTCGAGCTCGGCGAGCAGGTCGGATCTCTCCTGCGCCGATCCCGCCGGCGGGGTTGCGCCCAGTCGCGCGTGGTGCTCGGAGAGCGACACCGGCCGATCCCGGCGAAGCCCAGCGAGCAGCCGCGGCAGGTCCGCGGCCGCGGTTGGGTCCGTGAGGGTGCCCTGATCGCTCAATTCAAGCCCCCCTCGCACGCACCGTCCCGCTCACCGAGCCGCTCGCCTGGTCGATCGACAGGTCGATCGCCAGCCGCAGCCCCGTCCCGTCGCTGCTCGACGCCGTCGCGTCGATGCGGGATCCTTGCAGGCCGAGGATGTGGCCCGTGTAGAGATTGGGGTCGGCGCGTGGGCCCAGCGACACCGCGCCCTGGGTCATCGCGACGCCGCCGCCGGCAAGGGGCTGCCCCGTGATGGTCACGCCCAGGGCGCCCCGCGCCCCGTCGCTCATCGCCATCCGCAGCTTGACGCTCTCCAGCCCCGAGCCCGCGGTGGAGCGCTGCTGCAGCGACCCCGTCAGGTTTGCGGTGAAGGGGGCATCGAGCCCGCCGCCCTGGGCGGTGGTCGAGCCTCCGACTGCTGAGCCAACCGTCCCGAGGAGCTCGGACGGCGTGCCGGCGCGCGCAGCCCAATTCCCCGCCAGGGGCCCGCTCGCGGCCCAGACGACCAACGCGATCGGGCCGACCGCCAGGGCCCCGGCCGCAAGCCGGCGGGCCCCACTCTCCGGCGAGGCGCTGGCCACGCGCCATCCGAGGGCCGCCAGCACGGCCAGGAGGCAGGCCACGCTCAGCAGCAGCATCCAGGCGGATGACGTGTCGGTCCCCGTGCCGAGGCCGTGGACCATCGCCAGCGGCCAGCAGGCGTACGCGCCCCAGTGCACGGCGCGCCAGGTTCGGTAACCGAGCCGATTCCGCAGGATGCTCGTGACCGCGACCGCGACGAGCAGATCGAAGGAGAGGGCCCCCAGCCCCAACCACAGCGGCCTGTAAGGGGACAGGAACGGGATGATCGCGTCCTGAAATCCGATCGGCGCGAATCCATCCGCCACGGTCGTGATGACGTGGATCACCACCATCACGAGCGCAAGCATCGAGACGCTCCGGTGCAGCGCGTCGGTCACGAACCGCGGCCACCGATCGGTGCGCCAGCGGCTGAAGTCCAGGATGCCGAGGACGACGCTCGCGGTGAGCAGCAGCATCGCCACCGCCCCGGCTCCCCGGGTCAGGTACCAGAAGGGGCTCGGGCCCGCGGCCAGGATGCTCACCGGCTCTCCTCCCCGGGCCACCCGGCGACCTCGATGACCTCGCCGTCGGCTCGGACCAGGCGTCCCGGCAGTCCCAGCGAGCCCAGCCACGCCGGCGCGACGGAACCGCGGACGACGGACGCGGTGGTGGCGGCATTCGCATCCACGCAGGTGCGGGCGGCGACGCTGACCGTCCGCCAGTCCTCCGCGACGCTCGTTCCGGTGCGAGGGTCGAGGATGTGGTGAAACGTGTGGCCGCCCGCCGACCACCGGCGGACCGCGGTGCTCGACGTCGCGAGCCCGCCGGCGGCGATCGAGACGTCCTGTCCCACTCCCGACGCGGGATCCGAGTGGTCGTCGCAGACCCGTACTCGCCAGCCGCCCGCCGGGGGCGGGCCCGCCACCGCGATGTCGCCGCCGAGGTTGACGAGCACGCCACAGCCCAGTACGTCGCTGATGCGACGCGCGCCGCGATCGGCCGCGAGCGCCTTTGCGGTGGCACCGAGGTCCAGCTCGACGCCGGCGGGGACCCGCAGCGCCCTCGAGCCCCGGTCGACCTCCACCGCGCGCCAGTCCGAAGTCCTCTGGGGTGCTGCGGGTGCCGGGCGGTCGGTGGGCAGATCGTCGAAGTCGCGGTCGTACCCCAGCTCGCGCATCGCGCGGCCCACGGTTGGGTCGACGGACCCTCCGGTGGCGCGCGCGACGCGGATTGCGACGGCCACCGCCTCCAGGAGCAGGTCGCTCGCCGCGACCGGGCTACCGGCCGCCGCGTTTGCTCGGGAGAGCTCGGAGTCCCGCCGGAACCGACTGCACGCGGAGTCGATCCGATCAAGCTCTCCCTCCAGCAAGGAGCGCGCCCCGGTGATCGCACGCGCCTCGGTCACGAACACGGCCGCCGTGGTCCCCAGCGCCGGCCAGCGTGCCGACACGATCATCCTCAGGATCCGCCGGAGACGGCGCCCGACGAGCTCGGGGCCGGCGCTGGCGGAGCGGGCGGCGGAGCCAGGGTCGAAGAGGCGCCCTCCGCATTGCCGGGGGCGCCGGCGTCCGCAGGCCCCGCATCGGACCCCGACCGCGGCGAGGACTTTGCGCCGGGATGGTCAGCATGAGCGGCGCTCGACGACTTGCCCGGCTTGGCCTGGGCGACGAAGCCGGCCAGGGCCCCGACCAGCGCGACCGCACCGACACCGACCCACTTGGTGAGGGTGGACGCGCGGCGAAGGCCCGCATCCCGGGCCGCCCCGGAGCGCCGGGTGGGTCGTGCGCGTCGATCCATGCGCCGACTATCGCGCGCGACCCTTAGCCGACGGTTAGCCGAAGGTAAGAAAACCCTCCGAAACGCGGGACCCAAGGTCCCGCACTAGCCGTGGGGGCGGTACCCGGGGAGCTCGAACGTGATCCGGGCGCCTCCCGCGGGTGAGTCATCGGCCCAGATGTGACCGCCATGAGCCTCGACGATCGCCCTGGCGATTGCGAGGCCGAGGCCGGTGCCGCCGCTCCGGCGGTCTCGAGCACGCTCCACTCGATGGAACCGAACGAACACGCGGTCGCGTTCGCCGAGGGGGATCCCGGGGCCGTCGTCTGAGACGCCGATCCGCACCGATCCGTTCGCGGTGGGCGTGGCGGCGACGTGGATGGAGCCTCCGGGGGAGGTGTGCTCCGCCGCGTTTCGCACCAGGTTTCGGATCACCTGGGCGATGCGGTCGCGGTCCGCGACGACCGTGCCCCGCGGGGCCGGACCGAGCTCGAGCCCTCGATCGAGCCCGCTCGACAGGCCGGCGACCGCATCCGCGATGAGCTGCCCGATCTCGGTCGGGGCGGGAGCGTGAGCCAAGCCCTCGTCGAGCTGCGCGAGCAGGAGCATGTCGTCGACGAGGCGCTCCATGCGATCGACCTCCCGCGTGACCACCGCCGCGGTGGATGCCACGTCCTCCGGGGACGACGAATGACTCGCGCGGGCGAGCACCTCGATCTGGCCGCGAATCGCGGTCAGCGGCGTGCGGATCTCATGCGAGGCATCGGAGACGAACGCCCGCTGGCGGGCGAACGCCTCCTCCAGCCGGTCGAGCATGTGGTTGAACGAATCGGCCAGCCGCCGGGCCTCGATCGGGCCCTCGGGCGCCATCCTCGTCGAGAGCTCGCCCGCGTCGACGGCGCCCGCGACGGTCGCCATCCTGCGGATCGGCCTGGTGCTGCGGCCGGCGACGATCGCCCCCGCGGCCAGCGCCGCGACGAGCGCGAGCGTGCCGGCGACCAGGAACGCCCGCGACACGCCCGACTGGGCCGCGTGCACGGAGTCGAGCGATTCTCCGACCGTGACCTGGCCCGCCGAGTGGCCGCCGTTCGAGAGCGGCTCCGTGAGCAGTCGCACCTGCCCCGCGTCGGTCAGCTCGATGGTCGAGTAGCCCGCCGGCGCGGCCAGGATCTTCTTCGGCTCGCCGGCCTCCGCCGCCGCGTCTGCCCGGCCCTCGCCCCTTTCTCGCCCGACGCCGAGCAGCTCGGGCTCGTTCGTCGCCAGCGGAGCGCCCCGGACCTTGACGGCGAGGAGCTCCGACGAGGGGCCGAACGTCGGCTGGGAGTCGATGTAGCGCTGGGCGCGGCGCGACGCGCCGCCGGCGGATTCCCCGCGGGTCGCTTCGACGTGGTCTGCGAGCGCGCCGGCGTCCTCGCCCAGGTCGTGATCCACCTGGTCACGGAGATCCGAGCCGGTTCCCCGGTAGACGGCGACGAAGGTCGCCCCGAGGGCCGCCACGACGATCAGGGCGATCGCAACCGTCAGGCGTGCCCGGGTGCCGGCGGTGCCCAGCACGCCGGTCATCCGCCTAGCCATCCGCCTGAAGGCGATACCCGGCGGACCTGATCGTCTCGATGGGCACGGGAGCCCCTTCGACGGTGAGCTTTCGCCGCAGGTATCCCACGTAGACGCTGACGACGCTGGTGTCCGCATCGGGCGGGTAGCCCCACACGGCCTGCAGCAGCTCGGTTCTCTCCAGGACCTGGCCCGGATGGCGCATGAAGAATGCCAGCAGCCCGAACTCGGTGGTCGTCAGGCGGATGGGGACACCGGCGCGCTCCACCCGGCGACCGACGAGGTCCATGCGGATGTCGCCAACCTCGAGGCGCGCCGAGCTTGCCTCGTCGCGGTCGCGCAGATGGGCTCGGACCCGCGCCGCGAGCTCCTCGAAGGCGAACGGCTTGGTGACGTAGTCGGTGGCTCCGAGGTCGAGCAGCGCGACCTTGCTGTCGGTCTCCGCACGGGCCGTCAGCACGATCACGGGCAGCTGCGGCCGCGCCCGCCGGACGTCGGCGAGGACGTCGGCGCCGTCGCGTCCGGGGAGCATGAGGTCGAGGATCACCAGGTCCACATCGCCCGACTTCGCGAGGCGCGGCGCATCGACGCCGTCCCTCGCGGTGCTCACGGAGTATCCCTCGGCGGCGAGCCCCCGCTCGAGAAAGTCGGCGATCGCCGGCTCGTCCTCGACGACCAGGATGTGCACCCGACCATGTTAGGTATGTCCGGACCCCCGCTCGTGGAGCGCGCTTCCGGGGTTCCGTAGTTCCCCGCAGGGCGCTCGCGAGGCTTCCACGGATGACAGCGGGCCGCGGCTGCGGCACGCTTGGGTTGCAATCCTTGTCGGCGAAGAAGGTCGCTGGAAGTGATCACGTGAATCCGCTGCAGGCAGCAGACGCGCCCGCGGAGGCGGGCGTCACGGACGGCTCCGATGCCGGGGCCCGGAACCGCCGGATCCTCTTCGTGGAGGACGAGGCCTCGATCTCCGAGCCGTTCTCGCGCGCCCTGGAGCGCGAGGGGTTCGAGGCGGTGGTCGCGGCCACCGGGGCGCGGGCGCTGGAGCTCGCCGAGCTCGTGGAGCCCGACCTCGTGCTGCTGGACCTCAATCTGCCGGATCGCGACGGCCGCGACGTCTGCCGCGAGCTGCGCCAGGCGTCTGACGTGCCGATCGTGATGCTCACGGCCAGGGGAACCGAGACGGATCGCATCGTCGGCCTCGAGCTGGGCGCGGACGACTACGTCGTCAAACCCTTCAGCTCGCAGGAGGTCATCTCGCGGATTCGTGCGGTCCTGCGGCGCGCCGGAGGCAGGCCGTCGCGGCCGCCGGCGATCCGGATCGGGGGCCTGGAGATCGAAGTCGGGGCGCGGACCGTCAGCCTGGACGGGGAGCGAGTCGAGCTCACGCGCAAGGAGTTCGACCTCCTGCTCGAGCTCGCCCGGCACGCGGGCCAGGTGGTGCGGCGCGAGGACCTCATGGCCCGGGTCTGGGACGTGAACTGGTTCGGCTCCACGAAGACGTTGGACGTGCACGTTCGATCGCTGCGCAAGAAGCTCGGCGAGGACTCGAGCGATCCGCGATTCATCGAGACGGTGCGCGGCGTGGGATTTCGCTTCGCCGCCGCGGAGGTACCGGGGTCGTAAGCCTTCGAGTTCGCCTGCTCCTCGCCGTCGCCTACGTGCTGCTGCTGGCCGTAGTCGCGCTGGGGATCCCGCTCGCCCTCAGTCTCCGGGACCGCGTCGACTCGGAGGTGCGAGAGCAGGCCCGAAGCGAGGCGAACGTCGTGGCCGCGAGCGCCGTCGCCATGCTCGGGGCGCGAGAGCGGCACACACTCGACCGCCTCACCCGGATCGCGGGGCGCAGCGTCCGCGGCCGGGTCCTGATCCTGGGGCGTTCGGGCCGGGTGATCGCCGACAGCGCCGGCCCTGGCGAGGTCGGGCGGAACTATGCCAGCCGGCCCGAGGTCGCCGCGGCCCTCCAGGGCCGGGACTTCCAGGAGAGGCGCGACAGCCAGACGCTCGGTACCGAGATCCTGGCCACGGCGGTCCCGGTTTCGAGCCGCGGCCGGCCCGTCGGCGCCGTGCGCATCACCCAGAGCGTCGACGCGGTCACCACCGCGGTGCGGCACGCGATCCTGGGGCTGGCCGCCCTGGGCGGCGTCGTGCTCGCCCTGGCGCTGATCGCGGGAGCGCTGATCGCCCAGCAGATCGCGCGACCGATCCGCCGCCTCGATGGGGTTGCGCGACAGGTGGCCGCCGGCGAGCTCCAGGCTCAGGCCACCGTCGAGGGCAGCACCGAGCAGCGATCGCTTGCCAGGGCCTTCAACGACATGACGGGCCGCATGAGGCGCCTGCTGCGAAGTCAGCAGGACTTCGTCGCGGACGCCTCCCACCAGCTGCGCACCCCGCTCACGGGGTTGAGGCTGCAGCTCGAGGAGCTGCGCGGCGAGGTCGAGCCCGGAGACCAACGAGCGGCACAGCTGGACGCGGGACTGGCCGAGGTCGATCGACTGTCGGAGATGGTCGACGAGCTTCTCATCCTCAGCCGGGCGGGGGAGCATGAGCAGCCGGGGCAGCTCGTCGATCCCGCGCAGGCGGCGGATTCGCTGGTCGAGAGATGGGGGCAGGCCGCCGCCGATGCCGGCGTCGATCTCGTGCATCGCTCAGACGGTGCCGGTCCGGGGATCTGGTGCGCGCCCGCCGACCTCGACCGCGCTCTCGACGCCCTGGTGGAGAACGCGATCCGCTATTCACCGTCCGGAGCGGCGGTGGAGGTCGTGAGCGCTCCGGGTCGGGTCGAGGTGCTGGATCACGGGCCGGGCCTCGACCCGTCCGAGGGCGAGGCCGTGTTCGAGCGCTTCTACCGAGGGCGAGCCGGCCGATCGGGGACCCGGGGAACGGGGCTGGGCCTGCCCATCGCCAAGGAGCTGGTCGAGCAGTGGAACGGCTCGATCACGCTCGCGAACCGCCCGAACCGCGGCGCTCGCGCTGTGGTGGCCTTTGCTCCGCCTCAGCCCGGGCATGGCGACGGCTACCGTGGGTCCCGATGACGCGGTTTGGCGCCATCCGGTGGGTCGCGCTCGCTCTGGTCGGGCTGGCGGTCGCGGCCGGGGTCTCGCTGGCGGCCGGCCGGGTGCTGAGCGAGCGGATCGGGTTGGCGGCCGAACCGGTGTCCGCCGGCAGGAAGCTCGCCCCGGCGAGCCGAGAGCAGGCCTCCGCGAACGGCCACAAGGGCGACCGCGCCGGTAGGGCGCACCAGGGCGACCACGCGCACCCGCCGGCCGGCACGACGACGACTACGAACACGCCGACCACCAGCGCGCCGACGGCGCCTCCGACCACCGCACCGCCGCCGCCCAGCTCGCGCGGTGAGCACGAGGGCGCTGACGACTAGCCTTCAGGCCTCAAGGCCTCAAGGCCTCGCCACGGCCCCAGAAGTCTTGCCTTGATTTAACCCGCGCCTGGGCTGCCGCTTCCCGGCGGTTTCGCAGACTGCGCCGACACCTTCCCCGAGAGAGGAGATGCCGTGCGCAACGTGAGGATGAAGATCGCCGCCGGAGCCGCCGCGCTGGGGCTCGGCGCGCTCGGCGGATATGCCGCCAGCTCGAACACCGGAGGAGCGACGGCCACCGAGACCGCCGCCGCCGTCAAGCCCAAGGTGCGGACGAAGACGATTCACCGCACCCGGCACGTCAAGCCCAAGCATCCGGCCACGCCAGCGGCGGCGCCTCCGGATCCGGCGCCGGCAGCCCCCGCCACCGCCACCGCTCCGGCCTCGGTACCCGCTCCGGCCCCGGCCGTCTCGGCCACCAGTGGCAGCACGGAGTCCAGCACCGGCTCGATGCCCATCACAACCGGCACCAGCGGCAGCGCCGCGAGCGCCGGCTCGAGCACTCCCGTCTCCAGTCGCACGAGCGGCGGAGCCTCGTCCGGCGGCGGTGGAGGCGGCGGGCCGACGACCGGCACGAGCGGCGCCGGCGGCGCCGGCGGCGCCGGCGGCGAGACGGAGCACGAGGGCGGCGATGACTAAGCCTCATGAGCCCAATCGGACCTCGACCGCGGCGCAGCCCGCGAACTCCCCGCGGCCGCCCCAACCGGCAACGGCCCGGGCCAGGGTCGTCGGCCTCAGCCGGCGCCGGCGCCTCGTGCTGACGCTCGTGTCGGCGGCGGCGGGATTCGTGATCGTCTTTCAATTTCTCGCTCTGCAGCTCCAGGGCGGCAGGGACCCGGCGATCGGCGCGGCAGCCGCGATCCCTCGACAGGCGGCCGTCGCCCCGGCCACCTCCGGCTCGGCGCCGGTCGTGACCGGCGCCAGCGGCGGGGCCCAGAGCGTGGCGGTCTCCAGCCAGACCGGCGTGCCGACCCCGGCGGCGGGCTCGCGGGGCGGACGGTCTCACAAGCCGATCCACACGCGGGCAAGCGGCTCCGCGCGTGCGACCGGCGAATCCGACGACATCCAGTAGGCAGGAGATCCGATGACCGATACCCAGCCTTCCGGCACCGATCCGCAACGATTGCCATCGACGCCGGCCGGACGGCCCCAGCGTCGCCCGACCCTGGGCTCGCGCCCCGGCTTCTGGCCGACGGCCGCGCTGGTGGGAGCGAGCTTTCTGCTTCTGTTCGAGTTCCTGGCTTTCCAGCTCCGTCATGGGGACGACCCGGCGCTGGGCGGCACGGGGCAGGTTGCATCGCCACCGTCACCCAGGCCGGTGCTGGTCCGGCATGTCGTCAAGACGCGGGTGGTGGCCGACGGAACGGCGAGCTCGGGCGCGTCAGCGACTTCCTCGGACGAGGCTTCGGGATCGAGCTCCACGGTGAGTGCCGCACCGGCCTCGGCGCCGGCGCCGGCACCCGCGCCCGCGCCCGCGGGTCCGGTGGTGAGCAGCTCGTCATGAACGAGTGCGACGTCACCTTCGACGCGATGGGATGCGAGGTGCGGCTGATCATCGGCGCGCCCAAGCCGGGCCTGCGGTCCCCAGTCGCTGCCGCGGAGCAGGCACGCCGGTTCGTCGAGCGATTCGATCAGACGCTGTCCCGCTTTCGCCCCGACAGCGAGCTCTGCGCGCTCAATGCCGACCCCCGTTCGGTCGTTCCCGTGTCGGATCTGCTGCGGCGCGCGGTGCACGCCGGGCTCTGGGCCGCCGAGCAGACCGACGGACTGGTCGATCCCACGCTGATCCGCGAGATCGAGGCGGCCGGTTACGAGCGCTCGCGCGCGGGCGTTGCACCCGCAGCGCTGGGCGACGCCCTCGCGCTGGCTCCGGCGCGGCGGCCCGCCCGCCCGAACCCCGCGCGACGCTGGCACGAGATCGACGTGGACGACGGGCAGGGCGTGATCCGGCGCCCCCCGGGCGTGGCCTTCGACACCGGCGGCAGCGGCAAGGGGCTCGCGGCGGACATGATCGCCCGGTCGCTGGCCGGCTACTCCCGCGTGGTGGTGGACTGCGGCGGCGACGTGCGGATCGGGGGCTTCGCGGCACAGGCGCTTCCCTTCGAGGTCCAGATCGAGCATCCCCTCACCGGGGCCAGGGCCCATTCGTTGCGCATGGGTGCCGGCGGGATCGCCACCTCCGGGCTGAACGTGCGGGTCTGGCGCCGCGATGACGGCGCCTATGCGCATCACCTCCTGGACCCCGCGACCGGCGAGCCGGCATGGACCGGGGTCGTGGGGGCGACCGCGCTCGGCCAGACTGCGCTGGAGGCAGAGACCATGTCCAAGGCGGCGCTTCTGTCCGGGGTGGAGGTCGCCCGCCGGCTTCTGGCGCGACGTGGCGGCCTGATCGTCCACGAGGACGGCGAGGTCGAGCTGATCGGCCCGTTGCCGGCGCGACCCCGGTTCAGCATCACGGTGCCGCGGGCAGTCGCCGAGGGAAGGCTCGCGGCATGAATCCCAATCTCGACCTGGCCAGTCACGCCTGGTGGCTCGCCAGCCGGGCCTCCGGCCTCATCGCCCTCGCCCTGATCACGATCTCGGTCGGCCTCGGCCTCGCTCTGTCGGGTCGGGTCACGAAGCGGCCCGGCCTGCCCCGCGTGCTGAACGCGATCCACGAGCAGACCGCGATCACCGCGCTGGTGGCGATCGCCGTCCACGGGCTGACGCTGCTGGGCGATCCGTGGCTGAATCCGGGACCGGCGGGGATCTCGGTGCCGTTCACCATGGGCTACCGGCCGCTGTGGACGGGGCTCGGGATCGTGGGCGGGTACATGGCCGCGATCCTCGGCCTGAGCTTCTACGTCCGCCGCCGGATCGGCCCGCGACTCTGGCGGAAGGCGCACCGTCTGATGATCGTGGTGTACGGACTGGCGGTCGCCCACACGTTCGGCGCCGGCACCGACGCATCCACCCCGTGGCTGCGGGCGTGGCTCTACGTGACGACCCCGGTGATCGCGTGTCTGTTCGTGGCTCGATTGGTCTCGTCCGTGCGGCTCGGTCGGCGATCGACCCCGGTGGAGCGGTTGCCGCACCATCGACCGCAGCGCGAGAAGGCGATCGTCCGGCCCCGGTTCGGCGAGGACCCGGCATGAAGGGCGCGGGCGTGGTGATCGTGGGGGGTGGCCTGGCGGGCCAGCGATGCGCCGAGACCCTCAGGCGCCGTGGCCACGATGGCCGCCTCACGATGATCTGCGCGGAGGCGGTGCCGCCGTACGACCGGCCCCCGCTCTCGAAGGGCGTCCTCGCCGGGCGCGCCGGCGCCGATTCGGCGTGGCTCCGGCCGAGCGACTGGTACGCGGACAACGACGTCGAGCTGCACCTCGGCCTGATGGGCACCCGCCTCGATCCGGTCGCCCACGTGCTGGTGGTCAGCGGCGGTCGCCGCATCCCGTACGAGAAGCTCCTCATCGCCACGGGCTCGCGACCCAGGCAGCTCCCGTTTCTGCGCGGCTATGGAAACGTGCACACCGTTCGCACCATCTTCGACGTCGAGCGGCTGCGTCCCCAGCTCTCCAACGGAGCGCGCCTCGCCATCGTGGGCGCCGGCTTCATCGGCCAGGAGATCGCCTCCACCGCGCGCGGCCTGGGTGTGGACGTGACCGTGATCGAGGCACAGGCGGCACCCCTCGCCGGCATCCTCGGAGAGCGGGTGGGGGAGTGGTTCGCAGAGCTCCACGGCAGCGAGGGCGTCAACGTGCTCGCCCCGGCGATGCTGGAGGGCGCCCGGGGCAAGGGGCATGTGGAGGAGCTCGTGCTCACAGACGGCCGCGCGATCCAGTGCGACGTCGTAGTGGTGGGAGTGGGCGTCGCCCCCGAGACCGGATGGCTCCATGGCACGGGGCTGCCCCATGACGGCGTCCCCGCCAGCGTCGCCGGCCGCACGGCCCTGCCCGATGTGCTCGCCGCCGGAGACGTCGCGGCCACGTTCGAGCCCCGCCTCGGGCGCCATGTGCGCACGGAGCACTGGGACTCGGCGTCGCGGGGAGGGGCCGCGGCAGCGCTCGCGATGCTCGGCGATCGCGACACGCCGCCGCCGCTGCCCAGCTTCTGGAGCGATCAGTACGGGCTTCGGGTCTCGTTCGTGGGGCACGCCGGAATCGCCGACGGCCACCGGATCGAGGGCGACCCGGCGGCACGCGACTTCACGGTCGTATACGAGCGGGACGGGCGCCCGGTGGCCGCCCTCAGCGTGAGTCAGCCCCGAAGGCTGGCCGACCTCCGCCGCCAGATCGAGCTGACCCATGGAAACTCAATCGACGAACCACAGGAGAAGGCAGCATGAGCTATTTGCCGACCATCGACCCGAACGCCTGCGCGGCACACGGCGACTGCGTTGACGTGGCGCCGCAGGTGTTCGCCCTCGAGGACACCGCGGTGGTGATCGGAGACGGACCGGACGACATGATCGTTCAGGCCGCCGAGGTGTGCCCGTCGATCGCGATCACGGTCATCGACTCCGAGACCGGCGGCCAGATCTACCCCTGACGCGTGAGGGCCCCATCCGCGAGTCCCGTCACGCTGACGGGATCGCGGACCGGGGCTCAGTCGTCGATCTCGATCAGCGCTTCTGGGGCATCCCCCGCCGCCACGGGCTCAGGCACCAGCGGCGCCGTCGTCAGACGCGGCGAAGAACGCCTCGGCTTGCCCGCGCGAGGCGGCCACCGCGATTACCTTGTCCACCGAGGTCAGCCGCAGGAGCCCGGCGACGTGGTCGCGGGCGATGACCGCCAGCAGGCGTCCACGACCGTCGCCGTCGGGTCCACGACCGTCGCCGTCGAGGTGAAGGCGGCGATGAGTCCGCAGCAGCAGGCGGATGCCGGCGGAGTCGATGAATGCGCACTCGCTCAGGTCCAGCACCATGGGTCGCCGACCCTCCTCGATTGCGCTGAACACCGGCTGCTCGAGGTCCGCGACGGTTGCGATGTCAAGATCGCCGTCGACCTCCACTACGTACGGCACTCCGGGCGCGGATGCATCGGGTACTCGAACTTCCACGGCTTCGTCTCCCCCAAGGGTCCTGTTGACTCGACATAGCTCAGAGTCCGCCGTGCTGCCGGTCCGGCTGCCGAACGTCCTGGAGAGCGGGCGTACAGCCGATGTCCGGAGATCCGTCCTTTGGCTGCCGACCGAGTCTACTCCTGCTGGACGGGCGCGAGCCTAAAGATCTCGACCGCGAAGCGCCCCTGGTCGAGTTCTGCGTGACTGGCGAAGCCCACCACCCGGCGCCCGGTGGCACGCTCGACGGCCGCCGCGAACGTGGGGCGGATGGCCTGCTGGAACTGCTCTCGCACGGCCTTCACCGCGTCCCCGTGATCGCGCTCGATGAGGAACTCCTCATTCGGCAGCAGCTCGAGGCCGTCGAGGATCACGATCACGGTGTCGTCCAAGACGTAGGCCTGAGTCACATCTGCGCCACGGCCGTACGAGTCGCGGTGAATCGTGAGGATGTCCCTCCGTATCTGCTCCGCGGCGGACGGCTGCGAGGGGGCCGCGTCCCGGTACGGGGGATCTGGATCGATCGGCCCAGGGCCCTCTGCTCGGTCCTCCAAGAGTCCACCTCCCGAATGGGGCATCGCATGGATCTCGAAGGTCCGGTGCCGCCGGAGCCGTGCCCCGGGATGCCGTCCGATCTCGACTCGGCCAGTCGCCGCGTCGCGGGTGCGCCGCGCTCGACCGCTCATAAGCATACGCCTCCCGCTACGACCGGTCGGCTGCGTGGTGGTACCCTCGAACGAGGGCGTCCGCCGGATCTCGGTGATTCTTCCCCCGGGCGTTGGTTCAAGAGAGTTGCCAGGAAGGCCGCATCCTCTTGGACGGACGGCATCGCGCGGACGGCGAGGACATGGCGACCATCACGAGGGAGCTCGTGAGCCTGCACAGCGAGTACTACGGCAGGGGGCCGACGAAGGCGCGCAGCTTCCTTGTCGGCGACACCGTGGTCTCGATTCTCGAGGGAGGGTTCACGACCGTCGAGGCCACGTTGATCGCGGACGGAAAGTCCCAGGCGGTGCACGAGGTCCGCCGCAGCTTTCAGTCGGCCATGGAGGATCGTTTCCGCGCCGTGGTCGAGGGGGCCACCGGGCGGAAGGTCGTCGCGTACATGAGTCAGATTCACACCAACCCCGATCTCGCCGCCGAGCTCTTCGTCCTCGACGGAGCGGCGGAGCACGCCGACGACATGCCTCCCGCCGACGGCGACCCAACCCGCGGGGAGCCGCCCGGGAACTAGACTTTCGGCGCTCGTTGGGTCTTGCCGCAACTCTTCCCTTCGTGCGCGCCGTCATCAAGGGGGGCGGAGGTACCAGTCAAGAACGACGCGCATGGAAGGTGGCACCTACGTTGGAACGCACGCGGCATGACTCGAAGCGTGGCGAGGTCCTGGCCCAGATCTCGACCGGCCTTGTGCAGCTTCACAGCCGCTACTACGGCAAGGGTCCCACCAAGGCCAAGACGCACCTGGTCAACGACACGGTGATCTGCATCCTGCGGGGCGGATTCACGACCGTGGAGCGAACGCTCATCGATCAGGGCAATGTCGACGCGGTCTACGACATGCGCCGCAGCTTCCAGACCGTCATGGAGGAGCAGTTCACGGCGATCGTGGAGGGGGCGACGGGACGGCGGGTCATCGCCTACATGAGCCAGATCCACCAGGACCCCGACTTGGCGGTGGAGATCTTCGTGCTCGAGCCGTCGGGGGACGGCCTCGGAGATCCAAGCGCCCTGGATGCGCTTCCGGAAGTCGGTTAAGGTCGCGTCCAGGTCCATACCCGACCACCTGCATCCGAAGGGAGCGACGTGCTTGCGATCAGCGAGGACGCGGCCACGGCGATCAAAGGAATCGTCGGGGCTCCCGGCATACCCGAGGGAGCCGGCCTGCGGATAACGCGCGAGCTGACCGCCGACGAGAGCGGCGAGGCGCGCACCGACCTGCGTCTCTCGGTGGTCGCCGCTCCCGAGGAGGGCGACGAGATCCTGGAGGCCGAGAGGGTCTTCGTGGATCCCGACGCGGCTGCGCTGCTCGACGACAAGCTGCTCGACGCCGACTACGTCGGGGACGACGTGCGGTTCAGCCTCGACATTCAGGCGGAGGCGCGCTGATTCCCATCGCGACGTGCCACAACCGCATCGGTTAGGTTCCAACCGGAAACGATCGGAGGAGCTTTGGACGTAAGCCTGCTGAAGACCATCCCCCTGTTCGCAGAGGTCCCAGAGGACAAGCTCCGCAAGATCGCGCCGTTCGCGGAGACCGACGAGTTCGCCGAGGGCCAGGTGGTCGTCAAGGAGGGCGGGTACTCCAATCACTTCTTCGCGATCGAGGACGGCACCGCCAAGGTCGAGCGCGGCGGCGAGCACATCGCGGACCTCGGCCCCGGCGACGTCTTCGGCGAGCAGGGCCTCCTGGAGAAGCAGGAGCGCTCCGCCACGGTGACCGCCACATCCCGCCTCCGGGTCTTCAAGATCGAGCACTGGGAGCTCTCGCGGATGCGCAAGACCATGCCCGAGGTGGTCGAGGAGCTCCAGCGCAAGGTCACCGAGCGCCAGCGGTAAGAGCCCTCTCGGGGTGCCGCCCGCAAGCCCGGCCGGCGTCGGCCGTGGCTGATATATCCTGCTGCCCCACATAAGGGCCGGTGGTCAAGGGAAGTCCGGTGAAAGACCGGCGCGGTCCCGCCACTGTGACCGGGTAACACGGCTCCGCGCGGCCCGCGCGGCCAGCCACTGGGGACACCTCAGCGTCCCTGGGAAGGTGCGGCGCCGAGATCCGGAAGCCAGGAGACCTGTCCGTCGGCCAGCCCAATCGACCCTCGAGGAAGGGATGGCTCATGCTCAGATCTCGTTTCCGGCACGGCGCCGCGATCGCCGCTGCCATCTTCGTCGTACTGGCCGCGGACGGCTCCGCCACGGCGAAGACCAAGTGGGCGCACCTGCGGGTGGTGACCAACACGGGTCGCACGCTCGCCGAGTTTCGCCAATACACCGGGTCGACCACCGTCCGGTCGAGCCGCAAGGCGGATTGCTTCGGCAGTCCGAGCAGACAAAGGCGGTACCGCATGGACTCGCCGAACGCGCTGGGAATCGTCAAGGACGCCCTGGCGTCGGATCGCGCGCTCCGCCCCCTGGTGCTGAGCGACGCGTTCGTCGACGACGGCTTCGGCCTCGGCGTGTGCTCGATGGGCGGCTTCGAGACGGTCGGGTTCAGCTACTGGGACCTGATCGTCAACCACGTCGTGTCGTTCAGCGGCGCGAGCCTGACTCCGGTCAGCAATGGCGATCGGATCCTGTGGTACTTCACCTCCGGCTCCGAGCCGGCGTCCGGGCCGAGGGAGTTGACCCTGAAAGCGCCCGCCTCCGCGAAGCCGGGCGATGGGTTCACGGTCAAGGTCATTCGGTTCACCGGCCAGGGCAAGTCGAGTCCGGCCGGCGGTGTCGTGGTGACCGCGGGCGGCGACAACGTCGGCACCACGCGCCCCGACGGCAAGATCCGGGTCCGGCTGGCGCGTTCTGCTCGGCTCGAGGCAACGGGGACCGCGAACGACGTCCCGTCGAATCGCGTCGCGGTGTGCGTGAGCGCCAGGCGAAGCCGATGCCCGGCCGCTCACGGCGAGCGCATGTACGGCTCGAAGCGCGGCGATCGCATCAGGGACACCCGCGGCTGGGACGGCATCAAGTCGCGGGGAGGCGCGGACGTCGTCAATCTGCGCTCGGGCGGCCGCGACCACGTCAACTGCGGCGGCGGCCGCGACAAGGTGATTCTCGAGAAGGGAGACCGCAACGACCGCATCGCGGCGAGCTGCGAGCGGTTGCGGAGGCGCTGATGGGATGAAGCCGGCTCGCTCACGCCTGGGCGCCGCGACGACGCTCGCTTGCGCGGTCGCGGCGGTCGGCTGCGGCTTCGGCGCCGGCTCCTCCTCGCCGGGCGCGGCGAACCTGACCGTCACGCGCGACTTCGGCTCGAAGCCGTTGCTCCAGGCGACTGAGGACGATCCTCCCTCCTCGGAGACGGTGATCCGGTTCCTGGACGATCAGGCCGGCATCACCACTCGCTACGGCGGCGGCTTCGTCCAGTCCATCGGCGGGATCTCGGGGGGCGGGGCAGGCGGTGGCAGCGACTGGTTCTTCTACGTGAACGGAGTCGAGTCGCCGGTGGGCGCGGCCGACGTTCGGGTGAGGGGGGGCGACCGGATCTGGTGGGACTACCGTGAGTGGCGAGCAGCCATGAGCGTGCCGGCGGTGGTGGGCTCGTGGCCGGAGCCGTTCGCTCAGGCGTCGGCTGACGATCCCGAGCCCGTTCGCGTCGTGTGTCTCGGGATCGCCTCCGCGTGCGCGACGGCCGTCGATCGGCTCGCCGATGTCGGCGTGACGGCGCGGGTCGACCGGGGTGGCGACGCCCAGCCCCCACCGGGGTCGGGATTGCGGATGCTCGTCGGGCCGTGGCCGCGGGTCCGCACGGACCCCGCCGTCGACGCGCTGCGGGGCAGCCCGGAGAGCACCGGCGTGTTCGCCACCTTCAAGGGACCCGTCCACGGCGGTTGGCGGCTCGTCGGCCTCGACTCTCGTGGCGCGTCCGCGCGGAACCTTGGCTCCGGCGCCGGGCTCGTGGCGGCGCTCGGGCGCGGCACCGATCAGCAGACCTGGATCGTCACGGGGTCGGACCAGGCCGCCGTGAGCCGAGCCGCCGACAGCCTCCAAGCTCGGTCCCTGCGCGATCGATACGCCGTCGCAGCGATCGGTGCACGGACCGTCTCGCTCCCGATCGTGCGGCAGGCGGAGGGGTCGTGAGGTCGCCCATCGCATACGTGCCGCGGCGAACGCCGCTCGCCCAGGCGGGGGCTTTCGCGGCGAGCGCGTACGTCGCGTCGCTGGCGGTCGTGGCGTTCGTCTTCTCGAACCCGATCGTCCTCGGCGCGGCGGGCGTCGGCGTCGTCGTGGCCGGGCTCGCCGCAAAGGCCGGTCGGGCGCTGCTCGCGTCGGCGCGATGGGGGCTCGGGCTGGGCGTCCTGATCGTCGTGGTGAACGGCCTCGTGTCGCAGCGCGGCGACACGGTGGTGGTGAACGGGCTGTGGGTCCCCCTGCTCGGCCGGACCGACGTGAGCGCCGAGGCGCTCGCCGAGGGCGCGGTGCTCGCGCTGCGGATAGGTGTGGTGATGATGGCGTTCGCGGTGCACTCGGCGTCCGTCGATCCGGACCGGGTTCTCCGGATGCTGCGGCCGCTGGCTCGGCGCTCGGCGCTCACCGCCACCCTGATCGCGCGGCTGGTGCCGCTCGCGGCGGCCGACCACGTTCGCCTTGCCGAGGCGACCGCGCTGCGGGGTCCCGCCGCGGCCCCGGTCGGTCGGGCCGCGATGGCGCGGCGGTTGGTGGCGGGCTCGCTCGATCGCGCCGTCGACGTCGCCGCGACGCTTGAGCTCCGCGGCTACGCGCACGGCCCGCCCCGGTCGGCGCGCGGCGGGCCGCCCAACCGGTACGCGACGCGGTTTCTGGCGGCGGGCGTCGCCATCACGGCGGTTTCGATCGCGGCGCGAGTCGCCGGCGCCGGTGCCTTCGACGCCTACCCGACGCTGAGCGTGGACACCGGTGCGGCCACGCTTCTGCTGGCCACATTCGTGGTGATCGCGGCGGCCCTGCCGTTCGCGGGGACGCGGAGCCGGCATGGCTGATCCCCTTGTCCGCATCGAACGGCTCACCTACCGGTACCCGGAATCCCGCTCCGATTCCCTGCGGGACGTCGGGCTCGACGTCGAGCCGGGTGAGCTGATCGTGCTCGCCGGGCGCTCGGGATCCGGAAAGACGACCCTGCTTCGTGCCTGCTGCGGCCTGGTGCCCCACTACCACGGCGGTGACGTGGCCGGCGAGGTGCAGGTGGCGGGCATGGACGTCCGCCACAACGGACCAGCCGAGCTCGGCCGGGCGGTGGGACTGGTCGCGCAGGACCCGGAGACCCAGGTGGTCTCGACGACCGTCCGGGCCGAGTTGGAGCTGCCGCTCGAGATGCGATCGGAGCCACCCGCCGCGCGGGCGCGCGCCATCGAGGAGGTGGCGCTGGCGCTGGCGATGCCACACCTGCTCGACCGCGCGGTGGACACCCTTTCCGGCGGTGAGCTGCAGCGGGTCGCGCTCGCGGCGGCGCTGGTTGGCCGCCCGCGCCTGGTGCTGCTCGACGAGCCCACGTCACAGCTCGATCCGATCGCCGGCGACGAGCTCATCGGGCTGCTGCGGCGGCTGAACGAGGAGTGGGGGACGGCCGTGCTCATCGCCGAGCACCGGCTCGAGCGCTGCCTGGGGGCGGCCGATCGCGCGATCGCGATGGCGGGCGGGCGAATCGCATTCGACGGCACGCCGCGAGGGCTCTTGAGATGGGCCCTCGACAGCGATCCGGCGCTCGCGACTCCGGGGGCGAGGCTGTTCGAGCTCGCCGGGGTCGCCCCACCGCCCTCCGGGGTCAAGGAGGCGCGACGAATGCTGCGCCATAGAGGCTTCGAGTCCGCCGACCAGCCCACGCCACGACCGGAACCCACCGGCCATCGGACCCGTGGCGAGACGGCCCTCGACGTACGCAACGCATGGGTGGAGCTGGACGACGGCAGCGGCCTCCGCGACGTGCTGCGCGGGATCGATCTGTCGATCGCCCGTGGCGAGCGCGTGGCCCTCATGGGGCGAAACGGCGCGGGCAAGACGACGCTGCTTCGAGCGGCCGCCGGCGGCATCGATCCGGTCCGCGGCAGGATGACGGCCCCCGCGGGCTGCGCCCTTTGCCCGCAGAGCCCGGGCGACCTGCTCGTGCGGGAGCGCGTGGGCGCCGAGCTCCCGGGGGAGGCCGGGGGCGCCGCGCTGGCGGCGACCGGGCTCGACTGGGCGACCGACGCGGACCCGCGCGACCTCTCGGGCGGTGAGCGCCAGAGGCTCGCCCTGGCCATCGTCATGGCCGGCCGGGTGGAGGGCGAAGCCGTTCCCGGGCTGGTCTGTCTCGACGAGCCGACACGGGGTCTCGATCGTGCCCGCAAGGACGACCTCGGGGCGTGGACCGGACGACTCGCCGAGGCTGGAGCGGCCATCGTGATCGCGACGCACGACGTGGAGTTCGCGGCGTCGTTCGCGGATCGGGTCGTGCTCCTCGGGGCGGGCGAGGTGATCGCCGACGGTCCCGTGGCCGACGTCCTGTCGGGGGGCTGGTACTTCGCGACCGAGGTCGCGCGCATCCTGGGCGCCGGCGGGGCCATTCTGCCGGAGCGCGGGGCCGAGCTTCTGCGACGGCGTCTGCGCCACTCCGGGGACGGGGTGATCACGGGCACGCGATGAGCTGGGAGGCATACGCATACGCCCTGCTCGCCATGGCGCTCCTGGGCGGGTTCGCCTGGTACGAGCGCTCGCGCCCGCCGGCGCGGCTGGTGGCGCTGGTGGCCGCGCTGGCCGCGCTCGCCGTGGCGGGCCGCCTCGTCCTGACGCCGATCCCAAACGTCGTCGCGACCACCGACGTCGTCCTCATCACCGGCTTCGCGGTTGGGGCGGCCCCGGGGTTCGCGGTTGGGGCGCTCGCCGCGGCGGTCTCCAACCTGTGGTTGGGCCAGGGACCGTGGACGCCGTGGGAGATGGCCGGCTGGGGCATGGTCGGGATCGGTGGTGCCGCGCTCCGGGTCGTGACCCGGGGTCATCTGGGGCGGCTCGGCCTTGCGCTTGCTTGCGGCATCGCCGGGCTCGCCTACGGCGCGCTGCTCGATCTCTCCGTGATGGTGAGCTACGGCGGCGAGCAGTCGCTGGATCGCTACCTGGCCGTCTCCGCTCGGGGAGCGCCGTTCAACGTGGCCCACGCCGCAGGCAACGTGGTCCTCGCTCTGGCGGCCGGGCCGGCGCTCGTCCGAATGATCTCCCGCTACCGCGAGCGCTTGGAGTTCCGGTGGCGGGCGGCGGGGGCGGCACCGCTGCTCGTGCTCGTGTCCGTGCTCGGGATGGCCGTCCCGCAGCCGGCTCAGGCGAGCGGATCATCGGCGGTGGCATGGCTCGGGCGAGCGCAGAACTCCGATGGCGGGTTTGGGGTATCGCCCGGCACCTCGTCCAGCGCCACGATGACCGGCTGGGCGATGCTCGGCCTGGAGGCCGGCGGGCGCAGCCCGTTCGCAGTGAGGAGCGGCGGGTCGACCCCCATCGACTACCTGCGCCACGAGGCCAAGCGGGTGCGGTCGATCGGCGACCTGGAGCGCACGATCCTGGCCCTCGAGGGCGCGGCCGTCGACTCGCGGCACTTCGCGGGTCGGGACCTCACGGGCGAGCTTCGCCGCCGGAGGACGCGCACGGGCTCCTTCGACGGCCAGGTCAACCTCACCGCCTTCGGCATCCTGGCGCTGCGATCGGCCGGGTTCTCCCGGTCCGCCGTCCGCCGCTCCGGGAAGTGGCTGCGACACGCCCAAAATCGGGACGGCGGCTGGGGGTTTCAGCCGAGCGCTCCGAGCGACGCCGACAGCACCGGCGCCGCGCTGCAGGGGTTGGCGGCCGCCGGCGCCAGCCGGCATGTGATGCGCCGCGGCGCGACCTACCTGCGCCGCGCCCAGAGGCGCGATGGCGGCTTCGCCTTGGGGGGTGGAGGGCCGACCAACAGCCAGTCGACGGCCTGGGCGATCCAGGGCCTGGTGGCCGCCGGCGTCGGCCCGTCACGGGTCCGGGAGCACGGCCGATCGCCGCTGGACTACCTCTCCAAGCGGCGGCGGGGCGATGGCCATTACGCATACTCGAAGTCGAGCGACCAGACGCCCGTCTGGGTCACCGGGCAGGTGCTCGTCGCGGCCAGGCGCAAGGCCTTCCCCCTGCGCGCCGTGCCCAAGCCGGCTCGCCGCTCGTCGTCGAGCGCCCCCGGCGACGGGTCGGGCGCGACCTTCGAGTCGCCCGTGGTCGGTTCACAGCCGGAAACGGGAGCGCCCGGCAGGCAATCTCCCTCGACCGCCTCGGGCTCAGGTGGCGGGAAGGGCCGGGGAACGCGGGCAGCCACCGGTGGCGAGTCGGCTGGGCCGAAGGCGCCGCCGACGGCGGCGAGCGATGGGGCCCGCCATCGCCACGCCGCCGCCGTGCCCCTCAGCGCCGGCATCGACCCCGCGGCGGCGCCCTCCACGGACAGGAGCTCCGCCACGGTCGTCTACGTGGCCGGAGGGCTGGCTGCGCTGGCCGCCGCCCTGGTCGCCGGCTTCCTGTGGTACCGCCGCCGCCTTCCCTGACCACGCGGGATACCGTGTCGGCGCATGGACGTCGAGACCGCGATCCGCACCCGGCGCACCCACAAGGCGTTCAGGCCCGATCCAGTCGAGCCGGCGATCCTGGACGAGCTGTTCGAGCTTGCCCGGTGGGCGCCCAACCACAACCTGACAAACCCCTGGCGCTTCCGGGTGATCGGGCCACTGGCGCTCGAGCGCCTGAAGGAGGCCGCGGGTCCCGAGGCCGCGCCCAAGCTCGACCGCGCGCCCACCCTCGTCGTCTGCTCGTGCGTGAGCTCCGGCGACGACGTGCGCAACGAGGAGGACCTCCACGCGACCGCCTGTGCCGCGTACATCGTCCTGCTGGCCGCGCACGGGCGAGGGCTGGCCGGCTACTGGCGCACGCCGGAAGTGATGAGAACGGCGGCGGGCCGCGACGCCGTCGGCCTCGAGGACAACGAACGGTTCGTCAGCCTGATCCACCTGGGCCGGCCGGTCCAGGACAAGCAGCCTCCCGACCGCGCCACCGTCGGCGAGGTCGTCACGTATCTCGATTGATCCCCTCCAGATGAGTCCAGACCCGACCCCCGCATGCTCTCCCGCAAGAACGCCCTCGAGGCGCTGAGAAGCGAGAGCTTCGACGTTGTCGTCATCGGCGGCGGGATCACCGGTGCCGGCGTCGCGCTGGACGCCGCCTCGCGCGGCTACTCCGTGGCGCTCGTGGAGCGCGACGACTACGCGGTTGGCACGTCGAGCCGTTCCTCGAAGATGGTCCACGGCGGCCTCCGATACCTCCAGAACTTCGATCTCGGCTTGGTCCGCGAGGCGCTCTTGGAGCGCCAGCTGCTGGTGCAGCTGGCGCCGCACCAGGTGTACCCCACGCCGTTTCTGGTGCCCACGCTCGGCGAGGATCGTCGCAGCCGGCGGATCGGGATCGGGCTCAACATGTACGACGTCATGGCGACGACGCGGATCGGCCAGGGCCGGCGCGACCGCCAGGCACGGGAGCGGTTCCGCGGCCGCGAGACGGCCGAAATGGTGGCCGAGGAGGATTGGGCGCCCGACCGGCACCGCACGATTCCGGCCTCGGAGGCGGCCGAGCTGATCCCGGCTCTCGCCGATCGCGATCCCAAGGACGCCTACCTCTTCTACGACTGCCAGACGGACGACTCCCGCCTGGTGCTCACCGTGCTCGGCGAGGCGGAGCGATTCGGCGCGGTGTTCGCAAACGGCGTCGAGGTCACCGAGCTCCGCTCCGATGGTGTGATCGCCGCCGGCGTCGTCTGCACCGACGCCGAGAGCGGGGAGCGGTTTGAGGTGCGGGCCGCCAACGTTGTGAACGCCACCGGAGTGTGGGCGGACCGGATCCGCCCCGAGGAGATCCTGGCCGAGGAGGAGGTGCCGCGGATCGCCCCGAGCCGCGGCACGCACGTCACGATCTCGCAGGATCTGCTTCCGCTCGAGCGGGCCGCCTGCATCGTGCCCGCCGGCGAGGACCGCACGATCTTCGCGCTCCCCTGGTACGGGCGGGCGCTCGTCGGCACCACCGACAGCGACTACGAGGGCGATCTGGCGCATGTCCAGCCCGCCCCCGAGGACATCGAGTATCTGCTGGAGGCGACCAACTCGTTCTTCGGCACCGACATCGACATCGGCGACCTGACCGGCTCCTACGCCGGGGTCCGGCCACTGATCTCGACCGGTGACCCGAGGAAGTCCGTGGACATCTCGCGCCGGGCGGAGCTGTACGAGACGTCCTCCGGCCTGCTGACGATCACCGGGGGAAAGCTCACGACCTGGCGGCGCATGGCCAAGCAGGTGGTGGACCGGATGGTCGAGCGGGAGGGCCGCGATGCGCGCTGCCAGACGGCGGAGATTCCACTGGGCATGCCGGCCGATGACGAGGATCTGGTGCCCCCGGAGGGTGTGCCGGCAGCAGACCTCCCGGATGGTTGGCGAGACCTGCTCGCCTTTCGGTACGGGCACGCCGCGCGCCGCGTCCTCGCGCTCGCCGCCGAGCGACCGAAGCTCGCGCGCCCGATCGTCCCGGGACAACCCGACCTCATGGCCGAGGCGGCCATCGCCGCCCGGCTCGAGCAGGCCCGATCGGTCGCCGACGTGATGTTGCGAAGGACCCGGCTCGGTCTGGTGGCCGCGCCGGCGCTGCGAACGGCGCAGTCGGTGATGCAGGTGGCCGAGGTCATGGGGGACGAGCTGGGTTGGAGTGGGCGGCGCAAGCGCCGCGAGGCCGAGGCGTGGGTTGACGTGGCGCTCGCCGAGGGGATCGATCCGGCGCGGCCAGCAGCCTGACCGGCGCCTCGAGGCTCTTCATCCTGGTCGCGTCCGGGGGCGACCTCCCCCGGTCAGGGTGTTCCGAATATCCTGCCGCCGCCATGGCGGAGAAGCTCGAAGAGCTGCACCTCGCGGACCTGCATGCGCGGGCGGGGGAGCTCGGGATCCCGAGATACCGCCTGCTTCGCCGCGACCGGCTGGTCACGGAGATCCAGGAGCGCGGCGGCGAGGTGGCCGCTCCACCCTCGGAGCCGGCCGATGAGGGCGCCCCGCCCGAGCGCGAGCGCGAGCGGCTGGAGGAGGCCGACACCGAGGACGTCACCGGCGTGCTCGAGGTGACGCCGCAGCGGTACGGGTTCCTGAGATTCGGCGGGCTGGAGGCAGAGGCGGACGACGTCTACGTCTCCGCGTCCCAGATCCGCCGGTGCGAGCTGCGCTCCGGCGACCGGGTTACAGGTCCCACGCGCGCACCACGTCGCGGCGAGCGCCATCGCGCCCTCGTCCACGTCGACAAGGTGAACGGCGCACGGCCGCCGACCGGGGAGCGCCCGGCGTTCGAGAGCCTGACTCCGGTCCTGGCCAGGCGGCGCCTCGACGTCGGCGGGACGAGCGACGTGTTGATACGCGCCGTCGACCTCCTGACGCCGCTTGCCCTGGGGCAGCGGGTGCTGGTGATGGCCGCTCCGCGCTCCGGGCGGACGACGCTCCTGCGCTCTGTCGCGAGCGCGTTCGCCGGGCAGGATGACCTCGAGACGATCGTGCTCCTGATCGACGAGCGCCCCGAGGAGGCGACGGCGTGGCGGGAGGCGCTGCCCGGGACCGAGGTCGTCAGCGCCACGGCCGACCTGCCCCCGGAGGATCAGATTCGGGCCGCCGAGCTGGCGCTGGAGCGAGCGCGGCGGCTCGCCGAGGCGGGAACCGACGCGGTCCTGATCGTCGACTCGCTTTCACGGCTTGCCGTCGCGTCGGGTGCCGCGGCGCGAGGCGGCGCGACCGATGTCGCCGAGGTCAAGGCCTTGTTCGGCTCGGGCCGCGAGCTGGCCGAGGAGGAGGCTGGGTCCCTCACAGTGGTGGCGACGGTGGTCGCCGGAGCGGAGGACGACGCGGCGGCCGAGCGCGCCGTCGTGACGACCGAGAGCTCGTTGATCGCGCTGGACCCGGAGCTCGCCTCGACCGGCGTGTTCCCGGCCCTTCGCGCCGGAGAGTGCCGGGTCTCGAACGAGGACGAGCTTCGCGACGCCGGCGAGCTGGCGGCGATCCGCCGCCTGCGCTCGCTGCTGGCCGACCTGGATCCGGCCGAGGCCGCAAAGCTGCTTCGCGAGCGCATCGAGGGCTCGGAGTCGAACGCCGAGCTGCTGAAGACCCTTTAGGGCCGAGGCGGTCTAGCGCCGATATGCGAGGCGGGCCCAGGAGGGCTCGCGCGAGAGCTCGATCGGCTCGGAGTCGCGCTCGGGCTGCACGTACCCGAAGCTCTGGGTCTCGGGATCGAAGACGATGTCCAGCTCACCCTCCTTGACCCGCTGGTCGAGCCATGCTCCGCGGAACACGAGGCGCCTGATCCAGTGGATGAGGCTGCGGCTCGCAGGCCCGACGAGCTCGGTCCAGTGCTCGTTGATGTGCTCGCCGAGCGATGAGGTCGGCTCGCGGATCTCGCCGTTGACGGCGAGCTCGAGGAGGTCGACGAGCTCATCGCCCTCGAGCCCCTGATCGACGAAGTCGAGCTTCACCGCGGCCTGCTCGACCCGTTGCGAGAAATCGTCTTCGTTGAACGAGAACCTCAGCTCGCCGTACTCCAAGACGTAGTCGGAGCCCGAGTCGTAGTTCCCTCTGCGAGTTGCCTTCTCCACAGCCTTCGTTTCCCGGCCCCGATCTGACCCATGCCCGCGGCCGCCCGGACCGGTCGAATCTTTCACGATGCGGGCCGGCCTTGGGCGCCAGTCACGTTGCCTGAACGCTCGTTTGCAGCGGCCGCCGGGGTGGAGTCCCGCTACCCGGCGCGTATTCGAGATCGCGCCGCGGTCGGGACGAGGGTCGGGTCGCCGAGGTAGACGGGGCACCGGCGGCCAGGGCGGGGTTGAAGGGGGCGTGCGTCGAACGGTCACAGCAGGCTCGGCCCGGCGGTTCCGGAAGCTGCCGACGGTGACGATTCGCGGACGCCGGGTCCCGATGGCGATCACCCGCAGGGCGAGGCTCCTCGGGCTGGCGCTCCTCGACCGCGAGGCGGCCGGTCCCGGGCTCCTCATCCCACGCTGCGGCAGCGTCCACACGTTCGGGATGCGCTTCGCGCTCGACCTCGTCTTCCTGGATCGCGACATGGAGCCCCTCTCGGTGCGCCGGCGCGTGCCGCGCAGGCGCATCGCGATCGAGCGCCGCGCCCGCGCTGTCCTCGAGCTGCCCGCGACGGCGAGGTCGGAGGCGTGAAGCTGCCGAGGTCCGAGCCCGAGGCCACGCTCGTCGTCTGCGAGGACGACGCGCCGACGTTGGACCTGCTGTGCGACCACCTGCACGCTGACCGCTTCCGGGCGCTGGCGGCCCCCTCGGCGGCAGATGCCCTCCGCCTCTGCCACTTCAACGATCCCGATCTGCTGCTCCTGGACCTTCGTCTCCCGGACGCGGCGGGCCTGGACGTGTTGCGGGAGATCCGCGCCTCGGTCGGCCCGACCGGGCGCTTCGATCCAGCACTGCCGGTGATCGTCGTCTCGGGCCGATCCACCGAGATCGACCGGGTGCGCGGCTTCGCCGAGGGGGCCGACGACTACGTCGTCAAGCCCTTCAACTACCAGGAGGTGGCGGCGCGCATCCGCGCGGTTCTGCGCCGCCGCGCCTCCCGCCGCGAGGGTCCGCGGCGAATCGGCGACCTGTTCATCGACCCGGCGCGACGGGAGGTGCGCGTCGGCGACCGCCCGGTCGCCCTCGCCAACAAGGAGTTCGCGCTGCTGCGGGCCCTGGCTTCCGACCCGCACCGGGTCTTCACCAAGGAGGAGCTCCTGCGCGACGTCTGGGGCTTTCGCTCGATGGGCAGGACGCGGACTCTGGACTCCCACGCCAGCAGGTTGCGCCGAAAGCTCGACCGCGAGACCGGGCGCTACGTGGTCAATTGCTGGGGCGTCGGCTACCGCCTCCTCGACGGATGAGGCGCAGGGAGGAGGGGTGAGGCTCGTCGAGCTGGCCCAGGCCGGGGGCCCCGTCGCGGTGATCGCGGCCATCGCCGTGGCCTCCCATCGGGTGCGCCGGGCCCGCCGCCACGGGCTCAACCGCGCCCTGCACGAGCTTCGCCGTCCCTTGCAGGCGCTCGTCCTCTCCAGCGGCCCCGGGGACGGCTCCGGCTCGCACGCTCTGCGGGTTGCACTCACGGCGCTCGACGACCTGGACCGAGAGATCAACGGCGGTCCGCGCCGGGTCGAGCTGCGCCCGGTGGACTGCCGCGCGCTCGTTCAAGCCGCGGTCGAGCGGTGGCGCGGCGTCGCGGCGGCGACGCGTCGCGCCCTGACGCTGCGTTGGCACGCCGGCTCGGCGTCGGTGCTCGCCGACCCCGGTCGCGTGGCCCAGGCGCTCGACAACCTGATCGACAACGCCATGCGACACGGGGGCCTGCGCGTTTACGTGGACGCCGAGATTTGTGCTGCCGGGGTGCGGATCACGGTCCGGGACACGGGCGGGGCATCCGCACCCCGGCAGGCGCGGCCGGACCCGCGCCGTGGTCATGGGCTCGCAATCGTCTCCCGGGTCGCGGCCGAGCACGGCGGTCGCTTCCGGATGCTGCGGAGTGCGGTGGGTGCGACGGCCACGCTGGAGCTTCCGCTCGCCCCGCGGGCCATTCCGGCGTCCAAGCGGGCGACGAGCCTGGCGGCTCGGCGACTGACTGGTGACTCCGAGTCTCCGCCCCTTCGCGCCGCGGCATGAGGCGCCGGGTCCGGGCGATCGGCTTCGCGTGTGCGGCGCTCCTGTGCGCCGCGCTGGCCGCGGCCATGACCGGTGGCTATAGCGAGGACATCCAGAGCGAGCTCGGACCGCTGCGCACCGTGGTGGTCGCGTCCGCTCGCATCCCCGCCCACCGCCCGATCCCCGCGAAGCGGATCGGCACGCTGCTGGAGGTGAGACGGGTCCCGGCGCGGTTCGCGCCCACCGGCGCGCTGGCGCTTCCCGACCAGGCGGCGGGCCGCGCCCCTGCGGCAGCGATCCCGGAGGGCTCCTACGTCATCGACGCACAGCTTCGCGAGCCGGGCACACGTCGCGACCGCTCGAGATCCACGCGGCTCGCCCCGGGGCGCAGGCCCGTGGAGATCTCGGTGACCGGAGCCGAGGCGCTGGCCGCCGGCGGCGCCGACCCGGCCGGCGCCAGGGTCGACGTCGTCGTCACGACCGAGCCCGGGGCCGGCGGCAGGGGCCGCACCCACGTGGCGGCCGAGAACGTGCGCCTCATGGCGCTGTCGCAATCCGGCGAGGCGGGCGGCACCGGCTACGCGACCCCCCACGCAGACGCGTGGACGGCTACTCTCGCGCTCACTCGCTCGCAGGCCTTGAGGCTGATCCAGGCCGAGAGCTTCGCCCGGGGAGTGCAGCTGATCGCCCACTAGCACGTCGGCTCGATAGCGTCGTCCGGCCGTGGACGTGGCCATCCGCTCACTGCACTTGATCGCTGCCGCCGTCTGGACCGGCGGGCTCGTGTTCCTCGGCATCGCGGCCGGAGTTGCCCGCGCGACGATCCCCGGCTCCGAGCGCATCGCGTTCTTTCGCACGCTGGGACGGCGCTTCGCGATCCTCGCCGGACTCTCCGCCCTGCTGATCGCGGCCACCGGCGCCGACATGGCCGACGACCGCCTTCCGAGCTGGAGCGCCCTCCTCGATACGGACTACGGAAGGATCCTGTTCGCGAAGATCGTGCTCTTCGCCCTCGTGCTCGTCGAAGCGGCCGTCCACAGCCTCGTGCTCGGACCGCGGCTCGGTCGCCTGCGGCAGGCGCTGCTGGGCTCTCCGGAGGACGCCGAGCTTCAGTCCCGGCTGCGGCGGACGGCAGCGGTGTCGGGGATCGTCTCCGCGCTGATGCTGGCCCAGACGCTGGCGATCCTGGTGCTGGCCGCCGACCTGGTCACGTAGCGACGGCCCGCTCGAACGCGCGAAGGGCGTCGTCGCCGAAGACGCAGAAGACGATTCGCTCCAGCCCGCCGTCGCCGGCCAGATGCCGGCGGACCTCCTCGACCTCGATCCGCGCCGCCTCGTCGACGGAGAAGCTGCCCACGCCCGTACCGAACGCGACCAGTCCGAGGGATCGGGCGCCGAGCTCCTCGGCCATCGCGAGCGTGCTGGCCGTCGCGGCGCGGATGGCGTCGCCCGACGTCGGGCCGCCCAACTGCATCGTCGCCGCGTGGATCACCCAGTGGGCCGGGAGCTCTCCGGCACCCGTCGCCACGGCCTCGCCGAGGCCGATCGGCGCCAGGCGATCGCTCTCGTCCTGGATCGAGCGGCCGCCGGCGCGCACGATCGCGCCGGCGACGCCGCCGCCGTGCCGCAGGTCGGTGTTCGCCGCGTTGGCGATCGCGTCGACCTCCAGTCTCGTGATGTCCGTCCGCTGAACCTCGATTTGGGCCATCGCGGCCAAGCGTAACCCGGTCGCCGCCCGATCCTCAACCGGGGCGCGCCCGCCCGCCCGGGGGTTGACGCGGGTGTGGACGTCGTCGACCGTCACGCCGAGGCGCTGGCCGCCGACCTGCGCGGCCGTCTCCTTGAGCGCCGGCGGGCGGAGGCCGCCGCGGGCCGCCGCACCGGGGAGGAGCTGGAGGCGGCAGTCGCCGAGCTGGTCGACGAGGTTGCCGCGCCGCTCTCCGACGAGCGGCGCGAGCAGGTCCGCGGGCTGATCCTCCGCGACACCGTGGGCCTCGGGCCGCTCGAGGAGCTGCTTGCGGACCCGCGCGTCGAGGATGTGATGGTGAACGGCCCCGACGACGTCTACGTCGAGCGTGGTGGGCGGATCGAGCGCACTGGCGTCCGTTTCGACTCCGAGGGCGCGCTTCGCGACGCGATCGAGCGCATCCTCGCGCCGCTCGGCCGCCGGGTCGACGAGCTCAGCCCGATGGCGGACGCCAGGCTCGCGGACGGCTCGCGGGTGAACGTGATCATCCCGCCGCTCTCCGTCGACGCGCCGGTCCTGTCGATCCGCCGCTTCACTGCCGCCCGCCCGGACCCCGACGAGCTGGTCGCATCCGGGACGCTGACCCCCGAGCTGCGCGACCTTTTGGCCGGTGCGATCCGCGACCGCCGGAGCGTCCTGATCTCCGGTGGCACGGGATCGGGCAAGACCACGCTCCTGAACGCCCTGTCGATCTTCATCCATCCGGCGGAGCGGGTGGTGACGATCGAGGACGCTGCGGAGCTGCGCCTGCGACAGCCCCACGTGGTGCGGCTCGAGAGCCGGCCGGCGAGCGTCGAGGGGCGGGGGGAGGTGACGATCCGCGATCTCCTGCGCAACGCGCTGCGCATGCGGCCCGATCGCATCGTGATCGGAGAGGTTCGCGGTCCCGAGGCGCTGGACCTGCTGACCGCGCTCAACACCGGCCACGACGGCGCGCTCTCGACGGTGCACGCCAACTCGCCGGAGGACGCCCTGCGGCGCCTGGAGACGCTGGCGCTGATGGCGGCGATCGGCCTTCCGCACGAGGCGATCCGCGAGCAGGTGCGGCGCGGGATGGAGCTGATGGTCCATCTGGCGCGGGGGAGCGACGGGACGCGGCGGGTGGTGGCGGTCGGCGAGGTGGCGGGCGTGGCGGGCGCCGTCGGCGTGCGCGAGATGTGGAGTCGATGAGCGGCGGCCTGCTGGGCGCTCCCGTGCTCCTCGCCGCCGCAGCCGGAGGGATGGCGGCGGTGGCGATACGCGAGGCGGTCGCGGCGACCCCGGCGCTCGGCCGCTGGGTCGCCGCCACGATCGAGCCTCTGCGCCGAGCCGGGCGCGAGGGCTATGCCCCCACGGAGAGCGAGCGTCGCCGGCTGGCGGTACTGGGGACGGTCGCGCTGCTCGTGGCCGGGTTCATGGTCGCCGGCCCGGGGCCGGCGCCATTCCTCGCCCTCGCCGGGCCGGGCGCCGCCGCGTGGGCGCTGGGCCGCCGCCGCGCGCGGTACCGCCTCACCGTGGAGCGGGGCATGCCGCAGATCGCGACAGCGGTTGCCGATGCGCTGGCCGGCGGGCGATCCGTACGGGCGGCGCTCGTCTCCGCGGCGGGCTCGGTGGAGGGGCCCGCGGCGGCCGAGCTGGCTCGGCTTGGCGCCGACCTGGAGCTTGGGACCTCCACGGCCGATGCCCTGGGCGCCCTCCAAGAGCGGCTGCACGGGGCGCGGGTCGACTCCTTCGCCGCGGCCCTGCTCTCACAACAGCTCGGCGGCGGAGATCTCGCCGGGTTGATGCGGCGGTTCGCCGCAGCGGCCGCGGAGCGGGATCGGGTGGCGGCCGACGCGCGCTCGGCGACCGCGCAGGCACGCTTCACGGGCCTGCTCGTGGTCGCCATGCCCACCGGCGCGGCGCTGTTCGCCGAGCTCATCCAGCCCGGGTTCGTCGGTGGTCTGCTCGACGACGGAGCGGCGCTCGGGCTGCTCGCGGTGGCGGCGGCCCTCCAGGTCTGCGGCTTCGTGGCGATCCGCCGGCTCAGCGGGATCGAGGAGCGCTGACGATGCCGGGCGGCGCCCCCGCGCTGATCGCGATCGCCGTCCTGCTCGGGGCGGCGGGCGTGTGGGAGCTCGCCGGCAGCAGGGGGGAGGAGGCGGGGCGGGCGCTGTGGTCGGCGGCCGGCGCGTTGAGCGGCGGGCGCCTGCGAACGCTCGCGGAGGCCGCCCTGTGGCTGCGGATCCCGGAGCGGATCGACCGCGCCGGGCTGGCTGGACGGGTCTCGATCGCGGCCGTGCTCGCCGCGAAGGTCGGGGCCGCGGCACTCGGAGCGATCCTGGGAGCGGTCGCGGCGCCCGCCGCCCCCGGCCGCCTTGCGATCGTGGTCATGGTGGCGCTTCCGGCAGCGGGGTTCGTCGCGCCCGAGGCGCTCTTGGAGCGCGCGGCTCGCCGGCGGGCGGGTCGGCTGCGGGACGCGCTCCCGGACGCGCTCGACCTGCTGGCCGTGGGGACCGCGGCGGGCCGCAGCCCACAACGCGTGCTGGGCGAGATCTCGAGCACCGCCACGCCGGGCGGGCCCCTTGCGACCGAGCTCGCCGTGGCCGTCACCGAGATCGAATGTGGCACTCCCCAGCGGGAGGCGATCGCTCGCCTGCGCGACCGGGTCCCTGGCGCCGGCCTGAGCGCCCTCGCCGCCGCGCTCGAGCGGTCGCGTCGCTTCGGCTCGCCCCTGGCGGACCAGCTTCACGAGCAGGCATCCTCGCTGCGGCGCGACTCCCGTCGCCGGATCGAGGAGCGCGCGGCCCGCGCGGCACCCAAGATCCAGCTCGTCGTCGCGCTGGTCCTCGTCCCGTCGGTGCTGCTGATGATCGCGGCCGGCCTGGTGGCGAACTCGGGCGCGCTGTTCGGGTCGCTCTGACCAGGAACACCATTACCTGTCAGTGAGCCCCGGGGCCCCGGGGCCTGCAACCGCGATTGCAGATCCCGGCCCGCGCTGCCTCGCTGCCGGGAGTCCACCGGCGGCGCAAAACCGGCTTGGACAAGCCATTCGGGCCGATTCCTGCCCGCCGGTAGCAATTCCGTCCGACGGATCGTGTCCCATCTGCGCCCAGATTGTGTTGCAAAGTGGGACGCAGTGGGATAGCGTGGCGATTGGATCTGACCCAGCGACCGGGGTGGTGAGGTTCCTCCCACCTCGCCACTCCGGTCCAAAGCTTTCAGCGGCGGCCGTCGCCGCACCGGCCACAACACCCACCCGGAAGAGGACGAGCAGTTGGCATTTCGCGGCCACTACGAGCACAGCCTCGACTCCAAGGATCGCCTCACAGTCCCGGCCCGCTTTCGAGCGGCGCTGGCGGATGGAGTGGTTCTCTCGGCGGGCCTCGATCCCTGCGTCGAGATCTACTCCGGCAAGGAGTACGCGCGCTTCGAGGAGCAGGTCCTCGGCGAGCTCAACCCCCTCAGCCGCCGCGGGCGGATGATGCGCCGCCGCTTCCTCGGCCGCTCCCACGACGAGTCGCTGGACTCCGCGGGACGCGTGCGGATCCCCAGGCACCTGATCGAGCACGCCGGCCTCGCGGAGGGGCCGTGCGTCGTGATCGGCGTGGCCGACCACCTTGAGATCTGGAATACCAGGGCCTGGTCCGAGCACGACGCCGAGATCGACGAGACCGCAACCGAGATCGCCGAGGAGCTCGCCGGCGGGCCGGGCGCCGCCTGAGGAGCTCGGACCACCGGATGGCCACACTGACCTACATGCCCACCGAGCACGTACCAGTCCTGGCCACCGAGCTGATCGACCTGCTCGACCCCCATCCCGGCGAGACCGCGATCGATTGCACGTTCGGCGGCGGTGGCCACGCCGCTCTGGTGGCCGAGCGGATCGGGTCGGCTGGCACCCTCGTCGCCATCGATCGCGACCCGACGGCAGAGCGGCGCTTCAGCGAGCTCGCGACGGACCTCGAGCCCGAGGTGCGGTTCGTGCACGCTGACTACGCGGACGCGCTCGAGGCGATGCGGGAGCAGGGCGTCCGTGCCGACGTGATCCATCTGGACCTGGGGATCTCCTCCCTGCAGCTCGACGCGGCGGAGAGGGGGTTCTCCTACTCCTACGATGCTCCGCTCGACATGCGCATGGATCCGGGCTCCGAGCTCTCGGCGGCCGGGCTCGTCAACGAGTGGCCGGAGGAGCGCATCGCAAGCGTGCTCCGCGAGTATGGCGAGGAGCGCCACGCGCGCGCGATCGCGCGCGAGATCGCGCGGCGGCGCCCGCTGCACACGACCGCGGAGCTCGTCGAGGCGATCCGGGCCGCCGTCCCGCCCGCGTATCGGTTCGGTCGCGGCCATCCGGCCAAGCGGACCTTCCAGGCGCTGAGGATCGCGGTGAACGACGAGCTCGACTCGCTGGACCGCGCGCTGCCGGCGGCCTGGGAGATCCTCCGCGATCGCGGCCGGCTCGCGGTGATCTCCTTTCACTCACTCGAGGATCGCCGGGTCAAGCGCTTTGTCGCCGATCGCGCTCGCGGCTGCGTGTGCCCGCCGGAGCTCCCGGTGTGCGTCTGCGATCACGAGCCCGAGGCGGAGCCGCTCACCCGGAGGGCGCTCGCGGCGACTCCGGAGGAGGTCGAGCGCAACCCGCGATCTCATTCGGCACGCCTGCGCGGAGCCCGCAAGCTCCCCAGGGGTATGCCCGCGGACGACGAAATGGACGTCACCTGATGCCCCCGGCAGCGACCCAAGCCGCTCGCAGCGCCGCCGCGCCGGCTCCCAGCCCACGCGTCCCGGTCCGGCGCCCTCCCGCCCGGCCTCCGTCCTCCACCCGGACCACGCGGCCGCGCAGGCCGCGCACCGCGCGCCCGTACGCCGGCACGCCGATGCCGGCGCGCCTCGTCCCGCTCGCCGTGGGGCGAACCGCAGGCGCCGTGTCGGGTCTCGCGGAGTCGGGTCTCGTCCACCGGCTGACCCGCGGGCGGCTGTGGATCGGTGTCCTGGCCACCCTCCTGGTCGGCATCGTCGCCCTGAACGTCCTGGCGCTGAGCTTTCACGCGTCCTCCAGCAAGGCGACGCGGCAGACCGGCGTCCTGGAGCGCCAGATCTCGACCGTCCGGGCGCAGATCGCCGCGTCGGGAGTGTCGAACGACCACGTGCAAAGGCTGGCGAAGGAGCTTGGGATGACCGTCCCCGAGGCTGGCTCCATCGGCTATCTCGAGGCGAGCCGCAAGGAGGCAGCGACGGCCGCCGAGCGCCTGCAGTCGGGCGAGATCACCGCGGGCGCACCGACCTCGGCCGACACCGGCGAGGTCACCTCGACGCTCACGGCCACCGATCCGGCGGCGGTCGCGACCACCACCGAGGCCCCGGTGACGACCACTCCCACCACCCCGACGACGCCGGCGACCACCCCGACCGACCCGGCCCTGGGGACCACCGCGGGCCCCGTCTCGACCCCGTAGCCGCCGGATGATCGATCGGCGGATCGGGCTCCTGTTCGCGAGCTTCCTGCTTCTGTTGTGCCTGGCCGTGGGGCGAGCGGCCTGGGTCCAGGGCATCCAGGGAGCCGGGCTGAGCGCCGACGCCCGGAGCCAGCAGACGGAGACCGTGCCGGTCCCCGGCCTGAGGGGGTCGATCCTCGACCGCAGGGGGCGGGAGCTCGCGGTCTCCGAGGACGCCGTCGACGTCGTCGCGACGCCGTATCAGGTGAAGGATCCGCAGCGGGTCGCGAAGCGGCTGGCGCCGATCATCCACGAGTCGCCGCAGGACACCCTCAAGGCGCTCGGAAACGGCTCCTCGGGGTTCGCGTATCTGGCTCGGGAGGTCGATCTGTCGGCTGCGGGCAGGATCCGCAAGCTCGACCTGCCGGGAGTCACGACCGTCCCCGCGAGCCGGCGCATCTACCCGGAGGGCAAGCTGGCCGCGCAGGTGATCGGAACGGTCGGCGTCGACGGCCAGGGGCTGAGCGGCCTGGAGGGCGCCGACGACGACATCCTCGCTGCCTCCAACGGCGAGCAGCGGGTCGTCCTCGACGGGCTCGGGAAGGCGATCGAGCGCGACACGGTCTCGAGCGCATCCGACGGCCAGGGCGTGCGCCTGACGATCGACGCCGCGATCCAGGCTCGAACCGAGGATGTGCTCGCAAACGTCGCGCGGACCTACCAGCCGCAGGGGGCAACCGCCATCGTCATGAACCCACGGAACGGGCAGGTCCTCGCCATGGCCAACTGGCCCACCGTCGATCCGAGCGACCCGTCGGACGCCGATCCCGAGGCGCTCGGCAACATGGCCACCGGCTTCACCTACGAGCCCGGCTCCACTTTCAAGGCCTTCACGGTGTCGGGCGCTTTGATGGAGCATCTCGTCACCCCGACCACCGTCTTCGACCTGCCGGTCGAGCTCCAGGTGGCCGACCGGACGATCTCGGATGCCGAGGATCGCGGCCCGGTGAGCCTGACGGTCGCGCAGATACTCGCGCAGTCGTCGAACGTCGGCGCGGCGACGATCGGCTTGAAGGTGGGCGCCGAGGACTTCTACAAGTGGATTCGGCGGTTCGGCTTCGGTGATCCGACCGGAATCGCCTTCCCAGGCGAGGAGCAGGGAATCGTCCCCAAGCCGTCGGAGTTCTCCGGCTCGACGATGGGCAACCTGCCGATCGGGCAGGGCCTGTCCGTGACGCCGATGCAGATGGCGGCCGGCTACTCGGCGATCGCCAACGGCGGCATCCTCCGCCCCCCGCAGCTGACCCTCGAGCAGGACGGCAAGAGGGTGCACGAACCGCACGGCCGTCGCGTGATCAGCTCCAAGACGGCATCTCAGATCCGCACGATGCTGGAGGGCGTTCTGGCGCCCGGCGGCACTGCGTCCGAGGTCAGCGTGCCCGGATACACGCTCGCGGGTAAGACCGGAACGGCGGAGGTCGCCGAGAACGGCACCTATTCGGACACCAAGTTCGTCGCGTCCTTCGTTGGCTTCGCTCCCGCCGACGATCCGAGGCTTCTGGTCACGGTCGTGGTGAACCAGCCGACGCAGGGGAGCTACTACGGCGGGACGGTCGCCGCGCCGGCGTTCGGCCAGATCGCGAAGTTCGCACTGCCGTATCTCCACATCCCGCCCGATCAGGCAAGCGCCGGCTGAGCGCTCCACTGACGTCCATACAATCGCGGCGATGAAGCTCGCCGAGCTCGACGCCGGCAGCGTCCTCGCCGGCGCCGCGGGAGATGGAGACGTGGAAATCACGTCTCTCGCCTACGACAGCGGCCGGGTCGGGCCGGGCGCGCTGTTCTTCTGTGTGCGGGGCCAGCGGTCCGACGGACACGACTTCGCGCCGGCGGCCGCCGAGCGTGGGGCGTCCGCCCTGGTCGTCGAGCGGGAGGTCGACGTTCCGGTGCCCCAGCTCTTGGTGCCGGACGCCCGCGCCGCGATGGCGCCGATCGCGGTCCGCTTCTGGGGGGACCCGACGGCGAGGCTCAGGGTCGTCGGGATCACGGGGACCAACGGCAAGACCACGACCGCCTTCCTCATCCGGCACATCCTCGAGGCGCAGGGTGTCCAGACCGGGCTCCTGGGAACCGTGAAGAGCATCGTCGGCGGAGCGGAGGAGGAGGTCGAGCGAACGACGCCGGAGGCGATCGACCTCCAGGAGACGTTTCGCCGGATGCTCGATGCCGGCGACGACGCCTGCGCGATGGAGGTCTCGTCCCACGCGCTCGCGCAGAATCGGACCGACGGCGTCAACTTCGCCGTCGCCGTGTTCACCAACCTGACGCAGGACCACCTGGACTACCACGCGGACATGGAGGACTACTTCGCCGCGAAGCGTCGGCTCTTCGCACCGCCCGGCGGCGGCCGGCTTCCCGGGACGGCGGCGTTGAACGTCGACGACCCGTACGGTGCCCGCCTGGCGGCCGACCTCCGCGAGGGCGGCGAGGCGCCGCTTCTCACCTTCTCCCCGTCGGGCGACCCGCAGGCGCAATACAGGGCGATCGACCCCTCCTTCGACGCGTCCGGCTCGCGGTTTCGCTGCGCGTGGCCCGGTGGCGAGGTGGACGTGCGAACCCCGCTCGCGGGCCACTTCAACGTCGAGAACGCCCTGGGCGCGATCGCCGCCTGTCATGCCGCGGGGGTCCCCGTGGAGTCGGCGGCGGCGGCGCTGGCGGATGCCGACCGCGCTCCGGGCCGCTTCGAGCCGGTGGAGGCCGGCCAGCCGTTCGCGGTCCTCGTCGACTACGCGCACACGCCCGATTCGCTCGACAACGTCCTGCGGGCGGCCCGCCTGTTGACCCGGGGCCGGCTCGTGTGCGTGTTCGGCTGCGGGGGCGATCGCGACCGCGACAAGCGCCCGAAGATGGGAGCGATCGCGGCCCGGCTCGCCGATCGCTGCGTGGTCACCTCCGACAACCCGCGCTCGGAGGATCCGGACGCGATCATCGCCGAGATCCTGGCTGGAATCCCCGCCTACGGCAACGGGAACGGGCGCGACGACGTGGCGGTCGAGCCGGATCGCCGCGCCGCGATCGCGTTGGCGCTCGCGGAGGCGGAGCCCGGCGACGCAGTCGTCATCGCCGGCAAGGGTCACGAGCAGGGCCAGGAGTTCGCCAACGGCGAGAGGATTCCGTTCGACGACCGCGCGGTCGCCGCCGACCTGCTGGCTGAGGGCGCTCGTACGACCGAGGGCGGAGCGTGATGCCCGCCAGGGTCCGGTGATCGAGCTCTCGCCGGATGAGATCGCGCTGGGCGCGGGGGCGACGGTCGCCGCCGCGGGGCACGGCGGCCGGCCCGGCCGCGCCGTCGTCGACTCGCGCGAGGTGCGGGAGGGCGATCTGTTCTTTGCGCTCCCCGGCGAGCGCGCCGACGGGGGCGAGTTCGCCGCGGATGCGCTGGCCGCGGGCGCCTGGGGCGTCGTCGTGGATCCGGCGCGAAGCCGGTTGCTGACTCGCGGCGACGAGGCCTCGGACGGGGGGTGGGTGCTGGCGGCCACCGAGCCGCTGGCCGCCCTCCAAGGCCTCGCGACCGCCTGGCGACGAAAGCTCGGCTGCCCCGTGGTCGGCATCACCGGCTCCGTGGGCAAGACGTCGGTCAAGGACATCTGCCGCGCCATCCTGCCGCTGCGGGTTCACGCGTCCCGCGAGAACTTCAACACCGAGATCGGGCTGCCGCTTGCGGTCTTGGAGGCTCCCCCGGAGACCGAGGCGATGGTGCTGGAGATGGCGATGCGCGGTCGCGGGCAGATCGCCGAGCTCTGCGAGATCGCCGAGCCCGACATCGGTGCGATCACGAACATCGGTCCTGTTCACCTGGAGCTGCTGGGGACGATGCAGGCGATCGTCGAGGCCAAGGCCGAGATCCTCACGGGACTGCGCGATCGGGGCCGTGCGGTGATCCCGGAGGACGAGGAGGCGCTGGAGCCGCACCTTCACGAGCGCCTCGTGACGATCACGTTCGGGCCGGGCGGCGACGTCTTCTGCCGGCGCCAGAGAGGCGACGGGCGGTCGACCTGCGCGGTCATCGGCACCCCCGACGGCGAGGCCAGATTCCGCTTCCCGTTCGGGGAGGCGCACAATCTCCAGAACGCCCTGGCCGCGATCGCGGTCGGAATCGCCATGGATGCCCCGTTGAAGGAGATGGCGCAGCGGGCGCCGCGGGTAACCTTCTCGCGCCTTCGCGGCGAGCTGATCGAGCTCGCCGGGGGGATTCTCCTCGTGAACGACTGCTACAACGCCAACCCGGTCTCGATGCGTGCGGCCCTGGATCACCTCGCATCCCTCGAGCCGGCCACGCGCCGCGTCGCCGTCCTGGGGGAGATGCGCGAGCTCGGTCCCAACGCCGAGGAGTACCACCGCGAGGTGGGGGCGCACGCCCGCCAGCTCGGGGTCGGCCCGATCCTCGGCGTTGGCGAGCTGGCCCGCGACTACGCGCCCGACGCCTGGGCGCCCGACGTGGATGCGGCAATCCCGGTCGCCGAGGCGATGGTGGAGCCCGGCGACTCCGTCCTCATCAAGGGCTCGCGCGCCGTCGAGCTCGAGCTCGTCGCCGACGAGTTGATCGCGCATCACCGAATGGCCGGCGAATGATCGAGGTGGCGCTGACCTCCTCGACCGCGATCGACCGTGGGCAGATCCTGATCGCCGGGATCGCGGCGATGCTGATCACGATCTTCCTGGGCCCGAAGTTCATCGATTTCCTGCGCGAGCGCGAGTTCGGCCAGCAGATCCGCGAGGAGGGTCCGCAGGAACACCACGCGAAGGCCGGGACGCCGACCATGGGCGGGTTGATCCTGTTCATCGCGATCGCCGTCCCGTACCTGGTGCTCGGACCCCGCGACACCGCGAGCCTCGCCGTGTTCGGCGTCGCGATCGGGGCGGCGGCCCTGGGGTTCGCCGACGACTTCATCAAGGTCACCAAGCGCCGCTCGCTCGGCCTCCCGGCCCGCGTGAAGCTCCTGGTGCAGATCGGGCTCGCGGTCGCACTCTGGTGGATCGCGACCGATCAGGTCGGCCTCGATCCTCGCCTTCAGGTCCGGATCTTCGACGCCCAGCTCTACATCGGGCCGGTGCTGTACGTGGTCCTCGTCTTCCTGGTCATCGCCGGCGCGTCAAACGCCGTCAACCTCACGGACGGCCTCGACGGCCTCGCGGCCGGCTCCTGCGCGATCGTGCTGCTCGCGTACACGGCGATCACGATCATCAGCGGCCAGAAGGGCCTGGCGCTGCTGTCCGCGTGCCTGGTCGGCGCCTCGGTGGGCTTCTTATGGTTCAACTCGTTTCCCGCGGCGATCTTCATGGGCGACACGGGATCGCTGGGCTTGGGCGCGGCGATCGGGGCCCTGGCGGTGATGACGCAGACGGAGCTCCTGTTGATCATCCTCGGCGGGATCTTCGTGATCGAGGCGCTCTCGGTGGCCGTCCAGGTGCTGAGCTTCAAGATGTTCAGGCGCCGCATCCTGCTGATGGCCCCGGTCCATCACCACTTCGAGATGATGGCCTGGTCGGAGACGAAGATCATGCTGCGCTTCTGGATCGTGGCGGCGGTGTGCGCCGGCATCGGATTCACCCTGTACCAGCACTCGATCGGGTAGCGGACGCCCATGCCCCGGGTGGCCATCGTCGGTGCCGGGCTCGCCGGGCTGGCGGCTGCCGACGCGCTGCGCGCCGGGGGCGCGGAGGTCACCGTCCTCGAGGCCCGCGATCGGGTCGGGGGCAGGGTCTGGTCGGTGCCGTTCGCGGGGGGTGTGGTCGAGCGGGGCGCGGAGTTCATCCTGCCCCAGAACACCGCCGTGGAGTCGCTGGCCGAGCGCTTCGGTCTGTCCCTGGTGAGGAAGGGGACGCCGTACGGCCGCCGGGAGCCGCGGGGCGAGGAGGCGGTTCCAGGGGCGGAGCTGGAGGCCGTGTTCGACCGGATCGCGGCCGGGGAGGCGCCTTCGGAGGCCGAGACGGTCGCCGAGGCGATCGGTGGTCTCGGTCTCGAGCCACGCTTGGCGGCGGTGATCCGCGCGCGGATCGAGGTGTCGATGGGGCATCCCGCCGACGATCTTCGCGGCGAGGTGCTCGGGGAGGGGGCGGCGACCTTCGGCGACTTCGACAGCTACACCGTCGAGGGCGGCAACGCCGAGCTCGCGCGGGCGCTCGCCGGCGAGCTCGGAGAGGCCGTGCACCTGTCCTCGCCGGTGCGCCGGCTGCGTTGGGGAGATGGCGGGGTGACGGTCACGACGGACGACGGCCAGCTCGACGCCGACGCCGCCGTGATCGCGATCCCCACGGCCCCGCTCGCCGACATCCGCTTCGAGCCGGCGCTCGGGGGGACGACCGCCGCGGCGCTCGGCTCGGTGCGCTACGGCCAGAACGCCAAGCTCTTCGTCGCGCTGCGCGCGCCCAGCGCCCCGAGCGCCGTCATGTCCGTGCGCCGCCGATTCTGGACCTACACCCAACTCGGCCCAGACGGCGAGCCGGCGCCGTTCGCAACGGGCTACGCGGGAACCGCGGCCGCGGTCGAGGCGCTGGCCGGCTCCGGCGAGGTCGGCGGCTGGGTGTCAGAGCTCGCGGCCCTTCGCCCCGAGCTCGAGCTCGATCCCGAGGCGGCGCTGCTCTCGACCTGGCATGACGACGCCTGGGTCCGCGGCTCCTACTCGGCGCGGAGCCGCTCGTCTCCGCTGCGCGACGCGGAGCTGTCGGAGCCGATCGGCCCGCTCTACTTCGCGGGCGAGCACACGGCGGGCGATTGGCACGGGCTGATGGAGGGGGCGCTGCGAAGCGGAGAGCGCGCCGCCGGGCAGCTGCTGGCAGCCGCGTCGCTCTGATGAGGCGGGCCGGCCTCGCCCGCCACGGCGCCGCCGACGCGCTCACTGGTTGGGCAGGGGCGAGCCCGCGAAGACGAAGAACCACAGCATGAAGGCGGCGGTTACGACGACCGCCGTGAACACGAAGGCCGACTCGATCGGGCTCAGCCGCTTGGCGCCGGGTCGGTACGGCTCGTCGCGCATGCTGCGGTTCCACGGATAGCGGGCCGGGGGGCGCTCCTCGCCGGATCCACCGCGGCCCTGGGCCAAGCCGGCGACGAGGAGGATCGCTATGTAGGTCAGGATGATCCCGACGAAGATCACCGCCGCGGTGCTGCTGTTGACCGAGTCCGATCCGGTGCCCTGGAGCTTGGATCCGATCCACACCCACAGGACCGGCACGCCGAAGCCGATGGCCAGCGCGAGCACGATCGCGACCGCCAAGCGCACGCCGCGCCCACGCTCCGTCTCCCTCGTAATGTCATCGCGCTCCGCCACCGTCGGACGCACCACAAAGGTTCCCATACCGCCGGTCACGAAACTATCCCCATGACCCGGGGCTCCGAGAGCGATTGGTCGCCGCGCCCGAGACCGGCGGTGCCGCGCGGCCCCTACCTGGTGGTGGGACTCGCGCGATCCGGGCAGGCCGCCGCCCTGCTCATGGCCTGGCGCTCCGAGGAGGTCCTCGGGTGCGACTCGGGTTCGCCCGACGCCGTGGCAGGGCTTCGGGAGGCCGGCGTCGAAGTTCACCTGGATACGGATGGAACCGCGCTGCTCGAACGTGCCCGCTGCGTCGTCAAGAGTCCCGGCGTTCCCCGCGAGGCCCCGGTCGTCCGGCTGGCGCGCGAACGGGGGATTCCGGTGCTCGGAGAGCTGGAGCTCGCCTGGCGGCTCCTCCCCAACCGGTTCGTCGCCGTGACGGGGACGAACGGCAAGACGACGGTGACCGAGCTGCTCGGACACGTCTGGCGCACCGCGGGCGAGCCCGTGGCCGTCGCCGGCAACGTGGGGACGCCGCTCGCCTCGCTCGTGGGCGAGGCGCCCCCCGACGCCACCGTGGCCTGCGAGGCCTCGAGCTTCCAGCTCGAGGACGCCGAGGCCTTCGCGCCGGAGTGCGCCGTGCTTTTGAACGTCACCCCGGACCACCTCGACCGCCACCGCGACCTCGAGGACTACCTGGGGGCGAAGCTGCGGATCTTCGCCAACCAGGGAAACGACGACGTGGCGGTCTTCGACGCCACGGACCCGGCCATCCGGGGCCGCGACCTCGGCGGGTGCGCGCGCCGGGTCCCCTATTGCCGCGGGGCCGACCCGGACTGTGCGGTGTCGCTGAACGACGGCGTGATCTTCGTCGCCTCGGAGCCGCTCATGGAGGTCGCGGCGCTTGCGCTGCCCGGCCCGCACAACGCGGACAACGCGATGGCCGTGGCCGCCGCGGCCGCCGCGATGGGCATCGATCGCGAGGCGATTCGCGAGGGGCTCCAGAGCTTCGCCGGGATCCCCCACCGGCTCGAGCGCGTGGCGGAGGTCGACGGGGTGCTGTACGTGAACGACTCGAAGGCCACCAACGTGGCCGCGGCGGCCGCCGCGCTGCGCTCCTTCGACGGCGGCGTGCGCGCGATCCTCGGCGGATCGCTCAAGGGGGGTGGCTTCGAGGACCTGGTCGGCCCGGTCGCCGAGGCCTGCGTCGCCTGTCATCTGATCGGGGAGGCCGCCGAGGCCCTGGAGCGCGCCCTCGCACCCGTCCGCGACGCCGGGGTCGAGCTGCGCGGCAGCGGGGACATGGAGACCGCCGTCCGGGAGGCCGCCGGGCAGGCGCGCCCAGGCGAGGTGGTGGTGCTCGCGCCGGCATGCGCGAGCTTCGACGCCTACCGCGACTTCGAGGAGCGCGGCGAGCACTTCCGTGCCCTGGTGGGGGAGCTCGGGCCTTGAGCGCGCTCTCGCTCGGGCGGCTCGGGCCCAGGGCCCGCAAGCGCTCGGGCGCGCAGCCCATCGAGTACAACCTGCTGCTCACCGCGACGCTCTGCCTGGTGGCGTTCGGGATCGTGATGGTGTTCAGCGCCAGCTCCACGACCGCGCTGCTGGGCCAGAGCGGCGACAGCGCCTACTACCTGAAGCGCACGGTCGTGATCGGGGCGGTGGGCCTGATTCTGATGCGCCTGCTGTCGGTTCGCGGGGCGAGGATCGCGCGCCCGCTCACCGGGGCACTGCTGCTCATCTCGTTCGCGCTGCTCCTCGCCGTGATGGTCCCCGGGATCGGGAGCTCGGCTAACGGCGCCCAGCGCTGGATCGGGGCGGGCCCGTTCCAGGTCCAGCCGTCGGAGGTCGCCAAGCTGGCGCTGGTCCTCTACGGCGCGAACCTGCTCGCCGCGCGCCCGCAGATGACGCGCCACATCCGCACGCTCGTGCCCTTCCTGGCCGTGGTAGGGACCGGGTGCCTGCTGATGATGGCCGAGCCGGACCTCGGCACCGCCGTCGTGGTCTGCCTGAGCACTGCGGCGCTGCTGGTCGCCGCGGGCGTGAAGATGAGGCAGCTCGCGCTGCTTGGGGCGGCGCTCGGGGCCGTCGTGCTGCTCGCGATTCTGATCGAGCCCTACCGGATGCAGCGCCTGACCGGCTTCCTGGATCCGACGGGTGATCCCAGCGGCGCCGGCTTCCAGGCGATCCAGGCGAAGATCGCGATGGGCTCCGGCGGGGTCTTCGGCGTGGGGCTCGGGCAGAGCCTCCAGAAGGCCTTCTACCTGCCGGAGGCCCACACCGACATGATCGCCGCGGTCATCGGCGAGGAGCTGGGCTTCGTGGGGATCGCCGCGCTGCTGGGGCTGTTCGGCATCTTCGGTTACGCGGGGCTGCGGACCGCGCAGCGCGCCCGTGACCGCTACACCAAGCTGCTCGCCGCCGGGCTCACCTCCATGGTCCTCATCCAGGCGATCGTGAATCTGTTCGCCGTGATGGGGCTCGCGCCCCTCACGGGTGTCCCCCTGCCGTTCGTCTCGTACGGAAACTCGAGCCTCCTCGTGATGCTCGCCTCGACGGGCCTGTTGCTCAACATCGCGAAGGGCGGCACGGCCGCCGCTCCCGGGCGGCGCGAGGGCCGCGCTGCGAGACTGCGCGTCGTCGACGGCGGTCGAGGCGCTCGCGGCGGCGCGAGCGCCGCCGCAGGAAGGAGCAGCTCGAGACGTGCCAAGGGTCGTGATAGCCGCGGGGGGAACCGCGGGACACGTCGTGCCGGCGCTGGCCGTCGCCGACGCGCTGCGCGCTAGCGGCGCCGAGGTCTCGTTCCTGGGGACGCGGGAGGGCCCGGAGGCGCGGCTGGTCCCGGACGCCGGCTACGCGATCGACCACCTACGGGTTCGTGGGATCGACCGCTCCTCGCCACTCAAGGCCGTCGCCGCCGGTGCGCTGGCGGTCGGGGCCACCGCCGGGGCACGGTCGGCGATTCGCCGGCGGGCGGCGGACGCGGTCATGGGAGGGGGTGGGTACGTCGCCGGGCCCGGTGGCCTGGGCGCCCTGTCGCTGCGGGTACCGCTGGTGCTGACCGAGGCGGACCGGCACCTGGGGCTCGCCAATCGCGTGCTGGCCACCAGGGCCAAACGGGTCTGCCTGGCCTTCCCGATCGCCGGTCGCACGGGCGAGCGATACCTGGTCACCGGGAGGCCTGTCCCGGCCGCGGTGGGCACGGCGGATCGGGACGTCGCCCGGGAGCGCCTCGGGATCCCGGCGGGCGCCAGGTGCCTGCTCGTCTTTGGCGGCAGCCAGGGAGCACGCACGATCAACGTCTGCGCCCTCGACGCCTTCCTCGCGGACGGCCCGGCGGCACGGGACCGCGGCTACCACGTCCTGCACATCGCCGGTCACCGTGACTACGAGTTGGCTCGGGAGCGCCTCGATGCGGCGGGCGGGGGCGAGGGGTACACGCTTCTGGAGTACGAGCCGGACCTCGCCGACAGCCTCGCGGCATGCGACCTGGTGCTGGCCCGGTCGGGCGGATCCGTGTTCGAGTTGGCGGCGGCCGGCAGGCCGGCGATCCTCGTCCCCTACCCCTACGCGACCGCACGCCACCAGCACGCGAACGCGGCATGGATGGCCGAGGCGGGTGCGGCGACCGTGATCGAGGACGACGCCCTGGAGCCCGATGCGCTCGCCGCCGCCGTTGCCGGGACTCTCTCCGAGGAGGGACGGCTCGCCGAGATGGCGGCCGCCTCCCGCTCCCTGGCTCGGCCGGACGCCGCCGAGCGCATCGCCGCCGAGATCCTGAGCGCCGCCTCCGGTGGATCGCGATGACCCGATGGGACGAGCGCAGGCTGCACTTCGTCGCCATCGGCGGCGCCGGGATGAGCGGGCTCGCCCTCGTCTGCCACCGCCTCGGCGCAGGCGTAAGCGGCTCCGATCGAGCCGAGGGCCCTTACATGGAGCACCTGCGCGCCGGGGGCCTCGAGCCGCGGGTGGGCCACGACGCCGAGCTCGTCCCCGCCGACGCCGAAGTCGTGATCTCGACCGCCGTGGGCGAGGACAACCCCGAGCTCGCGGTGGCGCGCGAGCGGGGGCAGAGGGTGATGCACCGGGGCGAGCTCCTGGCCGAGCTCTGCGAGCTGAAGCGGCTCATCGCCGTCGCCGGCACCCACGGCAAGACGACCACGGCGGGCATGCTGGCCCACGCGCTCCGCGCGATCGGAGGCGATCCCGCGTTCCTGCTCGGCGGCGAGCTCCCGGGGGCCGGGGACGGCGCCGTCGCGACCAATGCGGGCTGGGGAGACGGCGAGTGGATCGTGGCCGAGGCGGACGAGTCGGATGCCAGCTTCCTGCACCTGCGGCCCGAGATCGCGGTCGTCACGAACGTCGAGCTCGACCATCATTCGCGCTGGTCGTCGCGCGCCGAGCTGCTGGAGGCCTTCCGCCGCTTCTGCGAGCCCTCGAGTGGTATCGCCCTTCCCGCCGGAGCCGGACTCGACACCCTCGCGGGCGGCCAGCGGGTCGAGGCCTTCGACCTCCAGCGCCCCGGGCCCGAGCTTCGGCTGGGGGTGCCCGGGCGCCACAACCTGCTCAACGCCCGCGCCGCGCTCGCGGCCCTGGCGCTCGCGGGCTCCGACCTGGGCGAGGCGGGCGAGGCGCTCGAGTCCTTTCCGGGGATGCTGCGTCGCCTCGAGCTCAAGGGCCATCGCGGCGGCGCCGTGATCTACGACGACTACGCTCACCACCCCACCGAGGTCGCGGCGGCCCTCTCCGCCCTGCGGGAACTCGCCCCACGACGGCTGATCGCCGTCTTCCAGCCGCATCTGTACTCCCGCACCAAGGCCCTGGCCTCCCGCTTCGGCCGTGCCCTCGCCGCCGCCGACGAGATCGCGGTCCTCGAGGTCTATGCCGCCCGGGAGGAGCCGGTCGGCCCGCTCGCCGGCGTCAGCGGGCTGGACGTCGCGCGCGCCGCCGCCGACCACGCGGGCGGGAGGCCGGTCTGGTGGCTGGTCGATGGCGAGCGCGCCGAGCGGGCGCTCGGGCCGCGCCTGCGGGAGGGCGACCTGCTCGTCACGATCGGCGCGGGCGACATCTACCGCCTTGCGGACGCCCTGGTCGCCGACGAACCGCCGTTTGGTGCCTTGGGTACGCCATAGCGACCCCAATCCACCAAACGGTTGCCGAGCGCGCGCTCTGACCCCTCCCTGCTGCATGCTTAGAGGGTGGAGACCCCGGCGAACGTCGAGACGAACTACCCGCTCGCGCGCCTCACCACCGTTCGCGCCGGCGGCCCGGCGGACCTCTTCGCGCGGCCGGGCACCGAGGCGGAGCTCGTGGAGCTCCTCGGGTGGGCGGCGGCCGAGGGGGTCCGAGTCGGGATCGTCGGCTCCGGATCGAACCTCCTGGTCGCCGATGACGGCTTCCGGGGGCTCGTGCTGAAGCTCGACGGCGAGTTGAGCGCCGTCGAGCGAGAGGGCACCCACGTGCTCTGCGGCGCGGGTGCCAGGCTTCCATCCGCCACCGCGAAGGTGGCTCGGTGGGGACTGACGGGCCTGGAGTTCGGCATCAACATTCCAGGCACCGTCGGGGGAGCGGTGCGCATGAACGCGAACGCCTACGGCGGTGAGCTGGGGCGGATTCTGGAATGGGTGGACGTCAGCACGGCGGAGGGCACCGATCGCCGGGCGCCGCAGGACCTCGGCTTCGCCTACCGCCGGTCCAACCTGGAACCCGGGGAGGTGGTCGCGCGCGCCTCGTTTCGCCTCGCCGAGGGCGACGTCGACGAGGTCAAGGCCACCCTCGCTCGGATGCGGGAGCAGCGCCGCGACGCGCAGCCCTCGGGAATCAAGACGTTCGGCTCAACCTTCAAGAACCCGGCCGAAGACCCGCGCGCGGAGGGCCGGACCGCCGGCCAGCTGCTGGAGGCGGCGGACTGTCGCGGCCTTCAGGTGGGGGGCGCGCGCTTCTCCCCGAAGCACGCGAACTTCGTGGAGAACGCCGAGGATGCGACCACCGCCGACATCCTCGCGCTGATGGCGGCGGGGCGACGGCGCGTTCGCGAGCGTTTTGGGCTCGTCCTCGAGCCCGAGGTCCAGATCCTGGGCGACGCCCGGCGGCCGGACGACTGGGAGCTCGAAGGCGAGGGCTGACCCCGCGCGGAGGCAGGAGCCGCCCCCCACGGGGGCGAATAACTTGGCGTGAGCACCTCCGCCGCAACCGCCGCGGGCAGGCGGCGCGCCAGCGCGCGGTCCGGTCGCTCGAAGTCCGCGCGCGCCAAGCCGCCCCGCCGCCCGGCGAAGAGCGCGTCTCGGCGCAGGGGCCGCTCAGGCGCCGCCGCCACGGGGAGGCTTTCGCTCGCCTCGTGGCGGTCGAGGCTGATCCTGGTCGCAATCCTCGCCGGCGGCCTGGCGATCGCTTACTTCGCCTGGTTCCGTGACTCCTCGTTCGTGGCAGTCGAGGAGGTCAAGGTTGAGGGCGTGAGCACCGCGGACCGCGACCGGGTGACGGCCGCGCTCACCGAGGCCGCCAAGGGGATGACCACGCTGCACGTCGACGCTGGGCAGCTCGCGACCGCGGTCAGTGGATTTCCGACCGTGGGATCGGTCAGCGCGGAGGCGAACTTCCCCCATGGGCTGACCGTGCACGTGACCGAGCGGCGCCCGGTGCTCGTGGCCGGCGACGGGAAGCGCGAGGTCGCCGTCGCAGCGGGCGGCTCGATCCTGCCCGGCGTCGACGTCGACGGGCTGGAGCTCCCCGCGCTTCGTGTCGACGAGGTGCCCGACTCCGGCCGGCTCGACGGGGAGGCGCTGAACGAGGCCCGCACCCTCACCGCGGCCCCCACACCGCTCCGGCCGCTGATCGAGGGGGCGAAGACAACGGACGACTACGGGATCGTGATGTCGCTGCACGGCGGAATCGACCTGCGCTTCGGGGCGCCCGCCAAGGCGCGGGCGAAATGGGCCGCAGCGGCCGCGGTGCTCGCCGATCCGAAGGTGACGGCCCTCGAGTATGTGGACGTGCGGGTGCCCTCGCGGCCTGCGATCGGCGGTTAACGGGCGTCTCCAAGGGCTTTCGGATCACTCCCTCAACCGCTACCTGAGTGTCGGTGCAAACCGTAAACCCTCGACCCATGCTCGAGGTTTGGCGTTGCAGGATTCCATGCCGTCCCCCACTGCGTGCGTTGACAGGGAATCCCGAATGCCTTACCTTCGTGTAGGGCTTGAGACTGAAAAGGGCCGGAAACGCTCAACTATCGCTTGAGCCTCGGGCGTCAGATCCAACGGGAGAAACAGGCGAGAGGCAATGGTGGAATCCTCGTATCTCGCGGTCATCAAGGTCGTAGGAGCCGGTGGCGGCGGCACGAACGCCGTCAGCAGGATGGTCGATGCCGGATTGCGCGGCGTCGAGTTCATCGCGATCAACACGGACGTTCAGGCCCTGCAGGCTTGCGAGGCCGACATCAAGCTCTCGATCGGGCACGAGCTCACGAAGGGGCTCGGCGCGGGTGCCAACCCGGAGATCGGCGCAGGTGCCGCCGCCGAGAGCCGCGACGAGGTCAAGGAGGCGCTCAAGGGCGCCGACATGGTCTTCGTCACGGCCGGTGAGGGAGGCGGGACCGGGACCGGAGCCGCCCCCGTGATCGCCGAGATCGCAAAGGAGGAGATCGGGGCTCTCACGGTCGGCGTCGTCACCAAGCCCTTCGAGTTCGAGGGCGGGCGCCGGATGCAGCAGGCGCTCGACGGGGTCGACAAGCTCCGCTCGCAGGTGGACACGCTGATCGTCGTCCCCAACCAGAAGCTGCTCGAGGTGGTCGAGCGACGGACCTCCATCAGCGAGGCCTTCCGGATGGCCGACGACATCCTCCGCCAGGGCGTTCAGGGCATCACCGACCTCATCACCACGCCCGGGCAGATCAACCTCGACTTCGCCGACGTCCGCGCCGTCATGTCGGAGGCGGGCTCGGCGATGATGGGGGTCGGCTCGGCGTCCGGCGAGCAGCGCGCGGCGGAGGCAGCGAAGATGGCCGTGTCCTCCCCGCTGATGGAGGAGTCGATCGAGGGCGCCACCGGCATGCTCCTCAACTTCACGGGCTCCGAGGACCTGAACCTCTTCGAGGTCCACGAGGCCGCCGACATCGTCGTCGGGACGGCCGACAAGGGAGCCAACATCATCTTCGGCACGGTCATCGATCCCACCATGGGCGACGAGGTGCGGGTCACCGTCATCGCCACCGGGTTCGAGGGCTTCGAGACGCTCGCCCGCCGGCCGATCCAGGTTCGCGATCGCGCCCGCAAGCGCGGAGTGAGCGGGCTCGGTGATCGCGAGCGGCGCGAGCTGCAGGTCTCCGAGGGGGACATCGACGTCCCGGATTTCCTCCGCGGCCGCTAGCCCGGACGCTCCGAGCCACTAGCCTCCGCGCCGTGGACACCGCGGCGATGAGGCGCACCCCCCTCTACGAGGAGCATCAACGTGCGGGGGCGAGGCTCGTCCCGTTCGCCGGGTGGGAGATGCCCGTCTCCTATGAGGGTGTGCGCCACGAGCACCTGGCGGTCCGCTCGGCCTGCGGGGTCTTCGACGTCTCCCACATGGGCGAGATCGAGACCTCGGGGCCTGAGGCGCTCGCGCTGCTGCAGCGCGTGCTGTCGAACGACGTCTCGAAGCTCGAGGCCGGCGGGGCCCAGTACTCGGTCCTCTGCCGCGAGGACGGCGGCATCCTCGACGACCTCTTCACCTACCGCCTCGGGGACGACCGCTATCTGACGGTCACCAACGCCGCCAACCACGAGCGCGACTTCGAGTGGTTCGGCGAGCACGCGGCGGGCTTCGACGCGGAGGTGGCGGACGCGGCCGACCGCTACGCGATGCTCGCAGTCCAGGGGCCCGAGGCGAGGGGAATCGTGACCGGGCTCGCCGCGGACGAGCTGCCGGCGCGCATGCACACCGCCGTCGTGGGGCTCGCCGGATCCGAGGCGCTCGTCTGCGGCACCGGCTACACGGGCGAGGACGGCGTCGAGTTGCTGCTCCCGCCGGATGGCGCCGCCGAGGCCTGGGAGGCACTGCTGGATGCCGGCGCGGTCCCGGCCGGCCTCGGGGCGCGCGACACCCTTCGGCTGGAGGTCTGCTTCCACCTCTACGGCAACGACATGGACACCGAGCGCGATCCGATCGAGGCCGGCCTGGGCTGGTGCTGCAAGGAGGCGACGGGCTTCGTCGGCTCGCGGGCCGTTGCCGCCGCACGCGGGGAGGGCGCCCGCGAGAAGCTCGTCCCATTCGCCTTCACCGGCCGCGGCATCCCGCGCCAGGGCAACGCCGTCCTGGTCGGCGACGAGGAGGTGGGTGTCGTGACGAGCGGGACCCTCTCCCCGTGCCTCGAGACCGGAATCGGGATGGCCTACGTTGCCGCCGAGCTGGCGGAGCCGGGCACGGAGATCGAGGTCGACGTTCGCGGCAGGCGCCGCCCAGCACGCGTGGAGTCCAAACCGCTGTATCGAAAGGAGAGCTAGTCACCGATGGCCGAGGAGAGCTACCCCGAGGAGCTGCGCTACCACCCCGAGCACGACTGGGCGCGGGTCGAGGGAGAGGAGGCGACGTTTGGGATCACCTGGTACGCCCAGGACGCGCTCGGCGAGGTCGTCTTCTACGAGGCGCCCGAGATCGGGTCGGAGGTGACGAAGGACCAGGCGTACGCCGAGGTGGAGTCGGTGAAGGCGGTCTCCGACGTGTACTCGCCCCTCTCCGGGGAGATCGTGGCAGTCAACGATGCGATCGCGGACAGCCCGGAGGTCATCAACGAGGATCCGTATGGGGACGGCTGGCTGGTGCGGGTGAAGCTGTCGAATCCGGCCGAGGTCGACGAGCTGCTCGACGTCGCCGCCTACCGCAAGCTGCTCGAGGACGAGTAACCGACGCCTCGCTCTAGGATCAGTCGGCGATGACGAGGTACACGTCAGCCACCGACGCCGACCGGCGGGCGATGCTCGACGCCATCGGCGCGGCCTCGGTCGACGAGCTGTTCGCGCAGATCCCGGCCGACCTGCGGCTGGGACGCCCTCTCGACATTCCGGCGGGCCTCTCGGAGACCGAGTGCTTCGATCATCTGGCCGGGCTCGCGGAGCGCAACGCGCACGCCGACTCCGAGTTGTGCTTTTTGGGCGCCGGCATGTACGACCACTACGTCCCGGCGATCGTGGACGCGATCACGCAGCGCTCCGAGTTCCTGACGCCCTACACGCCCTACCAGCCCGAGGTCTCCCAGGGCGGCCTGCAGGTGATGTTCGAGTTCCAGACCGCGATCTCCGAGCTCACCGGGCTGCCCGTCGCCAACGCCTCGCTGTACGAGGGCCCCTCCTCGGTCGCCTCCGCCGCCTACCTGGCGATCGGCGCGACCAAGGGGCGGCGCAAGCTGGTCGTCTCGCGCGGCCTTCACCCGCACAGCCGCGAGACGCTTCGCACCTACGCCGCGGGCTTCGGCGCCGAGATCGTCGAGGTGGGGCTGGCCGGCGGCGTCACCGACGCGGGCGAGCTCGCCGGCGCCGTCGACTCCGAGACCGCCGCCGTCTTCGTGCAGAACCCCAACTTCCTCGGCGCCGTGGAGGATCTGCAGGCGCTGGCGGCCATGGCGAAGGAGGCCGGGGCCCTCGACCGTCGCCACGGTCGATCCGCTGACGCTCGGCGTCCTGCGGGCTCCGGGCGAGTGCGGCGTCGACATCGCGCTCGGCGAGGGCCAGCCCCTCGGTGGCCGGCTCGACTTCGGCGGCCCTTCGTTCGGGTTCTTCGCCGCCACCTCCGAGCACCTGCGCCGGATGCCGGGCCGGATCGCGGGCGAGACCACGGATGTCGACGGGCGCCGGGGCTTCGTCCTCGCCCTGCAGACGCGCGAGCAGCACATCCGCCGCGAGAAGGCGACCCACAACATCTGCACCTCACAGGCGCTGAACGCCCTGGGGGGCGTCGTCTACCTGGCGTGGCTGGGCAAGCGGGGCATCGTCGAGCTCGGCGAGCTGATGGCCCGGCGCACCGCCTACGCGCGCGAGCGCCTGGCGGCGCTCGACGGCGTCGAGCTCCTGCACGACGCCCCCGTGGTGCGGGAGTTCGCGGTGCGGCTGGATGCGCCCGTGGCGGAGGTGCTGGACCGAATAAGCAACGACGGGATCGCCGCCGGCTACCCGCTCGCCCGCGAGTACCCCGAGCACGAGGACGGGCTGCTCGTCGCGATCACCGAGCGGCGCTCGAAGGAGGACATCGACCGCCTGACGGATTCGCTGGGGCGGGCGCTTGCGGCGGCGGGTAGCGGGCGGAAGCGGGCGGAGGTGCCGGCATGAGCCAGGCCTCGCCCCCGACGACGGCAGAGACCCCCACCGCCCAGCAGCGGGAGACGGCCACCACGATCTTCGAGCGCTCGGTCGAGGGCCGCCGTGCCGGATCGGTTCCGGCCACGGACGTCCCCGAGCGCCCGCTGGAGGAGCTGATCCCCGCGAGCCTGCGTCGCGAGCGCGGCGCCGAGCTCCCGGAGGTCTCAGAGCCCGAGATCGTCCGCCACTACAACCGCATCTCGAGGCGCAACTTCGACCTCGACACGGGGCCCTACCCGCTCGGGTCCTGCACGATGAAGCACAACCCCCGCCTGAACGAGCGGGTTGCCGCGCTGCCCGGCCACGCGCGCCTTCACCCGGCGCAGACGCCCAAGCGGGCCCAGGGGGCGCTGGAGCTGATGTGGCGCCTCGAGCGCGCCCTCTCCGAGATCTGCGGCCTGGAGCATGTGAGCCTGCAGCCGTCCGCCGGGTCGCACGGCGAGCTCGCCGGCCTGCTCCTCACCCGCGCCTACCACGCCGATCGGGGCGAGGAGCGGCCCAGGGTGCTCACCCCGGACACCGCCCACGGCACCAACCCCGCGTCGGTGACGATGGCCGGGTACGAGGTCGTGAAGGTCGCGACCGACGAGCGCGGGGGGGTGGACGTCGACGACCTGCGCTCCAAGGTGGACGAGAGCGTGGCCTGCCTGATGCTCACCAACCCCAACACTCTCGGCGTCTTCGACGAGAACATCCGCGAGATCGCCGAGCTCGTCCACTCGAGCGGCGCGACCCTCTACTACGACGGCGCCAACCTGAACGCGATCATGGGCCGCAGCCGCCCGGGCGACATGGGCTTCGACATCGTCCACGTCAACCTCCACAAGTCGTTCTCGCAGCCGCACGGCGGCGGCGGGCCCGGCGCCGGCCCGATCGCGGTCTCGGAGCGGATCGAGCCCTATCTGCCGGTGCCCCGGGTGGTTCGCTCGGGCGGCGGCAACGGCGCCGTGCCCAGCTACGACTTCGACTACTCGCAGCCGAAGTCGATCGGCCGCCTGCGCGGTTTCGCCGGCAACTTCGGGGTCTTCGTCCGCTCATATGCCTACATCAGGAGCCTGGGCGGCGACGGGCTCACGGAGGCCTCGGAGACGGCCGTCTTGAACGCCAACTACCTGCTGGCGAGGCTCAGGGAGGGCCGGGCCGGGCGCTACCTGCCGCTCGCCTTCGACCGGACCTGCATGCACGAGTTCGTGCTCTCGGGGGCGCCCGCGAAGCGGGAGCTTGGGGTCAAGACCCTCGACGTCGCCAAGCGCCTGCTCGACTTCGGCTTCCACCCCCCGACGATCTACTTCCCGCTGCTGGTCGACGAGGCGCTGATGGTCGAGCCGACGGAGACCGAGACGCGCGAGGCGCTCGACGCGCTCGCCGACGCCTTCGACGAGATCCTGGCCGAGGCCGAGAGCGACCCGGAGATCGCCCGCAACGCGCCCTATACGACGCCGGTCCGGCGGCTCGACGAGGCGAGCGCGAGTCGGCGGCCGGTCGTGCGGCAGCCGCTCTAGCGACCTACTTCCGCTCGACCGCCCGATCCAGCTTCGGAAGCCTCTGCTTCAGCTCCGCAACCGGCGCGAACAGATCGCCGCGGTGGTCCACGCGCTTCAGGACGTCGCGGGCCTCGAAGCGAAGCGAGTCGGGCTCCTCGCGCTTAGCGGCCCGCTCGACCTCCTTCCACTCCACGGGCGTTGACGCGGTGGGCCGCTCCTTGGCGCGCAGGGAGTACACCGCGACGGTCGTCTTGTGCTCGTCGTTCTGGCTCCAGTCGACCAGCACCTTGCCCTTGCGGAGCTTCTTGGCCATGCGCGAAACGACCAGGTCGGGGTCCGCGCGCTCGAGGACCTGGGCGACGGCGTGGGCGAACGGCTTCGTGTCGTCGTAGGTGGCCTTGGTGTTCAGCGGCACGTACACCTGCAGTCCCTTGGACCCCGACGTCTTGGGGAAGCTCTCGAGGCCGAGGTCGCCGAACAGGTCCCGCAGCCGCAGCCCGACCGTGCAGCACTCGAGGATCCCGGCGGGCGGGCCGGGATCGAGGTCGAACGCGAGCACCGTCGGCCGCTCGGCGTCCTTCGCCAGCGACAGCGATGGATGGAGCTCGAGCGAGGCGAGCTGGGCGACCCAGATGAGCGTCGCGCGGTCGTCGCAGACGCAGTAGTCGATCTCGCCCTCGTTGCGCCCGCTCCAGATCGGTGCCGTCGCCACCCAGTCGGGCCGGTGCTTGGGGCAGCGCTTCTCGTAGAAGAACTTGTCGGCGACACCGTTGGGGTAGCGCTTGAGCGTCAGTGGCCGCCCGCGCAGGTGGGGCAGGAGCGCGTCGGCGACTCGGGCGTAGTAGTCGATCATCTCGCCCTTGGTGAACCCGGTCTCGGGCCACAGCACCTTGTCGAGATTGGTGAGCTCGACCCGGTGCCCGTCGACGTCTACTTGGCGGCTTTGGCCTTGCTTCGCGATCGCGACTTGGACTGGGAGGACTTCGAGCGGGATCCGGACTTCTTCTTCGCCGTCGAGCGCTTGCGCGGCTTCTTGGCGCCTTCGCCGTCCGTGCCGGCGGCGAGGGGCTCGCCGCGAACGGAGGCGAGGCTCTCCTCGAGGGCGGCCATCAGGTCGGGCGCCTTGGTCGGCTTGGGCTCCTCGGAGACGGGCTCGACCACCGCCTTGCCCTGAGCCTTGCGGTCGATGAGCGCGAGCAGCTCCTCGCGGTACTCGTCGCGATACTTGTCGGGGTCGAAGTCGGCGGTCAGCGAGTCGATGAGCTGCTTGGCCATCTCGACCTCCCGCTTGTCGAGCTTGCGGCCGTTCTCCGGGACGACGTCCTCGCTGAGCTCGTCGGGTGCCACGACCTCGTCGGCGAACCGCATCGTCGCCATGGTCAGGACGTTGCCGGCCGGCCGGATCGCGGCGAGGTGCTCGCGGTTTCGCAGGACGAAGCGCGCGATCGCCACCTTCTTGGCGTCAGCCATCGCCTTCACCAGCAGGGCGTAGGCCTTCTCGGCTCCCTTGTCCGGCCCCAGGTAGTAGGGATGGTCGAAGTAGATGGGGTCGATGTCGTCGAGGTCGACGAAGTCCTGGATCTCGATCGCCCGCGTCCGCTTGGGGTCGATCTCCTCGAGCTCGTCCCGGGTGACGACGACGTACTGCTCGGGGGAGATCTCATACCCCTTGACGATCTCGTCGTAGGGGACCTCCTTGCCGTCGGCCTCGGCAACCCGCTTGTGGCGCACGCGCGATCCATCCTTTTCGCGCAGCTCGCGAAAGCTGACGTTCTTGCGCGAAACCGCGCTGTACAGCTTGACGGGCACGTTCAGCAGCCCGAAGCTGATCGATCCGCTCCAAATCGCTCTAGGCATCGTCTCGCACCATGAGACCCGTGTGGCAGGCCAAAATCATCGGTCTGATCAGTTTCCCAAGTTAGCGTCAGCTCCTGGGTACCCGGGGACGGGCGGAACGAATCTTGCGCTCGACGTGCCTACGGGGAGCTCGCGCCGCCCACGGCGCAGCACCAGCCCGCCACCCCTGGGAACGCCCCTGGGCTCGTCGTGCCCGGGCTGAACTGGCGGCTGATGTTGCCCACCGAGGTGGACCTGTTGGGCCGCGCCGGGTTGAGGAAGACCCACTGGTCGGCATCGCGCCAACCCACCAGCAGCCTGTCGCCGCGAGGCGACCAGGCGAGGTCGGTGAAGCGCCCGGGCTTGGTGTACAGCCGCTCGGAGAGGAAGGCCTCGACGTCGGGTCGCCCGAACAGCACGCTGCTGCGGGGTCGGGACGCCTTCGTGCTCGTCTCGATCGCGGCCACCCGGTACCTGTGAGGCTCGAAGCTCGCGGCCCGCAACACGCTTCCCTCCGGCATCCCGGCGGCGGTCGGGAGCCGGTCACGGCTCGCGAAGTCGTACGTGCGCAGGCCGTGCCGCGTGAAGCTCAGGAGCAGCTTGCCGTTGGACGACCACGACAGTCCCTCGGGCACCGGGGCGCGCGGCGATCGATACAGGACCTTCCTGGAGTCCGCGTCGACCACGACCACTCGGCCTCCCGCCGTGACGTAGGCGAGGGCGTTGGCTCTCGGCCGGGTGGTCAGCCCCTCGGCAGGCAACGGCCTGGACAGCGGCCTCCAGGCGGGCGCCACGCCCGCGACGCGGCCCGCCATGAGATGGTCGCCGCTGCCGTCGCCGGCGACGACCCGGAGCGTATGACCGCTCAGGTAGGCGACCCTGACGCCCGACGGAGACCACGCCGGGTGCGTCACCCGCCGGGCGCCGGAGAGGGACCAGTGCACCGCCCCGGTCGGCTCGACGGCACTCAGCTCATGACCGGACGCCACCGCGACGAACAGCCCGCGAGGCGACCAGGTGGCGATGCGGTAGTCGCCAAGCAGGCGCTTCGATCCGTCCGCGCTCACCACCCAGGGCCCCGTTGGAGACTCGACCAGGAGCCGGCCCCTGCCGGGCAGGCTGGTGAGCGCCGGATGCGCGTGTTGCTCGGCGGGATGGACCGCGTCGTCGACGAGGTCCGCGACCTTCGCGCCGGCCGGAGTCAGCACGACGACCAGCCCGAGCGCGCAGAGCGCGACCGCGACCGCGACCCGCCCGCTCAGGGAAGTCCGGCGGCGCGTCGGGAGGCGCTCCGCGAATCCGAGGCGCACTACCCGCCACCCTCGCTGGCGGGCCCCGGCCTCGTCCGGGACCGGAGCGTGCTCGAGCATCCGCCGCAGGTCGCTCGGCGTCATTCCCCTGCCTCCATGTCGGATCCCAGCCGATCCAGGGCGCGCCGCAGTCGGGAGTTGACGGTTCCCCTGGGGACGTCGAGCGCGTTCGCGATCTCACCAGGCGTGTAGTCGAGGAGATAGCGCAGCACGACGACGGCCCGGTGCTCGGGCGACAGCTTTCTCAACCCCGCCACCACCTCGTCCGAGTACACCGACGAGCCGGATTCGGATGCGGCGGGCTCAGCTGCCGCCTCCGCTTCGAATTCAGCCCCCGTCTCGCGCCGCAGCGAGCGGGCCCGAGCCCAGTCGATCGCCCGGTTGACGACGATCCGGTTGAGCCACGGCCCGAACGGCCGCCGGCGATCGAAGCGCTCGAGCGACCGGATCGCGGCCAGGAACGCCTCCTGGGCGATGTCCTCGGCCGCCGCGGCATCGTGGACCACCAGGTATGCCGCGCGGTGCGCCCACGGCCAGTGGCGGCGGTACAGGTGCTCCAGCGCCTGCTCGGAGCCCGACTGCGCCGCCCTGATCCACCGCCGCTCGCGCCGCCGCTCGAGAGCCTTCGACGTGCGCGCGGCCCCGGATGCGCGAAGCGGCGCCGCGACGCTCTCCGTGCTCCCATCGACAGTCAGGTGAATCTCCTCCCCGAGGCTCGCTCCTGCGGTTTGCGACCTCAGCACGACCATCTTCCCTCGAATGCTCACGCTATGGGACATCGCGGCAATACGGCCTGCGCTTGCTCAGAGGTCCCTCGGTCGGTAGCCGACGAGCCTTGCCACCGCGCCGCCGATCGTCCGTGCATCCGTGCGCGGGATGTGCCCGGGAGGCAGCTCGACCACGAACGACGCCGTGCCGGCGAAGCGGTGGTTCTGCCAGTTCGGAGCCGTGCCGGCGAGCCAAGGCAGTCGCCGGAACGGCACGCGCGAGTAGCGAACGGGTCTCAGGTACCGGGCGAACCGGCGGGCGGCCGGCACGCTCGGCCCCCAGGCTCGAACCATGGGCTCGGCCTCCTGGTGGAACCAGATCGTGACGTCGGGGTGAATCCGGCGGATCAGCCGGGCCGCGAGGCGCGTCTCCGGCTCGGAGAAGGGACGCGGGCCCGGGTATTCGAGATCCCAGCGCGCGCCGACGGGCCTCCAGCCGGCGGCGAAGTTCCGGTTCAGGTCGACTCCGCGTCCGTTCAACCGGGTGCCGCTCGCGAGCCCATCCGGGTTCAGGTTGGGCACGTAGAAGACCGCACCGGGGGTCGGGCACGCGTATTGAAACTTCGGTATAGCCGAGGCCGCGCACTCCGTGCCGTGGATGCAGCCGAAGACGAGGATCCGTCGATCGTCGCGGTCGGCGCCCCACTCGTGCATGTGGATGGGCCGTTGGTGCAGCGAGTGCCCGACCGTCACCGACCCATGCGCCCACGAGTTGCCTCGGAGCGGAGCTTGGTCGAGCTTCATGAGACGAGCCTCGACGGTTGACCCCTGCGCGGGCGCGGCCACATGCGACGAGACACCGAGGGGCGATGCGGTTGCGACCGATGCGGCCGCCGCGGCGAGTGCGCCGCCCGCCAGGAGAACCAGCGCCCGCAATCCGACCCTCAAACCTCGGGTGTCGCCATCCGGGCGCCGTGCCGCCGCCGCGCGCCGACGAGTGCGCCGCAGCCGATCAGGGCTGCCCCTGCCGCCGCCGCGACAAAGATCCACGGAAAGCCCCCGCTATCGTCGCTCGAGGGCGCCGGGGCCGAGGGATCGCGCGCCCGGAGCGTGTTGGTGTCGACGACGGCGACCGGCTTGCCCTTCGTAGAGAGGATCAGCTCCTGACCGTCTGAGCTCATGGCCATGTGGGTGACGTAGACGCTGCCCGGCTTCACCAACCCGTCCAGGTCGATGCAGACCGCTCGCCCCTCACTCGTGTCGAGCGCGTGGACGAAGGGCTCGTCGCCGAGGCCGTAGAAGGTGTACTCCCAGCGGCCGTCGGGACTCGTCCTGCGGGTGAGGGGATATCCCCGCATCTCCCCGGCGTGCTCGTTCGGATCCACTACCGGATCGGGCAGAATGCGACCGGCCGCGCGGTCGTAGGCGCGGACCGCGTAGCGCGTGGGATCGCGCGCGGAGAGGTACTGCACGAAATAGAGCCTCGACCCGTCCGGGGAGATGGCATCGAAGCTGAACGCGCCGTGAAGCGTGAGTGGCTGCGCGACCTCGAGGTTGTCCGCGTCGAGGACCAGCAGTTGCGTCGGCCGGTGCGGGGTTCTCGACCCAGCCTGGACCAGGACCAGCGTGCCGCCGTCCGCGGAGAGCCCGCCCGGCGACCCCTTTGTCGTGACCGCCGGGATCCACCACTGTCCCTTGACGGTCGACGCCTGCAGGCTTCCCATGCTCCCGAGCTCTCGGACGGTGGTGGTCCCAGCGGAGTGCCGCGTGACGTAGCGGGTCCCATCCGGCCCCGGGACCCCGCTGCTCGGGGTGATCGAACCGGGGAGAGGAAGGCCATCGGACGCGGCGGTGCTGGGCACCCCTAGCAGCGCAGTCAGGGCCACGACGCCGAGCATTGGTCCGATAATCCGCTGTGCCATCTCGCCCTCCTTCCGGGGTCACAGCCAGTACGTCAGGTTGCGACGGAGAGGTCCCGCGATAATCCCTCCGTGCTCTTCGGGCTCGACCGGGTGACGATGGTGCGGGACGGCAAGGTCGTGCTGCAGGAGGTGGCGGCGTCGCTGCCGAAGGGCGCGAGCTGCATCGCGGGGCCCTCCGGCAGCGGCAAGTCGACCCTCCTGCGGCTGCTCAACCGCTTGGCCGATCCCGAGTCGGGGACGGTGTACTACGAGGGGCGCGACGTGCGCGAGCGGGATCCGCTCGAGCTGCGGCGCGAGGTGTGCCTGGTACCGCAGCTGCCCGCCCTGCTGGAGGGGACGGTCGAGGACAACGTCCGCTTCGCCGCCGACCTGGCCGGGCGCGATCCGGACGTTTCGCGGCTGCTCGACCTTGCCGGCCTGGACGCTTCGTTTGCAGAGCGCCCGGCCGGCAAGCTGTCGGTGGGGGAGCAGCAGCGCGCGATGCTGGCGCGGGCCCTGGCGCTCGAGCCCCGGGTGCTGCTCTTGGACGAGCCCACCTCGGCGCTCGACGAGGGCGCTCGCGGCGCGGTCGAGGCTACGCTCCTCCACCTGCGCGAGCGCGTGGACGTGTCCACCGTGCTCGTTACCCACGACCTCGCCCAGGCGCGCCGGATGGCCGACTGGGTCGTGCGATTGGACGAGGGGCGCGTGGTGGGGGAGGGGCACGTGAGAGAGCAGCTCGCGGTCGGATGAGCAGCTCGATCCACGTCAGCCTCGGCGAGGTGGCGGCGACGCTCGTGCTCGTCGCCCTGGCCGTCGCGGTCTCGTTCTGGCGGCGGGCCGATCTGGAGGCCGACATCGGCATCGCGGTCGTCCGCTCCGCGATCCAGCTCACCGCGATCGGCTACGTCATCAAGTTCATCTTCGACCAGGACAGCCTCTGGTTCGTTGTCCTGCTGATCGCGATCATGGTCGTGTTCGGAGCGTTTACCGCCCAGCGCCGCGCCAGGCACGTGCCCAACGCCTTCTGGCCGCTGCTGCTCGCCCTCGCGGTGGCGGGGGCGACCACGCTCGGGCTGGTGGTGGCGCTCGGCATCTTCCAGGCGCAGCCTCGCTACCTGGTCCCGGTCGGCGGGATGGTCGTGGGTAACGCGATGACGGCCGCCGCCGTCACCCTCAACCGGCTGGGAGACGACATGAGCGCTCATGCCCGCGAGGTGGAGGCTACGCTGGCGCTCGGAGCCACCTCGACCCAGGCGGCGGCGCCCATCGTCCGGCGGAGCCTGCGCTCGGGGATGATCACCCTCGTCGACTCCACCAAGACGACCGGCCTCATCTTCTTCCCGGGGACGATGGTCGGGATGCTGCTCGCCGGCGCGAGCCCGACCGACGCCGTGCGGCTGCAGCTGATCCTGCTGTGGACGCTCTTGGGAAGCGTCGCCCTCGCCGGCCTGATCGCGGTGACGCTGGCCTACCGGAACTTCTTCACCCCGGCACACCAGCTCCGCGAGCAGCCCGAGCCGTAGCGGCGCGACTCGGCTCAGTTAGCTCGCAGGCGCTTCTCGACCGCGGTCTTCGCGTTGAAGACCGCCGCCATCGCCTTCTCGGCGCCAGAATCCTGCGCGGGCATTGCCCCGACCTGGCGCGCGAACTCCATCCCGTTCGTGTACGCATGGTTGGAGACGATCTTGCCGTCCTCGACGGTGAGGAGATCCAGGCCCTCGAGGGTGATGTGGCGTCCGTTCGGCACGAAGCCCTGGAACCTCACCTGCCCGTCGAAGGTGCCCGAGGCGCGCCAGTGCACCGCTACCTGCTGGCCCTCGGCGACCATCGAGCGGACCTCGAGCCGGAACTCGGGGATCGCGCCGAACAGCTCCGAGAAGTAATCGCGAATCCCCTCCGGCGCGATCATGTCCGCGAACCCGTACAGGCGGTCCACGCTGCCCGGCTTCCAGGTCGCCACGGCCCGATCGAGGTCCTGGGCGGCGAGCGCGTCGAAGTACTCGGTCACCACCTCGCGCGGAGCCTGGGTCTCGGACTTGCCTTTTGCCTTGGTCTTGGGAGTCATCATGCGCCCAGCCTAATGGCCCACCTAAATCCGGAGCTCGTCGACTTCATCCTCCGCTGGCTGCCCCGGCCTCCGGCCCGCCTGCTCGAGGTCGGCTGTGGCGATGGAGCCCTGACCCGCCTTCTCGCCGATCGCGGCTACGAGACGCTCGGGCTCGATCCCGATGCTCCGAGCGGCGACCGGTTCGTTCGCGCGACGCTGGAGGCGCTGGAGCCGGGCCGCGAGTTCGACGCCGCGGTCGCCGTACGATCGCTGCACCACCTCGACGACGCGGATCGTGCGCTGGACAACCTGCGCGACGCCGTGCGCCCCGGCGGCCGCCTGGTCGTCTTCGAGTTCTCGCTCTGGAACGTGGATGCGGCCGCGAGGCGCTGGCTGGCTGCGCAGGGTCTCCCGCATCCGGTCTCCGAAACGGACCACCACGACGTGATCCCGCTGGATCGACTCCGCGTCCAGCTCGAACGGCGCTTTCGCACGGTGTTCGCCGAAGCCGCTCCGTACCTCGCCCGCGAGGCGGGGCGGGAGGACCTCGTCGAGGCGGAGGAAAGGGCGATCAGGGCGGGGGAGCTTCGGCCGGCGGGACTGCGCCTGGTCCTCGAGCGCACGTGACGTGGCGAGACACCCCGCATGGATCGGCGCCCTTGCCGGCCGTGCGCGCCGCGGCCGGGAGCGCTGGGCGCCGGCTCGAGCGCCGTCTATAGTCCGCGCCCGCCATGGCCGGGACGGAACGGATCTTCAGCGGCATCCAGCCGACGGGGCGTAAGCACCTGGGCAACTACATCGGCGCCATCCGCCAGTACGTCGAGGGCCAGGATCGCGGCGAGGGCATCTATTGCATAGTCGACCTCCATGCCACCACCGTCCCCTACGACCCCGCCGAGCTCCGCGAGCGCCTCTACGACACGACCGCGATCCTGATCGCGGCCGGGCTCGACCCGCAGCGCTGCATCCTCTTCCGCCAGTCCGACGTCAAGGAGCACACCGAGCTCTCCTGGCTGCTCGGCGCCGTCACGGCGTGGGGCGACCTCAACCGCATGCACCAGTTCAAGGAGAAGTCCGAGCAGCAGCGCGAGCTGGTCTCGGCCGGGCTCTTCTTCTACCCGGTGTTGATGGCGGCCGACGTGCTCGCGTACCGGGCGACCGAGGTCCCGGTGGGCGACGACCAGCGCCAGCACGTCGAGCTCATGCGGGATGTCGCGGAGCGGTTCAACGCCCGCTTCGGCGAGGTGCTGCAGGTGCCTGCGGGCGTCTACCCGGAGGTCGGCGCCCGGATCATGAACCTCCAGGACCCCGAGTCGAGGATGTCCACGACCTATGGCTCCGAGCAGGGCACCGTCTACATCCTCGACGACGCCGAGCTCGTGCGAAAGAAGGTGAGAAGCGCCGTCACCGACTCCGGCACCGAGGTCCGCCGGGGCGCCGGCAAGGCGGGGATCACGAACCTGATCGAGATCGTGTCGGTCGTCCGCGGAGTCCAGCCGGACGAGGTCGAGCGCGAGTTCGACGGGTCGGGGTACGGGGACTTCAAGGGGGTGGTCGCCGACGAGGTCGTCGAGTACCTCGCGCCGGTCCGCGAGCGCTACGACGAGCTTCGAGGCGACGAGCAGGCGCTTGAGGCGACGCTGGCGGCCGGTGCCGGCAAGGCGCGCGCGATCGCATCCGAAACGCTCGCCGACGTCCGCGAGGCCATGGGCGTCGGCCCGCCGCGGTCCTGAGCGCCCAAATCGCGCTCGGGCGGTGACCGGGGCCGCCGGTACCGTTGTCGCCGTGAGAGCCGCCGAGCTCGACCTGGACCTCGACGTCTTCGCCGGGCCTTTCGACCTGCTGATGGCGGTCGTGCTCCGCGAGGAGATCCCGCTCGCGGAGGTGTCGCTCGGCGAGATCGTCGTCGCCTACCTCGAGCACCTGGAGAGCACTGGCGAGCTCGACCTCGACTCGGCGACGGAGTTCCTCGTCCTGATCGCCTCGCTCCTGGAGCTGAAGTCGCGCCTGCTGCTTCCGACCGAGGACGAGGAGCGGATCGAGCTCGGCCCCGAGGAGGCCGCGGACGAGCTGCTCGCCCGGATGCTCGAGTACCGCCGCTACCGCGAGGCGGCCGCTCATCTCACGGGCCTGTTCGCCGACGGACGGCGATACGTCTATCGAGCCGCTCCGCTCCCGGCTGAGCTGCGCCGCGCGTCGCTCGACGCCGCGACGCAGGTCTACGCACCGGACCGGCTCGCGGAGGCGCTCGGCGATCTCCTGCGCATCCCGCCCGAGCCGGACACCAGCCACATCCGCCCGACGGTCTCGCTGGAGCGGCGGCTCGACGTCATTCGCGAGCTGCTCTCGCGCCGCGGCAGGTTCGACTTCGACGACGTCTTCGCCGACGAGGACCGCCTCACCCAGGCGGTGACCCTCTTCGCCCTGCTCGAGATGCACAAGCGAGGCGAGGCGACGTGGACTCAGAAGGACCTGTTCGGACCGATCGAGGTGGAGGTGCAATGACTGTTCTCGAGCGAACGGTGGAGGCCCTGCTGTTCCTGTCGCCACAGCCCGTCACGACCGCCGAGCTGGCAGAGGCGTGCGACGCGGGCGAGGCCGAGGTGGACCGCGCGCTCGACGCGCTCGAGGGGACCCTGTCGCAGGGGGCGCGAGGGGTCGTCCTGCGCCAGGTCGCGGGTGGCTACACGCTCGCCGCCGACCCCGTGGCCGAGGACGCCGCCCGCCGGCTTCTGTCCACGCCGCGCACCCCGCCGCTCACCCAGGCCCAGGCGGAGACGCTCGCGATCGTCTCCTACCTGCAGCCCGTCTCCCGTCCCGAGATCGCCCGGATCCGCGGCGTCTCATCCGAGTCCGCCGTGGCCACGCTGACCGAGCGCGGCCTGATCGAGGAGTCCGGCCGCTCGCGCTTCGGCGCGATGGTCTACCGGACGACGCCGCTCTTCGAGCGGCTCTTCGGCCTCACCGCACTGGACCAGCTCCCCGACCCCGCGCGCTTCGACCCGACGCCGGAGGACGAGCGCGAGCTCCGCGAGCGCCTGCTGAAGGCGGGCGAGCAGCGGGCGTCATAGCGGCGGCGGTTCTGATCCGGCGGTGAGCGTATCCCTAGGTTTCCCGCATGCGCCTCGCCAAGTACCTGGCCCACTGCGGCGTCGCCTCCCGGCGTCGCGGAGAGGAGCTGATCGCGGCCGGGCGCGTGACCGTCGCCGGCGAGCGGGTCACCGATCCGGCGCGCGACGTCGACGAGGGGAGTGGCGTCGCCGTCGACGGGCGCCCGGCACGCCCCGAGCCGCGCGAGATCTGGATGCTGAACAAGCCGGCCGGAGTCGTCTCGACCGCCCGGGAGCCCGGCCGGCGCCGCGCGGTGGTGGAGCTGGTGGATTCGCCGCGCCGGCTCTATCCCGTGGGCCGGCTGGACGCCGACTCGACCGGGCTGATCCTGCTCACGAACGATGGGGAGCTGGCCAATCGCCTCACCCATCCCCGGTACGGGATCGAGCGCACCTACAGGGTCAGGTTGCGCCGGCCGGTGAGCGAGTCCCAGCTCCGCCGGCTTCGCCGCGGCGTCGACCTGGAGGACGGGCCCACGAGGCCCGCGACCGTCCGCCGGACCTCGCCGCGGGTGATCGAGATGACGATCGCCGAGGGCCGCAACCGGCAGGTCCGCCGGATGGTGGAGGCGGTCGGCAACCAGGTGGTCGCACTGGCGCGGATTCGCTTCGGCACGCTCGCGCTCGGGGCGCTCCCCGAGGGCAGGTCGAGGCGGCTGCGACCACCGGAGGTCAAGCGGCTCTGGAAGGATGCGGGCCGATGACCGAGCGTCTGTATGCCGTCCGCGGGGCGATCAAGGCGTCGAGCAACGACGTCGATTCGATCCTCGATGCGACCGAGGAGCTCCTGCGGGAGCTGATCTCGCGCAACGACCTCGAACCCGACGGCATGGTCAGCTGCCTGTTCACCTCGACCGACGACCTGAACGCCGAGTTCCCCGCCGTGGCGGCGCGGCGCCTCGGGCTGGACCAGGTGCCGCTCCTGTGCACCCGGGAGCTCGACGTCCCCGGCGCGATGCGCGGCGTGATCCGGGTGATGCTCCACTACTACGCGCCGCAGGACCACTCGCCGGCGCACACGTACCTGGGCGAGGCTCAGCAGCTTCGCGCCGATCTGCGGTCGGCGCAGTAGCGCGTGATCGTCAGGCGGATCCGTTGCCCTGGCGGGGATTCAGTCGCCACGCCTGCACCTCGCCGATCCCCTTCAAGGTCATCGCCCCCAGGCCGCTCAGCTCGAAGTCGCCACTCGAATCGAGCGCCTCGCGGAGGCGCCGGTCGATCAGCACGGTCCCGGACCGGGCTCGGTCCACCAGGCGGCTCGCCAGATTCACCGCCGGGCCGAAGTAATCGCCGCCGCGCACCAGCAGCGGCCCCATGGCCAAGCCCCCGCGGGAGGGCGGCAGCTCGGTCCGTCCGCATGCGCCGATCACCGCCAGGGCGGCGTGCGCAGCCTCGGCGGCGGACGGACAGACGAACATCGCCTCGTCGCCGATCAGCTTCACGACCTGCCCGCCGGACTCGGTGACGGCGTCCCACACAAGCGACTCGAAGCTGTTGAGGAGGTGACCGAACTCCTCGACGTCCATTGTCCCGCTGGTGCCCGTGAAGTCCACGAGGTCCACGAAGCCGACGGCGAGCACGGGCTGGTCGCCGGGATGGGAGGCGGCACGCCGCCGCAGGGTCTCGTCGAGACGGCGCCGCAGGCCGTAGAGCAGAAGCCAGCCGAGCTCGGAGTCCTGGAGCCCGTGCTCGAACCCGTCCGCGATCGCGTGCCCGCGAAGCCCGTACCGCTGGAGGTAGAACAGAGCGTCGGCCTGGATCTCGCTGATGCGGGTGAGATATGCGCTGACGGCACGCGCCTCGCGAACGAGATAGTCGACCGCCTCCTCGTGCTCGCCGCCCTCGAGCTGATCGAGTCCCTGAGCTGCGATCGCGAGCGCCCTGACGTCGTCGTCCGTGTACGCCGGCTCGTCGGGGGGCACGTCGGGAAAGCCGAGGGCCCGCCACAGACGGTCCGCGACCTCGTGCTCCACACCCGCCCGCTTGCAGAGCTCCGGCCACGTCAGGTGTCGCGTGCCCAGGCGAACGAGCCGCTCTGTCGCGACGCCTGGGTCCTCGGACGATGCCGCCGGGTCGTCCATCCGGATGTCCAAGTTAGTGCCTATTCGGGAGCTCCGCGTGCCCCCCCGGGGGCATTTCGGACAGGCACCTGGCGCTTCGCAAGCCACCTTGGCCGTGTCCCCGGCACAATGCTCAGGCGATGACGATCTCCTTCGCCCAGAAGCTCGAGCGCATGCCCCACTACGAGGCCGGGCTGCACGAGGACGCCGCGCGCGAGGCGTTCGGCGCCGACGACATCATCAAGCTCGCTTCGAACGAGTCCCCGTGGGGCCCCCATCCGGCGGTGGTCGAGGCGATCGCCGCCGCCGCGCCCGGCCTGAACCGCTACCCGGATCAGTACGCCCGGCGGCTTCGCCGCCGGCTCGCCGAACGATTCGAGGTCGAGCCGGCCCAGGTCGCGATCGGCAACGGCTCCTGCGAGATTTTGCTGGCTGCGGCCGAGGCCCTGTGCGAGCCGGGCGCCGAGCTCGTCTTCGCCTGGCCGTCGTTCTCGATCTATCCGCACCTGGCGGCGCTCACGGGTGCGCGGGAGATCCAGGTCCCGCTCGGCGAGGGCTACGTGCACGACCTCGACGCGATGCTCACGGAGATCACGGCGGCCACCCAGCTCGTCTGCGTGAACAACCCGAACAACCCCACGGGCACCCACCTGCCCGCCGCCCGGGTCGCGGAGTTCTGCGAGCGGGTGCCGGGCCACGTGACGATCGCGCTCGACGAGGCCTACGTCGAGTTCCAGACCGACGACGACCCGGACACGACGGTCGATCTGCTGAAGGACTTCCCAAACCTCGTCCTGCTGCGGACGTTCAGCAAGGTCTACGGCCTCGCCGGCCTGCGCTGCGGGTACGCGCTGGGCTCCGCCCGGTTCCGCGCGGCGGTCGACGCCGTTCGCCAGCCGTTCAGCGTCAACGAGCTGGCTCAGGCCGCCGGCTCCGAGGCGATCCTGCACGGCGACGACGTGATCGGGAGGGTGGAGCGGACCATCGTCGAGCGGGTCTTCGTGGAGGAGGGCGTGCGCGACCTCGGCCTCGACCCGCCGCCGTCGCAGGCCAACTTCTCCTGGATCCCGCTCGGCGACAACGACGAGGCCGAGGTGATCCAGGGGCTGGGGGAGCGGGGCATCGTCGTGCGCGGGGGAGCCAGCCTCGGCGGCCCGGGGCACATCAGGGTCACCTACGGGACGCGTTCGGAGAACGAGCGGTTCCTCGAAGCGCTCGGCTCGACGCTTGCGTGACGCGCGCGTTGCTGGACTATTTCGCCTGCACCTGCTACAACCCCGGGCGATGAACCGCGCGAGCACGTCGGCTTCCTCAACCGCCCCCCAGGGCGCGACCCCGCGTGCATGGTTCTACTACTGGCGATTTAGCTAGGCGTCCGGCGCGGCCGCTTCAGGCCCACCTAGCTCGAGATCTCCGCCGGACGCCGTACCCGCTTTGCTATTCCCAAGACTCTGAAAGGCGCATTGGAACGATGATGATCGTGATGAAAGAGGGAGCGAGCGACGAGCAGGTCCAGGCCGTCGTCGACCGCGTGGAGTCCGTCGGCTGCTCCGCTCACGTGTCCCCCGGCGAGCTGTTGACGGTGATCGGCGCGATCGGCGACCGCGACCGCGTCGCCGCGCTCGGGCTCGAGGGTGCTCCTGGAGTGGATCACCTCGTGCCGATCCTGAAGCCCTACAAGCTGGCGTCCGCCCAGTTCCGCAAGGGCGAGCGGACCGTGATCGACGTCGACGGCCGCAAGCTCGGCGGCGAGCACTTCGGCCTGATCGCCGGCCCGTGCACCGTCGAGAGCCGCACCCAGACGCTGGAGGTCGCGCGGACGGTCGCCGACAGCGGCGCGACCATGCTGCGCGGTGGCGCCTACAAGCCGCGGACCTCCCCGTACTCGTTCCAGGGGCTCGGCGCGGAGGGACTGCGGCTGCTCGCGGAGGCACGCGACGAGACGGGGCTGCCCGTCGTCACCGAGCTCATGGACGTGCGCGACGTGGCGGACGTGGTCGACGTCGCCGACGTCATCCAGATCGGCGCGAGGAACATGCAGAACTACTCGCTCCTGTCCGAGGCCGGGCGCACGGGGCTTCCCGTGCTGCTGAAGCGCGGTCTGTCGTCGACGCTCGAAGAGCTCCTGATGGCGGCCGAGTACGTGCTCAAGGAGGGCAACGACAAGGTGATGCTCTGCGAGCGCGGCATCCGGACGTTCGAGACCGCGTACCGGTTCACGCTCGACCTCCTCGCCGTCCCGGCGTTGCGGGAGCTGACCCACCTGCCGATCGTGATCGATCCGTCGCATGCCGCGGGGCGTCGCGACTGGGTCGGCCCGATGTCGCTGGCGGCGGCCGCCGCGGGCGCTGACGGGATCATCGTCGAGGTCCACAACGAGCCCGAGGAGGCGATCTGCGACGGGCCGCAGGCGCTGCCGACGGAGGGCTTCGCCGAGTACGCCGAGCAGGTGCGACGGGTTGCCGAGGTGGCCGGCAAGCAGCTCGCGGCCGTCTAGCGATCGGAGCCCGATGCGCATAGCGGTCCTGGGCGTCGGGCTGATCGGCGGCTCGATCGGGCTGGCCGCGAGACGACGGCTCGGGGCCGAGGTCGCGGGATTCGACGTCGAAGCGGCGAACGCCGCGCGCGGCGTCGAGGTGGGCGCGCTCGACCGCGCGGCCGACACGATCTCCGAGGCGCTCGATGGCGCCGAGGTCGTATTCTGCGCAGGACCCGTGGGTACGATGCCGGGGCTGGTGGCCGAGGCATTGGAGGCCAGCGACGCCGACGCCGTCGTCACCGACGTGGGCTCGACCAAGCGCGAGCTGATCGCGGGGCTGCCGCGGGACGCGCGGCCGGCGCGGTTCATCGGCGGTCATCCGATCGCCGGCGCGGAGAGCGCCGGCGTCGCCAACGCTCGCGACGATCTGTTCGAGGGCGCCCGGTGGTACCTCACGCCGACCGAAGGCTCGAGCGGCGTGCACTACGACCGGCTGCAGCGCGCGGTCGCGGACCTCGGCGCGCGCCCGCAGGCAATCGACCCCGAGATCCACGATCGGCTGATGGCCACCGTCAGCCACCTCCCGCACGTGATCGCCAACGTCCTCGTGCAGCAGGCGGCCGCGGCCTCGACGGAGGAGTCGGAGCGGCTTCCGGAGGTGGGCCCGAGCTTTCGCGACACGACCCGGGTGGCCGGCGCCAATCCCGCCATCTGGGCCGACATCTTCGCCACCAACGGCGAGGCGGTCGCCCGCGAGATCGACGCAGCGGCGGAGCGGCTGCGGGAGGCGGCGGACGTCATTCGGTCCGGGGACGTCGAGCGCGTCGCTGCCTGGCACGGCGCGTCGCGGGAGGACCGCCGCCGGCTGCTGGAGGCGGACCGGGTGGGCGGCGAGCTCTACGAGCTGCGGCTGGGTGTCGAGAACCGGCCCGGGACAGTGGCGGAGATCGCCCTGGCCCTTGGGCGCGCCGGAGTGAACATCGAGGACATGGCGCTGTACCCGGCACCGGACATGCGAACGGGAGCGGTGTCGCTCTGGGTGGCGGGAGAGGCCGAGGCCGAGCGCGCGGCGGGGATCGTGCGCGAGCTGGGCCACTCGGTCTCGATCTCGACATGACGAGATTCGCGCCCGCGGGGCCGCTGCGGGGGGACCTCCGCCCGCCCCCCGACAAGTCCATCAGCCACCGCGCCGCGATCATCGGCGCGATGGCCGACGGGCCGATCGACGTCGCGGGCTATCTCGACGCGGCCGATACGCGAGCCACGCTCTCGGCGCTCCGAGAGCTCGGCGTCGAGGTGGACGATCGTGGCGCGTCGGCGGCGCCCGGCGGCATCGACCTGCGTGTTCACGGGGTCGGGCTTCGCGGCCCCGGCGAGCGCTACGAGGCGTCCCTGGCTCCGGTGGCGCTGGATGTCGGAAACGCCGGCACGCTGCTGCGGCTGCTCCCGGGCTGGCTGGCTGGGCAGGGACGGGGGGCGTGGGTGCTGGACGGCGACGAATCGATTCGCCGCCGGCCGGTTGACCGGGTCGCGGAGCCGCTGCGCGAGATGGGCGCCGCGATCGAGTGCCGCGAGCGCCGCCTGCCGCCGCTGGCCGTGAGCGGCGGCGCGCTGCACGGGATCTCCTACCGGATGCCGGTGGCGAGCGCCCAGGTCAAGTCGTGCGTGCTGTTGGCCGGGCTGCTGGCTGACGGCCAGACACGGGTCACCGAGCCCGCGCCCACGCGAGATCACACCGAGCGCATGCTCTCCGCCTGCGGCGCCGCTGTCGAGACGGAGGAGCTCCGCACGCTGCCGACGCTCGGCGGCGGCCCGGTGCGCCGGGTCACGATCGGGCCCACCGGGGGGTTGCGCGGCGCCGAGACGACCATCCCCGGCGACTTCTCGTCGGCCGCGTGCTTCCTGGTCGCCGCGACGATCGTCGAAGGCAGTCGCGTGAGGGTCGACGAGGTCGGTCTCAACCCCACCCGGATCGGCCTGCTCGGCATCCTCAACCGCATGGGCGCGCCGATCGAGGTCGAGGAGGGGCCCGAGGGGCCGGAGCCCAGGGGCTCGATCCTGGCGCGCCACGGGCCGCTGGCGGCCACGCGGGTCCACCGGGAGGAGGTGCCGCTGGCGATCGACGAGCTGCCGCTGGTGGCGCTGCTCGGCTGCTTTGCCGAGGGCACCACGGTCGTCTCGGGCGCGGGCGAGCTGCGCCACAAGGAGTCGGACCGGATCGCCACCGTCGTGGCCGGCCTGAGGGGCGTCGGCGCCGAGATCGAGGCGACCGAGGACGGGTTCGCCGTCACCGGCACCGGTGGGCTGCGAGGCGGCCGGCTGGCCGCGCACGGGGATCACCGGCTGGCGATGCTGGGCGCCGTAGCCGGCATCGCCTCGCGCGAGGGCGTGGAGGTGGACGGCATGGAGGCGGCGGCGGTCAGCTATCAGGGCTTCGAGGCGGACCTTCGCGCGCTCTCCTAGCCCCGGAGCCTCAGAGCGCGGTTCCGGCCGCGGCCGCTGTCGCCACGAACAGCTCGCGCGCCTCTCGCAGGGCGTCCGTCTCGCCGCCCTCCACGCGCTCCAGCGCCAGGCCCTCGATGCCGGCGCTCACGAGCACCGCGAAGCCGTTCATCCGCCTGGCGGGCACCGCGGGATCGGCCTCCCGCAGCAGCTCGATCAGGACCGAGCGCCAGCGCGCGCGCTGGGCCCGCATCACCTCTCGCACGTCGTGCTCGACGACGGATACGGCGCCGAGGTCGAAGTAGAGGCGAGCGAGCCGTTCGTCGCGGTCCATCAGCTTCCACACGCCCTCGAGGGCACCGCGCACCACTCCCTCCACGGTCCTCCGTCCGCCTGCGGCCTCGACGACGGCGGTCGTCACCAGCTCCCCCAGCGCCCCCGCGACGGCGGCCACGAGTCCGTGCTTGGAGCCGAAGTGGTAGGCGATGAGGGCCTTGTTCGCGCCGGCCCGCGCCGCGACCTTGGCGATCGTGAGCCCGGCGTAGCCGTCGGCCTTCATCACCTCGAACCCGGCCTCGAGAATCCGCTCCCGGGCCCCGCTCGACGGGCGGCCCGGGCGGGCCCGCTCCTGGACGGTGGCGCTCAAGCCGTCGCCAGCATCGCCGGATCGAGGCCCATGGCGGCCAGCTTCTTCGACAGCGCCTTCATCGCGTACTCGAAGATCTCGGCGGAGTGGTAGAAGGGCGTCTCGAAGTCGTACGGGTCGTCGACCCACGGCGGCACGAACACCAGCGACGCGACGGGCAGGGTCTCCTTGAGCGTCTCCTCGATGATCCTCGCGTTCGCCGGGTCGTCCTTGATCGCGTCGGCCAGGAGCTTCACCCCGAAGCCGACGTGTCGCGACTCGTCCCGGTTCACCGCGGTGAACCCGGCCGTGAAGCCGGGGAACCAGCCCCGCTCCTTGAGGCTGCGGATGATGAAGCGGGCACCGGTGAGAGCAAGCGTTCCCTCGATCACGACCATGTACACGGTTATCCCGCGCACCAGCGCCGCGAAGTCGGTCGGATCCTTTCGGAGCCGCTCGGCGCAGTCGTGGAGGACCCCGTCGAAGAGCTTCTCCCAGTCGGCGTTCACGTTGGAGCGCTGCGCTTCGAGCATGTCGCCGATCGTGGTCGCGCTGGCGCCGAGCACCTCGCGGTAGAAGCGGTCGAAGAACACCATGTGCTTCGCCTCGTCGGAGATCTGGGTGGTGAGGAAGGCCTGCGCCTCGTGCGACGGCGCTCCGAGCGCGAACGGCAGCAGCTCGACCGTGACGCGCTCCTCCCCGAGGAAGAACTGGGAGAAGCCGAAGAGCAGGAACCGGCGCTCGTCCTCGCTGATCAGGTCAGGGTCGGCCCACTGGCGCGCGTCCTCGGCGAAGTCGAAGTCCTCGGTCGACCACTGCTGGCGCTGCCAGCGCATGAACAGCTTCCGGTAGCTCGGCGCCGCCTCCACGATGCGGTCCAGCCCCGACATCACCTTGTCGATGTCGGCGTCCATCAGGACGCTCAGCGCCTCGTCCTCGGTGCGCAGCTCGCCTTGACCGTTTCCACTGCTGCCGTTGGTGCTCATGAGCCCTCCAGGTTCTCGCCGACGCTTTCGGTTGCTCGCTGCGTTCGGATTGCTCGTCGCATTCGGGCGACCCGGCGTTTCGGATCGCCGCCGGCGTTTCCGGGTATTTAATCAAACGACCAAGAAATATTGTTGCGCGCGCCGCCGAGAATGCAGTTGGGCGGGCGATGGCCCGACCTGATGCATTCTCGATCGCTGCCAGCCCCCCCGGTCGTGGCGGGGGGATTCGCCGGCGCGGCGGACTAGCGCTGGCTGGGGTGGCCTTCGCCTGGCCAGGGGGAGAGGACGAGGAGCAGGCGCGAGTCGTCCGTGGCGCGGACCTCGCGCCGCTCGTTGGGGTCGAAGACCACGAGGAGGCCCGGGCCGCCGGCGATCGATTCGCCGCCGGAGTCCTCGATCTCGATCGCCCCGGTTACGAGGACGAGCCACGCCCGCTCGTGGACCTGGTGCTCCTGGAGGCGCTCTCCGGCCGGCAGGTGGATGACGATGACCCGGCCCTCCTGCTCGGAGTCGAGCACGGCCGGATTGTGGGGTTGCACGTCGAGCGTCGAAATGTCCCAGCTCTCCACGGTTCCTCCCGAAGTCCTGACTCGGGCGCAACTCTATCCTCAGCGGCCGATCATGGTCATCGCCATCGACGGTCCAGCGGGTGCAGGCAAGTCCACAGTGGCGAGAGGGGTCGCCGATGCGCTTGGCCTCACGTACCTCGACTCGGGGGCCATGTACCGGTGCATCGCGCTTGCGGCCGCGCGCGCCGGCGTCGAGCTCGACGACCCGGTCGCGACGGGCGAGATCGCCGGCACGATCGAGATCGAGCTCGAGGACGGCCGCGTCGTTCTCGACGGCGATGACGTGACCGACGAGATCCGGACGCCGGGGGTCTCCGCGGCCGCCTCACGGGTGTCGGTCCATCCCGCCGTTCGCGAGGCGATGGTCGCGAAGCAGCGTGGGCTCATCGAGGCCGGCGACTACGTGGCCGAGGGCAGGGACATCGGCACGGTGGTCAGCCCGGACGCACCCCTCAAGGTCTTCCTCACGGCCTCCGACGCCGAGCGTGCGCGGCGCCGCGCAATGGAGACCGGCGAGGACGTCGATGCGGTGCTCGCCGCACAGTCCGCGCGCGATGCCCGGGACCGCGAGCGTGACCACGGCGCGCTGCGCCCCGCGACCGACTCCGTCGAGATCGACACCACAGGCTTCGACGTCAGCACGGTCGTCGAGCGGGTGGTGGACCTCGCCCGCGAGCGCGGACTGGCGCCGACCTGATGCGCCGCGTCCCTCAGATCGCCGTCGTCGGCTTCCCCAACGTGGGCAAGTCGACCCTGGTCAACCGCCTCGCCGGTGGCAGGGAGGCGGTCGTGCATCGTGAGGCCGGCGTCACGCGGGACCGCAAGGCGATCGAATGCGAATGGAACGGAACCCGCTTCCAGCTCATCGACACCGGAGGTGTGGATCTGGAGGCCGAGGACTCGTTGTCCGTGGCCGTCCAGAGGCAGGCACGGGAGGCGATCGGCCAGGCGGATGCCGCCGTGCTCGTCGTCGACGCGCGCGCCGGGTTGCGCCAGGGCGACGCCGAGGTCGCCGGGATCCTCCGGCGTGCTCCGATCCCGGTCGCGGTGGTCGCCAACAAGATCGACGAGCCGGGGGACGACTACATCGCCGCGGAGTTTCACCGCCTCGGCCTGGGTGAGCCGATCCCCGTCTCCGCCGCGCAGGGGCACGGCACCGGCGACCTCCTGGATCGGCTTGCCGAGTGGGCGCGCGCCGCGTCCGGCGAGGCCGAGGAACCAGGCCCGGAGCCCGAGGTCGCCCGCGTCGCGGTGATCGGCCGCCCGAACGTCGGCAAGTCGTCGCTCGTCAACGCGTTTCTGGGCTCCGAGCGGGTGATCGTCTCCGACGTCGCGGGCACCACGAGGGACGCGATCGACACCGAGCTTGATTTCGGCGGGCGCCCGCTTGTCCTCGTCGACACGGCCGGGCTGCGCCGCCGCACGAAGGTGGCGGGAACCGTGGCCTATTACGCCCAGCTGCGCTCCGAGCGGGCGGCCGAGCGGGCCGACGTCGCGCTCGTCGTCTGCGACGCGTCCGAGGGAGTCACGTCCGAGGACCTTCGAATCGCCGAGCTCGCCATGCGCTCCGGGTGCGCCACCCTGGTCGCCCTCAACAAGTGGGACGTCGGCGAGACCGACCTGGACGACGCCGCGGCGAGGCTGGGCAAGCGCCTCCGGCAGCGACCGCCGGTGGTGACCTGCTCCGCGAGGACCGGGCGCAACGTCGCCAAGCTGCTGGAGCGCTCGGTCGAGCTGGCCGATCGGCGTGCCTCCCGGATTTCGACGTCCGAGCTGAATCGCTTCGTCGCCGAGGTCGTGGCCAGCCGTCCGCCGCCGGGGAAGCAGGGCAGGCGGCTTCGCATCTACTACGCGGCGCAGGTGGAGCGCCGACCGCCGCGCTTCGCCGTGCAGGTCAACGACCGGCGACTGATCACGCGCGCCTGGGCCTATCACTTCGAGAACCGGCTGCGCGACGAGTACGGCCTCGAGGGCATTCCGCTCGTCATCGACTTCGTCCCGCATTCGCGGCGCCGGCGCCCCAGGCGCGGAGTCGGCGCCAGGTCGGACTGATCTCGCGGCGGGCTTCCGATCAGCCGATATAAGACCCGCCAGTGGTCAGGTTCCGATTTCCACGACGCCGCCGTGACCAGCATGCGACGAGGCGGCCGTCCGCGGTGCTGCGGTGGTTCGCCCGCGAGCGTCGGCCGCCCGAGACCTCCGCGCCTCCGCCGGCTGAGGCGCCTCCGCCGCCCGCGCCGGCCGCGCCCCAGCCGGCCGAGCCCGCACTGCGGGCTTCCGAGGTCGAGGCCCAGCCGCGGCCCGACGGCGACGTGAGCCGTGCGGGCGGGAGCCTGCGATCGGCAGGTCAGATGCTGGGGAGCGCCGCGGGCGCCGCCCGTCGCGTGCCCGCCGCCGCGGGGCGAGGCGCGAGGCGCTTCTGGCTGAGCATGTCGGTGCAGACCCGGGAGCGGCTGGCGATCGCCGGCGGCGCCCTCGCCGTCCTCTTGATCATCGCCTTCGTGGCCGTCCCGGCCCTGCCGTGCCAGGTGCCCGGCGGCGATGCCTGTCCGCCGTCGGACGACGCGATCCACCTCGTGCCCGACGATGCCCTCGGATACCTCCATGTGAACCTCGATTCCAATACCGACCAATACGAGCAGGCCGGCGAGATCGCGGGGCGGATACCCGGCATCGCCAAGCAGGTCAACTCGCGACTGTTGCTCCGGGTGCCCGGCCCCGGCGGCCGGCCCCCCGACTTCGCGAACGACATCCAGCCGTGGTTCGGCGGCCAGGCCGCCTTGGCGATCGTGCCCGCGGGGGGAAGGGCCGCCGAGGAGGTCCAGTTGCTCCAGGTGGACGATGACGCCGCGGCGAGGAGGTTCGCGGACTCGGTCGCAACCGGGGCGCCGGAGACCACCGACTACCGGGACGTCCCGGTCAGCATTGACGGCCGGGGGCTCGCAACGGCGCTCGTGGGCGGCTTCCTGGCGATTGGTCGGGAGAGCGGCGTGCGCGACGTGATCGACGCGCAGAGCGGGGCCGAGGGCACGGGCTCGCTCGCCGACGAGCCGGCCGCGCGCGCAGCGCGGGAGGCGCTGCCCGATGACCGGCTTGCGGACGCCTACATGTCGCCGGACGGCATCGACAGGCTGGTCGGAAACCCTCGCGGCCCGCTGGCCACGCTGGACGCCGCCGTCGACCCGACGGCGAGCGAGGGGGTCGCAATGGCGCTCGTGACGAGCGATGCCGGCATCGACGTAGCCATCCGCTCCGAGCTTGACCGGGCCCGCGCCAAGGCCGAGCCGGCTTTCTTCGCGGCCTTCCCCGCCTTCGAGCCGACGCTGACGAGCTCGCTGCCGGCGGAGTCCCTGGCCTACGTCGGGATGGCGGACCCCGGCCGCACGCTGGTGTCGCTGATCGGGCAGGCGAGCGCCGACCAGCCCGGGTTGGCCTCGGCCGTCGCCGGGCTGGTGCGGCGGGTGAGGCAGCTCGGAAGGGTCGACCTGGAGGCCGACCTGCTCCCGTCGCTGGGCGGCGAGGCCGCGTTCGCGCTCCAGCCCGCGCCGGGTGGGGGCGCCGCCGACCAGCCTGCCTCGGGAATCCCGTACCTCGAGTTCCTGAGCTCGGGCATCGACTCGAACCGCGCGGGCGACGCGCTCTCGGGCCTCCAGGCTCCGATCGCGGAGGCGCTCAACCCGTCGACCGGCCAGGCGCCGACATTCAGTCAGCGCACGCTGGCCGGCGTCACGGCGCACATCGTCCGGCTGTCGCCCACGGTCGAGCTGACCTATGCCATCGCGGGCTCGGTGCTGCTGATCGCGACCAACCCGGTGGCCGTCAAGCAGCTCGGCGGCGAGGAGGATGCACTCGCCGAGGACGCCGGCTTCAAGGAGGCGACCGCCGGGTTGCCAGGCTCGGTCTCGCTGCTCGCCTATCTCAACCTCGACGGGCTGCTGACGCTCGGGGAGCAGGCCGGCCTGGCGCAGGACCCGGCCTACGAGGCGTTCGCGACCGAGCTCCGAAAGCTTCGCGGGCTGGGGCTGACCGTTCGTCAGAGCCCTACCGAGCTGGCCACGGACCTGCGCCTGATCGTGAGCGAGGAGGCGTCGGCGGCGACCTCATCCGGCGGCGCCGGGAGCGCGCGGGGCGGGGACTAGAGCGGCGCTCGTCCGTTACCGTTGCGCGACGATCATGGAGAAGCTCTCCGAAAACGAGTTCCTGTTCACCTCCGAGTCGGTCACCGAGGGGCACCCCGACAAGATCTGCGACCAGGTCTCAGACGGCGTCCTCGACGCGGTGATGGCGGAGGATCCGACCGGGCGCGTCGCCTGCGAGTGCCTCGTCAACACCGGCCTGGTGGTCGTGGCCGGGGAGATCTCCACGCAGACCTACGTGGACATCCCGTCGATCGTCCGCGCGACCCTGCACCGGATCGGGTACGACCGTGCCAAGTACGGGTTCGACGCCGACACCTGCGCGGTGATCACGGCGATCGACGAGCAGTCGCCCGACATCGCGCAGGGCGTGGACACGGCGTATGAGTCCCGCACCGACCCCAACGACGACGACGAGCTCGATCGTGCGGGGGCCGGCGACCAGGGGATGATGTTCGGCTACGCGACCCGGGAGACGCGCACGCTGATGCCGATGCCGATCCAGATCGCCCACACCCTCGCCAAGCGCCTCGCCGAGGTCCGCAAGGCGGGGGTGGTTCCGTATCTGCGCCCCGACGGCAAGACCCAGGTCACCGTCCGCTACGAGAACGACCGCCCGGTGGAGATCGTGAAGGTTCTGATCTCCACACAGCATGCGCCCGATCTCGACCCCGAGTCGCTCATCAAGCCCGACCTCTGGGAGCACGTCGTCGAGCCGGTCCTCCACGAGGGCTACAACGAGCTGTTCACCGAGAGCAACCTGCTGTCGAACTTCCTCGTCAATCCGACCGGCAAGTTCGAGATCGGCGGCCCGATGGGCGACGCCGGGCTCACCGGCCGAAAGATCATCGTCGACACCTACGGCGGCGCTGCCCGCCACGGCGGCGGCGCCTTCTCCGGCAAGGACCCGTCGAAGGTAGACCGGTCGGCCGCCTACGCCGCGCGCTACGTCGCCAAGAACGTGGTCGCCGCCGGTCTCGCCGATCGCTGCGAGATCCAGGTCGCCTACGCGATCGGCGTCGCGCACCCCGTCTCGCTCATGGCTCAGACCTACGGCGCCGGCAAGGTCTCCAACGCCGAGATCGTCGCCGCGATCAATGAGGTCTTCGACCTGCGGCCCGCGGCGTTCCGGCGCGACCTCGACCTGCATCGGCCGATCTTCCAGAAGACCGCCGCATACGGCCACTTCGGGCGCGAGGACCACGACTTCACCTGGGAGCGCACGGACCGGGTCGACCAGCTTCGCGCCGCCGCCGGCCTGGCCGAGTCGGACTCAGAGGCGGGCGTAGGCGCCGGCGTCTCGAGCTCGTAGGCGCGCGCCGGTCTCACGGCTCGAGTGAGCGATTGAGCGCCGGAGGTCGCCGCGGTCAATCCCACGCTCGATGGCGAGGGGCTCGACGGCGAGCGGCGGCTGAGCCGCCCCCACCTGCCCGGGATCGGCTCGCCTCTAGCCCTGCAGGGTCTGGGACTGGGCCGCGGTCTGGTCGCCCAGATCCGACGGCGAGGTCGCGTGCGTCGCGCGGTCCACCCGCTCCACGACCTCGGCCGGATCGGCGACCCCGACGAAGATGAAGTTGTAGTCGTCGCCGGCGGCCGTGTCGAAGTCGACGTCGCCGACCTGCAGGAGCCGCTCTAGCAGCGACTGGTTGTAGTTGACGTTCTGCACCCGTTCCAGGCGGGTCTCCTGGATGTCGCGGGCGATGATGCCCCTTTTGATGTGGAGGCGGCGCGTCGTGATCGTGTAGTGCGTCGTCATGCGCTTGATGAACCCGGCGAGGACGACGACCGCGACGCCGATCACGGCGACCAGGACCACGAGGCCGGTGTTGACGTCGCCGTCGGCGACTCGCGTGACCAGCCCGACGAGGAAGGCGATCACGAGGACCCCCAGAAGCCCCTTGATGTAGTACCCGATGATCGAGCGCCACGAGGGGTGGCCCTGGAACATGACCTGCTCCCCGGGTGCCAGGCGCGGTGCCATGGCGGAAGCATAGTCCTGGCCGGCATGCCATCGAGCTGGCCGCCGCGGCGACCACTAGCTTCCAGAGACATGAACGCCCTATGCCTCTGCCGGCACCGGACGCTGCCGGCCTCGCCCACATGAACGGCACATGCATGGCGATCGCCAAGGTCGAACCGCTGCTCACCGCCCGCGCTCTGCGTGGCCCGTTCGACTACCGGCTCCCCGAGCGGCTGGCCGGGGTTGGGGTGGGCTCCGTGCTGCGGGTGCCGTTCGGCCGCCAGCGAATCCTGGGCGTGGTGGTCGACGTGGCCGAGTCGAGCGACCTGCCCCCTGAGCGCCTGGCGGAACCCCTGGAGGCCCTCGAAGCCGGCGCCACCCCGGAGCTCGTGCGGCTGGGCCTGTGGGTTGCGCGGGAGTATTGCTCGACGCCCGCGCGCGGGCTGGAGCTCGTGCTGCCCCCCGGGACCGGGCGCGGCGGTGGCGGGCCCGGTCCCCGCCTGGAGCTCGTGGCGAGGCTGACGCCGCCCGGGCGGGCGGCGCGCGAGGACGGCACGCGCCTCGGCCGGGTCCAGCGCGCCGTCCTCGAGGCGCTTGCGAGCGCGCAGGACGCCGGCCGGGCCGAGCTCCCGGCGAGAGAGCTCGGCGCCGTTGGCGCCGCGACGCAGGCCCTGCGCAGGCTGGAAGCCCGCGGGCTGGTGGAGCTGCACACCAGGCGGCGGGCGCGCCGCCCGTCGATCGTCGGCGTCGGCGCCCGCTCCGCCCGCCCCGTGCTGAACGACGCCCAGTCGGCGGCGCTGGGGGCGATCGTCGCCGCGATGGGGCGCCCGGCGGACGGGGGGCTGCTGCTCCACGGCGTGACCGGATCCGGCAAGACCGAGGTCTACCTGGCCGCCGCCGAGGCCGCTCTGACCCGCGGGCGCGGTGCGATCGTCCTCGTGCCCGAGATCGCGCTCGCCCCGCAGACCGTCTCGCGCTTCGCGACCCGGTTCGGCGATCGCGTCGCGCTCCTTCACTCCAGGCTGTCCGGCGGCGAGCGCCGCGACGAATGGGAGCGGCTGCGCTCGGGCGAGGCGAGCGTGTGCGTGGGGCCCCGGTCGGCGGTGTTCGCGCCGGTTCGCGACCTCGGCCTGATCGTCGTCGACGAGGAGCACGACGCCTCCTACAAGCAGGAGGGCGATCCGCGCTACGACGCCCGCGAGGTGGCTCGGCGCCGCGCGCGGCAGTGCGGTGCCGTGCTCGTCTGCGGCAGCGCGACGCCGCGTCCCGAGAGCTGGGCGCGCTTGCCGCGCGTGGACCTTCCGGAGCGCGCGGACGGCGTGGAGCTCCCGCGCGTCGAGGTCGTCGACATGCGGTCGGGCCCCGGCGGCGACGGCCCGCTTCACACCCGCACGCTCGAGGCGCTCGGGGAGCTCCGTGCCGGCGGCGGGAAGGCGATCGTGATGTTGAACCGTCGCGGCTGGTCGCCGTTTCTGAGCTGCCGGTCGTGCGGGCGCGCCTGGGGTTGTCCCGAATGCGACGTCTCGCTGGTCGTCCACCGAGGCGACGGCGACCTTCGCTGCCACCACTGCGGGCACACCGAGGCGCTGCCGGAGGCGTGCCCGGACTGCGGCTCGGTGACGCTGGCCCGCCACGGCGCCGGCACGGAGCGGGTGGCGGCGACCCTGACCGAGGCGGTCGCCCCGCTGCCCGTGTTCCGCCTCGACTCCGACAGCGCCGCTCCCGTGGGCGCCCATCTCGGCATCCTGCGGAGCTTCGAGGCCGCGGACCGCGGTGTCCTGGTGGGGACCCAGATGGTCGGCAAGGGACACGACTTCCCGGACGTCGTGCTGAGCGTCGTGCTCGACGCCGACGCGACGCTGCGGTTTCCCGACTTCCGCTCCGAGGAGCGAACCTTCGCGCTCGTGGCACAGCTCGCGGGGCGCAGCGGACGCGGCCCCAGGGGCGGGAGCGTCGTGGTCCAGACCCTGGCCCCCGGGGCCTCCGCGATCCGCCATGCCGCTGCACACGACACGGAGGGGTTCCTCGCCTCCGAGCTGGAGCGCCGGCGGGTGCTGCGCTACCCGCCGTTCTCCCACCTGGTGCGCCTGGAGCTGACCGCGCCGGAGGCAGAGTCCGCGCAGGGCGCCGCCGAGCTCGCCCGCGCCCTTCTCTCCGACCTGCTTCCCGCTGAAGCCCTGATGCTGGGCCCGGCACCGCGCTTTCGCCTCCGCGGGCGCCAGCGCCGCCAGCTCCTGGTCAAGGCCCCGGAGCGTGAGCCCGCGGTCACGGCGATGCGCGCGGCGGTCGACGAGCTCGTCACCAGGCGGGAGCTTCGAGGCGTCGCCCTCAGCGTCGACGTCGACCCCCAGTAGACCGGCGGGCGCGTCTAGACTCGGAACGATGAGTGAGCCGGCGGAGACCGCAACGATTCCCGAGCCAGTGCCCACGAGCCCCGGGGACGCGAGCGACGAGCGCGCCCAGGCCCTGGCCGAGGAGACGCTTCGCCGCCGCGAGGCCGCGCTTCAGCACATCCGCAAGTTCGGGGACCCGGTGCTGAAGTCCCGCGCCTCCGAGATCGGCGCGTTCGGCCCCGAGCTGCGGCGGGAGGCCGAGCGGATGGTCGCCATCATGCGCGACGCGATCGGCGTCGGGCTTGCCGCCACCCAGCTCGGCGTCATGCATCGCCTGCTCGTCTTCCAGGCCGGTCCCGACGCCACCCCGACCGCTGTCGCCAACCCGGCGATCGAGTGGCTGTCCGACGAGCAGACGATCGCCGAGGAGGGCTGCCTGAGCCTGCCGCGCGTGGCGGTGGACGTGGAGCGTCCGCTGTTTGCCCGCGTCAGCGGCCTCGACCTGGCGGGGGCGCCGCTCGCGATCGAGGCCGCCGGCCTCGAGGCCCGCGTGCTCCAGCACGAGATCGATCACCTCGACGGCGTCCTGATGCTCGACCGGGCCCCGCGGGACCAGCGCAAGGCGGCGCTGCGAGCGCTGCGCGAGGGTGGGGAGTACAGCCCGAGCGCGGAAGAGGTCGCCGAGGAGGATCCAGCGGCCACCGCAACCACTTGAGGGTCGCGTACCTGGGTACGACCGCGTTCGCCGTGGCGGTGCTTCGCCGCCTCGCGGACTCGGCCCACCGGCCCGTCCTGGTCGTGACCCCGCCGGATCGCCCCCGGGGCCGCGGGCGCCACGTCGGCTCGCCGCCGGCCGCCGAGGCCGCGTCGGAGCTCGGGCTCGACCTGCTCCAGACCGAGAGCGTCAACCTCCCCGAGGCCGCCGACGCGATCCGCAGCACGCGGCCGGACCTGGCAGTGGTCTGCGCGTTCGGGCAGCTGATCACCGACCCGCTGCTCTCGGAGCTCGAGATGCTGAACGTGCATCCGTCGCTCCTGCCCCGCTGGCGGGGGGCCGCTCCGATCGAGCGGGCCATCATGGCCGGAGACGCGGAGACCGGCGTCTCGATCATCGGGGTGACGGCGGGCCTGGACTCCGGGCCGATCGCGCTTGCCGAGCCGATCGAGGTGGGCGAGCACGAGGACTACGGCTCGCTGTCGGCGCGCCTCGCCGAGCGGGCGGGCGATCTGGTGCCGCGCGCCCTCGAGCTCCGGGAGGCCGGCGCCCTCGAGCTGACCGAGCAGGACGAGTCCCGTGCCACCTACGCGCAGAAGATCTCTCCGGATGAGCGCCGGCTGGACCCAGGCCGTCCGGCGGCCGAGCTCGAAGGGACCGTCCGCGCGCTGAATCCTCACATCGGCGCGTACCTCGGGCTCGATGACGGAGGGCGGCTCGGCGTGCGCTCGGCCACCGCGGCCGCCGCGGGACACCTGGAGGCGGGCACGCTGGCGGCCGAGGGAGGCGCGCTGCTCGTGGGCTGCGCCCAGGGCACCCTGCGGCTCGACGTGGTGCAGCCCCAGGGGGGAAGGCCGATGGGCGCCGACGCGTACCTGCGCGGGCATGCCGTGCCGACCCTGGCCGAATGAGCGACGTCGCACCCCAGCGCCGCGCCGCCTACGAGGTCCTGCGGCGGGTGTTCGAGCACGAGGCGTGGGCCGACCGCGCCTTCCCGGCGGCGGCCGACCGGCACCGACTGGACGCTCGTGAGCGCGCCCAGGCGCAGCGGCTGGCGTACGGGGCGGTCCAGCGGCGGGGCACGACCGACCACCTGATCTCCCGGCTCGCCGATCGCGCCCCGAGCCGCCTCGACCCGCCCGTCCTCGCGGCCCTGCGGCTGGGCCTCTACGAGCTCGCCTTCTCCGACGCGACGCCGCCCCACGCCGCCGTGGACCAGGCCGTCGAGCTCGCCAAGGGCGGCGGCGGGCGGCGGCGCGGCGCCGGCGCGAAGCTGGTCAACGCGGTGCTGCGCCGCGCCGCGTCGAGCGGCGATCTCCTCGCGGGCCTCGACGACCGGACGGCGGAGGGTGCGGCGGCGCTTCACTCGTGCCCCGCGTGGCTCGCCCGGATGTGGTGGACCGAGCTCGGCGAGGCTGACGCGCGGTCACTGCTGGCGGCGATGAACCGGCCGGTCGAGACGGCGCTTCGCGTCAACACCCTCCGGGCCGAGCCGCGGCAGCTTGTCGACGAGCTCCGGGATGCGGGCGACAGGGTCGCCATCGGCGAGCCCGGGCTGCTCGGCCCATCGACCGCCCTGGTGGCGGGGGGGAGGCTGACCGATGGGCTGCGCCGGCGCATCGACGCCGGGGAGCTGGTGCCGCAGTCGCGCGCGTCCCAGGCGGTCGTAGAGGCTCTCGACCCGCAGCCCGGTGAGCGGGTGCTCGACCTCTGCGCCGCACCCGGGATCAAGACCAGCGCGATCGCCGCCCGAATGGAGGACCGGGGCGAGATCGTCGCGGTCGAGCGCGATCCCGCGCGAGCCGATCAGCTCCGCGATCTGTGCGCGCGCCTGGGGGTCACATGCGTGACCGTCCTGGTGGGCGACGCGACCGAGGTCGACCTCGGCGACGGCTACGATCGCGTGCTCGTGGATCCACCCTGCTCCGACCTCGGGACCCTGGCCTCGCGCCCGGACGCCCGGTGGCGCAAGTCGCCGGAGCTGATCGAGCGGCTGGCCGGCCTTCAGGGAACGATCCTGGACCGCGCGGTTCGCGCGCTCGCCGCGGGCGGGGCGCTCGTCTACTCGACCTGCACCATCTCGCGGCGCGAGGGCTCGGAGCGGGTGACGGAGCTCGTCGGCGGCGGTCGCGTCGAGGTGGTCGACCTCGGCCGGACGTCCCCGGACCTGGCCGACGGGCGGGACTCCCGGACCCTGCAGATCAGGCCCGACCGGGATCGAACGGACGGGTTCTTCATCGCCCGCCTGGAGCGGACGTGACCGAGGCGGGCGATGCGACCCTCAAGCGGCCCGCCTGCCCCGGTTGCGGGGAGCCATGGCTGCGTCCCACGCAGCTGCCCGGTCGCTATCGCTGCGTGTACTGCCTGCGGCGCTATGAGCTCGTCTCGCAGTGTCCCAACTGCGGCGAGCACCAGACGATCGTCCGCATGAGCACGTCGGAGGACCTGCTCTGCCAGCATTGCGGCAATTCGATGCTTCGTCCGGTCTGAACGCCCGATGGAGGCCGCGACCGACAGATCCGGTGCGGCGCCGTCCCCCCGCGAGCTGTTCGGGGGACGTCACGTGGCGCCGTCGATCCTCTCCGCCGACTTCTCCCGCCTGGGAGCCCAGGTCGGCGAGGTGATCGCGGCGGGGGCGCGCGTCATCCACGTGGACGTGATGGACGGCCACTTCGTCCCCCCGATAACCATGGGGCCGCTGGTGGCCGCCTCGATCGCCGACCAGGTCCACGACGCCGGGGGCGCGATCGACGTGCACCTGATGATCGACCGGCCGGCCGATCACATCGACGAGTTCGCTCGGGCGGGCGCGGACAACATCACCGCCCACTTCGAGGCCGACCCCCACATCCACCGGACGCTCGGGGCGATCCGGGAGGCCGGGTGCCTGGCGGGGGTGGCGGTCAACCCGGGGACGCCCGCCGACGCCGTCTCCGAGCTCGACGCGTCCGCCGACCTCATCCTCTGCATGTCGGTGAACCCGGGCTGGGGCGGGCAGTCCTTCATCGCGTCCTCCCCGGACAAGGTCCGTCGCCTCCGCGAGCTCGCCCCCACCCCGGTGATCGAGATGGACGGCGGGATCGACGACGAAACCGTGGGGGGCGTCGCCGAGGCCGGGGCGACGCTGTTCGTGGCCGGCTCCGCCGTCTTCGGGGACCCCGAGCCCGGCCAGGCCTTTAAGCGGATCACCGCGGCCGCAAGCGCCGGCTAGGGGCCGGGTGCCCCACCGGCAACCCGGCCTCGGGCGGCTCGGCATGGGCTCGGCTCTGGCCGACGCGCCGGCCGAGATCCGCCTCTTCCTCCGCCGCCTGGCGCTCCTGGGCGCGCTGATCCTCGCGCTGCTGGCGGTCGGCACCGTCGGCTACACCGCGACCGAGGGCACGTCGCTGGGCTTCTCGTTCGTCCGGACGCTGGACACGATCGCGACCATCGGATCGATCGGGCTTCCCGAGGACACGACGGGGCGGATCCTGACGGTCTTCTTGATCATCTTCGGCGTCGGTACGCTCTTCTACGCGCTCGTCACCGTCACCGAGTTCTTCGTCGCCGGCAGGCTCAGCGGGTTGCTGGCCGAGCGCCGCGCCCAGCGGATGATCGATTCGATTTCCGACCACCACCTCATCTGCGGCTTCGGGCGGGTGGGCCGCCAGGTGGCCCGCGACCTCCGGGTCGCCGGCCAGGAGTTCGTCGTCGTGGACGACAACCCGGAGAACCAGCAGATCGCCGTGGAAATGCAGGCGACCTACCTCGAGGGACGGCCGTCCGAGGACGAGACGCTGCGCCGGGCAGGGGTCGAGCGTGCCGCCTCCGTGCTGGCGTGCATGGACTCCGATGCCGAGAACATCTTCACGACGCTCAGCGCGCGAGAGCTTCGCCCGGACATCACCATCGTCGCGCGCGCCAGCGTCGAGGATTCCGAGAAGAAGCTGAAGCGGGCGGGCGCCGACCGGGTGATCTCGCCCTACAAGGCGAGTGGCGCCGAGATGGCCCGGTTGGCGCTGCATCCACAGGTGGCGGGCGTCGTCGACGTCGCGCCCGAGTACCGCATGGAGGAGATCGACGTATCCGAGGACTGCGAGGGCGCCGGCAAGCGCATCAGCGAGATCCGCGGGACCGCGAGCATCGTGGCGTTGCGGCGGACCGACGGCAAGATCGAGCCGCAGCCCGCAGGTGAGCGCCGGTTGGCGCCCGGCGACGTCCTGGTGGCGATGGGAACCCGCGACGCGATGGACCGCCTGGAGCGCATCTTCCAGGGCCGCGCCACCCTGCCCGCCGACCGCGCGGGCTAGCTGGCCTCGTCGGCGGCGGCGAGCCGCGCCTCGATCTCCCGGGGTGAGCCCGGCTCGAGCACGTCCTCGGGGCGCGGCGCCTTCGGGGGATGGCGGTACAGCAGGTACAGCAGCACGAAGAGCAGGGCGGCCGCGGCCGCGAAGCCCACCTCGACCCGTCTGAACTCGCCCAACACGGGCACCAGGTTCCAGGCGATGAATCCCACCGCGCACACGACCCACCGAACGGCGGCCCTGCGTGCCTGCCCCTGGGCCAGTGCAGCCTGGTTGAGGGTTCCCGAGGCCAGATAGAACCCCATGCCCGCGGTCACGATCAACAGCCCGGCGCGGTCGTAGGAGAACTTGTCCCCGAACGCCAGCTGCATGAGCTCGGGCCCCGCCGCGGCAACGACCACCCCGACCAGCGCGGCGAAGCCGGCGATCGCCCCCAGGGTGACGCGGATCGACATCCGAAACGCGCCGGCGTCGGCGGCATCCGCGCTGGATCGCAGCCGCGTGAGGTGGGGTAACAGGCTGGTGGCCACGGCCTGGAACAGCACGAGCGGCGCACGCGCGATCATCAGCACGTTGAAGATGAATCCCGCCGCCGCGGCGCCTTCGGAGGCTCTGACGATCAGGGGGCCGGCGTTCAGCAGGCTCTGCTCGCTGACCATGATCAGGAGCACGGCGGCCGCGAACCCGCCGCCGTGCGCCAGCGTGAACTGCGCCTGTCCCGCGGCGGGCTTCGGCGCGCCGGCCGATCGGCGCGCAACCGCGGCGCGACCGGCGAAGGCGAGTGGCACGACCGCCAGGCTCAGCACCGGCGCGGCCACGATGCCCAGGGCGACCGCCGTCTGGCCGTTCGCGATCCCCACGGCCACGGCGAGCGCAAAGGCCATCCGGGCAGTCGACTCGGCCAGCAGCAGCGCGCCGTACAACACGAATCGCCGGTTGCCCGCCAGGAAGCCGCGCGCGAAGAAGCTCGCGCCAAACGCGAGCACTGCTCCGACCAGGATCCAGTAGAGGGTCGAGCTGCCCGACAGCAGGTCGTCCTGGAGCGGCCCGCGCAGGGCGAGGGCCGTCCCGGCGAAGGCGACCGCCAGACCGATCTGGATCGTCGCCCCCACCCTCAGCGCCTCGCCGACCGATTCGCCGCGCGCCTGCCGGTCGGCGATGGTTCGGGAGAGGAGCTGCTCGACCGGTCGGAAGAGGATCGAGATCGTGATGAAGACGGCCGACCACAGCACGACGACCTCGCCGTACGACGTCCGGTCCAGGTTGTGTGAGGCGAGCGAGAAGTAGACGTACGTCAGCAGGCCGGCCGACCCGATGCCGATCGACAGCATCGCGGCCGAGCGCCCGAAGCGCCTCGTCTCCGCCGCCGCTTCCTCGCGCGCCATGCGCGGGCACCGTACCGGCGCCGCGGGGCGTCGGGCCCTCGCGCGCGGGCGAGGGTGCGCGTATCATTGGTTGACTGACCAGTCAATCGGGAGCGTCACAGTGGCCGAAGACCGCGAACTGCTTCACCTGCGCCGCGCGCTCGAGCTTGCGCTGGGCGGGCAGGACAGGGTGAGCCCCAACCCGATGGTCGGGGCCGTACTGGTGCGAGACGGCCAGGTGATCGGCGAGGGCTTCCACGCCGAGCTCGGGGGCAGGCACGCCGAGGTGGCGGCGATCGAGGACTCCCGGGGCCGCGGGGTCGACCCGGCTGGCGCGACGCTGTTCGTGACCCTGGAGCCGTGCGCCCATCACGGTCGCCAGCCACCGTGCGCGGATGCGATCCTCGACGCGGGGATCGCGCGGGTCGTCGTGGCGTCCGACGATCCGACCGACAAGGCGAGTGGGCGCGGCCCCGAGCTCCTGCGTGGGGCGGGTGTGAGCGTTGACTTCGTGGAGGGGGATGAGGCGGACACCGCCCGGCTGCTGAATCAGCCGTTCCGCAAGCGCGCCCGCACGGGCCGCCCGCTCGTGACGCTGAAGTCTGCCGTCACCCTCGACGGCCGCGTCGCGACGGCCGGCGGGGACTCGAAGTGGATCTCGAGCGAGGCCAGTCGCCTGCTGGCCCACCGGTGGCGAGCGGAGTCCGACGCGGTTGGGGTCGGGATCGGAACGGCGCTGGCCGACGACCCCCTCCTGACGGCGCGCGAGGTCGGCACGCTGCGCCAGCCTGCGAGGGTCGTGTTCGACTCCGAGGCGCGGCTGCCGACGAGCTCGCGACTGATCGGGTCCGCCGGCGAGGCGCCCGTCGTCGTGATCGCCTCCCCCGCCGCGCCGCAGAATCGGGTTCGTGCGCTTTCCGCGGCCGGCGTGAGCGTGGTCGTCTGCGAGGGCGAGCCGTCCGACCGCGTGCGGGCGGGGCTCGCCGAGCTCGGACGCCGCGACATCACGAGCCTTCTGCTCGAGGGCGGGCCCACGCTCGCGGGCTCGTTCCTCGACGCCGGCGAGATCGATGAGCTCCGCCTGTTCGTGGCGCCGATCATCGTGGGCGGGAAGCTCGCCCGGCCGCTCGTGGCGGGTAACGGGGCCATGATGCTTCCGGACGCAATCGCGGCCAAGTCCATGGAGTGGGAGCGCTCCGGCGACGATCTGCTGATCCGCGCGCGGCTGAGGGAGTGGTGAGCCGCATGTTCACGGGCATCATCCGCGAAGTGGGCAGCGTCCAGAGCGTCGAGCGGACGCCGGCCGGGGTGCGGCTGCGGGTCGGGGCCGGTGTCGCGGGCGAGCTCTCGCCGGGCGACTCGGTGTCGGTGAACGGGGTCTGCCTCACCGTCGCCGACGGAGGCGAGGGCCGGTTCGAGGCCGACGTGATCAACCAGACGCTTTCGGTGAGCACCCTCGGACGGCTCGCGGAAGGGGACGGCGTCAACCTCGAGCCGGCCCTGCGCGCCGGCGAGCCCTTGGGCGGACACCTGGTGCAGGGCCACGTCGACGGCACCGCCCATGTGGTGTCGATAGCCGAGGACGGCTTCGCCCGCAGGGTGCGGTTTGCGGTTCCCGAGGACCTTCGCCGCTTCGTCGCCGAGCACGGATCCGTCGCGATCGACGGCGTCAGCCTGACGGTCGCGCGGTTGACCGGCGAGGGCCTGGAGGTATCGCTGATCCCGGAGACGCTCGAGCGCACGGCGCTCGGCGGCCTGGGGGAGGGAAGCGAGGCCAACATCGAGGTTGACGTCGTCGCCCGCTACGCGGAGCGGCTCGTGAAAGGCTTAGGGAACGAAGGAAGGAATGTGAGATGACCGAGCCTCCTAGTCCCAGAGACCCCGTCGCCCCCGGACGCGCAGGGGAGGAGGCGACGGGCAGTGGCGTGTTCTCACCGATCGAGGAGGCGATCGAGGAGATCCGCCGCGGGCGGATGGTCGTCGTCTGCGATGACGAGAACCGCGAGAACGAGGGCGACCTGACGATGGCCGCCCAGTTCGCGACCCCCGAGGCGATCAACTTCATGGCCAAGCACGGCCGTGGCCTCATCTGCCTGTCGCTGACGGGTGAGCGCTGCGACGAGCTCGGATTGGACCTCATGGCGGCCAAGAACGAGTCGCCGTTCAACACCGCGTTCACGATCTCGATCGAGGCCCGCGACGGCGTCACCACCGGGATCTCGGCGGCTGACCGCGCCCGGACGATCCAGGTGGCCATGGACCCTCATTCCGGCCCGGACGACCTCGTCCAGCCGGGCCACGTGTTCCCGCTCAAGGCCAAGGACGGAGGCGTTCTCGAGCGCACCGGCCAGACCGAGGCAGCGGTCGACCTGGCGCGGCTCGCCGGGGTGATCCCGGCCGGGGTGATCTGCGAGATCATGAACGAGGACGGCACGATGGCCCGTGTCCCGGACCTCGCGCCGTACTGCGAGCGGCACGACCTCAAGATGATCACGGTCGCCGACCTGATCGCGTACCGGCGGCGGACCGAGCGGCTGGTCGAGCGGGTCGTGTCCACCCGCCTGCCGACCGCGTTCGGCGAGTTCGCGGCAGTCGGCTATCGCTCGCTGGTCGACGACAAGCACCACCTGGCGATGGTCAAGGGAGACGTTCGCGAAATGGACGACGTCCTGGTCCGCGTGCACTCGGAGTGCCTCACCGGTGACGTGTTCCACTCGATGCGATGCGACTGCGGAGAGCAGCTCGAGGCGGCCCTGGCGATGATCGAGCGCGAGGGCGCGGGGGTGCTCCTGTACCTGTCGCAGGAGGGGCGGGGGATCGGCCTGCTCAACAAGCTCCGCGCCTACCGGCTCCAGGAGGAGGGACTGGACACCGTGGACGCGAACCTGAAGCTCGGCCTGCCGGCCGACCTGCGCGACTACGGCATCGGCGCCCAGATCCTGGTGGACCTGGGGCTCACCACCATTCGCATCCTCACCAACAACCCCAAGAAGATCCACGGACTCGAGGGCTACGGGCTCTCGGTCACCGATCAGATTCCGATCCAGGCGGTTCCCAACCCGCACAACGAGGAGTACCTGCGGACCAAGCGCGAGCGGCTCGGCCACACGCTCCACCACCAGGGACTGCCCCTGGACGAGGAGCTGATCCACTCCGAGCAGCAGCGCGAGGCCGAGCGCGAGGCGCTCGGTGCGCAGGATGCGGAACCCGAGGATGGCTGACGAGGCTGGGGAGGAGACGTTCTCCGGCGACGCACGTGAGGCGCTGGGCCGTCTGGAGTTCGCGATCTGCATCGCGACCTTCTACGACGAGCTCGCTGAACGGCTCCTGAACGGCGCGGTCGTGGGGTTCGAGGACGGCGGCGTCAGCCCCGCCTCGGTCCATACCTACGAGGTGCCGGGGGCCTTCGAGCTGCCGCTCGCGGCGAAGTGGTGCGGGGAGTCCGGGCGATTCGCCGGGGTCGCGTGCCTCGGCGCCGTGATCCGCGGCGAGACCGACCACTACGACTACGTGTGCGGCGAGGCCGCGCGCGGCGTCCAGGAGGCCCAGCTCGCCACCGGCGTTCCCTGCGCCTTCGGCGTGCTCACGTGCGAGACCATGGACCAGGCCCTGGCGCGCTCCGGAGGGGACGAGCGGGACCAGGGCAGGCGCGCTGCGCACGCGGTGATGACGATGGGGCTGCTGAAGGCGCGGCTCACGGGCAAGTAAGGGCGCTGCCGCTACCATCACCGACCGCATGGCCAAGGTTTGTCACAGCTGCGGCAAGGGGCCAGCCTTCGGGAACTCCAGGAGCCACTCGATGGTCGCGACCAGGCGCCGCTTCGACCCGAACCTGCAGAAGGTCAGGATCGACGACGGCGGCCGCTCCCGGCGCGTCTACGTGTGCACGCGTTGTCTCAAGGCCAACAAGGTCGTCAAGGCCGCCTAGCCTCTCCGGCGGGATAATCCCGCTGAGCGATGGTCGACACCTCCATCGAGCGCTTTCGAAGGGTCGTCCAGGCCGCGTACGCGCAGCTTGCCGCCCGCCGACAGGAGGTCAACGACCTCAACGTCTTCCCGGTGGCCGACGGCGACACCGGCGACAACATGGCGCTGACTATGCAGGCCGTGATGCAGGAGCTCGACCAGCTGGACGGCAAGCCGATTCCGGCCGACCGCGACGAGCTGGTCCACGCCGTCGCCCGCGCCGCGCTGATGGGAGCGCGCGGCAACTCGGGGGTGATCCTCAGCCAGATCGTGCGCGGGGCCGCGGAGGAGCTCGCCAGCCGGCCCGGCGAGCTCGTCGACCCGGTGCTAGTCGCCGCCGCCTTCGCCAGGGCCGCGGACGCCGCCTACGAGTCGGTGCGCGACCCGGCGGAGGGAACCATGCTCACGGTGATCCGCGAGATGGCCCATGCGGTCTCGACCCACCTCGCGCACATGGACCGGCAGCGACTCTCCGGCGCCGTGGTCGACGACGACCAGGATCAGCTGCTCGCGGAGGTGCTGGAGGTGGCGACGCGAGCGGGCGAGCGGGCGGTCGAGCGGACGACCGGCCAGCTGGACGTGCTGGCGGAGGCCGGGGTCGTGGACGCCGGGGCGCACGGCCTCGTCGTGATCCTGGCGGGCATCGTCGCCGGGCTTCGGGACGACACCGACGGGCTGCCCGAGCTTCCCCACCACGAGCCCGCCCGCGCGACGCGCCCGCATCATTTCGACAGCCGCTTCCGGTACTGCACCAACTTCATCGTCACCGGGTCCGGCCTCGAGGCCCGTTCGTTCGTCCCCCGGCTCGAGGAGATCGGTGACTCGGTGCTGGTGGTCGGCGACGAGGCGACGCTCAAGATCCACATCCACACCGACGAGCCGGAGGTGGCGGTGGCGGTCTTCGAGGAGGCGGGCAACGTCCAGCGTCTCGACGTCGCCGACATGCGGGAGCAGATCGCGGCCCGGGAGGCGCGCCTGCAGCCCGCCGCCACCGGCGTGGTCGTCGTTGCCGCCGGCGACGGGATGAGAGCGCTCTTCGACGGACTGGGGGCGCACGTGGTGGACGGCGGCTCGACGCTCAATCCGTCCACGTTCGAGATCCTCGCGGGGATCCACGAGGTGCCCGCCGAGGAGGTTCTCGTGCTGCCGAACTCGCCGAACGTCATCCTCGCGGCCCAGGAGGCCGCGAAGCTCTCCGAGAAGCGGGCTCGGGTGATCCCGAGCCGCTCCCAGCAGGCGGCGCTCGTCGCGCTCGTGGAGCTCGCGCCCGGCGCGGACGGGGCCGCAAACGCGGAGCGAATCGAGGCGGCGCTCGCGGAGATCCGCTCGGGCGCGGTGGCGCCCGCCGCGCGCGACGACGCCCAGGGGCGCTTCGTGCGGGGCGACGCGGTCGGCTTCGCGGGCGAGGAGGTCGTCACCTGGGGCGGCGCGGGATCGACGCTGTCGGCGACCATCGAGCGGGTTGCCGAGGACGCCGAGATCGTCACGGTGATCGAGGGGGACGCCGCGCCGATCCCGCTCAGCCAGCTGCCGCTCGAGCTTCCCGAGGGGCTCGAGCTCGAGCTTCATCACGGCGGCCAGCCGCACTACTGGTGGCTGATCGCCGCTCAATGATCCTGTTAGACGAGGCGCTCGAGGCGCACGGCGGCGCCGCCGCCTGGAAGGCAGCCAGGCGGGTCCGCGCACGGGCGCGCTCGGGAGGCTTTCTCCTGCGCACCCGGGTTCCGGGCAGCCGGTTCGCCGACTACCGGCTGACGGTCGACCCGGGCGACGAGCGGACGGTCATCGACCCGTTCCCGCAGCCCGGCATCCGCGGGGTGTTCGAACGCGGCCAGGTGCGCATGGAGCGGGAGGGCGGGGATGTCGTCGCGTCCCGGAGAGATCCGAGGCCGGCCTTCTTCGGGCGCTCGGGGCTGCGCCGCAACTTCCGCTGGGACCCGCTCGACGCGACCTACTTCGCCGGTTACGCGATGTGGAACTACCTGAGCTTCCCCCTTCTCCTCACACGCCCCGGCGTGGTGGTGAGGGAGCTCGGGCCCTGGCGGTCAGGCGGGGAGGAGCTGCGGCGCCTCGAGGTTGACTTCCCGGAGGGGATCGACACCCACTCGCGCCGGCAGACCTTCCATCTCGGCGCGGACGGGCTGCTGCGGCGCCACGACTACGTGGCCGACGTCGTGGGCGGATGGGCGAAGGCCGCGCATCGTTGTGCCGACCACGTCGAGGCCGGCGGCCTCACCTTTCCAACTCGCCGCTGGGTCCGGCCGATCGGACCCGGGAATCGACCGCTTCCGTTCCCGACCATGGTCTGGATCCAGCTCACGGACCTTCAGGTCGAGACGGGATAGGGAGGAACCGGTGAACGACCCGAAGCCCGTCCTCTGGCACATCGCAATCTCGCACTACAACGAGAAGGCGCGGTGGGCCCTGGACCACAAGGGAATCGACTACGAGCGCCGTGCCCCAACTCCGGGCCCGCACATGCTGGCGGCGCTTTGGCTGACCCGCGGGACGCACAAGACGTTCCCGATCCTGTGCATCGGCGGTGAGACGATCGGCGACTCCACTGCGATCATCGGGGCGCTTGAGGCACGCTGGCCGGAACCGCCCCTGTATCCGGAGGACCCCGTCGAGCGCCGCCGCGCGCTCGACCTGGAGGACTACTTCGACGAGGAGGTGGCGCCCGACGTCCGCCTGCTCGCCTTCCACGAGGCGACTCGAGATCCGGCGACGGTGGAGAGGTTCACGGTCGACTTGCTGCCGGGGCCGCTCCGCGACTCTGATGCGGTCCGAGCCGGAGGGCAGCGGTTCTTCTCCACGTTCGCCGGCGTGCGCTACGGGGTGAAGAGCGAGCAGGCCGCGGAGCGCGCCCGGAGGGGGATCCTCGCCGGCTTCGACCGGCTCGAGTCCGAGCTGAGCGGTCGCGAGTATCTGGTCGGGGACGAGTTCACCGTCGCCGACCTCAGCGCGGCATCGCTGCTGTACCCGATGGTAAGGCCACCCGAGGCCCCTGAGCTGCCGCCGGCGCCGCCGGCGCTCGAGCGTTTCCGAGAGCCGCTCTCCGAGCGCCCCGGGTACAAGTGGGTCGAGGAGATCTTCCGAAGGCACCGCGGGCCCATCCGGGCCACCGATGTCGTTGCCGGCTGAGCGCTACTCCACCTCGGCGATCGCCTCCACCTCGACCGGGACGTCGAACGGGAGCTCCGCCGCCCCGATCGCCGACCGGGAGTGGCGCCCCGCCTCTCCCCAGAGCTCGAGGATCAGCTCGGAGAAGCCGTTGACGACCGCAGGCGTCTTGCTGAACCCGGGCGAGCAGTTCACCAGGCCAAGGGCCTTCACCCAGCCGCTCACGCGGTCCAGGTCCTCGAGCTCCCGCCTCAGCGAAGCGAGGATCGAGAGGCCGGTGAGCCGCGCCGCCTCATGGGCGTCCTCGACCGAGACGTCGGCATCGACCTTGCCCTGCGCCAGGACCCGGTCGCCGTCCATCGGCAGGTGCCCCGAGACGTAGGCGAGCCGATCATGGACCCGAACGAGGTCGAACCGGAACTCCACGCCGGGGGGCGGCGCAAACGGCCTCGGAAGCTCCAGTCCCAACTCCTCGAGGCGGTCGTCGATCTTGCCCACGGCCGAACCTTAGTGTCTATCCGAAAACCCCCGTACCCCACGCGGTCCCCGGATAGGCACTCAGGGCCTCGGTGCGTCACGACGGCGGGTTCCCGCCCCGCCCGGACGTAGCCTTGGGGTCGATGAGCCGGACGATGGCGCCGCCACGCGAAGAGGGGACCGACAGCATCCCCGCCCCACCCGGCGCCTTCGCCACCGGCACGGCGCAGGACCGCAGGGCGTTGCGGGCCGCGGAGCTTCGCTCCGCGCCCCGGCCGAGCCTGCTGACGGCCCGGATCGAATCGCTGCGCGGCGCAGGGCCGAAGCTCGCCGCGGCAGCGGGTGAGATCGGGCTGGCCGACATCGGCGACGTCCTGCTCCACCTCCCGCACTCCTATCGGGATCGAGCGGCGCCGCGCACGATCGCGGAGCTTCGGCTCGGCGAGGAGGCGACCGTGGAGGTGGAGGTGCGCTCGGCGAGAGTGCGTCCCACCCGCCGCCGCGGCCTGAAGATCGTGGAGGCGTCGGTGGCGGACGAGTCGGGGCCCTCGAAGGCGGTCTGGTTCAACCAGGCCTGGCTCGCGGACCGGCTCACCGAGGGCACGAGGCTGCTCCTGTTCGGCAAGCTCGACCGCTCGGGCTTTCGCGTGCAGGCGCACGAGGTCATCGGCGGCGGTGCGAGCCAGTGGTCCGCCGGAATCCACACCACCGGGATCGTGCCGGTCCATCCCGCGTCGGAGCGGCTGCGGGCGCAGCGCCTGCGTGAGTGGGCCTGGCAGGCGCGGCCCCTCGCCCGCAACGCGATCGAGCCCCTGCCGGCGGAGCTGCGGGCCCGGCGCTGCCTGGCCCTCTGCGCCGACGCCCTCGTGGCGGCGCACTTTCCGGAGAGCCTTCCCGAGGCCGACGAGGCACGCCGGCGGCTCGCCTTCGAGGAGCTCTTTCTCCATCAGGTCGCGCTCGCGGCGCGGCGCTCGGAGCGCCGCGCCAAGCGTCCCGGCATTCCGCTGGGATCTCCCGGAGAGCTGGTCGGGCGCTGGCAGGGGTCCCTGCCCTTCGAGCTCACGGGCGACCAGCGCCGGGCGCTGGAGGAGATCGACGCCGACCTCGCGGCCGAGCTGCCGATGCAGCGGCTGCTGATGGGGGAGGTCGGCTCCGGCAAGACCGTGCTCGCCCTCCACGCGATGCTACGCGCCGTCGAGACGGGCTATCAGGCGGCGCTGATGGCGCCCACCGAGACCCTCGCCGAGCAGCACGCCGCCACCCTCGACGGACTGCTGTCGGCCCGCTCGATTCCGTTCACGCTCCTCACCAGCGCCACACCGGCCGCGCGGCGCCGGGAGGCGCTGGGCCAGCTTGCCTCGGGCGAGCTCGCAATGGTGGTGGGGACCCACGCCTTGATCGAGCCGGACGTGCATTTCAGGCGGCTGGCCCTGTGCGTGGTCGACGAGCAGCATCGGTTCGGGGTGCGGCAGCGCGGCGCGCTCGACGTGAAGGGCCCCGACGGGCGCGCCCCGCACACCCTCCACATGACCGCCACCCCGATCCCCCGCACGCTGTCGCTCACCGCCTACGGCGATCTCGACGCGACCGTCCTGCGCGAGCTGCCCGCGGGCCGGCAGCCCGTGGACACCTGGGTCGTGGGCGAGGAGAAGCGGGCCGGCGCGTACGGGTTCATCCGGGAGCGATTGCGCGAGGGGCGTCAGGCGTACGTCGTCTGCCCGCTGGTCGAGGACTCGGTGAGCCTGGAGGCGAAGGCGGCGACGAAGGAGGCAGAGCGGCTTCGCGCCACCGAGCTCAGGGACTTCGAGGTGGGGCTCCTGCACGGCCAGATGCCGGCCCGGGACAAGCAGGCCGCCATGGAGCGCTTCGCCTCCGGCCGGTGCGACGTCCTGGTGGCGACCAGCGTGATCGAGGTCGGCATCGACGTGGCGAACGCAACCGTGATGCTGATCGAGGGCGCCGAGCGCTACGGGCTCTCCCAGCTTCACCAGCTCCGGGGCCGCGTGGGCCGCGGTGAGCACCGGTCGCAGTGCATCCTGTTCGCGGACCCGGGCTCGGAGCTCGCGCGCCGGCGTCTGGACGCGATCGCCACGGAAAGCGACGGCTTCAAGCTCGCCGAGGTCGACTTGGCGCTGCGCGGGGAGGGGGAGATTTTGGGAACGCGCCAGCACGGATTGCCCCGCTTTCGCGTCGCCGAGCTGCCCGACGACGTCGCGGTCCTCACCGAGGCGCGCCGCGAGGTGATCGCGCTGTTGGACCGGTACGGATCGCTGGCGGCGCCGGAGCTCGGCCCGCTGCTCGAGGCCACCCGCGCGCGGTTCGGCGACGAGGCGATCGCGCCTTGAGGATCGTCGCCGGCGAGCTCAAGGGACACCGGTTGGCGACCCCCCCGCGGCGATCGTCGGCCGTCCGGCCGACCTCCGACCGGGTCCGAGAGGCCGTCTTCTCGATCCTTGCCGACGTCGAGGGCGCCCGGGTCCTGGACCTCTACTGCGGCACCGGTGCGCTTGGAATCGAGGCCGTCTCCCGGGGGGCGTCGGCGGCCACCCTGGTGGACACGCACCCGTCCCTCGCCCGGCGCAACATCGCGAACCTCGGTCTCGGCGACCGGTGCCGGGTCGTGGGCGGGGACGCCCTGACGTTCCTGCGGCGAGCGCGGGGGGCCTTCGACCTGATCTTCTGCGACCCGCCTTATAGACTCGCCGACCGTCTTGAGGGGGAACTCGATTCGCTCATCGGCAGCCGGCTCGCGCCGGCGGGACGTCTGGTCGTCGAGGGATCGGCGCGGCGGCCGCCGCGGCTTCACCTGCCGCTGCTCGCCGAGCGCCGTTACGGCGACACCGCGGTGATGATCCACGCTGGAGGCTCCAGGTGAGCGACGGGCGGATTGCGGTCTGTCCGGGGACCTACGACCCGGTGACGAACGGCCATGTCGACATCATCGGGCGGGCGGCGCGGGTGTTCGATCGCGTCGTCGTCGGTGTCGTCAACCAACCGGTGCGCAAGCAGACCACGCTCTTCACCGCGGAGGAGCGCCGGGCCTTCATCGAGGACGCGGTGGCGCAGAATGGGATGGACAACGTCGAGGTCACCGTGTTCTCCAACCTGGTGGTCGAGATGGCGCGGGAGCAGGGGGCGGGCGCGATCGTGAAGGGCCTGCGCGCGATCTCGGACTTCGAGTACGAGTTCGAGATGAACCAGCTCAACCGCAAGCTGGCCCCGGACATCGAGTCCGTGTACGTCATCGCATCGCCCGACTACAGCTTCCTGTCCTCCACGGGCGTGAAGGAGATGGCGACCTTCGGCGGCGACGTCTCCGACCTGGTGCCGCCGGGCGTCGCCGAGGCGCTCGCCGAGCGCTTGAAGCGCCAGTGAGCCAGAGGCTAGGCGCCACGGCGGGCCACCGGCAGGTAGAGGAGCAGGATCGCCAGGGCGATCACGGCGGCGAACGCCACCGGCAGGAAGAGGCTGGTCTTCAGCATCAACGCACCGCTCATCGCTCCCGCCAGCATCGCGATGACGGCGACTATCCGCCGGGCCGATCCCTCTCCCGTTCCACCCGCGATCCGCGAGTCGGCCGCCAGGCCCGTGAGGGTCATCGTGAGGACGGTGGTCGTGAGATCCGGGACGCCGAAACGCCGAGCCGTGGCGTTTCGCAGCCCCATCGCCACCGCGAGCAGGGCGATCATGGCGTAGGCGGCGACTCTGCCGGGATCGACGACCGCGGCGGCCGCCACCGCCGCGGCCGCGCCCACGGCCGTCACCTCGACGCCGAGCGCCCACATGATGTGCGCGGGGTGGCGGTGGATCATGCGCGCGGCGAGGATGCCGCCGCCGGCAGCGCCCGTGAGGAACGCCGCCAGCGAGATGATCGGGGCGACGACCGGCAGCCCGGGGCTGCCCGCGATACCGAACCCGAGCAGGACGATGTTGCCGGTCATGTTCGCGGTGAACACGCGACCGAGCCCGAGGAAGCTCACCGCGTCGACCAGGCCGGTGCTGAACGTCAGCACCAGCAGCACGCGGGCGAGCGGGTGTCTGATGCTGCGGGCGGCACGCTCGCGCAGTGCCGCGTCGAACTCGTGCACCGCCGTTGCGGAAGCTTCAGTCATCGCTACCTCCGAACTCGTATCGAGACAACTCGTCTTGTGGGCAGGAGCTTGCAACTTGACGGCGAAAATCGGCTCGTCGGTCCTGGTTTCCGCCGCTCCGCGTAAGCTTTCCGCACTTCCATGGACGTCCTGGTCCTAATCGACAAGCTCGACGACCTGATCCACAACGCGCGGCCCGTGCCGCTCACGGATCAGGTGCGCGTGGATCGCGAGGAGATCTACGACCTGCTCGATCAGATGCGGGCGACGATTCCCGAGGAGATCAAGCAGGCGCGCTGGATCGTCAAGGAGCGACAGGAGATGCTCGCCGAGGCCAAGCGCGAAGCCGAGCGCGTGGTCAAGGAGGCCCGTGATCAGCAGGCGCGCCTGATCTCCGACGAGGAGGTCTACAAGCAGGCCGAGCGCGCGGCTGAGGAGATCATCGAGGACGCGCGCGAGACGGAGCGCCAGATCCGGCTCGGAGCGGAGGACTACGCCGACGAGATCCTGTCGACGCTCGAGGTCAACCTCGAGAAGTTCCTCGCGGCCGTGCGCCGCGGGCGCGATCGCCTCGCCGGCCGTGACGAAGAGCCGGCCGAGGTCGGCTAGCTCCCTCGCGCGATCCCGAGTCGCATATCGCGAGCCCCGCGGGCGAGGTTCGCCGGGCGGTGCCGGGCGACGCCGAGGCGCTCGCCGATTCGCTCGCTCGCGCGTTCACCGACGACCCCGGGTTCCGCCACGTGCTGCCCGACCCGAGCGATCGCACGGAGCGCCTTCGGACCTTCTTCGAGACCGAGCTGCGCGCGATCGCCCTGCCGCGCGGGCTCGTCTGGACGACCGAGGAGCGTGCCGGCGCCGCGTTCTGGGCGACGCCCGATGCCTGGCGCGTCCCGGTGACGACGATGCTTCGCGAGGTTCCGCCGATGGCAAGGGTCTTCGGCGGGCGCCTGCCGCTGGCGTTGTGGTCGCGCCTGCGAATGGAGGCGAGGCATCCGCGAGAGCCGGCGCACTGGTACCTCGCGGTGATGGGCGTGGCCCCGGAGTGGCAGGGGAGGGGCCTCGGGACCGCGCTGATGCGTCCTGGGCTCGACGAGATCGACGCCGCCTCGCTTTCCGCCTACCTCGAGTCCTCGACGCCTCGAAGCCGCGCGATGTATGAGCGCCACGGCTTCGCCGTCACGCGGGTGATGCACCTGCCCCTGGGTGGGCCTCCCGTGTGGCTGATGTGGCGCGACGCCCGCGGCGAGCGGTAAGCGACGAACGAACGGCAGATTTTTTCCACCCGTGGGGTGAAGGCGATGCCGCTCGCGGCTGCCTCGGCGGCTACTGTGGATCCGCGTGGAGGTCACGGTCCAGAGCGTGCGGACGCCCGACGGGCGGACGCTCGAGGTCAGCGTCGTCGGGCCGGACGACGGCCCGGCCCTCATCGCCCACGGCGGCACGCCCGATGACGGGTCGCTCCATCGCGAGACGCTGGAGGAGGGCGCCGGGAGGGGTCTGAGGCAGGTGAGCTATGCGCGTCCGGGCTATGCCGGCTCGGATCGCCACGAGGGGCGATCGGTCGCCGATTGCGCGGCGGACGTGACGGCGATCGCCGACGCACTCGAGATCGAGCGCTTCCATGTCGTGGGCTGGTCGGGCGGCGGCCCGCATGCGCTCGGCTGCGCGTCGCTCCTGCCAGACCGGGTGATCTCGGCAGCGACCGTGGCCGGCGCGGCACCCCACGACGGCGAAGGGCTCGACTGGCGGGCGGGCATGGGCGACGAGAACATCGAGGAGATGGGCCTGGCCGAGCGCGGCGCCGATGCGCTCGCCTCGTACCTGGACCGCCAGGTCGAGGAGGTCCGGGAGTCAACCCCCGAGGACCTCATCGCCATCCTGGGCGACCTCGTCTCCGGGCCCGACCGGGCCGCGCTCACCGGCGATTACGCGGCGGAGTCCCACGCCAGCCTGCTCGGATCGGTGAGCACCGGCATCTGGGGCTGGCTCGACGACGACCTGGCGTTCGTCCGCCCGTGGGGCTTCGGCCTTGGGGAGATCCGGATGCCGGTGTCGATCTGGCATGGCCGGGAGGACCGCTTCGTCCCGCTCGCCCACGGCGAGTGGCTCGCCGCGAACGTCCCAGGCGCACAGTCGCACCTGGTCGAGGGCGAGGGGCACATCTCGCTTTCCCGCCACCGCTACGGGGACATCCTGGACGAGCTGCTGGCCGCCGGCGGCTAGTGTCCGCACCGAGCGACCGGAGGTGAGCAACATGGGCGAGCGGTGGTTCAGCGAGGACGAGCTGCATGAGATGTCGCGGCCGACGATGGAGCGCGCGGTCGAGGCGATCGAGGCCGGCGACCTCGAGCGGGCCAAGGAGATGTGCGAGGCGATGAAGGCCGAGTCGCAGTTCATGCACGATCTGCTGGTCGACGGGGTCGCGGGGCTGATCTCGTTCGTCAAGGACGAGCTCGGCGACGACGGGGTGGAGGAAGCCTGGACCTACTCGCTCGAGCGCAGCTGGCGCAATCCCGTCGAGCGGATCGCCGACAGCGACCGCAGGGTGATCGCGAAGGCGCTGGCGGCGACCTGGCGCGCCCACTCGACCAGTGGCGTCGGGCCGACCCCTGGCGCCTTCGAGATCGCGGAGGACGACGAGAAGCTCACGTTCACGATGAATCCCTGCGGATCGGGCCAGAGGCTGTGGCGCAATCGCCGCTACGGGCCAGAGGGGTTCGGGGTCACCGACGAGGCGCACGACTGGAGCTACGGCCGCGCCGGGTTTCCCCTGTACTGCACCCACTGCGCGTTCATGAACGAGGTCCTGCCGATCCGGTGGATCGGCTATCCCGTGTATCCGTCGGATCCGCCGGAAGACTTCGACCGCGATCCGTGCACCTGGTACTGGTACAAGGACCCGGCGGACATTCCGGACCGCCACTGGTCGCGGCATGGGCTCGACCGTGACTCGACCGCCTGAGGAGGCGCTGGCCGGCGGGGTCCGCGCGCTGATCGCCGAGGCGTCGGGGTCGGATCCGGGGCGGCTCACGCTCTCCCCGTTACCGGGTGGGGCGTCGAGGGAGACGTTGCTGGCCGAGGCCGGTGAGCGCCGCTGGGCGGTGCGGAGGGATCCGGCCGGGGCGCCGGATTCGTTCGCGCCGCTGGCGGTCGAGTTCCGCGTGGTCGAGGCGGCGCTCACCGCCGGTGTCCCGGTTCCGCGGCCGCTTGCGTTCGAGCCGGCCGGGGGTCGCCTCCAGAGCGCCGGGTTCGTCATGGAGCACGTGGCCGGGACGTCGGTTGCGCCGCGGGTCCTGCGGCGGCAGGAGCTGGCCGGGGCGCGCCGGGCGCTTCCGGCGCAGCTCGGCGAGGCGCTGGCGCGGATCCACTCGATCGATGGAAAGGGGATCGAGGGCGTTCCGGTCTCGAGCGAGGATCCCGCGCTCGCCGCCTGCGAGCTCTGGGAGGCGACCCTGGACGAGGTCGCCGAGCCGCTGCCCGCCGTGGAGGCGGGCCTGCGGTGGCTGCGGCTGCACCCGCCGGCCGCGCCGGCCGAAGAATGTCTCGTGCACGGCGACTTCCGGCTCGGCAACCTGATCGTGGACGAGGCGGGGCTGGCCGCCGTGATCGACTGGGAGCTCTGTCACTCGGGCGATCCGGCGGAGGACATCGGCTGGCTCTGCGTGCGCTCCTGGCGCTTCGGCAACGACGAGGAGCCGGTGGCCGGCATGGGCTCGCTGGCGGAGCTGCTCGATGCGTACGCGAAGGCCGGCGGCGACCCTCCGGACCCGGAGCGGATTCGCTGGTGGGAGGCGGTGGGCAACGTCAAATGGGCCGTGATCTGCGCCCGGCAGGCGCACGACCACCTCGTCGGCGCCCGGCCGTCTGCCGAGCTCGCCTCGCTCGGCCGCCGGATCTGCGAGCCCGAGTGGGACCTGCTCGAATTGCTGCCGGCTGCCTCCCCCGCTTCCAGGGAGCCGGAGGCGACCGGTCAGCCGGAGCCGGCTGCGGGGCAGCCGGGCCTGCGCCAGGACGGCTGATCTCGATGCAGGATCGCCCCACCGCCACCGAGCTGCTCGACGCGATGGCCGCGGACCTGTTCACCGAGGTCCGGGAATGGGTTCCTGCCGAGCGGCGCTTCCGGGTGCTCGTGCTCGCGAACCTCTGCGCGGTGATCGCGCGCGAGCTCCGCGCCGGCGACGAGCCCTCGCAGCGGGACCTGGCGCTGTTCTCGGAGCTGCTCGGATCCCCCGCCGACGACGTGCGCGAAGCCGCGACGGAGCTCGCCGCCTCGATCCGGCGGGGCGAGCTCGACGCGCGGCTGCCCGAGGCGATCGCCGGCCTGCGCGAGCACGTCGCCCGCAAGCTGGAGATCGCCCGTCCCGGTTATGCGGGCTAGTGACCTGAGTCGTAAGTGCGCCGGGAAGACGCGCCCGAACTGACGCCTCAGGTCACTAGAGCTGGCGGCGCGTGAGGGAGAAGGTGTTGAGGGCGTTGCCGCCGTCGATTCCGATCGCCTGGCCCGTGACGTAGCCCGCCTCCTCCGAGGCCAGGTAGGCGACCAGTCCGGCGACCTCGCCGGGATCCGCGAAGCGCTGCATGGGCAAGGCCTCTCGGAGCGGCTGAGCGACTTCCGCGGGCATCGCCTCCACCTTCTCGGTGGCGACCATCCCGGGCAGCACCGCGTTGGCGGTGATCCCCCGGCGCACGTTCTCGGCGGCGATCGTCCGCATCAGGCCGAGCAGGCCGGCCTTCGACGCCGCGTAGGCGACCTGGCCGGGGAGCCCCTCGAGCGCGGCGCCGCTGGAGATGAAGACGAGGCGCCCGTAGCCGCGGTCTCGCATCCCGGGCAGGCACGCGGCGGCGACCCGGAAGGCGCCGGTGAGGTTGACGTCGATGTCGCGCGCCCATTGCTCGGCGGTCATCCGGTGCGCCGGCGCGATCGTGTCGGTGATTCCGGCGTTCGAGACGCAGACGTCGAAGCCGCTCAGGTCCGGGAGCTCGTCCGCGGCGACGTCGAAGGTGAGCCCGGAGCCTTCGTCGCGGTCGGCGCCCGCGACCTCGAATCCATCCGCCCGCAGTCGCTCGGCGATCGCGGCACCGATCCCCCGCGCGGCTCCGGTGACCAGGGCGCGACGGCTCAAAGCGCCGTCTCGTGCTCGCCCGCGCGGCCGGCGTCGGTCTTGTCGTAGAAGCGGTCCAGCAGCGCCTTGGTCTCATCCGGATCGGCACACGTGTAGGCGTTCCAGGCCTCCGTGCGGAGCTGGAAGTCGAGCGGCTGGCCGATCACGTCCAGGATCGTCTGCTTGGCCGAGCGCACCGCCGCCTGCGAGTTCCGCAGGATCTGGCCGGCGACGAGCTCCGCCTCGGCCAGCAGGTCGTCGTGCGGGACGACCTTCGTGACCATGTTCCATTGCAGGGCCTGCTGAGCGTCCACGGGCTCGGCGGTCAGGAGCATCTGCATCGCCACGCCGACGCCGCACGTGTTCACCAGCCGCACCAGGCCGCCATCGCCGTGGTGGAACCCGCGGCGGGCCTCGAAGGAGCCGAAGATCGCCCGCTCCGACGCGACGCGGACGTCGCAGGCGAGAGCCGTCTCCAGGCCCCCGGCGAGAGCCCAGCCGTTGATCGCGCCGATGATCGGCTTCGCGATCCGGTGCATCCCGCGGGTGAACCCGTTCAGCCCGAGCTCCACGATCTCGCGTGTCTCGTGGGGGCTCGCGTTGGCGATGATCGGCGGGATGTAGGTCTTGAGGTCAGCACCGGCGCAGAAGGCCTCGCCCTCGCCGGTGAGGATCGCCACGTCGACCGAGTCGTCGTCTCGGAAGTCGGCCCAGGTCTCGATCATGAGCCGGTGGACGTCCGGATCGATCGCGTTCCGCGCCTCGGGCCGGTTGATCGTCACGTACGCGATCCGGTCGCGCTTCTCGTACAGGACCTTGGACATCGCCTCTCCTTCTCGCTCGTTGGGGCGGCCGGATCGTACGCGCCGGCGCGTTAGGCTCCTCACAACAGGCGAGTGCTGCCGACGCGCAGCCTCGAAAGAGCCCGCCCCGCGCGGGCTCTTTCCGTGTCACGGCGAGTGCCCGATCAGCCGTAGACCGCCCGGATCACCGCCAGGTCGTCGCCGCGCCAAACGATCTCGCCGCCGGACCACGACGCCATGTCCGCGGCCCTGGACGGCATGTCGACGCCGTCCTCGAGCGAGGCGACCTGCGGCTCCGCGATTACGACATCGCCCATGACGAAGGCGCGCGACTGCTCGCGCACCCGCCGGAAGAGGTCGCGCTTGCCGTCCTCGTCGAGGTGGTGCACGGAGAGGACCGAGACCACGAGGTCCCAGGGGCCGTCGGGCAGCGGATCCTGCATCCGGGCGAGCCGCACCGCGATCCCGTGCTCGCGCGCCTTGAACACCATCTCCGGCTGGGCGTCGAGGCCGGTGACGTCCGCGTCCGGGTAGCGCTCGAGCAGGCGGCGGGTCGTCTCGCCGGTGCCGACCCCGAGCTCGAGGGCCCGTCTCGGGGCGAACGGGATCGCCGCGATGGTCGCCTCCTGGAGCTCGTCGTAGCGCGGCACGTCCGCCCGGATCTCGTCCAGGTAGGTCTCGGGATCCATGTGGAATTGGTCGCTCATCGCGGGTCGGTCGCGGGCCCCCGGTACCGCTAATCTCGATCGGGGATGGCAGCGGGATATCACAGCGTCGATCTGTCGCGGTTCGCGCTGCGCTCGGGGGAGGGTCGCCGCCTCGACCTCGAGGTCGATCCGGGCGAGCTCGACCTGGGGGGACAGCGCTACACGGTTCGGGGCGACGCCGTCCGGGCACGCCTCGACCTGTCCCGGACCGCGGCCGGGTACGCCGTGCGGATGCGCTTCGCCACACACGTCGACGGGCCCTGCATGCGCTGCCTGGCGGACGCCGACGTCCCCGTCGAGATCGACGCCCGGGAGGTGGACCAGCCTCGAACGGCCGACGAGGAGCTGATCAGCCCCTACATCACGGACGACGAGCTCGAGCTCGCCCGCTGGGCGCACGACGCTCTAGCTCTCGCGGCGCCGTTTCAGCTCCTGTGCCGCCCCGACTGCAGGGGGCTGTGCCCGGTGTGCGGGGCGTCCCTCAACGACGTCGATCCCGCCGAGCACCGGCACGAGTCCGAGCCGGACCCCCGCTGGGCGAAGCTGCGCGAGCTGAAGCTCGACCCCTGAAGCGCGACGGAGGCCGCTAGCATCCTCAGCCTCATGGCCGTCCCGAAGAAGAGAACCTCCCGCAGCCGCCGCGACAAGCGTCGCGCCACCCACAAGGTGAGCGCCCCTCGCCTAAACGAGTGCCCGCGCTGTCACAGCCCGCGCCTTCCGCACCGCGTCTGCCCCGTCTGCGGGACCTACGCCGGTCGCGAGGTGATCGAGCACGAGATCGGTGAAGCGGCCTCACGGGAGACGGCTGCCGGTCCGGAGGAGTAGCGCTTGGCCGTCACCGTGGCCCTCGACGGCCGTGGCGCGGAACGAGGGTCCCCGGCGCTGATCGCAGCCGCCCGCGCGGTGGCGGCGGAGGGGATCCGGCTGCGCGTGTTCGGAGACCCGAGCGCGCTGGCTGACGTTCGCGAGCTCGAGGGGGCGGAGTTGGTCGCGGCCGAGGAGGAGATCACCAATTCCGACGAGCCCGTCGCAGCGGTGAGGTCTCGGCCCCGGGCATCCGTGGTGCGGGCCGCCGCGGACGTGGCCGGCGGCCCCTCGTCCGCCCTGGTCAGCGCCGGGCCGACGGGGGCGACGATGACCGCGGCGCTGTTCGCGCTGCGGCGGATGCAGGGGGTTCGCCGCCCCGCGCTCGCGGTCCAGCTGCCGGTGCCCGGACGCGACGGCCGGCCGCTTCTGTTGCTCGACGTCGGCGCCAACACGGAGGCGCGCGCGGTCGACCTCGTTCAGTTCGCCTACCTGGGGGCGGCGTTCAGCGCGGCCGTGCTGGGCGTCCACGGCCCTCGGGTCGCCCTGCTCTCCGTCGGCGAGGAGCAGAGCAAGGGCACCGCGGAGGTGATCGAGGCCAACTCCAGGCTGGCCGGCGCCGGTGGCATCGACTTCGTGGGAAACGCCGAGGGTCGCGATCTGATGGCGGACGCCGCGGACGTCGTCGTGACCGATGGCTTCACCGGGAACGTGATGCTGAAGACGATCGAGGGGACGGCGAAGGCCGTCGCCGAGGCGGTCCGCGGCGCGGCGCGCTCCGGGCCGCGGGCCGGATTGGGCGGGCTCCTGCTGCGCCCGGCGCTCGGCTCGCTGCGGCGGGAGCTGGACCCGGACACCACCGGTGGCGCGATTCTCCTGGGCCTGCGCGGGGTCGCGGTGGTAGGGCACGGGAGCTCCGGCGCCGACGGCATCGCCAACGCCCTGCGGTTGGCGGTACGTGCGGTCGAGGAGCGCGCGGTCGAGCGGACGGGAGAGCTGTTGGAGCGCTCCGGCATGACGCGAGGGGCGATGCGTGATAGGAAGGGCGGTGTGAGCGCGGTGCCACCGGAGCCACGGCAGCCATGAACGGCGAGCTCAGCAGGGCCGACGTGCTCCAGAAGGTGCGCGAGCACCTGTCGACCGAGCTCGAGGTGCCGCTCGAGCAGATCACCGAGGAGACGCGGTTGCGCGAGGACCTGGACGCCGATTCCCTCGACCTCTACGAGTTGGTCATGGAGCTGGAGGACACGTACGGCATCGGCGTGTCGGAGCAGGAGGCGGCCGACATCGAGACCGTGGGCGATGCCGTGGACTTCGTGGCCGGCCGCCTGGGCGTCGCCGCCTAGCCGGTCGTGGCGCGCGGCATCCGCAGGCTGGGCCGCTCCCGCCGGCGGGCCGGTCGCGACGGGGGTCACGCGGATCTCGCGGACCTGATCGCCGATCTCCCGGAGGATCTGCGGCGCCGGGCGGTGACCCATTCATCCTGGGCCGGGCATCGCGCCGACTCCTACGGGCGCCTCGCCTTCCTGGGCGACGGGGTGCTCGGGCTGGCGGTCGCGGAGCACCTCTTCCGCCGCTTCCCGCGGGCCGACATCGGGCGACTGACGAAGATCCACGGCCAGGCGGTCAGCGGCCGCGCGTGCGCCGAGGTCGCGCGCGAGCTCGCCCTGCCGGCGATGGTGACGGAGGCCGCGCCGCGGTTGCCGGAGGGCGGCATCGACGTCGACTCGCTGCTCGCCAGCGAGCGGGCCATGGCCTCGGTGTGCGAGGCCGTGATCGGCGCCTGCTACCTGCACCACGGCTTCCAGCGGACCTCCGACGCCACGGTGGCGGCCTTCGCGGACCAGGTCGAGCTGGCGCTAAAGACGATGCTCGACTTCAAGTCCGCCCTGCAGGAGCAGCTTGCGCGCGAGGGGTCCCGCGTAAGCTACGAGGTGATCGGCGAGGCCGGCCCGCCGCACGCGCGGCGGTTCGAGGTCGCCGCCCGGCTCGACTCCGACGTCATCGGCCGGGGCGAGGGCCGCAGCAAGAAGGCGGCCGAGCAGGCGGCGGCGGAGGAGGCGCTGGAGCGCCTGAAGCGGTAGGAAGCCCGCATTCCGCGGCGAAATCTCCGCTGGGGCCCGAAATCACGTCCGACGAGACAGACAGCCTTCCGAGCGCGTGCACCTGAGCTCGATCACCATCAAGGGGTTCAAGTCGTTCCCCGAGCGCACCCGACTCGAGTTCGCGCCGGGTGTGAGCGTGATCGTCGGCCCCAACGGGTGCGGCAAGTCCAACATCACCGACGCCGTGCTGTGGGCGATGGGCGAGCAGAGCCCGCTGGCGGTCCGCGGGCAGACGATGCAGGACATGATCTTCGCGGGCGGCGACGGCGAGTCGCCGCGGCGGTATGCCGAGGTGGAGGTCGTCCTCGCAAGCGACGAGGACGACCTCCAAGGAATGCCCGCCACCTCCTCGGCTTCGAGGGAGCGGGATGCGACCGGTCAGGCGGTGAAGCCGGCCGCGGGGGTGGCGGGGTCTGACTCAGGACTGGGTTTTTCCGAGATCTCCATCCGCAGGCGACTCGATCGAGACGGCGAGGGCGAGTACCGGCTGAACGGCGCGAGGTGCCGCCTGGTCGACGTGATCGAGCTGCTGGCCGACGCCAACCTCGGCAACGAGATGCACTCCGTGATCAGCCAGGGCCGGGTGGAGGAGATCGTTCACTCCCGCCCCCGGGAGCGGCGACTGCTGGTCGAGGAGGCCGCCGGGCTGGGCAAGCACCGCAAGCGACGCCGCCGGGCGCAGCTCAAGCTCGAGCGCACGCAGGACAACCTCGACCGGGCGCTGGACGTGGAGCGCGAGGCGCGCAGCCGGCTGCGCCCGCTGAAGCGCCAGGCGCAGGCCGCGGACATCCACGCTCGCCTGGAGCGCGAATCCGCGGAGCTGCGGGGGCGCATGCTCGCCAGCGAGCTGCACGTGCACGGGACGGAGTTGACCGGTGCCGAGGACGCCGCCGCCAAGGCTCGCGAGGCGCGACGGGCGGTTGAGTCCGAGCTCGCCGAGGTCGCGTCCCGGCGCACCGAGATCGAGGCGCGCCTCGCCGATCGCGATCGTGAGCGCACCGCCGAATGGGGACGCCTCACGGCCATGCGAGCCGCGCACGAGCGCCTCAGCGTTCGCGCGGAGGCTCTGGCCGTCCGCCGCGGCGAGCTCGCGGCGGAGCTCGGGCGCCAGCGAGCGGCGCTTGGGGCGCTCGTTGAGGAGGCGGCAGCGGGGGCCGACGATTGCGCGGATCCGGTGGGCGCCGGCCTCCGGCGCATCGGCTCCGCGCTCGACGAGGCGCTTCGGGCCCACCGCGCGGCCGCCGATGCGGCGAGCGACGGCGACCGCGCGAACGAGGTCGCGCGCATCCGTGACGCCTCGGAGCGGGCGGCGAGCGGGGCGCGCCGCGTCGAAAGCCTGCTGGGCAGGCGCCGCCAGGACTCGCTGGAGGGGCGCATCGTCACCGCCACGGCCGTGCTGGAGCGGCTCGGCCTGCTGCTCGATGCGGCGGCGGGCGCCCGCGACGCCGTCGGGGAGCGCTCGGCGGCGCTCGAGCGCCGCATGCTCGACCGCGGCGACGCCGAGGACTTCACCGTGCAGCTTCGCGAGTGCTCGCAGGCCGAGTCGGGCCTGCAGTCGCGGCTCCACACGACGGGCGAGGCGGTGACGGAGGCCGAGGTGAAGGCCGCCCACCTGCGCGACCGCCGCGACGAGGCCTCGGCCGAGCTCGCGCGCGTGTCGGGGACGCTCGGCCGCGAGGTCGAGCCGGCCCAGGAGGCGCTCGACCCGACCGAGCGCGAGGAGGTGGAGCGCAAGCTCGAGCGCCTCGCCCGCCGTCGCGAGGCGCTCGGGCCGGTGAACCCGCTCGCCGAGCGCGAGTACGCCGAGGCTCAGGAGCACGTCGAGCAGCTCGCCGAGCAGCGGGCGGATCTCGAGGCGGCCCTGGCCGAGCTCGACGGCCTGATCGCGGACACCGACCGCAAGATCCGCACCTCCTTCGAGCAGACCTTCGAGGCCACGCAGCGGAACTTCGAGGAGCTCGTGGAGCATCTCTTCCCCGGAGGCCGCGGCCGCCTGCGACTCGTGGACGAGCGCAGCCCGCGCCTCGTACTCGGCGGGGAATCCGAGGACGAGGCAGGGGAAGACCGAATCGACGGGCACCCTGCGGCGCCCGGCCGCGAGGCGGAGGACGCCGCGGGTGTTGAAATCGAGGTCACGCCCGCGGGCAAGGCGACGCGCCGCCTGTCGCTCTTGTCGGGCGGCGAGAAGGCGCTGGTTGCGCTGGCGTTCGTATTCGCCGTCTTCCTGGCCCGCCCCTCGCCCTTCTACATCCTGGACGAGGTCGAGGCCGCGCTCGACGACGCCAACATCGACCGCTTCCTGCAGCTCGTTCGGCGCTTCTCCGACCGGGCGCAGTTCGTGATCGTCACCCACCAGAAGCGCACCATGGACGCGGCGGACGTCCTGTACGGCGTGAGCATGGGCAAGGGCGGGATCACCAAGGTGGTCTCGCGCCGCCTCTCGCAGGACGCCGAGGCCGAGGACGCGGCCGAGGCAGCCGACGCCGCCTGACGGCGCGCCACCTGGCAGACACTAACCTGCGGCGCCATGGCCGGCAGCTGGCAGGAGGCGTTCGACCTGGGCGATGGCACCGCCCCGGCGGCGCCCGAACGAGACGAGCCGCAGCGCAGGGGCGTGCTCCGGCGGCTTCGCGAGTCGCTGTCCAAGAGCCGCCAGGCGCTTCAGGCCGAGCTCAGCTCGACCCTGTTCGAGCAGCTGGACGACGAGACGTGGGAGCGGCTGGAGGAGGCGCTGATCCTCGCCGACGTCGGGACGAGGACCACTGCCGACGTCGTCGGTCGGCTCGAGCGCGAGGTCGAGGCCGGCAGCGTCGGCGCCGGCGAGGCGGTGCGCGAGCGCCTCGTGGAGATGCTCGCCGAGGTCGCCGTGACCGACGGCGCCCGAATCGACCTCACCAAGCGGCCGGCGCTCCTGATGGTGGTGGGAGTCAACGGGACCGGGAAGACGACGACGATCGGCAAGCTCGCCTGGCACCTGCGGGAGGAGCTCGGGCTGTCCGTGATCGTCGCGGCCGCCGACACCTACCGTGCCGCCGCCATCGAGCAGCTCGAGACCTGGGCCGGGCGGGCGGGCGTCGAGATCGTTCGCGGGGCGCCGGGTGGCGATCCCGGCGCCGTGGTCTTCGACGCGATCGCGGCGGCGGAGTCCCGCGGGGCCGACGTGGTGATCGCGGACACCGCGGGTCGTCTCCATACCCACACGAACCTGATGGAGGAGCTGGCGAAGGTGCGCCGGGTCGCCGCCAAGCGGCTGGAGGGCGCCCCCCACGAGTCGCTGATCGTGATCGACGCCACCACGGGCCAGAACGGGCTGCGCCAGGCGCAGGAGTTCGCGAAGGCGGTGGAGCTGACCGGGGTCGTGCTCACGAAGCTGGACGGGACCGCGAAGGGCGGGATCGCCCTCGCGATCGCCTCGGAGCTCGAGCTGCCGGTGAAGCTGATCGGTACCGGCGAGGGGCTGGAGGACCTGCGCCCCTTCGACTCCCGCGAGTTCGCCGCCGCCCTGGTGGGCGAGTGACAGGGGCGTCAGCCCCGAGGCTGGCTGGTGCCGTGGCGGCTTCTCAAACGACCGGTCTGGCGGCGCGCCGCGGCCTCGCCGCGGCCCCGGGTCCATTCGCCTGCAGCTCGGCCTCGTACCGCTGATATGTGATCTCGGCCCGCCCCCACCGGGGGCCGGTCTCGGCGCTCGTGACGCGAAAGCCGTGGCTTCGGTACAGGTGCGCCGCCGCGCGCAGGTCGCTGAAGGTCTCGAGGACGAGGCGCTCATACCCCGCCTCGCGCGCGGTCCCGAGGAGCTCCTCCAGGAGTCGCCGCCCGAGTCCCGACCCCCGCAGCTCGGGGTCGAAGACGAAGAATCGCACCCAGCCCGTTTGCTCCCCTTCATCGGTGAGCGCGAGGCTCCCGGCATGTCCGCCGTGGCGCTCGACGATCCAGATCGCCTCGGTGTCTCGCGGAAAGCCCCGCAGCGCGCAGCGCGCCACCGCCGCGGCGACGTGCGCCTCGAAGGTCGAGTCGACCCCGTACTCGCGGGCGTAGACGCGACCGTGGTGCTCGATGATCGCCCCGAGGTCGCCCGGGTGAGGCTCGCGACGGATCGAGGGCTGGCGCATGCCTCGATTGTGCCGCTTCGCAAGATCGTGGCAACACATAGTTGTCACTGGATTGATCGTGAATTACGATGAATCACGTGAACGGCCCCCGTCAGCCGCCGAGCTGAGGCTCGGCGGCGCCAGAGATGGAGCTGCGCCAGCTTCGATACGCGGAGGCGGTCGCGCGGCACCGGCACTTCACTCGCGCCGCCGAGGAGCTGCACGTCGCGCAGTCGGCGCTCTCCCACCAGATCCGTCGCCTGGAGGCCGAGCTGGGCACGCAGCTGTTCGCGCGCACGAGCCGGACGGTGGTGCCGACCGAGGCGGGCGAGGCCGTCGCCGCTCGAGCGCGGCGGATCCTGGCCGAGGTCGACGGCGTGCGCGAGGAGGTCGACGACATCCAGGGTCTCGTCAGGGGGCGGGTGACGATCGGCGCGCTGCTCCCCGCCGGCGGGATCGACGTGCCGGCCCTCCTTGCGCGCTTCAGCCACGCCCATCCGGGCGTCGACGTCACGCTGCGGGAGGGCACCGCGGGAGACATGCAGCGCCATCTGGCCCGGGATGAGATCGACGCGGCCTTCTCGCTTCTCGCCGCCAAGGCGCCCGACGGCCTCGTCGCCGAGCGGGTCAGCGTCGACGAGCTGGTGGCGGCCTTCCCGCCGGGCACCGCTCCCCGGCGCGGTCCCGTCAGCGCACCGACCCTGAGCGGGCGCGTGATTCTCACCCCGCGCCCGGGGTCCGCGACGATGAGCGCGCTCGAGGAGTTCTTCGCCGCGGCGGGGTCGTCCCTGCACGTGTCGTGCGAGAGCGGCGATCCGTTCCTGCTCCGTTGCCTGGCGTCGGCCGGGTTCGGGACCGCCGTGCTGCCTCGTTCGCTGACCGACCGGGAGGGCCCGCCCGTCGATGTCAGGGCTTTGCGGCCGGCCGTCCGGCTGCCCGTCGCCCTCCTTCGGCGGCGGGACCGCCGGCTGTCTCCCGCGGCCCGCGCCTTCACCGAGTACGCGCGGGATGCGGCGCGGGACCAATAGGTGTCGATCCGGGAACTCCGCGCGCTCGGGAGCGTCCCGGGTGCCATCCGGGGGGGCGGGGGGTTTTCGGATAGACACTAAGCTCAGTCGCGTGAAGGGCCCCTGCCGCTGCCGGCGCCGGGACGCGCCGGCCTGACCACCATGTTCGACCAGCTCTCCGACCGCCTCCAGGACACGCTCTCCGGCGTTCGCTCGCGCGGCAAGCTCAGCGAGGGCGACGTCGACCGCGCCATGCGCGAGATCCGCCTCGCGCTCCTGGAGGCGGACGTCAACTTCAAGGTCGTCAAGCAGTTCACCTCGCAGGTGCGCGAACGGTGCGTCGGGGAGGGCGTCCTGGACAGCCTCAATCCCGGCCAGCAGGTCGTGAAGATCGTCAACGAGGAGCTCGCGGCGCTGATGGGAGGAGCGGGCCGCGACATCGCCTTCGCGAGCTCCGGCCCGACCGTGATCCTGATGGCGGGCCTGCAGGGCTCGGGGAAGACCACGGCATGCGCGAAGCTGGCGAAGCTCCTCGCCAAGCAGGGCAGGTCGGCTGCGCTGGTTGCGTGCGACACCCAGCGACCCGCGGCCGTCGACCAGCTCGTCACGATGGGGCAGCGGGCCGGGGCGAAGGTCTACGAGCAGGGCACGAGCCGGGATCCCGCCGAGATCGCGGAATGGGCCCTCCGGCAGGCAAAGGCGGCCGGCGACGACGTGCTGATCGTCGACACCGCCGGACGGCTTCACATCGACGAGGAGCTTATGGACCAGCTGGTCGCGATTCGCAAGCGCACCAAGCCGCACGACGTCGTGCTGGTGCTGGACGCGATGACGGGGCAGGATGCCGTGAACCTCGCCGAGGAGTTCGCCTCACGCGTGGAGTTCGACGGCGTGCTCCTGACCAAGCTCGACGGCGACGCGCGCGGCGGCGCCGCGCTGTCGGTGAGGGCGGTGACCGGCAAGCCGATCCTCTACGCGTCGACCGGCGAGAAGCTCACCGAGCTCGAGCGCTTTCACCCGGAGCGGATGGCGACCCGGATCCTCGGGATGGGCGACGTGATGTCCCTGATCGAGAAGGCGGAGGAGGTCTCCGATCAGCAGCAGGCCGAGGAGCTTCAGCGCAAGATGCGCCGCCAGGAGTTCACGCTCGAGGACTTCCTGCAGCAGATGAAGCAGGTCCGCAAGATGGGCCCGATGTCGAGCGTCCTGGGGATGATGCCCGGCATGGGCAAGACCATGAAGCAGCTGCGCGAGGTCAACGTGGACGACCGCGAGCTCGACCGTCTGGAGGCGATCATCCTGTCCATGACCCCAGCGGAGCGCGCCCGCCCCGACAGGATCGATGGCTCGCGCCGCAAGCGAATCGCGCGGGGCTCGGGCACGACGGTGCAGGCGGTGAATCAGCTCGTGAAGCAGTTCGGCCAGATGCGCAAGCTCATGGCGCAGATGGCGCGGGGCAAGATGCCCGACCCTCAGCAGCTGCTGCGGGGCATGTAGCGCCGGCCATCGCAACCCGACTGTGTAACCTGAGCCGCCGCAGATGGCCGTAAGAATGAGACTCACAAGGGTCGGGTCGCGCAAGAACCCGATCTGGCGCATCGTCGTCGCCGATCGACGCTCGCCCCGCGACGGGCGAGTGATCGAGACGATCGGTCACTACAACGCGCAGACCGATCCGTCGACCATCGTGATCGACGCCGAGCGGGCCCAGCATTGGCTCACCCACGGCGCGCTGCCCACCCGCACGGTCGCCGGGCTCCTGCGGACCCAGGGGATCGAGGCCGCCGGGCGCTGATGCGCGACCTGGTCGAGTTCCTCGCCCGGGCGCTCGTCGAGGACCCCGACGCGGTCGAGGTGACCGAGGTCGAGGAGAACGGTGATCTCGTCGTGGAGGTGACCGTCGGGGGCGACGACCTCGGCCGGCTGATCGGCAAGGGCGGGCGCGTGGCCAACGCGATCCGGACCGTCGCCAAGGCGGCCTCCACGGGCTCCGACCGGCGGGTCCTGGTCGAGTTCATTGAAGATTGACGTCTTCACGCTGTTCCCCGAGTGGTTCGACTGGTTCTACGGTCAGCGCCACGTGCGCAACTCGCTCGAGGCCGGGACCGAGCTGCGGCTCTTCAACTACCGGGACTCCACGCCGCTCGGCGGCGGCCAGGTAGACGACGCCCCGTACGGGGGCGGCGCCGGGATGGTCGTGCGCGTCGACGTGGTCGACGCGGCGCTGAGCGCCGCCTACGCGGACGGCCGCGAGCCGAGCCGGGTCCTGGTGCTGGCCGCTTCCGGCCGCCAGCTCGACGACGGGCTCGCCCGAGAGCTGGCCTCGGAACCGCACGTCGCCCTGCTCTCCGGCCGCTACGAGGGGATCGACGAGCGGGTGAGGGACCACCTGGCGACCGACGCCGTGTCGATCGGCCCCTACGTGCTGTCGGGTGGCGAGCTCGCGGCGATGGTGGTGGCCGACGCGATCATCCGCAAGCTTCCGGGCGCCCTGGGGCATGCAGACAGCGCCGTGGAGGAGTCCTTCTCGGAGGCCCTGGGCGGCGCGCCCGAGTATCCGCACTACACGCGCCCGGCCTCATATCGGGGCTGGGCCGTGCCCGACGTTCTGCTCTCGGGTGACCACGGCCGAGTACAGGAATGGCGCCTGGAGGAGAGCCGCAAGCGGGGCGGGCGCCTGGGCGAGTAGGCCCGAGTGGATCGTCGAGCCCGGCGTTGCCTGAGCTGGATAGGACGGAGCCCAATTCGGCCCCGGCACGTCGACGGAAGGATCACCCCCATATCGGTGGTCGATCCTTCGCTCGGTTCACGGTTCCGCGCCCCCAGCACGCGATCCGCACCGGGCCGATCCCTGGGTGCCCGGGTTCGCAGCGCGCCGCGGCCCCGGCTCGAAATCGACGCCTAGTAAGATTCGCCGCCGCGCGGTCGCGGGCCACGCTTGTTTTTCGCCCGCGATCAGTCGCTTTTTTTTCGTCCCCTCCGCGAACTCGACGCCATGAGCACGATCATCGACAGCATCGAGCAGCGTCAGTTGAAGCGCGTTCCGCGCTTCGCCGGCGGTGATCGTGTGCGCGTGCACTTCCAGGTCGTCGAGGGGACACGGCGGCGGACCCAGGTGTTCGAGGGAGTGGTCATCGCCCGCCGCGGATCCGGAGCTCGGGAGACGTTCACCGTGCGTAAGCAGTCGTTCGGCGTCGGGGTCGAGCGGACGTTTCCGGTGCACTCCCCCAAGGTCGAGCGGCTGGAGGTCGTCGCGCGCGGCGACGTTCGCCGGGCCAAGCTCTACTACTTGCGCGGCCGGGTCGGCAAGCGGGCCCGGGTGGCCGAGCGGCGCTGGGGGATCGAGGACGATCTCGTGGTCACGGAGGAGGAGGCGGAAGCGGTCGACTCCGAGGGCCTCGCTCAGAGCGAGGCCGAGCCCGAGGTCGTGCCGGAGGAGGGCGTGGGCGAGGAGGAAGCTTCGGACGAGCAGCCCGCCGCCGATGAGGCTGCCGCGGAGCAGCCGGCCGCCGAGGTGGCCTCGGAGGAGGGGCCGGCGAGTGAGGAGGCGACCGACGCGCGGCCGCCGAGTGAGGACGTGGAAGCAAGCGCCGACCAGGAGGGAGAAGCTGGCGCCGACGCATCCGAGGGATCCGAGGAAAGCGCCGAGGATTCTGAGGGTGAGACGGCCGAGGACGCACGGTCCGGCGGTTGAATCCGCTGATCCCGAAACCCAGCACGGGGCGCGGCGCCCTGATCGAGCTCGTCGTGATCGTGGCGCTGGCGATCGGACTGGCGCTGTTGATCCAGGCGTTCGTCGTCAAGCCGTACCAGATCCCCTCTCCGTCGATGGAGCCGACCCTGGACGTCGGTCAGCGCGTCCTCGTCGATCGCGTCAGCTACCACTTCAGCGATCCCGAGATCGGCGACATAGTGGTCTTCCATCCGCCGCAGGGCGCGGTCGCCGGGTCGCCCGAGTGCGGTGTCTCGCACAAGCCGCCAGGTGAGCCATGCCCGCAGCCCGTCGGCCAGGAGGCCGACACGAACTTCATCAAGCGGATCGTCGCCGGGCCGGGCGACCGTCTCAGCATCAAGAACGGCCACCCCGTGGTGAACGGCGTGATGGCCGAGGAGGACTTCATCAACCCCTGCGGGAACACGGGCAGCTGCAACTTCCCCAAGGCGATCACGATCCCACCGGACGAGTACTTCATGATGGGCGACAACCGGGGCTCGAGCGATGACAGCCGCTTCTGGGGCCCCGTTCCTCGCGACTGGATCATCGGCGATGCGTTCTTCACCTACTGGCCGCCCGACCGGATCGGCTTCCTCTAGCGGGCCACCGAAATCGCGGTGTTTGCGGCGGCCTTCGCGGGTCGGCGGCGAATCCACCCGGCCGTACGTTCATCATGCTCGCGATGGCGCGGACGACGACAGCGGCCGCGAGCCCCCAGACTCCGGCGACGCCGCGCACGGCAAGGCGGCGTTCCCGGGCCCGGCAGCGCCGGGCGGCGAGGCTGTTTCGCTTCGATCGCTCGCTTGACTCCCGGTTCGTCGCCGGAGCCGACGAGGCCGGTCGGGGCTCGCTCGCCGGGCCGCTGGTGGCGGCGGCCGTACTGATCGACTACGAGACCCTCACCCTCCGAAACCGCCGCGCGCTCTCCGACCTCGACGACTCCAAGGTCCGAAGCCCGGAGGAGCGAGAGGAGCTCTACCCCCGCGTGCTGCGGGCTGCGACGCGGGTGGCCGTCACCGTGCGCTGCGTGCGCGGCATCGATTCCCGCGGCCTCCACGTGACCAATCTCGCCGCGCTGGCGCGAAGCCTCGAGCGGGTGGCGGTGCCGGGGGCGGTCTGCCTGACCGACGGGTTTCCCGTGCCGGCCTGCTCCGTCGCCCACCGCGCAGTGGTCGACGGCGATGCCAGGAGCGCCGCGATCGCAGCGGCGTCGGTGGTGGCGAAGGTGACGCGGGACCGCTACATGTGCAGCGTCGACGGGGCCTACCCGCATTTCGGGTTCGCGGGCAACGTCGGCTACTCCACCCCCGAGCATCGCGCGGCGATCATGGAGCACGGGCCGTCGGACCTCCACCGGCGCTCCTTCCAGTCGATCGCCTACTCGCAGCTCGAGCTCCCCTGACTCGCGCCATCGACACGGCGCGTTTGCCCATGCTGCGGGCGGCGGCGCAGCTCCTGCACCGGCCCTCGGGACTGCGGGACCCGGCGGACGTTGCACGGCTGACCGCCGGGATCCAGGCCCAGGAGCCGCGGGCCGGGCGGCTGGGCTTCAGGGCGCGAAGCGCGCGCCTGCGGGCCGTGGACGTGGACCGGGCGCGGACCGAGCAGCGCTCGATCGTTCGGACCTGGGCGATGCGCAGCACGATGCACCAGCTCGCCACGGAGGACGCCGGCTGGCTGTTGCCGCTGTTCGACCCGAGGCTGGTCGCCGACTCCCGCCGCCGTCTCGCGCAGCTCGGGCTGGATGCGCGTGCCCAGGATCGGGCGCTGGAGGCGATCCGGACGACGCTCGAAGGCGACGGGCTCCTCGGGCGCGGCGAGCTGGTGGAGCGCTTGGGCCGGATGGGCATCGAGGTCGACGCGCCGAGGCGGGTGCACCTGTTTCGCGTGGCGGTGGGCGAGGGAGTCGCGATCCCGGGCCCGGACCGGGGTCCCGAGACGCTGCTCGCGCTCCGCGCGCGCGTGGATCGGCGAGCGCCCGCCGCACGACCGCGCCGCGGCCTTGGCCGAGCTCACCCGGCGCTACCTGCGCGCCTTCGGCCCGGCCACGGAGGGGGATTTCGCCGGCTGGTCGGGGCTGCCGCTCCGCGACGTGCGGGCCGGGCTGGCGGCGATCGCCGGGGAGCTCGTGGAGACGCGGGTGGGGGAGAGCCGGGCGTGGACGCTGCGCGGTGGCGCGCGCAGGCCACGCGGGCGAATCGTCCGGCTGCTGCCTGGCTGGGACAACTACCTGATGGGCCATCGTGACCGGGGCTTCATCGCCGGGCCGAAGCGATGGCCGCGGATCATGCCGGGCGGCGGGCTGATCCGGCCGACGATCGCCGTCGACGGCGTGGCGATGGGCACGTGGGGCATGCGGCGGAAGGGGTCCTCGGTGGAGATCGAGCTTGACTTGTTCGAATCGCCCGACGAAGCGCTTACGACGGCGATAAGGGCAGAGATCGAGGACATCCAGCGCTTCGAGGGCCTCGACTGAGGGTTCGCCCCGGGTCGAGGTGACCCCCCATCTCAGAACGCCGCGCGCACGTGCTCCCACTCCACGGCGCGGCCCGCGGCGTCGATCCGCACGCCGACGACGTCGAAGCGCAGCGCCCCGTGGGACGGGACCGCGCCGTCGTGATCGCGAAGCCAGGCGACCGCGAGCGCCCGCAGCTTCCGCTGCTTGCGGTGCCCCACGGCCAGCACCGGCCGCTCGGGCCCGGCGACGGCTCCGGCGCTCAGCGCCTTTACCTCCACGAACACGAGGTCGCGCCCGTCGAGCGCCACGAGGTCGATCTCGCCCGGCACCTCGCTGGTTCGCTGGTTGCGCGCGAGGACCCGCACCCCCGATCGCGACAGCCTGCCGGCCACGATGGTCTCCGCGTGTTGCCCCAGGGCGTTGCGGGCGCTCGTCATCTGCACTGACGCTATGGGCGGCTGCTGCGCGTGTGGCGCGCCGATCGTCACGGATTCGGCACAACTGGCGAACCACCCGCGAAAGTCGCCTCCGTAGCTTCGACGCCGTGCTCGCAACGGCCCGGACGTTCAGCCTGCTCGGCATCGAGGTGCGCGAGGTCCACGTCGAGGTCGACGTGTGCGAGCGGGGTCTGCCGACCTTCTCACTGGTCGGCCTGCCGGACGCCGCCGTGCGCGAGTCCCGGGAGCGGGTGCGGTCGGCCCTCGAGAACTCCGGCTTCAAATTTCCGAAGCACCGGATCACGGCGAACCTCGCTCCGGCCGACCTCCGCAAGGCGGGGCCGAGCTTCGATCTCGCGATCGCCGCCGGCCTGCTGGCCGCGTCGGGCCAGCTTCCGGCCGACAGGCTGGCCGGAGTCATGCTCGCCGGCGAGCTCGCGCTGGACGGCTCGATCAGGCCCGTTCCCGGCACGCTTGCGATGGCCGAGGGCGCGAGTGGGCTGGGTGCGCGCGCGGTGGTGGTGCCGGTCGCCAACGGGCCCGAGGCGGCGCTTGCCCGGGGACCCCGCGTGGTTCCGCTCGAGCGCCTCAGGCAGCTCGCTCAGCTCGGCACCGCCGACGAGCCGCCGGCGCCGGCGCCCCTCGAGCTCGGCGTCGACGGAGCGGCGTCGGACGGTCCCGACCTCGCGGACCTTCGCGGGCAGCCCCATCTGCGCGACGCCCTGGAGATCGCGGCGGCCGGTGGCCACAGCATGCTCATCATCGGTCCGCCCGGGGCGGGCAAGTCCCTCGCCGCCCGGCGGCTGCCGTCGATCCTGCCGCCGCTCAGCCGCTCCGACGCCCTGGAGGTGCTGCGGGTCGCGAGCGCCTGCGGCGCTCTCGGTCGTGGCTCGACGGCCGCCAGGCGGCCGTTTCGCGCGCCCCACCACACGATCTCCACGGCGGGGCTGGTGGGCGGTGGATCCCCTCCGCGCGCGGGCGAGGTGACCCTGGCGCACCGGGGCGTGCTGTTCCTGGACGAGCTGGCCGAGTTCTCGCGCGAAGCGCTCGAAGCGCTTCGCCAGCCCCTCGAGGATGGGGTGGTGGCGATCGCCCGCGCGCGCGGTGCGGTCGAGCTGCCGTGCAGCTTCATGCTCGTCGCCGCCTCCAATCCGTGCCCGTGCGGCCGAGGCGAGGAGTCCGGCGAGTGCGACTGCCGGCCGGGCTCGGCCCGCCGCTACCGCGCGAAGCTGAGCGGCGCGCTGGCGGACAGGATCGACATCTGCGTCGCGGTCGATCGGCCCAGCGCCGACGAGATGAGCACCCGGAACGGCGTCGGCTCAGCGGCCGTGAGGACGCGCGTCGCCGCGGCGCGGGAGCGCCAGGAGCGGCGCCTGGGCCCCGGGCGCTGCAACGCGGACACCGATCTCGCCGAGCTCCGGGCGGCCGCACGGCTGAGCCGTTCGGCCCGCCGCGCCCTCGCCCAGGGGCACGCGCGGCTTCGGCTCAGCGGCAGGGGTCACGATCGGGTGCTCAGGGTGTCGCGAACGATCGCCGACCTGGCGGGCGCCGAGCGCATCGAGGCCGAGCACGTCGCCCGGGCGATCGCCCTGCGGCGCCGGGGCGCGGGGTGAGCCGCGCGCGCCCGGACACCTGGCGCCTGCGGCGCACCGACGAGGGCTATCCGGCGGCCCTCCTGGATCTCGACCGCCGCGAGGTGCCGGACGTCATCTACGGCTGCGGCCGCGTGGAGCTCGTGCGCGGCCTGGCCCCCCGGGAGACCGTGACCGTAGTCGGCTCGCGGCATCCGAGCTCCTACGGGCTCGAGCTGGCGGAGGAGCTCGGCCACCTGCTGGGCGCGGCCGGTCTCGTCGTGGTCAGCGGCATGGCGCTGGGCATCGACGCGGCGGTCCATCGCGGCGCGCTGGCGGGCTGCGGCTCGACGGTGGCGGTTCTCGGCGGGGGCCCGGACGTGGTCTACCCTCGCAGCGAGCGCCGGCTTTACGAGCGGATCGTGGCCAGGGGTGCGGTGATCTCGGAGGTGCCACCTGGAACGGCGCCGGGACCCGGGTCGTTTCCGAAGCGCAACCGGATCATGGCGGCGCTCGGCGCGATGACCGTCGTGGTGGAGGCGGCCGAGCCGTCGGGGTCGCTGATCACTGCGGAGCGGGCGTACAGGCTCGGACGCGAGGTCGGGGCCGTTCCCGGGCTGGTGACGAGCCGCGTCGCGCGGGGGACCAATGGCCTCCTGGCCGACGGGGCGGCCGTGATTCGTGACGCCCAGGACGTGCTCGACCGCCTGATCGGGGTGGGCGCCGGCGCCGCGCGGAGAGCGGGGCCTTCGCTCGAACCTGCGCTGGCGCGGGTGGCCGATGCGGTCGAGGGCGGAGCGCGGACCCCTGACGCGGTGGCGCTCGCGGCCCGTGTCCCGGCGGCCGAGGCGGCCGTGGCGCTGGCCCGCCTGGAGCTCTTGGGCTACGTGCGTGGGGATGCCACCGGGCGCTACGCGAGGACCGCCCTGAGAGCGCCGGAGCCGGGCGAGGGAGTCACTACGCTCAAGCCGTGACTCCCCACGACCGCGTGCCGGTGTGCCTGACGATCGCCGGATCCGACTCCGGCGGTGGCGCGGGCATCCAGGCCGACCTCAAGGCGTTCGCACGCTGCCGCGTCCACGGGACCTGCGCGATCACCGCGATCACCGCCCAGAACACCGTGGGCGTCGAGCTCGTGACCCAGGTGCCGGGCGCGTCGATCGTCGCGCAGGTCCACGCCGTCGCCGCGGACATCGGCGTCGACGCGGTCAAGGTGGGGATGCTCGGCGACGAGGCGACGATCGACACGGTGGTCGAAGCCCTCGCGCTGGTGGGCGAGGTGCCCGTGGTCGTGGACCCGGTGATGGTGTCGGCGAGCGGCGCGGTCCTGCTCGACCGCAACGCCAAGGCGGCCCTGATCGAGCGGATCCTGCCGCTCGCCACCGTGGCGACGCCCAACCTGCCCGAGGCACGCGAGCTTGGGGGGCTCGGGGCGGCCGCGGGTCAGGAGGATCTCGCCCGCGCGATCCAGGCGCTGGGACCCGAGGCGGTCGTCGTCACCGGCGGCCATTCCGACGATGGCGCCGATGTCCTGTACGACGGCTCCGGCACGCTGCGCATCGACGGTCCGCGATACGCGGACGGCGCCTCGCACGGCTCGGGGTGCACTCACTCTTCGGCGCTGGCGGCGTTCCTCGCGCGTGGCGCGGACCTCGCCGAGGCGGCACGCTGGGCCCGGGAGGTCGCCTCCGAGGCGGTGGGCAACGGACTCGCCGGCCTCGGCACGGGGCCGGGCCCGGTCGACGCCCTCGGTTTGGCAAGGGGCGCGTGACGACGAGGGGCATCACGGCGGCCCGGCGGGCGCCATTGGCATAATCCGCCTGGATGAGGCTCGTGCGCATGAAGTCCGGACACGGCGACGTGCTGCTCGCCGAGGGGGACCCGGCCGTGTCCGAGGACGAGGAGAGGCTGATCGCCGAGTTTCGCCGCCAGCTCGATCTCGGCATGTGGGCGGCGGTGCCGACGTCCGAGGGGGCCCGTCACGAGGCCACCCTGGTTCGCGACTTCGAGGACGTTCCACGCGACGCGGAGCGGGTCGTGTTCTTCCCGCCGGCCGCGGGCGGTTGAGCTTTCTCCTCGCGACCGCGATGGTCGTGCTGGCGGTCCTCGCGATCGTCGGCTTCGGGCCGTCGCTGCTGGAGCGAGCTCGCCGGCGGTTTCCGTGGCGCGAGCCCGTGGAGCGGATCCCGGCCTACGACCCCGGCCGCGAGCGGCGCGCCGAGGCCCGCGCTCGCGAGCTCCTGCGCTCGATCGTCTCCGCCGACGAGTACGCGATGTACGCGGAGCTCGGCTTCATCGCGGTCGACGGGGGCGAGGGCGACGGCGGCTACGGGTATCTCCTCTACCCGCACCGGCCGATCGTGGCATTCGACCAGCGGAGCGAGGAGCTTCTCAACGAGTACTGCGTGGGCTTCCCGGATCGCTCCGAGCCCGAGACCGCTCGGCGGCTCCCGGACGCCGACGACGTCCTTGCGAAGTGGCTGTCCCTGCGGGCCGGCGAGCGCGAGCTGATCTCCGTGGCGAACATGCACGTCCCCGGTCGGCAGGTGGACCCGGGGCAGGTGAGCCGCGACCTGATCCGGCTCCGCGAGTGGCGCGCCCGGCGCGTCGGAGCGGCCCCGAAGTCGGTGGCGGCTCGATGAACGACCTTCCTCGGCCTCGCTCCGCGGCGGTCTTCGACGGACCGGACCGGGCCGCCGCCCGCGCCTACATGAGGGGCATCGGCTTCGACGACGCCGCCCTTCGCCGGCCCATCGTGGGCATCGCGAACACGTGGATCGAGGCCATGCCGTGCAACTTCCACCTGCGCGACCTCGCCGAGGCGGTGAAGCAGGGGGTGCGCGAGGCGGGGGGAACCCCGATGGAGTTCAACTCGATCGCGATCTCCGACGGCATCACGATGGGGACGGAGGGGATGAAGACCTCGCTCGTCAGCCGCGAGGTCATCGCCGATTCGATCGAGCTGACCGTGCGGGGGTATCAGTTCGACGCCGTCGTCGCCCTGTCGGGCTGCGACAAGACGATTCCCGCCGCGGTGATGGCTCTGGCGAGGCTGGACGTCCCGGCGGTGATGCTCTACGGCGGGTCGATCGCGCCGGGCCGCTGGCACGGCAAGGACGTGACGATCCAGGACGTCTTCGAGGCGGTCGGCGCCCACGCGGCGGGCAACATGTCAGACGAGGACCTGCGGGAGCTGGAGGGCTGCGCGAGCCCGGGGGCCGGGGCCTGCGGCGGCCAGTTCACGGCCAATACGATGGCCTGCGCATTCGAGGCCATGGGCATCTCGGCGATGGGCTCCGCGATGGTCCCGGCGATGAACGGCGAGAAGAGCGAGGTCGCGCGGGAGGCCGGGCGGCTCTCCCTGCAGGTCCTCGCCGACGACCTGCGGCCGAGGCAGGTGATCACCACCGACTCGCTCGAGAACGCAGTGGCCTGCGTTTGCGCCTCGGGCGGGTCGACCAACGGCGTCCTGCACCTGCTCGCCGTGGCCCGCGAGGCCGGCATCGACATGAACATCGACGACTTCGAGCGCATCTCGCGCCGCACACCGCTGCTCGCCGACCTGAAGCCGGCAGGCAACTTCGTCGCCGCGGATCTCTACAAGGCCGGCGGCGTCGGGGTGATCGTCAAGCGCCTGGCCGAGGCGGGGGTCCTGAACGGCCACGCTTTGACGGTCACCGGTCGCACGGTCGCCGAGGAGGCAGCCGACACGGATGAGACGCCGGGTCAGGTGGTCGTGCGCCCCGTATCGGAGCCCATCAAGCCCGAGGGCGGGTTCGCCATCCTCCGCGGGAACCTCGCGCCCGACGGCTGCGTCGTCAAGCTGGCCGGGACCGAGCGGCTGCAGCAGTCCGGGCCGGCGCGGGTGTTCTCGTCCGAGGAGGAGGCGTTCGCCGCCGTGTCGGCGCAGGACATCAAGCCCGGCGACATCCTCGTGATCCGCAACGAGGGGCCGGCCGGCGGCCCCGGGATGCGGGAGATGCTCCAGGTGACCGCGGCGCTCGTGGGCGAGGGCCTCGGCGAGGAGGTGGCCCTGCTGACCGACGGCCGCTTTTCGGGCGCCACCCACGGTCTGATGGCGGGTCACGTGGCACCCGAGGCCGTCCGCGGCGGTCCGATCGCGGCGGTGAGGGAGGGCGATGAGATCAGCTTCGACGTCGAGGCGCGGCGCCTTGACGTGGACCTCACCGACGAGGAGATCGCCGGGCGCGTCGCCGAGTACGAGCCGCCGGAGCCGCACTACAAGACGGGCGTGATGGCGAAGTACGCGCGCACCGTCAGCTCGGCGGCCCAGGGCGCGATAACGGGGTAGGGACAGCCTCGGCGCCCTGGTGCTCCGCGACGTTCAGACTGGGCAAGGAGGGCAGGACGGGACCGGGTTTCGGCGAGTACTCGCGCATATGACGGGTCAGCGACAAGGTCGCTCGGCCAGCAGATGCGCTAGTCGCCCAGGAATGTCTCCAGCACCCGGTTGAATCGCACCGGGCGCTCGGCCATGGGGACGTGGCCGGTCTGGTCGAAGATCACCGTGCTCGAGTTCCGCAGGCGCCGGCCGTAGCCCAGGGCGTCGTTGGGCGGCACGATGTGATCGTTGCGGCCCCAGACGATCAGCGTCGGGACCTCCACTTCCGTGAGCCGGTCGAGGATGTCGTAGCCCACGAGGCCGCGGACGGCGGGCAGCACGCCGGGCTTGCCGGTGCCGTTGCGGAAGAACTCGTAGAGGAGCTCGCTGCGCAACGTCTCGGGCGCGTGGAAGATGCCGGCGAAGGCGACGCGGCGAAGGCGCGGCCGGCGCAGGCCACCCTCGAAGAGCCGGATCGTGAGGGGCGCCGTCATGACCCCCATCCGCGCCGCCACCTCGGCCGGCTCGCGGCGCATCCGCGCGTGCGAGATCCCAGCGGCCGAGACGAGCACGAGCTTGTCGATGCGCTGCGGCCCGACGGTCGCGGCCTCGGCGGCGATGAAGCCGCCCATCGAGTTTCCGACCACCGTGCAGGTGCGAACCCCGAGCGCGTCGCAGAGCTCGTGCAGGAACCGGCCATAGGCCTCCACGCCGACATCCCAGGGTGGCATGGGGCTGGCGCCGAATCCCGGCAGGTCCATGGCGATCACGCGGTGGCCCCGGGCGAAGTGGGGCAGGTTCTCCAGCCAGTTCTGCCAGGCGCCGGAGAGGCCGTGGACGAAGACGATCGCCTTCCCGGACTCCGGGCCCATCTCGGCGTAGTTCACCCGTGCCCCGCCGACTTCGATCCAGCTCAGGTGCTCGCGCCAGTCGATCCGCAGCCACTCCGGATCGGGATCGCCGTAGGGGTCCGGCCCCTCGGAGGGCGTCGGGTCGGGCAGTTCGCCCCGTGGCGGGGCGAACGGAAAGAACTCATCCAGTAGCTGCGCGGTGAGACTCGTGCGCTCCTCTGCGGCCTGCGGGGTCACGCGTACCCCATCCGCTCCAGCACCGGGATCTCGTGGATCTGCGGCGGCTGGAGGTGGTCCCAAAGCACGCCGCGCGGCCGGTCGTGGACGCTCTCGACGTCGATGGCGGCACGCGGCGTGACGATCATGTCGACCGGCAGGTCGTGGTCGGTCATCATCAGATGCTCGCGCAGGATCTGGATTGGGTGGACGGTCGTCGCGACGCACGTATGGGCGTCGATCTTGCCCTCCTCGATCAGCAGCCCGTACTCCAGGTCGGAGAATCCGCCACCCTTCCCGATCCGCGCTCCGCTGAGGTTGACCGCGACCGACCCGGACAGGACGAAGTCGATCTCGGGGATCTCCTCCAGCGCGACCACCCGCCCGTGCCGCAGCGCGCCCTTGATTGTCGCGGCCTCGCGCACCTGCGCCTTGGTCAGCCGCTTGGGGTCGAGCAGCCGGAAGGGATGCTGGTCGCGCAGGCGCGGCACCGCCATCACGATCTTCTTGCCCTGTTCCAGGGCCAGGCGCCTGGCGTGGGTCTGCGGCGAGTCGGGGTTGGCCTTGATGACCTGCGCGCGCTTCCAGAGCCGGTGCTGGGCGAGCTTCTCGGCGGCCAGCTTGGCGCCCGCGAAGTTCGGGATCCGCCCCTCGGCGCCGGGAAATCGCGAGACGCCCTCACGTTCCATCGCGCGCCAGACGGCGCGTCGCACCTGGTCCTTGGAGCGCATGCAGGGAAAAGATATGAGAAGGGCGGCGACTTGGTCGCCGCAGCAGCATTTGTGCGGTGAGGGGCTTAGCCCCGAACCTGGCTGGTGCCGTTAGTGGTGTAGTCAGGCGGCGAAGCCGCCGACAGGGTTTGGCCGCGGGGCGTCGGGCGCCGGGCTGCCACAATGCGGCGCTGGTGGCTGACGAGCAACGGACATCCCTGGCGGGGCCCGTGGTCCCGGCGGAGAGCGCCGGCGAGGGTGGGGCCGAGCAGCACCTCCCCGAGCGCCGCCCCGCCGAGGTCATGCGGGAGCTCCTGCCCGCGATCGAGCCCGAGCGCCGCCTCAACGACTGGGGACGCTCCGAGCGGGTCGAGGGCTTCATGGACCGCACCCTGATCGAGTTCTTCTACCGCTACTGGTTTCGGGCGGAGGTCGAGGGCATCGACAACGTCCCGTCGGAGAGCGGCGCCCTGCTCGTCTCCAATCACGCCGGCGCGCTGCCTCCCGACGCGGCGATGATCGCCAAGGCGATCCGCGAGGAGCATCCGAACCCCCGTCCGCTCTACCTGACGGTCGAGCACTTCTTCAAGGGCTATCCGGGGTTCTCGATGCTGATCCCCAAGCTGGGCGGGGTCGCCGCGCACCCGGCGAACGTGCACCGGCTCCTGTACGACGAGCGCCAGCTGGTGCTGGTGTTCCCCGAGGGCCGCAAGGGTACGGAGAAGCTGTATCGCGATCGCTACCGGCTGCGGCGCTTCGGGCGCGGCGGCTTCGTGGAGGCCGCGATGCGCGCCGAGGCCCAGCTCGTCCCCACCTGCGTCGTCGGCGCGGAGGAATCGGCGCCGATCTTCGGCCACGTGGACGTGCTGCGCAAGCTCACCGGGCTCATCTACTTCCCGATCACTCCGACGTTCCCGTGGCTCGGTCCGTTCGGGATGTTGGGGTACCTGCCCGCGAAGTTCAAGATCCGCTTCCTGGAGCCCATCGACACCGTCGAGCTGGGCGGCGCGGAGGCGGCCGAGGACAAGGCGCTGGTACAGACCCTCGCCCAGGAGATCCGGGCGAGGATCCAGGAGAACCTGCACGAGATGCTCGCGAAGCGGAAGTCGGTATGGCTGGGTTGAGGCCGCTGCCGGCGCCCGAGCACACCGCGAGTCGGCGGGTCCTCGTCACCGGCCTGTCCACGTACTGGGGCGGTCGCCTTGCACAGGCCCTCGAGAGCTTCGAGCACATCGACGCGATTATCGGCGTCGATAGCGAGGCGCCCACGCGCGAGCTCGAGCGGACGGAGTACGTGAAAGTCTCAAACCAGCACTCGCTGCTGGAGCGCATCGTGCGCGCCGCCGAGATCGATACGGTCATCGACACACGGCTGGTCGTCAACTCGCTGATGGCCCCGCCGCGACTCGCGCACGAGAACAACGTCATCGGCACGATGAACATCCTGGCCGCGTGCACCGGCGCCGACTCGCCGGTGCGCAAGTTCGTCTTCAAGAGCTCCACCCACTACTACGGGGCCGAGCAGGACGACCCCGCCTTCTTCACGGAGGAGATGGGGCGCCCGCACGCGCCACGCACCGGGCTCGAGCGCGACATCGTGGAGGCGGAGCAGGCGGTGAGCGAGTTCGCGCAGCGCAACCCCCACGTCACGACCACGATCCTGCGCTGCGCCAACGTGCTCGGACCAGACGTCGACACCGCGTTCCTGCGGATGCTGCGACTGCCGATGGTCCCGATGGTCCTGGGGTTCGATCCGCGGCTCCAGTTCATCCACGAGGACGACGTCGTACACGCCCTGGAGCACGCCGCGTTCCACGTTGCTCCTGGCGTCTACAACGTGGCCGCCGACGGGGTGCTGGCCCTGTCGGAGATCATCGGCCTGGTGGGCAAGGTGGCGCTCCCGATCCTGCCGCCCTGGGGGACCGGGCTGGCGACCGGGTCGCTGCGGCGCCTCGGGTTTCGGATCCCCGTCGAGGTGGTCAACCAGCTGCGCTTCGGCCGGGGGATCGACAACCGGCTCTTCAAGTCCACGGGCTTCGGCTACGGGTACACGACCCGCGAGACCGTGATCAAGCTCGCCGAGCACCTGCGGCTGGCCTCGGTGATGCGCGGCACCGAGCAGGAGTACACCTACGAGCGCGAGGTCGAGGAGTTCCTGCGCTGGAGCCCGAACGTCCGGCGCGAGCACCCGGGAGAGCGCGGCGGGGTGGCGGCCGACGCCGAGCCGATGGGCATTTGAGCCCGTTTGGGATCTGACTCTCCACGCGCGCAACCCACCTTGCGGCGCCCTTCGCGAGCCTGAATCGCCGTAGCGCCCCCCTACACTCTGCCGCGGGGTCAGCTTTCCAAGTGGGTCGTAGGGCGCAAATATTTCTCGTCTCCGTCGTGGGGGTTCTGTGCGCGTTGGCGGTCGCCGCCTACGCGATCGACCGCGCCAACTCCGACAAGATCTCCGACGGGATCCGGATCGGCGGGGTGGACGTCGGCGGCATGTCCACCGACCAGGCGCGCAACCGCGTGCACGCGAGGCTGGTGAAGCCGCTCGACAAGCCGGTCACCGTCACCTACGACGGCACCCGGTACGTCCTCAGCCCCGACAAGCTCCAGGTTCGCGCCGACATCGACGGGATGGTGGACGCCGCGGTGCGGGCGAGCCAGTCCGGCGGCTTCCCGAGCCGGGTGTGGCGCTACACGACCGGCGGCTCGGTCGATCGCGAGATCGCGCCGCACATCACGTATTCCCCGGAGGCGGTCGACCAGTTCATCTCGAACGTCGCCTCGGACGTGGACACGCCGGCGCAGGACGCGAGCATCAGCCCGACCCCGAGCTCGCTCAACACGGTGCCGGGCTCGGACGGAGTCTCGGTGCTGAAGGACAAGCTGCGCACCGAGGTGCACGGCGCGATCGAGAGCCCGGACGACCGCACGGTCAAGGCTCCGGTCCAGAGGCTGAAGCCCGAGGTGACCACCGACCAGCTCGCCGAGAAGTACCCCGTCTACATCACGATCGACCGCGGCAACTTCGAGCTGCGCCTGTGGCGCAACCTGAAGGTGGCGAAGACCTACACGATCGCCGTCGGCCAGGCGGGCCTCGAGACTCCGGCCGGCACCTACTCGATCGACGACAAGCAGGTCAATCCCTCCTGGTACGTCCCCGACTCTGCGTGGGCCGGCGACCTCGCCGGCAAGGTCATCCCGCCGGGGCCGCAGGATCCGCTCAAGGCGCGGTGGATGGGCTTCTACAACGGCGCGGGCATCCACGGGACGGACGACGTCGGTTCACTGGGGACCGCCGCCTCCCACGGCTGCATCCGGATGGCGATCCCCGACGTGATCGCGCTGTACGACCAGGTTCCCACCGGCACCCCGATCTACATCGGCAACTGAGCCCGGACGCGGGCGCGGCGCTGCAGGGGGAGGCCCGGAGGGGGCGGCGCCGAAGGTTCTCGGCATGACCGACCAGAGCGCCGAGCCGGCGATCAGCCCGGCCTGGGAGGCGGCATTGCTCGGCTTTCGGCGCGAGCTGGAGCGCCGCGGCTCCTCCCGCCACACCGTGCGGGCATACGGCGGTGACCTCGCCGAGCTGGCCGCCTGGGCCACGGTCCGCGGCAAGGAGCCCGGAGCGCTGGCCTACCGCGACCTGCGCGGCTACGCGGCGGCGCTGTCCGAGCGTGGCCTCGCGCGCGCCAGCGTCGCCCGCAAGCTGGCCGCGGTGCGCAGCCTGCACGACCACCTGGCGCGGACCGGCGAGGCGGTGCAGAACCCGGCCGATCTCCTGCCGATGCCGAAGAAGGCCTCGCGCCTTCCCCGGGTGCTGGGCCCCGACGAGATCGCGGTGCTATTGGACCGCATCCCGGCCAGCGGTCCGCTCGAGGTGCGGGACCGGGCCATGCTGGAGGTGGCGTACGCGTGCGGCCTGCGCGCCGAGGAGATCGTCAACATCGACGCCGACGCCGTCGACTTCGACTCGGAGTCCCTGCGGGTGACCGGCAAGGGCTCAAAGACTCGGATCGTGCCCATGGGCGAGCCGGCACAACGGGCACTGGACCGTTACCTCAGCCAGGCGAGGCCGGCGCTGGCGAGCGATCGCGCCGAGCCGGCGCTCTTTCTCTCGCGCCGGGGGAGGCGGCTCTCGCCCTCCGACGTCCGACGCCGCCTCGATCGCTGGGTGCGCGAGGCGGCCGTGGCGGGCCACGTGTCGCCGCACACCCTGCGCCATTCGTTCGCCACGCACCTGCTGGAGGGCGGGGCCGACCTGCGCTCGATCCAGGAGCTCCTGGGACATTCCAGCGTGTCGACGACTCAGGTGTACACGCGGGTCGAGCCCGGACGGCTCCGCCGCGAGTACGCACGCTCTCATCCACGAGCATGACCCATAACCCACGGGCCTGAGGCACGGCCGGTAGGTTTCCCATTTGGGGACGATGGAGACAAACGTCAAAGCTCTCGAACTCCGGGAGCTCTGGCGGCGCTACAAGGATGGTGGAGACGAGCGCGCGCGAGAGCGTCTTGTCGTCGCCTATTCGCCGCTGGTCAAGTTCATCGCCGGCCGGATGGCGTCCGGTCTGCCCTCGCACGTCGAGGAGGCCGACCTCATCTCCTACGGCCTGCTCGGCCTCATCGGTGCCATCGAGCGCTTCGACCCCGATCGCAAGATCAAGTTCGAGACCTTCGCCGTGGCCAGGGTGAAGGGAGCGATCATCGACGAGCTCCGCTCGCTGGACTGGGTGCCGCGGTCGGTGCGCGCCCGTGCGCGCGACGTCGAGAAGGCGCACGCGGAGCTCGAGGCCAACCTGCAGCGGGCCCCCACCCAGGCTGAGATGGCGTCGAAGCTCGACATGAACCTTGACGAGTTCAACGACTCGCTGCTCGAGATCGCGAACTCCTCGGTGCTGGCGCTCGACGACCTGTGGACGTTCGCCGACCCCGCAGGAGGGGGTGGGCAGATCTCGGTGCTCGACACGATCCACGATCCGCACGCCGTCGACCCCGAGACCGAGGCGCAGGCCTCGGAGCTCAAGGACCGGCTGGCGGACGCGATCGAGTCGCTGCCGGAGCGCGAGCGGCTCGTCGTCGCCCTCTACTACTACGAGAACCTGACCCTGCGCGAGATCGGCGAGGTGCTCGATGTCACCGAGTCGCGCGTCTCGCAGCTCCATACCAAGGCCGTTCTCGCGCTGAGATCCCGTTTCCAGTCCAGGCCGTGACCGAAGCGACCGGTCGCTAACCCATATATTGCCCCCGTGGGGCACAAGGCAGCCGACCGGATCCGCAACGTCGCGCTGATCGGCCACCGGGGGAGCGGAAAGACCAGCCTGTGTGAGGCGCTCCTGTTCGAGGCCGGCGTCGTCAACCGGCTCGGACGCGTGGACGACGGCTCCACCGTGTCGGACTTCGAGCCCGACGAGCAGGAACGCTCCATGTCCATCGGCGCCAGCGTGGCGTCCTTCGGCTACTCGGAGCGCAAGGTCAACATGATCGATACGCCCGGCGATCCTTCGTTCGTCGCCGACACGCTCGCCGCCCTGCGCGTGGTCGACGCCGCGGTCGTCGTGGTCAACGCGGTCATGGGCGTGGAGGTCCACACGGAGCGCCTCTGGCAGCGAGCCGACCAGGAGGGGCTGGCCCGCCTCGTCTTCGTGAACATGCTCGACCGCGAGCGCGCCGACTTCTTCCGCTCGCTCGACTCCCTGAAGGAAGCGTTCGGCCCCCACGTCGTGGCCACCGAGATCCCCGTCGGCACCGAGCACGAGGTTCGGGGCGTCGTCGACCTGATCGACATGAAGGCGTTCACCTACGAGGGCGAGGGACGTGGGAGCTCAACCGAGAGCGAGATCCCCGACGAGCTGCGGCCCCAGGCCGAGGAGTATCGCGAGAAGCTGATGGACGAGGTGGCCGAGAACTCCGACGAGCTCATGGAGCGCTACCTCGAGGGGGAGGAGGTCTCGCACGCCGAGATCGTCACCGCCCTGAAGAAGGGGGTGACCGAGGGCCACCTGTTCCCGGTCACCTGCGGCGTTGCGACCCGCAATCTGGGCACGAGCCGCCTGCTCGAGGCGTTTGTCGAGGACGTTCCCTCGCCGGCCATGCGAGGCGGGATCCCGGCGCTCAACGGCGAGGGCGAGCAGATCGAGATCGAGCCGACCGAGGATGGGGAGCCCGTCGCCTACGTGTTCAAGACCACCGCCGACCCGTACACGGGACGCATCAACCTGCTTCGCGTCTACTCGGGGACCCTCTCCTCGGACTCGCAGGCATTCAACGCCACCCGCCAGGCGAAGGAGCGGATCGGGCAGCTCGCCGCACCCTGCGGCAAGGAGACCTCGCCCGTCGACGAGCTGGGCGCCGGCGACATCGGCGCGGTCGCCAAGCTCCGCGAGACGCAGGCCGGCGACGTGATCGCCGGAAAGGACGCCGCCGTCTCGTTCCCCCCGCTCGAGCTTCCCGCGCCGGTGATGGCGTTCGCGTTCGAGCCGAAGTCCAAGGGCGATGAGGAGAAGGCCGCGAGCGCGCTGCGCCGCCTGGTGGAGGAGGATCCGACGCTGGACGTGCACCGCGACCCGGACACCGGGGAGCAGATCATCGCTGGCCTCACGCAGGTCCACGTCGAGGTGATCACCGACCGGATGAAGCGCCGCTACGGCGCCGAGATCGAGCTCCACCCACCGCGCGTCCCGTACCTGGAGACGATCCGCAAGCCGGCGAAGGCCCACGGGCGCTACAAGAAGCAGACCGGAGGCCGCGGCCAGTTCGGGGACTGCCACATCGAGATCGAGCCGGTGGAGGCCGGCGCCGGGTTCGAGTTCGTGAACGCGATCAAGGGCGGGGTGATCCCCGGCGGGTTCATCCCGGCCGTCGAGAAGGGGATCGCGGAGGCCATGCAGCAGGGGATCATGGCCGGCTATCCGGTCAAGGACCTGCGGGTCAGGCTCTATGACGGCCAGCACCACTCGGTGGACTCCTCCGAGATGGCCTTCAAGATCGCCGGCTCGATGGCCTTCAAGCAGGCCGCCGCCGAGGCCGATCCGTACCTGCTGGAGCCGATCGTTCGCATGACCGTCGCCGTGCCCGAGGAGAACGTGGGCGACGTCGTGGGCGACCTCAATTCCAGGCGCGGCCGGCCGCTGGGCGTCGAGCCGAAGGGCGCCACCACCGAGATCAAGGCGGAGGTCCCGATGGCCGAGGTGCTCGATTACGCCACCGACCTTCGCGCGATGACCGGCGGCCGCGGCGACTACACGATGGAGTTCGAGCGCTACGAGGAGGTCCCGGGCCACATCGCCCAGAAGGTCGTCGCGGAGGCCAAGGCGGCCGACGAGGACAAGGTCCGGGCCTGAAGGATTCACTTCGGCCGAGATCCGTGCGCGTCCGTGCGCGGAGGGGCATTGGTACGTTGGGTTCGTGGCCGGCGAGCACGATCAGTTTCCGTCCTGCGACGTCTGCGGGCGGACCATCCTCAAGGGCGAGCAGATCCACGAGTACCTGACGCAGCAGCGCCAGCGGATCGGCGTCTGCGTCCTGTGCCGCTCGCGCGCCGAGACCTCGGGCTGGATCCCGGTCTCGATGGCGCACACGATCGCCGACGAGCAGCCCCGGCGCTCACGGGGCCAGGCGCTCCGTCAGCGGCTGAGCCGCGCCGCGTCTCGCGCCCGCTCCAGCGCTCGCTCGCGAGGCGGGTCCGCCCCGCGGGGCCGGGGCGCGAAGTCCGGGAGCGAGCCGGACCTCGAGGAGGCATGGGCCGAGTCGGCGGCGCCCGCGCCCGCACCGGTTGAGGCGCAGGCGCGGTCGACGCCCCCTGACACCGGGGGCGCAGCGTCCTCGGCGTCCGCTCCGGACGGGGCTGCCGAGGTGCCGCCGCCCGCAGCGCTGGAGCCGCAGGAGGAGCCCAACCCGGCACGCAAGGCGGAGCAGCCTCGCGCGCGGCGCCAGCAACGCCAGCGCCCGGCAAAGCCGAGCGCCAAGCCGGCGGCTGAGGCCAAGTCCACTCGCAAGGGCCGGGCCAAGCGGGGGCCCGAGGCGCTGATGCGACAGGCGGTGGACCGATTCAACGCGAGCGAGGAGCGCCGCAAGGTGGCCGGCTTGATCAGGTCGCTGGGCGGCCCCCAGGCCGGCGTGCGGCCGGATCAGCGTCGTCAGCTCGCCGTCGTCACGGTGGCCTGGGAGCTCTCGTGGTACCAGTGGGAGGTGCGCGCCGAGGGAGACGAGGCCGAATCGGTCCGCGAGGTCGCCAAGGGCGCCGAGCTCTCGGAGCTTGCCGAGGAATCACGGTCCTGGAACGCGGCCGCGGACGAGGACGGCACGCTCCGGCTCCGCTCCGCCGCCGAGCCGGAAGAGCGGGAAACGGCAAAGGAAACTTGAGCGAGCGACTGGTCGTCCACGTCGACGGCGGTGCCCGCGGCAACCCGGGGCCGGCGGCGATCGCAGCGGTGGTGGCCGATCCGGAGGGCGAGGTGCTCGACGAGCGATCGGAGACGATCGGCCCGGCCACCAACAACGTGGCGGAGTACCGGGCGCTCTTGTTGGGCATCGCGCGGGCGCGCGAGCTCGGGGCGCGCGAGCTCGACCTGGTGGGCGACTCCGAGCTGGTCGTCCGTCAGGTGCGGGGCGAGTACCGGGTGAAGGACTCCGGATTGCGGGAGCTCCATGCCCGGGTCCTCGACGCCTTGGGCGGTTTGGAGCGCTGGACGATCCGCAACGTCCCGCGGGCGGAGAACGCGCGCGCCGATCGCCTCGTCAACGAGGCTCTCGACGCGCGCGACTCCGGGTCCTGACCACCCCGTCGCGGCCTTCACCAGGTTGACCCCGACCGAACCCGTAGCTCGTGTCGCGGCCGGGGCCCCGAGGTCGTCGGTAGCGGCATCCAGCTTGGCGACGATCCGTGCCGCGGTGGCGGTCGGTGACCTGTCCCAGGCGATCGCCGTCGTGCCGGAGGCATGCGGTGTCGCCATCGACGTTCCGGACAGCGTCGTGTAGCCGCCGTCGTGGTACGTCGACAGGACGTCGACGCCGGGGGCCGCCACCTCAACGTCGCGGTTGGCGTTCGAGAAGCTCGCCCGCTGGTCGCGATTGTCGGTGGGGCCACCCCTCCTCGCATCCCTGCACTCGTTGCCAGTGGCGCGGCGGCCCTCACGTGGCCGGTGCGCCCGGAGTTCTATTGAATGCGGCCCACCGGTGCGTCGCTACGGCGCAGAGCAGCCGGGGAATGGGCGGCGGCGCGGCTAGAATCCCCCGTTCGTGCGGCTGTAGCTCAGTTGGCTAGAGCGTCTGCTTGCCATGCAGAAGGTCGTGGGTTCGAATCCCATCAGCCGCTTGTGATGAGCGTCCCCGTCACTTCGCGTCAGATCGCGACGGGGGCGCTCATTCCGTAGACGAGGGAGAGATCAATCCGGTCGCATCGCTCGCCCGCGGCGCGGCGGACGCGGGAAGAACCCGCTCGTGCGCTGCACGTACGCGGCGTACCCCGGCCGCCGGGTCCCGATCGACTGCTCGAGCAGCCGCGCCCCGCTCACCCGCATCAGCAGCACGCTCATTACCAGCGGTCCCACCGCTGTCCACCACGCACTCCCCGTCGCCAGCGCCACGAGGTAGAGCCCCCACCACACGCTGAAGTCGCCGAAGTAGTTGGGGTGGCGCGTCCAGCTCCAAAGCCCGCGATCCATGACCTGCCCCCGGTTCGCCGGGTCGGCCTTGAAGCGCTCGAGCTGTGCGTCGCCGACCGTCTCGAAGAAAACGCCGAGCGCCCAGGCGGCGACCCCGAGCCAGTCGAGCCACACGAGCCCGTGCGGCGAGGCGTCGAACTGTCCCGCCTGCACCGGCAGCGAGACGACCCACATCAGCAATCCCTGCAGCCAGAAGACGCTCCAGAGGGAGCGCAGCGGCCAGCGGTCGCCGTGGCGCTCGCGCATCGCCCGGTAGCGGACGTCCTCGCCCCGGCCGAGATTGCGCCGCGCGAGGTGGATTGTGAGGCGCAGGCCCCAGACCGTCGTCAGGACGGCGAGCAGCAGTTTGCGCGCGGGCGAGCCGTCTGTCACCGCGTAGGTCACCCACGCGATCACCACGAAGCCGGCCCCCCAGAAGATGTCGATGATCGATGTGTCGCGCACCGCGACGCTGAGTGCCCAGAGCGCCGTCGTCAGCGCGAAGACAACGGCGAGGTTCAGCAGGAGGATCGCGACGGCGCTCACGTGTGCCTCACGGCCGCGGGCTCCGTGTCCTCCAACGCGGCGAGGCGCGTGTCCACCCACTCGTCCATCTCACCCCAGACATCGTCGAGCCATCGCACCCGCTCGTCCACGCCGGCCGGAACCATCGCCCGCGGGATTCGTGTGAAGCGCACGCGGATCCGGCGCCCGACGAGGGCCCCGCTCCAGATGTCCGAGATCAGCCGCAGGCCATCGAGGCCTTGATGGGCCAGTACGACGACGTCTGCCTCGGGCGCGCCGTCGAGCAGCGCGAGTACCCCGCCGACCTTGGGGGCCAGCAGGTGCTGCACGTCCGCCATGCGGCTCGCCCGCTCAGGGTCGCGCTCGGCGATCCGGTCGAGCGCGGCGGTGCGCCGCTCGGGTGTGAAGCGCGTCCCCTCCGGATACAGGAGCACGCCGTCCTCGGGACCCATCCCGGCCGCGAGGCGCCGCACGTTCTCGCGCTCCACCGCCTCGCCGGTGCCGCGGCGTACGAAGTAGTTCGGCAGGCGGCGGCCGGCGAGGTCGAGGCACGGGTCGGCGAGCAGCTCGCGCTTGAGCACATAGCGCAGGCGTACGCGCGCGCGACGCGCCACGAGCACCGACGGCAGCAGGTTGTCGACGATGCTCGCGTGGCGGACGAGGACGATCACCGGCCCCGGCGTGACCAGCGCCTGCCCGGCGACCTCGAGTCGCAGCCCGAAGAGCCCGCGCACCGCCGCGAAGAGCCAGCCGGCCCACACTTGCTGGAAGCGCCAGGTCCACTCGGCCATCCAGGCGCGACGCCGGCCGAAGCCCGCCGCCACCCAGACGCCCAGCAGCGCGAGCAGTCCGGCAACTTCCGCGGCGAGGTACGCCCACAAGAAGCAGAGCAGGCGGGTCGCGACCCAGGGCACCTGATGTGTGGCCCAGCGAACGAGGTCGAGCGCGAGCGCGAGTAACAGCAGTGCCGGGAAGAGCGCCGTGACGAGCCCGAGACCGATGACGCGCGGCGTGATCGTCTTCACACGCCGGGCGATCGTCGCGCTTCGCGGCTCGTCAAAGCCGCCGCGCTCGATGGCCGCGGCGCCGATGTCAGGTTGATCTTTCCGGCCCTGCGCGAGCATCGTCCCTCCGACTAATCCGGCAACGTCGTCCGCGCCCGCTCATCCACCGGCGAGCGCGCCGGCGTAAACCTGCCAGGCCAGCGCGCTCTTTGCGAGGAGGCTCAGGAAGAGGTAGACGCGCTCGGCGAACGCCGGGTCCGCCCAGCGGCCGCGCCCGCGGTACTGCAGCCACATGTTGATCGCGAAAGTGTTGAAGAGCAGGAACAACGTGATGAAGATCGCGACGACGAAGCCGGGGACGCCGTTGCCGTCGGTGGTGGAGACGATGAGCTGGGCGGCGATCGCGATCCACGGCACGGCACCGATGACGCACCCGTAGATGAAAGGCCGCCAGTCCACCTCGTCGCGGTCGGCGTTCATCTGCTCCTGAACGAGCCCGAAGAGGATCATCGCCGCGTTCGCCCCGAACAGGGCAATCAGGGCGACGAGCTCGCTGACCCCGGCCAGCATCGCGATGAGCACGATCATGAGGGATGCGCTGACCGAGTACTCCCACCAGCGCGCCGGATTGATCCCGCGCGCAACGTTTGCCTCATACCAGCGGCGCGGCCGTCCCCCGCTCAGCGTGAGGTGGTCGACTGCGGCGAGCAACAGGAACGCGGCGACCAGCCAGTCGACCCGCAGGCTGCCGAGGCTGGCGGCGCCGTAGTCGCCGGCGCCGGGCGGGCCGATCAGAAACGATGCCGTGACCGGAAGCGATGCGGCCGTCGCGATCGCGAGCAGGACGATCGCCTGCAGCGCGTGCGCCGAGCCGACGATGACGTTCAAACGGCGCAGTCGGGAGGCCGTCGCGGCGTCGAGCCGGGCGGGCGCGGGGTCGGGCATGTTCCCAGGTTACGGGCGGGGAAGAGAAACGGACGCCCCGCACCGGGACGATCATGGTCCGATTCCGGCAGACGCCCTGGGCGGTCGCAAGCAAATCGCGCCCTTTCCACACGAAAGCCAGGCAGCGGGACCGACGGGCTTCATCCGCACCCACCCATTAGTGGGAGTGAGGTGGTGCCCAGGGACGAACGAATCCGGCTGGCGCCGGAATCTGTGCGCGGGTCACTACCGCCGCTCGATCACTACCGCCACGGCGGCTCCTCTGCGGACGGGAACTCGGACTGGTCCGCGCCCGCGAGCGTCTCCAGCGAGCTACCGGAAATCGCACGCGTTTGCGAACAGGTATCGACTGGACTCGTCAGGTGATCGATGAAGGCGCCAGCGATCCCGGTATTAGAAGACCTTTGAGGGCGATTACCGCGACCCGGCGGGTGGCGGATGCCGAGCTGCTTACAGATCTCGCGGGCGAGCCGGAAATCGATTTCGCGATGACGCGGGACGGTGCTGCGGCCCGCGCCGCCCGGACCTGCCCAGCGAGTGTGGTTCCCGCCCTCGTCGATGATGCGGCACCCACGTTTGCGAAGGTGGCGCTCGAGGGCCCTGCGCTCAAGAAGCGAGTGTCAGCTCAAGCGCGTCGCTGTTGTCCGGCGCGCCTTCCGGCTCGGGGCTGAGCATCAGCCGGAGGGCGTCGACCACATTCTCACGTGCTTCTTCCCGGGTGCGTCCCTGACTTACCGCACCTGGGACCTCCTTGACCTGCGCCACCACCCAGCCGTCCTCGCCATCCTCGTAGAGGATCGTGAATTGAGCAGATGGTAGACCCGGTACTGGCTGGCTACCACGGCAGCCTGCCGCCTCGAAAGCAGAGATCGGTAGCGGTACTGGTGGCGACCAACCGCTGAACCGCATGACTGAGCGGGATGACGGGGATTTCGGTCAGATCAGCCGCTCTTCTCAGCGTTCCGAACCTGATCGCGGAGGGTGAGCGCGGCAGAACTTGCGTACGGCTTCGTTGACCTGCTCCGGCCGCTCGAGGTTGGCGACATGACCGGAGCCGGGGATCACGACGAGCTTCGTGTCCGGGATCGCCTGCTCGAACTGGCGCGCGACGCCCAGCGGAGACCGAGCGTCGAGCTCGCCCCAGATCAACAGAGTCGGCACGGTAATGCGGGGCAGCAGATCCCGTTGGTCCGCCTCGGCCATCACGAACAGTTGGGTCCCGAGGCTCTCAGGGCGGACGTCGGCGGCCATCTGTTCGAGCAGGGGTACGAACTCGGGAGCCGGGTCAGCGGCGAATAACCCGGGAAGCGTGGGATCGAACTGGTCGGCGGGCGCTGCGAGCAGCTGACGGGCGCCAGCGACCCGGTTACGCACCTCGTCCTCCGGTAGGGACCCTTTCCACCCGGCATAGCTATCGATGAGGATCATGGTCGCGACGAGCCGGGGATGGTGGCGGTAGAGCTCCAGCACCACGGTGCCGCCCCAGGAGAGGCCGGCGACGTGCGCCGGGCCGAGCGCCAGCTCCTCGATCAGCGCCGCGAGGCAGTCCGCATAGTCCGCCAGCCCGAAGTCCGTAGGTGCGTCGGAGGAGCGGCCGGCGCCCGGCTCGTCCCAGGCGACGACCGTGAACTCGTCGGCCAAGGCGGCGAGCTGCGGCTGCCACATGCGGCCATCTGCGGCGGCGCCGTGCGCGAACACGATCGACGGCCCCTCGCCGATCCGCTCGTAGGCGATCTCGAGCCCATTCGCCCGGACGATCTCCACCGGTGCCAACTTACACGTACCTGGGCCGGGCCTCGACGGTCGACTCAGCTACCGGCTCGTGGCGCCCACGAGGATCCGCAAATCGGTAGCAGCGCTGGTAGCGGAATGTCCGTGGAGCCCATCAACAAGGCAGATGGCGGGTATTTCGCTCCCATCAGCCGCTCCTTTCAGCGCCCCTGTCGGTCTCGTTGCAAGCCTGAGGCAGCCCCCGGACCGCGCCGTCTCCGATGGAGAGTGGTAGCTCAGCCTGGTAGCAGGCGATAACGCCCCCCGCGTTCTACCGCCGGCTTCCGCTTGTCCGCGCGGAGGAGGAGCGACCGCCCTTACCTCAGCGAATCATATGATATCTTCATATTACGATGAGCAAGCTTCTCTCCGTCTCACTTCCGGACGAGCTCAGCGACGGCACCGACCGGCTCGCCGCGGCCCAGGGTCGGACGCGTAGCGAGATCGTCCGCGACGCCCTGCGCAGCTACCTGTGGCGTGAACGGTGGTCGATGGCCACCCGGGAGGCTAGGGCCCTGGCCGAGCGTGAAGGGATCGCGCCCGAGGACGCCGAGCAGCTCGTCGATGAGATCAGGACGGCGGGCTGAAGGTCGCCGTCGATACGAACGTCCTCGTCTCGGCGGTTATCGCCGACGGTCCCCCGCGTAGAGTGCTGGAGGCGATCGCGGACGGCGCCGAACTCGTCCTTCCCGAACCGGTCCGTGTGGAGCTGCAGCGGGTTCTGGACCAGAAGCTCGCGGTCGGGGATGCCGCGCTCGAGGCGATCCTCGGATTGCTGGACGAGTTGGCCGTCGGCGTCGCGAAGGTGCCCAATCGTGTTGAGGCGGTCAGCGGCGATCCGGACGACGACCGCATCCTTGCAGCCGCCGGCGCCGCCGGGGCCGAGATCCTGATCAGCGGTGACAGCAAGCACTTGGTCCCGCTCGGCCACCACGGTGCCATGCGGATCATCAGACCTCAGACGTTCCTCGCCGAGATCGCCGGCTGAGTGCTGTTCCTCGCGCAGTGGGGTAGCCGCGAATTCAGCGCTCGGTACGAAGCAGTTGGGCGACTCCTCGCCTCTCGCGTGATTGCGCCGCGCCGATCGGAGTACTCGGTCGCGTCGAGAGCGAAAGCTCCAGAGTTCGCGATCCGTGCATCAGCCCGCTCGAGTCGATGCGAGTGACGTTGGTCGGTCGCGGATCATGTCTGGACTGTGCGCGAGATCGCGGAGTTGCTCGACTCCTAAGCCTGCGAGAAACTGCGCGGGCCATGTCGCGAGGGGCGAGAGACGGGAATACTCTTCACGATCCGTGACGGCTTGGTGACACGGATAGAGGCCTTTCCGAGCGGCGAACGTGCCCTCGAAGCCGTGGGGCTGGCGAAGTGGGCCGAGGCTCAGACTGACCCACCACCCGATGGTCTCGCCCATGGGCTTGGGACTACACCGCTGCGCCGTCGGAGGCTGCTGCAGGGTCGCATCAATGCGGCGGCGACCCGCAGGACGGCCAGCTGCTACCGATCCATCTTGCTGTCAAGCGCCAGAAACTGGTAGCACGGCTGGTAGCAGCGCGCCCGTCGACCGCATAGACAAGCCAGATGGCGGGGATTTCGCTCACAACAGCCGCTCTCCGCATAGCCAAGCGGTTTACGCGGGCTCGGGCGGCATCGCCGTTCCGCCGAGCGGTGGCTCTTGCCGAACCTGCGGGAACGAATCGGCACCAACCGCCATCACGCATCGAGGCGTGGGAGGCTGAGGCATCTCGTCGGGCACCACGATGGCGTCGGTCCCCAAGTAGGGTGGAAGGCTGCTGTATGAGCGCGAATCCGTCGGACGAGCGGACCAGGCCCCGCCTGCTCCTCCTCCCGGGCTACTGCGCGTTGGAGTGGGTGATCCGACCGCAGCTCGAGGAATGGGCCGAGGTCGCGGTATTCGATGCGCCGGGCGTGGGCGACGAGGATCTTCCCAGCGCGCCCGGCACTTCGGCCGTGGCCGAGCGGGCGGCCGAGGAGGTCGACCGCCGCGGATGGCAGAGCCTCGTGGTCGCAGCCGATGAGTTCTCCAACGCCGCGGCCGTGAAGTTCGCGTCTCGGCATCGAGAGGCGGTCCAGGGGCTCGCGCTGGGGCACGCCTGCCTGGGGTTCAGTCCGGACGCGGATCGGCCTGCGATCAACGCGGATGTCGGCTCGGCCTTCAAACAGGTGGCCACTCTCGACGACCGCACGTTCATGCGGCACCTGACGCAGATCACGCAGGGCTTCTACGGCGAGGAGCTCGCCGACCGGATGCTCGAGCAAATCCCCACCGGCGTGGCGCAGGCGTACGTGCTCGAGAACATGGCGGACCCCGGCGACTGGATCGAGGGTGCCCTACGGGATCTCGGGAAGCCGATGCTGTTCGCGGAGCACGATCCCTGTCTGCTCTTCACCAAGGATGGATACGAGGCCGCCGTCTCGGCCTTCCCCGAATCGATGCAGGTGTCCTGCCGGGAGAAGCCGACCGTTAGCCCCGCCTTCGCCGACGCCCTGCGGGAGTTCTGCCGGGAAGTGGCCTCTTAGCATGCGAGGTCAACTCCCATTCCTGGTGATGAACAGGACGGTCAATCCGGCGCTGAAGGCGGTTCTGCGGTCGCCTGCCCACCGGCTCGCCAGCGGTCGCCTCGCGCTGATCACCTACACGGGTCGCAGGAGCGGGCGCGACTACACGATCCCGGTGCTCTACCGCGACAAGGGCGACGAGGTGACGATCGCGGTCGGTTGGCCGGAACGCAAGGTCTGGTGGCGAAACCTGACCGGGGAGGGCGGGCCGGTGCGCCTCGTGGTCCGGGGCCACAGACTCGAGGGCCACGCCGTGGCCACGCGCGACGCGGGCCGCGACGCGTTGGTTCGGGTGCGGGTCGAGTCCCGACGCTGACCCAGGCGCCGGCCGCGTCGTCGAGCCCGCGCTCAGCCGCGGCCCTCCGCGTTGCGCTCGCGGATGACCTTGCGGTGGAGGCCGAGCGTCTTGAGATGCAGAAGGTGGTGGGTTCGAATCCGTTCGGGTCGCCCCTAGCTCCAGGCTTCGGCCCACTGATCGCGAGCCACGTAGTTGCGGAACTCGACCTCCTTGCCGTTCCGTACCGTCGCCACGTGCACAAAGGGGGCGTCGAGCTGCTTGCCGCTCTTGCTCGTCCCGCGGAATCGACCGATCACCGCAACGTGCTCGCCGACGTCGACGAGCTGATCTGTCTCCACACGGAAATCCTCGAAGCGCTCGGGCACCGGCGCGAAGACGTCACTCGCCACGCTCCGGGGTCCCCGAAACGAACCGGCCGGGGCATTCCCGCCTCCCGGCTCATGCCACTCGATCTCATCGTCCATGATCGCGAGCACCGCATCGATGTCACCGCGGTTGAATGCCTCGTATCCGCTGCGAACCAGATCTACGTTCTCCTGGGCCATGGCATCTCCCTTCGGATGTGGTGCATCCGACCCTAGCCGGTGCATGTGCGACGGGCAAGCGGGGCGGTACGAGCTCGCAGGAGCCCCCGGAGCTACGGATCCAGGCCGCCTACGCGTGCGCCTCGGTCGCCTTCGCCGTGTCGAGGAAGTGGCGCAGGGAGGTCATCTGACCGTCGGCGTTGAACTCGACGAGGTGGATCTCCTCGTCCTCGATGCGCATGCCCGTTGAGCGGACGGTGAGGTCGACCTCGATCACCACCGCGACGCAGCCCTCGCCTCCCAGGAACGTGTGCGGGTTGAAGGAGTTCATCTCGAAGTCCTCCTGGATGTCCCGGAAGAACCCGGCCACCGCCTCGCGGCCGGTGCGCGGTCGCATGTAGGGAACGTCGCGGTCCTGCGCCACATTGCCGGTTGGCCACTGCTCCCAGCGCACGTCCTCCGCCAGGTGCTCGAGGATCGCGGGAACGTCCCCGCGCCCGAACGCGTCATAGATCTGCTGCATGGTCTCGACGTTGCTCATCCGCTCTCCCCCTCACCGATTGGACGACCGGGCAACAGTATCGGCCGGCCCCATTTCTCCGGATGAGAAACGGCGCGCGGCAAGAGCTACGCCGGCACGGCCACGACCCCGTGCCGGATCAGGCTCTCGCCCGTCTCGGCGATCGTGTCCTCGACCGGGCGCGGCGCCCAACCCAGGGAGCCCCGCGCCTTTTCCGACGACAGCTCGGTGCGTTTGCCAAGCCCGCCGACGACCGAGCGAATTCCGGGGTCAAACAGCGCCATACCCCGCACGAGCAGGTTCGGGACCGTGCGGGTGGGCACCTTCGAGGCCGCCTCCCCGAGGCGCTCGCGGAGGACCGCGCCGATCTCGGCCATCCAGAGGAACCGCGTGGCCGCGATGAAGCGCTCGCCGCCCGCTTCGGGCGCCGTCATCGCCTTGAGCTCGAGATCGGCGACGTCTCGGACGTCGACCAGGCTGAAGCCCAGCCTCGGCACCCCGGGCATGCCCGCCAACAGCCGCTGAACCGCCTGCAGCGAGTAGGAGAGGTCATCGCTCAACACCGGTCCGATGATGGCGCCGGGGTTGACCACCGACAGGCGATCCTCCTCGCCTCGTTCCCGTACCAGACCCCAGGCCTCCTGCTCGGCGATCGTCTTCGAGCGAACGTAAGGCGTGAGCCCCGGGGTACCGGGGTCCGTCCAGTCGCCCTCGTCGAGCGGCCTGCTGGCCGCACCCTCGCTGAGCCTGATCGCGGCCACCGAGGAGGTGAGGACGACCCGCTTCGCCCCGGCATCCAGGCTCGCGCGCAGGACCCGGAGGGTTCCCTCGCGCGCCGGCAAGATCAGCTCGTCAGGATCCTTCGGCTGCTTGGGCGGAAACGGCGAGGCGACGTGCAGGACGTAGTCGCAGCCCTCAGCCGCCTCGGGCCAGCCCTCGTCGCCGGTGAGGTCCGCTACGAGCACCGTCAGCCGATCGCCGGGGTCGACCTCGGAACCGACCGTGGCTCGAACCTGGGGTTCCCGGGAGGGGCTGCGAACCGTCGTTCTCACCGTGTAGCCGCGGCGCAGGAGCTCCGTCACGCACCAGCCGCCGAGGAAGCCGGAGCCACCGGTGACCAGCACCGTCTGAGCGGGATCTTCGGGCATTGTCGGCGCTCAACCCTAACCGGGCCGGTCGCGCCGAGTCGGCGCTGTCCCCTTCCCACAGATACGCCTTTGTGCGACACCCTCGCTTGAAAGCGGGAGGGCGACGGCCTGTGGCCTCATCGGGATGCGCCGCGCGTGTGTGATTAGGTTGTCGGTGATGGCGACGCAGGAGCCCGAAGACAGGCAGCGTCGGGACCTCGATGCCGGCGCGGACGTATCCGACCTGATCGGGGTCAAGGAGACGCTGTTGCTTGGCGTCTGGCTCTTGGCGGCGCTCCTGTGCTTCTTCCTGGTCAGCGTCGTCGTCGGCATCATCGTGATCGTGGTGGGGGCCGTGATGTTGATCGCCCTGGCCGCGAACGCGGTGCGGCGGACCGACATCTCCGACTGAGCCGCCGCTCGCCTCGGCATCGGGGGTAATACGCAGGGTTCCTGCGGGAAAGCACCGACTCTCAGCGCTCGGCGGCTGAGATACTGCGGCCGAGTCGCGCGATCGGTGCTCGGCTCGGAGCCACAGGAGGAGAGCATGAGCCAAGCCAAGTACGTCCGCTTCTTCGAGGAGGTTGGCATCGACGACGTGCCGCTCGTCGGCGGCAAGAACGCCTCGCTGGGCGAGATGTACCGGGAGCTCTCGGGGGAGGGCGTGCTCGTGCCGAATGGCTTCGCGACGACGGCCGAGGCCTACCGCTACATGCTGGAGGAGGCCGGCGCATGGGGCCCGCTCCATGAGGCCCTCGACGGCCTCGACCCCGACGACGTCGCGGACCTGGCGCGCCGAGGCAAGCGGGCGCGCGAGATCGTCTACGGGGCGGGCATCCCCGACGACCTGGCACAGGAGATCCTCGACGCCTACCACCGCCTCCAGGAGGAGTACGGCGACGAGGTGAGCATGGCGGTGCGGAGCTCCGCGACCGCCGAGGACCTGCCCACCGCGAGCTTCGCCGGCCAGCAGGAAACCTACCTCAACATCCACGGCGAGGTGAGCCTGCTGGACTCGTGCCGCCGCTGCTTCGCCAGCCTGTTCACCGATCGCGCGATCCACTACCGGATCGACCAGGGCTTCGACCACTTCAAGGTCTCGCTCTCGATCGGGATCATGAAGATGGTCCGGTCCGACCTCGCCTCCTCCGGCGTGTTCTTCTCGCTCGACACCGAGTCCGGCTTCCGGGACGTCGTGTTCATCACGGGCGCCCACGGGCTCGGCGAGAACGTCGTCCAGGGGGCCGTCGACCCGGACGAGTTCTACGTCCACAAGCCCACTTTCGAGCAGGGCCACCGCGCCGTGCTGCGCCGCCTGCTCGGCGACAAGGCGATCAAGATGATCTTCGTCGAGGGCGAGAGCAAGCACACCGTCCGCAACGTCCCGACGCCCAAGGCCGATCGCGAGCACTTCTGCCTCGATGACTCGGACGTCCTCGAGCTCGCCGACTACGCGATCAAGATCGAGCGCCACTACGGCAAGCCGATGGACATGGAGTGGGCCAAGGACGGCCTCGACGGCAAGCTCTACCTGGTGCAGGCGCGCCCGGAGACGGTGGCATCCCAGCGCGGGCCCACGAAGCTCGAGAGCTACGTCCTGGACGGAGAGGGCGAGGTGATCACGGAGGGCCGGGCCGTCGGCGAGAAGATCGCCTCCGGCGCGGCTCGCCCGATCAAGAACGTCGACCAGCTCTCGAGCTTCAAGCCGGGTGAGGTGCTGGTCGCGGACATGACGACGCCGGACTGGGAGCCCGTGATGAAGACCGCAGCGGCGATCGTGACCAACCGCGGCGGGCGCACCTGCCACGCGGCGATCATCGCCCGCGAGCTCGGCATCCCGGCCCTGGTCGGCACGGGCGATGCGACGACGACGGTTCCCACCGGCGAGGAGGTCACGGTCTCCTGCGCCGAGGGGGACACCGGGCGGATCTACGACGGCGGGGTCCCTTTCCACGTCGACAGCACCGACGTGGGCGAGATTCGCCGGCCCGCCACCGAGGTCATGGTCAACCTGGGCAACCCGGACCTGGCGTTCAAGACCTCGTTCCTGCCCAACGACGGCGTGGGTCTCGCCCGGATGGAGTTCATCGTCAGCGAGTCGATCAAGGCCCATCCCCTGGCGCTGCTGCATCCCGAGCAGGTCACCGACCCCGAGGCACGCGACGCCGTGACGCGGCTCTTCCGTGGCCACGACGACGGGGCGAGCTTCTTCGTCGAGCGCCTGTCGGAGGGGATCGGGACGATCGCCGCGGCCTTCTGGCCGAAGCCGGTGGTCGTGCGTATGTCCGACTTCAAGACCAACGAGTACGCGAGCCTGCTCGGCGGCGCCGCCTTCGAGCCCGAGGAGGACAACCCGATGCTGGGGTTCAGGGGCGCCTCGCGGTACGCGCATCCCGCCTACGAGGAGGGGTTCGCCCTCGAGTGCCGCGCCATGAGGCGAGTCCGCGAGGAGATGGGGTTCACCAACGTCGTGCTCATGCTCCCGTTCGTGCGCCGGGTGGACGAGGCCGACCGGGTGCTCGAGCGGATGGCCGAGCTGGGGCTCGAGCGCGGCGAGGACGGGCTCAGGATCTACTGCATGTGCGAGATTCCCAACAACGTCCTGCTGGTCGACCGCTTCGCCGAGCGCTTCGACGGGTTCTCGATCGGCTCCAACGACCTGACCCAGCTCACCCTCGGGGTCGACCGCGACTCGGAGATCGTCGCCTTCGACTACGAGGAGCGTGACGAGGGCGTGAAGGAGATGATCCGCCTCGCCGTGGAGGGATGCCGGCGCAACGGCAGCCACTCGGGGCTCTGCGGCCAGGCGCCGTCCGACTACCCGGAGATGGCCGAGTTCCTGGTCGAGCTCGGCATCGACTCGATCAGCCTCAACCCGGACACCGTGATCAGGACTACCGAGCGGATCCTCGAGCTGGAGGAACGGCTCGGGCGCGCGCCGCGTGAAGCGGGGGAGACCGAGCAGGGTGCGGTCCCGGTGGGCTGACGCCGGCTCGCGGACGGCATCCGCTAGATCTCCTCCGGCTCCATCCTGATCGCGCCGCACGGGCACTCCGCGACGCACATCCCGCACCCCTTGCAGTAGTCGAGGTCGATCTCGTAGCCGTTGACGTTCGCGTTCGCGGCGTCGCTCAGCTTGAGCACCGCGTTGTCCGGGCAGACGCCGTAGCAGTTGTCGCACGAGAAGCAGTTGCCGCACGACAGGCAGCGGCGGGCCTCATACAGGGCCGTGCCCTCGTCGAGGCCGTGCACGACCTCCTCGAACGTCGTTCGGCGGCGAGCCGCCTCGAGGTGGCGCCGATGGGTGCGCGGGGCGTCGGCGTAGTACCAGGTGTTGAGCATCTCGAAGGTCGCGAGCTCGGGCCGGGGCGGATGCTCGTAGGGGCGACCGCGCAGCCAGCCGTCGATGTTGCGCGCCGCTCGCTTGCCGTGGCCGACGCCGACCGTCACCGTGCGCTCGGCCGGCACCATGTCGCCCCCGGCGAAGATCCCGGGGTGCCCGGTCATCATGTCCGGGCCCACCTGGACGACGCCGTCCTCGACCTCCAGGCCCGGCACCCCGTCGAGGAGCGACAGGTCCGCCTCCTGGCCCAGGGCGAGGACGAGCGAATCGGCCTCCAGCTCCTCCGTCTCGCCGGTCGGCTGCGGGAAGCCGGTCTCGTCAAGCTCCATCCGCTCCAGAAGCAGCTTGCCCTCGTCGGCGTGCTTGATCGTGGCGAGCCACTTCATCATCACGCCCTCCTCCTCGGCCTCCTCGACCTCGAAGTCGTGCGCGGGCATGCGCTCGCGGGTGCGCCGGTAGACGACGATCGCGTCGGTGGCGCCGAGGCGCTTGGCGGTGCGGGCGGCGTCCATCGCCGTGTTGCCGCCGCCGTAGACCACGACGCGCCTCCCGAGCAGCGGCTTGGAGCCCTCTTCCATGCTGTGGAGCATCGAGACGGCGTCCAGGATCCGGGCCGCCTCGCCGGCGGGGATGTAGGCCCGCTTGCCGATGTGGGCGCCGACCGCGAGGAAGGCTGCGTCGTAGCTCCCCGGCCTCCTTGCCCTCGAGGATGTTGGTCACCTTGCGGTTCAGCTCGAGCGCCACGCCCATGTCGAGGATCCGCTGCGCCTCGGCCTCGAGAATCTCGCGCGGGAGCCGGTACTTGGGGATGCCGAAGCGCATCATCCCGCCGATCATCGGGCCCGCCTCGTGGATCGTCACCTCGTGGCCGCGGCGCGTCAGGTGGTAAGCGGCCGAGAGCCCCGATGGCCCGGCACCCACGACGAGCACGCGCTTGCCCGAGCGCTCCGCCGGCGGCTCGATCCGCCAGCCCCGCTCGATCGCCAGATCGCCGAGGAACCCCTCGACCGAGTTGATCCCGACCGACTCGTCGAGCTGGCCGCGGTTGCAGGCCGTCTCGCACGGGTGGTAGCAGACCCTTCCCATGATCGCCGGAAACGGGTTGTCCTCCATCAGCTTGCGCCAGGCCCGCTCGTAGCCCTCGTCGCCGTCCTCGGCCTCATACAGCCAGGCCTGGATGTTCTCCCCGGCCGGGCAGGCGTCGTTGCAGGGCGGCATCCGGTCCACGTGGACGGCGCGCTCGGTGCGCCAGGTCCCGGTCTTGTTGGCCAGGCTCGAGCCCAGGTCCAGGGTGATCGCGTACGGCCTGTCCATCAGCTCCGCTTCTCCATCACTGGGCTCCGCGGTGGGTCTCGGCGAGCAGTCGCATCAGGTTGCTCTCCTCCTCGGTGCGCCCCGCGGCCTCCGGCTGGCCCTCCGGAAGGTCGGCGGCGTCGGTGGCCTCGCCCGGGAGATCGCCGCCCTCCTCGGCGGAGGCCAGCAGGCCGAATCGCCTGATGTTGCGATCCGCCGCCGCCTGCAGCCTCTCGATCACGTCATCGCGCCGCTCGGGGCCGAACAGGTGCGCGTAGCGCCGCTGGAGCTTGAGGTACTCCTCCACGGGAACCGGGCGGCGGATCTTGGACACGCTCACAACCTCGCCGTGCTCGGCCTCGAACACGGGGAAGAGCCCGCTCTCCTTGACCAGGCGGGCGAGCCGGATCGTGTCGCGCGACGCCGCGCCCCATCCGAGCGGGCAGGGCACGAACACATGCAGGTAGCGGGCGCCGCGGAGCTCCATCGCCCGTTCGACCTTGTTCTCCAGGTCGCGGAGCTCGGCGACGGTGGCCGTGGCGACATAGGGGATCTCGTGCGCCATCGCGATCAGCGGCACGTTCTTTCCCTGTCCGAAGACGTTGCCGGGCTCGGCGCCGACCGGCTTCGTGGTCGCCGTCCGCGCCGCGGGCGGCGTCGCCCCGGAGCGCTGGACGCCGGTGTTCATGTAGGCCTCGTTGTCGTAACAGATGAACAGCACGTCGTCGTTGCGCTCGAACATCCCCGACAGGCACGCGAAGCCGATGTCGACCGTGCCGCCGTCGCCGCCCTGGCCGATCACGCGCACGTCCTTCCTTCCCTTGACCTTGAGCGCGGCGGCGACGCCGGTCGCCACCGCCGGCGCATTGCCGAACAGGGAGTGGATCCACGGGAGCTGCCACGAGGACTCCGGGAACGGGGTCGAGAAGACCTCCAGGCAGCCGGTGGCGTTGGTGGCGATGAGCTGGTTGCCGGTGGCGCGCATCGCGGCGTCGAGCGCGTAGCGCGCGCCCAGCGCCTCGCCGCAGCCCTGGCAGGCGCGGTGGCCGGAGGTGAGCGTGTTGGAGCGCTCGGCCCGCGCCTGAACGGAGTGCTGCCCGGGGTCCAGGAGGCGGTTGCCGACGACGAAGGTCCCCGCCTGGTACAGGTGGACCGGGTGCTCGACCTCCCGCGGCTCCTCGGCGGGGCGGGGAGGGGGCAGCCGCTTGTCGGTCTGGCGCCCCATCGTCAGTGCGATCGTGCGGCGACGATGCCGATGTCGCGCAGGATGTTCTCCTCGTGCGGGCCGCTCCGCCCGTTCCCGGACCGCTCGAGCTCGCGCTGCACGATGTCGGAGTCGAGGTCCATGAAGTGCAGCCTGCCGGGCTCGAGCCGCTCGGCGAACACGTCCTCGAACAGGCGGTGCAGCGACTGCTTGGTGATCGGCCGGCCGCCGAGACCGGCGACGACGTCGTGCACCCGGGCCGCCTCGCCGGAGAGCGCCAGGCGCACGTTTTGGCCGACGATGCCCCCGGCTCCCACGGCGAATGCCTTCTCGATGACGACGATCCGGTTCGCGCCCGAGAGCGCCTCGCGGACCTCGTCGAGCGGATACGGGCGGAAGCATTTGATGCCGAGCGCGCCGATGCTGACCCCCTGGTCGCGAAGCTCGTCGACGACGTCCTCGATCGTGCCCAGCACCGATCCCAGGGCCACCACGATCGTCTCGGCGTCCTCGGCGCGGTAGGGGCGCACGAGGCCACCGGAGCGGCGCCCGAACGCGGCCTCGAAGTCGCCGGCGATCCGGGGGATGGCGTCCAGCGCCTGCATCTGCTTGGCGTGCATCAGGTACTTGACCTCGGTGAAGGCCTCGGGGCCGACCAGCGCGCCGATCGTCACCGGGTCGCCCGGGTCCAGCACCTGCCGCGGCTCGTAGGGCGGCAGAAAGGCATCCACGGGCTCGGGCTCCGGGATGTCCACCTCCTCGTAGGCGTGCGTGAGGATGAACCCGTCCATGCACACCATGACCGGCAGCGAGAGCTCCTCCGCCAGCCGGTAGGCCTGGATGTGGAGGTCGAGCGCCTCCTGGTTGGACTCGGCGTAGAGCTGGATCCAGCCCGAGTCCCGCTGCGACATCGAGTCCGAGTGGTCGTTCCAGATGTTGATCGGTGCGCCGATCGCCCGGTTGGCCACCGTCATCACGATCGGCAGGCCGAGCCCCGATGCGTTGTAGAGAGCCTCGACCATGTAGAGGAGTCCCTGGCTCGCGGTCGCGGTGTAGGCCCGGGCGCCGGTTGCCGAGGCGCCGATCGCCACCGACATCGCCGCGAACTCAGACTCCACGCTGATGAACTCGCAGGGGGTGAGCTCCCCCGTCCTGACCAGATCCGACAGATGCTCGACGATGTGGGTCTGCGGGGAGATGGGATAGGCGCAGACGACCTCGGGCCGGCAGCGCATCACCGCCTCGGCGACGGCCTGTGATCCCTCCCGCTGCTCAAGCACCGACCGGTGCCCCCCGGCGCTCGCGGACGTAGGCGCCGGCCGCCGTGGCCCCGGCGGCGTTGCGATCGCCGATCGGCCCCTCGAAGCGACGCCCGATCGCACCCAGCACGGACTCGAGCGAGATCACGTCCGTGAACGCCGCGAAGGCGCCCAGCAGCACCGCGTTGGGCAGCGGCCGCCCGAGGTGCTCGCGGGCGATCTCCGTGGCGGGAACGGTCAGCACGTGATCGGGCGGAAGCCGGTCGGCCAGGTCGGCCAGCCCGAGCGCGTCGGCGTCCTTGGCGGAGTTGATCAACACCCAGCCGTCCGCCGCGAGGCCCCCGAACGCGTCCACCTGGTGCAGGAGCGTCGGATCCTGGACGACGATCCCGTCCGGCTTGGCGATCGGCTCGCGGTTACGGATCGGCACATCGTCGATGCGGCAGAACGAGACGACGGGCGCCCCGGTGCGCTCCGAGCCGAAGCTGGGAAACGCCTGCGAATGACGGCCCTCGATGAAGGCTGCGACCGAGAGCATCTCGGCGGCGGTGACCGCCCCCTGCCCACCTCGTCCATGGATGCGGACCTGGAACACCGGTTACGTCTCCTCTCACGTCCACCCGGTCGCGCCGTCGACCCGCCCGGGCGTTCCTCGCGCGAAGCTCGCGCTTGTTCCCTGCAGACTATCCCGCGCCGGGCGATCGCCCCGAGACGTCGAGCTCCCAGTGGTTGACGCGCAGCGGCTGGTCGCGAAATTTCACCTGACGCTCCTCGGTCGCTACGAAGCCCGACTTCCGGCAGAGAGAGTTCGACGGGGCGTTTGAGACGCCGGGGAAGGCATGGATGCGTTCGAACCTGCCGTCGTCGCGAGCCCGCGAGATGATCTCCGCCAGCGCCTCGCTCGCGATGCCGCGCCCCTGGAAGGCGGGCAGCACCATCCAGCCGATCTCGTGAATCGGAGAGCCGCTGAGGCTCGACTCCCAGATGCCGATCGCCCCCGCGGGCGGGCCCGAGGGCTCGGGCACGATCACGAAGTACCACTCGCCGTTGGCGACGGTCTCCACGCGCATGCGGTGGATCCGGGCCATGTCCGCGGGATCGGCCGGCCCGCCGAGCTCGCGCATCACCTCGGGATCGAGCTCGAGCGCCTCGGTGAGGGCGCGATCCGCGTCCGAGTAGGGCCGCAGCTCCATCTGCGCGAGCCCTACGCGCTCTCGTCGAGGAAGCCCACGATCTCCCGCGCGCAGCGCTCCGGGTCGTCCTCGAAGACGAAGTGGCCGCCGTCCGGGACGAGGACGAGCTTCGAGTGCGGGATCTCCCTGTGGAAGCGGTGCGCTCCGGCCACCGGCGCGAAGGTGTCGCGCTCGCCCCAGAGGATCAGGGTTGGGACGTCCAGCGCCGCCAGGCGGCCCTCGTAGGGGATGAGCTTCTCGAAGTCGCCGGAGCGGTAGAGGGTGAGCTGGGCGCGGCGCCCCTCCTCCGTCTCATAGGCCTTCCAATACTCGTCGACCGCCTCGTCGTCGAAGCCTCGACCCGTCTCGCGCAGCATGGCGGCGAACCCCTGGCGATCGATGGCGTCGACGACCGCCTCGCCGGCGCCCTCGGTGCGAAGCGCGGCACCGAGCCCGTGCCACTTGCCGTCGGGGAAGAAGCCCGTGTTGCTCACCACGAGCGCCGTCACCGCCTCCGGGTTGTCGCAGGCCCACCGCATCCCGATGAGCCCGCCCCAGTCGTGCACCACCAGCGCCACCCGCTCGAGCCCGAGCTCGGAGCGAAATTCCTCGACCGCATCTACATGGCTCTCCCAGGTGCCGGACAAGAACGGGGGAGAGCTGCCGTAGCCGGACAGGTCGGGCGCGATCGCGCGCCGCCCGGACGCGGCGAGCGGGGGAAGCAGGTCGCGCCACATGAACGAGCTCTCCGGATAGCCGTGGATGAGCAGGACCGGTGACGAGTCGCGGGCGGCCCCGGAGTCGGGCAGGGCCTCCCGGTAGGCGATCTCGCCGGCTCGCCCGGTGTGGATCGGCAACGCTGCTACTACTGGGCCGCCGCCCAGTCGCGGAGTCGTCCTGACAGCTCGGGGACCGCGGTGTCGACCTCGACGACCACGTCGGCAGGGACATTCGCGCGCTTCGCCGCCTCGACGATCGCGTCGGGCGTCGGCGCCTCGTACAGGCAGTAGGTGCGGCGCCGGTCCGCGCTGAGGAACGAGAAGAGCCACCGGACCCCCTCGTCGGCGTTGACCTCCTCGATCAGCTTCACGTCGTCGTCGCTGAGGTCGAGCTGGTCGGCGAAATTGCGCTCGATCACGTAGAGCGGCATCGCGGCCCATCGTAGCGCTGTCTCATGCGTCGACCAGTCCCCGTTCGTGGGCGTAGGAGGCCGCCTCGGTGCGGTTCGCGCAACCCGTCTTGCGGAGGATGCTGCGGATGTGGTTGGCGGCGGTGTGCTCGCTGATCACGAGGGTCTCGCCGATCTCGCGGTTGCTGAGGCCGCGGGCCGCGAGCTGCAGGATCTGCACCTCTCGCGGCGAGAGGTCGTCCGGGAACCCGGCCGCTGGCTGCGGTGAGCTCAGCGCCTCGATGCGCGTCGTCAACGTCGCCAGCCCGATCTCCCGCGCGAGCGCCGAGGCCTCGCGTAGGAGCGCCTGGGCCTGGTCGCTCGCCCCCCGGCCGCGCCGGTGCAGGAAGGCGGCGTGCTGCTGAGCGGTGTGGGCGAGCCACGTCCGCGCACCCATGCGCCGGTTGAGCTCCAGCGCCGCCTCGAAGTGCCCCTCCGCCCGCTCCCACTCGCCCAGCGTCGCCGCGAGCATGCCCAGATAGCGGTCCGCGGCGCCGTAGCAGGCGACGAGGTGGCCGATCATCACGTTCGATCCCGAATGGGGCTCGAGCTCGGGATAGATGAGCGCGGCGATTCGCTCGTCCCCAAGCGCCGTGCATGCGTCCGCCAGATAGGTGAGCGAGGCCAGCCACAGCGATTCCCGCAGCGGCTCGAGTCCGCTCTCCGCGATCTGACTGAGCTCGGCGCGCGCCTCGCGTTCCATACCGAGATCGACGAGCAGGGCGATCAGCCCGGGGCGCCAGGGCCCGTGCCGGGCCGAGCCGCCGGCCAGCACCCGGAGCACCGGGGCCACCTCGGCCAGGCGCCCCTGCTCGCGGCGGATGCTGAACATCTGGATGCCGTAGGTGCCGCCGGCGTCGCGCCCGGTCAGCAGCCGGCTCCACTCTTGCGAGCGCCCGGCCAGGGCTTCGGCGTCCTCCAACCGGCCGTCGCACAGGGCGAGCGCCGAGCCATAGTGCTCGACGACGTGGAGCATGAACGGCTGCGCCGTCTGGTCCGCCGTCTCGCGAAGCTCCGCCACGTCCCGGCGGGCGGAGTCAAGGTCGCCGAGTGCGACGAAGGTCGGTACCCGCCAGGCCATCGCCTCGGCGCGGATCTCGGGCTCGCCGAGCTCCTCCCCCAGATTCCGCGCTTCGTTCAGCATCGCGAGGATCTCGTCAAGCGAGCTGGTGCCCCGTGACCAATAGGAGCGAACGAGCACCCTCGCCAGCCCGCCCCGGTCCTGCAGCTGACGCGCCAGGGCGACGGCATTGCCGCGCACGAAGGCGCCGCGCTCGCGCTCGCCGCGGAAGTCGAGGGCGCGGGCGAGCCCGCTCAGCAGCCCGACCCGGAGCTCCGGGGTCCCCGTCGCCGAGCTTCTCGGCCGCCTCCTCGAGCAGCTCCACCGCGCCCTCGTCGATGATGCTCGGGCGCCAGCAGGCATCCTCGTAGCCGATCGCCGCGCGGGCCAGCAGCTCGGCGTCGTCGTGCTCGCGTCCGATCTCGGCCGCCGCCCGGAACGCCTCGAGCGCCTTCGGGGCGTTGCCCGCCCGATTGCTGGCCTCGCCCAGCTCAAGCAGGATCCCCGCTCTTCGCAGCGGGTCCTCGATTCGCAGCTCCAGCGCGGCTCCCAGTCGAGCGGCCGCCTCGTCGTAGGCGAGCGTGGCCATCGCCGCCCGCGCGGCGCGGAGGTTGTATTCGACCCCGCGCTGGGAGCCACCGAGCGGCGCCGCCTCGGCGAAGTGGTGCGCGAGGTCGGCGAGCGCCCGGGTCGAGCTCTCGTCCGAGCTCTCGAGGGCCTCGCCGACCCGCAGATGGAGCTCGGCCCGGCGCAGGCGGCTGAGCCGGTCATAGAGCGCGCGCCGCACGAGCTCGTGGGTGAAGCCGAAGGTCACCGGGGTCGAGGGGCGCTCCTCGATCAGGGCGCTGCGCACCGCCTCGTCCAGCGTCTCCAAAAGCGCCGGCTCCTCGAGCCCAGAGGCGCGGCGGATCAGCTCGAAGTCGAACTCGGGGCCGGCCGTGGCGGCCAGCTCGAGCAGGTCGGTGGTCCGGGGCCCGAGGCGCGAGAGGCGCTGGTTGACGACCTCGCGGACGCTCTTGGGGGTCGCCAGCTCGTCCACCGGGCGGGTCAGCCGCAGCGAGCCGTCGACGAGCTCGACCGCCTGCGTCTCGACCAAGGCGCGCCACAGCTCCGAGATCAGGAACGGGTTTCCCTCGGTGATCTCGGCGATCGTGTGCGCTAGCTCGTCGAGCTCGGCGTCGAACTCGCCGCCGGCGACCCGCCGCACGAACTCGGTCACCTCCTCGCCGCTCAGACCGGCGAGACGCAGCCGCACGACGTCGTCGGCGCGGTGCAGGTCGGCGAGGGTCTCGGCGAGCGGCGGGGGCACCTCGGCCTCGGTGTCGCGAAAGGTGGCCACGACGAGCAGCCGGGCGGCGACGTCGGCGCGGGCCACGTGATGGAGGAGGAGCAGGGTGGAGGCATCCGCCCAGTGCCCGTCCTCCAGGACCAGCAGGATCGGCTGGCTGCGGCTGATCGCCGCCAGTAGCGCGGTCACCGCGAGGTGCAGCCGGTGGCGCTCGGTGTCCGGGTCGGCGACGACGGGCTCGGGCAGGTCGCCGATCCGTCCCCGCAGGTCCGGGATGACGCGGGTCAGCTCGCCGCCGCCGGTCCCCAGGGCGGCGCGCAGCTCGTCGGGCTCGGTCTCGCGCGCGAGGCGGTCGAACGCCTCCACGAACGGGCCGTATGGCGTTCGCACAACGGCGTCGCAGGTCCCGTAGAGGACGAGCGCCCCGCCGGCGCGTGCCTCATGGGCGAACTCCCGGACCAGGCGGCTCTTTCCCGACCCCGACTCGCCGCCCAGCAGCAGGACCCTTGTGCCCTCGCCCTGGGCGTTCGGCATCATCGCCCGAAGCGTCTCCAGCTCGGCTACGCGGCCGACGAACGGAAACGCCGCGACATGGCCGGATGCGGCGGAAGTCTCCTCCATGAGCGGGCTGGCGAGGGACGATAGTCAGATCTGATCATCGGCGTGGATTCCCATGGCAACTCGCGGCGCCGGCGAAGTGGATCAATCCACGTCATGACAAGGCTCCCGCGAGGCCCTACGGTCGGCGATCAGCAAGGCATTGAGGCCTGAGACTCGACTGGAGGACGCACATGAGCACATTGGAAACCCCGGCCAACGCGGCGCGCGAGGGACTGACGGCGTTCGACGGGCAGCTGATCGGCCCGGACGACGCCGGCTACGACGAGGCGCGCAAGGTCTACAACGCGATGATCGACAGGCGCCCCGGGCTGATCGCGCAGGTCGCGAACGCCGACGACGTCGCGAGCGTCGTGCGATTCGCGGGCGAGCGCGACCTGCTGCTCGCGGTGCGCGGCGGCGGCCACAACGGCGCCGGGCTCGGCACCTGCGACGACGGCGTCGTCATCGACCTGGCCGGCCTCAAGGACATCGAGGTCGATTCGCAGGCTCGCACCGTGCGAGTCGGCGGCGGCTGCACCTGGGGCGAGGTCGACGCCGCGACCAACGAGCACGGCATGGCGACGCCCAGCGGCATCATCTCGACCACCGGCGTGGGAGGCCTCACGCTCGGCGGCGGGATGGGCCATCTGACCCGCAAGTGCGGCCTGACGATCGACAACCTGATCGAAGCCGAGGTCGTGCTCGCGAGCGGCGAGCGCGTCACCGCGAGCGCCGACGACAACCCCGACCTCTACTGGGCGATCCGCGGCGGTGGCGGCAACTTCGGCGTCGTCACCTCGTTCCTGTTCCGGCTGCACGATGTCGACACGATCTTCGGCGGCCCGACGTTCTGGGCGGCCGAGGACAGCGCCGAGGTGCTCCGGGCCTACAGCGAGTTCCTGCCGAACGCACCCCGGGAGCTGAACGGGTTCTTCGCCTACACGTCGGTCCCACCGGCGCCGCCGTTCCCGGAGGAGCTCCACCTGCGCAAGGTGTGCGGCGTCGTCTGGTGCTACGTCGGCGGCGAGGAGGAGGGCGCCAAGGCGATGGCGCCGCTGCTCGACTCGGTCCCCGAGCCGCTCATGCACGGCGTCCACTCGATGCCCCATCCGGCGCTTCAGAGCGCCTTCGACGGCCTCTATCCGCCCGGCCACCAGTGGTATTGGCGCGCGGACTTCGTCAAGGAGGTCCCCGAGGAGGCGGTCCAGGCCCACGCGAAGTTCGGCCCGGAGATGCCGACGATGCAGTCGACGATGCACATGTACCCCATCGACGGTGCCGCCCACGACGTGGACGCCGCCGAAACGCCCTGGGGGTACCGCGACGCCAACTGGGGCTCGGTGTTCGCGGGCGTGGACCCGGACCCGGCGAACGTCGACGCGATCCGGAGCTGGAGCGTCGACTACATGGAGGCGCTGCACCCGTACTCCGCTGGCGGCGCCTACGTGAACATGATGATGGACGAGGGCCAGGAGCGGGTCCGGGCCAGCTACGCGGACAACTACGATCGCCTCGCCCGCGTCAAGGCGACGTATGACCCGGGCAACCTCTTCCGGGTCAACCAGAACATTCAGCCGGCCGCGTAGATCGGCACCTCAAGGCGAGCGGCCGCCACCCGTTCGGGATGGTGGCCGCTCGCTACGCTTGCCCGGCCCGGCGCCTTGGCGGAGTGGCTACGCAGCGGCCTGCAAAGCCGTTTACACCGGTTCGACTCCGGTAGGCGCCTTCGGCTCTGGCAAGCGGAATGGCGCTTGCTAGAGCCGTTTTCGCGGGCTTCCGCTCGACCGCTCAGAACCGCCGAAAACCGCAGTCAAGGGGGTCTGACTGGCGCGCGGACTGGCGCGCGCCCAGGACGCGGCTCAGGGGATCGTCAGCGAACCCTGGCGGCCAAGTTCGACGGCCGTCGCAAATCGCGCGAAGCGGGAGCGCGGATCCTGTTTCACCCCGCTCTCTACTCCGACAGCCCGGCCGCCTCGAGGGCCTCGTCCCGGTCGGCGAACCACTCGATCCGGACCGTCTTTCCGCGACGGAACGCAAACACCGCCCAGTAGTTGAACTGGACTGATGCGCCGCTCGCCATTCCGCGGGCCTCACGCCTGGCGTTCACAATGAGCGCGTCGCCTGGGGCCTCGAGGATTTCGCCGACCCCAAAAGAGCCCTCCTCCCAGGCGACCGTCACCTGGACGTAGAAGTCCCAGATGGCCTGTGCACCGCGAACCGGCGCCTTCTCAGGCCACTGGCGTGCCGGAACCATCACGGCATCCGGATCAAGGGTGGCAAGCCACGCCGCCTTGTCTTGCCGGTTGAAGGCGTCGATTCCTTGGCGGATGATCTCGACGTTTTCCCGCGACATTGTTCACGCAGTATCTCGGTTGTCCAGGGGCGGTCGATCCGAAATGTGCGCCTCCCATGCCAAGGGGCGCTGTCGTTCGTCGCGCAAAGCGACAGCGCGCAGCGACGACTACCTCGTCAAGCCATGGAAAAGCAGCAGTGTCCGGCGTGAAATACTCGGCGGTGATGTCGGAGGATCTCGACGATTTCAACCGCCGGCTCTTCCTCGCCGAGCCGGCCCACGCTTAGACAGCGCCTCTTTGATGCGAGCCGCCGGTATCAGCGAGTTCGGCGGTGCTGTCGGACGGATCGACCTCCCAGATCCGCGCCCCCTCGCGAACGACGAGGCCCTGATCGAAATCCGGGCCGCGGGCGTCGGCAACTGGGAGGAGTTCGTCCGCACGGGCCGGTGGGATGTCGGCCGCACCCCTCCAATGGCGCTCGGCGTCGAGGCCGCCGGGATCATCACGGCGATCGGAGATTCCGTCGAGGACTGGGAGCCGGGTGATGAGGTGCTCAGCCACCCTCTGCCGCTGCGGGACCAGGGAACCTGGGCGCCGTTGCTGATCGCCTCGGCGACGGTGCTCGCGCGGAAGCCTGCTTCCCTCTCGTGGGAGGCCGCTGCAGCGTTCCCGGTTCCGGCCCTGACCGCCACGCAGGTGATCGACGGAGCCCTGGCGGTGCGCCCTGACGACCTGGTTCTGGTCAATGGGGGGAGCGGGGTGACCGGCACGCAGCTCGTTGGGCTGGCCGCGGCGCGCGGCGCCGAGGTGATCGCGACCGCAGGACCGGCCAGCCATGAGCGCCTGCGCCGGCTGGGAGCGGCCCACGTGCTCGACTATCACGACCCCGACTGGTCGGTGAAGGCGCGCGCGATTAGCGGCGGGTTGGGCGTGAGCGCCGCCGCCAACGCGGTGCCCAACGGCTCAGCCGTCGCGACCGGAACCGTGCGCGACGGCGGTCGCCTTGCGACGATCACCCAGGACCCACCGGACGAGCAGCGGGGCATCGAGATCTCGTCGGTGATCGTGCAGCCCGACGGCCGCGCGCTCGGCGAGCTCGCCGAGCTGCTCGCGACCGGGAAGCTCGAGGTCTCGATCGCGGCGACGTTCCCGCTCGAGGAGGCCGCCGAGGCCTTGGCGGCAGCAATCGGGGGCGGCGCCGGCGGAGCGGTCGTGCTTCGCCCCTGACGGGGGCGAGGATCTAGCCCGCCAGGGATCGACAACCTGGCGCAGTGCTCCCTGTCGCGCGAAGCAGGAGCGCAACCACGCCATTGCGGCGCACCCAACAAGCCTCGGGGCCACGTAGAGCAAGCCACCGTACGTGTCACGTTGCGTAGGCCGGACGCCCACCGGGCCGGTACACCTGGAGTGTTATGCCCCTAGGGAAAGTCCGCGAGTCGAGCAGATCGAGCGCTTTATCCGGGCCGGTGTCAGGGAATAGCCGAGCGCCCTGGCCAACGACCACGGGGCACACAAGCAAGTTCATCTCGTCGACGAGGTCGTTGGCGAGGAGCCAGTGGGTCAGGGCGCCGCTGCCGTGCACCTGTAGCTCGCCTCCGGGCTTGGCTTTCAGCTGCCTGATGGCCGACGCCACGTCACCGGAGAGGACGGTCGTGTCCGCCCATTCCGGGTCGGTGAGCGTGGTGGATGCCACGTACTTGGGCCGCGTGTTGAGCGCAATTGAGATCGGGTTGTCGCCCTGATTGGCCCCCCAGGAGCCCGTTCCCCAGGACTGGGCAAAGAGCTCGTAGGTCCGCCGGCCGAATAGGAACGCGTCGGCCCGTTCGTAGAAATCATTGACGAACCTCATGGCCTCGTCGTCGAACAGAGGCCGGGCCCACCCGCCGCGTTCCATGCCAGGATCGAGCTTCTCGTTCCGCCCGCCGTTTGCCTGCATCACTCCATCGACGGAGACTTGCGTGTTGGTCGTCAGTTTCATGGGTTCGTCCCTTTCGCTCTGTCGTCTCGGGCGGCAGATAACCTACAACTATATGGTTGTGCATGAGTTGACCGACGAGGCGGTCGACGAGGTGTTCCACGCCCTCGCCGATTCGACGCGCCGCGACATCGTTCGCCGCTGCGCCGCCGCCGAGCGCTCGGTCTCGCGGCTCGCCGACGCCTACCCGATGAGCTTCGCGGCCGTGCAGAAGCACGTCGCGGTGCTGCAACGGGCGGGCTTGGTGACGAAGGAGCGCCGCGGGCGCGAGCAGCTCGTCCGCACCGACGCGGGCGCGGTCTCCCGGGCGCGCGACGCTCTCGACGAGCTCGAGAGGACCTGGCGCGGACGCGTCGATCGGATGTCGCACCTGATTGGAGGACCAGAATGAGCGTCACCAGCGTCGACAAGGACTACGACACCCTGACCCTCACCGTGATCGCGGAGTTCGACGCTAATCGATCTGGTCTGGGAGCTGTGGGCGGACCCGCGCAAGCTCGAGCGCTGGTGGGGTCCTCCGGGCTGTCCAGCGACCTTCGACAAGCACAACCTCACGCCGGGAGGTGGGGTCACGTACTTCATGGGCCACTCGTCGATCAAGATCACCTTCGACCTGTATGGGCATCTGATGCCGGGGTCAGAGCGGGAGGCGGCTGGGATGCTCGATGCCTATCTGGCGCGGGCCGGTACCCAGGCGCGGTCGCCGCGGTCGCCGGTTCGTAGTCGTCAGGTGGCAAGTGAGCGGCGAGAGACGACTGATCCGGACGGGCGCCGAGTGTGCTCGACGAGCGCACCGTGGGCCATCTCTCGCGGCGGCGACCGCAGATGCTCCGGCACACGGCCGCCATTCTCGACGCCGTGAACCGTCCTGACGTTCGCGAGGACGATCCCGCCCCGGGGCGTGAGCGCTTCTACCGGCGTGATCTCGATCCCCGGCGGTGGCTGCGGGTGGTCGTAGACTTCAGCGAGTCGCCGGCCTTCGTGGTCACAGCGTTCGTCCAGGACCACGAGCCGAGGGCTGAATCGTGACCGTTACCGTCGCGGGCATCAATTTCGACCAACACGAGTACGACGAGCGCGGCGACGTGCTCTACCTGAGCGTGGGCCCACCGCGAGAGCCGGCTCGCACGACCGTTACACCCGAGGGTCACGCCGTTGATTACGACGAGTCGGGTGCGGTGATCGGAATGGTGCTCGTGAACGTCCGGTTCCTGCTCAAGCGGGACGGGGCGCTCACAGTGACGATTCCACAGGGCCGCGTGGAAGCGGCTCAGATCGAGCCGGTCCTCACTCCGGCCTGAAGAGGCGCCGCAGGGTGCCGTGAAGTCGATTGTGCATGTCACCGCGGTGGAGGTCATCGGCGACCACCGTCTGCGGCTCACGTTCGAGGACGGGGTTGTCGGCGACGTCGATTTCACCGGGCGCGAGTGGCGCGGTGTGTTCGAGCCGCTGCGCGACCCCGCGTACTTCGCCCGCGTTCAGATCGATTCGGAGGGCGGGACGGTCGTCTGGCCAAACGGCGCGGACATGGCCCCCGAGACGCTCTATGCGCGGGCGAAGGGCAAGGCCGTCGATCGTCCCCTCAGCACATCTTGATCACCGGCGCACACGCCGAAGTCTCCCCGCTCGATTGCCCTCACTGGCGCATCCACTGGCGCGCGCTGGACGAATCTCGCTTTAACAAGCCGGAATCGCCGCCCCGTAAGCGGCCTGCAAAGCCGTTTACACCGGTTCGACTCCGGTAGGCGCCTTCGCTCGAGCGAGCTGATCTCCCTGGTGGAGCCGGCTGCGCCGCCCGGTGCCGGCCGTAAAGGCGCCGTCAGCCGGGTCCGGCGGCCGAGCGGACCAGAATGCGGCGGGTGCGGCTGCGCATGCCACCTCTGATCGCCGGGCACCCCGTCGTCCGCGACCTCGCCTGGACGACGCTCGTCTCGTCGCTCGGCTCCGCGCTCCAGGGCATCGCCTTCAGCTATCTGGCCTTCTCCAAGTCCGGGGAGGCGATCGGGCCGGTGGTCGTGCTCGCCGGATACAGCATCTGCTATGGCGTGGTCTCGATCCCGGCCGGGCGCTGGGCACAGCGACACGATCGCCGCGCGGTCGTCATCGGCGCGAATGTCGCCAAGGTCGTTCTCTACATGGCCACGTTGTGGCTCGATCTGGCCGGGGCACTCTCGCTCGGTGCGTTGATCCTGGTCAGCGCCGGCGCGGGGACCACCTCCGCCGTTCAGTTCCCCTCGCTCCAGGGTCTGACGCGGGCGATCGTCCCCACCGGAGAGCTGGATCAGGCGAACGCGCTCTTCTCCTCGCTCAGCTCGATGTCCAACGTCGTGGGTGCCCTGCTCGGAGGCGCCGTGCTGGCGGCCACCGGCCCGGCCCCGCTGTTCGCCTTCAACGTCGTCAGCTACATCCCGTTCCTGTGGGCGATCGCGCGAGTGCCTGCCGGAGCGAGTCGCGCCAGCGCCGCACCGCCGAAGCCGATCCCGATCTCGCGGCTCGTGTCGATCGTCAGCAGCCGCCTCGTCCTGCGCCGGGCGCTGCTGCTCGTCGCGCTGCTCGAGTTCCTCGCCTACCCGCTCGTCGCAGTCCTGCCGAGGATCGCCGCCGGGGTTGGGAAGTCAGCCCACTATTACGGCATCCTCGCGGGCGCCTATTACGCCGGATCAGCGCTGGTGGTGTTCATGCTGCGCCGTTGGAAGCGGCGGATGACCTACGGGCAACTGACCCGCCTCGCGATGATCGCGACGGGTGGGGCGATCGTCGTTCAGGCCGTATCCGGGCTGATCCCGGGTATCGGCGCGGCATCGCTGCTGGTCCTCCTGGCAGCTTCGATCGCCTGCGTCGGCGTCGCCTTGACGACCGTTTCCTCGGTGCTCGGCGCGCTCGTCCAGCTCGGTGCTCCGTCGGCGATCGAGGGCCGGGTGCTCGGTTTCTATGCCCTGGTCACGTTTGCCGCCAGCACGCTTGGTGGGCTGGTGATCGCCGGACTCGGCGACCTGACTTCGATTTGGTGGGTCCTTGTCGGTGCCGGCGGCCTCGTTCTCGGCCTGGGGCTTGCCCTGGCGCGCATCCGCGCGTTCGTCCCGCTGAACGAAACCGGGTTCCGCGACGGTGACAACGGAGTGCTCATCCACGCCCACGCGGCGAGCAGCGAGCAGAGAGGCTCGGGCTCCCCCGCGCGGGCGGAGGTGCAGCCGCCGCCGGTGGATGAGGCCGACCGCCTGATCCAACTCGAGCGCGAGGCGGCCGCAGGCTTTCACCGGGCCGTCGGTGTGGCGGAGGAGGGGACGCGTTGAGCAGGGTGATCCTGACCGCACTGGTTTGCTTCCGCAGGCACTTCGGCGAGTCCAGTTCCTCTCACCCTGGCGCGCAGCCCGGCGGGCCACGAATCCAGGCTCTTCCCGCGTCCGCGCCGGGGGCTCCCGGCCGGGCGCTACGACGGAGTGCTGTGCCGCTCCGAGCGCGCTGCCCGCCGTAGCGCCTCGAGCGACCGCTCGCTCCAGTCGCGGAAGTAGCGCCGGCCAACCGTCGCGTCGAAGAGCCGGTCGCCGAGGCGCCGGGGCTCGATGCCCATCTCCAGGTCGACGAAGGTCCCGTCCTGTGCCTCGGTGAGCTGCCAGCGCGCATAGGTGCCGGTCAGTTGGCACGCCATCCGGATCTCGCGCAGATCGTCGCGGCGCTCGAGCAGGAAATGCGACTCCGTGCGGCCGGTCGGGCTCCGAGTGACCTGGACATACTCGTCGCCCTCCTCGAATCGCTCACCGCGGATCTCGATCACCCGCGGCCACCATTCGGGGTAGCGGCGAGGGCTTCCGACCAGGGCCCAGACCACGTCCAGCGGCGCATCGAGCTGAGCCTGTTGCCGGTGCTCCGACATCTGCCGCCGGCTCAGGTGAAGATCTGCGCCAGCGAGTCCGCCTTGCAGACTCGGGGGTGGTCGCCGGAGCCGACGCGCTTCCTGACCACCTTGACCTTGGCGCGATCGATCGTGAGAGGTCGCCGTCGAGCGCCCACTTGCCGTGACTGCCGGTGGTGTGAGTATCCGCCAACGTCTCCTTGTCGTTGTTGCCGTTGCGAAGGAAGAGCTTGACCGTGCGGCCCAGGGCTGTCGCGCCGAGATACGGGTACCGCGCAACCCAGGAGTCCGTTCCGGCCGAGACGACTCATCCGGCCAACCCTACGCATTCCCGGGCGAATAGACCCAGCAATTCGGGGACCTTGCGATCCCGCTCCCGGGGGCGCGAAGCGGAAGCTGGCGCCTCACCGCGTGATGGTTGCGCCTTCCCCTTCGCATCCGCTTGACATAGCCCCTCGACCACCTCGTCGACGATCCGGTGGGCCGCCCGCTCGGTGATGCCGACGGACGCGGCGATGTCCCGGAGCCGCGCATCCGGGTCATCGGCGATGCAGAGCCACATCAAGACTGCCATGACCGGATTTCAGCATCGTGTTAGGGTCGGCCCCGGAGGGTCGCACCAGATAGGGAGGTCACCGATGTCTGGCAGTTCTCGCCCGCGCCCGGTGCACCCGAACCGTGCCGCGGGTGACGGGATCAAGGGGCTGGCGGCTCGCGCCGGGCGCTGGAGCGCTCAACATCGCAAGAAGGCGATCTGGGGGTGGCTGGCGTTCGTGCTGGTCGCATTCATGATCGGGGGCGCGCTTGGGACGCAGACCCAGGACGCCGCCCAGAGCGGGGTTGGCGAGTCCGGACGCGCCGAGCGCACCATCGAGGACGCCTTCCCGAAGCACGAGGTCGAGCAGGTGCTCGTCCAGAGCGATGGGGCGACCGCGACCGACCGGTCCTTCCGAGCAGTCGTCGGCGACCTCCAGCGTCGCCTCTCTGCCGTTCCTCACACCGACGCCTTCGAGAGCCCCTACAAGCCGGCTAACGCCGGGCAGGTCTCGGCCGATGGGCACTCGGCACTCCTCCGCTTCGAGGTCGTCGGCGACCAAGACCAGGCCCAGGAACGGGTGGGGCCGACCCTGGACGTCACCAGCGCCGTTCAGGCGGCCAATCCGGACTTCACGGTCGAGCAGGTCGGCGATGCGAGCGTCAGCAAGCAGGTGAACGACTCGATCAGCGACGATTTCAAGCGGGCGTTCGCCACCTCACTGCCGATCACGCTCGTGATCCTCTTGATCGCGTTCGGCGCCCTGGTCGCCGCCGCGGTTCCGCTTCTCCTCGCGTTGACGGCCGTCTTCGCGACGATCGGTCTGGTGGCTGTCCTCAGTCATGTCTCGCCGGTCGACGAGTCCATCAACGAGGTGATCCTGCTGATCGGCCTGGCGGTGGGAGTTGACTACTCGATGTTCTACCTGCGACGCGAGCGCGAGGAGCGAGAGTCGGGCAGCAGCGAGGAGGCGGCATTGGCGGCGGCCGCGGCAACGTCGGGACGGGCGGTCCTCGTCTCGGGACTGACGGTGATGATCGCGATGGCCGGCATGTACCTCGGGGGCGCGCCGACCTTCACCTCGTTTGCGACCGGGACGATCCTCGTGGTCGCGGTGGCTGTGGCCGGATCCCTCACCGTGCTGCCGGCGCTGCTCGCCTGGCTTGGAGATCGAGTCGAGAAGGGCGGCGTCCCGATCATCCGCCGTATGCCTTGGAACGCTGGCGAGAGCGGTCTTTGGGCGCGGATCCTGAATCCCGTCCTCCGCCACCCCCTCATCTCCGCGGCGGCCGCGGCCGGTCTGCTAGTGGCGCTGTCGATTCCCGCGTTCAGCATCCATACGGCGACCCCCGGCACCAGCTCGCTGCCGCAGAACCTGAGCGTGGTCAAGACCTACAACAAGGTCCAGGAGGTCTTCCCGGGCGGGCCGATCCCCGCACTGGTCGCCGTGAGCGCCGGCGACGTGACCTCGCCGCGGATGCGCCGTGCCGTCGCCGATCTCAGGAGGCAGGCGGCCGCCGACCCGCTTTTCAAGCAGCCGGTCACCGCGGACATCAATGCCGATCACACGGTCGCGGAGATCGACATCCCCCTCGCCGGTGACGGCACCGACTCGAGGTCGGGTGCGGCGCTGACCGAGCTCCGCGATCGACTGCTTCCCTCGACCATCGGACAGGTCCCGGGCGCAACGGCGGACGTGGGAGGCTTCACCGCCGACTCGCGGGACTTCACCGACACCCTGAAGTCTCACATCCCGCTGGTCTTCGCCTTCGTCCTGACCGCGGCGTTCCTGCTCCTGCTCGTGACCTTCCGCTCGATCGTGATCCCCATCAAGGCGATCGTGCTCAATCTGCTCTCGGTCGGAGCGGCGTACGGGGTGCTCGTGTGGATCTTCCAGGAGGGGCATCTGCAGTCCCTGCTGGGGTTCAAGTCGGATGGCGCGATCGTCGCCTGGATGCCGCTGTTCCTGTTCGTGGTCCTGTTCGGGCTCTCGATGGACTACCACGTGTTCATCCTCACCCGGATCCGCGAGGCCTTCGACCGGGGGCGATCGACCGAGGACGCGGTCACGCACGGAATCAAGAGCACGGCGGGCGTCGTCACCAGTGCCGCGGTGGTGATGATCTCGGTGTTCGCGATCTTCGCCACGCTCTCGCTGCTGATCTTCAAGCAGCTGGGCGTCGGGCTCGCGGTCGCGGTCCTGATCGACGCGACCATCATCCGCGGCGTCCTGCTCCCGGCGACGATGAAGCTGCTGGGTGACTGGAACTGGTACCTGCCGAAGTGGCTGGAGTGGCTGCCGCGGGTCGGAACGGGGCACGCCGGCGAGCTTCCACCGCCACCCGGGCAGCCCGCCGAGCCGCCGGAGGACGCCAAGCCTGAGCCCACTCCGGCCTGAGGGCCGGGCGCACCGGCGCACGCTCGTTCGCCCTGATGACCGCTGGTCGGCGACCGACCCTTGTCCTCGACCAGCACGTCCGATCCCACACATCGCGCCCTGCAGGACCCTGCGCATCTCCCGATACGCCTACCATGCAATCCGTGGTGGGGGCCAGGGAGCGACGTTCGGCATTGCTCGCCTGCGCGATCGCGGTTGCGGCCGCGACGGCGCTTGTCGTCTCGCCGCTGGCCTCCGCGCTTCGCGACACGCCCGGGCCGACGAGGCTCAACGACGACCACGGCCGCTTCGTGCCCATCCCGAACCGGGTTCCGCACGTCGACGGTGCCTACGTCGACAAGCGCATCAAGCGCCAGCTCGTGTGGATCGCCCGTCACTTCAAGATCTACGTCACCGAGGGATTCGCCGGCAGGCTTCCGAGCGGCGAGAAGGTTGGCTGCCCGACCTGTCACGTCAGCAGCTCCGAGCACAAGATCGGACTGGCGGTGGACATCGTTCCGCTTTACAACGACGGGTCGGGTCGCTGCGACAGGCGTTGGCGCTCGATCACCAAGCTCGCGAAGTGGGCCGAGCCGCGGCAGGACCGGCCGTTGCCGCCGTTCCGGTGGGTGGGCTACAACAAGGACGAGGGCCACGGCTGCGGCAACCATCTGCACCTCTCCTGGAACCACCACGACAGGTACCGCAAGTACAAGCCGTCGCGCTGGGTCGAGGTCTTCAAGGTGAGGCGAAGGAGCCAGAAGGCCGCGGCGCTTCAGCCGGCGAGCTCCGAGCCGTCCGCGCCCCCGCCGGGCGCCCTGCGGCGATTTGAGCCCGAGCCCACGCGCTGAGCGCGACGGGGGCGTCGGGTGTGCGCCCTCAGGTGCCTTCCGTCGCGCCGATCGGCTTCAGGTCGCGCCAGCGGCGCTCGAACGGCAGCCGCCAGCGATACGGGGCGATGAGGTCGCGGATCTGGCCCGGTCCCCAGGTTCCCGGCGCGTAGGGGATGACCTCCGGGGGATTCTCGAGCAGCGGCATGGAGATCTCCCAGAGCCGCTCGATGCCGACCGCCGTGGTGAACAGGGTGTGGTCGCCGTTCATCGCGTCGCGGATCAGGCGCTCGTAGGCCTCGAGGGTGTCGGCCTCGTGGTGGACCTCGTGAAGGGAGAACTGCATGCTCACCTTCTCCAGGTTCATGATCGGCCCCGGCTGCTTGCCGTAGAACGACAGCGACAGGCGGGAGGACTCGTCGAGGTCGAAGGTCAGGTGGTCCGGGCCGTAGTCGCCGACCCCCGACCCGGCCGGGAACATGCTCTGCGGTGGCTCGCGAAAGGCGATCGAGATGATGCGCGCGCCCTCGGCCATCGTCTTGCCCGTGCGCAGGTAGAACGGCACGTCCGACCAGCGCCAGTTGTCGATCTGGCACTCGAGGGCCACGAAGGTCTCAGTCTGGGAGTCGGGCGCCACGCCCGGAACGGAGCGAAAGCCCTCGTACTGGCCGCGGACGACGCGCTCGGGGTCGATCGGCCGCATCGAGCGAAACACCTTGACCTTCTCCTCCGTGATCGCGTCCGGCGCGAGGGCGGTCGGCGGCTCCATCGCCACGAACGCGAGGATCTGGAACAGGTGCGTGACGACCATGTCGCGATAGGCGCCGGTGCGGTCGTAGAACGCGCCGCGGTCGGTGACGTCGAGCGTCTCGGGGACGTCGATCTGCACGTGGTCGATGTGGTTGCGGTTCCAGATCGGCTCGAACAGCCCGTTCGCGAATCGCAGGGCGAGGATGTTCTGCGCAGCCTCCTTTCCGAGGAAGTGATCGATGCGGAAGATCTGCGACTCGTCGAAGACCTCGTGGACGCTCGCGTTGAGCTCGCGGGCACTCTCCAGGTCGGTGCCAAAGGGCTTCTCCATGATCACCCGGGCCCGATCGGCCAGGCCCGCCTCGCCCAGGGTGCGGATGACCTCGGTCGCGGCGCCGGGGGGGACGCTCAGGTGGTACAGGCGCCGCGGTGTGCCTCCCAGCTCTCCCTCCGCGTGCCCGACGGCCGCGCGCAGGGCCGCCGGGCCGGCGCCCTGAGGGACGTAGCTGAGCCGAGCGGTGAACTGGTCGAGCGCCGCGGCGTCGTGAACCTTGCGACCGAACCGCTCGCACGCCTCCCGGGCCAGCGCGCGGAAGCCCTCGTCGTCGACTTCCTCGAGCGACGTCCCGACGATGCGGCACTCGGGGATCAGGCCCGCCTGGCTAAGGTGCAGGAGGCCCGGCAGGAGCTTGCGCTTGGCCAGGTCGCCGGTGGCCCCGAACAGGACGATGACGTGCGAGGCGAGCGGCGGCAGCGCCGTCGCCGCCACGTCGCGAGGCCCGTTGGTCGACTCCACGGCGCGCAACCTACCGCAGCCGCTTCGCGGCCCGCATGGGAAATGATTGGCCGGTGCTGATCCTGCTGCTCGCCGCCACCGGCACCGCGCTCGCGACCGGGCTGGGGGCGATCCCCGTGTTCCTGCTCGGCCCGCGAGCCGTCGTCCTGCGGCCGGCGCTCTGGGGGGTGGCTGGTGGTGTGATGACCGTGGCCTCGATCGTCGGGCTGCTGAAGCCCGCGCTCGACGAGGGCTCGGCGGCGGCGGTGGCGGGTGGCCTCGTCGCCGGTCTCGTGTTCCTGGCGGTGACGCGGCGCCTTATGCGGTCGTCCGACCTGCACGTGGGCGAGTTGCGCGGGGCGGACGTTCGTACCTCGGTCCTCGTCTTCGCCGTGCTGTTCGTGCACAGCCTTCCGGAGGGGCTCGCGATCGGCACGGCCTATGCCTCCGAGACGGCGGGCCTGGGCGTCTTCGTGATCCTCGCCATCGCGATCCAGAACATCCCGGAGGGCACAAGCGTCGCGATCCCGATGGATGCCGCGGGCTTCAGCGCACCTCAGCAGTTTTGGGCAGCCGTGGCGACGAGCATCCCGCAGCCGATCGGCGCGGTCGTGGCCTTCGCGGCCGTCGAGGCCGTGAGCGGTCTGTTGCCCGTCTCCTTCGCGTTTGCCGCCGGCGCGATGCTCGCGCTCGTGGCGGCCGAGATGGTGCCGGAGGCGCTGCGAGAGGGCGGCCGGACGCTCGGCGTCGCGGGGCTGGCCGGCGGGGCCGCGCTGATGTGGGCGCTGAGCGGTCTGCTGAGCGTCTAGTGGTGCCTCAACACGTCGTGAACGCCTGAGGGGCTTCGGCCCGAGCCGCAGATGCGACGATGGTCCCCTGATGGGAAGCGGCGAGCGCACGCACGTCCTCATCGCGGGCGGGGGAGTCGCCGGCCTCGAGGCGGCGCTGGCGCTCGCTGCGCTTGCGGATGGGCTCGTCGACGTCGAGCTGCTGGCTCCCGCTTCCGAGTTCGTGTACCGGCCGCTCCTCGTCGCCGAGCCCTTCGGGGCGAGGGACGCCCTGCGCTTGAGACTGGACGAGGTGGCGGCGGACGCGGGCGCCCGCCACACGACGGGGGCCCTGGCTTCGGTCGACCCCGCCGGGCGAAGCGTCGTCACGGCGGGCGGGGAGACGATCCCCTACGACCTTCTGCTGCTGGCGATGGGTGCCCGGCCGGTCGAGGCGGTCCCCGGCGCGCTCACGTTCGCCGGCGCCGATGAGCGTCGCCGGTTCGGCGAGCTGCTCGCGGCTCTGGGCCGGCGCGGGTCCAAGCGGCTGGTTTTCGTCGTCCCCCGGCGGGTGAGCTGGTCGATCGCCGCCTACGAGCTGGCAATGCTGACCGCCGCCGAGCGCGACGCGCGGAGGCTCCTCGGCGTCGAGATCGTCCTCGTCACCCACGAGGACGCTCCCCTGGACGTCTTCGGGGCGGCGACCTCCGAGCTCGTCGCGGGCCGGCTGGAGGAGGCCGGCGTCGAGCTGCGGACGGCGAGCATCGCCGAGCGCGTCAGCGACGGCAGGCTTCACCTGGATGCGGGCGAGCCGCTCGAGACGGCGGACGTGGTGGCTCTTCCGGCGCTGGAGGTCCCGCCGATCGGGGGCCTTCCACAGCGCGACGGGGGGTTCATCCACACGGACGTCCGCATGAGCGTCGCCGGCCTCGACTCGGTCTGGGCGGCCGGCGACGTCACGTGGTTTCCCGTCAAGCAGGGCGGGCTGGCGGCGCAGCAATCCGACTCGGCGGCGCGGTCGATCGCGGTGGCGGCGGGCGCTCGCGTTCCCGTGGAGGCGTTTCAGCCGGTGCTGAGAGCGGCGCTCATCACGGGGGGCACGCCGGCGTATCTGCGGGCCTCCCTCTCGTCGGCCGGCGGCGGAGCGGGCGAGGCGTCGGTCGGCCGCGGGCTCTGGTGGCCTCCCGACAAGCTTGCTGGAAAGTACCTCGGGCCCTACCTCGCGCGTCGGATGGGCGACGCTGCGGGTGACGTGCTCCTGGACCTGGATTCCTCGTCCGACGACACCGCCGACCTCGCCGAACACGAGGCCGCCACGAGAATCGTGCTCGCGGCAGCCGACGCGGACGCGAACGCGGGCGACTTCGAGGGGGCGCTCATGTGGCTGGCGTTCGTGGAGCGCCTCGACCTCGTGGTCCCGGCGGCCTACGTCGCTCGCCGCGACGAGTGGCGGCGGCGCCTCGATCCCGGCCTGGAGCCCGGCGCCGCCGCCACGCGAATGGATCCGACGTTCGCGAGCGCCGATGCCGCGATCAGCGACCTACAGCGCCGACTGGGCTGGTTGCGCGAGCAGGAGCGCGAGACCGAGGGCGGGATGACCGAGCACCTCGGCGACCTCGACCGCGCCATGGAGGAGCTTCGCGGACTGACTCGGCGCGCCGGGCTGCTCAAGCCCGGCGGCGAGGGGCGCCCCGAGATCTAGAAGCCGCGGCGCTCGCGGTAGACGTGGGCCTGGCGCATGATGGCCTCGTGCTGACCGGGGGTGTTCATCGCCCGCCGCAGCCGGACCATGTGGACGACGAACGCGGTGGTGAACACGACCGCCAGGATGGTGAACCCGAACAGCTCCACCGGGGAGAACACTCCCATGATCAACCCGTACACGTAGAAGCCCAGATAGCCCAGCGCCGCCAGGAGCGCCAGTCGGGTGAGGTTGCCGATGAACGTCATTTTCGAGTACCTCCTGGATTCATTGACCCTGTGAAGCAACCCTAGGCGCGGGGCGTGAGCGCGTCATCCGGGGAAACCCGGCGAATCAGTCCGCGGTTACCACGGACTCCTGCTCCGTGGCGAGGTGGTGAAGCTCGTCGATCGAGGCGGCGATCCCGCTGGCCAGCACGTCCAGGTCGGCCATGGAGTCGCGGTCGGCGTTCAGGCAGAAGAACAGCTGGCCGTCGTAGCTGAACACGGCCAGGCCGACCGCGTGGCTGGCCGCGAGCGGGACGATCGGCCATACCGCGAGCATCCTCGAGCCGAGCGCGTACAGCGGATCCTGCGGACCGGGGACGTTGGTGACCGTGACGTTGAAGAGGCGGCTGGCGAACAGGCCGCGGGCCAGGAAGCTGTGGATGACCGGCGGAGCGTGTCCGGCCAGGTCGATCATCGCCCTCGAGCCGACCCCCTGCGTGCCCGACTTGAGGCCCTCGGCCTCGGCGACCTGGCGGGCGTAGCGCTCCCGCGCGGTCTCCTCGCTCACGGGCAGGTGCACGAACAGCGACGTGATGCGGTTGCCGAGCGCGAGGCGGTCGCCGGCCGAGCGGATGTTCACGGGCACCATCGCGCGAAGGCCCTGGCTCGGCGGCGTCTCGCCCCGGGTCTCCAGCAGGATCCGCAGGCCGCCGGCCATAGCCGCGAGGACGACGTCGTTGACCGTCCCTCCGAGGCCGTCCTTGATCTCCTTCAGGTGCGCGAGCGGCAGCGCCGTGACTGCCAGGCGCCGGTGCGTGCCGATGGGAACGTTGACGCTGGAGTGAGGCGCCGCGATCACCTCGTCCTTGACCAGGAGCTCGGCCAGGGCCTGAGAGCGCGATACCGCCTCGCGGGCGCGCCTGGGGTGCAGCGATGCGTCGACGCCGCGCGCGCCGAGCCGCAATCCGGCTGCCGCCGCCCCGATGGCATCGCCGGCGACCCGCACCCCGCGCCGGGCGAGTCCGGCCCCGAGACGCAGGGGGGCGAGCAGGGGGGAGCCGCCCTGGGGCGCCTCGGGCTCGGCGACCCGGTGCCGTGCGGGCGTGCCGTTGGCTCGCGATGCGAAGTTCGGGCTGGTGTCGAGAAGGCTGTACGCCACGTCGACCGAGCCCACCCCGTCGACCATGCAATGGTGGGTCTTGGACGCCATCGCCCAGCGGCCGTCGGCGAGCTCGAGCACGGCCGTCTCCCACAGGGGACGGGTGCGGTCGAGCCGGCGGGAGTAGTAGTCGGCCGCCCACTCCAGGAGCTCGGCCTCCCCGCGAGGCTCGGGCAGGCCCTTCGGCACCACGTGGCGAGCGATGTCGAAGTCCTCGTCGTCCACCCACTGCGGCCAGTGGAGCCCACCCGTGTTCAGGCTGGACAGCCGCTGGCGGTATCGCGGCAGCCGGCCTACCCGTGCCTCGAACTCGGCCCGGATCCGGTCGATCGGCGGGGCGCCCCCGCCGCTCTGCGGCTCGAAGATCATCACGCCTCCGATGTGCATGTGGGCGCTCGGGTCCGCCTGCTCGAGCTCGAGGAAGGTCGCATCCAGCGCGTTCAGGTGGTCACTGGTGTCGGTTCTTGTGGGACTCATTTGGAGAGCACTCCTGACATCGCCTTCAAGCCGGTATCCATCCCCCTCCCAAACAGCCCGCCGTGGAAGGGCTCGCCGTTGCGAAAGCGCCACGGCACCGACATCGCAAGCATCTTCTTGCCGGCTCGCCACGCCTTCGAGGAGCCGACGCGGTAGTCGCCGTCGGCGTCGGGGCGCACCTCGATCGGCCTCGCCGGGTCGCCCGTCAGACGCAGCGGGACCTGGGCGAACGTCGCCTTGTCGAACTGCTCCATGACGCACATGCTCACCGGGTCGAACCGCCTCGCCGGCTCCGTGCCGGCGATCTCGGCCGCGATGTGGGAGGCGGCCGCGTCGCCCTGCAAGAAAGCCAGGAATGCCTGCTTGACGGGGAAGCCCCCGGCGTCGCCGACGACGAAGACGTCCGGGTGGCCCACCAGGCGGCGGCTCTCCAGCTCGGTCGCCAGAAAGCCGCGGTCGTCGGCGGGCAGCCCGGCGAACGGCGTGGACGCGACGTGGGGCGGAAATGACACCAGCAGGTCGTAGCCGAGGGACTCGCCGCCGGCATAGGCGACGGTGTCGGGTTCCACCCGATCGGCGGCGTAGCCGCGGTGGCCCTCGATTCCGCGGCGCTCGAACTCGAGCTCCACGAGCTCGTCGAGGCGCGGCCCGAAGGCCTGGATGTAGCCGGCCTCGAAGGTGGACCAGGCGATGTCGACCGCCTTGCGCACCCCCTTGCGCCGCAGCCACGTCTCGAGCATGAGAACGATCTCATAGAGCGGGCCCGCGCACTTGTTGTTGGGGGGAACACAGAAGAGGACCCGCCGGCGCTCCCGGACGCCCGCGGCGGCGAGGCCCTCGAACGCCTCGCGAAGCCTCAGCATGTCGCCGGCGGTCCAGGTGCTGATCGCGTGCTCCGCGAGACCGGGAATCTCCGCCGCTCTCATCCCGGATCCCGTCGCCACGACCAGGAAGTCGTAGGCAAGCGACTGCCCATCGGCGAGCTCCACCCGGCGCGCATCGGGGTCGATCGCCTCGGCGCGCGCCTGTACGAGCTCGATGCCCTTGCGTGCGGCGCCTCTGGCGAGCGGGACGTTGAGGCGCTGCGGGTCGAGGCCGAACGGGACGTAGATCGAGTTGGGCTTGAAGTAGAAGTGGTCGAGGTCGGAGACGAGCGTGATCCGCGCCCGCTCACCGGCGAGCAGCCGCAGGTCGAACGCGGTCTCCAGCCCTCCGAACCCGCCCCCGATGACGACGACCCGGGCCGCGCTTGTGCCGTTGCTAGGGCGCGCCATCGCCGTTCTCGACTTCGACGAGCGCTTCATCTGGAATCGCAGCTGCGGTTCGCGGGACGACGAGCACCGGACAGGGAGCGGTCCTCATCACGTCCGCCGAGACGCCGCCGAGCAGTGTCCGCCGCAGTGGCCCGTAGCCCCGCGAGCCGATCACCAGCAGATCGAGGTCGACGCCGTGGCGAGCGAGCGCCAGCGCGGGGTCTCCCTCCTCGAGCACCGACTCCACGTCGAGCCAGGGAGGAAGCTCGGCGAGGGCGCGATCGCGGACCTCATGCCCCTTGTCCTGCAGCAGCGTGCCGAGCGTCCCATCACCGGCCGAGTCGATCGACGGGACGATGGTGATCACGCGGAGCTTCGAGTCGAGCAGTCGGGCAAGGGTCGTCGCCCGCTGCAGCGCAACCTCCGCCTCGTAGCTGCCGTCGAAGGCGACGCCGATCAGGCCGAGTCCGAAGTGCTCCGTTCGCGCGTAGCCACGCGGCGCGACCGCCACGGCACAGGATGCCCCGGAGAGCAGCCGCTCGCCGACGCTCCCGGGTACCACGCGGCCCAACTTGCCCCGGTGCGTCGAGCCGATGACGATCATCTCGGCCTCCTCCTGGACCGCGACGTCCTTGAGTCCGGCCGCGGCGGAGACGTCCCGCAGCTCGCGCATCGCGAAGTCGCGGTGGGGCAATTCTCCCCTGGCCTGGTCGAACGCGGTGACGAATCGGTCCGTTGCGGCCGAGGGAAGGTCCGCGGGGGAGCCGGCCGCGGTGGCGACGATCAGGTCGGCACCCGTCGAGTGGGCAATCGAATTGCCCAGAAACAGCGCGTCACGGGACTCGCTGCTGCCGTCGAAACCGATCACGATCTTGCTCATTGCGCTCCCATCGTTCGTGCTCAGCCCAAGTTAGGCTTGCGTGCCGTGCAGTTCATCGGGAGAGCGCCACGAATCGACTCCGTAGTTGCTACGGAAGCTCGAGCCTCGCGACCGGGAGCCGCGCGATGCCGGGCCCGCGACTAGACCAGGCACGGCTCCAGCGCCTGATCCAGGTCGGGCGCGCGCTCGTCTCGAACCTCGATCTGGAGACCGTGCTGGGCCACGTGCTCGAAGCTGCACGGGACCTGACCGGCGCGCGCTACGCGGCGGTGGGCATCCTCGACGCCGATCGCGAGCGGCTGGAGCGGTTCATCACCCTCGGGATCGGCGACGAGGATCGCGAGCGCATCGGCAATCTCCCGGAGGGCCGCGGCGTGCTCGGGGTCCTGATCACAGAGCCGAAGCCGCTGCGCCTTGCGAAGGTGGGCGACCATGCCAGCTCGTACGGGTTTCCGAAGCATCACCCGCCCATGAACACGTTCCTCGGCGTTCCGATCATCATCCGCGGAGAGGCGTACGGGAACCTGTACCTGACCGAGAAGGAGGGCGGCCAGCAGTTCAGCTCCGACGACGAGGAATCCGTGATCGTGCTCGCCGACTGGGCGGCGATCGCGATCGACAACGCGCGCTCGATCGCCGAGGATCGGCTGCGGCGAACGATGGAGGCCTCGGAGCGCGAGCGCAAGTACTGGGCGCGCGAGCTCCACGACGAGACGCTCCAGGGGCTCGCCGCGCTTCGTCTTCTCCTCGCCTCCGCGCTGCGCCGCGGCACGCCCGAGGCTCTGACTACGGCGGTCCAGGAGGCGGTCCACGAGCTGGTCGCGGAGATCGACAAGCTCCGCGGGCTGATCACCGAGCTGCGCCCGGCGGCGCTCGACGAGCTCGGCTTGGCGGCGGCGATCGAGGCCCTCGCGGAGCGCGGCTCGGCGACGGGTGGGCTCGAGATCCACGGCGAGGTCTCGCTGAGCCAGGGGAAGGAGGGAGCCGGGGCGAGGCTCAGCCCGGAGCTCGAGAGCACGATCTACAGGCTCGTGCAGGAGGCGCTCACCAATGTCATCAAGCACGCGCGAGCCGAGCGGGCCGACATCCGGGTCGTGAGGGACGACGACCGGGTGACGGTCGAGGTGCGTGACGACGGGTCGGGTTTCGACCCGGAGCTCGAGCCCCCCGGCTTCGGGCTGCTCGGGATGCGAGAGCGGCTCGAGCTCGCGGGCGGGCGGCTCGAGATCTCCTCGGCGCCGGGGCGGGGCACCGAGCTGCGGGCGGAGCTGCCACTGTCGCGGCGGCCGAGCGCCGTGAGCTAGCCCGTCCTCTCTCTCGCATCTCGTTGGGCGATCGGACCTCGCACCGACGGGGAGAGCTCGGATCTCGCCTTCGACCGCGCGAGCGGCAGCAAATCCACCTGTGAGGTCGATTTTCGACCGCTCGCGCGGATCTTGCCCGCGCCGCGCAGGCGAGCGGGCCACTCGCGCGGATTGCCTGGATGCCCAAGCCCGCGGCGGCCTTGAGCCCAGCGAGAAGCGAGAGCGGACCCGTCCTAGTCGCCGGTGTCCACGAGATCGTTGTCGAGCGCGTAGCGGACGAGCTCCGAGCGAGTCGTCAGCCGCAGCTTCTGCTGGATGTGGGCGCGGTGCGACTCGACGGTGCGGATGCTCAGAAAGAGCTGCTCGGCGATCTCCGAGTTGGTGTAGCCAAGGGCGATTCTGCGCAGGACCTCGATCTCGCGCTCGGAGAGGTCGTCCTCGACGCCGCCCTCGGGCTCGGCTGCGAGCTTCGCGCCGAGGGTGGGCTGAAGGTACGTCTGCCCCTGGGCCGCGCTGCGCACCGCCTGGACGAGCTCGTCCTCGGCGGCCTCCTTGAGCACGTAGCCCATGACGCCAGCCTGGAGGGCCTGTCGCGCGAACGCGGTCTCGGCCTGCATCGTCAAGACGACGATCTGCGTCGCGGGCGAGGCCTCCTGGATCGCGGGGATCGCCTCCAGGCTCGAGGGCCCCGGCATGTTGAGATCGAGGATGAGGATCGTGGGCTTGTGACCCCGCACGTAGCGGACCGCGCCCGGCGCGTCGCCGGCCTCGGCGACGACCTCGAACCCGGGCTCCGCCTCCAGCAGCATCCGCAGGGCGGTCCGAACGACCGCGTGGTCGTCGGCGAGGACGATCGTGATCTTGCTCCCGCCCGCCTCTGGCTCGGACATCGGCCGGACCTTAGTCGCTGCCGCGGCCACGGGAGGCCGAGCCGGACTCGAATGAAAGGTGGTCCTCGCGCTCATGGCGACCACGCTAGGGCGGCCGGGGCCGGGCGTCATCGGGCGGCGCTACTGCACTTCACCGCGGCTAACTACTGAGCCGGGCATCCGGTGCCGCTTGGCCGGCTTCCAGCTGGGTAGTTTCCTGACGCCGTGGCTGACGATGCTCAAATCGCGGTCGATCCCGTGGCGCTGCGCCGTTTTCTCGACGGCGAGAACGCGATCGTCCGCGAGCACGTCCGGGCCGTGCTGTCCAGGCCCGAGTTCGCCAAGCCCGCCGCGGCCCCGCCGGCCGAGCGGTACCGCGAGCAGGTGATGGGACGGGCGCGGACCCTGGCGGCGACGGGCGGCCCGGCGCTCCTGTTCCCGCCGGAGTTCGGGGGGCTCGGGCGCGTGGGGGCGGCGATCACCGCCTTCGAGACCCTCGCCCACAGCGATCTCTCCCTGCTCGTCAAGTGCGGCGTCCAGTTCGGGCTGTTCGGGGGCGCGGTCCACCACCTCGGCACCCGCAAGCACCACGAGGCCTACCTGTCGCGGATCGCGTCGCTGGAGCTCGTGGGTTGCTTCGCGATGAGCGAGACCGGCCACGGCTCCAACGTGCAGAGGGTCGAGACAACGGCGACCTGGGACGGTGAGGCGGGGGAGTTCGTCGTCGAGACGCCGCGCGAGTCGGCCCGCAAGGACTACATCGGGAGCGCCGCGCGCGACGGCCACATCGCGGCCGTGTTCTGCCAGCTCGTGGTGGGGGGCAGGTCGCGCGGCGTCCATGCGGTCCTGGTGCCGATCCGCGACGATGACGGCACCCCGGCGCCGGGTGTCGAGATCGGCGACTGCGGCGAGAAGCTCGGCTTGAACGGCGTCGACAACGGGCGCCTGGCGTTTCACGGCGTGCGGGTGGGCCGCGACGCTCTGCTGGACCGCTACGCCGAGGTGACCCCCGAGGGCGGTTACCGCAGCCCGATCGAGAACGAGAACCGGCGCTTCTTCACCATGCTCGGCACCCTCGTGCAGGGGCGGGTCAGCGTGGGCGGGGCCGCGATCAGCGCCACCAAGTCCGCGCTCACCATCGCCATCCGTCACGGCGCCCGGCGGCGCCAGTTCGGCCCTCCGGACTCGGACTCCGAGCTTCCGCTGCTGGACTTTCGTGTGCACCAGCGCCGGCTGTTGCCACCGCTGGCGATGACCTTTGCCCTGCACTTCGCCCAGGAGGGCGTGGTCACCGAGCTCGACCGCATCTTCGGGTCGCTGGGGGAAGGCGAGCAGGAGGCCGAGCGCGACCGGCGCGAGCTCGAGACCCGCGCCGCGGGGCTCAAGGCGATCGCCACCTGGCACGCCACTGAGACGATCCAGGCGTGCCGCGAGGCCTGCGGCGGGGCGGGCTACCTGTCGGAGAACCGGCTCGGCGAGCTGAAGGCCGACACCGATGTGTTCACGACGTTCGAGGGCGACAACACGATTCTGCTTCAGCTCGTGGCCAAGAGCCTGCTGACCGGCTACCGCGACGAGTTCGAGGAGCTGGGGCCGATGGCCACCGCCGGCTTCGTCGTCTCGCAGGCCTGGGAGACCGTGGTCGAGCGAAGCGCGGGCCGGGAGCTGCTCCAGCGCCTCACCGACGACCTGGTTCCCGGCCGCGAGCGCGACGAGGACCTCCTCGACCGCGAGTATCAGCTCGGCCTCTTCCGTTGGCGTGAGGAGCACGTGCTCTCGGGGGCGGCACGACGTCTGCGGCGCGGGCTGAGCGACGGCGCCGACCCGTTCACGGCCTTCAACGACTGCCAGGACCACGTCCTCGTGGCCGCGCGGGCACACGTCCACCGCGAGATCCTGGAGTCGTTCTGCGAGGCGATCGAGCGGGCCGGCGACGAGGTGCGCCCGGTGCTGGAACGGCTGTGCGACCTCTACGCGCTGGCCGAGCTGGAGCGGGAGCGGGCATGGTTCCAGGAGCACGGGCGAATCTCGTCGACTCGCGCCAAGATGAGCACCCGGGCCGTGAACGAGCTGTGCGCCCAGCTGCGGCCGCACGCCGAGATGCTCGTCGACGCCTTCGGCATCCCCGACGAGGTCCTCGCGGCCCCGATCGGGTTGCCGGGCGGCGAGGCCAGCAGGACGGCGACCACCGAGCTGGGCGACGAGCTCCCCGACGTGAGGGCCATCCTGGAGGCGTTGCCGGAGGGAGTGGCCGCGTGAGTCCCGCCGACGTTCGCGGAGCCGCGGTGCTCGGCGGCAACCGGATCCCGTTCGCGCGACGCGATCGCGAATATGCCCATGCCTCCAACCAGGACATGCTGACCGCGGCGCTCGACGGGCTGGCCAGCCGCTTCGGGCTGCGCGACGAGGTGCTGGGCGAGGTGGCGGCGGGGGCCGTGCTGAAGCGAAGCAGCGACTTCAACCTCACCCGCGAGTGCGTTCTCGGCTCGGTGCTGGCGCCGGAGACGCCCGCCTACGACGTGCAGCAGGCCTGCGGGACGGGGCTTGAGACGACCATCCACGTCGCCAACAAGGTCCGCCTCGGGCAGATCGAGTGCGGCATCGCCGGCGGGGTCGACACCACCAGCGACGCCCCGATCGAGTTGAACGAGGACTTGCGTCGCCTGCTCCTGGACCTGAACCGCACCCGCTCGACCGCGGGCCGGCTCGCGCTCGCGGGCCGGCTGCGGCCGGGGCAGGTCGTTCCCGCCATCCCGCAGAACGCCGAGCCCCGCACCGGCCTGTCGATGGGAGAGCACCAGGCGATCTCGGCGAAGCGCTGGGGGATCTCCCGCGCCGACCAGGACGAGCTGGCGGTTCGGAGCCATCGCCGGCTCGCGGACGCGTATGACCGCGGGTTCTTCGACGATCTCGTGACCCCGTATCTGGGCCTCGAGCGCGACGGGAACCTGAGGCCCGACGCGGCGGTCGAGAAGCTCGCCAAGCTGAAGCCCGTGTTCGGGGAGGGCCCCGACGCGACGATGACGGCAGGGAACTCGACGCCGTTGACCGACGGGGCCTCGACCGTGCTGCTGGCTGGCGACGAGTGGGCGGCGGAGCGCTCGCTGCCGGTGCTCGCCCACCTGGTGGACGCGGAGACCGGGGCGGTCGACTTCGTCCATGGCGAGCCGGGGCTGCTGGAGGCGCCGCTCTACGCCGTGCCGCGCCTTCTGGAGCGCAACGGGCTCACCCTGCAGGACTTCGACTTCTACGAGATCCACGAGGCGTTCGCCTCGCAGGTATTGATGACCCTCAACGCATGGCAGGACCCGGCGTTCTGCACCGACCGGCTTGGCCTCGACGAGCCGCTCGGCGAGATCGACCGCGACAAGCTCAACGTCAACGGCTCCTCGCTCGCGGCCGGGCACCCGTTCGGGGCGACCGGCGGGCGAATCGTCGCGACGCTCGCGAAGCTCCTGGCCGAGCGTGGGTCCGGGCGCGGGCTGATCTCGATCTGCGCCGCGGGCGGGCAGGGCGTCGCCGCGATCATGGAGCGGCGGGCGTGAGCGCCGATCGCTACCAGGCCCTGGCGAACTCGGCGCTCGGCGGCGCGGTCGTCAAGCGCCTCGGCCTGCCGGCGCCGCCGCGCCTCGAGCGTCACGAGCCGGGCGGGCCGGTGATTTCGGGCCCGGTCCTGATCGGCGCAGCGCACGGCGGCCGACTCGCCGATTCGCTGCGGGAGAACCTGCGCTCGATCGGCGCGCACGCGGTCGAGAGAGAGGGGAACGACGCTCGCCCCGCGGCGCTCGTCTTCGACGCGACCGGGATCGACGACAGCACGCGCCTTCGCGCCCTCTATGACTTCTTCCACCCGACGATCACGTCGCTTCGCCGGAGCGGACGGGTCATCGTGCTCGGCACGCCGCCGGAGGAGGCCGGCTCCCCCCGCGAGGCGACGGCCCAGCGGGCGATCGAGGGCTTCGTGCGCTCGGTCGCGAAGGAGATCGGCCGCTACGGCTCGACGGCCCAGCTCGTGCAGGTCGGCGGCGGGGGGGAGGGCGCAATGGAATCGACCCTGCGCTTCCTGCTGTCCGCGCGCTCGGCCTACGTCGACGGCCAGGCCATTCGCATCGAGGGCGTGGACGCCGAGCTCGCCGCCGCCCCCGACGATTGGGACCGTCCCCTCGCCGGCCGCATCGCCGCCGTGACCGGCGCGGCGCGCGGCATCGGCGAGGCGATCGCCGAGACTCTCGCCGCCCAGGGGGCCGACGTCATGTGCATCGACGTCCCGGCAGCGGGCGAGAGCGTCTCCAAGGTGGCGAACCGGATCGGCGGAACCTCGCTGGCGCTGGACATCAGCGACGGCGGCGCCCCTGGGCACCTGGCCGATCACGTGCGCGAGCGCCACGGGCGGATCGACGCGTTCGTCCACAACGCCGGCATCACCCGCGACCGCACGATCGCGCGGATGCCCGCGGAGGGCTGGGACGCGGTGCTTGACGTCAACCTGTCGAGCCAGGAGCGGATCAACGACGCGCTCCTTGAGGGCGGACTGCTCGGGGAGCGCAGCCGGATCGTCTCCGTCTCGTCGGTCAGCGGGATCGCGGGCAATCGGGGCCAGACCAACTACGGCACGAGCAAGGCCGGCGTGATCGGACTCGTCCGCTCGCTCGCCCCAGCGCTGCGCGAGCGCGGCGCGACGGCCAACGCGGTCGCGCCCGGGTTCATCGAGACGGCGATGACCGCCGCGATGCCGCTCGGAACGCGCGAGGCGGGAAGGCGCACCAACAGCCTCGTGCAGGGCGGCCTGCCCGTGGACGTCGCCGAGACGATCGCGTGGCTCGCGAGCCCCGCGTCGGGTGGCGTGAACGGCAACGTCGTCCGCGTGTGCGGCCAGGCGCTGCTCGGCGCATGACCGCTGGGGTGGCCGAGACGATCGAGCTGGACTCGGCGCCGTCGCTCAAGCGCCTCTACGCTCAGGCGGTCGCGGCGCCCCTGCTTCCCGGCGGCGAGGCGGAGCTGCCCGAGCGCCGGCTCCTGCTCCGCGACGCGGCTGTCGATCCCGACCGCGTCGCGGGCTACGCGCGGGTCTGCGGATTCGGCGTCCGCAGCACGGCGCCGGGCACCTACCCCCACGTGATGGCGTTCCCGCTGCACCTGGGGTTGATGACGGACCGCTCGTTTCCGTTCTCGGTCCTCGGGCTCGTGCACATCGCCAACCGGATCGAGGTCGCGGCCCCGATCCCGGTGGGAGCGAGCCTCGACATCGCGGTCAACGTCGAGGGCCTGCGCCCGCACCGCAGGGGGCGTCAGTTCGACCTCGTCTCGGAGGCGCGGCTCGACGGCGATGTCGCGTGGCGGTCCAGGACGACATACCTCCACCGCGGCGACGGCGGGGACGGCCCGGAGGGCGGCGACCGCGAGCTGGCGGGCGCCAGGGAGGCCGAGCTCGCCGTGAGCGCCGAGTGGAGCGTCCCGGGCGATCTGGGGCGCCGGTACGCCGCCGTGTCGGGGGACCGCAACCCGATCCACATGCATCCGCTGTCGGCCCGGCTGTTCGGCTTTCCGACGGCGATCGCGCACGGCATGTGGACCAAGGCCCGGTGTCTCGCCACGTTTGAGGGACGCATCGCCGAGACGTATGCGATCCAGGCCGAGCTCGGGTCTCCGCTCCGCATCCCGGGCAGGGCGCGATTCCTCTCGGGGCACAAGGACGACGCGTGGCTCTTCCGCGTGGAGGCGCCGGGAGGCGAGCGCACCCACCTGACCGGGGCGATCCGCTGAGCGGCCCCGGCGGCGAGGGGTGGCGACCCGACGTCGGCCCCGACGGGCGCAACGCGCGGCCGGGACGATCTCGGGGTTGGCCGCGGGCATCGGGCCCGAGTGAGGCGACACTTCGGCGGTATCGACCGCCTGGGCCTGCTCAACCATTCGGTCGTCCACTTGCAATTGCGGGACTGGCTCGGCTGGAAGCCCGCGTGCGACCGCCGGGTGTAGGACCATTGTGCCGTGGACGAGGAAAGCCAGCGGCGGCGCGGCCTGGGCACGCGAGTGGCGAGGGCGCTCGGGCGCCGCGGGCCCGAGCCCTCGCCGGCGAGGCAACCCGAGCCCGGTCAGCCGGAGCGAGAACGGGAGCCGGGGCCTGAGGCCGGCGAGCCGGTCAAGGGGGACGCGGCCTGGCTCGACGCTGCCGTCGAGGAGTTCGAGCGCCGCCTCGCCGAGGTGTTGCGACGCGCGGGCGAGGATCTCCACGCGGAGGTCGAGCGGGACCTGGCCGCCACCGAGCAACGCCTCCAGGACACTGAGCGGCGCCTGGCGGAGAACGTCTCCCAGCGCCTGGAGGGAGCGGTCGCCGAGCTCAAGGCGCAGGGTGACGCCCAGCTCGCGGACGAGCTGCAGCGCGTGAAGGAGGCTGCCGAGGCGCCGCTCGGCTCGATTCGCAAGGTGGAGGCGGAGGCGATCCGCGCCGCCGAGTCGGCCGCCGCTCGCGCCGAGAGGTCCGCGGCCAAGGCCGCGGGCGGGATCGAGGCGTCGGCCGAGAAGCTGGGCATGCGCGCCCGCCGGCAGGAGCTCAGGCTCGTCCGGGAGGAGAACTCCAAGCGTATGACCGGGGCGCTGGCGCACCTGGAGCGCCAGGCCGAGCTGCGAATGACCGAAGTGCAGGCGGTGCGGGAGGCGGCGGAGACCCTCCTCGGGCAGGTCGACCAGCGCGTCGCCGCCGCGGCGTCAGCCACCGCTGAGCTCGAGGGCCGGCTCGACGAGGCCTCGGAGCGGTTGGCGCGGACGGAGAGCCGCGCCGCGTCCACCGAGCCTCTGATCACCGATGCCGTCGGCCGCCTGGAGCGAGCGATCGCGGGCGGCGAGGAGGCCAAGCGGCGTGTGCTCGAGATCGAGGACCGGGTTAGTGAGGCCGCGAGGCGGATCGCCGAGCTCGGGGAGCACGCCGAGCGGGCCGTCGACTGGGAGGATCGCATCGCCGCGGCGACGCGATCCGAGGTCGACGCCGCGAAGCGGATTACCGACGCCGAGCGGCGCCTGCTGGAGCGCATCGACCCCGACGCGAACCCGAGCTAAGGCGCCCCCCGATGCTCGTGATCATCGGGCTCGCCGCCCTGATCGTCTTCGGCCTGCCCTGGGGTCTCGTGGCGCTGGCGGGCGGTCTCGCCCTCGAGATCCTTGAGTACCTCGGATGGAAGCGCTTCCTGAAGCGCTACCGCCTGCGGTCCGGGCCGGAGACGATGGTCGGGATGACCGCGACCGTGATCGACGATTGCGCTCCGCTCGGCCGAGTTCGCCTGCTCGGGGAGCTCTGGAACGCACGGGCTCGCGAGACGATCCCGGAAGGCGACATGGTTCGGATCACGGCGGTGGACGGGCTGACCCTCGAGGTCGAGCGCCTCGGCTGAGGCCGCGCACGGAAAAGGGCCCCTCGGAAGGGGCCCTTTGTATCCGAAGGACGTGCCGCCAGCGATGCGGCCGCTGGCCCGTCGGTCCTTAAGTCTTCGCCACCTCTATCGGCGATGGCTTGCACTAACTTAACACCAATCTTGGCGAGAAGTTTCGCTTCCCCGGTTCGCGGCTCTCGCCTGCATTTTGCGCTCTTTGCGGGCTTTCGCCCAATCGGCCAACGGCGGCCCGTCCGTGCGTGCGATCCGGACAAGTGTGAGCGTTTGCTCGCAACTGCGGCGCGGCGAAACCCGCCGGGCACGCCCGGTGCGAATAGGATGGGCGCGTGCGGTACTTGATCACCGGCGGCTCGGGATACATCGGATCCCGGCTCACCGAGATCCTCGCTGCTCGCGACGACGTCGAGGGCATCGTGAACCTCGACGTTCGTCCACCGGGGAGGCCACAGCCCAAGTCCACGTTCGTCCGTGGGGACGTGCGGGACTACGCATCGATCCGCGGCCTGCTCGAGCGCGAGCGGCCGGACGCGCTCGTGCACCTCGCCTTCGTGCTGAACCCGATTCGCGACGAGGCGCGCATGTATGACATCGACGTCAACGGCACCGCCGCCGTGCTGCGGGCTGCCGCGGATTCGGGGACCCAGCAGGCCCTGGTGACGTCGTCGGCGACCGCCTACGGGGCGTTCCCGGACAACCCCAAGCCGATCGCCGAGGACTGGCCGGTTCGCGGTCAGCCGGATTTCTCCTACGCGCGCCACAAGGCCGACGCCGACCGGATCTGCCAGCTGTGGGCGCTCGAGAACCCGGATCGCGTGATGACGATCGTGCGCCCGAGCATCGTCTTCGGCCCCAACGTCGAGAACTACATATCGCGGAGCTGGAAGAACTCGAGCTTCATGCCGATCCTCGACGGCGTCGACCAGGACTTCCAGCTCGTGCACGAGGACGACGTCGTCAGCGCGATCGTCGGGTTGCTCGACGCCAAGGCCGGGGGTGCCTTCAACGTCGGCGGCGACGGGACGATCACCTGGGGTGAGTCGGCCGAGATGGTCGGCACCAAGACCAGGGAGATGTCGATGAAGATGACCCGCCGCATCTATGGCGCCGCCTGGGCGCTTCACGCGCCGCGCATCGAGTCGCCGCCGGGCAACCTCAACTTCATCCGCTACCCCTGGGTCGTCTCCAACGAGAAGCTGAAGAGCGAGATCGGCTGGCAGCCCTCCGCCGACACTCGCGAGGTCTTCGTGGAGACGATGTACGCCAAGGGCCTCGTCGCGACGCCGCCGGCACCGGCTCCGGCGCCGCCGGCGGTCGCCTGAGCCCCCGAGGTCCGCGCCCTTACAGGCACGGCGTCCGCGTTCGTCCTAGGATGCGGCGCTTGATGAACGGATTCTCCGAGCTTGAGATCGCGGGCCGGGTCGCGACGCCGGCGGACTCGGACTGGGATGCGGCCAGGGCGGCGTGGAACCTCGCCGCGGATCAGCGCCCGGCGGCGGTGGCGTTCGCGGAGAGCGCCGACGACGTGGCGCGGGTGGTGACCTTCGCGAGTCAGCGTGACCTCCGGGTCGCGGGCCAGGGCACCGGTCACGGCGCCGCCGCGCTGGGAGCGCTGGACGACACGATCCTGCTGAAGACCGAGCGGATGCGGGACGTCCAGGTGGACGCCGACTCGGAGACGGCGCGGGTGGAGGCGGGCGTGCTGGCGGAGGAGCTCGCCGCGGCCGCGCACGCCGAGGGGATGTGCTTCCTGCCCGGATCCTCGCCCAACGTGGGGGTCGTGGGCTTCACCCTGGGCGGCGGGCTGAGCTGGCTGGGGCGTCGATACGGGTTCGCCTGCAATCGCGTCAACGCGATCGAGGTCGTCACCGCCGAGGGCGAGGGGCGACGAGTCGACTCCGACAACCACCCGGACCTGTTCTGGGCCCTCCGGGGCGGTGGCGGCGGCTACGCGATCGTCACCGCCCTCCACCTGGACCTGATCCCGATCGCCGACGTCTACGCCGGGACGCTCATCCTGCCGGCCGAGCTCGGCGCGGACGCGCTTCGTGCCTACCGCGACTGGGCCGCATCGGTCTCCGACGACGTGACGTCGATCGGGCGCTTCCTGCGACCACCCCCGATCCCGGACGTACCCGAGCCGCTTCGCGACCGGCCCCTGTTGACGCTCGGCGCGGCGTGCATCGGGAGCCAGGAGGAGGGTGAGGCGACGATCGCCCCGCTGCGGGAGATCGGCGAGCCGATCATGGACACCTTCGGGCAGATCCCGGCGGCCGGCCTCTCGCGGATCCACATGGACCCGGAGCCGCCGGTTCCGGCCCTGGGCCACCATGCGGTGCTCGCCGAGCTTCCCGACGACGCGATCGACACGCTCGTCGGTGCGGCGGGCCCCGACGCCGGCTCCCCGCTTCTGCTCGCCGAGGTCCGCCAGCTCGGCGGCGCTCTGGCCAGGGCCGACGAGGGCGGTGGTGCGCTGCCGGCCCTGGACGCCGACTTCGTGATGCTCGCGATCGGCACGCCGATGACGCCCGAGCTTGGCCAGGCGATCCCCGCCGCGCTCGATCGGCTCCACCAGGCGATGAGGCCCTGGGCCGCCCCGGGCGGCTACTTCAACTTCGCCGAGCGCCCGTGTGACGTCGACGCGATCCTTCCGGCCGAGACCTGCTCGCGGCTGGCCGAGGTCAAGCGGCGCTGGGACCCGGACGACAGGATCCAGGCCAACCACGCGCTGTCGCTCGCTTCCGCCTGACGCCCGGTCGGCGACCGCCGGGCGGCGGATAAACTCGAGGCTCTCGGGCGCTTAGCTCAGTTGGGAGAGCGCCAGCTCGACAAGCTGGAGGTCACTGGTTCGAGCCCAGTAGCGCCCATTCCGTCGTTTGCAGGTAGTTGGTGCCACCGGCACATTCAACCGCCCTCGTCCGACGCCACTAAAACGCCACTACGTCGAGCCGACGCGTCGAGTAGGTCGCGGATCTCGTCCTCGGATTCACGGGTGAACGCGCCATAGTGATGGTCGATCGTCCTCACCGATGCGCCCATCACCCGCGCTAGTTGCGAAGATCGAAACCCCGGTAGCGAGCGCGTTGGTCGCGAAGGTGTGGCGAAGCTGATACGGCCCACGTTGGCGGATGCCGGCAGCTTCAAGCGCCGGATGCCACACCCGCTGACGCCAGTTGTCGATCTCGATCGGTCCGCCCTCGGCGGCAGGAAACATGAGCGCCGTGTCAATCCGGGGCGGCAGCGACTCCAGCGCATCGAACGCCACCGCCGTCAATGGCACCCGTCGCCGCTGCGTCTTGGGGTATGGCGTCGGTCGACCTCGCGCATAGCGCCGCCGGACCATCGCTGCCGGACCGTCACGGTCGATGTCGCGACGTTCGAGCGCCACCCACTCGTTCGTTCTCAACCCGGTTTCGGCGGCGAAGGTCCACCAGGGCGGCATCGGCGGCGGTGATCTCGGCGCAGATCGCCTCGATCTCGGTCGGCGTGAACGGGTCAGATCCTCGGCCGGCTGCGGTGTCGGGTTGGCGCCAGCGGCGATCGCCGGGTTCGAGGTCATGTAGCGCCACCGCACGGCGGCAGCGATGACCTCTGACGGAGTCCCCGGGTCGCCCGATAGCGCGGACCCTCGGCCAGTCTCGATCTCCACCGCGCGATGTCATCGGCGCCACCCTCCAGCTCGCGAAGCGTCCATGTAGCCGAACGTCGATCGTGCCGGCGCGACCATTCCTCAAGGGTGCAGCGGGTGGAGTCGGCAACGTCGGCACCGCGAGCGTTCGAGATAGAGGTCGCAGAATGCACCGAACGTGATCTCGGGCGAAGGGGCACCGCGATCGAGTCTCGGGGCGACGTTCTCGGCGAACCAGCGGCGCGCCTCGGTCTTGGTCGCAAACCCGGTCCGTTGGGGGCGGCGGCCGTCCTCGGGCCACCGGATCCCGTAGCCGTTAGGGGTACGGAACACGGAGCCAGTCGGTCGGCGTGGCATCTCAATCCTCCTCGTCGTCGGGGGTAGCTAGCACGGGATAGCCTAGCCGCTGGGCGGCGCCAGCCGGGGTAGCTAGCACTCCTCGTCGCGGCGTCGCCCGTTCGTCAAGCCATGCCTCGATCTCGGCCTCATGGAACCGGATCGCGCCACCGGGCAACCGGATCGCCGGCAACTCGCCGCGACGGGTCCAGCGGAGGACGGTTTCGGTGGATACGTCCAACATGTCGGCGACGATCCGCGCCGTGAGCAGCCGGACGGTCACGATCGCGTCCTCGACTCCAGATCGCCGCCGCACCTGACGCAGCGCGTACCGAGATCGTCATGCCAGCGGATCGGTCGACGGCATGAGCATCGCTTCGACCGCAGACACGCGCGGCAATGCCGCTGAAAGATGGCATGCGGTTCGGGCTCAAAGTCGACACCGCAGCGATCGCAGGTCACTTCGCGACCTCGAACGGGGCGAACTTCCCGTTGGAGACTTCCCGGACCTCAACGACGACACCCCTGGCGCGGTGACCCTCACCTATCTGCTCAGCCGTCTTGCGGGTCGTTGGGTAAGCAAGACGGCGTACAACCTCACTGGCGGGGGGTTCTCGGCCATCATCGCCGGCATCCCCACGGTCACGATCGCCGGCATCCCCACCAGCACGGTCGCCGTCGTCAGGGGGTGCGGCAGAATCCCTGTCCCTTAGGGGGTTTGGATTGTGCCGCACCCACCCATCTGGCTTGTTTATCGCCAATCCGGGCGCGGCAAGGTCATCGAGTATCCGCCGCACCGTTCGATCGCTCATATCGAGGGATCTCGCGATGCCGCGTGCTGACCGTGGTTTGTCGCCAAGCTCGGCGAGTACGTCGTCGCGATGGTGGTCACGTTCACGTGGACGGCCGGGTCCATCGGCGTCATGGGGCTCGGCATCGTCGACCACGAAGCGGCCATCGACCTTTCCCATCCGCAGCCAGATCGACGGCGGCTCGGCGTCGATTCGATACTTGACGGCCTTGAGGCGACGACGCTCGCGGTCAGGGTCGCCACTGACGCGTTCGAGCGTGAACACGAGATCGGATTGATCCTCGATCGAGGAACTGCCGCGCAGGGTGGCAGCGCCGGCCTTGGTCGAACGATGGTGGATCAGGACGATCGCGACGTTCAGCTCGCGCGACATGGTGCCGATGTCGGCGATCAGCGCCGCCATGTCGTCGGATTCGTTCTCCCTAATGGCGGGAGCCAAGCGCCGCAGCGAATCGAGCACCACTAGGCCGGCGCGTGTCTCCTCGATCAGTGCCCGCAAGAGATCAAGGTCACGCGGCAGGCGAAGCTTGTCGCCATCAGCGATCATCAACCCATCGGCCGGAATGCCAGCGGCCGTGAAGCGGCGCCCCATCAGCCGCGGGCCATTCTCGGCGTCGACGTAAAGAGTCGTCGTCGGTTCGCACCGCATCCCTGCGATCTCACCGCCGCCTCGATGGGCGACATAGCCGGTCGCGATCATCACCCAGCTCTTGAAGCTGGAGTGACGGCCGGCGAGGATGGTCAGGAAGCCGCGGGCGGCGATCGGCTCGATCGGGTAGGAGATCGGCTCCTCGGCGAGCTGGATCGCCTCCTCCATGTCGATCAGGAGATCGGCCGCTGTCTTGCCCTCGGGTTCGTAGCTGGCAACGCTGGCCGCGATTCGGTCGACCTCAGGTTCGGGAAGGGGCGGCTTGCACCGCTCCCGGTTCGTCACCTTCAACGCCGCAGCGATCGCGGCCTCACTCATCCCACGGCGCCGCATCGTGCCGGCAAGCGATGCCAGCGTGTCGTTACGACGGCCTCGGTGGATCTCGCCGCTGTCCGGCGGCTTCGAGCCGTTGCGGCTTGCTCCATCCATCAGCGCGATCAGCCATTGCGGCGGATCAGCGATCGGCGCCTCCTCGTCGCGCTCATAACCCGGTGACGGCGGCGCCACCACGTACTCCGCCATCGCCGCGAACGTCCAACCCGTCGCCCAATCCGCCGACCGAGTTACGGATCTCGCCGCCGGGATGGCGGAAGTAGAAGTGACTGCCGCCGCTCGGGGTCTTGATGCTCGCTGTCCGCGGCAGCTCACCGTGCCTGCGCTCAAGTTTGCGAAGTGACTCGCTGCCATCGTCGCCATCGACATCGAGCACCACGATGCTCGAGCCGTTGCCGGTGGAGATCGCGACGTTCGCATCCGGCCAGCGTTGCCACCAAGCCTCGATCCGGTCGGGGTCGGTGGTCGCGTCGGTTACGCCGTGCTCGGTCAGCGGGACCTTGCCATTGCACGGGATCACACCGAATCCGCGCTTGGCGTACTCCAGCGCGGCGATCACGACGCCGCACTCCCGGTGTGAGCTACATGCTGAGCGTGTCGATCATCGCGATGCCGATCTCGATCGACGCGATGCCGATCTAGCTCGGGATGGTGGGGATCGTCAGAGTCGGATGGGTCGGGATCGCCGCGACTCGATGCCGACCGGCTCGATGTACGCGAGCATCGACGCGAGCCACGGGCCCGATCCGAACGCTGCCCAGGTGCGCGGCGGTGACGGCCGGATTGCTTCGTGGCGGTGACGATCCGCGACCAACGGGTCACGGTCACGGTCGCAGGGTCATTCAGCGCATCGCGGACGGTCTGACCGGGCTTGCCCTTCGCCCGCTTCAGATCCTCAACGGTGAGCAAGCGCCGCATTCGAGCGTTCTCCAAGCGTGAGACTCATTCGTGTCGCCGATCATCCCATCCGCGGATGACGGAACCCTGAGACGACGAAGCCGTCCGAAAGGGACGGCCCGCCGACGAATGAGTCTGGGCTCACGCAGGAGGAAAGCCCGTGACCGTCACGATAACCGCGAGATCGGATCGCACCATGCGAACCCCGGCGAATCAGAATTCGGCAGCCAGATCGAGCGCCACGAAGCCGCTCGAACCAGCCGCTCGGGCGATCTCAGCGACATCGGTGCCGGCACCAGTCACCGCCGCGACGATCTCCTCGCCGGCATCCCGCAGCATCGCCGCCACCGTCGTCAACTCGTCCGGGGTCGGATCGAGCCCGAGTACCCGGAACGCGCCCTCGATGATGGCTCGGGCTTCAGCCGTCATCGCAGCCGGGTCGAATCGACCAGCTCCCTCAGCGCCGCCATCGACCGATCCCGTGGACCTCGCGACTCCTCGCGGGCAAGCAGGGTCCGCAATGCCGAGACGTTGCCGGCGCGGGCCTTTTCGGTCAGCAGCTCGATGATCTCGTTCTCGCCGATCGGGGCAATGGTGGTCGGAGGCGTGGGCCGACCCCCGAGCGCCGCTTCGAGGAGCTGTCGGACAACTCGGGAGCGATCGACACCGCGTTCGGCTGCCAGATCGTCAAGCTGGGCCAGCATCCGGCCGGTGACGCGGATGCTCAGTCGCGTGTCACCCGGATTCATGGCTCAGATTCGCTCGCGACGGACACCGTAGGTGTGGTCGGCATGCCGTCCCGCCGTGATTGAACCCGCCCCCCCTCTTTGGGGTGCGGCACAAAGGCAGATTCCTATAGGGGTTTTGGATTCTGCCGCACCGGATTTCGACGGGCGACCGACGCGCAGCGTGAAGAACACGCGCCAGTCAACCCGTCGAACGATCTCCGCGAAGACCACGCGGAGCAACTAGGAGGTGAGGACCACGGAGGTCCGATCGACTGGTATCCGCCGATCGGCTCGACTGCCTTCCAGTCCTCCATTCAGCAGACCTTTCGGTCCACACTCGATAAGTCTCGGCGTCGAGCACGACCACCGCAATCGGCCGGTCGTCGTTGTCACCGTCAACGAGCAGCACTTCGCGAGTCTCCGGCTCACGCGATGACATAAAGCATCTCCGCGCAACGAACATGGAGCAGAACTTCAGCCTCGGTTCGAATCCGCGCCGTGTTCTGCTTCAAGCCCGAGAGATCGTCAACGGTCGCGCTGGCGGTGCCGGTGTACAGGACGGCGGCACGCGCATCGACCAACACCGGGTTCGACACCGCCGGCGACTCGATCACTCGCAAGCCCCAAAGCGGCGAGGAGCTGCCGGTGTCTCGGGGCAGGAACAGGTACATGTCATCGGCCCCAACCGTGGTCAGATCGAGACTGCTCGAATCGTTGACGCTGACCAGGAGCACGGTCGGCCAAGCGCCATACGATCGCGAGTCGGCGATTCCATTCCTGAGCTTGGAGATCAGGTCGCTGCCCGATGATCCGCTCGGCGGTGAACTAGCGGTGATCGCTGCGACGACGGCCCGGTCAACGGAGAGGTCGACCTGTCGACGCAACTCGGTATCGAGGAACGCCGGGAACGCCGCCGTCGAAAGCAGCTTCAGCGGCACGTTCTCGGCCACGATCGCGTGCTGCCGGACATCCGGGGTCGCAAGCGCATAGCTGCCGGCGAGGGTCTGCTTGTCGGTCACCTCGTCCACGTCGCGCTCCATGCCGGACACCGTGGCCTCGGTGAACGAGATCGTGAAGTCGGTGACCGCCACGTTCCCGGCGGTATCGGCCCGCGGGAACGCTTGATAGGCGTAGAACGGTCCGGTCGGCGCCGTCGATCCGGTCGCCGGCACGTTCTGCGCTTCGCGCAGACTCATTGGTGCCGGCCCCGGAACCTGAGCTCGGAGCAGACTGGCCGCGTTAACGGCGACGGTGTTAACGCCGCGCTCCAGATTCAGCTTGCGGCCGATCTCGGCGTAGCCGTTGACACCGGGGCGACTCCAGCCGGCGATACCGCGTTCGGCGTCAGCGAGTCGCCCGAGTAGCCGTGTCTGTTCCTCGGTCGCCTGCTCTAGCCGAGATTCGACGTCGCGTAGCGCCTCCACCACCGCTTGCGCGTTGCGCATCGCAGTCTCGGTCTGGCCCTCGGCGTAAACCGCCTTGGCGTTGTCGGCGAGTTTCTTCGCCCGGATGCGCTCATGGCGAAGCTCTCGAACACGGGTTTCGGCAGCTTGGAGCTGCTCGCGAAGATTGTCCATCGTTTGACCTCCTAGTGGGTCTGTATTCGCGTGCTGCTCCGATCTCAAGTCTGGCCACCGCCCCGGACGGCCAGCGCCGATCAGTTGCGATCCGGTCGCATCCGACTCGGGTGCACCGTGCGCCACTCACCGGGCATCCCGTCCTCATCGAGCACCGCGTGCTCGTAACGGCCATCGCTGCGTTGCCTGGTGGCGACAACCGCGTCGGTGCCCTGGAGCGCGTACAGCCTCGGCTCCGGCTCTGCGACCTCGATCCCATCGACCAGCTCACCGGTCCCGAGATCGACGTGCCAGCGAGGCACGCCGACGTTCTCCGTGTCAATCAGCTCCATCTCGGCCAGCATCTCGCCCAGGGTGATGATCGAGGCGGTGACCGCCTCCGCCGCGGGCGTCAAGAACGCGTCCATCGCCTCGGCGGCCTCGAACTCGGTCCATTCGGGTGTGCTCATTTGTGCTTCCTCCGATCTCGGGTTGTCCTCTTGTGCATCGCCGACGCCACTAAAACGCCACTACGTCGGCGATTCGAGTCGACTCGACTCCGCTTGTCCATCCGGTCCGAGGGGCGAGAAACCGCATGACCATGCCAGAAAACGCACCTTGCGTCGTCAGTCGTCGTCGGCCGTCGTGACGCCTGGATCAGCTCGACAAGCTGGAGGTCACTGGTTCGAGCCCAGTAGCGCCCATCGCTTACTGGAGCCATTTCAGCGGGGGAGCCTTGCCGCTCCGTGGCCCGGTGGCGGGTCAAACGCTCTAGCGGCGTTCATCCGTCGGTCCGCGGGCAATAGAGTCGCGGCTGACGAATTCCCCAAACGTCGGAGGCACACTTGATCACCGTCGGCATTATCTGCTTGGTCGTCGCGGTCCTTTTTTGGAGCAACCCCATCCTTTGGACAATCGGTGCCGTCTTGGTGGTTCTCGGCGCGATCTTTTGGATATTGGGCGCGATGGGCCGCGCCGTGGGGGGACGTCGCCACTACTACTAGCTGCCCTGGTCGGCGGCCAGATACACCCGGCCCAACTCGGGCTGCGCGGTTGGTCGCGTGGTCAACGTCTTTCTCCTGCTGGAACAGGGTCAAGCGGTTAGGATCACCTCGCGTTCGTGTCATCCCCATCTCGACAGCAGGATGTGCATCGTCGACGCGCGGCGGCGAGCTCACCGTCCAAGCAACGCGCCATCAGGAGGATGGTTTGGTTGACGACGCGATGAATCAGAAGCCCTTCGACGCCACCGAGGAGGTCGTACGGGGCGCGTCGGTGATCACGATCGTCGGCGAGCTCGACATCGCCACGAGCCCCCGGGTCCGCGAGCTCTTGAGCGACGCTGCGCGCGACGAGAATCGTCCGCTGGTGATCGATCTCACCGGCTGCGACTTCGTGGACTCGACGGGTCTCGCGACGCTTCTGCACGGCGCCAAGCCGGCGCAGAACGGCGAGTCGAACGTGGCGCTCGTCTGCACCGGCGGCGAGGTGAGGAAGCTGCTCGAGCTGACGGCGATCGACCGGACGATCCCGGTGTACGAGACGCTCGACTCCGCGATCGCGGCGGTGCTTGCCGCGGACTGACAGCGCGGTGGCGGTGTATCGTGCCGCCTCGTTCTCATGTCCCTTCTCGAGATAAGCACGGAGGAGCGCGAGGGCCAGGTGCGAGTGGCGCTGGTCGGCGAGCTCGACATCGCGAGCGCTCCGAAGTTCGAGGAGGGCCTCGCCGAAGCGGAGGGCGGCTCGCCGGAGCTCCTGGTGCTGGACCTTCGGGGGGTTGAGTTCATCGACTCGACCGGACTGCGCGCGGTGATCGCAGCCGACGAGCGAGCTCGTTCGGCGGGGCGCCGTTTCGTGATCGTCCGGGGACCCGCCGCAGTCGAGCGGGTCTTCAGCGTGACCCAGCTCGACCAGCGGCTGGACATCGTCGACGAGCCAGAGTCCGTCTGAGCGTCGTTGGAGCCCGCCGCTAGGCGGGGTTGACGAGGGTGAGGCAGAGGAGCTCGCCGTCGTCCGAGCTCTCGATGCGGTGCTCCTTGGAGAGCCGCTCCAGCACCGGCGGCAGCTCGCCGAGGGCCGACGCGTCGATGATCCTGCCGGCACCGCTCTGCTGGAGGGGTCCCACCCGCACCACGAGCTCCTCGGGCGGCGAGTCGATGCCGAGCTGGATCCGGCTTCCCACCAGCACGCCGGGGACGCTGGCGGCGAGCGAGTCGGTCACGAGCTGCGCCTCGGAGATGCCCTCCAGCGAGAAGTCGGCTCGTGCCGCGAGCATCGCGATCACCCGCCCGAGCACGGGTGCGGCAAGCTGTCCGGCTGCAACGGACATCACGAGCTCACCTGGCGGCCGAGCGCCGCCTTCGGCCTCGGTCGGGGACTTGGGGGCCCACGAATCGCTCTGCCCGTTGAGTGAGAAGGCCATCCGCACCTCGGTTCCCTGGCTGATGCCGCCGATGAACTCGACCCGATCGCTCAGGGTCTGAATGAGCGACAGCCCCAGGCCCTGGACCTCCAGGGCGGGCTCGGGAGCGCGCGGACGGATCCCCACTCCGTCGTCCCTGACGATCACCTCGAGCTCCGAGTCCTGGATGCGCAGGTCGACCTGCAGCGGGCCCTCCTCGCCGTCGTAGGCGTGGACGACGACGTTGTTGCAGGCCTCGCTGACGGCGGTGTTGATGTCGAGCAGCCGGGACTCGCTCAGCCCCAGCACCTCGATCGCCCCCGCGAGCGCCTGGCGGACGATCGCCACGTTCTCGGCGCGGCTCGGAAGGATCATCCGGAACTCCGGCTCGGTGGTGGTCTTGGTCGGCGGATCCGCGCCAGAGGTCATCGGAAGGGAGACATTATGGCGTCCGGCGCAGCGGCTGCCAAGGTGTCTCGCCGGAGCAATACCCGCCCAGCCGGGGCGCAAACCGGCGCCACGGTCTCGTGCACTGGTCCCCGGCGAGCGCAGGCGCCACCGCGCCGGCTTCTATGCTCGCCGGCCAATGCTGGGGACGTACGCCTCCTCCGCGGCGCTCCTCGTCGCCTCCGGCTGCGTCGGCCAGGCGGTGTTCTTCGCCTGCGGACACGGTCGCTGGTCATGGCTCTCGCCGGCAGTCGGGTTGGCGGCCATCGCCGCGGTTGCGTGGGGCACGGTGCGACTCCCGGGCGAGGGGACCGCCGCCGCGATCGCGGTCGGCGTTCTGACGGTTGCCTCGGTGGTCTCGCTGTGGGGCCGCCTGCACGGGCTTCGCGAAGCGGCGGTCGTGGGCGGGCCGGCCCTGATCGCCGTCCTGATCGCCGCGTCGCTTCCGTTCATCGTCGAGCACCGGTTCGGGATCCTCGGCACCGGGCTCAACCCCGACATGTCGCAGCATTTGCTCGCCGCGGACCGGCTCGCCCATGGTGAAGGATCGCGGCTCCTCGCTCAGGGCTATCCACTCGGGCCGCACGCGCTGGTTGTGGCGGCCTCGAAGGCGACGGGGGCGAGCCTCGTCCACGGGTTCGACGGCCTCGCGCTGACCATCGCCGCCTGCGCGACCCTCGCTCCGCTTGCCCTGCTGGGGCGGCTGGGCCGCTGGCGGGGGACCCTGGGGGCCCTGCTCGTCGGGCTGCCCTATCTCGTGGCCTCCTATCTCATCCAGGGCGCCATCAAGGAGACCCTAGAGGCGCTGTTCGTGCTCGCGTTCGCGATCGGCCTGCACCAGGTCGCGCGCGGCTCGCCGCTGGACGGGACTTCGCGGCGCGCCCTGGCGGCCGCGCCTCTTGCGGCGCTCGCCGTCGGGGCGGTGTACTGCTACAGCTTCCCGGGCCTCCTGTGGCTCGCCGGAGCGGCGGGGCTGTGGGCACTGGTCGAGATCGCCTGGGTCACGCGGCGCCGTTCGTGGGCCGAGACAGCGGCCATCGCCCGAGGCGCGGCGCCCGCGGCGGGCATCGGCCTGGCGATCCTGATCGTCGCGGCTGCCCCGGAGGTCGGTCGGATGGCCGACTTCGCGGGCTTCGAGACGTTCAACCCGACGGGGGCCGGCCTCGGCAACCTCTTCAACCCGATCTCCCCGCTCGAGGCGCTCGGCATCTGGCCGTCGGGGGATTTCCGCCTCGACCCCGGCGACGGGGCGATGCCGGCGGTCGGCTACCACCTGGGCGAGCTGCTGGGCCTGGCCGCCCTGGCCTACGGCCTCGCCTGGTGGCTTCGCCGATCCGAATGGGCGGTCCCTTGCGCGCTGGCGGTCGCGGTTGCGCTCTACGCCTATTCCCACTTCGCCGGGACGCCTTACCAGGCGGCGAAGGCGACGGTGATCGCCTCACCGCTCGCGATGCTGATCGCGGTCCGCGCCCTCCTCTCACCCGAGCAGATCGTCGAGCTGGGAGCGATCCGTGGAGCCGTCGGGCGCACCCGCACCGGCTCGACCGGCGTCCTGCTGCGTTGGCAGCGCCCTGTGGGGGCGGCGCTCGCGGTCGCGTTCTGCGCGGCGGCGGGCGCCTCCACGGTGCTCGCGCTCGTCAACGGCCCGGTGGGACCCGCGAGCTACTCGCCGGCGCTCACCGAGCTTCGGCCCGAGCTGCGTGAGGGCTCGACGCTCGTGCTCCTCCCACAGCCGGTGCTCGCCGACGAGCACGGGCGTGACTATGTCGTGTGGGAGCTTCGAGGCGGGCGAGTGTGCGTCGCCACCGAGACGCCCGCCACCACCGGCGGCGCCGCCACGACGCGGGCGGGGATCGCACATGTGGTGACGGGCAACCAGGACAGCCCGCCGTACGCCGGCTTCACGCTCGAGCGACGGGCCGGCCCATACGACCTCTGGGAGCGCCGCCCGGCCCCGCCCGGCCCCGGGCCGTGCAGGCTGATCGCGCCCGGTGCCCGCGCGAACCCGGCCGGCGACTAGCGGCGCGTGAGTCGTGGCTGTGACGGCACGCGCCTCGCCGGCGGCGCCCCGCACGAGCCAGAGGCCCGCGACGACGCTCGCGATCGCGAATGTCCCCTGGGTAGCATGGCCCCGCATGGGGCCGATTACCGTAAACCTTCCCGACGGCTCCGCCCTGGAGCTCGAAGACGGCGCCACCGGCGCGGACGCGGCGGCCGCGATCGGCCCCCGGCTCGCCAAGGACGCGCTCGCCGTTCGGGTAGACGGCGAGGTCCGGGACCTCGCTGCACCGCTCCATCACGGCGAGCGGATCGAGGTCGTCACCCCGGGGCGCCCGGATGCCCTGGATGTGCTGCGCCACGACACGGCCCACGTGCTCGCCACCGCCGTGCTCGACCTGTGGCCCGGGACCAAGGTCTCGATCGGGCCGGCGATCGCCGACGGCTTCTATTACGACTTCGAGTTCCCGGACGGGTTTCGGCCCTCCGAGTCCGACCTCGAGCGCATCGAGGAGCGCATGGCCGCCCACGTCGAGGCCAACGAGCCGTTCGAGCGCTCGGAGCTCCGCGCCTCGGAGGCGATCGAGCGCTTCAAGGCCGAGGACCAGCCCTACAAGGTCGAGCTGATCTCCGACCTGGTGCGGGACGAGGGCGCCGAGAGCGTGTCCCTGTATCGCAACGGCCCGTTCGTGGACCTGTGCCGGGGTCCGCACGGGCCGTCCACCGGCCGGATCAAGGCCTTCAAGCTCAGCTCGGTCGCCGGCGCCTACTGGCGGGGGGACGAGAGCCGCCAGATGCTCACCCGCATCTACGGGACGGCGTTCTTCTCCGAGGGGGACCTCGCCGAGCACCTGGAGCGGCTCGAGCAGGCGCGCGCCCGCGACCACCGGCGACTCGGCCCGCACCTCGGGCTGTTCAACGTCCTGCCCGACGCTCCCGGGATGCCGTTCTGGCTGCCCAGCGGAACGGTTCTCCTGCGACTGGTGGAGCGCGAGGTGCGGCGGCATCTGGATGCCGGCGGCTACGCGGAGATCAAGACCCCGCAGGTGCTGGACGAGGAGCTCTGGCACCGCTCCGGGCACTGGGACAACTACGCGGAGAACATGTTCTTCACGGAGGTCGAGGGCCGGCGGTTCGCCCTGAAGCCGATGAACTGCCCGGGCGCCTGCCTGGTGTACACCTCGGAGCGCCATTCCTATCGCGACCTGCCGCTGCGGCTCGCCGAGTTCGGCCTGGTGTCCAGGAACGAGCGCGAGGGGGTGCTGCATGGGCTCCTTCGCGTGCGGGCCTTCACCCAGGACGACGCGCACGTCTACTGCACGCTCGACCAGGTCACCGACGAGGTCGACGCGATCTGCCGCGCGATCGACGAGCTGTACGAGCGGTTCGGGTTCGACGAGGTCCGGGTCGAGCTCTCGACGCGCCCGGAGAAGTCGATCGGGACCGACGAGCAGTGGGAGCGGGCCGAGGACGCGCTCCGCGAGGCGCTCGAGCGCCAGGGCCGCGAATACGAGGTGAGCCCCGGCGAGGGCACGTTCTATGGGCCCAAGATCGACTTCCACGTCACCGACGCCCTCGGGCGATCATGGCAGTGCGGGACGTGCCAGCTCGACTTCCAGATGCCCGAGCGCTTCGACCTCGCCTATCAGGGGGAGGACAACGCCGAGCACCGGCCCGTGATGATCCACCGGGCCCTCCTGGGCTCGATGGAGCGCTTCATCGGCATCCTCATCGAGCACTACGCAGGCCGCTTTCCGACCTGGCTCGCTCCCGTTCAGGCGGCGATCCTCCCCGTTGCCGACCGGCACAATGCCTTCGCCGCCGATGTCGCCGCGCGCCTGAAGGCGACCGGCGTCCGCTGCCGCATCGACGAGCGCTCGGAGTCGGTCGGCAAGAAGATCCACGACGCCGAGGTCGCCAAGCATCCGTACATGCTGGTGGTCGGAGACCGGGAGGAGGCCGATGGCGCGGTCGCCGTGCGCTCTCACGCCGACGGCGATCTGGGCACGGAACCGGTGGAGGCGTTCGCGGCCCGCGTCGATCGGGAGGTATCCGAGACGTAGGCGTCTATACTGGCCGCGATGAGGGGTATCCATTCCACGCGCCGCCGCTGAGCGCCCGTGCCCCCTGCCCTCCCGTCTCGTCTTCCTATCCCGTCTGAGCACCGCTAGCTTGACGCGCTCGTCGAACCACCTCTAGTGGCGAACCCGCGCTTCGACCGGTCGCCTCCCGAGCGTGACCCCACGCGGATCAACGAGCGGATCCGAGTCTCCGAGGTCAGACTCATCGACGAGAACGGAGAGCAGGTGGGCATCGTCCCCACCGAGCAGGCGATGGACCGCGCCGCCGAGAAGGACCTCGACCTCGTCGAGGTCGCTCCCGAGGCGCGGCCGCCCGTCGCCCGCCTGCTCGACTACTCCAAGTATCGCTACGAGCAGGAGCAGAAGGCCAAGCAGGCACGCAAGCACCAGCAGCAGATCAACGTCCGCGAGATCAAGCTGCGCCCGAAGATCGCCGTTCACGACTACGAGACCAAGAAGGGCCACGTCGAGCGGTTCCTTCGCCAACAGGACAAGGTGAAGGTCACGATCATGTTCCGCGGCCGTGAGCAGGCCCATCCGGAACGGGGACGGAACCTCCTTCGCCGGCTCTACGAGGACATCGAGGACTTGGCGGTCATCGAGCAGGAGCCGCTCCAGGAGGGTCGCAACATGAGCATGCTGCTCGCCCCCACGCGGGCGAAGGCCGGCGAAGGCGACGCTGCGCGCTCGGCCGCCTAGTCGTCAGGTGGGGCGGGCGCTCCCGGCGTCCGGCCACGCCTGACGCCACCCGCGGGAATCGCCGATGCTCGGCATCGGCTCATCCCGCGTGCGTCGTCAGCCACGCCCGGCCACTCGGCAAGGTGAAGCCGCGCTTCCGACTCAGGTCACTAGCCCCGGCGATCCCGCTTCAGTCTGCTTCAATAGCCGTCCCGTGCCGAAGATGAAGACACATTCGGGCACCAAGAAGCGCTTCCGCAAGACGGCCGGCGGCAAGCTCCGTGGTCGGCGGGCGTACTCCAGCCATATCCTGGAGAAGAAGTCGCCCAAGCGCAAGCGCCGGATGTCCAAGCCCACCGAGGTCGCACCGCCGGACCGCAAGCGGGTGCGCACCCTGCTCGCCGGAAAGGGCGACCAGCGATGAGCCGCACCACGAACGCCGTCGCCCGCAAGCGGCGCAAGAAGAAGGTCCTCTCGCAGGCCAAGGGTTACTGGGGTCGCAAGCACTCGAGCTATCGGCTCGCCAACGAGCAGGTGATGCGCTCGGGGGCATACGCGTATCGCGACCGGCGGACCCGAAAGCGGGATTTCCGCCGGCTGTGGATCATCAGGATCAATGCGGCCGCGCGGCGCGAGGGCATGAGCTACTCGCAGCTCATGCACGGGCTGAACCAGGCCGGCGTCGAGGTCAATCGCAAGATGCTGGCCGAGATCGCCGTGCACGATCCCGAGGCATTTCGCCGATTTGCCGAGCAAGCCCGGGAGGCCACCGCGGCGTAGCGCGACGGCCCAATCTCCACTTCCCGGGCGGCTTGCAGGTGCAGGCCGCCTTTTTTGTATCGACGACCGGACGATGATCACCAGCCCCCACAACCACAAGCTCAAGCTGATCCGCAAGCTCCATCAGCGGCGGCAGCGAGAGCGCACGGACCTCTTCGTCGCGGAGGGCGAGGACCTGGTGGAGGCGGCCGAGGCCGCGAGTGCCGAGGCCGAGTTCGTCCTGGTGGCCGGCACGGACGTCGATCCGGAGCTGCTGGACGAGGTCAGCGAGCTCGGGTCGGGTACGCGCGTGATCGGCGTCTATCGCCGCCCGGAGGCTGCCCCGGACGGAAACGTCCGCGTGTACCTGCACGGGGTGCGCGATCCGGGCAACGTCGGCACGATCGTCCGGACGGCGCACGGGCTGGCCGACGGGCCTGTCATCCTCGGGCCTGGGTGCGCCGACCCGTACTCGCCGAAAGCGGTTCGAGCGAGCATGGGGTCGGTGTTCGCCCGCCCGCCCGCCGCGGCCGAGCTGGTCGAGATCGACGCCTTCAAGCTCGCCCTGGAGCGAGACGCGCCCACGCCCCTCGCGGACGTCCAGCCGGAGTTTCCGCTCGTGCTGTGCCTGGGCGCGGAGCGAGAGGGCCTGCCGGCGGACCTCGAGGCTCGCGTGGACGCCGTCGCCCGGATCCCGATGCGCTCCGACGGCCCGGATTCCCTCAACGTCGCCGCCGCCGCCGCGGTGGCCCTGCACGAGGTCGCGAATAGGATGGCCGACCGTGCCTGAGGTCCAGGGAAAGGTCGATCGGCTCCGCGCCGACGCCGAGGCCGCCATCGGCGCGACCGATGACGCGGCCGAGCTCGAGGAGCTGCGGGTCCGCTACCTCGGCCGCAAGGCGGAGCTGACGCGGATCCTGAGGGGGATCGGAGGGCTTCCTTCCGACGAGCGCGGTCCGGCGGGCTCGGCGGCCAATGCCGCCCGGCAGGCGCTGGAGGAGCTCCTGGAGCGGCGGCGATCCGAGCTCGAGGCCGGCCATCTGGAGCGGGAGCTCGCCGGGGAGGCGGTCGACGTCACCCTGCCCGGAACGCCTCCGTTCCCGGTGGGCTCGCGGAACCTCCTGATCCGCACGTTGCGCGAGATCGAGGACGTCTTCTGCGGGCTGGGCTACCGGGTCATGGAGGGGCCGGAGGTCGAGCTCGACTACTACAACTTCGCGGCGCTCAACCATCCGCCGGGACACCCGGCGCGGATGGCGCAGGACACCTTCTACGTCGATCCCGCGACGTTGGATCCTGAGCTGCGCCTCGCGCCGGCGCCGACGGCACCGGGCGAGGACGTCGGCGGTCCACCGCTGCCCCCCGGACCCGAGGACGTGGTCCTGCGCACCCACACCTCGCCGATGCAGGTGCGCTCGATGGAGAGCCAGGGGCCGCCGATCTTCGTCGTCGTACCGGGTCGCTGCTACCGCAGCGACCCGTTCGACGCCACCCACAGCCCGATCTTCCACCAGGTCGAGGGGCTGGCGGTATCGGAGACGATCACGCTCGCCGACCTCAAGGGGACGCTCGACGAGTTCGCCCGCGCGATCTTCGGGCCGGAGCGGCGAACGCGCTTCCGGCCGGGCTTCTTCCCGTTCACCGAGCCGAGCGTGGAGGTCGACGTCTCATGTTTTCGCTGCGGGGGCTCCGGAGAGCTCCCCGACGGCTCCCGCGACTCGATCTGCAAGGGGACCGGCTGGATCGAGATCCTCGGCTCCGGGATGGTGGACCCGAACGTCTTCGGGTTCGTGCAGGCGAACGGCTACGACCCGGATCGAGTGCAGGGGTTCGCGTTCGGCATGGGGATCGAGCGCATCGCGATGCTCAAGCACGGCGTCCCCGACCTGCGCAAGTTGTTCGAGAACGACGTCCGGGTGCTGGAGCAGTTTCGATGAGGGTCCCCCACGGCTGGCTCACCGAGTACTGCGACCCGGAGCTGTCGCCGGAGGATCTGGCCGAGCTGCTGGCGCTGCGAGCGGCCGACGTCGAGCGGATCGACCGCGTCGGGCCGCCGTCCGCTGAGGGGTTCGTCGTGGGCCGCGTGCTCGCCGTCGACGCTCACCCGAACGCCGACCGCCTCAGCGTGTGCGAGGTCGACACGGGAGATGGCACCCGGACGATCGTCTGCGGAGCGCCCAACGTCGGGGCGGGTCAGACGGTCCCCGTGGCGCTGCCGGGCGCGACGATGCCGGACGGCCAAGAGCTCGGTCAGGTCAGGCTGAGGGGGGTGACCTCGGACGGGATGATCCTCTCCGAGGCCGAGCTCCGGATGGGCGACGACGCGGATGGGATCGCGGTCTTGGACGGCGAAGTCGCCTCCGGGACGCCGCTCGCCGAAGCGCTGCCGATCGCCGAGCCCGTCCTGGAGCTGGAGGTCACCTCCAACCGGGTGGACTGCCTCGGCGTCTACGGCGTGGCCCGCGAGGTCCACGCGTTCAGCGGCGCGCCGCTGGCCCCGCCCCCGTGGGAGGCGGACGCGGAGGCAACCGGTGACGGAGTGGTTTCCGACCACGCCTCGGTCACCGTCGAGGTGCCGGAGCTCTGCCCGCGCTTCACCGCCCGCGTCTTCACCGACGTGACGATCGGCCCCTCGCCGCTGTGGCTGAAGGCGCGCCTGATCGCCGCCGGCCAGCGCCCGATCAACAACGTCGTCGACATCACCAACTACGTGATGCTGATGACCGCCCAGCCGCTGCACGCGTTCGACCTCGACCGCGTGCCCGGCGGGCAGCTGATCGTGCGCACGGCGAGCGACGGTGAGCGGATGACGACGCTCGACGGGGTGGAGCGGACCTTCGACTCCGAGACCGTTCTGGTCTGCGACCGCGACGGCCCCTCGGGGATCGCCGGGATCATGGGCGGCGCCGCCTCCGAGGTCTCCGAATCCACGACCCGGGTGCTGCTGGAGGTGGCGACGTGGAACGGCGTCAACATCCTGCGCACCTCGCGGCGGCTCGGCCTGCGGTCCGAGGCCTCGAACCGGTTCGAGAAGCAGCTTCATCCCGAGCTCGCGATTCGCGCCCAGCGAATCGCCGCGAGGCTCATGGTCGAGGTCTGCGGGGCGAGGCTGGTTCCGGGGACGATCGACGTCGCGACCGAACCGCCACCTGCCCGCCGGGTGCGCCTGCGCAACGGCCGCGCGGAGGCGCTGCTCGGGATGCGCATCGAGCCCGAGGAGTGCCGGGCCTATCTGGAGCGGCTCGGCTTCGGGACCGAGCGCGACGGGGATGACATCCTCGCGGAGGTCCCGTTTCACCGCTTCTACGACGTGACCCGGGAGGCGGACCTGATCGAGGAGGTCGGGCGTGTCCACGGCTACGACGAGCACCTGCCCGCGACCCTGCCGGACGCAAGCGGACAGGTCGGCCGGCTGACCCGCGAGCAGCTGCTGCGGCGCCGTGCCGAGGACGTGATGCGGGACCTCGGCTTCGACGCCATCGTCGCCCTCAGCCTCACCGGGCCGGGATTGCCCGCCCTTCTCCGCCTGGGGTGCGACGACCCGCGGGCGGCACCGATCCGCGTCTCCAACCCTCTCTCGCTGGACCATTCCGAGCTGCGCACGACGCTCCTCGGGTCGCTCCTCGACGCCGCCCGATACAACCTCGCGCGTGGAGCCGAGCGGGTCGCGCTGTCGGAAACGGGCCGCGTCTACCTCGCCACGGGCGAATCGCCCGGCGGGGGCGTCCCGGGTGGCGTCTTCACGGGGGAGCGCCCGGCGCCCGCGTTCGAGCCCCAGTGCGTCGGCGCCCTCGCCGTCGGCCCGCTGGCTCCGCCGAGCTGGGGAGCCGAGGAGCGGGCCGCGGACTTCTTCGCGATCAAGGGCATTCTGGAGGCGCTGGCGGGCGCGCTGGGCGCCGAGGTCGAGCTCGAGGCGGATGCGCAGCCCTTCCTGCACCCGGGCCGCTCGGCGCGGGTGAAGATCGGCGGCCTCGAGGCCGGCTGGCTGGGCGAGCTCCATCCCCTGGTCTGCCGCGAGTGGGACATCGAGGCCGCGGCGGGCTTCCAGGTCGGCCTGGCGGAGCTGGTCGCGGCGTCGCCGGTGGGGCACGAGGCCTACGAGGACGTCACGACCTACCCGGCGGTCTACCAGGACCTGGCGATCGTCGTGGCCGACGACGTGCCCGCCTCGCGTGTGCGCGGCGCCGTCATGGACGGTGGGGGGGACCTGCTTCGCAGCGCCCGCGTGTTCGACCTGTATCGCGGCGAGCAGGTGGGGGCAGGTCGCAAGAGCCTCGCCCTGCGCCTGGAGTTCCGCGCCCCCGACCGCACCCTCACCGACGCCGAGGTCACCGACCGGCGCGACGCGATCGAGGCCGCGCTGGCCGAGATCGGGGGGTCGCTTCGTGAGTGACGCCCGCGTGATCGTCGCCGGGGCCTCAGGGTTTGCCGGGGCGCTGGCGGCCGGCCTCGTCCACCGGCATCCGCGGCTCGAGCTCACCGCCGCCACCGCGCGGGTGGACGCCGGGGTTCGCCTGGATCGCCTCTACCCGCGGTATCGCGTGCCGATCGAGCTCACCGAGCTCGACCTTGATCGCGCCGCCGACGCCGACGCCGCGATCGTCGCATATCCCCACGGCGCCGCGGCGGAGGTCGTCTCGAGCCTTGCCGAGGCCGGCCTGGTGGTCGTGGACGTCTCCGCGGACTTCCGGCTGCGCGATCCGGCGGTCTACGAGCAGACCTACGGGGACCACGGCGCTCCGGATCTGCTCGGTCGGGCGGTCTACGGGCTCACCGAGCTTCACCGCGACCAGATCCGGGAGGCGCGGCTGGTCGCCAACCCGGGCTGCTATCCGACGGCCGCGATCCTGGCGGTCGCGCCCCTCGCGGAGACGGGGTTGGCCGGTGACGTCGTGATCAGCGCCGCCTCGGGGGTCTCCGGCGCGGGGCGCGACGGGGGCGACCGGCTCCACTTCGTCTCGGTCGACGAGAACTTCGCCGCCTACGGCGTGGACGGCCACCGCCACCTCCCGGAGATCGTCCAGGAGCTCGACGGGCTCGGGGGCGCCGGCCCCGTGACCTTCGTTCCCCACCTGGCCCCGCTCGACCAGGGCCTGCTCGCCAGCTGCTTCGTCGCCGCTACGCGAGAGGCCGGCGCCGACGAGCTTCGCCGCATGTATCGCGACCGCTACGACGGCGAGCCGTTCGTCGAGGTCGTCGACGATCCGCCGGGCGTCCGCGACGTCCGCGACACCAATCTCTGCCGCATCCACGTCACCGCGGACGCGCGCACGGGCCGCGCGATCGCGTTCGCCGCGATCGACAACCTCTGGAAGGGCGCCGCCGGGCAGGCGATCCAGAACCTGAACCTGATGCTCGGATTCGATGAGACCGAGGGACTGATGGTGGTCCCGTGAGCATGCCGCCTGTACAGGCCACCTTCCTCCGTTCGCGGTGGGTCGATGCGCCGGACGGAGTCGAGGAGCTCGACCCCGTCCAGCTGGCACCCGGGTTCCGCGCCGGAGCCGCCGCCTGCGGCCTGAAGGCCGGTGGGGGGACCGACGTCGGCGCGCTGAGCTGCGACTCCGAGGCGGTCCACTCCGGACTGCTCCTCACGCGCAACGCGGCCGCCGCCGCCCCGGTGCGGGTTTGCCGAAACGAGTGCGACCGTGGCGCGATCCGCGCCGCCGTGGTCAACTCCGGCAACGCGAACGCCGCGACCGGCGAGAAGGGATACAGGGACGCGATCGCGATGCGCGACGCCGCGGCCGCCGACCTGGATGTCGATCGGCGCTCGGTCGCGGTTGCCGAGACGGGAACGATCGGCGTTCCCCTGCCGCTCGCGCAGGTCCGCGCGGGGATCGCAGCGGCAACGGCGCGCCTCGACGAGGCGGGTGGCATGGGCTTCGCCGAGGCGATCATGACCACCGACGCCGCGCCGAAGCTCTGCACGGTTCGCGCCGGGGGCGTGACGGTCTCCGCTCAGGCGAAGGGCGCGGGGATGATCGAGCCCAGCCTGGCCACGATGCTGTGTTTCGTGCAGACCGACGCCGTGGTCCCCGACGCCCGCGACGCCGTCGTGAAGGCCGCGGCGAGCTCGTTCGAGCGGATCACCGTCGACGGCCAGATGAGCACCAACGACACCGTCCTGCTGCAGGCCACGGGTGCCTCCGGAGAGCCGATGCCGCGCGGCCTTCTCGAGGCGGTCCTGATCCAGCTCGCCCTTGATGTCGTCGCCGACGGCGAGGGGGCGACCCGCGTCGGGCGGATCGAGGTGGCCGGCGCGGCCGACGCGGGCGAGGCCGACCGCGTCGCGCGGGCGATCGCCAACTCGCCCCTGGTCAAGTCCGCGCTGCACGGGCGCGACCCGAACTGGGGGCGGATCGTGCAGGCGGCGGGAATGGCGCTCGCGGGGAACGAGCTCCCGGAGCTAGGCCCGGAAGTGGTGGAGGCCGCGGAGCTCGAGTCGGATGCGCCCGAGGCGCAGATCTCCCTGCGGCTGGAGCGCGGTGAGGGCGAGGCGCACGTCTACTTCTCTGACCTCACGGCGGAATACGTGCGCATCAACTCGGAGTACACCACATGAGCGCCGAGCATCCCGCCACCGATCCGAGCGCGAGCGTCCGCACGCTGCTCGAGGCGCTGCCCTACATCCGCGAGTTTCACGGCCGCACGGTGGTGATCAAGTACGGAGGGGCGGCGATGAGGGACGAGGGGCTCCGCGAGGGGTTTGCCACCGACGTCGTGCTGCTGAAGTACGTGGGGCTGAACCCCGTGATCGTCCACGGGGGCGGCCCCGACATCACGAGCTACATGGAGCGCCTCGGGATGGAGGTTCGCTTCGTGGAAGGCGTGCGCGTCTCCGACCCGGCGACGGTCGAGGTCGCGAAGATGGTCCTGCTCGGCAAGGTGAACTCCGACATCGTCAGCCGCCTGAACCGCCACGGACAGCCGGCGGTCGGTCTGTCGGGCGAGGACGGGACGCTGTTCGAGGTGCGGCCGCATCCCGACTCGGAGAGGGTCGGATTCGTGGGCGAGGTGGAGAGGGTCGAGGTCGACGTCCTGCATCACATCGCCGAGGACTACATACCGGTGGTCGCCTCGGCGGGCACCGACGGCGAGGGGAACTCCTACAACGTGAACGCCGACACGGCGGCAGGCAAGGTCGCGGCTGCGCTCCACGCCCACAAGGCGATCTTCCTCACGGACATCTCCGGATGGCTCGCCGATGCCGATGACCCCGGTTCGCTCGTCTCCATGGCGGAGGTCGACGAGGTGGAGCGGGCGCTGGCGGGGGTGTCGGGCGGCATGAGGCCGAAGCTGGGCGCCTGCGTGGAGGCGATTCGCGGGGGCGTCTCCTCCGCGCACATCGTCGACGGGTCCATGCCCCACTCGTTGCTTCTGGAGCTGTTCACGGACGCCGGGATCGGCACCAAGATCGTCCCATGACCCTCGCCCAGCTGCAGGCGCTGGAGGCCCGGTACGTCATGCCCACCTACGCCAGGTCCCCGGCCGAGTTCGTGCGGGGCGAGGGCGCGAGGCTCTGGGACTCCGAGGGCCGGGAGTACCTGGACTTCTTCGCCGGCCTCTCGGTGCACAACGCGGGCCACTGCCATCCGGCGATCGTGTCGGCGATCACCGAGCAGGCGGCGCGCCTCGCCGGCGTCTCCAACCTCTACTACACCGAGCCGGCGATGCTGTTGGCCGAGCACCTCGCCGAGTCGAGCCTGGGGGGCAAGGTCTTCCTGTGCAACTCGGGCCTGGAGGCCAACGAGTGCGCGATCAAGCTCGCCCGCAAGCGCGCGCACCGATCCGGCATCTCCGACCCCGAGATCGTCGTCCTGGACGGCGCGTTTCACGGCCGCTCGCTCGCCACCCTGGCGGCCACGCCGAGGCTGGCGCGCGAGGACCTCTTCGGCGCCCTGCCGGCGGGCTTCGTATCGGTGCCTCGAGACGACCCCGACGCCCTCAGGGCCGCCGTGGGCGAGCGGACCGCCGCGGTGATGGTCGAGCCCATCCAGGGAGAGGCCGGCGTGTTCTGTGTCGCCGACGAGGTGATGCTCGCGGCGCGGGCGGCCTGCGACGAGGCCGGCGCCCTGCTCGTCTTCGACGAGATCCAGACCGGGATGGGCCGGACCGGCTCGCTCTGGGCCTTCCAGCAGCTCCCCGTCCGCGCCGACGTGATGACCGCCGCGAAGGCGCTTGGAGGCGGGCTCCCGGTGGGCGCGTGCGTGACCGATTCCGAGGTCGGCGACGTATTCGAGCCCGGCGACCACGGGTCGACCTTTGCCGGCGCGCCGATCGCGGCCGCGGCGGCGCTGGCCGCGCTCGGCGTCATCGATGACGCGGCGCTCATGCGGCGAACCCGTGAGCTCGGCGCCCGGTTCGCAGCGCGGCTCGACGAGCTCGACGGCGTCGCGAGCGTGCGCGGGCGGGGGCTGATGGTCGGGGTGTCGCTGGCCGAAGGGCTGGACGCCGGCGGGGTGGCCGGTGCCGCTCTCGACGCGGGACTGGTGATAAACGTTCCCGGCCCGGGCATGCTTCGCTTCCTGCCGCCGCTCGTGATCGGCGAGGACGAGGTCGAGACCGCGATGAACGTGATGCGAGATGTCCTCCCCTGAAGGGCCACCGCCTCCACCTGACCCGCGCCGCGTCCTCTCGGAGGGCGGCGGCGGGCCGGGCGCCCCGTTCAACCCGCCGCCACTTGACGAGGAGGATGGCGGCGACGGTCGCCCCGATCGCACGAAGATCGCCCTGATCGCGGTGTCGGCGCTGGCGCTGGGGCTCGGCGTCGCGGTCGCGGTGATCGTGGCCGCCGGGCCGAAGAAGGAAACCGTCACCCGCACCACGACGACGAAGAGCGTGTCGACCTCCTCGACCACCGAGACCGTCTTCTCGACCGTCGTCGAGACGACGACCGTCACGTCGCCGAAGCCGGCTGAGACCGTGACCGAGACCCAGACCGAGACCCAGACCGAGACCCAGCCGGGTCCGCCCTCGAAGCCGGGCGGGGGAGGCCAGGGCTAGCACCGCCGCGCCGACCTGGCCGGCGCGTACACTCGCGCGCGATGCACGAGGATCCGACCCGCCACATGGGCCAGCCGGAGCCGCCACCCCCACCGGGGGAGCCGCCCGGCGGCGGCGGCATGAGCAGGGGCGTCAAGTGGGCGCTCGCGCTGCTCGTGGCGGTCGTGATCGGGCTGATCGTCGCGATCGTGGTGATCGCGTCCGACAGCGGCGACGGGAACGCCACCTCCACCTCGTCCAGCTCGACCACGGTGCCAACCACGACAACGTCTTCGACCGTGCCCACGAGCACCACCACCACGACGACCGCGCCGCCCACGACCACGACGACGACGCCCACGACCACGACGACCACGACGACGACCACCACGACGTCGACGAAGGGGAGCGGCGGCGGCGGCACGTCGCCCTAGCGACCCGCGGCGAGCCTATTCCCGGCCGAGCGCGACGGAGCGGATTCGCACCAGCCTCGCGAACGCCACGATCCGCTGCGAGGCGCTGTAGAGCGGATGGCAGGCCGTGAGGACGAGCCGCTGGTAGCCGGTCCGGTGGAGGATGCCGACGGCCGTCGGCTCGACCACCCTGGTCCGCTGGATCCGGTACTCGAGGTTCGCGTAGGGCATCTCGACCTCGACCGAGTCGCCGCGGTGAAGCGAGTCGAGATGCCTGAACGGCGCCAGATAGGTGGTGCGGTGGCCTGCGATCGCGGTGGTCCCCGGCTGGCCCGGAAACGGCGTCGACGAGTAGTGGCCGGGCCCCTGCGCCAGGTCGGCCGTGGTGGTCCCCTGCACCACGACGATGTCGAGGTCGATCGCCGGGATTACCAGGCGGCCGACCGCCTGCCCGTCGCCCACCTGCTGGGCGAAGAGCGCGGCCAGCGTGCCGACGCGCTGTGGCGCGCCGTGCTCCCGGCGGGCCACCCGGCGGTCCGCGGGCGCGGGAAACTGCTCCGCCAGCCGATCGAGCTCGGCGCCGGCGCGGTGCTGGCGGACCGATGCGTAGATGCTCGACGTGGGCTCCTGCCAGGCGAGGGTCACTGCCACGTCCGCCAGGATCACCAGCCCCGCGGTGATCAGCGCGATGGAGAGGATGTGCAGAACCCGGTCGCGGTCCACCACTCGAGATCATCGTCCACCGGCGGCGGCGGCGCCAGCCATGCGAGACTTCCCGGCCTCATGACGGATGAAGGCGCCCAGCCGATCGCGTCCTACCTCGCCGACCCCGCGCGGGTGGGCCGCGTGCTGCTCCTCTACTCGGGCGGCCTCGACACCTCGGTCATGCTCCGGTGGATCCAGGAGCACTACGAGGCGGAGATCGTTGCGCTGACCGTCAACCTGGGCCAGCCTGGCGAGGACTTCGACGCGGTCGTGGCCAAGGCCCGCGACCTCGGGGCGGTGGACGCGGTAGTCGTCGATGCCAGGGAGGAGTTCGCCCGCGACTACGTCCTGCCCGCCATCAAGGCCAACGCGGTCTACGGCGGGGGGTATCCGCTGTTCACGGCGCTCGCCCGGCCGCTGATCGCGAAGCTCGCGGTCGAGCACGCGCGCCGGACCGGGTGCGACACGATCGCCCACGGCTGCACGGGCAAGGGGAACGATCAGGTTCGCATCGAGGCGACCATCGCGGCGCTCGACCCTGAGCTCAAGGTGATCGCGCCGGTCCGCGAATGGAGCATGAGCAGAGACGAGGAGATCGCCTACGCGCGCGAGCACCGGATCCCGATAAAGGGCGGCACGGAGGCGCCTCCGTACTCGATCGACGACAACCTGTGGGGGCGCTCGTCGGAAGGGGGAGCGATCGAGGACCTCGGCGAGCCGCCCAAAGACGACGTCTTCCAGCTCGTGACACGCCCCGAGCAGGCCCCGGACGAGCCCGAGCTCCTGCGGGTGAGCTTCGAGGAGGGCTCACCGGTGGCACTCGACGGCGAGCGGCTGGCCCTGGTCGAGCTGCTGGAGCGGGCGAACGAGGTGGGCCGGCGCCACGGGATCGGGATCGTGGACCACGTCGAGGACCGCATCGTGGGCCTCAAGATCCGCGACGTGTACGAGGTCCCCGCCGCGGCGATCGTCCTCGCCGCCCACCGCGACCTGGAGGCGCTCGTGTCGACGATCCATCAGAACAACTTCAAGCGCGCGCTCGAGGACAAGTGGGCATACCTCTGCTACGCCGGGCTGTGGCACGAGCCGCTGCGCTCGGACCTGGATGCCTACATGGAGTCCGCCAACGAGGCCGTCACGGGCGAGGTGACGCTGAAGCTGTACAAGGGGTCGGTGACGCCGGTCGCCCGGAGCTCGCGCTACGCGCTCTACGATCTCTCGCTCGCCTCCTTCGGGGCGTCCGGGGCCCAGTTCAGCCAGGCCGCGAGCCCCGGCTTCATCGAGCTGTTCACGCTCCCGACGCGGATGGCACGGCGCGTGAGATCGCAGCTGGAAGGCGGGGAGGAGGGAGAGACATGACCGCTGCCTACCGCCTGATCGGCCGGTTCATGGTGCGGTACTGGCTGGTCCGCTACCGCCGCCAGATCCGCATCGCCGCGGGCGTGGCGACCGCGCTGGCGATCGGGGCAGGCTACCTGCTGGCCAACAGGCAGCCGCCCGAGGGCTAGTAGTGGGGCCACTCGCAACGTTGCACCCGAGATGGCGGTCGCAGGTCGCCTCCGGGCGGCGCCCTCGGTCGCCCGAAGAGCGCTGCTATTCGGGCTCCCTGCGTCGTTTGCCCGTAGAAGTCTGCGCCTCGCCATTTCAGGCACAACGTCATGAGACACCGCACTCGCCAGGGGTTATGCGGCCTGCAAGAACGGTTGCACCGGGCAGGAGCTCGGCGCCCGGCGGCGGGTTGCGGCTCACACATTCCTAACAATTCGCTATCGTCCCCCGCCGACACCGCCGAGTCCGCCGGGACATTCCCGGGGGAGCGGGGGAACCACTGGGGCGGAGCAGCCGCTCAGGCACCAAGCCCCGGGGGCGAGTCGCGGCGACCGCCGCGTAGCGCCAGTCCTTCGGCGCGAGCCCGCCAGCTAACCCCGTAGGCGTCGGAAGGATGAAGCTCGATACCGACAACCCGCTTCCCAGCGCCCCAACCGTGGGCAGCGCATGGCGTGGCCGCCTTCGAGCGGCGGCGGTAGCGCTCGCGGCCGGCGCGGTGCTCGCCGTTGGAGCGGGCGCGGCGCACGGCGACAGCATCAGCGACCTGAACGCGAAGATCGCCTCCGCGCAGTCGCAGGCCCAGAGCCTCAGCGCGGACGTCCAGGCCAAGGCCGACCAGGTCGCCGCCGCGCAGCAGCAGGCGGCAGCCGCGGCCCAGCGCGAGGCCGAGCTGAGCAGGGTCCTGGCACAGGGCCAGCAGCGCTCCGCCGCGCTCGCCGTCGAGGTCGACAGGACTCACGCCCACCTGCAGCGCGCCCGCGCGCACCTGCGACGAGCCCTCGCGGCGCTCGAGGCCAGGCTCGTGGCCATCTACAAGGGCGATGCGCCGGACGCCACCCAGCTTCTGCTGAGCTCGCGCGGCTTCGACGACCTCGCCAACCGCGCCGAGCTCGTGGGCCGGATCGAGAAGGCGGACGCCGATCTCGCCGCCCGGGTGAGATCACTTCGCAACGACGTCAAGGACGCCCTCGCCGCCGCCCGGCAGGCGAAGGCCGAGCAGGACGCCTACAACGCCCGCGTGGCGGACGCCCGCGAGCAGATCGCCTCGGTGCGGGCGAACGCCGAGGAGCAGGCGGCGGAGCTCGACGCGGCCCGCCAGCAGGAGGCCGCCGCGATCGAGAGCCTCCAGTCCAACGTGTCGTCCTGGGAGGGCCAGGTCCAGCAGATCCAGGCTGCGCAGGCCGCGGCCGCCGAGGAGGCGGCCCAGGCCCAGCAGCAGGCATCGGCTGCCTCGGCCCAGCAGACGGTGGCGAGCTGGGTCGGCGACTGGGCGATCCCCCAGGCGATCGTGATGTGCGAGTCCGGCGGCAACTTCAACGCGGTCAACTCCTCGTCGGGTGCCGGCGGCGCGTACCAGATCCTGCCCTCCACCTGGCGCCTGTACGGCGGTAGCGGCGCCCCGCAGGACGCCTCGCCCTCTCATCAGAGCCAGGTCGCATCCCAGATCTGGGCGGACTCGGGCCCGAGCGCCTGGGTCTGCGCTCAGTAGCGAGCCTCGCCACCCAAGCGCCGGGCCCAAGTGGGTGGCTCCGCCTCGGAGCCTCGGCGCGCACTAGCCCTGCGCGAAGGCGTGGGCCGTCCGCGCCAGTCCCTCCTCGAGCGTGGTCTTGGCGCTCCAGCCGAGCTCCTCGGCCGCGCGTGAGCTGTCGATCGCGATCCGCTGTACCTCACCCGGTCGGGGTGGTGCCATCTCGGGATCGAAGGGCCGGTCGCAGGCGCGGGCGATCATCCGCCCGAGCTCCAAGACGCTCGTCTCCGTACCGGTGCCGACGTTGAAGGTGCCGACGGTGCGCGACTCGCCGGCGGCCAGCAGGGCCTCGACGATGTCGCCCACGTACACGTAGTCGCGGGTCTGCTCGCCGTCGCCGAAGATCTTGGGGCGCCGGCCTTGCAGCAGCGCGCCGTTGAAGATCGCGACCACGCCGGCCTCCCCCAGGGGGTCCTGCCGGGGGCCGTAGACGTTGCCGAGGCGCAGCGAGGCCGTCGAAAGGCGGTAGAGCCGGGCATAGAGCGACAGGTATCCCTCCGCGGCGTACTTGGACTGGCCGTATGGAGCCTCCGGCATGCATCCCGCCGTCTCGTCCAGCGGCAGTTGGCGCCCGCCTCCCTCACCATAGATCGCGCCGCCCGTCGAGGCCAGCACGAAGCGCTCCGCCCCGCTCGCGCGAGCGGCCTCGAGGAGGTGGATCGTGCCTCCCACGTTGACGCCAAGGTCGAACGCCGGATCGGAGACCGAGATGCGAACGTCGACTTGGGCGGCGAGATGGAAGGCCAGGTCCGGCCGCCGAGACTCGACCACGCTCGAGGCCGTGGCCCGGTCGGTGACGTCGCCTTCGACGAGCTCGGCACCCCTCTCCAGCGCCCCCGCGAGGTTCTCCCGGCGACCCGTGGAGAGATCGTCGATGACCACCACCTCGACGCCCCGCTCCAGCAGGGCGTCCACGAGGTGCGAGCCGATGAAGCCCGCGCCACCGGTGACCAGCGCGCGCATGGCGGGGCAATCTACCCAGGTTGCGGGAACGCGGGCCGGTGGCATCTGGATCGATTGGCATGATCAATCCGTGACGCCGACCGGCGCAGTTCACCTGCACGTGCACAGCGAGTACTCGCTGCTCGACGGTGCGTGCAAGATCGACCGCCTGGCCGCCAGGGCCGCGGAGCTGGGGATGCCAGCGCTGGGCCTCACCGACCACGGGGTGATGAACGGGGCAGTGGAGCACTACAAGGCGTGCCGCGCGCACGACATCAAGCCGATCATCGGCCTCGAGGCCTACCTGGTCGACGACCGCCGGGCCGAGGGCCGGGTTGAGCGCAACCACCTGACCCTGCTGGCGGCCGACGACGAGGGGTTTCGCAACCTGGTGAAGCTCACCTCGGGCGGCTTCCTCGACGGCTTCCGCCGCGGCAAGCCGAACGTCGACACCGAGCTCCTGGACCGTCACTCGAGCGGCGTCATCGTGCTCACGGGCTGCCTGCAGTCGCGCTTCTGCCAGCGCCTGGTGTCCGAGCGCGCGCAGGACGCTCGCGGTCACATCGACGATCTCGTCGGCATCTACGGTGCCGACAACGTGTACTTCGAGATTCAGGCCAACGGCGTGCCCGAGCAGGACAAGGCCAACGAGGGCATCGTCCGCACCGCCCGGGAGCTGGGTCGGCCGCTCGTCGCCACCGGCGACGTGCACTACCTCCGCCGCGAGGACCACTCCAATCACGCGGCTCTGCTCTGCGTTCAGACCAAGTCGACGATCGAGGCGCCCAAGCTGATCTTCGACACCAATGAGTTCTACCTGAAGAGCCCCGAGGAGATGGCCGCCTCGTTCGCCCAGTGGCCCGAGTCGGTGCCCACCACGCTGGAGGTCGCCGAGCGCTGCAGCGTCGAGATGGAGCTGGGCCGCCTGCTCCTGCCGCGCTTTCCAACCGCCGACGGCGAGGAGCCCGCCGCGATGCTGCGGCGCCTGGCCATGGAGGGGCTCGCCCGCCGCTACGGCGACCCGCCGCCAGCCGAGACGCTCGAGCGCCTCGACTTCGAGCTGTCGGTCATCGGCGAGATGGGCTTCGACTCATACTTCCTGATCGTCTGGGACTTCGTGCGGTTCGCCAAGGAGAACGGCATCGCGGTCGGGCCCGGGCGAGGGTCTGCGGCGGGCTCGATCGTCGCCTACGCCCTCAACATCACCGACCTCGACCCGCTCGGTAACGACCTCCTCTTCGAACGCTTCCTCAACCCGGGCCGCAAGTCGATGCCGGACATCGACATCGACTTCTCCGTTCGCGGCCGCGAGCGGATGATCCGCTACGTCGCCGACAAGTACGGGCGCGAATCGGTCGCCCAGATCATCACCTTCGGCAAGATGGCACCGCGCGCGGCGACCCGCGACGCGGCCCGCGTGCTCGGCTTCGACTACGCGACCGGCGACCGCCTGGCGAAGCAGATCCCGGAACCGATCATGGGTCGTAGCCCATCGTTCGAGGAGTGCCTGAAGCCGGGCGGAGAGCTCCGCAGGACCTACGACGCCGACGCTGACGCGAAGCGGATCGTGGACGTCGCCACGGGGCTGGAGGGAATCGTCCGCAACAACTCGATCCACGCCGCCGCCGTGGTGATCGCCGACCGGCCGCTGCAGGAGATCGTGCCCCTGCAGCTGGCCGAGGACCGCAGCGCTCCGGGCGCCGGCGGCAACGGCAACGGCTCGGGCAAGCCGGAGCGCTCCTACAAGATCGTCACCCAGTACTCGATGGGCCCGATCGAGGAGATCGGCCTGCTGAAGATGGACTTCCTCGGGCTGCGGAACCTCGACGTGATCGAGGACGCGATCGACATCATCCGCCGCTCGCGCGGCGAGACGATCGACTTGGAGTCGATCCCGCTCGACGACGCCAAGACCTACGCCATGCTTGCCGAGGGTGACTCGACCGGGGTCTTCCAGTTCGAGTCCGAGGGCATGCGCGAGGCGCTGCGCAGGGTCGGCCCGACGGAGTTCGCCGACCTGGTCGCCCTCGGCGCTCTCTACCGGCCCGGGGCGATGGCCTACATCCCCGCGTACGCGAAGGGCAAGCGCGATCCCTCGAGCGTCCGCTACCCCGACCCGCGCCTGCGCGCGATCACCGAGGAGACCCACGGCTGCGTCGTCTACCAGGAGCAGCTGATGGCGATCGCCCGCTCGATGGCCGGTTTCTCGGGCGCCGAGGCGGACGACCTGCGCAAGGCCATCGGCAAGAAGAAGCGCGACCTGATGGCGACGATGAAGGACAAGTTCATGAGGGGCCTGGCCGAGTCCGGCACCGACCCGAGCGTCGCCAAGGACCTCTGGAAGCTGAACGAGGCGGCCGCCGACTACTCCTTCAACAAGTCCCACGCCGCCTGCTACGCGCTGATCTCCTACCGCACCGCCTATCTCAAGGCCAATTACCCGGCCGAGTACATGGCGGCGGTGATCTCGTCGGTGATGAACACCAAGGACAAGGTGCCCTTCTTCGTCAACCGCTGCGAGGAGATGGGGATCGAGGTGCTGCCCCCCGACGTCAACTCCTCCGATCACGGGTTCGTGGTCAGTGGCAAGTCGATCCGGTTCGGGCTCGACGCCGTGAAGAACGTCGGCCATGCGGCGGTGGAGGCGATTCTGACGGCCCGGGAGCGGGGCGAGCCGTTCGAGTCGGTCTGGGGCTTCTGCGAGCGGGTCGACGCGCGGGCGGTCAACAAGCGGGCGGTCGAATGCCTGATCAAGTGTGGGGCGCTCGACTCCACCGGGGACACTCGCCGGGGCATGCTCGAGGTTCTCGCCACCGCGCTCGCCAGCGCCTCCAAGGCCCAGGAGGACGCCCGCCGAGGCCAGTCGTCGATCTTCGACCTCGGAGGTGACTCTGCGGAGCCGCCCGCCGACAACGGGCTGGGCAGCCAGCGGCCGCCGGTGCCCGCCGAGGAATTCGACCAGCGCGAGCTGCTCCGCCTGGAGAAGGACACGCTGGGCACGTTCCTGTCGGCTCACCCGCTGGCGGACGTGAGGGACGCCCTGCGCGAGCGCGTGGATTGCAGCCTCGCCGACGTCGCCGGCAAGGAGGACGGCGCCTGGGTGACGGTCGGCGGCATCGTGAGCGAGGCGAAGAAGGTGCGCACGAGAAGCGGCGCCTACGTCATGTTCGCGACCCTCGACGACCTGGAGGGGCGGGTGGAGCTGTTCGTCCGCGACGCGGCGGGGGAGGCCGCCGAGGAGATCGAGCTCGATCGGGTGATCCTCCTCCGGGGACGGGTGGACCACAAGGGGCGGGGGGAGATGAGCATCGTCGTCTCCGAGGCCGAGCCGTTCGAGCCGGGCGAGGACGAGGTGGCGGCGGCGCGCGCCAAGGCCAAGGCGCGCGACCCGGATCACATCGTGCTGAAGGTCAACGCCGCCGACTTCGGCCCCCGGCTCCTCGAGGACCTGAAGTCGGTGTTCCACTCCTTCCCCGGCAAGTGCGAGGTGCAGCTCGAGATGCGCACGCGCGAGGGCAAGCGGCGGCTGCGATTCGGCAGCGAATACTGCGTGACGCCCTCGCCGGCGCTTCGCGCCGAGCTCGACCAGCTACTCGGCCCGACCGCTCTGGCGGCCTGACCACATACAGGTCTAGACTTCAGCCATGAACGGCACCAGCCAGTTGCGGAGCTAGATCTCCATGCCGCTGACGCAGCCCTCCCAGCAGCGCACGTCCTCGGGCGAGTGTCGGCAGTGCCACACGTTCTGTGACCGGATGGTGGAGCCGCGCGGCTGCCTCGAGCAGCGCTGCAGCTACCTCTACAGCTATCTCGATCCGCTGAGCGGCGGACGCTACATGGGGTGCATGCGCAAGGTGTTTCGGGCGGAGATCGACATGAGCCACTTCGAGGCGGCGGAGCGGAGCGGAGGCTACGGCGGCATCAAGATGACGGGCGATCCGCTGCCCCAGTGCCAGTTCCGCGTGGAGCCCGCGTACGAGGGCGGAGGCCCGCAGCACGAGTGCGTCAATCCCGGCTTCTTCGATTGCATCGCCGGGCTCGGCAACCCATTCGATCTTCGCGACGCGCTCGCCTAGCGCGGCTGCTTGAGCCCCTCGCGCCGCAGGCGCTTCGCCGTCCGCACCTCCCGGCGGTCCGGGCCGTGCCCGTCCGGTCCCGGCGTCTCGATCAGCGCCGGTAGCTCCTCGAACCGCGGCTCCGACAGGAAGGCACGCAGGCCCTTGCGGCCGAGCTCCCCCTTGCCGAGATTCGCGTGGTGGTCCCGGTTGGCTCCGAACGGGACCTTCGAGTCGTTGACGTGCACGCAGCGAAGGCGCTTGGCGCCGACCTTGGAGTCGTGCTCCTGGACCGCCGCCGCGAGCGCCTCCGGCGTCGAGATGTCGAAGCCCGCCGCGAACAGGTGACAGCAGTCGAGGCAGGTCCCGAGCCTCCTGCCGGCTCCTGCGGCGTCGATCAGCTCGGCCAGCTCGTCGAAGTTCTTGCCCAGCGGGCCATTGGTGCCGGCGGTGTTCTCGAGCAGTAGGCGGCAGCGATCGGAACTGTCGAGCGCCTCCCCGATCACCTTCCCGGCCCGCTTGACCGAGGGGGCGTGCGGCTCGCCCTTGCGGGCGCCGGCGTGGAGGACGACTCCCGATGCCCCGATGCCGTCTCCGACCCTCAGGGCCTGTTTCAGCGAGGCCAGCGACCTGCGCCGGATCTCTCTCTCCTTGCTGGCAGCGTTGATCAGGTACACCGCGTGGATCACGACCGCCTGGATCGGGGAGCCCTCCATCGCCTCCCGGAACGCCGCGAAGTCGTCGTCGGAATAGGCGGTGGGCCGCCACATCCGCGGGCTTTGGTGGAAGATCTGGATCGCCTCGCAGTCGCGCTCCACCCCACGCTCGATCGTGTTGGGAAGCCCACCCGCTGTGGAAACATGCGCGCCGATCAACATGACGAGCCGCCAGACTAGCTCCGCCCCTCGCCTTCGGTTCGCCCCGTCGCCTACGGGTGCGCTGCACATCGGTGGCGCGCGGACGGCCCTCTACAACTGGCTGCTGGCACGCGGATCGGGCGGCAGGCTCGTGCTCCGGATCGAGGACACCGACCGGGAGCGCTCGACGCCGGAGAACGTCGAGCAGATCCTGGACGCGCTGCGCTACCTCGAGCTCGACTGGGACGAGGGGCCCGTGAGCCAGTATGAGCGCCGCGACCGCCACGGCGAGGTCATCGGTCGGCTCGTCGACGCGGGTCATGCCTATCGCGACCCGGCGACCGCCGAGGACGTTCGCGCCTGGAAGAAGGCTCACGCAGGCGCCGGCTATCGCGGCGAGTCCAGCGACGAGCCCGGTGCCGCGATCCGCCTGCGGGTTTCGGGCGAGGGCGAGACCGTCGTGGACGACGCGATCCGCGGGGAGGTGCGCTTCGAGAACCGGACTCAGGACGACTTCGTGATCGCGCGCGGCGACGGCACGCCCGTGTACAACCTGGCGGTCGCGGTGGACGACGCCGACATGGGCGTCACCGAGGTCGTGCGCGGCGACGACCATCTCTCCAACACGCCGAAGCAGCTGCTGGTCCTTAAAGCGCTGGGAACGGACCCGCCCCGCTATGCCCACCTGCCGCTGCTTCACTCGCCCGGCGGCGGCAAGCTCTCCAAGCGCGACGATGCCGCATCCGTGCAAGAGCTGCGGGACGCCGGCTACCTGCCGGCGGCGGTTCGAAACTACCTGGCGCTTCTGGGCTGGGGAACGGAGGACGACAAGACGCTGCTCTCCACCGAGGAGCTCGTGGAGCGGTTCTCGATCGGCCGCGTTGGCCGCTCGCCCGCGGTGTTCGACGCGCGCAAGCTCCGCTGGATGAACGGGCGCTACATGCGCGAGCTCCCGCTCGACGAGTACGAGCGCCGCCTGGCGGAGCACCTTCGCGCCTGGTCGCGGCCCGACGCGGCCGCGTTTGAGGCTGCGTCTCCTGAGCTGCGACGCACGGCGTGCGCGATCGTGCGCGACAAGGCCCAGACCCTGGACGAGGTCTGGCCGCTGATCCGCTTCCTCTTCCGCGAGCCGGCCGACGATCCGGCCGCCTGGCAAAAGGTGATGAGGCCCGAGGTTGGCGACGGGGTGGCCGAAGCGCTCGAGGTGCTGCGCGGCGCCGAGAGCTTCGACGCCGAGGCCCTCGAGGCGACGCTCCGCGAGATGGTCGAGCGCACGGGCAGGAAGCCCAAGGACGTCTATCAGCCGATTCGAGTGGCGATCACGGGCACCACCGTCTCGCCTGGGATCTTCGACTCGCTCGCCGCGCTCGGCCGCGAGGAGTCGTTGCGGCGGATCGAGGACGCCCTGAGCCGCCTCGACTCGTGATTCCAGTCATCTACCAGGGGCCTGGACCCCATCGCAAATGTGGTGGGAATCTGCACCCAATCGCTAAACCCGACGGCCTGGCTGCCGATGGAGGGGGTGGGTAACGATGCCCATGACACGTGCAGCCACCAAGGAGAGGGGCACGAGGCCGCCAGGACGGCGCACCGCGTCGTCAACGAGCCGTAACCACCCCGCGCCCAAGGTCAAGCCAGCCTCGGCCTCGCCCAAGGTAAAGCCTGCGTCGACCGGCCGTGATCGCAGCCTGGGCCAGGGCGGCAAGCGCCTGGCCGCCGCCTTCGACACCGTCTCCTCGCTCCCGGCGCTCGCCGAGTCCCGCCGTCGTCTCCTGCGGGCAAGCGACATGACCAGCCCCTCCGGCGACGAGCTCGCGGCGCCGATCGAATCGGATGCCGCGATGGCGATCCAGGTGATGCGGGCTGCCAACGCCGGCGGCCGTCTGCACGGCAAGACGGGGGGCGTAAGACAGGCGGTCGAGGTGCTCAGTACCGAGCGGATACGGTTGATCGTCGAGCGGGTGGAAACCTATGACCCCTTCGAGCGCCCCAACGCGCTGTCTGAACGCCACGAGCGCTTCCGGCGCCACGCCGTCGCCACGCGCCACGCGGCCGACCGGATCGCCGAGCTGGCGCGACTCGCCGACCGCGACGAGCTCGCGGTGGCCGCGCTCCTGCACGACGTCGGGAGGCTGGTGCTGGCCGAGCTGCACGGCACCCTCGCCGACACGGGAGACCATCGCGCCACCCCGGACGAGCGCATCCGCCGCGAGCGGCATGAGCTCGGGATCGACCACGCGCTCGTCGGGGCGGTCCTGGTTCGCCGGTGGGCACTCGCGCCGAGCGTGGCCGCCGCGGTCGAGCGCCACCACTCGCCGAAGGCGACCGGCCACGCCGCCGCGATCCGGCTCGCGGACCTCATCGCCCACTACGCGAGCGGCGACCCGGTCCCGCCCGACGCGATCGTCCAGGCCGCCGGACAGCTGGGCATCGATCGCGAGAGCCTGGTGCCGCTGCTCTACGAGTTCCCGCACGCGGGCGCGGTTCTCAAGCGAAACACCGATCCCTGCCCCCTGTCGGATCGCGAGGTCGATGCCCTGCGGGGCCTCGCCGACGGCAAGGTCTACAAGCAGATCGCGCAGGAGCTGTCGCTCTCGGCCAGCACCATCCGCACCCACCTGCACAACGTGTACCGGAAGATCGGCGCGGTGGACCGCGCGCAGGCCGTGCTCATCGCCCACGAGCACGGCTGGCTGTAGCGAGGCCGGCGCCTGCCGGTCCAGGACACCCCACTAGTCGATCAGCGAGTGGCGCAGTGCGATCGCAACCGCGTGCGCCCGGCCACGGGCCTTCAGGCGGGAGAGGATCGCCTTCGTGTGGGTACGGATCGTCTCAGCGCTCAGGCCGAGGCGCCGCGCGATCCGTGCCGTCGACTGGCCGTCGGCGTAAAGCTGCAGAATCTGGCGCTGGCGCCTGGTCAGGGCGGGGCGGCCGCGAGTGCCCTTGGCGGCGGGGTCGATGAACCGCTCGGCCTCGGCCGCGGCGTCGACCGCGTTGCTCAGCGACTCGACCGGTGAGCTCTTGACCACGTACGCGGTGGCGCCCGCCTTGATGGCCTCCGTCGCGGCGTGATGCTCGGGGTGGGCGCCGTGGGCCACGATCCCGAGGCTGGGCTGGACCTTGTGGAGGGCCCTGATCGCCTCCGTGCCGAGGAGCTCCTCGTCGAGGCGGGCGACGTTGCTGCGGCACAGGTCAACGATCACGACGTCGAAATCGCCGATCGACGTCAGGAGCTCGAGCGCGCCGGTGCCAGTCTCGGCCTCGTCGACCTCGTATCGATTCGCGAGCGCCTGGCGCACACCCAGCCGGACGGTGGGTTGGGGGTCTATGACCAGGCAGCGTGTGTTCACGGTCCTCAATCCGACCGGCGGCCTCGATCTCGAAGGTGGATGCAAGCCAGGGCGGCGCGAATACTCGATCCCGGGACGGCGGCCCCGGGCATCCTAGCGGCGGTCGCCTGGCGTGTGAGGCGGCCAGTCGGAAAGAGCGGCCGTTTGTTGTGTCGCCGTTTCTTCCGGTACAACAACCGCTGATGATCTCGGTCACGTCGAAGTCCCGATACGCCGTCGTCGCTCTCGCGGAGCTGGCGCGATCCGGCGATCGGCCCGTCCCGATCGCGCAGGTCGCCGAGCGCCGCGCGATGCCCGTCCAGTTCCTGGAGCAGCTCTTCACCACCCTGCGGCGAGACGGTCTTCTCCAGAGCCACCGGGGTGTCAAGGGGGGCTACACACTGGCGCGCCCGCCCCAGGAGATCACCGTGCTGGAGGTCGTCCAGGCGCTCGACGGCCGGGTGGGCCAGGAGGGCAAGGAGGCCGGCGGCATCTGGGCCGAGGGCGTCGAGGCGTTGCGCGACGTCTTCCGCTCGACGACGATCGCCGACATCGCCCGCCGCGAGTCCGAGGAGACCGGCGCGGGGATGTACCACATCTGACCTGGGCCGCAGACCTCGAGGCGACTCAGAAAGGCCAGCACCGTCCAGCGCGCCCGCGGCGGGGGGGATCTACGTCCGGCCACAGCGGGCGGCCCCAGGCAGCCCCCCGATGCGGGTTGTCGTCGTCCGCCGCCGTGGCCACCGCCTCCGCTGGGTGCTTCTCCACTCGCTTCGCCAGCCAGCGGCGGTCGGTTCGCCCGTCATCCAGACGACGCGGTACCGTGAACGCGATCGTGGGGGCAGAGTCGGGAACCTCGGAAAGACTCGCGCGGATCGCCCGGGAGGCGTCGCAGACGGTCGGTGACACGCCGCTGGTCGCGCTGCGGCGGCTCACCGATGGCCTGGGCGCGGAGGTTGTGGTGAAGCTCGAGTACCTGGGTCCGGGCGGGTCGGTGAAGGATCGGATCGGCGTCGCGATGATCGACGCGGCCGAGCGGGATGGGCTCATCGAGCCGGGCGGCTCGGTGATCGTCGAGCCCACGAGCGGCAACACCGGGATCGCATTGGCGATGGTCTGCGCGGCGCGGGGCTACGAACTGGTGCTCACGCTCCCGGAGGGCATGACGAGGGAGCGGACCGCGCTCCTGCGGACCTACGGCGCCGAGGTCCACGAGACGCCCTCGCTGGGGGGGATGAACGAGGCGGTGACGCTGGCGGAGAAGATCGTCGCCGAGCGCGGCGGTTTCATGCCGCAGCAGTTCAACAACCCGGCAAATCCGGAGATCCACAGGCGCACCACGGCCGAGGAGATCTGGCGCGATCTCGACGGCGAGGTGGATGCGGTGGTCTGCGGTGTCGGCACCGGCGGCACGATCACGGGGGTGGGACAGGTGCTGAAGGAGCGCCGGCCGTCGGTCCACGTCGTCGCGGTCGAGCCGGCGACGTCCGCCGTGCTCTCCGGTGCGCTCCCGGGGCCGCACAAGATCCAGGGGATCGGGGCGGGCTTCGTGCCCGAGGTGCTTGACCGCTCGGTCATCGACGAGATCATCTCGGTGACCGATGAGGCGGCGCTGGCGAGGGCCCGCGGGGCCGCCCGCCGGGAGGGCCTCCTGGCGGGGATCTCGGCGGGAGCCGCGATCGACGCCGCCCTGGAGCTCGCGTCCCGCCGCGAGTTCGCGGGCAAGCGCATCGTGGCGATCATGCCCGACGGCGGCGAGCGCTACATGTCGCTGCCCTTCTTCGCGCCGGCGGGTTAGCGGGCGTACGCTCTGCGGGATGTTCGGGCTCAACACGCTCAGGCGAGTGGCGCACGAGGTCCGCGCCGACGTGGCCTCGGCCCGCGACCGCGACCCGGCCGCCCGCGGGGTGGGTACCACGGAGATCCTCATGAACTGGGCCGGGGTGCAGGCGATCCTCGCCCATCGCGTCGCCCACGCCCTCCACGACGCCGGGCTTCCGGTAGTTCCGATGGCGATCTCATACGCGAGCCGGGCCGTGACGGGGGTGGAGATCCATCCCGCCGCCCGGGTCGGCGATGAGCTCTTCATCGACCACGGCGCCGGCGTCGTGGTCGGAGAGACCGCGGAGATCGGCGACCGGGTGACCCTCTACCAGGGAGTCACGCTCGGCGGCACCGGCTTTCAGCGCGGCAAGCGGCACCCGACGGTCGAGGACGACGTCACGATCGGGTCGGGCGCGAAGCTCCTCGGCCCGATCACGGTGGGCCAGAGCGCCAAGGTCGGCGCCAACTCGGTCGTGATCGCCGACGTACCCGCCGACGCGACCGTGGTCGGCAATCCGGGCCACCCGGTTCGCGTCGAGGGGCGCAGGGTCGATGGGCCCGACGCCGACTGGATCCACCTGCCGGATCCGCTCGCCGACGCGATCAAGTCGCTGTCGGAGCGGATCGCCCAGCTCGAGGGGCGGATCGCCGAGCTCGACGGCAAGCCCACGGAGGGCGAGGTGCGCGAGCTCAAGCCCAAGCGGGGCCCGTCGTCCGCCGGGGGTTAGGGCCCGCCGTGCCCGTAGCTATGCTCGGCCCGTGGCGACCGAAACGACACCCGGCGCCCGCGTAGACCCCGGCGCGTCGCAGGTCGAGCGGCTCCTCGCGGAGCTCAATCCGCCCCAGCGCGAGGCGGTCGAGCACGGCGACGGGCCGTTGCTCGTGCTCGCCGGCGCCGGGTCGGGGAAGACGCGCGTCCTCACCTACCGGATCGCCTACCTGCTCGCGACCGGGCAGGCCCTGCCCTCGGAGATCCTCGCGATCACCTTCACCAACAAGGCGGCTCAGGAGATGCGGGAGCGCGTCGAGCGGCTGGTGGGAGGCGTCTCGCGCGTCATGTGGGTGATGACCTTTCACTCCGCCTGCGCGCGCATCCTGCGCACCGAAGCCCAGCGCCTCGGTTACAAGCGCGCCTTCACGATCTACGACGAGGCCGACTCGCTGCGCATGGTCAAGCGCTGCGTCGAGGAGGCCGGCGTCGACCCGAAGCGCTTTCCGCCGCGCGCGATCAAGAACGCGATCTCAAGCGCCAAGAGCCGACTGGTCGACGCGGAGGCGTACGCCCAGGCCCAGAGCTCCTACTTCGAGGAGAACGTCGCCGACGTCTACCGCCTGTACGAGCGGCGAATGCTCGAGGCCAACGCCATGGACTTCGACGACCTGCTCGTCCGCACCGTCAATCTGCTGGAGCTGTTCTCCGACGTCCGCGAGCGCTACCGCAAGGCGTTCAGGTGGATCCTGGTCGACGAGTACCAGGACACCAATCGCGCGCAGTATCGGCTGCTGCAACTGCTTGCGGGCGATGACGCTGACCCGGGTTCGGGCGGGAACCTGTTCGTGGTGGGTGACGACTTCCAGTCGATCTACGGCTTTCGCCACGCGGACATCCAAAACATCCTCGGCTTCGAGCGGGACTTTCCTGACACGACGGTCGTAAAGCTCGAGCAGAACTACCGCTCTACCGGCACGGTCCTGGATGCGGCCAATGGGATCATCTCGCACAACCTCGACCAGAAGCCGAAGCATCTTTGGACTGATGCGGGCCGCGGCGAGCCGGTGACGATCGCCGAGCACGACGACGAGCACTCGGAGGCCCGCTACGTCGCGTCGGAGGTCGAGCGCCTCGTCACCGACGATGGCGTGCCTCGCGAGGGCATCGCCGTGTTCTACCGCGTCAACGCCCAGAGCCGGGTGCTCGAGGACACGCTGGTGCGCTTCGAGATCCCGTACCAGGTGATCGGCGGGACCAAGTTCTACGAGCGGGCGGAGATCAAGGATGCCGTTGCCTACCTGAGCCTGCTCGCCAATCCGGCGGATTCGGTGTCGTTCGCGCGGATCGTCAACTCGCCGCGGCGGGGCATCGGCGACACGACCCAGGCGCGCCTGCTGTCCCATGCCAACACCACCGGCCAGGACATCTGGGACGTCATGCGCGAGGCCGAGCGGGTTCCGGCACTGGGACCGTCGGCGCAGAAGGCGGTGCGGCGATTCGGTGACGCGATGGTCTCGCTGCGCCAGCGGGCCGATGCCGCGGACGGCTCCACCCCTGTGGCCGAGCTGCTGGAGGCGGTGCTCAGCGAGACCGGCTACGTGGATGCGCTGCAGGCCGAGCGCACGATCGAGGCCGAGGGGAGGGTCGAGAACCTCGAGGAGCTGGTCGGAGTTGCCGGGGAGTTCGATGCCAACCGGGTCGTCGAGGGGGCGAGCGACGTGCGCCCGCTGGAGGAGTTTCTCGCGCAGATCTCGCTGTACACGGACCAGGACTCGATGAAGACCGACGAGAGCCTCGCGACGCTGATGACTCTCCACAACGCCAAGGGCCTGGAGTACGAGGCCGTGTTCATGATCGGCTGCGAGGAGGGGGTCTTCCCGCACATGCGCTCGATCGAGGAGGGCAATCTCGAGGAGGAGCGCCGTCTCTGCTACGTGGGGGTGACCCGGGCCAGGCAGCGGCTCTTCATGACCTACGCCCGGCGCCGCAGCCTGCACGGCGGCCGCGGGTACAACCTGCCGTCCCGGTTCCTCGCCGAGATCCCGGACGCGCTCGTCGAGCGCGAGACGACCGCCTCGCCCACGGGTTGGGCGCGGGGAGCGGCGCTGGGCGCCGGTCTCGCCGGACCCGAGCCCCCGCAGCCGCACGCCGTGCCGCTGGCGTTCGAGGTCGGGGCGGACGTCGTCCACGCCACCTTCGGCGAGGGGGTCGTCACCGGCGTGGAGCCCGGGGGCGTGATCGTCGTGCGCTTCGCCGGGGATGCCATGGAGCGCAAGCTCATGGCCGACTACGCGCCGCTCAAGAAGGCGAGCTGATGGCGGCGACGATCATCGACGGCAAGGCGGTTGCGGCAGAGGTCCGCTCGCGGGTAGCCGAGGGGGTGAAGCGGTTCGCCGACGCCCCAGACGGTGGCGTCCCGGGCCTCGCCACCGTGCTGGTGGGCGACGACCCCGCCTCGCACGTGTACGTCGGCAACAAGCGCAAGCAGACCGAGGAGGTCGGCATGCGCTCGATCCATCACGGGCTGGATGCCGAGATACCGGAGGCCGAGCTCCTTGCTCTCATAGCCGAGCTGAACGCGGACGACGACGTCGACGGGATCCTGGTCCAGCTCCCGCTCCCGGACGGGATCGACCAGGACGCCGTCATCGCTGCGATCGATCCGGCGAAGGACGTGGACGGCCTGACCGCCGGCAGTGCCGGACTCTTGGCGCAGGGGCGGCCCGGCCTCGTGCCGTGCACGCCACAGGGCGTGATGGAGCTCCTGCGGCACGCCGGCGTGGGGATGCAGGGGGTCGACGCCGTGGTGGTCGGCCGCTCGATCCTGGTCGGCCGGCCGCTGGCGAGCCTGTTGCTGAACGCCAGCGCCACGGTCACCGTCTGCCATTCCCGCACTCGCGACCTCGCGGCGGTCTGTCGCCGGGCCGACGTCTTGGTGGCGGCCGTCGGATCGCCGCGCCTCGTGCAGGGCGATTGGGTCAAGCCGGGCGCCGCGGTCATCGACGTCGGTATGAACCGCGCCGACGACGGCCTGGTGGGTGACGTCGACTTCGAGGCGGCGAGGGAGATCGCGGGCGCGATCACGCCGGTGCCGGGAGGCGTTGGGCCGATGACGATCGCGATGCTGCTCGCGAACACGCTGCGGGCGGCGAGCGCTCGAGCCAGGCGCGCCACCGCGGCGTCCGGCACCTGACCCGGCGCGATAATCCCCCGCGATGCAGGGCCGCCGGCCACCGCGCTACGCGCTTCCGTCGTCGCCGTCTTCCTCCGTGCGATCCTCGTCTGCGGTCTCGCCATCGTGTAGGCGTGGCCGTTCACGGCGTGGCGCCCGTTCAGCACCCTGCGAACCGACGAGCAACAGGGCTGGGCGGCCGGGCTCGTGGAGACCACGCCTGGGAGAGCCCACGGGGTGAGAGGCCCGGATCAGCTGGCCGTGCTCTACGACCGCGACTGCGGGTTCTGCAAGTGGTCGCTCGACAAGATCCTCGCCTGGGATCGCCGCCGGCGGCTGCGCCCGGTCGCGATCCAAAGCGAGGAGGGAGGCCGGCTCCTCGCGGCGATCGCGCCGGAGCGCCGTCTCGATTCGTGGCACCTGGTCGAGGACGGAGAAGTGCGCTCGGCCGGAGCGGCGGCCCCCCGGCTGTTCGACGCCCTCCCCGGGGGCCGTCCGCTCGCCGCTCTGCTCCGGGCCTTCCCCGGCGCGACCGAGCGCGCCTATCGGTGGGTGGCGGGACACCGCAACCGCCTGGCGAGGCTGCTGCGGATCGACTCGTCGTGCGGACTCCGGCGCTGAGGCTGCAACAGGGGCGCCAGTCCCGGCGATCGGTCGAGTGGCCGGTATAGGCTCCGCTGCTACGAGTCGATGGACTTCATGTCTTTGAATCGGGGCGAGAGAATCGCCGGGGTGTCCGGGCTTCTCCTGATCTTGATCATGTTCATCTTCGACTGGTTCGGCCTGGGCGGCAGCGTCGCCGTTCAGCGATTCGGCTTCGCCGGCGAGGTAACCGGGAACGCCTGGCAGTCCTACGGCTTCACCGACATCGTCCTGTTCGTGACGGCGCTGGCGGCAATCGGACTGGCGCTGATCGCGGCCTCGGACTACGACCTGGGGCTGCCGGTCGCCCTGAGCGCGATCGTGACCGCCCTCGGGGTCCTCTCGGTGGTCCTCGTGGTCATCAGCATCGTGAGCCCGCCAGGGTTCGGCGTCCCGGACGTGGCGGGCCTCGACCATTCGCGCAAGATCGGCGTCTGGCTGGGCTTGATCGCCGTGGCGGCCGTGACCGTCGGGGGATACCTGGCAATGCAGGAGGAGGGCACGTCGTTCGCGGGCGAGGCGGAACGCTTTCCCGGTGGCGGCACGGGCGGCCCGGGGGTCGCATCGCCACCGCCGCAGGCCCCACCCCCGCCGCAGTCGCCTCCACCGGACCCAGCCCCACCGCCCCCGTCGAGTCCACCGCCGCCCAGCGCAGGCCCGTAAGAAAGCTTCCGGGGTCGGCACGGCCTCGGGGGAGGAGAGGTTGACGCGACGGCCGCCGGCAGGCGGCCGTCGCGGTGGCAGGCGGACTTTGGCGTGGCGGCAGCAGGTGCGCGGCGAAGCACCGCAAGTGACTCCCAGGTCATCACGCCGTCGAGTGACGCCCCGCAGTCAGCTCAGGCGCTCGCCCATCTGACGCGCGACCCGGGAGGCCATGGCGATGATGGTCATCATCGGATTGACCCCGATGGAGCTCGGCAGCAGGCTCCCGTCAGCGACATATAGGCCGGCGGCGCCGTGGACGGCACCATCGATGTCGGCGACTCCCCTGGCTGGGTCGGCGTCCATGCGCGCCGTTCCCATCGGGTGGAACGCCTCCAGCCGGAGCCGGGACCGCGGCGGGGGAGAGGCCTCGAGCTCTTCCACCCGCGACCTGTGGATCGTCGGGATCCCCGCGATCTGAGGGTAGACCTCCGTGGCGCCGGCCGCGTACAGGAGCTCCGCGGCCCGTGCGATGCCGAACACCAGGCGCCTCGAGTCCTCGTCGGTGAGCCGGTACCTGACCCGCAGCGAGCCGTCCCCGGACAGCCCGACGCGGCCTGCCGACCGGTCGGACAGGTGCACCCCGGTCGAGGCGATGCGATCGTAGGAGCGCACGCGCTGCTGGTGCTCACGCCCGGTGCCGGGGAGCCACTGGGCGCCGAAGGCGAGCGGGGTGAAGGTCGCCTCGAGGAGGATCCCCTGAGGCTCCCACTCGCTCACGGCGTAGCTCTGCATCACGCCGTCCCAGCCGCGAACCTCCTCGTCGAAGCGGGCTCCGACCCAGCACGCCGGATGGATCCGGAGGTTGCGGCCGAGCTCGCCGCTGGGCACCCCGACCCCCGAGCGCAGCAGGAGCTCGGGCGTGCCGAAGGAGCCCCCGGCCATGACCACGGCGCGCCTGGCGCGGACGGTGAACGGACGGAGCCGTCCGTTGACCCGGGAGAAGCACTCGAGGCCCGTTGCCCGGCCGCCCTCCATCGAGACGCGGCGGGCGTCGACTCCCGCGCGCACCCGCGCGCCGGCGGCGACGGCTCGAGGCAGGTATGAGACGTGCGCGGCGCGCTTCGCGTCGAGGCGGCACCCCGAGGGGCACGAGCTGCACTGGTGGCAGCCGCCCGCGTTGCGGCGAAGCGGCTCGTGGCGCACCCCCAGCGCCTCGGCGCCCTCGCGCAGGAGCTGTCCGTTTCGACCCATGCGCTCCGGGTCGACGGGCCGCACCCACATGATCTCCTCGGCTTCCGAGTAGTCCCCGTCCAGCTCGGTGGCCCACTCGATCCCGTGCTCGTCGCGCCAGGCCGCGAGCACGTCGTCGGGGGCGCGGAAGCAGGTGCCCGAGTTGATCACCGTGGTCCCGCCGACGGCGCGTCCGACCGGGGTCGGGATCGCGGGTCGTCCCTCCGCGATCGTCAGGCCGCCGTCTCGATACAGGCCTTGGAGCGCGGCGAGTGGCTCGTCCGGATAGGTGGTGCTGTCGAGGTAGGGGCCCGCCTCCAGGACGAGGACGTCGAGGCCCGCTTCGGCGAGGATCGCCGCGCATGCGGCGCCGCCGGCGCCCGAGCCCACGATGGCGACGTCGCAATCCTCGCCGCCGGTCGGCGGGCGCAGGTCTCCGAGCCCCACCGGGCCCTCGGCCACCGGTGGCAGGCCGTCGCTCACCTCGCATCGCATCTCGTGGCCGACGGCCTTCCGCACGCGCGCGTCGTTGCCGTAGCCGAGCCCGGCGAGGACCTTCAGGAAGAGCAGCATATCGGCGGCGATTGGAAGCCGCGATCCGTCCAGCCGGGCCAGGAATGCCTGGCGCGCGTCCACGCTCGCGCGGCTGAACCGCCAGGGAAACGGCATCAGCTCGAGCGCCCACAGCGCGAGCTTCACCTGCCGCACGGCGCGGCGGGGGAGGCTCGAGAGGTAGCGGTCGATCGCGGCGACGGTGTCCACGGCTCCCTCGGCCGTCGGCTCTCCGGCGCGCCGGGGCCCGGCGGCCGGCGGAAGGCCGTCGACGCCGGGGGCCATCGCCTGTGCGAAGGCGGCCAGGACGCGGCGCTCGGCGGCCCGCAGCCCCGGGGGGCGCCTTCAGGAGGGAGCGGCGGGCGCCCCCACCCGACCGGCGACGCGCCAAAGCAGGAGCGAGACGCCGACGAGGAGGCCGTCGACGATGAAGTTCAACAGGTAGATGAACACGTGGCTGTCGAAGACGTAGAAGCCGAGCGCCGCGAGGGACGAAGCCGTCTTGCCCGCCGCCAGGACCAGCAGGAGCGGGCGGTAACGGACGACGTCGGCCTGGACGACCGCGCAGATCCCCGCGATCACCACCATGTACGCGAACCCCAGCGCCAGCCAGAACTTTTCGGTCGTCTCCGGCGCTCGCGTGAAGCTGCCGATCTCGTCGCCGAGGTCGGAGACGACGTCGAGGACCCCGTTTGGAACGGCGATGAACAGGATCCCGACGACGGCGAAGCTCGCCGCCAGCAGGCGGAGGTTTCCGACGACGAATCGCTCCGCCCGGGCGCCGGTCATTCGGAGCGAGATCCTATCCCGGCCCTCCCTCACGCATATCGCCGGGTTGAAGCCGCCGCCGGTTTGGGCAACGAGGGAGGCTTCGTGGTTCTGGGCTCCGGGGGATCGGGTGGTGTTGCCCCCTGCCGCCGCGGCGGCGAGGTCGCCGCCTGGAAACTCCTCACGACACATGCCTCTGCGGCGACGAAGTCGCCGCCTAGAATCACCAGGCGATGATCGACCGTGACCAGGTTCTCCACGTCGCCCGGCTGGCCCGCCTGGAGCTGACCGAGGCCGAGGTCGAGCGGATGGCGGGCGAGCTGTCGGGGATCCTGGACCATGTCGAGCGCATGAACGAGCTCGAGCTCGACGGTGTCGAGCCCACCTCTCACGTGGTCGAGCTCGAGAACGTGCTGAGAGCCGATGAGCCGCGACCCAGCTGGCCGCGCGAGCGGATCCTGGAGCCGGCTCCGGATCCGGACGAGGGAGCGTTCCGGGTTCCCTCACCACAGGCATGAGCGACGTCCTCGATCTGACCGCGGCTCAGGCGATCGAGCGCATCTCGGCGGGCGAGCTCGGCGCCGACGAGTACCTCGACGCCTACGCGCGAGAGGCGGCTGGCGACGAGATCGGTGCCTATCTGTGGCGCGCCGAGCCCGGGTCGGGGAACGGCGAGCGCGACGGCTCGCTGCGTGGTGCTCCGGTCGCGATCAAGGACATCTTCTGCACGGAGGGCATCGAGACCACGGCCGGCTCCCGCGTCCTCCAGGGCTATCGTCCGCCGTACACGGCGACGGCCGTTCGCAGGCTCTTGGGTGCCGGCGGACGGATCCTGGGGAAGACGAACATGGACGAGTTCGCGATGGGGTCGTCCAACGAGAACTCGGCCTACTTCCCGGTGCGCAACCCCTGGGATCCCGAGCGCGTCCCGGGCGGCTCGTCGGGAGGGTCGGCCGCCGTGGTCGCCGGGCGCCTCGCACCGTGGGCGATCGGGACCGACACGGGAGGCTCCATCCGTCAGCCGGCCTCGCTGTGCGGTGTGGTCGGGTTGAAGCCCACCTACGGCGCCATCTCGCGCTACGGGATGATCGCATTCGCGTCGTCGCTCGACCAGTGCGGCACGCTGACCCGGGACGTCACCGACGCGGCGCTCCTCCTCGGCGCGATGGAGGGCCGCGACCCGTGCGATTCGACATCGGTCGGCATCGACGGCGGTGTGCGGCTGCCGTCGCGCTTGGACCTGAAGGGCCTTCGATTCGGCGTGCCCCGCGAGCTCTCCGCCGACGCCGAGGGGATCGAGTCGGGCGTGACGGAGGTCTTCGAACGCTCGGTCGAGCTCATCAGAGCGCTCGGAGCCGAGGTCGACGAGTGCGAGCTTCCACACTCCCCGCACGGACTCTCGGCCTATTACGTGCTCGCCCCGGCCGAGGCATCGGCCAACCTGGCGCGGTACGACGGCGTTCGCTACGGGCTGCGAGCCGCAGCGTCATCGGACGTCGAGGGAGGGCTGGGCGACGGGATCGCGCCAGCCGAGACGGAGCTCGTGGCGATGTACGAGCGGACCCGGTCCCATGGGTTCGGTCCCGAGGTCAAGCGGCGCATCATGCTCGGCACGTACGCCCTGTCGTCCGGCTACTACGAGGCCTACTACGGTCGGGCTCAGCGCGTGCGCACCAAGATCGCGCAGGACTTTGCCGCCGCCTTCGAGCGCTTCGACTACCTGGTGACACCGACCTCCCCGACCGTCGCCTTCGAGATCGGCGCCCGCGCGGACCCGTTGAGCATGTACATGTCCGACTACTGCACGGTGCCCATGCCGCTAGCCGGCCTGCCCGCGGTCTCGATTCCGGCCGGCCTGGCCGAGCCCGATGGCGGAGGACCGCGGCTCCCCGTGGGCCTTCAAGTCGTCGCGCCGGCGTTCGACGAGTCCGGCCTCCTGGACGCGGCCTTCGCGATCGAGGGCGCCGTCGGCTTCGACGAGCAGCCTCCCGGAGCCGGCTCGTGACCGCGCCTCCCAACGGCTACGAGGCGGTGATCGGACTGGAGATCCACGTCCAGCTCTCGACGCAGACCAAGATGTTCTGCGGCTGCGCGCTGTCCTTCGGCGACGAGCCGAACGTCCACACCTGCCCGGTCTGCCTCGCCCACCCCGGAGCGCTCCCGACCGTGAACGAGCGCGCCGTCCGCTACGGGCTGCAGATCGCTCTGGCGCTGGAGTGCGAGGTGGCGCCCCGATCCATCTTCCACCGCAAGAACTACTTCTATCCGGACAATCCGAAGGGCTACCAGATCAGCCAATACGACATCCCGCTGGCGTCCGCCGGGAGGCTCGGCGACGTCCGCGTCCACCGCGTGCACCTCGAGGAGGACGCTGCCAAGATGATCCACGTGGGCCGATCGGGGCGAATCCACGGCTCCGCGCACTCGCTGGTGGACTTCAACCGGGGCGGGACACCGCTGGTGGAGATCGTCACCGAGCCCGACCTCAGGAGTCCGGAGGAGGCGCGCGAGTGGGCGCAGCTGCTCCGGACGACTGTCAAGCAGCTCGGCGTGTCCGACGTGAACATGGAGGAGGGGAGCCTGCGGGTCGACGCCAACGTGTCCGTCCGGCGCCCCGGCGCCACCGAGCTGGGCACGAAGACCGAGCTCAAGAACATGAACAGCTTCCGCTTCCTGGAGCGCGGGATCGCGGCGGAGCTGGAGCGCCAGGCGGCGGTGCTCGACGATGGGGGGGAGGTGGCTCAGGAGACGTTCCACTTCGATCCCCGCACGGGCTCGCTGACGCCACTGCGCTCCAAGGAGTACGCGCACGACTACCGCTACCTCCCCGAGCCGGACCTGGTCCCGTTGGCGCCCACCGAGGCGATGCTCGACGACGTTCGCGACGCCCTGCCCGAGCTTCCTGCGGAACGGCGCGAGCGCTACGAGGCGGAGCTGGAACTGCCCGAGGTCACCGCCCGCCAACTCGCCTTCGACGCCGAGCTCGGCGAGTACTTCGAGCAGGCGCTGCGGGAGGCCGACGGTGCCCAGCCTCGGACGATTGCGATCTGGGTCACGGGCGAGCTCGTCGCGAAGCTCCGGGAGGCCGGCGACCGGGAGGTCGATCCGGCGAGCTCCAAGGTCACCCCCCGGGCGCTCGCGGGGCTGGCCGCGATGGTGGAGGCCAAGCAGGTCACCACTGGCGCGGCGCGCCAGGTCCTGGCCAAGCTGGTCGTCGAGGGCGGCGATCCGGGCGCGATCGTTGAACGGGAAGGGCTCGCGCAGATGTCGGACTCGAGTGAGCTGGAGGGAATCGTGGCGGCCTCGATCGAGGCCGAGCCGGCAGCCGCCGAGAAGGTCCGGTCCGGTAACCCGAAGGCGATCGGCCCGATCGTGGGGGCGGTGATGCGCGAGACCAAGGGTCGCGCTGACGGCGGCGAGGTGACGCGCATGATCCGCGAGCAGCTGGGGGCCGGGTAGCTCCCGCTCAAGGCGCATGGCTGACCGTGTCGCCTTGTGACAGAATGTTACAAAGTGCTAGCCTGAGATACATGAACGGCACATGCCTCTGCCGGCGCCGCACGGCATCGGCCTAGCTCATATGGCCTGGAACGTGGTAGTGGTCGGCGGTGGGTTCGGCGGAGCCGCGGCCGCGCGCCACCTCGAGCGCGTAGTCCCGCGCCAGGCGGCTCGCCTCGTCCTCGTCAACGACGTCAATTTCCTGCTCTACACGCCGTTCCTGCCCGAGGCGGCCGCCGGAACGCTCGAGCCCCGCCATGTCGTCACCCCGTTGCGGGACATGCTCAAGCGCACGTATTTGCGGCTTGGCGCCGTGACCGGGCACGATCCCGCCGCCAGGACCCTTCAGCTCACCAGCCACGAGGACGAGGTGGACGAGCTTCGCTACGACCAGCTGCTGCTCGCGCTCGGTTCGGTGTCGCGGTTGCTCCCGGTCCCGGGGCTGGCCGAGAACGGGATCGGGTTCAAGAGCCTTGCCGACGCGATCTGGCTCCGCAACCACATCGTCGAGACCCTGGAGGCGGCGAACGCCAGCGAGGATCCGGCCCGGCGCGAGGAGCTCCTGACCTATGTCTTCGTGGGCGGTGGCTACGCCGGCCTGGAGGCGCTCGCCGAGCTCCAGGACTTTGCCGCCGACGCGATGGAGCGCTATCCGCGGGCGCGCCTCCATGGCATGCGCTGGATCGGCGTGGAGGCCACCGGTCGCGTCCTTCCCGAGATCGACGCCGACCTCGCCAGCTACGCGATGCGCGAGCTGCGCGCACGGGGCATCGAGATCCGGCTCGGGACCAGGCTGGAGGAGGCGACCCCGACTGGCGTGCGCCTGTCCACGGGCGAGTGGATTCCCACGCGGACGCTGGTATGGACCACGGGCGTGGTGCCACATCCCAGCCTCGCCTCGCTGAGCGTGCCCCTCGACGGCCGGGGGCGGGTGCCCGTCGACCGCCACCTGCGGGTCGAGGGGATGGACGGCGTCTGGGCGATCGGAGACTGCGCCGCCGTGCCGGACCCTCGTAAGAAGGGCGCGGCCCCGTCGCCGCCGACGGCCCAGCACGCGATCCGCCAGGGACCGGTCGCCGCACGGAACATCGCGGCGGAGCTCGGTATCGGCCGGGCTCGCCCGTTCCGCTATCGGGCGCGGGCTGCGTTCGTCAATCTCGGCCGCCATAAGGCGGTCGGCCGGCTCGGTCCCTTCAAGTTCCGCGGCTTTCCGGCCTGGTGGATGGCCCGCACCTACCACGTGAGCAAGATCCCCGGCCTGATGCGCAAGCTTCACTCCGTCGCCGACTGGACCGTGGGCCTTCCGTTCGGGCGGGACATCGCCGAGGTCGGCTCGATCGGGCACCCGCGGCCGCTGCGAGCCTCCGAGTATGCGCGCGGCGGCACCCACCGGCCGTTGGACTAGCAGCGCCGGCCCCCTCCTGAAGTCAGGGACCAGGGGACCGTGTCGAGGACGATGGTCGGATAACGGCCGTATAGGTGCCGTTTTCCGCCCATCGCTGGGTGAGCCGGCGGGTCATGGTCGGGCGGTGCGCGACAATTGCCAGGTGGCCGGCGGCGCCTACCTCTTCATCGCGCTGACCTTCGGCATCGCGACCGGGGTCATCGGGCGAGCGAAGGGAAGCTCTTTCCTCCTCTGGTTCGTCATCGGGAGCGTCGTCCCGCTGCTGGGACTGATCGCCGTCGTCCTCTACCGCGCTGAGACCGAGGAGCCGGAGCGCCGCTGCCCGACCTGCGGAAAGCCCGTGAAGCTCTATGTCCAGGTATGCCCGCGCTGCGGCACCGACCTGTATTTGCCGGACCCGTCCGAGGTGCGCCAACCCGGCGCGCGCGACACCACTACCGCAACCAGGCCCTGACGATTGCGTTCGCGAACCCGAGCCCGTAGCGCACGACGGCGGGCTTCTTCGAGTGGCCGTGCAGGCGCCGCGCGACGGTCACCGGCACCTCCTTCGCCGGGACCCCGCGCTTGATCGCCTCGATCAGGAACTCGGACGTGTGGAACTGCTCCTGTCGCAGGACCAGCTGCGACAGGACGTCGGCGCGGACGGCGCGGTAGCCGTTGGAGCAGTCGCTGACCTTCGTGCGGGTGATCAACGAGACCATCCGGTTGAAGAAGACGATCCCGAGCTCGCGGGAGTAGTGGTTGGGCTGGGCCTCGCCGAGCACGCGGGACCCGTGTGCCACGGCGACCTCGCCCGAGAGCACCGGCTCCACCAGGCGCTCCATCTCCGATGGCAGATGCTGGCCGTCGGCGTCCAGGGTGACGACGATGCGGGCGCCGGCGTCCGCGAGCAGGCGGTAGCCGGTTCGCAGGGCGGCGCCGCCGCCGCGGTTGATCAGGTGGCGCGCGACCACCGCCCCGTGCTCGGTCGCCACCTCCGCGGTGCCATCCCGCGAGCCGTCGTCGACGACCAGCACGGCGGTCCGCTGATCGCGGACCGTCTCCGGGATGCGGTCGAGCACCCAGGCGATGCTGTCGGCCTCGTTGTAGGCCGGCACGAGGACGCCGACCTTGTCGCGGAACTCCTCCGGGTGGCCGTCCATCCTGAACTGCTCCCAGGCGAGCCCCTCCAGCACGCTCGAGAGCTCGCGCGTGATGCGCGATCCCTGTGACAGGGCGCGCACCACGAGCAGGAACAGGATGAGGATCGCGAACACGGCCACGCCGACGATCCGCGTCCCGTTGGAGCGCTGGAACGAGAACGCGCTCAGCACCGTGTCGAGCAGCTCCGTCCCGGACACCACGGCGAGGCCCAGGGCGATCAGCAGGAGAATGATCACGTCGATGTTGCGAAGCGCCCGCCGGCGTGCGATTGCGAACGACGCCACCACCAGGGCGACCGCGAGTCCGGTGATCCGGATGGCGGTCAGCTCGGGCGGGAGGAGATCTGCCTGCAAGATCACGGATTCCACGGCCGGAAGAGGATAGATGGCGCCCTGACCGCGATTCGCGCGGGCTCGTTCACGGCGATCTTCGCCGCGCCGCGGGTCCGTCCGCTACTCTCGCGCGGTCATGAGAATCCTGATCCTCGGGGGTGACGGATACCTCGGGTGGCCCACCGCGATGCGCTTCTCCGCCGCCGGACACGAGGTTTCCGTTGTCGACAACTTCTCTCGCCGACGCTGGCATACCCAGCATTCGACCGACTCGCTGACGCCGATCGGCTCGCTGGCCGACCGGATCGAGGCCTGGAAGGACACCTCCGGCAACGAGATCCGCACCTTCGTGGGTTCCATCGAGGACGGCAAGTTCCTCGACCGGGTCGTCGCCGAGACGGTGCCGGAGACGGTCGTGCACTACGGCGAGCAGCCGTCCGCGCCGTACTCGATGAAGTCCCGGGCCACCGCCGTCGAGACCCAGTACACGAACGTGATCGGCACGCTCAACCTCCTGTTCAGCCTCCGCGACCGGGTCCCCGACTGCCACCTGGTGAAGCTCGGGACGATGGGCGAGTACGGCACACCCAACATCGACATCGAGGAGGGGTTCATCGAGCTCGAGCACAAGGGCCGCAAGGACACGTTGCCCTTCCCGAAGATGCCCGGCTCGCTGTACCACCTCTCGAAGGTCCACGACTCCCACAACATCCACTTCGCCTGCCGGATCTGGGGCCTGCGCGCCACCGACCTCAACCAGGGCGTGGTCTACGGAATCGAGACCGACGAGTCGGCATCCGACGAGCGGCTGCTCACCCGCTTCGACTACGACGAGTACTTCGGCACGGTCCTCAACCGGTTCTGCGTTCAGGCGGTGATCGGCCATCCGCTCACCGTCTACGGCGAGGGCGGCCAGACGCGTGGCTTCCTCAACATCCGCGACACGCTCCAGTGCGTGGAGCTGGCGGCCAGCAACCCGGCAGACCTTGGAGAGTTCCGGGTCTTCAACCAGTTCACGGAGCAGTTCTCCGTGGCCGAGCTCGCCGAGCTCGTGAAGCGAAGCGGCGCCGAGCTCGGTTACGAGGTCACCGTCAACAGCTACCCCAACCCGAGGATCGAGGCCGAGCGCCACTACTACAACGCCGCCAACACGAAGCTGATCGACCTGGGCCTGAAGCCCCACTACCTGGGCGAGGAGCTGGTGCACTCGATGCTCAGGATCATCGAGCGCTACAAGGGCCGCGTGATCGAGCGCGCGATCCTACCTCGCACCCGCTGGAAGCCGGGCGAGCTCGAGGGCTCGGTCGCCGCCGAGCAGGGCTCCGGGCCGGAACGGGTGACCGACTGAAGTTCGGGTAGGCGCGCCGCACAAGGGGGCGCACATGCGTTGCGCGGGTCGCAGGGGGTGATGCTCGCGTTGGCGGCGGCTGCGGACCGCAGCAGACGCGCCAGACGCGCGCGGTCGCATTCCCGGGGCCGCAAGCGCTCCCCCTAGCCCTCAGTCGCAGGGGACCTCAAGGAGGAGTTGCGACGTGAGGATCAAAGGGTGACGCATGAGCCGTTTGCCAGGGTCCGCCAGGACCGGTTTGCGTGGCGGCCGTCCGTTATTGCCGTTTGCGGTGGTCGCCGCCGCCCTGATCGCGGTCGTCGGTGCCTCCATCGGCAGCGCCCGCGCTCGCCCGACCTGCTTCGGAGAGCGCGCGACGATTGTTGGCACGAATCACAAGGACACGATCCGCGGCACCGCTCACAAGGACGTGATCGCGGCCCTCGGCGGCAACGACGTCATCAAGACGAATGACGTGAAGCGCAACCACGGCAAGGACATCATCTGCGGCGGGAACGGCAACGACAAGATTGCCGGCAATCCGGACACCGAGACGATCATCGGCGGCCCGGGTAACGACGTCATCATCGCGGGCAACGGCAACGACCTGGTCGTCGGCGACAACGCCAACCCATCCGGCGACGAAAGTGGCAAGACCGGCAAGGACGACCTGGCCGGCTCGGGCGGCACCGACTTCATGGTGGGTGACAACTGGGCGACCGGCAATGCGATCGGCGGGGCTTCGGACAAGAACTTCCGGGCCGGCGCTGGCCCCGACACGGTCATCGGCGATAGTGCCTCCGTCGGCAGCGGAAACGCGACCGGCGGTGGCGATGATCGCATGGGGGGAGCGGACGGAAACGACCTCGTGATCGGCGACAGCTACGCGGTCAGCGGTACGGCGACCGGAGGTGGCGACGACGACGACAACAGCGGTCCCGGCAACGACCTCGCGGTTGGTGACAGCTTCAGCAAGACGGGCACGGCGGTCGGCGGCGGCAGCGACGAGCTCCAGGGGGCCGATGGAGGCGACTTGAACAGGACGTGCAAGCCGAAGACCTGTGACGACGTCTTCTACGGCGACGACTTCGTGTTGTCATGCGGGAAGGCGGCGACGATCGCCGCCATCCGCTGCCAGGCGCTCAAGACGTCCGGCGGTGGCCCGGACCGCCTGACACCAGACCAGGGCAACGATTTCATGAACGGCGGGTCTCCGGATCCGGACGGCGTTCCCGGGAGCGGCCTCACGGTCGACAGGTGCGACGGTGGTAAGGGGGATAACACCGCCACCAGGTGCAAGGCGATCAAGCGCGGGTTCCAGCACGAGATTCCGTTCCTGTAGTGGGGCGGGCCGGTTAGAGGGTCGGCGGGAACCCGCCGATTCAGGGGGCGTATGACCATTCGCCTCGAGACGAACGATCGACGCAGCCGCGTCACTGCCCTCTGGAGGCGCCTCCTGGTGGCTTTCGCAGCGTTCGCCGCGTTGACGGTTGCCGACGGGTAGCGCGCGCAGCCGGCCCACTTGCTTCGACAAGCCGGCGACGATCGTCGGTACGAATCACGCCGACAGGATCAGCGGAACGCGGGGCAGGGACGTCATCATCGCGGGCAACGGCAACGACCTGGTCGTCGGCGACAACGCCAACCCGGGTCGGGGACGAGGCCGGCCCCACCGCCAGCGACGACCTCGCCGGGGCCGGCGGCCGACTTCATGGTCGCCGACAACTACGCCTCCGGTGACGCGAGCGGCGCGCACCACGACAAGAACCAGCGCGCGGGCGGCGGACCGGACACGGTCGTCGTCGGGCTGCGGCTTCGACCTACTGAACTCCGACCAGGGCAGCGACTTCATGAACGGGGCGCTGCCGAACAATCCCGACGCGACCGGAAAGCGCAGGGACCGGTGCGCCGGCGGGAAGGCTCGCGACTCTCCGTACAGTGCGGAGTACAGCTACCGGAACGGCGAGGTCCGGATCCACCTTCCGTAGGGTCCTGGGTCGCAGGCGGGGTCCGGTTGGCGCGGAGTTGGCACGGCTCGCAGCGCCCCAGGCGGCGCGGTGTTCGACTTTTGCCCGCATAACGGGGAGAAGCTCGAGCCCCCTGGTTCAAGCCACGAAACCCGCGGGGATTCCCTCGCAACACGCGCGGAGGCCCAAAGGCGCCCGCCTGACATGCCTCTGCCGAGACACTTTGTGTCTCGGCCCTACAATCTTTGGCCCATGCGAGCGGCGGATGCACTTTGTGAGGCGCTGAAGGCCGAGGGCGTGGAGCACGTCTTCGGCATTCCGGGCGGCGCGAACCTGCCCACCTACGACGCGCTCTACGACGCGGACCTCCTGCACATCCAGTCGCGTCACGAGCAGGGCGCGGGCCACGCGGCGGAGGGCTATGCGAAGGCCTCGGGGCGGGTCGGCGTTGCTTTCGCGACCTCGGGGCCCGGAGCCACGAACCTGGTGACCGCGATCGCCGACGCGATGATGGATTCGGTTCCCACGGTGTTCATCACCGGCCAGGTCCGCACGGAGCTCATCGGGACCGACGGCTTTCAGGAGGCCGACGTCACGGGGATCACCCTGCCGATCGTCAAGCACTCCTTCCTGGTCACCGATCCACGCCAGATCCCGGCCTACATCCATCAGGCCTTCCACATCGCATCCACGGGACGACCCGGCCCCGTGCTCGTCGACATCCCGCAGGATCTCTCGCGCGCGGACATCGAGTATGAACCGGCTGAGGGGCCGCCCCAGCTTCCGGGCTACAAGCCTCCGACGGAGGGCAACATCAAGCAGATCCGCCTGGCCGCCAAAGCCCTCGCCAACGCGCGCCGGCCCGTCATCTACGCGGGCGGCGGCGTCGTCAACGCGAACGCCTCGCAGCAGCTGATCGACTTCGTCACCTGCGACATGTTCCCGATCACGCTCACGGTGATGGGGCTGGGCGCCTTCCCCGCGCCCCACGACCAGTGGCTCGGGATGCTCGGGATGCACGGCACGCGCACGGCCAACTACGCGATGGACGGCGCCGACTTGATCGTGGCGGTGGGCGCGCGGTTCGACGACAGGATCACCGGCAAGCTTTCGGAGTTCGCCCCGCGTGCCAAATTCGTGCACATCGACGTCGACCCGGCGGAGATCTCGAAGAACGTGCCCGCTCACATCCCCATCGTCGGCGATGCGATGGATGTCCTGCCCAAGCTGACGCGTGAGTACCGCGCGCTCAAGGCCGACTCAGCGCGCCTCGACGAGTGGTGGAAGCAGATCCGTGCCTGGCAGGCGGAGCACCCGTTGGGATATGAGGACTCCACGGACTCCGTCATCAAGCCGCAGTTCATGATCGAGGCCATGTACGAGGCCACCGAGGGCCAGGCGATCATCACGTCCGACGTCGGCCAGCATCAGATGTGGGCCGCGCAGTACTACCACTTCTCCAGGCCCCGGCAGTGGATCAATTCGGGAGGCCTGGGCACGATGGGCTTCGGGCTGCCGGCCGCGATCGGCGCCAAGGTCGCGAACCCCGACGACACCGTCGTCTGCCTCGCCGGTGACGGCAGCCTGGTCATGGTCTGCCAGGAGCTCGCGACGGCCGCCGTCCACGACATCCCGGTCAAGGTCTTCCTGATGAACAACGGCTACATGGGCATGGTCCGCCAGTGGCAGGAGCTGTTCTGGGACGGGCGGTACAGCTCCGTCGAGCTCGGGGACAGCCCCGACTGGGTGAAGCTCGCCGAGGCCTTCGGCTGGACCGCGATGCGATGCGATGACAAGCGCGAGCTCGCCGGCACGATGCGGACCGCGCTCGAGATCGACGGACCTCTCCTGCTTGACGTCCAAGTCGACCAGACCGAGAACTGCTTCCCGATGATCCCCGCCGGCGCCGCGGCGCGGGACATGGTCGGCTGACGAGGTAGGCGAGGATGGAAGCCGGAACCCCGGACCTGGTCAAGCTCGAGGATCTGCGGGTGGGCAACGCGCTCACCGGTCGCAAGCACATCCTCTCGCTGCTGGTCGAGAACAAGCCGGGTGTGCTGGCGCGCATCGCGGGCCTCTTCTCGCGCCGCGGGTTCAACATCGACACGCTCGCCGTAGGCCCCACCGAGGACCCCGACGTCTCCCGCCTCACCCTGACCCTGGACGGCGCGGTGCATCCGATCGACCAGGTCACAAAGCAGCTCCACAAGCTCGTCAACGTGATGAAGATCCGCGACATGGAGCCGGATCAGACGATCGCCAGGGAGATGGCGCTCTTCCGGGTTCAGGCGCCGGTGGAGAACCGTGGCGACATCATGCAGTTCGCGGAGATCTTCAAGGCCAAGATCGTCGACGTCTCGCGCCGCACGCTGACGATCGAGGTCACGGGCTCGAACGAGAAGATCGATGCCTTCGAGCGGATGATCCGGCCGCACGGACTGATCGAGATGGCGCGGACCGGCGAGGTCGCCATCAGCCGCTCCCGCCCCGACCAGTAGCGCCGCTCGGTGATCGACGCGGCCGAAGCGCTCGGTTCGCTCGAGGCGCTGCTTGGGACGGTCGACGAGCGGCAGCGCCTCGTCAGCGTCACCTTTCCGGCCGACATCCCCGATCCGAGCGCGGCGGTGTTCGCCTCCCGTCGCGCCGACGACCGATGGTTCTGCTGGGAGGAGCCGGATCGCGACGGATTCGCCCTCGCGGCGCTGGGCAGCGCGCAGGAGGTCGTCTCGCGTGGGCCGCGCCGCTTCGAAGAACTGGTCGCGGCTTGCGCGGCGGTCACTCGCAGGCGGGTCGCCGAGGAGCCGGCCTCGCCCCCCGCGGGAGCCGGCCCGGTGTGGGTGGGCGGCTTCGCCTTCGCCGGCAACGGCGGGCGCGAGCCGCACTGGGCGTCCTTTCCACCCGCCCTGATGGTGCTTCCCGAGCTGCTCCTGCACCGCGAGGCCGGGCGGACGCATCTCACCCTGTGCGCGGTGAGCGGGCGCGGAGTGGATCCGACGGAGGTAGCCGCCGGGCTGGGCGCCCGCGCAGGTGCGCTGCGCGAGGCGCCGCTCCCGCTGCTGGACCCCCATCCGACGGGTTCGGTCCAAATCGCAAGCGCCTCGCCGCCGGAGCGGTTCGAGCGCTCGGTGGCGGCCGCTGTCGAGAGGATCGGCCGTGGCGAGCTCGAGAAGGTCGTGCTCGCGCGCGAGGTGGTGGTGGAGGCACCGCGTGCGCACGATCCGGCCGCGCTCTACGGGGCGCTTCGCGAGCTCTTTCCGAGCTGCTTTTGCTTTTGCTGTGGCTCTCCGGAGGGGGCCTTCCTCGGCGCGAGCCCGGAGCTCCTGGTGCGCAGGAGCGGGTCCGGTGCCGCGACGGTCGGGCTCGCGGGCTCGACTCGCCGCAGCGCGGATCCGTCGGTCGACGACCATCTGGGCGAGCAGCTGCGCCAGTCCGCGAAGGATCGCCGGGAGCACGAGATCGTGGTCCGCCGGATCGAGCGCGCGCTGCGGCCGTACTCGGTCTGGGTGGAGGCGGCGCCCGAGCCCGGGCTGGTCAAGGTGGCCAACATCCAGCATCTGGGAACGCCGATCCATGCCCAGCTCGCGCAACCGCGATCCGCGGTCGACCTTGCTGGTCGCCTTCACCCGACGCCGGCCGTTGGAGGCGAGCCGCGTGAGCGGGCGCTGCGCGTGATCGCCGAGCTGGAGGGTCTCGACCGTGGCTGGTACGCAGGGCCGGTCGGCTGGATGGATTCCGCCGAGGACGGGGAGTTCTGCGTGGCCCTGCGCAGCGCGCTGGTTCGCGACCGAGCGGCCCACCTGTTCGCCGGAGCGGGGATCGTGGGGGACTCCAGGCCCGACGCCGAGCTGGCCGAGACCGAGCTGAAGCTCGGGGCGCTGCTGCCGCTGATCGCCGGCTGAGCCCGGACTCGCGCAAGTGCCGTTTCAGTCCTCGGTGACGAGGTCGACGGCAAGGCCCTCGTCCCATTCCCGGCGTACCTCGTCGTTCGCCAACGGAGGTCCGGACCCCCGCACCTGGTCGGCGTACTCGCGCATCGCGCGGATCGCCGCGGGCTGGGATATGGAGGCGAGAAACCACTTGCGCTCGCGGGCGAAGCCGTCGTCCGTCGGACCGGGTGAGCCGCCCAGCACGGCGCGCTTCGCCGCCGCGACCGAGAACGGCGCCCTGCGCGCCATCCGCTCGGCGCAATCCATCGCGGCGCCGAGCAGCTCGGCGTCCGGCAGGACCCTGTGCAGGAGGCCGATGTCGTGGGCCTCCGTCGGGGTGAGGGCGCGTCCCTCCAGGATCATCTCGAGCGCCCGGGAGGCGCCGACCGCCCGGGCGAGCCGCTGCGTGCCACCGCCTCCCGGCGGGAAGCCCAGCAGCATCTCGGGCTGGCCGATCCAACGGGCGCCCTTCGCCATGTAGCGGATGTCGCAGGCCAGCGAGAGCTCGCACGCGCCGCCCTGGGCCGGACCGTTGATGGCGGCGATGAAGACCTTGTCCATCCGCTGCATCCGCGTGAACGCGTCGTGCAGCCGCCTGAGCTCGATCATCCCCGCCGCCGGGGTCTGGCGGAGTGCCCGCTTTGCGCCCGGGACGCGCGCCAGCCCGCCCACCGTGTGGAGCGAGGCGCCGGCCAAGGCGGCCGAGATGCTCCTCCCGACGCCCTCCGAGCCAGCGAGGATCTCCTCGACGTCGTAGTGCGTGATGAACAGCCCGTCCGGCTTCCCCGTGAGGATGACCGAGCCGATGGAGCGGTCCCCGTCGAGCGAGTCCAGGAGCTGGTCGAGCTCGGCCACCATCACACGGTCCATGAAGTTGTGCGGTGGGTTGTCGAACCGGATCGTCAGGACCCTGCCGGATCGCTGGATCTCGAACGTGCGTGCCATCTGGCTCTCCTTTGTTCGTTAGTTGCTTTGGGGAACGATGAGCGCCTCGGCGGCTCGATGGGCGATCCGCCGGTGGACCTCGACGTTGCGGCGGCGGTCGACCCGAATCTCGACGATCCCGCTGTCCAGCGGAGGCGCCGTGTCGAGCTCCGCGAGATCCTTCACCAGGCGATGGGGGACGCCGTGAAGCTCGGCGGCCCGTGCCGGATCGATTCCGAGCGGGGTCCCGAGGATCGCTTCGAACTCTTCCCGCTCGATCTGGTCCCCCTGCGGCAGGAACTCGAAGATGCCGCCGCCGTCGTTGTTCAGCACGACGATCCGCACGGGTGCGCCGCTCTCACGCAGGGTGGCCAGCCCGTTCATGTCGTGGTAGAGCCCGAGGTCTCCGGTGACGATCCAGCATGGCCGGCCGGTGGCGGTGGCCGCTCCGATCCCCGACGAGATCAGACCGTCGATTCCGTTGGCGCCCCGGTTGCACAGGAATCGTCACTGCGGCGCTGCTGGGGGCGACGAACGCCTCCGAATCGCGGATCGGCATCGACGACGCCGTGTAGACGAGGTCGCCGTCGCCGAAGAGCCGGCCCAGGGCCGCGTGAAGGCCGGGCTCGCTCGGCTCGGCCAGCGCGCCGAGCTCCTCTTCGATGACCGCGGCCACCCGAGCGTTGGCGTCCATCCAGGCGGCGCTCCATTCGTGGCTCCGAGCGCGGCCGCTCAGCCGTCGGGCCAGTCCACCAGCGACCGCGCACCCGTCGGCCCGAAGCACCGACTCCGCCTGGCGCGACGGCTCGTTCCAGCCGAACGCCGGGTCGACCACTACCTGGCGCAGGCCCGGAAGCGAGGCGAGCCAGGACCGCAGGGCCTTGCTAGTGGGCATGTCGCCGAAGCGGATGGCGAGCTCGGGGTCGAGCGCGGCGGGGCGCGAACGGGCGATCGTGTCGTAGGTCCAGACGACGAGATCCCGGTCGTGGGACCCGAGGCGCAGCTGCGAGGTCGGCTCGGCGAGCACGGGATACCCGGATCGCCTCGCGAGGTCCATCAGGGGCGCGGCCAGATCGCGATCCGGCTGCCGCCCGGCGATGAGCAGGCCCCGCGGCGAGGCCCCGATCCGCTCGCCGAGCTCGTCGAGCAGCGCCTCGTCGGCGCCTCCGGGAGCGCCTGTCACCGCCGTGAGCGGACGCTCCCCTCGCCCTCGCAGGGCGAGCTCGGACGTCGCCGTGACGTCCTCGCGTCGCGGCTCAGGGCTCAGGGGATCGCGCCACGCGAGGTTCAGGTGCACGGGGCCCGGGCGCGGATCGCCACGCGCGGCGGCGTGGGCACGACAGGCAACCGAGCGGTAGTGGAGGAGGCCGGCGTCGTCGGCGTCGTGGGTGCCGACCTCGCAGAACCACCGCACCGCCGACCCGTAGAGCTTCAGCTGGTCGATGGTCTGCCCGGCGCCGATGCCGCGCAGCTCTGGGGGGCGATCGGCGGTCAGCACGATGAGCGGCACGCCTGCCTCGTCGGCCTCGCAGATCGCAGGATGCAGGTTCGCGGCCGCCGTGCCGGACGTGCAGAGGACGGCCGTCGGCCGCCCGCTCCCCTGCGCGGCGCCGAGGGCGAAGAATCCTGCTGATCGCTCGTCGACGATGACCGCGACCTCGATTGCCGGCTGGCGCCACAGCGCGAGCGCGAGCGGGGTCGACCGCGATCCCGGCGCCAGGACGGCGTTACGCAGCCCGCAGCGCGCGAGCTCCTCGACGAGCGCCGACGCCAGAGCCGTGTTTCGGTTGGTCGGATCCACCGCTGCGAACGCTACTGGCGATGGGTCCACCCGACGCACCCCTACATGCGGGTCAACTGCGCCCGCGTGGGCTCGGAGAGCGACGGGGGATGACCTGTCCGGACGTCTGGCGTCCCGCGACCCATCCGTTGCCCGACCTCGCCATAGATGCGACGGGGTCTCGCGCGGCGCTCAGATGCGGCAGCGCTCCAGGGCGCGCTCGTCCACCTCCACCCCCAGGCCCGGGCCATCGGGTGGATAGAGCAGGCCGTCGCGAAGCTCGCATTCGACCGAGGCGATCGTGTCCGCGAACAGAAGCTGAGTGGCGAGCCCGTGCGCGAGCTCCGCCCACGGTGTGGCCGGGCGCAGGACCTGCGCCAGGTGGGCCGCGGCCGCGATTCCGACGGGCCCGTCGAGCGCGCTCGACAGGTACACGGGGAGCTCGTCCGCGATCGCTCGGGCGGTGACGATGCCGCCCACCTTGGCCAGCTTGACGGTGGCGAGCTGGCACGCGCCCAGATCGATAGCCCTGCGGGCGTCCTCGGCGCCCGCCACGCTCTCGTCGGCGGCGATCGGAATCGCGGTCTGGTTGCGAATCGCCGCCAGGTCCTCCAGGTCGGCCCCCGGTTGCTCGGCCAGCTCGATCCCGTGTCGCTCCATCGCAGTCAGGCGAAGCACGGCCTCCCGAGGCGTCCAGACGCCGTTGGCGTCGACGCGCAGCCGGGCCCGGCCGCCCACGGCCTCCCGGACAGCCTCGACCTGGCCGACGTCGCCCGGCACGCCCACCTTGAGCTTGAAGGTCCCGAAGCCGCGTTCGGCCCACCGCTCCGCGTCGGCCGCGACCGCGGCCGGTGGCCCGGCGACGAGGGTCGCGTTGCACCGAACCGGCTGGAGGGACTCGGCACCCAGCAGACGCCAAAGGGGCACACCGGCGAGCCTGGCCGCGAGATCGAGACGCGCGATCTCGACCGCGCTGCTCGCCGCGGGGGACATCCCGTCAACCGGCTCGAGTCGCGCAGCGCCCGGATCCAGCTCGTCGCCCACGAGCCGCGGGACGGCCAGCTCGGTGATCTCGGTGGCGAGCGCCGCGGCGTTCGCGCCGCCCCTGAGCGACATCGCAACCGCTTCCCCGAGGCCCTCGGCGCCCTCCGCGGCTCGCATCCGCACCAGGACCATCTCCCGCCGCTCCAGACGGCCGCGGGCGGTGACGTACGGCTCCCGGAACGCAAGTGCGTACGGCACGGCCTCGACGGCGCCGATCCTCATCGGCTCAGCGAGGCGAGCAGCAGCCCGGCCGTGAGCAGGACGCTGAAGGCTGCGAGCAGCGCGCCGGTTCCGGCGAGTGCGCCGTTCAGGGCCGGGCCGTCGGTGCGCGTCATCACGGCTGACAGCGGCCGGTGGACCAGCGGCGTGGCCACAAAGGCGAGAAGCGCCCACGCCGGGCCGGCGGTGACCAGCAGGGTGATCGGAAGGGCGACGAACGCCCCGGAGACCAGGCCGGCGTAGAGGTTCCGGGTGCGCTGGCGGCCGAGCCTCACCGCAAGGGTCATCTTCGCGGCCCGGCGGTCCGTGTCGATGTCGCGGACGTTGTTGACCACCAGGATCGCGGTGGCGAGGAACCCGACCGACAGGGAGAGCCCGAACGGCAGCCAGTCGAGGCGCTCGACCTGCACGTAATACGAGCCGTTCACCGCGACCAGGCCGAAGAACACGAACACGAAGACCTCGCCCAGACCGGCGTAGCCGTAGGGTCGGGGGCCGCCCGTGTAGAGGACGCCGGCCAGGATCGACGCCGCGCCGACGATCAGGATCACCACGCCTGCGACCGTGGCCAGATAGATCCCGGCGGCCACGGCGACCGCAAAGGCGATCCACGTGGCCACGAGCACACGTCGGGGTGCGACCAGTCCCGACGACGTCACCCGCACCGGCCCGAGGCGGTCGGCCGTATCCGCCCCGCGCTTGGCGTCGGAGTAGTCGTTGGCGAGGTTGGTCCCGATCTGGATGAAGATGCTGCCCACGAGCGCGGCGAGGAATGGCGCGACCCGAATGTCCTCCACGCGCTCGACGGCCGCGGCCGTCCCCACGAGCACCGGCGCGATCGCGGCCGGGAGCGTCCGCGGCCGCGCGGCCATCAGCCACAGTCTCATCGCCGGCCGCCTCCCCTGCTTCCGCTCGCTCGCGCCAGCCTGGCTATGGCCGCCTCGGGTACTTGCCGAAATCGGGCGGGCGCCGCTCCACGTACGCGTTGCGGCCCTCCTGCCCCTCCTCGGTCATGTAGAAGAGGAGCGTCGCGTCGTGGGACAGCTGCTGCAGGCCCGTCAGCCCGTCCTCGGCGGCGTTGAAGCTCGCCTTCAGCAGCCGCAGCGCCAGGGGCGACAGGCCCGACATCTCCCGGCACCAGGCGACGGTCTCGCGCTCGAGCTCGGCGACCGGGACGACGGCGTTCACCAACCCCATCTCGAGCGCCTCCTCGGCGTCGTAGAGCCGGCACAGGAACCAGATCTCCTTGGCTCGCTTGACGCCGATGTTGCGCGCCAACAGAGCGGCGCCGAAGCCGCCGTCGAAGCTCCCCACGCGCGGGCCGGTCTGACCGAACCGGGCGTTGTCGGCGGCGATCGTGAGGTCGCAGACCAGATGCAGGATGTGGCCGCCCCCGACCGCGTACCCGGCCACCGCGGCGATCACGGGCTTGGGCGTGCGGCGGATCTGCACGTGGAGGTCGCCCACGTCGAGGCGGCCGACGCCGCGCCGGGCCACCTCGTCGTCGCCGATGTAGCCGTCCTCTCCCCGGATTCGTTGATCGCCTCCGGAGCAGAACGCCTCGTCGCCCGCACCGGTGAAGATGATCGCGGCGACCTCGAGGTCGTCGCGAGCCAGGGCGAACGCCTCCCGCAGCTCCGCCAGGGTCTGCGGGCGGAAGGCGTTGCGGACCTCCGGGCGATTGATCGTGATCCTCGCGATCCCCTCGCTGCGCTCGTACAGGATGTCCTCGAAGTCGGCCGCGCGCCGCCACTCGGCGGGCGCGAAGAGCTCGGCTTCGGGCGGAGCGTCCTTGTGCCGAATCGGCATGTTCGGAATTATCCCTGCCGATGGCGAACCGGGACTTCACCCGATGATCCTCGACAACTGGCTGGCACAACGGGCCGAGACCTGTCCCGACCGCGTCGCGCTGATCGCCGACGGCCTCGAGCTGTCCTACGACGAGCTCGAGGCCGAGGCGACGAGGGCCGCGCGCCGGCTCGCCGCCCGTGGCGTACGCCGGGGTGCGAGCGTCGCCATCAGCCGGCCGGCGGGATTGGAGTACGTGGTGGTGATCCATGCCCTGATGAAGCTCGGGGCGGTCGTGCATCCGCTCAACCCGGCTTTGGCCCCGTCGGAGCTGGAGGCGGAGCTCGAACGCGCGCAGCCGGCGCTCGTGATCACGGGGTCCGACCACGAGACGATGAGCGAGGCGGACCTGCCCCTGCTGGGCGAGCATCATCTGGACGCCCTGCACTGCCGGATCCTGACCAGCGGCACGTCGGGCCGACCGCGCCCGGTCGGGCTCACCTACGGAAACCATCTGTGGAGCGCCGTGGGGTCGGCCTTCAACCTCGGCGTCGACCCCGCGGATCGCTGGCTGTGCTGCCTGCCGATGTATCACGTCGCCGGCCTGGAGATCGTGATGCGCTCGGTCATCTACGGGACGGGTGCGGTGGTGCAGGACGGCTTCGACACGGACAGGGTGGCCGACTCGCTCGAGCGCGACGGCATCACCCTGGCGTCGGTGGTCACGACGCAGCTCGTACGGCTCCTCGCGGCCGGCGTGGACCTCTCGCGGCCGAGGGCGATCCTCGTCGGCGGTGGCCCGGTCCCCATCGATGTGCTCGAGGATGCGATGGGTCGCGGCGCGTCGGTCGTCCAGACCTATGGCCTCACCGAGACCGCCTCCCAGGTGACCACGCTCGCTCCCGACGACGCGCGCCGGAGACTGGGGGCGGCCGGGCGGCCACTCCTGACGACCCACCTGCGCATCTTCGACGGCGAGATCTGCGTCCAGGGGCCGGTGGTCGCGCCTGGTTGCGCGGATGAGGACGGCTGGCTCCACACCGGCGATCTGGGCCGGATCGACGACGAAGGGTTCCTGTACGTCGAGGATCGTCTGGGCGACGTGATCGTCTCCGGGGGCGAGAACGTGCTGCCCGCCGAGATCGAGGAGGTCCTGCTTCGTCATCCCGAGGTGGCCGACGCGGCTGTGGTGGGAAGGGTCGATCCCGAGTGGCAGGAGGCAGTCGAGGCCGTGGTCGTCCTGCACGAGGGCGCCGCGGCCGGTGCGGCCGAGCTGCGGGATCACTGTGCCGAGTCGCTGGCCCGCTTCAAGGTCCCCAAGCGATTCGAGTTCGTCGCCGAGCTTCCACGCACGCCATCGGGCAAACTGCTGCGCCGAGCGCTGCGCTGAAACGAGGAGGAAGCGATGGACGAGACGATGGTGGCCCGCTGGCTGGACGAGTACGTGGAGGCGTGGAAGACATACGAGCGAGACCGGATCGGGGCGCTGTTCAGCGATGACGTGGCGTACCGCTTCCACCCGTACGACGATCCGATCCGGGGTCGAGACGCGGTGGTCGAGTCGTGGCTGGCCGAAGGGGATCACGAGGGCGCCCCGACCCGCGACCCGGAGGGCACCTACGACGCCACCTACGAGCCGGTCGCCCTGGACGGCGACGTCGCCGTCGCCACCGGTTCGAGCACCTACTTCGAGCGTCCCGGCGGCCCAGTGGAGAAGGTCTACGACAACTGTTACGTGATGCGCTTCGACGGCGATGGCCGGTGCCGTGAGTTCACCGAGTGGTTCATGGAGCGTCCGCATCCGTAGAGTGGAACGCCTTAAAAACGACACCTGCCAGTCGCGGAGCTAAAGCTCCGCGCCCGAACACGCCATGAACGACGCAGACATCTTCTACGACGACGACGCCGACCTGGGGCACCTCGAGGGCAAGACGATCGCGGTCCTGGGATACGGATCGCAGGGCCACGCGCATGCCCTCAATCTGCGCGACTCGGGCTGCGACGTGGTCGTGGGGCTCCGCCCCGACTCGGCCAGCCGCTCCGAGGCGGAGGGGGAGGGGCTGACGGTCCTCGACGTCCCCGAGGCCGCCAGTCGCGGCGACGTGGTGATGATCCTGCTTCCCGACGAGCGGCAGGCGGAGGTCTGGGAGGCGGAGATCCGCGACGGGATCGCCCCCGGAAACCTCCTGATGTTCGCCCACGGCTTCTCGATCCACTTCGAGCAGGTCGAGCCCCCGGCCGAGGTCGACGTCGGCATGGTCGCGCCCAAGGGCCCTGGCCATCTCGTGCGCCGGCAGTTCGCCGAGGGGCGCGGCGTCCCGTGCCTGATGGCGGTGCACCAGGACGCCACGGGTCACGCCCGCGACCTCGTCCTCGCCTACGCGAAGGGCATCGGGGGCACACGGGCGGGGGTGATCGAGACGACCTTCAAGGACGAGTGCGAGACGGATCTGTTCGGCGAGCAGGCGGTTCTTTGCGGCGGGGCGACCGAGCTGGTGCGCGCGGGCTTCGAGACCCTCGTGGAAGCCGGCTACGACCCCCGTCTCGCGTACTTCGAATGCCTCCACGAGCTGAAGCTGATCGTCGACCTGATGTACGAGAAGGGGATCCAGGGCATGCGCCACTCGATCTCCAACACAGCCGAGTACGGCGACATGACCCGCGGCAAGCGGGTGATCGGCGACGAGACGCGGGCGGCAATGCGCCGGCTGCTCGCCGATATCCAGTCGGGCGAGTTCGCTCGCGAGTGGATCGCGGAGAACCAGGCCGGCGCCGAGAGCTTCCAGCGGCTGCGCGACGAGGCCGCCGGTCACCAGGTCGAGCAGGTGGGATCCGACCTGCGGAAGATGATGCCCTGGATCGAGGGCGACGGGACCTGAGCCGCGCTGTACGTCGATTGCCGCTTGCTCATGCGGTCTGCGGCTGCGACGAAAATTTCACGTTCGCCGCCGATCCACATGACATGATGCGCGCAATCCAGTAACCCGCCGCGGCTGTCTGATGGTCGCAGGCGGATAACCCGAACGGAGGGGACATGACCGAAACGCCTGAGACGCCGGGCGCGCCCGAGGCGCCGACCGGCCCGTCCGGTGGGGCCCAGCCGCCCGCACCGCCGCCGCCTGCTGCACCGCCGACCGCGGTGAGCTCAGCGGCGGACTACCCGGTGCATCTGGACATCGAGAGGCAGGAGGAGTACAGCCGGTTTATGCCCCTGATCAAGTGGCTTCTGGCGATTCCGCACTTCCTCGTGCTGATCGTGCTGGGGATCGGAGCGCTGTTCGTGGCCATCGCCTCGTTCTTCGTGGTGCTGTTCACGGGGCGGTATCCCAGGGGGATGTTCGACTACATGGTCGGCGTCCATCGATGGGCGCTGCGGGTCACGGCCTATGTGTTCCTGATGGTGGATCCGTATCCGCCGTTCACTCTCGATGACGATCCCGCCTATCCCGTGCACTTCGATATCGAGTATCCCGAGCACGTGGAGCGCTGGCGCCCGCTCGTAACCTGGCTGCTGGTCATCCCGTACCAGATCGTCGCGACCCTCGTCCTGTACCTGGCGGAGATCATGGTGTTCTTCGCCTTCTTCACGATCCTGTTCACCCGGCGGTTCCCGGAAGGGCTCTTCAACATCGCCCGGATCGGGCTCCGCTGGGGCGCGAGGTCCAGCGCGTACCAGTACTGGATGGTGACGAGGTACCCGCCGTTCGTCTGGGACTGAGCGCCCCGGCGACAGCTTGACCACCGCGGCGGGCCCATCCGGGCCCGCCGCGGCCGGGTTTGCGGTCCGGCGCGCGAGCGATGGTCGAGAAGCGGCCCGCTATGGGCCTCCACTCGACCATCGTTGCCTCGCTCTGGCTGCACCGTGGCTTTTGCCGCCGCGGGGGGTCGCGAGGGATCGTTGGCTACTCGCCCAGGACCTTGATGATGAGCCGCTTCGGGCGGCGGCCGTCGAACTCGGTGTAGAAGATCTGCTGCCACGGGCCGAGGTCGAGGCGCCCGTCGGTGACGGGGACGATCGCCTGGTGATGCACCATCAGGTTCTTGAGGTGGGCGTCGCCGTTGTCCTCGCCACCGGCGTGGTGCCGGTAGTCGCCCGGGTCGGGCGACAGCTCCCGCGCCACCTCGTTCGCCGGCTCCTTCCAGCTCGGGGGAGCGACCTTGTCGAGCCACTCGAGCGTGTCCTCGTGCAGCCCGGGCTCGTCGTCGTTGACCCAGACCCCGGCGGTGATGTGCATCGCCGAGACGAGCGCCATGCCCTCCGCGATCCCCGCCTCGTCGACGGCGGCCTGGACGTCCTCGGTGATGCGGACGAACTCCCGCCGCTCGTCGGTCTCGAACGTCATATAGACGGTGTGGGCCTTCACGCGCCCGGTGGCCCCGACGGCCCGAACCTGCTGGTCTCGCCCTCGGGCACCTGTCCGTCGCGGCCCACGTAGCCGTCCTTGCCTCCGACGATCACGTAGACGGCGTCATCGGAGCCGACATTCCGGATCTTTCGCACCGTGGCGGGATCGACTCTCGCCGCCCCGCCGGGTTCGAGGGCGTGGGAGGTGCCGTCGCCGAACTCGATCTCGATCCGGCCGCGATGCAGGAAGTACAGCTCCTCCTGCTCGGCGTGAAAGTGGCGACCGGTCTCATAGCCGGGAGGAATGCAGATCGCGTTCACTCCGAAGCCGGTCACGCCCAGCGCGCGGCGGACCTTGCGGAAGCCGTACGCCTCGCCCATGGCGTCGATGCTGCCGACGGCGTAGCCCTCGCCCTGGATGATGCCTTCGTCCACATCGTCATGCTACGTCGTCCTGTCGGGGACCCGGTGACACCGGACGCGGAGCGGAGGGTGTCGCCGGAGTGGCTCTATGCTTCCGCGCCGCCTCCTATCCTCAGTCCCCATGGCCGACGCCCCGGACATCTTCACCAAGCACTACATCCTCACGGCCGGGCCCACACCCCTGCCGCCCAGCGTGTCGCAGGTGATGGCGGAGCCGATCCTGTACCACCGGGCCCCCGCCTTCGTCGAGCTCTACTCGAGCGTCCTCGAGCGTCTGCCGCGCATCTTCCAGACCGAGAACGACGTCCTGTGCTTCGCTGCCACCGGCACCGGGGCCATGGAGTCGGCCGTCGCCAACCTCGTGACCGCGGGGGAGCCGGCGGTGGTCGCGTCGTGTGGCAAGTTCGGCGAGCGCTGGGCCGAGCTCTGCGACGCCTATGGGGCCGACACGGAGCACCTCGAGTTCGAGTGGGGCACGAAGGTCGACCCCGAGCGGCTCGACCGGGCACTCGCCGAGCTCGAGCGGCCCGCCAGGGCGGTCTACGTCACCCAGTCGGAGACGTCCACCGGGGTGGTCAACGACGTCAAGGCGCTCAACGAGGTCGTCCGGGTGCACGGCTCGGTCCTGTGCGTTGATGCCGTCTCGGGCCTCGGCGCCGTCGAGCTGCCGCAGGACCACTGGGGTGTCGACGTGGTGGTCGCCGGCTCGCAGAAGTCACTGATGTGCCCGCCCGGGCTGGCCTTCGCCTCGGTGTCCGATCGCGCAATGGCGCGCGCGGCCGAGAATCCCAGGGGCCGCTACTACCTCGACTGGGAGCGGGCCGCGGCCGGTCAGAGGGAGGAGCCGCCCAACTCGGCGTTCACCCCGGCGGTGACGCTCTTCCGAGCCCTCGACGTCGCGCTCGATCTGATCTTCGAGGAGGGCCCGGACACCGTGTACGCGCGCCACGCGCTGCTGGCCCGCGCCGCCCGCGCCGGCGTCGATGCGCTGGGCCTGGAGCGGTTCGGCCCCGCCGACGACAACGCGAACGTTGTCACCGTGGCCGCCTTGCCCGACGACATCGACGGCGCCAAGGTGCCGAAGCTGATGCGCGACAGCTACGGGGTGACGATCGCCGGCGGCCAGGGCCACCTGAAGGGGAAGATCGCGCGCATCGCCCACTGTGGCTACTACGGAGCTTTCGACATCGTGGTGGCGCTCACGGCGCTCGAGATGGCGCTTCGCGATCTCGGCCACGACGCCGAGCCGGGCGCCGGCGCGGCGGGCGCGCAGCGTGTGTTCGCCGAGGCCGGGCTCGCCCCGGAGCCCATCGCGTAGCGGTGGCAGGCGGCGAGGCCAAGCCGAGGGTCCTGGTCAAGGAGAAGATCGCGGAGTCGGGGGTCGCCCTGCTGCGCGATGACTTCGACGTCGAACTGGGCCTCGACATGTCGGATGACGAGCTCGCGGAGCGCATCGGCGAGTTCGACGCGATCGTGGTGCGCTCGGCCACCAGGGTCACGTCGGACCTCATGGAGCGCGGCACGCGTCTGAAGGTGATCGGGCGAGCCGGCACCGGCGTCGACAACGTCGAGGTCGACGCCGCGACGAAGCGGGGAATCGTGGTCGTGAACGCCCCCGAATCCAACTCGGTCGCGGCGGCCGAGCACACGCTGGCGCTGGTGCTGGCGCTCTCCCGCAACGTGCCCCGGGCGAACGCCTCCCTCATCGGCGGCGAGTGGGCGCGCTCGCAGTTCGCGGGCAACGAGCTCTACGGCAAGACCCTGGGGGTGATCGGCTTCGGCCGGATCGGGCAGCTGGTCGCGAAGCGGGCGCAGGCGTTCGAGATGGAGGTGGTCGCCTACGACAAGTTCGTGGCGGCGGAGCGCTTTCGCGAGCTCGGCGTCGAGCACGCCGAAACCACGGACGACCTCTATGGCGGGGCCGACATCGTCACGATCCACGTGCCGAAGACTCCCGAGACGATCAACTGGATCGACGCCGACGCAATCTCGCGCATGAAGGACGGCGTGCGGATCGTCAACTGCGCGCGAGGGGAGCTCGTCGATCTCGATGCGCTCGAGGCGGGGCTCGACTCCGGCAAGGTCGGCGGCGCCGCGCTCGACGTCTTCCCATCCGAGCCGTTCACCGAGCATCCGCTGTTCGGGCGCGACAACGTCGTCGTCACGCCACACCTGGGGGCGTCAACCGCCGAGGCGCAGGACCGGGCGGGCACGATCACCGCCGACCAGGTGCGGCGCGCGCTGACGGGTGGGGTGGTCACCAACGCGGTCAACATCGCGGCCGTGCGGCCGGAGGAAATGGAGGCGCTCGCTCCCTTCGTGCCGCTTTGCGAGCGGCTGGGGCGACTCGCGCAGGGCCTCGGCGAGGGCTCGGTGGACCGCGTCACCGCGGAGTTCCGCGGTCGCATCGCCGAGCACGACACCCGGCTCCTCGGCATCGCGGTGCTCGTGGGGATCCTCTCGGGCCACACCGAGGAGCAGGTCAACCTGGTCAATGCGCCGGCGCTGGCCGAGGAACGCGGCATCGACGTCACCGAGCTCAAGGACGTCCTCTCGGAGGAGTTCACCGAGCTGGTGACGGTGCGGCTGGACTCGGGCGACGAGTCGGTGGAGGTCTCCGGGACCGCGGTCGGGCCGCGGAGCCTTCCTCACCTGGTGCGCGTGTGGGAAGAGAGCTTCTACATGCCGCTCGCCGACCACCTCGTGGTCTTCCGCTACAAGGACCAGCCGGGGATGATCGGCCGGGTGGGGACGATCTTCGGCGGCCATGGCGTGAATATCGGCTCGGCCGCGGTGGGCGCCGAGTCGTCGGCGGAAGAGGCCGTACTGGCCCTGACCACCGACGCGCCCGTGCCAGATGAGCTGATGGACGAGATCCTCGAGCTCGACGGCTTCCACGCCGGCCGCGCGGTCGACTTCTGAGCCCATCCCTCACCGGATAGGGTCTTCGCGATGCGCGCGGTCGTCATCACCGGGCACGGGCCACCCGAGGTGCTCCAGGTGCAGGAGCGGCCGGACCCTTCGGTGGGCCCCGGCGAGGTCCGGATCGCGGTCAAGGCGGCCGGCATCAACTTCGCGGACACGCTGGCGCGGATCGGCCTGTATCCGGACGCGCCCAAACCCCCCTGCGTCGTGGGGTATGAGGTGGCCGGGGACGTCGAGTCGGTGGGGGAGGGGGTCGAGCAACACCGGGTCGGCGACCGGGTGGTGGCCGGCACTCGATTCAACGGCCAGGCCGAGTTGGTCACCGTGCCGGCCGATCAGGTCCTGCCGCTGCCGAAGAAGCTCTCCTACGAGGAGGGCGCCGCGTTCCCCGTCAACTACGGCACCGCATACGCGGCACTGGTGATCATGGGCGGGCTGAAGGAGGGCGAGCGGGTCCTGATCCATGCCGCGGCGGGCGGCGTCGGGATCTCGGCGACCCAGATCGCCAAGGGCATCGGCGCTGAGATACTCGGCACGGCGTCGGCCTCGAAGCACGACGCGATTCGCGAGCAGGGAGTCGATCACCCGATCGACTACCGCACCATGGACTTCGAGGACGAGGTTCGCCGCATCACCGGGGGCGAGGGCGTCGACGTGATCATGGACGCGCTCGGTCCGACCTCGTTCCGCAAGGACTATCGGCTGTTGCGCTCCGGCGGGCGGCTGATCATGTTCGGGGCATCCGAGATCCAGACCGGAAGCGGGAAGCGCGATCTTCCGACGGCGCTGCGAGCGATGGCCAGGATGCCGCTCGCCACGATGCCCTGGTGGAAGAGCGTGGGCGTCATCAATGAGAACAAGGGTGTGTTCGGCCTGAACATGCTGTCCTGGTGGGATCGAGAGGGAAGCCTCGACCGACTGACCGAGCCGCTGATGGACGGGCTGAGGAAGGGCGAGCTGAGCCCCGTGGTGGCCGAGGCCTTTCCCTTCGACCGCGCCCCGGACGCGCACCGCTTCATCGAGGAGCGGCGCAACGTCGGCAAGGTCGTCCTGGTGCCCTAGCGCCGAATTGGATGTCGACGCTGATCCCGACTCTCGCAAGCGTCTCGAGCGTGTACGACCGCGCGATCGTGGACACCGGGCGAGAGCCCGAGTTCCTGTTCTTCGTGGCCTTCCTGGTCACGTTCGGGTTCATTCGCACCAGCGCCCACATGATCCGGGCGCAGGTGAGCTGGTGGCCGGGGAACGTGGAGGTGGGGGGAACCCACATCCATCACCTCGTGTGGGGGATCGTCACGATGATGATCACCGGCTACGTCGGGGTGACGATCGCGCCGCCCTCCCCGTGGCACGAGATCATCGCCGTGTTCTTCGGCATCGGGATGGGGCTCGCGCTGGACGAATTCGCCCTGTGGCTGGACCTGAAGGACGTCTACTGGTCGGAGCAGGGCCGCAAGTCGATCGACGCCGTGATCGTCGCGGCGACGATCACCGGGCTGATCCTGGTCGGCTTCAGCGCCTGGGTGGACGTGGCGACCGAGGTGGAAGACGCCGTGTTCGCCATCGTCGGCACCTTCGGCATCCTCGCCATCACCATCGCCTTGGTGAACCTCGCCAAGGAGCGCCTCGTGTACGCGGTCGTGGGCCTGCTCGTCCTCCCCGTGGGAGTCGTGATCGCCTTGCGGCTCGCACGCCCGCGCTCACTGTGGGCGCGGCTCTTCTATCGCGACAAGAAGAAGGCGAAGGCCGAGGCGCGCTTCGGCACCCATCGGTTTCACCGGCCGGGCAAGGCCGAGCCGGCGTCCGGTCAGTCGGCGGCCGGCTCGGGCTGAGGCGGCGCGACCCCCCCGTCATCGGCCGGCGGCTCGGGTGAGCCGGAGGCCTCGCGCCGCCACCTGGATCCCTCGTCGATCAGAACGCCGATCGTCCCCGCCGTGGGGATCGCGAGCAGCGCGCCAAGCACGCCCGCCAGCTCTGCGCCCACGAGGATCGCGATGATCGCGACTGCCGGATGGATCTGGACCGCGCTGCGGTACAGCAGCGGCTGGATCACGCGATCCTGAACCTGCTGATAGATGACGAACAGGATCGCCCAGATGATCAGGGATTTCGGGAAGTCGTGAAAGGCGGCGACGATCGCGACGAACGCGCCTCCGACCGTCAGGCCGATCAGGGGCATGAGGTCCAGGAACCCGACGATGACGCCCATCGTCACGGCCAGGTCGACGCCCAGCAGCTCGAGCGCGAGCCAGGTGAACACGCCCGCGGCGACCGCCAGCGTCAGGTTGACCGAGACGTAGGCCTTGACGACTCCGGCGATCCGCGTGGCGATGCGGCGCAGGCGCTCCGCCGTGTCGTCGTCGAAGCGCTGCAGGAACCGCTCGCCCTGCTGCCGTCCGTCCAGGAGCAGGAAGAACGTCAGCGCGAGGATCGTGATCGCGGCGATCAGGTGCTCGAGGAAGCTCACGGTGACGTCCCGCACGTCCCCGGCGGCGTTGCCGAGCTCCGAGGGGATCGAGGACGCCTGGGCCTTGAGGTTCCCGGTGATGTTGTACTTGTGGTTCAGGTCCTGGAATTGGGGGTTTTGGTTCGCCCAGTCCCTGAAGTCGCTGACGTAGCCGGGGACCTTCGACCCCAGGTTCTCCGCCTCCTTGATGATCGGGGGTACGACCTGGAGGACGAGAAACACGAAGATCGCGAGGGTGATGACGTAGACGAGCAGGATCGACAGCCAGCGCGGGAATGGGTGGCGCCCGCGTATGTGGATGCTCTCGATGCGATCGACTGCCGGGTTGAGCGCCAGGGTCAGGAACAGCGCCGCGAACAGCCACCGGAGGGTCGTTCGCGCGTGGAGGATTACGATCACGAGCAGGACGCCGGCGACGATCACCGCAAGCGAGATCGCCACGACCTTGATCACGGCTCGCGCCTGGATCCTGGCGGCATCCACTGGAATCCCTTGTTCGGGTCTTTCAGCGTGTGCGCTAAAGTCCCTGCCCGATGACGTTCCCGCGGCTTCCCCTGGCGCTTCACCTTCTCCTCCCCCCGCGGGGGGATTAGCGCTGGGCGGCGCGATAGCCGCGACTCAAGAAGGTCATCGAAGTCTCAGGAGAAGGAGGAACGGCCAATGAACGGCCCGCAGACACCGGACGACAAGCGCGTCCACATCTTCGACACGACGCTGAGGGACGGCGAGCAGTCGCCGGGCATCTCCCTCAACACGCACGAGAAGGTCGAGATCGCACAGCAGCTCGCGCGCCTCGGCGTGGACGTCATCGAGGCCGGCTTCCCGATCACGTCACCCGGTGACTTCGAGGCGGTCCAGTCGATCGCCCGCGAGGTCGAGGGGCCGGTGATCTGCGGTCTGGCGCGCACCCACAAAGCCGACATCGACGCCGCGTGGGGCGCGATCAAGGATTCGGAGCGCCCACGGATCCACACGTTCGTGTCAACCTCGGACATCCATATCCAGCACCAGCTCCAGACGACCCGTGAGGACGTGAAGGGCCAGGCGCGTGCGGCGGCGGCGCTGGCGCGCTCCTACTGCGACGACGTCGAGTTCTCGCCCATGGATGCGACCCGGGCCGACGTCGAGTTCACGGCGGAGGTCTGCGCGATTGCGGTGGCTGAGGGAGCGACGGTGGTCAACATCCCGGATACCGTCGGCTATACGACGCCGGCCGAGTATCAGGGGTACTTCGCGCGCCTGTACGAGCTCGCTCCGGAGCTCCGTGGCGTGCGCATGTCGGTCCACTGTCACGACGACCTGGGCCTGGCCGTCGCCAACTCCTACGCCGGCGTGCTCGCCGGAGCCCGCCAGGTCGAGTGCGCCGTGAACGGCATCGGGGAGCGCGCGGGCAACTGCTCGCTGGAGGAGATCGTGATGCTCCTGCGGACCCGCAGCGACGTCCACGGCGTCGACACCCGTCTCGACAGCCGGGAGCTGGCGCGCACCAGCCGGATGGTGTCCCGGTCCACGGGTTATGCCGTGCAGCCGAACAAGGCGGTGGTGGGCCGAAACGCCTTCGCCCACGAGTCGGGCATCCACCAGGACGGCGTGCTCAAGGAGCGCACGACCTACGAGATCATGGACGCGCGCGACGTGGGGCTGGAGTCCAATTCGATCGTCCTGGGGAAGCACTCCGGGCGTCACGCGCTGCGCGACGCGCTCGAGCAGCTCGGCTTCAAGGTCGAGGGCAGCGCGCTGAACCAGGCGTTCGCCCGCTTCAAGGAGATCGCCGACAAGAAGAAGCAGGTCACCTCGCTGGACCTGGAGGCGATCGTCTCCGAGGAGATGCGCGAGTCGGCCGAGCGCTACACGCTGGAGTCCTTCGAGGTCACGGCCGGCTCGCACACCGAGCCGCGGGCGAAGGTCACGCTGCGCATGCCGTCCGGCGCCGACGCGGTCGGCGAGGCTGGCGGCGACGGCCCCGTGGACGCGATCTTCGGCGCCATCCGGGCCGCGACCGACGAGGAGTCCGAGCTTCGCTCCTACACCGTGTCGGCGGTGACCGAGGGCGAGGACGCGCTCGGCGAGGTGACCGTGATGCTTCGTGCCCACGGACGCCTGGCGAGCGGCCAGGGGGTCGCGACGGACATCCTGGAGGCCTCGGCCCGAGCCTACGTGCGCGCCCTGTCGAACGCCCTCGAGGGCGCGGCCGTGCGCGAGGCTGAGGAGGTTGCCGCCGATGCCGCGGTCGAGCCGGCGAGGCCGGGGCCGTAGCCATGGCCGGCTCACTCGAGGGACGCAAGGCCGTGGTGACCGGCGCGTCGTCGGGGATCGGCGAGGCCGCGGTGGATGCCCTCGTTCGCGAGGGTGCGACCGTGTCCGCCGGCGCCCGGCGACGTGATCGGCTCGAGGCGCTCGCGGAGCGAGTTGACGGCGCGGTCCACGTGCATGAGGTCGATGTCACCGACGAGAACGCGGCGCGCTCGTTCGTCGAAGACTCGGGAGCAGCGATGGGCGGGCTTGACATCCTGGTGAACAACGCCGGAGTGATGCTGCTCGGCCCGGTTGCCGGCGCCGAGATTGAGCACTGGCAGCGGATGATCAACGTGAACCTGCTCGGCCTCCTCTACTGCACCCACGCCGCGCTTCCGATCATGGGCGAGGCCGGCGGTGGCCACATCGTCAACCTGTCGTCGGTGGCCGGCAGGCAGGCCAGTCTCGGCGCGGCCGTCTACAACATGACGAAGTTCGGCGTCGTGGCTTTCTCGGAGGCGCTGCGCCAGGAGGTCCTGCACGCCAACGTCCGCGTCACCTGCGTCGAGCCCGGCTTCGTCGACACCGAGCTCCAGGGCCACAACGAGCACCCGATGGTGGTCGAGGCGACGGAGAAGATGCGCGAGGAGATCGGTGACGTGCTCGAGGCGGAGGACATCGCCGACGCGATCGTGTACGCGCTCTCCAGGCCGTCCCGGGTGGCGGTCAACGAGGTGCTGATCCGCCCGACGAAGCAACGCCGGTAACGCGGCACTGGGCGCACAGATGTACGTGATAACGTACGATCAATGGCGATCGCGGTCAGGGACGAGCGCTCCGGCGCCGACGGGCAGCTGATCGACGCCCCGGCCGTCGGCCCGCGCATCCGGGCCCTGCGGGAGGCCATGGACCTGTCGCTTCGCGATCTCGCCGATCGCAGCGGCGTCAGCGCGCCGATGCTCTCCCAGGTGGAGCGCGGCGAGACCAGCCCGACGCTCGCCGTCGCCGCCCGGATTGCGGCGGGGTTGGAGCTCACCCTGTCCCAGCTCCTGAGGCTGGACGAGGACCGCCACGTGGTGATCGTCCGCCGTGGCCAAGGGCGCAAGCGCCGGCGCGGCGGGCACCGGGTCGAGGAGCTGACGCCCGCGCTGCCGGGACAGCGCGCGGACGTCTCGCGGCACCGGTTGGTGCCCGGCGCCGTCACCGCCGGCCCGGGCGATCCGCCGATCCACGAGCCGGGGAGCCGGGAGACCGCCGTGGTCGTGGAGGGAACGCCGACGCTGGTGGTCGACGGCATGCGGCATGACCTGCGGGCGGGCGACAGCGTGACGTTCGACGCCGACCTCGCTCACCATTTCGAGAACAACGCGAGCGAACCCGCCGAGCTCATCGCCGTGGTGGCCGCCGGGCTGAGGAGAAGCTGAAGTGGCGAGGACGATGCTCGACAAGATCTGGGATGCGCACGAGGTCTCCGACGGCCTGATCTACATCGACCTGCACCTCGTGCACGAGGTCACGTCTCCGCAGGCCTTCGACGGCCTGCGCCTTGAGTCCCGCGGAGTCCGGCGGCCGGACAAGACCGTCGCCACGGCCGATCACAACGTGCCGACCGACGGCACCCCCGCCGCCCGGATGATCGCCGACGAGCTGTCGAGGATCCAGGTCGAGACGCTGGAGCGAAACTGCGCTGAGTTCGGGATCCCGGTCTACTCGCTCGGGTCGGATCGCCAGGGAATCGTGCACGTGATCGGTCCGGAGCTGGGGCTGACGCAGCCCGGCCTCACCATCGCCTGCGGCGACAGCCACACCTCCACGCACGGAGCCTTCGGCGCGCTGGCGCTCGGCATCGGGACATCGGAGGTCGAGCACGTGCTCGCCACGCAGTGCCTCGTGCAGCGGCGCCCGAAGGCCATGCGGATCAACTACTCGGGTGAGCTCGGCACGGGCGTCACGGCAAAGGACCTGATCCTCGCGACCATCGGTCGCCTCGGCGTCAGCGGCATGGTCGGCCATGCCGTCGAATATGCGGGCGAGACCATCCGCGGCCTTTCGATGGAGAACCGGATGACGATCTGCAACATGACGATCGAGGGCGGCGGGCGCGCCGGCATGATCGCCCCCGACGAGACGACCTTCGAGTGGATGTCGGAACGGCCCGGAGTCCCCGAGGACTTCGACGCGGCCGTCGCCGCCTGGCGTGAGCTTGCGACCGACGAGGGGTCGCGCTTCGATGCCGAGCACGAGATCGACGCGGCCGGGATCTCGCCGATGGTCACCTGGGGCACCAACCCCGGGATGGTCACCCAGGTCACCGAGACGGTGCCACATCCCTCCGACTGGGGAGAGGGCCCGGCCGACCTCGAGGCGGCCGAGCGCGCCCTTGCCTACATGGCCCTCGAGCCCGGCACGCCGATCACCGACATTTCCCTGGACCGCGTGTTCATCGGCTCGTGCACGAACTCTCGCATCCAGGACCTGCGCGAGGCGGCTGCGACCGTGGCCGGGCGGCGCGTCGCCGATTCGGTCCGGGCCATGGTCGTCCCCGGCTCCCAGCAGGTGAACGCGCAGGCCGAGGAGGAGGGCCTGCACGAGGTCTTCCGCTCCGCCGGATTCGAGTGGCGGACGGCTGGCTGCTCGATGTGCCTGGGCATGAACCCGGACATCCTCGACGAAGGCGAGCGGTGCGCCTCGACGTCCAACCGCAACTTCGAGGGACGGCAGGGCCGTGGCGGTCGGACGCACCTGGTCAGTCCTCGCATGGCCGCGGCGGCCGCCGTCGAGGGGAGCTTCGTGGACGTACGGGGATGGAGCTGACATGCGCCCTGTGGATGTGATCGAAGGCCGGGTTTCGGTGCTCGATCGCGCCGACGTCGATACCGACCAGATCATCCCCAAGCAGTTCCTCAAGCGGGTGGAGCGGACCGGCTTCGGCGAGTTCCTCTTCCATGATTGGCTCCGGTCGGGCGAGCTGGAGCTCGAGCCCAGCCCGATCCTGGTCGCGGGGCGCAACTTCGGCTCCGGGTCCTCCCGCGAACACGCGGTCTGGGCGGTTCAGGACTTCGGCTTCGAGGCGGTGGTGGCGCCCTCGTTCGCGGACATCTTCTATGTCAACTGCACGAAGAACGGGCTCCTGCCGGTGGTCCTGGCGGAGGAGTCGTGCCGCGAGCTGGCCGCGGCGGGCGAGGCGCGGATCGACGTCGACGACCAGACGGTTACCTTCGCGGGTGGGGTGGTCGAGTTCGAGATCAACGAGGAGGTCAAACACCGGCTGCTCCACGGCCTGGACGACATCGGCATCACGCTACGGGACGAGGAGGCGATCACAGCCTTCGAGAGTGCCGGCGGCGCCGAGCGCGGACCGGTGACCACGGCCCTGTGAGCGCCGAGCACCGGGACTGGGACGCGTCCACGTACGACCGCGTGTCCGGCGTTCAGGAGGAGTGGTCGCGCGCGGTCATCGACCGCCTGGACCTGCGCGGCGACGAAACCGTGCTCGATGCCGGCTGCGGCAGCGGCCGCGTGACCCTGCTGCTGGTGGAGCGCCTCCCCGGCGGTCGCGTGATCGGCGTCGACGCGTCGCCCTCGATGATCGAGATGGCCCGCGAGGCGCTCCCCGACGGGACCGAGCTCATCGTGTCCGACCTGCTCGCGCTCGAGCTGGACGACCCCGTTGACGCGATCTTCTCCAACGCGACCCTCCACTGGATCCTCGATCACCGCAGGCTGTTCCAGCGCCTCCATGCTGCGCTTCGCCCGGGCGGCCGTCTGGAGGCGCAGTGCGGTGGCATCGGCAACCTCGACGAGTTCCTGAACTCGCTCGAGAACGTGAACGGCGACGAGCGCTTCGCGCCGTATCTGCGCGGCATCGCGAGCACCTGGAACTTCGCCTCTCCGGGCGACACGGAGGTTCGCCTGCAGGCCGTGGGGTTCCGGGAGACACGGTGCTGGCTGGAGGAACGGATCGAAAAGCCGCGCGAGTCCCGTGAGTTCCTTCAGGTCGTTTGCCTGGGCCCGCACCTCGAGCGGCTTCCGGCGCATCTTCATGAACCGTACGTGGACGCTGTGCTCGAGTACGTCCCCAGCCCGCTGACGCTCGATTACGTGCGGCTCAACATCTCGGCCCGGCGGCCGGAGGAGGTGGGCAGTTGATGTCCCCGTCCGAGCCGCCGCGCGTCGTCGTCCTCGCGGGCGATGGAATCGGGCCTGAGATCGTCGCAGCAACCCGCCGCGTGCTCGAGGCGCTCGGGGAGTTCGAGTTCGTCGAGCATCCGGTGGGAGGCGCCTCGATCGACGAGCACGGGACGGCGCTGACGGACGACGTCCTCGATGCCTGCCGCGACGCGGACGCGGTTCTGCTCGGCGCCGTTGGCGGGCCGAGGTGGGACACCACGGATCCCGTCGCCCCGCGCCCCGAGCAGGGTCTGCTCGGGTTGCGCAAGGGGCTTGGCCTCTACGCCAACCTGCGCCCGGTGCGCCCGAGCCCGGCCCTGGTCGATGCCAGCCCGCTGCGGCCGGAGCGAATCGCCGGCACGGACCTGCTCGTGGTCCGCGAGCTAACCGGCGGCATCTACTTCGGCGAGAGCGGCAGGGAGGGTGATCGCGCCCACGACGACTGCGAGTACACCGTCGAGGAGATCGAGCGGATCGCGCTGGTTGCCTTCGACGCCGCGCGGCGGCGGGCCGGCGATTCGCCGCGCGTGACCTCGGTCGACAAGGCCAACGTCCTGGAGACGTCGCGTCTGTGGCGAGAGACCGTGGAGCGGGTGGCGGCCGGCTACTCCGACGTCGAGCTGGACCACATGCTGGTGGACAACGCGGCGATGCAGCTCGTCGCGGCGCCGGCGCGCTTCGACGTGATCCTCACCGAGAACATGTTCGGCGACATCCTCAGCGACGAGTCGGCGATGCTCACGGGCTCGCTCGGGATGCTGCCGTCGGCCAGCCTGGGAGCCGAGGGCCCCGGGCTGTTCGAGCCCGTGCACGGCTCGGCCCCCGACATCGCCGGCACCGGGGCCGCGAACCCGCTGGCCACGTTCCTCTCGGCCGCGATGATGCTGCGTCACGGCCTCGCCATGGAGGATCGGGCGGCGGCGATCGAGGCCGCGGTCGACGCCGCCCTTCGGCGCGGGCTTCGCACCCCCGACCTCGCACGGGAGGGCGAGGATGCGGTCGGGATCGAGGAGATGACCGCGGCGGTCATCGACGCGGTGTGATTCATCGGGCATACTTCCCTGCGCACCTGGAAGCAGCAATGGCGCGACAAGCGCGTGCCTCGGACACCGGAGGGAACAGTGGAGAAGTCTGAGTGGATCTGGATGAACGGCGAGCTAGTCCGCTGGGACGACGCCAAGGTCCACGTATTGAGCCACGGGCTCCACTACGGCACCGGCGTCTTCGAGGGGGTCCGGGCCTACGACACCCAGCGCGGCACGGCGATCTTCCGCAACCGCGAGCACCTCGACCGGCTCGAGCGCTCGGCCAAGCTGTACTACATGGACGTTCCGTACTCGCTCGAGGAGCTGCGGGACGCCACGCACGAGCTCGTCCGCCGCAACGGCCTGGCGAGCTGCTACATCCGCCCGCTCGCGTTTCGCGGCTACGGCGAGATGGGCCTGTTCGCCCAGAGCGCGCCGATCGAGGTCATCGTCGCGGCCTGGCCCTGGGGCGCTTACCTGGGTGAGGAGGGCAAGCGCAGCGGCATTCGCTGCAAGGTCTCCTCGTGGCGGGGGATCTCGGGCGACAGCCTGATCCCGCACGCCAAGGCATCCGGCCAGTACCTCAATTCCATCCTCGCGAAGACCGAGTCCGCCAACGCGGGCTACGACGAGGCGATCCTGCTCGACGCGAGCGGCAACGTCTCGGAGGGATCGGGCGAGAACGTCTTCATCGTTCGCGACGGCGTCCTCGCAACGCCCGGGCACACGTCGTCGATCCTCGACGGGATCACGCGTCGCTCGGTGATCCAGATCGCGAGCGACCTCGGCTACCGGGTCGAGGAGCGCGACATCGCCCGCGCGGAGCTGTTCCTGGCCGACGAGGTGTTCCTGACCGGGACGGCCGCGGAGCTCGTCCCCGTTCGCGAGGTCGACGACCACGACATCGGTGGGCCGGGAGAGATCACGCGCGTGATCCAGGCCAAGTACGAGGACGCCCTGCACGGGCGCGCCCCCGAGTACCTGGAATGGCTGGACGTGGTCGAGCAACCGAGTAAGGTCACATCCTGATGCGTCTCGTCCCTGGGGGCATCGAGCGAATTAGGAGCGCCGCGGCGGCGTAACCGCCCCGTGGCCGCGCGGCACCGCCGCGCCTCCCTCTCGCTCGTCCCTCCAACGGAAAGGCATCGGACTTGAACCAGCAACGAACCCAGCCAGCGACGGGGGCTGACGCCCCCTCACCGACGCAACTTGTAAAGCTCTACGACACGACCTTGCGCGACGGCATGCAGGGGCAGGGGATGTCCCTGTCGGCAGCGGAGAAGGTGAGGGTGGTGCAGGCGCTCGACCGGCTCGGTGTCCACCTCATCGAGGCCGGATTCGTCGGCTCCAACCCGAAGGATGCCGAGCTGTTCGGGCTGCTCGCGAGCGTCGAGCTGCAGTGTGCGGACGTCTGCGCGTTCGGCATGACCCGCCGCCGCGGCGTGGCAGCCGAGGACGACGCCGCCCTGCGAGAGCTGGCCGACTGCTTCGCGCCGGTATGCACCGTGGTCGGCAAGACCTGGGCGCTGCACCTGGACAAGGTCACCAAGGTCTCGCGCACCGAGAACCTGGGCATGATCACCGATTCGGTCTGCTATCTCGTCGGGCGGGGCAAGCGCGTCGTCTACGACGCCGAGCACTTCTTCGACGCGTGGCGCGAGGATCCCGAGTACGCGCTCGAGTGCCTGCGGGCGGCCGTCGCCGCCGGGGCGCAGGACGTGACGCTGTGTGACACCAACGGCTCGAGCTTGCCGTCGCAGGTGGCCGAGGCCACCGGCGCCGTCGCCCAGGCGCTCGGTGACCGTGTCGAGGTCGGGATCCACACGCACAACGACGCCGAATGCGGGGTGGCCAATTCGCTCGCCGCCGTGGACGCGGGCGCCCGCCTCGTCCAGGGGACGATGAACGGCTACGGCGAGCGGACCGGAAACGCGAACCTGGCGTCCATCCTGCCCGCCCTGCAGCTCAAGATGGGCTACGAGTGCGTGCCCGCCGAGCGACTTCGGCATCTCACGGAAACCTCGCATCTGGTCGACGAGCTCTGCAACCTGCCGCAGGACCCCGACCGGCCGTACGTCGGCCGCAATGCCTTTGCCCACAAGGGCGGAATGCACGCGGCGGGAGTTCAGGCCGACGCCCGCACGTTCGAGCACATCGAGCCGGGCCTCGTCGGCAACAGCCGCGACGTGCTGATCTCGGAGCTCGCCGGGAAGGGGTCGGTGCAGAGCCGGGCGGAGGGGGCGGGGATCGACCTGGACGCCGGCGCCGCCAAGCGAACCGTCGAGCGGCTCAAGGAGCTCGAGCACCGCGGCTACCAGTACGAGGCCGCCGACGCCTCCTTCGAGCTGCTCCTGCGCCGGGAGGCCGGCAGTTACCTGCGGCTCTTCCGCCTCGAGGGGTTCCGGGTGATCACCGAGAAGCGCGCCAACGGCCGCGTGGAGACGGAGGCCACGATCAAGATCTGGGTCGACGGGCAGCGTTTCGTCCGCACCGCCGAGGGCAACGGGCCGGTCAACGCGCTGGACCGCGCGCTGCGGGAGGCGATCACCGAGTTGCATCCCCATCTGGCGGAGATCGAGCTCGTCAACTACAAGGTGCGGATCCTGGACGCCCATCACGGCACCGGCGCCGTGACGAGGGTGCTGCTGGACTCCTCGGACGGCCGGGAGTCGTGGGGGACGATCGGCGTCTCCGAGAACATCATCGAGGCATCGTGGGAGGCACTCGTGGATTCGCTCGAGTACGCGTTCCAGCCGCGGGAGCACGACGCGCGAGCGGCGGCACCCAAGGGAAGCGTCGAGGTCACGGCCGAACGTTGAGCCCCGCCTGTCGAAGCGTTTGGCACCGCAGGTACGCCATCGCGTCCTCGAAATGCCAAAAGCTGCCGTGACGGGGTCTGAGCCAATGCCGCTCGCTCGCCCCGACCTCGGCGCGCGCGAGGAGGAGCTCGTGCTCGATGTGCTTCGCTCGGGCCGGCTCTCGTTGGGGCCGATGCTCGAACGATTCGAGGCGGACTTCGCCGCGTGGCTCGGTGCAGAGGACGCGGTCGCCGTGTCCAACGGCACGACCGCGCTCCATCTGGGCGTGCGGGCGCTGGGCTGGGGGCCCGGCGATGAGGTGGTCACGAGCCCGTTCAGCTTCGTGTCATCCGCCAACTGCCTGCTCTATGAGGGGGTCACCCCGGTGTTCTGCGACATCGACCCGGTGACGCTGAACCTCGACCCCGCCGCGGCCGCGGACGGGGTGACCGAGCGCACGGCGGGCTTGCTGCCGGTCCACATCTTCGGCTACCCCGCTGCCATTGGGGCGTTTGAGCAGCTCGCGGACAAGGGCGGCCTCGGCCTCCTCGAGGATGCCGCCGAGGCGGCGGGTGCGGTCGACGATGACGGTGTCCGGGTGGGCGCCCGGGGAAACATCGCCACCTTCGGCTTCTACGCGAACAAGCAGCTGGTGACGGGGGAGGGGGGGATGGCGATCCCGTCCAGCAGTGAGGTCGCCGTCCGCATGCGAAGCGAGCGAAACCAGGGCCGTGCCTCCAACATGGGCTGGCTCGGTCACGAGCGACTGGGCTTCAACTACCGGCTGACCGACCTCCAGTGCGCGCTTGGCGTCGCCCAGGTGGAGCGCGCCGACGCGCTGCTCGCCGAGCGGGCGCGGGTGGCCGCCCTTTACGCGAGTGCGCTCGACGGGCTCGGGGGCGCTCCGGCGGGGGAGGGGGACCCCGAGGGCCTCGTCCTCGCCTGCGCGGAGCGCGGCGCAGCCCGCCGGAGCTGGTTCGTGTACGTGGTCCAGCTCCCGGCGGCGGCCGAGCGCGACGCCGTGATCGCGTCGCTGGCGGCGAGCGCCGTCGATTCCAAGGCGTATCTCCCGTGCATCCACCTGATGCCGCACTACCGCGAGCGGTTCGGGCTCACCGAGGGACGCTTTCCGGTGGCGGAGGCGGTCTCGCGACGCTCGCTCGCGCTCCCGTTCTTCACCGCCATGGGCGAGGCGGAGGTGGATCGGGTCGCGAGTGCCCTGGCGGGTGCCCTGGACGCCGCCTGAGCACACCGACCTACAGGCGCCCGGATTCCCTCATCCACCGCACCGTGCCGGCGATGCCCTCGGCGAGCGGGGTGAACTCGACGCCGAGCTCCGTTCGCGCCTTCGCGCTGGAGGCGCGCGCCTGCCACAGGAGGAAGTGGAGCTGGCCGGTTCCCAGCAGCGGTGGGCGCTTGATGAGCCGCGAGATCGCCTCGCCGCCGCTCGCCATGCCCCTGGCGACCGGCACGGGGAGCGTGGGCGGCACCCAGCCACGCCCCGCCTCGGCAACCGCGAGGGCGAGCACCTCCCGCATCGGGGCGTAGCCGTCGGCCAGGATGTAGCGCTCGCCGGGGGCGCCGCGGTCGAACGCGGCCAGATGGCCGTGGGCGACGTCGTCCACGAACACGAGCGTCATGCCGCCGGGCGGCGTGGCGGGCAGGCGCCGGCGCACGGCGTCGCGGATCGCGTTGTCCATCCCGGTCGCATGCCAGGGGCCGGGCCCGTAGACGGTTGAAGGGTTGGCGATCACGACCTCGATTCCGCGCCCTGCTTCCTCCAGCACGAGTCGCTCGGCCAGCTGCTTCGAGCGCTCGTACGCGGTCTCCTTGGGATAGTCGGCGATCGCGGCCTCGCTGACGGTCCCGCCCCGCTCGGCGTGGAAGACGTCGAAGGTGGACGTGTGGACCGCGCGCCTGGCGCCGGCCTCGCGCGCGGCGGCGATCACGTTGCGAGCGCCCTCCCCGTTGACGCGGTCGAAGACCCCCGGGTCGGCGAACCACTGCTCGAACAGGCCCATGCAGTTGAAGGCCCCGTCGATCCCCTCGGCCGCGGCCCTCAGGGAAGCCGGGTCGGTGACGTCGCCCCGTGCGAGCTCGATGCCGGTCGGCAGGACCTCGCGCGCCTTCGCGGGATCGCGCACGAGCGCGACGACCTCGTCGCCGCGATCGGCGAGCCGGCGGGCGACGGCGTTGCCGATCTTTCCGGTGGCGCCTGTGACGAGGAAGCGCATCGGTGGCCGGGAGCCTATCGGCGCCGTCCCTACACTCCGCAAACCCATGCACGACACCTGCCGCTGCCCGCGCCATACGGTGCCGGCCTGACGCATATGCCCCGCTTCGAGGATCGGCCGCACGAGCTGTTCGCCCGAATCAACGACTCCATCGGGTTTGACCGCCGCCTGGCGCCATACGACGTCGCCCAGTCCCGTGCCCACGCGCGGGCGCTTCGAGCGCTCGGCGTCCTCAGCGAGGACGAGCTCGGCCGTCTGGACGAGGGCCTCGCCGCGGTCGCCGACGAGCTGGGCGGGGGCTCGTTCGCGGTCGCCGAGGGCGACGAGGACATCCACATGGCGATCGAGCGGCGCCTCACGGAGCTCGTTGGGCCCCTCGGCGGCAAGCTCCACACCGGGCGCTCCCGCAACGACCAGGTGGCCACCGATCTGGCGATGTACCTGCGTGAGCGGTGCGGGATCGCCGTGGAGCTGCTGGCGGACCTGATGGAGGTCCTCCTCGAGCTCGCGGAGCGCCATGCCGACTGGCCGATGCCGGGCTACACGCACCTCCAGCGTGCCCAGCCGGTCTACCTGGGCCACCACCTGCTCGCCTACTTCTGGATGTTCGACCGCGACGCCCGCCGGTTCGCCGTCGCCCGGCAGTCCGCCGCGGCGCTCCCACTCGGTTCCGGGGCTCTGGCCGGGCTGAACTGGGAGATCGACCGCGACCTCGTGGCCGCCGAGCTCGGCTTTACGAGTGTCGCGCCGAACTCCATCGACGCCGTATCCAGTCGCGACACGGCGCTCGACTACCTGGCGGCGGCATCGGTCGGCGCGGTTCACCTGTCGCGCCTTGGCGGCGAGCTCGTGCTCTGGTCGAGCGACGAGTTCGGGTTCTGTGAGCCCTCCGACGATTTTTCCTCGGGGTCGAGCATCATGCCCCAGAAGAAGAATCCGGACGCCGCCGAGCTGCTCCGCGCGAAGGCGCCGCGCATCGCGTCGGGCTTCTCCACCCTCGCGGGAGTGCTCCACGGGTTGCCGCTCGCCTATTCGAAGGACCTGCAGGAGGACAAGGAGGCGCTGTTCGACGCCGTCGACAGCCTCGAGCTGTGCCTGGAGGCAGCGCGCACGATGCTGGGCGGCCTCGAGTTCGACCGCGAGCGTCTGTCCGCCGCCGCGACCGACGAGTTCCTGGCGGCGACCGACGTCGCCGATCTGCTCGTGCGCAGGGGGATGCCCTTCCGCGAGGCCCACGGCGTGGTCGGGGGGCTGGTCCGCGAGGCCCTGGGGAGCGGTAGGGCGCTGTCGCAGCTGACCCCGGAGGAGATCACGCGGCACTCCGAGCTCTTGGACGACTCCTACTACGAGGTGCTCGCCTCGGGCCAGTGGCTCGAGTCGAAGGTGTCCGCGGGCGGCACCGCATCCGCGAGGGTCGCCGAGCAGCTGGACGCCGCCCGCGCGGCGCTGGCCGCCGCGCGAGGGTCACAGCCGGGATGAGCGGCCTGGCGAGCGCATCTCGGGCGCCCGCGCTCGACGCGCGGTTCTTCGAGCGATCGGTGCACGACGTGGCTCAGGACCTCGTGGGCTGCTCCCTGGTTCACGCCGGTGTCGGCGGTGTGATCGTCGAGACCGAGAGCTACGAGCGCGACGACCCCGCCTGTCATGCCCACGTCGGTCTCACGCCACGCACCGCCACGCTGTTCGGGCCGCCGGCTCGCGCCTACGTCTACCTGTCGTACGGCATCCACTCGTGCCTCAACTTCGTGTGCGAGCCGGAGGGCGAGGCCGCGGCGGTCCTGATCCGCGCACTCGAGCCGCGCTGGGGCATCGAGATGATGCGCCGGCGCCGCGGCCGGGACGCGCTTCGAGACCTGTGCTCGGGCCCCGGCAAGCTGACCGAGGCGCTCGGGGTCGGCCTCGAGCTCGACGGCGCGCCCATCGGCGAGCCGCCGTTCGAGGTGAGGGACAGGGACGAGGACGCTTCCGACGTCTCCATCGCCACCGGTCCCCGCATCGGCATCACCCGCGCCGCGGACCGGCCATGGCGGTACTGCGCGCGGGACAGCTCGTACCTGTCGCGCCCGCTCCACGAGGTCGGGCGGAGGGACCGCGCCGCGGGAACGGGCTAGCCGCCCGTCCCCCCGGATTCGGTGGCAGTGGATCCGCCGGAGTCGGTGCCGGCGCCCGTGCCGGCGCCGGACGGGGTCGCCGAGTCGCCGGCTGCCGGCGCCGCCGTGGACGAGGCTGACGAGCTGTCGGTGGAGTCCGCGGTCGGGGCGGGGGACCCCGTGGTGGCGGTGGTCGTGGGCACCGCCGCCGAGGTCGTGGTCGGCGACACGGCCGTGGTCGACGCCGACGTCGTCGTGGTGCTCTCCGGCGGGACCGAGTGGTTGTCAGGGCCGGCCTTCTTCTTCATCGACTCGTACGCGGTCAGCACCTCGTTGAAGATCAGTGCCGGGATCGTGCCTCCGTCGACGGGAGCTCCCCCGTATTCGGTTTCCATCGGCTTCAGTGAATCGGCGTGACCCACCCACACGGCGATCGTGACGTCCTGGTTTGCGCCCACGAACCAGGCGTCGCCGTTGTTCTCGGTGGTACCCGTCTTACCGAACAGGTGGGGGTCCCCGGTGTCCGCGTTCGTCCCCGTTCCGGAGGTGACGACGCTGTGCAGCATCGAGCGGGCGGTCGCCGCGACGGTGGGGGAGACCACCTGCTTGGTCTCGACGCGGTCCTGGCCGGGGTCGCCGCTGTTGGTCTCCACGGGGTTGCCGTCCTCGTCGTCTACCCGCTGGATGCCGACCGGGTCCTCCGAGGAGTTCGCCATCGTGCCGCTCACGAGCTGACCGTCGTGGGCAAGCGTCTCGTAGGCGTGAGCCATCTCGAGCGGTGTGACGCCGTGCTCCAGCCCGCCGAGGATCAAAGCCGGGTTGTACGGCTCGAACGGACCGTTCCCCACGGAGTACTTCGTCCCGGCGGTCGACAGATCGGTCTGGATGCCCATCTTGTACGCGGTGTCGGCGATGCTCCTGATGCCGCCGTCCAGCGACGTGCCCAGCTGTGAGTAGACGGAGTTGTCGGAGTACGTGGTGGCGGTTGCGAGGGACGCGCTCCCCTGGTACTCGTCGCCGTAGTTGCTCACGTCGAACAGCTCGGCAACGGTCTTCGTGCCGCCGCCCTTGGCCGGAACCCGCGCCCGGTACGGGAGCTGCTGTGGCGCCGAGGTGAACACGTCATCGGGCGAATGGCCCTGCTCGAGCGCGGTCACCAGCGTGAAGGGCTTGAACGCCGAGCCCGGCTGGCGCTCTCCCTGGGTCGCGAGGTTGAACGGGCTGTTCGCGTAGTCCCTGCCCCCGACCATGGCCCGGACGCCTGCCGTCTGGTTGTCCAAGACGACGACCGCCGAGTCCAGCCCGACGCCGGCGGTTCGTTCGGACGCGATCTTCGAAACCTCCTGCTGCAAGGGCAGGTCGAGCGTCGAGTACACCTGCAGCCCCCCGCCGAAGGCCTCGCCGGCACCGTACTTGTTCACCAGCTGCTGGCGGAGCCAGCTGGTGAAGTAGGGGGCCTGAGAGTCCTCGGTCGGCGTATGGATCTGCTCGGGCTTGGGCAGCGGCTCCTTGGCGTACTGCGCGTACTCCTCCTCGGTGATGTCGCCCTGGGCGGCCATGTTCGAGAGCACCTGGTTGCGGCGTGCGAGGGCGGCGGATGGGTTGGTGGCCGGGTCGTAGCCCGTTGGGCTGGAGATGATCCCCGCGAGCATCGCCGCCTCCCATGGCAGGAGGTCGGCGGCACAGCGGTCCTCCGGGCTGCCGCAACCGGGGTGGTTGTAGCCGAAGTACGTCTTGGCGCCCGCCTCGATCCCGTACGCGCCGTTGCCGAAGTAGATCGCGTTCAGGTACTCGGTGAGGATCTTGTCCTTGTCCCAGTGGCGCTCGAGTTGGTAGGCGAGGGCGGCCTCACGGAGCTTTTGGAAGACCGTCCGGCTTCCCTGGGCCCGGAGGGCGTTCTTGACGAACTGCTCCGTGATGGTCGAGGCGCCCTGCTGGGCACCCGTGGCGAGCACGTCCTGAACCACTGCCCGTCCGATCCCCTCGAAATCGACGCCGCGGTGGTCGTAGAAGCGCTGGTCCTCGATCGCCACCGTCGCCTCCTTCATCACCGGGGCGATGTCCTCCGAGCCGATCAGGATCCGGCCCTGATTGTTGGTGAGGGTGGCGACCTTCTCCCCGTTGATATCGAGGACCACCGAGTTCTCGGCGTTCGCGAACTGGGCGCGGTCCTCGAGCTGGGGGAGGTCGCTGGCGACGGCCATCATGATCCCGAAGATCCACGAGACCAGTGCGAGGACCGTGAGCCCCAGGAAGACGAGCGCGAAGCGGAGCTTTCGCAGCTTCGGGCGACGCCCTGGCGGGTCGCCTTCGGGCGGCTTGGCGGGCATCGTGGAAACCGCGGGAGTGGGTCCGCCGCCGTTTGAGCCGTCTTGCTTCGTGCTCATGTCTGGGAGCTCTCGGCGGCGAGCAGACGCGGCGGATCTGGATCCGCCGATCGACGATCACCGAAGGAAAAGGGCGGGAAAGCAGGTCCGCCGAGCGAGCGGGTCAGTCTAGCATTGGCCCGGTGATGGCTTCGCGGGTTCCCGGCGACGCGTCCGCCCTGCTTGAGGGGGCGGTCGAGGCGCTGCCGGAGGGCATGCTGGCGAAGCAGCTGCGCGAGGGCCGGCCGCTGCGGGTGAAGCTCGGCATCGACCCCACGGCGCCCGACATCCACCTCGGCCACGTCGTGGTGTTGACGAAGCTGCGCCAGTTCCAGGACGCCGGCCACGTCGTGGTGCTGATCATCGGCGACTACACCGCGCGCGTCGGCGATCCGAGCGGCCGAGCGGCCGAGCGGCCGGTGCTGACGGACGAGCAGATCGACGATCACGCCCGCACCTTCCAGGAGCAGGCGTTCACGGTCCTGGATCCAAAGCGGACCGAGGTGCGACGCAACGGGGAATGGCTTGCGATGCCGAGCGACGAGCTGTTCCGGCTTGCACGGCGGTTCACCGTTGCCCGGCTCCTGGAGCGCGACGAGTTCACCCGGCGAATGCAGGCGGCGGAGCCGATATCGATCCTCGAACTCCTGTACCCGGTGCTCCAGGGCTATGACTCGGTCGCGGTCGAAGCGGACGTGGAGGTCGGCGGGACCGATCAGAAGTTCAATCTGCTGTTCGGCCGGGCTGTCCAGGAGTCGTTCGGAGCTGCTCCGCAGTCGGTTCTCACGATGCCGATCCTGCCGGGCACCGATGGGGTGCGGCGGATGAGCAAGTCCCTCGGCAACTACGTGGGTGTAGCCGACCCGCCGGAGGAGATGTTCGGGAAGCTGATGAGCATTCCCGACGACGTGATGGGTGAGTACTACCGGCTGCTCCTGTACGAGCGCCCCGACCCCGATCGGCACCCGGGCGAGGCCAAGCGCGAGCTCGCGAGACGGCTCGTCGCACGATTCCACGACGAGGCGGCCGCGACCGAGGCCGAGGGTCGCTTTGACAGCGTCCACGTGCGCCGTGAGGTCCCGGACGACGTCCGCGCGGTCCGGGTGGAGCCTGGCGACGAGGGCCAGGTTCATCTGCCGGGACTGATCGCGAGGGAGTTCGAGATGAGTACGAGCGAGGCACGCCGGCTGCTCGGCCAGGGTGGGGTCAAGGTGGACGGGCAGCCGCTCGACGGCGACCGGCTGGACCTCCCGCTGGCGGATCTCGAGGGCAAGGTCCTCCAGGTCGGCAAGCGGCGGTTCCTCAGGGTGGTGGACTGAGGCTCGTAGGGGCATCCGTGCGCTGGGGCTCTTGACACGGCCGCTACACTCCCGGGTCCCCCGGGGCCGCGGACGTGCTCATCGAGTGGATCGAGCGCTGGCTGGCCGATATACTGGGTGGTCGCCCTCGAGGCGGTCGTGTCTGCTCGGAGAGTCCCTCGGAGCAGGCCCGAAATGGTCCTTGAAAACTGAGCAGCGCGCGAGCCGAGGGATTCGTTCCGAGGCTCGTGACCACGTCCGACCCGTCGTCGCGGCTCTGCCGTGAGCGACGGGCTATCAACCCTGTCATGTCTGCTGTCCGAACTGTGTACTTGGACAGCGAGTCAGGCATGACAACTCTCTGAGACAGAGGAGCCGGCCTTTCTTGACCGGATGGTCGGATTGAAACCCTCGAGTCACTTTTCACGGAGAGTTTGATCCTGGCTCAGGACGAACGCTGGCGGCGTGCCTAACACATGCAAGTGGAGCGACGAACCAGGCTTCGGCCTGGGGCTAAGCCGCGAACGGGTGAGTAACACGTGGGTAACCTGCCCCGATGACCGGGACAACCCGAGGAAACTCGGGCTAATACCGGATGTGCTCTCGCACATCAGTGCGATGAGTAAAGGAAGCTTCGGCCTCCGCTTCGGGAGGGGCCCGCGGCCCATTAGCTTGTTGGTGAGGTAACGGCTCACCAAGGCTGCGATGGGTAGCTGGTCTGAGAGGACGATCAGCCACACTGGGACTGAGACACGGCCCAGACTCCTACGGGAGGCAGCAGTGGGGAATCTTGCGCAATGCGCGAAAGCGTGACGCAGCAACGCCGCGTGGGGGAAGAAGGCCTTCGGGTTGTAAACCCCTTTCAGGAGGGACGAAGGCACGGCGGTGAACAGCCGTCCGTGCTGACGGTACCTCCAGAAGAAGCCCCGGCTAACT
>CAWCTW010000005.1:0-372500 GCA_963798705.1 uncultured Actinomycetes bacterium | reverse complement strand
GCTTAAGCCAGCCTCCGAAGCTGTGGGATCGAGCCGTCTGCGGATGGCACGATCGGTAGGAGAGCGTTCCTGTGCGCAGCGAAGCGGGCGCGTAAGCGGTCGTGGAGCGACAGGAAGTGAGAATGCCGGCATGAGTAGCGCAAGAGGGGTGAGAATCCCCTCCACCGATTGTCCAAGGTTTCCTGAGTAAAGTTCGTCTGCTCAGGGTTAGTCGGGACCTAAGGCGAGGCCGAAAGGCGTAGCCGATGGCCAACGGGTTGATATTCCCGTACCACGTCGCGTCCGCTATGACCGATGGGGTGACGAGGAAGGGGAACGGAACCCAGGCGATGGTTGTCCTGGGGCAAGCGCGTAGCCAGTCGCGGTAGGAAAATCCGCCGCGGCGTTTTGACGCGAGGCGCGATGCCAGCTGGCTTGACCGCCGGCGAGTCCGTGTACCCATGCCTCCAAGAAAAACCTCTAGGCAGGACGCTCGTGCCCGTACCGAGAACCAACACAGGTGGACAAGTGGAGAACACTAAGGTGAGCGAGCTAACCCTCGTTAAGGAACTCGGCAAAATCGTCCCGTAACTTCGGGAGAAGGGACGCCCCGGTAGGGTGAACTCCGTACGGAGGGAGCCCGAGGGGGCCGCAGTGAATAGGTCCAAGCGACTGTTTACCAAAAACACAGGCCTCTGCTAAGTCGAAAGACGACGTATAGGGGCTGACGCCTGCCCGGTGCCGGAAGGTTACGCGGAGGTGTTAGTGGCTTCGGCCGCGAAGCACTGAAGCTAAGCCCCGGTAAACGGCGGCCGTAACTATAACGGTCCTAAGGTAGCGAAATTCCTTGTCGGGTAAGTTCCGACCTGCACGAATGGCGTAACGACTTGGACGCTGTCTCAACGAGGGGCTCGGTGAAATTAAAGTCTCGGTGAAGATGCCGAGTACCCGTGGCTAGACGGAAAGACCCCGTGAACCTTTACTGCAACCTGATATTGGAGTTCGGGACATCTCGCTCAGGATAGGTGGGAGGCTGTGAACCGGTGGCTTTGGCTGCCGGGGAGCCATCCTTGAGATACCACCCTTGGTGTTCTGGGCTTCTAACGCATCGCCGTGATCCGGGATGCGGACAGTGTCAGGCGGGCAGTTTGACTGGGGCGGTCGCCTCCTAAAATGTAACGGAGGCGCCCAAAGGTTCCCTCAGCACGGTTGGAAATCGTGCGCAGAGTGTAAAGGCAATAAGGGAGCTTGACTGCGAGACCGACGGGTCGAGCAGGAACGAAAGTTGGGCTTAGTGATCCGGCGGTTGCAAGTGGAAGCGCCGTCGCTCAACGGATAAAAGGTACTCCGGGGATAACAGGCTTATCGCTTCCAAGAGTCCATATCGACGAAGCGGTTTGGCACCTCGATGTCGGCTCGTCGCATCCTGGGGCTGGAGTAGGTCCCAAGGGTTGGGCTGTTCGCCCATTAAAGCGGTACGCGAGCTGGGTTCAGAACGTCGTGAGACAGTTCGGTCCCTATCTGCCATGGGCGTTGGAGAGTTGAGAGGAGTCATCCTTAGTACGAGAGGACCGGGATGAACGCACCTCTGGTGTATCTGTTGTCCTGCCAAGGGCATTGCAGGTTAGCTACGTGCGGACTGGATAACCGCTGAAAGCATCTAAGCGGGAAGCCAACCTCGAGATGAGCTCTCCCATCCCCTTGAGGGAGTAAGACGCCTGGTAGACCACCAGGTCGATAGGCCGGCTGTGTAAGCGCGGCAACGCACTAAGCAGACCGGTACTAATGCGTCGAGGGCTTGACGGTTTTATCTTCTTTTTGGCCTGCGTGCAGTTTTCAAGCCTCGCCGGGGCTGCGGTCCCGCATATTTTCGGTGGTCATAGCGAGGGGGAAACACCTCTTCCCATTCCGAACAGAGCCGTTAAGCCCCTCAGCGCCGATGGTACTTGGTGGGCAACCGCCTGGGAGAGTAGGTCGCCGCCGGTTCTTGACGCGAAAGCCGCCCATCGTGGGCGGCTTTCGCATTGCTGGGGAAGTTGGGTCGGATCCCGGATCGGCGGGCGCTAGCGGGAGTAGCGGTCGAGGGCCTCGCGGAAGTTCGCACGCGACGGGCGCGATCCCGGGAAACGCCACTCCGGGTGGTCGGCGACCTGCCTCGCCGCGCGCACGGTCGTCCCACAGGCGCGGCGGGGGGTCCTCGCCGACGCCTCCCATCCGGGCCGGCGATCGGGTCTGGAACGCCGGTCGGTCCGCTGGCGAGCGGACCCCTCCGCGCGTGCCGGCTCAAGGCCAGGATCGCCCATCCATCCACGGCTTGACGAGTACTGGCCTTTCGCATCGCTCGCCGTCCAGGCTCGCTGAAGGCCATATTCGCCAAGGGTGGCGAAGTCGATCACGAGGTCGACACCGTCGACAACTCGCTGACCAAGGTCGTTGCGCCCGTGGAACATGGCCGGCAATCTACGAACGGCGCCGGACGGAACATATGTTCTGCATGCGAAGTTGCAGGGGAGCGCTCATGGCGCGGGAAAACGGGTTGAACACAGGGATCGTGCGATCTCGGGTCGCGCGCCGGTGCGGGGTTGGCGGGCCCAATGGGCGGTTGCTCTCGCGGTGCGCAGCACACCTTCAGCCGCGGATGGCGGCCGACGTCAGCGGCCCCGCCGCCCGAAGCTGTGGGCGGCGGGAGCGACTGCGGCGAGCTCCGCGGTGCGCGGATCCGCCGCGACGTCACGATCGCGTCCGTGCCGTCCCGTCTCTCGCTCCACCGGGGCCTCGATCCCAGGATCGCCCGTCCGTCCCTGGCAGGGCGAGTCCTGGCCTCTCGCACCGCCCGCCATCCCGGCGGGTTCGATGTGCCGCACCTTTGACGCGGGCTGGTCGGGGGTCGCGAGGGTATGAATCTCCCGCGCGACCACGTTCAGGACCCCCTCACGGCGCTCGAGCTTGCCATCGACCCGGGCAAACGACGCCGTCCTGACCGCCATGCGAAACCGCGTATACACCGGCGGCGGCACCACCACGTTGACCGTGCCCACCTCGTCCTCCAGGAGCATGAACACCACGCCGCGAGCGGTCGCCGGCCGCTGGCGCGCGACGACCATTCCCGGAATCCGTACGAAGCTCCCGTTCGCGACGCGCTCAAGGTCCGCGCTCGTGGCGAGTCCCTCCTCCAACCCGGGCCGGATCAGAGTCATCGGATGCTCGGCGATCGCGATCCCCGTCGACGAGTAGTCGGCGAGCAGCCGTTCCCACGAATCGAGCTCTCGTAGCGTCGGCGGAGCCGGGATGGGGAGGGGGAGGGAGAGCTGGGTTTGCTCGTTCTGAAGCCGCCGCGCTCCGTTCGCTACCCCCAGCTGCCACAGGTCCCGGCGCCGCCGAAGCTCCTCGCCGCCGCCGATCCGCTCGCACGCCCCGGCCCAGGCGAGCCGCTCGAGCCCGTCCGGACCGACCCCCGAGCGCGACGCGAGGTCCGCCAGGTCGGCGAACGGCCCGCCGCGCTCGCGCTCGTCGACCAGCGACCGCGCCTCCTCGGAGCGCAGACCGGTTATGTAGCCCAGCCCGACCCGGACGGCGGCGCACTCCACGGTGCACTCCACATCGCTTCGGCCCACGTCCGGCGTTCGCACCTCGATCCCGCGGCGCTGCGCCTCGTGAATCAGGGCGTCGGGCGGATAGAAGCCCATCGGCTGCTCGTTCAGCAGTGAGCAGAGGAACTCCGGCCCGTAGTGCACCCGCAGCCAGGTCGACTGATAGGCGAGCAGGCCGAAGGCGACCGCGTGGGCCTTCGGGAACCCGAACCCGGAGAACCCGTGGATCTGCTCGAAGACGCGCTCGGCGACCTCCTCGCTGGCGCCGCGCTCGATCGCCCCCGCGAGGAACTTGTCGCGGTAGGCGAGGATCGCCTCCTCGGAACGCTTGCGGCTCATTGCCCGGCGGAGCCCCTCGGCTTCGCCGGCGGCGAATCCGGCGAGCGCCATCGCAACCTGGATCACCTGCTCCTGGAAGACGATCGTCCCCAGGGTGTCCCGCAGGATCGGCTCGAGCGAGGGGTGCTCGTAGGGGATGCGGTACCCGGGGTCCTTTCGCAGTCGCTCGCGCCGCTCCAGGTAGGGATGCACGGCGCCGCCCTGGATCGGCCCCGGCCGCACCAGCGCCACCTGAACCGTGAGGTCGTCGATGCTCTCGGGGCGGGTTCGCGGCAGCATCTGCATCTGCGCGCGGCTCTCGATCTGAAACGAGCCGGTCGTGTCCGCGGCCCGGATCGCCCGGAACGTGTCCGGATCGTCCATCGGGATCCGCGAGAGGTCGATGCGCTCCCCGCGGACGCGAGCGATCTCGTCGACCGCCCGTTCCACCGCCGACAGCATCCCCAGTCCCAGCAGGTCGATCTTGAGAAAGCCGGCGTCGGCGCACGAGTCCTTGTCCCACTGCACGAGTTGGCGGCCCTCCATCGCAGCCGGTTGTACGGGACAGATGTCGATCAGCGACCGGGTGGAGATCACCATTCCGCCGGGGTGCTGGGAGGCGTGGCGCGGCAGTCCCCATGCGTCGTGGGCCAGGCGCGCGAGCGTCCTCCAGCGCATCGACTTCGCCCTGTCCGTGCCGATCGCCGCCGCCATGTCCTCTTCGACCGAATCGGGCCGGTCGTACATCTCGACCGTGCGCGCCACTCGCTCGATCTCACCCGCGGGCAGCCCCAGCGCCTTGCCGAAGTCCCGCACCGCCCCGCGCGACCGGTAGCAGGCGAACGCCGCCACGAGCGCCGAGCGATCCTTCCCGTAGCGCTCGTGCACCCGCGGGATCAGCTTCTCGCGGATGTCGCGGGGGAAATCCAGGTCGATGTCCGGCGCCTCCGAGATCTCCTCGTTCAGAAAGCGCCCGAGGAACAGCCCGTTGCGCACCGGATCGACGTGCGAGAGGCCGGTGAGGTAACAGACGAGCGAGCTGACGCTGGACCCGCGCCCACGCCCGGGGGGAAGCAGCGAGCGCGCTGAATCGGACCCGCGCACCTCCGCCGCCACCCCCCTTGCCAGCTCGAGGATGTCGAAGTGGAGGAGCAGGAAGCCCGAAAGCTCCAGCGAGCGGATCAGCCCTAGCTCCTCCTCCAGGCGCCGGCGCGCCTCCTCGTGCTCGGGCTCGCCGGCGTAGCGGTGCTCCAGGCGCACCCGGCAGATCTCGGCAAGCGTCCGATCGGCGCCCGGATCCTCGGACCCGGGATAGCGGTAGCCGAGGTCCCGCGTCAGGTCGAACTCGAGCCGCTTGGCCAGGCGCGCGCTCTCGGCGACCGCCTCCGGATGCTCGGCGAAGCGGGTGGCCATCGCGGCGGGGGAGGCGAGGTAGGCCGTCCCGTTCCCGCGCCGCCGGGGCTCGGTCTCCTCCAACGTCCCACCCAGGCGAACGGCGCACAGCGTGTCCTGGAGCGCCGCTCGCGAAGGGTCGTGCATGTGGACGTCGCCGGTGGCCACGCAGCCCACCCCCAGCCGCTCCGCCAACCCTGACAGCCAGCGATTTCGCGCTCGATCATGACGCCAGAAGGGCCGCTGGAGCTCCACCCGGAACCGCTCGCGCCCGAATGCGACAGCCAGCCGGCGCCCGACCGCGATCGCCGCCGCGGCATCGGCCGCCCTGGGCCGCCCCCCGGAGCGCTCGAAGTGCGAAGCGAGCGCGCCCTTCCGCGCGCACCCCGACAGGCATACGAGGCCCTCGGCCCGCTCCTCGAGCGCGCCGAGCGGCAGGGAGGGGGAGGGGGTCGCGAGCTGGATGTGGACGGGTATCGCGGTGCGCCTCGGTCACCAGCCGGCAGAGGTTCCGCCAGCCGTCGGCGTTCTCGACCAGCAGGGTCAGGTGGAACGGCCGATCGCTGTCGGTGACGGTCATCTCCGCCCCCATGATCGGGCGCACGCCGAACGACTTGCAGGCCGCGGCGAACCCCATCGCTCCCCAGACCCCGTCGTGATCGGTGATCGCGAGCGCCTCGTATCCCAGCTCGGCCGCCCGGTACGCGAGCTCCTCCGGCGCCGATGCCCCGTCGCCGGACGAGTAGGCGGAATGGCAATGCAGCTCTACGTACGCCACGTCATGCTCGCTGCAGGAACCACCGGCCGGCCTCATCGGCCCGCTCCCGGAAGATCACGACGTTTCTCCCGTCGGCGAGGACGAGCTCGAAGTAACGCCTTCGCAGGGGCTTCGGCGTCCACCAGCGATCCTCCACCAGCCACTCCTCCCGGACGGCGTCCACGGCCGCCGAGTCGACGACCGCCGGCTCGCCGCGGTCGCCCGCCTCGACCCGCACGAGCTGCGGCTCATAGACCGCCTGGCTGCTCACGAACATCTCCAACGGCACCAGCATGTGCGGCGCCACGTTTGAAGACCCTGCTGCCGTGGTTGCTCTGGCACCGCCTTACAAACCCTCCCCCTGGTAGGGAGTAAGGAGCGAGCGTCGCTCGGGGACGCGGGAATCGACGTCGGCGTCGAGCACCCGCAGCACAGCGTCCTTGCCGGCGATCGCCCGCACCTGGCGCACCGCCTCGGCCAGGCGCTTCTGTCTGCTCTCGCGCGCCTGCTCGTCGATCGTCGCCTGATCGCCCGCCGGTGGCCCAGTCTCAAGGGCGCGCAGCGTCAGCGAGACGACCGCCCCCGGAACTCCGTCGAGCTTCGACTGAAGCGCCAGGCACAATCGCTCGTGATCAGCGCTCGCCTGGCGAAGCGCCGCCTCGTCCCGCCAGCCGCCGCCGGCGGCCAGGCGCGCGGCGAGCCTCAGGCGTCGCAGGCTGCGCCCGCGGCGAGCCGGATTCGCGAGCAGGCGATCGGTGAGCACCGCTACCACCCGCTCGAGCTGCGGCCCGGAGATCGCCTCGCCGAGCTCGATTCCCTCGACCAGGCTCTCGTAGACGTGTCGGGGCCTGAGCGGCTCCTCGTCTCCCTGGGCCATTCGCAGTGCCACCAGTCCCAGTCGCCCGAAGCGGTCCGCGATGGCCGCATCGGGAAGCGCCGCCAGCTGGCCGAGGCTCTCGACGCCGAGGCGCTCGAGCTTCTCCGGCAGGTCCACTGCAAAAAAGCGCGCTGCCTGCCCTGCTCCCAGGGAGCCCGAAGGGCGACCGGTCATCCGGCTGTGGCCGGATGCGGGGGCGGCGCGGGATCTGGCCAACCGCTCGCCCAGCAGGCTCACCGGGAGCGGTGCCAGGAAGGAGCGCGTCATCGCCGCGGGAACGACCACCGGCGTCCGGCGCGGCCGCGACCGGCGGGCCGCGGCGTGGGCGCAGAGCCGAGTGCGGCCGGCCCCGAGCCTTACCGGGGGACCGATCGCCTCCCGCGCCCTCCGAAGCGCCGCCTCGACGCTTCCGTAGAGGCCTCGCAATCCCGCGGCCTCGAAGAACGCCTCCCCGGGGCGTCCCGGCTCGACCTCGGCACCGATCCCCTCCAGGCGCCGAAGGGCGTCCTCCCAGGCCATCTCCGCCCGCTCCTGGTCCGGCGGCACGAGGATCAGATCGGGACAGCGCGCCAGCGCCTCGCCGAGCCGCATCCCGGCGCGCACGCCGAAAGCCTCCGCCGGTCCCGACGCCTCGCCGACCACCTGCGGCCCGCCAGGCTCCGGTGCGAGCGCCATGGCTCGAAGGAGGATCTCCCTGCGTCCTCCGACCACCGCGAGCAGGGTGAATCTGGGGATCAGCGCGCACGCGATGATGGCCTCGTCGCTCTTTCGACGCATACGAACACATGTTCGTACAAGGACCGGCGGAAATCAAGGCCCCTGGAGCGCCGAGAGTCGACTTTGTTCGCTGTAGGCCGACCAAGTCGATTCTCGAGCTGCTTGGCACGCCCCTGCCAGACTTGCCTGATGGCCGATCGCCAGCAGCGAAATCCCACCCGCGGGCGCGCGGCGCGCACCTTGCGCCTCGGACGAGTCGCGGCCGGCGGGGCGGTTCGCTGGGCGGGCGACCGCCTCGACGGGCGGGGCAGCGACGAGGAGCAGCGGCGCAGGCGCGGCGATCGGATCGTCGCGACGATCGATTCGCTGGTCGACCAGCTCGCGGCGATGCGCGGCGCGGCGATGAAGGCCGGCCAGGTCCTCTCCACGGTCGAGTTCCCCGGGCTCGAGCACGACCAGTCCGCCTACCTGCAGGAGCGCCTGGCCTCGCTTCGCGACGACGTCCCAGCCGTCGGCTGGAAGCAGATGCGGGGGGTGCTGGCCGAGCGAGTGGGGAGAGGATCCCGAGCGCGTGCTCGCGGAGATCGATCCCGAGCCGGCGGCCGCGGCGAGCATCGGCCAGGTCTACCGCGGGCGGACCGCCGAAGGGTCGGACGTCGCGGTGAAGGTCCAGTACCCCGGGATCGCCGAGGCGGTCGAGTCGGACATGCGCAACCTGCCGCATGCTCTCCCCGCTCCTGCGCCGGCTGATGCCCGGGCTCGAGGTCAAGCCGGTGCTCGCGGAGCTCCGCGAGCGGATCTCGGCGGAGTGCGACTACGAGCTCGAGGCCTCGAGCCACCGCCGCTCGCTCGCTTCTGGCGCGGGCACCCGTTCATCACCGTCCCCTGCGGTCGACACCCAGCTCAGCCGCCGCCGGGTGCTGGTCAGCGAATGGGTCGACGGCATCGACTTCGCCGAGGTCGCGGGCGAGCCCGATCCGGTCCGCGACCGCTACGCGGAGATCGTCTACCGCTTCTTCTACGGGACCGCCCGGGAGCTCGATCTCGCGCTCGGCGACCCCCACCCGGGCAACTACCTCCTCCGCGACGACGGAAGGGTCGCGTTCTTCGACTTCGGCATGCTGCGAGAGCTGCCGCGCGGCTACCTGGGCCGGGAGGCGCGTGATCTTCGCGGCGATCCGCGAGCACGACGAACGCGGCCTCGTCGACGCGTTACGCGGCCTCGGCTATCTGCGGGACGGCACCGACTGGAACGGCTCGCTGCTGCTCGAGCACATGCGCGCCGTGTCGTGGTGGCTGCAGGGCGACGGGCCGCTGCGGCTGAGCCCCGAGGACATGTGGCGCGGCAGCGAGGCCCTGCGCGAGCAGCGCAACGCGGAGCTCGTGCAGCAGATGCGCAGCATGACCCTGCCGCCGGAGGCGCTGCTCCTGCGGCGGATGGAGGGCCTCCTCTTCCAGATCGCCACGACGCTTCGCGCCGAGGCGAACTGGGGCGCGCTGCTGGGCGAGCTGGTCGAGGGCGACGAGCCCGTCGGCCAGCTGGGTCGAGAGCACGCCGTGTGGCTGGGCCACGGCAAGCTCGAGTGAACGCTTGGGGCGCACGTATCGGTCGAATCACCCACTCGGTCGGCGGGCGGGCCGCGGACGGCCATACTCCGTCCATGGCCACTCGAGCCCTCGGCGCCGTGTCGGTCCTCGCCCTGCTTGCTCTCTCGGCGTGCGGCTCCGCGAGCAGCACCTCCTCGACGACCACCGTGGCCGGCAACGCCGATCGGTCCGACGTGAGGGTGATCGACGGCTGGGTCACGGCGCTTCGCCACGGGGACGTGGACGCGGCGGCGGAGTACTTCGCCATCCCCAGCGTCGCCGAGAACGGGCCGATCCTCGTGCGCATCCGAAGCGTCGACGACGCCCGGCGCTTCAACGAGTCGTTGCCCTGCGGTGCCAAGCTGATCCGCGCCGACTCGGCAGGTGAGTTCACCACCGGCACGTTCCGGCTCACGGAGCGGCCCGGCCCCGGCAGGTGCGGCCCCGGCACCGGGGGCGTCGCGAAGACCTCATTCGTGATTCGCGACGGCAAGATCGCCGAGTGGCGACGAGTCGGCGCCGGTGGGGGAGGGGCGCCGGCCCCGAGCAGCACGACCTAGGTCCCGAGGGCCGCGCGGACCCGGGAGATCACCTCGTCCGTGAACTCGGCGGTGCCCGCGTGGCCGCCGAGGTCCGAGGTCCTGACGCCCGCCGCCGTCGCTCCGAAAACCGCCTGATAGACGGCGCGCGAGCACCGGTGCGCCTCCTCGGCGCCCGCCTCGCCGGCTTGGTGGAGCAGCGCCGCCGCGGCGAGGATCATTCCCATCGGGTTGGCGACGTCCTTGCCCTCAAGAGCCGGGGCGGTGCCGTGCGGCGCCTCGGCCATCGCGACCGTCGTTCGCAGCTCGTCGTCGAGTGCGAGGAGCACCGATTCGGCCCCCGCGATGGAGCCGAACAGCGGCAGCACGAGGTCCGAGAGCAGGTCGCCGTCGCGGTTCAGGCACGGGATCGCCAGGGCCTCGGAGGCCGCCCCGGTGACGAGTCCGGCAAGGGTCGCATCGATCAGGACGGGCTCGTACCTCACCTCCGGATGGCGCCGGGCGGCCGCGTCCATCTCCTCCTTCAGCATCCCCTCGTACACGGGGCTGACCGTCCACTTCGGCCCCCCGTACACGCGGCCGCCGAGCTGGCCGGCGGTGCGGAAGGCGTACTCGGCGACCGCTGTGCAATGGGACCTCCGGATGGTCTCGGTGCGGCGGGCGAGCTCGTCGCCGTCCGCCGGCTCGCGCCACTGCTCGGCGCCGTAGGCGTCCCCGACGGCCATCCTGCACACGGCGATCGGGTGGTGGACGCCGCCGATCGGCGTCACGCCTGGAATGCGGCGGCCCGTGCGCAGGATGACCTTGCCCTCGATCGCCTCTCGGAGGATCCGATTCGGGCTGCCGACGTCGTCGGCACCCTCCGGTGTGATCGTGGCCGCCTTGAGCCCGAGCCCGGTCCTGCGCATCGCGGTCGCCGCCTCCTCGCACACCGCGTTCTTCGTCCGCCTGCGATTCTCGATCGAGATGTCGAGCGGCACGATCTCCACCGCGATGCCGAGGACGCGCGAATCGAGCACCCGCAACGCCTGCTCCAGCAGCTCCTGGCCAGTCTGGTCACCCTGGAGGGCGACGATCTCGAGGGCAGCCATGGCCGCGCGAGGGTATTACTTAGACCGATCCCAGCATGGAGTAGCACCGTGGCTGAGCACGGGCACTCCCCTACCGGGGTAGGTTCCCGGGGGCCGTGACGACCGAGGGTTGCACCTGGTGTGGAACGACCGTCGAGGAGGACGACGGCTTTCGCCTGTACGAGCCGGCGGGCGAGCGCCGTGCGGTGTTCTGCCGTCTCGAGCACGTCGTGCCCTGGGCGATCCAGGGGCCCCACTGGGAGGCGGGCGCGCTGGACGAGCCGGCCTTTGCGGGCGGCGTGCCACGGACCTGCGCCCATTGCGGACGCGAGCTCGGGGACGTCCACGTGCTCCTCGTGCGCCATCGCGGCGAAAACCGCATCCCGGACGACTTCTGCTCGGTCGACCACCTGCTCGAATGGGCCAAGACGGGCGGGCGCTGGCGGTGAGCGGCTGACCCGCGCTCAGCGCCTGCCGCCGCTGACCCCGGCCGCGAAGTCTCCGATCAGGCGGGCCGTCTCATCCGGCTTTTCGACGTTGGGGGAGTGCCCCGCGCCGCGGATCATCTCGATCCGGGCGCCCTGGACGCTCTCGTAGGCCCGCGCGGCCTCGCGCGGGTCGTCGTAGAGCTGGTCCTCGACGCCGAAGATGACCAGCAGTGGGATCGCCGCCGCCTGGACTCTCTGGGCCAGGGCCTCGTCGTTCTGGTAGTCGTCGAGGGCCGAGGAGGAGCTGTCGTACGACGTGTAGGTCATCGCGCGAAAGTCGTCCACGATCCGGTCGCCGAACGCGCCGAGGTCGTAGCCTGGGGCGAAGGCGTTCCCGTAGCCGTCGCGGATCGCGAAGTCCGGCGTCACCCGCCAGATCGTCTCGCCCACGACGGGCACGAACCCGAGCCTCGCGAGGAACGGCAGCCTGCCGTAGCCGGGGTCGGACTCCTCGTCGATGTTCACGAGCCGATCCACGACCTCGCTTGAGTCAGCGGCCACCGCGGTGGCCACGTCGAAGCCCAGCGAATGTCCCACGACCACCGCCCCCTGCACGTCGAGGCGACCCAGCGCCAGGGCCACGAGGCGGCCCTGGTTCTCCATCGAGTAGCCGTCGCCCGGCTTCTCGGACCCGCCGAAGCCCAGCAGGTCGATGCGGATCACCCGGTGCCGGCGCTCGAGCATCGGCACCATCCGGTCCCACCAGTGCAGCGAGCAACCGAAGCAGTGCAGGAGGACGATCGGCGCGCCGTGCGCCCCCCTCTGCGTCGGGCCGGTTTCGGTGATCTGCAGCTCGCCGCCGCCGGGAACCTTCAGGATCCTGCCGCCCTGGACCGTGACGGTGGCGTCCTTCGTCTCTTGGTTGACGACGACGACGTTGACTGCGATGAGAACGGCGAGCACGACTCCGATCGCGATTGCGACCTGCGCGCCTCGCCTCATCCAGGCGGCCGGGTTTCGGGTGCCAGGCCGAGCTCCGAGGCATTGGCGGCCAACGCGTCGATGACGAGCTGGATGTGCTCGGTCTCGTCGACACCCAGCTCATCGATGCCGCGGGCGATCTGCTCGCGATCGACCTTGGCGGCGAATGAGGGCTGCTTGAGCTTCTTGCGCACCGACTTGGGCTTCATCCCCTCCATGCCGGTGGGGCGAACCAGCGCGCACGCGGCGACGAACCCCGACAGCTCGTCCACCGCGTACAGCGTCTTCGCGAGCCTGGTCCGTCGCGCCACGCCCATGAAGTCGGCGTGCCCGGCCACCGCGTCGATCACCTCCGGCGGATAGCCACGCTCCTCGAGCTCCCGCAGCGCGTGGCGCGGGTGGCCCGTCTCGAGATCCGGGTAGCGCTCGTAATCAAGGTCGTGGACGAGGCCGGTGATGGCCCAGATCTCCTCGTCCTCGCCGTCCCTGCGGGCGTAGGCGCGCATCGCCGCCTCCACGCCCAGGACGTGCTTGCGAAGCGAATCGGAGTCGATCCACTCGCACACGAGAGCCCAGGCATCCGCACGTGTAGGTTCGGCCATGACCCGTTGTTACCCTAGCCGCCGGACCGATGGAGAAGTTCGTCATCCAGGGCGGAGCGCCGCTCTCGGGGGAGATCGTCGCCGCGGGGAACAAGAACGCGGCGCTCCCGATTCTCGCCGCCTGCCTGCTCACCGACGAGGAGATCGTGCTCACGAACGTCCCTCGGATCCGGGACACCGAGAGCCAGGTGGCGCTGCTGGAGGGCTTGGGCGTCAAGGTGAGCTGGAGCGGGCAGAACGAGCTCCGTGTCCAGGCCGACTCGGTCTCCGATACGAGCGTCGACGAGGAGCTCGCCGCGCGCATCCGCGCTTCGTTTCTGCTCGCGGGCCCGTTGCTGGCGCGGTTCGGAGAGGTCCGGATGCCGCCGCCGGGCGGGGACTTCATCGGCCGGCGCCGCCTGGACCCCCATCTGGACGCCTTCGCCGACATGGGGGCGAGGGTCGACGGCGATCGCTGGATCGAGCTGTCCGCGCCGAACGGTGGGCTTGCGCCCTGCCGAATCTTTATGGACGAGCCGTCCGTGATGGCGACCGAGAACGCGCTCATGGCGGCTGCGTTGACGACCGGTCCCACGACGATCGGCAACGCCGCCTGCGAGCCTCACGTCCAGGACCTGGCCCGTCTGCTCCTCAAGATGGGCGCGGATATCGACGGCATCGGCTCCAACGTGATGACCGTGCACGGCCGCGACAAGCTCGGCGGCGCCGAACACCGGATCTGCGCCGACCACATCGAGGTGGCGAGCTTCATGGCCCTCGCCGCGGCGACGAGGGGCGAGCTCCGGATCAGGGAGGCCGACCCGAACGACCTGATGATGATTCGCCGCCAGTTCGAGCGGCTCGGCCTGACCTCGCACATCGACGGGAACGACGTGCTGGTGCCGCCGGAGCAGGTCCTCCAGGTGAAGGCGGACGTGGGCGACGCCACTCCCAAGATCGAGGACGGCCCCTGGCCCGCGTTCCCGGCCGACCTCACCTCGATCGCGCTCGCGCTCGCCACTCAGGCGGAGGGGCAGATCCTGATCTTCGAGAAGATGTTCGAGAACCGGCTGTTCTTCGTGGACAAGCTGGTCGCGATGGGCGCTCGGATCATCCTCTGCGATCCCCATAGGGCGATCGTCTACGGTCCGAGCCGTCTTCACGGTGAGCGCGTCGACAGCCCGGACATCCGGGCCGGGATGGCGATCCTCATCGCGGCGCTGGCCGCCGACGGGACCTCGGAGATCGGCAACGTCATCCAGATCGACCGCGGATACGAGCGCATCGATCTGCGGCTGCGCGACCTCGGGGCGCGGATCGAGCGCGTCGGCGTCGAGCCCGTCCCGGCCTAGAGCCGCTTCGCGATCCGAGCCTTGCCGGGGCCCGTGGGTAAGGTGGCGCCGATGATTCACCGGATCCCCCCCGGAACGAGGGATGTGCTGCCGGCCGAGATGCGCGAGCTTCGGCACCTTCAGGGTGCGCTCGCAGCGGTCTTCGAGCGCTTCGGCTACGGCGAGGTCGCGACGCCCACGATCGAGTACGACGAGGTCCTTGCCCGCGGGGACGAGCGCGGGGCCCCGGTGGCGTACCGGTTCTTCGACGCCGATGGCGAATTGCTCGCCATGCGCACCGACATGACCGTGCCGATCGCCCGCGTCGTCGCGACGCGGCTCGCGGGCGACGAGCCCCCGTTCCGCCTCTCCTACTTCGCCAACGCCTACCGCGCCGTCCGCCCTCAGCGCGGGCAGATGCGGGAGTTCGCCCAGGCGGGAGTCGAGCTCGTGGGGGCCGAGGCGCCCGACGGCACGGCGGAGGTCATCGAGGTCCTGAGCACTGCTCTGGACGCCATCGGCCTGACGCGGGCGGTGATCGGGCTGGGCGACGCGGACCTGTACCGGCAGCTGCTCGCCGAGCTGAGCGTGCCGGAGGAGCCCCGCGACCGGATTCTCGGGCTGCTCGCGGCCCACGACCTCGTCGGCCTCGAGAGCGAGGTGGACGCACTGGGGCTGAGCGCTCGCGAGCGGGACACGCTCCTGCGACTCCCCAATCTGCGCGGCGACGCGGAGGTCCTCGACGAAGCGCACGAGCTGGGCGGCATGGCGGTCGAGCGAGCCACGCAGCGACTGGCCGCGACCTTCGACGCGCTGAGCGAACGCGGCGTTGCGGAACGGATCAAGCTGGACCTTGGGCTGCTCCGCGATCTGGGCTACTACACGGGCGCGATCCTCGAGGTCTACGACCCGGCGGTGGGCCACGTGCTCGGCGGCGGCGGCCGCTACGACGAGCTGATGGGCCGGTTCGGGCGCCCGCTGCCCGCGGCGGGCTTCGCCCTGTATTTGGAGCGGGTCCACCTCGCCCGGGCCGAGGAGGAGCGCCTGACCCGGGAGGGAGCAGGGGCATGAGGCTCGGCGAGGTGTCCGGCAGCCGTGCCCGAGGTGACCGCGTGCTCAAGCTCGCGGTACCGCGGGGCGCACTGTTCGCGGGCACCCTCGATCTGCTCGATCGGATCGGGGTCGACACGGGCGCGGCGCGCTCGGGCTCGCGATCCCTCGTGTTCGACGCCGACGGACTGATGCTCGTCACCATGCGTCCCTCCGATGTCCCGACCTATGTCGAGGCCGGCGCCGCCGACCTGGGCATCACCGGCAAGGACGTGCTGCTCGAGCAACGCGAACGCGCGGTGTATGAGCTCCTGGACCTGAAGTACGGGGCGTGCCGGATGGTCCTCGCCGCACGGCGCGGGGACGACAGCCTCGGCGACGCCGAGCGCCGCCTCGGGGCGATGCGGATCGCCACCAAGTATCCGCGGGCCGCTCAGCGGTACTTCTCCGAGCGCGGGCGGCGCGCGGAGGTGATCGAGGTCAAGGGCTCGGTCGAGCTCGCGCCCCTGGTCGGGCTCGCCGAGGGGATCGTCGACCTGGTCGACACCGGGCGGACCTTGGAGGAGAACGAGCTCGAGGTGCGCGAGGAGATCACCACCTGCACGGCGCGTCTGGTGGCAAACCGCGTCGCGCACAAGCTCCGTGCCGGCGAGGTGGACCGGCTTGCGGGGCGGATGCGGGAGGCGACCGCGTGAGAATCGAGCGGATCGAGTGGGATGGCTCCGGGGCAGCCTCGCTCGCGGCCCGGCTGCGCTCGCTGCCGCCGGCGCAGGCGGAGGTCGCCGAGACCGTCGCGGACATCGTGAAGTCAGTCCGCGCCCGCGGGGACGCGGCGTTGCGGGAGATCGCCGAGCGGCTGGAGGAGGAGGCGCCCGAGTCCTGGCGCGTGGATCCGGACGCGATCGCCGCGGCACCCGGCCTGCTCGACCCCGACGTGCGGGAGGCCATGCGCACGCTGGCCACGAACGTGACCGCGGTCGCCCGGGCGGAGCTCGAGGCCTCCAACCGCCCCGCAGCGGTCGAGCTCCCGGAGGGACAGCGCGTCGAGGTGCGAGCCGACGCGGTGTCCGCCGCAGGCGTCTACGTGCCCGGCGGCAAGGCGGCGTATCCCTCCACGGTCCTGATGTGCTGCATCCCCGCCCGGGTGGCCGGGGTGTCGCGGGTCGCGGTTGCGAGCCCCGCCGGAGCCCGCGGGAGGCCCAGTGCGGCGGTGCTCGCGGCCTGCGCTGCGGCGGGAGTCGACGAGGTCTACGGGATCGGCGGCGCGCAGGCGATTGCCGCGCTCGCATACGGCACGGAGACGATCGAACGAGTCGACCTGATCGCCGGTCCCGGCAACCGCTACGTGGCCGAGGCCAAGCGCCTGGTGGCCGGCGACGTGGGCATCGACGGGGTCGCCGGGCCCAGCGAGCTGATGGTCGTGGCCGACGGCACCGCGGTCCCGGAGTGGATCGCCCTGGACCTGTGCGCTCAGGCGGAGCACAGCGACGAGGGTCTGCTGGTGGTCGCGTCTCCCGACGTCGCGTTGCTCGACCGCCTCGAGGAGCTGGTCTCCGAGCTCGTGACGGAGCGACCGAGCGTCGCCCAGGCGCCGCTCGCCCTCGTGGCCACGAGCGGGATCGAGACCACCCTCACCCTGGCGGATGCCGTCGCGCCCGAGCATCTGGAGCTTTCCTTCGAGGGCGCCGACGAGCCCGCCGCGAGGGGGCGCGTGGCTGGCTGCGTGTTCGTGGGCCGGGCCTGCGCCGCCGCGTTCGGAGACTACGTCGCGGGCTCGAACCACGTGCTCCCGACCGGCGGCGCGGCGCGGTTCGGTGGGCCGCTGGGGCCTGCGAGCTTTCAGCGCCGGACGTCTCTGGTCACCATTCCGCGAACCGCCGCGGCGGCGCTGGCGCCGCACGTCGGAGCGCTCGCTCGGGCTGAGGGCTTTCCCGTGCACGGCGAGTCGGCTGCGGCCCGCGCGGGGGAGTGATCCGCGAAGATCACCACTAACGGCACCAGCCAGTTTCGGGGCTAAGGCCCCTCACCAAAACCCCACGGGGCTTTGGACCATGGCACGCACGGCAGAGATCAACCGCGAGACTCGTGAGACACGCATCGCCCTCGCCCTCGATCTGGAGGGCGGCGAGGTCGCCGTGTCCACCGGCCTGGGATTCTTCGACCACATGCTCGAGTCGATCGGCCGCCACGGGCGTCTGGGTCTGCGCGTGGAGGCGACCGGGGATCTCGAAACCGGGGCGCATCACACCGTCGAGGACGTCGGCATCGCGCTGGGCCAGGCCCTGGACGCGGCGCTGGCCGACCGGGCTGGCATCCGACGCTACGGATATGCGGCGATCCCGATGGACGAGGCGCTCGGCGTCTGCGCCATCGACGTGTCCGGGCGTCCCCTGTGCCTGTTCGGCGCCGAGCTCCCGGTGGCCTCCATCGCCGGCTTCGACACCGAGCTGGCCGAGGAGTTCTTCCGCGCGGTCGCCACCAACGCCGGGCTGACGGTCCACGTGGGGACGCGCTACGGCAGCAACGCCCACCACATGGTCGAGGCGTGCTTCAAGGCGTTCGCCCGGGCGCTTCGCGACGCGGTGGCTATCGACCCCGGAGAGAGCGGCGTGCCGAGCACGAAGGGGACGCTGACCTGACCCGCATCGCCGTCCTCGACTACGGGATGGGCAATCTGAGGTCCGTCCAGAAGGCCCTCGAGAGAGTCGGGGCGGAGGGGTTCGTCACGGACGATTCGTCGGCGGCCGAGGCGGCGGCAGGCGTGATCCTCCCCGGGGTTGGCGCCTTTCCGCGGGCGATGGCCCGCGTCCGCGAGCTCGGGATTGACTCGTTCGTGGCCGGCCGGGTGGGCGCCGGAGTCCCCGTGCTGGGCATCTGCCTCGGCCTGCAGCTCCTGTTCGAGAGCTCCACGGAGCTCGGCGGCGCGACCGGCATCGGCGTCCTGCGAGGCGAGGTCACGGCCCTCGACGCTCCCGGGCTCAAGGTCCCGCACATGGGCTGGGAGCCGGTGCGCTGGGAGCGTGGGTCGGAGCTGGTTGCCGGGATCGAATCCGGGACGCCGTTCTACTTCGTGCACTCGTTCGCCGCCCGGCCGGCCGAGGGCCACGACGTGCTGGGGACCGCGAAATGGGGAGAGCGGTTCGCCTGCGGCGTCGCCCGGCCGCCGCTATACGGCGTGCAGTTCCATCCCGAGAAGTCGAGTGGCGCCGGGCTGCGCGTCCTCGCCAACTTCGCCGAGATCTGCGCGTCGGTTCCGGCGTGATCCTCCTGCCCGCCATCGACATCCGGGACGGGCACGCCGTGCGGCTCGTCCAGGGCGACTACGGGCGCGAGACCGTGTACGACGACGACCCCGTCGACGCCGCGCGCCGCTGGCTCGAGCAGGGGGCGCGGGCGCTCCACGTCGTCGACCTCGACGGCGCGCGCGCCGGCCAGCCGCAGAACCTGGACCACGTGCGACGGATCGCGGCCGAGGTGAAGGTCCCCGTGCAGGTCGGCGGTGGCCTCAGGGACGGCGAGGCCGTGGCCGCGGCGCTCGAATCGGGCGCCGCGCGGGTCGTGCTCGGCACGGCCGCGCTGGCGGAGCCGCAGCTGGTTGCCGCGCTCGCCGCCGAGCACGGGGAGCGGATCGTGGTCGGCGTGGACGCTCGCCACGGCAAGGTGGCCGTGGAGGGCTGGGGGCGGGAGACGGGGGCGCAGCCGGCGCAGACCGTCGCCGACCTCGCCTCCCGGGGCGTGCGAACGTTCGTGTTCACCCCGGTGGAGGTGGACGGGACGCTCGGTGGTCCCGAGGTCGAGGATCTCCAGGAGGTCTCCCATGCGGCGGCTGACGCCGGCGCGAGCCTGGTCTACTCCGGTGGCGTCGGCTCGCTGGGCGACCTGCGCGAGCTGCGTGCCCGGGCGCTCGAGAGCCTGTCCGGCGTCATCGTCGGCCGTGCCCTGTACGAGGGACGCTTCACCGTGGCCGAGGGCCAGGTCGCCCTCGACGGCTAACTTCCATCCGTATGAACGACAGATGCCAGTCGTCGAGCCGTACGGCTCGGCGCTAGGAGCACCGGACGTGGCCGGGACTCTGAGCAAGGTGGTCGCGCGTGGCCGCAGCATCCGCTGGCTCGCTCTGTACGAGACCGCGAGGGTGGTCTACGGGCACGGCAAGCGGGCGTGGGACAACCTCGAGCCGGCCGAGCGCGAGGACCTCGGCAGGCTGCTCCGGAAGTCGAAGGGGCGCCGCTCGAACCTGAGCGACGGCGAGCGCGACGAGCTCTGGTCCCTGGTCAAGAAGGCCGCCGCCCACTAGCGATGGCGCTGAAGCGGGTCATCCCGTGCCTCGACGTCGATGCAGGGCGAGTCGTAAAGGGGACCAACTTCGTCGGTCTGCGGGACGCCGGCGATCCGGTCGAGCTGGCGGCGCGCTACGACGCCGAGGGCGCCGACGAGGTCGTCTTCCTGGACATCACCGCATCGCACGAGCGCCGCGAGACGATCGTCCAGCTCGCCAGGCGGACCGCCGACAACGTCTTCATCCCGTTCGTGATCGGCGGCGGCATCCGCTCCGTGGGCGACGCCCAGGCGGTGCTGGACGCCGGCGCCGACAAGGTCTCGGTCAATTCCGCCGCCCTCGAGCGCCCTGAGCTCATCGGCGAGCTCGCGGAGATATTCGGCTCGCAGTGCGTGGTGATCGCAATCGACGCGAAGGGCTCGGACGCCCCCTGGGACGTATACACCCACGGCGGGCGCCATCCCGTCGAGGGGCGCGAGGCCGTGGCGTGGGCGCGTGAGGCGACCGAGCGCGGCGCCGGGGAGGTGTTGCTGACGAGCATGGACCGCGACGGCACGGCGCTGGGCTACGAGCTCGACCTGACCCGCGCGGTGTCCGAAGCGGTGAGGGTCCCGGTGATCGCATCCGGAGGCGCCGGCGAGCTCCGCCACCTGTCCGAGGGGGTCATCCAGGGCGGCGCCGACGCCGTGCTGTGCGCGTCGATCTTCCACTACGGCGACTACACGGTCCGCGAGGCCAAGGAGCACCTTCGCGGGGCCGGGATCCCCGTGCGCTTGGCTTAGCGCGAGCGCGTCAGGGCGGGTGGGGCAGGTCCGAGGCGGATCGACCGCTCCGAGCGACGATGGTCGGAGGCCCGCACATATGGGTGGGTTTTCCGACCATCGCGCAAAGGGCGCGGGCGCGGCGCTCGTCTCTACTTGCCGCCGGGCTTCTTGTTGCCGCCGGGCTGCTTGTTGCCCTTGCCGTGCTTGAAGTACTTCTTGGGCTCGAAGGCCCGGATTGTGGAGGTCCCCGTCAGGTAGACCCGCTGCCCGTCGGAGATCACCGGGTTGTACTCGCCCTGGTCGTTGTAATAGACCTTCTGGCCCTTGTTGACCGCGTAGCCGTAGGTGCCGATGTTGGGCCCGATCACCGAGACGTACACGGTGCTGTCGACGACGCTGGAAGAGCCCAGGACGTTCCCGTTCATCGCGTGCGACCAGCGGATCCGGCCGGTCTTCGCGTCGAGCGCGTAGAAGTGCTTGTCCTGGGATCCGACGTAGACCGACGGCGGAGAATGGGGCGTGTCCGCGACCGCCGGTGACGAGTAGACCTCCGCGCCGGTGGACTGGCTCCACGCGAGGTCGCCGGTCTTCTCCTCGAAGCTGTAGACGCGCCCATCCAGGCCGCCGAGATACACGCGGCCGAAGGCGACCGCGGGCGTCGAGTACACGCCGCCGCCGTGCAGGAAGCCGCCGCCCTGGGTGGTCGCAGACCACTTCACGTGGCCGTTGCCGGCGTCCAGCGCGTAGACCTCGCCGCCGTAATTGGTCGCGAACAGGGTCCCGTCGTGATAGGCGAGCGCGCCCTTGACGGCCCCGTTCGTGTGCACCTTCCATCGGACCTTGCCCGTCTTCTCGTCCAGGGCGAAGATGTCGCCGGACTCGCAGCCGAAGATGACCTTGCCGTGGTGAACGAGCGGCGAGGACTCGCTGCGCCCCGGGAGGGGCGTCCTCCAAAGCACCTTGCCCTTCTTCTTCGCGTCGAGCGCCACCGCTTGGTGGGGCTCCAGATTGACGGCGAAGAGGCGGCCGTCGAAATACGCCGGGGACGACGCGTTCAGGTTGCCGATCCTGCGCTTCCACTCGATATGTCCGTGGTCGGCGCTGAGCGCGTAGAACATCGCGTCCTTGTCCATGAAGTAGACGGTCCCATGGACGACGATGGGCTGGAACTCCAGGAGCTTTCCGGCCTGGAAGCTCCACTCGGACGATCCGAACGGGGGATTCAGGTCCTTCACCGGCAGGTAGCGCGTGCGCGCCGGGTCGTAGCCGTACATGGGCCAGTTGAGCGTCTCGACCTTCTTCTTGTGGCGCTTCTGCTTGTGGAAGGCGGCGTCCGGATTGGAGACGTCCGCCGGGCGCTTGGTCAGGAGGTACGCGCCCACTGCCGCCCCCGCCACCACGAGCGCGGCGGCGCCGACCAGCGCCACGCGCTGGCCGATGCTCCAGGAACGCCAGATGTTGAGCAGACGACCCATCCGCGAAGCTCGTCATGGTAGGGAACGTCCCTGAGGGGACCGTCAAATGTCGCCTGAGAGCGCCAAGATCGAGCCCGAGCGCATCGCCGAGCGCGTCAGCGCGCTCCCCGGCGTCGATCGCGTTCGCGAGGCCGCCGGCGAGACGCCCGTTTACCTCGTCGGCGGCGCCGTGCGCGACCTGCTCCTGGGTCGGGAGCGCACGGACCTCGACGTCGCCGTCGAAGGCGACGCGGCCGCGCTCGGCCGGCGTCTCGGGGGCGAGGTGCGCGAGCACGAGCGCTTCGCCACGGCGACGGTGCCGCTGGACGGAAGGGAGCTCGACCTCGCCACCGCGCGCAGCGAGACGTATCGGAGCCCGGGTGCCCTGCCCCAGGTGCGTCCGGCCTCACTCACCGAGGATCTCGGCCGGCGCGACTTCACGGTCAATGCGATGGCCGTTCCCCTCGTGGGCGAGCCGAGGCTGATCGACCCGCACTGCGGACTCGGTGATCTGGAGGCGGCGACCCTGCGGGTGCTCCACGACGGCTCCTTCGTCGACGACCCCACCCGCGCCCTGCGGGCCGCCCGCTACGCGGCGCGATACGGCTTCGCGCTCGAGCCCGACACCGAGAGGCTGCTTCGCGCAGCCGACCTCGGGACCGTTTCGCGCGACCGGGTCGAGGCCGACCTCCGCAAGCTCGCCCGGGAGCCGCGGGCGCGGCGCGGGTTTGAGCTGCTGGGCGAGTGGGGCCTGCTCGCGCTGGACCCTTTCGCGCCGGAGTTGGTCGAGGCCGTGGGCGATATCGTCGCGGCGGAGCCATGGACGAGCGTCGTGGACCGTGAGGACGCTGTCCTCGCGGCGGCGCTCGGACGCGGCCTGGAGGGGGCGCGGGAGCTCGAGGCAGCCCGCCCGGCGGCGCCGTCCGACGCCGTCAAGCTGGCCCGGGGCCACGACGGGGCGACCCTGGCCCTGGCTCGGGCGCTCGGTGCCGACTGGCTCGACACCTACGTGAGCGAGTGGCGGGATGTCCGACTCGAGGTCGACGGCGGCGATCTCCTGGCCGCGGGCGTCCCGGAGGGGCCGGCTGTCGGTCGCGGGCTGGCGGCCGCGATGAAGGCGCGGTTGGACGGCGCGGCGGCGAACGCGGAGGAGGAGTTGCGGATCGCGCTGGACGCCGCCCGGGAGGTCGGCTCCGAGTAGCTTCGAGGGGTCTGCCGCATCCGGTACTTTCGGCGGGATGAACGCCCCGTTCGAGGACGATCCCGTTTTTCTGACCGAGCTACCCGACGACCTGCGTGCGAGACGGGCGGCGGCCGCGAGGCGGCGCCGGTGGCGGCGGCGGCTCGTGGCGCTGGCAGTGCTCGCGATCCTCGGTGCGGGCGCCGCGATCGCGATCGTGAGCGTCATCGACAGGGGGGGAGGGACGAAGGCCTCGGAGCAGTCGGGAGCGCGGGCCGGCCCCGGAAACGGGCAGCAGGCGAGCGCCACCTACCCGGCGGACTGGAGGCCGTACACCGGCCCGATCCCGATCGTGGGGTACCACGCCATCCAGCCCCCCGTCGCCGGCAGCGACTTCCCCGAGTTGTTCGTCCCGCAGGACGACTTCGTGGAGCAGATGAAGTGGCTCGACGAGCACGGTTACGAGGCGGTCACGCTCGACCAGGTCCAGGACGCCTGGTACAAGGACGGCGAGCTTCCGCCCAAGCCCGTCGTGCTGACCTTCGACGACGGCTATCTCAGCCAGTACGTGGCGGCATTTCCGGCGCTCCAGCACTTCCACTGGCCGGGTGTGCTGAACCTGGTGGCGAAGGGCGCCGACCTCCCCGATGACGACGTCCGCAAGATGCTCGATGCGAAGCCGCCCTGGGAGCTCGCCTCCCACACGACCACGCATGCCGATCTGACCACGCTTGGCTCCACGGAGCTCCGCGACGAGGTCGATGGATCGCGCCGGATCCTGCAGGACCGCTTCGACGTGCCGGTCGACAACTTCTGCTATCCGGCGGGCCGCTACGACGACACCGTGATCCACGCGGTTTCCGACGCGGGCTACCGGGGCGCGACCACCGAGAATCCCGGTCTGGCGAGTGCCGACCACCCTTACACCCTGAACCGCGTCGTGATCCACCTCAGCGACGGGCTGGACGGCTTCGTCTCGAAGCTCCGGGCGGCCGAGTCCGGGAACGCCGCGCCGGACACGACCACGACTACCGGTTGAGGGGCGCGCTTGCGCTGGTGTGACGAGGACGGCGTGCGCTGGCTGGAGGCCGAGCTCCCCGGCGCGGTGGCGGCCTTCAGCACGCGGATCGGTGGGGTGAGCGAGGCGCCGTTCGACACGCTGAACCTCGGCCGCCTGACCGGTGACCCCGGCGTGCGGGAGAACCGCCGCCGACTGACGGCCACGCTGGGCCTCGACCCGCCCGGGGTCCTGATCGGCCGCCAGGTGCACGAGGCGGAGGTACGACGGCACCGCGAGCCGCCTAACCCGAGCCCCTTCGCGGAGCCCAGGCCCGGCCTGCCCGAGTCCGACGGCCATGCCACCGATCGGCCCGGCCTGGCACCCCTCGTGTTCGTCGCCGACTGCCTGCCGGTGGCGCTCGTCGGCGAGGGCGGCGTCGCGATGATCCACTGTGGCTGGCGCGGGATGGCCGCTGGAATCGTGCGAAACGGGGTGGAGGCGGTGGGCGCGAGGGCGGCCGCGATCGGGCCGAGCATCGGTCCCTGCTGCTACGAGGTGGGCGACGAGGTCCGCCAGGCCTTCGCCGCCCTCGGAGAGGGGGTCGCCGACGGAAGGATGCTCGATCTCCGTGAGGTCGCGCGGCGCCTGCTGGCGCAGACGGGGGTCGAGCGGGTGGAGATCAGCGACCTGTGCACGAGCTGCCATCGGAAGCTCTTCTTCTCGCATCGCCGCGACCGCGGGCGCACCGGCCGGCAGGCCGGCCTGGTCTGGATGGCCGCCTGATGCCGGGACTGATCCACGGCTTGGAACCGGAGCGGATCCGAGCCAATCTGGAGCGGGTGCGCGAGCGGGTCGGGCCCGACGTCGAGGTCCTCGCCGCGACCAAGTACATCCCGCTCGAGGAGATGGGGACGCTGGCGGAGGCCGGGATCGAGCTGGTTGGCGAGAACCGGCTCCAGGACCTGGAGCCCAAGCGCGAGCGCTACGGCGACGCGTTCGCCTGGGACTTCATCGGCAACGTCCAGAGCCGCAAGGTCAAGCGCATCCTGCCCCTCGTGCGGCTGATCCATTCGGTTGCCACGGACTCGGCCCTGGAGCAGCTCGGGAGGCACGGAGACGAGAGCACCGAGGTGCTGGTCGAGGTGAATGTCGCGGGGGAGGAGAGCAAGGGCGGGGTGGCGTCGGCGGAGCTGGGTCCGTTCATCGAGCGCTGCCCGGTGCGGGTGGTCGGCCTGATGACGATGCCCCCCTTCAGCACCGACCCCGAGGGATCGCGGCGCGCCTTCGCGAGGCTCGCCGAGCTGGCCGCCGAGCATGGGCTCGAGCGGCTGTCGATGGGCACGAGCCAGGACTGGGAGATCGCGGTGGAGGAGGGGGCGACCATCATCCGGCTGGGCACCGAGCTGTACGCCTGAGGGGAGGGGCCGGCGGCAGGGCGCGTGTGCTCGGAGCGCGAACGGGTGATGCCGGATCGACCCGGCTCCACCTCGCGATCGAGGCTCCGACGAACGTGTCGCCGCGTGAGTGCAGGGGTGGCGGCGGACCAGCGGGAGCGACAATCGTCCGGCCACGCGGCGAGCCCTGCGCATGGACAGCGGCGTTGCGGGGTACCCGAATACCAGCGGAACGGGTCGCGAACCCGCAATAATCCATACAGGAATAGCTCATTCAGAGGCGAACGTACGCTGAGCAATGGCCTTCCGTGACACATGGCACCGGGCGCTGGTCTACTTCGGGCTGGCCGAGGACCCTGGCTACGGGGACGGCGACGTCTACGAGCCCGAGACCGGGCAGGGGGACCTGTACGAGGCGCCCGCAGCTCGCGGCGCCACCGTGAGCCCGCTGCGTGAGCGCCGGCGCTCGCGCGACGAGATCGACGACATCTTCGCCGACGACGAGCCGGTCGGCCGCGGCGGCGGACGCGTGCTGCGACCGGTCGCCGGGAACGGGGCGGACGTCAGGGTCCACCTCGTGACGCCCTACAGCTTCAATGACGCCCAGGAGGTCGCGGACAAGTTCAAGCAGGACACGCCGGTGATCCTGAACCTCCAGACGACCGACTCCGAGCTCGCCAAGCGGCTGATCGACTTCACGTCCGGCCTCACGTACGCGCTCGGCGGCGGGATGCAGAAGATCGCCGAGAAGACCTTCCTCCTGACCCCGCGCAACGTCGAGGTGTCTGCCGAGGAGAAGGCCCGCCTCGTCGAAAAGGGCTTCTTCAACCAGTCCTAGGCGCCCATCCCGGGCAATAACGAGCCTCTAGTCTTCGCCGGCGATGAAGGTCGGGTTCGCCGGAGCCGGAAACATGGCCGCCGCGATGGCGCGGGGGTGGGCTGCGGGCCCGGGCGGGCCCGGGCGGATGCTGTTCTCGGACATCGACGTGGGGCGCGCCGCCGCGCTGGCCGCGGAGGTGGGAGGCGAGACGCGGGCGGATCTGGCCGACCTGGCGCGCGACTGCGACCTCGTGGTGCTGGCGGTGAAGCCCGCCGCTCTGGATGCCGTCGCCGGCGAGCTCGGCGGCAGGGCACCGGCGCTCCTCTCCATGCTCGCGGTCACCCCCGCCACGCGAGTGGCCGAGGCGTTCCCCGGCGTGCCCGTCCTGCGCGTGATGCCGAATCAGCCGGTGGAGGTGCGGGCCGGCGTGCTCTGCCACTCGCCTCCGATCGCGATGCCGGACGAGCTGCGGCATGCGCTTCTCGAGCTGCTCGCGCCGCTGGGCGACCTGGTCGAGCTGGATGAGAGCCGGATCGACGCGGCGATGGCGATCATGTCCAGCTCCCCGGCGTACATCGCGCTGGTGGCGGAGGCGCTCGCGCGAGGCGGAGAGCGGGAGGGATTGGACTCCGGGACGGCAGGCGAGCTCGTGGCAGGGGCGCTTGGCGGCACGGCCGAGCTCCTGCGGAGGCGCGAGCCGGCGACGATCCGCAGCGTCGTTGCGTCCCCCGGCGGCGCCACCGAGGCCGGTCTCGCCGAGCTTGAGGGCGTGGTGGAGGAGGCGTTCGTGCGCGCGGTGAAGGCGTCCCTGGAGCGGTTTCGATGATCCCGGTGGCCGACACCCGCGACACGATCGCGGACTACGTGGGGGCGGTGTTCCTCGTCTATCTGGCCCTGATCATCATCCGTGTGCTGCTGACCTGGATTCCGAGGCTGCCCTACAACCGCGCCTTGCGGGCCACGGTGGGATTCATCGAGGAGGTGACGGACCCCTACCTCAACCTCTTCCGGCGGTTCCTGCCGCCCGTGGGCGGGGGTGGCTTCGCGCTCGACCTGAGCCCGATCCTGGGGATCATCCTGCTGATCATCGTGCAGCAGGTGGTCGTGGGCCTCGTGCGCGGGTGAGCTCCGCGCGGCCGAAGAGCGGGGCGGCGATGGGCTGGGCGCGCGTGCTCGCGGTATGCGGAGGCGTGGTCCTGCTTGACCAGGTGTCCAAGGCGATCGTCGTCTCCTCGCTGTCGATGGGCGAGTACCGGCAGGTCGGGCTCGGCTTCCGGGTGACGAACACCGAGAACTCCGGGCTCGCGTTCGGCATCGGGCAGGGAGAGGGATTCGTTCTCGCCGTGACCATCATCGCGCTCGCATTGGTGCTCGTTTGGTTCGCGCTTGATCCGACCCGCCCCGGGCTGTGGCTTGGAGTGGGCCTCCTGACCGGGGGCGCGCTGGGGAACCTCGCGGATCGAGTTCGGCTGGACGCCGTGACGGACTTCATCGATCCTCCGTTGTGGCCCGCGTTCAACCTCGCCGACGTCGCGATCACCCTGGGCGCGATCGTGCTCGTTCTGGTGTCGCTGACCCCAGCCGAAAGTCGAGACGCCAAGGCCAAGCCCGGCCCGGGGTGAGCTCCGAGCCGCGCATCGTCCACTCGGACGAGTGGCTGGCGGTCGTGGACAAGCCGGCCGGGCTGGTGGTGCACGGTGCCCCGGGGCACCGGGGAAGAACGCTCGTCGACGACCTCGGAGAGCTGTTGGCCGGAGGGGACGATCCGCAGCGGCCGGGCATCGTCCACCGGCTGGACAAGGACACCTCGGGTTTGATGATCGTCGCGCGCGGCGACGGGGCGCACCGGCTCCTGGCGGCTCAGATCAAGGCGCGCGAGGTGCGGCGCGTCTACCTCGCGCTGGTCGAGGGGCTGCCCCGCTCACGCACCGGGACCATCGATGCGCCGCTGGGTCGCGACTACCGGGCACCCGAGCGGCGGGCCGTTGGCGGCCGCGCCCCGCGGGAGGCCCGCACGCACTTCACCCTCGTCGAGGCGCTGCCCGGCGACGCCCTCCTGGAGGCGCGCCTGGAGACCGGCCGCACGCACCAGATCCGAGCCCACTTCGCCGCGATCGGCCACCCGGTCGCGGGCGATCCGCGGTACGGGCACGCGGGGCGACACGGCCTCGGGCGTCAGTTCCTGCACAGCGCCAAGCTGGGATTCCGTCATCCGTTCAGCGGTGAGGAGCTCGAGTTCACGTCGCCGCTGCCGGGTGATTTGGCCGCGGCGCTGGCGCGCGCGCGGGCGGGGTAGGAGGCAGCGAGGCAAGACCGCCGGCGAGGGACGTGATCCCGCTCGGGAAGCCGGACTGCCGGTGGGCAAGCCAGGTCAAGGCAATCCAGTGCCGAAACCGGGAGCGAATCAACTTGACCCGGCGATCATGGCTCCGAATCCCTCGGCGGCCCTCTCCCTGGCCGCCCGTTCCCCGCGCCGCGGCCCACTCAGCCGAGGCGCCCTACAATCCACTCCGTCCAGTCACCGACCCCCGACGGAAGGCGCGGGGCCCTGCTCGGCAGGCATGAGCCCGCCGGGTCCCCGGAGCGCCGTCGGGATGCAAACCGAATCGACTCAAGGGAGCCTCATGTCCGAACCCGGAATCAAGGAGCTGCTGGAGGCCGGCCTGCACTTCGGCCACCAGACGCGACGCTGGGATCCCCGCATGCGACCGTACATCTACGGCGAGCGCGACGGGATCCACATCATCGACCTGCTGCAGACCGAGCACCTGCTCGCCGAAGCGCGCCGCTTTGCCGGCGAGGCGGCGAGCAAGGGCGGCTCGGTGTTGTTCGTGGGCACCAAGAAGCAGTCGCGTGACGCGGTCAAGGAGTGGGCCGAGCGCTCCAACATGCCCTACGTCAACCAGCGCTGGCTGGGTGGCCTGCTGACGAACTTTCAAACCATGTCGGCGCGCATCGATCGCCTTCATGAGCTGACCGAGCTGCGCGACGCCGGTCAGCTCGACCTGCTGCCCACCAAGGAGCGGATGGCCCGCGAGGCCGAGCTCGCCAAGCTCGAGTACAACCTCGGCGGCGTCCGGAACATGCAGCGCCTGCCGCAGGCCGCGGTGATCATCGATCTCAAGACCGAGGAGATCGCGCTCCGCGAGGCGGAGAGGCTCCGGATCCCGATCATCGGGCTGGTCGACTCCAACGTCGACCCGCGACCGGTTGCCTATCCCGTGCCGGGCAACGACGACTCGATCCGCTCGTGCGAGCTCGTAATCCGCACGATCGGCGAGGCGGTGTACGAGTCGGCGCAGGCATGGCGCGAGGCCGAGGCCAAGCGCCAGGCCGAGGAGGCCGAGCGCCGCCGCCGCGAGGAGGCCGAGCGCCAGCGCCGCCAGGCCGAGGAGCAGGCCCGAAAGGAGGCTCAGGAGGCCGCCGCGGCGGGCCCCGAGGCCGCGGGGCAGGCGCCGGCGCAGGCAGGAAAGGAGGCCGGCTCTTGACCGGCGGGACGGATGTCTCGGCAGGCGACGTCAAGGCGCTTCGAGACCGCACCGGCGCGGGAATCATGGACTGCAAGGCCGCCCTCTCGGAGGCCGCCGGCGACGTCGACAAGGCGATCGAGATCCTGCGCGTGAAGGGCCAGGCCTCGGCGGCGAAGCGGAGCGGGCGCGCCACGAGCGAGGGCGTGGTCACCTCGTACATCCACGCCACGGGCAAGGTGGGGGTCCTCGTCGAGGTGCAGTGCGAGACGGATTTCGTCGCCCGCAGCGACGAGTTCAAGGAGTTCGCGCGCGAGGTCGCGATCCACATCGCCGGCGCGCCGTCTCCGCCGCTCGTCGTCTCCGCGGATGAGATTCCGGACGAGGCCCGGGAGGCCGAGCGGAAGGTGTTCGAGGCCAAGGCCCGCGAGGAGGGCAAGCCCGACGAGATCGTCGCCAAGATCGTGGATGGACAGCTCTCCAAGTGGACGAAGGAGGTCGCGCTCTGCGAGCAGGAGCACGTCCGCACCGACGCCTACGACGGCAAGACGATCGAGGACCTGCGAGCGGAGATCGCCTCGAAGACCGGCGAGAACGTCCGCATCGCCCGCTTCGCCAGGTTTGTGGTGGGCGAATCGGGCCTGTGACACTACGATTGTCGGCGCCGTGTCCGAAGAACCAGCATTCAGCCGCGTCCTGCTGAAGCTCTCCGGCGAGGCCCTCATGGGGGCCCTGGACTACGGCACGGACCCCAACCGGGTCGAGAGCATCGCCGCACAGGTGCACGACGTGGTCGGGCGCGGCGTCGAGATGGCGCTCGTCGTGGGTGCGGGCAACATCTATCGTGGCCTGCAGGGCGCGGCTCGGGGCATGGACCGCGCCACGGCCGACTACATGGGGATGCTGGCCACCGTGCTCAACGCACTCACACTCCAGGACGCGCTCGAGAAGCGCGGCGCCCACACCCGCGTCCTCTCGGCCATCCAGGTGACCGAGGTGGCCGAGCCGTACATCCGGCGCCGGGCGATCAGGCACCTCGAGAAGGGGCGCATCGTGATCTTCGCCGCCGGCACCGGCAATCCGTTCTTCACCACCGATACCGCGGCCGCCCTCCGGGCCCTGGAGATCCACGCCGACGTGATCCTGATGGCCAAGCATGGGGTGGAGGGGGTCTTCGACGCGGACCCCTCCGAGGTGGCCGACGCGAAGTTCATCCCCGAGATCACCCATCGCCAGGCGATCGAGCAGGAGCTCCGGGTGATGGACTCCACCGCCCTGTCGCTGTGCATGGACAACGACCTGCCGATCTGCGTCTTCAACCTGGCCGACGAGCGGAACATCGACCGCGTCGTCTCCGGGGAGCGCGTCGGAACCGTCGTGTCGTCGAACGGTCGTCTCGACCGTGCGGTGGCTGCGTCCGAGGAGGAGGCGATCTAATGGCCGATTTCACCGACGAGCTCCTGGACGACGCCGAGGACCGGATGAAGAAATCGGTGGATGCGTACCGGCAGGAGCTCGCGACGGTCCGCACCGGCCGCGCCTCGCCGCACCTGCTCGATCGGGTGATCGTGGACTACTACGGTGCCGAGACCCCGGTTCGCCAGCTCGCCCAGGTGGCGGCGACGGATGCACGGCTGCTGACGCTCACGCCGTACGACAAGAACTCGATCAAGCAGATCGAGAAGGCGATCATGGAGTCCGACCTCGGGCTGACGCCCTCCAACGACGGCAACGTGGTCAGGCTGCAGATTCCGGAGCTGAACGAAGAGCGCCGGCGCGACCTCGTCAAGGTGGTTCACACCGTGGCGGAGGAGGGACGCGTGGCGGTGCGCAACATCCGCCGCGACGTCATGCACGACCTCCGGGAGCTGAAGAAAGAGGGCGAGGTCGGTGAGGACGACGAGCGTCGGGCCGAGGGCGAGCTGCAGCGGCTGACGGACGAGGCCATCGGCGAGATCGAGTCGCTGCTCAAGGGCAAAGAGGACGAGATCCTGGAGGTTTGAGCCGGGCTCCGCCGGTTCACCTGATCGTCGATGACGGCCGCGCCCAAATACGTCGCGATCATCACCGACGGCAACGGTCGCTGGGCGCAGGGGCGCGGGCTGTCGCCGATCGAGGGGCACCGCGCGGGGGCCGACGTGGTGAAGGACAGGCTGCGGGACGCGGTCGACCTGGGGATCGAGGAGCTGACGGTCTTCTCGTTCTCCACGGAGAACTGGTCGCGGCCCCCGGAGGAGGTCGCCGGCTTGATGCGCATGTTCGCCGAGCGCATCGACAACGAGACCCCGGAGCTCCACGACGAGGGCGTAAGGATGCGGTTCATCGGTCGTCGGGAGGGCGTGGAGCCGGAGCTCGTGCGGCGGATGGAGTGGGCCGAGGGCCTGACGAAGGACAACGAGGCGATCCGGTTCTTCGTCGCCTTCAACTACGGAGGCCGGGCCGAGATCGTCGACGCGGCCGCCTCCTTCGAGGGGTCGAGCGAGGAGGAGTTCCGCCGCCACCTGTACGCGCCGGAGATGCACGACCCCGACCTGCTGATCCGCACCAGCGGCGAGCTTCGCGTCTCCAACTACCTCCTGTGGCAGTGCGCGTACTCGGAGCTCGTCTTCCGCCCGGAGCTCTGGCCGGACTTCACGCGCGAGGCGTTCGAGGAGTCGCTGGAGGAGTTCGCGGCGCGCAGGCGCCGTTTCGGCGCCCGCGCATAGCGAGGCCCGTCTCTCGGACTGGCGTTAAGGTCGGCCGCGATGGAAACGCCACTGGAGCCCGGAGGGGCTTCCCCGGGAGGAGACCTCGAGCCGGCGCCGTGGGTGCAGGGCCCGGCTGCGGAGGCGCCCCCGGCCCGGAAAGGCCAGCCGACCCGGCGCGGGCGGCGACGGCGGGCACGGCGTACGTCAGCGCCTGGCGCCCCGGGAACGCAGCGACCTCGCGGCCGCCGTCCCACGCGCGAGACGGTCGCGCGGGTGGCGGTCGCGGTCCCGTGGATCGTGCTGGCGATCGCCCTGGTCGTGGTCGGCGGGATCCCGTTCGCGGCGGCGATGATCGGGTTCGCGGTCATCGGCCTGGCCGAGCTCTTCCGCATGACGCGCCGCTTCGGGCCGCTCGTCCCGGTGGCGTTCGCCGCAGCAGCCGCGCTGGTGGTCGCGGCCTATTACGGCGGCCAGTTCCAGCTCGTGATCGTGCTGGTCGCGACCTTCCCGGTGATGTTCCTCGTGGCCGCTGCCCGCGGCCCCCGGGAGGGGGTCACCGCCTCGGTGGCGGTGACCCTGCTCGGGATCGTGTGGATCGGCGTCCCGTTCGCGCACGTCGTCCTGCTGCGGAACCTGCCGACCCACGGTGCCGCCCTGGTCATCGACGTTCTCGTCGCCACCTTCCTCACCGACACGGCCGCCTACGCAGGCGGCCGCCTGTTCGGGCGGCATCCGCTGGCTCCCAAGCTCTCCCCGAACAAGACGATCGAGGGGCTCGCATTCGGGTTCGTCGGCGGGACCATGGGCTTTTGGTTCGCCGGCCTGTACCAGGACTGGCTGCCGGGGATCGACGCGCTGATCATGGGCATGTGCATCGCGATCGTGGCGCCGATGGGCGACCTGTTCGAGTCGATGATCAAGCGCGATCTGAACATCAAGGACACCGGCAACGTCTTCGGCCCGCACGGCGGCCTGCTCGATCGCGTGGATGCCCTGTTGTTCACCGTCGTCATGGGCTACTACCTGGCCGTGGCGCTCGTGTACTGAGGTCAGGCACCCAGTGCCCGTCGCACGAACTCCAGGTCCATCCGCATGTCGTCCAGCTCACCCGGCGTCTCGCAGACGACCGGTCCGCCGGCGGCGCTGATCATGTTCCGCAGGACGTCCGCGCCGATCGTTCCGAGGCCCAGGTTCTCGTGGCGGTCGGCGCCCGTGCCGGGCGGGTCACGGGAGTCGTTGGCGTGCAGGAGGTCGATCCGGCCCACGATCGTCACCACCCGCGCGACGGCGTCCTCAAGCTCCTCGCCCGCCGCATGTGCATGGCACGTGTCGAAGCAGAAGCCGATCTCGACGTCGCCGTGCTGATCCGTCACCAGCTCCCAGAGGCGGGCGAGCGCTTCGAAGCGACGGGCGACCGCGTTGTCCCCACCCGCCGTGTTCTCGAGGTAGAGCGGCACCTCGGACTCCAGCATCTCCAGCGTCCGTCCCCAGCGGCCGATGCCGGCATCGATCCCGTCCTCGGCGTGGCCGGGATGGACGACCACGCCGGCGGCTCCCACGGCCGCGGCCGCGTCGCATGTCTGCTGCAGGATCTTCCGCGATCCGTAGCGGACGTTGTTCTTCGGCGAGCAGACGTTGATCAGGTAGGGGGCGTGGACATAGAGCGGCACCTCCGAGGCCCGCAGCTCGTCGGCGTCGTCGCGCTCGTCGGGCCGCTTCCAGCCCTGCGGATCCGAGAGGAACACCTGCACGCAGTCGGCACCGAGCGCCTCGGCCTCGCCAAGCGGGTCGTCCGGCGAAACATGGGCGCCGACCAGCTGCGTGTGGGTTGGCCCGGCCACGGCGGGCGAGGATAGTCCGGGGGTCAGGGTGCGGTCGTCAACCCGATCACCACCTGCACGGGCAGCTCGGTCGGCGTCTCTCCCGCCTCGACGAGCTCGGTGACCCGGCCGAGCAACTCCGCGCGCTCGTCGTCGGCAAGCGCGGCGATGTAGCTCATCGACACGACGTAGTCGACGATGCGCCCGGGGTCGGTGGGCTGTGAGGTGGTGACGCGAACCTCCCGCGGCGCCGTCCAGCCTTCGCCGGCCCCGACGGCCTGCGACCAGGGCGGCCCGTCGAAGAACGGATGCTCCGGTCGCGTCTCCTGCAGCAGGGTCCCGAGCTCGTGTGCCCAGGAGGCGCCGCTCCAGTCCGGGATCGTCGTCAGCACCGCGAGTCCGCCACCTGGCCTGAGCACCCGCCGGATCTCGGTGAGCGCGCGAGCGTGGTCGAACCAGTGGAAGCCGTCGGCCACCGTGACGGCGTCGACGGCGCCGTCCTGCAGCGGGATCGCCTCCGCGACACCCTCACGCACTCGCTCTCGTCCCACCGCGGCGGCCAGCCGGTCGCGCAGGAGCTCCTGGGGCTCGACGGCCACCACGTCGAGGCCCGCGGCGACCAGGCGGCGCGTGAGCTTTCCCGTTCCGGCCGCGAGGTCCAGCACGGCGGCATCAGGGGCGAGCTCCAGCTCGGCGCTCAGGGCGCCCACCACCGCCGGTCGGTACTCGGGCCGCCCGCGTTCGTAGGCGTCCGCGACCGACCCGAAGCGCCCGGCAAGAGGATGGAGGCTCACGCCAGGCAGGGTAGTGTCGGCCCGGCGTGGAGTGGACGGTCCGATCGACTGGGCTCATCGAGGGCAGGTGGGTCTCGCGCTGTCGGCGGATTCCGGGCCGCGTTCTTCCACATGGGCGTGCTCGGGCGACTGGCCGAGCTTGGGCGTGCTGTCCAGGGTGGACGTTTCTCGACGGTCTCTCTGTACGACCGGCATCTCCACAGGGGCATTAAGCGCTCTCCCTACACTGCCTCGGGATGAGGAAGCTGGTCATCCTGGGCGCGACGGGCTCGATCGGCGAGCAGGCGCTCGAGGTCGTTGCGGCCTCTCGGGAGCTGTCGGTCGTCGGGCTTGCGGCGGGTCGTAGCTGGGAGCGCCTGGTCGCCCACGCCCGGGACCACGGCGTGCCTGCCATCGCGTTGGGCGATTCGGAGGCGGCCGCCACCGCCTCTGCTGCCTGGAATGGCCGGGTGCTGGCCGGCGACGAGGGCATTCGCGAGCTGATCGCCGACTCGGGCGCCGATCTCGTGCTGAACGGCATGGTCGGCTCGGCCGGCCTCGGGCCGACGATCGTCGCGCTCACCGAGGGCATCGAGCTCGCGCTCGCCAACAAGGAGAGCCTCGTGGTGGGCGGGGAGCTCGTCACCGCCCTGGCGGAGGCCACCGATACCCGCATCATCCCCGTCGACTCGGAGCACTCGGCGCTATTTCAGCTCGTCCGCGCCGAAGGACCCGGGACGGTCGAGCGCCTGGTGCTCACGGCGTCCGGTGGCCCCTTCCGGGGACGCACGGACCTGGCCGGGGTGACGCCCGAGGACGCGCTGGCCCATCCCACGTGGGACATGGGAGGGCGGATAACGATCGACTCCGCCACGCTCATGAACAAGGGCTTCGAGATGATCGAGGCCCATCACCTGTTCGGGACGCCCTACGAGCGGATCGACGTCGTGGTCCATCCGCAGTCGATCGTCCATGCGCTCGTGCATCTGAACGACGGGGCGTCGCTCGCGCACCTGGGGTATCCCGACATGAGGGTGCCGATCTCCTATGCCCTGAGCTTTCCCGAGCGCGCCGACGTGGACGTGCCGACCCTGGATCTCGTGACGGCCCGGGAGCTGACCTTCGCCGAGCCCGACACCGAGACCTTTCCGTGCCTGCGCCTGGCGCGCGAGGCCGGGCGGGCCGGGGGCACCGCGCCGTGCGTGCTCAACGCCGCCGACGAGGTGGCGGTGAGCGCCTTCCTCGACCGCCGGATCCCCTTCACCGCGATCGCCGAGGTCGTGGAGCGGACGCTTGACGCGCTGCCCGCGACGGCGCCCGGTCACTTCGAGGACCTCTACGCCGTGGACGCCGAGGCGCGCGAGCGAGCCCGTGAGTTGATCCAGGCGGTGGGGGCGGCGCGATGAGCGGGCTGAGCTGGGTCCTTACGATCGCGGGCTTCGCGTTCCTGATCGTCATCCACGAGTTCGGGCACTTCGTCGCCGCGAAGGCCACCGGGATGCGGGTGGAGCGGTTCTTCCTCTTCTTTCCGCCGAAGCTCGTCAGCATCAAGCGCGGCGAGACCGAGTACGGGATCGGTGCCGTGCCTCTCGGGGGTTTCGTGAAGATCACCGGGATGAACCCGGACGAGCTCGAGCCCGCCCCGGCCGAGGGCGAGGAGGCGAAGTCCGGCGCGGGCCTGTCGACGGCGATCGAGGGCGCCGGCCAGGGACGTCGACGAGAGCCGCTGCCTCCCGACGTGCTCAAGCGGGCCTATTACAAGCAGCCGGTGTGGAAGCGCATCGTGGTGATCGGCGCCGGCCCGGCGATGAACCTGATGCTGGCCTTCGCGATCCTTTTCGCGGTCTCGCTCAGCCTGAACGAAATCAACGGCAGGGTGGGAACGATCGACTCCGGGTCGCCGGCCGCCCAGCACCTCCAGCCGGGCGACAAGATCCTCGCCGTCGACGGCAGGACCTTCCCGAACGCGTCGGAGGAGCGGCGCCTGTCGCGGTTCTCACGTCTCGTCGCGGATCACAAGTGCGCCGGCAAGGACCCGGCCGGCGGCTGCAGGGCGACCACCCCGGTTCACCTTCGAATCAAGCGCGACGGCCGGGTCGAGAGCCTTGCGATCACCCCGGTGTACGACGCGGACCTCGAGCGGACCAGGCTGGGATTCAGCTACGGCACCAGGCCGGTCGATCTGTCCCCGCCGGCGGCGGCCGAGAACGCGGCCGGCGAGATGTGGCGGGTCACGACGGGCACGCTCGGCGTGTTCGGCAAGATCTTCGAGCCGCAGGAGCGCAAGAAGATCCACGGGATCGTCGGGATCTCGGACGTGACCCACCAGGCCATCCAGTACGGCGCCATCGAGGCGCTGACGCTGATCGCGTTCATCAGCCTCTCGCTGGCGATCATCAACCTGTTCCCGTTCCTGCCGCTCGACGGCGGGCACATCTTCTGGAGCCTCGTGGAGAAGGTTCGCGGGCGCCCGGTCCCATTCAGCGTGATGGAGCGGGCGAGCGTCGTGGGCTTCCTGCTGGTGATGATCCTGTTCGCGATCGGCCTGTCCAACGACATCCGCAGCCTCAACAACGGCGGCTTGAACATCCGGTAGCCGGTTCGCACGACCGCGGGGTCGTTTGGGGGTAGGCTTTTCACCGGGATGGAGGTGAAGACCGCTGAGAGGGCCAGCGAGCGTCCCGTGGGGCTCGACGCGCGGACGGCGTGTGAGGCGCTCCAGCAGACCGCTGCGGCCCACCCCGATCGCGTGGCGATTCGGACCAAGGACGATGAGTTCAGCTGCACCTGGGCCGAATACGCCGAACGGGTCCAGGCGGTGGCGGCCGGGCTCGCGGCGCTGGGCGTCGGCAAGGGCGACACCGTCGCGCTGATGATGGTGAACCGCCCGGAGTTTCACTTCGCGGACGCCGCGACCATGCATCTCGGCGCGGTCCCGTTCTCGATCTACAACACCTACACGGCGGAGCAGATCGAGCACCTGGTCAACGATGCGGGGTGCGCGGTGGCGATCACGGAGCAGGCGTTCGCGGGCAACATCCTCGCCGCTCGCGAAGCGGCCGACGCGCTGGAGCACGTGATCGTGGTCGACGGCGAGGCGCCGGACGGAGCCATGTCGCTCGACGAGCTCACGTCCGAGGGCGATGACGACTTCGACTTCGAGGCCGCCTGGCGCGGCGTCGAGCCTGACGACCTGCTCACGCTGATCTACACGTCGGGGACCACGGGTCACCCGAAGGGCGTGCAGATCACGCACGCCAACATCTGCGAGACGGTTCGCTCCTACGACGAGATGATCCGGTTCCCGGACGGCGGCCGGATCGTCTCCTACCTGCCCATGGCCCACGTCGCGGAGCGCAACGTCAGCCACTACCTGCCGATGCTCTGCGGCTTCACGATCACCTGCTGCCCCGACGCGCGCAAGGTGGCCGAGTACCTCCCCGAGGTGCGCCCGAGCTGGTTCTTCGCCGTGCCTCGAATCTGGGAGAAGCTCAAGGCGGGCCTCGAGCAGATGATGGCCGCGCTCCCCGGCGATCAGCGCGAGCCCATGGAGCGGGCGTTCGAGGCGTCGCTCGAGAAGGTGCGCCTCGAGCAGCGTGGAGAGGACGTGCCGGAGGAGCTCGCGCAGAAGGTCGCGAAGGCCGACGAGCAGGTGTTCTCGAAGCTGCGGGCACATCTGGGGCTCGACGAGCTCGAGGCGTGCAACGTGGGCGCCGCGCCGACCCCGCCCGAGGTGATCGAGTTCTTCCACGCGCTCGGGATCCCGCTGGCGGAGCTCTGGGGCATGTCCGAGACCACGGGCGCCGGAACCTGCAATCCGCGCGAGCGCATCAAGATCGGCACCGTGGGGCCGGCGGGCCCGAACATCGACGTGAAGCTCGCGTCGGACGGCGAGGTGATGGTGAAGGGTCCGATCGTGATGAAGGGCTACCGGAACCTCCCGGACAAGACCGCGGAGACTTTCACCGACGACGGCTACCTGCTCACCGGCGACATCGGGGAGTTCGACGACGACGGCTATCTGCGGATCGTCGACCGCAAGAAGGAGCTCATCATCACCGCCGCCGGCAAGAACCTCTCGCCGTCGAACATCGAGGCGCGGCTGAAGCAGATCCCCCTGATCAGCCAGGCGATCGCGATCGGCGACAAGCGCAAGTACGTGAGCGCGCTGCTCACGCTCGACGCCGAGGCGGCCAAGAGCTGGGGCTCCGAGCACGGCGTCGGCGACGACCTGGGGGCGCTGGCCTCCAATGAGGAGCTGGCCGCCGAGGTCCAGGAGGGCCTGGACGCCGCCAACGAGGAGCTCGCGCGCGTCGAGCAGGTGAAGCGCTTCAAGATCCTGCCCGCGGACTGGGAGCCGGGGGGCGCCGAGCTCACGCCCACGATGAAGCTGAAGCGCAAGCCGATCATCGAGAAGTACGCGGACGAGATCGACTCGCTGTACGAGTAATAACCAAGCGGTGCCAGGGCCCGAAACGGATCGCCACCCAGGTACCCTTGCGTCGGATGGCATCCAAGCGGCAGATCTGGGTGAAGGACGTGCCGATCGGCGGTGGTGCGCCGGTCGTCGTCCAGACGATGACGAAGACCGAGACCGCGAATCTCGGCGCGACCATGGAGCAGATCCGCCAGGTCGCCGACGCTGGGTCGGACCTGGTGCGCGTGGCGGTGCCGCGAGAGAAGGACGTCGAGGCACTCAAGACGATCGTCGCCGAGTCGCCGATCCCGGTGATCGCGGATATCCACTTCAACTACACGCTGGCGCTCAAGGCGATCGACGCCGGTGCCCACTGCGTGCGCCTGAACCCCGGCAACATCGGCGGGCCCGACAAGGTGGCCCAGGTGGCCGAGAGGGCGACCGGGGCCGGGGTGCCGATGCGGATCGGGGTGAACTCCGGTTCGCTGCCCAAGCACCTGCACGAGCTCGAGCGGGAGAGCCCGGTGGAGGCTCTCGTTCAGGCCGCGGTCGAGTTCGTGGAGCTCATGGAGCGCCTCGACTTCGAGAACTTCAAGGTGTCGATCAAGTCCACCAACGTGCCCAACACGATCGCCGCGAACCGCCTCCTCGCCTCCAAGATCGAGTATCCGATCCACCTGGGCATCACCGAGGCGGGCACGAAGTGGTCCGGCTCCCTGAAGTCCGCCGTGGGGCTCGGCACGCTGCTGGCGGACGGCGTGGGGGACACGATTCGCATCAGCCTCTCCACCTTCCACGCCGAGGAGGAGGTGAAGGTCGCCTGGGAGATCCTCAAGGCCCTCCAGCTCCGCGAGCGCGGCCCCGTGCTGATCGCGTGCCCCACCTGCGGGCGGCTCCAGTTCGACATGGACACCGTTGTCGCCGAGATCGAGCAGCGCCTCGAGCAGTACGCAGATCCCGTCGAGGTGGCGGTGCTCGGCTGTGCCGTCAACGGGATCGGCGAGGCCTCCCACGCCGACTTCGGCATCACCGGCGCCAAGAACGAGGGCCTGATCTTCGCTCACGGCAAGCCGCTGCGGAAGGTCCCGCAGGACGATCTCGTCGACGCCCTGTTCGAGGAGATCGATAAGTCGCTCGACCGGGGCAAGATCGACGTCGACGCCACGAAGGCGGCCGAGGGAGCCGAGTGGCTACAGCGGATCGAGGACGAGAACGCCGACGAGCTGACGCCGGAGCGCATCGCCCAGATGGAGGCGGCCGCGGCGAAGGAGAAGGGCGCCGACGTCACTGCCGAGCCATTCCTGAAGCCCGTCGGGGGCAACGGCGAGGCAGGCAGTGCAAAGCCGAAGCTGGACGAGGACGCCTCGCCCGTCACGGGCCGTCGTTTCACGCGCGCCTAGCCGCGCCCTGAAGCAGCGTTTGGTGGTTTGCGGTCGCCATAGCGTCCCCAATCCACCAAACGTGTCCGGCGAGCGGCCGGGGCGGGCGCCTCGTCGCCTGGTTTGCTCGGTAGGCTCGCCCGCGCATGACCAGGCTCTCCGGCTACTTCCTGCCCACGCTGCGAGACGATCCCGCGGATGCCGAGGCCGTGTCGCACAAGCTGATGATGCGGGCCGGGCTCGTCCGGCAGCTCGGCACCGGGCTGTGGACGTTCCTGCCGGCCGGCTACCGGGTCGTCAAGCGCGTCGAAGCGATCATCCGCTCGGAAATCGACGCCATCGGCGGGCAGGAGATGCTGATGCCGGTGCTCCAGCCGGCCGAGATCTGGAGGCGCACCGGTCGCTACGACATCGACGAGCTGTTCAAGCTCAAGGACCGAAGGGACGCGGACCTCGCGCTGGCGATCACCCACGAGGAGGCCGTGGCCTTCCACGTCGCCCGAGACGTGCGCTCCTACCGCGAGCTGCCCAAGATCCTCTACCACGTGCAGACCAAGGAGCGCGACGAGCCGCGGCCACGGGCTGGCGTGCTGCGCACCCGGGAGTTCACGATGAAGGACTCCTATTCGTTCGACCGCGACATGGAGGGGCTCGATCGCTCCTATGAGCTCCACATCGGCGCCTACGACCGGATCTTCGAGCGCTGCGGCCTGCGCACGTATCGGGTTGAGGCGGACGTGGGGATGATGGGAGGCACGGGCGCCCACGAGTACCTGGCGCCATGTGCCGCGGGAGAGAACGACGTCGCGCTGGCACCCGGCTACGCGGCCAACGTCGAGGTCGCGTCGGCGGAGGCTCAGCCGGTGGAGATGCCCCCGCCGCTCGACGAGCCCCGCGAGGTGCCCACGCCCGGGCTGACCACAGTCGAGGAGGTGTCCGGCGCGCTCGGCGTTCCGGCCGGCGCCCTGTTGAAGGCGTTGCCGGTGATCGCCGGCGACGACCGCATGCTGATCGTGCTGGTGCGCGGCGACCACCGCCTGAACGAGGTCAAGCTGCAGAATGCGCTCGAGGCGGAGTTCCGGCCCGCGCATCCAGAGGAGATCGCCGAGCGCCTGGGACCCGCGGGCTTCATCGGGCCGGTCGGCGCCGAGCTGCCCGTGATCAAGGACGCCGCGATCGCAGGCGAGGGCTACGTGTGCGGCGCCAACAAGCCCGACGCGCACCTGATCGGCGTGGAACCCGGCCGGGACTTCCCGTTCGAGGAGATGGACGTCCGGTCCGTCGAGGCGGGTGACATCGCTCCGGGGGGCCATCCGATCGAGATCGAGCGCGCGATCGAGGTCGGCCAGATCTTCAAGCTGGGGACGCGCTACTCGGAGCCGCTGGGCGCCAACTACCTCGACGAGGACGGAACCGAGCGTCCGATCGTCATGGGGAGCTATGGCATCGGGTCGGCGCGCACCATGGCCGCCGTGATCGAGCAGCGTGCCGACGAGCGCGGCATCGTCTGGCCTCGCGCGATCGCCCCCTGGGACGTCCATCTCGTGGGGCTCGGGAAGTCCGGCGACGAGGTCACCGACGCGGCCGAGCGCATCTACGAGGAGCTTCGCGAGGCCGGGCTCGCCGCCGTCTACGACGATCGCGATGCCGGCCCGGGCGAGAAGCTGACCGATGCCGAGCTGCTGGGCTGCCCGCTGCGGCTCGTGGTCGGTCGCCGCGGGCTCGGGGACGGGGTGATCGAGTCGCAGATTCGCCAGGGCGGGGCCGATGAGGGCCTGCCGGTGGCCGAGGCGGCCAGCCGGGCCGCCACGCTCCTCGACGGCCTGGAGTGACACCCACCACGAGCAAGCGGCGGCTCTTCGGGCTCGACCGCTCGGGACCGAAGCCCTCGGTGACGCGACGGGGTCAGCCGCTGCGGCCGCTCACGATCCCCAACCTGGTCGGCTACGCGCGGCTGGCCGCGATCCCGGTGTTCCTGTACCTCGCGCTCGGCTCCGACGACGGTCGCACGGCGCCCGCGGCGATCTTGTATCTGGCGATCGCGGCGAGCGACTACCTGGACGGGTTCCTGGCCCGCGCCACCGGCCAGTACAGCCGGATGGGCGCCCTGCTCGACCCGCTCGTCGACCGGCTGACCGTGCTGGCCGGGGTGGTCGTGTGCTGGAAGTTCGAGTTGCTCCCACGCTGGGCCCTGGCGGTGCTGGCGGCCCGGGAGCTCGCCACCCTGGTCGTGGCGCAGCTGGGGCTGCGGCGCGGCCTCGACCTGGAGATCAACTGGGTCGGTCGCTGGTCGGTGTGGCTCACGATGGGAGGAATCTTCCTGGCGCTCGTGACGGCCGCCTGGATCGCTCCGGCGATGTTCTACGTCGGGCTCGTGGGCTCGCTGCTCGCGAGCCTCCTGTACCTGCGCACCGGCCTCGCGGCGACGCGCCGGGACGAGGGCTGAGCCCGGCTCCCCCGAAAATATCCCTGCATGGGCTCAACCTCAACTTGACCTTTGCCCAACGCGCCTATAATCGGCAGGCGGCCAACCACGAGAGGGGAGCGCGGAAATTGGAGGACACCTTTCCGGACGTGAGCTCCATGAGCGACGCGGAGCTCAAGGAATTGATCGATCAGCTCGCGGATGAGGAGCGCGAGGTGTCCTACCGTCGGAGGCTTCTCCACGGCAAGATCGACATCCTCCGGGCGGAGCTCGTGAACCGGCTGCGCGCCAAGCGCGAGGCGGGTGACGTGCTGATCACCGGCGAGGACGTCCAGCAGCTCACCGACATCCTGTCCGGCAGGGTGGCGCAGCCGCACGAGGAGGAGGCGTAGGTGGCATTGCACTGCTCCGAGTGCGGATTCGTCAATCCGGAGGGCGCCAACTACTGCCAGAAGTGTGGTGCCTACCTGGCTCGCCCCGAGGGCGAGGACGCCTCGACCATGGCGTACAAGGTCGGCGAGACCGGTGAGTACGAGCCGGTGGACGTCGAGGAGGAGGTCGACAAGGCCGGCGCGGCGTTCGTCATCCGCTCGGGTGGCGGCCGCGCAGGGGAGAGCTTCGCCGTCGACAGCGATCGCATGAGCATCGGCCGGACGCCCGACGCAGCCGTCTTCCTGGACGACGTCACCGTGTCTCGCAACCACGCGCTGGTGGTCCGGCGCCAGGACGGCCTCTACATCGACGACCTGGGATCGCTCAACGGGACCTACGTGAACCGGCGCCGGATCGAGTCACACCGGCTCGACGATGGCGACGAGATCCAGATCGGCAAGTACAAGCTGAGCTACCTGGAGCGCTGAGTTGGCGAGCGTGGCTACGGAGGAAGGGGCCAAGGGCCGCAGGGAGGCGGGGCGCCGCCCGCCGTCGAGCGACTCGCCGTCGAGGCCGCGGAAGGCGCTGACGATCGGAGCCGTGGCCAAGATCCTCGGCCAGGAGTTCGATGACATCTCGATTTCCAAGATCCGGTATCTGGAGGACCAGAAGCTCCTTGCCCCGCGTCGCACGCCCGGCGGCTATCGCCTGTACAGCCAGGCGGACGTGGAGCGCCTGCGCGCGATCCTGCGCATGCAGCGCGACGAGTTCCTGCCGCTCAGGGTCATCAGGCAGGAGCTCGCGAGCGGCGACTTCAGCGGCCCGCGGCGGGGGAGCGAGGCGGCGGCCACGCGGCGCGCGACGTCGGTCGACGCGCCCGTCTCGACCCTCACGCTCGAGGACCTCCTGGATGAGGCGGGGGTGCCCGAGAGCCTGATTCGCGAGCTTCAGGAGTTCGGCATCGTGCAGCCGGAGCGGCGGGATGGGCGCGTCGTCTACGACGAGACCGACCTCGAGATCGTGCGCGCCTCCGCAGAGCTGTCCCGGTTCGGCGTGGCGGGCAGGAACCTGCGGGTCTTCAGGAGCTCGGCAGACCGCGAGGCGGCCCTGCTCCAGCAGATCGTCGGGCCGGCGCTCCGCTCGCGCAGCCAGGCCAGGCGCAAGGAGGCGATCGAGAACCTCGAGAGCCTGGCGGCCGTGTGCGGGCAGCTCAAACACCTCCTCTTGGTTCGGGATCTGCGCCGCATCAAGGGCGACTGAGCCACTGCCGCGGGTATCGCGAACACGGGTGATCGCCGCGCCGCGTGAGCGGATCTGGGAGCTCGTCTCCGACCCGCATCATCTGCCGCGTTGGTGGCCGCGGACGGTGCGGGTCGAGGACGTGAGACGCACGGGGAGCGGCAAGCGGTCGCGGTGGACGACGGTGCTCGGCACCGAGAGGGGCAAGGGGGTGCGGGCCGACTACCGGTGCACGAGCGCGGCGACCGGCGAGCGCTACGTGTGGGAGCAGGAGGTCGAGGGGACGCCGTTCGAGCGGATCCTGCGCTTCTCGCGGCTGGAGATACGGCTGGACGAGGGGAGGGCGGACGGAACCTCGGTGAACCTCGCCTCGAGCGAGCGGCTGCGCGGGCTGTCGCGGCTGGGCTCGCCCATGATGCGGATGGCGATCCGGCGCCGCCTCGACGAAGCGCTGGACGGGATCGAGAGGGCGGTTGGACAGCCGTGAGCCCGTCCCGTCACAGACTCGGCCGTGGTGGAGTCGGAGTTGAGCACGCCGCCGGCGTCATGAAGTGGTACGGCTGGGGCGATCCCGAACGCCGCATGGAGCTCGGCGACGAGGCCGTCGCCATGCTCCGCTCGGAGCTCGGCGAGGCTGAGCCGGCCGCGCGAGCGACCCTTGAGGCGGTCGTCGTTCCGGAGCCGCACCCGCTGCCGGCGGCGATCGCCGAGACCGTTGGACCGGCGGCGGTGCTCATTGGCCACGAGCACCGGGTCCGCCGGGCGGCGGGGCGCGGCTACCCGGACCTCGTGCGCCTGCGGGCCGGGAGGCTCGACGATGCCCCGGACGCGGTCGTCCTGCCGGGCAATGCGGCCGAGGCGGCGCGGGTGCTCGCGATCTGCGCGGACGAGGGGATCGCCGTCGTGCCGTTTGGGGGCGGGACGAGCGTGGTCGGTGGCGTCGAGCCGCTGCGGGGGGCATTCGAGCGGCTGATCACGCTCGACCTGCGGCGGCTCCAGGGCGTCGCCGTGGACGGCGCCTCGATGACCGCGACCCTCGGCCCGGGCCTCCGCGGTCCGGAGGCCGAGGACGCGTTGGCGGCTGAGGGCATGACGCTGGGCCACTTTCCCCAGTCGTTCGAGTACGCGACGATCGGCGGGTTCGCGGCGGCGCGTTCGGCCGGTCAGGCCTCGAGCGGCTACGGGCGCTTCGACGAGGTGGTCACATCGATCCGGCTGACCTCGCCGTCGGGCGAGCTTCGCACCCTCGAGACCCCGCATACCGCCGCCGGCCCGGCGCTGCGGGAGCTCGTGCTGGGCTCCGAGGGTGTGCTGGGCGTGATCACCCAGGTCACGGCGAGGGTGCGTCCGGCGCCGGAGCGCCGTCGCTACGACGCGTGGATGGCGCCGGACTTCGCGACCGGGGCCGACATCGTGCGCTCGCTGGCGCAGTCTCGAAGCCTGCCCGATGTGGTCCGCGTCTCGGACGAGACCGAGACTCGCATCTCGCTGGCGATGTCGGGGAGCGGGGGAGGCAAGCGAGCGCTGCTCGGTGCCTACCTCCGGCTCCGGCGGCGCGATCGCGGCTGCCTCCTCATCTGCGGATGGGAGGGGGAGGCCGAGGCGGTGGAGCGCCGGCGCGCGGTCGCCACCCGGACGCTGCGGTCGGGCGGCGCCGCAGCCCTCGGCGGCGCCCCGGGGAGGGCCTGGGAGCGGGGCAGGTACGACGGGCCGTACCTGCGCGACGAGCTCCTCGACCTCGGCTACATGGTCGAGACGCTGGAGACCGCGCACACGTGGAGCCGGCTCGGCGAGCTGTACAGCCGCGTTCGGGCGGCGATCGGCACCTCGCTCGCGGCACAGGGGACCCCGGGGCTCGTCATGTGCCACCTGTCGCACGCCTACCCGGACGGCGCATCGCTCTACTTCACCTTCGTCGCCGCCCGCCGCAGGAGCGCCGAGCTCGAGCAGTGGCGCGCGGCGAAGCAGGCGGCATCGGCCGCGATCGTCGAGGCGGGCGGGACGATCACCCACCACCACGGCGTGGGCCGCGACCACGCCCCCTACATGCGGGCCGAGGTGGGCGAGGTGGGCCTGGAGGCACTTCGCGCGGTGAAGGAGCGCCTCGACCCGATGGGGATCATGAACCCGGGGAAGCTCTTGCCCTGAGCCTCCTCGTCCGGGGCGCCGGACCTCCCTGGGCGGAGAAAGCAGATGGGGAGCGGGAGCGAATCGACTGAGTGATTCGGGGCCCCGTGGACCTCCAATCGCTCGTTCGCCCTCGAGCTGCTACCGCCAGCGTGCGACGGCCGCAGGCGCACATCGCTCTTCCCCGTCCACCGAGCCACCCGCGGACCAGGGCCATCGTCGCGACGATGGCCGCCACCGAGCGCCTACTGGCCCTGGTTCGACCCGAGGACCAGCCAGATGATGTAGCTCTGGCCCTTCGGCGGCGGCTCGAGGCCGCTGAGCTTGACCTGGAAGAACGGTTGCTTGTTCTCCACGCCCAGCGCGGCGGCACCCGATCCCTTGATGCCCTTGCCGGCCTGGAGCTTGATGGGGAACACCTTGCCCTGGCGAGCGCCGAGGGCGCCGGCGAAGGCAGTCTTTCCCTCCACCGTGAGCACCGGCTGCTGGCTCTGGACCGCCTGCTGGATCGACTGCGCCACGACCTTGTTCTTGGCGAGCGTGATCGCGACCGCCTGCACCTGCGGGAGCAGTGGCTGGATGGCATCGGGAATCGGAATCGAGTCCTGGAACGAGCCCGAGTCCGTGACCTTGACCGGGGTGAGCGGATAGCCCTGCACGCCTCCGGAGACGTTGTTGGCGGAGGTCGTGGTGGACGCGGTGGTGGCCGAGTCAGCGCTGTCGCCGCCGAAGACGCCCGCGATGGCCAGCGCCCCCACGGCGACCAGCACTGCGGCGCATGCCGCGACGACGATGCCCTGGCTCTGGCGGCGGGTGAGGCTGGTGCGGGGGGCGCGCGACTCGCCGGTCTCGGCTGTGCCTGCCCGGGCCGGCCTCAGCCGTCGCAGGGGCCCGGGCATCCGCTCCCGCGTGGCGCGGCGGGCGCGCGGCTGGCGCTCCTCGCCGGGCAGCCGCGGCAGCTCGGCCTCCGGGGCCACCAGGCGAAGCTTCTGAGCCAGCTCGGAGACGAGCTCCAGGTCCTCGGGGTCGTCCTTCAGGTGGCGGACGGCGTCGGCGCGATCGATCGGATCCGCCTGGCCCAGCATGTAATCGGTGAGCGCGACGTTGCGGTCGGGGTCCACACCCGCGAGCTCCTCGAGCGCCGCGCGCGCTCGGGCGCGAACCTCCTCCGGCGCGACCCCCAGGATCGAGGCCAGGTCGTCGTAGCCCTGGCCGCGCTCGAGCAGCAGCTGGAGCATCGCCTTCTGGTCGGCCGAGAGGGGCATGCGCGCTAGGCGGTCACCGTGAGGTGCCCGCGCAGGCAGGTGTGCTTCATGTCTGGAAGCCTAGGGAGTCGGGCACCCCGGCGGTGCAGGAGAGGTGGCGAATGCAATGCGGCGCGGAAGTAACGTTGGCCCGTGGTCGTCCGGCTCGCCGATCTCGCCGTCAGGCGCCCCTGGGCCCTGATCGTGACGAATCTGGTCTTTGTCGCCGCCGCCATGGCCATCGCGATCGCCGGAGCCAACGGGCTCTCGGTCGGCTCCTCCGCACCGGCGGGCTCGCCGGGCACCCAGCCCGACCTGATCGTCGCGACCACGGGGCGCGTGCCCGTGGGCTCCGGCGTCTACCGGGTCGCGATTCGCGTGATCTCGGCGCAGCTTCAGAGCGATGCCGCGGTTGCGAGTGTCCGCCAGGGACCGGTGTCCGCCGACGGCCGCTCGACGTCGCTGCTCGTCGCGCTCGACGGGCTGGATGCGTCCGCGCGTCAGGATGCCGTCGAGAGGATCGAGCAGGGGATCGACCCGGGGCCGCTCCGAGTCTCCTATGGCGGGCAGGTCGCGACGCTCCTGGACGCCAGGCACGAGCTCGCCACTGATCTGTGGAAGCTCGAGCTGCTGGCACTGCCCTTCGTGGCCCTCGTGCTCGCGGTGGCCCTGGGCCCGCCGCTCGCCGCCGGCCCCGTGATCTGCGCGGCGAGCGCGATCGCCGGCGCGCTGGCCGGCCTGGTCCTCCTGGGGCTGGTCGCCGACGTCTCACTGCTGGGCATCGCCCCGGCGGCCGTGGTCGGCCTGGTGCTCGGGATCGAGGCTCCCTGCCTCGTGTACTCGCGATTTCGCGCCGAGGTGACCCGTGCGCCCCCGGCGGACGCGGTGGAGCGCGCCGTGGGCGCAGTGTGCGACCTCGCGATCCCCGCCGGCGTGGCGGCGACGCTGGTCACCGTCGGACTCGTGGCCACGAGCCTCGACCAGGCGCCGTGGATGATCGTCGGGTGCGCGCTCGCGGCCGCCCTCGCGCTGCTGTCGTCCCTGGTCTGCGCCCCGGCGATCGTCTCGCTCGCCGGAGACGACCGCCATGCCACCGGGACGGCCCCGATCACGCGGTGGCTGGCGCGCCGCCCCGCCGCCCTCGCCGGGTTGGTGGCGAGCTCCCGCCGGCGAACGGCGCTGGCGATCGTGACCGCGGGGCTTCTCATGCTCGCCGCCGCCGTGCCCCTGCTCCACGCCCGCGGCGCGCCGCTCTCGGCGGCCGACCTGCCGCAGGACTCCCCGGCGCGGATCGCCGCGGAGGTGGCGGGCGTCGGCACGGGGGGCGGGGGAGGGGATGCCCTGTTCGGGGACCTCGGGCTGGCCGCGGGGGTCTCCGCGCTCGCGCTGGCGGTCGTCTTCGGGGTCGCGTTCAGGTCGCGCCGCGCGATTCCGGTGGCGCTCGTGAGCCTGCTGCCGGCGGCCGCGGCCTGCGGGCTCTGCGTCCTGGTGTTCCAGGATGGGCACTTCGCCGGCCTCATCAACCAACGGGAGCAGGGCGCCCTGGAGACCGGCGCGGCGGCGGCGCTCCTGGCCGCGCTGGCCGCGGTGTCCGCGGCGCGCTCGGCCGCCGCGCTTGAGGCGGCCGGCGAGGCGGACCTCGGTGGCCTGGAGCCGGGTCCGGCCGCGCTTTGGACCGCGTCGCTCCTGGTCCCGGGCGCGATCCTGGCGAGCCTGATCGCGGCAGCGGCCACGGGCGTCCTGTCCGGGGCAGGCCTCTACGCGGCGCGGGAGTTCGGGCTGGCGGTCGCCGTCGGCCTCCTCGCCGACCTCGTGCTGCTCCGCCTGCCGCTCGGCGCGGCACTGGCACGATGGGGTCCGTAGGGTGCAGCGCATGGAAGCTGGCGCCGCCCCGGGTCGAGACGGCCTGGGGGACCTGATCGGGCTCGAGTATCTGGACACGGACCCGGACGAGGTCCGTGCCCGGCTCGAGGTGAGCGACGACGTTCGCCAACCGGTGGGGCTCGTCCACGGCGGGGTCTTCGCGGCGATGGCGGAGAGCATGTGCTCGGCCGCCACCTGGCTGCGGGTGAAGGACGACGGCATGGCCGCGATGGGTCAGTCCAACAGCGCAACCTTCATCCGCCCGATCACGCAGGGTCACGTGAACGCGGTGGCGCGCCCGCGCCACCGGGGCCGGACGACCTGGGTGTGGGATGTGGAGATCGCCGACGACGACGATCGCCTCTGCGCCCTGGTGCGGATGACGGTCGCCGTTCGCCCGGTCGGCTAGCCGCGGAAGCGGTTGGTGATCGGGAGCCTGCGATCGCGACCGAACGCCTTCGGGGTGATGCGGATGCCTGGCGGCGCCTGGCGGCGCTTGTACTCGGAGCGGTCGACCATCGCGATCACCTCGTCGACCAGCTCGGGGTCGATTCCGCCGCCGACGATCTCGTCCCGGCCCCTGTCGCCCTCCACGTAGGCCATCAGGATGCGGTCGAGGACCTCGTACGGGGGCAGCGAGTCCTCGTCGCGCTGGTCGGGGCGAAGCTCGGCCGAGGGCGGCCGCTCCAGGATGGACTCCGGCACGAGCTCGCCGCCGGCCACGCCGGTGCGGTGGCGGACGAGGCGGTAGACCAGCGTCTTGGGGACGTCCTTGATCACCGCGAAGCCGCCCGCCATGTCGCCGTAAAGGGTCGCGTAGCCCACCGACATCTCGCTCTTGTTGCCGGTCGTGAGCACCAGCCACCCGGACTGGTTGGAGAGCGCCATCATCAGGTTGCCCCGGATGCGCGCCTGGATGTTCTCGGCGGCGAGCTCGGTGCCCGGGCCTCCCGTCTCGAGCTCCCTGGCCGATTCGGCACCGGGGTGAGCGCGCTCGCCGTCGCGCTCCGCAGCCGCGGCCCCCATGCCGAGAACGTGCTCGTAGGAGCGCATCGCCTCCTCGATCGGAAGCTCGATCAGCTCGGCGCCCACGTTGTGGATGATCGCTCGCGCGTCCTCCTGGGTCTCCGCGCTCGAGTGCGGCGATGGCATCACGACGCCGGTGACGCGCTTCGGCCCCAGGGCGTCGGCCGCGATGAGCAGGACCAGGGTGGAGTCAATGCCCCCGGAGACGGCGACGAGCACGCGCTCGAAGCCGTTCTTCTCCACGTAGTCGCGCAGGCCGCGGGTCAAGGCCGCGTAGACCTCCGCGTCGGGATCGAGCGGCTCGGCGAGGCGGGGCTCGACCGGCTGCGCCGGCTCGGGCACGTCGAGGCTCGCGATGACCGGCACGCCCACGGACGCGGGGCCCGCCCCCGGGTTGGGCGCCACGGTGACGTCGCACACGAGAAGGTCCTCGTCGAACTGGGCCGCCCGGCCGAGCGTCTCGCCGTTCTGGGAGACCACCACGCTGTGGCCGTCGAAGACCAGCTCGTCCTGTGCTCCGACCAGGTTGCACATCGCGAACGCGGCGCCGGTCTCCATGGCTCGCTCGCGGATCATCCGCTCGCGGGTGATCCCCTTGCCCAGGTGATACGGGGACGCCGACGGGTTGACGATGAGGCTGGCCCCGGCGAGTGCCTCAACCGATGCGGGCGGGCCCGGGTACCAGATGTCCTCGCAGATCGTCAGGCCCACGGTGATGCCGGCGAGCTCGATCACCGCCGGGCTCTCGCCGGGCTCGAAGTAGCGCCGCTCGTCGAAGACGCTGTAGTTCGGCAGCAAGGCCTTGCGATAGGTGGCCTGCACCGCTCCGTCGGCCATCACCGCCGCCGAGTTGTACGTCGCGCCGTCGCGGTCCGGGAAGCCCACCAGGGCGACGATCCCCTCGACGCCGCGCGCCAGCTCCTCGACCGCCCGGCGGGAGACATCGAGGAAGTGCGGCTTCAGCCACAGGTCCTCGGCCGGGTAGCCGGTGATCGTCTGCTCCGGGAAGACCACGAGCTGGGCGCCGGCATCGCGAGCGCGGTGGATCCATTCGCCGACCAGGCTGGCGTTGCCCTCCACGTCGCCGACGGTGGTGTTGATCTGCGCGAGCGCGACGCGCAGCCTGCGGCGCTCATCGGTCACCCGGTCAGTATTGCTGCATGCGGCGGCCGTCAGGCGCGACGCCGGCCGGCGCCGAGCCCGCCGACGATGGCCGCGACCACGGTGACGAGGTAGATCTGCCCGGTCAACGCCTCGGCGATGGCCAGCGAGCGCCCGAGGTTCGTCGCCGCCGTCAGATCCCCGTAGCCGACGGTGGTGATCGTCACGAAGCTGAAGTAGAGGAAGTCCTTGGTCGTCCCCGTTTCGTGCTGGGCGAAGAAGGGCTGCGAGCCGACGCTGTCGATGAGCCCGTAGGCGAACGCGAACAGGCTGCCGATCAGCAGGTAGATGCAGAGGACGCCGAACATCGTGTGCAGGCTGACGCCGTTCTGCTTGACGTCCTGGATCAGCCCGTGAACGATCGCGCCAGGTGCCAGCGCAACCAGGAGGGCGGTGATGAGGCGGGCCGCCGTGGGACCCAGGCTGCCGAAGCCGATCAGCGCGGCCGCCACCGCCACGATCGACAGGCAGACCGCCACGGTCGCGAAGCGCAGCACCCACGGATGGACCCGCGAGACGACGAGCGCCGTGAGGAGCGTGGCTCCCTGGATCGCGATGACCACGAGGCGCGCCCAGTCGGCGTCCGGCGCCGCGAGCTGGAAGACGAGCGACGTCAGGATCATCGCGAGCAGGAGGCCGTAGCGGTAGCCCGTCATGCCGCTGCGATCGAGCAGCCTCTCGGCGAGCAGCCGTCTGCCCGGGTCCTTCGCCACGCCGCAAGGATCCCGTCGGGGTCGGACGGGAGACGGGCTTCCGCTCAGGCCACGATCTCGCCTACCGCTCGGTGGCGAGAACCAGCGCGCCCGATTCGGTCAGTTGGACGTCGCCATGAGCTCGCTCGCATTACCCCTGACGCCCCGGCGATGGATGAAGCCGGCACATATGGGTCGAAAATCCATCCATCGCCCGAAGATGGGGTTGGAGCGAGGTGGAGGCCCGGATCGACCACCGGCACCGAGATGCCATCTTTCGCGGATGCCCGAAGGGCCCGCCCTCATCATCACCGCCGACGACTACGGCTACAGCCCCCGCTACGACGAGGGGATCACCGAGGCGGCCGACGCCGAGGCCGTCGACGCCGTGAGCGTCATGGTGGCGCGCGGGCGCCTCGACCCCGATCGGCTTCTGGCGACCGGCGTCGAGACCGGGCTGCACCTAGAGCTGCCCCCGGCCCTGGCGGGCGGCGATCGTGCCACGCCCCGGGAGTTGGAGGCGGCGCTCGGCGCCCTCTCCGAGCAGCTGGAGGCCTTCGAGTCCATCATGGGCTGCCCGCCGGCCTACCTGGACGGCCACCGGCACTGCCACGCACACAGCGGGCTGGCCACCGGCATCGCGCGCGAGGCGCGCCGGCGGGGGCTGCCGGTGCGCTCGGCCGGCCGCGGGCACCGGCGCATCCTGCGTCGCGAGGGAGTGGCCACGCCCGATCGGCTGATCGGTCGCTACTCGGAGGAGCCGGAGGGGGCTCTGCCCGTGGAGCTGCGACCCGTCGTTGACGGCGTGGGCGGGATGCCGCACGGGATCACCGAGTGGATGGTTCACCCGGGGCACCCGGACCCGGGGTCCGGCTCGGGATACGACCAGGCGCGCGAGGAGGACCTAGATCTGCTTCTGAGCCTGTGCCTGCTGCCGGCTCTTCGCGAGGCCCGGGTCACCCACGCGGCCGCCTTCGGCTGACCCCGCCGCATCCGCCAGCTCCCTGATCGACGCCCTGAGGTCGTCGGCGAGGGCCTCCAGGTCGGGCGTCGCGTCGTAGTCGGCGGTGAGGCCGAAGTTGACGCCGCCGTTGTAGCTCATGATCCCGAAGCAGACCGCCTGGTTTCCGGCCAGCGGAACCATCGGGACGATGGCCTGGAGCTCGCGCCCCAGCAGGTAGAGCGGAAACTGCGGTCCCGGGACGTTCGTCACCACCGTGTTGAAGAACCGCTGCCGGGACTGCAGTCGCGCGGCCTGCGCGGCGATCGTCGGTGGCGTGAAGTCGGTGACGTCGGTCAGCAGGCTCGCACCGACGGCCTGGGCCGACGATTTCAGGTGGCGCATCGTCGAGGTCACGGCCCGCAGGCGGTCGATGGGGTCCTCGCGCGACACGGGCAGCGGCGCCATCATGGCTGAAACCCGGTTGCCCAGGGCGCCGTGCTCGTCGTCGGCACGCACGCTGATGGGCACCATGGCGCGCAGCTCCAGGCCCTCCGTGGACTCGCCCCGGCCCCTCAGGAAACGGCCGAGGCCTCCGGAGACGGCCGCGATCACGACGTCGTTGACCGTTCCGCCGGCGACGTTCTTGATGCCCTTGAGCTCGCCGAGATCAGTGCGCACCCAGGCGAAGCGCCGGTACGGGCCGATCGAGCAGTTGATGGGGGAGCGCGGCGCGGAGAGGCCGGTCCGCAGAAACGAGCCCACCGCGCCGAGCTCATTCAGGGCGGCGCCGGCCACACGACGCGGCGCGCTGACCAGATCCCGGGCGCCGCGCACGATCTCGGCCGGGTTGGTCGCGCGGTCCACCAGCGCCTCGCCCAGCAGCTGGGCGCGGGACGGCTCGGGGTCCGGGAGCCAGGGATCGGGCGCCGCGGTTTCGGCCGGCTCCCGATCGAGATCGAACAGCACGGCTGTTATGTCAACCCCGGAGACCCCGTCGACGAGACAGTGGTGGGCCTTGGTGACCAGCGCGAAGCGATCGCCCTCGACCCCGTCGACGAGCCACATCTCCCAGACCGGCTTGGTGCGGTCCAGGCGCTGGGAGAAGATCCTCGCGGCCAGGATCCGGAGCTGCTCCTCGCTGCCCGGGGAGGGGAGGGCGGTGTGGCGGAGGTGGTAGTCCAGGTTGAAGTGGGGATCGTCGACCCACACGGGGCGGCCCTGGCCCAGCGGGACGAAGCGCAGCTTCTGGCGAAACCGCGGGACCAGGTGGAGCCGCGAGGAGATGTGGTCCCGCAGGTCCTCATAGCTCGGCGCGGGCCCCTCGAACAGAGTGGTCGAGGCCACGTGCATGTGAACCGGACCGGTCTCGAGGTCGAGAAAGGACGTGTCGAGGCCGCTGAGCCTGTCCCCGTGCGCCACATCGGAATCATCTCAGAGTGGGAGGGCCGCGCCAAGCCACCCCGGCCGTCATGATCGGGTGTGATGAAGCACGTCAGTGACCGTATTAGGGGGTGAGCGTCGGTCAGCGGCCGTGGTGGGAGCTGTGACCGTGCTCGCCGGTGCGCTCATGGCGGCGCTGCTCGCCGCCGCGGGGGCGTCGGCTCATGATCACCGCGTCCCACGCGTCAGTCTTCATGCGGGCGGGGCGGAGAAGCGACTGCGGCCGTGGAGCTTCGAGTGGATCGCCCGGTCCAGCCCCGGCACGTGCGCCGGAAGCGCGGGCGCCGGAATCCCGGACTTCAGGCCACGAGTGAGCACCAGGTTGCACTCGAGACCTCGGCTCGTCTTTGCCAAGGAACAGCGGCCCCATCGGGTGCGTGCCCGCGCCTCACATCGTCGTGCCGAGGACGGCTACCTCGCCCACCCGCGCCGCCTTTCCGTCCAGCTTCGAAGAGACGAGCGTGGTGGCCGCGCCGTGTGGGTGGCGACCCTGGACGTGACGGTGCGGCACCGGATGCTCGTCGACGTCAGCGCTCACTGGCGCGACGTCGACGGCTGCGGAGGCGACCAGAACGCGAGCTGGGACTTCGGCCTGAAGCACGGCTAATCGGCTCGGGGGCGGGCAGGCCAGAAGTCCAGCGTCAGCGCCTCGGGAGCCGGCGGGGTCGCGGGGCCCGCGAGCCCGGGGTCGACCTTGGTGAGCCCGGCCACGCCCACGCCGAGCAGCCGCACGGGCGCGTCGAGCTCGAAGTCGTCCAGCAGCCGGTGCGCAATCGCCCGGATGACCGCGGCGTCGCCCGTGTGGCTCTCGATCGTCCGCGAGCGCGTGTGCGTCCGAAAGGGGCGGAGCCGGATCTTCAGGGTGATCGTGCGTCCCACGTGACCGCCCTCCGCGAGCCCACTGGCCACCGAGTCCGCCAGCTCGGCGAGCGTGGCGTCCAGCGCTGCGCGGTCCGAGACGTCGTCGGGAAAGGTCGTCTCGCGGCTCTCCGATTTCTGCTCGCGCTCCGTCATAACCGGCCTGGCGTCATCACCCCGTGCCCGGTCGCGAAGCTCGCCTCCCATGCGCGGCCCGAAGGCACCGTCCAGGACCTCGTCCGGCGCGGTGGCCAGGTCGGCGACGGTGCGGATGCCGATCGCCGCCAGGCGCTCCGACGTGCGCGGCCCCACGCCCGGGATGAGCTTGGCCGGGCGCTCGCCCACGACGTCGAGCATCTGGGAAGGCTCGAGCACGCAGAGGCCGTCGGGCTTGTCGAGATCGGAGGCGATCTTGGCGCAGAGCTTGTTCGGTGCCAGCCCCACCGAGCAGACGAGCCGGGTCTCGTCGCGCATCTGGAGCTTCAGCTGGCGAGCGCGAGCCTTCGGCGCGGGACAGTCGGACAGGTCCAGGTAGGCCTCGTCCAGCCCGGCCACCTCGACGCGCTCGGAGAAGCGCCGTAGGATCTCCATCACCTTCGCCGAGGCACGGCGGTAGAACGCCATGTCACGCGGGATGAGGACGGCCTGCGGGCAGCGCCGGTAAGCGATCGCCAGGGGTAGCGCGGAGTGCACGCCGAATGCCCGCGCCTCGTAGGAGGCGGCCATGACCACCCCGCGCGAGGCGGCACCGGCGTCGGTCGCCACGAGCACCGGCCTGCCGTGCAGCTCGGGTCGCCGCAGGAGCTCGACCGACACGAAGAAGGCGTCCATGTCCACGTGTAGGTAGCAGTGGGGCCAGTCCTGCACGGTCCCAGGCTACGCGCCGCGGAGGCGCCACCGGGATGGCCCGCGACGGGCGGTGGCCCGGCACAAGCGGCGCCGAGCGGACGCCGAGCCGGCCGGCGCCCGCACCATCTCGTCCGACGTACCGGCCGGTTGGCGCCCGCGGTTTGGCCCGTCAGACGGATGGAGCCCATCCGATGCTCGGGCGGGGCGAGCTCGATGCTGCCCACCCGCCCCTGTCCGCTGCACGGGTCCCGGGCGCCGAGATTGGCGAAGTTGATCACCAGGCCGAGGTCGAGCCAAGCCTCGCGGCAGAGCTCGCTGAGGAGACGCGCCCCCAGTCAGCTCACGATCCCGTCAGCCACCGGTGGAGGGGGGAGCCGACCCAGGCACCCCGGCCCCGCACGGCGGTTCGGTCTGCCGTAGCTCGTGACCCCAACGAGCTGCCACCGGCGGCCGGTCCAGACCGCAACCGGCCCGCCGGAGTCGCCGTCACAGGTGTTCCGGCCTTGGGCACCGGCGCGGATCTCCCGATAGGGATCGTATCGGCCCCCGTACTGGCGCTGACAGGTCCGGTCGTGCAGCAGCCAGACCCAGGCCGATCGGAGCGTGCGCGCCGAAGGGTGGCCGTCGATTTCACGCTACCGAGGGTCTCCCGGTCGCTATCCGCGACGGTAATGGAACCTCTCTGACGTCGGGAAGCTGGCAAGCGGCATGGTGGCCGGCTAAAGCAGCCGACCCTCATGAGGAGCAAAGCCTCGGTCGCTAGTTCTCGGCGACGGCTCCGCCTTCCTGCCGTCGCCCGGCCCCTCGCCGGCGGCCCGTCATGCCGGATATCAGACGCGCCGCCCCGGGGGCGCGTCTTGCCACGTGCAGCTTCGCCCGGTCACCTCGTCGACTGAGCGTCGCATTCGGCGCCAGGGTGTCGGCGCTCGGAACGGCGCTCGCGGCCGGAGGGCCGGTCTCGGCAACCGCGAGCAGCTGCCAGGTGCCAGGAACACCCTTGAGCTCGTGGGCGCCACGGTCGGCGAACTCGATTCCCGAGCCGACGACGAGATCGCGGACCGCGCTCGAGACGAGAACTTCACCGGCTCCCGCATGCGCGCTCACCCGGGCGCCGATGTGTACCGCCATCCCGCCGACGTCCCCGTCCCGCGCCTCGCACTCGCCGGTGTGCACTCCGGCGCGAACCTCGATGCCCAGCGAACCGACGTCGTCGCGGATCGCGCACGCGCACCGGATCGCGGCCGCAGGTCCGTCGAAGGTCGCAAGGAAGCCGTCGCCGGTGCTCTTCACCTCATGCCCGCCGTATACCTCGAGTTCGCGGCGGACGAGCTCATCGTGGCTGTCGAGCACCTCCCGCCAGCGGCGGTCCCCGAGTTCGGCGGCGCGCTCGGTCGAGCCGACGATGTCGGTGAACAGAACGCTCGCCAGCACCCGGTCGGGCTCGGTCGCCCGTCTCGTGCCGGTCACGAACTGCTCTACCTCGTCGAGCACCGAGTCGACGTCGCCCACCCAGGGAAGGTGATCGATGCCGGAAAGCTCGACGTAGCGCGCACCCGGCACGTGCTCGGCGAGGTAGCGACCCGCGTCGACCGGGACCGCCGTCTCCTCGGCGCGGTGAAGGACGAGCGTCGGGACCCCGATCGCCGTCAGGGCGGGGGTGGCATCGATCTCGAGCACGCCCCGGAACAGCGCCCGGACCATTCGCGGGCTCGCGGCGGCGCGCTCGTAAAGCGCGAACTGCTCGCGCCGCGCGGAATCGCCGGCAAGGCTCGGGGCAAAGTAGTCGATCCCCCTCCCCTCGCCCCAGTGGTCGATGATGTCGTTGACGAACTCGTTGAGGCGAGCTTCCTGGGCCGCGCGCTTGCGCTCGGGCAGCGACGGTGTCGGGAGCCTCGCAAACGACCCGTACATGATCAGCGACGCGGTCCGCTGCGGGTAGGTGGCGGCGAAGAGCAGGCTCATCGGGCCGCCTTCCGAGATCCCCAATAGGGTCGCCCGGTCCGAGCCGGCCGCGTCGAGCACCGCGTGGACGTCCTCCATCCGCTCCTCGAGCGTCGGCACCTCGGGCACGGGATCGGAGAGGCCGGTGCCGCGCTTGTCGAAGAGGATCAGGCGCGAGAACGAGGCGAGCCGGCGCAGGAGTGCCGTCGTCGCGGGGATGGTCCACCAGAGGTCGAGGTGGGAGATGAACCCGGGAACCAGGACGAGATCAACGGGACCCTTACCGACGATCTGGTAGGCGATGCTGACGTCGCCATTGCGCGCATACCTGGTGGCGGGATGCATCAGTCCCTTCCGGGCTACCCGTGGTTGAGCCCAGCGTACCGCGGTCCCCGATGACTTCGCATGGAAGCGGGAGGAAAACGGGCGGGGCAGACCCCCAGTCCTCCCACATCTCCGCCCAGCTGGTCCACATGCTCGACGACCGCCTCGCGCCCGTGCGAGATCTCCCGTCAGTGAGGTTCGTCCCGTCCCACTCGACAGCGGCGTCGAACGCGGCGAGGGCGGCCTCGAAGTCGTTTCGCAGGAGCGTCTCCGACACGTTCGCCTCCGAGTTCGTGCTCATCGCTTCATTTGGCGGCTTTCACTGCTGCTCGCGCCCAGAGCGCAGCTCGGCGGCGATTGCTTTCGCGGCGCACTTGGCCTGCTTGGCCATGTAGCCGAGCGCCCCGGTCGCGGCACGTAGCCGATGAACCGCAGACCGCGGGCCGCCGGCTCGGCGCCGCTCACCGTCGGCATTCCGCGCGCGTCGAGCACGTCGAGGTGGCCCACCAGGGGCTCGAGCCCACACCGGTAGCCGGTCGCGCAGATGACCGTCTCCGGCTCGACTCGTGCGCCGTCGGCGAGCCTGACCCCGGTTGCATCGAGCGCCTCGACACCGCGTACCACCTCGATCCGCCCGCCCTTGATGGTCTCAATCACCTCCTGATCGAGGATCGCGGGGGCGACGCCCAGCCGGCGAAGCCGGGAGAACACGCCCTCATCGGGAACCGGAAGGCCATGATCGGACAGGTCGCCGACGTCCATCCGCCGCCCGAAGCGGGCGACGGCGTCGGCAACGCGCACCGGGAGGTGAAGCAGCGTTGTCGCGATCACGTCGCCGGGGAGCCCGCCAGGCCCCTCTCGCATGATGATGTTGGGCGGCGTCCGCGCCGAGAGCCAGACCTCGGCCGCCCCGCCGCCGGCGAGATCCTGGGCGATCTCCATCCCGGAACAGCCCGTCCCGGCCACGAGCACCGCCTGGCCCCGAAACGGCACCGGGTTGCGGTACTCGGACGCGTGCAGCACCCGGCCACCAAAGCCCTCGCGGCCCTCCCAGTCGGGAATGAACGGGCGGCCCTCGTAGCCGGTCGCGACCACTACCTGCGCCGCCCCGATCTCGCCGACGGCGGTGCGCACCGCCCAGGCACCGTTCTCGCGGTCGATTCCCTCCACGCGGGTACCCAGCCGAAGCTCGATTCCATCCTCGCGGGCATGGCTCTCCACGTGCTCGATCAGCTGATCCCGGGTCGGGAACTTCGGGGTCCCCTTCGGAAACGGCCGGTCGGGAAGGTGCGAGAACGCTCGCCAGGTATTGAGCCGCAGTCGGTCATAGCGCCCGCGCCACGACGAGGCAACCTGATGCGCCTGATCGATGACCACCGAAGCGATCCCCCTGTCCTTCAGCGCCAGGGCCGAGGCCACCCCGGAGGGCCCGGCCCCGACGACTGCCACCTGATGCTGCTGCGGGATGCCGTTACCGATGCTCTCGTCGCTCATGACACCGCGCCCGCTCAGGCTGCGGCGGGCTGACCCGCTGCCCGACTCGGGCTGATGTTCTGGTTGTGCTGGAAGAGGTTGGTCGGGTCGTATCTGTCCTTGAGCTCCACCAAGCGCTCGTACTTGTCGGCGCCGAAGGCACTGCGCGCCCTGTCGCTGTCGCCGGTGAAGTTGAGGTAGACGGCGCCGGTCTCGAACGGCCTCATCGCCTCCGAGAATTCGCGCACGAAGGCGATCTCGCGCTCGTCGTCGGCGGGGTCCTCCCACATCGCGATCGGATGGAACAGATATTCCGCGTCCCGATGCGAGAAGGCGGCCGAGTCGTCCGGAACCCGGTTCACGCCCTGCCCGAGCCGGAAGAAAATGATCTGGTTGAAGGGCGAGAGCGGCTCACGCGCGCGCTCGACGAAGACGTCGATCGCCTCATCGCTGAGACCGGTCAGGTACTCGCCGCGCCAGTAGTTGCGAAATCCCGGCTGGTTTCCAGGATCGAGGATCGCCTGGAAGTCCGTATAGGGCATCGGCTGGATCAGGTCGACCGCCGGCCCCAGGTCCTTGAGCGGCTGCATCACCCTCGCGCCCTCCTCCGGGTCGCCGACGTACATCCCGGCCACCCCGAGCACGGGCTTTCCCTGCAGATCGGGCGGGATGAACTCCTCCGGCGGCGCAGTGAGGATGACGCAGCCGGTCGAGAGCTCGTCGGGCACGTCGGCCACGTAGTCCCGCCACGCTCTGAGCACCTCCGGCGCGCGATCGATCGGCCACAGCGCCAGTCCGGCGAGCACCATCGGCCCGAGCTCATAGAGCCGGAACTCGAAGCTGGTGACGACGCCGAAGTTGCAGCCTCCTCCCTTGATGCCCCAAAAGAGATCGGAGTTCTCGGCCTCGCTCGCGATGACGACGCTGCCGTCGGCGGTCACGACCTCGGCCGAGATCAGGTTGTCGCAGGTGAGCCCGTACTTGGACGAGGTCCAGCCGTAGCCACCGCCGGTGGTGAAGCCGCCGATGCCCGTCGTCGTCACCCGTCCGCTCGGAGTGTGAAGGCCGTGCTCCTGCGTCGCGGCGTCGAGCTCGCCCGACAGCACACCGCCCCCGACGCGGGCGGTCTTCGCCTCCGGGTCGACCTCGATCTCCTTCATCGGTGACAGGTCGATCAGGATGCCGTCGTCGCAGATGCTCATCCCCGCGACGCTGTGCCCGCCGGAGCGCACCGCGACAACGAGGTGGTTCTCACGCGCAAAGTCGACCGCGGCGACCACGTCCTCGGTGTCCGCGCAGCGTGCGATCACCGCCGGCCGCTTGTCGATCATGCCGTTGAAGACCTTGCGCGCTTCGTCATACCCCGGCTCGGCGGGGAGGACCACCTCGCCGTGGAAATCCTCGCGCAGGGCCTGCGTGACGCTCTCGTCCAATGCCGTGCCGGTCATCGTGACCTCCTAACGTGGCTGCTTCGAGCCCCGCGGATTTCCGCGCGTGCAGAAACATGACGAAGCCCCTGACCTCGTCCGATGCTGACGTGGACGCTCGGACCGTAGAGGAACGGTCGACTCCTGTCCACTCGTCTCGAAGCATCGAGTCAGCACGGTGACAGCCTGGTTACGCAGCGGGGCAAGCAGCGCCGCTGAAAATTTCGATGGCGGCCAGGATCATGGCCTGGGGCTGAGGAGACGGGCGGAGGCCTCTCGCTCGTCGAGCATCCGATGCCGCCGCGACGGCTGGCGGCCCCCGTCCACAAGCGCACATCGGGCGAGGCGCTCGCTCTGCGCGAAGCCGTCCGACCTCTCGAGCCGCGTACGATGCGCCGATGGTTCGGGGTGAGCCGGAGCGAGAGGCGCGACTGACCCTCTGGCAGCGGCTGCTCCTGCGCCGGCTCGTCAAGGCGGCCCGCAAGCGACCGGGAGAGCCGCTCTCACCGCGAGACTGGGAGACGTATTTCCTTTTCGGCGCTCAGCCGCAGAGTCGGATCGGCAAACGGGCGCTGCGCTCACTGCCCAGCAGCCCGCGGTGCGGCTACTGTGGCGCCCCGTTCGCGGGCATCGGGAGGCACCTCGTAGGGCCCTTGGGCTATCGGCCCTCACGGAAGAATCCGAACCTCTGCGCCACCTGCGTCGAGCTCGCACCGCCCGGCGGCACGACGATGAAGGCGGGGGTGTTGTTCGCCGACCTGCGTGGGTTCACGGCGCTGTCGGAGGGGTCCACACCCGAACAGGTAAGCGCTCTGCTGCGCCGTTTCTATGCCTGCGCTGAGGACGTGCTCTTCCCCGAGGCGCTGATCGACAAGCTCATCGGCGACGAGGTCATGGCGCTATACCTCCCGGCTTACGTGCGGCCGGAGAGGCCGGATTTGGAACTGGACGAAGGTGCGTGCGACGTAATCGCCCCGGTGATGCTCGACCACGCGCGCAAGCTGCTGGGGAAGGTCGGCTATGGCAGGCCCGATGGACCGTTCGTCGAGGTGGGCATCGGCCTCGACTTCGGCAAGGCGTTTGTGGGAAACATCGGCGAGCGTGCGGTGCACGACTTCACGGCAGTCGGTGATGTCGTCAACACCGCCTCGCGGCTACAGGGTGAGGCGCGAGGCGGTGAGATCCTGATCTCGGATCGCCTCGCCAGCGGAATAAACCGCCCGCTCGGAGAGCCGTCTCAGCTGGCGCTTGCCGGAAGGACGGAGCCCGTGGCCGCCTATCGGCTCGACGCGACGCGGGACGTCTCGACCACCGGCTGACCGGCTTCCGCTTTGACCTCGGGAACAGCCCTCGAGGCCACACCCAGAGACGCCCCAAACGGACGAGGAACAACAGGGACACGGCGTGCTGAGCGCCTCCTCCCGTGGTGAAAAGGGAAGCGGGCTGAGTCATCAGTTGACGCGTGCCGGAATCGCGTCAAACACACAATGCAACGGCAGGCCGGCCGACTACCCCAAGTTTCTCCCGGCCCGAGAGCGCTTCGTGCTACCGAATCGGCGTCAGTCGGTGTTCCAGATCGCGGTGTAGCCATGGTCACCCGGCCGGGCGTGGGCTCCGCCCGGCGTCCCCGGGGCCCCGTCCGGCAGCGTATTCGTCGCCTGGTCGGGAACCCCGCCGTTGCCGACGTTGGGTCCGATCACCGACCAGTCTCCGGCGCCGGACCTGCTGGAGGCTGGGGTTGCCGTTGTCGGCGGCCTTTGCGACGCCCTGAGCGCCGTTGTTCCTGTTGGCGCTCAGCACGGGGTCAAGGTCCGCCCGACGCCCACCTCCTTAAGGCCGGCAAGAACGACGAGGCGAAGAAGCTCGTCACCGGCTATGCGAACTTCATGAGGCCGGTCTCGAGAGAGGCTGCCCAGCCTGGCCCAGTACCGCCGAGCTCAGCCAAGCCTTCGCAGGTAGTCCAGCGGCCCGCCGGGATCGCCGCCACCGCGGCGTCGATCCGGCTCCAGGCAAAACCGTCGGCCGAGTCGCTGAAGACGCCCGAATGGTCGCTCGGGTTCGCGCTGTGGCATCAGTGCGGGGGCCCCGCGTTTCGCGCCATGCCGCACTCTCATCGTGCCGCCGACGCATGGGTCGACAAACCGTCATTCTGATAACGACTTCTTACGCCCTGACCAGGTGATAGGCCGTCGGCTTCCCCTTGCGGACCGGGGCTGGCACCTTCTGCGTCGCCAGCGGCAGCATGTCGTGGGTGCCCACGAGCCGCCACGCGGGCGCGAAGAGGGCCTCGACGTGCTCGGGGTCCATGCCGCGCGGCCCGATCAACCGCCGGCTGCGGATCGCGGCGACGACAAGGAGCGTGGCGTCGGCGCCGGCGAGGGCGCTAATCCCTTCGGCTGCACGCGTTAACGCGTCGTCCGGGAGTCCGTGGATGCAGCCCAGATCGTAGATCAGCGAGTAGCCGGGCGGCGCAGCGAGCCTTCCGAGCTCCGTGACGTCGCCCACGATCCACCGCACGTCCGCACCCGCTTCGGCACCACGCTCGCGGGCCTTCTGAATGGCTCGCTGTTGACGATCCATCGCAGTGACCTCCCAGCCCTTCGCGGCGAGGTAGAGAGCATCGCGTCCGTTCCCACAGCCGACATCGAGGGCGCGGCGGCCGCCCCCCGTAGCGCCGCTGTCGAGCACCCGATCGAGAATCTGAGGCCCGGGCGTCTGGTCCCACGGAGTGAAGCCGAGGCGATACAGCAGCCGATACGGCAGCACTGGCAAACAATAGTCAACGCGCGATCGCATGTTCCGATACGGCTCCTTAAATGGACGAGTCTCAAGCGCCCCAACACGGGAGCGACCGCGCGCGCTCGGTCTTCATGCCCGGGAGCACTTTCAGCACTGTTCCGATCAGGCGGTCGCTGGAGCACACTGACCGGGTTTCCCGGGGTGATCCGAAGGCGGGTGCGCCGGATCCGCTGGGCGAGCACCGAGACCGCGATGAAGTCGTGGGGCGACATGGACGGGGCAATCATGTCCGGCGAGCGCGCCGCGGATGAGATCCTCAGCGGCTGGTCCGGCGCGCTACATTGAGGCGGTGAGCGGCGCCGGGCCCAGGAACCTCGAGGCGATCTCGCGGGCGATCGACCAGCACAACGCCAACTGCCCCTTTCCTGCGTCCGAGGTGCGGATGAACCCGTTCGAGATCGAGCGGCTGGGATGGGACGAGATCCGCGGCCTGCCGATCGTGGGCGATCCCGAGCTGGGCACGGGCCGGTTCCGCATCGTGTGCTCGCGCGACTCAGAGGGCGGGGAGCTCGAGGAGGTCGAGGCCGTCGGGACGCCGGTCGAGATCGGCGCGCCCGACCCGAGCGTCAACTAAGCGCGGCGGCCGAGGGCCCTTCGACGCTGGGAGGGCGGCGGTGGCGCTCTACGGGTTGATGCCCAGGTCGCTGGTCCACTTCTGCGCCTGGATGTTGAGGTCCGTGAAGCCGCCGGTGAGGATCAGCACGCCCATCGCGATGAGGATCGCGCCGCCGGCGGCCATGATCACCGAGTAGTGGCGCTTGATCACCGCGAATGCGGTGGTCATGCGCGAGAAGGCCAGCGCGGTGACGAGGAAGGGGATCGCGAGGCCCGCCGAGTACACGGCCAGCAGGAGCGCTCCATGGGCGGCCGAGCCCGATAGGGACGCCGCAGTCAGGATGGCGCCGAGCGTCGGGCCGATGCAGGGCGTCCAGGCGATCGCGAACGCCGCGCCCGCGACGATCGGGCCGCCCCTGCCGGCGCGGGCCATGAGCGCCTCGACGTGCCACTCGCGGTTGAGCCTGACGACGAAGAGGCTGGCGACGAAGTAGATGCCCAGGGCGATGATGAGAATCCCCGCGATGGTCTCCAGCGTGTCCCGGTGCTGGTTGAGCGTCTGGCCGAGGCCCGTGGCCGTGAGCCCCAGCAGGATGAAGATCGCCGAGAAGCTGCCCACGAAGACCAGGCTGGGGACGAGGACGTGGCGCCAGCCGACGCGGTCGAGCTCGGCCACCGATACCCCGCTCACCGCCGAGAGGTACCCCGGCACGAGGGGCAAGACGCACGGCGAAAGGAAGGACACGACCCCGGCGCCGAGCGCGGCGAAGAGCCCCGGTATGGCGACGGGATCGCCCTGCATCGCCCTAAACGCTACGCCGCGCGGCCAACGATTCCTTAAAGGAAGCTAAGTCAGCGCCGCGGCCAGGCGGCGGCGGTGCTCCCGCGCCAGCGGATGGTCCGCACCCAGCTCGGTGAAGATCGCGACCATGACCCGGCGGAGCTGGTCCCGCTGCTCGAGGTCCTCGGTCTCGGCGACGACGGCCTGCAGGCCTTCCAGCGCCGCCTCGAGGTCGCCCTCGTCCCACTTGACGAGCGCCCGGCTGAGCGTCCCGGCGCCGTCGCTTCGGTCGTCTCCCAGCCCGACGAGCAGGCGTGCCCTCGCGGCCAGGCCCTCGGCCTCGAAGTCGCCGGGAAACCGGTCGAGGAGCTCGAGCCCCTCGTCCGCGTCCCCGCGCTCCAGCAGCAGGCGCCCGAGCTTGCGGGCCGCGGCCGCGTTGCGCGCATCGAGCTCCAGCGCCTTGCGAAGCGACTCCTCGTCGTCGGACGCCGCGAGCTTGTCGGCGGGGGAGGGGACGAGCTGATCCAGGAACTTCTCGATCTGCGGCGGGGGGATGGCCCCGGTGAACTCGGCGGCCACATTGCCGTCCTTGAACGCCTTGACGGCCGGGATCCCCTGGATCTGGAAGCTCGCCGCGAGCGAGGGGTTCGCGTCGGTGTCCACCTTCGCGAGCTCGACCTCGCCCTTCCGCTTGGCGACGGCCGCCTCGATCGCCGGGCCCAGGGTGCGGCATGGACCGCACCACTCGGCCCAGAAGTCGACGACCACCGGCACCTCGCGCGAGCGCTCGACGACGCGCTCCATGAAGTCCTGCTCGGTTACGTCGTAGGCCATCTTTTTGAGCTTAGCTGGGCGCCTGCGGCAGAATGCGGCGAATGGAGGACTCCTTCCGCGGCAAGCTGCTCGTCGCCTCGCCGGCCCTGGTTGACCCGAACTTCGCGCGCTCGGTCGTCTTCATCACCGAGCACAACGAGGAGGGGGCGATGGGGATCGTGCTCGACCGGCCCTCCGAGACCGCCGTCGAGGCCGTCGTGCCGCCCCTGGCCGAGATCGCCGGCGGCGAGCCGGTCTACATCGGCGGACCGGTGCAGCCCGAGGCGATCGTGCTCCTGGCCGAGTTCTCGGACCCCGAGGCGGCCGCCTGGATCATTGTCGCCGACGTCGGCTTGGCATCGGCCGACGTCGACCTGGACGAGCTCGCCGCCGCCGTGCGGCGCGGGCGGGTGTACGCCGGCTACTCCGGCTGGGGGCCCGGCCAGCTCGAGGCCGAGATGGAGGTCGACTCGTGGATCGTGGAGCCGCCGCTGCCCAAGGAGCTCTTTCCAGACGACCCGGCGACGCTGTGGAGCGACGTCCTCGCGCGTAAGGGCGGCCAATACACGCTGATCGCCCGCATGCCGGAGGACCCGTCGCAGAACTGAGCCGCCGGCGCCCGGTGACGACGCGGTCGGCCTCAGGACGAGGTCGATGGCCTGGCCTCGCCCACGGCCATCGGCCTCACGATCGGTGGAGCCTTCGGCATCCGGTCGCGCTCGACCTCCACGAGCTCGAGGGGCGACGCGTCGATCGTGGCCACGGTGTCGCGGTTCGGGTGGCAGCCACGGCCGAACCATCCCCAGGGCCGCTCCAGGCGATCCTGCCATCGTGCCGCGCCCGGGTCTTCGGCCCGCACGTGCTCAATGAACAGAAAGCGTCCTTCCGGCTTGAGCACCCGGGCGACCTCGGCGAGGGCCGTCCGAGGATCGGGGATCGTGCAGAGCACGAGGGTGGTGATCGCCGTGTCGAAGCTCGCATCATCGAACGGGAGCCGCTCGCCGCCCGCGTCCACGATCTCCGGCCGACGACTTGCGCCGGCGACCCTGCGCTCGAGCTGCGCTCGCATGTGGCGATCCGGCTCGATCAGGACGAGCTCCGTGACCGAGTCCGGGTAGAGCTCCAGGTTGCCGCCGGTTCCGGCACCGATCTCCAGCGTCCGGCCCTTGGCGCGTGCCAGGAGATCGCGCCGCTTCTCCCGCAGCCCGGCATCCTCGGATCCCTTGAGGGTGTAGTCGTACGCGCGGGCGAACAGCGGGCCCCACATCAGATCGGAGAGCTTGCCGGGCATCGTCGCAAAAGCTAGCGCGATCCCGGCCCGCTCAGGGCCGAGGTAGGCGCCCGGCGCCAGCCAGTCCGGTGGTCCGATGCCGAGCTCGCCCTGGAGCAGGCGCTCGGAGGAGCGCAGCCCTCCCTCGACCCAGCCCTGCCAGTCGGACCATGCCTCGCCGGTCGCGCGCCGATCGTATTGCCGGTGGGCGACGCGATCGTCCGGGGCACGGGCAGCTAGGCTCGCATCGCGTGACCGGCGAGACCCGGCGTCCAATGGTGATCAGCAGGAAACTGGCACGGCGACGAGCGGTTGGCCGGCTACGGGAACGCCGAAGCCCTGATGCTCGAGGCGAGCTCCACCTGCCCGCGGTGTCGGACCGCACCCCGCTGCTGCCGCCGTTTCGCGAGACGCCGAGCCCATGGATCACCTGACCTACATCGGCCACGCGACCACGCTGTTGCGGCTCGAGGGCGGCTCGATCCTCACCGATCCCATGCTCAGGTCGTCGTTGGGGCCGTTGCGACGGTACGGCCCGCCGCCGTCGCCCGAGCTGCCGAAGGTCCCGGACGTCGTGGTGATCTCCCACCTGCATCGTGACCATCTCGACCTTCGCTCGCTCCGCAGGGTTCCGTCGGGAACGCCGCTCGTGGTCCCGCGGGGAGCGGCTCGATGGGCTCATAAGGCGGGCGCCGAGCGGATCCGGGAGATCGGCAGGGGGGAGACGATCTCGGTGGGCGAGATCGAGATCACCGGGGCGCCGGCCCAGCACGGCGGGCGCCGGGGCCGGTGGGGGAGGGAGATCGAGCCGCTCGGGTACGTGATCCGGGGTGGGGGCCGCAGCGTCTACTTCGCCGGCGATACGGACCTGTTCGAAGAGATGTCGGAGCTCGGGGCGGTGGACCTGGCGCTGCTGCCGGTCTGGGGCTGGGGGGCGTCCGTTGGGTCCGGGCACCTCGATCCCCGCAGCGCCGCCCGTGGCGTGGAGCTGATTCGACCCCGGATCGCGGTGCCGATTCACTGGGGCACGTTCTACCCGCTCGGCCTGCGGCGCCTGCGGCCGGAGCCCCTGGTGCGTCCCCCGCGCGAGTTCGCGCGGCTGGTGCGCGAGCTGGCGCCGGACGTCGAGGTGCGGGTGCTCGAGCCCGGCTCGGAGACCTCGTTGGAGGCGGGATGAGCGGCGCACGCCAAGTGGGCAACGTGCTCCGGGGACTCGTCCTCTGGCTGCTGATCGCCCTCCTCTTCTGGGGCCTGGCCGGGGTGCTGCCCGGGATCGACGTCCCGAGCTTCCGCGCGGTCCTTTTGACGACCGCGCTGATCGCCGTCCTCAACGTGCTGCTCTGGCCGCTTCTCATCCGCGTGCTGCTACCGCTCACCGTGTTGACCTTCGGCCTCGGCTCGCTGGTACTGAACGCGGCGATCGTCTCCCTTGCGATCAGGGTCGTCGACGGCTCCGCCCCCGGTTTCCTCAGCGCGGTCGCGGTGGCCTTCCTGCTTTCGCTCAGCCTGATGCTGCTGACGCCGGTCTTGCGCATCGACGACGACGCCCGCCAGCTCCGCGTGGTCCGCCGTCGCGCGCGCCGGGTCGACGAGGCCAACCGCACGGACGTGCCGGGCGTGATCCTGTTCGAGATCGACGGGCTCGCCGAGCCCGTGCTCCGGCGCGCGCTCGAGGAGGGACACGTCCCGAACATGGCCCGCTGGATGGATCGGGGGACGCACCGGGTCGTCCCGTGGGAATGCGACCTCTCCTCGCAGACCGGGGCCAGTCAGGCGGGACTCCTCCTGGGCAGCAACGAGGACATGCCCGCCTTTCGCTGGTACGAGAAGGAGACCGGTCGAACGATGGTCTCCAACCACGGCAAGGATGCCGTCGAGCTCGAGCGGCGTCACTCGGACGGTGGCGGTTTGCTGGCGGCGGGGGGCGCCAGCCGGGGGAACCTGTTCTCGGGTGACGCACCCCATTGCTCGGCGACGATGAGCGCGCTGCGCGACCGCGAGCGCTCGAGCACGAGGGAGTACTTCGCCTACTTCGCGGATCCCTACGGCTTCGCCCGCACGATCGCGCTCTATCTGTGGGACGTTCTGCTCGAGCTGCGCGCCGCCCGCCGCCAGCGCAGAAGCGGGGCGGAGCACGTTCAGCGCGGTGGCATCTATCCGTTGCTGCGCGGCTCGATCACCGTGGTCATGAGGGACCTGAACGTCGCCACTCTGATGGGCGACATCGTCGAGGGCCTTCCCGTGGTCTATTCCACCTTCGTTGGCTACGACGAGGTCGCGCACCATTCCGGCGTCGAGGCGCCCGACGCGTTCGCGGTGCTCAAGCAGCACGATGCCCAGCTCGCCCGCCTCGAGAACGCAATCGAGCAGGCGCCCCGCCCGTATCACGTCGTCGTGCTCTCCGACCACGGGCAGAGCCAGGGCCGCCCGTTCCGGCAGCGGTATGGCACGGAGCTCGGGGATCTGGTGCGCGGCGCGCTGGCGGGGGGAGCGGTGTACGCACCGCCGGCCGCCGACGAGGGCCTGGCCTCACTCGGAGGAGCGCTCACGGATGCGCGCGACGAGCCGGGCGCCGGCGGGCGGATGCTCGCCCGCGTCACCCGCGATCGCGTCGTGGACGGTGACGTCGTGCTCGGGCCGAACCGCCACGCGCGGGAGGAATCAGGCGCGGATGCCTCGGGGCACGCGGCGATCGTCCTCGCCTCGGGCGGCCTCGGGTTGATCTCGCTGCCGGAGAGCAGACACCGGCTGTCGCTCGGCGAGATCGAATCGCGCCACCCCCGCCTCATCGGTGCCCTGGTGAGCCACCCGGGGATTGGCTTCGTGATGGTCCGCGGAGACGAGGACGGCGCGGTGGTCATGGGCGCGAAAGGACGTCGGCGCCTGCGCGACGACCGGGTGACGGGCGAGGACCCGCTGCGCGATTTCGGCCCCAACGCCGCCGACCACCTGCGCCGTACGGACGGCTTTCCCCACTGTCCCGACATCCTCGTCAACTGCGTCTACGACCCCGACGTCAACGAGGTGGCCCCGTTCGAGGACTTCATGGGCTCTCACGGCGGTCTCGGCGGCTGGCAGAGCCTGCCCTTCGCGCTGGTCCCCTCCGCGTGGAGCGAGCCCTCGGAGCCGATCGTCGGAGCGCGGGCCATGCACGAGACGATCAGGGGCTGGCTGATCGAGACGGGCCTCGAGGTGCAGCCGCATTCTCGAAGCCCCTCGCACGCCGATTCCTCTGGGTGAATGGTGCAGTGGCCGCGGTCATGCGGGCGCCAGCGGGATACCCTGAGGCACGGTGCTGCGTTGCCGCCTTCTTGGTCACCGCTTTCGGTTCTCGAGCGAAGGCTCCGAGCTGGCGTGGACCTGTGAGCGCGGCTGCGGGGCGGGAGGCGTGAAGGGGTACTCGAGCGCGGAGCAGGCAGGCCGCTATGCCGCCGCCTTCAATCGCTCCGACAGGGACGACATCGGGCGCCGCGCACCAATCGTGGGGCTGTTCCCGCTGCGGGTGGTGCGGGCGATCCGCAACCGCCGAGGCGATCCCTGATCGGGGGTTCCCCGCAGGCCAGCACGGGCGACTGACCGGGGGTCGGAGGAGGCGTACCGGAGCGGGCGATGAAGTGGCCCGCCTTCGGTTTGCGCGAGGATCCACAGCGAGCCCGCCCGTCGAGCAAAATGCACTCCGTGGCAAGAGCGCCCGACAGGAACGTGGTTGGCGGAGCGCTCCTGGAGTGCTCCGCCGAGCCCCTCACCGGCTTCTTCCGCGACGGCTGCTGCGCGACGGCACCCGAGGACGTGGGCAGCCACACGGTCTGCACGGTCGTCACCGAGCGATTCCTCGGCTTCAGCCGCCAGGTCGGCAACGACCTCTCCACGCCGCGACTCGGCTTTCCCGGGCTGCGCCCGGGCGATCGCTGGTGCGTATGCGCGGCACGCTGGCTTGAAGCGCACGAGGCCGGCTGCGCCCCGCCGGTGCTGCTCGCGGCGACGCATGAGCGCACCCTCGAGCTGATCGAGATCGACACGTTGCTCGCCCATGCGATCGAGCCCGAGAGCGATGCCGAAGCGGAGTGAAACGCAGCCCGCAGCCGCGCTGCGGTAGACGCGCAGTGACCGCACCACCGCGACCGGCGACGCCCGTGCTTACACGCCGAGGTCGCCGCGTGGTGCAGGCGGTCGTCGCCACGGCCACGGCTCTTCTCATCCTCGGGGCGGCGAGCCTGGCGACCGGCAGCGGCTCGGATGCCGATCAGTGGCCGTCGCTGCCGCCCGACCGCGCGCTCGACGCCGCCCCCTGCCCAGACGCCGCCGATTTCGACGTGCCCCCGGTCCGCGCGCGCCGTCTTCGGGCCGCGCGCCAGGGGAGCTTTCACGTCTTCGGCTCGCGACCGACCCGTCTGCGGGTGCCGATCGACTGGAGCACCGATCCGCTCGGCGCCCACCGGTACCGGCAGAACCTCCAGAAGCTGCGATTCCTCGCGCCCCTGCTGTCGAGCTACGCGGCCACCGGCGACCGTGAGGACCTGCATGAGGCGCTCGCGATCACGCTCGACTGGATCCGCCGCAACCCGCGCGACAAGCCTTCGACTCCGCCCGAGGCCTGGTCGGACAAGGTGGTCGGCGACCGCGTTCCCTACGTTGCATACGTTCTGCGCGCCTCTGCGTGCGAGGACCTGCTCTCCGGCGGCGAGCGCCGGCTGATGCTGGGCTCGATCCGCGAGCACGGTCGCGTGCTCGCGTCGAAGCGGGACTTCGTTCCCGACAACCATGGACTCTTCGTCGATCTCGGCCTGCTCCGGCTCGCGGGCTATTTCCCGTTTCTCGACCAGGCAGACGGATGGAGGGACACCGCGCGAGATCGCTTCGAGAAGACGCTGCGGGGCCGCCTGTCGGAAGGAGTCTGGCTCGAGCACTCCTCGGCGTACCAGTTCCTGGTGATCGGTGCGGTCGAGCGCTTCCTAACCGCCTACGGGGCCGATCCTGAGCTCACCGACCTGCTCGCGGAGATGCGGAGCGCCGCGGCCTGGTTCGTGAAGCCGAAAGGGAGGATCACGCAATTCGGGGACTCGAATCTCGATTCGGCTCCCGACTGGGCGGTGGCCGAGGCGGACCAGCTGATTGGCCTGAAGGCATTCTTCGGCGCGGGGTTCTCGTTCGTGCGTGCGCCGGGGGATTCCGGCGACACCGGCTACCTGGCGGTCACCGACGGGTTTCACAACCTCACCCACAAGCACGCCGATGAGCTCAGCTTCGAGTTGTTCGATCACGGCACGACGGTGGTGGAGGACACCGGCCTCTACGACAAGGATCCCGGGCCGATCCGCGATTTCGTGACCTCCGCCCGGGCGCACAGCGGGCTCACTGTGGACGGCCAGGAGTTCCCGATCGTCGACTCGGGCGCCACCTATGGCTCCGGGCTGATCGCGGTCGGCGCCGGCGAGGGTTGGTACGCGATCGAGGGACGGAACGCGCTGCTCAGGTCCCAGGGGGTCGATCATCGGCGCCTGTTTCTCTACAAGCCGGGAACAGCTCTCATCATCATCGATGAGATTCAGTCAGCCGCGACCCACACGTACACCCGCTACCTCCAGCTTGGCCCCGGCATCGAGGTTCGCGCCGGCGGGCCGCACGGATCGTTGGAGCTCCGCGGTCGGTCGCTGCGCGGTGGCGTCTATGACCTGGCTTCGACAAGCACGATCACGCGGTCGATGGCGAGAGGCCAGAAGGAGCCCATGCAAGGGTGGACGTCACCGGACTTCCGTGTGTTCCGGCCTCGGTGGACGATCGCCTACTCGGATCAGGGGGGGATGCAGACCGACGCGCTCAGCTTGACGCTCGATGACGCGGCGCTGCACGCGAGCAGCGTCCACGTCTCCAAAGAGCGCACGCTCGTTGGCTTGGTCGACGGAGCCGGTCAGAGGAGCCGACTCGAGGTCGCGCGCACGGGCCGGACGCTCGCCATCCGTTCGGTCGACTGACTCGCAGCGCCGTTCGCCCTACGAGTGACCGGCCACGGGCTACGATCGCGCCGGTTGGGCGACAGCCGGCGCTATCGTGGCGGCGTGGCGAAGCCACGTCTCGTCGGGATCAACCATGTCGCCCTCGAGGTCGGGGACCTCGACGAGGCGATCGCCTTCTACCGGCAGATCTTCGACTTCGAGGTCAAGCGCGAGGACCGGTTCCCCGGATTCGCGTTCATCGACATCGGCGACCAGTTCCTGGCGCTCTCCGAAGGCCGCAGGCAGCCGGCCGACGTCGATCGGCACTTCGGCCTCGTCGTCGACGACAAGGAGGCAGTCCACCGCGCTCTCGAGCGGAACGGAATCGAAGTCCTGCCCGGTCCGTTCCTCGACTTCCGCGACCCGTGGGGCAACCGCGTCCAGATCGTCGAATACGGCGACATCCGATTTCTGAAGACGAAGGAGGTGCTGCGCCGGATGGGTCTGGACGACCTCGCGAAGTCACCCGACGCGCTACGGAGATCCGGCAGATGGGCCTGATCTAGGAGCGGAGTCGGCGCTGGTGGTTCGGTTCGAGCAGACTCGTCAGCGCGTCTCGCGGCTGCTGACGTTCAGTCGATCATCCCCTTCGCCTTGTCGATCGCGTGCGCGGCGTTGATCAAGCCGACGTGGCTGAAGGCCTGCGGGAAGTTGCCGAGTTGCTCGCCCGTGGCAGTGTCGATCTCCTCGGCGAGCAGGCCGACGTCGTTGACGTAGCCGGTGACCTGGTCGAAGAGCGCCTCGGCGCGCTCGATCTCTCCCGCGCGAGCCAGGCAGCTCGGGGAGGGAGACGAGTGGCCGTGGGTTCGCGAGGTGATCGTCTCGTCGCATCCTCGAGGATGGCGCCCACCACGTGATCTCCGAGATCTCCAGGCGTCAGCTCGACTTCCTGCCGCCCTCCCGGCCCGCGGCTCGCTTCTGGGACTTGGAGCCGCCGCTGCCCTTGCCGCTCTTCTCCCCGCCCTTGCTCGAGGCATTGGACGAGTTGGCGATCGACGCGGCGCGCTGCTTGCTCATCCCCTTCTCGCGAAGGCCCTCGTACTGCTTGTCGTCCTTGACGCCGGAACCGTGGTCCTTGGCCATGGCATCCTCCTTTCGAGTTACGCGGACAGACGCTGGCCGAGCTTGTCCTTGCCCTGCTCCGCGCCCTTGCGGCTCTCCGCCTGGGCACGCCGGAAGAACTCGGCGAGCTCGGAGTCCCCGTCCCGCTCAGCGTCCTGGATGTAGGTCTCGAGCCGGAGCACGTTGCTCAGGCACTGCTCGACGAACCAGATCAGGTTGTAGTCCTTGTCCTTCGTGCCGGTGACCTGACCCGACTCCTGTGCGGACGCCTCCATAACTCCTCCTCGATTGATTGCCGCTTGTGTGGCGCCGGTACCCGCGGAGAATCCGGCTAATCGTTGCTGTCCGCGGGCCACGGCGAGGATGAACAGCCGGCCCAACGGGGTATCGCTCACCGGAGGGTCATGGCGAGCGCGACCACATTTTTTCACCACGCCGACGCGGATCTGGATCCGGCTGATCTCCTGGACCCGGACAAGCAGTTCTCGACGCCCTGGGGCGATGCGGACCACGGGCGCTGCGACAAGTGCTCGGCCTCCGGTCGCTGCCGCTACCGCTGCCTTTCGTGCATCGAGAACGGTTCGATCGAGTCTTGTCCGGCATGTCGCGGGCGGGTGGAGTACGAAGACGTCTGTCCTGCGTGCGAGGGCAGCGGTGAGATCAGCCGCACCAAGAGGGCCGGGGTGAGCGTTTTCCCGACCGAAGCCGGGCTGTACCGCTACCTGGTCGAGAAGGAGGCCGGGCTCGAGAGCTCGATCCTGGTCGAGATCACCGGTGAGCTCAGCCCCGATCGCGATCTCGATGCGGACTCGGGCGCGATCCTCGTGCACCCGTCGGAGATTCTGTCCTGGAAACCCATGAACCATGGGCGCATCACCGAGATGCGCGGGCGTCTGTAGTCGAACATCGGGGATCTCGCCGGGCTGCGCCTGGTTGCGCCGTGCGCCGACCCTTAGGCTGGTCTCATGGCGCAGGTACCGGCCACCAGCTCGTCTGGCTCAGGACCACTCCACACGGCCGCCGGCCTGCCTCCGGGACCCGGGGCGCCGCCGGCGGTTCAGACGGTCACTTGGCTGTTTCGACCGATCGAGTTCATGGACCGCTGCCGGCGGCGTCACGGTGACGCGTTCAGCGTCAAGTTCGTCGGCTTCCAGACACCGATGGTCATGGTCTCCGATCCGGACGCGATCGCCGCCCTCTACAAGAGCCGCGAGAGCGGACTGCCGCCGGGGCGAAGCGTGGCGCTGCGGCCGGTGATGGGCCCGCGTTCGGTGCTCCTGCTCGAAGGGCGTGAGCATCTGATGAGGCGGAGGCTGATGGTCCCGGCGTTCCATGGCGAGCGAATGCATGCGTTTGGACCCTTGGTCGAGGAGATCGTCGAGCGCGAGATCGATGCCTGGCCGCTCGAGGAGCAGTTTGCGATCCATCCGCGAATGCAAGCGGTGACACTCGAGGTGATTCTGCGAGCGGTCTTCGGCGTGAGTGATGAGGGCAGGCTGGGCAGACTCCGAGCGCTGCTCTCCGGGCTACTGCGAGAGAGCTCGTCGCCGGCTCTTCAGTTCCGCGTGCTGATCGCCCGGCGCCTGGGGCGCTCCGGGCCACTCGATGAGATCCGCCGCACGAACGATGAGGTGGACGAGATCCTCGCCGCCGAGATCGCCGACCGGCGCGTAGATCCGAGGCTCGAGGACCGGACCGACATCCTCTCCCAGCTCATGGCCAGCCGGTTCGAGGACGGGAGCTCCATGGGCGACGACGAGCTCCGCGATCAGCTGATGACCCTGCTTCTCGCCGGACATGAGACCACGGCCACCGCGCTTGCCTGGACCTTCGACCTGCTGCTCCGAAACCTCGCCGTGCTCGGCCGCCTTCGGGACGAGCTTGGCTCCGGGAGCGACGAGTATCTGCGCGCGGTGATCTCCGAGTCACTCCGCCTACGTCCCGTGATTCCGCTCGCAGGTCGCCGAGTCCACGCGGAGCTTCCCGTGAACGGCTACACCCTCCCGGCGGGCACCGACGTGACCCCCGCGATCTGGCTCACCCACACTCGCCCCGATCTCTATCCGAACCCTCTGACATTCAGCCCGGAGCGCTTCCTCGACAACCCGCCGACGACGTATGGATGGATTCCGTTCGGAGGCGGTGTGCGTCGGTGTCTCGGCGCGGCGTTTGCCGAATTCGAGATGCGGGTGGTCGTGCGCGAGGTCGTGAGTCGCTGCGAGCTGCGGCTCGCGCGCCGCGGCCCGGAACGGATCGCCCGTCGCAACATCACCTTCTCGCCGCGCCACGGTACCCCCGTGACAGTGGCTCGACGTGTGGCCCGGGCCACCTGAGCGTCGGTTCCCATTCACATTGGGCAATCGTCGTATTGCTGAACGGCTCTTGGAGCCTGGCGAGTTTGCCCCTACGGTTGCGGTGATGATCTTCCGCCAATTCCTGAACGACGAGGGTGCCTGCGCGTCATACCTATTCGGCTGCGGCACGGTGGGCGAGCTCGCCGTCGTCGACGCACACGCCGAGCTCGTCGACGACTACATCGCCACCGCCGAGGCGAATGGCGCGCGGATCGCGGCGGTAATCGAGACCCACGTACAGGCAGACCACGTCTCGGGGCTCCCGGAGCTGGTCGCGAGAACCGGCGCCACCGCATACATGCCGGAGGGATCCGGGGCGGAGTTCGACCACCATGCCCTCGCCGACGGCGAGCTGGTGAAGCTCGGAAACACGGTGATCCAGGCGATCGCGACCCCAGGCCATGCTTCAGCCCACCACGCCTACCTGGTGACCGATCACCGCCGTGGCGATGAGCCCTGGATGGTTCTCACCGGCGACGCCTTGCTGGTGGGAGACGCCGGGCGGCCAGACCTCCACGCGGGTGGGGATCAGCCGGTCGAGGGGATGGCTCGAGCGCTTTACCGGTCGCTCACCGAGAGGCTGCTTGTGCTCCCCGACCATTTGCTCCTCTACCCGGCTCACTACGCGGGCTCGGTATGTGGCCGCGGATTGTCGGGCAACCCCGCCTCGACGATCGGCTTTGAGCGCCGCCACAACAACGCGCTCGCATTCGATTCGGAGCAGGCGTTCATCGCGGCATTGCTCGAAGACGTTCCGCCTGTGCCCGAGCGACAGGCCGAAATCGTCGCCGCCAACCGCTCGGGCAGGCCGCTGGCCACAGTCGCTTGAGCACCGGCAAGATCGAGCTCGGCCTGCGGGAGAACCTGCCGCAGTTCGCGCTCTTGGTCGCGGTCAATGCCCTGGTCGGGGCGATGGTCGGCCTCGAGCGATCGACGCTTCCACTCATCGGTCAGGACTCGTTTGGCGTCGGCTCGAGCATTGCCGTTCTGTCGTTCATCGTCGCCTTCGGCCTCGCCAAGGCATTCTCGAATCTCGGCGCCGGCGCGCTGGCCGAGCGCATCGGCCGGCGTCGCCTCCTGATCCTCGGCTGGCTCGTCGTGCTGCCCGTGCCGCTCATGATCGCGGTAGCGCCGAACTGGGGCTGGGTGGTGGCGGCCAACGTCTTCCTCGGCATCAACCAGGGGCTTGCCTGGTCCATGACGGTGGTGATGAAGATCGACCTCGTCGGGCCACGGCGCCGTGGTTTTGCTCTGGGCCTCAACGAGGCCGCCGGCTACGGCGGAGTCGCGGTCGCGGCGGCGGCCAGTGGGTGGCTCGCCAGCGAGCTCGTGGCCAGGGACGTGCTCGTCGTCGGCGGAGCCGCGGTGGCGGCCGCGGGACTGCTCGTCTCCTGGTTCTTCGTCCGCGATACCGCCGACTACGTCGCGCTCGAGCAGGCGCGCCATCACGACGAGACGGACCCGGCCCCGCACATGCGGGACGTCCTCGGCGACGCCACCTACCGGGTGCCGGCTCTTCGCTCCTGCTCGCAGGCGGGGCTGGTCAACAACCTCAACGATGCCCTGGCCTGGGGCCTCGTGCCGCTCTTCTTGGCGGCGAACGGCGCCGGGGCGGGCCAGATCGGACTGGTGGCGGGCATTTACCCGGGGATCTGGGGCCTGGGCCAGATCTGGACCGGCCATTGGTCGGACAGGGTCGGGCGAAAGCCGTTGATCGTCGCCGGGATGCTGGTGCAGGCTGCCTCCCTCGCGCTCTTGTCGGCCTCGGGTGGGGCGGTCGGCCTGGCGGCCCTCGCCGCGGTGGGAATGGGGGCGGGGACGGCGCTCGTCTATCCCACCCTGATCGCCGCCATCTCCGATGCCGTGGCTCCGGTCGCGCGAGCGCCCAGCGTCGGCGTCTATCGCTTTTGGCGGGACATGGGCTATGTGGTCGGCGGGCTTCTGGTTGGCCTGCTGGCCGACGCCATCGACGCCAGCGCGGCGATCGCCATCGTTGCCGGCCTCACTGCCGCCTCGGGGCTGTGGGTGGCGGTCGATATGCCCGGTCCGCGAAGGCACTCGCTCACCGGCTCCGAGATGGAGCGTCTTCGCGCTCCTGGACCTAGCTGAAGAGCGCCGCCCGGATCACGTCCGTGCGATCCAGGAGACGACGATGCGCTTGGAGAGCGGGGTCACGGCTTGACGGCCAGCAGCGAGACGCTCCTCACTCCGTACTTGGCGCTCGCGCTCAGAGCCTGATCGGAGATGAACTCGTACGGGTTGTCGCGCCAGTCCTGGATCACGAGACCCGCCGACTCGATCGCATCCCGGTAGCCATCCTGCTGAGCGGCTCCACCGATGCACGCGGCCCACAGATCAGCGTTGCACACGGTCGCTTCCTTGAGCTGGCGCTCGCTGACGATGTCGGCGATCGCCAACCGGCCGCCGGGCCGAAGAACTCGCGCGGCCTCGGCGAAAACCAGCGCCTTGTCGGGCGCGAGGTTGACGACCCCGTTTGAGATCACGCAGTCACAGCTCTCCGTCTCGACCGGCACGTCTTCGATGCGTCCTTCGCGAAGCTCAACCTGATCGAAGCCGGCCTCGTGAGCCAGCCGTCTGGCCTTCTCGAGCTGCTCGGCGGTGAAGTCGACGCCGACGACGCGCCCGCCGGGTCCGACCCGGTTGGCGGCGAAGAAGACGTCCATCCCCGAGCCGCTCCCGAGGTCCACGACGCTTTCGTCGACTTTGAGCTCGGCGAGATCGAAGAAGTAGCCGACCCCCGCGAAGGACTCGGTTGCGCTGTCGGGGATCCGATCGAGAACGTCCGCTGGATAGCCGAGCCGCTCGGCCAGCGGTCGCCCGAGCTCGAAGTGGTAGGCGCCGCCAGGCTCCTCAGCGACATGGCGGTACATGTCCTTGACCTTGGTCTCGAGCTCGTCGAGGTTCGGTTGCGCGGTGGTGGGCATGGGACTCCTTTCCTGGGTTGTCATGCAGTTGCGCCGCCCGCGTCGCGACGGTACAGCAGGCGGTGTACGAATGACGGTAGACACCAGTTCGTCGTCGTCACCACCGCGCCAGCCACCAGCAGCGGCACGGCGAGGATCCAGGCGATGGTGTCGGCGCCGGCCAGAAAGGCAGTGGCGATGGCGAGGATCCAGGGTGTCGCGAGCTGGCAGGCGAAGCGGCGGGGCGGAGGGCTATCCGGAATGCCGGGGCCGCCGAGAGATGGCCGGACTGCCAGGTCGTAGAGATGGTCGAAGGGATGCTTGGGCGTGACGAAGCCGCCGAGAAAAGCGGAGCCCGCGATCGCGAAGAGGAGGATGGGCGAGGGGAGAGCAGTGCCGGTGGCGATGCCGGCGAGGCAGAGCGCCGGAGCGAAGCGCAGCCCAAGCCACAGGCGACGACGATCAGCGTCAGATACGGCTCCGTAGCCCTGCATCGTGAGACAGGACCGAGACCAAGTCGCAAACCAAGTGGCCAAACTGCGTCTCCTCTCGTCACTCAGCCGGGACCGAATCTAGGCTGGTTCGGTCTATTCTTCTAGTGGAACTGTCCTATAGCTGGCTTTCCCAACCGGCATAGTTGATTCCGGGGGTGAGGGAATCGTGAGTGACGCGGAGATCGTGCGGCAGGCCCACGACGCTCTCAACCGAGGCGACATCGACGCCCTGACCTCGATCTGCGATCCCGGGTTCCGGCTCGACATGTCCGACCGCGTCCTGAACCCGGCGGTCTACGAGGGGCACGAGGGAATCAGGCGCTTCTACGACGAGGTCAGCGACGTCTGGAAGAGCTTCAGCTGGGAGCCGCTCGAGATCAAGGAGCTCGAGCACGGGACCGTGGCGCTCATCCATTCCAAGGGCGTGGGGCGGGGGAGTGGCCTCGAGCTCGACCGGCGGGCCGCGATGGTGTGGCGCGTTGAGGGAGACCGGGCGCTCTCACTCACCTTCTACCGCGACTCCGCGATGGCGCTCGACCCGTCGGGCCCGCTGCCGCCGAGGTGATCCGATCGCCAAACAGCGGTGCTCGTCAGTAGCTGAAAGTCGTCGCCCCCTGCGCCGCGAACTCCATCAGCGGCGTAGCGCCCTGGAGCTCTGCGTTCTCGACGAGCTCGCCGGCGTCGAGATCGCTCTCGTTGAAACAGATCGGGCAAACGTAGAAGCGGCCGCCCTTCTCAATGAACTGCCCGTGCACTCGCTCGACGGGCGGATCCATGTCGGCGCGGATTCGGTCTGCATAGCCCCGAAGCGCCAGCCGAACACCCTCCACGGTCAACCACATCACCACGTCCTTGCCTTGGTCGAGCGCAGCGACGGCGGTGAGGTACGAGACGAGGACCCGATCCGGGCCCTCGTCGCCGTGCGTGCAGCCAACGACAACTCGGTTCGCCATGAGACGCCTCCTTTTTGTTCTCCACCCGTCGCCGGCAAGGTAGGCGAGCCGGAGCTATTCTCCTAGGCGATCCGTCCTATACATGGCTTTCCCGACTGGCATAGTTGACGCGCTCGATCCGTCCCGGCTGCGCCTCCTCGTGGAGGTCCAGCGACGTGGGTCGATCTCAGGCGCCGCCGACGCGTGCGACGTCAGCCAGCCCTCGGCCACAAAGCAGCTGAAGACGCTCGAGGCCGCGGTCGGGGAGAAGCTCGTCGAGCGAAACGGCCGCGCCAGCCGGCTCACGCAGGCCGGCGAGGTCGTCGTCGGCCACGCCAACCGCGTCCTCGAAACACTTCACGGTCTCGAGGAGGAGCTCGCGGCCCTCCGCGGCGCCGAGACCGGGACGCTGGCGTTGGCCGCCTCGACCACGCCTGGCGCCTATGTGCTGCCATCGATCCTCCAGTGCTTCGCGGATCGCCATCCCGGCGTCGACGTCGACGTCGCGATCGGCTCGAGCTCGTGGGTCGCCGACAGGGTGGGAAAGCGCGAGTACGCGCTCGGGATCGCCGGCGAGGTCGAGCTTCCCCGCCGTGTTCGGGCGGAGCCGTTCCTCGACGACGAGCTGGTCGGGATCGCGGCCCCGGGTCGAGTCAAGCTGCGGCGCGGCGCGACCTCGGTTGGGGAGCTTGAGCGGTGGACGCTCCTGGTTCGCGAGCCCGGCTCCAGCACCCAGGCAGTCGCCGAGCGCTACCTGGCCAGGGCCGGCTACAGGCCCACCAATCGCTGGGAGCTCGACTCAAACGAGGCGATCAAGCGCTCGGTACAGGTCGGACTCGGAGTTGGCTTCGTCAGCAAGCTCGTCGTCGAGGACGAGGTCGAGCGAGGTGAGCTGGTGAGCTTCCGGATCGAGGGCACGGAGCCGATGCACCGCTCGATCTACCTTCTGATTCCCGACGACCGCGAGTCCACTCCTTCCGAGCGCGCGTTCATCGCCACTCTGAGCGACTGCTGCAGCGTCAGCGTCGCCGGCTGCAAGCTCGACTCGGGCAGCGCCCGCTGACCAGGGATCAGTCCCGTTGTCCGCTCCTGAGACAACGGGCTCGGACATTGCCCAAACCGAGACCGCCAAGCGGGCACTCGGGGAAGTCTGCTCGGCCAAGGATCTCGCCTCGCTCCCCGACGTCTACCACCCGGACTTCGTCGATCACGTCAACGCGCTCGAATATCGAGGCCATGAGGGCGCGCGGCAGTCGGTCGCTCTCTACAAGGAGCTCGCAAGCGACACGCTGGAGCTTGTTCGCCAGCTGGGCGTTTGGCGGCTATTGCTGCTCGCGATCAGGCACCCGCGGCTCGTCCTTCGTGGCGGCTGAGCCGGCCCAGTCGCGGCTGGCTCCCACCGGGCGGTGTTCTGGCCCCGTGGCTGTCCCGTTGGACCCACGCTCACCCACGTAGCGACGGATGACCTCGGTCCACGATCGCTGCTCCTCGTCGCGGCGCTCGTGTGCGAACCGGTAGTCGCGCTTGCGGTCGTACTCGCCAAGAAGCGAGCCGAGCTCGCGCAGCCGGTTCTGCGCGTCGTCCAGTAGGAGGCGGGCGACACCGCCCGCGTCATCGACTCGAAGCGCCTGGCGGATCGCGACTTCAATGTGTGTGCCGCATAGACCGTCGCCGGCCGCGTAGGTCTCCTGGGCGCGTTCATCCGCGAGGAGCTGGGCCAGGAAATAGCCATGAGACTCGCGTGAGCCGGCGAGGCTCGAGCAGATCGGACAGCCGAGGCGTCGGCCGAGCTCACGCACGGCTCGCCGGCGACCGCGCCTGCTCCGGATTTGATCCTCGATCTGGTTGAAGCGACGCACGTCGCGCTCGAGCAGCTGTCCGTAGATGTCCGCGATCCCGGCGCCGGTGGCCTCCTCCGTCGCCGCCCGATGCAGCTGCCAGGCATGCCGGCGGCAAAAGCCACCGGCACCGACGAACTCCTCGCGCGCCGCCGGGCTGTAGCGGCCCTCGCGCAGGAAGCTCTCGATCAGCCGGCGCTCGACGAGCGCCTGGACCCGGCACAGCGAGCATCCGTCCTCGCGTATGGCGGCCAGGATCTCGTAGTTCGCGACGTCGATTGACGCGATCCGCTCCTCAGCGCGCTCCGGTGCGCTGGAACCGCTCCTCGCGTTCACCTATCGGCTCCTTTCCACGCTCGCGCGTCGGTAGAAGCCATTGGCCAAAGCGGCTGTTCGGAGCGCTTGGTGACAGCTCCGCCAGGGCTTCACCTGGCCCGGCTGACACTACCAAGGGAGACGCTGGTGATTTACCGCGCTCGCAGACCCGCGGATGCGGTTCAGTTCTCGGCTAAGATCGCCGTCCCGGACTGGACGCGGCGATGGAGTTCCGCGGTGGCACCAGCGCTCAGTGCCTAAACCGCCCGCGGAGGGCTGATGGCTCCTAGCTCGACGTAAAGCCGAACTAGGAGTTCGCACCCAGCCAGATGATGCCGCCGGACGATCCAGGTCTCTCAGGTCGCGAGCATGCTCGTGTTCGCGCCGCTGATCAGCGGCGCGATCGCCAAGCTCGAGACTCAGCTTCAGTCGCGTCAGGGCCCGTCGGTCCTTCAGCCGTACTTCGACATCGCGAAGTTCTTCCGTAAGGAGACGCTCCACCCCCGGACCTCTTCGCCTTTCTTTGAGATCGCGCCGGTTACCGCCGTCGCCTCCTACTGCGGGATCGCGGTGCTGATCCCGATCCTTGGTCGGGATCGATTCGTGGCCCCATGGCTCAAGCGAGGTTGGGCTCGGCCCCATGACAAATCCGAGCTGTTTGGCCCGTCATTCCAGCTTAGAAACGACCGCGACGGCGAGTTACGTACCTCTCCGGATTCTCGCTGAACGCCCTGCTGCACTCGAACGAACAGAAGAAGTACTTGCGGCCGCCGAATGTCAACGACCCGACCGATTGGCCGGGATCGACCGACATGCGGCAGACCGGATCGATTGGCAGGCCGTCTGCCTCCTCGTCGAGTCGAGCCGCGCGATACACGTCGACGGGCTCGCCGACGTTCTTGAGCCGGCGCAGGCCGTGGCGACGAAACTCGACCCGCTCGAGCTCGCCTGCTGCCTGCCGCGTCGAGCCGCTCACGAGGACCTCGCCGCCGCCGGCAATGCCTGAGACTCGGGCCGCGACGTTCACGGTCGCCCCGAACCAGTCGCCGTCCCTTGCGGTCGCCGGGCCGGTGTGCATGCCGATCCGCACTACCGGGAAGCGCTCGTGCCTTCGCACGTCCTCGGCGATGCGAAGCCCCAGCTCGACAGCGGATCCAGCCTGCCCGCAGCGGACCATCACCGCGTCGCCGATCGTCTTCACCTCCTCGGCATCGTGCTGCGGCAGAAGCTCGCGAACGCAGGCAAAGAACTCGGCCGCGAGGTCCGCCGCCTCCTCGTCGCCGTGGGCCTCCGTCAGAGCCGTGAACCCGGCGAGGTCCGCGAAGAGAAACGTTTGGACTAGTTCCTCAGCCACGTGCGGCCCGACCATAGCCCGCTGGCATGGATTGGGGGGGTCAGCCGTCGCCCGAACGGCCCTTGAGCAGCTCCCGGCGCTCGCGGTAGTCCTCGATGCTGATCGAGCCGTCCGCGAGCTTTCGGTCGAGAAGGTCGAGCGCGCTCGACTCTGGCGATCGCCCAAATGGTCCGCGATGGTCGGTCAACGTTCGCACGAGCCAGACGAGGCCGAAGATGACCAGGCCCCAGAAGAGGAGCATGACGATTCCCATCAGCACCCAGGCGCCGCCGTCCATGTGGCCCCAGTCGGCAAAGAGGATCTGCATGGCCCAGATCGTGTTCATCTCACTGCTCCTTTCCGGACGCCTAGGGGAAGCCTAGATCACATACCCGGGGCGGGTATCCGTAGGAACCCCGGATTGTGACCGTCGGCCTTCCACGCTTGGAATTGCGGCGAGGTCGGCGTACGGTCGTCGCGTGAGCTCAACCGACGCCGCACGGGCAGCTTCGGTGGCGAAGGGTGAAACGACTTTGAGACGACACACGCGACATCACTGAAATGACGTAGTGCGGGCACCAAGCGTTCGGTCCGATCTAAGTAGCATCGAGGACGGGGCCGACGACGACGTCGTCTAACCCGCTTGCTTGTCGCCTAGCCTCTGACCCAGCGACGACGTGGTCTGCTCGAGTCGGGCGCGGCGGGACCACCGCCGCAGCAGTCTGCGCGCCGCCGCGTCGGCGTTCGCGCGGACCGCGCCGCCAGGTCAGCAGCTTGCGGCGCAGCATTGCGCTGAGAGCGCTGATGAAGCCGGCGCCTGGCGCCGCATGCAGGATCACCTCCTTCAGCTCTGCGCGCTTCGCGCCAGACACGGTCATCGCGCCGCCTCAGTAGCGTCCAGCGATGCCTCAAGGGGGCCGAGCTTGTCGCAGAGCACCGTGTGACGCTCGGTTCCGGCAGGATGCGCAAAGCTCTGCCGATGGCAAGCCACGGCGCACCGTCCACTTCTGAACCGCAAGCGGACCAATCCGCACGTATTCGCCGATACAGGGCGAACATCCAGGCCGAGCTCGACCGGGAAGCTGTGTACAGGACGATGGCCGAAGCCGAGCGGCATCCCGAGCTCGCTCGCAGCTTCGGCCGTCTCGCCGAGGCCGAGCAGCGGCACGCCCGATTCTGGCGTGCCCAGCTCGCGGACATCGATTCGCGAAACCCGCCGCGCCGGCCGAGCCGGCGCGCCCGGCTCCTGGCATGGCTGGCAGCGCGATTCGGCAGCAGGCTCGTGCTCCCGGCGGCGGCGTCGCTGGAGAAGGCCGAGCAGGAGACCTATCAGCATCAGCCCGAGGCCGATGGCACCGCGATCGTGTCCGACGAGCGGGAGCACGCGCGTGTGTTCGATGCTGCGGTGGATGCTGCCACCACTCGCATCACTGCAAGCGTGCTCGCCAGGATGCTCGGGCGCCGGCGCGGCGTCAGCGGAAACGCGTTGCGCGCGGCGGTCCTGGGCGCCAACGACGGGCTCGTCTCCAATCTCAGCCTCGTCATGGGAGTCGCCGGCGCGGGCCTGAATAGCCGCACGGTTCTGATCACGGGCGTGGCGGGGCTCCTCGCCGGGGCCTTCTCGATGGCGATGGGCGAGTGGATCTCGGTACAGAGCTCCCGCGAGCTGCACCAGCGGCAGCTGGACCGCGAGGCCGAGGAGATCGCCACCGATCCCCAGCACGAACAGGCCGAGCTGGCCTCGCTCTACCGGCGCCGCGGACTGCTGGAGGACGAAGCTGATCGCCTAGCCGCTCGCGTGATGAGCAGCGACGATGCCGCGCTCGAGGCAATGGCGAGGGAGGAGCTCGGATTCGATCCCAACGAGCTCGGCGGCTCGGCGTGGGTCGCAGCGAGCGCGTCATTCGCATTGTTCACGCTGGGAGCGATCGTGCCGGTGGTCCCGTTCGCGGTCACCGGTGGTGGCACCGCCGTCGTGGCGAGTGTCACGGCTAGTGGGTTTGCGCTCTTCGGGATCGGCGCCGCGATCACCCTGCTCACAGGCCGCGACCCGTGGCGCTCAGCGTTGCGCCAGCTCCTGATCGGTTTCGGCGCAGCCGCCGTTACCTACGGCGCGGGATACCTCGTGGGGGCTGCCACGTAGTCGCGCCCCGGGGCCGCCGCACCGAGGAGTTGAACCTCCGAGACTGCGATGCGGCCACGGAGGAGCTTGGTGTCGCGCCCGACCTGGTCCAGACCGGCAGATCCAACTTGCCTGCAACGGACCATCACCGCGTCGCCGTCTTCATCTCCTCGGTTGACTGATTTCGGCTCCTCGGTACGCACTTGTCCTTGGCCCCAGACCTGAATCTCGTGCTGCAGGTGCCTGGGGCAGGGGGAGAGTCAGGCGTCGCCCGAAGAGCGCTTGAGCAGCTCCCGGCGCTCGCGGTAGTCCTCAATTGTTGCTCGAACCGTCCGCGAGCTTTCGGTCGAGAAGGTCGAGCGCGCTCGGCTCTGGCGATCTCCCAGATGGTCCGCGACGGTCCTATCCGCAGAAGACCCGGATGTCGACTTTCCACGCTTGGTATTGCCGCGAGGTGGGCGTACGGTCGTCGCATGAGTCGCGCCGCCGCGCCGGCGTTCGACTTAGGCTGCCGTGGCGACCGAGTCTTCCCTCCGGCTCCGAGACAGGTCGGCGGAGATCCGCACGATCGCGGAGGTGATCGGCGCCGCGAGGATAAGTCCGACGGCGCCGAACAGCGCACCGCCGGCAATCGTCACCACGAGGACGGCGAGCGGATGCAGCCCCAGAGCTGCGCCGTAGGCCACCGGCTGCACGATCTGCTGCAGGGGTCCGTTGGCGAGGATCTGAATCGCCACCATCCCGCCCGCGGCCTCCGGTCCGGCGCCGCCGAGGGCCAGCAGCACCGAGAAGGCACCGGCTCCCCAGGCCCCGAGGTAGGGGACATAACCGCCGACGAAGGTGATCACGGCGATCGTCCCCGCCAGCGGCACGCCGAGCGCCAGCGCGCCACCTCCGACCAGCACCGCCGAGAACGCCGCGACGATCGTGACGCCGAGGAAGTAACCGCGCAGGGACTGGGACGTCCGCCTCGTGATCGTGTGCGCGACCTCCGTCGGAACGCCCATATGGCGTTCGCCCCAGGAGCGGATCGTGGGACCGTCCTTGAGCAGGAAGAAGAGGCTGAGGACGGTCATCGCGAGGAAGAAGGCCAGCGACGAGAGCTGCTGGATCCCGCCGACGACGCCGCTGATCAGGGCGTGGAAGCTGTCGCTTGCGCCCGAGCTGATGTCGTGGTTCGCTCCATGTGCCTCGCCATCGCTGATGCCCAGGTCCTGGAGCCAGCCCTGGATCTTGTCCGCGGCCGCGGTCAGGTGACCGCTGATGCTGGCTGATTGACTGCCGATCCCGTCGAGGATCAGATAGGTCGCAAGCGCGCCGGCCGCAACGATCGCGAGCAGGACGAGAAGCGCCCCAACGGCTCGCGGGATCCGCTGGGTGTTGAGGCGGGACACCAGAGGCTCGGTCACCGCCGCAATCACACCGGCGACGATCACCGGGATGACGATCACCTGGATCAGCGACAGGATCGAGATGAGCCCCACCAGCAGGAGGACGACGCCGACCAGCAGCCAGGAGGTGAATCCCAGGTCCCGAAGCCACTGCGGGGCAGCGAAGAGGCCGGAGAGCTGCCCGGGATCGATCTCGACGTACTCGTCGTCGCTGGCCTCGATCCCCCGGCGCCGCAGGAGGCGGCCGCGGATCATCGGCCGAACCCGTCCATGAGCTGGACCTAATCACACGCTATGGACGGCTTGACCCCGGTGGTCGTCCCACGGCGTGCCGACAGACGGCGGCGCGGGCGGATCGTCGGTGCTCCGAGCGAGGCACGACCCCTGAGGGGGCGGCTCGACGGGGCTCGCGCTGAGGCGCATCCCTGACGGTGGACTAGACAGGTTCCACACAATCTTGACTCCGTTCGCCCGGGGTGAGATGCTCGCGTCAGAGCAGGTGAAGATCACAGCAAGGAGGCCCAGATGCCACTCGCGGAGTTCACGTTCGGCCAGGCTCTACTCACCGTTGTCGAGATCTTCCTGTTCGTCCTCTACTTCTGGATCCTGATCACGATCATCGGCGATTTGTTTCGCGATCACCAGCTATCCGGGTGGGGCAAGGCGGGCTGGATCATCCTGCTGTTCTTCGTGCCCTTCCTCGGGATGCTGATCTACCTGATCTCCCGCGGCGAGGGCATGCGGGAGCGTGCCGTCAAGGAGCAGGCCGAGATGCGGAGGCACATGGATGACTATGTCCGCGAGACCGCGGGTGGCGCCTCGTCAGTCGACGAGCTGGCGAAGCTCAGCGAGCTGAAAGACAAGGGCGCGATCTCCGACGCCGAGTTCGAGCGGGCCAAGTCGAAGCTCCTCGCCTGACGCGTGGTAGCCGCGTCGGCCTCCTGAGCGTTGAAGCTCCGAGGGTCGCCGGCGGCCTCCGTGGCGGGGGCAACGCCAGCCGGCAGCGGCTCGGCGCCCCGGCCCGCGGGCACTGCTCGATAATCGAGCTTATGTCCCCTTATGTCGTTTCTCGTGCCGGAAGGGCCCTCGTGGCCGTTGCTGCGGGATTGCGCCCCATCTTTCCGGGTGATTTGCATGTTGATGCGCGAGCCCACAAGAAAATGGGGCTCGGGCGGTGATCGTGTCCCGTTCGCTACGTGCAGTTTCACTACGGCGACCGTCGGTGTCGGATTCCCCAGGGCGCGGTGCCGTAGCTGCCCCGCGCGGGGCCCGTGCCGAGGCGCCAGCGGGCGATGAGCGCGTTCCCCAGTTGACATAACCGGTTTGCCGGCCGCCCGACGGCCAGCTCGAGGCTCTCCCCCGCCTCGAGCACCCGCGTCTCGTAGGAGGGCCCGGCGACCGCGAGGTGTTCGCCCGCGGGCGACGCTCCATGCGGGCGGGGGCCCGGCGCCTGAACGCTCCCATTCGGCGCGGTGCGCCTTTCTGGCTAACATCCGAAGACAGCCGCCCTGCGAACGGTGTCAGATCGTCGGTCATGGATCGAAAGGCGAGCACGCGGGTGATGTCCGGTGAACCAGCAGGGGGGATCGGATCACTCCCGAACCGAATGAGGCGAGTTCGATGAGACACGGAGCGAGATGGCTGATCGCGACTCTCATCTTCGTGGGGGCGCTCACGTTTGCGGTCTCGGGAGGCCGGTCGAAGAAACAGCAGCTTCCTCCCGCGCACCCGCCGAGCGCGAGCGCTGCCGACTCCCATGAGGCCACGCCACGCGCCTGTCCGAAGCCGCGCCGAGGGGTCTGGACCGGCGGCAGGCCGAAGGGGGCCGAGGTTGCCCTGAGCTTCGACGACGGCCCGAGTGCCCAGACACCGACCATCCTGCGCGCGTTGCGGCGCCATCATGCTCAGGCCACGTTCTTCCTGGTAGGCCGCCAGATCCCGGGACACAGGGGCGTGCTCCGCCGGGCCGTTCACCAGGGCAACGAGCTCGGCAACCACTCGACGTCGCACACCTCCCTGCCCGGATTCGACGACATCCGGCAGACGAGCCGCATGATCCGACACGTCACGGGCTCGCCGCCATGCCTCTTCCGCCCGCCCAGCGGTGACACGAGCGACGCGCTGCTGCACGACGTGCGCAAGCTCGGCATGACCACGGTCGCCTGGGATGTGGACACCAGCGACTGGGCCGACCAGAGCCCGGACGACATCCGCGATCGCGTCCTCGCGAACGTTCACGCCGGCGCGATCGTCCTCCTGCACGACGGCGGCGGCGATCGCCGGGGGACCGCCCGCTCGGTCTCGGCCGTGGTGGACGACCTCCACGACCGCAACTACGACGTCGTCACCGTGTCCCATCTCCTGCGGGGCGGGGACGGTCGTCACTGACCCGACCGGGGTGTATGCTCCCCGCAGTTACCGAACGGTGGGCGGTTTTTATCGGTCACCCGGCATGGAGGTCGCCCGCCGATGCACAACCGTCTGATCCGCCGCCGCGCTGCTCGCCTGCCCGTCCTGTTGGCCGCGATCTTGGCCGTCACCGTGCTCGTCGCGCCGGCGCAGGCTGGTGCCGCGCGACCGGGCAAGGGAGCTCAGGACCCGTGCAGTGTCTCCCGCTCCCGGACCGGCGCCGCGTCGCCGTCGCCGCTTCGCGGAATCTGCAAGTACCTCGATCGTCGCGAGGGCGTCGTGCAGGTCGCACTGTTCAACTCCAAGACGGGCCGCACCTATCGCCTTGCCAACGGGGACGACACCCAGTACACCGCCAGCATCGTGAAGGTCGACATCCTGGCCCGGTGGCTTCGCCGTTACCAGAAGCAACGCCTCGACATACCTGACGGCATCCCTTACTCGATCAGATACCTCATGCAGAGGATGATCGAGAACAGCGACAACGCCGCCGCCACCTCGCTGTTTCACTTCGGCGGGGGCTGCGATGCGCTGACGCGGTTCAACACGTTGATCCCGATGGACGACACCAAGGTGGGCTGCGAGAGCTCCACCTACTACGGATGGGGCAACACGAAGACCACGGCGGCGGACCAGGTCAGGCTGATGAGGGCCTTCGCCTACGGCGAGCCCAAGGTCCTCGATAGGGATGCAAGGAGCTACGGCCTCGACCTGATGCAGAGCGTCGAGCCCGACCAGCGGTTCGGGATCTCGTGCGGTCCCTGGGGCATCCAGTGCGACCCGCCGAACTTCGCGCCGCCGGATCCCGACGTGACCGTGGCGCTCAAGAACGGCTGGAAGACCCTCCCCACCTGCTCCAAGCCGATCGACCAATGTCCCTGGCAGGTCAACAGCACCGGCTGGGTCGAGGGTCACGGGCGCAATTACGCGCTGACCGTCCTCACAACCGACGACCCCGTCGGCAGCGGCGGCCTGGACGGTTTCAATTACGGCATCGACACCATTCAGAGCGTGTCGAAGCGCATCTGGGACAACCTCGACTGAGAGACGCATCCCGGCCGCTCCCTCCCGGTCGGTGAGAAGCTGGGGCTCCCGACCACGCGAGCCTCAGGAGGGCCATGAGCTACGAGACGATCCGCTACGAGCTGGACGGCCACGTCGCCGTTCTCACCTACGACCGCCCCGAGCAGCGCAATGCGGTGAGCCGGCAGATGAACGCCGAGCTTCACGACGCCTGGGCGCGCTTTCGCGACTCGGATGAGGCCTTCGTCCTCGTGATCACCGGTGAGGGCGATGCCTTCTGCGCCGGTTGGGACCTGGCCGACGCCGCCGCGACGACGGTCGACGACTGGGACGAGTTCCGCGCCCACCTCTACAACTCGCCGGGGGACTGCGGCTACACCAGGCGAGCCGACGTCTTCAAGCCCGTCATCGCCGCGGTGAACGGCTGGGCCGTGGCCGCGGGCCTCGAGAATGCGCTGCTGGCCGACATCCGGATCGTCGCCGAGAACGCGGTGTTCGGCGCCCTGGAGCGCCGGTGGAACATCGTCGCGGGCGATGGCATGACCGTGCGGCTGCCGATGGTGGTCGGCTACGCCAAGGCCATGGAGCTCATCATCACCGGCCGTCCGGTCGAGGCCCGGGAGGCCCTGCGCATCGGCCTCGCCAACGAGGTCGTGCCGGAGGACTCGGCCCTCGAACGGGCCTTGGAGCTCGCTCACGAGATCGCCTCCCTGCCGCAGGGCGCGATTCGCTCCGACAAGGAGACCATGGTCCGAAACGTCGGGCGGACCTTTCCAGAGCAGCTCTTCACCGAGGCCGAGATGGCCCTGTCGATGTTCATGCGAAGCGACTCTCACTCAATCGGCGCCCGGGCGTTCAAGGAGGGCAGGGTGCCCGAGTGGCCGCACCACGGCCTCTAGTCAGCTCGGATCTACGACCGGCACGATGCGCTTTGGCCATACTGGCCGGGCATGGCGGTCGACAACGTGGAGATCGTTCGTCGGGGGTATCGGGCGTTTGCGAAGGAGGGCGTCGAGGGAATCCTCCAGTTCCTCGATCCGGACATCGAATGGCACATGTCGGCCGCCTTCACCCGAGCGCCGCGGGTGTTCCGGGGCCATGATGGCGTGCGGGAGGTATTCCGCTTCTTCGAGGAGCGGATCGACGGCCTCGGCGCCGATCCCCACGAGTTCATCGAGGCCGATGACCGGGTCATCGTCCCGGTGCGCATGCATGGACGGCTGAAGGAGACGGGCGAGCCGGTCGCCTACGAGCTCGTCCAGGTATGGACCGGACGCGACGGCAAGGCGATCAGCCTCGTCACCTATCCGGATCGGGCGGCGGCCGCCGACGCCGCCTGAGCCGCGGGCGGCCTCGCACCAGCCGGCAGCTCTGCGCCCAAGATCACCCACTTGGAGGCGGTGCCGGTGCTGACGGGCTCGGCACCGCCGCCCGACGACCGCGGCATGCTGACCGAGCACCGGAATCCGGATCTCCCCCGCTACTCCACCTGCGAGTGACGCTGGTCGCCGGGCCTGCGCTTGGCGCTCAATCCACCCATGCGGCGGGATTTCGCTCTCAGGTGCCGGCTGGCTGAGAGTCGACGCGATGATGCTCGTGGACGACGGCGTGCCCTTTGCCGCGAGCGATCAGGTACCGGTTTGCAAGGAAGGCGAAGGGAAAGGCGATGGCGAATCCCAGCGCGATCGAGCCGTAGAAGAGCGCATCGGTCAGGCCCGCGTCGATCGCATTGGGGATGAGCACGATGGTCAGGTTGTCGATCGCCTCCATGATCGTGATCGAGACGGTGTCCGCGGCCAGGGCGGTGGCGACGATTGCGCCCGCGGCCATGCCGGCCGCGATCAGTGGCCTCGCGGTGAGGGCGAACCCGAAGAGGTATGCGAGGAGAACCGCCGCGACTATCTGGGCGACGTTCCCCCAGCCCAGAGCGGTGCCCAGGGCCATGCCGGCGAACTCGCCGATCACGCAACCCGTCAGGCAGTGCACGGTTGCGCTCAACGCGAGACGGTTCAGGGAGTCCGTGCCCGGCATGTACCTCCTTCTACGCACTCGATCGGGGCGAATACCCTACGGGGGTATAGCCTAGCGCTTCGCAGAGGCGGCCGTGCCGAGCGGTCGGCCGACGAGTGCGATCGCCGTCCCGGCCGCCAGCGAGGCGCTCACGAGCACCGCGGGCCAGGCGCCGATGGCGTGTCCCAGCGGGTGCGAGGCCACGAAGAGCGCCGCGGCGATGGCCAGCAGGACCAGCGCCGCGACCGGGCCGGCGATCCGCGTCGCCGCACGCGCGCACCAGGCGCCCCCCGCGATCAGGACCAGGCCGCCGAGCGCGCGCACCCCGGTCAGCTCGGCGACGCCGAAGCCCGCGAGGAACGTCGCCGCGGCCACGATCGGCAGTGCGTGCCGGCAGTTCACCTCCCAGACGGTACCCAGGCGCGACGGCTCAGATCCGGCCCGCCTCGAGCAGCCGCCGCAGGAATCGCTTGGTCTCCGGGTGCGCCGGGTCGGTGAGCACCTGGTCCGGCGGGCCCAGCTCGAGGATTCGACCCTCGTGGAGAAAAGCGACGAGGTCGGCGACTTCGCGCGCGAAGCTCATCTCGTGGGTGGCGATCAGCATCGTCACCCCCTCGTGCTTGAGATCGCGCACCGCTTCCAGCACCTCGCCCACCAGCTCGGGGTCGAGAGCGCTCGTCACCTCGTCGAGCAAGAGGGCCCGCGGGCGACCGGCGAAGGCGCGCGCGATCGCGACACGCTGCTGCTGGCCGCCTGAGAGGTCATCGGGGCGTTCGTCCTCGCGGCCGCCGAGGCCGAAGCGCTCGAGCAGCCGGCGAGCCCGCTCGCGGGCCTCCTCCCTCGACGCGCCGTGCGCATAGCGGTCCCCGAGCACGATGTTCTCGAGTGCCGTCAGGTGCGGAAACAGGTTGTAGGCCTGAAAGACCAGTCCCAGCCGGCGCCTCACGGGCACCGGGTCCACCGATGGGTCGGTGATCACCTCGCCGTCCAGGAAGACGTCGCCGTCGTCGATCTCGACCAGGAGGTCGATGCAGCGCAGGAGCGTCGACTTCCCCGACCCGGATGCGCCGATGAGCGCGACGGCTTGGTGCTCGGCGACGGCGAGGTCGACGCCGTGCAGGACCTCGTTCGAGCCGAAGGCCTTCGTGACCCCCTTGATCTCGAGCACCGGAGCGCTCAGACCGTCGTCCCCCCCACTCCCCATCTGTCCAGAATGCGCGCGAGGGGGATGGTCACGCACAGGTAGAGCAGTGCGGCGCCGACCAGTGCCGTGTAGTTGAAGGTCGAGGAGGCGATGATCTGAGCCTCGCGGAACGCCTCCACGACTCCGAGGATCGAAACCAGCGCCACGTCCTTCTGCAGGGCGATGAAGTCGTTCAGGAGCGGCGGTCCGACGCGCCTGATGGCTTGCGGGATGATCACATGGCGAAGCGCCTGGCCTTCGGTCAGCCCGATCGCGAGCGCTGCGTCGCGCTGGCCACGGTGGATCGATCCGATCCCGGCCCGATAGACCTCGGCCACGTAGGCGCTGTAGGACAGCGTCAGTGCGATCCCGCCGAGGATGATCGGGTCAGACGGAAGGCCGGAGAGCTCCAGCGCCGGGATTCCGAAGCCCACCAGATACACGAGCAGGATCACGGGCACTCCCCGGAACATGTCGACGAACACCGCCGACAGCAGCCGCAGCGGAAACAGGGCGGCGGCGCGGCTCGTCCGGATCAGGGCGATGACCAGCCCGACGATGAGCACCGCGACCTCGATCACGCAGAACATCTTGATGTCGAGCCAGAACGCCGACAGCACGTCGGGGAACGAGTCCCTGAACGCGCTCCAGGAGAAGAACGTGTCGCGGACGTTCGGCCATCCGGGACTCGTGAGAGCGAGCGCGATGAGCCCGCCGATCACCACGAGAGACGACACCGCCGCGATCGCCTGGCCTCTGCGGGCACGACGCCGCTTGGCCGCCTCGCGCTCGGTGCGGCGCCCGACGGTCGCTTCGGTGCCCGTCACGGCGGGGATGCTCGCAATGCGAGCGGCGGCAGAATCTGCGAGTGGGCGGTGGCGCCGCCCGGATCAGCCGCAGGACCGTGGCGGCGACCCCGAGGTCAGTTGAGGGTGGGTGCCTTTGCGGCCTGGCTCATCCAGCGGTTCTCGATCTGGTTGAGCTTGCCGGACGAGCGCAGCTCCTCGATCGCGTGCGAGACGCAGCCGGTAAGGGACGAATCCTTGGCGAGCAGGGCACCCCACCGGTCGCCGCCGGGGGCCTCGAACTGCCCGACGATGGTCGCCGTGGGAACCTGGGTCGCCGTGAGGTAGAGGGCCGTGGGCAGGTCGACCACCACCGCGTCCACCTGCCCTCCCTTGAGGGCGCTGACCACGTCGTTCGAGTCGTTGAAGACCTTCGGCTCGCGGGACGGCTGGATCTCGGAATTGACGGCGTCGAGGCTGGTCGTTCCGATCTGAACGCCGATCGAGGCGTCCTCGAGGTCGGCCAGCGAGGTCGCGTCGGCCGCGCTCGACCCCTTGGACGCGACGACGGCCTGGTTGGCCGTGTAGTAGGGAGCCGAGAAGTCGACGTGTTGCTCCCGCGGGGGCGTGATCGAGATCTGGTTGACGTCGAAGTCGAAGTCCTTGGGTCCCGGCGCGTAGCTCGAGTTGAAAGGCTCGGTCACCCACTCGACGTCGGAACGCGAGTAGCCGAGCTCGTTTGCGATTGCGTAGGCGGTCGCGCTCTCGAATCCCTTGCGGTTCGTCGGGTCGTTGTCCTCGAAGTACGGCGGGTACGCCGGCTTGTCCGTGGCCACCGTTAGCTGCCCGGCCGTCTTCGTCTGCAGCCTGTCGGGCGTGCAGTCGGCGGCCTTGACGGATCCGCTGTCGGTGGAGGTTGTGGAGCTCGACCCGCAGCCCGCGGCCACGGCGGCGAGCGCGGTGGCGGCCGCCATCACGGCGATGGGTCTTGGCAGGGGGCGAATCATCCTTGACCGACGGGCCACGCAATCCTAAGCGAGATCGCCGCCCCGGGGGACGTCCGGCCGGCACCGACCCTCGACCCATAGTCTTCGGCGGTATGGCCTACCTGCAAGCTCGACGGGGTGGTCACGCCCGAGCGCGTCGACGTTCTCGCCCACCGAGCGGAGCCGCCCGTCGAGCGATGTTCGCGTAGGCGACGGCCGATGATCGATCTCCACTGCCACATCCTGCCGGGGATCGATGACGGCGCTACGGACCTCGACGACTCGGCGGCCATGGTCTCGCAGGCGGAGGCGGATGGGATCTCGGCCGTGTGCGCCACGCCCCACATCAGGCACGACCACGACGTCCGGATCCCGGAGCTCGCGGGACGCATCGAGACGCTCAATCGCGAGCTTCGCGACAGGGGGCTCGCCGTGACGATCCTCGGCGGAGGTGAGGTGGCCGAGACCGCGCTCGACGGGCTCGATCCGCAGGAGCTGGCGGGAGTCGGCCTCGCAGGTGGCCGCTGGATCCTCGTCGAGCCGCGCCCGGGACCGCTGTCGGAGTCGCTCCTCGACGCCATCAACCGGCTCTCGATGCAGGGTTTCCGGGCCATCGTGGCCCACCCGGAGCGCCACCTGGGCCCTGACAGCCACCCAGTCCTGTCCGCGGCGATAAGGGCCGGGGCCCTGGTTCAGGGCACCGCCGCCTTCCTGGAGGAGGGTACGACCTCGCCGCTCCCCGATCTCGCCGCCCGCGGCCTCGTGCACGTGCTCGGCAGCGACTGCCACTCGTCTCGGGCGGGACGCCCGATGCGCCTGTCCCACGCGCTCGCGGCGCTGGCGCGCCTGCCCGGCATGGAGCCTCACATCCACTGGGTGGCCGAAACCGCACCCGCTGCAATCGCAGCGGACGAGGACGTGGTCCCCCCGTTCGCCCCGGCCTAAAGCCCAACTCGATCGACGCGGGTGACGCTCACGTGCGACGCGAGCTCTTCGACCACCTCCCGGGAGCCGGTGCCGAGCCCATGTCGAAGGAAGTTGGTGGCGCCGGCGGCGATCCCGAGCAGCAGCGACGGTTCCCAGTCGACGCCCTGCGCCCAGGCGGCGGCGATGGCGCCCATCATCGAGTCGCCGCAACCCTCCCGCGAGCCGCGCTCGAAGCGCGGCGGCGAGAGCTGGAGCAACTCTCCGTTGCGAAGGGCGAAAGCCGGATCGGCGCCGCGTGTCACGATGGCCGCGCCGGCGCCCTGTTCGACCAGCCGTCGGGTCGATGCCTGAAGGGCCTCGGGAGAGTCGACCGGCCCGCAGACGAACTCGGCGAGCTCCCAGTCGTTGAGCTTGGCCAGGGTCGGGTTCCCCGCGAGCGCGCTGTCCAGCCGCGGGGTGGACAGGTCCACCAGCACCGGGGTGCCGTTGTCGCGCACATCGGACACCAGATCGCCGAAGAGCTCGACGGGCAGCGCATCGCCCGGGAACGGGTTGCACACCACCAGCACGTCGCTGTCGAGGGCGGCCGCGCAGGTGAGTGAGAAGAGCTCGTCCACCTCGTGACGCGAGGCGATGCCGGGGCTCATCATCGCGACCAGCTCGCGCTTGCCGCTCCGCCGATCGTGCACGTAGCAGCCGCTGGGGCCCGCTGTCGGAACGAGTCGCAACTCCCCCGGCAAGCTCCTGATGAGTGGCTCCACGATTGCACCGGACTCGCCACCGACGAAACCGCAGAGCACGGGCAGCGCGCCCATCTCGGCTGCCATCCTCGCGACCCACACACCTTGGCCCGCCGGGTGCGCGTGGATGTCGTCGTCGCCTCCCCGCCTCTCGATCGTCATCGAGAGCATCGGATTCGGAGTGAAGATGGCGACCCTCCCCTGCCCCGCCTCCGAGGTCACGCCTTCTCCGACCCCGATCGGCCCTCGCCCGAGACCAGCCTCCGGGCTGCATCGGCAGGCTCGCGGAGCCGGCCAATCGTCTGCTCGAACAGATCCGCCTGGCTCGTCATCAGGGCGGCCGTCTCGCGAAGGGCATCGCCAGCCGCCTCGAGCGCCTCCGCCTGGCGCCGCATCGTGGCGCCGCTCTGGGTCAGCAGGTCGAATGCAACGTCGATCGGAGCCAGCAGGCGGTCGGCCAGCTCCACCTGCAGCCGGCGCTCCCGGTCGACGAGCTCCTGCACCAGCTCGAGCTGGCGCTGCATCGGCTCAAGCAGCTGTCGCGGGAGATCCGATCGACCCGAGATCGACGACGCCGCCTCCAGGACGGAGTTCATGAGCTTCCGCCACTCGTTCAGCAGCTCTCGACCACTGAGCTCAGCCATCGGTCATCACGCATTCACGGTATCCGCGCGCGAGCCTCCTCGCAATGGGCATCTCCAGCGCTGATGGCCATGACCTAGGCTGGGGCCGACATCGAGGAGAGCGAGCCGTGTCCGACGAGGCCGGGGGTTCGCGCGGCCAAGCAATTCAAGGACGCGGGGCGAAGACGCGCCCGCGGCATCCGGACCTCCGCTAACGAGCGATGGTTGATCTGCGACCGGCTGAGGGTAGCCGGCGAATCCGCGAGAGGGGTGGAGTTCCCTGCCAGCCCTCAGCGGCTCCGCGAGCGAGTGCCGCTCCGCGAGCTCGAGCTCCTGCGGGACGAGGACCGCTTCGCGGTCGAGCGAGATGCCGGCTTGCGACGGGTCGACGAGCTCGTCTTCTTACCCTTCGCTGAAGCGCTCAACTGCTTCTGCAGTCGCTCGACGTCCCGCTGCAGCGCCTTGCTCAGCTTGCCACTGTCGCGGCGGGCGTCCCGGACGAACTTCTCGAGGTCCCTGTAGAGGCCGCGTGCCCCGGTGCTGACATCCTTGGTGACGTCCTTGCGAACGGCGGTAAGGGCATCCTGCGCGGAGTCCAGGGACTTGTTGAGTCGCTTGAACGCGGCCGACTCCTTCGGCGCGGAGCTCTTGCTGCGGGTGCTCGTGCGGCGGCCGGACGTGGACCGCTTGGTGGTGGATCGCCTTGAGGTGGACCGCTTGGCTGGAGGCATCGCTCACCCTCCTCGGATGATCGGGGACGTTGCCGTCGAGCCTACTGTCATGAGCCGGTGCATGCGGCGCTGTGCACGTCACTGTGCACGTCATGGTGACCGCACGCATACCTAGACTGCTCGGTAGATGGAGGATCCCAACGTCCCTCCTCCGCCCGATCGCGCCGCGAGCGAGGAGACGCTCCCGCTCCCGGCGCGACTGATCGGCGGCGGCGCTCGCGGCGCAAGGCGCGTGGCGCAGGCGGCTGGCGTCGACCGCGCCGTGGAGGTCGCCACGGAGGAGGCGATCGTTCGCGCCGTCGAGAGCCCGGCGATGGAGCGCGCCTTGATCCGCCTGCTCCAAGGCCCCGCGGTGGAGGAGGCGATGCGCGGGGCGCTCGACAGCCCGGCGGTCGAACGGGCGCTGATGGACGCCGTCGATAGCCGCCTTGTGGACACGATCTGGCAGAGGATCCTGGCGAGCGACGAGGCGCAGAAGCTGGTGGAGCGCATCGCCGAGGCCCCCGAGGTGCGCTCGGCTATCGCCTCCCAGGGGGTCGGCTTCCTCGACGACATACGTCGAGAGATCGGCAAGGTGGCGAGGCGGATAGACGGTGGCATCGAGCGGGTGCTACGCCGCATCACCTTACGCAGGCAACGGACGGCGCCCACCAACTGTGCGGGTGCCTTTACCCGCGTACTGGCCTTCGCCCTCGACGTGGGGGTGCTGAACCTGGCGTTCATCGCGATCTCGGCACTGGTCGCACTGCTCGCGTCGGTCGTGTTTCCAAGCGACGCGACCGACCCGGCGCTCGCCGTCGGAGTGTTGGCCTGGTTCATCGCCGGAGGCGTGTTCCTGGTGTCGTTCTGGAGCCTCACCGGGCAGACCCCGGGGATGAGCATCGTAGGCATCCGCGTCGTCGCGCCAGGCTCGCCACGGGTGACACTGCGGATCGCCATTCGGCGGCTGTTCGGCCTCGCGCTTGCCGCCATCCCCCTCGGGCTTGGCTTCCTGGGGATCATCTTCTCCGAGCGCCGCCGCGGCCTGCAGGACGTCATCGGCCACACGGAGGTCCATTACTCGCTCTCGGAGCGCCAGGCTCCATGGTCCGAGCGCTGATCGCGGACCGGGCTGTCGGCTTCGCGGCGGCGGGTGACGAGCCGCGGCACCCCAGTCGCGTGACCTGAGACGGCGACGCGCCGACGGCCGCGTCGCCGCCGGCGCGTTGCGGAAGCGCCTGTCCTTGGCCGGTCTCCGGCTACTGCGCAGGCGCGAGCTCGGACCCCTCGCGGGCTCCGCTCTGGTCGGCTCCGTGCTTGGCCGCTTCGGCTTGGGCCAGCTGCCGGTTGACGTGGTCCCAGTCGACGTTGCGGAAGAACGCCTCGACGTACTGCTTGCGACCGTCGGGAGTCGCGCCGAAGTCCCGCACGTACGCATGCTCGTACACGTCGATCGCCAGCACGGGAACCATGTTGTAGACCGCCCACAGGTTCTGGGTGTCCATGATGTAGTTGAACAGCGACCCGTCGTTCAGGTCATAGCCGACCATCACCCAGCCGCGCGAGGCGCTGGCGGCCTTCTTGGTCGCGTCGAACCACTTGCCCAGGCCGTTGAACTCCTCCTCGGCGAGCTCGGCGAAGCGCCCGTCGGGGTCGCCTCCCTCGCCACCCAGATGGCCGAAGTAGAGGTCATGGTTCTTGTAGCCGAGAAGAGCGAACGTGTAGTCGACCGAGACCGCGCGAAGCTCGGAGTAGACCTGGTTTCCCTCGATCTCCGAGTAGTCGAACCCGTTGAGGATCTTGCGGCACTCGTTCGCCTTCTTCGCGTAGCCCTCGTACAGCTTGTAATGGTCGTCCATCGTCTGCTTGGAGATCCCATCCAGCTCCTTCTCGAACGCCGGGAACTTGCGTGGCTTCAGTTCATCCCAGGGCATCGTCGCTCCTTTCGCTCTCTTCCTCCTGTTGCTTTCGAAGACTCTCCTCGTCGACCTCGGGATTGCCGTACGGACCGCCCTGCTCCTCCGAGTCGTCGTGCTGATCGCCCTCCGAGGTGGTTGGGTCGTCCGCGGGCGGCCGCGTCGCCGCGTCATCCCGATGGGCGCCGTCGTCGCCCTCGCGCTGCGTCTCGGATCCCATGGCGCCGCTAGCCGGTACCGGCCCCCGTCACGGGGGCTCGGTGGGCCCGTCCGGCGTCACCCTCGCCGACGTGTGGGGCGCTGGTGGCGCTGGGCCGCGCGCCCTGACCCGCCTCGCGTCGCTCCTGCGCGGCGGCTGACCGCTCGGATCCGGCCTGCGAGGCACGGCGCGCCGACATGGCCGCGATGAGCATGACGGCGATGACGACCGCGATCGCGACGGCGAAGATGGGTGCATAGGCCGTCGCGGCCAACCCCACCACGAGCAGAGCCAAGAGGCCGAATCCAAATGTGAGGAGAAACCACCTTCCGTACATGCCACTTCGCGGGTACCCGTGAATCGCGCGGCGGAAACCGGGTACCGCACCGACGAGGTGGCATCCCCAGGAGAAGCGCGTGATCTCGAGGGGCGCGACGGTAGCCGTCCGGCCCGGGAGCTGATTCCGCCCAGGCCGTCGCTGAAGGCGCTTCGGGGCGCGGCTGCCGGCTGCCGGGCCTGCCCTCTGTGGCGGACCGGGACGCAGACGGTCTTCGGCAAAGGATCGCCGAAGGCGAGGCTGATGCTCGTCGGCGAGCAGCCCGGCGACCGCGAGGATCGCGCCGGCGAGCCCTTCGTGGGCCCCGCCGGCGAGGTACTGGCGAAGGCCCTGGTGGAGGCGGGGATCGACCGACGGTCGGCCTATGTGACGAACGTCGTCAAGCACTTCAAGTGGAGGCAGGGCCGCGGCAAGAGGCGCCTCCATCAGCGCCCCAACGCCGAGGAGGTCGGGGCATGCCGGCCCTGGCTCGACGCCGAGCTGTCGGTGGTGCGCCCGGAGGTCCTGGTATGCCTCGGCGCGACTGCGGCGAAGGCCCTCCTTGGAAGCAAGGTCCGGGTGACGAAGGACCGGGGCCGCTTTTTGGAGAGCGACCTCGCGCCTGCGGTGGGCGTCACGATGCATCCCTCCTCGATCCTGCGCATCGACGATGACGAGGACCGCCGCGCGGCCCGAGCGGAGCTGACGGCCGATCTGCGACGGGTCGCCGACAGGTTGAACGACGGCTGAGATCGCGAGGAGGGCGGGCGAAGCCGTCAGGCGACGCGCTCGGTGCCGAACCCCGGCAGGTAGCCGACCTCGACCAGGCGCTCCCCCATCACCTCGTACATGGCGCGCTGCTCCGCGGCGCTCAGGTGGCGTCGCCAGGCTCCCGGCTCGGCCGAGCGAATCTGCTTGGTGGCGCCCTTCTCGTCGCTCGGAATGCTCGCGTACTCGTGGACCTGCGCGATCTGGAGAAGGCGATCAGGCGGCACGGGGATCCCGAAGGTCCCACAGATCCGCCTCAGCTCTCGGGTCGGGTCGCTCAGGAGGTTCTCGTAGCGCACCAGGACACGCCGGCCCGGGTCATGGGCGCGATAGGCGCGCAGGACGACCTCGGTCCGATAGGCCCAGACGCTCGCCTGCCAGCGGATCAGCGCCTCCCTGCCCTCGGGGGCGACAGGATAGGCGCCCTCGTCGACCGCCCACGCCCCGGCTCGGTGCGCGTCGAGCCAGGAATCCACCACGTCTCGGCCGTCGCGCAGCAGGAAGATCATGCGCGACCTGTCGAAGAGCGACATGAGCAGGTCGGCGATGTGGGAGCCCGGCTCCTTCACGATCACGAGCGGGTTGGGGTTGGGGCCCGGCGACTGATCGCGGACCTGTGCGTCGAAGCGGGAGGTGATCAGCTCGCGAAGCGCAGGGCCCCATACGTCGCGGTAGCGGTCGGAGAAGAAGTAGCTCGGCTTCTCGCGCTTGATCTCGTTGAGCGTCGTCAGCTCCGGGTCCGCATCCGCGGTCGCCCAGGCCAGCGGAATCGGGCGCCACACGCCGAGGTGATGGCCGAGATGCGGATCGTCGATGGGGACGGCACCATCGAGCTCCGAGAGCATCCGCAGGAGCCAGGTGCTGCCGCTGCGCGAGGAACCGAAGATCCAGACGAGGCGATCCTCGCTGCGGGCCAAGCTGAAGCCGTTGTCCCCCGGTGGCTTGTCCAATGGACTCAGCGGTCGATTGCCGGGCAAAGATACCCGCTCCGGCGCCCGCCAAACGCGAACGCGCCGGCCCCGGTGACCGGCGCGCTCTTTCCACTCAGGTCCGCCGGATCCCATCCGGCGGACCGGTCTCGCGGCAGTCGTGCCGCCTACGAAGCGCCGACCGTCGCCTCGCGCTGCTCGGAGTGGACGCCCTCGGCGAACTCCTCGACGATCTTGGCGCAGAAGGCGTCCAAGTCGTCTGGCTTGCGGCTGGACACGAGCCCAGCGTCGACATGGACCTCCTCGTCCACCCAGTTGCCGCCCGCGTTGCGGATGTCGGTCTGGAGGCTCGGCCAGGAGGTGATCGTCCGATCCCTCACCACGTCGGCCTCGATCAGGGTCCACGGCCCGTGGCAGATCACGCCCACCGGCGTGCCCGCCTCGAAGAACGCGCGGATGAACGACACGGCCTCGGGAGCGGTCCGCAGCTGGTCCGGGTTGGCCACGCCCCCCGGCAGCACGAGCCCGTCGTAGTCGGAGGCATCCGCGTCGGCGGCCGTGCGATCGACGTCGAACCGATCCCCCTTGTCGAGGTGGTTGAAGGCCTGGACTCGGCCGTCCTCGGGCGCGACCAGGTCGGTCGCGGCGCCGGCGGCGCGAACGGCCTCCCACGGGCGCGTCAGCTCCACCTGCTCGACTCCCTCGTTGGCGACACAGAACGCGATTTTCTTCCCCTTGAGCTCATCCGCCATCTTGCTCACTCCTTTTTCTGGCTTTCGATCTGCGCTTACCCAGGGGGCATCGCAATATGCGCGCCGCCTCGACGCGCCGTATGGTGGGCGACATGCGCATTCGTCTGCTCGAGATCGATCCAGCGCTCGGCCGCCGCCTCGACCGAGAGGAATTCGAGCTTGCGCGGGAGCGGCTGACACCCCAATGCGTCGACCTCGATCGCGGCGACTGGCAGCCGGATCTCGAGGAGCCTCCTCCCGGGCACCTGGGGTATCTGGTCGTCGACGGACTTCTGATCCGCGAGGTGCTCGTCGCGGGATCGCGAAGCATCGAGCTCCTCAACTTCGGCGACGTCGTCAGGCCCTGGCTCGAGGATTCCGCGTCCTTCGTGGACGCGAGCTGGCGCGTCGTGGCACCCGTGCGCCTGGCGATTCTCGATGCGGAGACCGTCTCACGGGCCAGTCAGTGGCCGGCGCTGCTGGAATCGATCTTCGATCGTGGACTGCGGCGCGCCCGGTCGCTGGCGGTCTCCTCGGCGGTTCAGAACCTCAGGGGCGTCGAAGAGCGCATCGAGGTCCTGATGTGGCTCCTTGCCGAGCACTGGGGGCGGCTCGAGCCGGGGGGGACGATCTTCATTCCCATCAACCTGACGCACGAGACGCTTGGCGTCCTGGTCGGGGCCCGGCGGCCCACGGTGAGCACCGCCCTCTCTCACCTGGCCGAGTCCGGGTCCGTCGAGCAGGTCCGCGGCAAGGGTTGGCGGCTTCGTGGCGAGCCCCCCGCGCCGCACCCCGACGGACAGGACTAGCTCCCGCCCCGTCCCGTGAGGGCCCGGTCAGCCTCGATCGCGGTCGGCCGGCGCGAGCCGATTGCGTGCCGATCGGCGGGCTGCGCCGTCGGCGACCGCCTCCCGCAGCGCGCTCCGAAACCGACCCGGCCCCCAGTAGCGCGCGCCGACCGCCAGGGCGAGCTCGTCGCGAGTCATCTCCCCTTGGTCGTCGAGCGCGCGCGAGATCGCGCGTACCTCGCGGTCGAGCGTCTCCGCATCGTCGAATCCGCCGGTGCCCACCGTTGGAAACGGCGAGTACGGGCTTCCGGGACCAGGCCGAAAGCGCCGCGCGCCCCTCCGGTACCGGTCGCGACGCTCCGTTCGCCGCCGAATCCGAGAGTCGCGCTCCCGCGCGTCCTGGCGCATCGCGGCCGCGAGCTCCGGGCGAGCTTCCCGCTCGGGTTGCTCACCCTCGTCGGTGTCCCTCTCCTCATCGGCTCCGTCGGCTTCGGCCTCCTGGGCGGTCAACGGCTTGGCCACGTCCTCCAGCGTCTCCTGCTCGGCCTTGACTCCGAAGGCGATCTCGGCGATGCCGCCGACCGCCATCACAGCCGCGCCGACGTAGAAGCCGATGGCCAGGGTGCCGGGGTCGCCGCTCGCGATCAGGTGGCCGAACAAGAGTGGCCCGGCGATCCCGCCGGCGCCGGTGCCGATCGCATAGAAGAAGGCGATTGCCAGGGCGCGGGTCTCCATCGGGAAGATCTCACTCACCGTCAGGTAGGCGGAGCTGGCTCCCGCGGAGGCGACGAAGAAGGTCCCCATCACGAGCGCCATGAAGCTCCAGGTGGTGAGATCGCCGCTCTTGCCCATCCCGCTGACCAGCATCACCCCCAGCACGACTGCGATGGCCGCCGAGGCCAGGTAGGTGCCGGAGACCATCGGCTTGCGTCCGACGGTGTCGAACAGGCGGCCCAGGGTCAGTGGACCGAAGAAGTTGGCGATCGCGAACAGCGCGATGTAGAACGGCACCGATCCGGACCCGACGCCGAAGTACGTGGACAGGATCGTCCCGAGGTCGAAGGTGATCGCGTTGTAGAGAAACGCCTGGCCGACGAACAGGGCGAAGCCCAGGCTGGTGCGCTTCGGATACGCCTTGAACGCGGTTTTGGCGATCTCGCGGAACGGGATCGTCTTGCGCTGGCGGACCTCGATGCTCTGGTCCGGCTCCGGAAGCTCCTGGTCCGTCTCGTCGCGAACTCCCGACTCGATGGAGTCGACGATCGACTCGGCCTCCTCCTCGCGACCGTGGATGAACAGCCAGCGAGGACTCTCAGGCACGTTGCGGCGGACGAGAAGGATGACCAGGCCCAGCACGGCCCCGACTCCGAACGCCAGCCGCCAGCCGAAGTCCTTGGCGAAGATGGCGGTGTCGAGGAAGAACAGCGCTGCAACCGCTCCGGCCGCCGCCCCCAGCCAGTACGAGCCGTTGATGATGAGATCGACCCGGCCGCGCACGCGCGCCGGGATCAGCTCGTCGATCGCTGAGTTGATCGCCGCGTACTCGCCGCCGATGCCGGCGCCGGTGAGGAAGCGTGCGGCGAAGAAGTACCAGGGGGCGAACGCAAACGCCGTCGCCACGGTCGCCGCGATGTAGACGCCCAGCGTGACCAGGAAGAGGCGCTTGCGGCCGAACCGATCGGTCAGCTGGCCGAAGAACAGGGCGCCGCTGCAGGCTCCCGCCACGTAGAACGCGGCTGCGGTCCCGATCTGGCCGGCGCTCAGCTCGATTCCGCTTCCCTTCTCCGCGAGCCGCGCCGCGACCGATCCGACGATCGTCACCTCGAGGCCGTCGAGGATCCACACCGTGCCCAGCCCGATGACGATGAGCCAGTGGAACTTGGACCACGGCAGACGGTCGAGCCGGGCGGGTATCCGCGTCTCGATCGTCCCGGTCCGAGCGCTCGCATCCATGGCGCCTTGTCAAGTGCCCGCTCCGGCCCGGCAGAAACCGCGCTCATCCGTCGGCGTCCTCCCGCTAACACCGCGGCGGCCGACGTCAGCGGGCCGACGGCCGCGGTTGCCGGTTGAGCTCATGGGGTATTCGCGCTCACGATGAACAACTCGACGGAGCCGACATGACCTCCGGGCGCGTGGTGGTCGTGACCGGGGCGAGCTCGGGCGTGGGGCGGGCGATCGCGCGAGAGTTCGCGAACCGCGGCGACGACGTCGCGCTGATCGCGCGCAGCCGCGAGGGGCTCGAGGGCGCCAAGCGCGACGTCGAAAGCGCGGGCGCTCGCGCGCTCGTCCTCCCCGTGGACGTTGCGGTCGCCGATCAGGTGGAGGCCGCTGCCGAGGCGACGGAGGAGGCCCTCGGGCCGATCGACGTGTGGGTCAACAACGCGATGACCACGATCTTCGGCGAGTTCATGGACACCGACCCCGACGAGTTCCGGCGCGCGACCGAGGTGACGTACCTGGGCGCCGTGTGGGGCACGAGGGCGGCGCTCAAGAGGATGCTCGAGCGCGACCGCGGCGCCATCGTCCAGGTGGGCTCCGCGATGGCCTACCGGTCGATACCGCTGCAGGCTCCCTACTGCGGTGCCAAGCACGCGCAGCTCGGGTTCTTCAACACCCTGCGCTGCGAGCTGCGGCACCGCAAGTCGAAGGTCCACATGGGAATGGTCCAGCTGCCGGGGCTCAACACGCCGCAGTTCGAGCATTGCGAGGCCAAGACCGACAAGCACCCCCAGCCGGTCCCCCCCATCTACCAGCCGGAGGTCGCCGCGAGGGCGGTGGCATGGATGGCCGAGCACCGGCGTCGCGAGATCTACGTCGGGACCTCGAGCGTCTACACGATCCTCGGCAACAAGGTCGCACCCTGGCTGGCCGAGCGGTACCTGGCGCGGACCGCCTACGACTCCCAGCAGCTGGACGAGCCGATCCAGGGCAAGCGCCCGAGCAACCTCTTCGAGCCGGTTTCGGAGGATCCGGGCGCCCACGGCCGCTTCGACGAGCAGGCGCACTCGCGGTCGCCGCAGTTCTTCCTCTCACGACACCGGCACTGGATCGCCGCGGCCACCGGGGCCGTGGCGCTGGGCGCCGTAACCGCGGGCGCTCTCGCTCGACGCTGAGTCCGCGACGCGAGCTCGACGACTCAATCCTGCCGCGGGTCGGCCTCCGGCTGACGCCCCGGCGTGGCGAGGTGGATCTCGACGGCCACGAGCGCCTCGAGCGCGAGCACCGCGCCGAAGGGCGCGATCGCCCACGCCTCGGCCGCGTCGATGGCGGCGGCGAGCGCCCAAGCGACGCCGACCCCGGCGAACACCGACAGCACGTGGATCACGCCGGCGGCGAACCGCTCCGGCGCCTCGTGCCTCCACCTGACGCGGGGACCGCCGAAGGCGGCCATTGCCGCGACCGCCATCGCCAGGAGGATCCCGGCCGAAAAGATCACCACCTCCCACGGCGCGGGGGTGCCCTGGTAATGGAGCAGGATTGCCCCCGTGGACCAGACCACCACAGTGAATCCGTATGCGGGCCCGAGCGAGCTCAGGGCGACCCGCCCCGAGCGGCGCAACTCATCCATCGGCCCCACCCTCCCCGTCTTCCTCCGCGGCTTCCTGGATCGTTGCCGCCGCGTTGATCAACGCCAGGTGCGAGAGCGCCTGCGGGTAGTTGCCGAGCAGCTCGCCGGTCGCGGGATCGGCTTCCTCCGAGAGGAGGCCGAGACCGTTGCCGATTCCCGTTGCCGCGTCCATCAACTCACCGGCCTCGTCGAGCCTACCGATCCGAGCCAGGCTCTCCGCGATCCAGAACGAGCAGGCGACGAACGCTCCCTCCCGGCCCTGCATGCCGCTGTACCGGTACGTGTAGGGGCCGCTCATCAGCTCCGAGCCGATCGCGCCGAGGGTCGCCTGAAAACGCTCGCCCGCAACGCTGGCGTAGCCCATGCGCCCCATCAGCAGGCACGCGACGTCGAGTCCGTCGGTCTCGGGGTGCTGCGTATAGCTTCCGCGGTCCCCGGACCAGCAGTGCGCCTCCACCCAGCGCGCGACGTCCTCCCGTCGCGCTCTCCAGCCGGCCAATCGCCCGGCGTCGCGGAGCTGTCCGGCCTCGGCCAGTCTCAAGGCTCGGTCGAACGCAAGCCAGCAGCCCATCTTGGAGGACGTGTAGTGCCGTCGCTCGGGGAGCTCCCAGATCCCCGAGTCCTCGTTTTGCCAGATCTCGCCGAGCAGCTCCACGTTCTCGGCCAGGTGCGTCTGGGTGCGCGGGTCGAGCCGGTTTCCGAGCCGGGTATACAGCCAGGCGGTGTGGACGAGGTCGCCATACGCCCCCAGCTGAAGCTGCCCGGCGGCGTCGTTGCCGTCGACCACCGGTCGGCTGTCGCGGTAACCACGAAGCGGCAGCTCGATCTGGTGGTCGAGCACCTCGCCGCTGAGGCGGTAGATGGGCTGCACGCGAGGATGGGTGTCCTCGAGTGCCTGAAGGAGCCAGGCAAACGTCCCGTGCGCCGGCTCCCGCAGGCCGCAATGAAGCAGCGCGTTCAGCATGAACGAGGTGTCACGGGGCCAGGCATGGCGGTAGTCGAAGTTGCGATCGCCGCCGAGGCGCTCGGGCAGCGACGTGGTCGCCGCCGCGACCACGGCTCCCGAGCGGGCGGTGAGGAGGCGCAGTGCGAGGAGGCTGCGCTCGACCGCGGCGCGCCACGGGCCCTCGTAGTCGTGAGCCGACAGCCACTCTCGCCACGCGGCGGCGGTGCGATCCAGCCGGCTCTCGAGCTCGTCGCGCTCCGGCACGGGCAGGGGTTCGCCGGCCGGGGCGTACACGAGTCCCAGCGTGGCGGTGTCGCCCTGGGTCAGGTCGAGCTTTCCGGAGACGTCGTTCTCGGCCTGGAGCATCGTCCCGGGTCCCCAGGCGAGCACGCCGAGCTGACCGGATGCAGAGCTGCATTGCGCGAAGTTCTCCCCTTGGCGGTCGATCTGGACGCTTGCGGTCCCGTATCCCGGCCTGGGACGGACGCCCCAGCGCGCCGCGACCTCTCCGTCCAGGCATTCGACGCGGCGCACGAGCTCGTGCCACGGCAGCAGTCGACCGCCGTCGTTGGTGACAGCGTCGGTCACGCGCATCACTCCGCGGTCGGTCCGAAAGGTCGTCTGAAGGACGTTCGTGTCGTCCAGGTAGCGCTGCTCGCTCTGAAACGTCGGCGTTGAGGGCTCGAGCTGGAACGCGCCGCCGCGCTCCGGATCGAGAAGCGCCCCGAAGATGCTGCCCGAGTCGTGGGCGGGCCAGCAGAGCCAGTCGATCGAACCGTCTCGCGCGACCAGGGCGGTCGCTCTGCCGTCGCCGATCGCGCCATAATCCCCGATCGCCGCGTAGCCGTCGACGCGAAGGGTGGGCGCGCCATCGCCGGACACGGGCTTCAGGCGAGACGCCAGGCGTCGTTCTGGCACCTGGGGCAGACGGGCAGGTTGACGATGCCCCGTGCGAGCTCGTACTCGTAGCCGCAGCGCAGGCAGACATATGAACCGGGCGTCACCGTCTCGCCCGACACCATCGGCTGCGCCTCGGAGTACTTGTGCTTCATCGCGCCCGAGCCGGAACGAGGGAGCATGGCCATCAGCGCCTCCGCAACACGTAGGCGATGGCGGACGCGGCGGCCAGTGCGCCCGCCGCGCCGAGCGCGAGGGCGGGCCCGGTCGCGGGCGGCTCGACGTCCGGGTAGTCGCGCTCTGGCAGGCTCCCTGCCGGCCCGTCGGGGCCGTGGTCGCGGGCCATCTGCATGAGCTGCGCGATGTGCAGCGGCCGGCGGTCGGTGAGCTGCTCGACCTGGGTCTTGCAGCTGAATCCGTCGGCGACCACGAGCGTGTCGTTCGCGGCCTCCCTCACGGACGGGAGCAACCTCCGCTCCCCGATCTTGACGGAGATGTCGTGGTGGCCGTGCTCGAATCCGAACGAGCCCGCCATGCCGCAGCAGCCCGAGTCGAGGATCTCGAAGTCGAGCCCCATCCGTTGGAGCAGCTTGCGCTCGGCGTCCATCCCCATCGTGGCCTCGTGATGGCAGTGACCGTGGACGATTGCCCGCCGCTCGAGCCTGGGCGGCTCCCAGCCGGCGGGCGCGTGCGAGTCGAGGAACTCGGCGAGCGTGAGCGTCTGCAGGCCGAGGCGCTTCGCATCCTCGTCGTGAGGAAGCATGTTCGGCAGCTCGTCCCGGAACGAGGCAACGCAGCTCGGCTCGACGCCGACCATGTGGGTGCCCGCTCGGATGTGCGGGCGAAGCACGGCGAGCATGCGCTTCCAGAAGAGGCCGGCGGTGTCGAGCATCCCGTAGTCGTAGAGCGGTCGCCCGCAGCAGAGGTGCTCCATGGGCACCTCGACGCGAAAGCCGGCGTCCTCCAGGACCTCGGTCGTCGCCTTGAGCGGCTCGGGATGCAGGTAGTTGTTGAATGTGTCCGGGAACAGCACGACCGGCGGGCCGGCGGGGTTGACGGTCCCGCGGCGCTTGAACCACGCCTTGAACGACTGGCGTGCGAAGGGCGGCATCTCGCGCTTGGCGCTGATCCCGCCCAGGCGTTTGACCAGCGCGCCGAGGCCGGGGGCGCCGGTGACCGCGTTCGCGAGCCCCGGCATGAGCGAGGCGAGCCGCGCGTGGAGCATGATGAGTCCCATCGAGTAGGCCTCTGGTGGCCGCAGACGGCGCTTGTAGTAGCGAGACAGGAACTCCGCCTTGTAGGTCGCCATGTCGACGTTCACCGGGCACTCCGACTTGCATCCCTTGCAGGAGAGGCAGAGGTCCAGTGCCTCGTGGACCTCGTCGGAGCGAAAGCCGTCGGTGATGACCCTGCCCTCGAGCATCTCGTAGAGGATCCGGGCCCGGCCGCGCGTGGAATGCTGCTCGTCCAGCGTGGCCATGTAGCTCGGGCACATGGTTCCGCTGTCAGCGTCCCGGCACTTGCCGGCCCCCACGCAGCGCAGGGCCGCGTGAGCGAAGCTGCCGCCGTCCTCGCCATAGGCGAAGTGGGTCTTGGGGTCCGGGTGGTTGTAGCCGGAACCGAGCTTGAGGTTGGAGACGATCGGATAGGGATCGACGACCTTGTGCGGGTTCATCCGGTTCTCGGGGTCCCAGATCGCCTTGAACTCGCGAAAGGCCTCCACGAGCTCCGTGCCGTACATCTTCGGCAGCAGCTCGGCGCGCTGCTGGCCGTCCCCGTGCTCGCCGGAGAGCGAGCCGCCGTAGCCGACGACGAGGTCGGCCGCCTCGTCGAGGAATCGCCGCCAGTCGTCGATCCCGCCCGGGCTGCGCAGGTCGAAGTCGATGCGGGTGTGGATGCAGCCGTCGCCGAAGTGGCCGTACAGGGCGCCGCGATAGCCGTATCGCTGCTTCAGCTGCTTGAAGTCACGCAGGTAATCACCGACGCGCTCGGGGGGCACCGCGGCGTCCTCCCAGCCGGGCCAGTGATCCCTCTCCATCGGGACGTACGAGGTCGCGCCCAGGCCGTCCTCGCGGATCTGCCAGAGTTGCTCCTCCTCGTCGATGTCGTCGAACAGCTTCATCGACGGGGCCTGCGCGTCCTTCTTCAGGCGGGCCATGCATTCGCGTGCTCGGCCGTCCGACTCCTCCCGGGTCTGGCCGCCGAACTCCACCAGCAGCCAGCCGCCGCCGTCGGGCAGCATCGGGATCTCCGAGCAGTGCATCCCACGGCGCCGCATGTCGCTCAGGAGCTCCTCGTCCAGGCCCTCGAGCCCGACCGGGCCGAAGCTCAGGATCTCCGCCACGTGGTCGCCGGCGCTGTAGACGTCCGGGTAGCCCAGCACGAGGAGCGATCGCGCCGGCGGGCTGTGGACGAGGCGCACCGTCGCCTCGAGGACGGTTGCGAGGGTCCCCTCGCTGCCGACCAGCGCGCGTGCCACGTTGAATCCCTTCTCGGGGAGGAGCTCGTCGAGGTTGTAGCCGGAGACCCGTCGCGGGATGTCGACGAAGCGCTCCCGGATCCGATCCGCGTAGCGGTCGCGGAGGTCGCGCATCCGCGCGTAGATCTCGCCGCGTCGGCCACCGGCGGCGATTATCCGCTCCAGCTCGTCGTCGGGCGTCCCTCCGACGGTCATCCGCGTGCCGTCGTAGAGCAGAAGGTCCAGCTCGTTGACGTTGTCGGATGTTCGCCCGGCCATCACGGAGTGGATGCCGCACGAGTTGTTGCCGATCATCCCGCCGAAGGTGGCGTACTGGTGCGTGGACGTGTCTGGGGCGAAAGTCAGGTTTAGCTCCTGCTCCGTGCGGTTCGAGAGCTGGTCTCGGATCACGCCGGGCTGGACCCTGGCGACGCGGCGCCCCGGGTCGATCTCGCTGATCGCGCGCATGTACTTGGAGGTGTCGAGCACCACCGCGACGTTGCAGGTCTCCCCCGAGAGGCTTGTGCCGCAGCCGCGGGGGATGACCGGGGCCCCATGCTCGCGGCACAGCCGCACGGTCGTCTCGATGTCGCGATCGTCTCGCGGGCAGACGACGCCGATCGGCTCCTGCCGGTAATTGGAGCTGTCGTGCGAGTAGATCGCCCGGTGTCCGGCGTCGAACAGGACGTCGCCTCTCACGTCGCGCGCGAGAGCCTTGTCGAGCGCCTTGCCGTCGACGGCGTCGGCTCCCTCCGGAGCGAGCATGTTGTGGCCGCCGGCGCCGGACCGGAGCTCCCGGATCCCATCGGCCCGTGCCCGCGCTTTCATCGTCGCCGCCGGCGCTGTGGCCATCTCACACCTCGTACTGCTCCGCCTCGGCCCGCTTGAGCTCGAGGCCGAGCCCCGGACGAGACCGGTCGGGCTTGAGGGATCCACCGTCCGGCTCGAGCGTGCCGTCGAACAGCATGCGCTCGATGCGTACGTGGTCGTGGAAGTACTCGAGGTGCTCGAGCGTCTCCATCGCACAGCACGCGTGGGCGCTGATCGCCGGCGCGCAGTGGGCCGAGAAGGGAATGTTTCGCGCCTTGCACAGCCCGTCGACACGGACGAATCCCGTGATTCCACCGCAGCGGGTCACGTCCGCCTGGAGGATGTCGACGGCCTCGGCGTCGAGCATCCGCTCGAAGTACGGCAGGTCCCACCCGTACTCGCCGGCGGCGATCGCCATGCCAGCCGGCCCGCGGTCGCGCAGCATCCGCAGGCCGGGTAGGTCCTCGGAGGTCAGCGGCTCCTCGAAGTAGCTGACCTGCCACTCCCGGAAGCGGTCCGCCCAGCGGAGAGCCTCTTTTCTGGCGTAGGCGCCGTTGCCGTCCACCATCAGCTCGGTCTCGGGCCCGATCGCCTGTCGGGCGGCGCGAAGTCGCTCGGGGTCGGCCTCCGGATCGCGGCCCACCTTCAGCTTCACCCGCGGGATGCCGCGCTCGGCCCACCCGCCGAGCTGCTCGGTGATCCGCTCGAGGGAATAGGACGTGAACCCGCCCGATCCGTACACGGGCACCCGAGCGTGAAACCGCGGCAGGACGTCCGCCAGCGGGACTCCGAGGAGCTTCGCCTTGAGGTCCCACAGGGCGACGTCGACCGCCGAGACCGCCATCGCTCCCACTCCGGGACGACCGGCATTTCGAAGCGTCTGCTGCATAGCGGCCCACGCGGCCGGCGGCGACATCGCATCCGCCCCACGGGTGACGTCGGCGAGCTTCGACCCGATCAGCTCGCGGACCGCGAGGTCGCCATAGGTGTAACCGAGGCCGCTCGTCCCCGCCGCCTCAGCCTCGACCACGACGATGGTGGTCGAATCCCACTCGAGCGTCCCGTCGGACTCGGGCTGGTCCGTGGGGACACGGTACGCCGAGACCCTGAGGTGCTCGACCTCTGCGTCCGTGCGGGTACGGGTTGCGACGTCGGCCATCTCGCTCGTCCGCTCAGCGGGTGGCGAACTCGTGCAGCTTCCCCTTGAAGGATTGCCTGATGATGCGACCGGCGTTGGGGTCCCCGCTGAGCAGCGCCTTGGTCATGCTGGTCGCCTGGTCCATCTTGATGTGCGGCGGCAGCGGCGGGTACTCCGGGTCGGTGACCGCCTCGTAGACGACCGGCCGCTCCGACACGAGCGCCTCGTCCCAGGCGTCGGCCACCTGATCGGCCTCCTCGACGCGGATTCCGTGCAGGCCGAGCAGCTCGGCGTAGCGGGCGAATGGGAAGTCGGGGATCGCCTGCGACGCCTCGAGCTTGGGGTCTCCCGAGAGGACGCGCTGCTCCCACGTCACCTGGTTGAGGTCCTGGTTGTTCAGCACCAGGACCACGAGCTGCCTGTTCGGCCACTCCTCCCACCGGTTCGCGATGTCGATCAGGGCGTTGATGCCCAGCATCTGCATCGCTCCGTCGCCGAGCGCCGCGATCACCGGCCGGTCCGGGTGGGCGAACTTGGCGGCGAACGCGTACGGGACCCCCGGGCACATGGTCGCCAGGGTCCCCGAGAGGATGGCCCTCATGCCCTTGCGCAGCCGCAGGTGGCGTGCCCACCAGTTGGTCGCCGACCCGGAGTCCGCGGTCAGGATGCAGCCGTCCGGAAGTCGTGGGCTGAGCTCGTTGAACACGAGCAGCGGGTTGAGGCGCCCGTCGCTGCCCTCGTCGTGGGCGCGCTTGTCGAGGATCTCCCACCAGCGCTCGACCTCCCGTTCGATGTCCTCACGCCAGGACCGGTCCTCCTTGCGCTCGAGCAACGGGATCAGCTCGCGCAGCGTGTCGCGGGAGTCGCCGACGAGGCTCACCTCCATCGGATAGCGGATCCCGACCAGGCGACCGTCGAGATCGATCTGCACGCCGCGGGCCTGCCCCGGCTCGGGAAGCCACTCGGAGTACGGGAACGACGAGCCGACCATGAGAAGGGTGTCGCAGTCGGCGATCATCTCGTGAGTCGGCTTCGAGCCGAGCAGGCCGATCGGCCCGGTGACGAACGGCAGGTCATCCGGCAGGACGTCGCGCCCGTTGAGGGCCTTGGTCACTCCCGCGCCGAGCATTTCGGCCACCTCGACGACCTCATCCGCGGCGTCCCGGGCGCCTTGGCCGATGAGGATGGCTACCTTCTCGCCCTCGTTCAGGACCGAGGCCGCTCTGCGAAGCTCGTGCTCCGGCGGGATCACTCGCGAGCGGAGGCCCTGGTCAGGTGAGGAGTAGACGACTCCGTGCTCGCGCGGTGGGTCGGTGTACTCCGCCTCCTGGACGTCCTCCGGGATGATCACGCAGGTCACCGAGCGCGAGGCCTTGGCGACCTGCACGGCGCGGTCGATGAGGTGCCGGATCTGGGGCGGCGACATGCAGACCTGCACGAACTCGGAGGCCACGTCCTTGAACAGCACGGCCAGGTCGACCTCCTGCTGGTAGTTCGAGCCGAGCGAGAACGTCTTCTGCTGGCCGACGATCGCCACCACGGGCTGGTGGTCGAGCTTCGCGTCGTAGAGGCCGTTGAGAAGGTGGATTGCGCCGGGTCCCGAGGTCGCCAGGCAGACGCCGACCTCATCCGTGAGCTTGGCGTGGGCGGTCGCCGCGAATGCGGCGATCTCCTCATGCCGCGTCTGCACGAACTCAACGTCATCGCCGTGCTCGTGGAAGCCACCCAGGATGCCGTTGATCCCGTCACCCGGATACCCGAACACGTGGTTGACGCCGTGCTCGTGCAGGCGCCTGAGGATGAATGCTCCAACGGTCTCGGAAATTTGCGGCCTCCTTTCGGCTGCTCTCGCTCGGAATCCCGTTCCCCTCAGGCATCGCGCGAAACCGCCGCGTGGTGGTATGTGGCCGCGATTGTCCTGTCGATGACAGCGCCGGGCCGCGCCTAGCGGGCCCCGCGGTGGCAGCGAACTCGTTCGCGCTCGCAGGCTTCCGGTGACGAGACGATCACCCGCTCGGCGCTCGCCGCGCCGGATACCGGCTCCACCTGGATCAGGTCGACGGCGCGAGGCAGGACCTCCCCTGGCGGCGTGTGGAGCTCCGCGACGCCGACCGACTCCGACCCGGCCCCGAATGCGCCACCGGCACCGGCGGTCCCGGCGTCGACGACGAGGACGTCGCCATAGCGGTCGATGTGCTGCTCGTGGTCGTGACCGGTGAGGATCAGGAGCGGGCGGTCGGGGTCACGGGCGCGAGCGGTGCGCGCGAGCGCTTGCGCCAGCCCGTTCTGGTGGATCAGGACGACGTCGGGGTGCGGGCGAAGGCGCTGGAACCAGCGCCGGAGCCGGCGCTGCGCGTCGTCGTACCGCTGCGCTCCGTTCGGCAGGTCGCCGAAGGAGTAGCCGCGGTCCGGGTCGCTGGGATCGTCGCCATTCCACTCCAGCGGATCCGGGTATCCAGCGACCCGCACGCCGGCGATCCGCCTCGTCGGGGGGCCCTGGACGCTGCCATCCGCGCGCAGCCGGCCCTGATCCGTGAGGACTGTGATCCCGGCGGCGGCAAGCCGCCGCATGAACAGGCTGGAATCGTGGTTGCCGGAGACGGCGACGATCCGCTTACCGAGCCGTTCGACCTGCGGAATGAGCGCGTCGGCCTCGGCTCTGGTGCCGCTCTGGCCGAAATCGCCGACGAAGAAGACCGGGCGGCCCGAGACCAGTCGCTCGAGAGGCCCGAGCACGAGCGTGTTCCCGTGGAGGTCGGAGACCTCCAGCGAGGGGGGCGCGCGGTCAGGCCGCTCAAGCCCTCCCCCTCCGTTGAGCAGGGTCGCGTATCCGATCAGGGCGCGCTTCACAGAGGAGCTGTAGCGGTCACCCGTCTCCTGGGCGCTCTCCGCGACGTTCAGTAGCTGCACGAGCTCGGCACCGCGAGCGTAGAAGGTTGGGCTGTCGAAGGCCGTCGGCGCGAACGTGTCCTGGGCGCGGAGGAAGATCGCCAGGGAGAAGAGCGCGGCGCAGACCGGTGGCGCCGTCAGCCATCCGGCGATGGCGAATCGCGATGAGCTCTCGGTCAGGGCCCGCGCCGCCAGAGCCGCCACCACGCCCAGGGCGAGCGCCCCGGCGACCGCCCACAGCAGGGCGCGGATGAGGGCGCGCTGCGCCGCCGAGCGAGCATCTTGCTCGGCGGCTCGAAGGACCGCGCGATCGCCCGACGCGGCCCGGATCAGCGCCTCGCGGTCGACGCTCCGCGGCTCGACGTGAATGGCCAAAGGCGCGCTGAAGACATCGGCACGAACGCCCCAGTCGGCGACCGGGATGAATGCGTCCACCTCGCCGTGCCAGGCGGGATCCACGCGCACCGAGATCACCCCGAGCGCCGTCTCGGTCGTCTCCGCGCGGGCGAGCCGCAGGCCGAGCACGCCGCCCGCCACCGCCAGCGCCAGGACGGCCGCGGCCCTGAGCGCCCAGCTCAGAGCGGCGCGCCAGCGGGGCCGGCGAGCCGGCTCCGGCTTCTTGCCAATTCCTCGGATCAGCCCTCCTGCATCGGTCACCTTGTCCGTGGACCGAGATCTTGGTTGCGTTCGTCTTACACGAGATCGAGTCCCGTGGTACGGGTTTGGTACCGCTCGGTGAGGGAATGGTCGTCTCGTGGTCGCCATGCCTCCTCGACAGCTTCCGTTTCCCTGGGCGACGGCGGAGGTTTCGCCGGGCCGGATCCGGGGTGGATCCCGCTGGAAGCCACCGCGTGGGGGCCGCCGTGAACGCTCGAGGTCAGCCGGCTGGCCCGTTCGCGCGGGTATCCGCACCGGCGGGGAGACGGTTTGAAAGCATGGCGGCGCCGTGCGGTCACGTGAGGGTACTCAGCCGATGCGTCCGGTCCGCGACTCAGCCCGCGGGAGCCGGATGTGCCCGATGCGAGGCGTGATGTGAAGACGCGGGGGGCGGTCCTCGCCGTTGCGGGGACGTCGCTTCTGGCCGGGTGCGGTAAGCAGTCGACGCTGGCCCCCCGCAGCTCCTCGTCGCACGACATCGCGGTTCTGTGGTGGTGGATGCTCGGGGTGGCATCGGTCATCTTCCTCGGCGCGGTCGCGATGCTGCTCATCGGATGGCTTCGTCGCGACCGGCCGGGGCTTCCCTTCATCGGCGAGCGCGAGAGGATCAACACCGCCCTCGTCGTCGCCTTCGGGATCGCCATCCCGGTCACGATTCTGGTGGCCCTGTTCGCCGTCGCGAACCTATGGCTCCTGCCGAGGACTGCCGCGCCGACCCGCGGCTCGACGGCGATGACCATCCGGGTCATCGGCCACCAGTGGTTTTGGGAGGTTCGATATCCGGGCACGAGAGCCGTCACCGCGAACGAGATCCACATACCCGCGCGCACGCGGGTCCAGGTGGTCGCCACTACGGCCGACGTGATCCACTCGTTCTGGGTTCCCCAGCTGAATCGGAAGATCGACATGATTCCCGGCCAGGACAACCGCGTGCTGCTCGACGCGGACGAGCCCGGGGTCTACCGGGGCCAGTGCGCCGAGTTCTGCGGGTTGCAGCACGCGCACATGGCGATGAAGGTCTTCGCGCAGCCGCCGCAGCGATTTCGCGACTGGCTTGCCCGAACCGCGAAGGGTGCCGTCGCCCCCGCGAGCTCAGGCCAGCGGCGAGGAGAGCGGCTCTTCATGGCGAACGCGTGCGCGAGCTGTCACACGATCCGGGGGACGCCTGCCCAAGGCGACGTCGGACCGGATCTCACCCACGTCGGCAGCCGCACGACCCTCGCGGCGGCGACCATCCCGAACAACGCGCGTGCGATGAAGCGATGGATCAGCGACCCGCAGCACATAAAGCCCGGCAACAAGATGCCGGCGCTCGACCTGAGCAACTCCGGCTTCCGGGCGATCCGCGCGTACCTGGAGCACCTGCGCTAGCCGATGGCGATCGCGGTCCCAAAGCCTGCCGAGCCCCGGATCGACCGGCTCGAGCGCATCTGGAAGGAGCGGCAGGGCCTGATGGGCTGGCTCACGACGGTCGACCACAAGCGGATCGGGATCATGTTCCTCTTCACGGCCCTCGCGTTCTTCGCCGCGGGCGGCGTCGAGGCGCTCCTCATCCGAACCCAGCTCCTGGCGCCGAATCAGACGGTGCTGGGTCCGAATGCCTTCAACCAGGCGATGACCATGCACGGCGTCACGATGATCTTCCTGTTCGTCGTGCCGATCTCGATCGGAGCGTTCGGCAACTACCTGGTGCCGTTGATGATCGGCGCGCGAGACATGGCGTTCCCGCGACTGAACGCGCTCTCCTACTGGATCTTTCTCGCGTCGGGGATCTTCATCTACGTCGGTGTGTTCTCCGGGAACGCACCGTCCGCGGGCTGGTTCGACTACGTACCGCTAGCCGAGAACACGTTCAGCCCGGGGCCCGGGATCGACTTCTACGCACTCGGTCTGATCTTCACCGGCATCTCGTCGACGGCGACCGCGATCAACCTGATCGTCACGATGTTCAAGCTCCGGGCGCCGGGCATGTCGATCAACCGTATGCCCCTGTTCTGCTTCGCCTTCCTCGCCGTGTCCTTCGCACTCGTGTTCGCGCTGCCGGCGCTGACCTGTGCGCTGGTGCTCCTCGAGTTCGACCGGCTGCTCGGATTTCACTTCTACGACGTGGCCAACGGCGGCGACACGATTCTCTGGCAGAACCTGTTCTGGATCTTCGGCCACCCGGAGGTCTACATCATCATCCTGCCCGCATTCGGGATCGCCACCTCGATCATCCCGACCTTCGTGCGCCGCAGGATGGTCGCCTTTCCGCTCGTGGCGCTTGCCGAGCTCCTGGTGGCCTTCATCGGCTTCGGGGTCTGGGCGCATCACATGTTCGCCGTGGGGCTGTCGCAAGCCACGACCATCTTCTTCGCCGCCGCGAGCCTGATCATCGTGATCCCCAGCGGGATCCAGTTATTCGCCTGGATAACGACGATCGTTACCGGGACGCCCCGGTTCAAGACCCCGCTGCTGTGGATCATCGGCTTCATCGTGCTGTTCATGCTCGGCGGCCTATCGGGCGTGACCTTCGCCGCGATCCCGTTCGACCAGCAGCTCACCGACACCTATTACGTGGTCGCCCACTTCCACTACGTGATCTTCGGCGCGGCGGTCTTCCCGATCATCGGCGGCCTCTACTACTGGTTCCCGAAGGTCACCGGCCGCATGTACAACGAGCGCCTCGGTCAGGCCAGCTTCTGGACGACCTTCGCCGGCATGAACCTGACCTTCTTCCCGATGCACATCGTCGGGTTGCTCGGCATGCCCCGCCGTCAGTTCACCTACCCATCGGGCATGGGATGGAACGGGTACAACCTCCTCGAGTCGATCGGGGCCTACCTGCTCGCCGCGGGACTGCTGATGGTGGCCGCCAACCTCCTGGTCAGCCGGTTTCGCGGTGCGCCCGCGGGCAGCGATCCCTGGGAGGGAGACACGCTCGAATGGTCGACGACCTCCCCCCCGCCGCCCTACAACTACGCGGTCATCCCCAAGGTCACGAGCCCCTACGCGATGTGGGATCGCGAGGACCGCGGCGAGGATGTCGAGAACCTGGCAACGGGAAGGAAGGTGCTCGAGCGGGGCCACGAGACGCAGGGCTCGACGGTCGTCGACGCCGAATGGGACGAGGTCCTCGACATGCCCTCGTCCTCCCCGTGGCCGCCCGTCCTCGCGCTGGCAGTCAGCGGAATCTTCGCGTTCGTGCTGCTCGAGCAGTGGATCGCGGCCGGAGTGTTCGTGGTCCTCGCCCTCGTCGTCCTGGCGGCCTGGCACGGGAAGGAGCCGCGGGAGGCATGAGCCGGGTCACGAGAAGCATGGAGGCGACGGCGGCCGATGCGACCGCAAGGGTCGCCCGGCAGCGCCGGACCATGCCGAGCGGCTGGTGGGGCATGGCGCTGCTCATCGCCACCGAGTTCACGCTGTTCGCCTCGCTCATCGCGTCGTACTTCTACCTTCGGCTCCAGAGCGACCCCTGGCCCCCGCCGGGGGTCGAGGATCCCTCGACGACGCTGCCCCTCGTGCTCACCGGCGTCCTGGTCGCGACGTGCGCCCCCATGCTGGCCGCCTTCCGGGCGGCGCGGGCCGGGCGGCGGTGGATCGCATGGGGGCTGATCGCCGCGGCCCTCCTGGTACAGGCGGCCTATCTCGGCGTGCAGATCGACCTGTTCGTCGACGACATCAACAGCTTCAGCCCCACCGAGACCGCCTATGGGTCGATCTACTTCACCCTGCTCGGGCTCCATCACGCGCACGTCGCCGTGGGCCTGCTTCTGGACTGCTGGCTGATCGGCGTGCTGGCCCTGGGCCTCACCAACTACCGGCTCATCGCGGTCCGCGTCATCGCTTTCTACTGGTATTTCGTCGCGTTCACCGCCGTTTTGGTCGTCCTCACCCTGATCTACCCATCGCTGTGAAGATCGCCCCGCCCAAATCCGCAGCCTCTCCCCTGATGTGGTTTGCCGTCCTCGGCGCTCCCGTCGCATGGGCAACCGAGTTCGCCCTCGGGTACTGGGCGACCGAGTCGCGATGCAGCGTCCCCGGCCAGCAATGGGCGATCGACGTCGACGCCTGGAGCATCGTGCTCATGTCGGCGGCCTTCGCGGTTGCGGTCGCGGCGGGCGTCACTGCTGTGGCGATGTTCCGTGGAACGGGCGACGCGGAAAAGGACGATCCGCCGCCCGCCGGACGCGTTCACTTCCTGGCGATGGTGGGCATGACGGTCACCGTGCTGTTCTCGGTCGTAATCGTCATGACCGGACTGGGGATCGTGATCCTGCCGGACTGCCACCAGTCATGAGCGCGACGCCTTCAAGAGGCGAGCGGGACGATCGTCCGGCGCGGAGACGGCGCCGGATCGCCCGCGCGTCGCCGCTGGCCGTGATCGTCGGCCTCGGACTCGCGGTCGTCGCCTCCGCTCAACCGCCCAGCGGCATCGTCCACCCCCGTCCGGGCGACAAGTCTCCTCGCGAGCTCGGAGCCGAGCTCTTCGCCGGCAACTGCGCCTCGTGCCATGGCTCCCGGGGTCAGGGGATCAGCGAGCCCCGTCCCAACACGGGAGCGGGTGACATCACCGGGCTCGGGCCGGACCTTCGCGGGGCGGGCGCCCTGGCGCCCGACTTCTACCTGCGGACGGGACGCATGCCGCTCAGCAGTCCGAACGAGACCCCAGAGCGACATCGCCCCTTCTTCAGCGACCGGGAGATCCGCGCGATGGACTCTTACATCGCCTCCCTGCGAAAGGGACCTTCGATTCCCCGTCCCCGCCGCCACGGCCAGGACCTCGCCCGCGGGCTGCACCTGTTCACCGAGCACTGCGCCGGTTGTCATCAGGTGGTGGGCGAAGGGGGTTACGTCACCGATACGAAGGTGCCGGTACTGCAGCACGCGACGCCACGCGAGGTCGCCGAGGCCGTGCGGGTCGGTCCCTACCTCATGCCCCGGTTCTCCAAGAAGGACCTGAGCGACCGCGACCTGAACGCGATCGTCGCCTACGTTCAGCACAGCCACCATCCGACCGACGCCGGGGGCCTCGGCATTGGGCACATCGGACCCGTGCCGGAGGGCATGGTCGCCTGGGCGGTGGCCGGTTTCGTTCTCGTGGGAGTCTGCGCGCTGCTCGGATCGCGCCTGAGGAAGTCATGAGCGGGACCTGGGTCACGAGCCGGCTCAGACGGATGCTGCGAGGGCTCGGCCGCTTTCTCTGGAGGGTGATAGCCGCGATCGCCGCCTTGGCGGCCGTCGCGCGCCCACGGAGGCGGGAGCGGATCGTCTCCGAGGGCGATCCGGCCCCCCGGGCCGAGCTCGCGGTCATCGTGCTGCTGTGCGGCGTCGCGGCGTTCGCGGCGCTGTTCGTGGTCATCTACGCCGCGGACTGGAAGCATCAGACCCAGCTGCTCGGGTTGGCCCTGGGCGGCGCGTTTGCCCTGCTCGCGGCCGCTCTGATCATCGCCAGCAAGAGCCTCGTGGTGGAGGAGGAGCTCGAGGAGCAGTATCCCGAGCCCGGCGAGCGTTCCGAGCAGGAGCGCGTGATCCAGATCGTGGAGGAGAGCGGGAGCAGGATCACGCGCAAGCGCTTCCTGAAGGGCGCAGCGGGTGCTGCCGGCGCCGCCCTCGGCGCTGCGCTGGTGGTCCCGGCGGTATCGCTCGGTCCGGTGATCGACACCGAGTCCCTCTACTACTCGCCGTGGCGGCGCCGCAAGCGACTGGTCGACGAGGAGGGGCGCCCGTACCGAGCGGACGACATCTCGACGGAGACCTTCTACACGGCGTATCCCGAGGACGTCGGCCACGAGGAGCTGGCGGCGCCGATCGTCGTCGTCCGCGTGGATCCAGCGCGGCTGAACCTTCCGGGGGATCGACGCGACTGGGCGCCGGAAGGAATCGTCGCCTACTCGAAGATCTGCACCCATGCGGCGTGCGCGATCTCGCTGTACCGCAAGCCGCTCTTCCCCCCCACGTCCCCGCGCCCGGCGCTCGTCTGCCCCTGCCACTACTCGACATTCGACCCCGCCGCCGGCGGGACGGTCCTCTTCGGACCCGCGGGACGGGACCTTCCCCAGCTCCCGCTGATGATCGACGACGGGGGTGAGCTGCGGGCCGCAGGCGACTTCTCGGGCCCGGTCGGCCCGTCCTTCTGGGGGGTTCGCTCGGGGGGTCCGACCTAGTGCGGATCCACTGCGACCTCCGTCCTCGCGTGCTCAGGCGGTGCCGGTAGTGCTTCGCCGGACGGTCCGCTCCCTGGACGAGCGCACCGGCGCGGCCCCGTTTGCCCGCAAGACGCTCCGCTACCTGTTTCCGGACCACTGGTCCTTCCTCTTGGGGGAGGTCGCCCTGTACGCATTCGCCGTGCTCGTAGCGACGGGCGTCTACCTCACGCTGTTCTTCCACCCAAGCACCGCAACGACGATCTACCACGGGTCGTACGCCCCCCTCCGCGGCCTCGAGATGACGGAGGCCTACAAGTCCGTCGTGGACATCTCGTTCGACGTCAAGGCCGGCCTGCTCATCCGGCAGACGCATCACTGGGCGGCCGACGTGTTCGTGGCGGCGATCGTGCTCCACCTGATGCGGATCTTCTTCACGGGGGCGTTCCGGAAGCCGCGGGAGATGACCTACGTCATCGGCGTGCTGATGCTGATGCTCACGCTCCCCGAGGGGTACCTCGGCTACTCGCTGGCGGACGACCTGCTCTCCGGCATGGGGCTTGCGATCGGGTACGCGGTGGCCCTCTCCCTCCCGATCATCGGAGCCAATTTCGGACTGCTGGTTTGGGGCGACCAGTTTCCGGGGGACCCGAGCTTCTGGTCACGCATGTACATCACCCACGTGCTGATCCTGCCCGTCCTGATCGGTGGGCTCCTCATGCTCCACCTCGCGCTTGTCGCCTCACGGCATCACACCCAGTTCCGGCGCACGGCGCGTCAGACGCAGCGCACGCTGCTCGGCGTCCCCACCTTTCCCGGTCAGGCGCCGCGCTCACTCGGGCTGTTCTTCGCGGTCGCGGCGAGCCTCTTCCTGCTCGGTGGCCTGGTGCAGATCAATCCGATCTGGCTATGGGGTCCCTATCACGTGGGCAGCAGCACCAACGGAGCGCAACCGGACTGGTACCTCGGCTGGCTCATCGGGGCTCTCCGCATCGTCCCCCACTTCGACCTCGTCATCGGGGATCGCACGCTTGTGCCCAACCCGTTCTGGGGCGGCGCACTGTTCCCACTCGTGGTCTTCTCCGCGCTGCTGGTCTGGCCGTGGCTCGAGCGGTGGATCACCCGCGATCGGGGGGTCCACAACGTGCTCGACCGCCCCCGCGATGCGCCGTGGCGCACGGCTGTCGGCGCCGGCTTTTTGACCTGGGTCTTCCTGATCTTCTTCGCCGGGGCGGCGGACCGCATCTACGTCTTCCTCGGGATCAGCTACGTGAGTCAGATCTGGGCGTTCCGCGTGCTGGTGGTCGTCCTTCCGATCGTGGTTCTGGTGGTGACGCGAAAGGTGTGCCTCGCGCTTCAGCGCGCCGAGCGAATCGAGGCCGAGCAGGAGGCGGCCGAGCAGGAGGCGGCCGAGCAGGCCGCCGACTCCGAGGAGCTGGCGGTCCAGGGCACGGCGGGCGACTCGGGCTGACGGGCAGTTTCGCCGACGCGCCGGTGACCCGACCGGGTCGACTGCGATCACGGTAAGGAGAAGGTGCAGCCGGCATGCGCGCCGCGCCGGGCGCCGCAAAGGCACGGACAGCCTCCTGACATGCACGCGTGTGGCTCCGTCATGCGGGTTACGGGCAGCGTTTCACCTCTCTGCGAGCAGGCAAAACGGATCACGAAAGCGAACGAAAGGAGGTTGTTCCAAATGGCTCCTGACCGCAACGGTGGTAGCGCAACGGCCAACGGCTTGGCCGAATGGCAACGCCAGACGCGCGTGTTCCTGCAGCCGATCGCCGCCCCCTCGATTCTGGGGCTGTTCGGCTTCGCGGGAGCGACGTTCGTCGTCGCCGCCCACCTCGCCGGCTGGTACGGCTCGACTGACACGCCGCTGTACCTGGCGCCGTTCGCAGCGACGTTCGGCGGCTTGGCGCAGTTCATGGCCGGCATGTGGGCGTACCGCGCGCGCGACGGCCTGGCGACCGCGATGCACGGGATGTGGGGCGCGTTCTGGATCGCGTTCGGAATCCTGTTCACGCTCGTCGCCACGGGCGCCGTCACATTCGACGGACCGGTCGCCTTCGACGCATTCGGCTACTGGTTCTTCGCGCTGGGGGCGATAACGGCCTGCGGCGCGCTTGCCGCGCTGGCCGAGAGCATCGGCCTGACGGCCGTGCTGGGCAGTCTCGCGACTGGATCGGCATTCCTGGCCATCGGCTACCTGACCGATGCCACCCCGACCGCGGGCCAGGGCTGGCTCCTCGCCGCCGGCTGGGTGCTGATCGGCTCGGCGATCCTCGCCACCTACGTCGCGGCGGCGATGCTCCTCGAGGGGAGCTACGGCCGAGTGGTCCTTCCCCTCGGCAAGCCCTCCAAGCAGGCAAACGTGCCGGGACGCACGATCACGCGTGCGATCGAGTACGAGCACGCCGAGCCCGGGGTTCGCCAGGGCCAATAGGCACACGATCGTGCCGGACGCGGGCGACCTTCAAGGCCGCCCGCGCCGCGCGCTCGGCGCGCGCATGCGGACCGAGCGCCGCGATGCCGATCGCCCGAGGGGGGGCGCATCTCCCGTCCGAAGGGGCCTGGAGGCCCGCGGCGGCTCAGTAGCGGAGCAGTGCTGCAACCCCTCCGTGCGATTGCAGCTTCTCCGCCGGCGCCTCGTTGACCGCGGTGATCTCCGCCTTGGTCGACACCGCGAGCTCCACGAGGCGCTCGCCCACCGGTATGCCGTCGGTGCCGTCGTCATAGCCCAGGTCCGCGGGCTGCGGAGCGCCCTCGTACTCGCGGTCGGCGTCGAACACGAGGTGCCGGACGCGCCCCTCGGCGAGAGACTCGAGCGTCTCCTGCGGGCCGAGCGCCACTCCGGGCGCGGCACCGACGGCTTCCTCGATCTCGTCCACCAGAGCCAGGCCCTCGCGCAGGTTGATCTCGTGCACCTCGGACGCGACGCGCTCGGCGACCTTGCCCTCCGGCGCGCTCGCCACATCGGTGCGGACGATGTGCAGGCGGTTGGCCGCCGAGCCCAGTCCCTCCGCGAGCTCGCCGGGATATTCCTCCACCCCGAAGGCGATGAGATGGCGCCAATGGCGCTCGGTGCACTTCTTTCCCACGAGCCCGCCGACCTCATGCAGGAATCGCTCGCGGTTGGCCTCGAGGCGCTGATCGAACTGGTCGCGCCCCGAGGACGACGTCCAGCTCTGTGGCCCGGGCATCGAGCGCTCGGATTTCCGCTCGCGCCAGTCCCGGGAAAAGAGGGTGATCTCCCAATCCTCGAGCTGGCGGATCGCACCGAGGGACCAATCCAGGAGCCGTACGCTCTCCGCCGAGACGAGGACCACGCCAACGTGGGGCCCCTGCGAGAAGAGCTCGACGAGCGGGCGGACGTAAGGTCGTGCCGAGCGCACCGCTTCGACGCGCCGAGGCTCCATCTGCATGCTGCGCCACACGGACGCCGGTCGCTTCTCGGCGAGCTCGACGAAACCCACGTGGCCGCGTCCCTCGGGCGGTGCCCCATTCTCCGGAAATCGCTCGAGAACCTCGGTCGCCGCCGTCTCGAACGCGCGCCGATCCTCGTGCGGCGAGGTCTCCTCGGCGAGGGCGCGCAGCCGCTCACGCAGTTCAATCCGCCATCCCTGGCCCCGGTCGCCTGGATCGACGTGCACATATACCGAAAGGATCCCCTGCGCCGGGGCCCATTCGACCAGACGTTTCAGCAGTCGCTCTCGCTCGGAGTGTTCCATGGCACCGAGGCTATCCACCTCGGCGCCGCGCGAGGTGCCGCCGGTCCCCAGGAAAGCGATGCGCCCGGCAAGCTCGCCGGGCGCATCGACCTGCATCAGGATTCACGTTCGAGCTTGCCGACCTCCTGAGCCTTCTTGTCGGCTCGGTCCTGAGCTCGGTTCAGCTCTTCCTTCTTCTCGCCTTTTGTCTCTTCCTTACGGCCTTCGCGGCGAAGCGAGGAATCGCCGGTGATGTCCCCGGCGGCCTTCTTCGCACGGCCGGTCACTTTGTCGATGAGACCCATCGAATCACCTCCTGGCCAGCGTCCCTACCCTCCCCGCGCGCCGGCCAAACGACGCGACCGAGGCTTAGAACCTAATCCCCCTAATTGGGATCGGTTCTCAGCCCTGGGGAGCCGGGGGCTCCTCCTCCGCCTGCACGGCCTCCAGCAGCTTCCGCAGCGCCTTCCGCATGATCCGCGAGACCTGCATCTGGGAGACCCCCAGACGGCGACCGATCTCGTACTGGTTCAGGTCCTCCTCGAAGCGAAGTCGCAGCACTGTCCGCTCCCGCTCCGTGAGGGGTGCGCCCTCGGCTGCGATCTGCGCCTCGACGCGGTCGTAACCCGACTCGGTCTCACCGACGGTCTCCACCATCGGCACCGACTCCGAGTCCTCGCGACTCCGCGGGACGTCCAGCGAGAGCGTCCTCCTCGCCTCTTCCGCCTGCAGGGCCTCGGAGACCTCCTCCTCGGTGATCTCGAGCCGCTCGGCGATCTGGCCGACGGTGGGAGTCTGACCCTGTTCCTCGGCGAGCTTCTGCGCCGCCTCCTGAACTGCCATCGTCCGCTCCTGGAGGCCGCGCGGCAGCCGCAGCTCCCACACGCGGTCCCGGAAGTGGCGGCGGAGCTCGCCCAGGATCGTCGGCGCCGCGTAGGCGATGAACGAGCGCCCGCGCTCCAGGTCGAAGCCGTCGAGCGCCTTCACGAGGCCGAGGTTTGCCACCTGGATCAGGTCCTCGAGCTGCTCGGAGGCGCCGCGGTAGCGAAGCGCGAGCGAGCGCGCAAGCGGCAGGAACCGCCTGACGAGCTCCTCCTTCAGACGCGGATCGCGAGTCTCCGCGTAGCGGCGAAGCAGCTCGTTCTCGTCGGCCAGTTGTCCGTCCATTCGAATTGCGTTCGCGGTTGCAGCATCGAGGCTCTCGGCGGGCGGACGGCCGTTGGTCTTGGCCGTTGCCCGGGCTGCGGTGGACTTGGACCGTGGACTCGTCGGCAACTCTGCCCCTCCTGACTCAATGCTCGGCATCTGAAAGCACCTGAAACGGGCGGGGAGCCGCGCGGCGGGCGCACGCCACGCATGGCGGTGAGCCCCCACGGCTTGGCCGCAGTCATCGGATCACGGGGCCTCGTGCGAGCTCGCGTGACCGGGATCGATGTTAGCGAACTGCTACCCGGGTCCCTGTAAGTAAAACAACAGGAACCGGCCTCAATCCATCGGTCCGTTCTCGAGCCCGGGCTCGAGGATGAACGCCTCGACCGCGTAGTCCGGCTCGACCGCGTGGTCGCTCAGAAACGCGAGGACCTTCCGCCCCGTGAGGCGCTCGACGACGGCGATCGCCTCATCGCGAAACGTTCCCTGGAAGATCCGCCGCAGGCTGCGCACATGGTCCTCGAGGTTCTCGTCCCTCAGGGTGCGCTCCGCCTTCGTCATCGTGTCGTGCAGCACGGTCACGACGATGGCGTCCTCGATGTACGTGCGGGCTCGCCCGGGCCCACGCCCCATCGCCTGCTTGAAGAGCGCCACCATCGCACGGGAGATGTCCCGGTTGAGGGCACGGGATGTGTTTTTCTCGTCGAGCGTGGCCACGGTATTTCATGCGCGACCGCGTGCGCCGCGCCATCAAATCGTTTTCTAGCGTACATCGAGGGTATGTGCTGCGGGTGGAGGCAACCATGCATGCGCAGCCAGCCGTCGACGGCGAGCGGGTAGATCTGCTGGAGCGGGACGACGAATTCGCCCGCCTCGTCGACGCCGCAGACGGGGCACAGCCTCTGGATCGCCTGTGGGCCTCGGCCGTCAAGCTTCAGCGTGGGCCGTGGCAGCCTGCCACCGAACCGCGCGACATGCACCTTGGGTATCTGGTCCTGGACGGACTGGTCGGCCGCCGGGTGGTGGTCCCAGATCGTGGGCGAAGCCTGGAGTTGCTCGGACGGGGTGACCTCTTCAGTCCCTGGCAGGAGGACACGCCGTCCTTCTCGCAGATCGCCTGGACAGTCATCGAGCCGACCTGGATCGCGGCGCTGGATGAGACCGTCACCCCTCAGGTGCGCGAGGTCCCTGGACTTCTCGAGGCCCTCACCGATCGCGCGCTGCGGCGATCGCGGCGGATCGCGGTCAGCGCGGCGATCGCCAACACCGTCGGGGTCGAGGAACGCCTGCTGCTCCTGCTCTGGCAGCTCACCGAGCTCTGGGGCAGCAAGGCCCGCGGCGGGGCCGTTCTCCCCTTCCGCCTCTCGCACCAGACGCTGGCCGACCTGGTCGGCGCCCGCCGACCCACCGTGACCCTCGCCCTGCGCGGCCTCTCGGAGCGCGGCCTCCTGGAGCGGGGCTCGGCGGGCCAGTGGATCCTCTCGGGGGACCCCCCACCCTGAGGCGCGCCTTTGTCTCTTGGGGACGCCATTGCGTCCCTCAGATCCCAAACGCTCCCAGACGTGCGCGATCGAGCGCCCTCGCTGCTCCCGATCACGCGTCGAAGCGAGGAGGAAGGCCTCTACTGGCGCTTCCAGCCGCCGCCGAACAGGCGACCGAGCCGTCCGCTGCGGACGTTTGGGCGGAACGTGGTGGCGCCGTCGGGCGGCGGCGGCAGCGATTCGGCCTCGCTCGAGGCGATCGTCAGCGTGACCCCGCGCTCGGCCGTCCTCGCGACCTCGGGGGCGTCCACGAACCGCAGGCCCCCGCCCTTCGCCCGGACGACGAACCCGTCCAGGATGTGCTCCCGGTAGTTGTCCAGCACGCGGTCGACGGTCCCGATCTCGACCCCGTCGGAGCCGTAGACGGGCGTGCCGCGGGGAACCGCCGAGTAGTGGATCGCCGGGCCGTCGTCGACCATCACGCTCGAAAGCATACGGACCCGCCGATCCCGGCCGGCTCTACTCGTCGAGGCGCGAGCGTACGGGCCCCGACGCGCAGAAGTCGGCGATCGCGCGAGCCAGGCGCCCGCCCTGCCAGGCAAGCGGCGAGGCGTCGTCGTCCTCGCTGACCAGCGTCGCGTTCGGCAGGCTGTCGGCGTACGCGGCAGCCACCGCGTACGGGTGGCCCGGATCCGCGGTGTCGTGACTCGCCACCACCAGGGCCGGGACGTCCACGAACTGGAGCTCCGACATCGCCTCGAACGGGGTGGATCGGGGTAGCTCGCGGAGCGCGCGGGCAACCGCCTCCGGATGGCGGTGCTCGCTCATGCGCTCGCGGGTGAACCGCAGCACCGTGTCGCGCCAGGCGGGATCGAGGTCGCGGTCGAACGCGTCCATGAAGCCATCGACGCCACCCCGCTCCAGTCCGTCGGCAAGGCGATCCCAGCCGGCGAGGGATTCGGGATCCACGAACCCCGTGGACACGGGCCCGATGACCACCAGGCCGGCGAGGCGCTCGGCGTGCTCGATGGCGTAGGCCACGGCGGTGTGGGCTCCCATCGAGTGCCCGCCGAGCACGAAACGAGGCTCCCCGATCTCGTCGGTCACGATCGCCTCGAGGTCGTCCTCGAGCTCCGGATACGTGTAGCCGCCATCCGGCGGGCCGGGGTCGGAACGCCCGTGGCCGCGCGCGTCGTAGGTGAGCTGGCGGTACCCCGCTCGCGCCAGCACCTTGGAGCCGTGGACCACGTAGCGACGGGTCGCGGAAACCCCGTGGAGCAGGACGATCGGGGTCCCTTCCCCGATTGCCTCGCCCGCCAGCGTGGCGCCATGCCGCTCGACGGCGAACTCCGCCGGCTCGATCGCGGTCACGGCTCGCTCAGACCGGGACCTGCGAGCGAACGCGCTCGAGCGCATCCCCCAATGCCCGCACGTCCCGATAGTGGAGCCCCAGCAGGGCGACGTGCCTGTAGCGCACGATGCCGGCCGGGTCGACGATGAAGATCGACCGGCGAACGAGGCCCCCCGGGCCCAGAACGCCGTAAGCACGAATGACCTCGCGCTGCGGGTCCGCAAGCAGGGGCACGGTCAGCTCGTAGGTGCGGCGAAACCGCTCGTGCGAGTCAACCGACTGCGGCGAGATGCCCCAGACCGTCGCGTCGAGCCTCTCCAGGCCGTCCGCCGCATCCCGGTAGGAGCAGAACTGGCGAGTGCACACCGGCGTGAAGTCGCCTGGATAGAGCGCGAGCACGGTCCAGTGGCCGCGCTGACCCCGCAGCCTGTACTCGCGTTCGCCGGTGCCCTGGAGCGCGAAGTCCGGGGCCGTGTCGCCGACGCCGATGCGGGCCACCTAGCCCTCCTCGATCGTGATCCGCCGGATGAGCACGGTCGCGAGGGGGATACCCGTGTCGCCGCTGGCCGGGTCGCCCAGCGAGCCGATCCGCTTGACGACGTCGAATCCGGAGCTCACCTTGCCCAGGATGGCGTAATTGGGCGGCAGGCCGGCATCCGTCGCGATCACGACGAAGAACTGGCTCCCGGATCTCCCGGGAGGCTCCACCTGTCCCTTCGCCATGGCGACGGTGCCCTTCGTGTAGGCCGAGTTCGCCGGCGGGTCCTCGGTGATGGTGTAGCCGGGGCCTCCCTGTCCCGTCTGGAGCGGGTCGCCGCCCTGGATGACGAACTGGGGAACGATCCGGTGGAACGTCGTGTCGTCGTAGAAGCCCTTCTTGGCGAGGTAGGCGAACGAGTTGACCGTTCGCGGGAACCGGCTCGTGTCGAGGCGGATGTCGAACTGCCCGCAATTGGTGTCGACGGTTGCGGCGAGCCTCTCACCTCGCTGGACAGTCTGCGGCGGGCGCTTCAGCCGGGGGTGCTTCGCCGGCGGTTTCGACACGTGCTCGCAGCCCTGCGGCAGCGACGCGCCGTCGGAGCCGCCATTGCCGCCTCCTCCGCAGGCGGTCAGTACGGCGGTCATCCCGGCGAGAGCCAGGAGGGGCGCAGCTCTGCGGACCATCGGCGCGGCAGACTAGCGACCCCCACTCCTGCCCGGGACCAGGCAAGATGAGGGCATGCCCGCGGATGCGGACGATTCGACCGGCCCGACCGCGCCCAACCGCCCGACGCCGGCGCGGATTCGGGTAGTCGGCCGGATGCTGAACGGGCTCATCGTGCGCGCACCCTGGGCGTGGCCCGCCCTTCGCGGGCCCATGCGGCGCTTCTTCGATCGGGCCGCTCCGGGATGGGACCAGCGGACGACGGCCGGGTCGGTGAATCACCTCGCACCGCTGGCCGCTGCGCTCCTCCACGTCCGGCCGGCGCCCGAGCGCGCCCTGGAGATCGGAACGGGCACGGGCACGGGAGCGCTGCTGATCTCGCGCGAGTTTCCGCAGGCCAGCGTTCGGGGCGTCGATCTCTCGGACGAGATGATCCGCGGCGCGAAGACGAAGGTGGGGCTGGACCCGGAGGGCCGGATCGCCTTTCGAGTGGCCGACGCCGCCGCCCTGCCCTACGAGGACGAGTCGTTCGATCTCGTGGCACACCTGAACATGCCCCCATTCACCCGCGAGGTGGCCCGCGTGCTGCGGCCCGACGGCCAGGTGATCGTGGCCTCGAGCTGGGGCAGCGCGACCCCCTTCTACACCCCGGGCTCGGTGCTCGACTGGGGATTCGCCAAGGCGGGCATCGAGCCCGCCGGAGCCGGGGAGGCCGGACATGGCACGTTCTGGGTCGGCCGCAAGCCACAGGCCCACCGGCCACCGGCCCTCTAGATGCCGTCCATGAGCACCGATCGGCGGCACCTGGTTCTCGTGAATCCCTCCGCCGGCGGTGGCCGTGCCCGCGAGCTTCTTCCCCGTCTCGAGGCGGCGCTTCGGGAGCGGAACGTCGCCTTTCGGCTGGTCATGACGACAAGCCTGGACCACGGCGTGGAGGAAGCGCGCGAGGCCGCCGCGAACGGCGAGGTCCCGGTCGTCATGAGCGGCGACGGCCTGATCGGGCAGGTCGGCGGCGCGCTGGTCGGCAGTGGCGTCCCGATGGGCATCATCCCGGGCGGCCGTGGCAACGATCTCGCCCGGGTGCTCGGGATCCCGACGGAGATTCCGGCCGCCGTGGAGCTGATCACGAGCGGCGCCACGCGGTCGATCGACGTGCCGGAGGTCAACGGGCGACGCTTTCTGGGCATCGCGAGCTGCGGGTTCGACTCCGATGCGAACCGCATTGCGAACGAGGCGCGCTTCTTCAAGGGCAACCTGGTCTATCTCTACGCCGCGCTGAGGGCACTCGCGGCGTGGAAGCCGGCGAGGTTCGTGGTCACGCTCGACGGCACGCGGCACGAGGTCACGGGCTACGCCGTGGCGGTCGCGAACAGCAAGGCGTACGGCGGAGGGATGTTCCTCGCCCCGGACGCTGAGCTCGACGACGGCAGGCTCGACGTGGTCCACACGGGCAATGTCTCGAAGCTCCGCTTCCTGGTTAACCTGCCAAAGGTGTTCAAGGGTCGCCACATCGAGAACGACGAGGTGGCCGTGTTGCGAGCCTCGGAGGTCGAGATCGCCGCCGACCGGCCGTTCGCGGTTTACGCCGACGGCGACCACCTGGCGGACCTGCCAGCGTCGATTCGCGTCCTTCCCCGCGCGCTGGACGTGATCGCGCCGCCGAGCGGCGCGGCGGGCCCGCCAGGCAAGTGAGCCGCCTCTTCGGCCCGAAGCTCGCCATTGCGCGAGCGGCGGGCGCCATCAGCCGCGCCAGCGGGCGGGGTGGCGGCACGACGCTGCCCGGGCGACTGCTCCTGCGACTGGCCCCGGACGCCATCTCCCGCCTCGGCTCCGGGCTTCATGGCAATGCGACGATCGTGAGCGCCACCAACGGCAAGACGACCACAGCGGGCATGATCGCGGCGGCATTGCGCGCGGCCGGTCGCGAGCCGGTTCACAACCGGGCGGGCTCGAACATGTCCTGGGGCGTCGCGACGGCGCTGCTGGAGCAGCGGGGCGACGAGGGGCTGTTCGAGGTGGACGAGGCGTGGCTCCCCCGGGTCGCGACGGAGCTCGATCCTCGGCTCGTGGTGCTCAGCAACCTGTTTCGCGACCAGTTGGACCGCTATGGCGAGCTCGAGCACTTGGCGGACGAGTGGGCGGCGGTGGTGGCGAAGCGCGCGGGCGCGACCGAGTTCGCTCTGAACGCCGACGACCCCCTGATCGCCGACCTCGGGCGCGACACCGAGCTCGCCAGGCGCAACGGCGTCACCTACTTCGGGATCGAGGACGACCGCCAGGCCGTCCCCGAGATGCAGCACGCGTTCGACGCCAAGCACTGCCGTCGCTGTGGCGCGCCCTACGAGTATGAGCGGGCATTCGTGGGCCACCTGGGCCACTTCCGGTGCCCATCCTGCGGTGCCGACCGCCCGCCCCCCGATGTGGCGGCGACCAGAATCGAGCTCGAGGGCATGCGCGGATCCACGGTCGAGGTGCGCACGGCGGGCGAGGAGGTAGAGCTTCACCTCCCCCTCCCCGGCCTCTACAACGTCTACAACGCCCTGGCTGCCCTGACCGCGGCGCTACGACTCGGGCTGACCCTGGCCGATGCCGCCCGGGCAATGGAGTCCATGCGGGCCGTCTTCGGTCGGGTCGAGACCGTTCCCATGGGCGGCAAGGACCTGTCGATCCTCCTGATCAAGAACCCGGCGGGGGCCAACGAGGTGCTTCGCACCCTTCTCCTCGAGTCGGGGTCCAACGGCGGGCCGGACCTGGACGTATGGGTCGCCCTCAACGACCGGATCGCGGACGGGCGCGACGTCTCATGGGTGTGGGACGCCGACTTCGAGCTCCTCGCCGGCCGCGCCAGGCGCGTGACGTGCGCGGGGACGCGAGCTCCCGAGATGGCGGTGCGGCTGAAGTACGCCGGGGTCGCCCGGGACGCGATCGAGGTGGCCCCGGACATCGCGGACTCGATCGACGACGCCTTGGAGCGCGCCGACGGCAGGCTGTTCGCGCTGCCGACCTACACGGCCCTCCTCGAGCTCCGCACGATGCTGGCCAAGCGTGGACTGGCGCGCGACTACTGGGAATGAGCTCTCCGGTGATCTGGCACGACGTCGAGTGCGGCGCCTACCGCGCCGATCTCGACGCCTGGGATGACCTCGCGGCCGCGTCCCCGGCCCCGGTCCTCGAGCTCGGCTGCGGCGCCGGGCGCGTATCGCTTCACCTGGCTCGTGGCGGCGCCGAGGTATGGGCGGTGGACGTGGACCCGGAGCTGGTGGCCGCCCTCGAGGTGCGAGCCGGCGCCGAGGGGCTCCCGGTGCATGCCGTCACAGCGGACGTCAGGCGCCTCGAGCTCAGGCGGGAGTTCGGGCTCGTTATCGCGGCGATGCAGTTCATGCAGATGATCGGCGACGTGACGGCTCGGGCGGCGGTGCTGCGAGCGGCCGCGGCCCACCTTCGCCCCGGCGGTCGTCTGGCGGCGGCGATCCTCGATGGTGTGCCGGAGGACCTTCAGGGCGCGCCTGCCCCGCTCCCTGACGTGCGCGAGATCGACGGCCGCGTGTACTCGAGCCTGCCGGTGGAGGTCGCCGCCGATGGTCCACGGCTGGAGCTGCGCCGACTTCGCCAGGAGGTCTCCCCTGCCGGCGACCTGACCGAGTCCGAGCACACGGAGTCGCTGTGGCTGCTCGAGGCCGAGACGCTGGAGCGAGAGGCCGCGGCGGCCGGCCTGAGTCCGTGCGACCGCCTGCCGGTGCCGGCGATGGAGGGCTACGTGAGCTCGGTGATCGTCGTGCTGGAGCGGCCCTGATGGAGCTTCGCCTGTGCGCGCTCTACCCGGAGCAGATGAACATCTACGCCGATCGCGGCAACATCACGCTGCTGCGCCGGCGCTGCGAATGGCGCGGGATCAGCTTCGCCTATACGGCGGCGGGACCGGGCGAGTCGTTCGACCCCGCACAACACGACTTCCTCTACATGGGAGGTGGCCAGGACCGCGACCAGAAGATCGTCGCCTCCGATCTGTTGCGAACCAAGCGGACGGCGATTGCCGAGGCGGTTGATGACGCGGCCGTACTGCTGGCGGTATGCGGCGGCTACCAGCTGTTGGGACACAGCTACCAGCTGGCGGACGAGCGCATCGAGGGGCTTGGCCTCGCCGATCTGGAGACGGTGCGCGAGCCGGGTCCGCGCCTGATCGGGAACGTGGAGATCGAGGTGGACCTCGGCGGCGGCCCGCGCCGGCTGGCAGGGTTCGAGAACCACGGCGGACGGACCCGGCTGGCCCCTGACGCATCACCCCTCGGCCGGGTGATCCGGGGCTTCGGCAACAACGGCAGGGACGGCTACGAGGGCGTCCGGAGGGACAACATGGTGGGGACCTACCTGCACGGACCGCTGCTGCCGAAGAACGCCTGGCTGGCCGACCGCCTGATCCAGCTCGCGCTCGCTCGCCGGGAGGGGGCCGAACGGGAGCTCGAGCCCCTGGACGACACGCTGGAGGCCGCTGCGCACGAGTCCGCGCACCGGGCGGCGATGAGGGGTTAGCCGGTGCGCGAGCCGAAGTAGATGCCGCGGCGGCCGAAGCTGGGGCAGAGGCCGAACGGCAAGGCCATGGCCCCGCTAGCGCCCGCTCGAGCCGAAGCCGCCGGTCCCGCGGACGCTGTGGGCAAGCTCGCCCACCTCCACGGGCTCCGGCTCGGCCACCGGCGTCAACACGAGCTGGGCGATCCGGTCCCCCGGGCCCACCTCGAATCGCTCCCGTCGATCCGTGTTCAAGAGCAGCACCCTGACCTCGCCGCGGTAGCCCGAGTCGATCAGCCCCGGGGCGTTGACGAGCGCGATTCCGTGCCTGGCAGCCGCTCCCGAGCGCGGAAGGACCAGCCCCGCGAAGCCGGGGGGAATCTCCACGGCGATTCCCGTCGCAACGGTCGCGCGCTCGCCCGGCTCGAGGGTAGCCGGGTCGGCGGCATGCAGGTCGAGGCCGGCATCGCCCTCGTGGGCGCGCCTGGGGAGGGTCGCGTCGGGTCGCAGGCGGGTGATCCGTAGCTCCACGGCCGGGAGCGTAGACGCAGGGGTCAGCGCCCGTCGCGCCCGTCGCGCGATGCGCCGGAGCCGTTCAGCGCAAACTCCGCGAATCGATGCGCGAGCGCCGTGGGGACCCGCGCTCTCACCACGACCCCCTCGGGCCGGTCCTCGCGCTCGAGGTCTCCGGCGACGTCGTGAAGCTCGGCCAGCGTCCCACCCTCGGAGTACGGCAATAGGAGCTCGAGCGGCGACAGCGTCTCCTCGAAGCTCGACTCGATCCGGTCCCTGAGCTCCTCGAGCCCGCTGCCGTCGAGCGCCGACACCGCGATCGATCCCGGATCGCGGATGGTGAGCTCGTTCGCATCGGCCCCGTCGACGAGGTCCGCCTTGTTGTAGACGAGCAGCCGCGGCTTGGAACCGGCCCCGATCTCCTCCAGAACCGAGTCTACGGCCGCGATGGCGTCGTGACGCCGGTGCTCGGGCTCGGATGCGTCGACGACGTGGACGATGAGGTCGGCGAGCGCGGTCTCCTCCAGCGTCGCCTTGAAGGCCTCCACCAGCTGATGGGGCAGCTTGTGGATGAAGCCGACCGTGTCGGTCAGCAGGTACCTCCGGCCGTGGTGCCGATAGGCGCGGGTCGTGGGGTCGAGCGTGTGGAAGAGGCGCTCCCCCACCCCGGTCCCGGCGCCGGTCATGGCGTTCAGCAGGGTCGACTTGCCGGCGTTGGTGTAGCCGGCGAGAGCCACGATCGGGAGGGCCGAGCCGCTGCGCCTGGTCCGCATGACCTCGCGGTTCCTCTCGAGCCGCTCCAGACGCCGGCGCAGGTTCGCGATGCGGTCGCGGGCGAGGCGACGGTCGGTCTCGATCTGCGACTCGCCCGGGCCCCTGGTGCCGATCCCGCCCCCCAGCCGCTCGAGATGCGTCCAAAGCCCGCGCATCCGCGCGAGGTTGTACTCGAGCTGGGCGAGCTCGACCTGGAGCTTGCCCTCGGCGCTGTGGGCATGGTCGGCGAAGATGTCGAGGATCACGGCGGTGCGGTCGATCACCGGCACGCCCAGGGCCTGCTCGAGATTCCTCTCCTGCCGGGGCGCCAGCTCGTCGTCACATGCGACCAGGTTGGCGTCCGCCCGTGCGATCTCCGACTTGACCTCTGCGAGCTTGCCGCGGCCCACGTAGCGGTCCGGATCCGGGTGTGCCCGCACCTGGACCGCCTCGCCGACGTTCGCGACGCCGGCGGTGCGCAGGAGCTCCTTCAGCTCGGCCAGCGGATCGCGGTCGGAGGCAGGAGCCGGCAGGACCCCGAGGCACAGCGCGCGCTGGCGGGCGCGCGGATTCTGGACCCCGCTGGCCACGGCGGCCCCATCGCTCCTTGCCGTACGACCGTTGCGGGTTCGCTGCATCCAGGTCAAGTGTAGGCGGGGCGCTGGAGCTACCGTTGAGACGACGGCGCGGCGTCGTGGATAGGCTTGGGCGATGAGGGTCTTCGTCACCGGAGGCACTGGATTCATCGGCGGCCACGTGGTGCGCAAGCTGCGTGAGCGCGGTGACGAGGTTCGCGCACTCGTGCGGACGCCGAGCAGGGGAACCGCGCTGCAGGAGCTCGGCTGCGAGCTCGTCGCCGGCTCGCTCGCCGACCGCGACGCGATCCGCGCCGGCATGGAGGGCTGCGACGCGGTCATCCATGGTGCCGCCGTGTACGAGGTGGGCATCCCGGACAGCGAGCACCGTGCAATGTACGAGGCCAACGTCGTGGGCACCGAGACCGTCCTCGCCGCAGCGCTGGACGCCAAGGTTCCAAAGGTCGTCTATATCTCGACGGTCGGCGCCTTCGGCAACACCAAGGGCCAGGTGGTGGACGAGCGCTACGAGCATCAGGGCAACGGGTACACCTCCTATTACGAGGAGACCAAGGTCGAGGCCCACCGGATCGCCAAGCGCCTGATCGCGGACGAGGGACTCCCCTGCGTGATCGTCCAGCCGGGCGGCGTTTACGGGCCCGACGACCACTCCGCGATCGGGCGCCAGATGAACCAGTTCCTCGACGGAAAGATGCCGCTCATCGCCTTCCCCGAGCTCGGGTTCAACATGGTCCATGTCGAGGACGTCGCCGACGGTGTCTTGCTCGCCCTCGACAAGGGCGCGGCCGGTGAGGCGTATGTTCTCGGCGGGCAGATAACCACGATGCGCGAGCTGATCGACACGCTCGCTCAGGTGACGGACAAGAAGGCGCCCAGGCGGACGCTCCCCACGGTCGTCATGAAGGCGATGACCCCCCTGGGACCGGTCGTCGGCAAGGTGATGAACCAGGGTCCCAACCTGCGGGAGCTGATCAGCTCGGCCGACAACGTGACCTTCTGGGCCAAGCACGACAAGGCGATGGCTGACCTCGGCTACTCGCCGCGGGGGCTCGAGCAGGGGCTCCGCGACACCCTCGCCGCCGAGGGCAAGCTCCCCGCCGTGGCCTAGCTTTCCCCCTCAGTGGCTCTCGACGGCCTGCAGGCCGATCGCGCCGATCACGATCATCGAGATGGCCGCGATCCGCAGGGCCTCGGCGGGCTCCCCGAGGGCGAGGATCCCTACGATCGCCGTGCCCGCTGCGCCGATTCCGGTCCAGACGGCGTAGGCCGTGCCCACCGGGAGGTCTCGGAGCGCCAGGTTCAGGAGGCCGAAGCTCGCGAGCGCAAAGATCGCGAACAGGATCGTCGGCAGGATCCTCGTGAAGCCGTGGCTCAGCTTCAGCATCACGGCAAAGCCGGTCTCGAGGATTCCGGCGGTTAGCAGGAAGACCCAGGCCATCGCTGGTCAGGCCAATGTCCCGCCGGCCGCCATCAGTAGCCGGTACCCGTCTTGACGCGCTCGCGGTCTGCCTCGTGCAGGGCGCCTCTCTTCGATAGGGCGTCGCAGGCGTGCGCGAGATCGGCGGCGAGCGTCTGCCCCGCGGCGTGACTGACGTTCTCCTTCACGAGCGCCCGCATCACCGTCACGTCCTGGGCGTCCGGTGGCAGCGTGTAGGCGGGCACCAGCCAGCCGCGCTCGGCGGCGAGCTTGCTGGCCACGTCGAACTCGTCGTAGGCCAGATCCTTCCCGGTGAGCCGGAACGTGACCAGCGGCAGCTGCGGCTCGTCCTCGCCGATCAGCTCGAAGTGCCCACCGTCGGTGAGCTGATTGCCGAGATAACGCGCGTTCTTCTCCATCGCGCCGATGATCTCGCCGTAGCCCTGCTTGCCGAAGCGGCAGATGTTGTAGTACTGGGCCAGCATGACCGCGGCACCCGTGGAGAAGTTCAGGGTGAACGTGGCGTCCGTCTCACCGAGGTAGTTCTCGTAGAAGACGAGGTCGTCCGGCAGGTCGGAGGTCTCCTTGAAGACCAGCCAGCCCACCCCCGGATAGACCATCCCGAACTTGTGCCCGGACACGTTGATCGAGCGCACCTGCTCGAGCCGGAAATCCCACAGCTCGTCCGGATACAGGAACGGCCACACGAACCCGCCGCTCGCGGCGTCGACATGGATCGGAACGTCGAGGTCGCGCTCCGACCGGATCCTCTTGAGGAGCTCGTCGATGCCGACGACGTCGTCCGCGTGTCCCGTGAACGTCGTGCCGAGGACGGCGACGACGCCGATCGTGTTCTCGTCGACCAGCGGCTCGACGTCGTCCGGGCCGATCACGTATTTGCCGGGCTGCAACGGGATCGTGCGGGGCTCGACGTCGAAGTAGCGGCAGAACTTGTCCCAGACCACGTGGACGTCGCCGCCGTATACGAGGTTGGGCTTCGCCGTGTCCTTCCCGGCCGCCTCCCGAGCCTTGCGCCATCGCCACTTCGCAGCGAGCGCCCCGAGCATGATCGCCTCCGAGGATCCCTGACAACGGGCGCCGGTGGTCCCTCCCGGGGCGTTGAACAGGTCGGCGAGCATGCGGATGCAGCGACGCTCGATCTCGGCGGTGCGCGGATATTCGGCGTGGTCGATGAAGTTGCGGTGGAGGTTCTCGGTGATGATCAGCCGCGCCGGGAGCTCCATCCAGGTCGTCACGAATGTGGCGAGGTTCCGCCCAGGGTCGCCATCCAGCTCCATCTCCTCCTCGATCAGCTGGTAGGCGTCCGGAGCGGACATTCCGGACTCGGGGAACTCGCTGTCGGGAACCCCGTCGATGAAGAAGCGGCTTCCGTACCGTGCAGGGAGCTCGTACCCGGGTCCCATGCCCTGCCGTTGCTCCGTGCTCACCGCGAGCACCCTAGCCGATCAGGCCGGCGGGACCGGAGGCGGGCGCGTGCCCTCGCCAGATGACTGATCTAGGCGCTGGCGGGGGCCGGACGCCCTGGCGCCGGGAGCACCACTACGGCGGCGATCACCGCGGCGAAGGCGATGGAGCGGGCGGCGATCGCGAGCGGGTCGGTTCCCATCGGATCGCCGAACACGGCGATTCCGCCGGCGACCGACACGAGGTTGGCGCTCACCGAGCTGAGCGTGATCACCGGGATCGCCCCGCCCGTCTGCAGCCCGCGCGCAAGCGCCAGGAAGGCGCCGGCACCGGCGACCAGGACGGTCGCCGTCCACGGGCTCAGAAGGCTGAGCGCGTCGCCCGGGACGGTTCCCGTGAGCGCCTTGACCGCCACGTTGGCGACGCCCAGCAGAAGGCCCGCGGCGATGCCGAGCAGGGGGCCGCTCGCCCGGCCGGGCGCCCCGGCGCTGCCCGAGAGGAGAAGAGCCGCGCCGACAGCGACGGCGGCGGCCTCGAAGGAGATCATCGCCTCGGCCGAGTAACTCGCGCTCGCGCCCCCGCCGCCCGCAGACGTGATTGCGAGTAGCCCGAGGCCGATTGCGCACAGGCCCAGCCCAGCCCATTCGCGCAGGCCCACTCGCACGCCGAACCAGCGCTCGGCGAGCCACGCCAGCAGCAGCAGCCCGCCGGAGATCGTGGTCTCCACGAGCGACAGCGGCGCGACGGTGAGCGCCGCCACGTGCAGAGTCCACGCCACGAAGGCGACCGCGAAGCCGATCGTCCACCAGCGCGAGCGGAAGAGCCCAACCGCGCTCCGCAGGGGATGGCGCATCTCGACGGTCGGCGAGGCGATCGCTCCGCGGTGCTTGCAGAGCAGGCCGACGTTCGCGACCAAGGCGCACGCGAGCGCGAGCAGTATGCCTAGCTGGACCATCTGGAAGTGGATCGACCCGTACCCGGGACGGGCTCGAGGAATCCTGGACCGTAGTGGACGGATCTAAAGAGAATGTTGGCGCTCCATTAAGGGGCCGCTTCTTCTACGGCACCGCGACTCAGCGGCCAGCTGAACCCAGGGCGTGGCGACGATGGTCGAATTGCGGCCCATAGAGGGCCGTTTCTCGACCATCGCTCCCGCTAGGCCAGGTGCTGGCGAAGGCGGGCGACCGCCTCGGTGATCCGCTCGTCCGGCGTCGTGAGGCTGATGCGGAAGAAGCCCTCGCCGCTCGGGCCGTACATCGACCCCGGCGAGACGACCACCGCCGCCTCCTCCAGGACCAGCTCGGCGAACGACGTGGACGTGTGCCCGCTCGGCACCGGAGCCCAGACGTAGATCGTGCCTTTGGGCGGCTCCACCTCAACGCCGATCTCGCGGAGCGCGTCCACCAGCAGGTCGCGCCGACGAGCGTAGATCGCGTTCATCTCCTCGATTGGCTCTCGGGGGCCGGTGAGCGCCGCCGCGCCCGCCATCTGAAGGGCCTCGAACATCCCCGAGTCCACGTTTGTCTTGAGGCGCCAGTAGGACGCGATCGCATCGGGGTTGCCGAGGATCGCCGCGCAGCGCCAGCCGGTCATGTTGAAGCCCTTGGAGAGCGAGAACACCTCGACCCCCACGTCCTTGGCGCCGGGTGTCGCCAGGAAGCTCGGGGCCACGTAGCCGTCGTACGTGGTCTCGGAGTACGCGTTGTCGTGAACGACCAGGATCTCGTGCTCGCGCGCCAGCTCGACCGCCCGTTCGAACAGGCCCTCGGGCACCACGGCCCCGGTGGGGTTGTTGGGGTAGTTCAGGAACATCAGGCGGGCCCGGTCGAGGTCGTCGGCGGCGATAGCGTCGAGGTCGGGGGCAAAGCCCAGCTCCGGGCGCAGCGGCATCAGCGTCGTGGCCGCCCCGGCGAGGGCGGGGCCGCCCGTGTAGACCGGGTACCCGGGATCGGCGGCGAGGGCGGCGTCGCCGGGATCCAGGAACGCGAAGCACAGGTTGTAGATGCACTCCTTTGCGCCCAGCGCGGGGATCACCTCGGATTCGGGGTCGATGACGACCCCGAAACGCTCGTCGTAGAAGCCGGCGAACGCCTCGCGGAGCTCCTCGCGGCCGCGGTTCGACGGGTAGCGATGGGTCGTGGGATCGGCGACCGCCGCCTGCATGGCCTCGACGATGTGCGGGTAGGTCGGGCGGTCGGGATCCCCGATCCCCAGGCTGATCACGTCGATTCCCGCGTGGCGCTTCTCGGCGACGTTCCGCTCGAGCTCGGCGAACATGTACGCGGGCACGGCCTCGAGCCGCCGCGAGGGCTCGGAAAGGGGGCGCTTGGTGCGTTCGGGAGCGGCCATCGCCTATTGCGGCGGCTTCGCCGCCTTGGACGCGTGACTCGTCGCGAGCCGCTCCTCGACCAACATCACCGCAAGAGTACGGCCTACGGGAGCGCCGACAGCTCCGCCGCGAGATCGCCGGAGATCTCACCGCGGTAGACGCAGTTGCCGGTTCCGGTGAGCTTCACGTCCAGGTCCGCGCTGATCTCGACCTTCAGCTCGCCGCCGTCCAGATTGACCGTGACCGGGCTCGGTGCACCGCGGAGGAACGCAGCGACGGCCGCGCCGCTGGCGCCGGTTCCCGATGACGCCGTCTCCCCCACTCCCCGCTCGAAGATCCGCGCCCTCACGGCGGCATCGTCAACGCGGATGAACGAGACGTTGGTCCGGTTGGGGAACAGCTCGGAGCGCTCCACGTCCGGGCCGATCGCCTCGAGGTCGAGATCATCGACCTCGGCACCGACCTCGATCACGCACTGGGGATTGCCGATCGAAACATGTTGGAAGGTCCATTCGCGGCCGCCTGAATGAAGCGTCCCGCGACCATCCGCGGGACCACCCGGATAGTCCGGCGACGTCACCGACGCCCTCCCCATCTCGAGTGTCGCGGTATCGCCCCCCGCGACGGCCGCCTGGATCCTGCCCGCCTTCGTGAGGACGCAGAGCTCGGCGACACCCCCATCCGCATCCTGCCTTCGCTCCAAGTAGAGCACCGCCTGCCGGACGCCGTTTCCCGAGAGCTCCGCCTCCGAGCCGTCCGGGTTGAAGATCCGCACCTCGGCGATGCAGGAGGGGTCCTCGGTCTCGGAGATCAGCAGGAGCCCGTCTGAGCCGATCCCGGTGTGGGCTGCGCACAGCCGCTGAATCCGTTCTGGGGTGAGCTGCCAGGGGAGTGCCCCGCTTTCGAGGATGAGGTAGTCGTTGCCCAGCGCCTGCCACTTCTCGAACCTCATCGAAGCTCCTATGCGTCGCGGCCGGGCCGGTGGAGGATCTCGAGCTTGATCCCGTCGGGGTCGTAGAAGAACACGGCGTAGTAGCCCGGCGTGTAGTCGTACTCCATGGGCCCGCTCTCGGTCGTCGCCCCCTGCTGCGAGAGCCACGCGGCCCGGTGGTCGACAGCCTCGCGCGAGGGAGCATCGAAGCAGACGTGGTGAACCCCTACCGCATAACGGTCATACGGGATGCCGTGCGCGTCGGATTGCTTCTCCCGGAGCCCCAGCGAGGCTACGCCCCTGCCCCGTGCGTTCAGGTAGTGGACCTGCTCACCCCGCTCGCCGACGATCTGACGCCCGTGCTCCCAGCCGAGCGGCTCGAGGAGACCGCGATAGAAGGCGAGGCTGCGCTCCAGAGAGGTCACGACCAGATCGACGTGACTGAACTTCGACGCCGGCATGGCCGCAGTATCGCGTTCCAGTCAGTCGAGCGACGCCACGATCTCCGCGGCCACCTCGTCGTCCGAGCGACCGGACCGGTCGATCAGGCGCACCCCCTCCATCCGCCGCATCCACGTCAGCTGCCGCCGGGCGTAGGCGCGGTGGGCGCGTTTGACCTCGTCCACGTCCCCCGCCAAGAGCTCCTCGAAGCCCAGCGCGGCCCGGGCGGTGCGCGATGCGCCGGCCGCGGCCACCGCCTGGGCCTCCTGCGCGGCACCGGCCGCGATCATCTCGTCCACGCGGGCGTCGATCCGGCGGGCCAGCCGATCGCGCTCGATCGTCGGTGCCACGAGGAGGGTCGGGCGCCGCAGGCGCGCGGTCCACAGGCCTTCGCCGGAGCGTGGGGCTTCGATGCCCGCGCGCTGCAGCTCGGTGGTTCGGGCGATCCGCTTGCGGTCGTTGGGATGAATCGCCGCCGCGAGGTCCGGATCGAGCTCGGCCCAGAGCGCCTCCGGCCCGCGCTCGGCGACCTCGCGCTCCACCTCGGCGCGAAGCTCGGACGGCACCGGCGGGCGCAGGTCCAGATCGGCCAGCGCGGCGCGCAGATAGAGGCCGGTTCCGCCGACCACGATCGGACGCCGGCCCTCGGCCAGGAGCTGATCGACTTCCCTGTGGGCAAGGGCCGCGAACCGTCCGGCGCTGAACTCCGCCGCCGGGTCGACGAAGCCCACGAGCCGGTGCTCCAGGCGCTCGCGCTCCTCCGGCGTGGCAGCACCGCTCAGGATCTCCAGCCCGCGGTACACCTGGATCGCGTCGCAGGAGACCGCCACCGGGTCCTCCCCACGACCTCGCAGCCGATCGGCCACCGCAATGGCGATCGCGGTCTTCCCGACCCCGGTCGGGCCGAAGATCGCGAGGACCTTCACCGTTTGACGGCTACGACCGTCAAACGGCGCGGCTCAGCAGCCGCTCTTGGCCGGTGAGGGTGGTGGACGTCGCGCCCGTGATCTCGACCTCGACGAAATCGCCGGCCTCGGCAGTGCCGTCGAAGTTGACGGTCTTGTTGTGGGGACTGCGCCCGCGAAGTCGCGCCGCGTCGGTGCGACTCGGCCCCTCCACCAGAACCTCGATCGTCCTGCCGACGAAGCGCTGTGCCCGTTCGCGGGCGCGCCGCTGGACGAGCTCGACCAGGCGTTCCATGCGGGCCCGTTTCACCGGGTGGGGAACCGGGCCGGGCATCGTCGCGGCCACCGTGCCGCGCCGCGGCGAGAAGACGAAGGTGAACGCGCCGTCGTAGCCGACCTCGTCTACGACCCCGAGGGTCTCGGCGAAGTCGGCCTCCGTCTCTCCCGGGAAGCCGACGATGATGTCGGTCGTGATGGCGCAATCGGGGACGTGCTCGCGGATCTGCGCCACCCGGTCGAGGTAGCGCTCGCGGTTGTAGGTGCGGCGCATGGCCTTCAGCATCCGGCTCGAACCCGACTGGAGCGGTAGGTGGATGTGCGGGCACAGCGCCCCAAGCTCGGCGTGGGCTCGGACGACGTCCTCTCGGATGTCCTTGGGGTGGGGGCTCGTGTAGCGGATTCGCTTCACCCCGTCGATCGCGTCCACGCGCCGCAGGAGCTCCGAGAAGGCGATTCGATCGGCCTTGGGCAGGTCGCGCCCGTAGCTGTTGACGTTCTGTCCCAGGAGGGTCACCTCGCTCACACCGTCGGCGGCGAGCGCCTCGATCTCGGCCACCAGCTCGTCCGGATCGCGGCTCACCTCGCGCCCGCGGGTCTGGGGGACGATGCAGTAGGCGCAGACGCAGTTGCAGCCCACGGAGATCTGGACCCAGCCCTGGAAGTCGCGCTCCCGCTTGGCAGGCAGGTGACCCGAGAAGTCCTCGAAGTCGAAATAGCCCTGCGCCGTCAGGGACTCCTGGGTCAGGAACTCAGCCAGGCGGTGGATCTGCCCGGGCCCGAAGGCGACGTCGACGAATGGGAAGCGCTCGAAGACCTCGTCCTTGACCGACTGCGCCCAGCAGCCGCCCACGCCCACGATCCGCTCCGGGTCCTCCGACTTGAGCCGCTTGGCCTCGCCCAGGTGCGCGATGAACCGGTTGTCGGCCGACTCCCGAATCGAGCAGGTGTTGAACAGGATCAGGTCGGCCTCGGTGCGGCCTTCCGCCTCCTCGTACCCGAGCGACTCCAGCATGCCCTTCATGCGCTCGGAGTCGTGCTCGTTCATCTGGCACCCGAACGTCGTCACGTGATACGAGCCCACGGGCGAGATATTAGGGGCGGACGCGGGCCGGGAAGCGGGCGGCCGGCCTATTGCTTGGCGCCGGTGCTGCTCGCCAAAAAGGCGACCAGGGCGTCGAGCTGGCTGGGGCTCAGCTGCTGGCCGAACGTCTGGGGCATCGTGTCCGCCGGGAAGCCCTTTGTGATCTCCGCGTTCGGATCCACGATGGACTCGCGGATGAAGCTCGTGGTCTGGCCCTTCAGTCCCTGGTCGAGGTTGGGGCCGATCGTGCCGTCGCTGCCGGCCGCCTTCAGCGTGTGACAGCTGCCGCACCCGTTCGCGGCGAAGAGCTGCTTGCCCTCGGAGACGCTGGCGGTGCCGGACCCCTGGTTCGACCCCCCGGTGGTCGTCTCGCCACCAGACTCGGGTTGCGCCTCGGCGGCCTGCTCGGCCTCGCGATGACGCTGCTCGTCCTCGGCGTTCAGGACGGCGAATACGGCGGTAGCCCCCACAACTGCGGCGAAGTAGACGATGGTCGCGGCAAGGATCCCCCGGCTGGACGGGAAGCTCTCGAACCGCAGCCCGATCGCGGCGACGCCCACCGCGGACACGACCAGCACGATTCCGAACACGTAGAAGAGCGTCTCGTTCATGCGGCGGGCATCCTAGCTTGCGTAGGAGGTCGCCCGGCTCTCACGGATCACGGTGATCTTCACCTGGCCGGGATATTCGAGCTCGCGCTCGATGGCGGCGGCGATCTCGTGGGAGATCAGGGCCGCTCGTTCGTCGTCCACCTTGCCGGGGTCCACGATCACGCGGATCTCACGCCCCGCGCGCATCGCGTAGACGCGCTCCACCCCATCCTGGCGCCCAGCGATCTCCTCGAGCTCCCGCAGGCGCTCGACGTATTCCTCCAGCGAATCGCCGCGAGCCCCGGGCCTGGCGCCCGAAAGCGAATCCGCCGTCTGCACGATCACCGCCTCCACCGTTCGCGGCTCGACCTCGTTGTGGTGAGCCTCCATGGCGTGCGCGACGGCGTCGGGTTCACCGTGCCGCTGGGCGATCCTGGCGCCCACCTGGGCGTGCGGGCCCTCGATCTCGTGGCTGACGGCCTTGCCGATGTCGTGCAGCAGCGCCGCGCGGCGCGCGGTCTCGACCGAGGCTCCGAGCTCCGCCGCGATCAGGCCGGCCAGCTCCGAGCACTCGATCAGGTGGTCGAGGACGTTCTGCCCGTAGCTGGTCCGGAACTTGAGCTTGCCGAGCAGCCGCACCAGCTCCGGGTCGAGCCCGTGGACGCGGGCCTCGAGGATCGCCCGCTCGCCCTCCTCGACGATGCGTTCGTCGATCTGGGCCTTCGCCTGCCCGTAGGTCTCCTCGATCTGGGCCGGGTGGATCCGCCCGTCGGCGATCAGGCGCTCGAGGGTGATCCGCGCGATCTCGCGGCGTACCCCGTCGAAGCTGGACAGCATCACCGCCGACGGCGTCTCGTCGATGATCACGTCGACCCCGGTCAGCTTCTCAAGCGTTCGGATGTTGCGGCCCTCGCGCCCGATGATCCGGCCCTTCATCTCGTCGCTCGGCAGCTCGACCAGGCGCGTCGTGTTGTCCGTGGCGTGCTGCGCCGCCAGCCGCTGCATCGCGACCGAGAGGATGTTTCGCGCCCGGCGCTCGGCGTCGTGCCGCGTCTCGCGCTCGATCTCCTGAAGTCGCAGCGCCGCCTGGTGCCGAGCCTCCTGCTCGACTTCGGCGATCAGGAGCTGCTTTGCCTGCGCGCCGCTCAACCCCGAGATCCGCTCGAGCTCGCGCCGCTGCACCCGCTTGGCCCGCTTCAGCTCCTCCGCCTGCTGTTCGACGTTTCGCTCGCGATCGTCGAGCGCCTGCATGCGGCGGTCCATGTCCGCCCGCTGCACCCCCAGGGATTCGACCTCCCGGAGCGCTCGTTCCTCCATGCGCGCGATCTCGGTCCGCCGGGCCCGCAGCTCGTCGCCCGTGCCCCTGCCCGTCTCCTCGGCGCCGTCCACGTCTGAGGGCGTCTGCCGTCGCCACGGTTGCAAGAGCGTCCGTATCTCCATCGCTACCTTCCCTCGGCCGTCACCGGCCGACCTGGTCGCCTATCGGTTGGATGCGCCAAGACGCATTCCGGCCGGCGGCGCGCGAGAAACGGATGCCCGCTATCGCCCTGTGGGCGGACGCCCTAGGTGCGAACCCTCCCCGTATCGGGTGGCGGCTGAGGTCTCATTCGCTCAAGTAGTGGTCAAATGCCTGAAATAGCTGGGTATTCGCCTCATCACGCGGCCACCGGCCGCTCCCAGCATCGTAGTCCCGCGCGGCGGATCTGGCAAGCCTGTTTGGGTCCGGGACCTGGTCAGCGATTTTGGCCGAGTGAGTGGCTGACCCGATATATGCGATCGAATCATTCGCTCGATCGCCGAGCCGGTGGGAGCCTTTGACGCTTTCTTGTCCCTATACGCGAACAACTCGCCATTGGCGAGGTCCCGTCTCTCGATTGGCGCGTTGCTCACGCAGATGACTGGTTTTGCGCCAACCGAGACGCCGTCTCCGTTCATGGCTCCGCTTATGCCTCCGCGCGAAGCAGGAGCGAGCAGGGCACGCATAGGATTGCGACCGTGCCGTTCACGCTCAGGAACCTCAAGGAGGACCTGGAGGACCTCGGGTCCCGGTTCGACGGCGGGCCCGACCTGGAGTTCCGCTTGGCGACCGAGGCGCTCGAGCTCGAGCAATCCGGCCTGAGCTACCAGCGCGTGCCGCCCGGCTATCGCTTTCCGTACGGCCACACGCACAAGAAACAGGAGGAGGTGTACGTGGTCCGAAGCGGGAGCGGGCGGATGAAGCTCGACGACGAGATCGTCGAGCTCAAGGAGTGGGATGCGGTGCGCGTCCCGCCCGGTACGTGGCGAGGCTACGAGGCCGGGCCAGAGGGCCTCGAGATCATCGTTATCGGCGCACCCAATCTCGGCAAGGCTCCGCGCGAAGACGTCGAGGGCCAGCGCGACTGGTGGGCTGACTAGCGCCAGCTAGGCGAACATGAAGCGCGGAGAGGTGACTCACGGTGCCGCTTCGTCCAATGCGCAACCACCTGCACTGTCGCGCTCAGTCCGACGGCGATGAGTCTCGCGGTGATCTCCAGTCTGTACTCACACCGATCAACCGCGCTCGAGGAGACGACGTGACCGCTACCTACACCTTCGACGTCTTTTCCAGCCTCGACGGCTACGGCGCCGCCGGCGCCGACTGGACCGGCTACTGGGGAAAGCAAGGCCCCGAGTTGCTCGACCACCGCCTTGCCTTGTACGCCGCGGAGCAGCGGATGGTCTTCGGGGCCAACACATATCGGGCATTCGTGCGGATGCTGGCCTCGAGCTCCGAGGAGTCCGACGTGCGTGACGCATGGGTCACGCGGATGAGAGGCATGCCGGCAACGGTGGTGTCGACGACTCTGGAAGGACCCCTCGAATGGCCCGACGCGACTCTCGTGAGTGGCGACGCCGTCGACGTCGTCGCCCGGCTCAAGGAGGAGTCCGAGGTGCCGTTGCGCTCGCACGGCAGCCTGTCGCTGAATCGGGCGCTGATGGCTGCCGGTCTGGTCGACCGCGTGCAGGTGACGCTCTTTCCTGTCATCACCGGTCAGACGGGGATGGACCCGATCTTTGAGGGTGCTGCCGACTTCGACCTGGAGCTGGTCGAGAGCCGGACGCTCGACGGTCACATCCAAGAGCTCACCTACCGGCCCACCCTCCACTGACCCGGGCAGCTGGCTGTGGCCGCCGCTGAGTACCTGTACCGTGCACCCTCGGCCGCTCGGCACCGATTTCCTGCTCAGGGCGTCGGAGGGTGCCGATGGCGGGTTCCGCTTCCGGGATCTCAGTGCGGCGCCGCAATGGCCGCACGATCGCCTGGACCGCCCACGGTGATGAGTCTTCGTCTCGCGATCGGTCACTAGCTTGAAGCCATGCTGATCTACTCGATGAGCGTCTCGGTGGACGGCTTCGTCGCCGACCGTGAGGGCGGGTTCGAGTGGACGGTCCCCAGCGACGAGCTGTTTCGTTTCCACACCGCGCAGGTACGCGAGCTCGGCGGCTATCTGATCGGCCGCAGGCTCTACGAGACGATGCTGGTGTGGGAGACGGATCCGTCGATGCGCGAGAACGAGCTCGAGGCCGCGTTCGCCGACGCCTGGTGCGCGATCCCGAAGGTCGTGTTCAGCCGCACGCTCGACGGCGTCCAGGGCAACGCCCGGCTCGCCGAGGCGTCGGTGGCCGAGGAGGCCGCTGCGGCGCTCGACGCGACCGACAAGGACGTCGGGATCGGCGGCGCCGGCCTGGCGATGGCGGCGATCGAGCTCGGCCTCGTCGACGAGCTGCGCATGTTCCGTAATCCGGTCGTCGTCGGTGGCGGCACGCCGTTCCTGCCGCCGGTCACTGAAGAAATCGCACTGGAGCTGATCGAGACGCGGACGTTCGGCTCACGGGTGATCTACGAGCGCTACGGACAATCTCGCCGCTTACGTTGAACGCTGAGCGCAGGCTTCCTCGCAGCCGCGGTGCTCGTCGCTACGGCGACCCTCGGTGTCGTAGTGACGGACGGCCAGGCGTGAGGGCGCCAAGTGCAGCACTCAGGGACTACTCGATTGGAGAGTGCTCCCTTCGCCTGGAAGCGACACTGCTGCTTTTCGCGAAGGGGCAGGGGCCTCTGCGATGACGAGGCCCGATCATGCTTGTGATCGACCGGCCCCGACCGGGCCGGCCCTCACGACTACCCTGTGCAGTTCTGCGTCTACAGGGCCTGAGCAAGGCTGCTCTCTAGCCACACGAATCAGTCATGGCACCGCCTCCCACATGAGCTGCGCCATCGCGTAGCCGGCCGTTGCCACGGCCAACACCGAGAGGACCGCACCAACCACGAACTGTGGATCAGCCCCCGACAGGACAGCGATGAACGGCAGCGCCATGAGAATCATGATGGCTCCTCGCGCACGAGCTCGAACCCCTGTGTGGTTTGGACAACTGTCTGTCGCGGCCTCCCCACAGGCGCACGCCCGTTGCGAAGCTCGCGTCCATGCATGACACGGGCCCCGACTCGCTGGTGGCGTTTCCGGCCCGCATGGTGACTTGGTTCTACCCGGCCGCGGGCAGCAGAAACCGAGCTCGGCAGGGGGCCGTGCCCTACTCGCTAGGCGCACTCACGCCACGAAGGCAACGCGACATAGAATCTCGACACGCGGTCACCCCGAAACGCGGGTGGCCCTGACGGGCCACCCGCGAGTGCGAGCTAAGGCTGGGGCGGGACGGCGGAGGCTTGACTACTCGGTCGGTGCCGCCGCCGGGGTCTCCGCCGGAACCGCAGTGACCTCGCCAGCCTGTGCGTGCCAGACCTTGTTCAGACCGCTCTGCAGATAAGCCGGGAACCCGATTCCGAGGAATAGGTAGAAGGCGAGGGCGATCCAGCCGTTCAAGGGCTCGACGCCCGTGAGGCGGGCTGCGGCCTGGGTGCGCTGAAACGTGTTGTAGACCGAGACGATCGCCGGCACGATGATCAGGGCACCGAGCGTCACCGCGAGCAACGACGTTCCAGGGTTGTCACCGAGCTCGTCGGTTCCCCGGGCGCGGCCCAGATCGCTCATCTCTCGGTTCGCCTTGTAGTACCAGACGAACCAGTAAATGCCCAGCGTCACTAACGCGAGCAGTGCTACCCCGAGCGGGTCCCGGGTCTTCGCTATTGATCCGCTGCCCGCGATCTGAACTTCCTCTGCCATACGGCTCCCTTCGTGGATGGAGGCGCGGATGCGACTCCGAAGTGGATGGACAGCATCCTGCCCTTCCTCGGCGCGATCCTCCCACGGATTCATCGGCTGTCAAGGGGTTGAGTATCTGGGCGCCGAGGCGCGAAATCAAAATCGTGGCCGGCGCGGACGTGACCCACCACGCCCGATCCAGGGAGTTCTGCTTTTCGCGGGTAAGCAGAAGCGCGGCCAAAGGAGGACTCCCCACCCCTTTGATCGCAAGCTTCGATCCCTGACGTTCCCGCCTAATCGCCGGCGAGGGAGGCGCTTCGCACCGCGTCGTAGGCGATCTCGTAGTCGTAGCCCCGGCGTGCCAGGTACTCGAGCGCGCGCCGGCGGTCGGCGGTGTCCTCCAGGGGCCGCGCGCGCCGGATGAGGATCTCCCGCGCCCGGTCGAGCTGGTCCCCGTGCGAATCCGATGCGAGCACCTCCTCGACCGTGTCGATCGGGACGCCGCGGGCAAGGAGAGCTTCGCGGATCCGCTCGGCCCCCCAGCCCGAGAGGTCGCGCTTGTCCTCGGCATAGCGCCGGGCGAATCGCTCGTCGTCGAGCACTTCGGTCTCGAACAGGCGCCTCAGCGCCGTCTCGATCTCCTCCATGCCGAACCCACGGCCCTTGAGCCACCGGGCCAGCTCGTGGGCAGTCCTCTCCTTGCGCTCGAGCGCGCCGAGCGCCGCCTCGAAAGCGTCCGTCTCCGCCATTGGCGCCGCGCCGCCGGCTAGGCGGCCTTGCGCTCGACCTCTGCTTCGACCTCGGCCTCCGGGGTGATCGGCGTCGCATCCGCCCGTTTCTCCGCGGGGCTGGCCGGGCGCTCGATCCCGAGGATCTCGAACAGCTTGGCCTCGATCTCGCGAGCGGTCTCGGGATTCTCGGCCAGGAACTGCTTGGTGTTGTTGCGCCCCTGGCCCAGCCGCAGCTCGCCGTAGGAGAAGAACGAGCCGGACTTGGTGACGAGGTCGTGCTCCAACCCGAGGTCGAGCAGGCAGCCCTCGTTGGAGATTCCCACGCCGTACTCGACGTCGAACTCCGCCTGGCGAAATGGCGCGGCGACCTTGTTCTTGACCACCTTCACGCGGACCCGGTTGCCCACCGCCTCGGTGCCCTCCTTGAGGGTCTCGATGCGGCGGAGGTCGAGCCGCTGCGAGGAATAGAACTTCAGCGCGCGACCGCCGGGCTGGGTCTCCGGCGAGCCGAAGCTGACCCCGATCTTCTCGCGGATCTGGTTCGTGAACACGCAGACCGTGTTGGCGCGGCTGAGATTGCCGGCCAGCTTGCGGAGCGCCTGCGACATCAGGCGTGCCTGCAGGCCGACCTGGGTCTCGCCCATCTGGCCCTCGAGCTCCACTCGCGGCGTCAGCGCGGCCACGGAGTCGACCGCGACGAGGTCCACCGCCCCGGAGCGCACGAGGACGTCCACGATCTCGAGCGCCTGCTCCCCGTAGTCGGGCTGCGAGACCAGCAGCTCGTCGACGTCCACGCCGATCCGCCGTGCGTAGATGGGGTCGATCGCGTGCTCGGTGTCGACGAACGCGCAAATCCCGCCGCGCGCCTGAGCCTCGGCGATTATGTGGTAGACGAGCGTCGTCTTCCCCGATGATTCCGGGCCGAAGATCTCGACGATCCGGCCGCGCGGCACCCCACCGACCCCGAGCGCGAGATCCAGGGAGAGCGCTCCCGTCGAGATCGCCTCGACCTGGATCGCATCCTGGTCGCCGAGGCGCATCAGCGAGCCCTGGCCGAACTGGCGCTCGATCTGGGTCTTGGCGGCCTGGAGCGCCGCGTCCTTCGCCTTGGCTTCCTTGTCCGCCGCCTTCAAGCTTGCCTTCTTCTCCTGTGCCATCTCTTCATCACCTTTCTTCTGCGAGCGTGGGGTCCGTCAATGAATGACTGGTGGGCGCGAGGCCGACTCGGGTCTGCCATGTCGTTCATTGACCGACCCCTAGATTCAACTCAGCCAGTCGGACGTATTCGGCGCCCGAAGGGCGCAGGAATGAGCGATACAGCGCCAGCCGGGGGGCCTCGAACGGCTCTGTGAGCGCGGCGGGCAGCGTCCCGGGCGGAGATTCCACCCGCATGGGCCTTCCGCGTCCTCCACGCCTGCGAGCCCTTTTCTCCGAGCGCCCCCGCGCGACCGTTACGTGGGTCCAGTAGCGCCGCTTCTCGGGCTTGTAGAAGCGCTTCGCCTCGAGCAGGTCGGAGAGCTCTTGCTGGAGTGCCGAGGCGGGCGGGCTCTCCCCTCCCACCGCGAACAGCCGCGGCCTGTTCGGCGGCACCGGCACCGGGTCGGGCTCGAGGCGGATCTCCACCGGACGCGGCTCGACTCCGGTCACCAGGGCGCCGATGCGCTCGATGTCGCGCTCCCGGTGGTAGCCCAGAAAGCACAGGGTCACGTGGAGCGCCTCGGATGGGACGGGCCGCAGCGCCGGATCGGTCAGTGCCCCGGCCTGCCAGGCCTCGAGGCCGGTGCGCACCGGATCGGGCAGGTCCAGGGCGACGAAAAGGCGTGCCCTCGGGCTCTTGAGCCGTTCTCTCGCCATCCGGGCTTCAACCTATGCGCTCGTGGCTCGCGCTACGCCCGCCATTCGCAAATAGATTGCATCGGGTGGCTGACGAAATGCCCTCGGTTCCGGGCATCGATCACCGGTACGTTGACGCGAACGGAATCTGCGTCCACGTCGCCGAGTCCGGCCCGCGGGACGCCCCCGCGCTTCTCCTGCTCCACGGCTGGCCGCAGCATTGGTACATGTGGCGGCGAGTGATGGCCGGCTTGGCGGACCGGTACCGGTTGCTCGCCCCCGACCTGCGCGGGTGCGGCTGGTCCGAGGCCCCGGGGGACGGCTACGACGGCGAGACCTTCGCTGCGGACCAGGTGGCCCTGCTCGACGCGCTTGGGCTCGAGCGCGCGCACGTCGTCGGCCACGACTGGGGCGGATGGACGGCGCTTCTGCTCGGGATCCTGCATCCCCGCCGAGTGGACCGGATGGTCGTGTGCAACGCGCCTCATCCGTGGCCGCCGCGCTCGGCGCGCGTCGCGATGGAGGCGTGGCGCAGTTGGTACACGTGGGTGATCGCCGCTCCTGGCCTCGGCCGCTGGGTGCTGCGCCAGAGGTGGATAGCCCGTCACTATCTGGGCAGCGGCAACGTGGGGACGCCCTTCACCGACGAGGAGATCGAGATGTACGCGCGGAGCTTCCGGGAGCCGGCCCGGGCACAGGCGATCGTGGAGCTCTACCGCTACTACCAGCGTGCCCTGCGACAGGGCCTCGCCGGCAGGTGGCGCAGGGAGCGCCTGACCGTGCCCACGCTCCTCCTGTTCGGCGAGCGCGACGTCTCATTGAGCACCCGGCTCCTGCCGGGCCATGAGCCGTACGCCGACGACATGCGAATCGAGCTGGTCGCCCACTCCGGGCACTTCGTCGTCGACGAGAAGCCGGATCTCGTCACCCGGCGCATCGAGTCCTGGCTCGCCGCGGCCGGGGCGTAGGCTCGCCCCCTAGATCGTCCACCGAGCGACGTTTGGTGCTTTGGGCACGCAATGGCGTCCCTCGGATCCCAAACGCTTCGTCACAGCGGGAAGTCCTCGCCGCGCAGCAGGCGGCGCACGAGGTGCATGGCCACGGTCGTCGACCGGTCGCGGATCTCCGCACGGTCACCGGGGAGCACGGGGTCGCGCGCAAGGATCGCGCCGTCCGCCAGCTTCACGCAGATGCAGACATAGCCCACCGGTTTTGCCTCGGTACCGCCGCCGGGCCCCGCGATTCCGGTGATGCCCACGGCGACGTCCGCGTGGAACCTCGCCAGAGCGCCGTCCGCCATCGCCTCGGCCACATGCGGCGAAACCGCGCCGTGGCGCTCGATTAGCTCGGCGCCAACGTCGAGGAGCTCGCGCTTGGCGTCATCCGAGTACGCCACGACGCCGCCTGCCACGTACGCGGAGGCGCCGGGGCGCTCGGTGAGCCGCGCAGCCAGGAGCCCCGCCGTCTCGGACTCCCCCAGCGCGATCCGCCTGCCCGCAAGCAGGTCGGCCACCTGCTCGTCGACCGAGGACCCGTCGCGACTGAAGACGTAGCCGGAGAAGCGCTCGGCCAGATCGTCCAGGAGCCGCCGCGCCACGCTCTCCCCGCCCTCCCTGTATCGGACGTCGATCTCGAGCTCCGCCCGTCGCAGGCACGTCGTGATCTCCAGGGGTGTGAGGTCCAGCTCCCCCTCGATCTCCCGCAGGCTCTTCGCGAGCTCGGATTCGGGGACGCCGAAGATGCGCAGCGTCTCGGTGTGAATCGGAGTCACGCGTGCAAGCGCCTTCCGGGCGTCGTCGGTCTCCAGCGCCTGAGACCACATCGCCTGGAGCTCTCGCGGCGGGCCCGGGAGCACGATCACGGTTGGTCCGCGAGTCGGCACGACGAGCCCCGGAGCGGTGCCGGCGGGGTCGATGGACGTGGCTCCCTCGGGGATCAGCGCCTGCTTGCGGTTGGCTTCGCGCAGCGCCTCGGCGTCGAACCGCAGTCGCCGCGCGAACCCGGCGAGGATCTCGGCGATCCTCTCCTCCATCTCGTGGTCGAGCACGAGCTGCCGTCCCGCGAAATCGGCGACCACCTCCGCCGTAAGGTCGTCCGCGGTCGGCCCGAGTCCGCCGCTGGTGACGATCAGGTCCGCACCGAGGTCGTCCAGGAATCGCAGCGCCGCGCTCAGATCCCCGGCCCGGTCGCCGACGCAGACGATGTGGCTCACCTCCACCCCGAGCTCGCCCAGGCGGTCCGCGATCCACGGCCCGTTGCGGTCCGAGATCCGCCCGGTGAGAACCTCGGTCCCGGTCACGATGACGCCGGCGCGGATCGGTTTTTCGCTCACGGGCATTTCTGTCCCCTGTACGGAATCGGCCTGATGCCGCCGGCGTCGATGTCGAAGCTCGCAGGGCGCTTTGAGTGCACCAGGCTGCGCTTGCCGCCGAGGATGACGGTCAGGGCGCCTCCGGAGATCAGGTCAAGCCGGTAGTTCTGGGCGGGCGGCACGAACGGTCCCTGCTTGGAGCCCTGGACGAGCGTCTGCGAGTCGATCAGCGGGTGTCCGTGGCCGGGCAGGAGACAGACCACCATCTCGTCGCGCGTGATCAGCGACAGCGAGATCGCCTTGCCCGAGGAGCCGTTCGCCTCGCTGCCCTGCTTGGCGCCGTGATGGCGCGGATGGTGCTTGGCGGCGCGGCGGTGGTCGGCCGCATCGTCATTCGAGCCCCCGACCAGGCCGATGGCGACCAGTGCTATCACCGCCAGCACGCCGATGATGACGGCCACGAGCAATCCGTAGGCGCCCGGTCGCCGCTTCGTCTCGACGGGCCGGCGCCGGCGCTCCAGCAGCGGCTCCGAGAACATGTACGGTCGCTCCGTCGCCGGTAGGCGCTCGATCGTCCGCCGGTACTCGTCGACCAGGGCATTCGCGTCGAGTCCAAGGCAGCCGGCGTAGGTCCTCAGGAATCCCCTGACGTACGTGGGGCCCGGCAGGGTCTCCCACTCCTCGTCCTCCAGGGCCCGCAGGTACTTCGCTCGGATCTTGGTCTGCCGCTCCGCCGTGGCGATGTCCAGGCCCAGACGGGCGCGGGCGCCGCGCAGCACCTCGCCGATCCGGAGCTGTCCGTCATCCCTCATCACCATGGCGGCGCATATTCTCCCCGCCGCCGGCCCGATGCGTCTCCGGTCGCCGGAGGATCAGTCGAGGGGAGCGCTCACCGATTCCTGCTCGGCGTCCGCAGCCGTCTCGGAGACGGGCTCATCGCCCTCGTCCGAACCCTCGTGGCCGCCGCCGTCGTGCCGGGCGAGCGCGCGGGACAGCTCGCCCTCGGTGACGAGAACCTGCCGCGGCTTCGATCCCTCGTACCCGGAGATGATCCCGCGGCGCTCGAGCATGTCGACCAGACGGCCCGCTCGCGTATAGCCCACGCGAAGCCTCCGCTGGAGCATCGAGACGGAGGCGGTCTGGCTCTGGACGACGATGCGTGCCGCCTCGTCGAGCAGGTCGTCGTTGTCCGGTGAGAGGTCGCCGTCACGGTCGTCGGCCGACTCCTCGTGCACCTCCAGCAGGGCGGGGTCGAACTCCGGCTCGCCCTGGCGAGCCCAGTGGGTGCCGATGCGGGCGATCTCGTCCTCGGTGACGAACGCACCCTGCAGGCGCTGGAGGCGCGAGGTGCCCACCGGTCTGAACAGCATGTCCCCCTGCCCGAGCAGCGTCTCGGCGCCGCCCTGGTCGAGGATCACGCGCGAGTCCACCTGCGAGGCGACGGAGAACGCGATCCGGGACGGAATGTTGACCTTGATCGTGCCGGTGATGACGTCGGTGGAGGGGCGCTGCGTGGCGAGCACGAGATGGATGCCGACCGCGCGCGACTTCTGGGCGAGGCGGATGATCGAGTCCTCGACCTCGGCCGGGGCGACCATCATCAGGTCGGCGAGCTCGTCGATCACGCAGAGGATGTGGGGCAGCGGCGGCTCGCCCGACTTCACGCGCGCACGGTTGAGCTCGGCGAGGTTGCGGGTGCGCGCCTCGCCCATGACCGAGTAGCGGCTCTCCATCTCGCCGATCAGGTTGGCCAGGACGTTGGCGGCGAGGCGGGGGTTCGTGACGACCGGCGTCAGCAGGTGTGGAAGGCGCTCGTAGTGGTTCAGCTCCACCCGCTTCGGGTCCACGAGCACTAGGCGGACCTCGTTGGGCGAGGCGTGCAGGAGGAGCGAGCAGAGCATCGCGTTGATGCAGCCGGACTTACCGGACCCCGTCGTGCCGGCCACGAGAGCGTGGGGCATGAGCGCCAGGTCGGTCCACACCGACTGGCCCGAGACGTCCTTGCCGAGCCACACGGCGAGTGGCGAGGAGCCCTTCGGTCGCCCGTCGTAGATGTCTCCGAGGCGGACCAGGCGGCGCCGTTGATTGGGCACCTCGACACCCACGGCCTTCTTGCCGGGAATCGGGGCCAGGATGCGGATGTCGGTCGAAGCGAGCGCGTAGGCGAGGTCGTCGCGCAGCTGCGCGACCTTCGCGACCTTGGTGCCGGGGGCGAGTTGAAGCTCGTAGCGACTGACATGTGGCCCGCTCACGACGCCGAGCAGGCGCGCCTCGATCCCGAAGTTCCGGAGCGCCTCCAGCAGCGCCCCGGCGGTCGCCTCGCGGTCCCGCATGTCGGGGCCGGGATCGCCCTTGCCCCGCTCGAGCGCCTTGGGGTTGGGAAGCTTGTAGTCGATCTCGTCGGATTCGGTCACGCCCGAGCGCTTGTTCCCCATCGGGGTCAGGTCGGTCACGGCCGGAACGGAGTCGCCGGGGTCGACCTCGGCCTCCGGCTCGTCCGGCGCCGTGGCCTCGTAGGCGAACTGACCCGCGCCGGGCGACTCGGGCTCGTCCGCGTCCCAGTCGGGTTCGCCGGCTTCCGTGAACCCGGCCGTCTCGGCCTCGTCCAGCCCCGGGTCAGACAGCGATGCGGTGGCGAGCGTCTCCGTAGGCCCGGCGCGCGTGATCGCGATGTCGCGGCCATCCGGCTCGAATCCTCGGACGTCCTGCCCCGTTCCCATCCGCACCGTCTTCGCCAGGTCGCGCGTGCCAGCTCCGGCGGTGCGCGCCATCCGTCCGGCGCGGGTCAGGAGGGCGGAGACGGTGGTCTGGGTGATGAGGAGCAGGCCGCTGACGAAGAGCAGCACGGCGAGGATCTGCGCTCCCAGGCGGTGGAAGAGAGAGGTGGCCGCCCAGTAGAGGGCCTCGCCCAGGACGCCGCCGTGCACGGAGTAGAAGCGCTGGTCGAAGTAGCCATGCCTTGCGGGATGGGCCGGGCCCAGTCCGGCGGTCTCGGCGGCGAACGCCAGCAGCAGCGCCGCGAGCAGGAGGATGGCGCCGGCGTTCAGCGCTGCGGGGGCCGGGATGATCGGCCGCATGATGAGCGCCGCCCCCCAGCCGGCGACGGCAAGCGGAATGAGGTATGCGACGCGCCCGGTGGCGTCGGCGAGCGCCGACTTCAGAGAATCGCCGACGGGGCCTCCGTCCCAGCCGACGTAGAGCACTCCACCCAGGTACACGGCAATCGCCACCAGGCCGAGCCCGATCAGATCCAGGTGGCGCTGCTCGAGCCCGGCCACGATCTCGCGCGGGCTGGGACGCGACGCGCGGGCGGGCGTGCGCGACCGCGGGCGCGGACGAGCGCGCTGGCTCCCGCGCCCCTTCGAGCGGCGCTTACGCGTCAACAGCATGTGTGAGCAGGTTCGACGCCTGGGAGAGGTCCCCTCTCGCGGCGGCGCTGTCCGATGGGCCGCGCCCGTGAGCGCTCGGGGCCGATCGAGTGAAACCGCGCCCGACGGGTGGGCGCGTTTTTCCGCCACCCGGGCACTAAAGCGGCGCTAAAACCTGCCGGTAATCCGGCTGACCAGGGCTAATCTGTCTCTCGATGCTGGATGCGGACACGAACACCGGTCGCGTGCTCGTCGTGGAGGACGACGCCGAGATCGCGGACGTGCTCCGCCGCACGCTCCGGCAGGAGGGCCACGAGGTCCGCTCCGCGGGCGACGGAGTCGCGGCGCTCGAGGTCGCCGAGGACTTCGTCCCGGATCTCGTGATCCTCGACCTGGGGCTCCCGAAGCTGGACGGCGTCGAGGTCTGCAGGCGCCTGCGATCCACGAGCGACGTCTCGATCCTGATCCTCACCGCCCGCACGCAGACGGACGACCGCGTAGTGGGCCTCGATTCCGGCGCCGACGACTACCTGGTGAAGCCATTCGAGCGCCAGGAGCTGCTGGCCCGCATGCGCGCGCTGATGCGCCGCCGCCCGCCACGGGGCACCGCGTCACTCACGGTCGCCGACCTGCGACTCAACCCGGACACCCGCGAGGTCTTCCGGGGGGACCGGCCGATCGACCTCACCAACCGGGAGTTCGAGCTGCTCGAGTACCTGATGCGCAACGAGCGCCTCGTGATCTCCCGCGAGCGCCTCCTCGAGGAGGTGTGGGGTTATGACCCCATGGCGATGACCAACACCATCGACGTCTTCATCTCGAACGTGCGACGAAAGCTCGAGGCAGGCGGCGAGCCCAGGATCCTCCACACCAAGCGCGGCGCCGGGTACGTCATGAGAGCGCCCCGCGATGAAGAGGCTTGAGCGACTCACCTCGGCGCTGACGCCGAAGCGCTGGCCCGTCCGCTGGCGCCTGGCCGCCGTCTCGGCCACCCTGACGTTCCTGATCCTGGTGATCTTCGCCCTGGTGGTGGGACGCCTGACGCAGAACAAGCTCCAGAACAACTTCGACGACGAGTTGCATGACCAGGCCCAGGGGATCGCCATCCAGCTCCAGCTCACCGGAGGCGAGCACATCGTGTCCCCCTCCCTCCAGACGATGGCTGCCACCGGGGGTTCCGTGCGAGTGGTCTCCGGTGACGGAACCGTTCTACGGGCGAGCGAGGACGCCCCTGACCTGGGGCCGCCCCGCCCGGGACTGGCGAATTCAGGTTCGCTGCGGGTTTACACGACGCAGCTTCAGAGCAGTCCGTTCGTTCCCCTCTACGTCCAGTATGCACGGAGCACCGACAACCTCGACACCACCATCGGCCGGCTCTGGCTGTTCCTCGGCCTCGGCGTCCTTGGCGGTACCGCGCTCGCTGCGCTGGCCGGGATGGCGATTGCAAGCCGCGCCATGCGTCCCATCGCGACGCTGACAACTACAGCCGGCACGATTGCCGCAACCCGCGACCCCTCCCAGCGGATCCCCGAGCCCGACCGCGACGACGAGGTCGGCGAGCTCGCGCGAACGCTGGACGAGATGCTCCGCCAGCTCGATGCCGCTCGCGCGGAGACGGAGCAGATGATGCAGCTGCAGCGCGAGTTCGTCGCCGATGCCTCGCACGAGCTGCGGACCCCGCTGACGAGCATTCTCGCCAACCTCGAGCTCCTGCAGGAGCGCCTCACCCGCGAGGCCACGACGGATGACGAGCGGGAGATCGTGGAATCGGCGCTGCGCTCCTCCAAGCGGATGAGCAGGCTCGTCTCCGACCTGCTGCTCCTGGCCCGCGCCGACGCGGGGCGTAGCGGCGCCCGCATCGAGTGCGACCTGACGGAGGTGGCTTCGTCCGCGCTCGCCGAGGTCAGCCCGGTGGCCAACGGCCACCGCCTGACGATGACCGAGACCGGTCCGGTCCCGGTGGAGGCGAACGCGGACGAGCTTCACCGCCTGACGGTGAATCTCCTCGACAACGGGCTGCGCCATACCCCCGCCGGCACCGAGATCACCGTCTCGGTCGAGCGGCGCGACGGTGACGCGGTCCTCGAGGTCTCCGACGATGGTCCGGGAATTCCAGCCGGCATGGAGGGCCAGATCTTCTCCCGGTTCGTCCGCGGGGCGGGGCCGGCCGACGTCGCGGGAGACTCCGGCACGGGGCTCGGCCTCGCGATCGTCAAGGCGGTCGCGACCTCGCACGGAGGTGACGTGGAGGCGGGGTCCTCCGCGTCGGGCGGTGCGCGATTCACAGTCAAGCTGCCCGCGACGTGATGGTTCGCCGCCGGCCCGATCGATTCTCAAGCAACGGGGGCGCCAGTTGTTTAGCGGCGGTTTATCCAGGGCAATTACTTTTTTGCGCGGACGAGACAACACGCTCGCCGGGGGCACCCCCCGACACCACCTCGGCGAGCGAACGTTGGCCAGTCTGAGCCAAGCGACCCGCCGGTGTTCCCCCTCCCTGACGCCGGCGGGTCATTCTTGTAAGGCGGCGACTTTGTCGCCGCAGCAGCAGGTGTCGTCAGGCGGCGAAGCCGCCGCATTGGTTTCGGGATCGTTCCCGCCGGGACCTACGGCAGGATGCCCCGTTCGCGCAATTCCCGATGCATGACGGGATAATCCTTCCCCCTGCAATTGGCGGGAGCGCCCTGCGGGTAGAGGCTCTCGTCTGCGCACAGGAGCGCCTCTGCCGCGCCGCGGAACCGCTCGTTGGCCGTATAGAGGAACTGGGAGGCGAGAAAGGCCCGGTCCATGCGCTCGCCGCCGGTGCCCGGGAACTTCGCGCTCAGCGTCCTCCTCAGGTTCCATAGAGCCGTGGACCACACCTGGCCGACGCAGTGGATGTCGGTTCGGCACCAGCTGTGCTGGGCCTTCTGCAGGGTCCGCCCGAAGTCCGCCCGGCGACCGCAGCGGCGACCCGAGACCGCGGGCGGCACGCGCGGGAAAAAGCGGCCATAGGTGATCGCGTCCCAATCGAAGATGCAGACGGCGTCCTCGTTGGTCGTATGTCGGGTGATAGCGGAGATCACGGCCGCCCAGTAGTCGGAGGAGCCCTCGGCGAGCGCGCCCGCCTGGAAGCCGGAGCTGTGGCCGAACGCGGGCGAGGCGCTGTCCTGCATGGCATGCGCGTACTCGTGGACGATCACGTCGCCGTCCTCCGCGTCGTCAACGCCCCCGGAGCCGTAGGTGATGACCTGAGTGGCCGGCGAGTAGTAGGAGTTGTCGGCCCTGAAGGCATCGGCCGTGGCTCGCTGGACGCGATCGGCGATGCCGTTGGGCGAGGGGTTCGCGTTCGAGAACCCGAGCGACTGGATGTAGGCCTGGGCCCGGTTGATCTGGAAGTAGACCATCAGGGCGTCGAACCGGTTGTCGGAGCGAGTGACCTTCTTCCAGCGCAGGTTGGGCTTGCAGGTCTCCTTTCGCTTGCGCCCGCGCAGCGCGTGGACCCAGCGCCCGCGAAGACAGTCCTGGCCATCGTCGATGTTCGGCAGCTTGACCTTACGTCGCAGCCGCCGCAGGAGCCGGGTGTCGCGGCCGTGGTGATCTCCCCACAGGTGCTTTGCGCCACCGTGCTGAACGACCGGGTTCACCTTGTAGACCATGGCCTTGCCGGTCTGGTGGTACCGCAGGAGGTCGTGTCGTGCGATCACCTCGCCCGAGGCCGCGTCGACCAGCACCTCGAAGTCTCCGAGCGGCCTGGCCGCCGGGATTGTCACCTGCCAAACCAGCGTCCCCCCCGCGCCGGCCTGGATCGCGAGGTTCGCCGAGACCTCACCTCGAAGCCGCGTGACGCCGATGCTGTCGGAGGCCGTCCTGATCGCCTGCGCTCTCTCCACCCGGGCCGAGACCGGAGGCTCGATCGCGGGCGCGGTGGAGTCGGCGATCAGTTGGGGCGCAGCCCCGGGCGCGTCCTCGACGACCGCCTGAGCGCCGAGCACGGCTCGGCCGTCCACCCGCTGCTGGAAGCGGTGCACGACCGCGCCACCCGGAAGGGCGATGCGCTGGGTCCGGCTCAACTGGCCGCTCGGAGCCGCGGCCGGCCGTAGCTCGCGCGAGATTCGCGACGGGGCCGCTTGCGACGTGGTCGACGAGAGCGCCAGGGTCGCCACGATGGTCGCGCCCACCGCCAGTCGGCGACTGCCCCATGTCGCGCGAGCGGCCACCGTCATACCTCGACGATCACCGGCAGGACCATCGGGCGGCGCCGCAGTCGCTCGTACACGAACGCCGCGATGTCGTCATGGAGATCCTGTTGCAGCAGGGTCGTCTCGCGCTCCTCGTGGCGCGCCGCGTCGGCGAGGGAGCGCTCGACCACGTCGCGAAGCTCCCCGACGAGCCCGTCGGACTCCTCCACGAACGGAACCCCGCGGAACATGATCTCGGGAGGCGCAACCTGCGAGCCGTCGTGGGAGGAGACCGTCGCGACCACGATGAACACCCCATCCGCCGACAGGGCGCGACGGTCGCGAAGCGCCACGTCGTCGGGGTCCCCGATGTCCACGCCGTCCACGAAGATCATCCCGGCACGCTCCTCCGGCCCCAGTCGAGCGCTCGACTCGTCGATCTCGAGCACGCCACCATTGCGCGACCTGAAGATCCGATCGGGGTGGATCCCCACCGACTCGGCCAGCTGGGCGTGGAGGCGCAGTCGCTTGTGGTCGCCGTGGAACGGCATGACGTAGCGAGGCCTGGTGAGGTTGAGCATCAGCTTCAGCTCCTCCTGCCAGCCGTGTCCCGAGGCGTGAATCGGCGCGTCCGCCGCGGTCACCACCTGGGCGCCGATCTCGAAGATGCGGTCGATCGTCTCATTGACCGAGCGCTCGTTGCCGGGAATCGGCGTCGCCGAGAAGATCACAGTGTCCCCCGAGTGAAGCTCGACGTCCGGGTGGTCGGCGTGGGCCATGCGCCGCAGGGCTGAGAGTGGCTCGCCCTGGCTGCCGGTCGAGATCGCGACCACCTCGTGGTCGGGGAACGACTCGATCTCACGCGGCGAGATCAGCATCCCCTCGGGAGCCTCGGCGATCCCCAGATTTCGCGCGATGTTGAAGTTCTTTCGCATGGAGCGCCCGACCAGGGCGACCTTGCGGTCGAGTTGCGCCGCCGCGTCGATGACCTGCTGCACGCGGTGCACGTTGGAAGCGAACGAGGTCACGATGATACGGTCACGACAGCGCGAGAACAGGTCCAGCAGCGCGGGGCCGACGCTCGATTCCGACGGCGCGATCCCGGGCCGGTCCGCGTTCGTGGAGTCGCCGCACAGGCACAGGAGTCCCTCGGCGCCGAGGGCCGCAAGCCTGGAGACGTCCGCCGGATTGCCGTCGACCGGGGTCTGATCGAACTTGTAGTCGCCGGTGATCAGGATCGGGCCGAGCTCCGTGCGCACGACCACGGCGCGCGAGTCCGGGATCGAGTGGGCCATGTGCACGAGCTCGACCTCGAACGAATCGAGGGTCCTCGGTGTCGACGGCTCCAGGACCTCGAGGGGCGCGTCTCGGATCTTGTGCTCCTCGAGCTTGGAGCGGACGAGCCCGATCGTCAACGGACCGCCGTAGATGGGGGGCATCGCGGCGGTGTCCGAGTCGAAGACCTCGCGCAGCACGAACGGCAGCGCGCCCACGTGGTCCTCGTGCCCGTGCGTGAGAACGATCGCGCTGATGTCGTCCGCACGGCCGCGCAGGTAGGAGAAGTCGGGCAGGACCAGGTCGATTCCCAGCATCTCGCTGGTGGGGAACATGAGCCCCGTGTCCACCACGACGATCTCGCCGTCGCGCTCGACGACCGTCATGTTCTTCCCGATCTCACCCAGGCCGCCCAGCGGCAGGATGCGAACGGCCGTCATGCGACGGTCCCCCGCCGAGGAGAGCTATCCACTAGTGCTGCCCGCTGGGCGCCGCCATGCGCGCCCGGACGCCGGCGAAACGGGCCGAATTTATAGCGGTCAGCACTAGCCGGCGCCGCCCGCGACCAGTGATCCGTGCTGCTCCAGCGCCGTCCTGACCGCGGCCCGCTCCTCCTCGCTGGCGGGCACCATTGGCAGCCGCATGTGCGCCTCGATCACCCCGAGCAGCTCGAGGCCGGTCTTCACGGGGATGGGGTTCGCGGTCACGACCGAGGCGTCGTAGATGGGGACCAAGCTCTCGTGGATCTCGCGGGCGCCGTCGCCGTCCCCGGAGATCGCGGCGTCGTAAAGGGCGCGCATCTCCGGACCGACAAGATGCGAGCTGACCAGGATGCCGCCGGTCCCGCCGACCTCCAGGCAGCGCAGGAAGATCCCGTCGTTGCCCGCGAGAACGTCCAGTCCCTCGATCGGCCCGAGCTGGTCGTCGTTGGCCTGCTTCACCGCGACCACGTTGTCGATCTCGCGCGCCAGCTCCGCCATGAACTCGGGCGGCAGGTTGATGACCGTGCGCGAGGGGATGTTGTAGAGGACCACCGGCGTTCCCTCGGCCGCCTCGGCGACGGTCGAGAAGTGCGCCCACAGGCCCGCCCGATTCGGCTTGTTGTAGTACGGGGTGACGACGAGGACGGCATGAGCGCCCACCTTGCAGGCCGCCCGGGTGAGGCCAACCGAGTGCCGGGTGTCGTTGGACCCGGTTCCGCAGATGATCGTCGCCTCGTCGCCCACCTCGTCGAGCACCGCGTCCAGCAGGCTGAGCTTCTCCTCGTCGGACAGCGTCGGCGCCTCCCCCGTCGTGCCCGAGACGACGAGCCCGTGCGAGCCGTTGTCGATGAGGTGGCGGGCCAGCCGGCGCGCGGCGGCAAGGTCAAGCGCGCCGTCCGCGTGGAACGGCGTCACCATCGCGGTGATCACTCCGGAGATCGTGGGCATCGGCCTCGGATGAAAGTATCGCGGAAGGGGCGGCAGTTCGAGCCCGATGGGCGAACTATGCGGCGACCGCCGCCGGGACCCGGTCGGCCCAGGGGCGGGCCTCCTCGAGCTGTGCGGCGACTCGGAGCAACAGGTCCTCCTCGCCGAAGCCCGCGACGAGCTGGACGCCGATCGGCAAACCGTCGGCGCTCCAGTGCAGGGGAAGCGAGATCGCTGGCTGCCCCGTAACGTTGAAGGTCGCCGTAAAGGTCGCGGTCTGCGCGCCCCTCATGAGCGCCGCCATCGGATCGTCGCCCGAATCGTCGAACGACCCGAGCGGCGGCGGCGGCTCGCCGAGCGTCGGGGTCAGCAGGAGGTCGAATCCGGACTCGAACCAGCCGGCGATCATCCGCGTCATCAGTTGGTGCTGGCCGACGGCGGTCAGATACCGGGCAGCGCTCCGGCGACGCCCCTCCTCTGCAAGCGCCCACGTGAGCGGCTCGACATCCTGCGGGCCGATCTCCCGTCCCACAAGGACCTGGAACTCGTCAAGCGCCGCGGCCTGTCCGGCCATCCACCTGGTGAGGAACGTGTCGACGACGTCCATCTCCTCGAATCCTCCGGGGCGGCTCTCCTCGACCGTGTGTCCGAGCGACTCCAGGAGCCTTCCGGCGTCGCGGGCGGCGTCGGCCACCACCGCGTTGGGCTCGGCCTCCAGGAGTGGCTCGGCGAGGAGCCCGATCCGCAGCCGTCCAGACCCGGCTCCCACCTCCTCCGTGTAGGGCCGTGACGGGGGCGGAGCCACGTAGGGATCGCCCGGCGCCGGCCCATGGACGGCCTCCAGGATGGCCGCCGTGTCCCGCACCGACTTCGACACGACCAGCTCAACCGTCAACCCCGACATGTTGTCCCCGATGAGCGGGCCTTCGGAGATTCGCTGCCTGGTCGGCTTCAACCCCACCAGGCCGCACTCGCTGGCCGGGATGCGAATCGAGCCCCCGCCGTCGTTGGCATGCGCGACGGGGACCATCCCCGCGGCCACCGCGGCGGCGGATCCGCCGCTCGAACCGCCCGTGGAGCGCGAGACGTCCCACGGGTTGCGGCTCGGGCCGTACGCGCGCGGCTCGGTAGTCGGCAGGATCCCGAGCTCGGGCGTGTTCGTCTTGCCGATCGTGACGAAGCCGGCCTGCTTGAAGCGCTGCGCGAGATAGGTGTCGGCCGGAGCGCGGAAGTCCGCGTCCTTCAGGTACTGCATGCCCATGTGCAGGGGCTGGCCCGCAAACGCGGCACCGAGGTCCTTCAGTAGGAAGGGCACGCCCTTGAACGGCCCGTCGGGCAACTCGGCCGCGGCGGCCTCACGCCCCTCCTCATAGAGCTTGTGGATGACAGCGTTGACCTCGCCGTTCGCGGCCTCGATCCGATCGATCGCCGCGTCCACGAGCTCGAGCGGGCTCGCCTCGCCACGGCGAACCAGCTCCGCCTGGGCGGTGGCGTCCAGCCGCGCGAGGTCCTCGCTCATCGCGACGACTCTACATCCGCGGGCCAGTTCATTGCCTTGCGCGTGATCGGGTCGCGAATCCGCGCCGGGAGCAGCGCTGCCAGCCTCGCCTTGGCGTACTCGACGGCCGGAAAGCCCAGTCGCTCGCGCCGCCGCAGCGAGGCCAGGTAGATGCGCTCCGCGGCATCTCGAGGCGTCACCGAATAGGTGTGCCTGAACGCGTTATCGCGAAACATCGGCGTGTCGACGAAGCCCGGGAAGACCGCCGTGAACGTGATCCCGCGCGGGTCGAGCTCGGCCCGGGCGGAGTCGGCGATCGCCGCGAGCGCCGCCTTGCTGCCGCTGTAGGCGGCCTCGTAGGGCATGCCGACGAGCCCGGCCATACTGACGATCGCGGTCACGTGACCCCTCCCCCGCTCCGCCATGACCGGCGCCAGGTGCGATAGCAGCACGAGGTTGGCAAGGGCGTTGACGCTGAAGTCCTCCCGCGCCTGGCGCCAGTCGAAGCTGAGCATCGACTGCGCCCGGTCGAGCCCCGCCCCTGCGATCAGGAGGTCGACGTCGGGATGCGCGGCGACGAGCTCCGCGGCCGCGGCGTCGAGAGCGTCGAGGTCCGTGAAATCAGCCTCCCCGGTTGCCACGTCGACGTCCTGGGAGAGCGCGTCGGCGGCCCGCTCGAGGCCGGCACCCGGCCTGTCGACGAGCAGCAGAGACGTACCGTCCTCCGCGGCCAGGCGGGCGAGCTCCACGCCGATGCCGCCGCCCGCCCCGGTGATCAGGGCCTTGCGGAAGCGGCGGTGCCGCCGCGGGCCCGTCGCCGGCGTGTGGCCTGCGAACGGCGCCACGCGCGGGCTGGGCCGCGGCCGAAAGCCCATCTGCCCCTCGTACCAGGGCTCGACGTGCAGCAGCTCGACGCTGAACCCCTGGTCGTCGTTGACGTACACAACCGACCAGGCGCCGAGCCGGAGCGGTGGCCCGTTGACCTCGTGGCCCGCCTCGCGACAGCGGCGGCACGCCGCTTCGAACTCGCTGCGGTGGCGGAACCCGAACGCGATGTTGAGGAGCCCGAGGTCGCTGATCCGGTAGCCGTCGGGCCATGGCCTGCCCATGGGCTCCGAGTAGGAGGCGAGCTCGACCAGCAGGTCGTCGGCCCAGAGGCAGATCCGCTCGGCCTGCGCCCCCTCCAGCCCCCAAAGCGCCTCGTGATCCGGGCAGTGCAGCGCGACACCGTCGGCCTCGGCGAGCCCGAGGACGTCGCGAAAGAAGCCCAGCGAGCGCCCCAGGTCGGGGACGGAGAGGGTCACGGCACGAGCCACGCCCGCGAGGCCCGGCCGTGGCCGATCCCGCGGGGGCTCGGCACGAGGGTCGTCCTCCATCAGCTCGATCAGCACCCCGTCGGGGTCGCGGAGGCAGGCGCGCCGCTCGCCCGGCACACCGATCGGCTGCGTCGGCGGCGGTCCTCCGGCACCTCGCGCCCGATCCAGTGCTCCGTCGAGGTCGTCGACCGCGAAGGCGACGGTGGTGTAGCCGATGTCCGACGGGCGCCAGTCGGACGGCAGGGGGCGCACCAGGGGGCTGCGGAACTCGAAGAGCTCGAGCTGGAACAGGTCCTGGCGGTCGGCCAGCCACCAGCACGTCGACGCCGAGCGCGGAATGCCCTGCACCATCGACGCGAGCGGCCCTGCGAACAGGTTGGTGCCGCCGGCGGGCTCGAGGCCCAGCACGTCGCGATACCAGCGCTGCGTGCGGCGCAGGTCGCTGACGCTGAGCGCGATCTGGGAGAGGCGCAAGGCCGGTGACTCTACCGTCGCCAGGCTCCGCCGGCGGTCGAATAGCATCGGCTCATGGGGAGTGCACGGATGCAATGGGTGGCGCTGGGCGCCGTGGCGGCGGTGGCGGCGTGTATCGCGGCGCCGGCACAGGCGCGGACGATCGGCACGCCGTACGTGCAGGCACATCGCGGCGGTGCCGTCGTGAACGGCAAGCCCGCCTACCCCGAGAACACCATGCCGGCGTTCCGCCACTCAGCCACGAAGGGCTTCGTGCTGGAGATGGACGTCAAGCTGACGAAGGACGGGGTCCCGGTGATCATCCACGACGCCACCCTGAACCGGACCACGGACTGCACCGGCGAGGTTGCCGCCAAGACCCGGGACCAGCTCCGCCGCTGCCGCGTCGACATCCTCGGCAGCGAGGAGAACTCGAAGCGCGTCGGATCTCACAGCACGCGGGCAGCGCACATCCCCACGCTCGATCGCGTTCTCGCGTTGGTCAAGCACGAGCGCGTCGGAGCCAACATCGAGATCAAGAACGTCCCCACCGATCCCGACTTCGACCCCACCGACGCGTTTGCGACCACGGCGTCGAACGTGATCCGCTCGAGTCGGGTACCGCAGTCGCGGCTGATCGTCCAGAGCTTCTGGCCCCCGAACCTCGCGGTCGCCGAGCGCATCCTTCCGGCCGCGGAGCTCTCGTTCCTGACGTTGTCGGCGGGAAACACCGGCGGGATGACCTACGCGTCGACTCACGACATCCGGTGGGTATCGCCCCAGTGGCCGGTGGACGCTGCGTACATCGCGGAGGCACATGCCTCGGGGCTCGAGATCGTGCCCTTCACGGTGGACACCAGAAAGGACCTGGCGGTGGCGGCCGACGGTGGCGTCGACGCCGTCATCACCAACGACCCGACCCGCGCGCGGCGCGTGTTCAAGCGAACGACTCCCGACGCCCCGCCGATGCCTGGCCCACCGGGCAGGAAGAAGTGTCGCTCGACCGACGCCCGGCTTCATACCCCGCCGATCAAGAACCTCGATCCCGCGCCGGGGGCGCCCCGCGTCTTCGCCATGCAGTTCAAGCAGGACGTCGCGAACGTCACCGGCTACCGGGCGTTCAGGACCAAGATCGAATGCATGATCAGGCAGTACGTGGTCCCGCACATGGCGCGGCACCGCCCGAACGTCGTGGCCTTCAACGAGGACATCGGGCTCATGACACTCGGGACGGGCTCCCGCGGCGCAGTGGCGCGCGAGACGATCGGCCACCCCGACACCGTGCCGAGCTGCGCGGGCAGGCCGCCACCCTGTGTTGCGGCCGTCGCGCTCACCCAGATCACGGCCGCCTACGCCCCGCAGGTCGCCGCCTATCGCGGGCGCTTCCCGGAGATGGGGGCCCTCGCCCAGAGCTTCGTCGGGCCAACGGACACGCTCGGCCGCGGATGGATGCAGACCTTCTCGGACATGGCGAGGCGCTACGACATCTACATCGCCGGCTCCAATACGCAGGCGCCCTTCCGCGAGTCCCGCGACCCGTCCGAGGTCGACACGTTCCGCGACCCGGATGTCTCGCGGCCGGGCTCCGTGTACCTGGCCACGGGCCCGGAGGTCTACAACGAGGCTTTCATGTGGGGGCCGCGTACCGTCCAGAGGGAGGGACCGCTGCCGTTGCGCAACGTGGTCGCCACCAATCAGAAGGTCCCCTTGACGTCGTTCGAGGAGACGCTCCAGGTCTCCAACGGTCCCACGAGCGGCCCAGACGGCCGCGCCAACCTGCGGCCCTTCCACGTTCCCCACACCCACGCCAAGATCGGCTTCGCGACGAGCCTGCCCGCGTTCAAGTTCGGCTACGACTACGGTGACCCGCCCCCGGACGTCCCGCCCTGCGCCGACATCGCCCAGTACTACATGCGCTGCCTCTCGAAGCTGGGCACGAACGTCGTCATCCAGGACGAGGCGAACGACGCCAGGTGGGCCGGCCTCGGCGGCGCCGGAGCCTGGCAGCCGCTGGAGTGGATGGGATCGAGCTGGCGCGACGTCACGGACGACGGTGTCGATATCGCCTACAACGTGACCCCGTTCATGGTCGGCAACCTCGCGGACCTCGTGTTCGACGGCCAGAGCTCGATCGCCCAGAGCCGCCGAGCGCGTGGCAAGCACTGCAACTACGTCGGCAACCGCCACTTCATGCCCGACCCGCCCGAGAGCGATCCCGCGGCCTTCCGCCCGTACGCCGGGCCGAAGCGCCAGTTCCTGGGGCTGGCCCGCTGGGTGGTTCCCGGCTCGTCCGATCGCGACCGGCTTCGCGCGACCGCAGCGGACCTCGCTCCGGGGTCCGGGAGCGCGCTGGAGAACGACTACCTGGAGACGGCGCTGGTCGCCGACCTGCCCTTCCCGCCCGACCGCCACCGCCCGGCGTGCAAGCGGGGCGCGCGGGTCGACGTCAGGAATCGGGGCAAGTAGGGCACGGGCCGTGACGATGGTGCGAAGACGGCACCTATAGGTGGGTTATTGCACCATCGCTGGTGCAATAACCCGGGTCAGAGGAGCGCCTCGAGTCCCACCGTGAACCGGCCGGGCAGCACCGCGACCCGGCGCACTGCGAGCAGCACTCCGGGCATGAATGACACCCGGTCGATCGAGTCGTGCCGGATCGAGAGTGTCTGCCCCTCCCCGCCGAAGACCACCTCCTGATGAGCGACCAGGCCGGGAAGGCGGACCGAGTGGATCGGCTCGTGGACGTTCCCGCCAGCCTCGCGGATTAACTCGGCGGTTCGCTTTGCGGTGCCCGACGGGGCATCGAGCTTGCGCTCGTGATGGAGCTCCACGATCTCGCACTCGGGCATGTGCCGAGCGGCCTCGCGGGCCATCTGCATCAACAGCACCGCACCGATCGCGAAGTTGGGCGCCACGAACACGCGCGCGTCGCCATCCGCGGCCTCGACATCGGCTCGCAGCGAGTCGAGGTCGAAGCCGGTGGTGCCGACGACGGCGTGCACCCCCGCGGCCAGGCACTCGCGGACGTTGCCCGGGGCCGCCTCCGGCGTCGTGAAGTCCACGATCACGTCGCTGTCGCCCAGGACGTCCGGAAGGGGAGCGTCGATGGAGGGATCGACTCTCCCCGCGAGCTCCAGGTCGTCGGCCCCCTCGACCGCCGCGCAGACGGCCTCCCCCATGCGCCCCGCCGCCCCGGAGACGCCGACCCGGATCACGCCGCCGCCAAGGCCTCGCTGACCGAGGCGCTCGCGTCCCTGAACTGCTCCTCCTTCGCACCGATGCAGGCCGCGGACAGCCGGTCGGGGTCGTACAGCTCGGCGGCGAGCGCAGCCACATCGTCCTCGGTGACGGCCTCCACGCGCTCCAGCATCTGATCCAGCGAGAGCAACGGGACATCGAACAGGATCGAGCGGGCGAGCCGGCTCATCCGGGCGGCGGTCGACTCGAGGCCGAGCACCAGGCGTCCCTTGACGTGCTCCTTGGCCCGCTCCAGCTCGTCCGCCGTGACGCCCTGGTCACGCAGGCTGCCGAGCTCGCGGCCGATGATCTCGCACGCCTCGCCGACGTTCTCTCCCCTCGTGCCCACGTACAGCGCCACCATGCCCGTGTCGGCGTATTGCTCCGTATAGGAGCCGACCGCGTAGGCCAGGCCGCGCTTCTCGCGAACCTCGCGAAAGAGCCGCGACGACGTGGATCCCCCGAAAATCGCGTCGAGCGCGGCCAGGGCGAAGCGACGCTCGTCCGCGCGGGCGATGCCCGGACCGCCGAAGCAGATGTGGTACTGCTCGGTTTCCTTGGGCTGAAACATGAATTGCGGCCCGCCGTTCGACTCCGCCTCGACGGGGAGTGCGTGAGGCTCTCCGCCGGGAGCCCCCAGGTGGATTCGGGCCAGCTCGACGATCTCGTGGTGGTCCATGTGCCCGGCGGCCGCGACGACGATGTTCGGCTGCGTGTAGCGAGTGTCGTGATAGCCGGCAATCTCCGGCACGGGAATGGAGCTGATCACCTCCGACTCTCCGAGGACCCGGCGCCCGAGCGGATGGTCGCCGTGAACGGCAGCGGCGAGCACGTCGTGAACGCGATCGGACGGCTCGTCCTCGTACATCGCGATCTCCTCGAGCACCACGTCGCGCTCGGAGTCGACCTCATCGGGTGGCAGGGACGGCGCGGTCAGCATTTCGGCCAGCAGCCGGAACGCTTCGTCCGTGTGCTCATCGAGGAGGCGTGCGTGCAGATGCGTTGACTCCTTGCTCGTCGCCGCATTCGTCGCCGCCCCCATGCCGTCGAAGAGCTCGGAGATCTCGATCGCCGAATGGCTCTCGGTGCTCTTGAACAGGAGGTGCTCGAGAAAGTGCGAGACGCCCGCCTCCTCGGGAGCCTCGTCGCGAGAGCCCGTACGCACCCACAGCCCGAGGGCCACCGAGCGCACCGAGGGCACCGCCTCGGTGATCACGCGAATGCCCCCGTCGAGCGCGCTGTAGCTGATGCCCTCGGGCAACTCACCCGGGGCGCCGGAGCTGGCGCGGGTGTCGCTCAATTCCGCCGGCGTCCGCTGCCGCTGCGACCGCGATCGCGGCCGCCGTCGAGGCGCTCACGCTCGCGACGACCGCCGCCGTCGCGGCCGCCGCCTCGCGGACCACGGTCACCCGTGCCCACGTTGGCCAGATCTCCAGGCGCCTTGCCCTCGACCGCGGGATCGGTGGACAGGCGCAGACCGATCCGCCCGCGCTCGCGGTCCACCTCGACCACGGTTACGTCGAGCTCGTCGCCCTGCTTCAGGACGTCCTCCACAGACTCGACCCGTTCGCCGGGCTTGACGTTGGAGATGTGGAGCAGGCCGTCGGTGCCCTTGGCGAGCTCGATGAACGCGCCGAAGGCGGTCGTCTTGACGACCTTGCCCTTGAACTGGTCCCCGACCTCCGCCTCCTTCGTCATCGTCTCGATGCGAGCGATGCAAGCGTCGACCAGGGTTCCGCTCGGGGCGTAGACCTGGACCGTGCCATCGTCCTCGACGTTGATATCCGCCTCGAACTCCTCTGACAGCGCCCGGATCGTCTCGCCGCCCTTGCCGATGAGCGCGCCGATCTTGTCCGGATCGATTTTGATCTGCTCGATCCTGGGCGCGAACTGCGACAGCTGCTCGCGCGGCCCGGGGATGGCATCGGCCATCCTGTCCAGGATGAAGAGCCTTCCCTGGCGCGCCTGCTCGAGCGCGTCGCGCAGGATGTCGAACGTGACCCCGGAGATCTTGATGTCCATCTGCAGGGCCGTGATGCCATCCGCGGTGCCGGCGACCTTGAAGTCCATGTCGCCGAGGTGGTCCTCGACGCCGGCGATGTCGGTGAGCACGACGTGGTCGTCGCCCTCCTTGATCAGTCCCATCGCCACACCGGCGACGGGCGCTGAGACAGGGACTCCGCCCGCCATCAGCGCCATCGACGACGCGCAGACGGACCCCATGGACGAGGACCCGTTGGACTCGAGCGTGTCCGAGACGACCCGGATCACGTACGGGAACTCCTCGTCGTCCGGGATCGTCGCCACGAGCGCCCGCTCGGCGAGCGCCCCGTGGCCGATGTCGCGGCGCTTCGGGCCACGCATGAAGCCGGCCTCGCCTACCGAGAACGGCGGGAAGTTGTAGTGGTGCCAGAAGGTCTTCGACTCCTGGAGCCCGAGGTTGTCGATCCGCATGTCCATGCGGCTCGTGCCCAGCGCGACGCTGGAGAGGATCTGCGTCTCGCCACGGGTGAAGAGCCCCGAGCCGTGCACGCGCGGGGCCACGTCGACCTCGCACTCAATCGGCCGGATCTCGTCCTGGGCTCGACCGTCGGGGCGCTTCTTGTCCACCGCGATGCGGCGGCGGATGATCTCCTTCTCCATGACGTCGAACGCCCGTGAGACCTCGGCACGCCGCTCGGGGTCGACCTCATCGCCGTCCTCGGCGCCGGCGTACCGATCGAGGACGTCCTCCTCGACCACGTTCGCTGCCTCCTGCCGGGCGAGCTTCTCGGGGATCTGCGTCGCCTCGTCCAGCTTCGTCCCGTGCGAGGCCCGGATCTGCTCGAGCAGATCCGGGTCGATCTTGGGCTCGGCGACCTCGAGCTTCTCCTTGCCCGCCTGGGCGCGAAGGTCCTCGAGCGTGGCGCAGATCTTCTTGATCTCCTCATGCGCGATGTCGAGAGCGTCCAGGACCTCGGCCTCGCTGACGCCCACAGAGCCGCACTCGACCATGAGGAGCGCGTCGCTGGAACCGGAGACCACGAGGTCCATCTCGAGCTCCTCGTAGGTCTCCTCGGAGGGGTTGACCACGAAGTCCCCGTGAAGCTTCGCGATCCGCACGGCGCCGACGTGCGTCGGCACCGGAATCTGGGAGACGGCCACGGCCGCCGAGGCGGCGTTCATGGCGAGGATGTCGTAAGGATGCTCGAACTCGACCGACAGCGGCTGGCAGACGATCTGCGTCTCGAAGTGCCATCCCTTCGGGAACAGCGGCCGCAGGGGCCGGTCGATCATGCGCGCCGTCAGCGTCGCCTTCTCGCCCGAGCGACCTTCCCTACGAAAGAACGAGCCGGGGATCTTGCCCGCGGCGTAGTGCCGCTCCTCCACGTCCACGGTCAGCGGCAGAAAGTCCACGTCGCGCAGGTTGCCCACGGTTGCGGTGCCGAGCACCATGGTGTCGCCGGAGCGCGCGACAACGGCCCCGCCCGCCTGGCGGGCCAGCTTCCCGGTCTCGAAGGAGATCTCCTCGCCGCCTACCTCCACCGAAACGCGGTGTACGTCAAACATGCTCATGTGATTGTGTTTCCCTTCGGCCGTCCGGATGACGGCCCAATAGCTCAGAACTTCTCGTTCTCGTTAGCAGGCGATGTTACAGGGCGCCTTCTGAACCGAGATCGCCGGTGATGTGCCGGCCGTCGCTGAAGGCCGCTGGAGTTTCGACGATGCCCGCGCGGATGCCGCCCTCGAAGTCCCGGCGCACCCGCAGCGCCACAGCCTCGCCACGACGGTCCTCCTCGAAGCGCTCGAGGTCGAGGCCGAGAGCGGAGACTCGCTCCCAGAGGTGCGGGTCGTCGATCCGTCCCTGGTCGCCGTAGATCGAGTCGACGAACGCCCAGAACGCCGACTCGCCGCCCTGCATCGCCGTCGCCTCGGCGGCCGCGTGGAGCGCGGGCGCGCGTGGGTGCTTGCTCGCGACCGGGAAGTGCCTGAAGACCAGCCGGACCGGCATCGCGCCAATCTGTTCCCAGGTCGCCGAGCAATGGGGGCAGGCCAGGTCCATGTAAACGATCGCCTCCCGGCCCTCGCCACGGATGTGGTCGTCCGCGACCGGCTCCGGAACGCCCGCGCTGGTGAGCTCAGGGGCGATCGTCGAGCCCCGGGTCGGCGCGGGCCGAGTGCTCGTCCTCGAAGGCGCGGCGATTGAAGAGCCGGCTGAACGCGCCGAGTCCCTCCCGGAGGAGCTTGACGTTCCGCTCCTCGGTGCTCACCGCGTGGCTTGAAGGGCGTCGAAGATCAGGTTGGCACCGGGGATCTCGAGTGGCGTGGATGACTCGTGAACCCAGCTGACCACTCCCTCCTCATCGATCAGGACGAGCGAGCGGTTCGAGGTCCCGTAAGCGTCGAGATAGGCGCCGTAGCGAGCGGCGACCTCGCCCTTCGGGTGAAAGTCGGCGAGCAGCGTGAAGTCGAGGTTGAGCTGCTTGCGGAACGCCCTGTGTGCCCAGGAGTGGTCGACGCTCACGCCCACCACCTCCAGTCCGGCCTCGTCCAGGCTCGGCTTCACCTCCTGATAGATCGAGAGCTGGTCGGCGCAGACGGGGCTGAAGTCGTTGGGATAGAAGGCGAGCAGGACCCGGCGGCCACGGAAGTCCGCAAGCGACACCTCCTCACCCTTGTGATTCGAGAGCGAGAAGTCGGGCGCCTTCTCGCCGACGTCAATCACTCAAAAACAGCACAAGCCAGTCGCGTCGCCTACGGCGCCGCGCTCTCATCACCGGCGCAGGCCGAGGTCCGAGACGACCTTGCGGTAGCGGTCGAGGTCCGCCTGCTCCAGGTAGCGCAGGAGGCGCCGGCGCTTGCCGACCATCATCAGCAGTCCGCGCCGGGAGTGGTGGTCCTTGCCGTGGGCTCGCAGGTGCTCGGTGAGGTGGTTGATGCGCTCCGTGAGCAGGGCGACCTGGACCTCGGCTGAGCCGGTGTCCCCGTTCTCGCGGCCGAACTGGCCGATCAGCTCCTGCTTTCTTTCCTTGGTGAGCGGCATGTGTGCTTGGTGGGCGCCTGAGCTCTGAAACGCATGTAAGGGCGCCGTCGGCGCCCGCAAATGGTCAGCGGCCAGTGAAGCTAGCACAGAGCTCTCGGGCCGCTTCCACGTCGCGATGCATCTGCGCGGTCAGCTCCTCGACGCCCGGAAAGCGCCGCTCGCCGCGAAGCCTGGCGACGAACGCGATGCGCAGGGTCCTGCCGTACAGGTCGCCGTCGAAGTCGATCAGGTGAGCCTCCACCAGGGGCCGGCGGCCTGTCTCGAACGTGGGCCGGATGCCGACGTTCACCGCCGCCGGCTGTCCGTTGGCGAACGCCGCGTACACGCCATGCCCCGGGCTCACGAGGTCGTCCGGCGGCACGATGTTCGCAGTCGCGAAGCCGAGCGTGCGGCCCCGCCCGTCCCCCTTCACCACTGGGCCCTCGAACAGGAATGGCGCTCCCAGGCAACGGTTGGCCGCGTCGATCTCCCCGGCGGCCACCAGCGACCGGATCCGGGTCGAGGAGACGATCTCGCCGTCCATCTCCACCAGGGGCACGACGCGCTCCTCGAACTCCGACCTGGCCGCGAGCATCTCGGGACCCCCCTTTGCCCTGGCGCCGAAGCGGAAGTTCTCGCCCACGGAGACCTTCTCGGCGCCCAACGTCTCGACGAGGATCCGGCTGCAGAACTCCTCGGCGTCGATCGTGGAGAAGTCGCGATCGAACGGGATCACGACGAGCTCCGAGACCCGCAGGCCTTCGATCACGTCGCGCTTGATCTCGAACGGCATGATCAGCTTCGGGGTCGCGTCCGGGTGCAGGACCCGCAGGGGATGCGGCTCGAAGGTCAGCACCGTGTCGGCGCGGTCGATGACCTGGCGATGACCGACGTGCACCCCGTCGAAGGTGCCGATCGCCACGTGACGCGGGCGGCGTTCAGCATCCGGCAGGGGCGTGACCTTCATGTGCATGAGCTGCCGGCCTTGCGCTCGGCCATCACCAGCCTCCTTTCTCGAGCCTCGCGAAGCCGTGAAAGCCTTTCACGCCCGCCCCTCCAATCGTGCCAAGGCCTCGACGAGCGGAAGCAGCGTCCCGGCCTGCTCCACCGCGAACGGCCCGACCGCCGTGCGGCGCAGGGTCTGGCAGTAGGCGTCGCCCAGGTCGGCCACGAGGCTGCGCACGTAGGTGCCCGACGAGCATTCGATCTCGAACTCGGCGTGATCATCGTGGCGCCAGAGCTGCTCGAATCGGTGGACGGTCACCTGGCGCTCGGGGACCTCCACCTCCTCACCGCGCCGCGCCCGTCGGTACGCCCGCACGCCGCCGATCTTCACCGCCGAGTACGCCGGGGGGCGCTGCATGAGCTCCCCCGTTGGCAGTGCCAGAGGCTCGGGGGGCATCATCCCCGTCTCCGTGATCTCGCCGTCGGGGTCGCCGGTCGTCGAGATGGCGCCGAGCCGCGCCACGGCGCGGTAGGTCTTGGGGAGCGCCATGAACCGTGCCTGGCAGCGAGTCGCCTGGCGCCCGAGCAGGACCAGGAGCAGCCCGGTGGCGAAGGGGTCGAGCGTGCCGGCGTGGCCGGCCTTCTGACCGTGCTCGCGCCTAATCCCCGCGACGACGTCATGGGACGTGATGCCCGCCGGCTTGTCGACGAGCAGCACGCCCGGCTGGGCACCGTCAGCGGTCACGCCGCGATCTAGTCGACTGATCCCCAATCTCCGCGCACCCGGATGATCCGCCCGGCACTGCGCATTTCCGCGTCCTCGGGCTTGCCTTTGGCACCAGCAAAGGCTGCGCCCTGCGTCCTTGAGCTGCTTGGCCGGGCGAATCCCCGGCCACACGCGGATCAGGAATCAATCGTCTAGGAGTCGCCGAGCTGCGACTTCACCTCGGTGCAGAGCATCTCGAGGAGCTCCGGGTACGCGAGGTCGGTGGAGAAGCCTGCCGCGCGTTGATGGCCGCCGCCGCCGTGTCTCTGGGCGATCGCGGACACGTCCACCGTGCCGGTGGCGGAGCGCAGGCTCACTTTGCGAGCGGACGCGCCGCCGTCCGTCTTGTCGCGGATCATCGCCGCGACCTGGGTGCCCTCGAGCGCGCGAACGTGGTCGATGATCCCCTCCGTCAGCGACTCGTTCGCGCCCGTCTCGAAGTAGTCGTCCGCCGAGATGTAGGTGGCGGCGAGGCGGCAGTCGTCCAGGCGCTCGACGTGCTGGATGGCCCTGGCGGTGAGCCTGAGCTTCTCGAGCGGGACGCGCTCGTACAGGCGCCGATAGATGTCGTGGACGTCGACGCCGGCCTCGATCATCTCGGCGGCCATGCGATGCGCATCGGGACCAGTGTTCTCGTACATGAAGCGGCCCGTATCGGTGACCAGCGCGACGTAGAGCGCCGTCGCGATCTCCGGCGTCATCTCGGCATCCAGGAGCCTCGCCAGGCGGAAGACGATCTCGGCCGTGCAGGAAGCCTCCGTGTCGACGAGGTTGAGGGTGCCGAAGCCGGTGTTGTCGTGGTGATGGTCGAGGTTCAGGATCTTGGCGTCGCCCCGCCGCAGGAAGTCCACCGGCATCCGGTCGATGTTGCCGCAGTCGAGGAACACCAGAACCCGGTCCACCACGTCGACCGGGGGCTCGTGGAAGACCTCCTCGAGCGGCAGAAACCGGTACTCCACGGGGAGCGGGAACTCCTTCGCGGCGAGGAACATCACCGAGTCCTTGCCGAGCTGCTGAAGCAGCTTGTGCGTGGCGAGCAGGGACCCCAGCGCGTCGCCGTCGGGGCCCTCGTGAGTCGTCAGCAGGAAGCGATCGCCGGCCCTGAGCTCCTGCGCCACATCGGCCAGCGTCGCCTCCGAGCGCTGTGCCATCGCGACGGGGGACTCACTCATCCTCGAGCAGCCTCGAGATCCGAACGCCGCGTTCCGGCGAATCGTCGTAGTGGAAGGTCAGGGTCGGCGTGCGCTTGATGCGCATCTGCTGAGCGATCGCCGACTGGAGGACGCCGTGCGAGGACCGCAGGCCCGCGAGGCTCGCCTCGCGCTCGGTCTCGCCGCCCAGCACGCTCACGTATACGCGCGCTGAGCGCAGGTCTGGGCTGGTGTCCACGGAGGTCACTGTCACGAATCCGATCCGGGGGTCCTCGAGCTCGGTAGCAATCGTGGACCCGATTACTTCGCGCATGAGCTCGTTGACCCTTCTCATGCGCTGGGCCATCGGCTGGCGACTCTAGCGCACCGGGTGTCGAGATCCGGTGGTTCTCATCCGCGGATGTCGGCGAGCGTAAGCAGGTCCCGATCGAAGCCCGAACCGTCCGGACAACGGGACTCCACGAAGCGCTCCAGTTCGTCGGCCCGCCGCCCGACGTCAGCATCGCCGACGAGGGCGCAAACGAGCGTCGAGCGCTGCCACGTGTCGTGACCGTCGACCTCCGCGACCGCGACTCCGAAGCGCTGGCGAAGCTGGGCCTTCAGCGAGTGCAGGAGCTTGCGCTTGCCCTTCAGGTCGTGCGAGTCGTTGAGGTGCAGGCGCACCTCGACGATGCAGACGTACGTGGCCACGCGGTCAGGATAGGCGTGGGTGTCGCTGGCGAACAGGCACGTAGGGCGCCCCAGAGCCGGAGCGTTCCCCTGCACTTGGCGGGTCACTGGTATATGCGAGCTACTCCAGGGTCTGCTCGACCTGACGGGTCTCGAAGAACTCGAGGACGTCGCCCACCTTGACGTCCTGGTAGCCCTCGAGCACGATGCCACATTCGAGGCCCTCCTCGACCTCCTGCACGTTGTCCTTGAAGCGCCGCAGGGAGCCCACCCGGCCGGACCAGACGACGGTGCCGTCGCGAACCAGGCGGACCTGTGCCGTGCGGGCCGCCTTGCCGTCGGTCACCTGACAGCCCGCGATCGTGCCCACCCGGGAGGCGCGGAAGAGCTCCTTGACCTCGGCCTGGCCGAGGGACTCCTCGACCTCCTCCGGCTCGAGCATTCCCTCGAGCGCCGCTCGGAGGTCCTCGGTGACCTTGTAGATGACCGAGTAGGTGCGGATCTCCACTCCCTCGCGGTCGGCCGCCCGGCGGGCGTCGGCGAGGGGCCGGACGTTGAAGCCGATGACGATCGCGTCGGAGGCCGCTGCGAGCATCACGTCGGACTCGGTGATTCCCCCGGGTGCCGCGTGGATCACGTCGATGGCAATCCGCTCCTGGGGCAGCTTCGCGATCTCGTCCTGCAGAGCCTCCAGCGAGCCTGAGACGTCCGCCTTCAGGACGATCCCCAGCTGCCTCACCTCGCCGGCGGTCGCCTTGGTGAAGACCTCCTCGAGGCTGATGGTCCGGGCCTGCTGGCGGGCGAGCGACTCGGCCTTGAGGCGCTGGCCCCGCTCCTGCGCCATCTGGCGCGCCCGGCGCTCGTTGGGGACGACCTCGAAACGCTCCCCGGCCTCCGAGACGTCGTCCATCCCGAGCAGCTCGGCGGGGTCGCCCGGGCCGACGCTGCCCACGCGGGCTCCCGTGTAGTCGAGCATCGCGCGGACCTTGCCCCAGGTGGACCCCGCGACAACGGCGTCGCCGACGCTGAGCGTGCCTCGATGCACCAGGGCCGTGGCCACGGGACCCCGGCCGGGATCGAGGTGGGACTCGATCACGAATCCGGAAGCAGGCGCCCTGGGGTTGGCCTTGAGCTCCTCGAGCTCGGCGGCCAGGCCGATCATCTCGATCAGGTTGTCGAGACCCTCCTTGGTCTTCGCGGACACGTCGACGAAGATCGTCTCCCCTCCCCAGTCCTCCGGGGTCAGGCCCTGCGAGGCCAGCTCGTTGCGAACCCGGTCGGGCTCGGCGTCGGGGCGATCGACCTTGTTGACCGCGACGAGAATCGGGACGTCGGCGGCCTTGGCGTGATCGATGGCCTCCACGGTCTGGGGCATGACGCCGTCGTCGGCCGCGACCACGATCACCGCCAGGTCGGTGACCTTCGCGCCACGGGCGCGCATGGCGGTGAACGCCTCGTGGCCCGGGGTGTCGAGGAAGGTGATCCGGTTGCCGTTCTGGTGCACCTGGTAGGCGCCGATGTGCTGCGTGATGCCGCCGGCCTCGCCGGCGACGACCTCGGTCTCGCGGATCGCATCGAGAAGGGACGTCTTGCCGTGGTCGACGTGGCCCATGATCGTGACCACCGGCGGCCGCTCCGCGAGATCCTCGTCAGCGTCCTCGAAGACCGGTTCCTCGGCCTCCTCCTGGGCGCTTGAGACGATTTCGATCTTCTGTCCGAGCGCCTTCGCGAGGGCCGTGACGGTCTCGTCCGGCAGGGTCTGGGTGAGCGTGGCCATCTCGCCGAGCTCCATGAGCTTCTTGATCACCTCGGCGCTTCCGAGGCTGAGGCTCTCCGCCACCTGGCGCACGGTGGCGCCGGATGCGATCTTGGTCGCCTCGGGCTCCGGCGCCTCGCTGAGCGGCCTGACCGGCGGCTGCTCGAGCAGCGGCCTCCGTCGCCGTCCACCGCGACGCCGCGGCGGCCGGTGGGGCGGTGCCTGCGGCATGTGCTCGCGGCGGGACGCCTGCGAGTCGATGACGACCCGGCGCCGCTTGCGCCCGGTCGTGCCGCCGCCGGATGTGGAGCCGCCACCCGTACGCCTCGCGGGCGCGGCGGGCTTCCTTGACGCGTCCGATCCACTCGCCTTCGGCGCCGACTTGCCCTCGGCCGGCTTCGCCGAGGACGCGGCGGGCTTCGCATCCGCGGCGGCGCCGTCGGCACCCGCGGCCTGCAGGGCCTTCAGGGCGTCGGACTCCTCGACGCTCGACGCCGCGACCTTCGCCTCGATCCCGGCCGCCTTCAGCGCGGCCAGTACTTCCTTGCTGCTCAGCCCCTCCTGCTTCGCGATTTCGTGGACGCGCTTCTTAGACACCCTCGGGTCGGCTCCCCTCGGAATCCTCGGCTGAGGCCGTGGGCTCGTCGGATGGGTTGGCAGCCACAGTGGCGGCCTCCTGCGAGGACTCGGCCTCCGTGGCCGCATCCTCGGCGAGCGCCTCCTCGGGTGCCGCGCCGTCCTCTGCGGCGTCTCCCACGGGCGCATCCGCCTCGCCGGAGGGCCCCGGCTTGCCCTCGCTACCGTCCTCCTCGGGCTGGCCATCGTCGCCCTCGTCAGCCTCGGCGCTCTCGGCGGCCTCCTCCTCGGCCTCCTCGAGCTCCTGCTCGGCCTCGGCGACGTCCGCATCGGCCTGCTCCTTGGCCTCCTCGAGCTCGTCCTCGGCCCGCTCGGACTCGGAAGCCTCCTCGCTCGTTCCCTCGGCCTCCTCACCGCCGCCCGCCTGCTCGAACGCGGCGGTCGCGCGCTCGACCAGCGGAGCGACCTGGGCATCGTCGGCGTTGGGATCCGCCAGCACCGAGACCTCCTCGTCGGAGACCGGCGACAGCACCGTCACCTGGTTGGTGTCGAAGCGGGCCAGCGCCTGGTGCTGCGGCAGGCCGCAGTAGCGGGAGCCCTGGAGCGACGCGTTGGGACAGCGGCGCCCGGCGGACAGCACGGCGGCGCAGCGGCCGTCGACCTCCTCGCCGTCCTCGTAGGTCAGCTCCTCCTCCTGCTCGCTGAACTCCGTCTCGGACTTGATGTCGACCTTCCAGCCGGTGAGCTTGGCGGCGAGGCGGGCATTCTGCCCCTCGCGCCCGATCGCCAGCGAGAGCTGATCGTCGGGGACGATCACGGTCGCCTCCTGGGTCTCGTCCTCCACGAGGACTTCGCGCACGCGCGCGGGCGACAGGGCCTTGGCGACAAACCGGGCGGGCTCGTCGTTGTAGGGGATGATGTCGATCTTCTCGCCGCGCAGCTCAGAGACGACCATCCGCACGCGCGAGCCCCGTGGGCCGACGCACGCACCGACGGGATCGACCCCGTCGGCGTGCGAGATGACGGCGATCTTGGAGCGGTAGCCCGGCTCGCGGGCGACGCCCACGATCTCCACGAGGTCATCGGCGATCTCGGGCACCTCGAGCTCGAAGAGCTCCTTGATCAGCTCGGGACTGCGCCGCGAGACGACGATCCCGGGACCCTTGCCCTCGGCGTTCACCTCTGTGATCACGGCCTTGACCCTCATGCCGTGGTCGTAGCGCTCGTTCCACACCTGCTCCGAGCGCGGCAGGAGCGCCTCGATGCGCTCGCGCAGCTGCACCAGCGTGTAGCGGTTGTCCGACTGCTGGATGATGCCCGTGATCAGCTCGCCCACGCGGTCCTGGTACTCCTCGAACATCATGTGACGCTCGGCCTCGCGGATGCGCTGGAGGATCACCTGCTTGGCGGTTTGGGCGGCGATGCGCCCGAAGTCGTCGGGGGTGACGTCGCGCGTGGAGATCTGGTCCTCGTACGGGGCGATCAGCTCGGGGTCGAGCTCCGGCTCCTCCGGCTCACGCATCTCGCCCGTCTCCGGGTCGATCGTCTGCTCCTGCTCTTCGATCGCCTGCGCCATGAGCTTCTCCTCCAGCTCCGGGGGCAGGATCAGCTCGAACACGCGGAAGTCGGCGGTGTCCCGGTCCAGGTCGACGCGCGCGTACTTGGCCGCGCCGGGCGTCTTCTTGTAGGCGGAGAGCAGGGCGTCCTCGAGCGCCGCCATCAGTGTGTCGGCGTCGATCCCCTTCTCCTGCTCGAGGCCCTTGATGGCCTCGACGATCTCACGACTCATCTGCTCTCCTCCAGCGTCGAGTACTCGGGAATGAGGTTGGAGCGGCGGATGCGGGAGAGTGGGATGTCGACCTCGCCCGCTCCCGCCTTGATCCGGACCCCGCCCTCGTCGGCGGCGGTCAGGGTCCCTGTGAAGCTGCGCTGCCCCTCGATGGCCTCCTGGGTCCGCACCCGAACGCGGCGGCCCATGAAGCGGCGGAAGTGCTCGGGCTTCGTGAGCGGGCGATCGGCGCCCGGCGATGACACCTCGAGCGACCAGGTCTCGAGCAGGTCGCCGAGATGATTCGTCACGCGCTCGCAGAGCGCGAGATCCACGCCATCCGGATGGTCGACGTAGAGCCGCAGGGTCTCACCGGCCGGATGCTCCAGCGCGATCAGCTCGATCGCGGGATCGAGCTCCCGGAGCCTGTACTCGATTTGCCCTTGAAGTTCGTCCAAGCTCGTTCCGTCGCTTCATTTCTTGACTGCTGCGACCGCTTCCGCGCCGAAAAAAAGGCGGGCCCGGGCCCACCTCGTAAAGGGTTCGGGTACGAAAGAGGTGGCTTGAGTATAGCCTCGGCCTCGCGCCCCGGACAAGCGTGGCTCAGGCGCCAGAAGGGCCCGACGGCGGGCTCGATTGCGGAAATCGGAAGAGGCTCTTGGGGTCGTATTTCGACTTGACGCGACGCAGCCGGGCGAGGTTCGCGCCGTAGTACGCGTGCTCCCAGTCCTCGAGCCCGCGAAGCTCTGCGCCCCGTTTCGGGGCATGGGCCGCAGGCCGGGGTCGCGGGCGAAGCGTCGCTCGGGTCGCGTCGGGTGAGCCTTGGCATCAGGAATCGAGCAGGATGGTCACGGGCCCGTCGTTGGTGAGGTCGACCGCCATTCGTGCGCCGAACCTACCCCGTTGAGCGCCGAGTCGCTCGCAGAATCGCTGGTACAGCGGCTCGGCAACCTCCGGGCGCGCCGCGCCCGTGAAGCTCGGGCGATTCCCCTTCCGCGTGTCCGCGTAGAGCGTGAACTGGCTTACGCAGAGAGCCTCGCGTTCGCCCAGTGGCTCGTTCATTCGGCCCTGCCCGTCGTCGAAGATCCGCAGCGCCCGGACCTTGTCGGCAAGGCGGTCCGCGTCGGTCGCCGAATCGCCCGCGGCAACGCCGAGGAGCACCAGGAGCCCCGGCCCGATCGCGGTGAGCTCTCGAGCTCCGGTGGACACCGAGGCGCTCGAAACCCGCTGGACGAGGGCCCTCACTGAGATTGAGAGGCGAGCCGCTCCCGGTAGATCCTGTAGTCGCGCCGCTCGGGACGCAGGTTGGCGGCGAGCGCGAGGTGATGGCGCGCGCGGTCGATGTGGCCGGTGAGGCTGAGCGCCCGCCCCAGGCAGAAGTGCGCGTAGTCGTTGACGGGATGGGACTCGACGACCGCCTCGAACTCCGTCGCGGCCTTCTCGAACTGCCGATCGCGGAAGTAGGCGCGGCCCAATGCCTCGCGAACCGAGCTCTTCTCCGGTGCCTGCCGCACGACCTCCGCGAGCGGCACGGTGGCCTCGCTGAAGCTGCCGTCCTCGAGCAGCTCGACGCCCCTTCGATACAGCAGATAGAGGTTGTCACCCTCGTCGTCAGGCACGAAGAGCAAGTGTAGGGGCGAAGGCAAAGCACTCAGGGTGGGGGCTCCCGCGTCGCGTCCACCCGATTGGACGTTTGCCTTCGCATGGCGAAACCAGACGCCCAGACTCGTCGAAGGACCTCGACTAGTGGTGCCTCTCATGACGTTCGACCGGAAATGACGAGGTCCAGGCGCCGCCAGGCAAGGACGCAGGGAGCCCGAATAGCAGCGCTGGTGTATATCCGGTTGGGTCAGGTTGACGCCCGAGTCGCTCGGGCACCGGCCGCGAGTCGCCACGATCCCGACCGCGAAGCGACGATCCCCGGGATGGCCTCGGACGCGGGTCCAGGCCCAAGCTCGCACCGCGGAGGCCCCTTCCCCGGGCGAGTGGCCGATTATCGACCTCCTGGGTGGATTTGCGACCGCCCGCGCCGCGGCCGGCCCCACCCTCGGAGCGAGTGGCCGATTATCCACCCCCTGGGTGGATTTGCGGCCGCTCGCGCATTTGCTCGCGGTTCGGCTCGGTCGGCCGGGTCGGGTGCCTGACGTAACCGGATACGCACGAGCAGCGCTATTCGGGCGAGTGAGGACGCAGCATGGCGGTGATCTGGGGCCGTCAGTTCCGGTCAGACGTTGTGAGAGGTACCACTAGCTGCCTCTCGCAGCCCGCTCCGCTCGCAGCGCCTCGACCCGGTCGAGGATCGCGTCCGCCACCTCGCCCTTGGGCGCTAGCTCGACCCGATGCTCCCCCTCGCGATCCACGATCACGACTTCGTTGCGCTCGGAGTCGAACCCGATGTCGGATCGCGACACGTCGTTGAACACGATCGCATCCAGGCCCTTGCGGTCGAGCTTTTCGCGTGCGCGGACGATCGCATCGGCCCCATGCTCGGCAGCGAAGCCGATCACGCTCTGATCCTCGGTGCGAGCGGCTGCGACGCCCGCCAGGACATCCTCCGTCGCCTCCAGCGGCAGATCCAACGCTCCGCTCGCCTCCCGCTCGATCTTGCCGTCCTCCACCCGAGCCGCGCGAAAGTCCGCGACCGCCGCGGCCATCAGCAATACATGGCCTCGCTCGAGCTCACTTCGCAGGGTGGCGGCGAGCTCCGCGGTCGTCTCGACGTCGATCCTGCGCACGCCGGCCGGGTCTGGCAGCGACACGTTCGCGGCGACCAGGACGACCTCCGCGCCCCGTCGCACAGCCCGCTCCGCGAGCGCGAATCCCATTCGACCGCTCGAGCGGTTGCCGATGAATCGCACGGAATCAATCGGCTCGCGCGTCCCCCCGGCGCTCACGACGACCCGCAATCCGTCCCACGGTCCGCTCGGCGTTCCCGCCAGGGCCTCGGTCTCCGAGAGCAGCCGCTCGGGGCTCGCGAGCCTGCCGATGCCGTACTCGCCGTGTGATGCGAGCTCCCCCTCTTCCGGGTCGATCACTCGTACTCCCCGCTCTCGCAGCGTGCCGAGGTTCGCCTGGGTCGCGGCGTCGGCGTACATCCGGTCGTTCATGGCCGGTGCGACCGCGCGTGGCGCCGAGCAGGCCAGGAACGCGGTGGTGAGCATCGAGTCGGCGATCCCGGCTGCAAGCTTGGCGACGGTGTTGGCCGAGGCCGGGGCGATCAGGTAGGCGTCCGCGTTGGTGACCACGGCCAGATGCCCGATTGGATCGTGGGCGGGCACCGGATCGCCCGGGAATGCGCCGCGCAACGGGTCGCGCTCGAACTCGTCGAGCAGGACCGGCGCGCCGACGATGCCCTCGAAGGAGGCCGGACCCACGAACCGGGTCGCCGCCGGGGTCATCACCACGCGGACCGCGTGCCCGGCCCTGGTGGCCAGGCGGGCGAGCTCCAGCCCCTTGTAGGCGGCGATGCCGCCGGTTACGCCGAGGAGGATGCGGGCCATCGGAGTGGACCCACCCGGAGCGCCTCGGTCAGGCGCGGTAGTGGTAGTCGATCTTGCCCGCGGCGAACTCTTCGAGTGAGATCGTGAGGTAGTCGCCCGACGGTGTGTCGACCATCGGCGGGGTGAACTCCTCGTAGCTGCCCTCGCCGAGGGCGCGGTAGTAGCTGTTCAGCTGCCGGGCGCGCTTGGCCGCGACGAGCACGGCCGCGTAGTGGGAGTCGGCTCGATCGAGAAGCTTGTCGACGCGGGGCTTGATCATCAGGTCCTCCAGCGCGGCGTCCAGCGCCGCGACGGGCTGGTGTCGTTTGCAGGGATGTTGATCTTAGGGGACGGGTGCTCAGCGGGCCGCATCCAGCTCGCTGCGCACGATCCGTTCCAGCGCCGCCGCCGCGCGCTCGATCTCGTCGTTTACGACCACGTGGTGGAACTCCTCCTGGGCCGCAAGCTCGAGCTCGGCGGTGTGCAGTCGCTGGTCGATCTGCTCGCCCGAATCGGTGCCTCGCCGGTGGAGACGCTCCCGCAGGCTCTCGGGGGCCGGCGGCGCGATGAAGACCTGCACGGACTCGGGCATCGCGGCGCGAACCTGCCGGGCGCCCTGCACCTCGATCTCCAGGACCACCGAGACGCCCTCCGCCAGCCGTCGCTCGACCTCCGCGCGCAGGGTGCCGTACCGATGCCCGCTGTAGGTGGCGTGCTCCAGGAATTCGCCGCGCTGGGCACGGCGATCGAACTCCTCGCGGTCGAGGAAGTGGTAATCGCGATCGTCCACCTCACCCTCCCGCGGCGGTCTGGTCGTCGCCGAGACCGATAGCTCGAGGCCCGGCACGCGGCTGAGCAGCGCGGAGATCAGGGTCCCCTTGCCGACCCCCGACGGGCCCGTGATCACGAACACCTTCGCCACGGCGCCAATCCTGATGGAAGCGCAGGACCCATTTTCCACGGTCAACCCCGGCCGGCCGATCCCGCGCCCCGGACCCTTGAGTCCCCACCACGCCCGGACGTCCCCCGGGGCGCCCCCAGGGACGTTCCCCCGGACGCCGAAAGGTGCATTTGTCGGCCTCAGGCCGACAAATGCACCGCTCGATGCGGGAGGGCGCGAGCCGGGCGCCCCGACGCCACGGAGCGGCCCCTCGGTGCCGTTTTCGAGGTGCTACCTAGCGGCGGAGCTGGCCGACGAGCTCGCCGCGCTGGCGCGCGGAGAGGCCGCCGATCGTCTTCGACGGCGAGATCCGGCACTGCGTCAGGATCTTGTTGGCCTTCACGCGCCCGTACTTGGGAACGGCGAGGATCATGTCGAACGCCTTCGCCGACATGACGTAGTCCGGCGGGTCCAGGAGGAGTCCCTCGATCTTCGCCTTCCCCGCCTTGAGGTCGCGCTTCAGCTGCGCGCGCTTTGACCGGATCTCGTTTGCCCTGCGTAAGGCCCGCAGCCGCTGCTCGTGGCTTCGCTCGGGAACAGCGGTGGCGGTGTCGACGGAGGGGACCATCGGCGGCGGCGATTATATGCCCGCCACCGTCGCGCGCAAGGGCAGTTCGCCCCTTTCGGACGAAATTCGCTTCGACCTTAGGTTGAGGTCGAAGTCATCATCCCGCCGCGGAGATCCGTCGGCGAGCTGCATCCGCTCTCGGCCAGGGCCGACTCGAGCTCCGTCCGAACCCGCGCTCCGGCCAACGGGTCGCCGAAGTTGGCCGTGCCGACCGCGACCGCAGCCGCCCCGGCCGCCAGAAAGGAGAGCGCGTCGGCGCCCGTCTCGATCCCGCCCATGCCGATCACGGGGATCGACGCGGACGCGGCGACGGCGCGCACCTGCTCGAGCGCGACGGCCCTGATCGCCGGCCCGGAGAGCCCGCCTCGTCCCGCTCCAAGCCACGGGCGGAGGGTCTCCGGGTCGACCGCCGTCGCCTTCAGCGTGTTGACGAGGGAGATCGCATCGGCGCCCCCCTCCTCCGCCGCGCAGGCGATGCTCGCGGGGTCGGCGACGTTCGGGGTCAGCTTCACGATCAGCGGCTTCGGGGTGATCGGGCGCACGGCGCGAAGCAGGGACAGGGTCTCGGGCGCCTGCTCGCCCACGATCAGGCCGGACTCCACGTTCGGGCAGGAGATGTTGAGCTCAAGCGCCGCGACCGCGTCACTGCCGGCGACGCCCTCGACGAGCCGGGCGAACTCGCCGTGGCTGGTCGCCATGACCGACACGCAGAGGGGAACGGGCAGCTCCGCGAGGGGGGGCAGGTCCTGATCCAAGAAGCCCTCCAGCCCCTTGTTCGGCAGCCCGATGGAGTTGATCATCCCCGCGGGGGTCTCGAAGATCCTCGGGGGCGGATTTCCGGTCCGCGGCTCGGGTGTGATCGTCTTCGAGACGAACATCGAGAAGGGAAACTCGTCCAGCAGGGCGTCGCCGAACGCACGGCGGGCCGCGATCGCGTCGAAGGTCCCGGAGCCGTTCAGCAACGGGTGCTCCAGCTCGAGGCCGGCGATCTCGACGCTCAGGTCCACTCAGTGCCCCGACCCCGGCACGAGGGCCGTCTCGATCTCCGCGGCGCCGACGACCGGACCGTCCGTGCACAGCCGCATGTAGCCGCCCGCGGCGAGGGGCACCGCGCAGCCGAAGCAGGCGCCGAACCCACACGCCATCGGGGCCTCCATTGCAAGTTCGGCGGCCACGCCGCGCTCGACGCACAGCGCCCGGACCGCCTCGAGCATGGCCGGGGGGCCGCAGGCGTACACGGCGGCGCTCCGTGCGTCGTCTCCCTCCAGCAACACGGCCAGCAGGTCGGTGACGTACCCACGATGGCCGACGTGGCCGTCCTCGCTCGCGAGGCGAACCTCACAGCAGGCGAAGAGCTCATCCACCCCGCCCGAGTGCTCGCGATCCCTGAATCCGAGGAGGGTGCGCAGCGGCACGCTGCGCTCGGCGAGCTGGCGACGCAGGATGGCGAGCGGGGCCAGGCCGATCCCTCCCCCCACCAGGATGGCGCCCGAGATCGCCGGCGCGAGCTCCCGCGGCCGCGAGAACGGCCGGCCCAGCGGACCCGTCACCCACAGATCCTCGCCCGATCGCAAGGCGGCGAGGCGCCCGGTGCCCGGGCCGACGTCCTCGACCAGGAAGTCCAGCCGCAGTCCCGCAGCCGTGACGGTCGTCTCGGCGACGGAGAAGGCCCGCGGCAGCTGTGGCCTGCCCGATCGCCCTCCCCATCCGCCGGCCGCGGAGAGCATGTAGAACTGCCCAGCTCGCGGTTCCGGCCCCGTGGAGTCGAGGGCGGAGAAGATCCGGTAGCCGCCCGCCTGCCGGTTCTCGACGATCTCGCACAGCCGTCTGCCGGGCGGCGCGATCACCCGCCCGTCGGTGGTGTCCTCAGACCGCGGCCTGATGTCGGCTGTCCTTGGCATGAAGCTCCTGGAGGGAGCGGGGCTCGGCGGCCCGCTCACGCTTCGCGAAGATCGCCCGGGCCGCGGCTGACGCACCGGTCATCGTGGTCACGCAGGGGATCCCGTGCCGGATGGACGCGGTGCGGATCTCGTATCCGTCGCTGCGGGCCCCGCTACCGGTCGGGGTGTTGATGACCAGGTCGACCTCCCGGCTGCGGATGAAGTCGACCACGTGCGGGGACCCCTCACCGATCTTGTTGATGGCCGTCACGGGGACGCCCATCCGCGAGATCGCCTGGGCCGTGCCGCGCGTAGCGATGATCCGGAAGCCCAGGTCGTGAAACCGGGCGGCCAGCTGCGTGGCCGCGGGCTTGTCGTGGTCGGTGACCGTGATGAACACGGTGCCCTCGCCCGGCAGCGAGATGCCGGCGGCCGCCTGCGCCTTCCCGAACGCGGTCGGGAAGTCCCCCGCGACTCCCATCACCTCACCGGTGGACTTCATCTCCGGGCCCAGCACCGAGTCGGCTCCCGCAAAGCGCGCGAACGGGAGCACGGCCTCCTTCACGCTGACGTGATCCATGGGGGCGGGCGGAAGCTCCTGATCGGCGAGCGCGTCTCCCAGCATCAGCCGGCAGGCGATCTTGGCGAGCGGCGCACCCGTGGCCTTGGAGACGAACGGAACCGTTCGCGACGCGCGCGGGTTGGCCTCGATCACGTACAGCGTGCCCCCGGCCACGGCGTACTGGATGTTGATCAGGCCGACGACGCCCAGCTCCAGCGCGATCACCTCGGTCGTGCGGCGGATCTCCTCCAGCATCTCTTCGCCCAGGCTCATCGGCGGCAGGACGCAGGCCGAGTCGCCCGAATGGACCCCGGCCTCCTCGACGTGCTGCATGACACCGCCGATCCGCACGTCGGCGCCGTCGGCGAGAGCGTCGACGTCCACCTCGATCGCGTCCTCCAGGAAGCGGTCGAGCAGCAGGGGATGCTCCTGATCGGCCTTGACGTGCTTCCCCAGGTACGCGGCCAGCCCCTCGGCCGTGTAGCAGATCTCCATCGCCCTCCCGCCGAGTACGTAGGAGGGCCGGACGAGCAGCGGGAACCCGACCTGCTCGGCGATCACGACGGCCTCGTCGGCCGAGAGGGCCGTGCCGTAGGGCGGGTGGGCGACCTCGAGCCGGCGCAGCAGCGCCCCGAATCGCCCTCGATCCTCGGCCAGGTCGATCGCGTCCACCGGTGTGCCCAGCAGGGGTGCTCCCGCCGCCTCGAGCGCGCCCGCCAGCTTCAGCGGGGTCTGGCCGCCGAACTGGACGATGACGCCCTCCGGGCGCTCGGACTCGACGACCGCGAGCACGTCTTCCGTCGTCAGCGGCTCGAAGTACAGGCGGTCGGAGGTGTCGTAGTCGGTCGAGACCGTCTCGGGGTTGCAGTTGACCATCACCGCGTCTCGCCCGGATTCCCGGACGGTCATCGCCGCGTGGACGCAGCAGTAGTCGAACTCGATCCCCTGGCCGATCCGGTTGGGGCCGGAGCCGAGGATCATCACGGAGGGCCGCTCGCCCCTTCGGACCTCCGACTCGGGCGCTCGCTCGTGCGCCGAGTAGAAGTACGGGGTCTCGGCCTCGAACTCCGCGGCGCACGTGTCCACCGACTTGAAGGTGCGCGTGAGGCCGTCGGTGCCGTCCCCCTCGGTTGCCAGATCACGGAGCTCGCTCAAGAACCACGGGTCGATCGACGTCCGGCCGTGGATCTCCTCGGGGTCCACGTCGCGCCGAAAGGCCGCCAGGATCAGGTCGAAGCGGTCGGGCGCGGGCGTCATCAGGCGGTCGAGCAGCTCGCCGGTGTCGTGCGGCACGTCGGCCTCGGAGTCGAGCTCGCGGGAGCGCATCGCCTTGGCAAACGACTCCCGGAACGTGCGGCCGATCGCCATGGCCTCACCGACCGACTTCATGTGCGTCGAGAGGCTCCCCTCGGCGCCCGGGAACTTCTCGAATGCGAACCGCGGGACCTTCGTGACGACGTAGTCGATCGTGGGCTCGAAGGAGGCCGGCGTCGCCATCGTGATGTCATTCGGAATCTCCTCCAGCGCATAGCCGACGGCGAGCTTCGCGGCGATCTTCGCGATCGGGAAGCCGGTCGCCTTCGAGGCGAGCGCCGAGGAGCGCGACACGCGCGGGTTCATCTCGATCACGACGATCTCCCCCGTCGCCGGGTTGACCCCGAATTGGATGTTCGAGCCGCCGGTTTCCACGCCCACCGCGCGGATCACTCGCAGCGCCTGGTCGCGGAGCTCCTGGTAGAGGCGGTCGGTGAGCGTCTGGGCCGGCGCGATAGTCACGCTGTCCCCCGTGTGAACGCCCATCGGGTCGACATTCTCGATCGAGCAGATGACGACGACGTTGTCGTTCCGGTCGCGCATCAGCTCCAGCTCGAACTCGCCCCAGCCCAGCACCGACTCCTCCACCAGCACCTGATTGATCGGGCTTGCGGCCAGGCCCTCGGAGACGACCTGCCGGAGCTCCGTCTCGGTCCTCCCCACGCCGCCGCCCTCGCCGCCGAGCGTGTAGGCGGGGCGCACGATCACCGGGAGGCTGATCTCATCCTCGGCGAGCCCCCGCTCGACGTCGCCCACGCTCCGGACGATCTGCGACCAGGGGACCCGGAGCCCGGCGTCCTCCATCGTCTCGCGAAACACCTCGCGGTCCTCGGCGCGCCGGATGGCCTCGTAGTTCGCGCCGATCAGCTCGACGCCGAACCGCTCCAACACGCCCTCCTGGTGCAGGGAGGTCGCAAGGTTGAGCGCCGTCTGACCACCCAGCGTCGGCAACAGCGCGTCCGGGCGCTCGCGCTCGATGACGGCGGAGACCGAGTCGGCCGTGAGGGGCTCCACGTAGGTACGGTGCGCGAACTCGGGGTCGGTCATGATCGTCGCCGGATTCGAGTTGACGAGCACGACCTCATAGCCCTCGGCCAGCAGCACCTTGCACGCCTGCGCGCCCGAGTAGTCGAACTCCGCGGCCTGCCCGATCACGATCGGCCCGGACCCGATCAGGAGGATCTTGGTGATGTCGTCGCGCCTAGGCATGAGCGGGTTCCCTCGCCAGGCGTCGCTCGAGGTTGGCGCGCACGCCCGCCGGGTCGTCGTCGACGATCGAGAAGTGGGCGGAGTCGCGCACGCCGGTTCCGCCCATGAGCATGTGCGGGACGCGTGGCGGCCACCTCATGCGGCCAGCTCCACGAAGCGGTCGAACAGGTGGCGGGCGTCGTGCGGGCCGGGGCCGGCCTCCGGGTGGTACTGGACGGTGGCCCCCGGCACGTCCTTCAGCACCAACCCCTCGACGGTCCGGTCGTAGAGGTTGAGGTGGGAGAGCTCGGCCGCCCCGAACTCGGTCTCCCACCGCACCGGCGCGTCGACCTCGATGCGCGTCTCACCGGCCGGGCCCTGAACGGCGAACCCGTGGTTCTGGGAGGTGATCTCGATCCGCCCGGTCTCGAGATCCTTGACCGGGTGGTTTGCCCCGCGGTGCCCGAAGGGCAGCTTGAAGGTCTCGAGGCCGACGGCGCGGCATAGAAGCTGGTGGCCCAGGCAGATGCCGACGACGGGGCGCTTGCCGACCAGGTCCCGGACCGCCTCCACGACATATCCCAGGGCCGCCGGATCGCCGGGGCCGTTGGCCAGGAAGACCAGATCCGGGTCGTGATCGAGGATCTCGTCGGGGCCCGTGGTGCACGGCAGCAACGTGATCCGGCAGCCCCGCTCGCGAAGCTGGCGGAGGATCGAGAGCTTGATCCCGGTATCGATCCCGACCACGTGCGGCCCGTCGCCGGCGAGCTCGGCGGGCTCGGCCGAGGTCACCTCGCGCGCCAGATCGGCACCGTCCATCGACGGCTCCGCATCGACACGTTGCCGCGCCTCGGCATCCGGAAGCGAAGCTGGAAAGATCCCCCCGCGCATGGCTCCCCGGTCGCGGATGTGGCGAACCAGCGCGCGGGTGTCGACGCCGTCGATTCCGACGACGCCGCAGTCCTCGATCCAGTCGATCCAGCCACCATCGGCCTCGGCCGAATCTTCGGGTGCTCCAGTGAGGGGCCCTAGCCCCGGAACTGGCATGTCAGGCGAAATCGCCGCACGGTGATTCTTGGCCTCCCGCATGATCACACCGCGGGCGTGGATCCGGTCGGACTCCATCGCCGCCGCAGCAACGCCGTAGTTGCCGATCAGCGGGTAGGTGAAGGCGATGATCTGGCCGGCGTAGGAGGGGTCGGTGACCGCCTCCTGATAGCCCGTCATGGAGGTGTTGAAGACGACCTCGCCGGTGGCGAGCTCCTCGGTCGCGCCGTGCAGCCGTCCCTCGAAGCGCGCACCGTCCTCCAGGAGCACGTAACCGGTGGCCTGGGCGCCCTCGCCGCTCATGCCGGATTGGGCGCGTAGTCGAGGACCACCCTCTGGATCTCCTTGAACTCGTCGGTGCCGGCGCGGCCGACCAGCTCGAACAGCGCCGTCTCGACGTTGGTGATCACGGCCCCGGCCCGCCTCGCCTTCTCGATCCCGATCCCCTTGCTCTCCTCGAACCGCGATCCCACGGCGTCGATCGCGACGTGGACCTCGATGCCATCGTCGAGGAGGTCCAGGACCGTCTGGTTGACGCAGACGTGGGCCTCGATCCCGCACACGAGCGCCTGGTCCCGGCCCGCGAGGTCGAAGCCCTCCGCCTCAGGCGCGGAGAAGCACACCTTCTCGAGCGGCTCGACGCCCCGGGGAAGGCGCTCGGCGACCTCGGGGACGGTGTGGCCCAGGCCCTTCGGGTACTGCTCGGTGACCACGATCGGCACGTCGACGGCCTCGGCACCCCGGATCAGCGCCGCGGCGCCACGGGCGACGTCGTCGAACGCGGGCACGGCCTTCCGGAACGCCTCCTGCACGTCGATGACAACGAGCGCGACCCGGCCTCGGTCGAGCTTCGCGAGCGTCACGCGACGCCCATCGCGAAGCTCCGCTGCCGGTAGACGACCTGGCCGGCGACGACCGTCATCACGACCCGGCCGCGAAGGCGGCGCCCGGCGAAGCAGGAGTTGCCCGATCGGCTCTCCCAGCCGTCGGCGCCCGCCTCCCACTCGCACTCCGGGTCGAACAGCACGATGCTGGCCTCCGAGCCCGGTGCCATGCCCGGCGGCTGGAAGCCGAACGGGGCCGCACCGGCGCTCATGCGCTCGACGAGGACGCCGAGTTCGAGAACCCCCGCCAGGACGAGCTCCGAGTGCAGCGCCGCGAATGCCGTCTCCAGCCCCGTGACCCCCATCGCCGCCTCCTCGAAGGGCACCTCCTTCTCCTCGGCGACGTGTGGCGCGTGGTCGGTCGCGACGCAGTCGATCACGCCCGATCGCAGCCCCTCGAGAATTGCCAGGCGGTCGTCGTCGGAGCGCAGCGGCGGATTCATCTTGAAGCGCGAGTCGAGCGACCTGACCTCCTCGTCGGTGAGCACGAGATGGTGGGGCGTCGCCTCGCAGGTGATGCGGACGCCGGCGTCCTTGGCCGCCGCCACCGCCTCCACCGACTCGCGCGCGGACAGGTGCTGGACGTGGATGCGGGCGTCCTCGTAGTCCGCGAGCGCCGCATCGCGCGCGATCATCGTGGACTCGGCCACGGATGGGACGCCCGCGAGGCCGAGCGCCGCGGACACGACGCCCTCATGCATCACGCCGCCGAGGTGGGGAGCGTGCGCCCCGGCCGGCCGCGAGAGGTCGTGATCCTCCTCGTGGAGCGCGATGTTGGCCCCGACCAGGTGCTGATACTGCAGAGCTCGCCGCATGAGTCTCGCGTTCGCGATCGGCAGGCCGTCGTCGGAGAACCCGACCGCCCCCGCGTCGCGAAGGTCGGCCATCTCGGTCAGCTCGCAACCCTCGAGGCCGCGGGTCACGGTGCCGAGGAACCCGGCTGGGACCGAGGCGTCCCCGGCGGCCCGCTCGCGCAGCGCCACGATGTCCGCGGCCGTATCGACCGGCGGTGAGGTGTTGGCCATCGCGAGCACGCCGCAGTAGCCGCCCGCCGCCGCGGCGCGCGTGCCGGTCTCGATGACCTCCTCGTCCTCGTCGCCGGGCACTCGCAGGTGAACGTGCGGGTCGACGAACGCCGGAAACGCCTGCTTGCCCTCGGCGTCGACCACCTCCCCGGGCCCATCGGCGCTTCCGGGGGCGGCAAGCGCGGCGATCTCCCCAGCGCGGATCACGACGTCGTAGACGCCGTCGATGCCGGCGCGGGGATCGAGCACGGTGGCGCGGCGCAGGACGAGCTCGCCCGCGGAGCCACCGGCGCCGCGCCAGTCGAGCGATGAGATGGATCGCGCCTCGTTCACGCGGGCTCCCGGATGGGAGTGGGATCGGTGACGTCGTTCTCCTCTCCGGAGCGCTCGTCGGGACGGGGCCGGCCGCCGGTCAGAAGCTCGTAGAGGATCGCCATGCGGACGACCAGCCCGCTCTCGACCTGCTCGGTGACCAGCGAGTTGGGCCCGTCGAGCGCCTCGCCCGACAGCTCGACGCCGCGGTTGACCGGCCCCGGGTGCATCAGCAGCTGCCGCGGGCCGAGGCGACGCGAGTCGATCTGGTAGTGGGCGGCGTACTCGCGTATCGAGGGCACGAACGACTCCCGCATCCGCTCGCGCTGCAGGCGGAGCGCGTAGACGACGTCGGCCTCCTCCAGGCCGTCGAGCTCGTAGGAGACCCGGCATCCCAGGGCGGCCTCGATGTCGCGGGGGATGAGAGTGGGCGGCCCGCAAACCGTGACCTCCGCCCCCATCATGCGGAAGGCGAGGACGTTGGAGCGCGCGACGCGGCTGTGCAGGACATCGCCGACGATCCAGATCCGCTTGCCCTCCAGCGTGCCGAGCCGGCGACGCAGCGTGTAGGTGTCGAGGAGCGCCTGACTTGGATGCTCGTGCTTGCCGTCGCCGGCGTTGACGACCGACGCGTCGCTCCACCGCGCCACCAGCTCGGCTGCGCCCGCGTGCGGGGAGCGGATGACGATCGCCTCCGGCCCGTAGGCTCCCAGAGTGGCGATCGTGTCCTTCAGGGATTCGCCCTTGTCGACCGACGAGCCGGCCGACTTGACCGATACGACGTCGGCGGACAGGCGCTTGGCCGCGAGCTCGAACGAGGAGCTCGTGCGAGTGCTGGACTCGTAGAAGAGGTTCACGATCGTCCGCCCGCGGAGCGTCGGAACCTTCTTGATGTCGCGCCGGCCGACCTCCGCGAAGCCCTCGGCGCGCTCCATGATGCGCTCGATGTCGGGCCGCTCCAGGTCGCCGATCGCGAGCAGGTGCCTCATCGCTTCGCCTCAACCGAGCTCGCGATCATGACCTCGTCCAGGCCGTCCAGCTCCTCGACGCGAACATAGACGCGCTCCGATCGCGACGTCGGGAGATTCTTGCCCACGTAGTCGGGGCGGATGGGAAGCTCGCGGTGCCCCCGGTCCACCAGGACGGCGAGCTGGACCTTTTCGGGGCGGCCATAGTCGAAGAGCGCGTCGATCGCGGCTCTGACGGTCCGGCCCGTGAAGAGGACGTCGTCGACGAGCACCACGATGCGATCGTCGAGGTCGAAGTCGAGATGCGAGGCGTGGACCACCGGCTGGGCGCCGGGGTCGCGTGCGTTGACGTCGTCGCGGTAGAAGGAGATGTCGAGGTCCCCGAACGGAACCTCTGATCCCGTGAGCTCACCGACCAGCGCGTGAAGCCGCTCGCCCAGGACCGCCCCGCGAGTGTGGATGCCGACCAGCGCGATGCGCTCGGAGCCCGGATTCTTCTCGACGATCTCGTGCGCGACGCGCACCAGGGTGCGGCGCAGATCGTCATGGTCGAGGACGACCTTGTCCGTATCGCTTTGCAACTCGCCCCTTCCTGGCCTCTCCGGACCGGGTTAAAGGAGAAATCTCCTGCGGCGGCTTCACCGCCTCACCTGCTGCTGCGGTGACAGGGTCGCCGCACTCACAGGCCGCGCGAGCTTAGCACCGGGGTCCGACCCCACCGGGACGTAATGCGTTACAAAGGCACAGCATGCGCGTCCCGGACGCGACACGCGAGGCGATCGAGATCCACCAGGCGGCGGGAAGGCGATTCGACGCCGGCGGGGTGACCAGCTTCGTTCGCGATCAGCCCCCGTCCGTCGGTATGGGCTCGGCGGTCGTGCTCGTGCACGGCGTGCCCTCCAGCTCGTTCCTCTACCGCAAGATGATCCCGGCGCTCGCGCAGCAGGGCTTGCGCGCCGTGGCGTTCGACTTCCCCGGCCTGGGCCTTGCCGATCGGCCCGAGGACTTCGACTACTCCTGGTCGGGACTGTCGCGGTGGATGGGCGATGCGATCGATGCGCTCGGCATCGATCGCTGCCACCTGGTGGTGCACGACATCGGCGGCCCGATCGCCTGCGAGTGGGCCGTGCGGAACCCGGATCGGGTGCTGTCGCTGACCGCCCTCAACACCATGCTCGGCATCGCCGACTTCCACCGCCCCTGGTCGATGCAGCCATTCGCCATCAGGGGCATCGGGGAGGCCTGGCTGGCCGCCCTGCGCCCGTTTTTGATGTCGCAGCTCATGTATCTGCGGGCGATCGCCAATCGCGCCGCAACGCCGCGCAGGGAGGCCTACGCGTACTACTTCCTGCTGAAGCGCGCCGACGGCGGCAGGGCCTTCCTCCGGATCATGCGGGGCTTCGAGCTGACCGAGGAGAAGCAGCGCTTCCTGTGGGAGGGACTGGCCGAGCGGCCCTACCCCGCGCGGATCGTGTGGGGCGAGCGAGATCCGGCCCTGGGGCTCGACCAGCTGCGGCTCGCCCAGGAGGCGCTCGAGGTGACCGATCCCATTCTCCTGCCTGCCAAGCACTTCCCGCAGGAGGATCAGGCGATCCCGCTCGTCAACGCGGTCACCGACCTGGCGGCACCGCTGGGCTAGTGACCTGAGTTGTCCGTTCGGGCGTACCTTCCCGGCGTCTGGCTGCGCCTGACCACGCCCGGCCACTCGGGTAGGTGAAGCCGCACTTCGAACTCAGGTCATCAGGCGGGCGCCTCGATCCGGGCGCCGTTCTCGATCAGCCGCGGCTCGCCCCGCTCGGGGAACGGGATCTCGACGACGTCGAAGTCGCGTGGGGCTGCCGCGGCCGGGAATTCGTCGCGGGCCTCGGCCAGCACGTCGCGCACGTCGTAGCGCGACGAGATGTGAACGAGGGTGAGGAGCTTCACGCCGGCGTCGCGGGCGAGCTCGGCGGCCTGGCGCGCCGTCGAGTGGCCCGTCTCGGCGGCGCGCTGGACCTCTTCGTCGGCGAAGCTCGCGTCGTGCACGAGGAGCTCAGCTTCGTGCGCCGCGACGCGGGTCATTTCGCAGGGCGCGGTGTCGCCCGTGACGACCAGCTTGCGGCCCGCACGGGCGGGCCCCATCACCTGCTCGGGGCCCACCGGCCCATCCGTACCGCGAACCTCCTCGCCGGCCTGCAGGCGGCTGAAGTCCGGGCCCGCCTTGACGCCGAGCCGAGCCGCGGCCTCGGGGTCGAAGCGACCGGGCCGCTCGTCCTCGACGAGCGCATAGCCCAGCGCGCGCATCCGGTGCTCGACCGCGAATGAGCGGACCTCGTATCCGTCGTGGCTCACGGCATCGCCCTCGGCGAGCTCCACGAGCTCGACGTCGTAGCTGAGCTTGCCGAAGATCCGTCCCAGAACCGAGAAGAGCCCGAGGAGACCGCGCGGGCCGACGATGCGAAGCGGCCGCTCGCGCGACTGGAGATCGTAGGTCTTGAGCAGGCCGGGCAGGCCGAGGTAATGGTCGGCGTGGTAGTGCGTGAGGTAGATCTGGTCGAGCTGCACGAGCCCGGTCGAGCGCTGCATCTGGCGCTGCGATCCCTCGCCGCAGTCGAACATGATGCGGTCGCCCCCGATCCGGGCGAGCAGGCACGCAGTGGCCCGCCGTGCGGTCGGCACCGAGCCGCCGGTGCCGAGAAAGGCTACGGAGAGGTCCATGGCCACACGGTATCCGGGAGCCTGCGCCCGATCGCGCGAGCGTGGTCACGGGCAGGGCTAGACTGGGCCATTCCGCGCCCGTAGCTCAGTGGATAGAGCGTCTGCCTCCGGAGCAGAAGGCCGCAGGTTCGAATCCTGCCGGGCGCGCTTGTCTCCATGGCGAGGTCGGTCTTCCGGCGCCCGTGCCGGATCCGGCCGCCGGCGCCGCGAGGGCATCACCGCACCTACCTGGTCCCGCTGCGCTTGCCAACCGCCGACAGCCCGACTAGGGTTGGCGAGACGCGTACGCCAGGGAGCTGCGCGACTAGCAAAAAGGGCACCACGCTCGTAGCAGGGCGTGCCCACGGAAGGAGCAACGTGAGAAGGAAGGGAATTCTGGCCCTTGCGCTGATCGCCACGCTGACCATCGGCGTGGGAGCCGCGTTCGCGGCCAAGAGCCATTCGACGACGATCAAGCTCGACGGCGTCTTCGGGACGGTGAGCGATGCGACCGTCTTCGGACATCTGCAGACCAACCACAAGTGCCTCGGGCCACGGCTGATGCAGGAGTCCAAGCGGACGAGCTCGGGCTCGCAGGTCGTCGACCAGGACTACTCGAGCGCGAATGGCGCCTACGCGTTCAAGGGCGACATCGGCCCTCTCCCCGCCACGTTGAAGATCGAGGTGGCGAAGGCGAAGGTCCGGAACCGCAAGGGTCGCGTGAAGGCGGTCTGCAAGCCGGACACCTTGAAGTTCACGATTTCTGCCGCGAAGCTCTCGGCCGGATAGGCCTCGGGCCCATCTCGCATCCTGGCAGGCCTGGCGCCGGGCGGCCCCTGGGACCGTCCGGCGCTCGGGCGTGCGGCCGCGGCCGCACGGGAGCGCTACTTCTTTCGACGCCGCTTGCGGGAGAGGTCGCGGATCGCGTAGCCCGCTTGGGCGGCGATCATCGCGTCGAGGGCACCGAAGCCGACGACTACTGGAGACATGCGATTCCTCCTTGGCTGGATCGAATCCATTATTCGCCTCCGGGCGGCGTTTTCGGCGCCCTGCGGCCAGGTTTTACGAACTAATTAGGCGTCGCGTCCCGCGCTACGCCACGGCGGCCGGAGCGCGGGCCTCCGGATGCTCGCGGTACCAGTCGATCGTGCGGCGAAGCCCCTCCTCCAGATCGACTCGCTGCTGCCAGCCGACGACCTCGCAGATCTTCGTCGGGTCGACGTACTGGCGGTCGATCTCGCCGGCGGGATTGCCGGCCCCGAGGATCCGCGGCTCCACGTCGGTACCGCTGAGCCTGGCGATCATCTCGACGACGTCGCCGACCGCATGCGGGCGTCCGCCGCCGGCGTTGAAGGCCTCTCCGCGGACGTCCACGCGGTCGAGAGCGTCGGCGATCGTCAGGTATGCGGCGGCAGCGTCCTCCACGTAGAGGAAGTCCCGCTGCGGCGAGCCGTCGGATCGAAGCACCGGGGGCCGACCGTCCACCGCCGCGCTCACGGCCTCCGGGATCAGCCGGCTGAAGTTCGTGTCGCCGCCGCCGTAGATGTTCGCGAAGCGCGTCACCGCGACCGGCAAGCCATATGAGGGCCAATAGCTGCGGGCCAGCAGGTCCGCGGCCGCCTTGCTGGCCTCGTACGGAGCCATCGGCCGCAGGGCGAAGTCCTCGCGGTACGGCAGCTCGTCGTGGGTGCCGTACGCCTTGTCGGAGGACGCGACCACCACGCGGCCGACTTCGGCTTCGCGGCATGCCTCGAGCACGATCCACGTGCCCCGCACGTTGGTGTCGAAGGTCGGCTCCGGTGACTCCGCCGCCGGGCCGACCAGCGTCTGCGCCGCCAGGTGAAAGACGGCGTCGACACCATGCTCCGCGAGGGTGCCGCGCACCTGGTCCGCGTCGAGCAGGTCTCCCTCGACCTCCGTGACCTGCCCGGCGATCCCGAGCAGATCGAGGGCCGAACCCCGTCCCTCCCCCGCCCCTCGGTCGAATGAGGCGACCCTGTCGCCGCGCTCGAGCAGCGCGCGGCAGATCCAGGCGCCGACGAACCCGCGACCACCGGTGACGAGGGCGCTACCGGACACCGGCATCCGCCGTGCGGCTTCGCTCCCAGACCGCCCACGGCGGCTCGCCCTCGGACCACAGATCGTTGAGGGTCACGGCGTCCTTGTACGTGTCCATGCAGTCCCAGAACCCGGTGTGCCGAAACGCGTGCAGCTCCCCATCAGCCGCCACTCGCCGCAGGGGTGCGTTCTCGAGCACGCTGTCCTCCTCCAGGTACGCGAGGAAGCCGGGCTCGAAGATGAAGAAGCCGCCATTGACCCAGTGGTCGAGCCTGGGCTTCTCCTCAAAGGCCAGAACGCGGTCGTCATCGCGGAGCTGAGTGACGCCGAATTGCGCGCGCGGCCTGACCACGGTCACGGTCGCGAGCCTGCCATGACCCCGATGGAAGGCGCCGAGGGCCGCCAGGTCGATGTCCGCGACGCCGTCGGCGTAGGTCAGCGCGAAGGGGCCGCCGTCGAGGCGCTCGGCCGCCAGGCAGATCCGTCCTCCCGTCGGCGTGTCGAGCCCCGTGTCGAGGCACTCGACCTCGATGGGCTCGGGCCACGCCGTCGCGGCGACGAATTCCTCGATCGCCTCGCCCAGATAACCGGTCAGGAGCAGGAAGCGGCGGTACCCTTGCGCGGCGTAGATCCGCACGACGTGCCAGAGGATCGGTCGGGCGCCGATCTCCACCAGCGCCTTGGGAATCGCGTGCGTGCGCTCCTGGAGGCGCGTGCCGCGGCCGCCGCAGAGAATCGCCACCGTGTCGCCGTGGCCGATCATCTCCCGATCGCGCTCCGCCCCACCCACAATGGCGATTGTCCACGCGCCGCGCTCACGGCGGGCAGAGTAAGGAATCGGCCCGAAGCAGGGCGCAGTGAGGCCGAGCGGCGACCCGGTCAGCCGCCGGCGACGGCCGGGAGGATCGTGACCTCCTCGCCGTCGGACAGCTCAGTCTCGAGCCCGTCGCGGAAGCGGATGTCCTCGCCCGATACGTAGACGTTCACGAACCTGCGCAGGCCGCCGTCCTCGGTGATCCGCTCCCGCAGGTCGTCGTGCTGGTCGAACACCGCGTCGAGAGCCTCGCCCACCGTGGTGCCCTCGACCTCGATCTCGCCCTCGCCGTCGGTGACGGCGCGCAGCTGAGCGGGAATCTTGACGGTGATCGGCACGGCCCGGAACCTTAGACACTCAATGCCTGGCTCGCGGCTGCCACGGGCTGCAGCTCGGACTCGAATCCCTCGAGGGTGGGCTCGATCTCGTACATCCGGAACCCCTCCCTCGTCGCATCGAGGGTCTTGAGGCCCTCGCCGGTGATGTACGCGACGACCCGCTCCGAGCGATCGATGTCCCCGCGCCGCGCCAGCTTCGCCAGCACGGCGATCGTGACCCCGCCGGCCGTCTCGGTGAAGATCCCGGTGGTCTTGGCCAGCAGGTGGATCCCCTCACGGATCTCGTCGTCGCTCACCTGATCGATCGCCCCGCCCGTCTCACGCGCGAGGTCGAGCGCATAGGGGCCATCCGCGGGATCGCCGATCGCCAGGCTCTTCGCGATCGTGTCGGGACGCTGCGGCTTGCAGAAGTCGCTTCCGGAGGCGAAGGCCGTTGCCACAGGGCCGCAGCCGGAGGCCTGCGCGCCGTTGAACGTGGGCAACCGGCCCTCGACCATCCCCAGGTCGATCCACTCGTCGAGCCCACGCCCGATCTTGGTGAACAGCGACCCCGAGGCGATCGGGCCGACGATGCGGTCGGGGAGCGACCAGCCGAGCTGCTCGACAGTCTCGAAGGCCAGGGTCTTCGAGCCCTGCGCATAGTAGGGACGCAGGTTCACGTTGACGAACGCCCACGGCCGCGTTTCGCAGAGCTGCGTGCAGAGCCGGTTCACGTCGTCATATGTGCCCTTGACCCCCACCAACTTGGTGCCGTAGACGCCGGTCGCGAGCAGCTTCTGCTCCTCCAGGTCCGCCGGGACGAACACGTAGGAGTCGAGGCCCGCAGCGGCGGCGTGGGCGGCCACGGCGTTGGCGAGATTGCCGGTCGACGCGCAGGCAACGGTCTCGAACCCGAGCTCGCGCGCCTTCGCCAGCGCGACCGCGACCACGCGGTCCTTGAAGGAGTGCGTGGGGTTGGCCGCGTCGTTCTTGATCCAGACCTCGCCGAGGCCAAGCGTCTCGGCGAGCCGGTCGGCGCGGATGAGCGGCGTCAGGCCGGGCTCCAGCGGGTCTCGCGGTCGCTCGGCGAACGGCAGGAAGTCCGCATATCGCCAGATCCCGCGTGAGCCCGCCTGGATCTTCCGCCGCGCCTCGGCCGGGTCGAGATCGCTGAAGTCATAGGCGACGTCGAGCGGGCCGAAGCACTGCTCGCACACGTAGCGCGCCTCGAGTGCGTACCTCGCGTCGCACTCCTTGCAAACCAGTGCCTCCGGTCCCATCCGCTCTAGCCTCGCTTTCTATCCCGTCGCCTCGAATTCATCCAACGAAAAAAACCTCTGCCGGGCTATGAGCAGAGGTCCTGTCGGGACTCCGCTCACATCTCCCAGGTCTTCCACCTGCTGGAATTGGCACCTTCCCCTCTCGGGGGGGTTGCCGGGGTTTCATCGGGCCAGTCCCTCCACCCCTCTGGATGTGGCAGTTATGTGGTCGCGGAATATACAGGAGCCGGCGCCCCGTTTCCCCGTCGCCGGCCACCTTTTCGCGCGACACCACCACCGAGCGGTGCATTTGTCGCGCTGAGGCCGACAAACGGACCGCTCGACGTCAACCGGGCAACTTGCCCGCTCGGTTGCAGCCGTGCGCGACGTTCGGGGTACCCTTCGCCGCAGAGGCAGCATGGACGAGCGACCGAGCGAGATGGTGAGCGATGCCGAACCTCCCGAAGCCGAGGCTGCGCAGGGCCGGCCGCGCCGGTCGCCTGGTCGCGCCCACGCCTGAGCCCCCCGAGCGCAAGCCCAACGTCGAGACGATCACGGCGGAGGGCCTCCGCTGGGTCAACATCGAGAGCCCCTCCCCACTCGAGTGCGCCTGGCTGGAGGAGCAATTCGGCTTCCACGCCCTCGACCTCGAGGACGTGCTGTCGCGCAACCAGCGGCCGAAGATCGACGAGTATCCCGAGTACCTCTTCATCGTCCTGCACTTCCCGGTGTTCGACCGCACCGTCGGCCGCCTGAACGCGGGTGAGCTGGACATCTTCGTCGGCCCGGACTACCTGGTGACGATCCCCAACCAGCCCCTCCAGCCGGTCGCCTACCTGTTCGAGCGCTCCCGGACGAAGGAGGAGTTCCGCGACCAGCTGTTCTCCAAGGGATCCGGCTTCCTGCTGTACCGGATCATCGACGACAGCTTCGACTACTGCTTCCCGATGCTGCGCAAGATCGGCAACAAGCTCGACGCGCTCGAGGAGGAGATCTTCTCCGGGCGCTCCGAGGAGGTCGTGCGCGACATCTTCAACGTCAAGCAGGAGATCATCAACTTCCGCAAGATCATTCGCCCGCAGCGGCCCGTCCTCCGCGATCTCGAGCGCACCAAGCAGCGCTTCCTCGCTGCCCGCGAGGGCGAGGACCTGGAGATCTACTTCGACGACATCGTCGACGCCCACGAGCGGATCTGGGACATGCTCGAGAACGACAAGGAGGTCGTGCAGGGACTCGAGGAGACCAACGAATCGGTGATCTCGCACCGGGTCAACGACATCCTCCGTGTGCTGACCGCGATCAGCGTGATCGTGCTCCCGCTCACCATGATCGCGAGCATCTTCGGCATGAACGTCGGGCTGCCGGGTGGCGGCGATCCCCCCAGCGCCTCGCTGGTGACCTTCTGGATCGTCATGGGCGTGATGGCCGCGATCCTCATCGGGATGGTGGCCTACTTCCGCCGCCGCGGCTGGCTGTAGCTACGCACCCGGGGCGAGCCAGGTCATGGTGAACCCGGGTGACTCCTCGCCGGTGGTCTTGTCGATCGCCAGGCTGCCGCCACTGTTCTGCCCAACCCTGAGCTGCACGTAGTCGCCCTGCTGGAGCCGCGTGACACGAGACGTCGTCTGGGCACAGCCGCCACCGGCATCTAGGATGCCGCGGTGTGGCCAAGCACCGCATCTGGGCGCCGTGGCGCCTCACCTACGTGAAGGACGCGTCCAAGGACGCCGACGAGGGCTGCATCTTCTGCACGAAGCCCGCTGAAGATGACGACCGCGGCAACCTCATCGTCCACCGCGACGAGCGCTGCTTCGTGATCCTCAACAAGTTCCCGTACACGAACGGGCACCTGATGGTCGCGCCCTACGAGCATCTCCCCAGCCTGCCGGAGCTCGACGCCGAGACCACGACGGAGATGATGGCCCTCGCCAAGCGTGCCATGGTCGTGCTCGACGAGACCTACGGCCCACAGGGATACAACGCAGGGCTCAATCAGGGCAGGGTCGCCGGAGCGGGCTTCGAGGGTCACATCCACCTGCACGTTGTGCCGCGGTGGGCGGGCGATACCAACTACATGCCGGTGCTCGCCGACACACGGGTGATGCCCCAGTCGCTCGAGGAGAGCTACGACGCCCTGGAGGACGAGTTTTGAGCGCCGTCGCACCGGAGATCTTCAAGGCCTACGACGTCAGGGGCCTGTACGGAACCGAGATGGACGGCGAGACCGCCTACCTCGTCGGCCGCGGGTTCGCCCGGGTGCTCGCGGGGCTCCGCGACAAGCCGACGGGCGAGCTTCGGGTCGGCCTGGGCCGCGACATGCGAATGGAGGCGCCGGAGATGAGCGGCCGCGTCCGGGATGGGCTGGTCGACGAGGGCTGCACGGTGCTGGACGCGGGGATGGTCGGGACCGAGATGCTCTACCACCTGGTCGGTTCACGGGAGCTCGACGGCGGCGCGATGGTGACCGCCTCGCACAACCCGAAGTCCTACACCGGCGTGAAGCTGGTGCGCGAGGGGGCCCTGGCGCTGTCCGGCGACGCCGGCATCGGCGACGTTCGCGCAACCATCGAGGCGGGGCTGGATGAACCTCCCGGCGGCGGAGCGGTCGAGGCGGTGGACGTCTACGACGACTACCACGAGCGCGCCCTCGGGTTCATCGAGCCCAACCGCATCAAGCCGCTGCGGGTCGTGGCCGACGGCGCCAACGGCATGGCCGGGCCGATGGTGGGCCCCCTGCTGGAGCGCTTGGGGCTCGAGCTCGAGACCGCGTACTGGGTGCCGGACGGCAACTTCCCCGACCACGACCCCAATCCGCTGGTCGAGGAGAACCGCCGCTTCATCATGAGCAAGGTCCTCGAGTCGGAGGCTGACCTCGGGATCGCGTGGGACGGCGACGCCGATCGCTGCTTCTTCATCGACGACCGGGGCGAGTTCGTCGAGGGAGACTTCCTCACCGCTCTGCTCGCCAGGCAACTGCTGGAGAAGGAGCCGGGAGCCCGGATCGTGTACGACGTACGGGCGAGTCGCGCCGTGCCCGACACGGTGCGCGAGCTCGGTGGCACGTCGTACATCAATCGCGTCGGTCACGCGTTCTTCAAGAGCGCGCTGCGCGAGCATTCGGCGGCATTCGGCGGCGAGGTCTCCGGCCACTACTACTTCCGCGACTTCTGGTGCGCGGACTCCGGAACCATTCCCGCCCTGCTGGTGCTGGAGCTGCTGTCGACCGGGGATCGGCCACTCTCGGAGCTGGTGGGCGCGCTGCGCGAGCACTACTTCATCTCCGGCGAGATCAACTCGGAGGTCGACGACCAAGAGGGGAAGATGAGGGAGCTCGCCGAGCGATACTCGGACGGCGAGGCCTCGTGGCTCGACGGCGTCTCCGTCGACTATCCGGACTGGCACCTCAACGTCCGCCCCTCGAACACCGAGCCCCTGCTGCGGCTGAACATCGAGTCCCTCGTCTCCAGGGAGGACATGGAGAAGAAGCGAGACGAGGTGCTGGAGCTGATCCGGGCGTGAGGCCGCCTGCAACCCGGACGGGAGCTTGCCCCCGGTGGGCTTTCGTCCGCGGACTCATTCGCGCGTGAAGCCCGACGAGGCGCTCACCGAAGCGCGTGACGCCGGCATCCATCGCCTGCAGATCCCGACGCCGTTCGCAGTCGGCCGGGTCAACTGCTACCTGATCGAGGACGATCCGCTCACCCTCGTCGACACGGGCCCCAACTCCGGCAAGTCGCTCGACGAGCTCGAGCACCAGCTCACGGACCTGGACCGGTCGATCTCCGACATCGAGCTGGTGATTCTGACCCATCAGCACATCGACCACCTGGGCCTGGTCGAGATCATCGCCGACCGCTCCGGCGCCGACGTCGCCGCGATCGACGTCGTCGTCCCGTTCGTGGAGAACTTCGGCGACGACATCGAGGCCGACGACCGCTTCGCCGCCTCGCTCATGCTCCGCCACGGCATTCCGGAGGACGTGGTCGTCGCCCTGCGTTCTGTCTCCAGGAGCTTCCGGGCCTGGGGCGCCAAGGCCGAGGTGACGCGACCGCTGCATGACGGCGAGGAGCTCAGGCTTCGCGACCGTGTCCTCGAGGTGCAGCATCGCCCGGGCCACAGCCCGTCCGACACGGTGTTCTGGGACGCCGAGCGGGAGATCCTCATCTGCGCCGACCACCTGATCGCCCACATCTCGTCGAACCCGCTGATCTCGAGGCCACTCGACGGCTCCGAGCAGCGCCCTCACGCGCTCATGATCTACATGGAGTCGCTGCGGCGAACCCGCGAGCTCCCGGCCCGGATTCTGCTTCCGGGCCACGGCGAGCCGATCACCGACCACCGCGCGCTGATCGACGAGCGTTTCGCGCTTCATCGCCGCCGCGCCGAGAAGATCTGGGCGCTGGTCGCCGAGCGCCCCCGCAGCGCCTATGAGATCGCCCAGGAGCTCTGGGGCAACGTCGCCGTCACTCAGGCGTTCCTGACCCTTTCCGAGGTGCTGGGTCACATCGACCTGCTCGCGGCCGACGACCGGGTTCGCGAGGTCCCCGACGGCGACCTGATCCGGTTCGAAGCCGTGGGGTAACGTGCGGATCCAGGAGCTCGCAGCGTGATGGCCGGTCCCGCAACCATCGAGGCACCGCGTCGGCCCGAGGCGCAGATCGATGGCGCCCGCGTGCCCGCGCGTCCCGCCAAGAAGCGGATGCTGATCATCGTCAACCCGTATGCGACGACCGTGTCCGATCGCTTGAAGAACCTCGTCGTCTACGCGCTCCAGGGGCGCTACGACGTCGAGGCGGTGACGACCGAGGCCCAGCACCATGCCACCGAGATCGGCCGCGAGGCCTGCGAGGGCGGCTACGACGTCGTGGTCGCCTTCGGCGGGGACGGAACGCTCAACGAGATCGCGAACGGGCTGGCGGGGACCGACGTCCCGGTCTCGGTCCTCCCAGGGGGATCCACCAATGTCGTGTGCCGGACGCTGGGGATCCCGAACGACGTCGTCGACGCAACCGAGCACCTCCTCGGGCTGGCCGACGACTTTCGCCCGCGCCGCATCGACCTCGGCCTCGCCAACGGCCGCCGCTTCGTGTTCGCCTGCGGCGCCGGCCTCGACGCGACCGCCGCCCGGACGGTGGACTCCCGTCCGCGACTGAAGGCGCGCGGAGGCCGCTGGTACTACACGTGGGCGGCGGTCTCGGGCTTCTACGGCTCCTACCTCAGGAACCCCGTGCGCATGCGCATGCGGGTCGACGGAGAGACCGCGGAGGGCGTCACGGCGATCGCCCAGAACTCCGATCCGTTCAGCTACTTCGGCAACCAGCCGCTCCACATCTGCGAGAACGCCGCGCTCGACAACGGCACGCTGTCGGTAGCCATGCTTCGACGCGCGGCCCAGCGTGACGTCCCCACCATCGCCGCGAGGGTCCTGATGAGGAGCATGCGCACTCCGGGACACCGGCAGATCGACCACTTCGACGGGGTCACCGAGTCCCGCGTCGAGTCCGTGTCCGAGAATCCCAGCGGGCGGATCCGGCCCTTCCCGGTGCAGGTGGACGGCGACTACATCGGCGATCACGGGGAGCTCGAGATCGGCATCGAGGCCGCGGCACTCACGGTCGTTGCCTGAGATCGGCTCCGGCCGGCGATGAGCAGGGTCGACGGCTGCCGGTTCTGCGCGATCGCCGCCGGCGAGGAGGCGGCGCACGTCGTGTTCGAGGACGAGGCGTCGCTCGCCTTCCTTGACCGTCGGCCCCTCTTCCCGGGCCACTCGCTGCTCGTTCCTCGTGAGCACCACGAGACGATCTGGGACCTGCCCGACGACCTGATCGGCCCGCTCTTCGCGAACGCCAAGCTCCTCTCCGGCGCCATCCGCCAGGCGATGGGCGCGCAGGGCGCCTTCGTGGCCCTGAACAACATCGTCAGCCAGAGCGTCCCGCACCTCCACGTCCATCTGGTGCCGCGAAACCGCAAGGACGGCCTGCGCGGTTTCTTCTGGCCGCGCCGGAAGTACGACGGCGAAGAGCACATGCGCGAGACCGCGGCGCAAATCCGAGTCGTGGTGGAGGCTCGGGTCAAGTGAATCCGCTCCCGGCTTCCGGGACTGAATTCACTCGACCCGGGTGGCTTGGTTGTCCGACGCGTAGCCGATCCGGTGCGCGACCAGGCCGAGCCCGTCGACACCCCGAAAGATCGCCTCCTCCATTTGCCCATCCCGAATTCGGGCCGCGATGTCGCGCCCGGCGACGACCAACCCGTACCGCAGTGGCCATGGGGGCGACGAGCCCGGGTAGCGCTCGTTCAGCCACCGCGCCCCCGCCCCGTAGCGAGCGACAGCCCCGAGCAACGACGGCAGCGTCGTCCGGTGGCGGTGGTGGACGACGGCCTGACGACGAAAGTCCAGGCGCCATCCATCGCCCTCGAGCCTCCGGCAGAGGTCCAGGTCGCCGCCAGATCGGATCCCCTCGGTGAAGCCTTCGATCGCCCTGAACGCAGCCCTCCGGACCAGGAGGTTGCCCGCGGCCGCCCCTCCCCCGTCGGCCCGAATCAGACCGTCCGCGTGGTCGAAGAGCTTGCGTGAGCGGGCGTATCGAGCGGTGAACGACCGCTGGCCCGGTTCGCCGAGGATCTGGCCGGCCACAGCGCCGCATCGGTCGGCCACCGGCTCCGCGAAGTAGGCGGCGAGAAGGCCGCGCTCGGGAACGCAGTCCGCATCCAGGAACAGGAGCCAGTCGTTGGCCGCAGCGCGGGCCCCCGCGTTCCGCGCGTGGTATGACGAGCGCTCCCGCGAGGCGGAGACCACCCGGACGCTCCCGCCGTCGAGCCCATGCACCTCGCCCGCTGCCGTGTTGTCGGCCACCAGGACCTCGTCGCCTTCACGCAGGTCGAGGCGGGCGAGGGCGGCGAGCATTCGGTCCGCGGCGGCGCGAACGCCTCGAAACGGCACGACCACGCTGACCGCGGGCCTCGTCCCGATTCTCGAGTGTGCACCAGGTGTCGCCATAGCGACCCTCACTACCCATTCGGCGCGTCAGGACCCCGAATCAGTCGGCGCCTATGGGGCGCGTCGCCTCGTCGGCGTCGAGGAACTCCTCGACCCGGACGGCCCTTCCGCCCCTGTAGGTCGTCAGGAAGGTGATCTCGACCTCCACGTCCGCCTCGCTCTCGTCCCCTTTTCCCCGGAGCCGGCACACGGTCAGCACGGTGTCACCGCTCTCGACGACCGATCGCAGCTCGACGTGGAGGTCGCGGAGGGTGTTGCGCCAGTCCTCGTGGTACTCGCGCACGGCAGCGATGCCGCGGTGCGTCGTGGCGGCCGGATGCTCCGGTGCCACCTCCCACTCGATCTCCGGATCGGCCATCGCGATGAGAGCGTCGAGATCGCCTGAGTTGTAGGCCTAGATCGAGCGGCGGATGGCCTGGGCGTTCCCGCCCGATGGCTCGCCGGGGCTCAAGCCGTGGGCGTGACGCGATAAGCGTCGAAGACCGAGTCGACGTTGCGCAGCCGTCCGACGCACTGGCGGAGCTGTTCGCTGTCGCCGACCTCGACGACGAACCGGTTCTTGACCATCGGGTGCTTCGTCGCGCAGATCGCCTCGATTATGTTCACTCCGGTCTCGGCGAACGTCCGCGAGAGGTCCTCGAGCAGGCGAGTGCGATCCTAGGCGTCCACCTGGAGCTCGACCCGGTACGACGTGGAGTTGTCGCCCTCCCAGCTCGACCTCCGTGAAGCGCTCCGGGGAGCCTCTTCAGCGCGCCCATGTTCTTGCAGTCCTCGCGATGGATGGTGATGCCCCGCCCCAACGAGACGTAGCCGATGATCGGGTCGCCGGGAACCGGCCGGCAGCACTTGGCCAGGCGGATCGATCGACGTCGTCGACGCCCTTGACCTTGATGCCGTAGTCGGAGGCCTCCTGGGTGCGGCGTTGGCGCTCGTCGCGGCCCTCCAGCACTCCGGCGAGCCGGGCCTCGGTCTCGTCGCCGGCCACCGCCTCGCCCTGCTTCAGCCGCTGGAAGACCTTGTTGGAGACCGTCTTCGGCGAAATCTTGCCCTGCCCGATCGCGATGTAGAAGTCGTCGGCCTTGCGGAAGCCCATCTCGCGGGTCACGTCGGCCAGCAGCGGCGAGGCGGCGACGCGCTGCGGCGGCAGCCCGCGCTTCGTGATCGCTCCTGAAGCTGCTCGCGGCCCCGCCGCTCGGCGTCGTCGCGGCGCTCGCCGCCTGAGGAAGGCGCGGATCTTGTTGCGGGCGCGGCTAGTGCGGACGACGGAGAGCCAGTCGCGCGACGGCCCGCGCTCCTGCTTGGCGGTGAGGATCTCGACGATGTCGCCGGACTTCAACTGGTAGTGCAGCGGAACGATCTTGCCGTTGACCTTCGCCCCGACGCAGCGGTGCCCGACGTCCGTGTGAACCGCGTACGCGAAGTCCAGCGGCGTCGAGCCTGGCCGACAGGTTCTTGACCTCGCCTCTAGGCGTGAACACGAAGACCTCGTCCTCGAACAGGTCGACCTTGAGTGCTCGAGGAACTCCTTCGGGTCCTGTTCGCCGTCCACCTCGAGGAGCTGGCGCAGCCAGGTCATCTTGTCGCGCTTCGGATCGGCCTTCTTGCCTCGGGTCGCCCCCTCCTTGTAGATGACGTGAGCGGCGATCCCGTACTCGGCCAGTCTCGTGCATCTCCGCGGTGCGGACCTGGATCTCCAGGGGCCGGCCCTCGGGCCCGATCGACCGTGGTGTGAAGCGCCTGGTAGAGGTTGAGCTTTGGGGTGGCGATGAAGTCCTTGAAGCGACCCGGGCAGCGGCTTCCAGAGCGAGTGGATGATTCCGATCGCTCCGTAGCAGTCCTTGACGGAGCTCACGAGCACCCGCATCGCCGTCAGGTCGTAGATCTCGTTGAACTCCCGGCCCTTCTTCGTCATCTTCGAGTAGATCGAGTAGAAGTGCTTGGCGCGACCTGAGATCTCGGCCTCGATGCCGACCTTGCCCAGCTCGCTGCTCAGGAACTCGCCGGCCTCCGCGACGTAGTGCTCGCGCTCGGCGCGCTGCTGAGAGACGAGCTTCTTGATCTCGTCGTACTTGCGCGGATGCAGGCGCTGGAACGAGAGGTCCTCGAGCTCCCACTTGATCGCGTGGATCCCCAGCCGGTGCGCCAGCGGCGCGTAGATCTCGAGCGTCTCGCGCGCTTTCTCGATCTGCTTCTGCTTGGCAGCGCCGAGATCGTGCGCATGTTGTGGAGGCGGTCGGCGAGCTTGATCAGGATGACCCGGACGTCCGTGGCCATCGCGACCATCATCTTCCGGTAGTTCTCGGCCTGACTCTCGTCGCGGCTCTGGAACGTGATCCCGTGAGCTTGGTGACGCCGTCGACGAGCGGCGCGATCGGTCTCGCCGAACTGCCCCTGGACCTCATCCAGGCTGGCGCTCGTGTCCTCGACGGTGTCGTGCAGCAGCGCGGCGCACAGCGTCTCGGTGTCGAGACGAAGCCCCGCGCAGATCTTCGCGACCTCGACGGGATGGGTGATGAAGTCCTCGCCCGACCGGCGGCGCTGGTCGGCATGACGCTCGCAGGCGAACGCGAATGCCCGCTCCACGGCCTCCGTGTCAATCGGTCTCATGCCGTCGTCGCTGTGCTCGGCGATCACCGCGAGCAGGTCGCCCAACAGCGCCCGCTCGTCATCGGTCAGCTCGGGCGTCAGCCGGCTTGCCGGTGCCGGGGGGGCATCCGGCCCATGTCCCGCGCCAACCCGCGTGTGGCCCTCGCGGTCGACCGGGGGCTGCTCACCGTCGGACCGGCGGCGCCCCTGCCGCCTCACCTTCATCTTCTGGCCCCTGGACGGCTTTGGCCCAGCGACATCGCCGGCGGCGCCCGAGCCATCCTTCGGCACGGCGCGCTCCGCCCTCTTCGCCTCGTCTAGCTCGGTTGTCTTGGCCTGCTTAGAAATCGCCTGCCCTCCTCGTACCGGTCGCGGTAGGCAGCGAAGGAGTCCGTCTGCTCCAGATCCTTCGTCACCGAGGATACGACGCGAAGCACGTGTGGGGTGGCGGCTCGGTCCCAGTCGGCCGCGCCCACCTCAGCGAGCACCCGGATCCGGCGGGCACCCACCTCGGGCGCACGGGGATGGCTGCCAGGGCCCTGCAGGACCCCGCGAAGCTCTTCCCGGCCCAGGCCGGCGCCGCTGCGGCAGCGGTCGCGCATGACCCGATACAGGGCAGCGAGGGCCTCACGGCGAGGCCATTCCTCGTCGTGCACGCGAAGGGCCATCGTCACCTCGGCCTCGCCCCACGCGAGGTGGAGGAAGCCCGTCCCGGAGGACGCGCGGAGCTCCAGATGCGCGAACGGCGGTGGATCGACCATCACGACGTGGGCGAAGCCGGACGCCATCGAGGGCATTCGCTCGAGCGCGCTCCAGTCGGCGAGGGCGACTCCGCAGCCCGCCTCCAGAACGGAGGCGACGCCCTGGCGAGTGGTCTCGTCGGCCAGCCGCCCGGAGGCGATGGCGAGCGGCCCACCGCAGAACCGGGCGGGGGCAGCGGCCCGCTCCACGAGCTCACGGCGCCGCATCGCGTCCGCGCACAGGACCAAGACCGGCTCGCGGCAGGACGCCAGCGCCGCGACCGCGGCGACCCCGGAGTCGCCGCGGCGGTCGACCACCTCGCGATTCGCCTCCGACGCCGGAGGGCGCTCCGGCGGCCACGGCGCCAGCGGGGCCCCCAACTCGCCCTCGAACCTCCGGCTCCACTCGCCCGCGTCCGGATACGCGGGCGCGTCATCGATCAGGGCGCGCGCCTCTTCGGGGTAGAGCTCGCCCAGGACCACCCGGGGCTCGACCGTCCCGTTCCACTCGTTCAGCTCGAGCTTCACCGAAACGTCCACCGGATCGGCCAGCCTGGCTTCTGCCAGCTCCCCGTTGACTCCGAAGGCAACGCCCAGGGCGCTGCGCGGCCCGCTCTCGAGCCGGAACCGGGCGTGCTTGTCGCCGTCGCCCATCGGGCGGACGTCGCGCACTCGCACGGACGGCACCAGCAGGCGCACACCCGGGTTGCCCTTGCCGAACGGCGCCAGGCGCTCCAGGTGCTCGGCGACGTCGTGCCCCAGGCTCTCGCCGCCTACGACCGCGTCGATGGATTCCGTGGGGACCAGCTGGTCCCGCTCGACCACCGCGGCGGCGTGCGCCGCGAAGGCCTCCCGAAAGGCGTCGATTCGCCCTGCGTCGATCTCGAGCCCGGCCGCCGCGCGGTGCCCGCCGAACCGCTTCAGGTGCTCGCCGCAGGCATCCAGGGCCGAGAGCAGGTCGAATCCGGGGATGCTGCGGCCGGATCCTCGCCCCCTGCCGTCGGAGTCGATGCCGATCAGGACCGTCGGAACCCAGTGACGCTCGGCCAGCCTGGACGCGGCGATCCCAACCACGCCGGGATGCCAGTCGGTGCCGGCCAGCACCAGCGCCGGCGCGGCAGCCAGGCGCTCCGGCAGCTCGGCTCGCGCGGTCTCGGCGGCGTTGACCACCGCTCGCTCGGCGATCCGGCGCTCGCCGTTTGCCCGGTTGAGCTCGGTCGCGAGCCCGGTTGCCCTGGCCTCGTCGGTGGTCAACATGAGCTCGACGCCGGCATCCGCGCGATACAGGCGGCCGGCGGCGTTGATCCGCGGCCCGATGCGGAAGGCCAGGTCGCCCTCGTCCAGTTGCGCGAGCGAGATCGAGGCGGCGGCGCACAGCGCGCGCAGCCCCGGCCGCGAGCCTCGGCGCGCCACCGCCAGGCCCTTGCGGACCAGGGCGCGGTTCTCGCCCTGAAGCGGGACGAGGTCGGCAACCGTCGCCAGCGCCACCAGGTCGAGGTCACCCTCGGCCCCGTCAGATCCGAGCAGGGCGGCAGCAAGCTTGTATGCGACGCCGGCCGCGCACAGCTCGCCGAACGGGTAGCCGCCGAGGCGCGGGTGGAGGATGAGGCACTCCGGGAGCCTGGAGGCCGGCTCGTGGTGGTCCGTCACGATCACGTCCATGCCGGCCGAGCGAGCCGCCTCGACCTCGTCCGGGCAGGTGATCCCGCAGTCGACGGTGATCAGCAGGTCCGTTCCCCGCGCCGCCAGGCGCTCCACCCCCTCGCCGGTCAGCCCGTAGCCGTCGCCCAGCCGGTCGGGGATGTACCAGTCGCATCGGGCGCCGCGCTGTCGCAGCGCGCGCACCAGGATCGACGTCGCCGAGACTCCGTCGCAGTCGTAGTCGCCGTGGACCGTGATCGTCCGCCCGGCCGAGATCGCGGCCTCGATCGTCGCGGTTACGTCCCGCATCGACTCGAACGCGAAGGGGTCGTGCGTCTCCGTGGCCTCCAGGAACGCCCGCGCCTCGGCGACGGTGCGATAGCCGCGCCTGACGAGCGTCACCGCCACCGGCTCGGGCAGCTCGAGGCCATGCATGAGCGCGCGCGCCTCCTCGTAGGAGAACGGCTCGAGCGAGAAGGCCTTGCTCGTGGTCGGTGGTGCGGGCACGACGCCAGGCTAAGAACGGCCGGGGACGGAACTCTCCCCGGCGCTACCCTCGCTCGCATCACGCACCCGCGACACGGAGGAGACGATGAACCTACGAGCCGCCCAGGCGCCGATCAAGGACCGCTACCGCGAGGCTCCCGATGAGGCTCGCATCACGCTCGTCGCCAGGGCCAGCGAGACCGACACGCCGGTGTCGTGCTCGGTCGAGGCCGGTCAGGCGATCCAAGCCGCGCAGGCTCACCTTGGGGTCGGCGGGCCGGGAACGGCCGCCTGCTCCGGTGACCTGTTGCTGGGAGCGCTGGCGGCGTGCGCGCAGGTCACCTGCCAGATGGTGGCCGCATCGATGGGGATCGAGACCGAGCGGATCGAGATCACGGTTGAGGGGGACCTGGACCTGCGCGGCACCCTCGGGGTGTCGCGGGACGCCAAGGTCGGCTTCGAGGCGATCAGTCTCCAACTCGACGTCGACGCACCGGGCGCGGACCCGGCCGAGGTCGAGTCGCTGAAGGAGAAGACCGAGCGCTACTGCACGGTCCTCCAGACCCTGCGCGAGCCGCCGCCGATCGACAGCGCCTAGCCGGCAGCCTCTCAGGCAAGCGGCCCGGCAGCTCGCAGCGGCGGGGATCCGGTCGCAGCGATGGTTGGAAAACGGCCCTGATGTGGCCGGAATCCGACCATCGCCTGCGTCGGGGGCCCTCGGGCGCTCCTGCGACCTTCGCTACTCGAGCGCGGCCAGGTGCTCCCGGCGGATGCCGATGGCGTAGATCACCGCCAGCCCGACGAGGGTCCCCGGAATCGCCACCAGCACCGTGCCGATGTCGGTGTCCCCGATCGACCTGCCCGACGCGATCTGCACGATCGCCCCGGAGATCATGCCCCCCGCGATCGCCCCCAGGAGTGCGCCCACGATCCCCGCCCAGAACCGGTCGGGGACGAACACCGTGAAGTGCCACAGGGCGATCGCCACCGTGAACCAGACAACCGCGGCCATCAGCGCAGGTACTCCAGGCCGCGACATTGTCGCGGCAGATGCATGTACGGCCATGGACGGCCGCAATGGTTTCCGCTCATCGATTCCTCCCGTGCTTGCGCCGGCGCCGCTGCTGCCGGCGCCGCCGCTGCTGGCTCCGGGGCTTGGGGCCGTCACCCTCGGCCGGCGCACCCGCCGGCTCGGGCCCGCCGGTCTCGAGCTCTGCCTCGGCACGAGCGCCGTCGCCACCGTCGACCTCGACAGCCTCCGAGCCGGCATCGGCGTGAGCCTCGGGCCGGCCGGCGCCGACCGGCGCGGGCGCCGGCACCTCCTCCGGCGCCTCCGGCGCCTCGTGCTCGTCGCCGAGCTTCGCCACGACGTTGTCCTCCGGGAATGTCGGCAGGTACCCCATCTCGTCGATCAGGCGCCGGCGCCGGGCCCGGTATGCGGGCTCGCGCTCCTTCCAGTGGGTGAGCACCGGGGTCGCGATGAAGATCGAGGAGTAGGCCCCCGAGGCGACGCCGACGATCATCGCGAACGCGAAGTCCTGGAGGGTGGAGCCGCCGAAGATGAGCAGCATCGTGACCAGCATCACCGTCGACATACCGGTGATCAGCGATCGGGTCAGCACCTCGCTCATCGACTTGTTGGCAATCTGCGAGAACGCCGCGCGCGGCATGCGCGGCACGTTCTCCCGGATGCGGTCGAAGACGATCACCGTGTCGTACATCGAGTAGCCCAAGATCGTCAGGAACGCGGCCACGGTGCCGCTCGTCACCTCCTGACCCGTGAGGGAATAGACGCCCGCCGTGATCAGGATGTCGTGGAACAGCGCGATGATCACCGGGATCGCGTACTTGGGCTCGAACCGGATCGCCATGTAGGCGGCGATCACCAGCAGTGAGAACACGATCGCGATGACCGCGCTCCTGGCCACCTGGGCGCCGAACGTCGGGCCCACCGTCTGACCGTTGAAGCCCTCCTCGCCGCCGCGCAGGCCAAACGATCTGTCGAGAGCGTTCTTGACCGTCTTGTTGACCTGGTTGACCGGGATCTTGCCCTGGATCTCGACCACGTTCTCGCCGAGATTGGGATCGTTGACCGACTGGATCTCCGCGCTCGACGCGTTGTCCACCCCCGCGTTCTGCAGTGCGCTCCGGACCTGGTCGACCGACGCCGGCTTGTCGAGGCTGGCCGTGACCTTGGCGCCGGACGTGAAGTCGATGCCGAGGTTGAGCTGCTTGGTCGCCATGGAGATCGCCCCGATCGCGAGGATGCATCCGGAGATCGAGAAGAACCACCGGCTCGCGCCGCTGAAGTCGAAGTGCCATCGCACTCGCTGCTTGCCGGCGCCCAGGGCGCGGGGCGAGTGAAGGATCGACGAGCGTCCGACGGTGCTTAGCACGGCCTGGGTGAACAGGACCGCCGTGAACAGCGAGACGAGGGTCCCGATGCCGAGCGTGAACGCGAATCCCTTGACGCCCGCGGTCGCGAGCACGAAGAGGATGAACGCCGTGAACAGGGTGATGACGTTCGCGTCGATGATGGTCGCGATGCCCCGCTTGTATCCCTGCGCGATCGCCGACAGCGGCGATCGCCCGGCTCTCGCCTCCTCCTTAATTCGCTCGAAGATGACGATGTTCGCGTCGGCCGCCACCCCGATAGTCAGGATCAACCCCGCGATCCCCGGCAGGGTCAACGTGATCGGGATCAGCTTCACCAGCGCGAAGAAGAAGACCCCGTAGACGGCGAGCCCCAGCACGGCGACCACGCCGAGCAGGCGGTAGTAGGCGATCAGGAACAGGATCAGCACCGCCAGGCCGACGATCCCGGCCTTGATCCCCTCGTCCAGGGCCTGCTGGCCCAGCGTCGCCGAGACCGTGCTCTGGCTGATCAGGACGAGCTTCACGGGCAGGGCGCCCGTCTGCAGGATGGTCGCGAGGTCCTGCGCCGAGCTGATCGTGAAGTTGCCGGAGATCTGAGCCCCCTGGCGGCCGTCGATCCCGGTGGGGTTCTCTTCGAAGTCGATGATCGGGTTGGAGAAGACCTGGTTGTCGAGGACGATCGCGAAATGCTGCGAGAATTGGCCGGCCTGGGCGGGACTGACGCCGAGCGGGGCCGTGGCCCTACCGCGCTCGGCGATCGTCTGCGTGACCTTCTGGAACGCGGACTGCCCGTCGCCGGTGAAGTCGAAGGTCACGATCGGCTGCTGCGTGGTCGGGTCGAAGTTCTGCTCGGGGTTGGTGATCTCCTTGCCGCCCAGCGCCGGGCGGTCCTTGAGCACGAACTGGGGCGAATCCGAGATCGTCGACTGCGACAGGGTCAGCGACGGCTCGTTCGGGGCGGCCGCGACCAGCGTGCCCTCCGGCACCGACTTGATCACCGATCCGGGCGGCTGCTTGCCGTTGCGGGACTGGAGGAAGAGGTCCTCCTTCTTCTCGGCCGGACCCGCCAGCAGCTCGTGCGACTTGGCATCGAAGAGGTAGTAGGTGGGCCCCGTGGTGGTGCCGCCGTCCTTGGGCTTTCGCTCGGAGGCGAAGCTGACCGCGCTCCACAGGTTGGGGAAGGTGTAGACGTTGGGATTCGGATCCGGCGAGTTGGGTGGATCCTTGGGCACACCCTTCTTGGGCGGAGGCACGATGTTGGCCTCCAGGTCGTAGAAGTAGAGTTGCGCCGTCTTGCCCACCTGGGCGATCGCCTGCTCGGCGTTCTGCACGTTCGGCAGGCCGACCTGGATGCCCTTCTCCCCGAGGCGCGAGATCTCCGGCTCGGCGACCCCGAACTTGTCGGTGCGCGTCCGGATGATGTTGATCGCCCGCTCGATGTCGTCCGCTGTCGGATTCGGCGCCTGCGGCGTTCCACGGGCCTCGTAGACGAGCTGCGTGCCGCCCTTCAGGTCGAGGCCCAGCACCGTCGGCTTGGATGCGATCACCACCGCCGAGGCCGCCAGCAGCGCCAGGACCAGCGCGATGATGAACGCGTTTCGGCGGCGACTACCCATCAGCCTGGAACGTCAAGTGGATTGCCTTCTCTCCTCGCCATGGCAAGCGCTCTCCCCGGAGTCAGCGCGTGGCGGGTCCACGCTACCGGGGCGTGAGGACCAGCAGCAGCCCGCCGTCGTCGTCGTAGGCCGGAAAGAGGTCGGCGACCGCCTCGGCGGGCAGGTCCCCCTCAGCGTTCACCTGCACCCGCTTGTTCAGCGATCGAACGCCCCACTCCAGGGTCGTCTCGATCGGATCCGTCACGCCGTCGTCGTTGCTGTCGGCCGTGCCGCCGCCATCGCCCGGGTCCATCCACTCGAGCCCGAGCACGTCCTGCACGGGACGGCCGATCACCTGCTCGTCCTTGAGCCCCGTCAGCTCGAAACCGCCCTTGCCGACGTCGAGCACTCGCCCCTGCTGGTCGCAGACGAAGAAGGCGGCCTCGGGGGCCGGGTAGTAGTCGTCGAGCAGCTCGAAGATGAAGCCGAAGCCGCACTTGGAGCAGCCCTTGGGCCTCGCCGACAACCCCGCCGTGCGCTCTGAGCTCAGCTCGCGGTTGCCGCAGTTCGGACAGATGAAGAACGGCACGCGCGTAAGCGTAGCGATGTGCCTGGGTCGCTCAAAAGAGGCTCGCCGCCGCGCTCTCCGGCATCCGGAGCCCGAGATGACCGAAACCGCGCTCGGTGAGGACCCGGCCGCGCGGGGTTCGCTTGATCAATCCCTGCTTGAGCAGATATGGCTCGTACACGTCCTCGATCGTGTCCTGCTCCTCGTCCACCGCAGCGGCCAGCGTCGAGAGCCCAACCGGCCCCCCGGAGAACTTGGTCGCGATCGCGTCGAGGATGGACCGGTCGTGCCGATCCAGCCCCGCCGCGTCCACCTCCAGCAGCCCCAGCGCCTCACGTGCGACGTCGCCGGTGACGACCCCGGCGCCGCGCACCTCGGCGAAGTCGCGCACCCGCTTCAGCAGCCGGTTCGCGACCCGCGGCGTGCCGCGCGAGCGCCCGGCGATCTCGCGCTCGCCGTCGGGCTCGACCTCGACACCCAGGATCCGCGCCGACCGTCGCACGATCAGCGCGAGGTCGTCCGGCTCGTAGTGCTCGAGCCGGTGGCAGACGCCGAACCGGTCGCGAAGCGGCGTCGTGAGCAGGCCGGTGCGGGTCGTGGCGCCCACCAGCGTGAACGCCGGCAGATCCAGGGTCACGGTGCGGGCGCCCGCGCCCTGGCCCAGCACCACCGGCAAGCGGCGCTCCTCCATCGCCGGATAAAGGGTCTCCTCGATCGCGCGGCTGAGGCGGTGAATCTCGTCGATGAAGAAGACCGAGCCGGGCTCGAGGGCCGTCAGGAACGCCGCGATGTCGGCCTTGCGCTCCAGCGCCGGGCCGGCGGTCTGCACCAGCGAGACGCCCAGCTCGGCGGCCACGATGTTGGCGAGCGACGTCTTGCCGAGCCCTGGCGGCCCGGCCAGCAGAACGTGGTCGAGCGGCTCGCCACGGCGCTTGGCGGCCTCGACGAAGACCTCCAGCTGTTGCGTGACCTGCACCTGGTTGACGAAGTCGGGCAGCCGCTTGGGGCGCAGCGAGGAGTCGAGCTCGTCCTCACCCCCGGCGAGGTCGGCGTCCCCGAGGCGCCGGGCGTCCGCGGCCTCGACCGCCTCGCGCTCCTGCGCTGCCGCGGCCTGGGCGATCCCCGGATCGCGCGCCACGCTCACGTCCGCGCCCCAGCCTGGGCGGCGCGGCGAAGCGCGCCGTTGATGAGCTCCTCGGCGCTCGAGCCCTCGGCCCCGTCCAGAAGTCCCTCCGCCTCGGTGAGCGTGTAGCCGAGGTGCATCAGCCCTTCTCGCGCGAGCGAGCGCGGATCGCCCTCCTCGCCGGAGCCGTCGGCCGCCGGGATCCCCTCGGTGAGCTCCCCCGCCACCTTGTCGCGCAGCTCCATGATCAGCCGCTCGGCGGTGCGCTTGCCCACTCCCGGGGCCGACTGGAAGCGCTTCGCGTCCCCCGCGGCGATCGCGCGCAGAAGCTCGCGCGGCGGGCCGCCCGAGAGGATCGCGATGGCGACCTTGGGCCCGATGCCGGAGACAGAGGTCAGGTGCAGGAAGAGGTCGCGCTCCTCCTCGCTCGCGAACCCGTACAGCAAGAGGGAGTCGTCGCGCGCCACGAGGTGGGCGTGGAGGGTCGCCTGCTTGCCGCGGCTGGGCACCGCCTTCAGCGTCTCGGCGGAGACCGCGAGGCGGTAGCCGACGCCCGCCGCCTCGACCACCACGTAGTCGGGCCGGCGGACCAGCACCTCGCCGCGAACCGAGGCGATCACGCCGAGCCCGCCTCGCTCGCGTGGGCGACGAGGGCCCGCTCGGGGCGTGCCTGGGCCGCGTGGCAGATCGCGACCGCGAGGGCGTCCGCGGCGTGATCAGGCTCGGGAGGCTGCGGCAGCCCCAGGAGGCTCCCCACCATCCGCTGCACCTGGTCCTTGGCTGCTGCACCGCTCCCGCAGACGGCCATCTTCACGGCCTGCGGGGTGTAGTCGAAGCACCTCAACCCTCGCTGGGCCGCGGTCAGCATCACGACCCCGCGCGCCTGCCCGACGGCGATGGCCGAGCGGACGTTCTTGCCGAAATACACCCTCTCCAGCGCCAGCGCGGCCGGCTCGTGCCAGCCGATCAGCGCCGCGAGCTCGTCGTGGATCTCGGCCAGCCGAGACTCGATCGGCTGGCCCGGCGGCACGTCGATCACCCCACCGTCCACGACGCTCATCTGCCCGCCCGCCATGCGAACGACGCCGAAGCCCGTGCTCGCCACGCCCGGATCGATGCCCATGACCACGATCATGGGTCTTGATTCTGCGTACGGCCTCGGACGCCTCCCGTGATTAGGGACGGCGGGCCCTCGTCGCCGCAGGAGCATGACAGGGGGCGAAGCCGCCCCAAGGGATTCAGCGGAGAGCCGAGCGGCTCCACAGAAACCCTCCCTACGCGGCGATTTCCTCCAGCACGTCCGCCGGGATGTCGAAGTTCGCGTGGACCGCCTCCACGTCGTCGTGCTCGTCGAGTGCGTCCATCAGGCGCATCACGGCTCCCGCGTCGGCCCCCGTGACCTCGACGACGCTCTTGGGCTCCATGGTGAGCTCGGCGGACTCGATGTCCACGTCGGCGGACTCGAGCGCCTCGCGGACAGACGCGAGGTCCTCGGCGGCGCTCACGACCTTGAGCGAGTCACCCTCCCGGCTCACGTCCTCCGCGCCCGCGTCGATCGCGACGATCAGGTCGTCCTCCGAGTACCTGTCGGCGTCCACCATCACGACGCCGCGCTTCTCGAACACCCACGCCACCGAACCCGGCTCACCGAGGCTGCCGCCGTGCTTTTCGAAGGCATGGCGCATGTCGGCGCTGGTGCGGTTTCGGTTGTCAGTCAGGGTCTCGACGAGCACGGCAACGCCGGCCGGGCCGTAGCCCTCGTAGACGATGCGGTCGATGGTCGCGCCATCGGCCCCACCGCCCGTCCCGCGGTCGATTGCCCGCTGGATCGAATCCTTGGGCATCGAGTAGTCGCGCGCCTTCTGCACCGCTGCGGCGAGCGTGTAGTTCGCGTCGGGATCTCCCCCGCCCTCGCGCGCGGCCACGGTGACCGCGCGGGCGAGCTTCGTGAAGAGCTGGCCGCGCCGCGCGTCGGTCGCGGCCTTCTTGTGCTTGATGGAGGCCCACTTCGAGTGCCCGGACATCGTCCTCACATACTAGGAAGAGGGGCGTGGCGAGCCGCTCGAGCACCAGCGAGAGGCGGCACGGCGGCCGGGCCTCTCTGCCCGGCCGCCACGGCCTCGGCATCCCATTTGTACGCCCGACACCGAGCCCCTGGCATGAAGGCTTCGTCTGGTGTCGTATCGCTGGGAACAGCCGCGTGCGGGGAAAGTTGCGGTCGGCTGTCTCGCGTCAGATCGCTCGCGGAGTCATTGCCGCGCCCGATCGAACATCCACTTCTGTCGGCCCACGGCCGACAAGCTCGAGATTCGGCGCCGGCAGGGACCTCAGGCGAGGAAGCGGCCGTCCTGCTGGAACGGCTCGCCGTCGACCTCGATCCGCCCGCCACCCCGGAGGTCGCAGACGAGGTCCGTGTGGACGGCGCTCTCGTTCTTTCCCCCGCACTCGGGATAGCTCGCGCCCACCGCCATGTGGACCGTGCCGCCGATCTTCTCGTCGAGCAGGACGTCGCGCGTCCCACGGTCGATCCCGAAGTTCGTCCCGATCCCGAGCTCGCCGAGCCGGCGCGAGCCATCGTCGGTATCGAGGAGGCTCACGAGGTAGTCCTCGCCGCGGTCGGCGGTTGCCTCGACGACCTTCCCCGACTCGAATCGCAACCGTGCACCGACCACCTCTCGCCCGCCCACCATCGCCGGCAGGTGAAACGAGACCTCACCCTCCACCGAGTCCTCGAGCGGCGCCGTGAAGAATTCGCCGTCGGGCATGTTGTGCTCGCCGTCAGCCGCGATGAACCTGCGCCCGGCGATGCCAAGCGTGATGTCGGTGCCGGGAGCGGTGACGTGAACTTCCTCGTGCCCCTCGATCCAGTCGGCCAGCCGCTTCCACTCCTCCGCGGCCTTGCGCCAGGCCGCCACGGGGTCGTCGGTGTCGGCGAAGCAGGCGCCGTAATAGAAGTCCTCGAACTCGGCCAGGCTCATCTCGGCGTCGGAGGCGTACGCCGCCGTCGGGAAGAGGGTGTAGACCCAGCGAAACGAGCCCTCGGCGCTGCGCCTCATCGTCGTCTCCATCAGCGACCGAGTGGCCGCGCGTCGCTTCGCCTGGCGCACCGGCGAGACCTGCGAGAGCTCCCTGGTGTTCGTCTCGGCCCCGATCACGATGTTGGCATCGCACTTCTCGGCCTCCCACCGGGCCACCGGCGACACCCATTCGAGCTGTGCGTCGGAGGCGTTGCGGAAGTAGGCCGCCGACTGCCCGGTGAGCGACAGGGCCACGGTGGGGTTGGCGCCCGCACGGAGCGCCTCCTCGTAGATGGCGGCGACCAGGGGCTCGCCGGCGCTCGGGCCGCGGATCGCGCAGGTGTCGCCCTCCTTCAGCTTGATCGAGTAGCGGACGAGGATGCGGGCCAGGTTGTCGACCCTGGGATCACGCATCGGCTCGGCGCTCCCCGCTCGGCGCGCGCTCGGAGCGCCGCTCGCGCGCGCCGGTGGCCAATGCCATCAACAGGGCGTGCATCCGCGAGTCGTCAGTGAGCTCGGGGTGAAAGGCGCAGAGCACGATCTGGCCCTCGCGGACGGCCACCGGATCGCCGTCGATGCTGGCCAGCACCTCGACACCCGCCCCGTGGCTCGAGATGCGTGGGGCCCGGATGAACACCGCCCTCACCGGGTCCGGTCCCAGGCCATCGATCTCGAGCTCCACCTCGAAGCTCGCGATCTGGCGCCCGAACGCGTTCCGCTCCGCGGTTGCGTCCACCAGCCCCAGATGGTCGCGGTCGCAGACGATCATCCCGGCGCAGGTACCCAGAATCGGCCGCCCGGCGGCGGCATGAGCCCGAATCGCGGGCGCGAGCTCGTCGCGCTCGATCGCCTTCGTGATCGTCGTGCTCTCGCCGCCCGGGATGACGAGACCGTCCAGATCCTCGAGCTCGCGGGAGTTCCGCACCTCGACGGGCTCGGCTCCCAGCGAGCTCAGCATGCGGGCGTGGGCGGCGAAGTCGCCCTGGCTGGCCAGCACGCCAATCCGCAGCGGGCTCGCCCTCCCGGTCTCGGGAGGAACCGCGCTGGCTGATCCCACCGTCGAGGCTCCTAGGCTCCGCGCTGCTGCAGCAGCTCGCCCTCGGCGGCGAGCTGCGCGATGTCGTCGCCGCGCATCGGCTCGCCCAGCTCGATCGAGGCCGCCGCCACGCGCTCTGGATCGCTGAAATGCGTCGTCGCCTCGACGACCGCGCGGGCACGACGCTCCGGGTCCTCGGACTTGAAGATCCCCGAGCCGACGAAGTTCCCCTCGGCGCCGAGCTGCATCACGAGGGCCGCGTCGGCGGGTGTGGCGATGCCACCGGCACAGAACAGCGGGACGGGCAGCCATCCGGTCTCGGCGACCTCGCGGACGACCTCCATCGGGGCCCCGAGCTCCTTGGCCTCGGCGCCCAGCTGCTCGGCTCCCAGGGTGCCGAGGCGCCTGATTCCGCCGACGATGCCGCGCAGATGCCGCACGGCCTCCACGATGTTGCCGGTGCCGGCCTCGCCCTTGGACCGGATCATGGCCGCGCCCTCGCCGATGCGGCGCAGGGCCTCACCCAGGTTGGTCGCCCCGCATACGAACGGCACGTCGAAGGCGTGCTTGTCGATGTGGTGCGCCTCGTCGGCCGGAGTGAGGACCTCGGACTCGTCGACGTAGTCGACCTCCAGCGACTGGAGGATCTGCGCCTCGGCGAAGTGGCCGATCCGCGCCTTGGCCATCACCGGGATCGTCACGGCCTCCTGGATCTCCTTGATCACCCGGGGGCTGGCCATCCGCGCCACCCCGCCGGCCGCTCGGATGTCGGCGGGCACGCGCTCGAGCGCCATGACCGCCACGGCGCCGGTCTCCTCGGCGATCCGCGCCTGGTCGGCCGTGGTGACGTCCATGATCACCCCGCCCTTGAGCATCTCGGCGAGACCGCGCTTCACCCTGAAAGTGGCTCTCTCCGTCATTGAGGAGCAAATATAGGGGAGCGGCCGCCGCCCCCGCGATGCCCGGGCGATGATTTCCGCGTCGCGCGTAGTACTCCTTGGCGAGTTCGCGGCGACAGCGCTCAGGCCGCCATCGCCGGCGGCTCGCGTTCATCCGCCTGGACCTCGCCGCGGGTCGGCGGGAGATCGCCCCCCGGGCCACGGCCGGTGACCCAGGCCTCACGCGCCGAGACCGTCTCGGCGAGGGCCCCCGTCGCGGGACGGCGCAGGTCGCGAATGGCGACGGCGAGCCCGATCAGCAGAACCACGGCGGCGGTGGCAATCAGCGCGCCGATCAGCCACGGCGCCCAGGGAAGCGCCTGATGCCAGAACGCGCCGCCGTGCCGGTCGACGCACTCGGCGGCGGGTGGCCACACCGAGACGCCCTTGTCGAGGCCACCGTCCCCGGCGTTGGGCTGCGGACAGGAGCCTCCCCACGACGCCCAGAGCGCGATGCCCCAGAGGATCAGGGCGCCGGCGGCGAGCACGACCGCCGCTCCGACGGTCGGCCCGAGCAGACGCCTGGGTCTGCCACCCGTCACGCCGGCGGACATTAGACGCGCGCCGGGCGGAAAATCCCGCCCTCCAGCGGGCGAGGCCGCAAGTTGCGGAAAATCCGCACCGGACGCCACCGCTCCCCGGCCCTCCCACCTCCCCACTCTCCCGGCGACGATGGTTCGATTCCGGCCCATAGGGGTGCGTTATCCATCCATCGCCGGGACGGAACGCTCGCGATCGCCCCGAACCTTCGGCATCGTCCCGAAGGCTCGCGATCGCCCCGAACGCTCGACGCGCGGATCTCTGAAGCCGGTGCGGGAGCTGCTACTTCAACTTGAAGGCGCGGATGCGGTCCTTGAACGCCGCCTTGTCGCGCGCGTACACCCCGTGGGCGAGGGCCTGGACGATTCCCAGGAGCGCCGAGTTGGAGCGCGTGAAGGAGGGGCTGTTCGAGGAGTAGTAGAGCGTCAGCTCGGCGTGCTCGCCGACCTCGGAGAGCGTCGCGTCGCTGATCGAGAGCGTATGGGCGTGCCGGTGCCGGGCCAGCTTCATCGCCCGCACCACGAGGGGATGGGTGCGTCCGGCGGAGAAGGCGATCACGAGGGTGTCCTCGTCGACTCTGCTCAGGCGCGTGATCGAGTCCTGGCGCGGGCTCGTGACGACCTCGGCGCGAATGTCGAGCAGCGCCAGCAGATGCCGCAGGTAGCTGGCGAAGAAGGCCATCTGGTCGACGCCCACCAGCATCACGCGGTGCGCCGACGCGAGCGCCGAGACACAGGCCTCGACCTGCTCGCGAGTCAAGCTCCGCGCGGTGTCCTCCACGTTGGCGTGGTCGGTGGCGAGCGAGGACTCGAACTCGGAGTGGTCGAAGTCGAAGAGCTGGCCGCCGGCGCCGCTCGACTCCTCGGCAGCGCGGTTGCGGTACTCCTCGATCGCTGCCTGCTGAAGCTCAGGGTAGCCCTCGAAGCCGAGGGCCTGGGAAAAGCGGACGACCGTGGACGACGAAGTGCTGGCGCGTCGGGCGAGCTCCTCGGCGGTCTGGAACGCCGCCTCGTCCAGGTGGTCCACGATATAGCGGGCTACGTCCTTCTGAGAGCGCGAGAACTCGTCGAACCGCTCCGTGATATACCCGGAGAGGGTTTTGCCGTTCTGGCGGGTCGGGCGCCCGTTGCGCCGCGAGCGCGTCTGGGTACCGCGAGCGCGTGACTGAGTCGGACGAGACTTCGTGGCCGTCTTGCTCACGGCGGCATGTTTCGCCCCGCCGGCGACTTTCCCTCCTAGGTGGGCGAATCGCACGCCCGGATGTGGTTGGATCGTCCGCCGATGGACGTCGAGGGAGCGCTTCGCGCGACAAATCGCAACATGATCGTCTTCGACCTGGCGCTGGGCACCGGAGCGCTGCTCGCCCCCGACGCGACGCTCGCGGCGCTCGGACACGAGCGGCCGTCTGCCGACGCGCGCCAGCTATTCCGCCGCAGCGGGCCCGTGTGGCTGACGTTCGCGTTGGCGCACGCCGTCGCCCATTGCCGCGACCGGCCCGAGGACTGGTGGGCGCTCGCCTGGCTTCGAGGCACCGAGCTCGCCACCGACATCTTGTGGTCGAGCTCGCCGGCGTTCACCCGCCCGGGCGCCAGATCCGGGCTGTGGCTCGCCGGCGCCGGGAACCTCGCGATGGCCGTGGGGTTCGCCTGGCTGGCCCGGCGCCGCCCGCGACGGCGTTTCTCGCTGCGGCGTCGCTAGCCGGTGCCGCCGGGCGCGGTCGCCGCGGGACGGCTGCACTCCTTGAAGCCGACGGCCTGGGCGAGCCGCAGGCGCTCGACCTGGTCCTTCACGGCCTTCGCCTGAGCCTTCGCATAGGCCGTGGCGTCGCTGTTCTGGGCCGCCTCGAGGCCCTGCTCGAGGACGGCCACGTTCCGGTCCAGCGCCTTGAGGTAGCTGTCGAGCGCCGGCTTCACCGACGCCGGAGCATCCAGCGCCCGCAGCTGCCTGAGCTCGGAGTTGGTGATGTCGAGGAGCTTCTGCGTGAAGGTGGCCGTCTCCTCGGCGGTGGTGGGCGGGCTGCCCTGCAGCGCGGCGAACCGATCGTGGGCGTCCTTGCAGATCGCGTCACCCTTGGCGACCAGCTCCGCCTTGCTGAGCTCCTCGCCGCCCGTGCCGGTCGTGCCGGTCGAGCCACCGCCCCCGCAACCGGCGACGGCGGCGACGAGAAGCGAGGCGAGCGCGGCGCCGACGATTCGCATCCCCGCAGGCATCGGCGGCAGCGTAGCGACCGCCGGTGTCGCCGCCCCCGGGCGGCTGCGGCAGGGCGCATCCCCGGCGCGCTTCTCCTCGGACGCTGGATAGGGTCGGCGCCGTGAAGGCCAGAGACGTCTACGTTCGGACGGCCCGCACGTACTGGCGGCGTGCCGGATATCTCTTCCTCCTCGGCATTGCCGTGTTCGTCCCGCTCGGGCTGCTCGAGTCGCTTGCGAACGAAGCCTCCGACATCGATCTGTCCGAGATCAGCGGCCTGGGCGGGACTGCGCTGGTGGCCGGGTTCGTCGTGCAGGCGATCACGAGCCTGATCGGCGAGGTGTTCTACGCCGGAGCCGTTGCCCTCGCGCTGGCTCGCGGTGAGGAGTCCGAGCCCCCGTCGCTCCGCACCGTCGCCCGCAAGCTCGCCTACTGGAAGCTGATCGCGGTCGACATCGTGTTCGGCCTCCTGGTGGTCGCCGGCCTCCTGCTGCTCGTCGTCCCGGGGGTCATCTTCTTCACGTGGTTCGCCCTCGCCGGCCCGGTGGTCGAGTTGGAAGGCGCAGGCGTGAAGGCGGCGTTCGCCCGCAGCCGGCGGCTGGTGCGGGGGCACTTCTGGACCGTGCTGCTGGTGCTGGCGCCGATCACGGTCGGGAGTGAGCTCCTCACGGAAGCGGTGCTCGAGGCCGTTCACCTCGCGATCCACCCGAAGCTCTTCGGAGAGTGGGCGGGCGAGGCGATCGCGAACATCCTCCTCACACCCTTCTACGCGGTGGCCGCCGTGCTGATGGCGCTCGACTTCACGCGCGCCGAGCGCTAGCAGCCAGGAAGCCCGAGGCGGCGGCATTCCTGCGACGGAGCTACACCCGCGGGCCAGGAAGTCGGCGTTCAACCTGAACCTTTTGCTCCGGTCCCCCGGTAGTCCCGGGCGATGATCGGCGAGCCCTCCCGAACCCTGGCACCGTTGAAGTCACCCGTCTCCGGGGAGAGCGGCGCAATCGTTCGCTCGCTCTACGAGGCGTTCAGCCGGCTCGCCCGCGGGGGCGACGTCGCCAGCTACGTCACCACCCACTTCGACCCCGAGTGCGAGTACCGGCCGGTCGAGGAGATGGGCACCGTCCGCGGGCACGACGCCCTCATCCGCTGGATCGACAGATGGCTCGAGGCCTGGAACGACGCCTGGGACAGGCTGGACGAGATCTTCGAGGTCCGCGGTCTGATCATCGCGAGGATCACCGTCCACGGCCGCGGTCGCATGAGCGGCATGGAGATCAGCCAGCGCCTCTTCGACCTCTTCGAGCTTCGCGACGGGAGGATTCTGCGCATAACGGAGTACCTCGACTCCGCCGAGGCCTTCCAGGCGGCGAGAGCGGTCGGGAGCGCAGGCATCCCGGCGCCCTCCCCGACCGGGGCAAGGCTCTCGTCGGGACGCCCCGGCGTCCGGCGGCGCTCGCTGAAGCAGGCGCCATCGCGGCTGAGCCAGCGGCCGGTCTGACCCTGCTCCGCGGAGGCGTGGAGCAACGGTTGCCTGCGAGGGTTTGGAGGGCTCCAACATCGAGGGATACTGCGTAGGCGATGTCGCAGGAGAACGTGGAGGTCATCCGCCGGATGTACGACGCATTCCACGCCGGGAACGCCCAGGAGGCGCTCGGTCATTTCGACCCAGACGTGCTGGTCGATCCGTCCAAGGCACGACCCGATGTTCCCGTGGGCAGGGGGCCCGAGAAGGTCAATGCGCTGGTCACCAGCTGGCTCGCCGCCTGGGAGGGATGGCGCGAGGAGATCGAGGAGATACGTGATCTCGGGAGCCGGGTCCTCGTCCTGAGCGTGCAGCGCGGACGAGGCAGGGAAACCGGAGTCGAAGTGGAGGCCCGCTATGCGATCCTCTACGACCTCCGCGGCGACAAGATCACCAGCCTGCGCATGTTCGGGAACCGCGGCGACGCCCTCGAAGCCGCCGGCGGCTAACGCACGGTACGTCCCGGCCGGCGATCCCCTAGTTGCAGAGCCCGCCGGGTTGCGAAATGTCGCAGTGGTTGTGCCGGAACCGGTTGCCCTTGCCCTTCCCGTCCCAGCGGATGTCCGCGGGCAGGTTGTCGTGGGCGTCATTTCCCTTGATCAGGTTGCGTGCGCTGAGCGTGCCGCCGAGCGACCTGCTGGAGAACAGCACGATCCCGCCGGCGAACGGCGGCGAGTCCTCGCTCGGACGATTCCTCGTCACGGCGTTGTGGCGGATCGTGTTCTTCTTAGCACCCAACAGCGCGATTCCGGTGCCTGAGATCGGGGGGCCACCGTCATCCCCCGGCGGGCAGAACTTGTTGTTTCGCCGGACGTAGTTGTCGCGCACGCCCCAGCCACGGACGCCGCCTGTCTGACCGGTGTTGATCAGCCCGATCCCGACGCAGTTCCCCTTCGCGTCGTTGTCGATCACGCGGCCGTGCGAGGAGTCGCGCAGGAAGTATCCGAATTCGCCATTGTCGCGGGCGACGTTGTCCTTCAGCACCGCCCTCGCGTGCTTGGAATCGCCGACGTAGAAGCCGGCCTCGTCCGAACCCGTCGCCACGTTGTGCCGGAACTTCGTCCGCTTCGATGCGAATGCCGCGGCGCCGTACTCGCCGTTGTTCACGAACTTGTTGCGGACGACGACTGTGTCGCGGGCGAGTTGCGCAACCGCGCCGAAGTCCCTGAAGCCCCGGAACACGAAGCCCTTGATGCGCGTCCCGCTCGCGTTCGAGAAGACGCAGAAGCCGGCCCCGCCCCCGCCGCAGCGCTTCGAGTGCTTGGGCGGCCGGATGACCGTGCCGTGGCTCTTGACCGATCCCGCGCCCTTGAGCGATAGGTCGTCCGTCTTGATCTCAACGCTCTGGTGGAACACGCCGTTGTGCACCTTGACGATGTCACCGGGCTCGGCCCTCTTCACCGCGCGCTGGATCGACTGGCCGTGGTGGACGTCGATCGTCTTCGCGGCGCCGATCGGCGGGAAGGCCAGCAGCCCCGCCACCCCGATGCCTACCGTCACAAGCCCCTTGCGCATCCCGTCTCCTCCCGCGCGGTCGCGTGCACTCTTCGCGCGAGCCTATCCGACTCCGCGCTCAATCCTGCCGGCCAGAGCAATCGGTTTGTCTGCGAGCTGACCGCGCAGTGCGAAGGCGGCTGGCCCCTCGGATCACGAACTCCGAGGTCGATGCGCGAATACCAACGAATCCGCGGGGGTACGGTCCCTCGAGGTGACGCCTCGCAGATTCGTTGCCCCCGTTTCCTCCGACGTCGACTACTCCGAAAGCCCGGCGGCTTCGAGGGCCTCGTCTCGGGTCGCGTACTCGTAGACGTAGACGATCTTGCCGTTGCGCACCTTCCAATGCGAATAGGTGCGGCCCTCGATCTCTATTCCGCTCCCCCTACCGCGGCCCCATTCGCGGAGCGCGGACATCAGATTTTGCCCTTCTCCCCTCAGCTCCTCGATCTCGAACCGGAGGGTTCCTTCCTCAAACGTCTCCAGCCAGCGCTCGCGGGACCGCAGGACGGCGTTGTGACCAAGCACGACGGCGTGACCTTCTTCCTCCGGATACCACCTGATCGCCGGATCGAGCGTGCCGATCCACGCTTCAGCGTCGCTCGCAAAGCTCTCAATCGCTCTGCGGATGACCTCGACGTTCGCCGGCGACATCGTCTGGACAGTATCTCGCGTGGGGCCGGTGCTGAGAGCCCTTTGCGCCGCGCACTCGCTGAGAACTGCCGGGCAGTCAGCGCTGACCCTGACCGATACGGCCCCCCACAACGGCGGAGCCGTGTTGTGCGGGCGGCTATGACTGCGAGATGACTTGCGCGAGCCTGTCGAAACTATCCGTCCAACCGTCCCGGTGAAGCTCACGCCGCGCTTCGGTCTTGAAGGGACCCTGAGTGAAGACAACCTCTGTTGATTCGCCGCGATCGCGTAACGAGAGTTCGACCAGGGTCTCGACATCGTCGGGATCCGGGTCTTCATACACGAATGTGAAGGCCAGGCGGCCGGGCGGATCGACCTCACGGAACTCCCCGCCGAGATAGAAGGGATCACCGTCGGGCGGCTGCATCTCGATCCGGTAGGTCCCTCCGGCGCGACCGTCGAGGTCGAGGCTCCCCACGCTAAAGCCCTCCGGCCCGAACCACTTCGTCAGCTCGTCAGGATCGATGAAGGCGGTGAAGAGGCGCGGAGGCGCGACGGGCAGGGCGGGCACCATCTCGAGGGTCCACTCGCCGGAATCCGCCGCCATCCGCCTTAAGCCTAAATGAGCCGCGCGCTCGCCGCTGAGGCGTTTTGCGCAGCGCGATCGAAGAGTGGTCCGGCCACCCGCTGCAAAAACCGGGCGGGCCCGCTGGGAGGATCTCGCGAAACTCGCTGGGGCGATTGCTCGCCACCTCCGCTTTGACCATATTCAGGGCTACTTCCGCTGCAGCGGGTTGAAAGCTGGTGGTGGGTGGCAGCGTCCGAGCCGCTACGCGCCGGGCGCCCTGTACTGGACTTGCTCGGCCTTGCGCAGGGCATCCATCGTCTCGTCGACGGTCAGGAGGACTGTCGTTTCGAACGAGCTAAGCGCACCGCCGCCACTGATCGCCAGCGCAACCGAGGCCATCGACACGTTGTCGGGGGCCTCCCATAGGTTGTAGCCGTCGTGTGTGCCGAAGGCGTACCAGAACCCGTGGAGCTTCCCGCCGACCGACTCAATGTACGACTGAGCGGCGTTTCGGCGATCCTCTGGGTTGCCGATCAAGCCCGCCCAAGTCTCGGGCGTGTAGCTGAACCTCGATAGATAGAGCGGCATCGTCTCTCCCTCGCGTTCGCAGTTCAACGGCGGCTGAATGGCAGTTTGTAACACGAGTTTCGCTGGCCGTTTCGCTAGACCCTCCTAGACGACTAATTCCACGGCGCCCGTGCGTGCAGACGGCTCCGCGGAGCCGCTCGGTGCCGTGATCTCACCACCGTTTATTGCATGGCCGACGATCTCCTGCCCTGCAAGCCCGATAACGCCCGTCGCCGGGTCAACGACGCCGAGGTCGTCACCCTCTGTGTCGCCCAGTCGATCATGGGCTGCCCCGAGGATCCGTGCTTCCTCGCCCGAGCCAGAAAGGAGATTCGGCATCTGTTCCCCGAGTCTCCCCAAGCAGCCCGGCCCCTGGAAGCGCCGCCACCGACTCGCGGCGACGATCGAGCGCCTGGGTCGCGATCTTCGCCTCCGAATGCCCCGGCGCCCACGACGACCTCGTCCTCATCGACTCGACCCCGGTCGAATGCGGGCGCTCGGTCGAGACCACGCGGCGCTCGGCGCTTGCGCCGTGGTGCGCGAGCGGCTACTGCGCAACATTCCCGCCACTTCTGGGGGATGCGCCTGCACGGCGTCTTCGGTGCCGACGGGACGCCGCGAGCCTGGGGGCTGGCGCCCGCGAACGTCGGCGAGCGGGGATGGCCGAGGCGCTGCCCGCCTCGACCCTTTCGGGCGGCGAGGTGGTCATCGGCGACAAGGGCTACGCCGGAGCCGACTTCGAGGCCGACGTCAGCGCCCTCGGCGCCACCGTGTTTCGCCCCGCCCGCAAGGACGAGCCCGGGCGCGGCCCCCACCTGGGCCCCGATCCGCCAGCGGATCGAGTCGATCTTTCGCGCCTGCAAGGACATCCTCACGCTCGAGCGCCACGGAGTGCGAACGATCACCGGACTGCGGGCCCGAGTCGCCTCGCGGATGCTGGAGCTCCGCACAATCCGAGCGAGGCCGAAACCGGCTTGCTAGAGCAATCTTTGCGATGGGCCGGGGTGGATTCGAACCACCGACCGACGGATTATGAGTCCGCTGCTCTGACCAACTGAGCTACCGGCCCGGAGCCCTTTTCGGGCTTGCCTATGCGGGAATTCACGATAGCCCGCTGGCCTCCTGCCGTCAGGCTCGGATGGTCGTTGCCGGGACGAGGACCTTTCGTCTGTGAGCTGCGGTGGAACGGGCGGTCAAGGACTACGACTACCAGCGCCGGACGGCCGTGGTTCGAGATTCGTCTGGCGGTGTGTACTAGGTTCCCGCGGCGATGCAGCCTGAGTATCAGCGCTGGCGTGTCCTGTGGCCGCTCGTCCCGGCGATGGCGATGGTGATGATCGATTTCACGATCGTCTCGATCTCGGTGACGACGATTCAGCGCGACCTGCATCTTTCGGCCACCGCGGCCCAGTGGACGGTTACGGCGTACGCGCTGTCGACGGCGGCGTTCATCGCGCTCGGGGGGCGGCTCGGCGACATCCTCGGCCACAAGCGCATCGTCGCGATCGGGATCGTCCTCTTCGCCGGCGCGTCGACGGCCTGCGGCCTCACCCCCGACACCTCGGCGGCCGAGCCGTGGTTGATCGTCTGCCGCGTCCTGCAGGGAATCGGCGGCGCGCTGCTGATCCCGTCGACGACGGTTCTGGTGCTGAATTCCTTCCCGCCTGACGAGCGCGGCAAGGGGCTGGCGGTCTTCTTCATCGTCGCGGGCCTGTTCACGGCGGGCGGCCCGATCGCCGGCTCCTACCTGACGCAGTACTGGACCTGGCGGGCGATCTTCTGGATCAACGTTCCGGTCGCCCTGCTGTCGCTGGCCGAGTTCGCGTTCATCAAGCTGAAGGACACCAAACACCCGGCGCGGATCGACTGGATGGGAGCCGCGCTCCTTGTGGCCGGGATGGGATTACTGGTGCTCGGGTTACAGCAATCCAACGCGTGGGGCTGGGACAGCGTCGCGACCATCGGCTCGATAATCGTGGGCGTCGTGATTCTGGCGCTGTTCGTGATGTTCGAGCGCCGGGCCAAGAGCCCCCTGATCGCGATTCAGGCCTTCATCGACAACCGCGCGTTCGCACTCGACAACATCCTCACGCTGTTCCTCTTCTTCACCTGGCTCGCCGTCTTCTTCTTCGGCAGCATCTACTTCCAGGTGTCCGTCGGGCAGGAGCCCACCCAGGCCGGGTTCTCGATCCTGACGATGTTCTATTCCTTCTTCATCGCGTCGCGGATCGGCGGCGGCATGTTCGACAAGGTCGGGGCGAAGCACCCCGTGACGTTGGGGCTGGCAGCGATCGCGGTCGGTCTCTGGCTGTGGGGGTCGGAGTTGTCGGACCTGAGCCACAGCGCGACCCTGGCCGGGATGCTCGTGACGGGGGCCGGGTTCGGCCTTGCCATGTCGCCGCTCAACACCGATGCCCTCAACCGCGCCCCCACGCAGATAAGGGGTGAGGCCGCGGGGATCATCCAGACGTTCCGGAACTTCGGCTCGGCGCTCGGGATGGCGATCCTGGGGACGATCGTGCTGGGCGCGCTTGGTCCCCACACGACGCCGAGCGGGTTCGCCGACGCGCTGCAGACCGCGTTCTACGTCGGCGCCGGCGTGATGGCCGTCGCGTTCTTCATTGCGCAGTTCCTCATGCCGGGCGGCAAGCAGGCCGACGTCGAGTGAGCCTGGAAGGCGAACGGGCGCAGAACGAGCCCCGGCGCCCGTAGGGTGCGGCTCGGTCCAGCACCGCCGCCGGGCGGTAGGGTCCCGGCCCCGACGGCGAGGAGAGGAGATTGGTCGTGGCGGAGCGGGCAGCGCTCATAACCGGTGGATCGAGCGGGATCGGACTGGCCATCGCGCGGGCGCTCGGCGAGGACGGATATGGCGTGACGATTGCCGCCCGCCGGCCGGAGAAGCTCGAGGCGGCCGCCGAGGAGCTGCGCGGCGCCGGCCTCGACGTGCAGGCGCTCCCGGCCAACATGACCGACGAGGATGCGGTGGCGGGGCTCGTCCGCTCGCACAAGGAGCGGTTCGGCCGCCTGGACGTGATGGTCAACAACGCCGGGGTGGGAATCGGCGAGGCGATGCACGAGATCACCACGAAGTACCTGGACATGCAGCTCGGCGTGAACCTGCGGGCGGTGATCATCGGCACGCGCGAGGCGCTGCCGCTGCTGCGGGAGGCCGGCGCCGAGCACGCGAAGGCGCTGATCGTCAACACGGCGTCGATCGCCGGGAAGTCGGGGCAGCCGTGGCTGTCGGTCTACTCGGCGACGAAGGCGGCGGTGATCGGCTTCAGCGAAGCAACGCAGAAGGAGGTCTCCGGGCAGGGGATCCAGGTGACCGCGCTCTGCCCCGGATTCGTCGACACGCCCATGACCGAGTACGTCCGCGATCAGGTCAAGCAGGAGGAGATGATCCAGCCGGAGGACATCGGGGAGGCGGTGCGGTACCTGCTGCGCACCTCACCGGGGTGCCTGATCCCGGAGATCGTCTTCACGCGCCCGGACGAGCTCCCGGGCACGGTCGCCTAGCCGCCCTGGGAGGGATGGGTCACCGCGAGCTCGGGATGCGAGCCGGTCGGCCCCCTGCTCGGTGAGCTGCTCCTCCGCCGCCGCAAGGAGGTCGGGGTGCTCCACGTAGCGGCGCGCCGGCCGCATGCGCGACCAGCGCAGGCGACGGATGCGGATGGGCGCCTCCTCAACCGGCTCGGCGATCGATGGTGCATCCGGCTCGGCGCATTGGGCACGGCGGGCCGCGAGCTCGGCCCGCTCGGCGCGGATCTGGGCCGCGGCGGCCGCGATCGAGCCGGCCTCGCTCAGGTCGTCCGCGAGGGTCCCCTCGAGCAGGGAGCGGAGGGCGTGGAGCTCCCGGCGCGTGGCGAGGCGGGGACGCTTAGCGCCCGTGTAGCGGTCCCAGGCGCGGGCGAAGCTGGCGAGGTCGGTCCGTCCGCCGTTGCGGTGCGCGGCGAGCATCGGGCAGATTCCGCCGGAGTCGCGGTCGACGTAGGCGCCGACGACGATCCGGTTGGAGTCGATGCCTCGGATCATCGCCTCGCGGGTGACCCGCGGAAGCGCCTCGACGGCGAAGCGGAGTCGCTCGGCGCGGTTTCGGTCGCGATGTCTCACGAGCCAAGGGATAGCGCGGTTGGGCGCACCTGGCGGCTCCGCTCGACGCCACCGCAACGGGGTTTGCAGTGAGCGGCCGGCGATTCCTGGTCGCGGCCTTCGGCGACGCGGGCCACGCGTTTCCCGCCATCGCCCTGGCCCGCGCCCTGCGGCGACGTGGTCACGAGGTGCTGGTGGAGACCTGGGAGCGGTGGCGGGAGCCGGTCGAGGCCGAGGGCCTCGGGTTTACGGCGGCCGAGGAGTACAAGACGTTTCCGCCGTCGGAACCCGGCTCGGAGGTATGGCGATCGGCCGCGGATGCGGCGATCGCGCTGTCGCCGCTGATCGAGGAGCTCGAGCCCGACGTCGTCGTCAGCGACATCCTCACGCTGGCGCCGGCGCTGGCGGCGGAGCGGGCCGGCGTGCGGCGCGCGACGCTGATTCCGCACGTCTACCCGGTGCATGAGCCCGGGATGCCGTTCTTCGCCTTCGGCCTGCAGCTCCCGCGCACGCCGGTCGGGCGCGCGCTCTGGCGGCGGGCGCTGCCGCTGCTCGAAAGCGGCCTGCGGCGGGGACGGCGGGAGATGAACGAGACGCGCGCTGCGTTGGGGCTCTCCCCGCTGGAGGGGTTTCACGGCGGGATCAGCCGGGACCTGGCGATGGTCGCCACCTTCCCGCAGCTCGAGTACCCGCGGCGGTGGCCGAGCGGGGTTCATGTGACGGGGCCGATGGAGTTCGAGCTGCCCTATCCGGAGGTCGAGCTGCCGGATGGAGAGGGGCCGCTGGTGCTGGTGGCGCCGAGCACCGCGCAGGATCCGGAGTTGCGGTTGGTCCGGGTGGCGCTCGAAGCGCTGGCGGACGAGCCGGTGCGGGTGATCGCGACGACGAACCGGCTCGATCCCGCGGATTCGCTGCCCGCCGCCCCGGCCAACGCGAGGGTGGTCGACTGGCTGTCCTACTCGCACGTGATGCCGGAGGCGTCCCTGGTCATCTGCCACGGCGGGCACGGGACGGTCGCCCGGGCGCTCGCGGCAGGCGTGCCGGTGCTGTGCTGCCCGCACGTCGGCGACATGGCGGAGAACTCGGCGCGGGTCGCGTGGGCCGGCGCTGGTCTGATGCTCCCCTGGCGGCTGCTCGGGTCCGGTCCGCTGAGGTGGGCGACGCGATGGATCCTGGGCGATCCCTCGGTTGGCGGCCGCGCCCGCCAACTGGCGTCGTGGTCGGAGGCAAACGACGGCGGCGAGCATGGCGCCATCCTCGTCGAGGAGCAATCGGAGATTTGAAAGGCCGGTCGAAACCGGCCTGTGAAGCTCCGGGGGAGGGACTCGAACCCTCAACCTCTCGGTTAACAGCCGAGCGCATCTGCCAATTGAGCTACCCCGGACCGTGTAATACCGCTTGTGCTACCTCGACAAACGCCACAGCGACCGAACCTACGACAGGCTAGCGGCTCCGGCTTCCACCTCGGCGTGGCAGTTGGCACGCAACAAGGTGCACTTGCGTGCGTCTGCGCGCGTGCGTTCCAAGGACCGAGTCACTCCTTCCTGGCTGGGCGCAAACTCCTTCGTCGCCGGATCTACGTGGTGAAAGTGCAGTGCCGACGGATGACGTGAACACCCGCAAATCGCATAGGCCCCCCTGCATCGGCAATGAGCCTCCGCTTGAGGCGCCGACGCCACTGGGAGACTGCCGACAGGGTCACGGTGCGGGCCGCGTCCTCTGCACCGCCGCACGCGGGGAGCAGAGCAGCACTGCTCAGCGTCAGGAGGGCGGGACCGAGTCCGGGCTCACCGCCGGCTCGCCGCCGTCTCCCAGTGGGCGATGCGCTCGGCGAGCTCCGCGCGACGGCGTTGCAGCTCGACCGGCGGGTCTCCCCCCGCCTTCCGCGCCGCCTCGATCTGATCCTCGATGACCGCCTTCTCGAGCTGCAGGAAGTTGAGCTCCATCGCCTCGCGGCCTCCCGGCTCGCGGTCGGCGCGCGTGTAGACGTAGGTCACGAGCGAGACGAGCTCCTCGTCGTCCCGCGGCAGCCCCGCCAGCGGCTCGTCGAGATGAGAGGCGAGCCAGTCGCGGGCGCGCACCACGGCCGGCCCCGACAGATGCTCGGGCGTCAGCCGCTGCAGGAACTCGCGCCCCTCGGCTGGCGAGGCGATGCACATCGCCAGCAGCGCCCGCTCCCGCAGCTCGCGGGTGTTGAGCGGGCGCGCCACGGGTCGCGACGCGGGCGCGCCGCCATCGGCCCTCGGGGCCTCCCTCGCCGCCGGCCGGACGCGCTCGGCGCCGCCCGACGCCGCCAGTCGCCTCATCACGAGGCCAGGGTCCGCGTTCAGCCGATCGGCCACCACGCGAGCCAGCTCGTCGCGGCTGATCGACTCCCCCATCGCCGCCAGCACCGGCACCACCTCGTCGAGAGCCCTGTCCCTGCCGGCCGGGGACGACAGATCGGCCTCGTCCAGGGCGACTCGCACGTGGAAGTCAGGCAGCTCGATCGCGTCGAGGATCAGCTCGCCCAGGCGCTCAGCCTCACCGGCGGCCAGCATGTCGGCGGGGTCCTCGCCGGCCGGCATCGAGGCGACCCGCAGGCGCAGCTTCCGGCTGCCGGCCACCCGCTGGGCGCGCAGCATCGCCGCCCGCCCGGCGCGATCCGCGTCCAGCGCCAGCACCACCTCCTCGGTGTAGCGGGCGAGCTGCTGCAGCTGATCCGGGGTGATCGCCGTCCCCATCACGGCGACCGCCTCCTCGATCCCGGCCTGGTGCGCGGCGAGCACGTCCGTGTACCCCTCGACCACCACCGCGCGCCCAACCTTGGCGATCGCCGAGCGCGCCCGGTCGATCCCGTAGAGCGTGCGGCTCTTGCGATACAGCTCACCCTCGGGCGAGTTGAGGTACTTGGGCTTGGTGTCGGGCCGCAGAGCCCGCGCGCCGAATCCCTGGACCCGCCCGCGCGGATCGCGGACCGGAAACATGATCCGCGCCCGGAAGCGGTCGTAGTGACCGCCCTTCTGCCCCTTCTGCACCAGGCCCGCCGAGAGGAGCTCCGGGACGCCGAACCCCGCCCGCTGGCCCCGGGTCAGGACCTGATCCCAGGCGCTGGGCGCGTAGCCGACACCGGAGCCGCGCAGGACCTCCTCCCCGAGACCACGGGAGCCGAGGTACTCGCGCGCCTTCGCCGCCTCGCTGGAGTCCCACAGGTAATTCGCGTAGAAGCTCGCGGTCCGCTCGAGCACCTCGCCGAGCCGCGCACGCCGCCGCCGCCGCTCCTCCTCCTGGGGATCCTGGCTCTCGCGCTCGACCTCGACCCCGTATCGCTCGCCGAGCGCCTCCACCGCATCGGGGAAGCCCAGCCCCTCCTTCTCCTGCACGAAGCGAAAGACGTCCCCCCCGGCCTCGCATCCGAAGCAGTAGTAGAGCTTCTCGCGCGGATCGACGGAGAACGAGGGCGTGCGCTCCTCGTGGAACGGGCACAGCCCCGTGAATCGCTCGCCCGTTCGGCGCAGGTCGGTGTACGCCGAGACGATCTCCACGATGTCCGCGGCGTCCTTGACCCGCTCGACCGTCTCATGCGTGAACTTGCTCAGAGGCGGCTCTCCTCGGGCAGCGCGATCCGCTTGAACGCGGCGATGCAGAACCGGTCGGTCATGCCCGCAACGTAATCGGTGATGCGCTGGATGTCGTCGGCCCCGGCGACGCCATCGGGCACCTCGTCCGGGTGCTCGACGAAGTGGTCGAACAGCCCGCGGACCGTGCGGTGCACCCGCTCGTGCTCGCTCCGGGCCTCCTCGCCCAGGTAGACCCGCTCGAACATGAACTGCCGCAGCACCCGCATCGCCTGCCCGATCTCCTCACTTTGGACGATGTCGCCCGCCTTCAGCGACTCGGTCACGAGGTCCTGGGCGAGCGTGTCGATCCGCCGGGCGCCGGTCGGGCCGAGGATCTCGATCTCCGCAGCCGGCAGGTCGTCCTCGGTGAGGATCCCCGCCCGCAGGGCATCGTCGACGTCGTGGTTGATGTAGGCCACGCGATCGACGAGGCGCACGATCCGGCCCTCGAGCGCGATCGGCAACTCGGACCCGGTGTGGTTGAGGATCCCGTCGCGAACCGGCTCGGTCAGATTGAGGCCGCGGCCGTCGCGCTCCAGCACGTCGACCAGTCGCAGCGACTGGCGATTGTGGCGAAAGCTGCGCCCGGCGCTCTCGCGGAGCGCCTGGTCGAGCGCCTCCTCGCCGATGTGGCCGAACGGTGGATGCCCGAGATCGTGGCCGAGCCCGATCGCCTCGGCCAGGTCCTCGTTCAGCCCGAGCGCTCGGGCCACGGTGCGCGCGATGCCGCAGGTCTCGATCGTGTGCGTCAGCCGCGTCCGGTAGTGATCGCCCTCCGGGGCGATGAAAACCTGCGTCTTGTACTTCAGCCGCCGGAACGCCTTCGAGTGGACGATCCGGTCGCGGTCGCGCTGAAACGGCGTGCGCATCGGGCTGTCGGGCTCGGGCTCGCGGCGGATGCCCGGGTAGGAGGGCGTCGCGAGCTCCCACAGGTACTCGCCCTCCCACGAGCGCACGCGATCCTCGAGCGATCGTCCCTTCACCGTCGCGGACTCTTGAGGAACGGCTGACACCTCGAAAAGAGAATAGGGTCAGGTCATGCCCGAAACAGCCCTCGTCACCGGCGCATCCTCGGGAATTGGCGAACAATTCGCGCGCCAGCTCGCCGCGCGCGGCCACGAATTGGTGCTGGTGGCCCGCCGGGCCGACCGGCTCGAGCGGCTCGCCTCCCAGCTCCCCACCGAGGCGAAGACGATTCCGTGCGATCTGGCGACCGAGGCGGCGGCCCTTCCCGGGCGCGTCGCGGAGCTGGGCGCCGAGGTGGATCTGCTCGTCAACAACGCGGGCTTCGGCACCTCGGGGCCCTTTATCGACAACGACGCCCAGCGCGAGGCCGAGGAGGTGCGTCTGAACAGCGAGGCGATCGTCACCCTCTGTCACGCCTTCGTCCCGGAAATGACCCGGCGCGGCCGCGGCGGGGTCATCAACGTCGCCTCGACCGCGGGCATGCAGCCGATCCCGTATGAGGCCGTCTACGCCGCCACCAAGGCGTTCGCGATCAGCTTCACCGACGCACTCCACACCGAGCTCCGGGGGACCGGGGTCCGTGTGATGTCCGTCAACCCAGGCCCGGTTCCCACGGAGTGGCAGGAGGTCGCCGGCTACGCGGCGGACCGTCCCGCCCCGGCCCCGGGAGAGATCCCCGCCGAGCAGGTCGTCCGCGAGTCGCTCGAGGCCTTTGACCGCGGCAAGCGCTTCGTGATCCCCGGCCGCACGATCCGCTGGTTCATCCGCGCCACCGCGCCCAGCCCGCGGGCGCTGCAGCTGCGGGTGACCGAGCGCATGTACCGACCGAAGCGGTAGGCCTTCGATTTCAACAGGGTCAGCCGCGGGCAGTTGCTCCCCGGCGCGGCGACATCGCCCTCATCGTGTTCACGCTTGCGGTTCACTGGTACCGAGCAGGGAAGCGAACCTCCTGCCCGGCCCCGCCGCGCCGGGGGGCGTGGCCGAAGGGCATCCGCGCGACTCGTTCGAGTCGTTCCCCTTCCTCGACATCTAGCTGCTGATCACGGCGCTCGCCGCGATCGCGCTGCCGCTGGTCCGCTCGGAGCGAGTAAATCGCCCGACCCCTCCCTTTTGCCGGCAGGCCGCGCCGCGTTACTAGGCTCAGTCCCTTGGGGCGAGTGGGCTTCAGCGTCGGGACCGCGATCGTCATCGTCGTCGCGGCGACGCTCACCCTGGCGGGGTGCTGGGGCTCATCCGGGCACCCCCGGCCCAGCGGCCCCCTGGCCGATGCGCTGGCGACCGTCGGGGGAGGTGGCGCCAACGGCTCGCTCGGGGTCGGCTGGGCCGAGCCGCGGCTCGTCGCCCGAGCCCATATCGAAAGTGAGCTGATCGGCGATGCCCTGGGGCCCAACGCCCGGACCGTGGTCCAGGCAGCCGCCCGGATCCACCGACGCTTCGGTATCAATCCGCTCGCCGCGAAGCGGTTGATCGCGGTTGGCGGGTCCTACGCCTTCGGCCTTCGCCTCGACGGGGTCGACGGCAGGGGCCTCGCGAAGCGGCTCGTCAAGGCGGGCGGTGTAGCACGGCGAGACGGCGGCACCGAGCTCGTGGACATAGGCGAGTACGCCGTGGTTCCGGAGCCATTGCTTCGTGCCGGCGTCTCGGGGCTCGGCGCCCGCGATGCCTTCGACCGCGACCAGACGGTGTTAAGCATCTCCGAGACCGCGCGGGACGCCCTCATCGGCCGGGGCGACCGCCTCCTCGACGAGCCGACCTATCGTGCCGCCGCCGACTGCCTTGGCGACGTCGTGGTCGCCAGGATGATCCCCGACAATCTCCTGCTCTCGACCTCGCTCGGGGTGAACGCGGTCGCCGTTGGCGTCTCAGACCCCGAGCACGAAGTCCTCTGCGTCCTCGGCGGCACGCCCGAGCGGGCCGACGAGGTCGCCGCAGCCCTCGAGCGCACGCTCGACCCCCACGCCCGCGAGCCAATAGCTGGCGAGCAGATCAGGCACTCCGTCGCGCGGACAGAGGTGAGCCGCGACAGCTATGACGGCGTCCAGGTCGTCAGGGCGGGATTGACCCTGGCCGGCGACCGGTCGCCAGGCTTCGTGTTCGAAACCGTCTCCCGTGGGAGCCTGGTCAGCCTCATCAACGGCGGCTGATCGGGCAGGTTACACCGCGGCGCGCAGGCGCACGTGCGCGTGGTGCTCGAGCGTCTCGCTGATCGCCCGCTCCACCTGGCGCAGGTCGCGCTCGGGGACGCTCGGCGCCGCGGCCAGGGGTTGGCCCAGCGCCTCCACCATGAACCGGTGGGCCTGCGGCGAGAGCTCGAAGCCCCCCGCTTCGCAGGCGACGCAGACAACCCCGCCCGCCGCACCCGAGAAGCCGACCAGTCCGTCGGCCTCGCCGCAGCGTGCGCATGAGGTGAGCTCGGGGCTGAAGCCCGTGGCGAGCGCCAGCTTGAGCCTGAACGCCAGCGCGGTCGCCCGGCCGGCGGCTCCGTCGACCATGGGAAACGGCGAGATGCCGCTCGGTGGCTCCTGGCCGTCGAGCAGCGCCAGGTAGCGGCAGAGCAGGTTGTAGGCGGGTGGGTTCGCCTCCTCGGAGTCGCATAGCCGCAGCACCGCGTCGCAGCCCCGCGCCGCGGCCATCAGCGCCGGCCCGTTCGAGCGCAGGTCGGGGTGGGCGGCGATGGTCGCCGCCGAGGTGACGGTCGCCAGATCACCGCGTCCCTGATGGAGGACGAGGTCCAGGCGAAAGTACGGCTCGAGCCGGCCGCCGAAGCGCGAGCGGGGCTTGCGCGACCCCTTCGCGATCGCGTTGATCCGCCCGCGCGTGGCGCTGTACAGGTGCAGAACCCGGTCCGCCTCGCCGTAGCGGATGCTGCGCAAAACGATCGCCTCGGTCTTGTAGGTGCCCGGCATGGGCCGGGAAGATGACTCGCGGATCGGACGGCTATACGGCGGGGGTGGGTCTCGTCTGACCCCGATATGCGGCGTCGACGAGACCCGCGTCAGGAGGAGCTCGCTCGAACCGAGTCTCGAATCGCCGCCGCCGTCACGGTCGCCGCGATCGTCCCGATCGAGATCGGCGTGAAGCGCTCGGCCGTTCCCCTTCCCGACGACAGGCAAAAGACGACGTCCCCGTCGACGTCCGAGAACACCGGGTCCACCGCCCTGGCAACGCCGCCGCTGGCCATACGCGCCACGCGGGCACACGCCGCCTTGTCGAGGGTGGCGTCGGTCATCACGCAGACCAGCGTCGTGTTCCTCTCCTCGAGCCGGGTCCAGTCCGGAGGGCCCTCCATCGCGGCGACGAGCTTCGCCGTGGAGCCCAGCTCGCCGTCGTCGTCGCGAGGACCGGCGAGCACCCGCCCGTCCTCGCCCAGCACGTCGCCGAAGGCGTTGACCACCGCCATGGCCGCCACCGTCTCCCCGGAGCCGCTCCGCGCCGCCGCGTACCCGACCCCTGATGGGCTCGAACGCTCCCGTCCCATGATCTTGCCGACCGCCGCTCCCGTCCCGCCCCCCGCGCGGCCCCGTTCGGGGACGGCGTTCCCAGCCGCCTCGCATGCCGCATACCCGGCGGCGGCATCGGGCCGCACGCCGGGATCGCCCTCGACCAGGTCGTAGACGACCGCCGCCGGGACGATCGGCACCCGCCCGGCCGGCGTCTCGTAGCCGTGCCCGTTCTCCTCCAGCCAGCGAACCACGCCGTCCGCGGCGGCCAGGCCGAAGGCGCTGCCGCCGCACAGGGCCACGGCGGTCACCTCGCTGGTGCCGGCGAAGGGGCCGATGACGTCGGTCTCGCGCGTGCCCGGCCCGCCTCCGCGAACGTCGACGCCGCCGCGACTGCCGCGTGGCGGGATCACCACCGTGCATCCCGTCGCCCCCTTGGCGTCGGTCCAGTGCCCGATGGAAAAGCCCTCGGGCGGCTTCACCCCCTGGCTCGGCGACGCACCTTCGGCGGGGCTCACGCCCTTACCCTCCTGCGAGCCCGACGCCGAGGTCTGGCCCGGAGGCGGCGCTGACACGACGGGCAGAAGTACGTGGAGCGCCCGCCGACGACGATCCGCGCGATCTCCGCGCCGCAGCGAGGACAGGGCTTGCCCTCCCGCGTGTGAACCAAAAACTCGTCCTGCATCGCTCCCTCCTCCCCCCGCGAGTCGCGGTAGTCGTCGATCGAGGCGCCGCCGCTTGCCAGGCCGGCCTCGAGCGCCTCGACGATCCCAAGCCGCAGTCGCTCGCAGTCCTCCGGCTTCATCGACCCAGCCGGAGACAGGGGATGCAGCTCGGCTCGGTGCAGCGCCTCATCCGCGTAGATGTTGCCGATCCCCGCGACTCCCAGCTGGTTCAGGAGAAACGACTTGAGCGGGACCCGCCGCCCCGCCGCGAGGCGGCACAGCTCCTCCGCCGTCAGCGAGTCGGAGAGGGGCTCGATCCCCAGGCGCGCCGCGAAGTAGTGGTCGAGCTCGTCGTCGTCCAGCACGACCGCGTGACCGAAGCGGCGCGGGTCGGTGAACAGCAGCCGCCCGCCCCCGTCGAGTCGCAGCTCCGCCCGCAGATATCGCAGCTCCGGATTGCCTTCATAAAGCCGGTCGCCGCCCAGCCGCCGAGGCTCGTCGTCCTGCTCGGGCTCGCCCCCGAGGTCCAGCAACAGGTTCCCGGTCATCCGCAGGTGCATCGCCAGGGTGCGCTCGCCATCGAGCCGCAGCAGCAGGTACTTGCCCCGCCGCTCGACCGCCTCGATCGTGCGGCCCGCGATCGCCCGCTCGACCTCCCCGGGAGCGGTCGGCCGGGTCCAGCGCTGGTCGAGGACCTCGGCCGCCACGATCCGACGCCCAGTGATCTCGGGCTCCAGCTGGCGGCGGATCGTCTCGACCTCGGGCAGCTCCGGCATGCCCGGATTCTCACAGGGCCGGACGCGTCCGCGCTACGAGGCGGTCGCGCGCGGATGCGCCTCGAAGTAGACCTCCTTGATCCGTTCGCCGGAGAGGTGCGTGTAGAGCTGCGTGGTCGAGACGTCGGCGTGGCCCAGCATCTCCTGCACCGAACGCAGGTCGCAGCCGCCCGAGAGCAGGTGGGTCGCGAAGGAGTGGCGCAGCGTGTGCGGGCTCATGCGTCCCGCCAGGCCCACGTCGGCGGCGTGGCGCTGGATCACCTTGTACAGCCCCTGTCTGGTCAGCGGTCCGCCCCGGAAGTTGACGAACAGGCGCGATACCGGACGCAGGCCCACGAGCTCAGGCCGGCCGGACCGCAGATAGCGGGTGACGGCTGATGCCGCCTCGCGGCCCAGCGGCACGATCCGCTCCTTGTTCCCCTTGCCGTGAGGGCGCACGAACGATCGCCGCAGGTCGACGTCGTTCACGTCCAGGCCGACCGCCTCCGACGCCCTCAGCCCGCAGCCGTACATGATCTCCAGCAGCGCCCGGTCGCGCAGCGCGATCGGCTTGCTGCCGGTCACGCTCTCTAGCAGCGTCTTCACCTCGCCGTACGTGAGCACCCGCGGCAGCTTGCGGCTCTTGGCCGGAGGGCGCAGCGTCGCGGTCGGGTCCTCGGCGATCAGCTCCTCGCGGCGCAGGTGGCGATAGAAGGAGCGAAGGCAGGCGGTCTTGCGGTTGACCGTCGCCGGGGAGCAGGCGGGCTGGCCGTTGCCGGTCGCCAGGTCGGCCAGGAAGTCGGCCACGTCACCGCGGTCGGCCTCGGTCGCGCTGCGGCGCCGCCTGGCGAGGAAGGCGCCGTACTGGAGCAGGTCGGTCCGGTAGGCGCCGAGGGTGTTTCGCGAGAGCCCGCGCTCGAACTCCAGATAGGCGAGAAAGTCCAGCACGAGCGCCTCGAAGCGCGCCTCGACGCCCTCGTGCCGGTCGTCCCCGTGCTTGACCGCGACCGCCATATGGGTCAAGCCGGGGCCGTAAGGGCGCCGGCAGCAGCATGTGTCGTTGATTGGTTTGTGCACGCCGGCGGCGTATGGCGCCGGTAGCAGCATGTGCCGTTCATGGATTCCAGTTTCGCCTCCGGCACGGCCCGCCCCTGCCGGTGCAACCGGAATGGCAGCGCTCAGGCCCGGCGAAGCTCCCGGAACAGCAGCATCCCGACCAACGACTTCGAGTCCTGGCATTCGTCGATCGCCCGGTCCAGCTCGGCGAGCGGCCAGGCGACGATCTCCAGCCGCTCCTCCTCGTCCGACTCCGCGCCGGCATCGTGGAGGTCGGTCGCGAGGTACACGATCACCTCCTCGTCGGTGAACCCGGGGCTCGTGTACAACCGCTTCAGCTCGCGCCACTCCGATGCCCCCTTGCCCACCTCCTCGGCGAGCTCGCGCTTGGCGCAGTCGAGCGGCGACTCACCCGGCACGTCCAGCTTGCCCGCCGGGAGCTCCAGCAGCGACTCGTCCCCCACGGCCTCACGCGGCTGACGCACGAGGTAGACGTGGAGGTCGTCGTACGCGATCATCGCCACCGCGCCGGGATGGCCCATGACCTCGCGCGTCGCCGTGGACCCGTCGGGATGCCGGAACTCGTCCACGCGAACCGTGGCGATCTTGCCCTCGTACACCGTCTTCGAATCGATCCGCTCCACGCTCGCCTCCTATGCCCTGGACCTCACGCCCGCATCGCCCGCCGTCCTCGCCAGAACCCGCCCCGCGGCCAGCGGCGCCGCGAAGAACAGCGGGTCCTCGGCCAGGGTACGCCCCATCGTCTGTGCCGGCAGGGCGCTCGTCTCGTAGGCGTCCAGGTCGACCGGCTCGACCTCGACGTCGTGGCGGTCGTCGCAAACTCGGTGCAGCGCATCGAGAACGCTGGGCATGTCGGCGGCGCCGGCCTCCCCCCCGGTGGGCCAGCCCGCCAGCTCGATCTCGGGCACCGGGACGCGCACCGAGCCGAGCACGAGCCGCAGCACGCCCTCGGTGTGATGGCTGAGCCCCCGGTGGCGAGGCCGCGGATCCGAGGAGGAGAGGCGCGGGGAGAGCAGAGCCGGAAGACCGAGCGCCAGCGCGGCGTGGGCGCTCTCGAGCGCCGCCATCCCCCCGTGGCCGTAGAGCGTCGCCGAGCCGAGGATCCCGGGACCCGGCCCGCACAGGACAGCGTCCCAGCCGAGTCGCCCCGCCGCCGCGTCGAGGCCGCCCAGCGTGGTGATCCCCTCATGCTCGCCGCCGAATGCGGCGCCTGCCGTCAGGTGCCCGCACAGAAGGCCCTCATCGCGAAGCCGGGCCACGTCGCGGGAGAGCGAGCCCGGGAGCGCCCCGCCCGCCGTCTGAATGTAACCGACTCGCAGGCCCGGGCGCACCTGGGCCGCGGCCCAGGCGCTCGGTGCCAGGTGCCCATGCAGCGGCAGCACGAGCACGGGCGGCGACGGGGTTGCCGGCGAGCTCACCCCGGGCTCCTCGACCCGCCGCTCGTCCGCCCCGAGGCCCTCGACCGGATCAATCGAATGCTGCAACGACGTGTAGTTGAGCTTCATCACGTGGCCCCCGCCGGCCGGGCCGGCGCCCTCGAGGCCCCGGGTGAGGTTGACGTGCACGACGTCGAAGCCGCCCGAGCCGAGGCCGAGGTCGGCGGCCTCTGTGTTGACGACCACCTCGTCACCGTCGGCCATCTCGCCCACGAGCCCGGTGTCGGCCCAGGCCGGCCGACGATCGTCGCCGACCGCCACCGTGAGCGGATCGGTGCCCACGACGAAGCCGCGGCGCAGCTTCAACATCGCGCGGCGGCCTCCTCGACGATTGCCTCGCAGACCCCGAGCATCTGGACGATTCGCTCCCCCGACACGCTCTCGTCCGGCGTATGGTTGGCCTCGGTGCCGTTGGCCAGCAGAACCGCCTCGAAGCCGGCAGCGTTGAGGGCGTTGGCGTCGCTGCCGCCGCCGGTGGCCACGTCCCGCGGCTCCACGCCGCGCCGCTCCAGCGCGGTCCGGGCGATCGCAAGCGACTGCGCCCTGGCGGGCAGCCGGTAGGCGCGAAACATCTCCGTCACCTCGACGTCGACGTCGCAGCCGTGCTCGCTCGCCGCCCACGTGCAGGCGTCCACCATCGCACCGATCGCCCTGCTCGCCCGCTCGTCGTCCAGGCTTCGCGCCTCCCCCTCGACGCGGCAGTGCCCGGCCACCACGTTCGGGGCGGTGCCGCCATCGATCACGCCGACGTTTGCGGTGGTCTCGTCGTCGAGGCGCCCGAGCTCCATTCGGGCGATGGCCACGGAGGCGGCGCGGATCGCGTTGCGCCCGTCCTCGGGGCGGATTCCGGCGTGCGCCTCGGTGCCCTCGAACTCGGCGGTCAGGCGCTCGTAGGTGGGCGCCGCAGTGATCACATCGCCGATCGGGCTGGCGTGATCGAGGACGAACCCAAACGGCGAGCGGATGCTCCCCAGGTCGAGCTCCTTCGCCCCCCTCAATCCGTCCTCCTCGGCGACGGTGAACACGAGCTCCAGGCCGATCGGCGGCCTCGCGGCGGCGTGGCGTGCGGCGAGCTCGATCAGGACGGCGACCGCGGCCTTGTTGTCGGCGCCCAGAATCGTCTCGCCGCGCGACCGAAACACTCCCTGGTCGGAGACCACCTCGATCGGCCCGTCGTGAGGAACGGTGTCCAGGTGGGCTGCGAACAGCACCCAGGCGTCGCGCTCGCCGGACAGGCGGGCGATCACGTTGCCGGCTCCGGCCTGTGCGGCGTGCGCGGCGTCGTCCTCCTCGGCTGCGACCCCGAGCTCCCGGAGCTCGCCGAGTACGGCATCGGCGATTGCCCGCTCCGAGCCCGTCGGGCTCGCCAACTCGCACAGCCTCGCGAAACGTTCGAGCATCCGGCCGTCAGCCACGTCGACAGGCTATGCGCTTCGCCCGTCTCGATTCCGCTCGCGGAGCGTGAGAGCATCGGCGCCGACTCCAATCGAGAGGGGGCAGCGATGGCCGAAGTCCCTGACTGGCGACTGACGGGCGATTGGTTCGACGTATGCCGATCCTCGCCTGGCACGTGCGTGAGGGGAAATACGGCGATGTTGGGCTCGACGCCCTGAATGTCGTTGCGGTCGGGTCCTTCGCGGGAAACATCTGGGCGGGGGAGGCCAAGCCGGCGATGGGGTTCTTCATCGACGAGCGTGCCGACGAGCGCCAGCGCGAGGCGCTCCAGACGATCTTCGGGGGACAGGCTGGTGGTTGGCCGGCCGGCTTCGCCGACCTGATCGACGAGATACGGGGGATCGAGTACGCGCCGATCGAGTTTGAGATCGCCGGCGATCTGGGCAGCTGGCGCGTGGAGGTCCCGGGGAAGGCCAGAGGCAGCGCGACGGCCTTGAGCGGGCCCACGAGCCCCGAGGGAGCTCGCGTCGAGGTCCACAACGCCCCCGGCGCGGAGGTCGGCCCGGGGCAGGTCGCGACCCGGGCCACCGCGGATGAGGACGAGGTGGAGGCCTTCGGATTCAAGTGGAGCTGGCCCGGCCGAACCAGCACGCACTTCCCCTTCGACTGGTCCGGACCAGACGAGCTGTAGCCGACCTTCTCGGTCGACGATCGGCGCTGCGCTGGACGTCTCGAACCTCGGGCTGCTGGCCGGAAAGCGTGCCAGGGAACGAACCCTTGACCGGGTCAGCGGGGCGGGCTAGGGTTTGCTTCACGAGGACACATGGCGCCCGTAGCCGAAGGGCCCGCGGACGCGGAAAGGAGCGAGTATGGCTTTTCGGATTTCGGGCTCCTACCTGGCGACTTGCTCGTGCAACTTGATTTGTCCCTGCCCGGTCGACGGCCCTCCGACCAGCGAGGACGGGCAGTGCAGAGGCTTTCTGGTGTTCAGCGTCAAGGAGGGCAGCCTCGACGACACCGATGTCTCGGGCGTCAACGTGGCGCTCTACAATCTCTTTCCGTCGAACCTGACCGCGGGGAACTGGAAGGTCGGGCTCGTGATCGACGAGGGTGCCTCGGACGAGCAGGCGAGCGCGCTCGAGCGCATCTTCAAGGGGGAAGTCGGCGGCCCGTTCGCCGACATGGCCCCACTCTTCGGCGAATTCCTCGGCACGGAGCGTGATTCGGTCAGCTACTCGGACGGGGACACGCCTTCGGCATCGATCGGAAGCTCGAGCGAGGCGACGTTCGAGCCCCGTACGGGCCCCGACGGAAGCCCGACGACGGTGAAGGGCGCGATGTTCGGCTTCGCCCCCGAGTACAAGATCGGCAGCGGATCAGGCAGGTCCGATCGGTTCGGTCTCGGTTTCGATCCCAACTACGCCGAGGCGGCCGAGTTCGAGTTCTCGAGCGAGCAGCCCGAGGAGGCTCCAGCGGGACGAGCCTAAAGGCTCGCAACGCACCGCATGGAATCGGCGTCGATTCGGAGAGCGCCCCCGCTGCCAGGGCTGATCCAGCTCGGGCTCATCGGGCTGTTGCTCGCGCTGGCCGCCCTCGCCTGGGCGGTGACGGACGACCAGATGAGCGGAATGGATGCCGGGCCAGGCACCGATCCGGGGGCGCTGGGTTTCTTCCTGGGCGTCTGGGTCGTGATGATGGCCGCGATGATGTTTCCGTCCATCGCACCGATGGTCGTGATGCACGTGAGGATCCAGGAGGGGCGGCAGGCTCGAGGACAGCCGGCGCCGGTGGGAGCGACCACGCTGTTCGTCGCCGGCTACCTCGTCACGTGGGCGCTCGCCGGACTCGTGGGCTACGGGATCTTCCAGCTTGGAAGCACGGTCACGGGTGATGCGTTCTCGTGGAACAACGCCGGCCCGTATCTCGCCGGCGGCGTCATCGTCATGGCCGCGGTCTACCAGCTCACGCCACTGAAGGACGTATGCCTGAGGCACTGCCGTACCCCGTTCATGTTCCTGATGCAGCACTGGCGCCCCGGTCGCGTCGGTGCCTTGCGGGTAGGGCTGATCCACGGCGGCTGGTGCGTCGGCTGTTGCTGGGCGCTGATGGCGGCCCTGTTCGCTCTCGGCGTCATGAGCCTTGGCTGGATGGCGTTCATCGCCGTCCTCATCGCCGCCGAGAAGCTGCTGCCCTGGCGCGCGATTGCGAACCGCGGCATCGCGCTCCTCCTGCTCGTGCTGGGGCTGGCGGTCGCGATCACGCCGGCCGACGTCCCGGGCCTCACCCTCCCGGACTCCCCACAGGCGATGCGGGCGATGGACGCCATGGGCATGGACGACGACTCGATGGGCGGCGCGTCGATGGGCCACGACGAATCCATGAGCGGCGCGGCGATGGGCCACGGCAGCTCGATGAGGGATGCGCCGATGAAATCCAACGGCGCAGCCGCCGGCTCACCCTAGAAGCCGGTCAGGCGCCGCGGCGAACCTGGATGTCGTGCGCGGGCTCGGCCGGCTCGGCGGACTCGACCGGCCGGCGCTCCGCGGCGCGCCGCGCAGCAGCACCCACGAACTCGCGGAAGAGCGGCTCCGGACGGGTGGGCCGCGACTTGAACTCGGGGTGGAACTGCGAGGCTACGAAGAACGGGTGGCTCGGCAGCTCGACCACCTCGACCAGCCGCTCGTCGGGTGAGGTGCCGCTTGCCACCAGGCCCTCGTCCTCGAGGCGGCGGCGCAGCATGTTGTTGACCTCGTAGCGGTGGCGGTGGCGCTGATAGATCACCGCCTCGCCGTAGGTCTCGCGCGCCGAAGTCGTCTCGTGAAGCTTGATCGGGTCCGCCCCAAGCCGCATCGTGCCGCCCATGTCGGTGACCTCCTTCTGCTCGGGCAGCAGGTCGATCACGGGATAGGGGGTCTCGGGGTCGAACTCGGACGAGTTGGCCCCGTCCATCCCCGCGACGTGACGGGCGAACTCCACGACGGCGATCTGCATCCCCAGGCAGACGCCCAGGTACGGGATGTCGTTCTCCCGCGCCACGCGCGCGGCCTCGATCTTGCCCTCGATGCCCCGCTCGCCGAATCCACCGGGGATGAAGATGCCGTCGACGGCCTCGAGCTTGGCCACGTCGAGGTCCTCGGAGTTCATGAGCTCGACGTCGACGTTGACCCCGTGGTGGTAGCCGCCGTGGTCGAGCGCCTCGACCACCGACTTGTATGCGTCGGCTAGCTGCACGTACTTGCCGACGAGCGCGATTCGCACCGTTCGCTCGCACTCGTCCGCCCGGCGCACGAGCTTCTCCCACTCGGAGAGGTCGGGGGCAGGAGCGTCCATCGCGAAGTGGTCGAGCACCAGGTCGTCCATGCCCTCGGCCCGGAGGACGAGCGGCACCTTGTAGATGTTGTCGACGTCGCGGGCCGAGATCACGGCCTCCTCGGGCACGCTGCCGAACAGTGCGATCTTGCGACGGATGTCGCGGTCGAGGCCCCGCTCCGAGCGACAGACGAGAGCGTGGGGTTGAACGCCGATCCGGCGGAGCTCGTTGACCGAATGCTGCGTCGGCTTGGTCTTGAGCTCTCCCGCGTGACCCACGTACGGCACGAGCGTCAGGTGGACGAACATGCACCGCCGCGGGCCCAGGTCCGTGTAGAGCTGGCGAATCGCCTCCAGGAAGGGCAACGACTCGATGTCGCCGACGGTGCCGCCGATCTCGGTGATCACGAAATCGACCGCCTGCGACTCGGCCAGGATCATGATCCGCTGCTTGATCTCGTCGGTGACGTGCGGGATCACCTGGACCGTGGCGCCGAGGTAGTCGCCGCGGCGCTCGCGCTTGATCACCGAGTTGTAGACCGCGCCCGCCGTGACGTTCGAGGCCCGGGAGGTGTTCTCGTCGGTGAAGCGCTCGTAGTGGCCCAGGTCGAGGTCGGTCTCGGCGCCGTCCTCGGTCACGAAGACCTCGCCGTGCTGGAACGGGCTCATGGTGCCCGGGTCGACATTGATGTAGGGATCGAACTTCTGCAGCTGAACCCGGAAGCCCCGGCTGACGAGGAGCCGCCCGATGGAGCTGGCGGCGATCCCCTTGCCGAGCGACGAGACGACGCCACCGGTGACGAAGATGAACCTGGTCTCGCCTGGCTTCATCCTCTTGCCTGTCGCCCTCGACACCTAATCAACTCTGCCGAGCGAGTCTAGAGAGCGAAGCAGCGGAACGCCCTCGATGGTCCGGGAGATCGATCGGAGCTCGCCGTAGAGATTGAGCGCCACCACCACTCCGAGGGCGACGTAGCGGCCAGTCTGTCCCAGCGTCACCAGCAACGAGACGCCGGCCAGCGCGCCGACGAGGTTGGCGCCCGTGTCGCCGAGCATCGCGCGCTCGCGGAGGGTAAACGCCGCGCACACCAGCACCGGCCCGATGAAGATGCCCAGCAGCTCGAGCGGGGCGACGGTCCAGGCGCCTGCGCAGAGCAGCGCGAGGAGGGCCACGAAGACCTTCTCCACTCTCCCCGGTCGGAGGTCGAGCAGGTTGAAGAGGTTGGTGGTCAACAGCAGCAGGGCCAGATCGGCGACGTAGACGAAGTTCCGGTCACCCAGACCGGACGTGGCGTATGCGGCCAGGGCCAGCGCGCCCACCGCCTTGATCGCGCCGGTCGAGAAGCGCCCGGCGGCGATCGCCCGGGCGTGGCCCCGCCAGCCGCGCGGCGCCGTGGCGTCGGTCCCGCGGCCGAGGGCATCGTCGATCAGCCCCAGGAGCGCCACGCCCAACACGTACACCGCCCAGCGCCGCAGCTCGGGATCCAGCAGATCGAGGTCGGCGCGGTCGTCCAGGATCGCCAGTGGCGCGAGCGCGACGAGCGAGCATGCCACCAGCACGGCGCCGGCCGGGAACGCGACCCGGCGGCCGCGATAGTTATCGCGCGCCAGGCCCGCTCGGCGCATGTCCGCAAGCCAGGGCCCGGCGGCTGCCGCGGCCACCGCCAACGACAGGACGAGTCCCGCCAGCCTCACCGGGGCGTGACCGATACCGGCGGCCGCGGGTGCCGCAGGCCGGGCAGCAGCCTGTCCGCGGTCGCCTTGACCCCATAGCTCCCCTCACTCCCTGCGAGCGTGTACACGAGCGCCACTCTGCCGGAGATCAGATCCACGCTGTCCACCGTGGCGCTCGTCCCGGAGCTGTTGAAGAAGCCGACCGAAGAGCTGTCCGAGTCGGATCGCTCGACCCCGACAACCGGGGTGTTGGCGATGCTCTCGAGCCCGTCGAGCAGGCCCGACTCCAGCGCGTCCGTCTCGATTGCCTGATGCGGCTCGAGGTTCTGGGGACGGTCGCGGACGACGATGACCGCGTCGATGCGGCCGGGCTGTCCGCTTGTCTGAGCGAGCAGTGGGCCGCGAAATCGCTTGAAGGTTGGGCCGCCCAGGACGAGCCCGCGTCCCATGCGTCGGGCCACGGCCGTCAACGCGGCGCGGTCCCGCTGAACGCGCATGCCCTGGCTTCCCTTGGGAGCCGCCGCGGCGACCGCCCGCAGATCCGGGGGCTCGCGCACCACCGCCACCTCCCCGAGCGTGGCTCCCGTCCGGCTGTCGGGCCCGAGGACGGCATCCACGTCGCCCTTGATGTCGTCGGGCAGGGAGCCGAGCGCCACCACCGCCACGCGGTCGCCCTCCAGCACCTTGCCGGTCAGCGCGGGAAACGCCTCCTGCTCGAAGTCGGTGTGCCTGTTGAGCTCACCCTGAAGGTCCGCGGAGCGCCCGCGCGCTGCCGACAGGTCGCTCTTCAGGCTCTGCTCCAGGTTCTTCGTCGTCCCCGAGACGACGTTGTGCCCGAGGCCGACGCCGATCAGGATCCCGACCGCGAGGGCCAGGAAGACGGCGGCGAGCGATGCGACGTGGTAACGGCCCGAATACCCCATGATCCGCCCGCCGAGGATAGGAGCTGGGGCCGGCCGCGGGGGGCGGCGGCGTGCGGCATCAGATGCCGAGGCTGATCTTGAGCTTGAGCCAGATCAGGTCGAGGAGGTCGCTCAGGGCCGGCGTGTTGACGATGACGATCGTCAGCAGCACGAGCGACGCGATCAAGAACAGTGCGAGCTGCCGCCCCGTGACCCCGGGGTTGTAGAGCCGGCTCACGCCCTTGGCGTCCACGAGGAACTCGCCGACGCGCAGCCTCGTGAGGAAGGTCGAGGACATCCCCGCCCGGCTCCGCTCCAGGAACTCGACGAGGTTGAAGTGGGCGCCGACGCTGACGATGAGCCCCGCTCCCTTCTCGTGGGCCAGGAGCATGGCCACGTCCTGACTGGTGCCGACGGACTTCACGACGGTGTGGTCGAGTCCCAGGCGCTCGACGCGCCCGGCGCCGGGCGCCCGGCCGTCGGGGTAAGCGTGGACGATCAGCTCCGCCCCCGAGCGCAGCACATCGTCGCTGGCGGAGTCCATGTCGCCGAGCACCACATCCGGCTTCCAGCCCGCCTCGAGCACCGCGTCCGCGCCGCCATCGACGCCGACGAGCAGCGGGCGAACGCCGCGGATGTAGGGGCCCAGCGCGCGCAGGTCCTTGCGGTAGGTGCTGCCTCGGACGACGATCAACACGTGGCGATCCCGGAACCTGGTCCGAGTGCGCGGCAGGGCCACGTCCCCGGCGAGCAGCTCCCCCTCCTCCCGCAGATGGGCCATCGTGTTCTCGGTGAAGTCGGCCAGAGCGGCGTCGATGCGCCGGCGCTGCCGCGCCAGCCGCTCGGCGAGCTCGGCGCTGGACAGGACCCGACCCGAGGCGAGCACCGTCCCGTTCCGCTGCACGTCGCCGCCCCTTATGGCGATCGGATCCCCGTCGCGAAGCTCCTCGAACAGCGGCGCGGCGGGCGCCTCGATCAGCCGCACGCCCGCCTGCGCGAGGATCAGCGGGCCGGTGTTCGGATAGCGGCCGGTGGAGAAGCGCGCGACATTGACGACCGCCGGCACGCCGGTCGCCGCGAGATCCTCGGCCGCGATCCGGTCGAGGTCCGCGTGGTCGATGATGGCCACATCCGTCCGGGCGAGGTGCTTGACCAGGGTCTTGGTGCGACGCCCGAGCCGTGCGCGCCCCTGAATCGTGGCCTCCGGCTGAGGGTGCCGGACGCGTCGCCCCCGGAACAGGCTGCGGGTACGGCTGCGCGCCGACGTCGCCATCGTTCCTGATTATCCGTGCCGAGGCGGCGCTATGCGGCGTCGCGGAGCGCTTCGATCTCCCGCTCGCTCGCCAGGCGGCGAAGCGCCCGCTCCTCAAGGCGCTCCACCTGGCGCCGCGGGATCCCGAGCTGCCGGCCGGTCTCGCGGATCGTGATGGGCTCGTCGCCGTTGATGCCGTACCGCAGGCGCACGACGTCGCGCTCGGTGTCCGGCAGCCTGGAGACGGCGCGCCGCAGCGTCCGCCCGCCGAGGGCGACGTCAACCTCCTCTTCGGGCGCCGGCCGGTCGCTCGGCAGGAGCGCTCCGAGCTGCGTATCGCTCTCCGCGCCCACGGGACGATCGAGGCTCGTCACGACCCGGCTGGCATTGCGGACGCGCTCGAGCTCGGCGACCTCGATCTCGGCCCGCTCGGCGATCTCCGAGTCGGTCGGCTCGCGCCCGAGCGCGGTCGCGAGCTCGCGCTCGACGCGGGCCACCTTCCGCTCCCGCTGCGCGAGCTCGGTGGGGACGCGGATGGTCCGCGCCTTCTGCTCCAGGGCGCGCTGGATCGCCTGGCGGATCCAGAACGTCGCATAGGTCGAGAACTTGTACCCCCGCCGCCAGTCGAACTTCTCGGCGGCCCGGATGAGCCCCAGGATCCCCTCCTGGATCAGGTCCAACAGGGAGAGGCCCTGGCCCTGGTACTTCTTCGCGTTGGCGACGACCAGGCGCAGGTTGGAGTTGATCAGCCGCTCCTTGGCTCGCAGGTCGCCGCGCTCGATCGCCTGCGCCAGCTCGATCTCCTCCTCCTTGGTCAGCAGGGGATGGCGGCTCGCCTCGTTGAGGAAGAGCTGCAGCGCGTCCGTGGTCGTCCCGGCGAGCTCGCCGGGCCGGAACCGCGTCTCCTCCGCCTCGTCACGCCCGCAGTCGTCACGCAGGTCGATGCCCCGCGACTCGAGCTCCTCGTGCAGGCCCTGGGCAACATCCTCCGTGAGCTCGAGCTCGCCCACCGCCTCGCTCAACTCGGACAGCTCCACGCATCCCTCGCGGCGCCCTCGCAGGAGGAGCTCGCGAAGCGGGGGCGCTTCCAGGTCGAGCTTCCCGGCAGTGGCGCTCACCGCTCCTGGCCCTCGGCGGGCGGCTCCTCCTCGCGCCCGGTGGAACCGAGCCGGTCGGACTCGCCGAATTCCGCCCCCGGGTCGTTCGCCTCGGGCTCCCCCGCCTCGGTCAGTGGGTGGTGCCGCCGTGAAAGCTCCGCCTCGTCGACGAGCTCCTGCTCGCTCAGCTCGAAGCCCTCGGCCTCACCGCCTCCACCCTCGGAGACGGGGCGCTCGGCCTCGTCGACGGAGTCGTCACCGCGTCCGCCGATCGAGCCGGCCTCCGCCGCGGCCGCGGTCTCCTGGCGCGCCACGACGTCCTCGTCGCCGCCAACCTCATCCTGACGCTCGCCCTGCTGTTCCAACAAGTTCTGCCTCCTTGGATCGCTCGCATCTCGGCTACCCGTGCCCGACGGGCAAAAACGGCTGGGCGCGGTCCGCTCAGGCAGCGAGCAGCTCGCGTGCGTGGCGGCTCGCGATCTCGTCGTCGCGCTCGCCGCCCATCATGCGCACGATCTCGGCGACGAGCTCGTCGCCGTGGACCCGCTCCACGGTGGCCAGTGCGCTCCCGCCGCCCGACTCCTTGAGGAGGCGAAAATGCGTGTCCGCGAGCGACGCCACCTGGGGCAGGTGGGTGATGCAGATGAGCTGGCGGTCGGCCCCGAGCTCGCGGAGCTTCTCGCCCACGGCCCGAGCCGTGTTGCCGCCGATGCCGGCGTCGATCTCGTCGAAGACCACCGTTCCGGCCCCGCCGGCGGCGCCCAGGCCGGTGAGCGCGAGCATGATGCGCGACAGCTCTCCGCCGGAGGCCGCTTCGCGCAGCGGCGACGCCGGGATCCCCGGATTTGTGGCGACCTGGAACTCGACCGTCTCCGAGCCGTTGGGTCCGAACCGGTCGCGATGCGGCTCCAGCCTGACCTCCACCGACGCGCCCTCCATCGCGAGCTCGCCCAGCTCGGCGGCAACCCTTTGTTCGAGCTCTCGCGCCGCGCCCGCCCTGGTCTGGGCGAGCTGGCCGGCGATCTCCGCGCGCCGCTCCACGAGTGCGGCGAGCCGGCGGTCGAGCTCGGCCGCCAGCGCCTCGGTGTTCTGGAGGCGCTCGATCTCGGTCCGGCAACGCTCGGCGTGGGCCAGGACCGCCCCGATCGAGCCGCCGTGCTTTCTCTTCAGGCGGTCGAGCTCGGCCAGGCGCTCCTCGAGCTGCTCGAGGCGTCCGGGCTCCGCCTCGACCCCGTCGAGGTACGAGTGAAGCTCGCTGGCGGCATCGTCGAGCTCAACCGTGACCGCCCGCACCTGCTCGGCCACGGTGTCCAGCGCCGGATCGATCCCATCCACCGCGGCGAGCTCCGACTCCGCTCCGCCCATGGCCCCTCGTGCTCCCCCGTCGTCGTCCGCGCCCGCGATCGCCGTCAGTGCGGCGGCGGCGGCCGTACGAAGCCTCTCCGCGTGTCGGAGGCGATCGCGCTCCGCCGTCAGCTCGTCCTCCTCATCGGCGTTGGGAGCCGCCGCGTCGATCTCCGCGAGCTCGAATCGCAGCAGGTCGAGATCGCGCTCCCGCGCTCCCTCCCGCTCGCGCACCGCGGCCAGCTCGCGCGATACCGCCCCCACCTCGGCATGCGCGCCGCGATACCTCGCCCGGCGCTCCAGGTGCTCGGCGCCGGCGAAGCCGTCGAGGATCTCCAGCTGCGCGGAGGAGAGGACCAGCCGCCGATGCTCGTGCTGGCCGTAGAAGGCGAGAAGCCGCGAACCCAGCGCGCGGAGGTCGCCCGCCGAGGCGCTTCGCCCCTGCACGAAGGCGCTCGTGCGCCCGGAGGCTCCGATCCGCCTGCCGAGCACGATCTCGTCGGCGTCCTCGGGCAGGCGCTCGGCGAGCTCGCGCAGCTCCTCGTCGGCGAACAGGTCGGCCGGAAGCGCGAACACGCCCTCGACGTAGGCCTCGTCCGCACCCGGCCGAACGATCTGAGGACGCGCCTTGCCGCCCATCAGCAGGTCGAGCGAGTGCGCGAGCACCGTCTTTCCAGCGCCGGTCTCGCCGGTGATCGCATTCAGCCCGCCGGCGAACCGCAGCTCGGCGCGCTCGATCAGGAGGAGGTTCTCGATCCGCAGCTCGTGGAGCATCCCGCTGCTGTCTAGCAGCGGGATTGGACGGACCCGCCCGCGGGAGGCCACGGCCCGGATCGCTGCTGCTGCGTCTCCTCCAGGTCGAGTCCATCCAGTCCCGCTTTCCGGGAGCGGACGACCTTGACCCAGGCGGGACGGCGGTTTGCGTTGCCCTTATGGCCGCCGTTGTTCGGGGGCCGACAACCAGGAGGCCGGCGGCGTCAGGCCGCAGCGGGCTCCGCCGCCGCCTCACCCTCCGGCGCGCCGACGAAGTCGCTGCTGCGCACGAGCGCAAACCCGGCGACCGCGCCCACCAGCGCCACCACGGCGCCCACGAGCAGGATCTCGTTGAAGCCGCTGATGAACGCCTGGTTGGCGGCCGTGGTCAGCTGGGCATGCGTGCCGGGCGGCGCCGCCTGGACGGCGGCATGGATCCCCCCTGACGAGACCGCGTCCGCGAAGCTGGGCGGCGCCTTCGGCGCGAGCTCGGCCAGCCTCGAGGACACCTGCGACTGGAAGATCGCGCCCAGCGCCGCCACCCCGGTGGCGATGCCCACCTGGCGAAACGTGTTGTTGATCCCCGAGCCCATGCCCGCCTGCTGCGGCGGCACCACGCCGATCGCGGTCTGTGCGATCCCCGGGTTGACCATCCCCACCCCGGCGCCGGCCAACAGGAAGCCCGCCAGCAGCGTCGTCCAGTCGTCGCCCAGCTTTACCCCGTGCATGAGAAGCAGGGCCACTCCGACCAGCGTCAGGCCGACCCCCAGCAGGGCCCTGATCGGGATCCGCGATGAGAGCTTGCCCGAGATCGGGGCCACGAAGAACGACAGCACGGTCAGTGGCAGGAAGATGACGCCCGCCTTGAGCGGCGAGTACCCAAGCACGTCCTGGATGTAGAGGGTGATGTAGAGGAACAGCGAGAACATCGACGCCGACAGCGTGAGCGCCACGATCGAAACCCCGGCGAACGCCGGCTTTCGGAAGAGCGACAGGTCGAGCATCGCGTTGCGGCCGCGAAGCTGGATCCCGACGAACCCGACCAGCAGCACGCCCGCCGCGATCAGCGAGCCGAGGATCTGCAGGCTCCCCCACCCCTCGGCGTTGCCGCGGATCAGGCCGAAGATCAATGCGAACAGCCCCAGCGAGAAGGTCACCAGCCCGGCCCAGTCGATCGGCGACGGGTCGGGCGCCTTGAGATTCGCCAGCTTGGTCGTGGTCAGCACGATCGCAGCGGCGCCGATCGGGACGTTGACGAAGAAGATCCACTCCCAGCCCAGGCCCTCGGTGAGCGCCCCGCCGACCAGTGGCCCGACCGCGACGGCCCCCCCGATCGTCGCCCCCCAGGCGCCGATCGCCGTCCCGCGCTCCTTGCCCTGAAACTCCTGGGCGATCAGGGCGAGCGACGTGGCGAACATCGCCGCGCCACCGACACCCTGCAGGCCACGGGCGAGGTTGAGCAGGGTCGCGTCGGGCGAGATTCCACAGAGGAACGAGGCGATCGTGAAGATCGCGAATCCGAAGGTAAACACCCGGCGCCGGCCGATGCGGTCGGCGAGCGACCCGGCCGTGAGCAGGAATGCCGCAAGCGTGAGCGAGTAGGCGTCGACGACCCACTGCAGGCTCGAGAGGCTGGCTCCCAGGCTCGCCTGGATGTCCGGGAGGGCGACGTTGACGACGGTGATGTCGAGCAGCAACATGAACGTCGCCACGCACACCGCGAGCAGGGTCCACCACTTCCGAGCCATCCGGCTGCGAGGTTATCTAGTGGGCCAGGCGCCCGAACTTCTCGCGGATGCGCCGGTAGAAGCTCGACCCGGGCAGCTGCGCCAGGGCGCCGATCCCCTCGTGAAAGGAGACGTCCATCTCCCCCCCGCTGGCCAGCTCGCCGACGGGCTCGCCGTCGAGCATGACGTCCACCGGATCTCGCCCCGCCTCGTTGACGACGCAGAGGACGTCGTCCGGGGCGACCACCAGCGGGCGCGCTGTGAGGGTATGCGGGGCGATGAAGCTCACCACGTACCCCTCGACCCCCCAGGCGAGGATCGGCCCCTGGTTCGCGAGGTTGTAGCCGGTCGACCCCGCGGGTGTCGCCGCGACGAGCCCGTCGCAACGCACGTGGCCGACCTCCTCGCCGCCGAGGCGGTAGGCCAGCTCGGCGACGCGGCCATGCGGCCGGCGGATGAAGGAGACGTCGTTCAGGGCCACGGGGCGCGGGGTGTCGAGCTCCACCTGCAGCCCGGGCAGGGTGAGGATCTCGAACTCGCCGGCGAGCGCCCGCTCGAGGCCGGGGCCGAGCTCGTCGCGCTCCACGGCGGCGAGAAACCCCACCGTGCCGAAGTTGACCGCGAAGACCGGCACGCCCTTGCCGGCGTAGGTGCGAAGCGCATGGAGGATCGTGCCGTCGCCTCCCAGGACCACGCACAGGTCGGGCTTTCGGGGAAGCTCGGCCGCCTCCTCGCACCCCGCGGCCGAGTCACCGTGCTTGGCCCGCTCTTCGATGGTGGCGATCACAGTCGTGTCGTGCCCGGCGGCGACCTCCAGGGTCTCCTGCACCGCGGGCCCCGTCTGCTCAGGGTGCATGTGCGTGAACAGCACCACCGTCTTGACGGCCGCCCCATTCTTCACGGCGTCGGCGCTCATGCGTCCACCTCGGCGATCGCGGGCTCGAGATCCCCGATGCCGTCGCCGATCGGCGCCGCCCGGATGAACGTCTCGCGGTTCCCCTTGGGCCCGGGAAGCCCGGATGGCGCGAAGCTCATGACGGCGAGGCCCGCATCGCGAGCGGCCAGGGCCGCCGCCAGCAGCGCCTCCCGGCGCTCCTCGGGCAATCGGACCACCCCGCCCCGGACCCTGCCCCGCCCGAGCTCGAACTGCGGCTTCACCAGGGCGAGGACCTCGCCCCCCGGCGCCAGGCAGCCCGCCACCGCGGGCAGCACCTTGGCCAGCGAGATGAACGAGACGTCGATCGTCGCCAGGTCCGGCCGGTACGGAAGCTCTTCGGGACTGAGATGGCGGGCGTTGACTCGTTCGATCACGTCCACGCGGACATCGTTGCGAAGCGTCCAGTCCAGCTGTCCGTAGCCCACGTCGAGCGCGATCACCCGCTCGGCGCCGCGGCGCAGCAGGCAATCGGTGAAGCCCCCGGTCGAGGCGCCCACGTCCAGGCACGAGAGCCCGGTCACCTCCAGCCCCAGCTCGTCGAGAGCGTGCTCGAGCTTCAGCCCCCCGCGCGAGACGTACCGGCGCCCGCCGTCCACGAAGAGCTCCACGTCACCCGACACGAGTTGACCGGGCTTGGTCGCCCGCGGCCCGTCAGGCCCGATCCGCACCCTTCCCGCCCGCACCGACTCCGCCGCGCTCGTACGCGAGCCGGCGAGGCCTCGCTCGGCGAGCAGCGTGTCGATCCGGCGCCGCTCCATGGCAGGAAGGTACATGGCTCAAGGGCACGCCGACGAGCGAACGCTTGTGTGACTGCACGCACAGACAGATCGCACATACGTTCGTAATCTGGCCACCGTATGAGCAGCTCTCGCACGACGATCCCCTTCGGCGCACACGCCGCCATCGCCACGGTGGCGGCACCAGCTGTCATGGCGGCCCCGTTCGTCCTCGGCTTCGGCCAAGCCGCCGGCGTCGTGGCATTCGTCTTCGGCGTGATGCTCCTCGGCCTCGCGCTCCAGACCGCAGGCCCCCGACGCACCCTTCCGCTCTCGGCCTACGCCGGCTTCGAGTACATGCTCGCGGCCTTCGCGGCCATCGGCGGATTCGGCGTCGGCCTGGCTACCGGCGAGTGGAGCGCGGCAACATTCTTGGTCGGCGTTGGCGCCTGCCTGACGGCGTTGACCGCTTCAACGCGGTTCAGCGCCCCGGCTCGCGCCTGAGATGCCGACACCCCCCAAATAACAAATACATATCTCTCCTCCCTGTACCCCTGAGAGCCCGCCCTTCGGCGGGGCGTCTCTTTTTGGCTTGACCAAGCCATCATCAACGCGAACGCGAGCGGCTCCGGATCGGTCCCGAGGCTGCTGTTCGCCAGTTCGTTCGCCAGTCGCGTACGAGATCAGCGCGGCCAATACGGGTAGCGGCTGGGTTCGCGGCGAGGATCAAATAGCTCATGCCGTGCGCCGACCAGTCAGGAGCGAGACTTCGACTACCCGCTGTCCGGGCGCCGACTGGAGATCTTCGAGGATCCATGGCACTGCCGAGCACGAGGGAAGCGACGACGCGCGCGACCCCCTTTCGACCTTGCACGCGGCTGCCCTGGCGCAAGCTGACGTGGTGAAGGCCAGAATCCTTGAGACGCTTGCACTCATCGGGATCGGCTAGCTGCCCCACGTCGAGAGCGATGATCCCCTCGAAGCCGTCGCGGGTGGGCATCGCGGAATAGAAACTCATCGAGTTTGCCTTTCCAGCCACGCTCCTCCACGTGCTCGAATTCGTGGCCATGGTTCCGCCGGAGCGGATCGAGGACCTGCACGGGCACGCCCTCATCGACGAGGAGGCGCATGCGGTGCCGACTCTTACGCCGCGATTCGCGCGACGTGCCTGGCGAAGTCCTGAGCGTCCGGGATGCCGCGCGGGTTCACGGAGGGGTAGAGCTCGATGATCTCGGCACCGGCGGCGCCCTCATCCGCGAGCGAAGCCACGGAGTCGAACGGGACGCGGGAGCCGGCAACGACTGGATAGCCGCCGAGCACTCTGGCGTCAACGGTGAGGAATGGTCGCGGGCGCTCGAGCGCCGGAACCTCTCGACCATCCCGCGATTCGAACACGCCGAGTACGTCACGCATCAAGATCCGTTCGAGCACTGTCCCCGGTGCTCGTTCGAGGTCGAGGATCTCACCGCGCGGCGTCTCGACAATGATCGTTTCGGCCGTCCGGGCGAGGCGGTACTTCGACAAGTGCTCCCACTCGGTCGCCTCGAGCTCGCGGAGGGTCCCGACCGCGCGCCGGATCCTGGGCAATGACTTCTCCTGCCGGAGGTAAACGATCGCCCGCAGGGCTACTACGTCCGCCCATGAATAGAGGTAGCGACCACTTCGGTATGCCGCAGGCTCGAGCAGGGCTGGCGCGGACGCCGTTGGGCGGCGCCAGTAGCCGAGCTGGCGCGGCGTAGCGCCCGAGAGGTAGCTCGCAATTGGCACGGGGAAGGCCATAGGTCAGGTCGTCGCTGCTTTCGACGCTCCCGCAGCGTATCCCTCGTCGGCGTGCGCGAGGTAGGCATCCATGCGCTCGCGGACCTCATTGTGGGAACCCGGCATCAGATGCCCGTACGTATCGAAGGTGGTCTGGATCTTCGAGTGCCCCATGAACGTCTGAATTGCTTTCGGGTTCGCCCCCGCATCAATGAGCAGCGAGGCGAACGTGTGCCGGCACTCATGCAGCGTGATCCGCTCGAGCTTTGCGGCCTTCCACGCCTTCCGGGCGCGCTTGCGCACGGTCATCGGAGCGAATGGACTCGTGTCGGTCCGACCGAATACGAGCGCCTCTCCCCCGCGCTCAGTCCTCAGTAGGTGCTCGTCTAGGTGATCACGAAGGATCGCCAGCAACGGCACGGTGCGGCGGCTCGACGTGCTCTTAGGGTCGATCGCGCCCTCCTCTTGGTCCCACGACCGCTCGACGCAAACCAGGCTGCGTCCCAAGTCCACGTCGATGCAACGAAGCGCCATGAGTTCGCCGCGGCGTAGGCCGGCGTAGAACGCGGTCGCCCACAGCGCCCGATCGCTCTCGGGTAGAGCGGCGATCAGGGCCGCAGCATCCCCGGGCGCCGCGATCCGCGTTGGGCGTCGGTTCGTCGGTGCAGGTAGGTCGATCCGCTCTGCCGGGTTGTACGCGAGCTGGCCCCGATCGAGGGCGCGACGGTAGAACGCCTGAACCGGGTTCAGGGTGTTGCTCACGGTACCGGCCGAGAGTCCGTCGGAGAGGAGCTCGTCGGCGAACGCCTGCACGTCCTGGCGCTGCACGTCCGCCACCTTGAGATAGCCGAGGTCCGAGCCCTTCATGTGGTTGATAACGGCCCGCTCGTATGAGCGGATCGTGTTCGGCTTGTATGCAGCGCGGTTCTTAGGCCGGACGGTGCCGGCCTTCATGCCTTCGATGAACTCACCTAGGGCGTCACTGCGTCCGCCCGTCCCGCCGGACCGATCGCAGCGCACCACGGTTAGCACCAGCGAGGGCATCGGCCCGCCAGGACTTCGCCTCCGCTTCTCGCCCAAAGGTCTTGCGAACTTTCTTGCCTTCGCGAGCTAGGTACACCGATGCCTCGTACCCGGCGCCACAGTTGCACCGGCCGCCCTCGCGTGAGCGGCATCCGAGCGAATGCAGCTTCCGTATTCCCGTGGCCATCAGATTGCTCCTCTCTCCGAGAGAGCGCCTGACGCGGTGTGAAAGGCAGATAGCCTGCCAGTCGCGTCGAAGCTAACCCCTTCGGCGCCGGGGGCCGGGTGTTGAGCGCACTGCGGCCCCCTTTCTGCTGTCAGCATCCTACTCACGCCATTTGCTGGGTTCGCAAATTCAGCCGGGTCGCGTCAAGGCGTCCGCACCCACCCTCCTGGTTTTGCAGGGCCGCCTCCGGGCTAGCGATGCGAGAGTGGGCACGGCTGCCCCTCCCGCCGCTCCCAAAACTCCGCGTGTAGGCGCCTGGCAGCTTCGCGGAACCTGCGTGCGTACTGATCAGACAGGGTCCGAGGGACGGGCATGAGGAGCGAGCGGTTGAGCAACGCTTCGCGATCATCCGCCTCGATCGCCTCGCGGCACTCATCGCAGGCGGTCCGACCTCCACCCTCGATTGGATAGGACCAACGGGGACGGAGGCTGCCGCAGAAGTCGCATCGCACGAACACATGTTCGCATGGGTGTCAAGATGCCGGATCATCTGATCGGATGAGGCAAGTCCAGCCGATCGGAGGATTGAGCCAGAGCCCGATTCAGCCGATAGTTTGGGCACATGGTCTGGAAGCACGGTGGGCATGGCATCGAATCGCAATCGACTCCGCGTCCAGATGGCGACTGATCGGCGTGAGCTTGACTCACTCGGAAAGGTTGGCGAGGCACCGGGGCCCTCGATGGGTCCTCAGCCTCGCAATCGCTCTCGTCATCGCCTTGGCGTTCGCGGCGCCTGGATTTGCGGCGAATGTTCTCGGCCCGCACTACGTTCATCCGCGCGAGCGGGTGACCGTGAAGGCCAAGGGATTTCCGCGATTCAGCAGGGTCCAGCTTTACGTTCAACCGACCTACGCCCGCGGAAGCAACGGCGTTGGGACCAGGCCAAACAACAGGTCGTGGCGCACCAATCGCGAGGGGAAGGCACGGATGACCTTCCGGTTTCCAAAGAGCTACTTCGTGTGCCCGAGCGCGTTCGAGTGCCGTAAGCATCATTGGAGCCGCGGCATGCGAGCAGATGTCAACGTCTTCACGACGGGCCGACGCTATCGGGCGGCGCGCCATGTCGTTCGAGTCATCCGGCGGCGCTAGATGAAGGGAATCCTCTTTATTCGACCCATGCGGTGGGCACTGCTCGCTGCGCTCGTCGCCAGCCCGAGCGTGATGACCCCGATGGCGTCGCCCGGCCAGGCAAGCGCTGCCAGTCCGTACGCCCATTGCGGAGACCAGCCCCACCTTGGCGCGGGTTGGTACAACGTCCGCGCCCGCCACACGCGGTGCCACAAGGCCCGTAACGTCGCTCGCCATTACTGGACGAGTTGGTCTCACGGTCACCCAGATCACCGGTTCCGGGGTTGGCGATGTCACGACCGGCAGGTGGGCGAAGAGCTCTGGAAGACCCGATGCCGGCGCAACCACTTCGGCGTTCGCCAAAAGGTGCGATTCGAGTTCGGGTTTTGAGCTTGCGTTCATCTCGACACCAACTCGTCTTGCTCGCGGCAGTGAGCCTGCTCATTGGAAGCGTGCTCGCCGGGATAGCAAGTGCTGGGCCTACCCGCGCTGGCAGCCATGCCAAGCCAAAGACATTCGCTCCGAAGGACTGCTCCAAGCCGAGGGTGAAGCCTGGTCGCATCGTGCTCGCGTGTGGCGACTTCGGACTTTTCGTAAAGCCGAAGCACTGGAGTCTTTGGGGGCACAAGCAGGCCCGTGGGCGCGGGGTCCTTCGCGCAAATGAGTGCGTGCCGCTCTCGGATTGTGGACCGCGCCAGTTCAAGCGCTACCACGTGCGGTTCAAGCTGAACAAGGCCCGGCCCAAGAAGTGTGGCGGGCGGCGCGTTCGGCTGTTCACGAAGATCAATCTGCGGTTTGGCCAACGCAAGCCGTCCTACGCCCACCGGATCAGGGACTCGCGGCTCTTCTGCTTCCCCTAGTGCATGGGCCAGTCCACCCGCGAGGTACGTGGTGGTCATGACCCGGTCGTCGACCATTCTCGGCTGTTGCGGCGCGTCAATTCCGGAACCCTGCCTCGAGCGCCTCGGCGATCGCGATCGCCTCATCCTCGCGGGCCCGCGTCGAGCGCTCGATCCGGTCGGCGGCTTCCCGGGCGTCGTAACGACATGGCCGCGCCAGCGCTTGCGGGCGTGTGCGGCCTCGGTTGCTGATCCGGCGATGCTCCTCGTCGGTCAGCAGACCGTGCTCCTCGAGCAGCAACACCCGCTCGAGCCGGGTAGCGAGGCTCATCGACGCCGAGGTCGTAGCGCCAATAGCCCCAATTGCGGATCCCCCGGCTGGTGGGCGCCGGTCTCCATCAGCGAATCGCCGTGATGCCGCCACGCGGCCTCGCGGTCGGCCTCTGAGTCGAAAGCGCGACTCGCGCCATTGGGGCCCATGGTGAGTTCGAACAGCTCGGCTCAACGTCGAGCTGTCGGCCATAATCGGTGCCGAGCTTGCCCGGCCCATTCAGCTCGCCACCCTCCACCGGCCGCGAGCAGCTCGCGCGCGCCTGGGCACTGAGCTCGCGCTGCGCGTGCCGGTGGCCGGGTCGCACAGCTCGAGCTGACCCGAGTAGGCGCTGCCTGGACAAGGCGCAGCTGCCGCGCCTCGATGAGGGCCGGATGAACGACCGTCTGATCCCGACTGCCGAGCCGGTCGCCATCATCCTTCAGCGTCGACCACGCGCTCAAGCTCGCGCAGTTCGTCCTCGATCCTCGGCCGCCCGATCCGAGCAGATGCAAGTTCGCGGGCATCCAAGCCGCCATCCCTCGCCGACATCGCTCGACGATCGAGGTCCACAAGCCGCTTGCCAGCATCGCCCAGCCCTTGTGGCGGACTCTCCGGCTTCGAACTCACCTGCAACTCATCCGTTTGGGCATTGTGCTGCGTGTCTGATCGGCTACCCGGCGGTGAGCGGGATCGTGCCTCACAGCTTCGGACCCTCCCCTCCGCGAGATACTGCGTAGGCGATGTCGCGGCAGAACGTGGAAATCGTGCGTCGAAACACCGAGGCGTACAGCCGCCGTGACTTCGACGGGTGGCTGGAGGAGTGGGCGCCCAACGCGACGGTGGACTGGTCCAACGCCCGCTCTTTCGATGCAGGCGTCTATCGAGGCCACGAGGAGATCCGGGCGGTCGCGGTGCGGTTTCTCTCGGCATTCGACGACCTTCGGATCGAGCTTGTTGACCCAGTGGAGGTCAAGGAGGGCGTCGTGGTCGCGGAGAACCTCGCGCACCTTCGAGGACGAGACGGGATCGAGGTTCAGGCTCGAAGCGCCTGGGTGTTCACGATTGAGGACGGCCAGATTACGTCGCTGACGCTCTATCAGACGAAGCAGGAGGCCCTGGAAGCCGGGCTGCGGGAGTAGGGGATGTCGCAGGAGAACGTGGAAGCCATGCGAGCCGCCTTTGAGCAGTTCTCCCGCGGCGATTTCAGCGCGGCTTTCGAGGCCGTCACCGACGACTTTGAGTTTGTAGCCGCCCCCGAGATGCCCGACGCGGGGACGTATCGCGGCCAGGAAGCACGGGATTGGATCCGAGCGTACATCGCATCCTTCGACGGCTTCACCCAGGAGGCGACCGAGATCATCGACGCTGGCGACAAGCTGCTGATCCGAATCATCCAACATGGACGCCCGCGCGGCGGCGACATGCCGGTGGAGAGTCGCTGGTGGCAGGTCACGACGTTTCGAAGCGGCAGAGTCACTCGAATTGAGATGTTCTCCCGAGCGTGCACAGGCCCTCGAAGCCGCCGGGTTGCGGGAGTAGCGACGCGGTCATCACTCGACCGAGAAGGTCGCAATCCGAACCGGCTGGTGAGCCTTAGTGCCGGCAATCGCCGCCTCGGAGTAGCGCCGAAGTTCATCCAGACTCATGGCGTCGAAGTCAGGCGGGTCAGACTCACCAGCGTGAACTGCCTGCTAACGGGCGGGTTTCTGTCGCCGTGGCTACAGGTATGGCTACGGCGGGCCCTCGGGTGGGTTGCCGGTGGCCGTGTAGGCGCTCACGCAAAGCTCGTAGTCCCGCCTGACCGTGCGGGGGATGTTGTGCACGAACCGGCGGGAATAGGCTCGCTCCCTCGCGGTAGCCGGGTGTCTCAGGTCCCGAGCCTCCTCCTTCGCCCGTCGCCCGCACTCTTGATACGCCTGACGGCGAAGTTGTTGGTCGGATGGTCCGCTATGACCACAACCTGAGATCGGCGCCGCCACCAGCAAGGCAGCGGCCGTAGCCATTGCCAGCCCACTCCTAGCCACCGTGCCGTTCGAGATAGGCATCCCAGCAGTACCCTAGCCTCGGCCTCGTTACCGGGCATCAGGTGGTCCATAGCGATCGAGTTCGCATGGCCGAGATAGCCGCTCAACGCCTTAGCGTTCACCCCGCCGCGATCATCATCGAGGCGAAGGTGTAGCGAGCCACGTGGAGTCCAAGCCGCTCCAGCCCCCGGTGGCCCTTCTAGCCGCCTTTGGACGCGTCTCGCGGCCCTTCGCCCTGCTTCGTCATCAGTTCAGCGTCGGGTTCGCCCACCACGCGGTGGAGGATCCGGTCGGCGACCTGATCGGCGATCTGGTGGGCAAATGCGTCGAGCTTCCGGCTCACGGTGCCTCAGTGTTCGCCAGTTGTTCGCCAGTCAGACACCGAAACAACCGGAAACAACCGGACCTAACCGGAGTCCACTTGGCTTGTCCATGCGGGAAACCGCTTGCCCATGCGGACCGGGATAGTCCTCTCCTCCCTGTACCCCTGAGACGGCCCGCTTCGGCGGGTCGTCTCTTTTGGGGGCCCGGGCGCGAGCGAGACGACCCGCGACCCTGGGTCGCGGGGTTGGCGCTCAGGCGGACTCGGGTCTCCGCGCCCTGAGCCGGTAGCTAGGGTTCTCGCCGCGTGGGCGTCATCCTCGAGGTAATCGGCGCGCTGTTCCTGCTCTGCGTGGTGGTCGCCGCGTTCGAGGGCCTCTGGCAGGTGTGGATCCTCCTGGGCCTCGTGGCCCTCGCGGCTGTCGTCGCCATCGCGCGGCGCTGACCCGAAAAGGGGATCCGTGGTCCATGGGTTTCTTCTCCTGGCTGCTCGAGCGCATGGACAAGCCCGCGGACCAGGGCATTCTGCGCGCCGAGCTACCTGTCGGCTAGACCCTACCCATGATCAGGTCCGCGGCGCGCTCGGCGACCATCGTCGTCGCGGCGTGCGTGTGTCCGCGAACCAGCTGCGGGATGACCGACGCATCCGCGACCCGCAGCCCGTCGACGCCGCGGACGCGCAGCCCGGAGTCGACCACCCGCTCGAGCGCGCAGGTCGCCACCGGGTGGTAGATCGTGTGCGCGTTGGCGCGGATCCACGCGGCGATCTCCGCGTCGCTGCTGGTCGGATCGCCGGGGGCGCGCTCGCCCTGTAGCCAGCGCCCGAGCGGGCCCCCGCGCGCGACGCGGCGTGCGAGCTTGACCCCGGCGAGGAGGACGTTTAGGTCGGCATCGTCCTGGAGGAAGGCGGGATCGATCTGCGGCGCGTCGTCGGGGTCCGAGGAGCGCAGGCGCACCGAGCCGCGGCTTCGGGGCTGGAGTCCCACCGCGGCAATCGAGAACCCGTGGGCCGGTGGCGGCACGAGGCCCTCCCCCATATAGAGGACCGGAGCGAAGATCAGCTCCAGGTCCGGCGCGTCGAGCTCGGAGCGGGTGCGCACGAAGGCGGCGGCCTCGCCGACGTTCGAGGTGAGCATTCCCCGCCGGCGAAGCAGCAGCCTCAGCAGCTGTCGCGGGGACTCGGCGGCGTACAGAGACTCTTTGCCCGAGGCGTCGAAGAGCGAAATCGCCATGCAGTGGTCCTCCAGGCCCTGGCCGACCTCGGGCAGGTCGTGCGTCACCGGGACGCCGACCTGGCGCAGGTGGTCTGCCGGCCCGACCCCCGAGAGCATGAGGAGCTGCGGCGAGCCGATCGCGCCGGCGCTCAGGATCACCTCCCGCTCGACCGCCGCCGTCACCTCCTCCCCGCCCCGCCGGTACCGCACGCCGGCCGCCCGGCCGTGGCGGATGTCCACGCCTGCGACCAGGCAGTCGCTGAGCACGGTGAGATTGCGGCGGTCGAGAACCGGCTTCAGGTAGTTGTCGGCGGCGGTGCATCGCAGGCCCCGGCGCTGGGTCACGCGCACGAGGCTCGAGCCCGCGAGGCTCTCAGGGCGCAGATCGCCGCGCTCGGCGACCTGCGCCTCGGAGACCGAGTCGAGGAACGCCGCCGACATCGGATTCGGGTCGGCGAGCGGCGTGATCGAGCACGCCTCGTCCTCCACCCTGCGCAGGTACGGCTCGAGCGTCTCCCACCGCCAGCCCTCCGGCCAGGCATCGAAGTCGGCCCGGTCCCCGGGGATCCACATCATCGCGTTCATCGCCGACGAGCCTCCGACGACCTTGCCGCGCGGGAAGTAGATGCGTCGCCCGTCGAGCCCGGGCTGCGGGGTCGTCTCGTATCCCCAGTCGAACTTCGACTTGAAGAGCTTGGAGAAGGCGGCGGGGATCCGGATCTCCTTGGCGCGGTCGCGCGGTCCGGCCTCGAGCAGCAGCACCCTCGTCCCCGGGTCCTCGCTGAGCCGGTTGGCGATCGCGCAGCCCGCCGACCCAGCACCGACGATGACGTAGTGGTAGCTCACCCGGCCACCTGATCGGCCGCCGGCGCCGCCAGTGCCTCGCGCTCGCTCTTCGCCCAGTCGCGATGAGCGCCCAGCTGGCGCGCGGTGGAGCGCATCAGCACCGGCCACAGCAGCCTCGAGTAAAAGGCGTACACCTGGGCGGTCAGGACGCCGAGCAGGATTCCACGTCGCCCGTAATCGGCGCGCCCGGCGATGCAACCCATCATCGTCGAGCCGAAGCCGAGCAGCCTCGTCTGCCTCAACGTCGCCCGCTCGAGCTCTCCATCGCCGCCTAACCTCTCACGCCGGCGGGATCGATGCATGATGCCCGGGCCCAGGCGGCTTGCGAGTCAATGGGTCAGGGGCCGGACCTGGCCCGCGGGCCGCTCGCTCACGGCGCCGACGCAGTGAAACCCGCCGTCGACATGGACGATCTCGCCGCTGATCGCGCGAGCCATGTCCGAGAGGAGGAAGAGCGCCGCGTCCGCGATCCCGGTGGCGTCGGCGTCGTCCCAGCCGAGCGGCGCACCGTGGGACCACATCCCGGCGAGCTCGGAGAAGCCGGGAATGCCCGAGGCGGCGGGCGTCGAGATCGGCCCGGCCGACACGAGGTTGACGCGGACGCCCGCGGCCCCGAGGTCGCGCGCCAGGTAGCGGCCCACGGACTCGAGCGCCGCCTTCGACACCCCCATCCAGTCGTAGGCCGGCCAGGCGATGGAGGCGTCGAAGTCCAGCGCCACCATGCTGCCACCGGCGCGGGAAGCGCCCGCGCCGTTCGCTCCCTGTGGAGCGATGCCCATCAGCGGCGCGAGCGCCTGAGCCAACGCCTTGAGCGAATAGGCGCTCGTCTCGAAGGCGGCCTTGGCGCTGTCGCGCGTCGCGCCCAGGAAATTGCCACCCAGCGCGTCCGGAGGAGCGTGCGCGATCGCATGCACCGCACCGTCCAGGCCGCCCCATCGCCCTTCGAGCTCCTTCGCCACGGCGGCGAGGTCCTCGTCGCGGTTGACGTCCAGCTCGAGCACATCGGGAACGGGGTCGAGCCTCGCCGCCGCTCGCTCGGTCATCCGCCGCATCCGTCCGAAGCTCGTCAGGACGATCTCGGCGCCCTGCCGCTGCGCGCGCTCGGCGATCGAGTAGGCAATCGAATGGCGGTTGACGACACCCGTGACGAGGAGGCGCTTGCCGTCGAGGATCACAGGAACGTCTCTCCGCCGCAGATCCGCTCGTACTCGTCCGGCCAAGACGCGGCTTCGGCCACAGGAGCTTCAGGCGCCTCGGGCTCGTCCACGTCGGGCTGCCGGCACACGGCCTCGACTCGCGCCAGCGCCACGGCGCGATCGTCCTGGTTGACGACGCGGAGGACGAGCTGCACCAGCGCGGTCTCGTCGTCGAGACGCCGGCTGGACTCGACCCGACAGCGAGCTCGGATCGTGTCGCCGATCGCCACCGGGCGCTTGAACCTCGCCGACTCGAGGCCCCGAAGCGCCACGACCCGCTCCGGGTCGAATGGGACGAGCCCGATCGAGTAGGAGAGCACGAGCATCCCGTGGGCGACGCGACCGGAGAAACGGCTGCCGGCGGCCCACTCGGCGTCCGAGTGCTGAGGGTGCCAGTCGCCGGTCAGTGCCGAGAAGGAGGTCAGGTCGGCCTCGGTGATCGTCCGGCCGCGAGTGGTGAACTCGGCATCCTCTGTGAGCTCGGTCGGCCGCCCGTCCAACAGCGCGTTCGCGTTCACGGTTCCTCTCCCTCCAGTTGTCCGATTGGAATCCGGTAGCCGTCCCGCAGCAGCCCGGCGAAGGCGTGGGCGGCGCGCGCGTGACCGCGGGGCGACGGGTGCAGGCCGTCCGTGGCGAAGTTGTCGCGCTCCCGAAGGCCGGGATGGTCGGCGACGTCCAGGCAGGGGACGCGATGGGTCTCTGCCACCCGTCTGGTGACGTCGTTGAATCGGCGCATGCCCTCCTCCACCCGGCCGCGGGTGCGCGGGCCCAGCGGCACGAAGTCCCACCGCTCGGGGGACGTCGCGGTCATCAGGATCACCCGGGGACCCGCATCGCGGATGCGCCGGAACATCGTGGCCAGCCGCCGGCCGTAGAGCGACGCGTCGGGCCGGGTCGAATGCAGCACGTCGTTGGCACCGCAGATGACGGTCACGAGATCGGGCTCGAGCTGGAGCCCCTCGCCGAGCTGCTCGATCACGTCGGCGCTGGTGGCGCCGTCCACGGCGAGGTTGCGGTAGACGAACTCCGGGTGGCCTCCGCGCAGCGAGCGCGCCATCCGGTCGCTCCACCCCAGGCCCTCCGGGGACCCCGTGCCGGCGGTGAAGCTGTCGCCGAGCGCGACGAAGCACGAGATGCGCCGCGGCGGATCGGGCCGGCCGTGCTCACGGAGGGAGCGGGCGATGGTCACGAAGGGATCCTCGGTCACGATCGCTCCAGCGCCGCGAGGGCCCAGGCGAGGCGCTCGCGCGTCCGCCACGGCTCGATCACCTCGTCGACGAACCCCGCCGCCGCCGCCGTGTCTGCACGCAGGTGCTCGTCGGCGTAGCCGGCAGCGAGCTCGGCGAGGGCGTCGTCGTGGCGATCGACGGCCGCGAGCTTCCTCCGGTGGACGATGCCCACCGCCTGGCGGGCCGCCATGATTCCGATCTCCGCCTGGGGCCAGGCGAAGACCAGGTCGGCGCCCAGGTCCTTGGAGTTCATCGTGATGACCGCTCCGCCGTAGGCCTTGCGCAGGATCACCGTGACCTTCGGGACCCTTGCAGCGGCAAACGCCCTCAAAAGCGACGCGCCGCGGCGGATCACGCCACCCGCCTCCTGGCGGGTCCCTGGCATGAAGCCGGGCGTGTCCACCAGGACGACCAGGGGCACGCCGAACCGGTCGCACGCATCCACGAAGAGCGCCGCCTTCTCGGCGGCGACTGCGTCGATCACGCCGCCCAGGCTGCGCGGCTGGTTGGCGACGATTCCAACTGGCCTGCCGTCGATCCGCGCGAACGCCGTGACCATGTTCGTGGCCCACGAGCGAGACAGCTCGAGCAGCTGGCCGTCGTCGACGATCGCGCGCGCCACGTCGCGGACGTCGTAGACCTTGCGGCCCTGGGAAGGCACCGACTCGTCCGGGACGCTCGCCGGCGGCGACGCGGGGCGGGCGAGCGGCGGGGCCTCGCCGAAGCGCTGGGGCAGGAACGCGAGCAGCAGGCGCGCGAGCGACATGGCCTCGGCGAGGTCGGCCCCGACGAGGTCGCAGACCCCGTTCTGCGAGTGCACCGCGGGGCCGCCCAGCTCCTCCATCGAGACCTGCTCGCCGAGCGCCTCGCGCACGATCTGCGGCCCGGTGAGGAACATCCGCGCGTCCTCGGTCATCACCACGAAGTCGGTGAGGGCCGGCGAGTACGCGCCGCCACCGGCGGAAACGCCGGTGACGATCGAGACCTGGGGGGCCCGCGTTGACAGCTCGACGCTGGCGCGGAAGATGCGCCCGTAGCCGGCGAGGGCACCGTGGCCCTCCTGCAGCCGCGCCCCGCCGGACTCGATCAGGCCCACGACCGGCGCGCCGGCGCGCGCTGCGAGCTCCATCGCGCGAACGATCGAGTCCGCGTGGGCTACGCCCAGCGAGCCGCCCATGAACGCCGGATCCTGGGCGTAGCAGAACACCGGCCGGCCGCCCACCCGGCCGGCGCCGGCCACGACGCCGTCGCCGGGGCCGGCCCGAGGGCCGAGATGCGGCGAGGTGACCCCCGTGCGGATCGGCGCAAACGAGCCGGGGTCGCACAGGCCGTGCAGGCGCTCGCCCGGCTCGGGCAGCCGCTCGACCCGCGGTGCTTCCCTGAGGGCGACCGCCGTCATGCCGCCAGGCAGAGCACGGCGTTGTGGCCGCCGAACCCGAAGGAATTGGAGATCCCCGTCAGCCGGGCCCGCCCGTTGCCGTTGGCCCGGTGCTCCAGCGGGCGGGCGGTCTCGGGCACGTAGTCGAGGTCCAGGTCGGGATCGCGCTCCCCCCAGCCCAGGGTCGGGGGCGCCAGGCCGCGCCTCAGGGCCTCGATCGTCGCGATCGCCTCGACCGCGCCCGCGGCGCCCAGGAGGTGCCCGATCGCCGACTTGGTCGACGACACGGGGACCCGGTGCGCCTCCTCCCCCAGTGCCGCCTTCAACGCCTCGGTCTCGCTGCGGTCGTTGAGGGGCGTCGACGTCCCGTGCGCGTTGACGTAGTCGATCTCCGCCGGCTCGACCTCCGCGTCCTCCAGGGCCAGCTCGATCGCTCGCGCGGCGTCGCGGCCGGAGGGCTCCGGTGCAGTCAGGTGGTGGGCGTCGGAGCTCGCCGCGTAGCCCAGGATCTCGCCCATCGGCTCCGCGTCCCTCGCGGCCACGCGCTCGGCGCTCTCGAGCACCAGCACGCCGGCCCCCTCCCCCATCACGAATCCGTCTCGCCGGGCGTCGAAGGGACGCGAGGTGCCGGTGGGCGACGTCGCGCCCATCGCCGCGAAGGCGGCGACAGCCACCCCCGCGATCGCCGACTCGGAGCCCCCGGCGACCACTGCGTCGGCCTCGCCGGCCTCGATCATGCGCAGCGCCGATCCGATCGCGTGGGCGCCCGCCGCGCAGGCCGACATCACCCCGAAAGAGGAGCCGTGGAGGCCGTGCCGCATCGCGATCGCTGCCGCCGCCGCGTTGCCCATCAGCAGCGGCACGGCGAGCGGAGACACCGCCTTCGGCCCGCGCTCGCGCAGGACGTCCTGCTGGGTCTCCAGCGAGCCGAGGCCCCCGATCCCGGTGCCGATCACGCAGCCGATCCGCTCCGGCTCGTACGGCGGGCCATCGGGCCACGCGCCCGCGAGCGCCTCGTCCGCCGCCACCATCGCGAAGTGCGTGAAGCGGTCCGTGCGCCGCGCCTCCTTGCGCGTCAGGAACTCGGTGGGGTCGAAGTCGACACAGCGCGCGAAGCCATCCTCGATCGCGCACTGGCCCTCGCTCCAGCGCTCGTACAGCGTGCCGGCCCCGACGCCAAGAGGCGTGACGGCGCCCGTGCCCGTGATGACGATGCGCGGCGTCACTGTGCGCGGGCCACCACTAGATCGATCACCTGGCCGACGGTGCGCAGGTCCTTGACGTCCTCGCCCTGTAACTCGACGCCGAACTCGTCATCGACGATCTGAGCGACCTCGACGAGGTCCAGGGAGTCGACGTCGAGCTCCTCGAACGTCGAGTCGCGCGTGATCTCCCCCTCCGCGCCGACCTCCTTCAGGCCGTCGAAGATGACCTGCTCGGCGCTCTCGGCTGTTGCCTGTGCTGGCATGGGTGTCTCCTTTGTCTCCGTGATCGATTCCATCGTTCAAGCGCTCAGTCCGCCGTCGACCGTGAGGGTCGTGCCGGTGACGTAGGAGGCCTCCTCGGACGCCAGGAAACGGACGCACGAGGCGACCTCCTCCGGCGTCCCGGGCCGCCGCGCGGGAATCGCGTCGAGCAGCCCGTTGCCGACCCCATCGGTGAGTTGGGTCTCCACGAACCCGGGCGCCACCGCGTTCACGGTGATCCCGCGCCGTGCCACCTCCACCGCCACCGTCCTCGTGAAGCCGATCAGGCCCGCCTTCGACGCCGCATAATTGGCCTGGCCCGCGTTCGCGCGGGGGCCGACGACGGAGGCGATGTTCACGACCCGTCCGAAGCGGGCCCGAAGCATCGGCTTCAAGGCCCGGCGGGTGATCCGGAAGGCCGCGGACAGGTTGGTGTCCAGCACGCGCTCCCACTGGTCGTCGTCGAGCTGGGGCGCGAGGCCGTCGGCGCGCATCCCGGCGTTGTTGACCACCACCAGCACCGGACCGAAGCGCTCCTCGACCGCTCGGAAGAGCTCGCCGACGGCCCCCGAATCGCAGACGTCCGCCTGGACCGCCGCCGCCCGGCCTCCGGCATCGCCGATCGCCCTGGCGATGCCCTCCGCACGTTCGGCGTCGCTGCGGTAGTTGATCGCCACGGGCCAGCCCGCGTCGGCCAGCGCCATCGCGCTCGCGGCCCCGATTCCACGCGCGCTCCCGGTGACCAGTGCGCATCCGTCAGGCATCGGGGCCCCCCCACTCGAGCACGGTGGCGCCCCACGCGAGGCCGGCCCCGAACGCTGCGAGCAGGACGATTGCGCCGTCTCGCAGACGGCCCTCCACCTCGGCCAGAGTCAGGGCGATCGGGAGGGTCGCGGCGGACGTGTTGCCGAAGGCGGCCAGGTAGTCGGCCGTCCTTTCGGCGGGCAATCCGAGCTCGATTCCGACCGCGCGGATGATGCGGCTGTTCGCCTGGTGGTAGACGAACAGGTCCACGTCCTCCAGGGTCCGGTCGGCCAGGGCGAGAGCCTGAAGCGTGGCTCCGGACATCCGGGCGACGGCGTGCTTGAAGGTGTCGTGTCCCTTCATGCGGACCACGCGGTCCCGGTGGCCGGCCGTGATCAGGTCCGAGTGAGCGCCGTCGGAGCCCAGGACCACCGGCCCGACCCGTCCCGGGAAGTCGATCGCGCTGACGACCGCCGCGCCGGCGCCGTCGGCCAGCAGGCCGGCGGTCGAGCGGTCGTGGGGATCGGTGATGCGGCTGAGCAGATCGGCGCCCACCACCAGCACGTTCTGCGCCCGCCGGGACTCGATCTGGGCCGTGGCCAGGCTGAGCGCCGACAGAAACCCGGTGCACGCCGCGCCCACGTCCATGGCGCCCGCGTTCGTGGCGCCGAGCTCCGAGGCAACCAGCGGCGCGGCGTTCGGCGTCAGCTCGTCGGCGGACATCGTCGCCACCAGGACGAGGTCCAGGTCGGACGCCTCCACACCGGCTCGCTCGAGGGCCGCATCTCCGGCCTCGGCCGCGAAGGCGCTGAGCCGCTCGTCCGGCCACGCGATCCGCCGCTCGCGCACGCCGGTCCGCTTCGCGATCCAGTTCTCGTCGATCCCGAGCCGCTCAGTGACCTCGGCGTTGGCGACGACGCGATCCGGCACGCACATCGCCACCGCCGCAATCGCGGCGCCGCGGACCGGCCGCTCGCGCTCTCGAACAGGGACGCTCAGGGGTTGGCTCGCCAGCTCAGGCATGGGCGACCTCCGGGGCGGCGAGGACCTCGACCTCGACCTCGGGAAGCGTCCGCCGGACGAGGCCCTTCAGGACCCTTCCCGGCCCGACCTCGACGAACCGCTCCACGCCGCGTTCGCGCAGGGCGATCAGGGTCTCGCGCCAGCGCACCGGGCGCACCAGGGCGGCCGCGAGCTCCCTCCGGACCTCGTCGAATGGCTGGGCGGTAACGCTGGAGAACACCGGAATCCTGGGCGGACCGACGTCGATCTCCTCCAGCGCCTCCCGGAACGCGGGCAGCGCCGGTGCCATCGCCTCGGTATGAAAGGCGCCCCTCACCGACAGGGGCATCGCCTTCAGTCGCTCGCTCCTCGCCTCGCGTCCGGCCGCCTGCAGGTCGTCCTCGGGCCCGGAGACGACCAGCTGGCCGGGGGCGTTGTCGTTGGCCACCGTGAGGCCGTGCTCCGCGGCGATCCGCCGGGCCGCGCCCTCGTCGCCGAGGAGCGCGAGCATGCCGCCCGGTCCCTGCCTGGCGGCCACCTCCTGCATCACGCGCCCGCGGCGCGCGGCCAGCCGCAGCCCGTCGCGGATCGAGAGGCTCCCACCCGCGACCAGCGCCCCGACCTCGCCCAGCGAGTGGCCGGCGATGAAGTCCGCCCGCGGCGAGCCGGCCCCCGTCCAGAGCGCGACGCTCGCGCAGTACAGGGCGGGCTGCGCGAACCGGGTCCCGTCGCCGACCCGCTCGAAGGGGTCATCGCCGACCGCCTCGGCGGCGCGCTCGAGCAGATCCGGCGATGCCGCTCTCACGACCTCGCGCATGTCGGCGGTCTGGCTGCCCTGGCCGGGGAACAGGAGCGCAGTAGGCATAGCTCGCATGAGTACCCGGCGAGCGGGGGGCGGTGAACCGAATTCCGTCCTCGACCCCCCGGCCCGGGGGGTCAGCGCAGCGAGTCGGGGGGGTCAGGGGCCGCGTCGAGGCAATCCATGCCCCGTTTCCGGGACCGGATCGCGTTGACTCCGCATCGCTCCCGCGCCGGTCGCCTCTAGTTCTAGGCGATCAGGCCCAGGCTCTGTGCGCGCTTCACGGCCTCGGCGCGGTTGCGGACGCCGAGCTTTCGGTAGACGCCGCTCGTGTACTCCTTGACCGTGTGCGGGGAGAGGAAGAGCTCGTCGGCGATCTCGCGGTTGGTCGAGCCGGTCGCGATCAGGCTGACCACCTCGCGCTCGCGCTCCGACAGCGCGTGGTCAACCGCCGCCGGCCCGGGCTCGAACACGTCCATGCCCAGGCCGACCATGCGGATCGCCTTCAGCACGTCCGGGGCCCCCCAGTCCTTGGAGACGAACCCCGACGCGCCGGCCGCGCGGGCGGCAGCCGGCGAGATCCTCCCCGCTCCCGAGATCAGGAGGACCTTCGTCTGGGGCGAGGCCGCCCGCAGCTCGTTGGAGACCTCGGCCCCCGAATGCCGGCCGAGGAACAGGTCGACGAGCGCGACCTGGGGCTTGGTCTCGCCAACCAGCTCGAGCGCCTCGTCGGCATCGTGCGCCGCGATGCAGCGCTCCACCCAGGGCTGGCGCTCCAGCAGCAGCCGGAACCCCCACTGGACGACGTCGTGGTCGTCGACGACCAGCACGCGGATGCGGCGGACGTCCTCATTCATGGTCGGTTGGGACCAGCAGACGGACGTGCCAGCGATCTGGCGGCATGGGGCCGAACTCCACGATGCCGCTGTGCTCGAGGGCCTCGAGCGAGGCCATTCGCAGGCCGAGCCCCGCTCCCATTCCCGATGCGCCGACGCCGTCGTTGATCACCTCCAGGACGAACGCCTCGTCGTCGCGCTCGATCGTTATCGCGATGCTCGTGGGGGCGGCGTGCTTCTCGGCGTTCCGCAGCGCCTCGAGCAGGACGGACTGCGCCAGGGGCTCGACGTCGGGCGGAACCTCGGACCCCTCCTCCCAGGTCACCGTCAGCCCGTCGCGATAGGCGGCGACTCGCGCGACGATCTCACGAACGGTCGCCCTGCCGTGCTTGGCGGGGGAAGCCAGAGATCCCCCGAGCGCGGTGCGCAGCTCGTGCAGCACGTCCCGCACCTCGTCGTGGCACATCGCCCGCTGCTCGCTGGAGAGCTCCTCCTCGGATCCGAGCGCGAGCAGGAGGCCGAAGAGCCGCTGGATGACCCGTTCGTGGATCTGCTGTACCAGTGAGATCCGCTCGGAAAGGCGGCGGGCGGCCTCGCGCTGATTGGTGGCCCGCTCGACGCTGGCGGCGAGCGCCGCGAGCTTGCCCAGCGTCCACATCGTCTGACGCTCCTCGTCGGTCAGGACAAAACGCCCGCCGCCCCGGTCGGCGAAGATCACTCCGAGCCATCTGCCGCTTGCCGACACGGGGGTGCAGGTCAGCGTCGTGATCCCCGCGAAGCGCGCGTAGCGCTCGGGCACCTCGCGCTCAAGCGCCTCCGAGACCTCGACGACGGTGTCCTCGGCGAGGGCTCGCTGGGCGACGGGGGTCTCCTCCAGGGTCCCTTCCACCCCGTCGAGGAGGTCGGGGTCCACTCCCGCGCATCCGACCGGTGCCACGATCCGAAGCGTCCGGTCGTAGAGGAACAACCCGGCCCGCTCCATCGAGGTCAGGCGGCAGAGCCCCTCGCAGACGCGGTCGTAGAAGTCGTCGGCCTCGGTGGCGTCGATCTCGCCGAGCAGCTCGACGAGGACGTCGACGGTGTCTGCGCCTGGCGGTCGGGAGAGAGTCTCGATGTCCTGATCTAACCACCGCACGAGCCCCAGTTACCGAGTTCACCCCCCGATCGGGGGGTCGGTTCTCAACGTTTTGGTGGATTGGGGACGCAATGGCGTACCTCGGGCCCCAAACGCCGGGCCGCGCGGCTCCTCGGCGCTCCGGATTCACCGGTACGCGGGGAAATGGGGCATTGGGCTAGTCTCGCGGGCGTGCCGGGATCACGCACCGACGGCCGTCGCCGCGGCATCGAGCGCGCCCTGCAGCCTCCCCAATGATCGCGCCCGTCCGACACCACGGATCGCGAGCGGCCTGAGCGAGTGGTGAAGCTCGACAGGGTGCAGATCGTCGGCGGCGGCATCGCGGGACTGACCGCGGGAGTGGCGCTGCGGCGGCGCGGCGTCGAGGTGGATGTGCACGAGAAGTTCGGGGAGCTCCAGGGGCGCGCGACCGGATTCTCGGTCTGGGCGTACGCGATCAAGGACCTGATGGGGCTCGGCTTCGATCGCGGGCGCCTCGAAGCGTTCGGACGGGAGATTCTCGAGTCCCACATCGTCGACGGCTCCGATCGCCCGTTGATGACGCTGCCGATCCACGAGGCGTCGGCGAAGGTCGGGGCCCCGAGCATGGACGTCGACCGGCGCCGACTCCAAGAGGAGATGATCGACCTCCTCGGCCCGGAGCGCTACCACTTCAACTCCGAGGTCGTCGACGTGGAGCAGGATGGCGACTCTGCCGCCGTGATCCTGGCCGACGGAACGCGGGCGTCCGGCGATCTGGTGCTGGGCGGCGACGGCGTCCACTCGATCGTCCGCGACCGGGTCCTCGACCAGGAGGTCGACCTCGAGCGGTCCAGGTACATGGTGATCGAGGGGATCGCCCCGCTCGACGGCGGGCTCCTGCCTCGTGGCCATCACAAGCAGGTTTGGGGGGCAAAGGCACGCAGCGGCGTGGGCTGGGTCGACGACGATCGGGTTCGCTGGTTCCTCGGCGGCCGCGGGGTGGCCCTGGCCGACGAGCCGCCGCCCGACAAGCGGGAGCTGCTGGCGCGGGTTGCGGAGCTCCCCGAGATCGTTGCGGCCGCGGTCCAGGCGACCCCCGACGAGGAGATCGTCCGCACCGAGGTTCGCCACGGCTATCCGCCGAAGTCCTGGCACGACGGTCGGGTGGTGCTGCTCGGCGACGCCGCACACACGCTCTCTCCGTTCGCCGGGATGGGTGCCTGCTCGACGATCGAGGACGTCGCCCACCTCGTTCGCCTGCTCGAATCCGAGGACGACCTCGATCGGGCGCTGACCGCCTTCCAGGAGGAGCGCGAGGGCGACGTGACCAGGATCGAGAAGACCGGGCGACGGAACGAGTCGATGATGATGCCCACCAACCCGCTGCTGTACTGGGTGCGGAACGAGTCCTTCAAGCACGCCCCTGACCAGAAGCTCGTCGAGATCGCCGAGGAGATGACCGGCGGCGAGGCCTGAGCGGGCAGATTCCCGGTCGTGAGCGAGCACCGTGTCGGATCGCCTTCCTCGCCCCAAGCGCTGACGACCGCTCCGGTCCCTGCGTGCCCGGTCCGCCGGCTTTGAGCTAGGCTCGCGGGCGTGCCGGGATCACGCACCGACGGCCTTCGCCGCGGCATCGAGCGCGCCCTGCCGGACCGCCCCTTCACCATCGAGCTGTGGGACGGCTCGCGCGTTCCGTCGACACGCCACGGCCCCACCCTGTTCGTGCACTCGCCGCGCGCGATCGGCCACGTGATCCGGGCGCGGGGCGAGCTCGGGCTCGGGCGCGCATACGTGTGTGGCGAGATCGACGTCGACGACCTCGACGGGATCATCGCCCTCCTGGGGCGCTGGCAGCCGCCGCGCCTTGGCCGCCTCGCGAGGCTGCGCCTGGTCGCCGCCGCGGTTCGCGCCGCAGGCATCCGGCCGCTGCCCCCGCCACCGGTCGCCGAGCTGCGCCCGTCGCGGCGGCGGCACACCAAGCGCCGCGACGCCGCCGCGGTCCGTCACCACTACGACGTCTCCAACGAGTTCTTCGCCCTTTTCCTCGACGCGACCATGACCTACAGCTGCGCGCTGTTCGAGGAGGGCACCGAGACTCTCGAGGACGCCCAGCGCGCGAAGCTCGACCTGATCTGCCGCAAGCTCAAGCTGGAGCCCGGAATGCGCATGCTGGACATCGGGTGCGGCTGGGGCAGCCTCGCCATCCACGCGGCGCGGGAGCATGGTGCCTCCGTGTGGGGCATCACGCTATCGGAGCCGCAGGCCGAGCTGGCGCGCGTCCGCGCCCGCGAGGCAGGCGTGGAGGACATGATTGAGATCCGGGTGATGGACTACCGCGACCTGCGCGAGGAGCGCTTCGACGCCGTTGCCAGCATCGGCATGGTCGAGCACGTGGGCGTCGCGCAGATCGACGAGTACGCGGCCGGGATCGCCGCGGTGCTGGAGCCCGGCGGCCGGGTGCTGAACCACGGGATCACGAGGGTCCCGTTCGAGCCCAACGGAGTTCATATAGGCGGCGACTTCTCCAACCGCTACGTGTTTCCCGACGGCGAGCTCCTGAACATCTGGCGCATGACCCAGGCCTTCGAGCGCGCCGGGCTCGAGCCGCTGAACATCGAGAACCTCCACACCGACTACGCGGAGACGCTGCGGCATTGGACGGTCCGGTTCGAGGAGCACGTCGCGGAGGCCGAGGCGCTCGCCGGCACCGAGCGCACCCGGGTGTGGCGGCTTTATCTCCGTGCCGCGCGAAACGCCTTCGAGACGGCGCAGAACGCCGTGTGCCAACTGCTCTGCAGCGCCCCCCTCACCGAGGGCGCGGCTCCCGCGCCCACCGGCGAGCGCCACGCCGCCGCCCGGCGCCGCGTACCGCCCGTGCGCGTCCCTGCCTAGCCGGGAGTGACAAGGCCCGTCCACATCGGCTGCTCGGGGTGGAATTACCGCGACTGGCGCGGCCCGATCTACCCCGAGAAGCTTCCGGCCCGGCGCTGGCTCGAGCACTACGCGAGCGTCTTCGGCACCGTCGAGATCAACAACACCTTCTACCGGCTGCCGTCCGAGTCGGCCGTCAAGGGCTGGGTCGAGCAGTCGCCGCGCGGATTCCGGTTCGCGGTCAAGGCGAGTCGCTACCTCACGCACGTCAAGAGGCTGCGCGAGATGAAGCGCGGCGCCAGGCGGTTCTTCGACGCGATCGAGCCGCTCGCGACGACGCCGAAGATGGGTCCCGTGCTGTGGCAGCTGCCGGCGAACTTCCGCCGCGACGACGATCGCCTGGGCGAGGCGCTCGACCAGCTCCCGAAGGGCCGCCATTGCTTCGAGTTCCGGCACGAGAGCTGGTTCGCTCCCGAGGTGTACAGGCTCCTGCGTCGCCACCGGGCGGCGCTCGTCATCGGCGACGACCCGGAGCGCCCATTCCAGACCCACGAGTTCACGGCCACCTGGACCTACATTCGCTTTCACCGCGGCAACCGCGGCCGTCGCGGCAACTACTCCAAGCGCGAGCTGGAGCAGTGGGGCCGCCGCATCGCCTCCTGGCGCTCCGACGTGGAGGTCTACGCCTACTTCAACAACGACTGGGAGGCGTTCGCCCCTCAGAACGCCCTGTGGCTGGCCGAGCGCCTGCGCGATTGAGGGCGGCGGCGCGAGGCCCGGCCCCGGGCCACAGCCAGCCTCGAGCCGATGAGGCTCCCGCGCCGGATCTCGACCTGGCCCATCTTCGTCTGGAGCGGCCTGATGGTCTGGCTCTACGTCGAGACGATCAGCTCGAACTGCGGCAACGAGAACGACTGCGGAGCGGCGATCGGGCTGGGGCCGCTGATGACCGTGGTGATCTGGACCCTGGGGTTCGCCGTGATGATGGTGGCACGGTTCGTCGGGGGCCGGATCAGGCGGCGGGACCAGTCGACCTGAGGGCGTTCAGCTGACCGGCTGGGCGACCCGCAGCGCCTCGAGAACCCGCTCCGCGACCCCCTCGCCCGTGAAGCCGACCTCCTCGCGCAGGAGCGCCGGCTTGCCGTGGGTGACGTAGCGGTCGGGCAGCCCGACCCGCATGATCCGCGCGCGGGCCTGCGGATCGGTGAACGCGTCCTCGAGGTGCTCCAGCACCGCCGAGCCGAAGCCGCCCGGGAGCACGTTCTCCTCGACCGTGACGAGAAGCTCGTGCTCGCGGCCCAGCTGCTGGATCAGCTCGGTGTCGAGCGGCTTGGCGAAGCGGGCGTCGGCCACCGTGACCTGGAGGCCCTGCTCGCCGAGGATCCCGGCCGCGCGCATCGCAACCTGCACGCCGTAGCCGTATCCGACCAGCGCCACGCGGTCGCCCTCGGTCAGCAGCTCCCCCTTTCCGATCGGGATCTCCTGCGGCCGCTCCGGAAGCGGGGCGCCCTCCGCCGCGCCCCGTGGATAGCGGAAGGCGATCGGGCCGTCGTCATGGGTCAGCGCCGTGCGGAGCATGTGGACCAGCATCGCCTCGTCGCGCGGCGCCATCAGGACGACGTTGGGCAGCGGACGGAAGTATGAGACGTCGAAGGCCCCGTGGTGCGTCGGGCCGTCGTCGCCGACCAGGCCGGCGCGGTCCATGGCGAACACGACGTTGAGGCTCTGCAGGCAGACGTCGTGGACGATCTGGTCGAAGGCACGCTGCAGGAAGGTCGAGTAGATGGCGCACACGGGCTTCGCGCCCTGGAGCGCCAGCCCCGAGGCGAAAAGCACCGCGTCCTGCTCGGCGATACCGACGTCGTAGTACTGCTCCGGCACCGCTTTGCAGAGCTTGTTGAGGCCGGTGCCCCCCGCCATCGCCGCCGTGATCCCGATCACCCGCCGGTCGCGCTCGGCCTCGGCGACCATGGCGTCGGCGAACACCGCCGTGTACTGCGGCGGTGAGGGCGGCGGGGGCTTCTCCAGCTTCTCGATCGCCTCCGGCGAATCCGATTCCTTCACCGGGACGACCGGCTTGGCGTCGGCCGGCTGACGGTTCACGATGGACTTCGGCTTCGCCGCGTGCCACTTCTCCATGCCCTCGAGGCCGCCCTCCTCCGCCGGGGCGAATCCCTTGCCCTTGACGGTGTGGATGTGGACGACCACCGGGCGCTGCGCCTTCAGCGCGTTGCCGATCGCCCGGCGCAGGGCGCCCACGTCGTGGCCGTCGACGATGCCCACGTAGGCCAGGTCGAGCTCCTCGAACATCAGCCCGGGGGCGGCATAGGCCTTGATCGCGGACTTCAGCTCGGGCCCGACGCGCTCCAGGCGCGAGCCGAGGCCGAGCGGGAGCTTGGTGAGGGCCTCCTCGACGTCCTCGCGGGCGTGAAACAGCTTGGGATTCAGCCGGACTCGCTGGAAGTAGCGGGCGAGCGCACCGACGTTCGGCGAGATCGACATGCCGTTGTCGTTGAGGATGATCACGATTGGCGTCTGCAGGCCGCCGGCATGGTGGAGTGCCTCGTAGGCGACGCCGCCGGTGAGCGCGCCGTCACCGATCACGGCCACGACGCGGCCGTCCTCCCCGATGCCCTTGCGCATCGCCTCCTTGAGCCCCACGCCGTAGCCGATCGAGGTCGAGGCATGGCCGGCGCCCATGATGTCGTGCTCGGACTCGAAGATCGAGCAGAACGGCGCAAGCCCCTGGTACTGTCGAATGGTGTCGAGCCGGTCGCGGCGGCCGGTGAGAACCTTGTGCGGATAGGCCTGATGCCCGACGTCCCAGAGGATCTTGTCGCGCGGCGAGTCGAGCAGGCTGTGGAGGGCGACCGCGAGCTCGCAGGTCCCCAGGTTGGCGCCGAAGTGCCCCCCGATCTCGCCGATCGTGTCGATCACGAGCTCGCGGATCTCCTGGGCGAGCTGCTGCAGCTGATCCTCGTCCAGCCCCTCCAGGTCGCGGGGAGCGTCGACCCCGTCCAGGAGCCGCTGCCGCTCGGCCATGGCGTCGCCGTCGCTGCGGTTATCGCTCATGACTGCCTCGTGTAGATGAAGTCCGTGATCTGGCTCAAATCGTGCGGATCCCCGTTCACCGCCGCCAGTGCCTCGTGTGCCTTCCGGTGGGACTCCGCGGCGAGCTTGCGGGCCTCCTCCAGCCCGAACAGGCTGACATAGGTGAGCTTGCCGTGTCGCTCGTCGCTGCCGTGGGGCTTTCCGAGCTCCTCGTCGCTGCCGGTCACATCGAGGATGTCGTCGACGATCTGGAACAGGACCCCCAGCTCCTCCGCAAAGCGCCGGTAGGGGATTGTCTCAGGTTCACCGAGACCTCTCAGCGCCAGTACGACGCCGACGCTGGCCGCGATCAGGCGGCCGGTCTTCAACGAATGGAGCCGGCGCAGCCCGTCCGCCCCGCGGTTGCTCTCGGTCACGTCGATGTACTGGCCGCCGACCATCCCGTCGACGCCGATGGCGCCCAGCAGCTCCGACAGCGCCGCCAGCACCGCGCGGGGCTCGCCCTCCTGTTGCTCGCAGAACAGGCGCACCGCCTCCGCAAACAGGCCGTCGCCGGCCAGGATCGCGACGTTCTCGCCGTACACGACATGCGAGGTCGGGCGACCCCGGCGCAGCTCGTCGTCGTCCATCGCCGGCAGGTCGTCGTGGATCAGCGAGTAGGTATGGATGAGCTCGAGCGCCCCCGCCGCGGGCAGCAGCGTCTCGGGGAGCACGCGGAGCGAGCGCGCCGTCGCCAGCGCCAGGACCGGGCGGATCCGCTTGCCCCCGGCGAGCAGCGAGTATCGCATCGCCTCCTCGATCCCGGCGGTGTCGGGAATCGCGGAGAAGCGCAGCGTGTCCAGATAGGACTCGACGAGATCGCGAAGCTCGTCGGGATATGTGGTGGTGGCGGCCGGGTGCGGGGCCTCGGGGGGAGTCGTCACTGGCCCTCTTCCGCCCTGGCCTCACGCAGGTCGGACTCGATCTCGGAGCTCGCCTTGCCCACGAGGTCCGCCGCCTCGCGCGCGAGCGCCTCGGCCTCCTCCTCCCCGAGCTCCGGGAACCGCAGGCGATCGGCGATCTCACGCAGCCTCCGGGTGAGTGCGTCGGTTTCGCTCATCGCGCGAAAACGGTACCGGCCGCGCGTCCTCGCCTACCTCCAGGCGGTGAGGTCGGCTTGCGCCTCACGCCGTCTCCGCCCGCGCGGCGGCAGCGAGGATCCCGTTGACGAACCCCGGGGCGTCCGCGCCGCAGTAGCGCTTGGCGAGCGTCACCGCCTCGTCGATCGCGACCTCGTCGGGGATGTCGTCGCGAACGCGGATCTCGTACAGCGCCACCCGCAGGATGCTCTTCTCGAGCGCGGCGATGCGCTCGAGCTTCCATCCCTGCGCGAGCCGCGCGATCTCGGAGTCGAGCTCGTCGCGGTGGGCCTCGACACCCGCCACGAGCTCGCCGGCGAAGGGAGCGGCATCCTCGATGGCCTCCGCGGCCGGGCGCCCGGTCACCTCGTCCTGGTAGAGGGCGAACACCGCGGCGCGGCGCTGGTCGGAGCGGCGCATGGTGGACGGCGGGCGGCCGGCCTCACGCGCGGGAGACGTACTCGCCGGAGCGGGTGTCCACACGCACGCGATCGCCCTCGTTCACGAACAGCGGCACCTCCACCTTGACGCCCGATTCGAGTGTCGCGGGCTTCGAGCCACCGCCCGAAGCGGTGTCCCCCTTCAGGCCCGGAGACGTCTCGGTGACCGCCATCTCCACCGCGCTCGGCACCTGCACGCCAGCCGGACGCTCGTCGACGAAGAGCACCTCGACCTCGGAGTTGGGCACGACCCAGCGCATCGCGTCGCCCACGATCTCCCTTCCAACCTCGAGCTGCGAGTAGTCCGAGTTGTCCATGAGCACCGCCATCTCCCCGGAGTCGTAGAGGTACTGCATCCGCCGGGTCTCGGTCCGCACGGGCCGAAACTTCTCACCCGCGCGAAAGGTCTTGTCCTGGACGCTGCCGTCGCCGAGCTTGCGCAGCTTCGTCCGGACGAACGCCCCGCCCTTGCCGGGCTTCACGTGCTGGAACTCCATGATCCGGTAGATGATCCCGTCCACCTCGATGTGAGTCCCGTTCTTGAACTGGTTGGTGCTGATCACGGCGCCGAAGGCTAGTGGGTCGTCGATTCATCCCGAATTCATCCGATCCCGCGATCGATATCGCTCGTCGGCCCGCTAGGGTGGCGCTCGAGGGAGTGAGCCGGGCGTTGCGATGGCGGTCTCGACGTGTGGCGAGGGGCGGTTGCGAGTGGGCATCGCCTGGATGTTGTCCTCGGTGCTGTCATTGAACAACGCCAGTGTGTGGAGCCTCACGACCGAATGTGCGACGGGAGCCCGGATATCCTGGGCGCCGTGGATACGCAGTCGCGACGCGAGCCCGTGGAAGCGGGCAGGCATCAGCTTCGGCCGCTGTTCGACCAGATCGTGGTCAAGGAGCTCGACCAGGACCGCATGAGGCGGTCCGGGCTCGTCGTTCCCGCCGGCACCCATGACCCTCCACCCCAACAGGGCATCGTGCTCGCGGTCGGGCCGGGCCTCGACTGGTGGGAGCAGGTCGGAGTCGAGATGCCGGTGCAACCGGGCGACCACGTGGTGTTCCCGGCGTCGGCCGGGGTGTGGGTCGAAGTTGACGAGGAGCGGCTGTTGGTGTGCCGGGTGGTCGAGCTCCTCGGAATCCTCGAATCGGCGAAGCCCGCCCCCGACGAGAGCTGACCCAGCCGGGCCGGCGATCGGGGCACCCAACCGATCGGCCCGCGATCGCAAGCGGAGTGGCCGGCGCGCGACCGGTCTCGACCCCCGGAGGCTGCCGACAGGCGAACCTAGGATGATTGGCGCGATGGCCACGGAGACGGGAACGCGCACCCCGCGGCTCTCCGCCGTGCTCCGCGAAGGCGAGCGCGTCACGCCGCTCGAGCTCTTCTTCGACCTCGTCTTCGTGCTGGCGATCACCCAGTGCACAGCGCTCATGGCGGAGCATCCGAGCTGGTCCGGACTCGCCCAGGGGCTGCTCGTGCTGGGGGTGCTGTGGTGGTCGTGGGTCGGCTACGCGTGGCTGACGAGCGTCGTCGATCCGGAGGAGGGAGCCGTGCGATTCGCGATCTTCGCGGCGATGGCGGCATTCCTGATCGCGGCGATAGCGGTGCCCGAGGCCTTTGACAGCCTGGCATTGCCCTTCGCCCTGGCCTACGGGGCCGTCCGCGCCGCCCACATCGCGCTGTTCGTCCTCGCCAGTCGCGACGACCCGGGACTACGCCACTCGGTTGCCGGGCTCGCCGTGAGCACTGCGATCGGCGTTGGGCTGCTGATCGGCGCCTCGTTCCTGGACGGACTGGCGCAGGGCGCGCTCTGGCTGCTTGCCCTGAGTCTCGACATGGCGGGGCCGATGTTCATCGACTCCTCGGGGTGGAGGCTCGAGCCCGGTCACTTCGCCGAGCGCCACGGTCTGATCATCATCATCGCCCTCGGGGAGTCCATCGTCGCCATCGGCGTGGGCGCGCACGCGCACCTCACCGTTGGGATCGCCGCCGCGGCTGGACTGGGCATCGCGGTGGCGGCCGCGCTCTGGTGGATGTACTTCGACGTCGTCGCCCTGGTCTCGCGCCGGCGACTGGCCGACGCACCGGCGGGAAAGGTGCGAAACGAGCTCGCCCGCGACTCCTACTCGTACCTGCACTTCCCGATGGTGGCGGGGATCGTCCTCGGCGCGCTCGGACTGGAGACGACCCTTGCCCACGTCGGCGATGCCCTCGAGACGATCCCGGCCTTCGCGCTGCTGGGCGGCGTCTCCCTGTATCTGCTGGGCCTGGTCGGCTTTCGCTTTCGGCACGTCCACACGATCAACCGCCGGCGCCTCGGCCTGGCCGTGCTGCTATTCGCCCTGCTTCCGGTGGCGACGAACATTCCCGCGCTTTTGACCCTCGCGATCGTGACCGCACTGCTGAGCCTGCTGATCGCATACGAGACGCGAAGCTACGGCGAGGGCAGGGGGCGCGTGCGGCACGAGGACTTCGCGCCCGAGCGCCCGGCCACCTAGCGGTAGCGTTCGGCCCGCATGGAGGAGCCTCGAAAGGAGGAGCCCGGCTGGGAGGCCGAGGTCGCCGAGCTTCGCCGCCGCGAGGAGCTCGCCCGGCGCATGGGCGGCGCCGAGCGGGTCGAGCGCCAGCACGCGACCGGTCGCCTGACGGTCCGCGAACGAGCCGAGCGCCTCTTCGACCAGGGCACGTTCCACGAGACGGGCATGCTCGCCGGCCAGGGCACCTACGACGAGGAGGGTGAGCTGAGCGACTTCCTGCCGGCCAACGTCGTGATCGGCCAGGGCCGGATCGACGGGCGCCGGGCGATCCTGCAGGGGGACGACTTCACGGTCCGCGGCGGCGCTGCCGACGCCGCCATCTGGCAGAAGGCGATCTACGCGGAGCGGATGGCCCACGACCTGCGGCTCCCGCTCGTGCGCCTGGTCGACGGGACCGGCGGCGGGGGCAGCGTCAAGACGCTCGAGCAGATGGGGTTCACCTACGTGCCGCCGCTGCCGGGATTCGACCTCGTGGTCCGCAACCACTCGATCGTCCCGGTCCTGGCGGCCGCGCTTGGCCCGGTCGCCGGCCTCGGCGCGGCCCGGGTCGCCAGCTCGCACTTCTCGGTGATCGTGCGGGGCACCGCCCAGCTCTTCGTCGCCGGGCCCCCGGTGGTGGCCGCTTCCATGGGGGAGTCGCCCGACAAGGAGGAGCTCGGCGGGTCGCGCACGCAGACCAGGGCCGGCGCCGTCGACAACGAGGCCGAGGACGAGGAGGACGCCCTCGCCCAGCTCCGCCGCTTCCTGAGCTACCTCCCCGACAACGTCTGGGAGGCGCCGCCCCTTCTCCCATCCACCGACCCACCCGACCGCCGTGACGACGGCCTGATCGAGATCGTCCCCCATGACCCACGGCGCACCTACAAGATGCGCCGCGTGCTCGAAGCGGTCCTCGACCGTGGCTCGATCTTCGAGATCGGCGCCCGCTTCGGCCCCTCGCTGATCACGGCGCTCGCGCGCCTCGACGGCCGGCCGATCGGCGTGCTGGCCTCCGACCCCATGCACTACGCCGGCGGCCTGACCGCCGACGCGTCGGAGAAGCTCGCCCGATTCGCCGACCTGTGCGATCAGTTCCACCTGCCGGTGGCCAACTTCGTCGACCAGCCGGGGTTCCTGATCGGCACCGAGGCCGAGCGGGCCGGGACGATCCGCCGCGGGGCGCGGGCGCTCTACGCGGTTCACCAGGCGAGGGTCCCGTGGGTGTCGGTCCTGGTGCGCAAGGTGTACGGCGTCGCCGGCGCGGGGCACGGTGACGGCTCGCGACTCAACCTGCGCTACGCGTGGCCCTCAGGGGACTGGGGGTCGCTGCCGATCGCCGGCGGCCTGGAGGCCGCCTACCGTCGCGAGCTGGAGGCCGCCGACGACCCCGCCGCGCTGCGAGCGGAGATCGAGGCCCGCCTGAACGCCGTGCGCTCGCCCTTTCGCACCGCCGAGCGCTTCTCGGTCGAGGAGATCATCGATCCGCGCGACACCCGTCCTCTGCTCTGCGATTGGGCCACCCGCGCTCACGAGCTGGTGCGCTACGAGCTCACGGACGGCCCGAAGTCCCGGGGGCCGCGACCGTAGGCGCCATGGTGCCGGATAGGCTGCCCGCTCGGTGAGCGAGAAGACGGTCATCTTCTTCCCGGAGGGCGCCTTCGGCCCCACCAACAACTGCGTGGGGATCGGCGAGGTCCTGCGCGACCGCGGCCACCGCGTGGTGTTCGTCATCGAGGAGTCGTTTGCCGGCACCCTCGAGGAGAAGGGCTTCGAGGAGCGGCTCATGCGCCTCGGCCCTCTCTCCGAGCAGGAGGAGGAGCCGGGACAGTTCTGGAAGGACTTCATCCGCGACACCGCGCCGGTCTTCCGCAAGTCGACCTTCGACCAGCTCCGCGAGTTCATCGCGCCGACGTTCGGCGCGCTGCTCGACGGCGCTCGATACGTAGACGAGCGGCTCGCCGAGATCTTCCACGAGCTCGAGCCCGACGCCATCGTCGAGGACAACGTCTGCTCGTTTCCCGCGCTTCCGGCCTGCGGACGACCGTGGGTGCGGATCGCCTCCTGCAATCCCCTGGAGCTGAAGGACCGCGCCCTGCCACCGCCGTACTCGGGCCTTCCTCTCGACGACGACGCCGAGTGGGAGGCGTTCCGCGCGGAGTATGGGCGCGCGATCGAGGGCATGCGCGCCGAGTTCGACGAGTTCTGCCGGGAGCGCGGGGCGCCGCCCCTCCCCGACGGCGAGCTCATCCACATCTCCCCTTGGCTCAACCTCTACCTCTACCCGCGTGAGCTCGACTACCCCCGGTCGCGCCCGCTCGGCCCCACCTGGCACAACCTCGAGTCCAGCGTCCGCGGAAGCGACGCGCCGTGGAGCATCCCGGACGAGCTGGCCGGCGGCGAGGGCGCGCTGATCTACCTGAGCCTCGGCTCGCTCGGCTCCGCCGACGTCCCGCTCATGGAGCGTCTGGTCGAGTCCCTGGCGAAGACGCCGCACCGCTACATCGTGTCCAAGGGCCCCCAGCACGAGGCCTACGAGCTGGCGCCCAACATGGCCGGCGCCGAGTTCCTTCCCCAGGTCTCGGTGCTGCCGCACGTCGACCTGGTGATCACGCACGGCGGCAACAACACGGTCACCGAGTGCATGCACCACGGCAAGCCGATGGTGCTGCTGCCGATCTTCTGGGACCAGCACGACAACGCCCAGCGCGTCCACGAGACCGGCTTCGGCGAGCGCCTGGCGACGTACTCGTTCACCGACGCCGAGATCGCCTCCGCGATCGACGGGCTCCTTGGCGAGACCGCGCTTCGCCCGAAGCTGGACGAGGTCTCCAAGCGACTGCAAGACAATCCCGGGAACGTCCGCGCGGCCGACCTGATCGAGCGCGTGGCGGATACGGGCGAGCCCGTCACGAGCTGAGTCGGGGCCGCTCGACCCGGCCCGTGCCCGACCTACACTGAATGAGGCGATGGACGCGGACAGTGCACATCGCATCGACGCGGCAAGGATTGCTGTGGTCGCGGCCGAGATCCTCGCCTCCGTCGCGATCATCACCGGCGCTGTCGCGCTGCTCGACCAGGTGGCACCGGTCACGGGCCTCGGCGTCCTCTATCTCCTTGCCGTCCTGCTGATCGCGGTTCGCCGTGGACAGGTGGCCGCCCTCGCCACCGCGGTCGTCAGCGTCCTGGCGCTCAACTTCTTCTTCATCGATCCGCGCTACCGGCTGACGATCGCCGACTCGCAGAATGTCGTGGCCCTGCTCGTCTTCCTCGTCGTGGCCCTCGTCGTCGGCCGGCTGGCGGCGACGGCCCGCGCCCAGACCGGCGAAGCCGAGCGGCGCGCCCTGCTGGCCTCCGCGCGCGAGCGCGAGGCGATGATCCTCGCGCAGGCGGCCTCCTCCCTGCTGGCCGGCGAGAACGTCGCCGCCCAGCTCGAGCGCATGGGCGATGGTTCCGGCACGACCGTGCCTCGTGCCGTCCGCGCGGGGCTCACCGCCGCGCCCGACGCCGAGTCCGGAGAGATCGCGGTGCGGATTCCGGCCACGCGCCCCGGGTGGCTCTACGGACGGCCCGAGGCGGGTTGGGACCGCGCGAGCCTCGAGCGCCTGGCGCAGGCGCTGGCTCGCCTCATCGACCTCGCGCGCGAGCGCGAGCGCCTTGCCGAGCGCTCGGCGGCGGCCGAGGCGACGCGCCGAGCGGACGCGACCAAGACCTCGCTGCTCCACGCGATCTCGCACGATCTCCGCTCGCCCCTGACCGCCATCACCACCGCCGCGAGCGGCCTGCGCCAGGAGGCGCTCTCGCCCCAGGACCACGCCGGGCTGCTGGAGACCATCGAGGCGGAATCGGCCCGCCTGGCCCGGATGGTCGATGACCTGCTCGACCTGTCGCGAATCGAGGCAGGGGCCGTCAACCCGCGCACGGACTGGTGCGACCTCGCCGACGCCGTCGCCCGGGCCGCCGAGCAGGTCGAGCTACGTTTCGGCGGCCACCGCATAGAGCTGGACATTCCTACGGACCTGCCATTCGTTCGCGCTGACGCAGCGCAGCTCGAGCGCGTCTTCTCCAACCTGCTGGAGAACGCCGTCAAGTTCTCGCCCGACGGCGCGCCGGTCCGGGTGAGCGGCGGCGCGGGTGGCGGGAGGGTCACGGTTCGCGTGATCGACTCCGGGCCGGGGATCCCGACCTCGCGGCGCGGCGAGATCTTCGAGCCGTTCGTCCGCGGCTCCGGCGCCACCCAGGGATCCGGGCTCGGCCTCGCCATCTGCCGTGGACTGGTCGAGGCGAACGGCGCCGAGATCAGCCTCCAGGGCACGGCTGGCAAGGGCAGCACGTTCGCGGTGACGTTTCCGCTGGCGCCCCAGCCCGTAGAGGCGCGGTGAGCACCGACGGCCAGCGCGTCCTGGTCGTCGACGACGAGCCCCAGATCGTCCGCGCCCTCAAGGTGATCCTGCGGGGTGCCGGGTACGCGACCCAGCAGGCCGGGACCAAGCAGGAGGCGCTCGACGCCGTTGCCGTCCGCCCCCCGGACGCCATGGTGCTCGACCTGATCCTGCCGGACGGCTCCGGGGTCGAGGTGTGCGAGGAGGTTCGCCGCTGGAGCGGCCTGCCGATCATCGTGCTCTCCGCGGTCGGCGACGAGCGTGAGAAGGTCCGGGCGCTGGACGCCGGAGCCGACGACTACATCACCAAGCCGTTCGGGACCGACGAGCTGCTCGCCCGCCTTCGGGCGACCCTTCGCCGCGTGGGCGACGAAGGCGAGCCGGTGATCCAGATCGGCGACCTGCAGGTCGACCTCGAGGCGCGCCAGGTCACGAGCGGCGGCAAGATGGTCCACCTCACGCCGATCGAGTTCGACCTCCTGCGCGTGCTCACCCGGCATCGTGGAAAGCTCGTGACCCACCGCCAGCTCCTCCATGAGGTCTGGGGCCCCGGCTTCGAGAACGAGACTCACTACCTGCGGGTCCACGTCGCACACATCCGCTCGAAGATCGAGCCGGATCCCTCACGGCCTCGATACGTGATCACCGAATCCGGCGTCGGCTACCGGCTGCGCGACGACTGAGCGCTCCGCGTCCACCGCGTCCGGGGTCAGAGGGCAACCTGCGAACCGATGATCACGGTGCTCTCCCTGGGCAGCCGGAACGCCTCGATCGGGCTTGCCGCGTTGCGGGCCATCGCGATGAAGAGCCTCTTGCGCCAGAGGCCCAGCGGCGAGGCGTCGGCCGGTGCGACGGTGATTCGCGAAAGGAAGTACTTGGCATGCTCGAGGTCCAGGTTGCGTTCGAGCAAGCCCCTGCCTGCGACACAGCCGTAGAGCCGCGGGAACGTTGAGCTTCTCCTGGTAGCCGATCCTGATCGTCACGTGCCAGACCGTGACCCGTCCGCCAAGCCGCTCGACCGTGAAGCGCTCGTCTTCGTCGACCTGAGGGATGCTGACCTGGTCGACCGAGACCATCAGAACCCGCTCGTGGAAGGTGTTCGTATACTCGACCTCGGCCCTCAGCGCCAACGGCGTGGTCTCCTTCGACGGGCTCAGGAACACGGCGACCCCGGGCACTCGAACCAGTGGCGGCTTCTTGGCCGGGAGGCCGTCGAGGAAATCCGTCAGAGGCCCCTCCTTGGCGGTGCGGTTCCGGGTCACCACCGTCTGCCCTCGCTTCCAGTTGACCATCACGAGCGACAGGACGGTCGCGATCGCAAGCGACAGCCACGCACCATGCTCGACCTTCGCGATGTTGGCGCTGAAGAACGCGAGCTCGACGGTCAGGAAGAGAGTGCCGACGAGGGCGAGCTTCCACTTGGCCGTGCTCCAAAGGAGACGTGCGACAGCTAGGAAGAGCACGGTGTTCAGGACGAAGGTCGCCGTGACCGCGACGCCGTAGATGTCCCCGAGCCGGTCCGCCGACTGGAACACGAGCGTCAGCGCAACGACGCCCACGCACAGCGCCCAGTTGATGATCGGGACGTAGATTTGGCCCTCGACCTTCGACGGGTGGCGGATCGTCAGCCGAGGCAGGAAGCCGAGCTGCATGGCCTGGCGCGCAACCGAGAACGAACCCGAGATCGCCGCCTGCGACGCGATGATCGTCGCCGCGGTGGCCAGGAAGAGCATCGGGTACTGGGCCCAGCCCGGAACCATCAGGTAGAACGGGTTCGCGGCGGTGCTCGGATCGTGCAGGATCAGTACGCCCTGTCCCAGGTAGTTCAGCATCAGCGCGGGGAGCGCGACACCGAACCAACCGAGCCGGATGGGCGCGGCCCCGAAGTGGCCGCGATCGGCGTACAACGCCTCGGCGCCGGTCACCGCGAGCACCACGCCGCCGAGTGCGAGGTAGCCCGCGACGCCGTTGCTGAACAGGAACTGGGCGCCCCACGTGGGAGACAGGGCCTCAAGGACCGCCGGGTCCTTGACGACCTGGCTCAGCCCCAGGAGCCCGATCGCGCCGAACCAGAGCAGGATCACGGGCCCGAACAGCCATCCGATCGCCCCCGATCCTCGTCGCTGGAGGAGGAAGAGTGCGACGAGGATCCCCACGGACAGCGGAACCACGAGATGTGAAAGCTCTGGCGCCGCGACCTTGAGGCCCTGAAGTGACCCCAGGACCGAGATCGAGGGCGTGATGATCCCGTCGGCGAAGAACAGGGCGGCGCCGAAGATCCCGAGGGTCACTAGGGCCACGCCATGAACCACTCGGTTCCGCTGCAGCAGCGCGGCCAGCGCCATGATCCCCCCGTCGCCGCGGTTGTGGGCGCGCATGATGAAGCCGGCGTACTTGATCGAGACGACGATCATCAGGGCCCAGAAGATCAACGAGACGACCCCGTAGACACCGGCCACGCTCGCGTGCGCCGCCGCCTTGTGGCTGGTGAAGATCACCTGCTCGGTGTAGAGCGGGCTCGTGCCGATGTCGCCGTACACGACCCCGAGGGCACCGAGAGCCAGCACGGTCCGGCCAGCGTGGGCGACGACGTCGCGATCCGCCTCCCGGAGCGCGTCGAAGCGTCTCTTGACGGCCTCCGATTCCTCCTCGGGGGCATCGAGCCCGGGTGGTACCCGGTGACCGAGCTTGTGCGCCGCCTCGTGCAGAACCCGCTTGTCGCCGGGGCGCTTGGGGGCCGTTCCGATCGAGACCTGATCAGCCATGTGAGCATCCTGAATCGGGGCGCGTTAAGCCGGCGGCGAGAATCCGTGCCTCGCCGTATAGGTTTCGTAAAGACGTGAGCGAGACGCCACAGCTGCTCCGGGATCTGCTCGGCGCTCCCGGGCCCTCGGGCTACGAGGGTCCGGCGAACGAGGTCTGGCGCGATGCCGCTTCGTTCGCGACAGTGACGAGTGACTCGCTCGGCTCCACGGTGGCCAGAATCGGCGACGAGGACGCGGGGCCGCTGTTCGCCATCGTGGGCCACGTCGACGAGATCGGGCTCGTCGTCACGCACGTCGACGAGAAGGGGTTCCTGTACTTCGGGCCGATCGGCGGCTGGGACCCCCAGATCCTGGTCGGACAGCGGGTCCGGATCCAGTCCAAGGACGGGCCGTGCCGGAGTGATCGGGCGCAAGCCCATCCATCTGCTGCGCGACGAGCAGCGCAAGAAGGTCGCGGAGCTTCGCGACATGCACATCGACATCGGTGCGGCCGACGGCGAGCAGGCGCTCGAGCGCGTGCGGATCGGCGACTCGGCCGTCATCGCCGCCGATCCGCTGCCGCTCTCCGACGGCAGGCTCGTGTCGCGGTGCCTCGACAACCGCCTCGGCGTCTACGTCGCGCTCGAGGCGCTCCGGCGGGTCGCCGACGGCGGCGACCTGAAGGGCCGGATGGCCGCTGTGGCCGCTGTCCAGGAGGAGATCGGCTCCAAGGGCGCGCTCACGACGTCGTTCTCGCTCGAGCCCGACCTGGCCATCGCGGTCGACGTCACGCACGCTACCGACGCCCCCGGCATCGAAGAAAAAGAGCAGGGGAGCCACCACCTCGGCTCCGGCCCAGTGATCGGCCGCGGCGCGATCCTGTCTCCGGGGATCTTCGAGCTCCTCGTCGAGACTGCGGAGAAGAACGACATCCCATACACGATCGAAGCGTCGGGCCGCGCCACGCATACAGACGCCGATTCGATCCAGATTTCGCGGGCTGGCATCCCCGCCGGGCTCGTCTCGATCCCCCTGCGCTACATGCACTCGCCGGTCGAGCTGGTCGACCTGGGCGACGTGGAGGCGACGATCGAGCTGCTCGCCGGGTTCGCGACCTCGCTCGCATCGGACCTGGACCTGACGCGCTAGTGGTGCCTCTCACAACGCCTGACCGGAAATGACGGCCCCAGATCGCCGCCATGCTGCGTCCTCAGTCGCCCGAATAGCGCTGCTATTCGGGCTCCCTGCGTCCTTGCCTGGCGGCGCCTGGACCTCGTCATTTCCGGTCGAACGTCATGAGAGGCACCACTAGTCCCAGTACACCCTTACCTCGGCCCCCGCGAGCTCGGCGAAGTACTTGCGGGCGAGGCGAAAAGACGCCGCCGTGATGATCCGGTAGGCGGGCGCCCAGAGCGCAACCCAGGCGAAGACCACGAAGACCTGACCGAGGAAGGAATCACCTCCGCCCAGGTCGATCACCGCACCGATCGTGAGCGCGACGAAGAAGAGGACGATCCCGATCCGGCTCTCTCGCGGGCGCAGGCTCCTGCGGATCCAGTGCCGGCGGGCGTCGACCGCCATGGTCTCCATGTCGTGGTGGACGGCGGCCACGATCGCCGCGTCGAGCTCGTCGCGGCGCTCGGACTCCGGCAGGCGCAGCGCCACGACGGGGTCACCCGTCGCCCGCTTCCGCGCCTTCGTCCAGGCGTCCAGGATCCGCTCGCGCGCCTCGTCGCTCAGCGGACGCGCCGCCAGCGGCTCGGCGCTCCACGCGTCGAACAGCGCCTCGACCGACGGAACCCTGATCGCAAGCTCGCTCAACGGGGCGATCCCTAGTCGACGACTCGCAGGTCCTTCGCCACGCCGCTGAGGTTGCGGCAGCCGTCCTCGGTCACGGTCACGAGGTCCTCGATGCGGATGCCGAAGCGCCCGGATAAATAGACGCCGGGCTCGACCGTGACCACGTCACCCGCCTCCAGGGTCTCCTCGGAGCGCTTGGACAGGCGCGGCGCCTCGTGGACCTCGATCCCGACCCCGTGCCCCAGGCCGTGGCCGAACTCGTCGCCGTAGCCTGCGGCGGTGATCGCGTCGCGCGCCTCGGCGTCGGCCTCGACCCCGGAGAGACCGGGGCGAATGGACTTCAGCACCTTCGCCTGCGCCGCGCGCACGACCTCATAGACCTCGCGGGCCTCGTCCTCGAGCTCGCCCGTGGCGACGGTGCGGGTGCAGTCCGAGCAGTAGCCGTCGACGATCGCGCCCATGTCGATCAGCAGGAGCTCCCCCTGGCCGATCTGCCGCTCCGATGAGTCGTGATGCGGCAGGGCGCTGTTCTCGCCGGCCGCCACGATCGCGGGAAAGGAGGGGTCCTCGGCTCCCAGCTCGCGAAGGCGCTGGTGCGCGTCGAGCATCACCGACCGCTCCGTTCGCCCCACGACCCCACGCTCGAACATCCATTCGTAGACCTGGTCGGTCAGCCGCGCCGCCTCGGAGATCGCCTCCGCCTCGTCCTCGTCCTTGCGGCGGCGAAGTCTCTCCACCAGGCCCTGCGCGGGGACGAGCTCGACCCCCTCGGGCGCGAGCTCCGTCAGCTTGCCCAGGTTCCTGACGCTGGTCTGCGCGTCGTCATACCCGACCCGCCCGCGCAGGCGCTTCGCTACGTCGGAGATCAGCCCCCGCTCGACGACGATCCGCTCGAGCTCCGGCGCAACCTCCCGCGCCGCCCGGTCCGCGTAGCGGAAGTCGGTCAGGAAAAGACGATCCTCGCCGCCGATCACGGCCAGGCCGCTGGTGCCCGTGAACCCGGTCAGCCAGCGCAGGTTGGCGCCTGCCTCGCGATGGGTCTCGCTGGGATGGACCAGATCGCCCACCAGGAGCTGGTCGAGCTCCTCCTCCGCGAGGAGCCCAGCGAGGCGCTCGCTGCGCGAGCCCTCGCTCACGAGCCAAGCTCCCCCTTCAGCATCTGGAGGGCCTCGCGATAGCCCTCGGGCCCCTTGCCAGACACGACCCCGAGCACCAGGCCCTCGAACACCGAGTGCCGACGCCATTCCTCGCGCGCGGTGATGTCCGAGAGGTGGACCTCGACCACCGGGACCTTCGCGATCTCGAGCGCGTCGCGGATCGCGTAGCTGTAGTGGGTCCAGGCGCCCGCGTTGATGATCGCGGCGTCGGCCAGCTCGGGCAGGCGGTGCAGGTACTCGACGAACTCCCCCTCGAAGTTGGACTGGAAGAAGGTCACGCCCAGTTCGAGCTCATAGGCGTAGCGCTTGATCTGCACCTCCAGCTCGGGCAGCGCCATGCCGCCGTACTGCTCGGGGTCGCGGCGCCCGAGGACGTCGAAGTTCACGCCGTGAAGCACCTCGATGCGATTCCTCATCGCAGCTCCTCAACGGAGGCCCGCACGGCGCCGGGGTCCACCTTCTGGCCGGGCCGCGGATCGCCCGGGTCCGCCAACAGCACGAAGGCCACGCCGTCGGTGGTCCGCTTCTTGTCGCGATCGACCGCCTCGAGGACGGCATCCACGTCAACCGCCGGGTCGAGGGTCGTCGGCAGCCCATGGCGCGTGAGCAGGGCAGCCACCTCGTCGCGCAGCTCTCCCGCCTCCGACAGCCGCAGCGCGGCGAGCAGGCCCAGCGCGACAGCCTCGCCGTGGCGGTAGCGCTCATACCCGGTGGCCGCCTCGATGGCGTGCCCCACCGTGTGGCCGAGATTCAGCACGGCCCGCCGCCCCCGGTCTCGCTCGTCGGCAGCCACCACGTCGAGCTTCGTTCGCGCGCAGCCGAAGACGACGTCGACGAGGTTCGCGGGATCGAGCTCCTCGAGCGCGCGGACCCGCCTCCACAGATCTCCGCCCGCGATCAGGGCCGTCTTGACCACCTCGGCGAACCCGGCGGCCATCTCCTCCGGCGGGAGCGTCGCAAGCGTGGAGGTGTCGGCGAGCACGGCGCGCGGCAGGTGGTAGGCGCCGACGTAGTTCTTCGCCTCCGGGAGGTCGACGCCGGTCTTGCCGCCGTAGGCGGAATCGACCTGCGCCACGAGCGTGGTGGGCACCTGCACGACCTCCACCCCACGCTGGTAGGTGGCGGCGCAGAACCCGGCCAGATCCCCCACCACGCCGCCGCCCAGCGCGACGAGGTGGTCCTCGCGGCTCATGCCCAGCTGCGCCAGCTCGCGCAGCACGCCCTCGGCCTCGGCCAGGGTCTTCGCCCGCTCACCCGGCTCCACCGTGGTCATCCCGGCCAGCGGCTGCACGGCCTCGCCGTAGAGCCTCGCCACCGTCGTGTCGGCCACGCCGAACCGGCGGCTCGCGAGCGGCCACCACGAGCATTCGAGCAGTCCGGGGCCGATATAGGCCGCGTACTCGCCGGAGGCGCTCGTGGCCCAGGCCATCCGCGTGGCAGCCGGCAGCTCGCGCAGCGCGAGCAGCGCCGGAAGCGCCCGGCTCACGATCTGCTCGTCGCCGGCCGGCAGCACCGCGTGGGCGAGCCGCGCGTAGATCGGCTCCCGCTCGCCGTGGAGCTCGTCGAATCGCGCGCGATCCCTGGCGAGCGGGCGCTCGCTGCCCTGCACGCGGCGCCACGCCTCCTCGGCCGAGACCCGGAGCCAGACGACGATGTGTCGCGCAAGCTCGCGGTGCACCCGCTCCGAGTACACCGCGCCGCCACCGAGGGCGATCACCCCGCCGTCGGCATCCTCCAGCAGCTTCCCCACCTCGGCGGCCTCGAGGGCCCGGAACTCCTCCTCACCGCGATGCCCGAAGAACGTGGCGATGGGCATGCCGATCTCGGACTCGAGGAGGTCATCGGCCTCCACCACGTCGAGCCCCGCCGCTCGCACGGCCTCGGCGGCGGTCGTCTTGCCCGCGCCCATGAAGCCGATGAAGACGATCGCCGGGCTGCGGTTGGCCTCGTCGCCACCGCGGCGGTGCCGGCTCTCTAGCCTCGCCACCCGATGCGCTCCCTGTAGGCGCCGAAGGCCGCGATTGCGTCGTCGATGTGATCGCCGCCGAACTTCTCCCGATAGCCGGCCGCCAGGACCAGGGCGGTCATGGCCTCACCGACCACCCCCGCCGCCGGCACGACGGTGGAATCGGTTCGCTCCCGGAGCGCCTGGGCGGGCTGCTTGGTCTCGGTGTCGACGGACCGCAGCGGCTTGGTGAGCGTGGAGATCGGCTTCAGCGCCCCGCGGACGACCAACGGCTCGCCGTTGGACATCCCTCCTTCGACGCCCCCCGCGCGGTTGGTCTCGCGGTGCCAGCCCTTGGCGTCGGACCAGAAGATCTCATCGTGGGACTCCGACCCGGGGCGCCCCGCAACCTCCCAGGCCTCCCCGACCGAGACGCCCTTCACGGCCTGAATCGACACCAGCGCCTGGGCGAGCCGGCCGTCCAGGCGCTCCTCCCAGCTCGTGTGCGAGCCGATCCCGGGGACGAGCCCGAAGGCGCGCACCTCGAAGACGCCGCCCAGGCTCTCGTTCGCCTTCCGCAGCCTGTCGATCTCCTCGACCATCGCGGCGCTCGCGTCGGCGTCGAGGCACCGGACCGGCGAGTTGTCGGCCCCGTCGAAGTCACCCGGCCCGAGATCGTCCCGCTCCGGCGCGGCGACGGAGCCGATCCGCACGACGTGGCTGAGCACTGTGACGCCGAAGGCCCGCAGGAGCTCCTTGGCCAGAGCACCCGCGGCCACCCGGGCCGCGGTCTCGCGGGCGCTCGCCCGCTCCAGGACGTTGCGGACGTCGTCATGGCCGAACTTCAGGAGTCCCGCGAGGTCCGCGTGCCCGGGACGCGGCGTGTGGACCTGCTCCACCTCGGCCTCGACCGGCCACGGGTTCATCCGCTGCTCCCAGTTGGCGTAATCGCGGTTCGCGACCAGCACGGCCACCGGGCTGCCGAGCGTGCGCCCGTGGCGCACGCCCGCGCGGATCTGGGCAGAGTCGCTCTCGATCTTCATCCGCCCGCCGCGGCCGTGGCCGAGCTGGCGCCGTGCCATGTCGGCGTCGATCCGCTCTCGATCGAGCTCGAGGCCGGCGGGCAGCCCCTCGACGATCGCCACGAGCCCTGGCCCGTGCGACTCGCCGGCCGTCGTGTAGCGCAGCGTCGCCACGACGGGCAACCCTACCGGCGAGTCACCGGCGCAGCCGGTAGGCGTCTCGCAGGATCAGCTGGAGCCGAGCATCGGCAGCTTCAGCTGCGCGTCGCCTTTCGCGAGCCGCCCGTGGGCGGCTTGTGGCCAATCCCGACGTCGCCTGGAGCGGCCGCTCCAAGCCGCTCGCGGTTCGCCCCCTCCGATCCCCCGACACCTGCCAATCGAGCACCGACTGGTCGAGCGGCATCGGGACCTGATCCTGGGCCGGAAAGCGAACGCGGTCTCGAGCTGCTTGAGATCATCGATCCCCGCCGAACGGCTCCTTGAATGGCTCGCCCAGGGCCTGCGAGTCGGTGACCTCCCGGTCGCGGAAGACGCCGCTGGTCAGCCCCAGCCATGGAAGAAGGTGCTCAGGTACCAGTCGACGAGCTCGCTTCCGTACCACAGCGCGATCACGCCGCCGAGGGCGAGAAACGGCCCGAGCGGCACCGCCCGCTTGCGCGCGGATGCCCCCCGGCGCGCGATCAACGCCACGCCGACGAGGACCCCGGCGGCGAAGCAGATGAGCAGGGCGGGCGCCACCGAGCCGCCGAGATACATGCCCATGACCGCCGCCAGCTTGACGTCGCCCATCCCCATGCCCCGCGGATAGGCGAGCGCCACCAGGAACAGGAAACCGCCCGCCGCCACGGCCGCGATCGCCCTGATGCCCAGGCTTCCCGGGTCGGTCGCGGCCGCCAGAGCCACCGCCACCACCGCCCCCGGCGCGAGCACGGCGTTGGGGATTACGCGCCGGTCCAGGTCGGTCAGTGTCACCACCACGAGGAGGGCACAGAAGGCGATCCCCATGGCCAGTTGACCCCCGTCGCCGGTGCCGAGGATCAGGACCGTCGCGGCGAACAGGCCCGCCATCGCCAGCTCGGTGAGCGGGTAGCGCGCCGGAATGCGCGCGTCGCAGTGGCGGCACCGCCCCCACCGCGCGACCCACGAGAGCACCGGGACGTTGTCGTAGGCAGCGATGGTCTCGCCGCACCGGGTGCACCGCGACCGGCCGGCCACAAACGGCTCGCCACGCGGAATCCTGTGGGCGACCACGGTCGCGAAGCTGCCGCAGATCAGCCCTGCTGGGATCGCGAGAATCGCTGTCACTGGCCGGTCGACTCCGTTCGGCCGATTGGAATGCGATCCGCAGGTCTCATCGGCGGGTCAAGGGCGCGCACTGAGGCCTACGAGCTCCCGAACACCGGGAGCAAGGACCTGGTGGCACTCGAGGCGGCTGTCGAAGCTGGGGTGGTCGTACATGAACTGAAGCCCGGTGTCCTCCGGCGTGCCCCCCGCGCTCACCCCATGCGCGGATGGGTCAGGTGTCCAGCTCCACCGGCACGAGCTCAACCGTGAACGTGCGTGCGCCGCGGATCACGCGCACCTCGAGCGGCCTGCCGATCGACTCGGCGACCATCAGGCGCTGGAGCTCGCCGACGTCGGACATCGAACGACCGTCCACCTCCACGATCAGGTCCTCGGGCCGCAGCCCGGCGCGCTCGGCGGGACTCCCGTCCACCACCTCCACGACCTCCACGGCCGTGCCGCCGCCCGCGGGAGCGAACCGGGGCGGCAGCGGCCTGGCGCCGCCGGCGATGCCGATGAAGGCGCGGCGAACCCGCCCCTCCCCCATGAGCTCGGCCACGATGCGTCGCGTCGCGTCGTTGATCGGCACGGCGAGGCCGAGGCCGATGCCGGCCACGGCGGTGTTGACGCCCACGACTCGCCCGAGGCCGTCGGCCAGCGCGCCGCCGGAGTTGCCGGGGTTGAGCGCCGCGTCGGTCTGGATCACGTTCTCGACCAATCGGACGGTGGACCGCGACTGCGTCGGCAGCGCGCGCCCGAGCGCCGAGACGACGCCCGCGGTCACCGAGCCGTGGAACCCCAGCGGGCTGCCGATCGCGACGACGAGCTGGCCGACGTTGAGCGCGTCCGCATCACCGAGCACGGCCGGCGCCAGGTTGCCCGCCTCGGCGCGCAGCACCGCCAGGTCCGAGAGCGGATCGGTCCCGACCACCTCGGCGCCGAACGATCGCCCGTCCGGGAACGCGGCCTGCGCCCTGCTGTCACCGCCCTCGACGACGTGGGCCGAGGTCAGCATAAAGCCGTCCGGCGTGATCACGACGGCGCTGCCGCCACCCTCCGCGCGGCCTCGGCGCGTCCGCCGGCCGACACGAAGGTTCGCGACCGACCCGCGCAGGCGCTCGGCAACCGAGGTGACCGTGCGCGAGTACGCGTCGAGTGCCTCGGCGTCGGGAAGCCGGTCGGCCCCGTCAGCCGGCTGCGACCCGTCGACGGCACCCTCGATCAGTCGCAGCCTGGCCATTGGGTCAAATTAGCAACGACGGACGTTTGCTCAGCGCCGGTCAGCGCGGCGCCACATGTCCAAATAGGCCTCCGCCGACCGGAAGAGGACGGCCATCGCCTTGTCGCCCCGCGGCTGCCGCTGAGTGTCGGCCAAGAGGTCGGCGATCAGGCCATAGTGGGCGACGCCGTCGGCGTTGAGGTCGAAGGTGCGCCGGCCGGTGCGCTCACGCGTGAGCTTGACGTCGCCCTGGTGGGAGCGGAACGGGTAGGCGAGCGGATTCTGGGCGGCGTCGTCGCGCGGTGCCGGCAGGTCGGAGAAGCCGCCCGTGTCGGTGCCCAGGCCGACGCCGAAGTGGCGCTCGTCGCCGCGATAGCGGCGGAAGCCGAGAATCCTGTCGGCGAGCTCCGGTGCCTGCGACTCCGTCGCCGTCGCGAAGCCCCCGAGCGCGTACAGGCGCCGCAGGTCCGAGGGCGTCCAGAAGCCCCCGGTGTCGGTGTGGCTGGAGACCAGCGGGTAGTCGTGCTTCTCGGCGATGTTGAGGACGGTGAGCCGGGCCCGCTCGCTCATGTGATCGACCTCGATGAGCATGTGCTTGGCGATCATCCGCCGCACCAGGTAGCGCCCCAGCTTGGTGAGGCCCTTGGAGTTGCACTGCGGGCCCGCCGGATACGCCGGGATCGGGATGTCGAGGATCCGCTTCGCGGCCGGGAAGAACTGGGAAAGGAACTTGAGGATCCCCTCGCTCAGCGGCTCGACCGGCTCCCCCTGTCCCGGCTCCGGGCAGTCGGAGGTCTCGAAGTACCCGCCCGTCTGAAGCGCCTCCAGGACGTTGATGAAGCCACCCCTGGACCCGCCCTCGAGCGCGGCTCCGCTGAAGGCGTTGTCCACCCAGTGGGCAATGAACATGCTGCGCACGCCGAGGTGCTTGTAGTCGCTGATCCCTCGATCGACGTCCGCGCGCGTGCAGTCCGTCTCGCCCATGAACTCGCCGCAGCCGAAGAGGTTCGACGATTCGATTCCCAGCACGACCGCGAGCTTTCCGCGCTCGATCACGCGGCGGGCCCGCGCCGGGCTGCGGACGATCCGAAACCAGCCCTGCCCGGGTCCTCCGCTCTGGGCGTCGACGTAGTCCTGGAGCTTCTTCAGCCGCTTGATCTCGAGCTTGATCGTGTGGGTCTCGTCGCACGAGTGCGAGCGGCGGGGCTCGAGCCTGCAGATCGGCTGGTCCTCGACGGTCTGCGCCACCACCAGCCGCTCCCCTGCCTTCCACACCCGCTTCAGCCACACGTAATAGGTCTGCTGGTGGGTGATCGTGTCGTGCACCGGCCACCCGGCGAACGTCGGCCAGCCGTGGGTGTCGTGGGTCCCGAACGGGGACCCGCTGCGGAGCAGGTTGCCGGTGACGTCCAGGCTGCCGTCCGGGCCGTGGTTGCGGGCATCCCCGCCCAGGGCGCGGCTGACCCCGAAGCGGGCGAAGCTGCGGCCGTCGATCACCCGGCCCCCTGCCCTCATGTCGGCCGTGATGTGCAGATGCGCGTCGACGAAGCCGCTGACCGTGCCGTTCGGGCGGGTGCCCCTGAACGACCTGCCCTTGGCGTTGGCCTCCGCCTCCGGAAAGCGCTCGCAGCCATTGGCGGGCACGAACTCGAACCGGGTCCGCTGGCCCGACTTGCCGGCGCTGGCGAGGGTCAGCTCGCCACCTCGGGCGACGGCGAGCTTTCGCCTGTTGGATGTCGAGACGATCTGGAACGCATGGCCCCGGCCCTGGGGTGCCCACTGCGCCTGCGTTCCGAGGACGTCGTCGCGGGTGACGTCGTGACGGCCGGCGGCGGTCATCAGCAGCCGACCCTCGTCGGAGAGGAGGTACGCGCCGAGGCGGGTGGGCTTCAGGTACAGGCGCGCCGCCCCAGACCGCGAGCGCCGCTCGACGCGGTAGCCGTGACGCGTGGCGGTCACGGACGTCCCGGCGGAGGCCGAGCGCAGCCTCCAGCAGTCGTTGGCGAGCGCGAACGGCGACGGCGGAGCGACGCGAACGAGGGGCTCAACCCGGGTCACGCCGGCAGAAGCGGAGCCGAATCCCGCGAGGCCGCTCACGATCGCCGCCGCGACGAGCGCGGCGACTGCCGCTACACGCGTCCTTGCCACACGGGCCCTACGTCCCGGGCGAGAACCGATCGCATCCCTCCTGCGGATGGGAGAACCCTACTGCCGCCGCGGGCGCCGCGGCGGTCGCTCCCCATACGCTGGGATCCTGGTGCTGCGACGAATCTTCAGCGGCCGGCGGGGCAAGGAGCCGGCGGTGGCCATCGGCGACCCTCGCTTTGAGTCGTGGGCGACGGTGAGCACGTTCGAGGACCGGCGCACGGCGCTCGCGTGGCGCGACCAGCTTCGGACGGTGGGCGTCGACGCCGCATGCACTGCCGACCATCCCCTCGACCGGTTCGGGCGCGGCGACGTCTATCTGGTCGTGCCCCCTGGGCAGTACTCGCGCGCCACCGAGATCGTCGAGAACCTGGACTGACCGCGCGGGCGTCCGGGGTGACCGTGACCACGCGGACTCGTCCGAGCTAGGATCGCGCCCGTGGAGCCCCGAGGACTCGCCGTCGCCCTCGCCCGAGCGAGGATCGCTCTCGGCGCCGCGGCGATCGTCGCGCCGGGGCTCGCGAGCCGCTTCATGTTCGGGCGCAACGGAGCGCGGGCGGGGACGAACGCCTTCGCCCGGATGCTCGGCGGCCGCGACATAGCGCTCGGCCTCGGCGTCGTCATCGCCCTCGATCGCGGCGCCCCGGTCCGCGGCTGGCTCGAGGCCGGCGCGCTGGCCGACACGGTGGACCTGGTGGGCACGGTGCTCGCCCGCGACGCGATGCCCAAGCCCGCGTTCGTGAACACCGTCGGCGCGGCGGGCGGCTTCGCGCTCGCCGGCGCCTGGCTGTCGCGCCAGCTCGACCCGCCGCCCGAGGCGAGCCCGGGGCACCCCGAGGCGGCCGTCACCGGCCACCCGGGCTGACACCCTGCCCACCCGAACAGCCGCGCGCGCAGGCGATCCAGGAAGCGATTGGCGCGCCAGTCGCCCGAGCCACGACAGGGCTCGCGCATCCGCACCCGCCGGATGCCTAGTGGTGCCTCTCGAGGTCCAGGCGCCGCCAGGCTTGGGCCTGGACCCGCGTCCGAGGCCATCCCGGGGATCGTCGCTTCGCGGTCGGGATCGTCGGCGACTCGCGGCCGGTGCCCGAGCGACTCGGGCGTCAACCTGACCCAACCGGATATACACCAGCGCGCTATTCGGGCGAGTGAGGACGCAGCATGGCGGTGATCTGGGGCCGTCATTTCCGGTCAGACGTTGTGAGAGGCACCATTAGTGGCGTGATGTGGGTTTCCCCACGCACGCCCGGCGCCACGGGCCGCAGCGCTCCGAGCCGGCGGTAGCCGACGTTGAGCAACGGCTTAGGAGCGTCGTCCATCCTTGGGCTATGGAAGTTCTCGAGCTCGTACCGCTGGTGGCGGTGTTGATCGCGGCCCTCGTGCTGGGCGGCATCTGGACCGCAACGGCGCTCCACTGGCTCCGCAGCACGGACCCGCTGCCGTAGACCATCAGCGCGGGCCGACGTCCGGCCGCGTCGATTGATTAGCGTTGGCGGATGGAGCTACGCCTGACCCACGCTCACCGCTCGGGACGGAGCCGCGAATGAGGATGCGAGCGGCCGTGCTGGAGGAGTTCGGCAAGCCGCTCGTGATCGAGGAGCTCGAGCTGACCGAACCGAGTGAGGGCGAGGCGCTGGTACGCCTCGTCGCCTGCGGGGTCTGTCACACGGACCTCTACACGGCTTCAGGCGTCGACCCGTCCGGATACGCCCCGACCGTCCTCGGGCACGAGGGCGCGGGGGTCGTCGAGGCCGTCGGGCCGGGCGTCGAGTCGCTGGCCGTCGGCGATCACGTCGTGACCTTGTTCTCACCGCAGTGCGGCAAATGCGTGCATTGCCTCGACGATCGCACCAACCTCTGCCTGGCGATCCGCGAGCAGCAGAACAACGGCTACCTGCCCGACGGTACGACGCGGCTGCGGCGCGACGGCGAGGAGATCCGCCACTTCATGGGCACCTCGACCTTCGCCGAGTACACGGTGATGCCGGAGATCGCGCTCGCGAGGGTGAGCCCGGAGGCGCCGTTCGATCGCGCGTGCCTGTTCGCCTGCGGGCTTTCCACCGGGGTCGGCGCCGCGATCAACACCGCCGAGGTTCGCGCCGGCTCGACGTGCGTCGTCTTCGGCGCCGGGATGGTGGGCTTGGGGGCCGTCGCCGGCTGCCGGCTGCAGGGCGCCGAGCGCATCATCTGCGTGGACCTCTCCGACGACCGCCTCGAGCTCGCTCGGGGCCAGGGCGCAACGGAGACGATGACCGGCGGCGAGGACGCGGTCGAGCGGATCGTCGAGGCGACTGGAGGCTTCGGCGCCGACTACACCTTCGAGGCGACCGGCAACGTCGCGGTAATGCGCCAGGCGGTCGAGTCCGCTCGGATGGGTTGGGGCCTCGCCACGGTTGCCGGAGTGGCGGGGAAGGGCGAGACACTGGACATCGTCCCTCGCCTTCTGATCACCGGCCGACGGGTCGCCGGCTCGTCGTTCGGCGGCGTCAAGGGCCGCGACGGCGTGCCCGAGCTCGTCGACCGTTTCCTGGCCGGCGAGATCGACGTCGATCCGTTCATCTCGCACCGTATGGCGCTCGACGACGTCAATCGCGCCTTCGCGCTGATGGAGGCACAAGATGGCATCCGATCCGTGATTGAGTTCAGCTGATGGGCATGGTCATCCAGCGAGTCGAACAGGGCGAGTGGCTCTCGAACGCGTACCTGATCGTCGACGAGATCGGGGGGAAGGGCGTGCTCGTCGACTCGAACGGGGTCACCGACCCGTTGTGCGAGCGCGCCGAGCGCGAGGGCACCGAGATCACCCACGTGCTGCTCACGCACCACCACTGGGATCACGTGTTCGAGGCCGAGCAGCTCGCCGAGCGATTCTCCGTCCCGGTGCTGGCCCACGAGCTGACCGCCGAGCAACTCGAGGGCAGGGTGAACGAGACCTTCGCCGACGGCGACGTCATCGAGACCGGCGGTCTGCAGATCGGGGTCATCCACACGCCCGGGCACTGCGCCGACCACTGCGCGCTTGACTTCAACGAAACCGATTGCCTGACCGCCGACGTGATCTTCAAGGGCACCGTCGGCGGGACCAGGGCGCCGGGCGCGACCGGGTTCGAGGACCTCAAGGCCTCGATCATGGACAAGCTGATGGCACTCCCCCACGAGACGCGGATCCACCCCGGTCATCGCGAGCCCTCGACCATCGGCACGGAGTGGGAGCAGAACCCGTTCATCCGAATCTGGCGCGGCCTCGACGCCGAGGGCTCGAGCCCATGCTCGATCGGGCCGGCCGACGCCTCCGAACGCGAACCCGCGACGCTGATCCTCTGGGCCCCCGACTACGACGGAGGCAACAAGGCCTGGGTCCGGTTCGAGGACGGAACCGACGCGATCGTCGGCGGCTCGCAGGTGAAGCGAGACCAGTAGACGCCGGCGTTGAAGACAGGCTCGCGCATCGGCTAGGTTCGGCGTCGCCCGACGCGGCGTTTCAGGAACCGGACACCCACTCCGGCGGTCTGGAGCGTCAGCCCCCTCAAGGTCGGTCTGGACCTGCTGGCCCCGGACCGACCCCGCAGCACCATGCGCAGCGTGATCACCCCCGTCAGCCCGCAGGCCACCGCGGCGGCGGCAATCTCGCCCCGGCCGTAGATACGGCGAAATCGAGCCTCCCCGGCGCGCAGCTCGATGTAGCCGACCGGTGAAACGGATGCTCCTCCACCGCCCCCAGCTCCTTCCTCCTCGCCGCGCCCACCGCTTCCGCCGCCGAAGCCCCACTTCGCTCTCGCGACCGGGATCACTGTCACTCCCTCTTGCTCCACGGCATCGCCGAACACAGCGGCGGCCCGCGCCGCGGCTCCCACCCGTTCGGCCAGGCGCTCGGTGAACCCCAGGCCCGTCGCCGCACGGCTCGCCTGCTCCCTTGCCTCGGCTCCGTTCATCGATCCCTTCCCGCTGCGGCTCGCATCTCGACCTCGAGATCAGCCCCTTCCGCACCACGCTCGTTGATGCTCACCGCTTGAACCGTACAGCTGTGAGATCCGATGCTCCGATTCAGACCGGGATCAATCCCGGTCTCATCGGCGCGGCCTGGAGCCTCCAGGTGTGCGGTGGGCATCGCTCCGCGAGATACTGCGGTCCATGCCGGAGGAGAAGGTGAGTGTCGTCCGCAGATCGGCTGACGCGTGGAACCGAACCGATTGGGTAGCGCTTCAGGCGATCTATGCCCCGGAAGTCGTGGTGGTAGCCCCGCGAGAGTGGCCGGAGGCAGAAGACGCACGGGGGTGGGAGGAGTGGCGGGTTCAGATCGAGCGTCTTAAGGAGTCGTGGGAAATCGAGCGGATCAACGTGGATGAGGTTCGCGCTCTATCGGAGGATCGTGTCTTCGCGCGTTTCTCCTGGGTGGCGAGCGGAAGAGCGAGCGGCGCCCCGACTGTGCTCCCCATGGCCGCCGTGCACACGGTCACGGCAGGCCAGATCAAACGGGTCGAGTTCTTCATCAACCTCGATGCGGCGCTCGAAGCCGCCGGGCTGCCGGGGTAGCCGTCCAAACGAAGGCGGTCGCCGGAGCCGGCCCTCGCCTCGGCCTCGAGCTCCCTGGCGGTCGCCTCGTCGCCGGTGGGGACCGGCCTCAGGTATCCGGGTCGCTTTTCGGTTGCCATTCGCTCGAGCGGGCGGCCCGTCTCATTGCCTCGATCGGCGGGTCCAGGCCCGTCCAGATCCGAAGCGAGGCGGCCCCCTGGCGGACCAGCACGTCGATCCCGTCGACGACGTGGGTCCCTCGCTCTCTCGCCGTGCGAACGAGCTCCGTCTCGACCGCCCCGTAGGCGAGGTCCACCAATTGGTGTGTCTCACCGAGGGCATCGGGATCGATCGGAAGGCTCTTTAGATCCGCACGGTCGCCGCTCGACCCTCCCATGCCGACCGTCGTCGCGTTGACGAGCAGGTCGAACCGCGGCTCCGCGGGCGCCACCGCTGCCCCGAGCTCGGCGGCCAGCGCCTCGGCCCGGGCGGCGGTGCGGTTCCAGATCTCAACGTCGGCCCCGTGCGTGACCAGGGCCCAGACCGCGGCGCGGGCAGCGCCGCCCGCGCCCATCACCAGCGCCCGGCGGCCGTGCGCGGGGCGGCCCAGCGCGTCGAGGAATCCCGCCGCATCGGTGTTCTCGGCGGCGATTCGCCCGTCCGTGAACGTCAGCGTGTTGGCGGCCCCGATCGCGCGGGCGGCCTGAGAGACCTCGTCGGCGATTCCGAGCGCGGCGAGCTTGTGCGGGACGGTGACGTTGACTCCCACGAACCCCGCGCCGGGCATCGCGCCAACGCGCTCGTCGAACTCATGGGGCGGGACCTCGATCGCCTCGTACGACCACTCGTCGTGGAGTCCGAGCTCGGCGAGAGCGGCGTTGTGCATCGCCGGCGAGCGGGAGTGCGAGATCGGCTGGCCAAGGACCGCGAGACGCTTCGGCATGGGCCCGATGCTAAGCGCCCGAGCCCGCGCGCTCCTTCAGGAGCAGTCCGTCGGCGCCTTTCCGCCGGCGGCCTCGCGCGCGGCGTTGTACTTCGCTACCGCCTGCTGAAACTCCGAATCGGAGGCGGTGAAGAAGTGGCCGCAGCCGTTTGGCTTCAGCACGTAGTAGAGGTAGTCGACGTTCGCCGGATGCGCGGCCGCCTTGATCGACTCGAGCCCGGGGTTGCCGATCGGCGTCGGCGGCAGGCCGGGGTTGGCGTAGGTGTTGTAGGGCGAGTCGATCTGCAGGTCGGAATCGGTGAGCGGCTTCGTGTAGTTGTTCTCCGCGAAGCGGATCGTCGCGTCGATCTGGAGGGGCATCCCGTCGGACAGGCGGTTGTAGATCACGGCCGCGATCTGCTTGCGGTCCTTGTCGACCACCGCCTCGCGCTCGATCATCGAGGCGATGGCGAGCACGTCGTACGGGGTCAGGTTCTTGGACTTCGCGTACTTCATGTCCACCGGCTCCATGTACTGCTTGAAGGCGTCGAGCTGGCGGGCGACGAGATCGTCGACGTCGGGCTTGCGCGGCAGCTCGTAGGTCGCGGGGAACAGGAATCCCTCCAGGCTCGGCGGGTTCTGCGCGCCGTACCTGCCGGGGTTGAATCCCTTGAAGCTCTTGCTCGCCTTCAAGTAGTCGCCGCTGATGCCATCGTCGTGGGCGACCTTGGCGATCTGGCGGCGGTCGTATCCCTCGGGGATCACGATCTTCTTGGAGTTCCCGGCGACCTGCTTCGAGGCCGGTGACGAGCTCCCGCCGCTGAAGTGGTCGATCAGCGCGGCGGCGCCGGCGACGATCCCGATCACGATCACGACGACGAGCGCCGCGCCGATCAGGCGCCTGCGCCGCACGTCGCGCGGTCCGCGCGGCGCAGCAGGAGGCGGCGGCTCCTGTGCCGCGGTCGTCGGGGGCTGTTTCGGCGGTGGCGTCGGCGGCGTGGCCGCCCGCGTGGAACGCGCTGCGGGGGCGGCGCCCAGTCGTGGATCGAGACGGTCGGCACCGCCGTCGCCATCACCGTCCGCACCCGCCATCATCCCCTTGACCCGCACGGCGAGCCTGCCCTGCTGCTGGCTGCGCTGCGATCGCCGCTCGCGGCGCTGGGCCTCGCGCTCGGCGCGACGGCGCTGGCGCTCGGCGGCCGCCTCGTCCTCGGCGAATGGATCGCTCCAGTCGTTCATCTCTCTGAGGCCTCACCGGCGCCGGCCCGGTGGCGCAGATAGCTCTCGAGCAGGTGCGCGGCCGCCAGCGCGTCCGCCGGCGCGCTCGCCCCGGCGCGGGTCGAGCTCTCGGCGAGTCGTGTGGTCAGTCGCTCGTCGTAGGTCTCCACGGGCACGTCCACGATCGCGGCGAGCGCTTCCCTGAATGCCCGCGCTTCGGCTGCCTGCTGTCCCTCGGTCCCGTCCAGCGAGACCGGCAGACCGATTACAACCAGATCCGCGTCGTTCTCGACCACCAGCGCCGCGGCCTGTTGCGGCTCCGGAGGCTCGATCACTTCCAGCGGCCGCGCGATGGTACCAGTGGGATCTGAGACGGCGCAACCGGCACGTGCCGCTCCGTGATCGATCGCGAGAACCCGCATCGCCGGCGTTCGCTCAGGCGCCGAGCGCGCGCTCGATCGCCTCGCGAGCGGCGCCCAGCGCGTCATCCAGCCGCTCGGGGTCGCGCCCGCCGGCCTGCGCGACGTCGTCCCGGCCTCCGCCGCCGCCGCCCATCACCTCGGCGGCGCCGCGGATCACCGCGGCGGCCGAGAGCCCTCGCTCGACCGCGCCGGACGTGAAGCTCGCGACCAGCGCCACCCGCCCGTCGCCGGCCCCGCCCAGGACCACCGCACCTTCGCCCAGCTTTGCCTTGACCCGATCCGCAAGATCGAGGAGAGCGCGCTGATCGACGCCGTCGCGCCGCGCCGCGACGACCTTCAGGCCACCGGCGTCGGCGGCCTGCGATGCGAGCTCGTCCGCCTCCTCGCCGGCCGAGCGCCTCTGCGCATCGGCCGTTTGGCGCTCGAGCTCGTCGAGGCGCTCGGCCGCCCGCTCGGCGGCCCGCAGGGGGTCGCGTGGCGCGCCCAGCAGCGCACCCGCCTGGGTCAGCGTCTCGCTTCGCTCCCGGAACCAGTCGATCGCCGCCGGACCGGTGATCGCCTCGACGCGCCTGACGTTCGCGGCGCTCGAGCCCTCGGAGACGACCTTGAAGATCCCGATCTCGGCGGTGTTGACGACGTGGGTGCCGCCGCACAGCTCGCGGGACACCTCGTCGACCTCGACCACCCGCACCCAATCGCCGTACTTCTCGCCGAAGAGGGCCATCGCGCCGAGCGCCTCCGCCTCGGCGCGGCCCATGTGCATCGCCCGGACGTGCCGGCTGGCCTTGATCCACTCGTTCACGCGGTCCTCGATGTCCCGCACCTCGTCCGGCGCGAGGGCGGCGCCATGGGTGAAGTCGAACCGCAGCTTGTCGGGCCGCACCGCCGACCCGGCCTGGCGCACGTGGGTGCCGAGCCGCTCACGCAGGGCGGCGTGCAGCAGGTGCGTCGCGGTGTGATTTCGCATCGTCGCGTGGCGGGCCTCGCGGTCGACCTCCGCGTGTACCCGCGACCCGGGCCCCGGGGCCGGACCGGCGTCGTCGAGCCGGATCACCTGGTCGTCGCCCAGCCTGTACACGTCGGCTACGCGCGTCCCCTTGCCGTCCCAGCTCACCGTCCCCGAATCGGAGACCTGACCACCGCCCTCCGGGTAGAACGGGCTCTCCTCGAGCTTGATCAGTGGCGAATCGGCCGCCGCGACCGCGGTCTCGGCCCCGAGCGTCTCGTAGCCGACGAACGTGGAGGGCGGCGCCGCCTGGGCGAACGTGATGACCTCTTCGTGGCGGTCGCTCACGGCGCGCTCGGCCCCGGTCCGCGCCCGGATCCGCTGCTTCTCCATCAGGGCCTCGAACCCGGCGTCGTCGACCGACAGGCCCTCCTCGGCCAGAAGCTCCTTGGTCAGGTCGTACGGGAAGCCGTAGGTGTCGTGGAGCTTGAACGCCTCGGCGGCGTCGATCCACGACGTGCCCTGCTCCGTCGCCTCGGCGATCAGCCGCTCCAGGAGCTGCGTGCCGCGCTCGAGCGTTCGGCCGAAGGCCGCCTCCTCGTCACCGACCCAGCGCATGATCGTGTCGCGCTGCTCGGCGAGCTCCGGATAGGCGCCGGCCACCATCTCGATCGTGCGCTCGGCGAAGCGGCCCAGCCACGGCGACTCGAGCCCGAGCACCCGCCCCTGCTGGATCGCGCGGCGCATCACCCGGCGCAGCACGTAGCCGCGATCCTCGTTCGACGGGACCACGCCGTCGGCGATCAGGAAGGTCATGCCGCGCGAGTGGTCGGCGATGATCCTCATCGCCCGGGTTGTCTGGCGGTCGTCGCCGTAGGAGCGGCCGGACATCTCCTCGGCGAGCCCGATCAGCGGGCGGAAGGCGTCGGTCTCGAACACCGAGCCGACGCCCTGGAGGATGGCCGCCATGCGCTCGAGGCCCATACCGGTGTCGACGTTGTTCCGTGGCAGCCTGGTGAGCGAGCCGTCCTCATGCAGGTCGTAGCTCATGAAGACGTGGTTCCAGTACTCGAGAAAGCGCTCGGTGTCGTCTCCCGGGCGGTCGTCGGCACCGCCGAGCTCCTCGCCGCGGTCCAGGTACATCTCCGAGCAGGGCCCGCAGGGCCCGGTCTCCCCCGCCTGCCAGAAGTTCTCCGAGCGCGGCAATAGCACGATCCGCTCCTCGGGCACACCGTGGCGCTGCCAGATCTCGATCGATTCGGTGTCGGGCCCCAGGCCGAGCTCCGAGTCCCCGCCGAAGACCGTGGTCCAGATGCGATCGGGGTCGAGCCCGAAGACCTCCACCGAAAGCTCCAGGCCCCAGGCGATCGACTCGTCCTTGAAGTAGTCGCCGAAGCTCCAATTGCCGAGCATCTCGAAGAAGGTCAGATGGCGGCGCGTGTTGCCCACCTCGTCGATGTCCGGCGTGCGAAAGCACTTCTGGACCGAGGCGACGCGCTTGCGCGGCGGCTCCTCATCACCCCGGAAATACGGCTTGAACTGCTGCATGCCGGCGATCGTGAGCAGCGTCGAGGTGTCCTCGGGCGCCGGGATGAGCGACGCGGAGGGCACGCGCAGGTGCCCGCGCTCCTCGAAGAACCGCAGATAGGCCTCGCGTATCTCGGCGGTGTTCACGGTGATGGTGGCGCCCAGCTTCGGCGCGGCGACTGGGAGGTGCCGTTCATCTGGCGTGGAGTCTAGGTAGCGGCGAGGCCTACGAGGCGATGGTTGCGTGGCCCACGACGGTCGAGCCGTCCATCAGGCACGCTGTCTGCCCGGGCGCGACGCCGTAGGCCGGCTCGCCCAGGTCCAGCCACAGCTCCCGGTGCCGGCCCGCCGCAGCCGTCACGGCGCAGCCGATCGGCCGTGAGCGGTAGCGGAGCTTGACCCGGTCCACCCGCTCGCCGGGCCTGCGCAGCATGGCGTCGCGCACGCGCACTCGGTGGCGCGCCAGATCCTCGCGGGCGCCGACGACGACCCGGTTCTCGCTTGGGTCCGTCCGCAGCACGTACAGCGCCTCCCCGCCGCCGATGCCGAGCCCGCGGCGCTGCCCGACGGTGAAGTTGTGGAAGCCGGGGTGGTGACCGACCGCCCGGCCGTCGGCGTCGACGATCGCGCCGGGACGGTCTTCCAGGCCGGCATGCCGGGCCAGGAAGGTGCGCTTGCCCTCGCCCGCCAAGAAGCAGAGGTCCTGGCTCTCGCTCTTCGAGGCGACGGGCAGGCCCGCCGCGGCGGCGAGCTCGCGAACCCGCGGCTTCGCCAGCTCGGCGAGGGGAAAGCGAAGCCGCCCGAGCGTCTCCGGCCGCAGCGCGGAGAGCATGTACGTCTGGTCCTTCGCCTCGTCGCTCGCCGCCGACAGCAGGGGCCCCTCGCCGTCGTCCACGACCCGCGCATAGTGCCCGGTCGCCAGCGCTGCCGCCCCCAAGCGGTCGGCCAGCGCCAGCATCGCGTCGATGCGGAGGTCGCCGTTGCAGATCACGCAGGGATTCGGCGTCCGGCCCGCCGCGTAACCGCGGACGAACTCGCCGACCACCCCGGCCCGGAAGGCCTCCTCGAGGTCCAGGGTCAGATGCGGCATGCCCATGTCCTGGGCGAGCGACCGGGCGCCGATGACGGCCTCGGGCGAGCAGCAGCTCCGGGCGCCGTCGTTGTGGCGGTCCGCCCACAGCTTCAGGGTCACCGCGACCACGTCGGCGCCGCGATCGCGCTCCAGCAGCGCCGCGACGGCCGAGTCAACCCCGCCGCTCATCGCAACGAGCACCCGCTCGCCGTCACGAGGTGGATCGGCGAGTCGCACGCCGGACGATGCCGCCTGCGAGAGCGCCCGGTGGAGGGCGTCGGCGGCGAGATCCGCCGCATGGCGCCCCTGGGGTGAGAGGCCGCCCAGCATGTCGGACACCTCGCCGGCGCCGATGGCCGCGGCCTCGAGGACGCTTGCGCCCTCGGCGGCCTCGGCGACCGCCGCCGCCGCCGCCGAGGCCGCGCCGCATCCCTGGGCGTCGAAGGTCACCCGGCGGATCACCCCACCGGCGACCGCCAGCGACAGGCGCAAGAGATCGCCGCACGGCGCGCCACCGGCGGCGCCGGTGAACGCCCCGGCCGGGGCGGGGGCGCGGCGCGAATCCTCGCGCGCGTAATCGGCAAGCAGGTCGGCGTCCACTTCAGGCCCGAGGCTAGCGCGCCGTCCGTGGCGCGGCGATCAGGCAGATCGCGCCAACCGATCACGCCGGCGACGGATGGCAACACCCACCAATATGCGCGGTTATCCATCCATTCCCGCCGTGCGGGCTTCCCGTCACACGGCTTCCGGAATGACCCGACCCCCCGGCTCCCGGCACCGGCGAGAGCCAGCACGCCGAGCCCGCGACCTGGGCGATCGGATTGTCGTTGATGGCCTTGCTCACGTCACCCCTCCGAGGAGAGGCAACGGGCCGGATACGGCAGGAAAAAAGGCCCCAACCTGCCGACGCCGCTCGACTTGAGAACCCTTCTCAGAAGGTGGGTGTCTACCGGCGAGACCGCAAGGGACTCGCCGGAAACCGACTCCCAAGCCATGTGTACTGGCTCACAATGAGAGCGGCTATCGAACAAGTTCGAGCCTTCCGTTGACCATACCAGTCACCAGGTTGCTCGACCGCGCCGCGAAACCTTGAGCATGCGGGCCGATAACTGGCCGCTCTCTCACCGGGCTATCTCTCGCCGAAGGCCCAGCGGACGAGCTTGCCGTCGGTGAACGCGAGCTCGATGGTCGCCGGCTCCTCGTCACCCACCAGCCCGGACTCGCGCCACACGTACTGGGTTCGCACGCGCGCCACGACCTGATCGCCTCGCGCGTCCAGGCCGTCGACCGCATAGTGGCGCTCCAGATGCTCGTAGCGCTTTCGCGCCCACTCGGTGGCCTCATCGACGCCGCGGTGGACGCCGCGCGCCGTGTGAATCTCGATCTCCGGGTGAACCAGCGCGGCAAACGCCGGCACGTCCCCGTGGCTCAAGCTCTCGAGGACGTGCCGCGCCAGGTGCGCGCTCGAGGGGGTCGTCACCCCCTTGACTCTATGGAGCCGTGCCGCTCGAGCTGCCCAGCCCACCGGAGCCGGCGGTCGGCCCGGCGGGCGCGCCGGAGGGACCCGTGCCGGTGCCGCTGCCCCGCAGCTTCGACTCGGCGTCCGGCGTGCTCACGTCGGGCAGGAGGCTCCCCACGAAGAGCGCCGCGCCGACCAGCGCGAGGATGAGCGGCCAGCCGACGATGGTCGACTCCGGGAAGTCGACGCCGACCTCGCTGCCGACGTCGATCACGAAAACGAACAGGCCCAGTGCCCCGACGTACGTCGGACCGCGAACCCCGAATCGCGCGCCCCAGAGCACGGCGAGCAGCGACGCCACGAGCAGCTCGAGGTCCCAGAGCAGGCTGGGCGACGCCACGGGGGGCGCGAACAGCGAATCGGTCTGGGCGAAGAACGCCGTGAAGGTCAGCGCCCCCGCGAGCACGGCGGAGAGCGCCGCGCCGGTGACGACATCCTGGGCGCGAAGCCAGCGGTCGGGCTCCGACGTGGCTACCCCGCCCGGCCGCAGGCGGGCAAGGGGATCGAACCGGTAGACGGCGATCGCCAGCACCAGGAACAGCAGGCCGTAGACGACCAGGAGACCGCGGTAGATCCCATAGTGGGCGATCAGGCCGTTCGAGAGGATCTTGTCCCACACGGCCGACAGCGACACGATCAGGGCGATCGTCGTGAGCAGGAGCCCGTAGCGGACGTCGGCCACGAGGGCCGCGAAGGCGGCCGCGCCGGCCGTGACCAGAAGCACCCAGAAGACGTTCAGGTCGGCGCCCGGGTTGCCGTTCACCGCCTCGATGAACTGGAACAGGAGGAACGGCATGAGCAGGATCCCGAACACGACGTAAACGGTTTGCCACGCCCGAACCGCCGGCGTGCTCAATCGCCCGATCAGACCCACCCCGTACAGGAAGACGGTGATGATCAGCAGGGTCACGAACAGGCCCCAATCCCCCCAGCCCTCGCCGAGGGAGCCGGACTTGCGGGCGAAGGCCATGAAGAAGCCGAGCCCCAAGAGGAGCCCACCCAGCGTGCGCAGCGCGTCACGGCCCTCATCAGGGGCGAAAACTCTCGACAGGTTCACCTATCTACCTCCCAGATCCCGACAATGACGGGCGCCAGCCTAACGCCACTACCGGGTGGATTGCGGGCGACCGCGAAGCGCAAGCCCGAGCTCCCGAAGCTGCGCCTCCCCCACCGGGGCGGGCGCGCCGGTAAGGGGGTCGGCCCCCGAGGCCGTCTTCGGGAAGGCGATCACGTCGCGGATCGAGTCGGACCCGATCAGCCGCTGCACCACCCGGTCGAGCCCGTAGGCGATGCCGCCGTGCGGGGGGGCTCCATAGCGGAGCGCGTCGAGCAGGAACCCGAAGCGCTCCCTGGCCTCCTCGGGCGCCATCCCGATCACCCCGAACACCTGCTCCTGCAGCGCCATGTCGGAGATACGGACCGAACCCCCGCCCATCTCCTGCCCGTTCCACACCAGGTCGTAGGCCTTGGCCCTGGCCTCCCCCGGGCGCTCCGGATCGAACTCGCCCTGCGGCGCGGTGAACGGATGATGCAGTGGATCCCAGCGAGAGTCCTCCACGCTCCACTCGAACATCGGCCAGTCGACGATCCAGACGAAGTGATCGCCGTGCAGAAGGTCGAATCGCTTCCCGAGCTCCAGTCGCAGCTGGCCGAGCACCGCGTTGGCCACGGCCACCTCGTCCGCGACCAGCAGCAGGAGATCGCCGTCCTCGGCTCCGAGGGCGTCGTTGACCGCGCGCAGCTCCTCCGCGCTCAGGAACTTGGCCGTCGGCGACCGCCAGCCCTCCCCGTCGCAAAACGCCCACACGAGGCCCTTCGCCCCCAGCTCCTGGGCGCGGCCGATCAGCCCGTCGAGCGCCGAGCGCGGCAGGTCGCGCTGCCCGGCGTTGAAGCCCTTGACCACGCCGCCGCCCGCGATCGTCCCGCCGAACACCTTGAACTCGGTCCCGCGCATAGCCTCGCTCACGTCGACGAGCTCCAGGCCGAAGCGCACATCGGGGCGATCGGATCCGTAACGGTCCATCGCGTCGTCGAACCCGAGCCGGGGGATCGGAACCTCGAGCTCGGGCCCGTCCACCCTCCCCAGCACGTGGGCGAGCATCCGCTCGTTGACGTCCAGGACGTCCTCGATGTCGACGAAGGACATCTCCACGTCGAGCTGCGTGAAGTCCAGCTGGCGGTCGGCGCGCTGGTCCTCGTCCCGGAAGCAGCGGACGATCTGGTAGTAGCGCTCGAACCCGGCGATCATCAGAAGCTGCTTGAAGAGCTGCGGCGACTGCGGCAGCGCGTAGAACGAGCCCGGCTCGCGCCGCGAGGGAACCAGGAAGTCGCGCGCCCCCTCCGGCGTGGACCGCGAGAGCATCGGCGTCTCGATGTCGACGAACCCCTCGCCGTCGAAGAACTCGCGCATTGCCCCCACCACCCGATGCCGGAGCTCGATCGCGTCGCGCATCCGGTCGCGGCGAAGGTCCAGGTACCGGTACCGAAGCCGGGTCTCCTCCCCCACCTCACCCGAGAACGACTCGATCTCGAAGGGGGGCGTCTGCGCGTCGGCCAAGAGCTCCGCGGCCCCCACGCGCACCTCGACCTCCCCCGTCGGCAGCTCGGGGTTGACGGTCTCGGGCGAGCGCCGGACGACCTCGCCGGAGGCGGTCAGGACGTCCTCGGAGCGCAGCTCGTGGCCCAGCTCGAACGCGCCGCCCGCGGCGTCGGGGTTGAAGACCAGCTGCACCAGACCGGTCCGATCGCGCAGGTCGATGAACACCAGGCCCCCATGGTCCCGGCGGCGGTGCACCCACCCCGCGACGCGGACGGTCTCGCCGACGCGACCGGGCAGCACCCGGCCACACCAGACGTCCCGGTACTCGTTTGGCCGCAGGGCCGGAACGTCGGGCACGGACGGACTCATCCGTGGGTGAGCTCCCCCACGATCCGATCCACCTCGACCTGTCTCTGCTCGCCAGTGCGCATGTCGCGAAGCTTCGCCGCGCTGTCGGCGTCGAGGATCACGGCGTGGGCCGCGCCGACGCGGTCCGCCTGCCGCATCTGCCCCTTCATGCTGCGCCCGGCCAGGTCCAGGTCGGCCCGGAGGCCGGCCCTCCGCAGCTCGGTCACGAGCGCGAGCGCCCTCTCCCGCCGGGTCTCGTCGGCGGCCACGAAGACATCGTGGGGGCGCTCCTCCCCCCGGGTGCCGATCGCCAGCAGGATGCGCTCGACCCCCGCCGCCCAGCCGTTGGCCGGTGTCGGCGGCCCGCCGATGAGCTCGACCAGCCGGTCGTAGCGCCCGCCGCCCGCGATCTGCGACTGCGCTCCCAGGCGACCGCAATGGAACTCGAACACGGTGCGCGTGTAGTAGTCGAGGCCGCGGACCAGCATCCCGTCCAGCTCGTACTCGAGCCCCGCCTGATCCAGCAGCCGGCGCACAGCGGCGAAGTGCTCGGCGTCCTCACCGTCGAGGCGGTCGAGCATCGTGGGCGCCTCGGCCATCACAGCTTGTGTCGACTCGTCCTTGGAGTCGAAGGCGCGAAGCGGGCTCTCGTCGATCCGCTCGCGCACGTCGCCGGCCAGCTCGTCCTCGTGTTGCCGCAGGTACGCGATCAGCTCGGTGCGGTACTCGGCTCTGGCCTCGGGCGAGCCCAGGCTGCCCAGGCGAAGGGTCAACTCGGGCACCTCCAGTGTCCGCAGGACGTCGTCGAGGAGCAGGATCAGCTCTGCGTCGACCAGCGGCGAATCGGATCCGATCGCCTCGGCGTCGAGCTGGGTGAACTGACGAAACCGCCCCGCCTGCGGGCGCTCGTGACGAAACAGCGGCCCGGACCACCACAACTTCACCGGCTGGGGCAGCTTCTGCATGCCGTGCTCCAGATAGGCGCGCGCGATGGACGCCGTGGCCTCCGGCCGCAGGGTGACGCTGCGACCTCCCTGATCCTCGAAGGTGAACATCTCCTTGCGGACGATGTCGGTCGAGGCCCCCACGCCCCGGGCGAACAGCTCCGTGTCCTCGAACACCGGCGTCTCGATGCGGCCGTAGCCGGCGCGCTCCAGGAGCTCGCCGGCGGTCCGCTCGACCCGCGCGCGGGGGGCGGCGTCGGCGGGGAGCACGTCAGCGGTGCCCCGGGGGGCCTGGAAGCGATTGGACACGAAGCGCGAGCTTATTTGCTGCGCAAGCGACCCGGCCTACCGTGCCAGCTCGGCCAGGAAGGGGTTGCTCGCCCGCTCGGCCCCGAGCGTCGTGATGCCCATGTGACCGGGATAGACGGTCGTCTCCTCGGGATGAGAGTCGACGAGGCCGCGGATGCTCTCGAGCAGCGTGTCCCAATCGCCGCCGGGCAGATCCGTGCGACCGACCGAGCCCTTGAACAGGACGTCGCCCGAGAACAGGGCCCCCTCGTCGGGAATGGCGTAGGTGACATGACCGGGACTGTGGCCGGGGGTGAAGGCGACGTCGATCTCGAGGCCCGCGAGCGACAGGTGCTCGCCGCCGGCGACCGTCGCGTCGGCGTCGTAGCTCTCGAACGGCCCGAATCCCGGCCACGGGACGTAGGACATGATGTCGGCGAGCACGGGGACCTCGATCTCGGGACACCAGACCGGTGCCCCGGTCGCGGCGGCGACGGGAGCGACCGCACCGATGTGGTCGAAGTGGCAGTGCGTGAGGAGGATGGCGTCGACCGTCAGACCCAACGAGTCGACCGCTTCCAGAATCCTCTCCGCCTCCTCGCCGGGGTCGATGATCAGCCCGTGATCGGCGCCGTCGCGGCGCACGACATAGCAGTTCTCGGCCACCGGCCCGACGGTGAAGGAGCGGACGTCCATGCCCTGAGGGTATCCACCGGCGCCCCGCGCCCGGTCATCCGGCCCGGAGCGCTTGTCGCCGAGCCGAACCGTCATCGCTGGGGCGGTCCACCGCCCCGACACGCGGTCGGGCAAGTCGAGCGGCCCGCGCGCGAGCGACGCGGTCGACTCCGAAATCGCGCCGACGCGCCGGGCTCGTTTCGGGGTTGACGTCGCCAGGCGAGCAATGGGGGGCGAGCGAACACCTGGCCGGCCGCTCCACCGTCGCCCGCGCAGCATCGCAACCCGACGCGGGGCGCCAGCTGCCTACCGCCCCGCCTTGCGCTCCTCGTGCTCGCGCTGTCTGGCGCGCAGCTTTCGCCGGTACATGAAGCCGTCGATCGAATGACCCAGCGGGATGTAGAGCAGGAGCATCAGGACGGAGAGGAGCGCGGAGACGCCCACCGGGCGCTTGAAGATCAGGATCAGCAGGATGAAGAAGATCGCCGCGCCGAAGGCGGCGCGGCCGATCGCGCTGGCCCAGGTGGGCGGGGCCTCGCCGCGCTTGCCACGGGTGTTCTTGCGCGCCCGCGCCCGGGCCTCCTCGCGGGTTCGCGGCCGGCCCGCGCGCCCGCGACGATCGATGCTGCCGCCCTGGGTGCCGCGATGCTTCCGCCGGCGCTTCTTGGTGGTCCGGGCCATGCCTGGAATCTAATCGAGCCGGGCTCGACCCCGGTAGCTCGGGCTTCGATGTCCGCTGTCTGACTTCCCCGGTTTGCGACCAAGTGCCGAGGGCACAAGCCCCTTGACAACTCAATAAGGACCGAAGCCCGGCTCGCCCGCCGGGGCTCGCCGGGTTAGGGGAAGGAGAGTCCATGGAGAGTGCAACCGTCTCCACCCGCGAGCGAGTCGGTCGGCATCCGGACGAGGAGTCATCGAGCGCGTTGCAGCGTCTCGGCTGGAAACCTGCGGACCCGGGTCCCCTGGGCCTCGCCGGCTTCGCGATGACCACCTTCGTGCTGAGCATGTTCAACGCTCAGCTCGTGGGATCGGGCGGCGAGCCCGTCGTCCTCGGGTTGGCGCTCGCCTACGGGGGGCTGGCGCAGCTTCTTGCAGGGATGTGGGAATTCCGCACCGGCAACACCTTCGGGGCGGTCGCCTTCACGTCGTTCGGGGCCTTCTGGCTCTCGTTCGCCGTGCTGGTCGCAGTATTCGAGGCTCAGATCCCTGACGCGAGCACCGCGTCGGCCATCGGCCTGTACCTGTGGGCATGGGCGATCTTCACGACCTACATGTTCGTAGCGTCGCTGCGCACGACGGGTGCGATCGCGTTGGTGTTCCTCCTGCTGGCAGCGACGTTCATCCTGCTGGCCGCGGGCACGTCGGGTGAGAACACGGACGTCGTCAAGTGGGGCGGATACATCGGTCTCGCAACCGCTGTTGCCGCCTGGTACGCATCGTTCGCCGTCGTCGTCAACTCGACGTTCAAGCGGACGATCCTGCCGGTCATACCGCTGTCGCGGGAGTGACCGAACCCGGGATGGGACGGCAGGCCGACGCGGACTCTGGGCCCGCGTCGGCCCCCGCCGTTCCAGGCCTGTATGAATCATTTGCAAGGAGAGGTGTATTGAGGCGAGGAGAGTGAGATGGCCACGCATGTCGTAGACACGGATCAGCTCGATCGCGAGCTCGGCGAGCTCCTGGAGGTCGAGAAGTTCCCGCCGCCCGAGGACTTTCGGGAGCGGGCGCTGGTCAAGGACTGGTCTCTCCACGAGGAGGCCGAGAAGGACTTCGAGGGATTCTGGGCCAGGCAGGCGAGCGAGCTGCTGGACTGGTTCACGGAACCGCAGCAGACGCTGAACGACTCGAACCCGCCCTTCTACAAGTGGTTCGAAGACGGCCGCCTGAACGTCTCCTACAACTGCCTCGACCGCCATGTCGACGCGGGCAAGGGCGACAAGGTCGCGTTCCACTGGCGCGGCGAGGAGGGTGAGGAGCGCGACATCACCTATTCCGAGCTACTGAGCGAGACTCAGAAGTTCGCCAATGCGCTGAAGGACCGCGGGATCGGCAGGGGCGACGTCGTCGGCATCTACCTGCCGATGATTCCCGAGGTCATCGTCGCGATGCTCGCCTGCGCGCGCATCGGCGCCCCCCACAACGTGGTCTTCGGCGGCTTCTCGCCCGACGCGGTGAAGGAGCGGATGGAGTTCGCGGACGCCAAGGCGCTCGTAACCGTCGACGGCGCCCGGCGCAAGGGCAAGACCGCTCCGATCAAGTCGGCAGTGGACGAGAAGATCGGCGACGTCTCCTCGATCGAGACGATCTTCGTGGTCAAGGCGACCGACGCCGAGTGCGAGATGCAGGAGGGGCGCGACGTTTGGTTCCACGAGGCCGTCGAGGCGGCCGGCGATGACTGCCCCCCCGAGCAGCTGGACGCGGAGCATCCCCTGTACGTGCTCTACACGTCGGGATCCACCGCAAAGCCCAAGGGCGTCCTGCACACGACGGGCGGCTACCTGCTCGGCGTCGCGTTCACGCATAAGTACGTGTTCGACCTGAAGCCCGACGAGGACGTGTTCTGGTGCGCCGCCGACGTCGGCTGGGTCACCGGCCACAGCTACATCGTGTACGGGCCGCTGGCCAACGGGGCGACGAGCGTCATGTACGAGGGCGCGCCGGACTACCCGGACAAGGACGTCTGGTGGGGGATCGTCGAGCGCTACGGCGTCACGATCATGTACACGGCGCCGACGGCCATCAGGGCCTGCATCAAGTGGGGCCCGGAGTATCCAAGCGCGCACGACCTCTCGTCACTGCGGCTGCTCGGCACGGTCGGCGAGCCGATCAACCCCAAGGCGTGGCTCTGGTACCACAAGGTGGTCGGCGGCGAGCGCTGCCCGATCGTCGACACCTGGTGGCAGACCGAGACCGGGCACATCCTCATCAGTCCCCTGCCTGGGGTGACCGAGACCAAGCCGGGCTCGGCGACCCGCCCGCTTCCCGGGATCGACGCGGCCGTGGTCGACGAGGAGGGCAACGAGGTCGGGGAAAACGAGCAGGGCCTGCTGGTCCTGCGCCGGCCCTGGCCGGGGATGCTCCGCACCCTGTACCGCGAGGACGACCGGTTCGTCGACACCTACTACGGGAAGTTCGACAAGACGACGTACTTCGTCGGCGATGCCGGCCGCAAGGACTCCACGGGCTACTTCTGGATCCTCGGCCGGGTGGACGACGTGATCAACGTCTCCGGCCACCGGCTGTCCACCGCGGAGATCGAGTCGGCCGTCGTCTCCTACGCGAAGGTGGCGGAGTGCGCCGTGATCGGGCAGGCCGACGAGACGACCGGCCAGGCGATCTGCGCCTTCGTCACGCTCGAGGGCGGCCTGGAGGGCTCCGACGAGATAGCCGGCGAGATTCGCGAGCACGTCGCGATGCGGATCGCCAAGATCGCCCGCCCGTCGCGGATCATCTGGACCGGCGACCTGCCGAAGACCCGTTCGGGCAAGATCATGCGCCGCCTGCTGCGCGACATCGCGGAGGGCCGCGAGCTCGGCGACGTGACGACGCTGCGCGACCCGGCGATCATGGAGCAGCTCGAGGGCAAGGTGAAGGAGCGCCAGTCGAGCGACGGCCAGTAGCACCCGGGGCGTGCATCGCCTCCGCGGACCTGTCCGAGAGCGATCGTTCGTACCATCGCGTATGTGGCCAAACGGGTAACGGACGACCCCTTGGTAGCCGGACATGCCGCCCTGGCGGGCGGCGATTGGGCGAAGGCCCAGGAGCGATTCGAAGCTGTCCTTGCCACCAGTCCAACCCCCGAGGGGTGGGAGGGTCTCGGCTGGGCCGGCTGGTGGCTCGGCGACGAGGAATTGACGTTCACCGCTCGCGATCGCGCGTTTCGGCTCTTCCGCGAAGCGGGCGATCGCGCGGGCGCCGCAAGGCTTGCGACCTGGATCGCGGCGGACTTTCGCGAGTTCCGTGGCGACGTGGCCATCGGTCGCGGCTGGCTCGAACGCGCGCATCGCCTGCTCGACGGGCTGCCGGATTCGGCCGAGCGTGGATGGCTGACGCTCACCGAGGCGGACTTCGCGCTCAATGTCGACCGCGATCTCGCGGCCACCCGTGAGCTCGCGGCCACGGCCACCGACCTGGCCCGGCGTCTGCGCCTGGCCGACCAGGAGGCGGTGGGCTTGGCGCTCGACGGCCTGGCTTTGGTGGGCCTCGGCGAGCTTGAGCAAGGGATGAAGCGCCTCGACGAAGCGGCCGCGATAGCGCTGGGTGAGGACCTCCAGCTGCCTTTGTCGTCAGGCTGGGCGATCTGCTGCCTCGTCTCCGCGTGCGACGGCGTCGGTGACTTCGATCGGGCCGCGCAGTGGTGCGAGGCGTTGCGCGACTTCGTCGAGCACTGGGGAGGACGCCAGCTGCTTGGAGTCTGCCGGACGAGTTACGGCCGGATCCTCGCGACGCGAGGAGACTGGGCGGAGGCGGAGGGCGAGCTGACCGCGGCGCTCGCAGACTTCGAGACGGCCCGTCCCGCCATGGCAGCCGCCGGGCTGGTTCGCCTCGGTGAGCTCCGCACTCGCCAGGGACGTGCGGAGGATGCACGGCGGCTGTTCGAACGGGCCGGGCCGCAGGGACTTGTCGGGCTCGGGAACGTCGCGTTGGACGGAGGCGACTCGCTCAGCGGGAGCGAGCTCGCCCAGAGGGCGCTCCGCCGGCTGCCGGCGCCGGCGCTACTCGATCGCCTGCCTGCACTGGAGCTGCTGGCGCGCTCGCTGGCAGCGCACGGTGATTTGGAAGGCGCCGATCGCGCTCTGGATGAGCTCCAGCACGCCGCGCGCGCCTACCCGACCGCATACATCCGCGGCCGCGCGGCGTTGGCGGCCGGCGACGTCGCCGCCGCGCGCGGTGATGGCGATGCGGCGCGCCGCGCGTACGAGGACTCGATCGATGCCTTCGAGGAAGGGTCAGCTCCCTACGAATCCGCTCTTGCCTGTCTGGGGCTCGCCGCGGTCCTGCTGGTTCTCGACCGCCCCGACCATGCCGCGACTCAAGCTGGGCGGGCGCGGGAAATCTTCGACCGCCTTGGCGCCGAACGCGATCGGTGGCGAGCAGATGAGCTGTTGGCGAAGCTGCGCGCCCCCGGCGGCGACGGTTTCGACGAGCTCACCCGGCGTGAGGTCGAGGTCCTGCAGCTCGTGGCCCGTGGACTGAGCGACGCCGAGATCGCGGAGGAGCTGGTCCTCAGCCCTCACACGGTTCATCGGCACGTAGCGAACATCCGGACGAAGCTCGCACTCCCCTCTCGCGCTGCCGCGGTCGCGTACGCGGCGCGCGCAGGCCTGCTGTAGGCGCGGCTCACCGGATCCGGCCATTCGGTGGAAATGGCCGGGAAAGGCGAAGACGCCTCGCGCGGTCGCGCATACCTTCGGAGTCGTGCCATTCAGCGACACGGAGGTGAGGCGAGATGACCACCGAAACTGCGATCCCGTCCCTGGAGGAGCTTCGACTCCGCCTGGCCGGCGGCGTGTTTGAGCCCGGGCAGGAGCCCTACGAGGATGCCCGCACCCTGTTCAACTCGATGCTCGACCGGCGTCCGCGTGCCGTCGCCCGCTGCGCTGCCCCGGACGACGTCATCGCCGCGCTGGCGTGGGCGCGGCAGGCAAAACTCGAGGTGAGTGTGCGCGCCGGAGGTCACTCGGTCACAGGCGCGAGCGTGCGGGACGGCGGTCTGGTGCTCGACGTAAGGCCGATGCGCGACATCCAGGTCGAGCCGGCGCAGCGTCGCGCACGTGTGGGTGCCGGAGCGACCTGGGCTGACCTCGATCGCGCCACCCAACGGCACGGCCTTGCGACCACCGGGGGGCGCGTCTCGACCACCGGCGTCGCGGGCCTGACGCTCGGCGGCGGGTCGGGTTGGCTGGAGCGCAAGCACGGCCTCAGCTGCGACAACCTGCTCGCGGTGGAGCTCGTGACCGCGGACGGACGCCTGGTCCACGCCTCCGAGGACGAAAACCCCGATCTGTTCTGGGCGCTGCGCGGCGGTGGGGGGAACTTTGGCGTCGCCACCGCGCTCGAGTTCCGCCTGTACCCGGTGGGGCCGGAGATCCATGGCGGCCTCTTGGTCCACCCGGCCGAGCGCGGTCCGGAGCTGATGCGACGTTGGCGTGACCTCATGCTCGACGCCTCGGACGAACTCAGCGTCGCCTTCGGCTACCTGAAGGCGCCTCCCGAGCCGGCGATCCCAGAGGACCTGCACGGCGAGCTCGTGGCCGTGATCTTCGGCATGTACGCGGGGGACGCCACGGAGGGGGAGGAGGCGCTGCGGCCGCTGCGGGACTTCGCAGCGCCTGCGGCCGATCTCATGGCGACCATGGCGTACACCGAGCTTCAATCGGCGATGGACGACCCGCCCGGACTCCGCAACTATTGGACTGTCGAGCATCTTCCGGTGCTACCGGACGAGACCGTCGAGCTCGTCCACGCGCGGGCGCTGGAGATGCCGGGCAGCGCGCCGCAGATCTTCTGCATTGCCTGGGGCGGAGCCGTGGGCCGCGTCAGCGAGGAGAGCTCACCGGTCGCCGGCCGCGACGCGAAATTCCTCGTCCACCCGCTGATGCTCTGGGACGATCCGGCTGACGACGAGCGGGTTATCGGATGGGGGCGTGGGTTCCGCGACTCGCTGCGCTCGCATGCGACCGGTGCCGCGTACGCCAATTTCAGTGGGGACGACGACTCGGCGCGGCTGCTGGGCGCGTATGGATCACCGAGCTGTGAACGTCTTGCCGGCGTCAAGGCGCGTTGGGATCCCGACGACGTCTTCCGTGCGACGGGACACGTGACGCCCAATGGATCCGATGGCGGCTAGTCAGACGATTGGTCCCGCTCTCGCCGCCGGCGACGGATTCGTCGTCGGCGGCGAGCTGCGCTTTCATCTGCGGCGATGGGGGCATGCCCGCGCCCCAGCGGCGCTCCTCCTCCACGGGTTGACCGGCAATGCATGGGAGTGGGACCCGGTCGCGGCATCGCTGTCGAGGCACTTTCACGTAATCGCAATCGATCAGCGCGGTCACGGCGCTACCGATTGGACCGACGACTATGCACCAGAGCGGATGCTGGATGATCTCGAGGAGATCATCGCGGCCCTGGGGCTGGGACCGGCGGCGATCGTCGGCCATTCGATGGGCGCACTGAATGCCTTCATGTTCGCCGCGGGGCATCCCAAGCTAGTCGAGCGGGTCGTAATCGTCGATTTCGGGCCCGACAGCGTGACTCCGGAGGACTGTGAGGCTTGGGAGTCCTGGCTGCGGATCGCGTCGCGAACGTCCTACAGCGATCGGCAAGAGGCGATCGCGGAATGGAGCGCGATGAACCCACGTGCCCGCGAATCCCACTTGCGCCACTTCATCGTCCACAACCTCCTTCGGCGTGACGACGGCCGCTGGCGGTGGCGGTTCGACACCGCCGGACTGGCGGGCTTCCTCAGGCGGGTTCCCGATGAGACCGCCCAGTGGAACGCGCTGCGCCGGATCGATCATCCGGCGCTCGTGATCCGCGGCGCGCAGAGCGAGATCCTCCGGTCGCGGACCGCGTGCCGCATGGTGCAGGAGATGCCGGCGGCCAGGCTGGTCGAGCTTCCCGGCGGCGGCCACGACCTGACCGTCGAGCAGCCCGTCGCCCTGGAGGCCGCAATCCGCAGCTTCCTCCAAGCCCCCTAGCAGCCCACCACGGGGCTTGCGATTGCCCCCCGCGAGTCGGCTGGTTCAAATCCAGACCCGGCGCTCGATCACGTGCTTGGCGGGGTCGAAGCCGGACAGCGGCGCTTTCTGGGGCCAGCCCTCCATCGCGCTCTCGGGGATCAGGCCGACGATCTCGGCCGCGACGGCGCGAGCCCCGTGGGGCGCGGCCAGCTCGCGGATGCGATTGACGACCGCGGCGAGCGGTACCGCCGCGGGATCGTGGATGTTGGTGGAGACCTGGACGCGGCCGTGACCCAGATCGATGCCGATCGCCCGCACCCCGTCGAGGCCGCCGCCGGACTCCCGCAGTCGCCCGGCGATGTCCCGCGCGGTGGCGATGTCCGCGTTGGCCAGCTCCACGTTGAAGGCGGCAAGAGCCGGCCGCGCCGTGACGAGCGTGGCGCCCGCGGCCGGATGGAGCTCGGCGGGGCCGAAGTCCGGTCGCAGCTCGCCGCCCTCGATCCGGCGGCGCAGCTCCACCAGGCCGCCGGAGCGAAAGAAGGATCGCTCGCGATGGGTTTCCTGCGGGGCGAGCTCCCCGTAGAGGAAGACGGGGACGCCCGCGTCGGCGGCGATGCGGCGGGCGGCCGCTAGGGCCTCCTCGCTCGCGGCCTCCCGATCGTCCTCGCGAAGCCAGACCACGGGGCAGACGTCCAGCGCGCCAACGCAGGGATGCGCGCCCTCGTGCTTTGACATGTCGATGTCGTTCACGCAGGCCAAGGCCCCGTTCACGAGGGCGCTCGCCAGGGATCCGGCAGGCGCGTTCAGGGTCACGACGCTGCGGTTGTGGACCGGGTCGGAGTGCGTGTCGAGGAGCGCCGCCCCGGTGGCGAACGCAGCCGAGATCGCCTCGATCCGGCGCGGGTCGCGCCCCTCGGAGAAGTTTGGCACCGCGAGCAGCACGCCGCCCGTTCCGCCGCTCCCTAGACGAGCAGCTCGCCGTCGCGGACCACTTCGGTGCCGTCCACGGTCAGCGTGGGCTTCATGACGACGCAGTCGAGATGCACCGGCACCTGGATCTCGCCGCCGATCCCCGCCGACGCCCCGAACGCCACGTGCACCGTGCCGAGGATCTTCTCGTCCTCCAGCAGCTCGCCGGTCAGGATCGCCTTCTCGTTGGTCCCGACGCCGAGCTCGGCGACCCGAGTCCCATCGGGGCCCGCCGCGGTCAGCTGCCGCATCAGCTCCTCCCCCATCTCGCCCGTCGCTCCCGCCAGCGCGCCGTTCTCGATCGTCAGCTCCACGGCCTCCTCGGGGATCCCGATCGACGCGATGACACCGTCGACCACGAGCTTCCCTCCGCCCGCGTCGTGGCGCGGCGAGACGAATCCCTCTCCGCACGGCAGGTTGCCGAAGGCGCCCGGCTCGCTGAGCTCGCCCGCGTCGGGAATCGCCTCGCGCCCCTCGATGCTCAGCGTCAGGTCCGACCCGTTGCCGCAGGTGATGCGCGCCTCGCTGCCCGCGGTGAGGACCTCCGCGACCGCGGCGCCACGCCGGCGTAGCGCCGTCATGTCCGCGCTCATCACGCGAGCGAGCATCTCCTCGGTGACCCCGGGCAGCGTCGCGGCCCGCGCGCCCGCGTCCGTTGCCGCCTTGCGGGCCGCTGTGTGCGAGAGCGACTGCACCGTCGGCGCCATCACCACGTCGGCCGTGAGCATCGCGGCGGCGACGGTGTTGGGAGGCTCGACGCCGTTCGCGGAGCGCTCGCCCATCACGGCCAACACCCCCTCGCCGCCGGCGGCCTGGGCCGCCGAGCGCAACCGCTCGGCGAGCTCCTCGGTCGCCGGATTGCAGACGACCACCACGTCCTCGCCCTCCCGCACTGCCAGGCACTCGTTGACCACGGCCTTGACGGCCCGCTCCAAATCGCTCACCCGCGGCAGCCTAGAGGTTGCTCTGCCACGGCTCACCCGACCCCGCGAGGCCAGAACGGTCATGTCGATCCACTCCCGCTTTCCGCGAGTGGATTGCCTCGACCGACGACCCAACCGGCAGCCGTACCCTGGCAATCCCGCCGCTACGATCTGAGCCCCGCCGGAGTAGCTCAGTTGGTTAGAGCAGCGGAATCATAATCCGAAGGCCGCTGGGTTCGAGTCCCTCCTCCGGCATCCGTCACGCCCGTTCGTGCATCCCGCGTTATCGCTTTCGCGCGAAAGTTACCTGCCACTGGCGTGTACACGATCAGTGCCGTCTAGGTCGCTTCCCCACGCGCGGCCCGCGTGACCCGCAAACAGAATCCAAGACCGGCGCGCTTCCTAGTCACCAGCGCCCGGGCTGAAGCCGTCTCACCACAGTGGGCCCGACCCCGATCCAGGCAAGCACGAGGGGCCAGGTCTCTCCCCTGCCCACGTTGTAGGCGGCAACCATTTCCTTCCAAGATCGCTTTTCGACGCCCCATCCGAATCCGAACTCAAACGCCACCGTGAGGATCGCCCAGGCAGCACCGATCTTCGCGGCGTCCTTGGTGGATGGGATCGGCCAGCGGCGCTGCAGATTCCTGAAGTAGATCGCGAGGGCAGCGACCAACGTGACGCCGGACAGCCGATTCGCACGTTCCTCGCCGATATGCCGTCCATAGGTGGCCTCACGGATCGCGCCATTCGCGATCCCGATTGCCGCCGCCCCTGGCCACGCCGCCATCCAGCGAATGAACCACCGTTCCGCCATCGACCAGGCAGTATCTCGCCCCAGCTGGCAGATCGGTACTCCTACAGTTCGGGGTCCATGCCCCCCAGAAGCCCGCCGCCAGACTCGCTGCGGAGGTTCGGCACCTTTCGCTCTGCGGCTACCGCCGTCGGGGTATCGGAGCCGTACGTCCTCGTCGGCCTGATCCTCTTTGCCCTCGCGCTCGGCGGCATCGTCCACCTCTTTGAGCCGGGCGAGTCGGGCGATCTGATTTGGGCCGCGGCGATCGTGCTGACGCTGATCCCGCTCACCTGGTCGGTGCTGCGGACCCTGATGCACGGAGACGTCGGCGTCGACGCGATCGCACTGGTGGCGATGGTCGGTGCGCTGGCGCTCGGTGAATACCTGGCCGGCGCGGTGATCGCCTTGATGCTGAGCGGCGGGAATGCGCTCGAGGCTGCCGCCGGCCGGCGCGCGCGACGCGAGCTCACCGCACTGCTCGAGCGCGCTCCGCGGATCGCCCACCGCCGCCAGGACGAGAAGATCGAGGAGGTTCCCGTCGATCAGGTCGCAGTCGGGGACCGGATCGTGGTCCGCGCCGGCGAGGTAGTGCCGGTAGATGGCGCCGTGCAGAGCGAGCGGGCCGTGATCGACGCATCGACGCTGACGGGGGAGCCGCTCCCGGTGACGCACGGCCGGGGCTCGACCGTCTCAAGCGGCACGCTCAATGCAGGCGAGGCGTTCGACATGCGCGCCACCAGAACCTCGTCCGAGAGCGCCTACGCGGGCATCGTCGCGCTGGTAAAGGACGCGGAGCAGCAAAGGGCTCCGTTCGTCCGGATGGCAGATCGCTACGCCGCGGTGCTCCTCCCGGTGACGCTGGTCATTGCCGGCGCGGCATGGGCGCTCAGCGGCGATCCCGTCCGTGCGCTGGCGGTGCTCGTCGTCGCCACCCCTTGCCCACTGATTCTCGCCGCGCCGGTGGCCTTGATCTCGGGCGTCTCGCGAGCCGCCCACGACGGCGTGATCGCAAAGGGCGGGGGCACGATTGAGAAGCTCGGCGAGGCGAGGACGGTGCTACTCGACAAGACCGGGACGCTCACCCATGGGAGACCAGAGATCGAGCAGGTGAAGAGCGCTGACGGACTGGCGCCGGCAGAGGTGCTGCGGCTGGCCGCCTCGGTGGACCAGCTCTCGGCCCACGTCTTGGCCGAGGCCCTCGTTCACGGGGCTGAAGGTCGCGGAATCGAACTCGAGTTTCCCGAGGACGTGGTCGAGGAGCCCGGCCAGGGAATCGAGGGGGAGGTCGGCGGGCATCGCGTGGCTGTGGGCAGCGACGCATGGCTGCGACAGCGCGGCTACTCCGGAACGGACGCAGCTGAGCGGCTCTTGGACAGGGCGGCCGAGCCCGGTTGGGCGAGAGTTCTCGTTGGCGTGGACGGCGGGCTTGCGGGCGCCGTGCTCATGGCGGATCACCTGCGTGATGACGCAGGTGATCTGACGATAGAGCTCCGAGGCGCAGGCGTGGAGGAAGTCGTGCTCGTCACCGGCGACCAGCGGGCGGTCGGGGAGGCTGTCGGTGAGGCAGTGGGCGTCGATCAAGTCTTCAGCGAGTGCTCGCCCGACGAGAAGATCGAGGTCGTGCGCCGAGCGCGCGGGCGCTCCGACGGGGGCACTGTCGTCATGGTCGGTGACGGGGTCAACGATGCACCAGCGCTCGCACTGGCCGACGTCGGCATCGCGATGGGCGGCGTCGGGGCGACCGTGTCCTCGGAAACCGCGGATGCGGTGATCGCCGTTGACAGGGTGGATCGGGTCGCGGATGCGATCCGGATCGGTCGACGCTCGCTGACGATCGCACGCCAGAGTGTTGTCACCGGCCTCGGCCTGAGTTTCATCGCGATGGGCTTCGCGGCCTTCGGCTACATCCCGCCGGTGGCGGGTGCGCTGCTTCAGGAGGGGATTGACGTGGCCGTGATCCTCAATGCGCTGCGTGCACTGAAAGGGTGACGGTGTGGGCTTCGTCACCCCCATCCGCCGTTTCCCCGGATGCCGACCGCGTGACTTACCCGGATATCGCCAAGCTGCTCAGCTGGTGAACTTTGGCCATCATCTTGTTGGTCGAAGAGCAGGTCGGCTCCTACCGTGTCACCCGGCTGCTTGGCCTGCTGGTGTCCGAACCGGTGCACTTCCTCATGCAGACCCGCCAGTTTCACAACCTGCGCGCGCGCGTCGGCGCGGGGGGGTGACGTGGTCCCGGCTGGCATGGAGATCCACCACCTTTAGGGCTCCTGCTCTGCGCGAAGACGGCCCGCGACTCAACGCACAATCACTGGCCAAGGATGTCGCGACTCGGCGCTGAGCGCGATCCCGGTCAGCCGACCTCGAGATACCTGCGCAGTGCCTTTCGGATCACCGAGGAGGTCGTTTCGCGGTCTCGCTGGGCCCGCTCGGCGAGAGCATCTCGCAGCTCGGGCTCGAGGCGCACCGATTCGACGCTGGCGGGCGCGGAGCCCAGCGATGGGCGCCCAGGGCGCCGGCGTAGCGTCTCCTCGACGTCATAGCCCGCTTCGGCCTTCTCGGCGAGCTCGGCGACCATCTTCTCGGTGATCGGCTTGCCGCTCGCGCTCTTGCCATAGCTCCTCTTCTTCGCCATCCTCAACCCCCCGCCAACAGGCACCTGTACTTCGGCCGCATCCTCATTGCATGGATCGCGAGTTCCGAACGATCGGCACGGACGATCGTGACCACTTCCAAGAGCTCCGCGGTCCGGGACGGGCCCAGGTACATGCGGGTGTCGTCTTCTTGCTCGTCAACCGTCATCGCGTTCGTCACTGCGTGCTCGATGTCCTCGTCGGCGATCCCATGCTTGCGAGCCGACGGATGGATCTCCACTGGGGAATTGTAATACGAAACAACGGCGGCACCCGACAAAGGCAACGCGATGCCGGGCCGATCCGCCCGCGGCTAGTGCAGGGTCGGCCTTAACGCTGGTGGGCAAGGGGTGGGCAAGGCGACAGCCGCAAACAACCGAAGAGCGCACCACCGCCAAATCGACAAAACTCGTAAGCGTTCAGTCGGCCCGCCGGGACCGACCCGGGGGGAGTGCGGTTGACATGAGCAGGCGCCGCGCCGTGCGCGGCGAAGCTTGGCGACATGGATCGCGCCGAGGCCGAGGCGATCTACGACTCCGGCCGCAAGGCGTGCGTCACCGTGCTGCTGGCGCTGGCAAACCAGGTGGAGCGGCTCGAGGGCCGGGTCGAGCGGCTCGAGGAGGAGCTCCGCGAGCTGCGCCGCGACTCCGACAACTCCTCCGTTCCGCCGTCGGCCGACCCCCGCTCGGGCAAGCGCCGACGCAAGGGCAAGCGCTCCGATCGCAAGCCGGGCGGCCAGCCCGGCCACCCGGGCTCGGGTCGTGGCCTGTTGGCGATCGAGCGGGTCGACGAAGTCATCGAGCACCTGCCGGAATGCTGTCGGCGCTGCGGCCACTCGCTCGCCGAGCGGTCGGCCCGGGGGCCGGTGCGCCGCCACCAGGTCGCCGAGCTGCCCGAGACCGCCGTTCGGGTGAGCGAGCACCGCCTCGCCCGCCGCAGCTGCCCCGGATGCGGGGCGATCACCCAGGCCGAGCTTCCCCCCGACGTCCCCCGCGAGCGCTTCGGGGCGCGGCTGCAGGCAGCGGTCGCCACCCTCGCCGCCGGGTTTCGGCTCTCGCGCCGCCAGGTGGCCTGCCTCTGCTCGGAGCTGTTCGGGGTGGAGATCGCGACCGGCACCGTCGATGCGATCCTCGCCCGCTCCGGAGTCGCCCTGCGCGAGCCCCAGAAGCGGCTTTGCGATGCGGTTCGCGGCGCGCCGGTGGTCTGCGTCGATGAGACCGGCTGGAAGCAGGCGGGCGAGAAGAGATTCCTCTGGGGCGCCTTCACGGGTGGGGCGGCGCTGATGAGGGTGGCGCCATCGCGCCACCGCGAGGAGGCCGAGGCGCTGATCGCAGACAGCGAGGCGATCATCTCCTCCGATCGCTGGTGGGCCTATGACCACCTCGAGGCGGGCCGGCGCCAGCTCTGCTGGTCGCATCTACTGCGCGACTTCCGCTATCACGCCGAGAGCCCACTCGCCCACCAAAAGGAGTTCGGCGAGGCCTGCCTCAGGCTCGCCGAGGGCGTGTTTGCGAGCTGGGGCGCCTTCCAGGCGGATGGCGATCGCCGCCGCCTGCGCCGCGAGATCCGCCCGCTTAAGCGCGAGCTGCGCGAGCTCTGCGAGCGGGGCAGGCGCAAGTCGGTCAAGACCCGCTATCACCGCGGCCTCGCCCGCAACCTGATCAAGGCCTGGCCCGGGCTATGGACCTTTCTCGAGCATCCCGGCGTGGAGCCGACCAACAACCGCGCCGAGCGCGGCCTGCGCCACGCGGTCATCTACCGCAAGCTCTCCCAGGGCAGCCGTTGCGAGCGTGGCGCGCTCGCGACCGAGCGGCTGCTCTCGGCCTCGTTCACCTGCCGGCTTCAGGGCCGCTCGCTGTTCGCCTACATCGTCGAGGTCGCCCAGACCTCGATCCGCGCCCAGCCTGCGCCGGCGCTGGTCTGAAGCAGACCGACTGAACGCTTACCAAAACTCGCCGATTAGCGGGCAAAACGCGGAACAGCCGGAAACCCCCGCAAGCAACGGCGCGGAATCATAATCCGAAGGCCGTGGGTTCGAGTCCCTCCTCCGGCATGAAGTGGCGCCCGTTCGCGCGTCCTGCTTTATCGACCCGTCAGTTGACGAACTCGTTCGCTGAAGGTGCGCCAACGCCGTTCGTTGTCGTGCACCAGCGACGCCGATTGCACCGTCAGGTCGGCAGCGCGGTCGAGTAGCTCCGAGGCCGAGTAAAGGTAGGCCGCGGCGGTCCGTTCACCCGCGAGATCGCTTCGCAGCGCCGGGGGTGAGAAATCCACGCGGTCGATGATCTCGAGCGCGCGGCGAAGCAAGCGCGCGATCAGCGTCTGTGCGTTCGCTGCCTGCCAGTCGTTCGCGATGATCCGATCGCGCTCGCCCAAGAGATCGGCGAGCTCTGGATACGCAGCGAGCGACCCGGCGACGGCCCATCCCTTCTCCATCGCCGCGGACAGCCACTCCCCACCCGCCTCCATGTCCCCTGCGAGCGTCTCCAGGTCACGTCTCAGCTGCTTGATCTCGGTCGGTTCGCCCTCTCCCTCCATGAACAGGACGCCCTCTTCGGCGGTGAGTCCCGGCGGGTTGAGATCGGGTGCCCCCGCGAACGGGCTCGTCCCGGGCCGGTCGGTCGGCGAGACCGAACTCCAGTGATCGGCGAGCGCCTTAAGGACCCGCGAGGCGGCTTCAACCTCGACGGCCTGACGCAGCGGCGCCTGCGCGTAGAACTTCTCATGCTCGCGGTGGAACTCGGAGAGGTTGCCGATCATCTCCAACAGCTCCGGCGGCGGCGAATCGCACATGCGGCCCAGGCTAGTGGTCTGGTTTCCACGCGAGCTTGGGCGAAACCCGATTGAAGCTGACGAGCCAGAGTCACCGAGTAAGGTCGCGCCGCTCGAACAGAACTGAGCCGATCGCGGCAACGAGAGCCGCCGCCACGGTCACGCCGATGAAGGACAGAGGATCGATGCCGTTCTCGACCGCGCTGCCGTAATAGCGAAAGACAGACGCGTAGCGGATCCCGTCGAGGCTCGGGTCCAGCCGTCCAACCAGGTCGAAGATGTACATCGCCACCAGCAGCCCTGCCGCTGAGCCCGTGACGACACTCGTGCGCAGGGAGAAACCGGTGACGATGATCGCCAGCCCGCCGGCGAGCAGCGCGAGCGGCCAGACACTGGCATAGCCGGCGAGCGCGAGCCCAAACGAGAGCCCGGCGCCGGCGAGCAGGCTGCCGAGCTCGGTCAGCACCAGAGTCATCGCCAGGACCGTGGCAACCTCGACGGCCGTCGCGCAGACGTCGGCCGCGACCAGGCGTCGGCGAGCGACCGGTGCGGAGAGGAGCACGTCGAGGCGTCCGCTCTCCGAGGCGCCTGAGAGGCCGCTGGCCACCGAGCGCACCGCGAGGTAGCCGACGGCCAGCGGAACGATCAGGCTCAGCATCTCCGCGTGCAGGTACTGCTCGACCGTCGTCAGCTCCGTAACGCCGAAGGCCTCCTTGAAGGCCGACGGGTAGCCGCTCACTGCCTTGGCCAGGCTGTCTTCGATCGACGTATAGATCCCGACGATGAACGCCGACCACAGGCCGAGCGGCAGGCCCCACGAAAGCACGGACCTGCGACGCTCGTAGAGCTGCGCGGCGATCAGGGCGATCAGGGGGCGCCGTCCTCGTAATAGGTGAGGAAGACCTCCTCCAACGCTGCCCGTGCAAACTCGAGATCGGCGACGCTCTGGCGTGAGATGGCCTTGATCACCGGGTCGGGATCTCCGACGAACTTGAAGGTGACCTGCTGTCCGTCGACCTCCAGGTCCGTTACCCCGGGACACGCTCGGAGCTCGGCCGGGTCGATCGGCTCGGTGAACCGCACCGAGGCCCGCCGCGGCGTTCTTGCGAGCAGATCCCCCACCCGCTCCACCGCAATCAGCTTCCCATCGCGGATGATCCCCACCCGGTCACAGACGCGCTCGACCTCGTCGAGCTCGTGCGAGGAGATGAAGACGGCACAGCCTCGTTCGCGTTCCTCGCGCACCAACGCCAGGAATTCCTCCTGCATCAACGGATCGAGCCCGCTCGTCGGCTCGTCGAGAATGAGCAGGTCGGGCTCATGGAAGAAGGCGAGGATCAGCCCAACCTTCTGACGGTTGCCCCGCGAGAGCTGTCCGAGCGGTCGCTCGAGGTCCGCGCGGAAGCGCGTCGCAAGCGACTCGGTCCGGCCGAGGTCGTCCATCCCGCGCAGACGAGCGATCAACGAGACCGCCTGGCGCCCGGTGGTGAGCTTTCCGTAGCCGAAGTCCCCCGGCAGATTGCCAATCCGAGCGCGGATCGCGACGCTGCCTCGCCGCGAATCGAGGCCGAAGATTCGGGCACTGCCCCGGGTCGGATGTAGAAGGTCGAGCACGCTCCGGATCGTCGTTGTCTTTCCAGCCCCATTCGGGCCAAGGAAGCCAAAGACCTCGCCCCTGTCGACCGCCATCGTGACGTCCTCGATGCCACGCTGGCTGCCGTAGAACTTGGTCAGCCGATCCGTCGCAATCACCGACACGAGTTCAATGCCCCCAGTCCGCCTACGCTCCTCGCATGACCTTGGCTTCAGACCGACAGCCGCCGAATAGAGTGGTAAACGGCATCCCGGAGTGCCTTCTCGCGCGCATCGAGGAGCTGGTAGCCGGTCTTGTTCATCACATAGGCGAATCCAAGTCGGGAATCGGGGTCGGCGAAGCCGAACGAGCCACCGGCGCCCGGCGTGCCGAAGGCGTGCTCCGTCGAGCCGAAGCTGAGCTCAGGCCCCGGCTTTAGGAATCCGAGCGACATCCAGCTATCGATGCCCATCACCTTGTCCTTCGGATGGTCAGTGTCGTGCGCCGCCATGAGGCTCTCGAGCGTCTCCGCGGTGATGCCCAGCTCTGCGCCGCCCTCCGCGAATGCCGAATAGGCCCGCGCAATCGCACGTGCCGTCCCCACCCCATTCCCAGCGGGTAGCTCGATCTCGAGCCAGCGTCGCTGGTTGAAGTCCATGTCGGCGAAGAGCAGCGATCTGCGCAACAGCGACCGAGGCCACATGAGTCGGATCACGAACGGTGTCGGTGTCGAGCCCAGCGCGCGAAAGGCGCCCATCGGGGAGAACGGCGTCAGCTTCGCAAGTCGCTCGTCGGGGATCTCAGGCGGAAGGCCGATGTAGAAATCGATCTCAAGGGGCCGAGCAATCTCCTCCGCAAAGAAGCGGCCAAGCGTGCGGTGCTCCGGGTCGACGTGGCGAATCAGCTCCTGCATGTGGAGCCCGATCGTCATCGCGTGGTAGCCGTGGCGCGTACCAGGCTTCCAGGCCGGCCTCTGCCGCGCGAGGACCCCGGAGACGTATGTCGAGATCGCGCATGTCCTCGCTGCGCAGCGGCTCGTCAGGGCAAACCAGCCCGGCTTCGTGGCTGAGGAGATGGCGCACCGTGATCGCCTCCTTGCCGTTCTGAGCGAACTCGGGCCAGTACTCGGCGACCGGCGCGTCGTAGTCGATCCAGCCGCGTGAGTTCGCGACGGCAACCGTCATCGCGGCCAGGCCCTTGGTGGTCGAATTGACGACCACCATCGTGTCCTCGTTCCAGGGGTCCTCGCCAATCGGCGTGCGGCGACCGCCCCACAGGTCGACCACCTTGTCGCCACGCCAATAGGCGGCCACCGCGGCCCCGATCTCGCGGTGTTCGGCGAAGTTGCGGTCAAACTCGGCCCGCACGTCCTCGAAGCCCGGAGCCACACAACCGCCGTGGTGCGCCGCGCTGTTGACAGGCGAAGTCACGGCAGCACTCATCTCATTTCCTCGCTCCGGGGCCCCACCCCGCGGGCCGGTTGAGGTCGAGCGCGGCGGCCAGGATCAAAGTCGCCGTCCAGGCGTTGACCGGATCGAGCCGCAGTGGCTCGTCGCCTCCGATGAGATTGGCGACCAACCAGATGACGAGCCATGCAAGGGTCACGAACTGATTCTTGGCCACCGATCCCACCGCCGCATCGGTAGTTGACACCGAACAGCTTCCGTATGAGCTACCGATCTGGGGCTCTGTGCGGCAATGATGTCTCCGTGGAGGTCCTCGTGGTCGACCTGCCCGGCCACGGTTCGTCCCCTCCCCCACCCCCCGGGATCCCCCATACGCCGATCGGATACGCGCGGGTATTGGCGGAAGCCCTGGATGGGCTCGGCGTCGAGACGCCCATGCCTGCGGGAATTCCGTCGGCGGCCGGACCGCCCTCGAGTTGGCGAAGCTCAGCCGCGCGCGATCGGTGGTCGCGATCGCCCCCGCCGGCATGTGGGCGAAGCACGACCCCTGGCGCTGCACGCTGCAGCTTGCTGGCCAGTACCGGATGGGCAGGGCCTTCGCCCCGGCGATGCGCCACGACCGGTTGCGGGACGTTCTCATGCACGGGACCGTTGCGCGCGGGCGCGCGATCACGGCCGATGCCGCGATCCGGATCGCCGATGATTACTCACGTACCCCGACGTTCAGGGCGCATCTGCGCGCGACCCGACGCGCGCGATTCAAGGATGGGCACGTCATCAACGTGCCGGTGACGGTCGCATGGGGAGAGAGGGAGAGGCTGATTCCGGCGAAGGCCCAGCTTCGCGATGAGCTGCCGGCGCAGACCCGCTTCGTCACGCTTGAGGGCTGCGGTCATCTCGCCATGTGGGACGATCCCGAGCTCGTTGCCGCGACGATCCTCGAGGGAACGGCTACGACCGAGGCGACCCGAGCGGCAACGGAATAACGCGTCAGCGTCGGGCGATGGCCCGGGGCGGAGCTCGATGCGAGCGCTCTTTGGCTGGTCGGCAGGAGAGTGGACCAGCTTGCCGTTGCATTGTCTATTTGGCGCGATTCCCGTGAGCTGCGACGCCTGACTTCGGCTGCGCGGCCGCGCCACGCGGAGGAACGCCGGCTTGGTGTCGGCTGGTTCACCGTTTCCATTGGATGCGCACTCACTCCCCACATCCCTTCCGCACGCTGCCCCTCAGGGAGCGCCTCAAGATGCGAATCGAGCACAGGCTCGACAAAGGCAGCGTCCGGCTCGGGTCCTGGCTCTTGCGTCGGACTGATGGACGGATCGCCAGGCTCTGGGGCCGAAAGGCGTTAGTGCTCAATACGCGCGGCCGCAAGTCGGGCCTCGAGCGATCGGTTCCCCTCCAGTTCTTCCCGACGGCGAGGCGATGGTCATCGTCGCAGCCAACAGCGGCCTGCCCGGGCCGCCGGCCTGGTACTTCAACCTGATGCCGGATCCGAATCCGAGCGTCGATGTCGACGGTCGCCGCATCCGCGTGAGCGCACAGGAGCTATCGGGTCAGGAAGCCGAGGGCTTCTGGCCGCGGGTGCTCGAGGTCGCGCCGGACTATGCGCGGTACCGCAAGCGCACCAGGAGACCGCTGCCGCTGATCCGGCTGATCCCGCGCTCAGGAAAATAGGGCGCGCAGCACCGGGCCACTCAATCGAGGTGACGATCGAAGAAGGCGAGGATCCGCCGTCGCGCATCCCGCGCGGACGGCTCCTGGTAGGCCCCGTTCACGCTCCAGTTGAGAAACCTGAAGAGGAGTGGAAGCCCGTCGTCGTGGTGGTCGTTGATGAAGGCGTGGCCGGCCTCCGGATAGACCTTGACGTCGTGCTCGACGGCCGCCCCGGTCAGCACCCGTTCGAGCTGCTCGGGCGCACCCCTCATGCCCCGGTCTCGCGCACCGTAGCTGGCGACGATCGGACAGGCGTCCCTCAGCAGCGTCTCCGCGTCCTTCGGAGGAGGCCCGTAGTTGACGCTCGCGGCCGAGTATCCGTGTCCTGGGGCGAGCAAAAGCGCGAAGCCGCCGCCGAGGCAGAAGCCGATCACCCCGATCGTGCCGGTGCAGTCATCGCGACTCGCCAGCCACTTGCGGGCGGCATCCAGGTCGTCGAACGCGGGGCCTCGGCCCCTGACCATCGCCTTCATCGTCGCGAGCAGGCATCGGGTGTGGCCGCCGCGGTGGAAGAGGTCGGGGGCGACGGCCAGATAGCCCGCCTCGGCGAGCCATTCCGCCTGGCGGCGCAGGTCGTTGCTCATCCCCAGACCGTCGTGGATGACGACGACTCCCGGCCAGGGGCCGTCTCCCTCCGGGACGGCCAGGCATGCGGGCACGTCGGTCGCGGCGGGAATTCGAATCTCGGTCATCTCGATCCGTGGGGCCTTGGTGCCTCTATCCGGACACTATGACCAGGGCCCCCAGGATCGCCATCGAGGCGCCCACCCCGATATAGAAGGCCTCGGTCCTGGTCCACGAGGGCTGGTTGAGGATCGCGATCTCGATTGCGATATAGCCGATCAGGATCACTCCAGCCGCGACCGAGGCGATTCCGCCTGCCCGGCCATCGACGATCGTCGCCACCGCGGCCACGGTTGCGCCGCCCCCCACGGCCAGGGCGAGGATGAGCCCCGGGCCCACGAAAGTCTTGAATGGAGTCCCCTTCAGCAGATCGAGGGAGAACCGGTCTGCCTCGAGCCCCGCGGCGAGCGCAATCCCGCCTCCGATCGCGGTCAACGCCACGAAGCCATCCACGGCGAGCAACGCCACCTCCGGACCGCTCATGACGTCACCCTGGAGCGCCGTACGTAGCTTCCCCTCCTGTGCGAAACCGAGCAGTGCGTCGCCTTACCGACGTATTACTTGTTTGGGCCCATTCCGGTGTTCGCTTCGGAGGACCCGGATGCGTAGCTGCGTCGTCTGCGGAGTCTCCTTGGACGGCCGGCGCTCAGATGCCCGGCACTGCGGGGCTCCCTGCCGAGCTGAGGCCAGCCTGCTCAAACGGATTCTCAGCGGTTCCGACGGCCTTCCTTACCGATCCGTCGAGGAACGCCTCGATGCGTCTCGTAAGCGCAGAAGACAAGTCCCGGGGGATGCAGAATGAGATCGACGGAGCCGCATCCACCAAAGCATCTAGGTCTCGCTGTTTCGAGGCGGGGTCTACCGCCGTATTCAGATCTGAGCCTCATTCCTCGATCCTCCGGATTCCGAGATGGGGTCGAACGCGGGCTCAGAGGAGGAGCAGGCTGGTGGAACGTGGCTGCCGTGCGTGGCCGCATCTTGCGCGGAGGGAAGCGTGTATGCCATCGGCGCATCACGCGATGCTGGCTGGCGCCTGCCGTCCGAATCGCTCCGGCGGTCTGATCGCGACGACCCGTTCCGTTCTGCTGCGACATCCGTACCCTGAACTCGTGAGCGCTCATGAGGCCATGTCCGGCGCCGATACCGCTTGGCTTCACATGGACCGCCCGAACAACCTGATGGTGATCTCCGGGGCGCTGTGGTTCGATCAGCCACTCGATTGGAAACGGCTTCGCGAGGTGGTCTCGAGCCGGCTGGTCGAGCGCTTTCCGCGCTTTCGACAGCGAGTCGTCGAGAGCCGCCTGCCGCTACGCGGGCCGCACTGGGAGGACGATCCCGACTTCGACCTCGATCTTCATCTCCACCATGCCGCCCTGCCCGCACCCGGCGATCGCGCCGCGCTCGAGGATTTCCTCAGCGACCTGATCGCCCAGCCGCTCGATCGCTCGCGACCGCTTTGGAGCTGGTATCTCATCGACGGCTACGGCTCCGGCTCGGCGATCGTCACCCGCATGCACCACTGCATCGCCGACGGGATCGCACTCGCCCGCGTCCTGCTTTCGCTCACCGACTCCTCGCCGGACGCCGGGATCGAGCCGGGCAGCCCGGCGCAGACCGCACACCGCGAAGGGATCAGCGGCGCCGTCGGCGACGTCCTCCGTCCTGCCCGTCGGGCCGCCTCGCTGACCGGTACGCTCGCCGAAGCGGCCACTCACGAGGCGATCGAGATCGCCCGCGACCCGGCCGAGCTCGTCGACCTCGCCGGCGCGGCGAGCACCGAAGCGAAAGCGCTCGCGAAGACCCTCCTTCCCGGCCCCGATACGCGCAGCGTGCTGAAGGGCCATCTCGGCGTCCCCGAGCGGGTCGCCTGGTCTGATCCGATCGCACTCGCGGAGGTGAAGGCGGTCGGTCACGCTCAGGGCGCGAGCGTCAACGACGTCCTCGTCGCCGCCGTCACCGGGGCGCTTCGCACCTACCTCGCCGAGCGCGACAGCCTCGTCGACAAGCTGCACGCCTTCGTCCCCTTCAACCTGCGCCCGCTCGACCAACCGTTGCCGCGCCGGCTCGGCAACCGCTTCGGGCTCGTTCGGCTGGAGATCCCGGTCGCGATCGAGAACCCCCGCGAGCGCCTCGAGGAGGTGCACCGGCGGATGAGCGAGATCAAGGGCTCCCCGGAGGGAGCGGTCAGCTACGGGGTGCTCGGTGCGATCGGGACGACGCCGGCGGCGATCGAGCAGCGCTTGCTCGAGCTGTTCTCCGCCGCCGGCTCGGCGGTGATGACCAACGTGCCCGGCCCCAGCGAGCCGGTCTATCTGGCCGGCACACCGGTTCGCGGCGTCCTGGTCTGGGCGCCGACGTCCGGCAGCGTTTCGATGAGCGTCTCGATCTTCTCCTACAACGGCGAGGTCACGGTCGGCGTGATGTCCGACCGCGGCCTGGTGCCGGACCCCGGCGAGATCGTCACGGCCTTCGCTCACGAGGTCGAGGAGATGCTCGCGCTCGGTCCATCTTCAGCATCGACTTGACCCGCATACGCAGGGGTGAGGACACGAGCCGGTGCCATATCTGAGCGGCGAGAGCAGCAAGCGCACCCGCGTCGAGCCGATCTTCGGATGGCTTCGAACTCACGGCGGCCCCGACTGGCCCGGCGAGCTGATTCGGCTGGCGCACGGGGTCGAGCCGATCGACCCCGGCCCGATCCGCGACCTGGCGTTGGAGGACGAGGCGATCGTTTCCCCCTCGCCGCGGAGGCTCGCGTGGATGATCGAGAATGCTGATCGGCTCGCTCCCTGGGATGGCGCAGCTTGGCGCGAGTACCGCGACCGTGTCCTCGAGAACCCAGACCGCGACCAGGCCCTGGCTGCCCTCGCCCGCGGTGAGTCGTCGATCCCCAGGAACTTGGTTCTTGAGGGACCGACCCATGCCGACTGCCTGATCGAGTGCGAGCGCTGCGTGATCTGGGTCGAGGGCAAGCGAAACGACTGGCTCGGGACGGGCACGAAGTGGGACGTCTCGCGAGACCAACTCGCCCGAAACGCAGAAGCCGCCTGGCTTTCGGCCCAGCGGTCAGGTATCGAGGAGTCTCGCCTACTGATCTGCCACGAGCATGAGCTCAAGCATCACGAACGGGCGCTGCTCGATGGATACCGATCGGGCTCCTGGTCCGCCGGCTGGCCTCACCTGGCCCAAGAGACCCGCGACCATCTTGCCGCTCGGATCGGCACCGTGCGGTGGAAGGAGATCGTCGAGCGGTGGCCGTCGATGGCAAAACAGCCAGAGCTGCGCGATGTGGTCTGACGCAGCCCATCGGCCTTAAGGTCGCGCTGTTCCGAGGCGGGACCTACGGCCGTATACTCAGATCTGAGCCTCAGTTCCTCGATCCTCCGGATTCGAGAGCCAGGCCGGCAGACAGAGGCGTCAAGCATCACGCCATCTTCAAGATCATTGGACATCCCGCCAGGTCAACCGCTTCTTGATTCGGGACACGTGGCCCTGCGTGATGCCATACCTCAGCGCGAGGTCCTTTTGGGGGTCGGTCGATGTGCGGATGGCCCTGACCGCTGCCTCATCGAGCTTGGTACCGGCACCACGTCGAATGTTCTCTACTTGCGTCACGAACTCTAGGTGGTCGGGGTTGACGCAGGGACGTACGCGACAGAGGTGGTCGATCTGTCGATCGCTCGGGATCGGACCGAAGGCCTGTTCGAAGTAGTGCCGGTGGGCATAGACCATCTTTCCGTTCGGTCCCCGCATCATCCCGTAGCCCAATGGCATCACGCCCAGCTGCCAAACCCAGCACGGGGTCTTGAATCCTCTGTCGACGACCAGATAGTCGACCCGCGACTTGCGTCCGTGGTGGCCACGAATGAAGCGAACCGGCTGTCCCTTGACCCAGCCTCGAGCGGGATTCGTCCGTCTTGCGATTGTTGTCTGTCCGCCGCATCCGCACTGGCAGCATCCATCTGGAATCTGGCTTGTTGTTTGGCTTGGTTGTGAACACTTCATCAACCCTTACGGGCGCGAACGCGAAAGAAATATGTACATACCGCGTCGATCATGGAGGGCGGTAACTTGAGTACGGGACCGGGCTATAAATCACACACGCGAATGAAGGGAGCCATTGATGGCGGACGTTGTCGAACAAGCACGCAGGGTCATAGAGACTCGGCTGCATGAGCTCGAAGCCGAGACTCGTCGGCTTAGGAATGCGCTCACCTCCCTTGGAGATCGCAGACCCTCGACAGCCCGACGCCGCACCAAACGCCAGACAGCTACTCGACGTGCTCCACGGGGCCAGCGTCAGAAGCAGTTTCTAGACGCCGTCAAGAAGAACCCTGGGGCCCCGGTGAGCGAGATCGCCAAGGACATCGGCGTTGCCCCTCAGCAGCTCTACCCGGTCGCCCGTCGTCTTCACGAGAAGGGCGAAATCCGCAAGCAGGGCAAGGGCTACGCGGTCAAGGCGTAAAGCGGAATCGCAATCCATCGACTTGAACCACCCGGCCGCCTGGACCACAACCAGGAGGATAGGGATCAGCTCACGTCAGATAGGGCTTGCGAAAGCCATGTGAGGTGGTCTGAGCTCGCCTCACTTTCGCTCAGGTTGGCACCTCAATTGGCACCCTGTGCAACGGCGGGACCGCTCGGGGTCAGGATCCCGGCGAAGGTCCCACCGGGTACCGCAAGGCCGCAGAGAATCACCGCTTGGGCTGCCCTTGCATTTCCTTGTTTGAGGCGATCCCGGTGAGCGACCGCCGGTAGGCCGGCATGCGGCCTCACTCTCGATCGCTCCTTGCGCTTCCCCTCACACAGGAGCAGGCGTCAGCCTGAGCCAACCCGTCGCTGCTCGTCGTCGTCCCGAGCGAGCGTGTGCCGCTCAATGGCCGGCACCCTCGCAACCTCGCGAAAGCAGAAGTGGCGCCTCGGGCCCATAGTGGCACCCGCGCCATACCGCGAGATGCTCAGCGGGCGATGTCGCAGTACAACGTCGACGTCTCGTGCCCGCGCTGTGGTCTTCTTCAAACCCTTGTCGCGATGCACTACTTCTCGAGCGCCCGCCTATCCGGCAACCTTGCGCTTCAGCGCCTGAATGCGCTGATGGGCTGCCTTGAGCGAGCCTGAGCTCAGCTGCCCCTGTCTAGCCGCCTGCAGAAGAGCGTCATAGCTGGTCCGGAACTCGTTGGGATTGCCAATCAGGATCTCATCGGCTCCGGCCCGAGCCGCGGCAACTGCGGCCTCAGGCGTCGACATCATTGACTGCACCCCCTTGGAAGAGAGATCGTCGGTGATTGCTACGCCCTCGAAGTGAAGTTGGTGTCGCAGCAGTCCCTGAACGATCTTCGGCGACCAAGCCGCGGGATTGTGGGCGTCATAGTTCGGGTAGATCGCGGTCGACAGCATCACCAGGAACTGGTTGGCGGGTTGGTTGTCAATGGCCTGGCCGAACGGGACCAGGTCCTGCTGGTCTTGCCCCTTGACAACGCTGCGACCGGTATCGGTATCGGCAGTGGCGTGTCCAAGCCCCGGAAAGTGTTTAGCCGTGGCTCCGACTCCGCCGGCGATCAGGCCGCTTGCAAAGCCATTGCCCAGGGCGGCAACGATGCCCGGATTCGAGGAGAACGTCCGCCCCTGCTGGGCGACAAACGAACCCGTAAGGCCAAGGTCGAGCACGGGAGCGAGATTCACGTTGATCCCGAGGCCGCGAAGGTAGCGCCCGGTCGCAAGCCCTTCTTTCTCGGCCGCGCCGGGATCCTTGATCTCGGGCGGTGACAAAGCCGTCGGGGGCGAATCGATACCGGTAGTAAAACGGCGTCGGCCCCGAGGTCGTGCGGATTGCGAACTCGCTCGGGGGCTCGTGCACCAGCACCTCGAGCTCGTTTTCCGCTTGACCGCTCGGTAGCTCGCGCCGCATCGAATAGGTCGAGCCGACTTCGCCCGCCTCTCTCGAGGTGTTGCTCACGGCCTGGACGGCGGAGTTCCACCGCGGGAACGACGGCGGATCGGAGACGAAGGCGAAGACGTCCTCGACCGGGCGCTCCACGCGCACGTCGGTTTCGAACGCGATCATGCGATCGCCTCCTGGGGCACGGCGCCGATCGGCCGGCGCTCGGCCAGGCGAGCTCCAGTCTCGGCGTCGTGGGCCGGCAGGTAGACGGTGGGCGTCTCGGCCGCGTAGGCGAGAATCCGCTGGTGCGTGAGACGCTCGGCGGCCTCGTCGGGGCCGACGCCGTCGACGACATCGCGAACCAAGGCGTCCTCATTGTAGGAGCTGTCGGCCGCGAGAAAGAGCGCGTGGTCGCCCTCTTCCACAACGACAGCGAGCTGGCCCGGAGAGTGTCCCGTGGCCGGCACCAGGGTCACGTCCCCCGCCTCGGTGATCGGCATGCTCGCGGGGAACTGGCCGAACGGCGCCGGGGGCAGGTCGATCAGCGTCGGGCGAAACCAGGCCGGCCAGCGCTTGTTCGGGTACCCGCGAACGCGCCCGGGCAGTCCTCGCGCGTACTCGAGCTCGGCCCTCGAGACGAGGATCTCGTTGTCCGGGAAGTGGTGGAGTCCGCCCGCGTGGTCGGTGTGAAGGTGAGTCATCACGACCACGCGGACGTCGGCGGGGTGGATCCCGAGCTCCTCCAGCTGCGGGCCGATCTCCTCCTCCGGGCGCACCCGTTCGCGAACGGCGAAGCGGAAAACCGGGTGCCAGCGCGGGAAGTAGCCGAGCTCCGAGGCACGGGCCGTCTCACCCGTGTCGACGACGATCACGCCCTCGGGGTGCTCGATGGCGAAGGCGTAGATCGGAAGCGGCTCGGTCCACTCGCTGTCGAGGAGCGTGTTGATGAGCCGGCGTCGACCGTGGCCCACGCCCTCCCTCCACTTCGTGGTAATGGCGACGGTGCCGGTCTGGATTGCGTGGATCTTCATCTCGGGTCCTTCTTCCGTTTGGAGGGTTTGGCTTGCGGCGCGAAGCCGCGCATGATCAGCTCGACGACGCCGTCGGCGAGCGGCTCGTCGATCGGGCCGCCGGTGATCAGCAGGCGGTAGAAGAGCGGCCCGCCGAACACATCAAGGACGAAGTCGACGTCGAGGTCGTCCCGGAGATCGCCGCGCTCGATCCCGCGTTCGAGCACTTCCTGGAGCGCCGCGCGCCGACGCACAAGGAATTCCTCGCGTACCAAGCGGGCGAGCTCGGCGTCCCGGCTCATGGCCTCGACCAGGCTGGGCATGACGGCGGCCTCCAGCGAGCCGCGGTAGACCTCCACGGCGCCTCGCATGAGGGCGGATAGGTCAGTGCGAGTGGCGCCGGTATCGGGGATGGAGATCTCGCTGACCAGTCCCGCGATCGCGGCGGTGATCAGCTCGCCCTTGGAGCGGTAACGCCGGTAAATCGTGGCCTTCCCCACCCCCGCGCGCCGCGCCACGTCGTCCATGCGGAGCTCGTGGGCGCCGGTTTCGGCCATCAGCTCGAGCGTCGCCCTGAGGATGGCCCGATCGGCCCGCTCGTCGCGGGGCCTGCCGATCGTGCGCGGTTGCGCTGTCGTCTTCTTTTCGGTCATTCGATTTACGGAACTTAGCGGTTTCGTAAGTGGCAATGTAGCACACTTTCGAAACTACGGAGTCTCGTTACGAAACAACCCAGGCGAGCATTCCTCCCCGCGTCTGTTTCGCGCTCCTGCAGACGACGAGTCGTGTCACAGGTCGGGCCGCTGTCTTGTCTTGTGCGGTGCAGACGGTTTCTCAACCACCGAAGGGAGTGCACCGGCCATGACCACGTATACGGAGCCACCGATGAGCACGAATCGGGCATTAGACCGCTTCGCCGCGCTGCCCGACGACGAGACGCTCGCGAGGACGGTCGTCGGACTGGAAGAGCATGGGTTCGGCGTCGAGGTCGTCGACGACTTGGACGCCGCGCGCCGCGCGGTCCTCGCCCGCATCCAAGAAGGCGCCTCCGTCATGACCAATCCGTCGGTGACGCTGCAGGAGAGCGGGATCGCGCAGGCGATCGACGACGGAGGCGCCTACGACTCGGGGCGTACCAAGGTGCTGGCGCTCGACCGCGCGACCCAGATGCAGGAGGTCAAGGCGATCATGGTCCTGCCCGACTTCGCCCTCGGCAGCGTGCACGCGATCACGCGCGAGGGAACGCTCGTCATCGCCTCTGCCCTGGGCAGCCAGCTCGCCTCCTACGCGTGGGGCGCGGCCAACGTCATCTTCGTCGTCGGCGCCCAGAAGCTCGTCCCGGACCTCGACGCGGCGCACGAGCGGATCTTCGAGCACAGCCTCAAGCTCGAAGACGCCCGCGCCCTCGAGGCGTACGGTAAGAACAGCAGGGTCGGCAAGATCCTCGAGATTCACCAAGACGATCCGGGCCGCATCCACGTCGTCCTTATTCGTGCAGTCGTTGGATTCTGATGGGCGAGACGCGCACCAGGTCTCGGCGAACGGGGCCGGAATACCGACGCGAACCTAAGCGCGGTGATAACCGCGCTAGAACCAGACGCTCCGTCCACAAGTGAGCGGAATCGAGTGCGCCCCGTTCCCGCGGGGGCTCGAAGGTGTCACAGCCGGGGCTGCTGTCTTGTCTACGGGATGAAGGCGATCTCGATCAAGGAGTTGAACGATGAGAGTGTTCGTGGCAGGAGCGACGGGAGCGATCGGAAGGCAGCTGGTGCCGCGTCTGGTTGCCGCCGGTCATGAGGTTCATGGCATGACGCGCAGCGAGTCGAAGCAGGCGATGCTCTACGAGCTGGGCGCTGTGCCGGTGGTCGCCGACGCGCTCGATCCCGATCAGGTCGCGGAGGCCGTGGCGCATGCGAGGCCGGACGTGATCGTCCACGAGCTGACCGCGATCGGATCGGTGGACACGCGTCACATGGAGCGCGACTTCGCGCAGACCAACCGCCTGCGGACTGAGGGAACGGACCATCTGCTCTCGGCCGGGCAGGCGGTCGGCGTGCAGCGGTTCGTCGCGCAGAGCCACATCGTCTGGTACGCGCGCACCGGCGGAGCCGTCAAGAGCGAGGAGGACCCGCTCGACCCGTGCTCCCGCTCGGCAGATGCGCGCGAACCTGGCGGCGATGCCGTCACCTGGAGGAGGCGGTTCTCGGTGCGCGCTGGACGGAGGGGATCGTGCTGCGCTACGGCTGGTTCTACGGGCCGGGCACCTCGCTGGCGCCGGGCGAGGAGCAGTTCGAGCTGGTCCGCAAGCGCAAGTTCCCGCTGGTCGGCGACGGTGGCGGTGTGTGGTCCTTCATCCACGTCGCCGACGCGGCGGAGGCGACGGTGGCGGCGATCGAGCACGGCAGCCGCGGCGTCTACAACGTGGTCGACGACGACCCGGCCCCGGTCGCCGAGTGGCTGCCGGCGCTGGCTCAGAGCTCGGCGCCAAGAAGCCGATGCGCGTGCCGCGGTTCGTCGGGCGGCTGTTCGCCGGGGAGGCCGGCGTCGTGATGATGACCGAGATTCGCGGCGCCTCCAACGCCAAGGCCAAGCGCGAGCTCGCGTGGCGCCCGGCGCACCCGAGCTGGCGGCAGGGGTTCGCGGCGGCATGACCGATCGCGAGCGACTGCTTGACGAGCTGCGGCCGGTCGCGTTCGCGATCGCCTACCGGATGCTCGGCAGCGTCTCCGAGGCCGAGGACGTGGTGCAGGAGGCGCTGCTGCGGGTGCATCAGGCGCTCGACGCCGGCGAGCAGATCGCATCGCCGCGCGCGTTCGTCGCCACCGTGACCACCCGGCTGGCGATCAACGAGCTGCGCTCCGCGCGCGCCCGCCGCGAGCGCTACGTCGGCGAGTGGCTGCCCGAGCCGATCATCACCGACGGCGACGATGATCCGGCCCGGCACGCGGAGACGGCCGATTCGCTGTCGCTGGCGATGCTGGTGCTGCTGGAGAGCCTCTCGCCCGAGCAGCGAGCCGTGCTGCTGCTTCACGATGTGTTCGACTACGGCTATCCGGAGATCGCGGCGATCGTCGGCAAGAGCGAGGACAACGTGCGCCAGCTCGCCACCCGCGCCAGACGCCACGTCGAGCAGCGCCGGCCCCGCTTCCAAACGACGCGCGAGCAGCGCGACGAGCTGGCACGACGGTTCTTCGCGGCCGCCGAGCAAGGCGATCTCGCCGGGCTCGAGGCGCTGCTCGCTCACGACGTGGAGCTGACCGGCGACGGCGGCGGCAAGGTTCCGGCGCTCGCGCGGACGCTGCGCGGGCGCAACCGGGTCGCGCGCAGGCTGATCGACTACTGGGCCCGTCTGGCGCGCCGTTCCGGGCGTGTCGTTGCGCCCCGCCGAGGTCAACGGCGGCCCGGGAGCGCTCTATCTCGACCCGCAAGCAGCGGCTGATCGGCGTGGTGGCGCTCGAGATCGCCGGCGGCCAGATCACGCAGCATCAGCTCGATCGTCAACCCCGACAAGCTGACGCACCTCGGGCCACTCGGCGACCTCACAGCGCTACTGCGGTCGGCGAGCGACCAACAAACGTGACAGTTCCCCTTCCCGCGGGACAACCAACCCAATGCTTCAGATCGACCCAAGGAGAAGCCAAATGTCGACCGACCAGGAAACAAGCAACAAAGCGACCCTCACACGCTTCCAGGAGGCCGTGAGCAGCGGCGATTGGGAGCTCATCTCGAAGACGATCGACGAGCTCGTCGAGCCGGACGCGCTGATCCGCACCCCATTGCCGATCGAAGCGACCGGGGCGGAACTACTGAAGGAGGTGTTCGCGAGGCTCCATCGGGCGTTCCCCGACCTTCATGTCGCGGTCGAGGATGTGATCGCGGAGGGCGACAAGGTCGTCGGCCGCAACACGGTCACCGGGACCCACCAGGGCGAGTACATGGGCATCCCACCAACCGGCAAATCCGATCACCTACAACGAGATCTTCATCGGCCGCTTCGCGGGCGGGCGAATCGCTGAGACCTGGGGGGTCGTCGACGTCCTCTCGCAGATGCGACAGCTCGGCGCGATTCCCGCCTAGCTACGACGCCGCGAAGATGCGTAAGCGATTCAAGGCCGCGCTCAGAAGGGTGGGGCTGCGTCCGGTGCGCTTCCACGATCTTCGACACAGCTACGGTACCGCGATGGCGGCGGCTGGTGCGCCGCTGCGGGCACTACAAGAGTGGATGGGCCACCGGGACTACAAGACGACCAGCATCTATGCCGACTACTCCCCGGACGCGTCGCAGGGGGCGCGCTGGGCTGAGGAGGCATTCGGTACTGAGGTCGAACATCCGGCCGAAGCGCCGGTCGAGTGCGATCCAAGATGAGGAAGGGCCTGAAGAGCGCCGGATGGTACGTCGCAATAATCTGGGCGCTTGCTGCCCTGGTGGTCGGCGTCGGAGCGGTTTGTGCCGTGGCGGGGAAAGATCCCTGGGATCTCGCTGGCTGGGAGGAACTCATCGGTGTCTTCTTGGGCATTGGGCTGTGGTTCGGGGGGTTGTTGCTCGCGGATGAAGCCTCCAGTCGAGGGACGGAGGTCAGGAGGCTGCGAGAGCGTGTCCTTGATCTGCAAGGGAAGATGGAGAGAAGGCGGGCAGCCGAGGCGAAATCCGGACCGGGCGGTCACGTCCCATAGCGTGGTGTAGGACCGGGTCGGACGGAACTTCGTCGCCGACGTAGTTCCGGCCACCGCGGGCCCCATGATCGTCGGTCTATTCCACGGATCGACGAGAGGAGCACCACGATGGCCGAGAACAAGAGAATGACGGCAGAGGAGGTCGTCAGCTACCTGCAAGAGGGCGACGGAGCCGACTTCGTGCGCGAGTCGCTTCGCTGGATGGTCGGCGAGCTGATGGAGGCCGAGGTCTCAGGGCTGATCGGCGCCGAGCACGGCGAGCGCACCGCCGACCGCGCCACCCACCGAAACGGCTACCGCCCGCGGCGCTGGGACACCCGCGCCGGCGAGCTCGAGCTGCAGATCCCGAAGCTGAGGCGAGGCAGCTACTTCCCGAGCTTCCTCGAGCCGCGCAAGCGATCCGAGCAGGCGCTCCTTAACGTCGTCCAGCAGGCCTACGTCTGCGGCGTCTCGACCCGCAAGGTCGACCAGCTGGTCGAGTCGCTCGGGCTGCGGATCTCGCGCTCGGAGGTCTCACGGATCTCGAAGGGACTCGATGAGCAGGTCACCGCCTTCCGCACCCGGCCGCTCGAGGGCCGCTATCCCTACCTGTGGCTCGACGCCAAGGTCGAGAAGGTCCGCGACGGCGGCCGGGTGCGCCGCAAGGCGCTCGTGATCGCCCACGCGGTCCATGAGACGGGCCGGCGAGAGGTGCTGGCACTCGACGTCGGCGAGGCCGAGACCGAGGCGTTTTGGCGCCAGTTCCTGCGCGACCTGGTCAAGCGCGGCCTGGTCGGAGTCCAGCTCGCGGTCTCCGACGCCCACCCGGGCTTAAAGGCGGCGATCGCCCAGGTGCTGGGCTGTCCGTGGCAGCGCTGCACGGTCCACTTCCTCCGCGACTGCCTCGGCCATTGCCGCCGCGACGAGCACGGGATGGTGGCGGCGCTGATCAGGCCGATCTTCAACCAGCCGACCCGCGAGGAGGCCCGCGACCGCCTCTCGGAGGCGGTGGCGGCGCTCGAGGGCCGACTCGACAAGGTTGCGGCGATGCTCGAGGAGGCCGAGGAGGACATCCTCGCCTTCTATGCCTTCCCCGCCGCCCACCGCAGAAAGCTGCGCTCGACCAACCCGCTCGAACGCCTGAACCGCGAGATCGGTCGCCGCACCGACGTCGTCGGGATCTTCCCCGACGATCGCTCGCTCGTCCGCCTCGCCTCGATGCTGGCGATCGAGCAGAACGACGAGTGGTTGGTCGGGCGGCGCTACCTGAGCAACGAGTCGATCGCCCTCGTCCTCGAGGACGAGGGCGATCGCATCGAAGCTCCGAAGGAGGTGAAAGAGCTCCAGGCGGTCTGAGCAGCCGAACGTCTCACCGAGGATCGTGGGTGCCGACTCTTACACCACGTCCTGGGACTTGACTTGGTCGCAGTCATCCAACACGGCCGCCCACGCGGAAGCGACCTGTCTGTGGAGAGTCGCTGGTGGCAGGTCACCACGTTTCGGAGCGGCAGCGTCACCCGAATTGAGATGTTCGCTGAGCGTGCGCAGGCCCTCGAAGCCGCCGGGCTTTCGGAGTAGCGATGTCGTCCGAGAATCACGAAGGCTCAACCGTTCGGGTTGTCCACCGGCTTCCGCGGGATGCTGCCAGCCCGCGATGATCCCCACGTGTTCCGGGTTGTCGGGATCGACAGCCGTGAGCGAGGTTGTGACAAGCGGTCCCCCTGGTTCCCGGTCACGCAGCTCGACGTCGAGCCGCGGTGGGGCGTCGGGACCGCTGGGGCCGTCGCGCGTCGGGTGCGCTCCTCGACCTCGTCCAGCCGGCGAATCATGCGTTCAGCCGTTCCATCCTGCCGGCCATCGTTGGCCTCCCTCTCGGCAAGTGCCTGACGCTCGGGCTCAGGACTCGGGAGGCGCAAGCATTCTGTAATCGCCCCGTAGCAGTTCTGTAAGCGCCGGGTAGCACGATGGGGCTTGGGGCTTTGGGACGCCCCGCGAACCACACCCTCAACAGAAGGAGCCCATCATGCGTAAGGGACTAATCGCTGCCGGCGCTGTTGCGCTGCTCGGGATCTTGCCCGCGAGCGCCGCCGCTGCCGGGCCGCCGGATCGTGCCAATGACCCATTCGTGTGCCCTGTGCTCACGATCTCCGATCAGGCGGTGGACAACTCCGGCCACTTCAACGCGATCGGGGACGGCACGTACACGTTCGGTCCCGGAAACGCGGGCGACTCGGACACGTTCAACGGCAACGTGCCCAACATCGCCACGAACGGAGACGGCGCCGGATCGCCAGCACCCAACAGCCACTCGTCGCCTGGCGACACGGACTACACGGCGATCTGGAGCGGCAACTAACCGGGCACGGAAACGCCCGCCAACCAAAGGGGACGGCTCGCTATGGCGGGCCGTTCCCTTGTCTGTGGGTCCGCTTCTACGTACCCAGTCTGATCTTGCCAATGGATCGGAGACTCGTTGTCTCCGTGTGGGCGTGATGCGCGCGCGACTACTCCTAAAGCGTGCTGGGCAGCGGCGACTCGACAAGCACCCCCCTGATGAGGGCAGGCGCCTTCCGCGAATGGCAGGAGCGAAGAAGTCCCCGACGAAGACGGCGTCCAACGACTCGCAGCTTCGGCGCGGGTAGACCAAGGAGTGGAGGTATGAGCCGGACGAAAGCGATACATCGAACGGGAGATCGAGAAGCGGGCGGCTGGCGAAGTGGTCGTCCGAGGAGGTCGAGTGCTTCCGGCGCCAGCTCGAGGCAATCATCGACGGCATGAATCCGTTTGCCCCGGTCTCGCCGCCTGACCTGGGCGCTATGGATGCTTGAGGGGCGAGGGGCTAGGTCCTTTCCGAGCGATCCCTTGCGCGACAGCCTCACGCGAAAGCAGAAGTGAGCCTGCGCTTGTAGGCGTCCCCCGTGGGGGCGGTTGACGTCCACCGGGACGTCGGTTAGGAATGTCAGCGCCGCGGTGACGTCGATTGCCGTGATATTGGCGTTTCGAGAAACTCGGATCGGCCAGTTCTCGGCGACCGCCTTCGGGAATGGAAGGCCGGCTCGCGGCGTAAGGGGCGCATGCGCAACTCCGATGAGCTGAAGAAACTCTGGAGGTCGATTCGGGCCAACGCAAAGGCGCTTGCCTGGATGCTCACGGCCTGGGTCGTGATTGGCGGGCTCGCCTACGCGGCCTCGCGAATCTGGTGGAGGGACGATCTCCCCCGGTCGTTGATCGGGGCCGGGGCGCTCGTCCTTTGCGTCATCGCGGCGCTGGCGATCTTCGGCGTCCAGGGACCGAAGACCCTGGTCGCGGTCCTGGCTGCCTTCGGCGCCGTGGTCGCCCATAGG
>CAWCTW010000004.1:0-10872 GCA_963798705.1 uncultured Actinomycetes bacterium | reverse complement strand
CGGCCACGCCGATTGTCCCCGCGGGGTGACGGAGATCCCGCCGGCATCGGATCGCGCCGCCGCCGAGCCGTTGAGCGTCATACGCACGCGCCCGGGTAGCAGGACGGTGCGGGCATGAATGCCAAGCGAACAAGCCATGGAGAGGCTGTTCGACGCGCCCGGCGTCGTGCATCGCGCCTGGTCGGCGACGCGGTAGGGGCATTCTTCGACGACCGCGGCCCGCATCTCGCCGCGTCGATCTCCTACTTCGCCCTGTTCTCGATCTTTCCCACGGTGATCGTGCTGACCGCCGGCTTCGGGCTGTTCATCGACGACGCGGCAGCGCGAGACAGCGTCGTCGGCTATCTCGTGGATCATCTTCCACTCCAGGAGAGCAGCGTCGACGACCTGCGGCGTTCGCTCGAAGCGGTTGCCGGCAATGCGGGAGCGGTCGGCGTTCTCGGGCTGCTCGGGGTTCTGTATTCCGCCAGCGCGCTGATGGGGGCGGTGCGCAACTCCCTCAACGTGGTCTGGGGCATCGACCAGGGGCGGCCGCCGCTGCGGGCAAAGGCGCTCGACATCCTGCTCGTGTTCGCCCTCGGCTCACTGTTCGCCGTGTCCCTCGGCTTCGGGGTGCTGCGCAGCACCGCGAGCCAGGCCGGCAGGGACATCGGGATCCCGGACTTTCTGCTCACGAGCACGGTGAACGCCAGCGGCGTGCTCTTCCAGCTGGCGGTGACCGGGCTCGTCTTCACCGTCGTGCTGCGACTGATCCCTCCAAGGCACCAACCGCTTCGCGACCTGTGGCCGGGGATCCTCGTGGCGACGGTGGGCTACGCGCTGGTACAGCTCGGCTTCACCGCATATCTGCAGAACTTCGGCAGGTTCAGCGCCGTCTACGGATCGCTCGGCGCCGTCGTCGCGTTCATGGCGTTCGTTTATGTGGCGGCGATGACCTTCCTGCTGGGCGCCGAGTTCGCCCAGGCGTGGCCGGCCGCGAGAGCGGCGCAACTCGATGAAGATGACGCCGAGATTCGCGGCATCGGCCAGCGTCTTCTCAATTGGCTGCGAGGACTGGTCGTGCGGACGCAATGAAATCGCTGACGGGAGCACTCGCGCGGGGCGTGATCCGAGCCCGATTCGCGCTGGCGTCCGGCTGGGTGGTCGCGGCCGTGGCATGCGCGCTCCTCCTGCCTTCGCTCCAGGAGGCGCAGACGAACTCGATCGGAGATCTGGTCGCCACCGACGCCGAGGCGATCGACACCGAGGTGCGTTCGGCGGAGCTGTTCAAGTTCCCGCTGCTCAGCCGCACCGTCGTTGTTCAGCGGGATCCGGATGGTCTGTCTCCCGCCGAGCTCGGCAGGGCGGCGCGCGACATCACCCGCGTAAACCTCGGAACGGTTCCGGGACTCGAGAGCGTCGGCTTCGCGCTCGGGGTCACCAACGTGCTCGGGCGGCCTCCGTTCTCGCGCGAGGCGTCGACCACGGCCCTCACCTATCTGTTCTTCCCGCCGGACATCGGGCCGATCGGGCGAACCGGGCTCGCCCATCTATTCATCGATCGCCTGCTGCCGAAGCGCCACGGCACCTACGTCGGGGTCACCGGGGCGGCACCCGCTCGCGCCGAGCGAATCGACGTCATCTCGGAGAACCTGCCCCTGTTCGAGCTCGCGACGATCGTCGTCGTCTGCCTGGCGATCGGAATCCACTTCCGTGCGATCGGCGCCCCGTTCGTCAACCTCGTGGCGATCGGGATCACCTACTTCGTGGCGGTCCACAGCGTGGCGGCCATCGGCTCAGCGATCGGAGTGGTGGTGCCCTCCGAGGTCGAGCCGGTGATGGTCGCCCTCGTGTTCGGCATCGTCACCGACTACTCGATCTTCTTCCTGTCCCGCTTCGCCGGGCGCGTCGCCGGCGGCGAGAGCGAGCGCCAGGGCGCCGAGAAGACGACGGCCGAGCTCCTTCCGATCATCGGCGTCGCTGGGTTGACGGTGGCGGCCGCGACCGCCACATTGGTCCTCGCGCGCCTCGGCTTCTTCCAGGCGTTCGGCCCGGGCCTGGCGCTTTCGGTCCTCGTCGCGCTCGCGGTCGCGATGACCTTCATACCCGCGATGCTCGCGATCTTCGGTGGACGGCTGTTCTGGCCGCATCGTCCCAACCGCGAGGGCGGCGGGCGCCCACGCGCCGCCCAGGACCTGCGCGCCAGGCTGGCTCGCATTCGCCTGGCGATCCTAATGTGGCCGACGCGCCGGCCGCTGGTCGTGGTCATCGCCACGGTGATCCCGCTGCTGGCACTTGCTGCCGGTCTCCTCCACCTGAAGGTCGGCAACCGCGTGATCACGTCGCTCCCAAACGGGTCGGAGCCCAAGGTGGCCTACCGTGAGGCGAGCCGCGGCTTCGCAGCGGGGATTCTCTCCCCAACGGTCGTCGTAGTGGAAGCGCCGGGGGTGACGGACCGCCGTGCCGCGCTCGCGCGGTTGCAGACCCTGCTTTCGGGGCGAGCCGGCGTTGCCGCAGTCGTCGGCCCGCGCCAGGCTCCCTTCGACCTCGACCTCGGCGCCGTGCGCTCGAGCACGGGGGACGCCGTGCGCTACTTCGTGGTCTTGAACATGGATCCGTTCGGCAGCCGCGCGATCGACTCCGTGCAAGACCTGAACGACGAGCTGCCCGGGTACCTGCGCCAGGCGGGGATCGCCGGGGCGAAGGCCAGCCTCGCCGGCGACACGGCCCTTTCGGCGGAGACCGTGACCAAGTCGAGCACCGACCTGGCACGCGTCGTCCCGGCCGCCACGCTCGTGGTCTTCATCATCCTGTGCCTCTTCCTGCTCGCGCTGGTGGCTCCGCTGTACCTGGTGCTCACCAGCCTGCTCGCCCTCGGGGCGAGCCTCGGCCTCACCGTGTTCGTCTTCCAGGACCTGCTCGGCCACGGGGAGCTCGTCTTCTACGTCCCGTTTGCGGCAAGCGTGCTGCTCGTGGCGCTGGGCTCCGACTACAACGTCTATCTCGTGGGGCGCGTCTGGAGCGAAGCGCGCAGACGTCCGTTGCGCCAGGCGGTCGCGGTGGCGGGAAGCCGCGCGGCGAGCGCGATCACGGTGGCCGGCCTCGTCCTGGCGGTGAGCTTCGCAATGCTTGCGATCGTGCCGCTGCAGTCGTTTCGTGAGATCTCGTTCGCCGTCTCAGCCGGGGTGCTGATCGACGCCTTCGTAGTTCGCTCGCTTCTCGCCCCGGCCCTGATCACGCTCGTAGGGAAAACCAGCGGCTGGCCCGGGAAGCGGCTGGCCCAGCGCATACGCCCGCACTCCAAGGGAAAAGCGGGCTGAGCGAAGCTCCAGGGATCGCCGCGCGTGAAACGGTTTCGCATCGCGGTGACCGCGAGCCCGCCTCATCCGGCGTGGTGCAAGCCCGGAGTCGGATTCGAACCGACGACCCCCTCCTTGCCATGGCGTGCCGGCGGTTACGGCAGAGACGATGCAGGACGACGAATCCCGCTTGCAGACACGGGCTTCGGCCCCTCAGAGGCGGCCTCATGGCTTGCCGCTGCGGCGCGGCTATCGGGGGCGTTTGGGCGAGGCCGCGGTGGCAGTAACGACGGGGGGCGCTTCAACAGCGCCGGCTGGTCTTGACGCTTCGAGAGCGCCCCCGCCGCCCCTGCCGGTGTCATCGCCGGCACAAGCGCCTAACAACGCGCCCGGCTCGAAGTTGCGGCCTGCCGCCACGAATCACGGAGGCTGGGCGGCGCTCGGTCAGGCCGCGCGGGCCTCGCGGCGATCTTCCCCTCGTAGTTCTCCGCGCCCGCGTCGGCCCGCGGACCGGGCCGGGGTGGGCATCAACGCCTCGACGGCGAGGTCCACGGGCCTGCCGCAGGTCGCCGGTGGCGGCCAGACTGTCCTGGCGGTGGCGCCCGACGCATCGGGCGGCTTCTACATCGGCGGAGACTTCACCCGCGTCGGCGGCCTAGCCCGACTAAACCTCGCCCACATCCTCGCCAGCGGCAGGGTCGACCCGAGCTTCGACCCCAGGCCCGACGGCGCCGTCAGTGCGCTCGCCGTCTCCGGCCGGACCATCTACGCCGGCGGCGAGTTCACCTCGATCGGTGGCCAGCCCCGCAACCGAATCGCCGCCCTCGACACCACCACCGGCGCGGCGACGGCTTGGAACCCAAACGCCAACAACCGCGTTCGCGCGCTCGCGGTCACCGGCCAGACCGGCTACGCGGGCGGCAACTTTCACTCGATCCGTGTCCAGTCGCGGAACTTGGCCGCCGCCCTCGACGCGAGCACCGGCAAGGCGACGAACTGGGAGCCAAACGGGCCCGGCAACGGCTTCGTCTCCGCCCTCGCCGTCTCCGGACAGACCGTCTACGTCGGCGGCCGTTTCGGTGGGTTTGGCGGCCAGTCACGCCGCAACATCGCCGCCCTCGACGCCACCACCGCTAAGGCGACGAGCTGGGACCCGGGGACGAGCCCCCAGTACAGCTACGTCGATGCCCTCGCCGTCTCCGGCCACACCGTCTATGCGGGCGGCAGCTTCGGATCGATCGGCGGCCAGTCACGAAACGGCATCGGCGCGCTAAGCGCGAGCACCGGCAGGCCACGGGGTGGGACGCCAAGCTGTTAGGTAACTCCGTCCACAGCCTCGCGCTCTCGGGCCACACCGTCTACGTCGGCGGGCTACTCGGGCCGATCGGTGGCCAGCGGCGCAACGGCATCGCTGCGCTCGACGCCACCACCGCTGAGGCGACGAGCTGGGACCCGAACGCCCAGGGGCTCGTCGGGTACAACGGCGGCGAGGTCGACGCGATCGCGATCTCCGGCTCCACCGTCTACGCCGGCGGCTACTTCACCTCGATCGGTGGCAGAGCCCGTCACGGCATCGCGGCTCTCGATCCGACCAGCGGTCGCTTGACCGGCTGGAACCCGGACGCCGGCAAGCTCAACTCCCTGGGCTCCGTCGACGCCCTCGCTCTCTCCGGGCAGACCGTTTATGTGGGGGATGACTTCAACTCGATCGGCGGCCAAGCCCGCCACGGCATCGCCGCGCTCAACGCGACGAGCGGGGCAGCGACGCCCTGGAATCCCAACCCCACCGGTGGCGGCCGTCCAGGCGCTCGCCTTCGGGCCCGACGGCTCGCTTCGGGCCGGTGGCGCGTTCGCGGGCTACCCGACGGTCGCCCAGTCGGGGATCGCGCGGTTCGCGCCCTGATGACCGTTCGCGCGGCGCGGTAGCCCAGCCATCGGCCTCCTCGGAGTTCCGCCATGCACACCTGTGACTTCGGACCTGCGCACCGCTCAGCCAGCCGGCTCGCTTGCTTAGCCGCCTCCGGTCGAGGGCCCACCGAGCAGCAGGACGTCCACCAGCAGCAGCAGTCCGATGACGGCGACGATCACGCCGAACGCGTGGGCGAGCGTCGCGGGGCGAACTCTTAACCCGATCCGGCTTCCGGCGAGCGCCCCCACGGCGGCAGTTGCGGCGAGCAGCATCGTGAGTGGCCAGTCCGGCTCCGCGCCCTCAACGAGATGGCTGGCCAGGGCCGCGATGCCCGTGAAGGTGATGATCGCGAGCGACGTCGCGATCGCGCGACGCATCGGCAGATCGAGCAGCATCGTCAGTGCCGGGACGATCACGAAGCCGCCCCCGACTCCGAAGAAGCCCGTCAGCGCGCCGACGCCCAGCCCGCTGGCGCCGACGGCGGGCACCCGTGGCCGAGGACAGCCGCCGTCCTGCTCGACGGCCGGGAGCGCCTTGCCTCCGCGTGCGTACGTGGCTGCGGCGGCGACCAGCATCAGCGGGACGAACGCGAGCACCAGCGTTCGGGCCCCTACCTGCGTGTTCGCCAGCGTTCCGAGGTAGGCCCCGGCCGCGGCGGGGACCGCGAACGCGAACGCGACCCGCCAGCACAGGTTCCCCTCCTTCGCATGAGCGAACGCCCCGACGGAGGCGCCGATGGCCACGACTATCAAGGAGGCGGTCGTGGCCGGCGTCGCTCCCTGGTCGAGGAGGTAGACGAGCACCGGAAGGGCGAGGATCGCTCCGCCACCCCCCACCGCCCCCACGACGCCGCCGATCACCAGCCCGAGCGCCGAGGCGAGCACGAGATCCATGACTACCTACCTAGCGATTGTTGGCGCCGAGTCTCTCGCTTGCCGCCAAGAGGAGTGTTCGGCACAAGCGCGAAGGCCGGGTATGCGATCTCAATGACGATGGAGCTGCCGGAGATTACGATCCGAACATTGTGGGTCGCGCACGACACCTGCGCGATCTGTGGTCGAGCGTGGAAGCCCGGTCCCGTTCCGGAGCCGTCCGCGTACACCGTCGAGAGCATCAACGACGACAGCACCAAGCCGCCACACGTCGTCTGCGACCGCTGCGTCGAGGAGCACTTCCCGGATGAGTTCCCGGAGCTAATCCGCGACCGCCAACGCTTCTGGGGCACTTGACATGTCACGGCCAATGAGTACCCGCCAGTACCCGCGACCGAGAGTCGCATCTCGGCAAGAGCGGGGGCCGAGCGCGTTTGGCGCACCCGACCCCCCGCGCCAAGCCCCCTCCCTGATCCGCGCGCAAGGAGACGCTATCCGGTTCTCAGCGCGGTGGGATGGTCCGGGCCGAAGGGAGAACGACCGCTGCGCCGCGCTTTACTCCTCGGCGTCGTCGAAGTGCTGGACGAACATGTCCGAGCCGGGAAAGACCTCGGACTCGTGGCCGTCTTCCCAGCGCACGAAATAAGGCGGCGCCCCGTTGTCGCCGAGCACCTTCAGGATCTCGCCGTCTCGTTCCGGCTCGCCCTGATGGTGGCCCCGAACCACCAGGCGATCCCCCGGCTTGGCGTGAAGAGTTGGGTGCTCATCTGAGGCCATATCCGTCCTTTCGTCGCCGAGTCTCGGACAGCCGCTGCGAGCAGTGGATCTCGCATCGTCAGCATATGACCTGCCCTTGCCCTAATGGGCGAGATCGCCCTGAACGACCTGGGCGACTGCGCGGGGCCCAGAGACCGCGGTTGTCGTTGGTGGCGGCGACCGGCGTCGCGGCGGGCGCCCAGCTCAGGCCCGAGGAGTGGCAGGCCCTCGAACGCAGCGAGCTGGGGACAGCTGCCTCGCTTGGCGAAAGCCAGGTCATGACATCGTCTGCACTACTACCGCAGCCCGGCGGCTTCGAGCGCCTGTCGCCGAAGCCTACGCCTCGCTCACGAGCCCGTTCCCGACATTGAACCGGGTGGCGTAGCCCCGCGTCACCTCGATCCCGTCCCGGCCCCCCTGGAACCGCACCAGGGCAAGAAGGGCAAGTCCGATCCGTCCTCGGCTTTCGCTCGACCGACCTCTGGCGCTCGCGAAGGGTCCCTTTTTGCTGACGGCGATCTCTGCGCGGCATATGGATTTCGATTACGGCGCCCAACGACGAGGCCGGAGGGTCACTCCGGCCTCGTAGTCACCCTAGTTCGCGGCCCGGCTTCTTCGTGCCGAGCCGATTGCGCTCACGGTCGCGGTGGTACGCGACGCTTCACCTTGCACTTCTGGGTCTGCTTCTCGGTGTGCTGCGTGCCGTCGTTGTAATTCCAGGTGACCGCCAGGTGCCACTTGTGATTCCTGGCCTTGCACCGGGCGTTGATGTACTTGCCCTTCTTGATCTTGGTCTTGTAGATCTCGAGGGGCAATCCGGCCGTGGCCTGGCTGATGTGGTTGACGTCGAGCACCTTGCCGTACTTGCCGGAGGCGTTCTTGAGCACGCCCGTCAGCAGGATCGAGTTCGTGCCCTCGTTGTTGTGCGCCGGGTCCTTGCAGCTGATGTTGCTCGGATTCGTCGCCTGAGAGCGCGTGAACACCTGCAGCGTCGGATTCTTGCCCTGCTTCTTGCCGTTGAACAGCAGGACGCAGCTGTTGATCGTGAACTGGCCGTTCGCGCTCGCCGTCGCCTTGCCCTTGCCGACCAGCGCCTTCTTGCAGTTCGCCATCGCCCCGGCCATCGTCTGGCCCGCGAGCTGGCTCGCGTCGCACTTCCTCGCCGCCTTCGGGATGATCTTGAAGGCCTTGTCCAGGTAGATCCGGGTGCGATCGACCGCTGTCTGTGCGCTCGGGTTGTCGTAGTGGGTCACCAGATTCGTCTTCAGGGCGCCACCCTTGAACTTTCTCTTCGGCACCTTGTTGGGGCTGAACTTGAAGGTGAACTCCGATGTGGTCGCCGCCAGAGCAAAGCCCGAGCCGACCACGGCCCCTGCCGCTACGACGGCGAGAACGGCAACGAGTCGCTTCCTGATGCGCATTTCAAATCGCCTCCTTTGCATGGCGTTCGGGGCACCATTCCCCGGATCCCCGTCACGGTTCGCCTACCCGCGCCGATGATGCCCAAACTCGACGCCGAGGCAGCTACCGGCGCGCCATCTACCCCGCTAGCCAAGCGGCAACGCCAGCGCTGATCAGATCGAGGACGGGACGTCTGACTCGACTGGCGAACAACTGGCGAACAGGGCGGCGCGCAGGCGCCCTGCTTCTCCAGTAGCTGCTGGCTGACGGCCAACGGGCTCTACGGTTGACCACCGCCGGCGTCGGCTGCGAGAGGCTGATGCCGCGAACCGACGAGCAAGGCGAACGACATGGTTTCTACATCGGCGGCCCAATCCTGTACATCATCCTGCTGCTTACGCTTGGGATCTTCTGTATCCGCAAGGGGTATTGGGTGCTGTTCACCGCGCTCGATTCATCCTTGACAGGCGGCGCAGTCGGATGGAGGATTGGCTCAACCCGCAGAAAGGAGGCCCCATGGCGCGGAAGTACGTTGATTGCCGCGAGGTCCCAAGCGAAATGAACTGCACCGTTGGGATCGCCGCTGACACCGAGGAGGAGCTCATCGAAGCCGCCGTACAGCACGCGGTTGCAGTGCATTCCGACGAGGACACGCTAGAGCTCAGGAGCATGATTCGGGAGGCCATGAAGGAAACGGAAGCGGCCGCCGTTTAGCGCGAGCTTTCGTCGCTGTTTAAGCGCCCCTCCAACCGGAGGGACGTTCCATTGTCAAATCAGATCGTCGTCGTCGGCAACCGCGGGGCGATCATGGCGAACATCACAGCCTGGGGCTGGGTTCATCTGATCGTCGATCGCCGATGGCCCTCACCGGGCTGGGGTGGTTCGTCGACAGCTCCGCCGCCTGGCCGCGGTCTGGGCGTCGCCACCGGGCGATGAGATGAGCCGAACTATCCTTATGAAAAGCGGGGGCAGGCGCGAAGTGCTCGCCTTCCCTCCTAGACGGGCCACTTCCCATCACCTGCCCCCGTTGCTTCCAGGGTTCTATCGGAAGTCGCGCGGCGAAGGGTCTGCGGCCGGAGTGGTGCAGCGAAGGACCGCCGGAGCGGAGATTGGCGGGGACGGCGACCCGGGATGCGTGGGGCGTTGATCAGCATCGCCGCCGAGTACGGAGGCGAGCAACTAGGTGCAGTGGTCGCGCTGCCCGTACGAGCGGGCGCGACTAGTGGTGCCACGTAGGTGCCAGGCGAGCAGGCGAGGTAGTCACCGATACTTCACCGCGTTGTAGAGGACGCGTGCCCCGTCGCCGAAGTATGGACCGTACAGGCGGTTGGGAAGCCCGGGGTAGCCGTAGCTGTTGACGCTGTTGAGGTAGGCGCCCTTGATGATCCAGCCGCCGCCGCTCGAACCCTGCGTCATGTTGCAGGTGATCCACATCGTCGGGGGGTTGAAGTTGTTGTCCCGCCCCCGCAGGAAGGAGGGGCAGTCATATAGATCCTGGCCGTTGAATGGCGATACTGCGGGGTAGCCGAAGGAGACGAAGTGCTGCAAGCGGGATTGATTCCAGGCGATCCCACGCGATCCCACCGTGTTCGCGACCCGCGGCCAGAGAACCATCGCCGACATGTCGTAGCTGAAGTCCTCTTGGTCGATCCAGGGGGTAAGCGACCAGAGCTGGTGGGCAACGAAGATTCCGTACGGCAGGTGGCCGTGCTGGTAGGCGGGGACGAAGGCCACGTTCGTCGACCAAACGCCGTTGTCGACCGCGCAGTGGCCAGCAGAGAAGATCACCCGCTCGGACGGCGTGTTGACGACCGTGGCGGAGCAACGGAACGCACCCTGCCCCGGCACTCGGAAGAACAGCTTGCCGTTGGTTGAATAGGGGTAGCGGCTGGGATCGCGGACCAGGACGGCTCGGCGACCCTGCTCGCTGCCCGCCTTGTCGCCCTTCGGCAATGAGGGGGGGATCGCCTTGGGCGCGCCGGTCGAAGAGGTTGGTGCGGAGGACGGTGTCGCAGCGACATCGCGTCCGCCGCCTAGCGGCAGCGGCTTGGCGTGGCGCATCCGCTTCGGAGTCCAGAAGCGCTCGATGCGCTTGATTTTCGCCGCCGAGCTGGCAACCGTGTGGGAGACGGCCTTCGTCCGCTGACCCGCCCATGCGGTGGGTATCACGGCGAGTCCGATGACGATGAGGCAGGCAAGGACCGTCCGCACGACGCGCCCTCGACTGCTGCTTATCGGCCTCACGCAGTTGACGCTAAACCGCGATTCCAACGAGTCAAATGTCGGGGTCAGCTTGCTGACGGGGGCGGGCAGGAAGCGCAAGATCACCGAGGACTTCGATGCTGCGATCCTGGCCGGGCTTAGGCACCTGCCGGGGGACAGAAAATCTCCGACCAAGCCCGGAGTCGGATTTCGAACCGACGACCCCCTCCTTACCATGGAGGTGCTCTGGCCGGCTGAGCTATCCGGGCGCGCTTGGCAAGTCTACGGTTCCGCAGGCCCCGATCGGGCGCCGCGTCCCGCCAGGGGTCACGAACGCCGTGACTCGAGTTGGGCGGCGATCGCGACTCAGCCGCCGCCCGGGATCGAAACCGCCCCGCGGCCGCAGCGCGCATGCCCGCGCGCGATCGCGGTCTCGAGCGGCAGGTCGCGCGAG
>CAWCTW010000003.1:0-724875 GCA_963798705.1 uncultured Actinomycetes bacterium | reverse complement strand
CTATGTTATGTCCTGTGCTGGTTAGAGATTACGTATTGCTAGATCAGCGTCGAGCCGCAGCCTGATTGGCCGGGAAGTCATGATCGTGGTCGAATGGCCGGACCACCAGGAGTATCCACAGGTTGCGCGGTACTACCCGGTCTGAAGAAACCCGCCAAGCGCTGCAGCCGAGGCTATGCGGCAGGTGTGGGCAGACGGAGCCCCGACTCGTGATCGGAAGGTCGGCGAGCTGGTGCTCCATCTGCCACGCTGCATGGGAGGCGCGGAGCTCGAAGCCCGAGGCGAAGGCAAGGCTCAAGCAGCGCTTCGAAGCCAAGATCAAGCAGACGATCTCCTGCTGGGAGTGGACAGGGGCGAGGTAGATCGCGGCTATGGGTGCGTCTCGGTTGCCGGGAAGACTTGCTACGCGCACCGGATCGCCTATGAGCGCCAGTTCGGGCCGATCCCAGAGGGCTTCGACGTCGGCCATCTGTGTCGCAACCGAGCCTGCGTCAACCCCTCCCACCTCGAAGCAGTGCGGCGTCAGAAGAATCAGGTGTGACGCGATCGTAGTCTCACCTGAACGTCGCCTCCGTGCGAGGTACGGGTTGAATGAGGTTGAAGGACGGCACCGAATGACTACCTAGGCCTTGATGTCATCTCTCGGTGAGGGGACCTTGCTCTCGTGAGAGCGGGGGTGGTTGATACAAGTGGGTCCACCCAACCGAAAGGAGTCAGCGATGACGGACGTTGTCGATCAGGCGCGCAAGACCATAGAGGCGCGTCTTCGTGAGCTCGAGGACGAGGCTCGTCGGCTGAGGGATGCGCTCACGACCTTGGAGGTCGCAAGCCCTCGACCGGCGACGCCGCACCACACGCCGGTCAACACTCGGCGTGCTCCACGGGGCCAGCGCCAGCAGCAGTTTCTCGTCGCCGTCAAGAAGAACCCCGGCGCCCCAGTCAGCGAGATCGCCAAGGACATCGGCGTCTCCCCACAACAGCTTTACCCGGTTGCCCGTCGGCTTCGCGAGAAGGGCGAGATCCGCAAGCAGGGCAAGGGCTACGCGGTCAAGAGCTGAGCGAAGCTTTAATCCGACGGGTGTGAGCACTCGCCTCGTACACATCGGTTCCTTCGTTTACACCTTTCCAGACGTCGGTGAGATCTTCGAACCATCTGCGGTAAGCCCCGTAGCCTGCCTCGCTTGCGATCGAGACGAAGACCGGGAGGGTCAATCGGCGAGCTGCAGGTATCACTCGTGCGGGTCGGCGTAAGCAGTATGCGATAAGTGGCCCTCTGCCGTCCTGATACCTACTGCCGAAGTCCAGCCAGACGAGCAGGTCCGCCTTCAAGTCTTTGGCCTTTAGCTCCTGAAACTGGCTAGCTGCTGTTGCTTTCACCTCGATGTGAATGGGCACGCGTCCTTTGCGCCGAGCAGCAAGGAGGTCGCTCGACGCCGTCGAAGCGCGATCCACCCACGACCCAAAAGATTCTGGATTCCGGCAGCAACGATGCACTCACTAGAGGCTGGTGGTAGAGAGGGGAACTTAATCCGATGCGCCGCCGGATATCGCTTTCGCAGCCGACGGTGCGCGCGGAACGCCTCGATCAAAGCGCGATCCAGCTCAAGGATTTCTTCGGTGGTTAGCAGCGCACGATCCATAGCGTGGTCCAACCCTGAGTCTGGAGCTGGCTACGTGTCGTCTTCCGGACGATTGTCAAATGCGCGCAGAACGACGGCTCCCTCCTCTACCAAGTCGATGTGGTCTAACTGCCGCCAAGTATCTCGCTCAGGACGTAACTCTGCTTGAGCCAAGCGGGCCATGATCGTGATGCGCTTATCACCCGCGGTTCATTCGCGTGGGCGCGGCGCTCAATCGGGCCAATGAGGGACTCGCTGCAGCGGACGCCACGGTCAGGCTAGCCGTCGGAGCATCGGACCTTCTGGGGGACAGCAACACTTGATGTGGTCGAGGGGTTTGAGGCACCGATACGCAGGCCGCTGCTTTCGGTGAGCACTGCCTCTGCGGCGACGATCAAGGTAACGAATACGCACAACCGGGGCCCGGCGCTGCGCCACGGCGAACTAGGTGCCGTGATCAGCGGAACTTCACTCATGAGGCAAGGCGGCAAAAGTTGCCGGAAAAGTGAAGGTCCACGCCTAGAGGAGATAGCGTGCGGGCGTGGCCGAGCCTCGCTCAGATGCCCACCTGGCACTTGGGCGGGCGGTGCGCGAACTGCGCCGTGACAGGCGTCTCACCCAGGAGCAGCTGGCGAAGACCGCTGGTCTGAAGCAGACCTATCTCTCCGATGTCGAGCGAGGAATTCGCAACCCCAGCTGGAGCACGATCCTCGCCATCTCGAAGGCTCTTGGAGCAAGGCCGTCTGAGATCGTTGTCAGGGCCGAGAAGCGCCGCCGGTAGCTATCGGTCCTACTCGGACGCGCTCGCGGATTAGGCTCCGCACGGTGCCGGAGAACCCTCCCTTGACACCCGCCAGGAACGACTGGCGGAATTTGTCCGCTACCGGCGCGAGTACCTGAAGGGCGACGAGAAAGGCGAGGCTCAGGTCTTCCTCGACCGCCTCTTTCAGGCCTTTGGTCACGCTGGAGTGATCGAGGCCGGAGCGACCTACGAAGAGCGGGTCAAAACGATGGATCAGGGCGGCATTTCCTTTGCTGACCTAGTCTGGAAGCCGCGCGTCCTGGTTGAGATGAAGAAGGCTGGCGTTGACCTTTCGAAGCACTACCGCCAAGCCTTCGACTACTGGGAACGGCTGGTCCCCGATCGGCCGCAGCTACGTCGTCCTTTGCAACTTCGACGAGTTCTGGGTTTACGACCTCGAACCACCAGATGGATGAGCCGGTCGATCGGGTCGCTGTCGCAGACCTTGCCGCGCGCTGGGAGGCGCTGGCCTTCCTCATGCTCCCGCGAGGAGAAGCCCGATCTTCCAGAACGATCTGGTCGCAGGTCACGCGCGAATCCGCGGCCTCAGGTCGCGCGATGTCTTCAACGCCCTGATCGAAGCGCGGGGTCGAGCGTGACGGCGCCCAGCGCTTCGTCCTCCAGTGCGTCATGGCCATGTTCGCCGAGGACATCGGCCTGCTCCCCCGCCACGCCTTCACCCGAGGCCATCGAGGACTCGATGAGCGGCAGAGAGCGCCTACGACCTCGTGTTCGGACTCTTCGAGGAGATGAACACCGAGGCGCACACGCCGGCTGGTCGCTATCGCGGGCACGCCCTACTTCAACGGCGGCCTCTTCCGCGAGACTCCCGCAGGTTCGATCTCGAACGCGAGGAACTCGAGCTGCTGCAGAGCGGCGAGCCGAGCCCGACTGGTCGCAGGTGCAGCCCGGCGATCTTCGGCACGCTGTTCGAGCAGAGCATGGAGAGGGCGAGCGCCATGCTTACGGCGCCCACTTCACCTCGCGAGGCCGACATCCAAAAGATCGTCTGTCCGACGATCGTTCGAGCCTTGGCAGCGAGCGCATCGATGCCGCCGACGACGATCGCCGAGCTCGGACAGGCTCGAGACATGATCTCCTTCAATACCGAGGTGCTCGACCCGGCCTGCGGCTGCGGGAACTTCCTCTATGTCGCCTACCGCGAGATGCGCCGACTCGAGCACGAGCTCGCGAGAAGAGTCCAGGCCCGACGTCGCCGGGCCGGTGCAGGGGCTGGCGATTCAGCTCGCCTTTGTCTCGCACCAGGCACTTCTTCGGGATCGACATCAACGAGTTCGCGGTCGAGATCGCCAAGGTGACGATGATGCTCGGCCGCAAGCTCGCCGCAGACGAACTCGGCGACGAGCAGAACGTCCTGCCGCTCGACGACCTCGATGAGAACATCAGTCGCCGCGGACGCCCTCGAAGTCGATTGGCCAGAGTTCGATGCCTGCATCTCCAACCCGCCCTATCTCGGCCGGCGATCGGATCATCGAGGAGCGCGGCGCCGACGTACGCCGCCTGACTCGCTGAGGAGTTCCCGGACGTTGGTGGAGTCTCGGACTACGTCGTCTACTGGTTCCGAAAGACCCACGACCTCCTGCCCGAAGGACGGCCGGGCCGGACTCGTCGGCACGAACACGATCCGTCAGACCGACACCCGCAAGGCGAGCCTCGACTACATCGTCGAGAACGGCGGGGTGATCTACGACGCGGTCTCGAGCCAGCCCTGGTCCGGCGACGCCACGGTTGACGGTTTCGATCGTCAACTGGGCCAAAGGCGTCGATGTCTCGCCGAAGGTGCTCTGGATCGCCGACGGCACGGTCAAGCTCGAAGTCAGGAGATCACCGGATCGCTCTCGCCCGAGTTGATGTGCCGAGGCGGCCAGCTCGAGGTCAATCGTCGGCCCAAGGTCTGCTTCCAGGGCCAGACGCCTGGCCACACCGAGGGCTTCACCTCTCGACCGAACAGGCTCAAGCTCTAGTCGCCGGGATCCGGTCAGCGTCGAAGTGATTCTTCCTTTCCTTACTGGCGACGAACTCAACGGACTGGCGACCGGGCCGGTTCGTGATCGACATCCCGGCTGAGAACTTGTCGACGCCGGAGAGATGGCCCGGGCGCGCTGAACTGGGTTCGGGAGCGTGTCCTGCCCGTGCGAAGAGGCGCGCCGAGGAAGAGGAGAGACGTAACGAGGAGGCCTTCGCGCCGCAACCCGAATCGACGGTTGAACTGGCATCACCGACGTTTCCTCGAGACCTGGTGGCAGCTCGCCTACCGGCGATCAGACATGGTCGAAGCGATCGAGCAGCTACCGCGCTACATCGCCCTCTCAATCGTTGCCGTCGAAGGCCGCCCCTCGATCTATGCCTACGTCTCGCCCGAGATTCGTCCAGCCGCGGCGTTGCAGGTCTTCGCCTTCACTGATGACTACAGCTTCGGGATTCTCCAGTCGTCGATCCATGGACATGGTTCGATGCTCGCTGTTCGACGATGCGACGTGACCCGCGCTACACACCCAACACCGTCTTTGACTCCTTCCCCTGGCCGCAAGCGCCGACGATGGAGACGGTTGGCGGCGTTGTCTCAGCCGTCGAAGCGCTGATCGCATATCGAGATGAACGCATCGAGGCCGGGATGGCCTTCGCCCAGCTCTACGACTCGCTGCGCGAGGAAGGCCGTAATCCGCTGCGGGATCTACACGACGCCTTGGACGAAGCGGTGTTGGCCGCCTACGGGTTCCCTGGCGATGAGGATCGCTTGGCGCAATTGCTCGCGCTCAATCAATCGATCGCTGAGGAAGCCGCCGAAGGCACGACCGCTCCGATAGGCCCGGGTAATTCCGGCCTCGACGACACGACACGCACCCAGTCTCGCTTGGAGCCGACTGTCTCATTCATCTAGGTCGTCGTGGATGCAGGCGAGCCCGTGCAGGCGCCTCGAGCGCATCCTCAGGCGCCGAGACCATCATCTGACTGGCGACCTATGCCTCATGGCTTTGAGATCACAAATTGTGATCTCAAAGATGGAGTGCCTCTATTTTGTTGGGCTTTCTGCCTGACGGCAGCCGGCGTTGGCGCTGGTTGCTCTGTTCGTCAGTGGCCTTCACTGCCTCCAAGAAGGGCTCCATGTGTCCGAAGGCTTCCAAGACACGCTTGCGGAATTCCGCGTCCTTCTCACGGTCTGACTTCACCTCCTCGAGGGTCCGTCTCGATGTCTGCCATTTCCTCTACCAGAGCCGCCATCTCTTGGCTTTCCATCCGCAGTTCGGAGATCTGCTGACTGCATGGCAACGAAGGGGCGGGTCAGAGCCACGCTGACTTCAGCAGCTCGCTCGCTGCGAAGCACTGTCGGCGCCGCCTGAATACTCACCCACCGTCGCCGGTTGAAATCGCACCCACCTTGCGGGGGTAGCGATCACGTCCGGCCGCCGGCACCGACCCTCGCTCGGTCAAGCGACCGAGGCGAGGAGGAAGGAGTGCTCGAGGTGGAGCAGTGGGCGGAGATCAGGCGGATGCCGCTGTCGAGGAGGTCTCGATCCAGCGAGATCGCTCGCCGCACCGGCGCCGCACCGCGACACGATCCGCAGGGCGCGTCGCCGCGGATCGAGCCGCCCCGCTACGGGCCGCGGCCGCCAGCGGCCCTCCAAGCTCGACCCCTTCACATGCCGCGAATCCACGAGCTGCTCGACGACGAGCCGACGCTCTCGGGCGTGCGCATCCGCGAGGAGATCGCCGAGGAGCGGGCTATCGACGGCGGCAAGACGATCCTCGACGACTACCTGCGCGAGCTGCGCCCGCGCTACCTGCCGCCGCCGCGCACCCACCAGCGCACCGTCTACCGCCCCGGCGAGCTCTGCCAGTTCGACCTCTGCGAGCCGCAGCGCGAGATCCCGGTCGGCCACGGCCAGACCCGCGCGCGGCTACGTCGTCACCGCCGAGCTGCCCTACTCGCGCGCCTTCGCCGGCGCGCTGGTCTTCTCCAAGGAGCTTCGCCGACATCGCCTGGGGCGATGAGCCGCTGCCTGAGCGCGCTCGGCGCCCTGCCGGAGAAGCTGGTCTGGGACCGCGAGGGCGCGATCGCGCCGGCGCGGTCGCCCGACCGACGCCTTCGCCGCCTTCTGCGGGCAGCTCGGCGCTCGGCTGGATCATCCTCGACGCCGGCGACTGCCAGGCCAAGGGCGCGCTCGAGCGCTCCCACCGCTTCGTGCACGGCAACTTCGAGGCCGGCCGGCGCTTCGCCAATCCAGCTCGACTTCCAGGACCAGCTCGACCGCTGGTGCCGAGCGCGTCAACGCCGCGCACCCACCGCACCACCCGCGCCGTCGTCTGCCGAGCGCCTCGCCGCAGAGCGCGAGCGGATGCGCGCCGCTGCCCGAGCCGATGCCCGACACCGACCGGCGCTGGGTCACCCGCGTCCCGCCCCAGCCCTACCTGCGCTTCGACCGCAACGACTACTCGCTCGACCCGCGCCTGGTCGGCCGCCGGGTCGAGGTCCGCGCCGGCCAGGCGCGAGATCACCGCGTCGCCCTCGACACCGGCGAGCTCGCCTGCCGCCACCGCCGCGTCTTCGCCGGCGGGCTCACCTTCACCGACCCCGCCCACCAGCACGACGCTCGACGAGCTGCGCGGCGAGCGCCGCCGACGCCGGCGAGAGCCCGAGGTCGAGGTCCGCCCGCTGGCCCGCTATGACGCGCCTGATCCCGGCATGAGCAAGACCTCTGAGCTCGCCCACCTGTTCCGCACGCCTGAAGGCGCCGGCGGCCGCCCGGGCGGCGCCGAAGCTCGCCGAGCGCGCCCGCGAGGAGGAGTGGTCGCACGAGCGCTTCTTGGAGGCGGTGCTCTCGACCGAGGTCGCCTCGCGCGAGTCCCACGGCGGCGAGAGCCGGATCAAGGCGGCGCGCTTCCCGGCCCGAAAGACGCTCGAGGAGTTCGACTTCACCTTCCAGCGCTCGGTCAAGAAGACCGTGGTCGAGCACCTGGGCCAGCTCGACTTCCTGCACGCGCAAAGAGAACGTGGTCCTGCTGGGCCCGCCGGGGACCGGCAAGACCCACCTGGCGATCGCGATCGGGATCCGCGCCTGCCTCGCCGGCCAGCGGGTCGCCTTCGCGACCGCGACCGAGTGGGTCGCCCGCCTCGGCGAGGCCAAGCGCCAGGGCAGCTCGAGGCCGAGCTGCGCCGCCTCTGCTTCGTCCCGCTGATCGTCGTCGACGAGGTCGGCTACATCCCCTTCGACCCCGAGGCCGCGAACCTGATGTTCAGCCTCGTCTCCGCGCGCTATGAGCGCGCCTCGATGATCGTCACCTCCAACAAGCCGTTCTCGGCCTGGGGCGAGATCTTCGGCGACGAGGTGACCGCGACGGCGATGATCGACCGGCTCGTCCACCACGCCGAGATCCTCAGCCTCAAGGGCGACAGCTACCGGCTTCGCGACAAGGACCTCGGCGCCCCGCCGCCGGACGACGTCGGCTGATTCGGCGCGACGGATGACCAGCGGCGCCTCGTTCGAGGCCCGCAGATCGCCTCCCAGCGGCTCGGCTGGGCAGCGAGCCCGCCCGGATCGGCGGCGATCGGCTGATGCGGCCGCGTCCCAGCGCTCTCGCGGACCGACCGCCGGGCCGCAGATCGGCTCTCAGGACCTCACGCCCGCCCGCTCCGCTCGCCTACGGCTCGCTCCGCGGGCGGGCTACCCCATCCGGGGTGGGTGCGTTTTCAACCGGCGGAAGTGGGTGCGTTTTCAACCGGCCTTGACAAGCACTGCCGCTGCGGCCAAGGCGCAGTGCTGCTCTGTAGCGTCTCGCCCGGAGCGTGGCGCGGCGAGTCGACACGAGCGGTCGGGCCTTCACTCGCGCTCGATCGCGCGTTGCGCTGGGTCCGAAGGGTCGGGGTCCCGAGCAGATCCCTCAGCGCGACCGTGCCGATCAAATCGGACTCCCGCTCGAACTGCGGCGCGACTGAGTGAGCTCCTCAGCCAGCGGTCGGGTGGCCCCAGTGACAGTCTCGGCGTGTTATCAGCGGATGGCCAAGCTGAATCCGCCTATTCCCGAGCCGCTTGCGCATGAGGGACGAAGCTGCAACACCAGCCCAAGTGATTCCAAGGCGGTGTCTACCGCCGTCACTGCGCGATGAGCCTCCTTGCAGAATCCTCCGGTTTTCGAGGCCAGCGACGCCTGGGTGTAAACCAACGAACGGTGGTTTACGTGCACGAGCCCACCTACGGCAAGAACTACCTCAAGACCTATGTCGGGCGACTCCCTCTGTGGCGGGCCGTTGCCGGGTGCCGCCGCGCTCACCATCGCTTCTATTGAAAGAATTCTCCAGCGGCCTCCATTTCCCGGAGCTCCCGCGGACTGGCTTGACGTGCGACGCAGCCAGGGGGCCTCCTTGGTGGTTTTGAGTGGACAGGCGTCAAGCCTGCCACCGGGGGGCCCTCCTTCATTGCATTTGTTTGACTCACTGTCATCGTCGGCGACGACGTGCGACCGAGACGGTTGGTTCTCGGGCCGGCGACGAGCTGACTCTTTGTTTGGCTGTCGACCCGTGGGTCTGACCGCCATCCATCGGTCCTTTCGTTTGATCTGTTGCCAACGGACGGACCGCTGGCCGACAGACCTCACTGGGGGCGAAACCACGCTCCTATCAAGTCAGGCCGGCGATCCTCGGGCGGCGGCGAGCGACACCACGCGAGCTCGGAAACCGTGGCTTGGTCGACAAGGAACTCGGCAAGCGCTCCGGCGATTTGAACGAGCCATTGAGAAGCAAGACGAACACGCCGCCACCGAAGCGGACCTTGCATTCCAAGAGGCGATAGCTCGCGGAGCCGCGACGCCGCGCCTGGCGCACGAATTCGGCTCACCTGGCAAGTCCGGATGTTTATCTCGAGCCTCGACATTCGCTACACCGACGAGCTCCCGATCATGTTTCAAGAGATCGAGCAGCTTCACGACGCCGTCCACGCTGGCGACGTGGAGCTCGCACAGAAACTCTGGAGCGAGAAGTTCGAGCGGTGCATGCGAGACATCGTCGATCGCCTCCCGGACGAGGAGGTCGATGGCGAACTCTGGGTGAAGCTGCACACCGCTCGCCGCGCCGGCGAGCTAGTCGCGCCCCAGCCCTCCGCGGCTGGTGGGGGCCGGGCTTGCTCTGTACTCCTCGAAAATTTCGCCTGGAGCTAACCTGATATCTGTGCTCGCACCGCGGGCGCCCGGACGAGAGTTCGCGCCGTACCCGGACTGACGACGGCGTGAGAAGGAGGTTCGCATTGGACCAGCTCGTCCAGGTTCTCGGCTCGATTCTCATCCTCACGGCCTTCGTGGCGGCTCAGCGTGGATGGGTCGCAACCGACTCTCGCCTGTATCTAGCGCTCAACCTGATCGGGGCCAGCGTCTTGGCACTGCTTGCGGGCCTCGAACGGCAGCTCGGGTTCCTGCTCTTGGAGGGCTCCTGGGCAGTGGTCGCGGGTTATTCGCTACTCCGGCCGAGCTAAGTGCAGACAGGGGCCAGGATCCTGCCAAGAGGGGGACGATGGAACTTCATGCGGCGCCGCGCTCGATCATCACCGAAGTCGCCTTGACGGTTGCCGTCGCATTGATGCCCTCGACTATCCCGAGTTCTTCAACGGCGTCGCGCGTGATGCCGCGGTGATGCGGTGAGGTCCGGCCTCGAACTCGACCAGGGCCATAGCACCAGCCACCTCGACTGATGTCACGCGCCCTGGGAACGGTTCCTCGCCGAGAATGAATCAGCCGTCCGGTGACGGGCAGGCACCTTTCGTAGTCGCTCGACCTCGCTCATTGAGACAAGGCGGCGGTTTCGATCGTCGCGCGTCGTTATCAGCTTGCTGCTGCGCTCCCAGCGGCGCAGGGTCTCCGTGCTCTAACACCGATAATGCGGCTGTCTCACTCAGTCGTACCCGTCTCATTCGCGTAGTCATTTGCCTAAGCGCTCATCTGGTCCCTAGACAGCCGCGGCCTGCAGCGTCAAAACGGGGCTCCGAAGGCCTGCGGCCCGGACCTACCTCCAACGAGGTGACGACCTTCTTGCGAGTGTAGAACTCGACCGCATCCCGCCCGTTGGCATGGAGGTCGCCCGTCCATGGAGTCCTTCCACCCGGAGAACGGGAACCATGCGATCGGCGCGGCGACCCCGATGTTGACGCCGATCATCCCCGCCTCGACCCCGTAGCGGTACTCCCTCGCCGCGTTGCCCGAGGTGGTGAAGATCGATCCCGAGTTGCCGTATCGAGACCCGTTGACGAACTTGAGGGCGCCGATCGAGGTCCTCGGCACCCATCACGGCGCGAGCACCGGGCCGAAGAGCTCCTCGCGGGCGAGTCGGAGTCGTGGTCCGCGCCTCGACGATCGTCGGCCCGAGCATCGTCCCCGCCGGGCCCGGTCGCCCATCGCGGCCGTCGAGCACGACCTCGGCGTCCGCCGCTGCCGCCCGCTCACGGGCCGCGGTTGCGCTCGCGGGCGTCGGGGCCGACCAGCGGACAGACGTCGGTCGCCTCCTCGGCGCCGGGCCCGACCCGCAGCTCGACGGCCGCCGCGACCAATGCGTCTCGGACCTCGTCCTGGCGCGCCCGTCGCCCACCAGGACGGCCACCGACCCGGCGAGGCACCGCTGGCCGGCGGCGCCGAACGCCGATCCCATGATCGCCGGCACGGTCTCTCGAGGTTCGCGTCGGGCATCACGACGAGTGAGTTCTTCGCGCCGCCGAGCGCCTGGCACCGCTTGCCCGTGGCACCGCGCGCTCCGACAGCCTCGCGGGCGTGGCCTGGCCGACGAACGAGACGCGTCGACACCGGGGTGGAGAGCAGCCGTCTGACCGCCTCCCGCCACCGTGGACGAGGTTGCAGACCCCGGCGGGATCTCGTCATCCCGTCGATCAGCTCGAAGATCAGCTCGGCCGGGCGTGGGTCGCGCTCGGAGGGCTTGAGGATGAACCCGTTGCCCGCGCGACCGCGTTGGGAGGAACCAGAGCGGGATCATCGCCGGGAAGTTGAAGGGGGTGATCGCGGCCACCACGCCGACCGGCTGGCGGACCTGCTCAATGTCGACCCCGCGTGCGACGCCCACGAGGTTCTCGCCCTTCATCAGATGCGGTATCGCGCTGCCGACTCCACCGACTCGATCCCGCGGCCGACCTCGCCCCGGGCGTCGGTGATCGTCTTGCCCATGTCCTCGGTGACCAGCCGGGCGAGCTCTTCGTGGTGTGAGGTCAGCTCCTCGCGCAGGCGATACGCCCGGCGCGGCGCTGGGGGGCGACGGCCGCCAGGCTGGTTGCGCCCCGGGCCGCGCGAACCGCCGCCGCGACGTCGACCGGCCCGGAGAGCGGCACCGGGCCAGCACGTCGCCGGTTGCAGGGTTCCGGTTGTCGAGGACGTCCGTGGCTTGGGCGGCCTTCCACTCACCGCCGACGTAGTTCCGAAGCGTGCGGGTCTCTTCGCGCGACTGAGGCTTCTGAGTGGCAGCTTCTGGGGTTTGCGTTGTGTTCATTGGTGACCTCGTGGCGCCTTCCGGCGCCCTGTCGTGGTTGTCGGGTTATTCAGGACGCGGCTAGGTCGCGGCCTCAACCACGATTGCCACCAACAGGGATCGAAGTGCGCGACCACCGCGTGAAGACCGCCCTAGGGCGCGGCCTGTCGCCCAAAGGAACAGGGAAAGTCCCCGATCGGCTTGGCCGCGTGGCTCTTGCGCCTGGCCCCCGGTGGCTGTAGGGGCGGCGATCTGAGCCTGCAAGCAGCTGCGAACTCTCCGGTTAGTCGCTCCGACACATCGCCGATCATTCCCCGCCCGTACTGGGCGACGGCTCCGGAAATGGTCAGATCCGTGTCGATGACCACTTCGCTGCCGCCGTTCTTACCGGACTGAACACTCGAGTTGATCGTCGCCGCAGCCATGCCCTTCCCGTGCGTCTCTGACCGTTTGCCTTCAAAGTGACGGTGTGGCTCGCTTCGTCCTTTTCGTCGATCACAACGTTGGCCGCGTATGACAGCGTCACCGCCCCGAGCTTGATGTTCACCTTGCCCTTCCAGGTGCGCTCGTCGGGGAGGTCGCTCAGCTCGGCACCAGGCATACACGGAGTCACACGCTCGAGGTCCAGCAGGAAATCCCAGACCCGCTCGGGAGGGGCATCGACCTCGAACGAATTCGTGAGCTTCATGGCCGCTCCTCAGCAAGGGCCCCGGGAGAATCCATCATGCGCCATCTCCTGGGCGAATCGCGAGGACCGGGCGTAGGGGCCGCCAGTGGAGGTCAAGGTGGAGCCAGGTCTGGACGTGTTGAACGCCCCGAACCGTCCGAACCTCCTCGTCCAAGAGACGGAGCAGATCGTCGTGGTCCTGCGCCACGACATCTACGAACAGGTCGTATCGGCCGGAGGTGATGATGATGTAGGTGACGCCGGTCACCTGGGCTAGCCGCTCTGCGACCGAGCGCACAGACTCTCCGCCTGCAACATTGATGGCCAGCCACGCGAGCGACCCATAGCCGAGGCTGGTCGGGTTCGCCATCGCCATGACTCTCAGCGACCCGGACTCAACCATGCGCTTGACACGTCGCCGGACCTGGGACTCCGACACACCTAGCTCATCCCCTAGTGACCGAAAGTTGCGCCGGCCATCCAGGTTCAGCTCAGCGACGATTTTCTTATCCATGAAGTCGAGCTCGCGAGATCGGTCGTCCCCGAAGCTCGCCGACACCGCTGAATCATCTGAGTCGCTCGGACCAAATCGGAACCGCTGGTAGTAGAGACAGATAAGGAAAGAGCTCGACACAGCCGATGCCGGGGATCTGACTTATCTCCCGTTCGATCGCCGCACGTAGCTCCGCGGCGTCGCGGCCAAAGGCCTCAACGATCAGGCGATAAGGACCCCCGACCACGCTCATGTAGTCGATCCGTTGGTCCCGCCACAAGGCATCCACGATCTCCGTGACCTGGGCCCCGGGCAACACTTGGACACCCAGCAGAGCGCCAGCCTGGTAACCGAGGACATCGGGGGTGGTGACGGCGGTGATGTCGATTACACCTGCATCCATCAGACGATCGACACGTCGGCCAGCGGCTTTCGTCGTAAGGCCGACGTTCCGGGCGATCTCCGAGATCGGCGCGCGACCGTCCTGCTGGAGGAGCTGCACCATCGCCTCGTCGGTAGGGCTTAGCCCCGGACTTGGCCGAAGCTCATGCGGCGCCTCGAGCGACTTGCCGGCACCATTTGCGGTTACAGCGCCGGAATTGCCAGCGGTTGCCCAGCTAGCCATCACGCTCCGCCCCTGAATGCCAGACAGAGTCCCAGAGCGACCCAGGCCCGATGCAGCGCCGCGCATCGTAGAAATAGTGGCCCGAGAAGGGTCATAGCTCAAGCCAGGCGACGAGTTCGACCAGAAACTCTGGATCCGTCAGGCCCACGATCACGGTGGCTCGGGATGGCTTGTGGCCCCCGAACACTTCCGCGTAGCCCGCGTCGACGTCTCGGTAATCCTCGCGATTGGTGATGTAGAGCGTGCATTGAACGACTCGCCCAAGGTCGGCCCCGAATTGCTTGGCGATGGTTTCCAGCGCGCGGCAGACATGGACCGCTTGCGCTCGCGCATCTCCCTTGGCGACCAGTTCCCCTTCGGTGTCGATCGACACGAGGCCAGCGACGTACAGCCGATTCTCGATCTTGGTCACGTTCGAGTAGTGGGCGTACGGCTCCGCGACGTCCTTGGGCTGCATTCGAGTTATCTCTGTCATGACCGATCTCCCGAGTTGGTTAGAACCGTCCTTAGGCTCCGCTGGGTGAGAACGCGCGCAAGGTGGCGCCGGAACGAGGCGTTGGCGTTCTTGTCGCTGGTCGGGTCCGTGCCCTCATCCGCCAGGCCCGCGGCGGCGCTGATCGCTTCGTCGCTCGGGTCCTGGCCTTGGAGCGCTGCCTCAACCGCCGAAGCGCGCAACGGCGTGCTTCCCATGTTCGTAAGGCCCACCGCAACGTCGTTGACTACGCCGTTGTCGACCCACGCAAGCGCAAAGACACCCACGGTCGCCCAGTCTTGGGCACGTCGGTTGAACTTGTTGTACGTCGCCCGGATACCGGGCTCGCGAGTGCGGGACCTTGAGTTCGACCAAGAGTTCGCCGGGGTCGAGAGCTGTTGCGAGGAATCCCTGGAAGAAGTCGCTTGCTGGGACTGTGCGGCGGCCGGCTTCGCTCGCAATCTCAAACTCCGCGTCCAGCGCCAGCAGAGCAGTCGGAAGGTCCGCGGCGGGATCGCCGTGTGCCACCGATCCACCCACCGTGCCGCGGTGACGCACCTGCGGATCGCCCACCATCGCTGCAACCTCTGCCAGGCCTGGACATTGAGACTTGACGACCTCGCTCGCCGCCAGATCGTGGTGTCGCGTCATAGCCCCAGATGCAGACGCATTTGTCCGCGGGGCGTATGAACCCGAGCTCTTCACGCAGTGGTCCGAGGTCGACGACTCGCTGCGGGTTCGAGAGCCGGAGCTTCATCAGGGGAAGAAGCGAGTGGCCGCCGCGATGGCCATTGAGCCGGGAACCTCCTCGAGAAGGCGAAGGGCATCGTCTACGGAGTCCGCGCGCGCGTAGTCGAAATTGGTGGGAATCACGCCGTGGCCTCCTCGGCCTCCTTGATCGCATTCCAAACACGTTCCGGTGTCAAGGGCATGTCAAGCGCGGTAACACCACGCGGCGAGAGCGCATCCAGAACTGCGTTTACTACGGCCGGTGGTGCCCCGACTGTCCCGGTTTCGCCGGCACCTTTGGCTCCGAGCGAATTCTCTGGGCTCGGGGTGACGACGTGATCGACCTCGAACTCAGGCACTTCCTCGGCGGTCGGGACCATGTAATCCATCAGCGAGGCGCTCAACGGATTGCCGTTCTCGTCATAAAGCGCCTCCTCCCAGAGCGCTTGCGCCAAGCCCTGGGTCAACGCCCCGTGGATCTGGCCTTCGACGAGCATCGGGTTGATGATCGTTCCGACGTCGTCGACGGCGGCAAAACGCAGAAGGTCCACCGACCCCGTTTCAACGTCGACCTCGACCACTGCCGCGTACGCGCCTGATGGCCAGCTGAAGTTTGTTCGGTCAAATCACGGATGTCTCCTCGAGCCCTGGCTCCTCGCCTTCCGGCAAGTCGTGCGCCTGCCAGGCCGCCATCCCAACTTTCCGCAGCGAGATGTCGCTGCTCGTACCACGGACGACGAAGCGCCCCGGCTCATAGACAAGGTCTTCTTCGGCCGCCTCCATGCGGTGTGCTGCGATCCGCTTCGCTTTGGCGACAACTCGACGCGCAGCCGAGTGGACGGCGACACCCCCGACGACGATGCCGCGACTTCATAGGTGTCCATTCCCATTGATGAGGCGGCGGTGTCGCCATGAATCACTTCGATGTCGTCGGGCGACATCCCGAACTCGTCTGCAACGATCTGCGCCAAGCTCGTTGCCGTTCCTTGGCCGTGCGGCGAGAGTCCGGTGACAACCTGAACGGTTCCGGTTGGCAGGAACCGGACCGTGCCAGCCTCCCATCCTCCAGTGCGGTAACTGCCCCCTGAGGGTGAAAGCTCAGGCGAGCTTCCAAGGATCCTGGACGGGGCCAGGCCGGCCATCTCAATGTATGTGGATACGCCGATGCCGAGCTGGCGACTCTCGCCGGCGTCTCGCCGCCGCTGCTGCTCTGTCCTGGTTGTGGGCAAATCGAGCATCGCTTCGAGCTTGTCCAAGCAGCCGTGAAAGTCACCTATGTCGATGGTCAGACCGCTGGCCATCTTGTACGGGAAACGGGTGACGAAGTTGAGGCGTCTTATCTCAAGGGGGTCTTTCCCGAGCCGCTTGCAAGCGCCTCGATGGACCGCTCGATTCCATAGGCGGCCTCGGGTCGTCCGGCGCCCCGATACGCGTCGGTCATCGTGTTGTGTGTGAAGTAGCCGTGGACGACGCACTCGTACTCCGGGATGCTGTAGCAGCCGCTGTAGATCTGGGCGCCGAGGAGAGGGATGCCCGGCCCGTTAATGCCCAGGTACGCACCCATCGCCGCGGTTAGGTGCACCCGCATCCCGAGGACCCTGCCTTCCTCGGTTGCTGCGGCTCGACATCCTGCACCATGTCGCGGGCGTGGTGGGTGGTCATGTGATCTTCCGATCGCTCCGCGATCCATTTCAGGGGACGTCCAAGCCGGCGAGCGAGTCCCAGGAGCAGCGCTTCTTCGGGATAGACCTGCACCTTCGATCCAAACCCGCCGCCGACGTCGGGAGCGACGAGCCGTAACTTCGCCTCCGGATCCCGGTGGACTCGGCCATCGTCGTCCGGAGGATGTGCGGGATCTGGGTCGAGGACCACATCGTGTAATCGCCGCTGGGGCTGGGCTGGACCATCACCCCCCTTGGCTCCATCGCCGCGATGATCAGTCGCTGCTGGCGGTATCGCTCTTTGATCGTGACCGGCGCATCAGCGAAGACGCGGTCGAGATCACCGCTGCTGATGCTCCACGTGTAGCACTTGTTGTCTGGGAACTCGTCGTGGACCAATGGGGCGTTCGGGCTCGCCGCGTGGAGCACATCAGTGACTGCGGCGTCTGGGTCGTAGTCAACGACGACGAGTCTCGCCGCGTCCTTGGCGATCGCACGACTCGTCGCCAGCACCACCGCAACCCCGTCGCCGACATGCCGGGCCTTGTCAGGCGTCAGCGGCCAATGCGGCGGCATCCGGATGTCATCACTCACCTTCCACACGCACGGCAACGTTGCGGCCCACTCATCCATCAGGTCCTGGCCGGAGAACGCCGCGACGACACCCTCGAGTTCAAGCGCGGCTGAGGTATCGACGCTGAGGATACGGGCATTGGCGTAGGGACTCCGTACGCAGCGAAACCCACAGCATTCCTGGCAGGGTCAGGTCATCGAGGAACGTCGTTTCCCCGAGCAACAGGTGCCTGTCCTCCCTCCGCGGGACGCTCTGGCCAACGTAAGCCTTGCCTTCGGCTGCCAGGATCATTGCGTCTCCCCTGCAGAGGCCATCTTCTCGCTGGCGTCCTGAACCGCGCGCACGATCCGCTGATAGCCGGTGCAGCGGCAGATATTGCCCTCCAGGCCCGTACGGATGGCGTCGCCATCAAGGACCCCGTGCTCACGAATGAGCGAGACCGCGGCCATCATCATCCCCGGGGTGCAATAGCCGCATTGCAGGCCGTGGTGCTCGTGAAAAGCCTGCTGGATCGGGTGCAGCTCGCCGTCTCTTGCCAGGCCCTCCACCGTCGTCACCTCCTGGCCATCCGCTTGTACCGCCAGCACGGTGCATGACTTGACGGACTCGCAGTTGAGGAGAACTGTGCCAGGCGCCGCACGAAGAGGTGTCGCAACCGACCCTCGTGCCAATCAGGCCCAGCTGTTCGCGAAGGGCATAGACGAGTAGCTGGCGCGGTTCGACGTCGAGCGTCTGCACCTCGCCGTTGACGGTCAGCTCGATCCTCATCGCCCTACCAGTACGCCTTGGGAATCGTGCTCAGCAGCTCGGTGCCGTCCTCGGTCACGTATCACGTCCTGTTCGAAGTACGAGGATCCGACGTCGGGGCGCCCCGCCATCGCCTCAATGGCAAGCGTCATACCGGGCTGGATCTCACGCTCGTCACCTGGAAACAGCCACGGCCACCCCCAGCCGACGCCGAAGGTGTGGCCATACATCGGGTAGCTCAGCACCAGTGCGGGAGTTGTCTCTAGCCCTCCATCGCCAAGCATGTCCTTCTCCTTCAGGAATTCATGGGCGACTAGGTGGGCGTCACAAGCCCGGAGCCCGGGCCGGATCACTTCGATGACTCGATCGACAGCCTCGATCGTCGCCTCCAGTACCTCCTTCTGCGCCGTACTGGATTGCCGCCGACCACGAGTCCGCGGCCGAAGTCGTACTGATAGCCATTCCGAAAGCCGAAGCTGTCGAGATGGAAGAGATCGCCCTCTTCGAGGACGCGGTTGGTCCAAGCCGGGATTCCGCCCCGAGCGAAGGCGTTGCTGGCTGGCCCGGACGCGACCGCCGTCTGCAGGACGGCCACACATTCGGGTACCGCGATCGCATAGCCCGCGGCGACCGCTTCCGCCTCGGTGACGCCTGGCTTGGCGGCCCGCATGATCGCATCGATAATCCGGTTACCGGCGTCGGACGCTTCGCGAATCAGCTCCAATTCCCGGGGACTCTTGATCACATGCATGTCCTCGATCAGATCATCGGCGGGCTCGAAGGCGACATCCGGGACTTGTCGATGAGCGCCATGTAGCTCCCGGCCAGCAGCGCGTTACTGCCGACCAGTCCCAGTCGCGCATTCCCCAGACCCCGCTTCTTAACGACCTCGGCGACGCATTCCGGCACCGATAGAGAGAAGCGCACTCGTCGACCACGCCTCGATCCCGGCGCCAGTCAGGAATATCGACGACGAGCGAGGCGAGTCGTCGACCGGCAGAATCACCGCCGACTGAGATCGGCCCCTCCAGTGCGGGGGATAGTCCCGCACCATCGGGAAACTGGGGGTAGTGATTCGCCAAGTAAAAGACGTCCCAGTGCGAATCGAAAGTGCCGCCGCCGCGTGAGAAGACGACCAAGCCGTCGAGCCCCATCGCCTTTGCTGCAACCTGGGCTCTTGACCACCTCTGGTGATACTCCTCAACCGGGATTAGGGTTGTCGACGATAGAACGCTCATCAATTCGCTCCTTGATTCGACCGTGGTTCCGTAACGTTCCTTGCCCGATTAGACGGTGATGTCACCCGTACGTCAGTCACTCAGTCTCCTCGGGCAGCTCGTACCACTGCATCCGTTCCCCCACTCGCGCACGCATGCGCCACCGGCGGGACTTCGGGGTGTTCTCGATCTGCGCGACCAGCTGGCGAATCCGCGCTTCGACCGTCTCCCGCCCCCGCCCCTCCAAGGCGGAGAATGTCCGCAGAAATGCGAGCAAGCGGTCGAGGTTCCGAGTCACTGTGCGCCACCAACCCCAGTCCTTGGCGAGGAGATCGGCCACGTAGTCGCCGTCAATCCCCTCGGGGCCGATCCCGTGATCGGCAAGTAGCGTCAGCGCGTCAAGGTGATCCTTCTCCGTGGCTTCGACGATCTGAAGCTTGAGGAGCAACAAGTCAGCAAGCGCGAGGGTGTCGCGATCAAGCTCGAGGCGATCTCTGATATCCAGCGTGTGGCACATCTCGATGCGATCAACGAACACGTCGACCTTGCGTCCCACGCTCGGGTCCCAGAAGATGAGTCGGCGGTGTGCGTTTATGGCGTTGAACTCGGGCTCAGCGTTGTAGCCGGTTTCAGTAAACAGCCGCTCGAGTTCGTTCTTGGCTTCGCCTCGAGTAACCACATCGATGTCCTTGTAGGGTCGAGCGAAGGGGGCGGCCTTGGCGGCGGGACATCGAATCGCGATCGCCGCTCCACCTATTGCTCGTATGGTGACCCCGGCATCGCTGGCGCAGGTCAAGAGAAAACGGCACTCCTCTAATAGATTGCTCCGGTCTCGATCATCTGTCGGGTGTATGACGTCGGCCGTCGGACTGCCCTCCATAGTCGTTGATCTCGCTACCGCTACTCCAGCTTCTCGCATGTCCACCGGGTCACTCACGCGCCTACGCCTGAAGTAGCTGCACTGTCACGCTGGCACCGCCATCGATCACGTCGACGACCGCACTTCTGAGTACTCCCTCCTCGTACTCGCTGCCGGGGTTTACGCAAGTGGTCCTGCCAAGCTTGGTTACCGCTGCGGACTCGTGAATGTGACCGTGGAGAGACAGAAGCGGCTGGTGCTTTTCGATGGTGTCGCGAACCGCGGTGGAGCCCGCCGACATCATTTCCCCGGGAACCGCCTTTGGCGGTGAGACCGAGGTGTCAAGGCGTGGACACGAGTCCAGTCCACTTCCAAACGGCGGCACATGGAGATTGAAGATCGCCCTCGAGGGATCGGTGAGCTTTGACGCCATCCGCTCGATGATCTCTCCGAGTTCTTCCTCCGATACGTCCCTGGGACAGTTCCACGGCGTCGGGTTGCCGTAGCCGGTCGAGATCATCTCCAGGCCCGGAGCGATCTCCAAAACGCGCCCTTCACCGTTGATCGCGTACGGATCTTCCGTGAGTACAGGCTCGATGAAGTCGTAGTCATCATTGCCGCCGGCCACGTACGAGGGGATGTCCGAGGCCCGAGCCGCTCGTGTGCCAGGCTCAGCCATCTTTCGAGCTGATCCTTGCAGGCCTCGGCAAAGAGGTCCTCGACGCGCGCACCGTTCGTCGCCAGGTGCTCGTACTCGGCGACGGTCACGGCGACCGGATAACGGCCACGGTCTCGGACCTCCGTCAGCACCGTGTCGACGTTGCCGCTGGCCACGTCCGCGACGAGTTCGGGGCCTTGCTCTGGAGCGAGGCGGCCATCGTCGGTGACCACGACCGGCACCAATCGCTTGGCTGTCAAGTCGCCCCCTAGGACCGCGATGTCCGCCTCGTAGATGCTGACCGCGTTCAAGAACTTCCGGAACACCAGGTCGGCGCCATGGAGGTCCGTGGCGAACACAATCCTCAGCTTGCGCTCCCCGCGACTCTTTCGTCTCCCAATCAACCGGCTATCTCCTTGCTGATCCGGTCCTCAACACGGCTGGTCTCTGGCTAACGGGTCGTGGATCAGTCGGGCGGAATCGTTCGAGCGGCCAGACTCGGGTCGAAGCCCCTGGCCTGCTGCACAAACCGGTTGACTCCGTAGATGAGAAGCGCCGCGCCGAATTCGGCAGCCATCGTGATCCTGGCGTCCGCGCTGGTGAGCCCGAGCGCCGACTCAGTGAGAGCCAGGTAGACGAAGAACGATACGACCACGCCCCCGATCAGGCCAACGATCGTGATCAGGGGGGTCTTTCCTATGTGCCACCGCGACACGGGCGAGGCTTCATAGATCTCGCAGCTCTGAACGGGAAAAGCGCCGCCGCAAAGGACGTGATCGCGATGATGACGGCGCTCAGGACGGTGGTGCTGATGATCAGGGTCACGCCGTACGACGGTCTGTAGATGTAGATGGCGGAAACCGCTAGGGACGCAATCGCGTAGAAGGTCAGATTCTTCACCGGCGTGTGGAAACGTGGCGAAACCTCGCCGAATACGCTCGGAAGCGATCGCTCAAGGCCCATCGCCATCATGATCCGCGACGTGTTGACAAAGATCGTGTTGGCGAAACCGAAGCCGCCGACGATGAATCCAAGCGCAATCAGGATCGTGACTGGTGCTGAATTCGAGAGCATCCCGAAGAAGGCCTGAACGGACGGGTAATACGCCGGAGCGATCTTGCCGGCATCAAGAGCAACTGCAAATTCGGTCAGGAACTGGTTGCCGACGATGTGCTGGAGGAGAAGATACGGGATCCCCAAAATGATGAAGGCGACGACGAATCCGGGAATGAGAAATGCGCGGAACAGGCGGCCGAGGTTGTTGGCACTGCGGACCTCGCCCAAGAGTCCCATCGCCGCGAACATTGAGAACGGCACCAGCGCTAGCAGGGGCGTGACCCAGATCGCCGTGTCCCGGAAGCTGTATCCGGTCGGCTGGTAGCCGGCGGCTGCAGCCTTGTCGTGGACGTCCTGAGCTGTAAGCGGAGAACTAAACGAGTTGAAGTGCCCCTCAAACGAAGACCCCCAGATTCACAAAGAGCAGGACGTAGATCGTCCCTACTGAGAGGATGATCATCGGGATCATCACGTAGCGCTGGACCTGCCGGTAAACGCGGAGGCCGAGCACATTGATCGCGTACATGATCGCCGTGAGTACAACGACGCTTATGAACGCACCGGCCTTCGTCGTCGCAATGTCAGCTGCAAGGCCATGCAGGCCGATGGCATCGAAGATGGGGCAAGGCCGGACTGAGCTGCAAAAAGTGCCGCGCTGACGATGAACGGAAGGAAGGCGATCACCTGGCACGTCATCGGGACAACGAATCCGGGGAATGGACCAAGGGAGCGGCTTTCGTAAACGTAATCCCCGCCGGCTCGCGGCATAGCCGAGCCGAACGCGGCATAGACGAAATAGATCGGGACCGCAATTAGGAACGCCAGCGCGCAGGTGCCGAGAACGTAGATACCGGGTGACACCGCCTGCGGAATGGGGAACAGCAGGAAGAGTCCAAAGGTCACACCTGCCGCAATGACCCCGTACCAGGCGGTGTCGCGGATGGACAGCTGACGCACCAAGCCAGAGGAGGCGCGTGTGAACTGGCCCGGCGCCGCGGTGGGTGGCCGTCCACTGGCTGAAGCATCGGTCGTCATTGCCTGGCGTCCTCCTTTTCTCCTCACCGCATCGGCCGCACGCGCGACAGCTGCCTACTCTCCTCGCCCAGCGGCATCTTGGCGCGATTACACCACTAGAATCGTCGGCTGTCAAGTATTCAAGACCGGAAAGCGGCAATCAGTGCCCTAAGAATGACTTGCTTCGGCATTCCGCGCCGCTTAGAATCAGGTCAACAAGGGGTCAGCGCGAGCGTCGAATGCAGCGAGAAACGGCAGTGAGGGAATTGGACCAGCCGCTTTGCGACGGGCATGGTCGGCGGATCTCGGATTTGCGCCTGTCCGTCACGGACCGGTGCAACTTCCGCTGCCAGTACTGGATGCGCGCAGGCGGGCTTAGGTGGCTCGAGCGCTCCGAGATCCTTCGCTTCGAGGAAATCGAGCGGCTCGTCCGACTCCTGGTCTCACTCGGTGTTGAGGACGTCCGCCTGACCAGCGGCAAGCCCTTGGTCGGGCGCGACCTCCCCACGCTGGTCTCGACGCTGGCCGCAATCGATGGCCTTCGAGACCTCTCACTAACGACCAATGGCTACTTGCTGGAACGCCACGCGGACTCGCTCTCGGAGGCCGGGATCGGGCGCGTCAACGTCTCGATCGATTCCCTGGCTCGCGATCGGTTCTTCCATCTGACCCGCCGCGACGCCCTCCGTCAGGTCCTGAAAGGCCTTGAGGCGATCGCGCGGCACCGTCGACTGCGCCCGATCAAGGTCAACGCGGTTGCGCTTCGCAATGTCACCGAGGAAGAGGCTCTTCGATTTGCAGAATTCGCCCGGCGCACCGAGTTTCAGGTCCGCTTTATCGAGTTCATGCCTTTGGATGGTCACCAGGCATGGGAGGCAGACGCGGTGCTCACTGGCGCGGAGATCCGTGCCTTGATCGATGCCGTCCATCCGCCCGAAGAGTTGCCGCGCGAGCCCTCGAGCACCTCCCGCGTCTTCCGCTTCCGAGACGGTCGAGGCGAGATTGGATTCATCAACCCAGTTTCGGAACCGTTCTGCGCCGACTGCAACCCGATCCGTCTCACCGCAGAGGGCAAGCTGCGGACATGCCTGTTCTCCGTCCACGAAACCGACCTTCGTCAACCAATGCGAAGTGGCGCCACTGACGCGGAGCTCGCCGAATCGATTCGGGAGGCGGTCTGGCGTAAAGAGCTGAAGCATCGGATTGGCGAGCGCGGCTTCCGCCGACAAACCCGAACGATGAGCGCGATCGGCGGATAGGGCGATGTCGGACTCGCCCAACAACGTGGACCTGACCGACCCGGCGGGCGTCCGCTTTGCCCTCAAAGGTCAGGGTTACCTCGCTGGCGAGGACCTCGCGGTCGCGCTCTTTCTAGCCATCGACCTATCCACACCCTTGCTCCTTGAGGGCGAGGCGGGGGTGGGAAAGACCGAAACCGCAAAGGCACTCGCTGGGGCGACACAGGCCCGACTGATCAGGCTGCAATGCCACGAGGGGATCGACGTGCACAGCGCCCTGTACGACTGGGATTACCCGCGCCAGTTGCTGGCTGTCCGCGGCCAAGCCGAAGACGCCTCGACCGCAGATGTCTTCCGGCGCGAGTTCTTGCTTCGCCGACCGCTTCTCGACGCCATCGAAGAGCCCGGGCCCGTGGTCCTGCTCATCGACGAGATCGATCGCGCCGACGACGAGTTCGAGGCATTCTTGCTCGAGTTGCTCTCGGATTTCCAGGTCACGATTCCCGAACTCGGGACCATCGAGGCGCAGGGCCGGCCGATCGTGATCGTGACGTCCAATCGCACCCGGGAACTCCACGACGCACTGAAGCGCCGCTGCCTTTACCAGTGGATCGATTACCCGAGCCGGGACCGTGAGATTCAGATCGTCGGCACGCACCTGCCCGGCATTGGGCGCGAGATCGCGGAGCGCGTCTGTGACGCCGTCGACAGACTTCGCTCGCTCGACCTCTACAAGACTCCGGGAGTAGGTGAGACCATCACGTGGGCCCGTGCGCTCGGCGCCCTTGAGGACGACCGCCTCGATCGCACACTAGGCGCAGTGTTGAAGGTCCGCGAGGACATCGAGCGGGTCACAGAATCTGGGGTGCTCGAGGGTGTGTGACCACCTCCTGTGGCATGACCGGCAGGCCGACGCGAGGTCGGTCCTGGATCGGGTCTGCGTGCTGGCTTCCGACCTCCGCGCGCATGGCCTTCGGGTTGGCACTGGAGAACTGCTGCTCGCTCACCGGGCCCTGGCGTCAGTGGATCCGGCAAGCCTCGATGAAGCGCGACTCGCGCTACGCGCCGCGCTTTGCGCCGGCAGAAGCGACCTGGCTGTATTCGACCTGGTGTTCGCGGCCTGGTGCGGCTTCCAGCCGCGCCTTCCAATCGCACGCGCAGCGGAGCACGGCAGCGCGACGGGTCGACCATCGGTGGTGGTCTCGTCCCCGCCCGCAGAGCATGACCTGTCGTCCGCTCGGGATGAGGGTGCATGCGGCGGAGCGGCTTGGTCAGACATCGAGGCTCTGCGCGAGAAGGACTTCGCCTTGCTCAGCGACGCCGAGCGTGCACTGGCGCGGCGAATCATGCTGCGGATTGCGGCGGGCCCGCCATATCGCCGGAGTCGCCGGGTCCGAGCCTCGCGTCAGCGATCCCATCGGCTCGATGTCCGGGCCACATTGCGCGAGGCGATGCGGCATGGTGGCGAGCCCTTTGAGCGCCGGTGGCAAGCACCGGTTGAGCGCCATCGGCCGCTGGTACTGCTGTGCGACATCTCCGGATCCATGGAGCCATACTCGCGAGCGCTGCTCCAGTACGCACACGCTTGTGTGCGCATGCGCAGCCGGTGCGAGGTCTTTGCCTTTGGCACTCGACTGACGCGCATCACGGCCGAACTACGGCGTCGCGATCCGGACAGTGCCCTCTGCGCCGCGGCAAGCGCAGTCGCGGACTGGTCCGGCGGCACCCGTATCGGAGAGGCGATCGGCGAGCTCAACCGCGGCCACGGCGGCCGGGTAGGCCGTGGAGCGGCAGTCGTCGTCCTTTCGGACGGCTGGGATCGCGGCGAGCCGGAGCTGCTGGGCAAGGAGACGGCGCGGCTCGCTCGGTGCTCTCACCGTCTCGTTTGGCTAAATCCGCTGAAGGCGAACCCCGACTATCAGCCGCTGACCCGCGGCATGGTCGCTGCACTCCCCCACGTCGACCATTTCCTCGCTGGAAACAGCCTCGCCTCTCTTGAAGAGCTCGCCCGCCTCGTGGATCAAGGCCTCGGGCGGAAAGAGCTCGGTCGGAACCCGAAGCCGCGGCGCGCACAGGAGCCGGCTGCCGTTTCATCGCATGCACATTCGGACACCGAGGCGAAATGAGAGAAGTAATTGATGAGCTGGGCAAGTGGACTTCCGAAGGCGAGCGAGTGGCGATCGCCACCGTCGTCAACACCAAGCGCTCGGCGCCCCGCCCGCCCGGAGCAAAGATGGCAATCAACGAGCACGGCGAAGTGGCCGGCGCGGTGTCGGGAGGGTGCGTGGAGGGCGCGGTTGCCGAGGCTGCACTTGAGCTCCTGCGAACGCGAGGGAGGCCTCGCATGCTCCATTTCGGGATCGACGACTCCGAGGCCTGGGACGTCGGTCTTCCATGTGGAGGAGAGATCGACGTATTCCTCGAGGAGTACTCATGAGCCTCGACGACAGTCCACAACGTGAGTATGCGCGCATCGCCAGCGTCGATGGTCGGGCCGCCCTCGCGACGATCGTTGGCCCACATGATCACCAGGTTGGCGGCCGTACGTCTGCGATCCGCGTATCGCATTTGCCACCAATGAGCGGTTCCCCGACGCAGAGCAGGTGCTTGCGGAATGGCCTGATGTCGCATTCTCGCAGCTGGGGATTGACCGCGCGACCTCCATCGCAGTCCTCACTCACGATCCCAAGCTCGACGATGCCGCGCTCCAGATCGCGCTCCGCTCGGAGGCCGCCTACGTCGGTGCCATGGGCAGCCAACGAGCGCAGGCGCGACGGCGTGAGCGGCTGATCGAGGCCGGCATGAGCACAGAGGAGCTTGATCGCCTCGCTGCTCCGATCGGTTTGGACCTCAGGGCAACAAGCCCCGAGGAAACCGCCTTGTCAATCATGGCCGAGGTTGTAGCCATGCGTAATGGCCGTGCTGGCGGCCGCCGCCTGAGCGATAGCTCGCAACGCATTCATAAGGTCGAGGCTTGACTGCGGGCCTGATTCTTGCTGCTGGCGAAGGCCGGCGGTTCGGTGGGGTAAAGCTCGCGGCCCGGCTCGGCGGACAGCCATTGCTTCGCTACGCGATCGCACCGATGCTGGCTGCGCCAGGGCTGGATCGCGTTGCCGTAGTCGTCGGTGCACATTCCGACGAAGTAGCGGCGGCGGTTGATCTCCCCGACATCGAGGTGGTCGTCGCAGACGCATGGCGTGACGGACTTTCGGCTTCACTCCGGACTGGGGTCGCCGCCTTAGCCGATGCCAGCGCAATCGTTGTCACGCTCGGAGACCAGCCGTTCATGACCCCGGAGGTGATCGCTCGGATCGCTGAGCAGATTCACGCACCCATGCCGGCGGCGCGGGCAACGTATGACGGGCGCCCTGGACATCCGGTGCTCATCAAGCGCCAGCTCTTCTCGGCGATCGGCGGGCTGGAAGGTGATCGGGGCGCGCGTGACCTGCTGAGGGACGTCGGCGCGGCGGCCATCGAGTGCGGACACCTCGCCTCCGCGCTTGACGTCGACACGCGTCTCGATCTCGAGAGCGCCGAAGGCGAGATCAGAGCCGGCGCCAGGTAGGGCCACGGGATCAAGCGAGTGCTCCACCTGACCTCGGTAGGCGGTGAACGTGGAAAGCGTGCCCACACTGGTGGGCTGCGCCCAATCGATGTTCCTCGGGCTACTGCAACTCGGAATCACGGCTCCGCCTCGACCTTCCAAATCGGCGCCTTCGGTGACCGGTCTAGCAGCCGAGCCGATGCAGAAGACCAGCCTCAGCCAGCAGGCCGCTCTAGGTCAGCGAGATCCAAGCTCTCGTCGGGGCCGTGAGGATTCGAGCAGGAGTCGCCGACACGAGTTATGGCGACTGCAAGATCAGGGTCTCCGGCTAAGAGGGCCGGGAATAGTGGAAGCGAGGCCCTCTCTCCGATCAACACTGGCGCCTTCCCCCTAGCCTCCGACAGCGCTGCCACTGCATGCCTCATCAGGGTCTGCTCGCGCCTGAGTGCGTAAGGGTCGACCATCGCTTCGACTTCGATCTCGAGCTGGGCCCCGCCGAGCACCGGAAAAATCTTGGTGTTAACCAGCAACCAGCTCACCGGCCAGAGCGCTGGCTGCCTCCTTGATGCTTTTGAGTGTCCTTGCCTCACGGATCGAAGCCAGGACCAGCTCTCGCCGGTCGGCCGGGGTTGTGGCGTTAATGGCGACGATCGCATGCGCCGGCACGCCAAGAGCCGCGGAGCGTCGAACGACTTCGCTTACCGCCTTGCCCGCGATGGTCGTCCCGTCGAGCCGCCCCTCGCCGGTGATGACCACGTCCGCGCGGCGCACCCGCGCATCGAAGTCGACGATCTGCAGGACGAGGGGCGCTCCCGCAACAGCTCGGCCCCCGTAGCGGCCCCACAGCCCACCAGCGGGGCCCCCGCCGGCCCCGCTCATCGGAACGCCGCGCGGATCGCGGGGAAGCGCTTCGGCGAATCGTTCCATCCGCACCCTCAAGGCCGGGCTACCGTAGCCGGGTCCGCTCCCTTCTGGGGCGCGAACACCTGAGCAGCCGTTCCCAGGGCGTTCGGGCGTCGCCGAGCCCACCCGAATCGGCGATCGCCTCGAGGCGCCCAGGGCCCCGCCGGTGGTAGCGCTCCCTCCAACCCCAACAAGAATGCGACGGGCCTGAGCCGCGGCGGCGGCGATCAGCTCGCCCGTGCCTTGTGTCGAGGCTCCCTCGGGGTCCCGGTCACCAGGTGGAAGCAGGCCGAGACCGCTGGCCGTCGCCGTCTCGACAGCGGCCATCTGGCCGTCGCCCAGCAACGTAAGTGATCCGCGAAGCGGTAGCCCAAGGGGACCGTGGACGCTAACTTGAACTCGCTCGCCAGCCAACGCCGCGTGGAGTGCGTCCGCCGTGCCCTCGTCCCCATCGGCGGTCGGCACCGATCCACCTCCCAGCCGGTCGCCTCGAATTGACGCGCGAGCGCCTCGATGACCTCGGCAGCACGATAGCTCCCATTGAAGGAGTCATGGGGCAATCAGCACACGATGGGAATCTGAACCCTCACGACGCGGTTCCTCGCGAGATGATGGTCGCCGGCCGTGCGAGCGAGGGTCACTTGACTCAGGTAACCGGCTCGCGGTGTTTCGGATTGGTCGTGAGCCGATGGGCCGGGGGTCCCGAGCGGAGCACGAGCTTCGTGCTAAGACTTGGTGCCGGAATCATGACGATTGTCCGCGATCTCATGCGCGAGGGCGTGATCTCCTGCGGGCCCAAGGCAACCCTGGGGGACGTGGCCCAACTACTGGTCGAGCGTCGCATTCACGCCGCGTTCGTCGTTGACGACAACAGCGAGCCTGTAGGAGTGATCAGTGACTTCGATTTGCTCAGCGGCGAGTGGCTGGGATCGAACCGCGAGAGACTCGATGCGATGCGATCCATAGAGGCGCAGGACATGTTGACAGCTCCGGTCGAGACGATCGACGTTATGGCCGATGCTGCCGAGGCCGCGGACCGCCTGCAGGGTCTGAGGCTCGCACGGCTCCTGGTCACCGAGAGCGGTCGGGCCATAGGTGTGATCTCGATTTCTGATCTCGTGGCCGCCCTCGGCAACGTAGGAGGACAGCGTGACTGCGTGGCCGATGTGATGTCGCATGGAATCGTCACCTGCCCGCCGGAAACGCCCCTCCGGTCTGCCGCGCGGGCCATGACCGAGCGACGATCGCGCTCCTTGGTCGTGCTCGCGGCCGACGGCCGCCCGCTCGGGATCGTCACTGGACATGACCTCCTGTCCCTTTATGGCGCGAAGGGGGATGGAGCGACCGTGCGAGACGTGATGTCGAGTTCGTTGCTCACTGCAAGCCCCGAATTGCCGTTGCGCGAAGCAGCCGATTTGATGCTCAAACACGAGGTCCATCGGTTGATCGTCGTCGATCCCGCGAAGCCGGATGCGCCACCGTTGGGAATCGTCTCGACGTCGGACATCGTGGCCGAAATGGCGGACCCCCAATCAGTTTGGCGCGGGAAAGGGCCCGAAGCCTAGAGCCGTACGCATGGTGCTTGTGCAGCGCGTGATTCTGTAGTTCTCTAGTAGGTCTTCGCCGTCAAGCCGCCATCGACGATGATCGCGATTCCACTCCGAACGAGGCTTCGTCCGATGTCAAGAAGATCACCGCTCCGAGCTGCGCGAACTACATGTAGCCAGCGGCACCGCACGAGTGCGACCGTTCGTGCCTTCCAGCGGGTGCGCGCAAGATTGAGGGCCTTGTGAGCTTAACAGGCTCGTGGAGGTTCGACTCCTCTCAGGCGCACTAGGAAATCCCTGCAAATGCCCCAGCCTTCATTTCTGGATCGGTGGCGAGCGGAACGGTGGCGAGCGCGCGATCTTCTCACTTCAGCGCTACACGGAGAGCGGTGCGAGCGAGGTCGGCTTTGAGACGCGCGACCCATCGCTCGTGGCGTCGCTGCGGGGGATTTTCGAGCACTACACAGAGATCGAAGTGCGCCGCCCGCCTAGCGCCATGATGAGCGAGGAATACCAATTACCTGGATTCTTCTGAAGAGCACTACAGGCTTGGCCAAGTACGACGCAAGGCCATCGGCTTCTTCCGCTTCTGCTGCCCGATCCAGGTCCAAGCAGAAGGCGAATGGTCACGGCTCCGGAACGTAAATGGACGCGTGTCGCGAGGGCGTGGGTGGACCGCTGCCAAGGCGGTAGCGGAGACAGACCGCATCATCGTTAAGCAACAGCCAGCCCTTTACGGTTGACTGCCTCCTAGCGCCAAGGTGAGCCAGCGAGGGCGCCGCCACGCGGGCGCTCCTGCTCTGCGCCGAGGATGTCGCACAAAGGGTCCTCGCGACAAGCACCCCCTAACGAGGCTCAGATAGCAACTGGAGCGACCGCGCCGGCGGCCTGTAGGACGAGCGCGGGACGCACGAGGCCGACGTTGCCCGAATTGTTACCCGTGCAGAGATGCGCTCCTATCGGCCCGGTTGGGGTTTATGCGACAGCCTCCGCGAGGACGAGGAGACGCCCGCCACCGTTTCACGCGGAAGCGAGAGCCCAGTCGTGACCGGCGTTTTGGCTCGCAGAACTGCGTCGATCCACCAAGGCACCGCCGCCCTCCAGGTCACAGGCGCCGACAGACACACTTCGCACTGCCAAGCCAACAGAGCCCTGGCCGGCTACTTGCGTCGCAGGCAGAACCTAGCTTCCCACCGAGAAGTCGGGAAACTCAATGGTGCCGCCGGTATAGGGAATTTGGATCGCGGTCGCGACCGAGAGCGGCCCGACGCCCGGCGGGGGCGCGCCATCGAGCTCACGCAATACCCCCCGCGTTTCGTCATCAAGCCGCTGCGGCAGAGCTTCGAGGGCGAAGCCATCGAGCGTCTCCACGAGTTCCCTGACGATGTCGCTCACCGGCCAGTCCTTGATTTCGGCGGGGACCGCGGCGCGCTCATATGTGAGGTGCACCACCTCGCGGCCAAGTCGGTTCCTGTCGTCGATCTCCTTGAGTGCGGGGAGAGCGTCAAGGTCCCACCGCGTCCTTCCCACGCTCCGGGCGAGCAGAAGTCGACGGCGAACGCGTCCATGGGATGCTGATCTCGGCGCTCGCCCCACAGGAATTCGCGCAGACAGCGCGTATGGATTGCGAAGCTCTCAAGCAGGACGTTCGACTCATGATCTCGGGGCACGTCCCTTCGCTTGGCGAGTTCAACTGCCGAGTAGGCGAGCATCTTGGCCTCGTAGACGAGGTGCTCACGCGCCCAACGGGACAGCTCAGTATCCGAGAGAGGCGCTGACATGCGGCCAGCTATCCCGCGAACCGCAGAGCGGGGGCCGGTGAGCCGACAGGGACAGCCCATCCACCGAAATTGCATACGGGCCTCGGACTCGGTACTCAATCAGCATCTCTTGAAGCCGATGCTCGACTGCAAACCCCCGAAGGATTCGATGGCGGCCTCCAGCCGGCCACGGCTCGGCGGGCGATCAAGCCGCGCGGAGCCCGGGATGTCTGCGCAGATGTTGCCACTGCGTTCGCCGTCGGAGATCAGGAATTCCCAGCGAGGCCCGTCGAGGCTTGGTACATCGACCTCACGAGTAGCTCGGCACGATACCACACGGCTCGGGCCGACGGTGAAGAATGAATTCACCTGCCCAAGATTAGGTTCCACGGACGATGGATTCGGTCGCGCTGGCGAAGTAGTCCAATTCAGCATGGTCGCGCCACGACCTTGGAAGACGCGCCGACGGCCGATAGCGGGGGCCGGGCGCCTAGCGCTTCCCCTCTGCGCGAAAGCGACATCGCGCCCTCGCTATAAGAGGCTCATGCCGAAGGTCACGTTCAAGATCGGCGACGCGTTCCCGGCCAGCGATCCGGTTGCCCGCTTCATCACTGTGCTCGGAATGATGAGTAACGACTGGCTTCGTTCGATCGCGGAGATGCTCGCGCTGGACGATTCCGATCCAGACTCCGAGGGCCGGCGGGTGTCGCTGTTCCGACAGCAGGCGTCACTCCACCACGAGGCGGCGACGTTCATCAGGGACGCGCGGCGTCGATTCTCTGAAGTTGAGGACTTCGTCGCCAGCCTCTCGACCGTCGCGCAGAACGAGTGCGATCAGATCGTCGGCGGTGTAGATTTAGGGGCACCGAGCTACCACGGCGATTGGCTGGCGGACCACCGCAACGTCACCTTCCACTATCCGGAGATGCACCCAGACAAGGCCGAGCACGGCCGAGAGGAGATCGCGGAGGCGCTCGACGCGGCATCCGAGCTCGCGTCGTCCATCGAGTTCAGCGACTACTTCGGAAGCGTGCGCTTCCGCTTCGCCGACGAGGTCGCCGTGCAATGGCTCCCTGACGGCCCCGAGCAGGAAACCCTCATTGAGCACTTACGGGAGTCGGTGTTGGCGCTGTCGCGGTTCGTGCAGCGCGCGGCGCGGGCGTACATGGAATCGCGCCCGAGCGGAACATTCACCGAAGCCCCTTAAGTCGTTGCTCGAGCGCCGCGGCCGCTCCTCCTCTGCGCGCCAAGCGGAAGCGGGAACCACCCCCCGCGAGGTGCGACTGTACTTCGCGAGCCCGAACCGCCGACCTTGCCTACACCCCCAGGTTCGGCATTAACGGTTTGAAGGCCCTCTCCAGCCGGACCATTGCATCGATCATTGCTTGCTGGGTCTCCGGCCAGCGCCCCTTGTCGTCGTTGTAGCCGCCGGCCGGAAGCGTTACGCCGATCTGGCAGCGCTTGCGACCTTCGACCTTGCTCCAGTCCAGTGTGCCCCCAAACGCCTGCTCGATTTCCTCGCGTTGCTGCACCAAGGCATCGAAGATCTCGTGATTCACCTCTTCGTCCTCGCCCTCGACGGTTAGCAGTACACGCGCGTCGTGCCGCCGAATGCCGTAGGTGAAGTGGACGCCGCGCCGACCAGATCCGGCCCTAAGCCAATGGTCCGTGCCCGGCGAGACCCCGGCGTGAAGAGATGTCCGCTCGCGCGCCCGAGGCAGCAGCGAAGCCCAGAAAGCCTCTCGCTGTTTTCTCTCCCCACGTCGCAACCCTAGCTACAACCGGCGGGGCCTCCCACGGCTCGGCTCGCCCCTTCCCGTAGCCAGCGGGGAACGGAGGTAAGGGCTCAGCCTCGCCGACGCTTCTCCCTTCGCGTGCGAAAGCAGAACCCCCGTAACGCAGTCAGAGTGCTCCAGACACGCCCGAGGGGACCACGCGGAGGCCGTGCGGGTTTAGGTCGCGATTTCGCTGGGCCGGCTCAACTTTCCCTATCGCCGGATGAGCCTCATTGCGCCGATCCTCCAGGTTTCGGCTGCATCCCGGGCACGCGTTGTAATCAAAGGACCGGTTGTTTATAGAGAGCGACCTCTCAGCCTTCTCCGTAAACAGCCACCCAACGATGCTTTCTGATGCTTTCCCTTCGCGGAAGGACGCGTTGGCTCAGCCCGTGCCGTCGCTTTCGCTCTTCGTCCCGAGCGAGGTGTTGGCTTTAGTGCTACGGATCCCGTCTGTGGGCTTCTACGGATGGCGTCGGTCCCGGGTCAGCCTAGGGTCGCGGGGAAGGACAGGTGCCGAAGGAGCGGAGTGTGGCCGGTCGGCGTTTGCCGTGTACCGGTGCGACGTCCACCAGGCCCGAAAGGAGTAGCCAGATGGCGGAGACCAAGACACAGCGAAGGGCGCGGGCGGCGAGGACGGAGGCGACTCGCAAGCGCAGCACGGCTGCGAGCCGCAAGCGCGAGTCCAAGAGCCCAGTCGACAGGACCACGGAGCTATCCGAGGACGTGCTGAAGTCGGTCGAGGGAGGCCAGCGGGCGGCGATCGAGGCGGTGCGCAAGTTCGTGGATACCGTCGACGAGGCGCTGCCGGCGATCGGCGAAGGGGCGTCCAGGCGGCAGAAGGTTGTCGACTCCGCGATGGAGATGGCCGACCGGCTGGTCCACACGCAGTACGACTTCATCCGCAAGGTCGTGGACAGCGCTGGCAAGTCGCTGAGCGAATCGAAGCCCGCGAAGTAGGCCGGTCTGCCCCTAATAGGGGCAGACAGGTGGAACTGGTAGCCGGCGATTTGCTCGGCGCGACTGCTGTGAGCCAAACTACGGGCTCGGGCGCAAGGTCTATGAGCGAGCCGGCGGTGCCCTCGGGGCCGAGGCCATCTGCCTCGAGATCACAGCCAGCAGGACGACGGTAAACCGGTAGACCCGGACGGAAAGGAGCCCAACCTGATGGAGAACGCGACAGCGCTTCAGAAGCCCCCGAGCTGGGGCGCCCCCGGCGAGCCTCTCGGGCCCTACGAGGAGGTCACCCTGCACGGCCATACGGTCGGCTTCCAGGCCGCCGGCGAGGGGCCGCTGCTGGTGCTGCTGCACGGGATCACATCGACCTCGGATGCCTGGCGCGAGGTGATGCCAACGCTCGCCGAGCGCTACACGGTGATCGCCCCCGACATGATCGGCCACGGCCGCTCGGCCAAGCCCAGGGGCGACTACTCGCTCGGCGCCTACGCCGCCGGGGTCCGCGACCTGCTGGGGCTGCTCGGCTTCGAGCGCGGCACCGTCGTCGGCCACTCGCTCGGCGGCGGGATCGCGATGCAGTTCGCCTACCTCTTCCCCGAGTACGTCGAGCGGATGGCGCTGATCTCGAGTGGCGGGCTCGGCAAGGAGGTCCACCCGCTGCTCCGCGCGGCGACCCTGCCGGGTTCGGAGTGGGTGCTGCCGCTGCTGGCTAGCGAGTGGTCGGTGCGGGCCGGCGAGGCGGTCGGCTCGGTGGCGACCAAGCTCGGAATCGACGCGGGACCGGACCTGGCCGAGTTCGCGCGCGGCTATGCCTCGCTGGTCCACCAGGGCGCCCGCGAGGCGTTCCTCGACACGATGCGCAGCGTGATCGGCCCCGACGGCCAGAAGGTCTCGGCGCTCGACCGGCTCTACCTCGCCGACCAGATCCCCTTTCTCTGATCTGGGAGATGAGGACCCGGTGATCCCGGTCGAGCACGGTCGCAACGCCCACGAGGTGGTCGCCCACAGCCGCTACGTCGAGATCCAGGCCTCGGGCCACTGGCCGATGCTCGACGCCCCCGAGCGGATCGTCGACGAACTGACCAGTTTCATCGAGGAGACCGCGCCGTTTGAGTGGTCGCTGAAGCGGGTGCGCGAGCGGCTGCGGCGTGGCCCGGAGGGCTCGGCGACGGACTGATGAGCCTTGGCGATTGAGTTGACTTTCATCCGTCGCGCGAAGCGGGAGCGCCTCGACAGCGCTGCGCTTCTGCTCTCGTCCGGAGCGGAGGCCCCTGGTTCAGATGAGCAGGAGCGGGCGTGGACTGCTCCGAATGCGAAAAACCAGTCCCTGCGCCAGGCACCTCCTTGTGGCAGCGGCGGCGTGGATCGTCACGCGCTTGGAATCCGCACGTACGGATCAGTGCAATTGCAATTTCAGTATCTCGACACCTTGATCGTTTTGCCCAGTGGAAGACATAACAGCCGCCGCCCGCTACTGGCGAAGGGCCGCGGTAACACCGGGGTTTGCCCAGATCATTCCGACCCGGCCCGCGCCAGCGTGCCCAGCTCAGCGAGCGAGTCGGCGATCCCGCGTTCAAGGACGTCGAGATCGGGCACACTGTCGCGGTCGGCATTGAGCCCGAACACGACCTCGCCGTCGTAGCTAACGACCGCGATGCCAACGGCGTGGTAGGCGAAGATCGGCACCAGCGGAAAGATGTGGCGTAGGGGAGCGCCCAGCGCGTAGAGCGTCGTTTGCGCGCCGGGAACGTTGGTGATCGTGACGTTAAACAGGCGTGGGGTGTAGGAGAGGCGGGCCACGGTTGCGTGCAGGACGGGCGGCGCCAGTCCGGCAAGGTCCACCAGCGCCTCGGCGCCGGCGGCCTGCCCGCCACCCTTTAGCGTCTCGGCAGCATCGATCGTCTGCCGGTAGCGTTCGAGCGCGTCCGGTTCGGCGGCCGGCAGCTCCATGAACAGCGAGCTGACGCGGTTGCCGAGCGCCAGGGCGTCGCTCGCCTCTCGCACGCTGACCGGCACCATCGCTCGCAGGCCGCGCGGATCCAACGGCTCGCCCCGGGACTCAAGCAGGCGTCGAATGCCGCCCACCGAGGCTGCGAGGACGACGTCGTTCACCGTGCCACCAAGCTCGCGCTTGATCGCCTTCAGTTCGTCTAGTCCCGCTGAGACCTCAGCCACACGGCGGTTGCGCCCGATCGGCACGTTGAGGCTCGTACTCGGGGCGCCACGCAGCTCGTCGCGTACGATCAGCTCGACCACGGCGCGCGAGCGGGAGAGCAGGTCGCCCACCTTTCCGGGGTGCAGCGCCAGATCGACGCCGGCGCGGACGCCGTGGGTGATGAGGGACCGCGGACCGTAGACGCCGTTCTCGTGGTCGGGGGGCGGCTCGAATCCCTCCAGCGGCCCCTTTGACTCGTCGGAGGGCTGACGCTCCGGATCGAGCATCAACCCGGTTACCGAGACACCGCTGATCCCGTCCACCAGGCAGTGGTGGACCTTGGCCGCAATCGCCCACCTGTCCTCACTGAGCCCGTCGAGCAGCGCCATCTCCCACAATGGCTGCGTGCGATCGAGGCGTCGCGAGTAGAAGTCGGCGATCCACTCGAGCAGCTGGTCCCGTCCGCCGGGCTCCGGCAGGGTTGCGTGTCGCACCCGGGCGGCGATGTCGAACTCCTCGTCGGCTACCCAGGTCGGCCAGCGCAGCGTGCCGGTGTCCGGCGCCGACAGCCGGCGACGAAAGCGCGGCAGCAGCGAGAGGCGTTCCTCGAGCAGCCGACGGATGTCCGCGACCTTAGGGGGGCCGCCCTCCGGAAGCGAGTCGAAGACCATCGTCCAGCCGATATGCATGTGGGCGGACGCATCCCCGTCCTCGAGTTCGAGGAAAGCCGCGTCGAGCGCGGTCAGGTGATCGGTCACGCGCGACTCCGTGAGCAGCCGAAGAGCACCGGGCGCTCGTGAGCTAGGAGCGTGTGCCGGGCCTCGACCCCGACGGGCTTCGGATCCCTCGACTCCTCGTCCCGCTCATTCTCGACGACCGGTTCCGGCGGTTGGAGGCGGGGGCGTTCGTCGCCGAGTAGATCCCGAAGCTCGCTTTCGAGGCGCTCCTCGCGCCGCGTGGCGGGGCGCATCCACCGCTCATGGCACATCTCCGATCACCTCCGTCAATCGTGGCGCATGCCAGATGGTCGCAGCTTCTGGGCCATTGTCAGCGAGCTCGTGATCTCATCGGTACGCGGCCTCGGCACCGGGCTCACCGGCCGTCGAGTCGCCGCCGCAGGATCTTCCCGGTAGGATTGCGCGGGATCTCGCCGGTGAAGACGATCTCCCGCGGGACCTTGAACCGCGCGAGGCTTGCCCTGACGTAGTCCTTGAGATCGTCCTCGGTGGGGTTGGCGTCCCTCTCGGCGACCACGTAGGCCTTCAGGCGCTGGCCGAACTGCTCGTCCGCAACCCCGAGCACGGCCACGTCGGCCACGTCCGGGTGGCGGGCGAGCGCTTCCTCGACCTCTCCGGGGAAGACGTTCTCGCCGCCGCTCACGATCATGTCGTCCTCGCGTCCGTCGATGAACAGGCGGCCCTGGGAATCGAAGTGGCCGAGGTCGCCCGTGCTCATCAGGCCGTCGACGGTGTCCTTGCTGCGGCCATCCGAGTAGCCCTCGAAGACCATCCCCCCGCCGATGAAGACGCGGCCGCTGACGCCGACAGGGAGGCCGGCATCGTGCTCGTCGAGGATGCGAACCGGGGCCCCGTGGGGTGGGCGACCGACCGTGCCCGGCGCCGCGCGCAGATCCTCCGGCGTTGCGATCGCGCCGAAGCCCGTCTCGGTGGTGCCGTAGAGGTTGTAGACGACATCGCCGAAGGCGTCGGTGAGGGCGCCGGCAACGTCGGTTCCCAGCGGGGCGGCAGCCGAGATCACGACGCGCAGCGAGGAGGAGTCGTAGCGATCGCGGACGTGAGCCGGAAGCTCGACGATCCGCTGCAGCATCACGGGAACACCGATCAGCGTCGTGACCGCGTGCTCGTCGATCGCGCGGAGCGTCGCCTCGGGGTCGAACCGGCGCCGCACCACCGCCGTGGCGCCGAGGAACATCGCCAGTCCGAGATAGGTGAGCCCGAAGCCGTGAAAGAACGGCGGCGCGATCAGGATCCGCTCGCGGGCATGCAATGGCACGCGGGAGAGGAACGTCGTCATCGGCCCGAGTAGCGAGGGAAGCGAGAGCGATCGTGGCGCACCCTTTGGGGTCCCGGTCGTGCCGGAAGTGAGGATGACGAGGCGCCCCTGCGCGCGGCTCGCCGGCGCGTGCGCTGCTTCGTCGGCGGCGATCATGCCATCGACCGTGGCCTCCGGCCGATCTCCCCCTCCCCAGGCGATGACGCGGTGGCCCTCGAAGCCGGCCTCGTCGAAGACGGGCCCGAACTCCTCGTCGAGCATCGCCGTGCCGGGCGCCTCTCGCTCCAGCACCTCGCCGAGCTGCGGACCTGCGAAGTCGGTGTTCAGGGGCAGCAGGTCGGCGCCGAGCCGCGAGCCGGCGAGGAGCGCCTCCACGAAGCCGCGGTGGTTGCGGCTCATCACCGCCAACCGCCCGCCGGCGGTGACGCTGCACTCGTCGCGCAGCGCCGAGGCGAGGCCGCGGCCGCGGCGATCGAGCTCCGAGTAGGTGAGTTCTCCGAGCTCGTCGATGATCGCCGGTTGGTCGGGCCAGCGGGCGGCGGTCGCCGCACCCAGCGCCGCCGGGCCCATCCCGTGGCGAAGCAGCCCTCTGAGCATGCCCACGACACGGTCCGGGCGCGCCGGCCGGAGCATGCCGCTTCGCGCCATCGCTCCCAGGGCCCGCGGCGCAATGCCGGCAATCGAGGCGGCCTCGCGAGCCGTTGAGCTCGTCTGGCTGAAGCGGCCCGCACTCACGGCGATGATTCGCCCGCGCCCGAGACGCGGCGTTCGCCCGGAACCGCGGCGCTCGCATCGGGGCGCGCGAAGGCCGCCTTGTCATCCCCAGGCGCCGCGACCGTGGACTCCCGCACGGGTCGGGCGCTCGCCGCCGAATCCGTCGTCAACCGGTAGACGAGCGAATTCGCCAGCTCCCATGGGCCACGCGCGAACTGAAGCGCCGGCGCGGTGGTGCCCACCCACCACGGCTCGATCTCGCGAGGCCGCTCGACGATCGCCCGGCAGACGAGGCCGGCTGCCTGATCGGGGGTCAGGCCGGGCATGCGGCGGAAGACCGGCGTGGGGTCGCTCATCCGCGTGTGGACGAGCGCCATGTAGATCGAGGTATAGGTGACGCCATCGCGGCGCATTTCCGGGGCGAGGCTTCGCAGCCAGACGTCGAAGGCGGCCTTGGAGGACAGGTAGGCGGCCCAGCGCGGGGTGGGCGGGATCCGTACGCCCAGAGTCGAGACGTTGACGATGTGGCCCTGACCGCGCTCGCGCATCGAGGGCAAGAGCGCCAGCACCAGCCGCACAGGCCCGAGATAGTTGACGTCGATCGTCCGCCGGAAGTCGTGGAAGCGCTCGTAGGAGAGGTCGATCGAGCGGCGAATCGACTTCCCGGCATTGCTGACGAGGACGTCCACCCGGTGGTTCTCATCGAGCACCTCCGCGCCGAGCGCCTCCACGGCGTCTGGATCGGCGAGGTCGCAGGCGTAGACATCAGCGGTACCTCCCAGCTCACCGATGCGCTCCGCGAGCCGCTCGAGACGCTCGCGGGACCGGGCCACCAACAGGACCCGCGCCCCGGCGTTGCCAAGTCGCAGCGCGGTCGCCTCGCCGATCCCGCGCGAGGCGCCGGTGATCAACGCTACCTTCCCGTCCACCGCCGCGCGCAGGCGCTCCTCGCCGGGGTCTCCGCCGGGGTTCAAGAAGACCCGAGTAAAGGCACGCGAAGCTAGCCGGATCGGAAGCGGACCGCGAAGGTCGTGTTGCTCATCAGCGCGCTCCATCGTTTGATCTCGTGCTTGCGGGCTTCATCCGACTGCTGTACCGGCCAAGCGGCGGGTCGGGCGCATCGCGACTGACCTTAGGCTGTGTGCTCGATCGAGTCATCCGCACTTTGCCGCTGAGTTGGCGTCGGTTCATTACGGAGCGGCCGATTCTGTCCACCACGCCGGGACAGATCAAGGCTCGTGGGAGCGAGCAGAGCGCGACGCGTGAGCACCTCGATGTCGCCCGCTTAGCATCACACGCCATCGTCGTCGACTCCCTCAGTATCGCCGATTGAAGCTGGCCGATCCTCAGGCGAGTGATGCCGGGTCATGCGGGCCGTCCACCGCGCGAGCGGTGGCCGACTCGGTCAGCGATCGACTATCGTCCTCGCTGTTGTGCGGGAAAGCGCTGAGCGGCTTGAGATCCCGTTGGGGGACGGAGCAAGTCTGCGCGCCGAGTACTTCGCGGCGTCCGGCGAGGGCCCGCACCCAGGGGTCGTCGTGCTGCACGAGTCGTTTGGGCTGAACGACGACATCCGCCGGCTCGCCGGACGCTTCGCGCAGGAGGGCTACGCCGCGCTCGCCCCGGACCTGTACTCGCACGGGACGCGCCTGACATGCCTCAGTCGTGTGCTGGTCGACATGGTCAGGGGCGACCTCTCAACGGAGGTCGCGGACATCCACGCCGCGCGCGAGGCGCTCAGCGTGAGGACGGAGGTATCTGCGCAGCGTCTCGCCGTCGCCGGCTTCTGCCAGGGCGGCGGCTTCGCCCTGATTGCTGCGACGCGGCCGGGCTTCTCGGCTGCCGCCGTCAACTATGGGGTCGTTCCCAGAGAGCGCTCGCAGCTCGACGGCGTGTGCCCGGTGGTCGCGAGCTACGGGGCCAAGGACCGCGTGGTTGGCCGCGCCGCGGCCGAGCGACTCAAACGCCACCTGAGCACGCTCGGCGTTCCCCACGACGTCAAAACCTACGACGGGGCCGGGCACTCCTTCTTCTCCAAGGTCGAGGGCTGGCAGGGGTGGCTCGCCCGCGTGCCGTCGCCGCTGGCCGTCGGCTATGAACAGGAGGCCGCCGAGAACGGCTGGCGGCGGATGCTCGCCTTCTTTGCGGAGCACGTTCGGGAACAGCGGTCCACGCGTCCGACCTAGCTATGGCGCACCATTTCCGCTTTCATGCGAGGGTGTCGCGCAAAGGCCGGCGGGAGGGGGTCGGGCGCCCGTGAAACGGTCTGTCTGAAAACGGCAGGGGCTTTCGACCCCGGGTCAGGCTGTGCCGCGGCCAGTTGGTGTGTCGGTGGAGCTTCAGGAGGTTGTGAGTGGCGGCGATCAGACGCCATTCCGAGCGAGCGGCCGCCCGGCCGCGACGTTTGAAGCAGCTCGATCTGCCGGTTCGTCTGATGGGAAGCGCTTGGACATGGGCGGTCGCGGGGCGGGGCGAGGCGCGCGTGCGCCATATGCTTGAGGTCGTCAAGGCGGACATCGACGTGGCTCTCGCCCTCACCGGCACCACGTCGGTCGCGGACATCGACCGATCGACCCTCTATGCGAGCGGGTCGGCTTGAGAGGACCGACCTGCACGAGAGTCGGAGCCCTGATCTCGAATCGAGCGAGATGCCGTCGTCCGACGGTGAAACGTCCGTCAAGCCCGCTGCTACTAAAGGACCGACAGGGTCACCGATGACGGCTGGGCCGGGTCGTGGAAGACCCTCTGATCGGCGGCGACGAGATGGGTCGGTCGCAATATTTTGGAAAGAGCTTCACGTCCAAGAGGCGGCACTAGCTCGACTGTGGGCGGCTGGCTCACAGGTCGCAGTGTTCGAGGCTGTGGAGGCGAGGAGGAGGGGTAAGAGCGCCCGTCCCAACATCTCGACTAGCTCCAGGTAATCGCCCAGTCCGCCGCGCGGCCATGATGAGCGACGAGCGAGAACACGATCAGACCGTGCGACCTGTGGTGGTCGACGGCGTGTCCGTCGACCCAGGTTGTGACGTTACTGGCCCAACGCGGGACGTCGCCCACACGCAGGACCAGTCGCCCCCGCCCCTGTGTACGCACGTAGCCCCTCAGCAGCCGGCGCTCGTGTGCCACGCCGATGCGCGGCATCCGCAGCGTGAACGACCGCAGGTGGGAAACGATGCGATAGCCGTGCTCGGTGGGGGTGACACCAGCGAGGTTGATCGCGTTCATCACCATCCAGGTCGGCTGTTCGGTGATCTGGCCCTCGTAGTCGCTGTAGAGGCCGATGCCGCACTTCGCGGGCTGGCTCGCGTAGAAGGCGTTGCAGGCGTCGTCGACCGAGATCGTCCCGTCCCAATGCCGTGGGAATGCGGTGGCATGCGCGGCCAGCGTGTTGCGGGTGTATTCGCTCCACGCGTAGCGCGCCGCGTGGGGAACCGTCCCCTGAAGATTGGCCAGCGCCCAGGTCAGCCAGCCGTTGACGTCGTACCAGACGCCGCCCACATACTGGGACGCTCCATCGAAGGCGTGCGCATTCGTGGGGGGCTCGGCCACATCGGGGTCGCGCAGGGCCGGGGATTGCGCCGAGCCGATCCGCGCCGGACCGTTGACCACCGCGGGCGCGCCGACTCCCGTAAGGAAGCGGCGGATGTTGGCGACCAGTCTGGTTGCCTGGCTAGCGTTCGGGACCCCGGCGAGGATCGCCCACGGCTGCGGCTCGCCGAAGATCGCTCCACGACCGATCTGGAGGCCTGAGTTCGAATATCCACGGGAGTACCACCCGAGACCGGTCCACTCGCCGCCGAGCGACGCCCCGCACCGCCGAGGCCCGCGCCCGCAGCTTGCTGGCGAAGGCTCGATCCCCGCGCAGATCGGCGAGCTTGGCGAGGAGCGGGTAAGCATACGCGAGCTGGTCGGTGACCAGCATCGACTCGCGCATGTTCAGGAAGATCGCCGAGAAGTCGGACCAGTCGCCGTTCGTGCCCGCCAGGTAGCCGCCGTGCGGACCGCGCAGGGACTCCTGATGCGCGAAACGCGACCTTGAGGTGCCTCCAAACGCTCACCCGCTTCCCGGTGTCGTAGAAGGGGAGTCGCTCGGAGAAGAACGAGACGTCGCGCGAACCTAGGCCGTACTCGGCCGCCGCGAGCAAAAGCCAGAAATCGAGGTCGTCGGAGGTCCCGAAGCTGTTGAAGAGCTTGCAGCGGGGCGCGGTGCCGTACGGGATCTCGCCCGTGGCTTGCGACTGGAGAGAGATCGTGTAGCGCAGGATCTCGCGCGCCATCGCCGGGTCCGCGTAGACCATCGGAAGCAGGTAGTGAAGCCAGCTCCGCGAGCCCAGATTGGCACCGCTCGAGTACTGGTAGTAACCGCCCTGGGTGATCGTATGGTGGCCGCAGGCCTCCTCGTACACTGAGGCGGCGCGCAGCTGGTAGGCGTCCCACTCGAGCTCCCGCGCCACCCAGGCCCTGCCCGGTCCGAAGCTGGCGTGGGGCACCCACGCCGACCATCGACGCTCGCTGGCCCCGAATGGGTCGTGGACTCGCTGGTACTTGTGGACCAGGTGACCGATCTGACTCCGATGCGCCATGCCGTACGCGTAGCGCAGCGTCACCGATTGCCCCGGCCGTAGCCGGAGGGGGGCGCGCAGGGCGAACAACGTCTTGCCACCCGCTCCGGTCGCCGCCGGGGGCGCGATCGTGCCGCTGATGCGGTCGGCCGCCACCTCGGCCGGGGCCCCCCGCGTTCCATCGCCGAAGAACCTCGAGGAGGAGGTCTCGAATCCGTGGACCGGGCCCCGGAGGGCCGCCGCGAAGATGCTCAACGGACGCGTATCGCCATGCTCGCCAGAGGCCTGAGCCACGCTCAGTGTCCGTCTGGCCCGATTCCAGGTCGGCGAGGCGAGGCCACGGTACTCCTTGTCGAACTGGTTGTACGGATTCACGTCCCAGTACTCGAACCACGACACTCGCTTCGTGCGCCGGCTCGCGTTGCGGATCGTGACGTCATGGAGCAACAGGGGGTCGTCGCCGAACGGCGCATAGACGTCCTCGTGGACGTCGATGCCCGTCGGCTCGCAGGCGACGGTCGTAGTAGCCGACTCCGAAGCGGCGCTGGATGGCCGTGCCCGGCGGACCGGTCGAGGTACAGGGTGCTGAGAACCTTGCCGTTGACGTTGAGGTAGCCGTAGCCGCCGGCGTAGTGGCGCCTGGACGGCTCGTAGAGGTTCGCCCACTGCGCCAACCGGTCCTGGCTCCAGAGCTGGGTATAGCCGTGGTTGTAGGCGGCGGCGACGATGTGGTCGTTACCGAGCTCATGCTGGGCCGCGGTGTCGCCGTTCAGCTCCCGCTGTTGCGCCCAGGGCACCGCCTGCTCGTCGACCGAATAGCGGTAGGACGGCAGGCCGAAGCGGTCCACCGTCCAGCGACCGAACGCGCCGCTGCCGTATGTGGAACGGACGTCCGCGTGACGGTGCACTGCTGACAATGGCGCGGGCGGTTCCTGTGCCGATGCGGGCGAGGCGAGCAGGGCGACACTGGCGAAGAACGAGACCGGGGCGACCCTGCACAGCACCCAGAGGACGCCACCGCCGCTCGCACCCTCGCTCCGCATTATGCGTCTAGGAGGCCGACAGCAGGTCCAGCGTCCGTAGCTGGCTCCTCGGAACCGTGGAGAGCCGCAGCAGCAGCTCGGTAAACGCGATCGCCTCGCGACGGGCGAGCCTCGCGTTGTACTTGTCGGTCGTCGGGATGCCCCAGTTGAGGAGGTAGGTGGGGCCGGTGATGTAGTTGGTCGTCGGCAGGGCGCCCTGCGTCCAAAGCCCGGTTCCCTCCGCCGGCCAGCCGTGGCCGTCGGGGCTTCCCGGCGCGGGCACGTAGGGGCGAAGGACGCTCGAGGGCGCGTCGTTGGCGCGCTTCAGCGCCCGGAAGGAATGATTGACGAGGGCGCTGCTCTCGGGCGTGAAGAACGTCCCCGGCTCGTGATTGCCGGTCAGATGGGAGTGGCCGTCCGGCCCCGGATTCCACTCCTCGGCGCCGAGGTGCTCGACGGTCACCGCCGCGGCGGTGCGGCGGAGCAGGTCGTCCCCGTGCCGGTTGACAAACGACTGGACCCCCTTGGCGCCGATGAAGTGGCCGGTGGTTAGCAGGACGAGGATCGTCCGCGGCAGCCTGGAGCGACGCCTCGCGGCCAGGTAGCGGCAGGCGGCGACGATCGAGTCGGGCCCGTTGTCCTCTACCCCGTTCGGGCCATCGGTATGTGAATGGAGGATCATCAGCTCCCTCGAGGCGCCGGGGATGAAGCCGATCAGGTTCCGCGACTTGGTCTTCACGATCCTCGACGGCACGGTGAGCCTTGCCGTGGCACCGGAGCGCGCGAGCTGCTTCAGACGGGCGCCGACCTTGCGATCGACGTAGACCCCCGGCACGTCGCGGATCGTTCCGTCGTAGGGGTAATAGGCGCCGTGCGCCGCGTCGGCGGGCAGATCGAGCACGCCGATCACGCCGCGCGCCTGGGCGCGACCGGCCTGCTCGAGCAGATCGATGATTCCCTCGATCCCGAGCCAGGAGCGCGAGTAGACGCCGTTGGGGTCGCTGAAGATCCCTCGCGGGTCATAGGTCTTGCCCGCGTAGCCGATCGCCAGGAAATAGCTCCAGGGCAGGGTCACGTTGGGAATGTCGAAGATTGCGATCTTGCCTTTCAGGGAGCCTTGGCCCGGCGGGTTGTTCGGGTCGAGTACGACGAGTGGTCCCGAAACGCCCGCGGTCGGCGTATGCCCCGTGTAGGGGATGTAGGAGGCCGTCTTCACGGGTCCGGGCTCGAGCCGCCGACGATCTCCAGCTTCCGGTCATGCGTGGTCCAGCGCTTGAACGGGACCGCGTCGGTGTGCACGTGCCGGACCCCCGCGCGCTCGAGCCGTTCATGCAGGGTGTCGATGTAGTGCTCGTGGACGCGAGTGCCGGTTGCCCGCAGTCCAAGCTCATCGAGCTGCCGCTGCCAGGTCTTCAAGCGGTGTGCCGAGGGAAACTCACGCGGATCGATCTTCCACGCTGCCCCGGTGCCCGGCCGGGTTCGCAACCCCGGTCCGGCCAGCACCGAGGCGGGTGAGCGCACGAGCGCGCCGGCGGCGGCGGTCGCAAAGCCCGCTTCGAGCAGGCGCCTGCGCGTGATCGGTGTCGCGGTCGTTTCCATCTCGCACCTCCTGTCGCGCGGTTGCCAGGCGAAGGTACGACGCCCCGGCGCGCTTCGCATCCGCCCGAACTACGGAAGCGGGTGCGGGTCTTTCCGAGGGTACGGGGACGAGACCGACGTTCGCCGCTGGTGGGACAGCTGATTCGACGTATTCCCCGACTGCGCATCGAGGTCGTTGAAGTACGGGACCTTGGGAACCGGAAGGCCGCTCCCGTGGTCCGGCGGCGATGAGGTTCGCCCACTAACTACCTCTCTCGCGCCAGGCGGACATAGTGCAATGCGATCTCGCGTGAGAACTTTGCGACTGCCGGCGAAGCCATCTAGGCTTGGGATCGGCGCCCGCTGCACGTGAATCCGGCCATCCGGATGGCCTTCGCCATCCGCGAACGCAAAGGATCCCGATCACGCGACCGGTGGGACACTCTCTGCCGGCCGCCCTCAGGGGACGACGAGCCTCTCAATCCCCGCGCCGTTGCTCTTCGATGGAGGGTCTCGTCTCGTCGGAAGCGTGTCGCTCTTCCTCCTCCTCGAACAGTTCCTCCAGTTCGTCGAGATCGGCGTCGATCGATTGAGCTTCCCTCAGCGCAATGCGTATTTCGGTGTCTGAGTGCTCGCCCTCTGCCCGCAGAGCGCGAATGATTTCCTCGGGCGCGCGTCCTTCGCGAGCATCCTCTCTATTCGGTCGACAAGCATCTCGATCTCCGGATCTCAACCGGGAAGGACCCGACGAGGTACATGCTGGCGAAGGACGCAATGCGGCAACGCGCGTTTGTGGCGGTAGTTCGCTCTTCGCCGAGTTGCCCGTAGCACCGCAAAGCGTCTCTGGACAAGTATTGACTCCGCTGCGGTCGCCGATGCGCCAGTCGATCGAAGACAAGGCTGAATCTCCGGCCCAAGCGACGCGAGGCGGGGGTTACCGCCATATTGAGATCGAAGCTTCATTTTTCGACCCCTCCGGTTTTCGAGGCCCGCGACGCCTGCGTGTAACGAAGAAAGCGAAATCGCGTCAACGACGGAGGCTCCAGGCCACGCTATGTCCACCCCGGGACAGGCTCAAGAGGAGTTATGGCTCGGTGTACTTCCGCTTTCAGCGGTGGAGCGGGTGAAGCCGGCTCCATTGACGAACGCGGCTAGCTCGAACCGTCGGCGTTTCCCTACGGCCTGGAGACGAAGTTCCAGGTCCGCGAGGTGGCGAGCCCGGTAGTGCCGCTCCCGTGGCCGACTGCGAACTGGCTCACCTGCCAGATCTGGTTTGCGGTCGATGGATCGGGGGTCGCGGCGGCGTAGTCGCCCCAGCGGCAAGAGCCGGTCTGGGGGACGGTCGAGCAATCAAAGCCCGAGAGCTGGCCGGGCGAGTTTCTGACCACGCGGGGAGCAGACTGCGCGCTCCCGCCGACCTTGGACACCATGCTGATCCCGGGTCTGGTTGTGGTCGAGGAGGTGTTGTAGTTCATCACCATCGCGTCGCCGCCTGTGCTTATCGCGCCGTTGACCTGGCGGTTGGGGGAGATCGCAGCGTTGAACTGAAACAGGGACGGGCTTGTCGCCGTGTCCTTCTGCAGCACCGAGTGCGCTACCGGATCGATCTCATACCAGCGCACCGCGGCTCCAGCGCCGCCCCGGACCGTGTGCTGCGTCCAGAGCGCGAACTTGTGCCCGCGTCCGGGGTCGATCGCGCCCACCGCCTGCGTGTTCTGCGCGAAGGCGGTATCGATCCTGTTGATCGAGCCCGCCTGGGGGGCGTTTGGCGGGAACGTGTAACTGGGGACCGTGACATTGGTCGGGCTCCGGTGAATCACCGGGTTGCCGGTGGCCCCATTTTGGTTCACCTGGAACAGCCGTAGCTGGGTCGAAGGCAGCCGGTTTGAGATCGCTACGGCCCAGCCGCTCGGGTTGGTGTCGATCTCGTTCGCCGGAACCGGCGTGAAGGCGCTGGAGCTGAGAGTCCTGTCGTCGAACTTAAAGCCTGATGCTGCCGGGCATCCCCTCCCCGCCGGAGGCTTTGAGATCGCCATCAGATCGGAGCGGAGGTAGCCCCCGTTGCCGCCGTTGGCGAAGACGTTGACGCCGATGATCGCGAAGAACCCGCTGTCGCCGAGCTTCGGGTAATCGGCGAACTGAACGCCGTAGTCGACGACGTACTTGCACCAGTTTGTGATCTCCAACTTCGGTTAGAGTTACACCGCTGGAGCCGCGTGCAGTGCCGGCGAAGAGACGGGGAAGAGAATCCGAAATGAAGCAGCTGAGCATCGCGATTACCGTTTTCACGGTGCTCTCGCTTGCGGCGGTGGGCAGCGCCGAAGCCAAGACTGTCTACTGGCGCAACTACGGAGGCGAGCCCCAGATTAAGCCCAGGCGAGTAGACGTTTACACCCGCTGGATAACACATACCAAGCACTGGCGGCACTGGGGTGCGCATCGGACACGCGCACGAGGGCGGGTTCACTACAACACCTGTCGTCCTAGCTGCGGCGCCGGGCACTATCGGACAAAGCCGGGCCGCGTCACTCTACGTGGCATCCATAAGTGTGGCTCTCGCTTGCAGTACCGCAAGGCCCATCTGAAGTTCAAGCACGGGCCACGCCTCCGCTCCCAGACCTTCGAGTTCAAGTGTGACGGCTCCGTGGACCTATGACATCTACTGGGACGCGCCCCGGGCATCCGTCTGACAACTCTGCCGCGAACTAGTCCACGCACAGCACCGGACGAGCCGCACCGCCGCCCGAGTAGCTCCTCCCAATAACGATTGCGTTGTGAACCCGATGCGCGCCTTCGACTGGAAGCTCAACCCGTGATCGTCGGTCTTTTCGCTCGCCCTCCTGCTGATCGTGCTGTGGGCGATTGCCGTTGCCGCAGTCGGAACGCTCGGCTGGCTGCTCGGTGGTAGCGCCGTTGTCATCGGCATCGCCGTCGGACTTGGCAAGCGACACCACCGATCCGAGGAGGGGACGGCGGAGCAACCGGATCAACCTGATCAGTGGCAGCCGACGCCCGGTCCGTTTCGCGATCCCCAGCGCCCTTGACGCACTCCGGGCCGGCTCGCAACTCGACTTTGGGATAAGACCTCGAGGTTGCAAGGCGAGCTCTACCGCCGTCTCCGGCGATTGAGCCTCCTTCCAGGATCCTCCGGTTTTCGAGGCCGGGTGACGCCTGGGGCTAAACGAAGGACGGTGGATCATGCGGTCGGGCGGGCGAAGGGGCTTTGCCCCGCCTCATTCCAGATCCACTTCGCTTCCCCGTCGGGATCCATTCCCCGTTGACGTGGTAGACGCTGGTCACGAGCTCAGCCTCCAAGCCGACGCCCGCATCGCCCGGATCACCTGCTGCGGCGAGACGTGATCCAGATAGCAGGCGGTCGTCGGCAGATGCGTCCGCACGACGTCGATCTCGACTCAGGGACCGTGCGCGTCTTGAACGGCAAGGGGACGCCATCGCCTCGTCGCCATCGACGGAGAATCCGCGCCGCTCCGGGCTTGGATCGAGCGGCGGCGATCCCTCGGGCTGACGTCCGCGACCTCGGGGACGATCGCGTCTTGGTCCTCGGCAACTGGCACCCATGCGGGCGACGAAGCGGCCGGAACTCGATCTCCAGCGAGCTGCCTGGCTTTACCGCCCAGCGACGGGAAGGTGATCCGGATGCAAACCTTCACCACTTGGAACCGGGCCCTCGAAGCCGCCGGACTTGAAAGTAGGCGGCGGACGACCTTCAGGGCGCTCGGGTGGTGGGGGCCTTGATCGTGCGGATGTCGGCCAGCACCGCCTGAAAGCCCTCCCGATAGCCACGCAGGTAGTCGTCTTCCTCGAGGTAACGGCGGGGCGCGAGGGAATCGAGCGCGTAGCGACGGAGATCCTCCATCGTGTGGCGAAAGTTCGCCGCGTAGGACTGCGCGCGCCAAAGTGCCGCCCGATGCCCGCTGGCAACGGCCGAACGGCGCTCCGCGTCGAGGGCCGCCATTCGCTCGCGGATAGCGGGGATCAACTCCACTGCGAGTATCGAGTCCTCCATGTCGGCGCTAGACAGATGAGCATCGTCGGTCGAACGAACGCCCCCCGCTGGCAACTCCGTTCTTCGAGGCGGGTTCTTCGCGGCGGCGACGTGACGAAAGGACGAATATGGCTTCCGATCAGCACCCAACCCTCCACGCGAGGCCCGGTGATCGGCTGGTGGTCCGAGGCCACCATCAGGGCGAGCCGGAACGAGACGGCGAGATCCTCAAGGGCAAAGTAGTAGCGGAGCCCGAACTTCGAGCGCTTCGCCGCCGCCTCGACGCCGAGCGCCTTGCCCTGGGCCCTCGTCATCTGGTGGGCGTTGAGCGTCTTCGCCTCACCCGGAAGTTGCGCTCGGATCGTGCCTCCGGAGCCGTTGTTCGCCAAGCTGACGGCGGCGAAGACCGCCGCCCCGACGAGCACGGCGAGGATGATGAACTTAGGCACGTTGGCCCTCCCCTTTCGCTAGCTGCTGAGCGGAAGCCGATCCTAAGTTCCTCCGGCTCCCCGGTGTCAACAGCCCGTGCCCCTTCTTCAGCCTGACGGCCCGCTCACTCCGCGACTGCGCCCACCAAAACCCCGTGCTCCAAGCGCGAGATACTGCGTAGGCGATGTCGCGGGAGAACGTGGAGATCGTGCGTCAAAACACCGAGGCGTACAGCCGCCGTGACTTCGACGGGTGGCTGGAGGAGTGGGCGCCCAACGCGACGGTGGACTGGTCCAACGCCCGCTCTTTCGATGCAGGCGTCTATCGAGGCCACGAGGAGATCCGGGCGGTCGCGGTGCGGTTTCTCTCGGCATTCGACGACCTTCGGATCGAGCTTGTTGACCCAGTGGAGGTCAAGGAGGGCGTCGTGGTCGCGGAGAACCTCGCGCACCTTCGAGGACGAGACGGGATCGAGGTTCAGGCTCGAAGCGCTTGGGTGTTCACGATTGAGGACGGCCAGATTACGTCGCTGACGCTCTATCAGACGAAGCAGGAGGCCCTGGAAGCCGCCGGGCTTTCGGAGTAGGCGATGTCGCGGCAGGACGCCGACACGATCCGCCGCGCCTATCAGGTCTGGAACGAGTCCGGTCCGGCCGCCGTGACCGAGCAGTTCTGGGCCGAGGATGCCATCTACCGCGAGGGACCGGGCTGGCCCGATGCCGGTGTCTACCGAGGGCGCGCCGCGGCGCTCGAACGGATGCAGAGCCTGGTCGGTCTGCTCGGGCCGATCGCGGTCCATTTCGATGAGTTGATCGAGGTCGGCGATGGTCGCTTCGTCGCCTGAACGAGCATCATCGGCGAGAGCGAAGAGGAAGCGCCCTACACGCGGTCGTTCGCCGTCGTTCACCGACTGCGGGTCGGCCTCGTCGTCGAGGCCGACTACTACCTCGACCGGGAGCAAGCCCTCGAAGCCGTAGGGCTGGGGGAGTAGGCGATGTCGCGGGAGAACGTCGAGATCGCGCGCCGAGGCTGGGAAGCGTACGAGCGCGGTGATCTCTCTGCCGCTATTGCAGACATCAGCTCCGACGTCGTCACCTACACGCCCATGCCCGTCCGTGGTACGTATCACGGGCGGGAGGGGATGCTTCAAGGGCTTCTCGACTGGGCCGAGAGCTTTGACGACTTGGTCATCACCGCCGAGGAGTACATCGACGCCGGAGACAAAGTCGTAGTCCGCACCCGCCAGCGCGCGAGCGGCGTGGGAAGCGGGGCACGGGTCGAAACCGACATCTGGTACGTCTACACGGTCCATGCCGGAAAGGTTGTGCGGATCGACATTGTCCAAAACCGGAGCGAGGCCCTCAAAGCCGCCGGCCTGCGGGACGGATGAAAGTCAAGTCCTCTGGACGATCTTTCTCCCTTTTGCGATAGTCGCGTTCGGTGCGGGTGACGACGAGCTAAAGCGCAGGTCTAGGGGCTGACGCCTGCCGCGCTGCTTGGCTCTTTCGAGATGCCTTCAAGATGCGCGCCCCCGTGTCGCACCCGCACCGCTTCGCTTCGGCTTGGCCTGCCAGTCCTCTGTGAGCCGGCGGTAGGCGAGCTCGAACTGCTCCGATAGCTCGCGCTCGTGGCGTTGCTCGCGCTTTGACGCCCCGGAGCCCGACCGCCGCCCGCGACGCGACGGATCGCCGGCGGCAAGCTCCAGCCGACGCAGCTTGTGGCGGTGAAGCGACGGCCGCCCGAAGGCGTAGTCCTCCTCCTTGGTGAGCAGGTGCCAAAACAGCACGCAGAGCTTGCGCGCCGTGGCGACGAGCGCGATCTGCGCACCGCGCCGCGCCCGCAGCCGCTCGTAGAAGGCGCGCAACGGCCCCGGCGTGCGAACGACGATCCAGGCCGCCTCGCAGAGCATGTGGCGGCGCGGCCGGCGAGCCCTGCTTGGAGATGTGGCCGTGCCGCGCCGGCGCCTCGCCGGACTGGCGAACCCGCGGGTCGAGCCCGACGTAGGAGACGAGCTTCCGCGGCGTCTCAAAGCGCCGGATATCGCCGACCGTGGCCCAGAAGGTCGCCGCCGAGACGAGGTTGACTCCCGGCACGCTCATCAGCCGGCGGATCTCCGCCGATCGAAGAGCCGCCTTGGCGAGCTCGCGCTCTATTAGCCCGACCTCCTGGTCGAGGAAGTCGACCTGGCGCAGGCAGCCGGCAACCGTCTCGCGCTCATCGGCTGGCAAGGGGAGCGCCGAAAGCCATTCCCGACCGCGGACCCCGAAGACATCGCTCATCGGCGGGCGACCCTTCAGGTTGCGGGCGAGCACCGCGTGGAGCTCGTTCTTTGCCCGGGTGCGCTGGCGAACCAGCGCGGCGCGGCGAGCGAGCCGGCGCCGCAGCGTCCGGGTCTCCTCGTCGGGGCCGAAGACCGCGGGCAAAAAGCCGGCCGCGAGCAACTCGCAGAGCGTCCGCGCGTCGACCTTGTCGGTCTTCACCTTCGCCTCGGCGATCGCCCGCAGCTTGCGCGTGTTGGCGATCACGACGCGGGCGACATGGGGCTCGATCAGGCGCTTGATCTGAAGTGCGGGACCGGTGGCCTCAAGCGCCACCTGGTCGTCGGCGGCGAGGCTTTGGGCGAACAGCTCGAGCTCGGCGCGGCTGGTCTTGATCCGCCCCGCAGGGCGCACCTCGGTCCCGTCTTTGATCGCCACCTCGCAGAAGCCGCGGTGGACGTCGAGGGCGATTGATCGCATGTAGCCTCCTTCGATTGTGTGGTGGAGACGCAGCGGGCAAAACGACAGCGACGGATCCGTGCTCGCGGCACAACCGGACAAGTCGCAGGGGCGGCCATTGAGTAGCTCGGGCTCGCGGCCCATCCCGTAATGCGCGGCCTGCCCGTCTGCGTTCTCCCGAGTGCCCCTTGTTCCGGTGCGCCCGACGCTATGTGCGTCGCCGGACGCTCGGCTGGGGCCTCGGCCGTAGTTTCATGCCGGGAGTAGCGACTTCACCAGGTTGACCCCCTGAGCCCTGGGTGAAAGGCTCGCCAGTATATCGGCGGATCGCATCGACCTTCGTCGCGCACAGGGTCCGCGTGGGTTGAGGCCCGTTGAGCTGGGCGACCGCTGCGAGCAGCGTGACCTGATTCGCTTCCAACCTTTCGAGTCAACGGCGGGACCGTTTTGCGAGGCGCTCCCGAACGGCAGCCGTCGGTGCTCGATCGGGCGATCGTGGCTAGCAGACCACCTGCAGGTGGAAGGGGCGAGTCGCGTTGTCGCCCGAGACGTTCATCGTTCGCACGAAGACGGCCTGGGGATTGCCGACGGCCGGGGCGGTGGTGGTGAGCCCCGGGCAGCCTCACCAGCGTGGTTCTCCCCGATCCCGGCGACGTAGGTGCAGCGGCTGACGTCCCTTGAGAAATCGACCGAGCAGGCGCTGGCCTTGGGGGTCCCGGTGTGGCCGGTAGCGATGTTCGCGCTCGTGCCAGGCTGGGTGGCCCGAAGCAGCGTGCACCCTCCGGCTCCCTTGCCGACGACGGCTGACAGGACGTTGTTCGCCGTCGCGGCGCTACCCGCGAGATCCGCTCTGTCCGCCTCGACTGCGTGGTTTGCGGATGGCACCTGGCCCAACGTCTTTTCGTCGATGTCGCGGCCACTCAGCGAGTTGTTGTTGACCTTGGCGCCGTTGACGGCATTGTCATGGAGTTTCTTCTTCGTCACGGCGCCGTCCTTGATGTCATTGGTCCCGATCGTCGCGGCGGCGTACCCGACGCCGCCGATCGAAACGAACACGGCCATCAGCGCGAGAATCATTGCCAGTGACGGTCGGAATCGGTTCACGCTCACGAGAATCCCCCTTGCGCTGGGCCTTGTAGCCATCAGTTCGCCGTCAGATTCCAAATGTCCTCTCAGTTTCCTGCTTGAGATGTCAAGGTTTTCGGGCGTACGGGGTCGGCGCAGCTGGCCCTCGTGCGCCGGGCTGCGGGAGTAGGGCTTCTTTGCCGCAGAGAAGCAGAGGCCTGAACTAATTACAGTCGCCTCAACGGCAAGCAGGGCACCGAGAAGCTCGCCGACCTGATCGTCCACAAGAATCACGGAGGCGGTGAACGCGAATCGCGTTCAAGTCAAAGAACGGGGTCCGCCCCGCGAAATATTCAGTTTTCAAGGATCGCTCTGATTTCGCCTGAGGGATTCTCGGGGCGAGGGGAGAGTTCGGCCCGAGTGAAGCACAAGGTGCAGCGGGTCCCTCTCGATAAAGGCGGGCGGGGAGACGATCAGGGTGAGCATCGGCGCGATGAGAACAATTTCCAATTACTGAACGGCATGCAGGGCGTGGATTCTTGACGACGCGAGATACTGCGCGGGCGATGTCGCGGGAGAACGTCGAGATCGTGCGTCAGCTCACCGAAGCGGCTCAGCGGGGAGTGGACGATGGTGATCCCGGAGCCATCTTCGACACCGGCTTGCTCGCCGACGATGCGGAGTGGGTCCTGCCGATCCCGTTCGAGGGGAAGTCGGTGTGGAGGGGCCGCCGGGAGTACGCGGAGTTCATGCGGGTCTGGACGGGCGAGTTCGAGGACTTCTCGTTTGGCTGGGAGCCGCTGATCGACGCGGGCGATGACCGAGTCGTCGCCATCTCTCACACGCGGGCCAGAGAGGTTCAGGTCATGTTCAACAACAATGCCCGCGACTATGCGCCGAAGGCGGCCAGGCTGCAGGCTGCTGGACAGGCGCAAGACTAAGCGAGCCGCTCAGCTGTAGTCGCTGGTCGCGCTCGGATCCCAGCGCGCTGCCGGCGGATGACCAGCTTCGCCAGCCGAGTCCGCTTACCGGGCACCCTGGCTCAGGGCGTGTAGTGGATCGCGTGGCAGGGATCGCCGTGGCAGGTGTCGACGATCTTCCCGTTCGGCCTCAGGAAGGCCGACATCTGGGTGCGTGCCGCCGGCGTGTTCCGCGGATCAGTGTGGGGGTTCAGATTGAGGGGCGGCACGTCGCTGGCGATCGGGGCCGTGTTGGTGATCGGCGGCGGCTGCACCAGCCTCGGGCCAGTGTCCCAGATCACGATTCCCGAGCCATCGTAGGGGTAGCTCGGGATCGCCGGGACCTTGTAGAACAGGTTGCGGTCCTGGTTTCGGGGCGGGATGTTTAGCGCCGGCTCGTGGACCTTTGCCCCGATCGTCCGTGCCTCGACGGATGCCGCGTACTGGCTGACCTCGAAGTCGCCGTACGCGGTCTCCATCAATACCTCGTGCGCGGGCGTGTTGCGAAGCGGGTCCGAGGTCATGCGCGCTGCATAACCCGCCGCCTCGCCGCGTTGCCACAGCTGCTCCACCAGGGAGAGGAGCAGCGGGTGGATCGAGGTGTCCGGATAGCCGCCCGCTCCACCGCTGCCGTAGAGGAAGGTGGCGTAGGCGGTGAAGTCGGTGCTGCGCTGGAGCAGCAGCCCGCCGAAGTCCATTCCGGTGGCGCCGAGGACCGAATGGGTGAAGTCGGGGGCGATCGCGGTCAGCGCCCCGCCAAGGATCCCGCCTTGGCTATTGCCGTAGTAGTACGTGCTCGACGTGTCGAACAGCGGCTTGCCATTCTCCTGGAACGCCGGGTTGGAGGCCAGCCCGTCCTTGGTTCGCATCAGCCGGGAAAGAAACAGGGTGTTGAGGAAACCCTGCTGGAGGCGATCGACCACCGGCGGGAACTTGTTCAGGTCCTGAAGGGCGCTGATGTCGTACGGCACGTCGGCGCTCGACATGCCCCACCAGTCGGTGGCGCAGATGACGAAGTTGTGCTCCCGTGCGAACGCCTCGATGTAGTCAAACGTGATCTGCGTCCCCGATAGCAGCAGCCCGTGGCCATACAGGGAGCCGCGACCGGGATTCGCAGGGGTCGCCGTCTTCGGAACGATGCAGTAGAAGGTCGGCTTCGCAACGTTGCCGGGCTTCTGCTGCGGGGCCGCGTAGCGCTTGCCGGAGGAGTAGTTGAAGCCCGAGCCGGTTGGGCAACCGTTCGCTTTGAGATAGCAGGGGACGCGGAATGTCCCGGTCACGTACTCGGCGATGCCGGGCGCCGGGTTCTCGTCGACGTTGTCGACGTGGAAGGCGGGCGCGCGTCCGTCGACCTTGCCGTCGGCGAGGTTGGTGTCACCTAGTCCACCGAAGGCAGCGTTGCGGATGTGAAGCACGCTGTTGGTGAGGCTCTTGCGGCTGCCCACGGTGAAGTCCCACGCCTCGTACAGGTTGCCGCGATTGATGCCGGCCTTCTTCAGCGCCTTGAAGATCGACTTGTAGCGCGACTTCTGCGAGCGCTCGTTCCGAGGCAGCCGCTTGCGATCACGCAGCTTCGCGAACCAGCGCGGAGCCTTGAGCTTGTCGCCGTTTGCGTTCTTCAGCTTGCGCATGGCGACGATGTAGCGGTGCGTGTAGTCGAGGTTCTTCCCCGGGTGGATCAGGAGGGTGGTGTCCCGTGCGCTGGCGGCGTTGGAGTCGATCTCGACCCAGATCAGCTGCCGCTTGCCCGTCTTCGCGTCGATGAGCACGATCGGTGCGTTCTTCTTGAAGCTCTTCGACATGTTGGTGAGCGGCACCGCCTTGGTCCGGCTCAGGGCCTTCGGGTTGTCGAGGCCGGGAACGCGGACCACGATCGCGCTTCCGGGACTGAAGCCGTCGTTTCGGTCATACGGGCCGACGTCGATCTGCGCGCCATCCTGGTTGGTCGGCATCGCCGCCTGGGGAAGATCCACCCGCAGACGCGTCCGGCTTCCCTTCGCTGGCTTCGTGAACAGGTCATTGGGGAAGGGCAGCAGACAGGGCTTGCTCGCGAACGGCTGGCAGTCGCCCGCCGGGGCGTTGGCTGCGGCGCCGGATGGCGCGGCGGTCAAACCGATCGCCACCGCTGCGCACGCGATCGCCATGCCAAGGACAGCCCGGGCGCGGCGGCACCGAATCCGATCCACATCGTGGTCCATGCTCTCTCCTTCCCGTCAAGAGCCTGCGCCCGCCGATCCGTCTGCCGGGCGCTCCCCGGCGCGTTACGGCCTGGAGCCTATGCGATTCGGGTTCGCGACCGGGAATGGGTCTGGGTCGACAAGACCGCATCCTGGAGTTCCCCCGGTTTCACGGGACATCTGAGCGCTGAGTCGTCTGGCCGAGATCTCGACGGGTGACCAGCGGATGGCTCCCGCCAGCCGAGCCCGCCCTGTTCGCGGAGCCGCTTGCGTATGAGACAACCCTGCAATTCCAGCCCGAGTGATTTCTAGGCAGGGTCTACCGCCGTCTCTGGCGAATGAGCCTCTTCTCAGAATCCTCCGGTTTCGGAACCCGACTAACTCCTGGGGGCCGTGGCTCTCGCGGACTCGGGGCAACGCGGGATACTGGGCGGGCGATGTCGCGGGAGAACGTCGAGCTTGTCCGGGCCGGATTCGCCGCGCACAACCGGGGTGACCTCGATGCTCTGGTCGAGTTCTACGATCCGGACGCGGTGTTCGAGACGCTTTTGCTGGGAACCCACCGCGGCAACGAGGCCATCCGGCTGATCTACGAGGAAAACCAGAAGACCCTGTCCGGCTACGACGTCGTGCCGGTGGAACTGATCGACGCCGGGGACCAGGTGGTCGCGGTTGCCCAGGTCACCGGAACCGGCCCGACGAGCCAGATTACGATGGAGGACCGTGACCAGTTCGCCTTCCTCTTCACGATCAAGAACGGGCGGTGTGTGAGGGAACAGGCCTTCCGGAACAGGGAGGAAGCCCTCGAAGCCGCCGGACTTAGGCATTAGCGATGTCGCGGGAGAACGTCGAGTTGGTTCGGGCTGCCATCGACGCCTTCAACCGCAGGGACCTCGCTGGCCTGAGCGAGAGCTTCGATGCCGAGATCGAATGGGCGCCCGGCCGCCCGGCCGCCGTCGAGCGCGCCGTTTACCGCGGACGCGAGGATGTCTCCGACGGCTTCGCCTCGAACTGGGAGGCCTGGGATCTGTTTCGCGTCGAGGAAAGCGAGGTTCGTGATCTGGGCGATGGGGCGATGTGGTTGAGACGGGCCCGACTGCGGGGAGGCGCAAGCCAGGTCGAACTCGACCAGGAGTTCGCGATCCATTTCTTGGTTCGGGGCGGAAAGATCGTCCGCGCCCACGGCTTCCTCGGGTGGCAGGAGGCCCTCGAAGCCGCGGGGCTGACGGAGTAGGCGATGTCGCGGGCGAACGTCGACGGGGCGGGCAATGAGCTCGTCATCACCACCGGGGAGTTCCTCGCGCGCTACCGATCCGTCTAGGAACGCCTCGGTGCGTCTCGTAAGCGCAGAAGACAAGCCTCACGGGATGCAGAATGAGAGCGGGAGGGAGCGCAAATCGCCCGGGTGATTAGGTCGCGCTGTTCCGAGGCGGGGTCTACCGCCCTATTCAGATCGAAGCTTCAGTCCCTCGATCCTCCGATTTTCAAGGTGGGGTTGGACGCGAGCTCAGGGGGGTCACTTGGAGGTCGGGACGAGCCGCCCTGCCTGATCGCGTGAACAGACCCTCATGGGTCCCTGCTCGAGCGCTGCCAACCTCGCCTCCTCGGCGACCTTGACCAGGCGGTCGAGGACCTTCGTCGCTACGCGCTCGACTCACTCGCGCCAGGCCGTTACCTCGAAGAAGACGATTACCGCCGCGGCTGCCGCGAGGGCTTTCGGGCGCTGCTCGCGGAGATCCAGCGAATCGAAGCGCTTGCGTAAGATGGGTCGGGCGCGAACCGTGGAACCGAGGAGACGCACATGCCTCGCCGCTTGATGTCGGCCGTGATGAAGGAGCTCAGGCGTGAGCGTGTACGACGCAAACGACATCCGGTGAGGCGTTCTGGTGCGACGGGCGCAGAGCCTTCGCGCAGCCGCAAAGCGGCCAAAGTCTGACGAGCTGCGGCTGCTTTGGCGCGCGCGGCCGAGTCAAGTCCCAGGACGTGGTGTAAGAGTCGGCACCCACGATCCTCGGTGAGACGTTCGGCTGCTCAGACCGCCTGGAGCTCTTTCACCTCCTTCGGAGCTTCGATGCGATCGCCCTCGTCCTCGAGGACGAGGGCGATCGACTCGTTGCTCAGGTAGCGCCGCCCGACCAACCACTCGTCGTTCTGCTCGATCGCCAGCATCGAGGCGAGGCGGACGAGCGAGCGATCGTCGGGGAAGATCCCGACGACGTCGGTGCGGCGACCGATCTCGCGGTTCAGGCGTTCGAGCGGGTTGGTCGAGCGCAGCTTCCTGCGGTGGGCGGCGGGGAAGGCATAGAAGGCGAGGATGTCCTCCTCGGCCTCCTCGAGCATCGCCGCAACCTTGTCGAGTCGGCCCTCGAGCGCCGCCACCGCCTCCGAGAGGCGGTCGCGGGCCTCCTCGCGGGTCGGCTGGTTGAAGATCGGCCTGATCAGCGCCGCCACCATCCCGTGCTCGTCGCGGCGGCAATGGCCGAGGCAGTCGCGGAGGAAGTGGACCGTGCAGCGCTGCCACGGACAGCCCAGCACCTGGGCGATCGCCGCCTTTAAGCCCGGGTGGGCGTCGGAGACCGCGAGCTGGACTCCGACCAGGCCGCGCTTGACCAGGTCGCGCAGGAACTGGCGCCAAAACGCCTCGGTCTCGGCCTCGCCGACGTCGAGTGCCAGCACCTCTCGCCGGCCCGTCTCATGGACCGCGTGGGCGATCACGAGCGCCTTGCGGCGCACCCGGCCGCCGTCGCGGACCTTCTCGACCTTGGCGTCGAGCCACAGGTAGGGATAGCGGCCCTCGAGCGGCCGGGTGCGGAAGGCGGTGACCTGCTCATCGAGTCCCTTCGAGATCCGTGAGACCTCCGAGCGCGAGATCCGCAGCCCGAGCGACTCGACCAGCTGGTCGACCTTGCGGGTCGAGACGCCGCAGACGTAGGCCTGCTGGACGACGTTAAGGAGCGCCTGCTCGGATCGCTTGCGCGGCTCGAGGAAGCTCGGGAAGTAGCTGCCTCGCCTCAGCTTCGGGATCTGCAGCTCGAGCTCGCCGGCGCGGGTGTCCCAGCGCCGCGGGCGGTAGCCGTTTCGGTGGGTGGCGCGGTCGGCGGTGCGCTCGCCGTGCTCGGCGCCGATCAGCCCTGAGACCTCGGCCTCCATCAGCTCGCCGACCATCCAGCGAAGCGACTCGCGCACGAAGTCGGCTCCGTCGCCCTCTTGCAGGTAGCTGACGACCTCCTCTGCCGTCATTCTCTTGTTCTCGGCCATCGTGGTGCTCCTCTCGTCGATCCGTGGAATAGACCGACGATCATCGGGCGCCGCGGTGGCCGGAACTACGTCGGCGACGAAGTTCCGTCCGACCCGGTCCTACACCACGCTATGGGACGTGACCCGCGGCCGCGAATGTAGCCCGTCTGTTCGCGGCGCAGGTCCGCCGAGAGTCGTATCCCTTTCGGATCGCTGCCAAACCGATCCATGGGTGGCAGCGCCCTTGGAAGAGGGCCCTCACGGCGGTACCTGTTGGCTCTGCCTTGGTCTGCGTCGTCTCTCTCCCCCGGTCGGATCGCGTCGGCCGGGGCCTCTTGCGTTCGGTTACTCAAAGTCGATCTTTAGTCGACCCGCGCCATCTGCCACCCGGCGGTCATCAGGCGCTACAGCGCTGTGCCCTGGACCCTCCCCCGTCCGAGGGAGGCGTGCTACGGAGGTGCCAAGTCGACGGCCGATTGCGCGCCATCGCGTACGAACTTGCCGCCGCCTCCTCATTTCCCGGTCCTGGCCCCGATAGCCTGCGCCCACGGGTACGGCGGATGAGCGTTCACAGCTACCGACTGACGTGGCAAGGCGCACTGGCGCCCTATGTGATCGTCGAGCTGTTTCGGCGCGGCATCTACAGGGCCCGGGGCGGTCCTACGCCGGTTGACGCTCGGCGCCGCCACCACCACCTGAGGGTGCAGGCCGAGAACGAATTCGAGGCGGTCGATCGAGCGCGCCGCGAGATCGAGGGAGCGGGTGGCGACCCACACGGCTCCGATGTGGAGGTCGTCGGCAGCGACTGATGCCCGAGACGCCGGCGTAGCGCGGTAGCTGGTGGAGCGCCGGGTGTGCGTCGACCAGCGGACGCTCGTCGAGCCCAGGACTGCGGGTAAGGTGCCTCTCGGGTCCTGCCCGCGAGCGGGGAGGAGGCAGGTTCGAGGAAGGAGAAATTCATGCTTTGGTATTGCCGCTTTAAGTGGCAGCGAGGGGTCGACGTCGATGACGTCCGCAAGCGAATCGTGTCCTCCCACGACGCTGGCCTTAACCACCCCGAGAAGATCCGCGGCTGGTACAGCCTCGCGGGCGGCGGCGCCGGTTTCCTTTTGGTCGAGACCGACGACCCGCGCGAGTTGACGGAGCTGATGCAGCCCTACATGGACATCATCAACTGGGACGTCCATGCGGTCTACGAGCAACCGTATGAGGAGACGGTCGAGCGTTTCCGCCAGGAGACTGCCTGACTCAAACCACGGCAGAGCGAAGACGAAAGGACGGATATGGCTTCCGATGAGCACCCAACTCTTCACGCCAAGCCGGGGGATCGCCTGGTGGTTCGGGGCCACCATCAGGGCGAGCCGCAACGAGACGGCGAGATCCTCAAGGTGCTGGGCGAGGAGGGGGCGCCGCCATATCTCGTGCGCTGGGATGACGGTCACGAGTCCGAGGTCTTTCCCGGCTCGGACATGTTCGTCCAGCACTTCGACGACGCCGACGAGTAGACCTCAGTGCAGTGCCAGTCGCGGATCAGCTGGCAGCTCCATCGTCATTGAGATCGCATACCCGGCCTTCGCGCTTGTGCCGAACACTCCTCTTGGCGGCAAGCCAGAGACTCGGCGCCAACAATCGCTAGGTAGGTAGTCATGGATCTCGTGCTCGCGGCGGCGCTCGGGCTGGTGATCGGCGGCGTCGTGGGGGCGGTTGGGGGTGGCGGAGCGATCCTCGCCCTTCCGGTGCTCGTCTACCTCCTCGACCAGGGAGCGACGCCGGCCACGACCGCCTCCTTGATAGTCGTGGCCATCGGCGCCTCCGTCGGGGCGTTCGCTCATGCGAAGGAGGGGAACCTGTGCTGGCGGGTCGCGTTCGCGTTCGCGGTCCCCGCCGCGGCCGGGGCCTACCTCGGAACGCTGGCGAACACGCAGGTAGGGGCCCGAACGCTGGTGCTCGCGTTCGTCCCGCTGATGCTGGTCGCCGCCGCAGCCACGTACGCACGCGGAGGCAAGGCGCTCCCGGCCGTCGAGCAGGACGGCGGCTGTCCTCGGCCACGGGTGCCCGCCGTCGGCGCCAGCGGGCTGGGCGTCGGCGCGCTGACGGGCTTCTTCGGAGTCGGGGGCGGCTTCGTGATCGTCCCGGCACTGACGATGCTGCTCGATCTGCCGATGCGTCGCGCGATCGCGACGTCGCTCGCGATCATCACCTTCACGGGCATCGCGGCCCTGGCCAGCCATCTTGTCGAGGGCGCGGAGCCGGACTGGCCACTCACGATGCTGCTCGCCGCAACTGCCGCCGTGGGGGCGCTCGCCGGAAGCCGGATCGGGTTAAGAGTTCGCCCCGCGACGCTCGCCCACGCGTTCGGCGTGATCGTCGCCGTCATCGGACTGCTGCTGCTGGTGGACGTCCTGCTGCTCGGTGGGCCCTCGACCGGAGGCGGCTAAGCAAGCGAGCCGGCTGGCTTCGCACGGCGCTCGTCGAGGCTGCCAATTCCGCAGCCGGGCGCACCCGCGACACCTACCTGAACGCCCAATACACGCCGATCAAGCGCCGCCGCGGTCACCAAAAGGCGATCGTCGCCGTCGCCCACTCGATTCTCGTCAGCGCCTACTACATCCTCTGGGATGAGAAGCCCGACGAGGATCTCGGCGGCGACTATTTCCTCAACCGCGAGCGGCCCGAGCGTCTAGCCAAGCACCTGGTTGGCCAGCTCGAGCGCCTGGGTCAGCGCGTTACGCTGGAACCCGTGGCTGAGGGGCCAGGTGAGCGGCGATTTCTGAACAGAACGTGGAGATCGTGCCGATCGGACGCCCTACGGTGACGCGAAGTCCATGAGCAACGGGGGCCAGATAGTCGGGCTGCGAGACGGGACCAGGGCGTTGATTCGATCGATCGGGCCAGGCGACCGCGAACGACTCCACGAGGGCTTTCGGAGCGCCAGCGCGAAGTCGATCTTCCTGCGCTTCCTCGCTCCCCAGCCGAGGCTTTCGGACCGCCAGCTTGACTACTTGACCGCGATCGATCACGTTCGCCACGAGGCGCTGATTGCGGTCGATCCCGAAAGCGGCCAAAGCTTCGGCACCGCCCGCTATGTCCGCAGCGCCGATCACCCCGAAACGGCGGAGTTCGCAATCGGCGTCGGCGATCGATGGATGCGGATCGGCCTCGGAACGGCGCTGCTAAGCGCGCTCGTCCTCCGCGCCCGTGAGGCGGGCGTGATCCGGTTCACGGGCCTGATCCATCCCGACAACACCGCGATCAGGCACCTGGTGAAGAAGGTCGCTGGAGGCTACGACACTAGATCACTGATTCCCATTCACCTCGACCTCAATGGTCGTAGGCGACCAGGCTGCGGATCGGGCCCTCGAGCTCGCCCGCCTCCCAGAGCCGCCAGTTGTGCCAGACGCAGGCACCCGAGCGCCAGCAGCCGCTGGGCGACCCTGGCCCGCAGGCCCGGGCATCGTGTGGGCGCCGTGGCGCTCCAGGGAGAGCTGGTCCTTCAGCTGGTCGAAGATCGCCTCGATCCACTGGCGCACGCCGCCGAGGTTGCCGAAGCGGGGCGCCTCGTCGCTTGCGGTCGGGGCGCAGGAAGGCACCGCCGAGCCAGGCGACGAGCTCCTCGATCTCGGCTGCCCGAGAGCCCCTTGTCGCCGATCACCGTGTAGCCCTCGAGGTCGACTCCCTCGAGCAGCCGGCGACGACCTCGCGCTCGGGGACGTTGGCGGGGGCGAGCTCGAAGGCGATCGGCATCCCGTCGGGGGCGGCCAGCAGGTAGAGCTTGAAGCCCCAGAAGTGGCGCGAGTGCGCGGCGCAGTAGCCGTAGGCGGCGTGCCCGGCGAACTCCGATCGCTCTCACGGTCTGGCGCGACTGCCCCGCAGGGGACCGGGGTGGCGTCGATCAGGCGCAGGTTGTCGCACCAGGAGGGCGAGATCCGCGCCAGGTGGCCGAGCAAGGCGACGATCTCGCGGCGCCAGCTCCCGCACCCGCTTGTTGTAGCCGGACTGGCCGGGGACGTAGGGGAACAGGTGGCCGAGCCGGCGCTCGGCAGAAGCGCAGGAAGCGCCGCTCCTTGGGGCAGTCGAGCAGGACCTGGGCGACGGCGAGGCAGATCACCTCGGCGTCGGAGATGCGGGGCTTTCGCCCCGGCCGGGATGGATCTCTCCGGGGCAGGAATTCGTCGGCGAGCACGTAAAGTGCGATCAGAAGGTCGTCGAGGTCGGTGGGCACGTGGCACCACCTCCGTGTGGTCGGACGTTGCTGGAACACGCCGACCTTCGACGGCCTTTTTGCCTGCCCTACCCAGCCACTCGCCGCTCGCGGCGATTAGGAATCAGTGATCTAGGTCGGCGGGGCCGGATGGTCTGGAGATAGTCGTCGATCTGCCACGAGATCCCGACCTCGCTGCTGCCGACGTTCTTAACCTCGGACGCTGGGCGCCCCGGCGAGCGTGCTCGGACTGATCGAGGGGGTCTCCGACGGGCTGGCCGGCGTGGCTCGTTTCGGCGGTGGGGCGCTGGCCGACGATCCCCATCGCCGGCGGAGGGTTGCGGTAGGGGGCTATGCGAGCACAGCGGTTCTTTCCGCCCTCGTTGGGGCCGCTGCGGCTGCCTGGCAGGTGGGGTGCTTCGCGCCGGAGCGCATGGGCAAGCCGCGGCCTACGGGTGCCGGCCCGCAACGCCCTGCTAGCCGACGCGGTGCCCGCCGTCGCCTACGGCCGCGCCTACGGATTCGAGCGGGCGATGGACAACCTCGGCGCGATCGTCGGACCGCTGCTCGCCCTCGCACTGGTGGGCCTGGTTCGCGTGCGTACGGCGATCCTGCTTTCGGTGATCCCTGGTGTGCTCGCGGTGGTCGCAATCGTCTATGCGATCGGCCACACCGCGCGACCGAAGCAGCACGAGCGCCAGCCGACCCGGATCAAGATCAGGCCGGTCTTCCGCGGGACGCTCGGCCAACTGCTGGGGGCGATCAGCGTCTTTGAGGTCGGCAACATCGCCGCGACGCTGCTGATCCTGCGGGCCACCGACCTGTTAGAACCGGGCCACTCTACCGACTCCGCGGCGCAAATCGCGATCGCCCTCTACCTCCTCTACAACATCGCTGCGACCCTGACCAGCGTCCCGGCCGGCCGGATCGCCGATCGGCGAACGCCGCTCGCGGTTCTCATTTCCGGTGTCGCCGCGTTCGGCGTCGCGTACATCGGCTTTGCCTTGACGGGCGCGAGTATCGTCCTGCTCGCCGCCTGCTTCATCGTCGCCGGAGTCGGGATCGGCGTGGTCGAGACGGCTGACACTCGGCGGTCGCTACGCTCGCCGTGCAGGACGTTCGTGGCTCGGCCTTCGGGGCGCTTGCCGGGATCCAGAGCTTCGGCAACCTCATCGCCAGCGGCCTCGCTGGGCTGCTCTACACGCTGGTCTCGCCGACCGCTGCGTTTCTGTTTCCGGCGGTGGCGATGCTGGTCGCGGCGCTCGCGCTGGCTTGGATCAGGGGCAAACCAGCAACCGGGGCTTTTTAGGGGGCCGTTCCCGGCTCACTCTTCGACTGCGCCCGCGAAAAACGCCGCAGCGCCGTGCGGCCGTGCGGTTGGTGCCTCATTTCTTTGTCCAAATCTTTGCCTTCCCGAGGGGTGGGGCTTGAAGGCCTCCGACCACACTGGATCTACATCTAATGTCTCCAGAAAGGAGTGCACGATGAGAGGCATGTTCAGGAGCAGGTTGGCGTTTGTATTGGCCGCTCTGCTCAGCATGGCGGCCATCGCGGCGCCCGTAGCAACGGCGTCCAAAGACAGCCACCGGCACGACCTCCGCGGCAAGGTGGTCTCGACCCAGCACCACCCCAAGAAGGTCATCGTCAATACACGTTCGAAGGGCAAGGTGGATTTCCGGGTCACCAAGCAGACCAGGTACGACCACATCAAAGGGTTCTCGGCGCTGAAGCCGGGCCTCAAGGTTGAGGTCCACGCGAGGCACCAGAACGGCGGTTGGGTCGCAACCAAAATCGATCGCCGCGGCTCGCACTCCAAGTTGTAGGCGAGCGACGCGACCCGATCGCTGGATGCGAGGGCGGCTTCGGTCGCCCTCGCGCTTGGGTACCCCCACGCGATGTCCCGAGGAGGCGGGAGAAGGCAACCGCCCCACATAGTTGCGCTCTTGCGGCTTTCGCGTGAAGCGACGCGTGCTCGAGGCGCCGCGCGCCGTTAGGCGATCCGCGGTCTCGCTTCGCCTGTTCCTCCATCGCCTCGAGGCGCGTGTAGTAGTCGGGAAACTCGTTCAGATGCGCCAGGGCGATCTTGCCGGTCGTCGTGGGGTCATCGCCGGTGACGTCGGTCCGTGGGTCCTGGGCACCGTGTTCGAGCTCGACGTCGAGGCCGGCCCGGAACTGCTCGACGTCGAACGGCGCCGAGGACCAGTCGATGCCGATCTGCTCGCCGATCTGGCGCGCCTCCTCGACCGTGAACTTCGCTCGGGCAGCCATCGATGACTAGCGGCCTGCCTCCACCCGCCGGTAGTGCTCGCGCCAGATCAGCCGATGCACGCCGAGGTACCGGGGCAGGCTGCGGAGGCCAGGGATGAAGGGAATGCAGATGAAAGCCAGGCTGAGGACGGCCATGATCACCCAGATCTCGGCGTCCGCGTTCTCGGAGGTGTTGAAGGGGGAGATCTGGTACCAGAACGTGTAGAGCCATAGCCACACCTGCCCCGGGTAGCTGACCTGCCCAAAGACATCGTGAACACCTGAGGGCATTCAGGCCGCGGCTCCGCGGAGCCGCGGCCTGGCGCCGAAAAGGCATCCGGGCCCATCCCGAGGCTTGGGGTTGCTCAACGACCTCAAGCAAGGAGGACCCGGATGACCACTCACCCTAGGGCGAAGCTCGGACTTGCCGCCCGCCATCAGCTCTGTCTGTCGATCGAGCGGGCTCTCGATCAGGGAGCGGCGCGGCTGCTTCAACGTCTCGCCGGCCACCGCCCACAAGTGCTGGCACCGCTGGCGCGAATCCTCGGCCGCCGAGCGCCGCACGCTTCGCTGCCTGCACGATCGCTCAAGCCGCCCTCATCGCTCGCCCAATGAGCTTCGCCGACGCCGACCAGGAGCGGATCTGCGAGGTCCGCCGCCACACCGGCTGGGGGCCGCGGCTGATCGCCGGCGTCGTCGGCCACCCGCACTCGACCGTCCACCGCACCCTCGCCCGCCACGGCATCTCGCGGCCGCCGAGGCCAAAGCGCGAGCAGGCTCGCCGCTACGAGTGGCCCTGCCCGGGCGATCTCCTGCACATGGACACCAAGCGCTACGCGCGCTTTCGTCGCCCCGGACACGCAAAGTCACCGGCGAGTCGCTTCACCACCGGAGCGCAGATGCGCGAGCGGGTCGGCTATGAGTTCGCCCACTCGATCGTCGACGACCACACCCGGCCTGGCCTACTCGGAGCTGCACGCCGACGAGCGGGCGGAGACGGTCGCCGCCTTCACCCGCAGGGCGCTGGCCTTCTTCGCCGAGCTCGGGATCCGCCCGAAGCGGCTGATGACCGACAACGCCTTCGTCTACACGAAGTCGACCGCGCTGCGGGAGCTGCTCCTCGCCGAGCACCGGATCCGCCACATCACCACCCGCGCCTCGCCGGCCGCAGACCAACGGCAAGGTCGAGCGCTTCCAGCAGACGATGGCCCGCGAGTGGGCTTACGGCCTCACCTACCGCTCATCCAACGACCGCGCCAAGGCGCTGCCACACTGGCTGCGCCACTACAACCAACAGCGACCCCACTCAGGAATCGGGGACCGGCCGCCGATCAGCCGTGTTCACGACGTGTCGGGTCAGGACAGGTAGCTGCCGGTCTCGTTCAGCATCCCCCACTGGTCGCCGAGCAGGTGCTGGGCGTCGGCGCGGGACTCGGAATAGGTCGCCGCCCGACAGGAACAGCAGTGGCTTTGTGTAATTGGTCTGGTAGAACTGGCTCGAGGTGAGCAGGGCGCCGTCGAGCCCGCCGCTCTCGGCCAATCCGGCGAGGGAGCTCATCATCGGCGCCAGGGGACCGTAGTTGCCGGGGGACAGCTTCGGAAGCCCATCCGGGAAGTGCGCCCGCTTGAGCCCGGCGGTGTAGGCGTCGGTCCAGCGCTTCTGCTGCGCCTTGGACGCCGCCGAGTATGCGCTCAGCGCACGCTGCAGCGGGGCATTCCCGGGAATGCTGCGTAGGGGATCGAGCACGAAGTCACGTGCGGTATCGATCCGGTAATGGACGCCGGGCCAGGTCTGCGTGTTGACGCCGAGCACCTTCTGTCCCGCGCCGGGGGTGTTGTTGTACGGGGGGCCGTAGGTCGCCACCTCGCTGGTGCCGTTGAGCTCGGTGACCGCCGTTGCCACGAAGTCACCGGGATCGGTCCGTGACCACTGCTGGATCGTCGACGGCGGGTCGTCGGGCGAGGAGAAGAGAATCGCGAGGAGGACGGTCAGGGCCGTGATCCCGACTAGATGGTTGATTCCAAATCAACCGGTGTAGGCGGCGAAGGAGCGACCGGGTTGGCCGATCGCGGCGTTGTGCCAAAGCCCGGCCGCGAGAGCGAGCAGGCGAAGGCCGACGCGAGCGCAGAGACCGGGGAGGGTCCGTGCCCCGTGGCGCTCGAGCCCGAGCTGGCCCTTGCAGGTCCAAAAGACCGACTCGATCCACTGGCGGATCGGCCCGAGCGAGCCGTGGCGGGGAGGCTCGTCGTTGCGGTCGGGGCGCAGGAACTCGGCTCCGCGGCCGGCGATCCATGCCTCGAAGTCGGCGCCGGCAAAGCCCTTGTCAGCGATGACGATGTGGCCGGCGAGGGGGACCCGCTCGAGCATCTCCTTGGCGACCTCTCGCTCGGGGCGTTTGCGGGGGCGAGCTCGAAGGCGATCGGAGTCCCGTCGGCGGCGCAGAGCAGGTAGAGGCGGAAGCCCCAGAAATAACGGGAGTGGCTGCGGCAGTAGCCGTAGGCGGCGATCCCGGCAAACTCCGATCGGCGGACCGTTTGCCGCGATGCGGCGCAGGGAACCGGGGTCGAGTCGAGCAGGCGCAGCCCATCGCAGAAGCCCGGCGAGCAGAAGGCGAGGTAGTTGATCGTCCGCTGGATCTCGGGGACGAGCCTTCGCAGGCGCTTGTTGTAGCCGGGCTGCTTGGGCAAGTAGGGGAACAGGTGGCCGAGCCGGTAGGCGGCGATGGCGAGGAACCGACGGTCGTTGGGCAAGCCCAGGAAGACCTGGGCGATCGCCAAGGTGATCAGCTCGGCATCGCTGATCCTCGGTGGCCGGCCGGCACCTTGGCGGGGAGGCAGGAAATCGTCGGTGAGGACATAAATTGCCGTGAGAAGGGCGTCGAGGTGGGCGTGCATCTTGACCTCCGGGTCGACGTTGCGTTAGCAACGCCTTCCTTCGGCGCCCTTCGTCTTGCCTCCTCGCAGGTCGGCGGCAATTTGGAATCAATCATCTAGGGCGACGACGAACTCCTTGACCAGGTCGTAGCGGACGTACTCGCCCTGCCACTCGCGCTCGTCGGGAGGCGGCGCCGCTGCGCCCGCCATCAGGAGCCCTCCCCGGCGCGCCCACGGGTGGCGCCCTTGGGGGCGCGGGCGGGATACGGCGGCACGACGCCGTGGCGGCGCACCAGCAGCACGTGGCCGATGTCAGCGCCACGACTGCCACCGGCACGCTCGCTTTAGGAAGCCGATCGCCGTGGTGGCCCGCTCGTCTTTGAGCACCTCGACGTAGGCGAGCCGGGTCGCGTCGTCGACGCAGACGTGCACGGCCTCCCAGCCGATGGTGTTTCGCCTAACGCCCGCCTGATCGGTGCGGCGGCGGATGTAGCGAGGCCTGCCGAACACCCGGTGGCCGGCGCCGCCTTCGATCCGGCCGAGCTTCTTGACGTCGATGTGGAGGAGCTCACCGGGGCGTGAGCGCTCGTAGCGGCGCGGCGGCTCCATCCCCAGCCGACCCAGTCGGCCGAGCCCGGAGCGGGTGAGGATCCCGGAGACGGTCGTCTCTGGCATCTCGAGCACCTCGGCGATTTCGGCACCGGTCATCCGCAGCCGCCTCAGCGAGCAGATCACCTGGACCCGGTCCTCGGGGGTGCGGTTGTGGACCTGATGGGCCGCCGAGGGACGATCCAAAAGCCCCGCCTCGCCCTCGGCCAGGTAACGGGCGACCCACTTGCGAGTGGTCGGCTCGCTGACTTCGGCGGCCTCGGCCGCCTTCGTCAGCGACCAATCCTCTTCAACGACGCGGTGGACGAGGAGTCGCCGCTTGTTCAGGGCGAGGGCGGCGTTAGCGTGCAACTTCATCCGGATACCTCCTTGAGGCTGGGTGGCGTAGACACCCCCAGCCTTCAAGGGGGCCCGGATGAAACAACGGGCTCAGGGATTACAGCTAGGCAACCGGTTGCGTGTGATGCGCCACTGCGCTGGTGCAAGCTGCATGGTGCGTTGAGACGGATCTGCAAGAAACGCTCCGACGCCCTCACGGGCCGCCAATCAGGACCGCCGAGCGCTCGCTGAGCACCTTGCGACCCGAGAGATCACCCAGACGAACCGCTTGGGGTCGAGGTGCGACGTAGCGCCAGAGGATGAACAGCGGGGCCAGCCCTTGCTCCTTGGAGAGTTTGAACGGCCCGGGCGGAGGCTTGACTTTGTAGTTGGTGCTGAGGACGTCGATTTGTGAGGTGCGGATGCGCTTCGGCCCGCGCGGGCGCGGCTTTGAAGCATCGAGGTAGTAGGCCAGCGGATCATCGCCGTTATGAGGAGCGACGAAAACTCTGGCGGGGCCTGATGCCTTGATGGTCTGAGCGGCGCCTCGCCAGTCGGGTCGCTGCATCTGGGCGCTGACGCTTACCGCGGCGAGGACGCCAGCAAACAGCGCACAGGTCGCAACGCCGCCGAGGCTCGCGAGCCAGCCGCCCCGGCGCAGACCAAAGCCGATGGCCACCAGGATTAAGAGCGGGACTAGGGCGCCGATCAAGTTCCTCGGGTTGATGAAGTCGGCTCCCGCAAGGGCCAACAGCAACGGCGGTGCGATACCGGCCCCGCCGATCACGGCGCCGACCGTCGCTCCCCGCCGCTCCTTTGGCGAGCCCCGTACCGCCACCAGCGTGACCGAGGTGATCAAAAGTAAAGCGCCGCCGACCGACGCCGCCAATTGCAGCACGTCAACGGATGAGCTGCCCGCGAACGGCGCGGGCTCCTGACTTGCGACGAAGCCGAGGCTCATGTCACCGATTCGTGAGGCGAGCGGAGTCTGGGTAAACACGTTGCGTCGACCGCTCCCCTCCTGCGACACGACCAGCGGGATCAAAGCGAGCCCGACAATCACAACCGCCCCGATCGCAAACGCTGCCTGACGGCGCCACCGACTCCGGGCCAACAGCCAAACCGCTTGCGGTATGACCAGGAAGACGGAGAAGTAGTGAGAGCACAGCGCGAGCCCCGAAGTAACGGCCCACAGCACCAAGGGGCGGGGCGACGGGCGATCTAGCGACCGCGCGAAGTACAAAAATCCCGCGGCAGCAAAGAGGACCATCAGGGCATAGGAGCGCGCCTCCTGCGAATACCAGACCAGGTGGGGGTTGAGAGTGACAAATCCGGCCGCCAGCAGCGCAATGCGCCGACGGTCGACAAGCTCGGCCGCAGCGTAATAGGCAACGGGGACCGTCACCGTGCCGATGAGCGCCGAAAGGGAACGGAGGCCGACTTCGCCCGTCCCGAAGACCCTCGACCACAGCCAAGCGAGGAGGTAGTAGAGGGGCGGGCTGCGCTCCCCGCGAGCGACGAACGAGAGTGTGTCGAAGAGACTTGGATGAAGAACGCGAGCCGCGGTGACCGCCTCGTCGTGGTCGTAGCTCTGGAGGCCCAGAGTGGCGAAACGCACCATCGCGGCGACCGCGGTGATCGCGATCAGCGCATAGGGCCAGCGTTGACTCATGGGCGCGACAAGATAACCCCGAGGAAACGGCGAGAGACCTCGTCGTGGCGAGCGCCCCGCGCGTTCCTCGCAATGCTCCTGCGAGGCGACCCGGCCGAATCTCGGAGTCCTTCGGGGCCGTTCCGTACGATGACGGAGCTTCCCGGTGGCCCGCATAATGAACATCTGGCGTTCGGCCAGCCTCGGGCGACGCCTCATGATCGTCAGCGGGGGTGCGTTGATCGTCGCCGGCGGCGCGGTCGGCGCCTATCTGGCCCTCAAGCGGCCAGCCGACGTTCTTGAACCGCACGCTGCTTTTCACAAGCAAAAGCCAAACAAGAAGCCCGCAAAGACGCTCGACTGGCCGATGTACGGCTATGACACCGCCCGGACTCGCTATTTGCCGGCAACCCACCTCAATCCGCCGTTTGGGCGGTCGGCTTGGAACTTCCAGGCTGGCAGTCTGCTCGAGTTCCAGCCGATCGTTGTCCACCGCACGATCTACTTGATGGACAAGGATGCGCTCTTCTACGCGATCCGGGCAAAGAACGGTCGGCTCAAGTGGAAGCGCAAGATCGGGACCCTCAATGCCTCCTCGCCCGCCTACTCGGACGGCAGGCTCTTCGCCGTCAATCTCGAGCCGCCGCAGGCGACCGCGATCGATGCGAGGAAGAAGGGAAGGGTCATCTGGCGGCACCCACTGCCTGACCGAAGCGAATCATCGCCGCTGGTCCACAACGGAAAGGTCATCTTCGGGTGCGAGTCCGGTGACATCTTCGCCCTCGATGAGAAGACCGGCAAGTTGCGCTGGCGAGTGCACACGGGCGGGCCGGTAAAGGGCGCGCTTGCCTACCACCGCGGAACGCTCTACGCCGACAACTACGCTGGCGAGGTGTGGGCGCTTGACTCTGGTAACGGCCAGGTGAAATGGCAATCCCATACGCAAGGCGGCGGGTTCTTGACCGGAGGTGGAGCGTACTCAACGCCGACTGTGGCCTGGGGGCGCGTCTACCTCGGGGGTCTCGACGGGCGGGTCTACAGCTATCTGGCGAAGACGGGTCAGCTCGCGTGGAGCCACTCCACCGGGGCCGAGGTCTACTCGTCGCCGGCCATAGCCGACACGCCTCACACCGCGCCAACCGTCTACATCGGTTCCGAGGACAAGCACTTCTATGCCCTGAACGCAAGGACCGGGGCAGTGCGCTGGGAGCATTACCTACACGGAATTGTGCTCGGCTCAGCGAGCGTCGTCGACAACACCGCCTACGTCTCGGTGATCGGTCCGAACATCGGCACCTTCGGCTACGGCGTGAAGAAGGGACAGGAGGTCTTCTACAGCGACCAGGGCGAGTACAACCCGGTGATCTCCGATGGCAAGAAGATCTACCTCACCGGAACCTCCACGCTCCAAGCGTTTGAGCCGAAACCGCGCCGAGGTCGAAAGGGCGACAAGCACTGGCGAGGCAACACGCGCGCCGCGCCTGCTCACGATTCCAAGCACGCCGGGACCGGGGACCACCGAGCTCAGCGTCACAAGTCGGCCCGCTAGCTGTCCTGACCCGACACGTCGTGAACACGGCTGATCGGCGGCCGGTCCCCGATTCCTGAGTGGGGTCGCTGTTGGTTGTAGTGGCGCAGCCAGTGTGGCAGCGCCTTGGCGCGGTCGTTGGATGAGCGGTAGGTGAGGCCGTAAGCCCACTCGCGGGCCATCGTCTGCTGGAAGCGCTCGACCTTGCCGTTGGTCTGCGGCCGGCGAGCGCGGGTGGTGAGGTGGCGGATCCGGTGCTCGGCGAGGAGCACCCGCAGCTCGGTCGACTTCGTGTAGACGAAGGCGTTGTCGGTCATCAGCCGCTTCGGGCGGATCCCGAGCTCGGCGAAGAAGGCAAGCGCCCTGCGGGTGAAGGCGGCGACCGTCTCCGCCCGCTCGTCGTCGTGCAGCTCCGAGTAGCCAAGCCGGGTGTGGTCGTCGACGATCGAGTGGGCGAACTCATAGCCGACCCGCTCGCGCATCTGCGCTCCGGTGGTGAAGCGACTCCCCGTCTTTGCGTGTCCGGGGCGACGAAAGCGCGCGTAGCGCTTGGTGTCCATGTGCAGGAGATCGCCCGGGCAGGGCCACTCGTAGCGGCGAGCCTGCTCGCGCTTTGGTCTCGGCGGCCGCGAGATGCCGTAGCGGGCGAGGGTGCGGTGGACGGTCGAGTGCGGGTGGCCGACGACGCCGGCGATCAGCCGCGGCCCCCAACCCGTCTGGCGGCGGACCTCGCAGATCCGCTCCTGGTCGGCATCGGGAAGCTCATTGGGCGAGCGATGAGGGCGGCTTGAGCGATCGTGCAGGCAGCGAAGCGTGCGGCGCTCGGCGGCCGAGGATTCGCGCCAGCGGTGCCAGTGCTTGTGGGCGGTGGCCGGCGCGACGTTGAACAGCCTCGCCGTCTCCCTGATCGATGAGCCTCGCTCGATCGACAAACAGAGCTGATGGCGGGCGGCAAGTCCGAGCTTCGCCCTAGGGTGAGTGGTCATCCGGGTCCTCCTTGCTTGAGGTCGTTGAGCAACCCCAAGCCTCGGGATGGGCCCGGATGCCTTTTCGGCGCCAGGCCGCGGCTCCGCGGAGCCGCGGCCTGAATGCCCTCAGGTGTTCACGATGTCTTTGGGCAGGTCAGCTAGCCGGCGCCCTGCGGTTGGTCCACGGTGGCGGTCCCAGTGAGCTGGGGTGAAGCTATCGGCTAGCGGGGAGCGGTCGCGTTGGGGAATCCCGAGATCAGGCTGTTCGGCGGCGCGAGGTCGACGCCGTCGGGGATGTTGAGATAGCCGGGCTTGGTGCCGGGTTGACCGGTATGCCCGTACTGCCAGACGATCCGGTTGGTATTCGGGTCGACGACGATCACGCGGTGGTTGTAGTCGTCGTTGGCGAGGATGTCGCCGTTCGGCAGCGGGATCGCCAGCGACGGGTGATCGAGCGCGTTCGCGCCCTTCGGTGCGAAGCGCCACAGCAGGTGACCCTTGGTGTTGAAGGTCTCGATCGCCCCCGGGGAGTGTAGTCGACGCTCAGGAACACGCCCGGGCCGAAGCTGGTTGGTGTCCGAGGGGTAGCTGAAGCCGGGCGCGTGAAGACGCATGGAGCAGTTGCCCCGACGGCGATAGGACGTCGACCCAGTCGCCGGTGATCTCGGTGACGACCGTGTCGCCGTTCGAGGCCGGAAAGGCGCCGTTCGGAGCGCCGAACTGCGCGGCGGGTCGTGGATGCAGCCGACCCGCTGGAGCCGATCTGCCTGACCGGCGAGTGGGAGGGAGGCTGGAGCACCAGCAGCCTGCAGTTCTTGATGTCCGCCGTGAGGATCTGCCCGCCTGAGAGCAGCAGCGCGTCGTCCGGGTTGTAGAGGTGGTCCGCGCTCGATCCCGGTACGCCGGGGACGCCGTAGCGATAGGAGATCCGGTGCTGGCGACGTCGATGGCGCTGATCGCGAAGTCGTCCTCCTGCGTGGCGACGATCGAGCGGCCGCTCGGGGAGTAGAAGGCGTCGTCGGGGACGTGGAACGTCTGGCCCCGAGCCAGATCTCCCGGCCTCGGGAAGCGCCAGACCACGCGGCCGTACGGATCGATCTCCAGCAGCCGGTTGTTCGCCTTGTCGGCGATCAGCACGTTGCCCGGGAGCACGCTCTGGGTTGGAGCCCGGACGGTCCTGAGGGGATAACCCGGCGGATTGTCCGCGGGCTCGGGGGCGAACTGGGTCCGGAGCTGAGGCGGCGGCGGACGGGTCGGTCGTCGTCGGCGAGCCGCCGTCGGTGTTCGTGAGCTCGGCGACGGCGATTGCCACCGCGGCGAGCGCGAGAAGCACGGCGACTGCGGCGGCGCGCCGGAGTCGAATCCGCCTTCGCGAAGAGTTCGGATTGCCTGTAGACGGCATAACCCAGGATCGGTCACCACGGGAAGTGGGGCGCGAGCAGGATGACCACCGGCGATGGATTGTAGGCACGGGTGTCACACTTGAGGTCAGTGGCGGTGGAGCGCCCTTCTAACGGGAGCGTGATCCGCGAGCCAACGAGCAGGGTCACGCCGAGGATGATTTAGCCGGCTTTAGCGCAGCAGACCTTCGGTATTCGCCATGAGGATGTAGTGGTCGGGACCCCTTGCCGCCGGTGCCAAGCCGCTGTCGCGACCCCGTGAGTACCACCGCGGTTCAAGCGCCCTGGTCAGACCGATGACGACAGGGTCGAGCTTTACCAAGCTTTGGCTCGAAGCTTGGTTTCGTCTGGGGGAGCTGCCGCAACCATTTCACGGTGGCCGGCGAACGCACAGGAACGACTGCGACGTCAGCGCCAATGGAGAAGGGCAGTTTCGACCTGGGTCCGGTGCGATCCGGTGCCGATGGATGCGACCATGCGAATCCGATGCTCCTCCGGCTGATCGAGTACACCCATTACGGCACCTGGATCGAATGTGTGGAGTGCGGTACGTCGTGGCTGATTCGAGCTCGAGGGTAGATCCGGCTCCGATTTCAGGAACACAGATGCGAGACCGACGACCGGCGAGGACAGTCGTTTACAACCCACCGGTAAAATATGCACTGTGAGCAGCCTAAACGTGATTGGGTACGTACGCTGCTCATCACAGGAACAGGGCGAGAACGGGATGAGCCTCGATGCTCAGCGGGGGCGGATCCGGGCTTGGTGTGAGGCAGCGGATGCCAACCTACTCTCGGTTATCGAGGACCTTGGTGTCTCGGGTAGCCGTCGGCTCGCAGATAGGCCCGGTGGATCCGAAGTAGCCGCGCTCCTCGATCAACGCGAACCACGCAGCGATGCCGTCGCCGTGGTCCGGTTGGATCGCCTGGGAAGGGATGCTGCCGAAACCCTCGAGCTCCTGAAGCGATTCTCCAGAGGATCGGTCGGCCTCGATCAGCATCATCGACCGCCTCGACCTGACCAGTCCCCAGGGACGAGCGATGGCTGGCGTCTCGGCTGTCTTTGCCCAGCTCGAGCGCGAGCTGATCGCCCAGCGAACCGCCGAGGCACTGGATGAGCTGCGTAACCAGGGACGGGTCTACGGGCCGGTCCCGTTCGGCTATGACGCGGTCGACGGTCTTCTCGTCGAAAGCCCCGGTGAGCAGGTGGTGCTCGACTTCATGCAGGCGATGCGCCGCGGAGGCATGTCCTATGCGCGGATCGCCGCCTGCCTCAATGCCGACGGGATCCCGAGCAAGCAGGGTGGGCGCTGGCATGCGATGAGCGTCCGCAGCGTCCTTGAGACGAACACACGGCTGAGCGGAGCGGAGTTCCGAAAGGCGGTCGCCTGAGGCGCCTTGACGCTCAGACCGAGCTGCCGAGGGCTGCCGGGTTGAGAACGGCAGCTCCGCGGGGAACGACGAACCGAATCAAGGTCGCGCTCTTCGGCCTCTTCGCAATCGAGTTCCTCTCGGCGCTAGCGATCGCCCTCCTTGACTCGATCCTGATCGCCGTCGTGGTGGCGGTGCTCGGCCCCGTCATCACGATCGCGCTCTTCAAGCGCCGGCCGATCCTGGTGATCGCGGGGTTCATCGGCATGGTCGAATTCGGCCTCGGGTCTTTGCTGTGGCTGTGGGGAGCGTGCCGACTCGCGAGACCCGAATCGGCCTGGGCGAAGGCTTTCTATCGGCCCGGAGAAGCTCGCGAAGGCAAGGCGGCGCTACTCGCAGAGACCGGCGCAAGGGATCGGGAGCGACTGCGGCGAGAACACCAACTCCCAGCCCAGATCACACGGTCAACGTCTATATCGATGCACGATCAGTGCACCTGCATGATCACGGTATCCCGGCGGATGATCAGTCTGCGAAACCCGGTGCAGAGGTAGTGCGAAGTCACTGGGTCCCGAATTCGATGATGTCTCGGCGCCTGAATCGATCGGAGCCACTCTGAGCCCCCTGGAGCCCTGGTCCCCCGGTAAGTCGGGTCAGGGATTCCTGCTTAGGTCGACCACCAGCGATGAGGCTTCGCTTGTCCTGTTTGCGGTCGAGGGTGAACCCAACCTGGTTCGACTGATCCTCCACGCCGAGAAGCTCCATTCGATCCGCCATGGTGAGGCGGGTCGCTCGGTTGCCTCTTTGCGGATAACCGAGGGTGGGTACTTCAGTTTGCAGCCCCCGGATGGCAGGCAGCGAGAGCTCGCCGAGGTGATCGAGGAGCTTGATCCGCGGCTTTGCTGGAAGAACACGCCGAAGGTTGGGTGACGGAAGCCCGGAATCAGACCGAAGCCCTGAGAGACGATCTGAGGGTTTCAGACTTCGTGTGGAGCCCGGAGGTCGTCGAGATGGTTTCAGAGCCCTGTAAGCGCACAAGGAGGATCTCACGCGCTCTTCAGAGTTTCCGACGAACCCTGACCATCGATTTCGCGATATGGCAGCCTCAGTAGAGGTAGATCTGCCGGTGGTGCGCCTAGTACGCGCGCGGGAGAAAAGGCCACGTCGTCGCGGGAGAGCTAGGAGATACAGTGGCGAAAATGCAGAGTTGTGCAGACTTCTTTTGGCTGAAAGCCCATGGATACGCGGAGGGTGGCCTTCTGTGGTGGCAGGGTTCACAAGCGTGTGAAACTGGGCTGCGGCCTACCTAATGAGTGCACGCTGGACTTAGGGCGCTGAGCCGTGGCGTCGGTGGGAAGACGCACCGCATCGAGATCAGCTCTTCCACTGAGGCTTTAGCGGGTCAGGGACAGGTCTCCACTGCTCCCGAGCTCCTGGAAGCTCTGCGTAGTCGCGTCCCACTGCCATCTCCAGCCACTCTTAAGCTCCACAATCTCCCCTTGTGAGATCTCGGTGCAGGCCCGTTGCGGGCGAACGTGATAATCACCCGTCGCATAGTCCGCGAGACAGCGCTTGCACATCTTCTTGTTGCGAATCAAGACGGGGATATGGTTCCCAGACTTAACGTAGAGTGCCACGCCACGAGCATTCTGTGGCCGCCAAATCATCGGCCACGAGCGCTGGAGCCGACATAGGACGGCTCGCGTGTCACCGGGCGCGGACAGATGAACCGGCCCCGTAAACGTGGAGCGGATCAGCCGCAGGTCGGGATCCGGTTTCTGCTTAAGAAACTCTCTCAGTGTCATGCGTGCGCACCTGGATCTGGAAAGCGTTCCTGTCTCCTCACCCCGGGTCCCGGTCTACTTCGCTCCGGGTGCCAGGAGCGGAAGGCACACTTCCTCCAGATCGTCGGTCGTGAACTCGCCATTCAGAAACTGCCGTGCCTCTGGACTCAGGCGATAGCGGGTCCACACCGTTCCATCGAACAGAAGCAGGTGTTCGCCGTCTTCCTCAAACTCAACAGCTTGCGAACCCTTTGTCCTCTTGAGCGCCACTCTCATGGCCTCCTGCTCGACGGACGGATCGTTTGTCTCGTTCTCATCTGCCATATCGGCACGCTCCGTTTCTCGAGAATCTCGTCATCAACTAACTAACTAAACTTAGGGACGGCTCGGACCAGCACATCATCAGTCACCGTGAGGCTTTCCGCTCGCTCTAGCGCGGCCAAAAGACTGGGGTGATGGTTCCTGAGCGTCGCTCGCTGGGGGAGGAGATATCGTCGCGCCCCCTGCCTCCGTGGATAGTGACGGCCAGAGTGGCGGTTCCCAAAGACTGGCTCGTGCTGGCCGAGAACGTAGGCGGTCACGCGGAGAACCTGGGTGTAGTCGGCACCAGGGGACGGAACGTGTCTGATGTCTGGATGGCCGAGCCCGGACGCGCGAACGTGCTTCCTCAGCACCGGGAGGTGCAGGTACTCCCAGAGAAGCGCGTGTAGGTGATAGCCGCCGTTTGGGCGCTTGGACTTGGCGATCGTAGCCACGTAGATCAGCGGCCTGCGCGACCTCCCCCGGAGCCGGGCAAGGCGCTTGACCAGGCGGCGCCAGGACGCGACAAAGGCGTCGCGATCGTGGTGGCGGGAGTCGATGGTGAGGAAGTGGCTCGGGGCGATCGCGGAGATCGCCACGGCGAGCCGCTCGGCGTGTGTCAGGGGCCGGGAGAACGGCAGCCGCTGTTGGATCGCGACAGCAGCCTGCGAGGGATCGGCCTCGGGGTGGGCGATCGCGGTGGAGGCTGCCGAGGAGATCCGCCTCGGTGAGCCGGGCCGAGCTCCGTTGGGGCGCCGATCAGGGCTCGGAGCGCGTCCACGCCTGGCGAGATGCAGGCTGGTGGCTGCGCCAGTGCCTGCGCCACCCGGGCGCGCGCCGGGACGAGCGGTCGACGTGTGATAAGATTCCATGGTCGCGACGAATTATACCAGCACCCACACGGAGGAAATTTTTGTGGACCCCATCGAGGTCGATCAGCTGGAGACGGAACGCGCCCAGCTCAAGGCGAGGCTCGTCGAGCTTCGACCGGTGATGACCGAGGTCCGGCGCATCCAGCGGCGTCTCAACGCCCTGGACCGGATGCAGAGGGGTGAGGTCACGGTCCATCCTCCTCGAACCGCTGGGTACCTGCCCACGGAGGAGCGCAAGCTGCAGATACTCGCGTTGCTTGAGCGGCGCCCCGAGCTTCGGCGCAAGGAGGTCGCCGAGGCGCTCGAGCTGACCCGGGCGCGAGCCGGTCAGCTCGTCAACCTGATGGTCGACGACGGGCTCGTGGACGATCGCAGAGCCGGCGGGCTGGTGATCACCGATGCCGGGCGGAGGCTGCTCGACGACCGACATCCTGAGCAGCCAGTAGTCGAGATCCGACCAGGTCCCCTGACGGTCGCGGCGGAGGGCGAGGATTGACTCGCCGTCGCCGTCTTGTCGCTGTGCAGGTTCCCGGTCGCGACTGGAGTCGGGTCAGCCCGGCCTCGGCGCCAATCGAGCCGTGGAGATCCTGATCACCCCCTCCCCGAGCGAGTACGAGCAGCTCATCGAGGACCTGGACGCTCCGCGGCGCCGGCGCCGAGTCCAACACTCAGGCCATCCTCGACGCCGTCCACGACAAGGCGGAGGCGGCCGATAGGGTGCCGACGACCGACGAGGAGAAGCCGGCGTGAAGGTAGTCATCTACGCGGCGAAGTCGACCCAGGATGAGCGCGGTTCGATCCGGACCCAGTTCGAGGACGCTCGGGCGATGGCGGCGCGGGAAGGCTGGACCGTCGTCGGCGAGTACCAGGACGAGGCGGCGTCCGCATGGAGCGGGAATCGTGGGCAGGGACTCAGCGCCGCCATGGAGCACGCGGAGCGCGAGAAGTGCGGTCTGCTCGTGCAGCACTCCGACCGCCTCGCCCGCGGTGACGGACGCGATGCTCGACACCTCGGCGAGATCTACTTCTGGGCGCTCAAAGCCGGAGTCGAGCTGCGCTCGGTGCAGGATGATTCGACGTTCACGAACCCGTTGCTGGCGTTCGCGATGGGAGAGCGCAACGCTGAGGATTCGCGGCGGAAATCCCTCGCCGTCAAGGCCGGGATGAAGCGTCGGCGCGAGGCTGGAAAGCACCACGGCGGCCCGCCCGCTTTCGGCACCGCCTATCGGGGCGGCGACCAGGTCCCGGTCGAATCCATGGTTCCGATCGTTCGCCGCATCTTCGCCGAGTACCTCGCCGGTCGCGGGCAGCTCCCGATCGCCCGTGGCCTGAGCGCCGATCGCGTGCCCACCGCCCGAGGCGGCAAGTGGCAGCAGGCGACGGTCCGGGCGATCCTCACCAACCCCGTGTACGTGGCGCTGGGGATCGTCTCCGAGGAGGACGTTCAAGCAGGTGGAGGCGCTACGGATCGCGAAAACCCGCACCCATGTCACCGGTCGCAGCCCAGCCGGATTGCACCTGTTCCGCAAGGGAATGCTCCGCTGCGGCGAATGCGGGGAGGCGATGATCCCCCGCACTGGCGCCAACCGTCTGCGGGCCCCGTATGAGGTCTACCTCTGCGCCGGACGCCGACTGGATACCGGCTCGTGCTCGATGCGACCGCTGCGCCGCGCCGAGATTGACGAGGCCGTGTTCCGCTACTTTCTCCAGGTCGGCATGGACGTGGAGGCGACTCGCCGCCAGCTCGCCGACGCCCGCGATGCCAAGCTGGCCGAGGTCCGCGCGCTCCTCACCGATGCCGAGCGGGAAGTCGCCACGCTGGCCGACGCGCATGATCGCATCGACCGCGACTACCTCGCCGGTAACTTGGCGCCCGAGAGTCACGATCGCCTCGCTGCCCGGGTCGCTGACGAACTGCAGGGCGCCAACGCCCAAGCCGATCGCCTGCGCGATCAGAAGCGCGAAGTAGACAGTTGGGGCGAGCTCCAAGACGCCGAGACCGAGACGTTGCGGCGACTGTCGGAGATCCGCTCCGCGATCGCTGGCGAGATCACGGACGCCGAGGGCGTCGAGGCAGTCCGCGCTGTCCTGTCGCGGACCTTCGAGCGCTTCATCGTCCACCGCGGCATCCCCGACCGCGCTCACGTGGAGCTGATCGGCAAGGCCTGGATAGAGCCGGTCCCCCACGAGCACGCGATCGAGGGCTACACCGAGACGTTGCGGCCGGTCCTTCGCCGCGAGCCGCTCGCCGCAAACAACTACAACGTGGGCTTGACGACGTGGTCGTCGGAGCCCACCATGGTGCGCCAGAGGTGCCGCTCCGTTCGACCGTCGACCAGTGGCTGGCCACGCCAGGCAGGGCTTCGCTCCACGGCGCTGTCTCTAAGGGCGGGGGCCATGCCGCATCCATGGACCCACGTCACGCAGGTGGGCAAGGGGTGGGCAAGGCAATACCCACAAACAACCGAGAAGCCGACCGCCGCCAAATCGCCCGAAACCGCCGATTAGCGGGTAAAACGCGAAACAGCCGAAGGCTCCCGCAACCAACGGCGCGGAATCATAATCCGCGTGCCGCAGGTTCGAGTCCTGCCTCCGGCATCCCGAATCCCGCATGTTGAAGCGGCTTTCGTCGGCGGGCTCGGTGGCGGATTCGTCCGCCGTGCACCGCGCATCGTCATCGCGAGGTCGGCATGGCCCATGTATGCGCGGACCTCATCGAGTCGGTAGGCACGAACGGCCAGGGAGCCGTAGGAGTGGCGCAGATCGTGGAGCCGGACCCGCTCCAGACCCGCCGCGTCCAGGGCCCTCCAGAACCGCCGCCGCAGGGCCGACTCCTCGACCGCACCGCCCTGACTGTTGACGAACACGAGGTCATCAGGCTCCGTGAAGTAGGGGCGTCGGGAGAGCTGGTCCAGGTGCGGTATCACCTGGTCGACCATCGGCACCGACCTCACCTTTCCCGACTTCGGGGTCTTCACCTGACCACGAACGAAGCTGCGGCGACGTGGAGCAGCCGGTCAGCGAAGTCGAGGTCCGACCACCTGAGGCCACGCAGCTCGCCGAGCCTGACCCCGGCATAGGCAGCGGTCGCGTACAGGGCCGCGTCCTGGTCGTTGGCGGCGACTCCGCCGCTCTGCCAGGTTTTCCATGCGCTCCTGCAGGCGCTCGTAAACCGTTGGATAGCCGGTGGCTACTTCCATTGCCTTCCTCCTTCTTCGACAGACGACGGGTGCCCGTGGGGGGACTGTCGCCCGCCGCCGATCGGCGACGCGCCCGGCCGGTGATCTCGACTGGCCGCGTCACTCGGCTGCACCAATTCGTCGTCAGGCACATCTAGGAGCTCCCAATTCGTGAGCGGAGCTCGCCACCCCACCCGGATCGGGCCCTCAGCTCGAGGAAGGCACGACCTCGGTCACCGGTAAGCCGATCTCTTCCCGCACCCGCTCGGCGAGCGCCCCCGCGGACTCCCATCCCGTCTCCCGACCGGGCAGGATCACGACCTCGTTGGGAGGAAACTCTCGCAGGCCGTCGAGCAACGAGCCCATCGGCTCGGCGATATCCGCTCGTCCGCTTGCCCGGACCCCGGCGGCGCCCAGGATCGCGACCGCTGTCTGAACGCGCGCCCTCGCCTCTCTAAGCGCTCGGTCGACGTCGTCGCTCAGGGCTCCCAGCCGCGAGGAGGCGACCACCGGCGCGACGATCAGCACCTCGGTCGTCGCATGCTCTCCCCGACGGCAGACCTCGCGAGAGAGGGCGGGGTCCTCGAGTCCCTGGTTCGCCACCACGAGCACGCGGTGGCGCGGTCCTTCGCCTCGCCCGCCGACATCCAGGGGAGCGGGCGGCTTCCCTCGCTCGCGGATCGCGAAGACGACCATCGGGATCCACACCGCCACCGCAACGCCGAGACCGGCAAGAGGTCCCGCGAAACGAAAGACCGCCAGGCTGATCGCCAGCACCGCGAACGTGTAGGCGGTGGCGGCGATCCCGATCAGGTCCGATTCCAGCCACCGATTCACCCGCCTCCTCCTCACCGCGATCCTCGATCTCGTCTCCGCCCTGTCGCCGTTCATCGAACCTCCGGGCGCGGTTATACGCCTTGCGGAACCTTAGTCGCAGCTTTCGGCTTGACTGCGGCTGGTGCTGCCACTCGAGCAGGCATCATCCCGTGTCTGACCGTCGGCCAAGGACCTGATCCGTGGAGTCACCGCCACTCGCATTGCAAACGCTCGTCGACCGTTACGACCGTGCGGTCTTCGATCCCGAGAAGCGACGGCCTCGCCTTCGACTGGCGGTTGTGGGAGAAGACGCGTGGGATGTGGTTCTCGACAACGGCACCGCTCGCCTTGGGCCTGCCGAGGGCGAGCCGGACGCGACGCTGACAGCCGACGCAGCGACCTGGACGTCGCTCGTCGATGACGTTCGGGGAGGGATGGCCGCGTACCAGTCCGGACGACTGTCGGTGCGCCGCAACCTGCACCTCGGCGTCGGGTTCCTGGCCGCGACGAGCGGCCTGACCGAGCCTGGGCGCTTGCGGTTCGGCATGGTCTCGACGCGCCGCCTCCGGCTGTCGACCTTGGAAGCCGGCACCGGCCCGCCGGTAGTGGCGCTGCCCGGGCTGGGCGGCACCAAGGGATCGTTCCTGCCCACCGTCGCCGCGCTCGCAAGCCACTTTCGCGTCATTGCGGTCGACCTCCCGGGGTTTGGCGATTCCGAGAAGCCGATCGGGGCCGCGTACGACCCACGCTTCTTCGCCGGCGCCGTGTTGGACCTCCTGGACGCCCTGGAGCTTGACCGCGTCGACCTGATCGGCAACAGCCTCGGCGGGCGCGTCGCGCTCGAGATCGGACTGCGACACGTCGACCGGGTGGGGCGCCTGGCACTGCTCGCCCCGTCACTGGCGTGGCGACGCGAGCGCCCGTGGGCGCCCCTGCTGCGGTTGGTCAGACCGGAGCTCGGGCTGGTTCAGCTCGCTCCCCGGAGGGTCGTCCAGGCGATCGTGCAGCGCGTGATCCCGGGCGCAAGGGAAGGCTGGACCGCCGCCGGGGTCGACGAGTTCCTGCGCGCCTACCTGACGCCCGCGGGCCGCGCCGCCTTCTACGCCGCCGCGCGTCAGATTTATCTCGAGGAGCCGCATGGCGATCGGGGCTTTTGGGTGAGGCTGAAGACGCTCGAGCCCGAGGCATTCTTCGTCTGGGGGCGGCGCGACCGGCTCGTGCCGATCGCCTTCGCCCGACACGTCAGCGACGCGCTCCCCCGGGCTCATCACCTCGAGCTGGACTGCGGGCACGTGCCTCAGGTCGAGCGACCCAGGGAGACTCACGAGGCGGTGCGCAGGTTCTTGCTCGACGGTTGAGGTTCGTCGGCGAGCTCGCGACCGTTCGCCTCCGCCCGTGGCAATCGGCCATCGCGCGGTAGTTCCCCACGAGGGGGTCGCGGCTTTACCCTGATGCGCAGCACACCGTCGGGCCGTACAACTGATGCGACGAATGGTCACGACGGGAACCCCATCAACGGAAAGCTACGAGCCGACGGCGTCGATGCGGCACGACGCGGTGGTTCCTGCGGTCCTGCGAAAGCGTGACCCGGACTACGTCAGGCGGTCCCTTCCCTTCACCTGGCCCCTGATCGCTGCCTGGTTTCGACCGGACATCCGCGGCTTGGATCGCATTCCGGCGGATGGACCGGTCCTGTTGGTGGGCAATCACTCGGGCGGGAACGTGGCGCCGGACACGCTCGCGTTCACTCTCGCCTTCTACCGACATTTCGGCTCCGAGCGGCCCTTCGTCCAGCTCGCCCATCACCTTGTGATGACTGCACCGTGGCTCTCGCTGCTCCGCCGGTACGGAACCATCGAGGCGACCTGGGAGAACTCGCTGGCCGCCTTGGACCAGGGGGCCGCCGTCCTGGTCTATCCCGGTGGGGACTGGGAAGCGCACCGGCCGTCATGGCACGGAGGCGCGGTCGAGTTCGCAGGCCGCGAGGGGTTCCTCCGGCTCGCACTCGCCACCGGCGCGCCAATCGTGCCAGTGGTCTCGATCGGAGGACAGGAGACGGCGCTCTTCCTCACCCGCGGGGAGCGCGTAGCCTGGGCGCTTGGGCTCGATCGGCGGTTCCGCCTCAAGGTCTTCCCGGTCTCGCTGGCTCTGCCATGGGGGCTCGACATCGGTGACCTGCTCGGCCACATCGCCCTGCCAGCAAAGATCACGACCCAGGTGCTCGAGCCGATCGACCTGCGCGAGCGTTTCGGTGAGAACCCGGATGTCGACGCCGTCTACGAAGCGATCACGACGCGCATGCAGCAAACGCTCGACGGGCTCGCAGCGCAACGGCGTTGGCCGCTGATCGGATAGAACCGAGCGCCAGAGCCCTCTGGGTAGACCTCAGGGATTCACCGACCGATTCGTCGATCCGCCATTGAGCTCTCGCCGCATCGTCAGGTCGGTATGGCTCACGCGGCCGAATTGAAACGCATGACGGCCGAACTCGACGAAGCCCATCCTCCTCCAGAAGCGCCTCGCCGGCAGGTTTCTCTCCCAGACGCCCAGCCAAACGTACTCCGCACGGCCGGTCCGGGCTTCGTCGAACGCCGTTTCCAGCAAGAGCCTCCCCACCCCTTGGCCCTGGAAGGTCGACAGGACGTAGAGGCTCTCGACCTCCAATCCCGAGGCCCCCTTCAGCTCCGACTGGGCGTCTCCCCGGTTGATCTTCAGATACCCCGCGACAGCGTCCCCGACCATGGCGAGAAAGAACGCCGAATCCCGTTCGGCCAGCTCGCCGGCGATCTGTTCAGGGCTGTAAGCGTGCGCCAAGTGCTCTTGCATGTCGTCGGGCGACGTCTGCTCCCCGTACGTCTCGACGAACGTGCTACGAGCGACCTCGGCAATCAGCGGCGCATCGGAAGGTCCGCATCTCCAGATCTGGGCGTCACCGGCGGACATGGCGGCGGATTATCTCCTGATGGCTGATCAGATCGCCCGACGGCACGAGTGGTCATCGGAGCTTCAGGCGGTGGAGGACCGCGACCTCGGCCGGGAGGGTGAACGGCATGCGGAACCCCGGCGGCGGCCGGCACGTAAGTGCGAGGATTAAGCTCAGCCCCTTGGAGCAAAGGATTCGCTTCTGCGTGGGCCCGAACGGTGTCCGGCTCGCCTACGCCACACATGGCAGCGGCCCGCCGCTCGTCAGAGCAGGTCACTGGTTGACCCACCTGGAGTTCGAGTGGGAGAGCCCGATCTGGCGGCACTGGCTGCGGGAGCTCGGCCGCGGCAACACCGTCCTGCGGTACGACCAGCGCGGCTGCGGGCTCTCGGACCGCAATCCGGAGGAGCTCTCGCTCGATGTCCTGGTGGGTGATCTGGAGGCGGTCGTCGATGCTACCGGGCTCGAGCGGTTCGCTCTACTCGGCATCTCGGGTGGCGGACCGGTGGCGATCTCGTATGCCGTCCGGCACCCCGAGCGCGTGACGCATCTCGTGCTGTACGGCGCTTACGCGCGTGGTCGCTACAGACGGGACCTGAGTGCGGAGCAGCGGGAGGAAGTCGAGTTGCTGCAGTCGCTGATCAGGGTTGGCTGGGGACGGGACGACCCGATCTTCCGCCGGGTCTTCACGACGTTGTTCGTGCCCGGCGCGAGCGAGGAGCAGATGGACTGGTACGACGAGCTCCAGCGGGCAACGGCCACACCTGAGGACGCAGAACGACTCCGCCTTGCGGCCAGCCAGGTCGACGTGACGAATCTGCTTCCTCGGGTGGACGTACCCGCCCTGGTCGCGCATGCCCGTGACGAGTCGGCTGTCCCGTTCGCCGAAGGCCGCCTGCTGGCCGCCGGCATCCGCGGGGCGCGATTCCTGCCGCTGGAGGGCCGCAATCACATCTTGCTCGCCGATGAGCCCGCCTGGCCCGCCTTCCTGGCCGGCGTGCGCGAGTTCCTCGGCACGACCGAGACGCCGGACGAGGGCGACTTGGACGATCTGAGCCCACGAGAGCGCGAGGTGCTGGAACTGGTCGCCGGCGGTCTCAGTAACGACCAGATTGGCGCGCGGTTGTTCCTCAGCGTCCGAACCGTCGAGCGCCACCTCTCGAACATCTACGCCAAGCTGAGAATCTCCGGTAAAGCGGCGCGCGCCGCCGCCGCGGCCCGCTTCTCCTCCCTGCGCCGGTAGTCGTGAGCGGGTCCAGCGCGCCGGCCACGGGGGCGATCCGCCGCTACGCGCACCCCGCCACCGCGTACGAGAAAAATGGGTGGTGGCGCCGATGTAAGGCTGCCGGGCCAAATCTAGGTTTGGCCCGTGACGATCACCTACCCCGCACGGACCCTCTTCATCGCCATGTTCGCCGCCCAGGCCGGGTTCATGGTCCTGGCGCCGATCCTGCCGGAGATCGGCCGCGAGTTCGGCGTCACCACCGCGAGCGCCGGCCAGCTCAGGCTCGCCTCCGCCGCCGCCGGCGGCGCGACGGCGCTGGCGACCGCTCCGCTCGCCCGCCGCAAGGATCTGCGCGGCCTGTTGATGCTCGGCCTTGGTCTGCTCGCTGCCGGGTCGGCTGCGAGCGCGCTCGCGCCTCGCTTCTCAGTGCTGATCGCGGCCCAGCTCGTGGTCGGAGCCGGTCTCGGGATCGTGGTTTCGGCCGCGCTCGCCGCTGCCGCCGAGTGGACGACGCCGGAAGGGCGGTCCCGCGTGGTCTCATGGGCGCTCCTCGGTCAGCCTGCAGCTTGGGTGGCCGGCATGCCGGTGGCCGGCGTGGTCGGGGGTGTCGACTGGCGTCTGGCCTGGATCGCCGTACCGTTCCTTGCCTCCCTGCTCGGGATTGCGGCGGTGCGCCGTCGCCCGAGCGACACTCGCGCGGCACCGCCCGTGGGAAGCTGGCGCCGCGCCTTGGAGAACCCTCACGTGGCGGGTTGGGCGCTCGGCGAGCTGCTTGCTTTCGCCGCCTGGGGAGGCACGCTGGTGTTCAGCGGCGCGCTGTTCATCGAGTCCTACGGTACGTCTGCAGCCGGGGCCGGGGTGCTGCTCGCAATCGGGGCGGCGGCCTATTTCCCGGGCAATCTCCTGGTTCGCCGTCGCCTGTCAGCCGCGGCGCGGCCCGTGCTACGCGGCTTTGGGCTCGCCCTCGCAGTCGGCGTCGCCGCCTTCGGCATCGTCCGCCCGGGCATCGGGTTCAGCGCGGCACTGCTCGCGGGGCTCGTCTTCCTGGCCGGCGGTCGCACCCTCGCGGGCAGCGCGACGGGGCTCGACGCCGCGCCCGAGCAGAAGATCGGCGTGACGAGCGTTCGCGGCGCGGCAACCCAGTTCGGATACCTACTCGGATCCGGCGTCGCCGGCGCCGCCCTGGCGGCAGGCGGCTACCCGGCACTCGGCCTCACTCAGGGCGCGATGTTCGCGGCCGGCGCGCTGGCGCCGATCGCGATACCCGCCGCGATCAAGCTGCGCGGCGCCAGACGAGCCGAGGTCCTCCCCGGGCTGGGCCGACCCTAATAGCTTCCAGTGGCCCAGGAACGTCCACAGACGAACGGCACACCCGGGGCCCGACATCGGGGATGCGGCACTTGCGCCGACCTGACAAGCTCGGTTCAGGCGGACGAATTGAGGCTCCCGGACACTGCCCACACCTCCCGGCCCTGGCGGATCCACGAGCTCGCCCCCGACCTCCGGCTCGAGGACGTCTGGGCACTGCCCACCCCCGGAGGCCCCAACGACTTCCCGCGGCTGATGAGGCTGATGGCCTCGTTCGATCCGGGGCGCGGCTCGTCCCGGATCGTGCGGGCGCTCTTCGCGATCCGGTGGAAGCTCGGGGAGCTCCTCGGCTGGGACGCTGAGGACGCCGGCGTCGGCTCCAGGGTGCCCACGCTCCGCGACCGGTTGCCGGAGGATCTGCGCGACTCCCGACAGGGGCCGCAATCCGAAACCCTCCTCTTCTCCACGCTGTATGTGACCGAGGACGAGTGGGCGGCCGAGATCGCCAACCGGACCGTGCACGGGGTCCTACACGTCGGCTGGGTCCCGGACGGCGCCGGCGGTCACCGCGGCCAGATGGCGGTTCTCGTGAAGCCGAACGGCCGCTTCGGAACCGCCTACATGGCTGCGATCACGCCGTTCCGGCACCTGATCGTGTACCCGCTGATGATGCGCGACATCGGGCGGAAGTGGCGGGCGACCGCCGGCGATCCGGCGCCGGCGAAGGCCCACTAGGACGCTCCCCTCAAGCCCCCGCCTGAGCCGTGCCCGCACTCGCCGCGGGCTCGGCGGCAAAGCGCGCGGAGAGGGCGAGGCTCACGAGGTAGGCGACGACGACCCCGACGATGATCAAGGGGCTCGAGCCCACGCCCGCGCCGGAGGTGAGCAAGATGCCCAGCACGGCGCCGGCCAACGGCAGCCTGAGGACCGACGTCACCCCCGCGCCGATGCCGACGGCAACCGCCGGGGTCAGGTCGAATCCGGGCAGCTGGGCGGCCATCATCCCTCCCGCCGCCCCCAGGAACATGGCCGGGAACACCGGGCCGCCGCGGAAGCTGCCGAGCGAGAGGCCGTAGGCGAGGCCCTTGAAGGCGATCAGCAGCGCCAGGGCCGAGAGCGACCACGCTCCCGGGTTTGTGACGAGGGAGCCGATGGCCTCCTCGCCAGAGAACAGGACCTCGTGGACATCCTTGCCGGCGGCTTGGGAGAAGGCGATCGCGAGCCCGGAGACGGCGAGCCCGACGGCCGGAAGCACCAGCCATGGACGGGGCGCGGCGAGGCGGTGGGTCTCCCGGCCGAGCCGGAAGATCGCGAACGCCCCAATGGCCACAGCCGCCCCCAGGGCGATTGTCCAGCCGAAGTCAACGACGTCCGGTCTTCCGAAGTTGGGCAGCTGGAGCACGCCGATCGAGATGTCGGCGGTGCTGAGGCCGGTGAACGCTCCCATCCCGATCCACACCAGCGAGCCGATCGCCGAGGCGAGCAGGCCCGGGAGCAGCACGAGCGGCAGCCGGGCGCCGCCCAGGCCCGCCGCCTCGATCAGGATCACCGCCGCGACGATCGGCGAGCCGAAGAGGAAGGCGAGCGCCGCGAACGACGCGGAGGCGGCTAGCACGGCCCCGACCTCCTGCGGAACCTCCCGGCGAAGCAGACTCGCGGCGAGGAGCCCGAGGCCACCCCCGATCGCGATCAGAGGAGCCTCCGGGCCCAGCACCAGGCCGAGGCCGATCGACCCGACGCCCGCCAGGACCACGCCCGGGATCTCGATGGGCTGCGTGGGGCTCGTGCTCAGCCCGTCGGCCGGCAGATGGCCCCCCGTGCCCGGGAGGCGGTCGATGGCGAATGCGACGATCAGGCCCGCGAGCGCGAGCACCGGAAGCGACCACCAGAGCGGAGCGCCGTCGAAGCCGATGTCCTTGGGGATGTCGGTGAAGATCCAGGCCTGCATCTGGAACACGAGCTCCAGGAAGGCCCAGGCGATGGCGGACGTAACCACGCCCACGATCGCGGCGAGCACGAGCAGCGCGAGAAAGCGCCTTGCGTGCGCATGGTCGCCGCCGGGTCAGACGACGCAGCCGCATCCTCGGGTGGGCCCGCTGCGTCAGCCATACCGCGCCTGGCCGGCAAAGAGCCGGCCGCGTCCGGCAGCCATCCGGCCCCAGAACCGATGGGTGCAGTCGCAGCGGAACAAGCGCGCCCAACCTATCCGAACGCCGCGCAAGCCCTGATCCCGCACGAGGCATTGCCGCCACCTCGGGCGGCTCGCTCGAATGGTTATCGTGGCGCCGATGTCGTGGCGCACCCGCTGGCGAATCTATGAGCACGCCCGGAACAGCCTCTGGATCGTCCCGGCGGTGTTGACCGCCATGGCGATTGCGCTTGGGATCGTGCTGCCCAATATCGACGAGCACACTCGCACGACGATCGGGATCTCGTTCGGCTCCGATGCGGCCCGCAGCCTGCTCGGCGCGATCGCCGGCGGCATGATCACCTTCACCGGCTTCGTCTTCTCGATCCTGCTGCTCGCGGTGCAGTTCGGGTCGGGGCAGTTCTCGCCACGAATGCTGCGCCGCTTCCTGCGCGACCCGACGACGAAGATCGCTCTCGGCGTCTTCATGGCGACCTTCATCTACGCGCTGACGGTCCTGCGGGTGGTGGGCACCTCCGATCATCCCAACTTCGTCCCCAACAACTCGGTCTCGGTCGCGCTGTTGCTCCTCCTGCTCAGCATGCTGATGTTCCTGCGGCTGATCACGCGCACCACCCAAGGGCTTCGGGTCGCCGCGGTGCTGCGCGACCTGGGGCGCGATGCGCGTCACGTCGTCGACCGCATCTATCCCGAACCAGTCGCGGACGGTGACGACGCGCTGGAGCTCCCGCCCCCAGTCGCGCCCGCGCGGGCGATCACATATGACGGCGAGCCGGGGGTCATTCAGAGCGTGGACTCGAGGGGGTTGATCGAGCGTGCCCGGACCGCCGATGCGACGATCGAGCTCGTGCCGCGGGTCGGCGACCTGATCGCAACGGAGGCGGTGTTGTTCAGGGTCTACGGAGACGACGGTGCAATCGAGGACGACTGGTTGCGCGGCTCCGTCGCGATCGGCGACGAACGAACCATGCGCCAGGATCCGGCGTTCGCGTTTCGGCTGCTGGCCGACATCTCCGCCAAGGCGCTCTCGCCCGGCGTCAACGATCCGACCACCTCGACGCAGGCGCTCGATCAGATCGAGCTGCTCCTGCGCCAGATCGGGGGCGTCGCCTCGTCCCCGGGGTCGGTCGCGACGCGAGCGGGGTCGCGAGGTTCATCTATCCGATGCCCTCCTGGGAGGACTATCTGACCCTGGCGATCGACGAGACCCGCCACTTCGGCGAGGGCTCGGTGCAGATATCGAGGCGACTCCGGGCGCTGCTCCAGGATCTGCGAGATGCCGTGCCCGAGTTCAGACGGGCCGCCGTCGAGGCCGAGCTCGAGCTGGTTGACGCCGCAGCCGGCCGTGCATTCGGCGATCGGGAGCTCGCCGCCACCGCCAGGGACCGCCAGGGCCTCGGCGCTGCCGACGCGAGCCAGCGGGCGCGTAGCGCCCGCGAGCCCGGATAACTCTCCCTAGATGACTGATTCCCATCCCCGCGCGGATTCGGACTCAGTCATCTGACGTCCGGCCGTGGGTGCGCTCGTAGCGCTCCTGCTCCTCAGCTGTGCGCTCGGCCCAGGGGATCGTCTCGAGGCGCTCGGCGGGGATCGGCTCACCGCTCTCGACCGAGAGGCCGTAGGCGCCGGCCTTCAGGCGTTGCTCGGCGCGCTCGACCGCATCGAGCTCGGCGCGCAGCTGGGCGATGAGAGCGTCGTCGACCTCCTCCTCCTCGATGAGCTCGCCGTCGGCGACCCACTCGGTCTCGGTGTCGAGCTCCTCGATCTCGCTCCGCCGCACGCGCCCGCGTTCGGCGAGCGCGCTTTCGATCCGCTCGCGCTCGCGCTTCAGGAGCTCACGGGCGCGGGATTCGGCGATCGGAGGCTTCGCGGGACTCATTCGGCTCCCCACTTTGCCGGATCGCTCGCTACGCCGCCTTCTCGTCGACCCGCGCCTCGGCCTCCGAGTACGCCTCGTAGCCGCCGCTTCGCTCCCAGATCGACGTCAGCAGGCCCTCGAGCTCTGAGCGCTCGGCAGGCTCGAGGCCGTCGAGGAGCTCCCGCTCCACTCCGTCCATGACCTCCGCGACCCGGTCGATCACGGCGAGGCCCTTCTTCGAGACCTCGACCAGGTGACGGCGGCGATCCTGGGGATCGCGACGCCGGGTGGCGAAGCCACGCCGCTCGAGCTCGTTGAGGACCGAGACCAGGTTGGTCGGGTCCAGGTGCAGCTGGCCGCACAGGGCCTGCTGGGTGAGCTCGCCGCGGTCGCGAAGCTCGATCAGCGCCGCGACGTGGCGAGGCCGGATCCCGAACGGCTCGAGCGCCTCGCTGAAGCGGTGCATCGTGATCCTGCCGAGCTTGATCATCAGGAGCGTCGGCCATCGCCTGGCGATGCCCGGGGCCGCGCTCTGCCTCGTGTTCTTTGGCACGCGCCAAACGTTACCATGCACAAACCCTTGGTGCCCACAAACCATCTGCTAATGTCATCGGATCTCGCGGCGAGCCGACAGCACGAGCCCTCGCATGATCCTCACGATCCTGTCCCTCGGCGGGATCTCCTACGCGCTGCTTCAGTCGCTGGTCGTCCCGGCCCTCCCCGAGATCCAGAGCTCCCTCCACGTCTCCCAGAGCGCCGTGGCCTGGGTGCTGACGGCCTATCTGCTGAGCGCCTCGGTGGCGACTCCGATCCTCGGCCGACTCGGCGACATGTACGGGAAGGAGCGGCTGCTGATGATCGTGCTGGTCGTGCTGGCGTTCGGCACCTTCATCTCGGCGATCTCCTCCTCCCTGTGGCTGATGATCGTCGGGCGCGTGATCCAGGGCGCCGGGGGAGGCATCTTCCCGCTCGCCTTCTCGATCATTCGCGACGAATTCCCCGCTCGGCGGGTCCCCGGCGCGATCGGCCTGGTCTCCTCCCTCCTGGGAATCGGCGGCGGCGCCGGCGTCGTCTTCGCGGGCATCGTCACGCAGAACCTGTCCTACCACTGGCTCTTCTGGTTCCCGCTGGCGGTCATCGTCCTGACCGCCTTCCTGACCAGGCGCTACATCCCCGAGTCGCCGGTCAAGTCTCCCGCCGAGATCAACTACCGCGCCGCCGCGCTGATGACGCTCGGCATCTCCGCGGTGCTGCTCGCGATCACCGAGACCAGTACATGGGGCTGGGGATCTCCGAAGACGCTCGGCCTGCTGGCCATCGGCGTGGCGGTGATCGCCGCCTGGGTGCGGGCGGAGCTGCGCTCTCGCGAGCCCCTCGTCGACATGCGGATGATGGCGATCCGGGGCGTGTGGACCACGAACACCGTCGCCTTCCTGATCGGCGTGGGGATGTACTCGTCGTTCATCCTCATCCCCGAGCTGGTCCAGGAGCCGGCCAGGACCGGCTACGGCTTCGGCGCCTCGGTCACGGTGGCCGGGCTCTTCCTGCTTCCCACCACGATCGCGATCGTGCTCGTCGGGCAGATGGCGGGGACCCTCGAGCGACGCATCGGCTCGCGCGGCTCGCTGATCGGTGGCGCCCTGTTCGCCCTCGCCTGCTACGTCCTGCTCGTCGCCAACCGCAGCCAGGAGCTGGAGATCTACCTCGCCGCCGGTCTCCTCGGGATCGGTATCGGGCTCTCCTTCTCGGCGATGGCAAACCTGATCGTGCAAAACGTCCGCCAGGAGCAGACCGGCGTGGCCACGGGCGTGAACGCCGTCACCCGGACGCTGGGCGGTGCCTTCGGCGGCCAGCTCGCGGCGACGCTATTGGCCAGCAACCTCGACGCGTCCGGCGCCCCCACCTCCACGGGCTTCACCCTCTCGTTCCTGATGTGCCTGGTCGCCCTGGCCGCCGCATCCATCTTCGCGGTGGCGGTGCCGAGGCGAAGCGCCGACGACGCAGCGCCCGAGGCGGCGCTCCTCGCACGGGATTCGCGCGCCGAGCCCGAGCGCACCGCCGCCTGACCTCGGCCGGCCGAGGATTCGCGGCCAGCGGCCATGACCTGCGAGGAAAGCAGCTGGCCCTCGGCGCCGCGGTGGCCCGGGACCGAGACTGCGCCTGGGATCAGTCGAGGTCCCACCCGAAGTAGACCTCCACCTTGGCGAGCTTGTCGCCGGCGAAGGTGAGGACCTCCGTGTTGCGGAAGCGACAGCCGTCGGTCTTCGTGGCCTCGTAGGTGACGACCACCTCGTCACCCGACTCGATCAGCCGCTTGAGCTCGAACGACTCCAGCGTCTCGGCGTTGGGCCAGCAGCGCTCGAAATACCGTTCCCGGCCGATGCCCGGATCCGGCGGGCTGTAGAAGACGAAGTCGGCGGTGAGCAGGGCATCGATCACGCTGCGGTCCCCGGACTCGTATGCGCCGTAGGCGTCGCGCGCAAGCCGCACGCGGTCAATGGGAGTCATTCGGCCTCCTAGTTCGTCGGGTTGCTAAGTAAGACCACCGGACACGGCCAGGCTCATCGCAATGACTACCCCATCCTCCCGCTACAAGGTCGTCGAGCCCTCGCCTGCGGACCTGCCACGAGAGTTCCAGGCGCGTTCGCTGGCCAAGCGTGCACTCCAGGCGATCGCGGCGCTCGCTGTGCTCGTGCTGATCTTCGTGCTCGCGCCGGGCCTCGGCGAGGTCCGCGACAAGCTGGAAGGCGCGAGCGCCGACTGGCTCGTATGTGCAGCGCTCCTGGAGGGCCTGTCGTTCGGCTCCTACATCGTCATGTTCGGCCCGATCTTCTGCACCGGGCTTCGCCGGCGGCGAAGCTGGCAGATCGGGGGCTCGGAGCTTGCGATGGGATCGCTCGTGCCGGCGAGTGGCGCCGGCGGGTTGGCGCTCGGCGCGTGGGTGCTTCACCGCGGCGGCATGGGCGGCCAGCGGATCGCGCGCCGCTCGGTCGCCTTCTTCCTGATCAAGAGCGGAGTCAACTTCCTCGCCGTCGCCCTGCTCGGGACCGTGATGGCGATCGGGATCATCGGCCCCGACCTGTCGCTCTGGCTGACCGCGCTGCCCGCGGCTCTGGCGGCTCTCGCGATCGGCGCCGTCGCTGCACTGCCGCGGCTCGGCCCCGGCACGGATCCGGGCTCCGAAGCCTCCCGCGCGCGCCGGTGGCTGTATGCGACCCGCCGCGCCGTGATCGACGGCACCGCCGAGGCGATTCAGATTCTGCGGTCGGGAGACCGGCGCGTGATCGCGGGGTCGGTCGGCTACTGGATCTTCGACAACGCGGTGCTCTGGGCGACCTTCCACGCGTTCGGCCTCTCCCCCGCGCTCACCGTCGTCCTGATGGGCTACCTGATCGGTCAGCTCGGAGGCCTCCTGCCCATCCCCGGTGGAATCGGCGGCATCGACGGCGGTCTGATCGGCACGCTGATCGTGTATGGAGCCCCGGCCGCCGGAACCGCCGCGGCGGTCCTGGCCTATCGGGTAATCCTCTTCTGGCTGCCGCTGATCGTCGGCGGCATCGCGTTCGCCGCGCTCCGCCGGGACATGCCCGGAAGCTACGAATTCACCTCGTGCGCCCCGGCGATCGCGGCGCAATCGGCCTAGCACCGACGATCAGGCCCCCAGCAGGTCATCTAGGCTGGTAGTAGCCCGGTGGGGTTTCTGGTGCCCTCTTCCCGTCGAGCCCGTACCTCGCCGAGGGGGCCCGGTCGGAGATGGCACCCGCACAGGCGCGTCCAACGTGAGCGTTCGATTCCACCGAAGTGACCACGATCCGAGAGGAATGAGCATGACCGAAAACATCACCGCCGACCAGGTCGTCGAAACAGCCAAGGACCTCGACCAGCCCGAGTTCACTCGCGATGACCTCGCCACGAAGCTGGGAGTGGAGCAGCGCGAGATTCGCAAGGGATTTCGCGCGGCCCGCCGGGCGAAGCGTCTGGACAAGGTGCGGGAGGACGACCAGGGCACCGGCCATTTTCGCCTGACGGGCGAGTAGAGAAGCGGGGCGGCTAGTGGTCGCGAGGCGTGATGCGGAAGATCGAGACCACCTCGGCCTGGTGGGCCTCCGGATGGACCACATAGGCGCTCGGACCGCCGCCGAACCAGCCGCTCGCCTCGTTGTCGCCGACGAAGACCCCCGGGTGGCGCCTGCCGTCGCCGTCCTCGACCCAGACGGAGTCGCCCTCCTTGAACCCGTGCTCGATGGCCCCCCCGGCCTGGTCTGACTCGCGGCTCACAGTCCGAGACTAGCTTCCCCTGGCACGGCACGCCGCCGACGTCGCAACAACAGCCTTAGGCCCGGGCGGCCCCCTCGAGCCGCTCCGCCAGGCGATTCATGCCCCGCTTCCGCGCGGCCTTGGCGCCGCCCGCCAAGTCGGTCTCGCGGTTTCGCGGCCGCCTCACCCGCGCCGCCCGCAACGTCGCCAGGTCCTTGAACATGCGTAGCTCGTCGGCGCCGTGGAGCAGCGCCCCGGAAAGCCGGGGCGGGCGCTCGCGCACCGCGTTCTCGATCGCGGCCTCCAGCGATCCGCGCCGTTGCAACAGGTCGGCGGCCGTCTTCTCGCCGACCCCCCTTGCCCCCGGGATCCCGTCCGAGGGATCTCCGCGAAGCGCGATGAAGTCCGGCACCAGCGCGGGTCCGACCCCGTAGCGGCGCTTGACCTCGGCGGCGTCCACCACCTCCGCCCCCCTCTTGCCGGTGCTGACGTAGAGCACCTTCACCTTGCTCGTCACGCATTGAAAGAGGTCGCGGTCGCCGGTCATCAGCAGTGCCTCTCCCCCGGCGGCCTCCTCCTTGTCCGCCAGCGAGCCCATGACGTCGTCCGCCTCGAGCTCGTCGTCGATGACCGAGGTCCATCCGAATCCCGCGAAGAACTCCGGGGCGTCGGCGAACTGCGGCGCCAGCCGATCCGGCACCGGCGGGCGGTCGGCGTGGTAGGGCTCGTACTGCTCCACGCGATATCGCGCGGCGTCCGGGCCGAAGCACAGGACCACGGCCCGAGGACGGTGCTCCTCCACCTCGCGCAGGAGCAGGTTCGTCGTGCCCAAGAGCGCGTTGACCGAGTTGCCGTCCGCGTCGGTGATCGACTTCGGCAGCGCGTAGAAGGCGCGATAGAGAAGCGATGGGGCGTCGACGACGAGAAGCGGCCGGGTCACGCCCCCAGCCTATGCGGCGCGTGCCGCCGGCGATCGGCGGACACCGGCGCGATCGCGACCCGGGCCGACCGCGGATGTAGGCTCGCAGCCGAGCGACTCGTGCCAGAGCGATGCCCCTGACCCACGTCCCCGTCGCGCCGCTTCCGCCGGACCGGTTCCGTGAGCTGCTCGGCGAGCGCTACCGCGAGCTGGAGGAGGTGATCGTCCGCGGGCGGGAGCTGTTCGCCGGCCGCGTGGTATGGCATGTGAACTCAACGGCGCGCGGCGGCGGGGTGGCCGAGCTACTGCAGTCGCTGCTCGCCTACGCGCGCGGCGGCGGGGTCGACACGCGCTGGGTGGTGGTCGATGGCAATCCGGAGTTCTTCGGGGTCACCAAGCGAATGCACAACCACCTTCACGGAGCGCCGGGCGACGGTGGCCCCCTGGGCGAGGCAGAGCATGCCGTGTACGAGGAAACGCTTCGGGAGAATGCTCAGGAGCTCGCGGCCACGGTCGCGGCCCCGGACATCGTGTTCCTTCACGATCCGCAGACGGCGGGGATGGTGGAGGCGGTGCGCGCGACGGGCGCGACCGTCGTCTGGCGCTGCCACGTGGGGCTCGACCTGCCGAACGACCTGGCGCGCCAGGCGTGGATCTTCCTCCGCCCTTACGTCGCCGAAGCGCAGGCCTATGTCTTCTCGCGCAGGGAGTTCGTCTGGGAGGCGCTCGACGGCGAGCGGGTCTGGATCGTCCCGCCGTCGATCGACGCCTTCTCGCCGAAGAACCAGGACCTCGACGGGGAGTCGGTGCGGGCGATCCTCGCGGTCGCGGGCCTGTTGCGCGACGGCGAGCCATCCAAAGCGAGGTTCACGCGCGAGGACGGTTCCCCCGGCAGGGTCGACCGCTCGGCGGAGATGCTCCAGGAGGAGACGATTCCCGACGGCGCCCCGTTGGTCACGCAGGTGTCGCGGTGGGACCGCCTGAAGGACCCGATGGGCGTCCTGCGCTGCTTCGCGGAGCACCTGGCCGACCACGAGGCCCATCTGCTGCTCGCGGGTCCCTCGGTCGCCGCGGTCACCGACGATCCGGAAGGCGCTGACGTTCTGGCCGAGGTCGAGGCCCACCGGCTGGAGCTCGATCCGGCGGTGCGCCGGCGGGTGCACCTGGCCGCGCTGCCGATGGACGACGTGCAGGAGAACGCCGCGATCGTCAACGCCATCCAGCGACGATCCGACGTCGTGGTTCAGAAGAGCCTGGCGGAGGGGTTCGGGTTGACGGTCGCCGAGGCGATGTGGAAGCGAAAGCCCGTCGTGGCCAGCCGGCGTGGAGGGATCCAGGACCAGATCGTCGATGGCGAAAGTGGGATCCTGGTCGACGATCCGCTCGACCTGGCGGGCCTGGGGGCCGTGCTCGGGCGGCTGCTCTCGGATTCGGACCACGCGAGGCGGCTCGGCGAGGCGGCGCGGCAGCGGGTGGAGGATGACTTCCTCGGTACCCGGCATCTGATCCAGTACGAGCGCCTGCTGCACGAGCTCCTGAAGCACGCGGGCGCCGTCGCCTGACTCGCTGAGCGAACCGCCCCGCCCACGAATGCAGCCTGCCCCCGCCGCTAGTCTCGGCGGCTTGAGGCGCTCGGACCGCGCAACGTCGATGGCTTTGGTGATGGGGGCGATCGCGTCCGTGCAGGTCGGCGCGGCGATCGCGACGACCCTGTTCGACGAGCTCGGGCCGGCCGGGGCGGTGCTGCTGCGGACCGGCTTTGCGGCGGTGGCGCTGCTGCTTGTCTGGCGGCCCAGCCTGAAGGGCCGCGAGGGCGGCGCGCTGCGCGACGCCCTGTTGTTCGGGATCGCCCTGGCGGGAATGAACCTGAGCTTCTACGGAGCGCTCGACCGCATCCCGCTCGGGATCGCCGTGACGTTCGAGTTCGCCGGGCCGTTCGCCGTCGCGGTCGCGGCTTCGCGGCGGGGAAGCGACCTGTTGTGGGTGGCGCTCGCCGCCGGGGGCATCGTCTTGCTGTCGCCGGGCATTCACGGATCGCTCGATACGACCGGAACGCTGCTGGCACTGCTGGCCGGCGCCTTCTGGGCCACGTACATCGTGCTGGCCGTGCGCGTGGGACGAGCGTTCAGCGGCGGCCAGGGATTGGCGCTGGCGATGATCGTGGCGACCGTCGTGCTGTTACCGAGCGGGATCGTCGCCGGTGGCGCCGACCTCGGCGACCCCGGCCTGCTCGCGGTGGGGCTCGCCGTGGCCCTGCTCAGCTCGGCGATCCCCTATTCCCTGGAGCTCGAGGCGCTTCGCCGGCTGCCGAAGGGGACGTTTGGGGTGCTGATGAGCCTGGAGCCGGCGGTGGCGGCGCTGGTCGGCCTGGTGGCGCTGGGACAGGACCTGAGCGCGAACGAGGTGGTCGCCATCGGCCTCGTGGTGGCCGCGAGCGCGGGTGCGCTGAGCGCGACGGGCACGCCGGCGCCGGTGGAGGCGTGAGGGCGACGCTTGGGACTGAGGAGACCCTGGAAGTCCGGGCGCGTGGGACCGCGTCGGCGGTTGGGACTGGCCTTGTTGGCGGGTTTCTCACGGATGGGAGGGTAAACCGCCAATACCGGCCGCTACCGAGGCTCGTAGCCGCGGCAGCGCTTGACCGGCAGGCGCGGGTAGCGCGGGAACGAGTGGTCGGTTCGGGACCGCTCGCACAGCGAGAAGCTCGAGCCCCGGGTCGTCTTGACGATGCGCTGGTAAGCGCACGACTGGCACAGCCCGGCGGGCGGTGGGGTCACACCGTCAAGTATCCCTCGTGCGATTGACGCTTATTGACCGTGCATCGACAACAAAGCGCCAAAACGGTCCGCCGCCCTCGCCGCCCGGCGGCGAGCTGCGGCGGTCGATACTTCACTTTGTATAGTCGATGGCCGTGACCACCTTCCGGCGGCTACTCGGTTTCCTGCGCCCGTATCGCCGCTCGGTGATCGCCTCGCTCGTCTTCGCGTGGTTCGCGATGGGGATGACGGTGCTGATCCCGTGGCTAGTGGGGCAGGCCGTGAACGCGATCGCGGACGGTGACAGGAGTGCGATCCTCCCGCTCGTGCTGGCCATCGTCGGGGCGGGCGTCCTGCGGCTGGGCCTCACGGTGATCCGCCGCCTGATCGCCGGGAAGGTCTCGGTCGCGGTGGAGTTCGACCTACGCGAGCGGATGTACCAGCACCTGCAGTCGCTGGAGCTCGGATTCTTCGACTCCCAGCAGACGGGTCAGCTGATGTCCCGGGCGACCGTCGACCTCCAGTCGGTCCGCTTCTTCCTCGGCTACGGGCTGATCTTCCTGACGCAGACCGCGCTCACGCTGGCGCTCGCGAGCGCGGTGATGTTCACCATCAAGCCTGACCTGGCGGCCCTGGCGCTGGCGCCGGTGCCGTTCGTGGTCCTCTCGGCCATGCGCTACAACCGGCGCTCGCGGCCGGCCGTGCAGGAGATCCAGCAGCGCCTGGCTGAGCTGACCGCCGAGGTCGAGGAGTCGATCTCCGGGATCCGGATCGTCAAGGCGTTCGCGCGGGAGCGCCACATGCTCGGGCGGTTCCGCCGCTCGGTCCTGCGCGTGTTCGACCAGAACATCTACTCCACCCGGCTACAGGCCTTCTACTCGCCGCTCCTGGGCTTCCTCCCCAGCCTGGGGCTGGCGGTCGTGCTGCTGGTGGGCGGCCGGGAGGTGGTCAACGGCGGGCTGTCCCTGGGCGACTTCGCCGCCTTCTACACGTACCTGATCATGCTCACCGGCCCGATGCGGATGCTCGGCGTGTCGCTGGGGATGGCGCAGCGGGCAGTAGCGTCGGGAAACCGGGTCTTCGAGATCCTCGACCGGGCACCCAGGATCGAGAGCGCCCCCGATGCGCCTCCGCTTCCAGACGGCCCGGGCGCCGTCCAGCTGCACGACGCGTCCCTGGCCTACGACGGCGGCGCGCCCGCCCTTGAGGACGTGGAGCTGGCGGTCGAGGGCGGGCGCACCGTGGCGCTCGTTGGTCCGTCCGGGTCGGGGAAGACGAGCCTGGTGGCGCTCCTCGCAAGGCTGTACGACCCCAGTCGCGGGGTGGTGCTCGTCGACGGCGCCGACCTGCGATCAGTGGACGTGAGCTCGCTGCGCTCGCAGATCGCGTTCGTGGCCGACGACAGCTTCCTGTTCTCGGCGAGCGTCGCCGACAACATCGCCTACGCGCGCGCCGACGCCACGCTCGAGGAGATCGAGATCGCCGCCCGGCGCGCCCAGGCTCATTCGTTCATCGAGCGGCTCCCGGATCGCTACGAGACATTGGTCGGCGAGCGGGGCCTCACCCTGTCGGGCGGTCAGAGGCAGCGGATTGCGATCGCGCGCGCGCTCCTGGCGGATCCGCGGATCCTGATCCTCGACGACGCCACATCGTCGGTGGACGCCCGCACGGAGGCGGCGATCAAGCGCGGGCTGCGCGAGGTGATGGCCGGTCGAACCACCTTCATCGTCGCCCACCGGATGTCGACGATCTCGCTCGCCGACGAGATCGTGGTGATGGACGGCGGGACGATCGTGGACCGCGGGTCGCACGAGGAGCTGCTGGAGCGCTGCCCGCTGTATGCGGAGATCGCCGAGCACGGCATGGAGGACTCGGTGTTCCTGCAGCGCGACTTGGAGCGGCGCGAGGAGGTGGCACGTCTGTGAGCGCGGTGCCAGGGCAGTTCCCGCAGCACATCAACCAGACGCGTTCACGTCGGCGCCGCGACATGCTGGTGTCGTTGGTGGTGGTTGTGTGAGCGACAACGGCCGGCCCGCTGACGACAATCCGGTGACCGAGCGCGATCCGGAGGCACAGGGCTCAGAGGTCGCCGAGGCGACCGAGGATCAGGCGAACCAGCCGGGGCGGCTGATGGGCACTTTCCTGCTGTTCCGCGATCTATGGCGCCTGGTGCGGGGCGAGCAGCAGCGCACCCGCAAGGTGCGATGGCTGCTCGGGCTGCTGCGACCGTACCGCGGGCGAGTGGCCGTGATGGGCGTCGCGCTCGTGATCGCGACGGCCGCGGGGCTCGCACCGCCGTACCTGGCCGGCCTTGCGATCGACAAGGGAATCAACACGGGCGACCTGAGCACGCTGGATTGGATCGTCGCCGCCTACGTGCTCTCGGCGCTCCTGTACTGGGCCGCGACGTACGCGCAGACCTATCTCGTCGGCTGGGTCGGGCAGCGGGCGCTGCAGGACCTCCGCGAGCAGATCTACACGCACCTGCAGTCGATGTCGATCGGGTTCTTCACCCGCCGCAGGCCGGGCGTGCTGATCTCCCGGATGACCAACGACGTCGAGGCGCTCGACGCGCTGGTCACCGACGGCGTGATCACGCTGGTGTCAAGCACGCTGACGCTGGTGGGCGTGGTCGTGATCCTGCTGGTGCTCGACCTCCCGCTGGCGCTGGTGACCTTCGCGACCTTCCCGATCCTCGCGCTCGGGAGCGTGATCTTCCGGATCGCGTCGGCGGGCGCGTACCGGCGCACCCGCGAGAAGATCGCCAATATCACCGCGTACCTGCAGGAGACGCTCTCGGGGGTGCGGGTCGTGCGGAGCTTCGCGCAGGAGCCGCGGCACGTTAAGCGGATGTCGGGGCTGAACGAGGAGAACCGGCAGGCCAACATGGCCACGGTCTACCTGAATGCCGCCTACTTCCCGGCGGTCGAGCTGCTGTCGGCGATCGGCACCGCGGTGATCCTGCTCTACGGGGGCTACCGGGCGCTGAACGGCGACGTGGAGATCGGCGTGCTGGTGGCGTTCGTGGGATACCTGAACGCGTTCTTCGACCCGATCCAGCAGATCTCCCAGCTGTACACGACCTACCAGCAGGGGATGGCGGCGCTGGACAAGATCTTCGACCTCCTCGAAACGGAGCCGGACATGGTGGACAGGCCGGGCGCCTTGGACCCGGGGCGGATCCGCGGCGAGGTCGAGCTCGACGGCGTTCGGTTCTCCTACGGCGAGGAGGCGGGCTTGGCGCTCGACGACATCGACCTGCACGTGCCGGCCGGGCAGACGGTCGCGCTGGTGGGCGAGACGGGCGCGGGGAAGTCCACGCTCGCGAAGCTGGTCGCGCGGTTCTATGACCCGCAGGAGGGGCGGGTGATGGTCGACGGCCACGATCTGCGGGACCTGAGCTCGAGCGCGCTGCGCAGCCAGCTCGGCATCGTCCCGCAGGAGGGGTTCCTCTTCTCCGGCACCGTGCGGGAGAACATCGCGTTCGGGCGACCGGACGCCGACGAGGAGGAGATCAGGGCCGCCGCGGCCACCGTGGGCGCCGACCGGTTCATCGGGCGGCTGCGGGATGGCTACGAGACGCCGATCGGCGAGCGGGGAGTGCAGCTGTCCGCGGGGCAACGGCAGCTGATCGCATTCGCGCGGGCCCTGCTGGCGGAGCCGCGCATCCTGATCCTCGACGAGGCGACCTCCAACGTCGACGTGCGAACGGAGCGAATCATCGAGCAGGGCCTGGAGAGGCTGCTGCTGGGCCGGACGGCCATCGTGATCGCGCACAGGCTCTCGACGATCCGGCGCGCCGGGCGGATCGTGGTGCTCGAGCACGGGCGGATCGCGGAGGCTGGGGCCCACGAGGAGCTGATCGCCGCGGGCGGCGCGTACTCGCGCCTGTACGGGGCGTGGGCGGAGTCGACCGCGGCCTGAATCGCCGGTATCCGCCGGCGCGGCGCAGCTACGGCGAGACGCCGCCCGAGCCGCCGGACCCACCCCCACCGCCCCCGGTTCCTCCACCCGTGCCGCCGCTTGGAGCGCCGCCGGTGCCTCCCCCGGACGGTGCGGGCGGTGCGGGCGCGGGCGCGGGCGTCGTGGGTGTGGTCGGCACCGCCGTGGTGGTGGTCGGCGTGGTGGGCACGGCGGTCGTCGTCGTGGTCGGGGCGGTGTTGGAGCCGGCCTGCGTGGGACGGCTCCTCGCACTGCCGCACTCCCGCATCCCGTAGTCGGTGGCGGCCTGCTCGGCGTTCGACTTGGCGTCGGCGAGGGCGGAGTCGGCGGTGCTGGTGTCGCCGCCCCCGGCAACGGCGCTGTTGAGGCTGGTGAGGGCGTCGACCTCGTTCTTCAGCGCGGCGATGAAGCCGTCGAGGGTCGAGCGGTCCTCCTTCGGGGGCTTCAGCCCCTCGAGCGACTGGAGCTCGCTGCGCGTGATCTCGAGCCGCTGCGAGACCTGAAGCGACTCGTCGTCGGTGGTCGCGCCGCCGCTCAAGCTGGCGACGGCGGAGTTGGCCTCGGCACAGATCGCATCCGCCTGCTTGATGAACGCCTGCTTGGTGAGGGCGGTCGAGCCGCTTGACCCGCTCGCCCCGCTGGCGCCGCTCGCCCCGGTGACCGGAGCCGAGCTGCTGTCACCACAACCGGAGGCGGCAAGGATCGCGACCACGGCGGCGCCAAGCGCCAGATATGCCAGCCTGCCCCACACTGAGCGGATCAAGGTAGCAAGGGCGGAAGGCGAGCGATGGATGGAAAACCGACGCATATGGGCCGCTTTCCACCCATCGTCCGGGCTTGCGCGACGGCGACGAACTGCGGGCCAGGGACTCGAACCCCGAATTTCTGCTCCAGAGGCAGACGTGTTGCCATTACACCAGCCCGCACTGCGCCGGCGGACGCCGTTGTGGGCGCCCGGCGCCGGCTAAGAGCCTAGCTGGATCCGATGGCTTCCAGATCGGAGTCCAAGTCGGCCAGCAACCGCTTCTGGCCCATCACGTCAGCCCCGGACTCCACCAGCCGCCGGGCCTGCTCCAGGTCCTCCGAGCGGCCCACGCTCAGCGCCGCCGCCACCTTTCCCCCGTCCAGGTACCAGACGAGGAACTCCCCCGAATCGCGGTCGCCGCGCCACACGAGCTCGTCCCACCGCTCGGCGGGGCCCACATACTCCAGGCTCGCCCAGTCGGCCAGGTCGCTGAAGAAGTACGGAACCACTCTGTAGGGCTCGCCCTCCCCCATCAGCCCCTTGGCCGCGTGCAGCCCCTGCTGGAGCGAGACGTCCCAATGCTCCACCCGCAGCCGCCTGCCGTGCACCACGCTGTCGTATGAGCACACGTCGCCCGCCGCGAACACGCCCTCCACCGATGTCTCCAGCTGCGCGTCGCAGCGGATCCCGTTCTCGATCTCGATGCCCGCCCGCTCAGCGAGCATCGTCTCCGGATGGACGCCCGCGCCGATCACGACCACGCCGCACTCGATCTCCCGCCCGCTCTTGGTGCGGATCGCTCGCACCCGCCCATCGCCCACGAACGACTCGAGCTCCTCCCCGCCGATGATCTCCACCCCGTGCGACGCCAGGATCTCGTGGAAATAGCGTCCCGGCTCCTCCCCGAAGGACCGCGACAGCGCCACCTCCTCCAGCATCACCATCGTGCACCGGACGCCCATCGCCGTGAGCGAGGCGGCCACCTCGCAGCCGATGTAGCTGCCGCCGATCAGGACGACGTGTCCCGCCTCCGTGGCCTCCTGGCGGATCGCGTCCGAGTTGCCGAGCGTGCGTAGGTAGTGGATCCCGTCCAGCCGCGCCCCCTCGAGGTGATGCAGGATGTTCACCCGCGCGCCGGTGGCGATCAGCGCCCTGTCGAAGCGGACCCGTTCTCGCGTCTGCAGCTTCGCCGCCCGCTCCTCGACGTCCAGCGACATCACGCTGGTCTCCGTCAGGAGCTCGACGCCGTTCTCCTCGTACCAGCCCGGCCCGTTGACGTACGCGTCGTCCTCGGTGCTCTCCCCGCGCAGATACTCCTTGGACAGCGGCGGTCGCTCGTAGGGAACGTGCGGCTCGCGGCCCACCAGGAGGATCGACCCGTCGACTCCCCGGCGGCGCAGAGCCGACGCGCAATGCGACGCGGCCATGCCCCCGCCGATCAGCAGGAAGTCGACCCCTCGATCGGCCACCTCGACCGCCTAACCGCCGTCCGTGCCGTCCGGACCGAAGTACTCCTTGAGCTCCTCCTCCATCCCCGGATCGAGCACGGCCAGAACCTCGTCACCCGATTCCAGCACCGTCTCCGGGCTGGGCACGAACCCGGTGCCATCTCGCAGCACGGAGATGAGCAGGCTGCCCTCCGGCATCTGGAGGTCGGCGACCCGCCGACCGGCCACCGGCGAGTTCTCCCCCAGCAGCAGCTCGATGATCTCGAGCCGCTCGCGGGGGAGGTCGAGCAGGTGAACCAGGCCGTACTTGGGCACCTCGTGCTCGATCAGGCGCAGGATCAGGTCCGTGGCCGAGACCACCGGCGCGATCCCCAGGAGCTCGAACCACTGCTTGTTGCGCGGATTGTTCACCCGGGCGATCGTCTGGTCGACCATGTACTTCTCCTTGGCCACCTGACAGATCAGCATGTTGTCCTCGTCGTCGCCGGTGACCGCGATCACCAGGTCCGCGCGTGACACGCCGGCCCGCTCCAGAACCCACAGCTCAGATGCGTCCCCGTACTGCACGTTGTGCTCGAGCTCCTGCTCGACGGTGACGTAGCGATCCCGGTCGTTGTCGATCAAGGTCACCTCATGGTTCTTGTCCAGCAGCTCACGTGCCAGGTTCCACCCGACCTTTCCGGCTCCCACGATCAGGACGTACATTCGCCGCAGACTCCCTAGGCGCCGGCCCTCGCGGCCGCCTCCTTGACCTCGGTCTCCAGCATCTCGATCGCGACCCTCGTCGGGCAGATCGTGTGCAGCCCCTGCTGCTCGTACCACTCGGCCCGGTACGGGTCGAGGATCCGCGCGATCACGGTCCGCACGTTGAAGCGCCGCTTCGCGATCTGTGCGATGACGATGTTCGTGTTGTCCCCGTCCGTGGCGGCGACGAACGCGTCGGCGCGCTCGATCCCGGCTGCGTGCAGGGCCTCGATCTCGAGTCCGGTCCCCACGGTGAACTGGCCGCCCACGTCCTCCCAGGGCTTCTCCAGCCCGATCTCGAGTCGCGCGTGCGCCTCGGGGTCCTCGTCCAGGCACGAAACGGCGTGGCCGTCGCGCAGCATCGAGCGCGCCAGCGACGAGCCGACGCGGCCTGCACCGACGATCAGGATGAACACAACCCGGATGCTACCCAGCGGAGCCCGCCGCCAAGTCCAGCCCCGGTGCCCCCTCGGCCCGTGATCGGCCGGTGGATGCGTCACGCCTCGGGCGGCGCCGTCACGAGCACGGGGCACGGGGCCTTCTTCAGCACGTACTCGGTGACCTCCCCCACCTCCGGGGGACGGGATCCTCCGATCCCTCCCAGGACCGCTCCGCCCTTCACCCGGCTCGGCGGCTCCCCGCCCATCACGATGACCTCCACCTCCCGGCGCCGCGCCTCCTCGACGATGCCCGCACCGACGCTGCGCGCCGGAACCATGTCGGTCTCGACGTCGACCGATTCGTACTCCTCCCCCACCTCCCTCGCTCGCTCCAGCGCGTCCCTCGCCTCCTCCAGCCGCTCGTGTGGCGGCGGAGCGTCGAGCGGCACGGTCAGGGGCTGCTCCATCACGAAGATCACGTCGAGCCGCGGGCGCTCCTCACTCGGCGCCTCAGCGGCATCCGCGAGCCGTCCGGCCGTGCCCACGATGTCGTCGTCGAGCTTGGTGCCGAACACGGGCACGAGGATGTTGCCGTACTCGGCCTCCCGCACCCCCTTTCTCAGCGCAGCTTCCGGCACCGAGACCCGCTTGGTCAACGTGGTGCCCTCCACGTACCTGCGGTAGATGACGTAGGCGACGAGCCCGAACACCATCCATCCGCCACCAACCCACCGCGCCCTGGCGTGGAAGACCATGACCGACACCCAGAGCAGGATCATCAGGACCGCGCCGAGCATCGCCGGGATCGGCATCCCGCGGCCGGCGATGGGGAGGTCGAAGGGGATCCGGTAGGGACGCTCGCGGTCCGGCTCCCGCCAGCGCAGCCGCAGGATCGAGAGGTGCGCGATCGCGATCGCGAGCGTCACTCCAAACGCATAGATCTCCGCCAGCAGGCCCACGTCGGTCGGGATCGCGAGGCCCAGGGCCATCGCGGCGGCGACGAGGATCGCGATGTACGGCGTGGACCTGGAGCTCAGCTTGCCCAGCCAGCTGGGCACCTGCCGGTTGGTCGCCAGCGCGTACACGTGCCGGGAGAGCCCGAGCATGGACGTCGCCGCGGCCCAGGTCAGCACGATCGGCGCCACCGCGACGATCCCCACCTGCAGCAGCACCGACAGCCAGTGGGGGTCGTAGCTCATCGCGACGCCCAGGATCGGCTCCTCGATGAAACGCGTGCCCAGCGCCGTGCGCGCGCCGTGGGGGCCCTCGACGACCGGGACCGCCATCAGCGCGATCGCAGCCATGCCCGCGTAGATGAGCGGCAGCAGCATCGCGCTCGCGCCGACGACGCGCTTGAGATCCCGGCGGCGCCAGCTGAAGTCCGGCGCCAGGTCGGACGCCGCCTCGATGCCGGCAAACGCGAGCGTCGCGACCGCCAGCGCCTCGACGAGGTCCCGCGCCGACGGCGTCGTGAAGAGATGAACCCGCTCGGTGAGCAGATCGGGGTGGAACGCCACGATCGCCCCCGCGACGATCACGGCCGCCTGGACCACGACGTCGGCCAGGGCCACGACGATCAACGGGCGCTGGCGCACGTAACGGGTGAAGCCGCCGATATTGACCGCCGCCGCCAGGCCGACCACTGCGATCACGACCGCCACCTCGGCCCAGCCATGCGTGAAGCCGCCCCAGATCGGCCCCAGGTAGTGCGCGACCGAAACCGCGGCGAAGGAGATGATGATGATGTAGTCGATGAGGATCGCCCATCCCGCCACGAAGCTCACGAGCTCGTTGAAGGCGTGGCGCGCGAACGAGGAGGAGCCGCCGCGCTCCCCGAACATCCCGCCACCCTCGACGTAGGTGAGTACCGCGAGCACCAGCAGCAGACCGGCCGCGAGGAAGATCAGCGGTGTCAGCCCCAGGCCTCGCCGCGCGACGACGCCGATGGAGAAGTAGAGCGAGAACCCGACCGCGGCGTAGGCCACGGCGATCTGCAGGGGCACCCCGAGGAAGCGGCCGGACAGCGGCCCGGGGCCGACCTTCACGCGAGGCAGCCGGCGCCGGAATCGGCCCCCTGGTCGGCCGCCGCCGTCGCCCGGCGCCGGCGGCGGCGGAGGTGAGACCTCCTCGCTCAACCCCGCGACCGCAGTCCGATGTAAAAGCGAGCCGCACCGATCGCAAAGAACAAAAACCCGAGCCAGAGGCCGACCGACGCGAGGCCTCCCCCGGCCGCGATCGTCCTGACCACGATCGCGAGGCCGAAGCCAGCGACGACCACGGAGAAGATCCGCGTCACGGCACGGTAGAGCTGGTCAGGGGCCGCCATTTCCGGGCAATTCTACGTTTCGTGCGGGTACGGGTCAGGCGGGTACGGGCGGCTGGGTGCCGGGCTGGGCCGCCACAATCACCCGCGTGGGGCGCTTCGCGAGCACCGTCTGCAACGTCCTGCCGTAGAGCGGCTTGCCGTTCCGGTAGCGCAGCGGCATGACGATGGCCGCCGCCTTGATCGAGCGAGCCTCCTCGATGATCGCCCGCGCCTCCTGCCCTGGCCGCACGCGGACGATGTGCCCGGTCACCCGAAGGCCGCCGATGATCTTCGCCTGCTCGATCTTGCTGTGCGCCTCTCCCTCGGAGTCCCCGAGTGGCGCATCCAGCGGCAGGTGCGTCGGAACAGTCACGATGGCCAGGACGTGAACTCCCCGCCGGCGCCGCGCGGCCAGGCGCACGGCGGTCGCCAGCGCCTCGTCCGAGTACATCCCGCTCTCGAAGACGACGAGCACGCTCTGGTACTCGACCTCCTCGACGCCCAACGGCTCGGGCATCAGGACCTTCACGGTCTGGCGCAGCGGGAGGTGCTGATGGCGGCGGTAGAGGACGTAGGCCGTGATCCCCATCAGCATCCAGGCCAGGCCGGCGATCAGCGTGCCGAGGTCCAGCGAGATCACCACGATCCACGCGCCGAACGTCCCAAGCCCGCCGATGATCGCGGTCAGCGGCAGCTTGGAGCCGCGAAACGGGAAGTTCAGGGGCGGCATCCAGGGCCGCTTCCGATCGGCCTGGACCTGCCGTAATCGCGCGACCGCGACGTGCGCGATCGTGAACGAGAGCATCGCGCCGAACGAGTACATGGTGGCCAGGAAGTCGATCTGCCCGGGGAGGATCGTGAGCACGGCGACCCCGGAGAAGACGAGGATCGCGACGTAGGGGGTGTGGAACCGCGGGTGCACCTGCCGCAGCCTCTCCGGTAGCTGCCGGTACTGCCCCATCGAGAAGGTCAGGCGGGAGACCCCGATCAGCGCCGCGTTGGTGGCGATCACGAGGATGACTGCAGCAAGCACGCCCACGTACAGCCGGAGCACGTGGGTGGGCCCGGAGCCAAGTCCCATGTTCTCGACGACGCCCAGCACCGGATCGCCCGCATACTTGGTTCCGAGCTTGGTCGTGTACTCGCCTGAGGGACTTTGCGTGACGGGCATCGCCGAGAGCGCGATGATCGGCAGGAACGCATAGATGAACAGGACGGCCCCCACCGTGAGGTCATAGCCGCGGATCACGGTGCGGCTGGCGTTCCGCGCCTCCTCGGCCATGTTGGAGATCGTCTCGATCCCGGTGTAGGCGATCATGCCCACGGCCACGCCAAGCGCGAAGTTCCCCCATGTCGGCGCCACACCGAGATGGACGTTGTCCACCAGCGTCTGCGGGTTGAGGACGAGAGCGATCCCGAGCCCTACCAGCACGGCCTGAGTAAGGAGATCGCCGACGGCGAGCACCAAGTTCAGGCGCGTGGACTCCTGCGTCCCCTTGACGTTTAGCGCCGCGAGCAGCGCCACCAGCACGATGCCTCCGATGATGTCGCCGGGGCTGTCGCCGAGCGGCTCCCAGAACACCGCGAGGTAGTGCGGCACGAAGAACGCCGAGATGGCGACCGTGATGATGTAGTTGAGCATCTGGCCCCAGCCCGCCACAAAGCTCGCGACCTCGTTGAACGCGTGGCGCGCGAAGTTCGCGGAGCCACCGGCCTCCGGGTGCATCACGGTCCCCTCCATGTACGTGGCAGCCGTGCAGAGAAAGATCACGCCGGCCACGACGAACGCGATGGGCGTCAGCCCGAGCGCGAACGCGGCGGTGACGCCCAGCGCGTAATACGGCGTCGATCCGACGTTCCCGTAGGCGGCGGAGAACAGCGCGCCGGTGCCGTGGACCCGGCGCAGCGCCTCCTCTCGCGGATGCCGCTCAGCCATGACCTAATGCGGCGGCATCGCCGCCCGACCAGCCAGACTCGTCGCCAACGCTCCTCGACAAGACCACACCGCGACTATAGGACCGCGGCTAACGATCATCGCGCCCCGACGCCGACGAAAAGGGCACCCAAGGAGGCGTCCAGGGGGGCCGGGCGCGGCACTCGGCCGAGAATCGAGTTATTCGGCCATATGCCGAATGGATGCATCCTCGATCGGGTGAGGCGCATGTGCGGGCCCGTCATTGCCCCGGCAGCGACACGCGCCGTCAAGACGCCCGGGCGCTACAAGTGCACGATCGGGATGATCAGGATCGCGACGATGTTCGCCACCTTGATCATCGGGTTGATCGCAGGCCCGGCGGTGTCCTTGTAGGGATCCCCGACCGTGTCGCCGGTCACCGCGGCCGCATGGGCCTCCGAGCCCTTGCCGCCGAAGGCACCGTCCTCGATCAACTTCTTGGCGTTGTCCCACGCGCCGCCGCCGGCCGTCATGGAGATCGCCATGAAGAGTCCGACCACGATCACGCCGATCAGGAGCCCGCCGAGCGCCTCGGCGCTGATCAACCCGACGATCAGCGGGACCACGATGGCGATCAGCGAGGGCGCGATCATCTCCCGCTGGGCGGCGGCCGTGACGATGCTCACCGTGCCGCCGTACTCTGGCCGCTCGGTTCCCTCCATTATCCCCGGGTTCTCGCGGAACTGGCGGCGCACCTCTTCCACCACCTGCCCGCCGGCGCGGCCCACCGCCTCAATCGCGAGCGCCGAGAACAGGTAGACCATCATGCCCCCGATCAGCAGGCCGATCAGGATCGGCGGAGAGGTCAGCTGGAAGTTGAGGACGTGTCCCACACCCGCCTCGGATTGCAGCTCCTCCCGGAATGCGGCGAAGAGCACCAGCGCGGCCAGGGCCGCGGAGCCGATCGCGTATCCCTTGGTCACAGCCTTTGTGGTGTTGCCGACCGCGTCCAGGGGATCGGTCACGTTGCGCACGTCCTCAGGCAGATCCGCCATCTCTGCGATGCCCCCCGCGTTGTCGGTGATCGGCCCGAAAGCGTCGAGGGCGACGATCAGGCCGGTGAGCGAGAGCTGCGCCATCACGGCGACGCCGATCCCGTAGATCCCGGCGAGCTCGTTTGCGCCCAGGATCGCGAGGGCGATGAGGAGCGCGGGCGCCGCGGTTGACTGGAAGCCCTGTGCGAGGCCCTGGATGATGTTGGTCGCGTGGCCGGTCTGCGAGGCCCGGGAGATCGTCTTGACGGGCCGGAACCGGGTGGACGTGTAGTAGTCGGTGATGATGAAGAGCCCGGCCGTGACGGCGATTCCGATGAGCGCGCAGAGCCACAGGTCGGTGACCGTCGGGGCGTTGTTCAGGTTCGCGGCCTTGAAGGTGATGTCGTTCATCAGCCACTTGGTGATCGGGTAGAACGCCGCGGCCGACAGGATCCCCGAGACGGCGAGGCCGCGGTACAGGGCGGCCTCGACGTTCCCGGTGCGGCTGCGCACCGACAGCGCGCCGATGATCGAGGCGAGGATCGCCACGGCGCCGATCACGAGCGGGAAGATCGCGACCTCGCGCGACTCCGAGAACGTGAGAACGCCCAGCAGCATCACGGCAACCGATGTGACCGCGTAGGTCTCGAACAGGTCCGCCGCCATGCCCGCGCAGTCGCCGACGTTGTCGCCGACGTTGTCCGCGATCACCGCCGGGTTGCGTGGGTCGTCCTCGGGGATGCCGGCCTCCACCTTGCCCACGAGGTCGGCGCCGACGTCGGCGGCCTTCGTGAAGATCCCGCCCCCGAGCCGGGCGAACACCGAGATCAGCGAGCCGCCGAACCCGAGCCCCAGGAGGGCATCCACGGCCTCCTTGTCGCTCTGCCCGGTGAGGATCAGGATGCCGAAGTAGCCGGCGACGCCGATGAGGGCCAGGCCCACCACGAGCATCCCGGTGACGGAGCCCCCCTTGAAGGCGACGTCGAGCGCCGGCGGCACGCCACCTCGCGCGGCCTCGGCCACGCGGGAGTTCGCCCGTACCGAGAGGTTCATCCCGATGAAGCCCGCGGCCCCGGAGAGCGCGCCGCCGATCACGAATCCGATCGCCGTGTCCACGTTCCGCAGCACGATCAGCAGGATCGCCAGGACGATCGCGACGCCCGCGATGATCGTGTACTGGCGCGTCAGGTAGGCCTTCGCGCCCTCCTGGACCGCGCCCGAGATCTCGCGCATCCGGTCGCTGCCCGGCGAGCGTGAGAGCAGGCGGCGGGTGATGACGGCGCCGTACACGACGGCGGCGCCGGCGCACGCCAGCGCGATCACGACGCCGTAGTCGGTCAGGAACTTGGTCAAGGGTCTCGTCCTCCGGTTGGCTGGTTGTGTTGGTGAGGGGCTTTACCCCGAAACTGGCTGGTGCGTGGTCTGAGGGCGCCCGGATCGGGCCGCCGAAGCGCGGGGAGCATAGTGGACCCAGCGTCGTGAATCGCCCGAGGGCGGTGCCGGCGCTCAGGTTCCGGGCGGGGTCCACAGCGGGGACGGACCGCGCCGCTCACCGCCGCCCGACGGTGGCTCCTGGCCGCCCGATCCGGGCCCGGGACCACCCTCCGGGCCCGGCTCGCCGGCGCCCTCCGCCTGCTTGGCGTACAGCATCTGAACCTCCGCCAAAGCGCTCCGAACCTGCGCCGCGGGCTCCTCGTCGAGCAGTCCGATCACCGCCCGCACCGCCTCGATTCCGATTCGCCCCTGCTCCAGATCGCGCTCGTCCTCCTTCGCGATCCTGCGGGCGGCGAGGTTCAGCACGCTGACGACGCTCTCCAGAAGCAGATCCTGGACTCTCACCTCGCGGAGCTGGTCCTCGATCCGCCGGCGCATCTCCTCCTCGCTCGGCTGCGTCTCATCTGCGTTCACGCTGTCGATACCCCCTCCGGCACGTATGTGCGTTGTGTCTCGGCTACGGATTCTCTATAGATCTCCTCGTGCGTGGCCCCGTCCGCCAGCGCGCTGTACGCGCGCTGGGCGCCGTTTGTCTCGGGAACCGCGACGTCGATGCCCAGCTCCTTGCGAGCGGGTGCGGTCCACTCGACGAGGCGCTCGACGGCGGCGCGGGTGGGCACCTCGTCCCTGGTGCTGAAGTCGATCATCCTGCCGTCCATCCCGTACCGGATCGCGCGCCAGAGGTTCTCCTCGATCTCCCGCTGCGCCATCGGCGCGGGAAGACACTGCTTCGTCGTGGTCGACCGCAGCCTGGCCGATGCACCCTGCGATCAGCCCGGCCAGCGCGAACGACTCGCTGCCCCGCGCCTGGGCGTCGCAGATCCGCAGCTCGACGGTCCCGAATGCATGGTGGGGGCGCACGCTCCACCAGAGCTGGGTCGCCTCCGCGATCGACCGCGTGCGCACCAACAGGTCGATGAAGTCGGCGTACGTCGCCCAGTCCCCGAACGGCTGATGGACACCGCAGCGGGGGAAGGTTCGCGTGAAGATCTCGGTGCGCACGGTATGGAGTCCCGTCTCGCGCCCGTCGAGGAACGGCGAGTTGGCCGACAGCGCAAGGAGCTCCGGGAGCACGCCTCGCAGGTGGTCGCACACCGCGACCGCCCGGTCCGCCCCGCGCACCCCCATGTGGACGTGCATGCTCCAGGTGCTGTTGCGTTGGGCCACCCAGCGCAGCTCGTCTCGCAGGCGACGGTAGTGAGGCGTGTCGATGATCCGCTGGTCCAGGTAGCTCGCCCACGGATGAGTTCCGGTGGCGGCCAGCTCGATGCCGAGATCGTGAGCGGTGGCGAACAGCCGCACCCGGCGGTCCGTCTGGCGCTCCACCGCCTCCGCGAAGCTGTCCGACCGCCCCGAGCGGATCTCGATCTCCGAGGAGATCAGCTCACCGACTGCCGATTCGGCCAGGACCTCGTCTCGCTGACAGGCGGCGTGGACCTCCTCGAAGCGGTTTTGCAACTCCAGCGTCACCGGGTCGACGAGGGCGAACTCCTCCTCGAGGCCGATCGTGAAGTCGGTCGAGGCCTCGAACCGGTCCCGGGCCTGGGCCATGTCCAGGTGCGACTCGTGCGTGGGTCGGCCCATAGCCGCTAGGTCAAATAGAAGTACAGCGCGTAGAGCAGGTCGACCGCAGGGCTGGAGGTGTGGACGGTCACGTCCGGCGGGACCTGGAGAAGCTGCTCAGAGTAGTTGAAGACGATCTTCACCCCGGCGTCGACCAGGCGGTCCGCAACGTCTTGGGCGGCCGCCGAAGGGACAGCCAGCACGCCGACGACCACGTCCTGTTCCTCCACAACGGAGGAGAGCTCCGCCACGTCCCGCACCTCCACCTCCCCGAACCGCTTGCCGACGAGCTTGGGATCGACGTCGAAGATCGAGACGATCTGAAAGCCGTGGTCGGCGAAGATGTCCGAGCTTGCGATCGCCTGGCCGAGGTTGCCGGCGCCGAACAGCACGATGTTGTGCTTGCCGGAGCTCCGCAGGATCCTGCGAATCTCGTCCACGAGCGAGTCGACGCGGTAGCCGACACCCCGCTTTCCGAACTTGCCGAAGCCGGAGAGGTCACGGCGGATCTGCGTGGAGTTGATGTGCGTGTACTCGGCGAGCTCCTGGGAGGAGATCGTCTCCTTGCCCATCTTGCGCGCCTGGATCAGCACCTGCAGATAGCGCGAGAGCCGGGCCGCCACTCCGAGCGACAGCCGATCACCGTCGGTCAGCGACAGCTCTGCCGGAGTGCGGTGCGCCACCGTGTCCTCGGTCATCGCCACTTCTCGCCGGCGTCGTTGGTCATGAACCGGACAGTACCGGTCCCGGCCTCGGCGAGCGCCCGGCGAAGCGTCGCGGCCTCGAGGTGGAGCTCGGCCACGATCTTCCCGTCGACCTCCACGACCGGGATGCGCTCGAGGAGACGGGCGTGGAGCTCGTCATCGCCGTCGATGTCGATCTCGCGCAGCCCGAATCCACCGTCCGACTCCCGTACGGAGACGATCACGTCCCGCGCGTGGTCGCACAGATGGCAGCCCGGCCGCGTATAGAGGGCCACGTCCCTCACGCCACGGCCGTCCAGGCGAGGTACCGCGGATATGGCGCGGGTTCGAGGAAGCGGGCCGCCGAGGCGATCATGGCCGCGTTGTCGGTGCAGAGCTCCGCCGGAACGAGCTTCAGGCACAGGCCCCGGCCGCGGCACAGTGCCGCGGTTCGGTTTCGCAGGACCGAGTTGGCCGCGACGCCCCCACCCAGGGCAACCGCCTCCCAGCTACCGCCGGTCAAGCCTCGCTCGAGCTTGGCGAGCAGCTGGCCCACGACGGCCTCCTGGTAGCTCGCGGCGAGATCGGCTCGCCGAGCCTCGAGCTCGCGGTCGTCAAGCTCCCGGACCGCGTAGAGAAGCGCGGTCTTCAAGCCGCTGAAGCTGAAGTCCAGCCCGGGCTCACGGCTCATCGCGACCGGAAACTCGAACGCCGTCGGGTCCCCGTCCCGCGCGGCCCGCTCGATGGCTGGGCCACCCGGATAGTCCAGTCCGAGGAGCCGGGCACCCTTGTCCAGCGCCTCGCCCGCGGCATCGTCCAGCGTCTGGCCCAGGACGTCGAAGCCCGCGTGGGACGTCACGCCGGCGAGCAGAGTGTGGCCGCCGCTCGCGATCAGGCACAGAAACGGCGGCTCCAGTGGATCAGGCTCGAGGAAGTTGGCCGCCGCGTGCCCGTGGAGATGGTCCACGCCCACCAGCGGCTTGCGCAGTGGCGCCGCCAATCCCTTCGCGGTGGCAACGCCAACCAGAAGGGCGCCGATCAACCCCGGCCTGGTGGTGACCGCGACGGCCTCCACGTCCGCCAGCCCCAGTCGCGCTTCGGCCAGCGCCGCGTCGATGACCGGGTTCACGAGCTCGAGGTGATGCCGCGAGGCGACCTCGGGGACGACGCCGCCGTAGCGGGCGTGATCCGCGGCCTGCGAGGAGATGACGTTCGAGAGGACCCGCGCGCCGTCGGTTACCGCGGCGCAGGTGTCGTCGCAGGAGGTTTCAACCGCTAGGAGGATCAAGCCTCGACCACGGACGGGGACTCCAGCCACATGATCAGGGCGTCCTCCCCATTGTCGTGGTAGTAGCGGCGGCGATGACCGGCTCGGCGAAAGCCGAAGCGCTCGTACATCGCGATCGCGCCGTGGTTGGAGGTGCGGACCTCGAGCGTGTAGCGGGCGTCGTCGCCGGCCTCGTCGAACAGCCGCTCGAGCAACCGTCGCGCGATCCCCTGACGGCGGGCGTCGGGCGTGACCGCCACGTTCATCAGGTGCCAGACGTCGGCGTACCGGGAGCACACGAGGTAGCCGACCAGGCCGTCCTCGGCGGCGGCCGCGAGACAGATTCCCGACGGCTTCGAGAGCTCGAGCACGAACATGGCCAACGACCACGGGGTCTGGAACGACCGCCGCTCGATGGCGAGCACCGCGGGCAGGTCGCTGTAGGCCAGTTGTCTAAGCCGAATCTCGTTCAAGCCAAAGCTGCGCGTCGGGTGGTCTAAGGTAGATCGGCTGAAGGGCCTCGGGTGAAGACGGGGTCCGCCCCCGGGCGAGGCGGCAAATGTGCCGAGCCCGGACCCGGTGCGCCGAATCCGCGTCCGGAAGCACCTCGGCGCCCGCGGCCTCCAGCTCACCGCGGAATCGTAGCGCTCCCGATCCCGCGGCAAGGGGGGTCTCCGGGCGCTCGCCAAGCCGATTGACGAGCTCGTCCGGCAAGGCGACGAACGGCGGGCACCGCTCGTCCCCGCCCGGCCCGAACAGCGCCGCGAAGACCTGCCCGCGCCTGGCGTCCAGGACCGCCAGCCGCGGCCTGACGTCGGCCTCCCGGCCGTCGCCCATTCCCGCCGCGAGCGCGGCGAGCGTCCCCACAGGGATGACGAGCTTGCCGAGCGCCTGCGCGATCGCCCGCGCTGTCGCGAGCCCGACCCGAAGCCCGGTGAACGATCCGGGCCCGATCCCCACCGCGAGGAGATCGACGGCCTCCCACCCCCCGCATTCGCCGACCGCCGACTCGAGCTCGGCCAGGAGGGTCTCCGAGTGCCTCGGATGCGCACCGTGTGCCCTGGGCACGAGCCGCTCCGCGACCAGCTCGGAATCGCGCATCACGGCTACGGTCACGTCGTCGGTCGCCGTGTCGAGGCCCGCGGTCGTGCTCACGGCCGCCGCACCGTGATCAGCCGGTCGTCGCCCCCCAGGTGGCCGAGCTCGACGCGCGCCGCGATCCGATCGAGGACGGGCTCGGCCGCCAGCGGCCACTCCACGAAGGCGACGGCGTCCTCAGTCAGATAGTCGTCGAGAAGCCCGGGCTCCTCGCCCTGGAGTCCCTCGAGGCGGTAGAGGTCGAGGTGCGAGACCGGCAGCCGGCCTCGGTAGCGCTGTCCGATCGTGAACGTGGGCGAGGTCACGGGCTGGGTCACGCCCAGCTCCCGGCAGGCTCCGCGGATCAGCGTCGTCTTCCCCGCCCCCAGCTCCCCGCTCACGAGAACGACGTCTCCCGGCACGAGGTCCGCTGCGATTCGCGCACCGATCTCCTCGGTTTCTGCGGGGCTCGAGGATCGGGCCACTAACCGAACAGGTCGAGCTGGTCCGAGGGATCTTCCGCCACCCCCGCAGCCGGCACGACGTCAGCGGCGAGATCGGCCGCCGACGGCGAGCGGCCGGACGCGTCCGGGCGCGGCCTCGAGATGAGCTCGGGGAGCTTCGCGAAGTCCTCGCGGAGCGTGTCGACGAGGGACGGCGTTCGCAAGGCGGCCGCCGGGTGAAGCAGGGGCATGAGGAACACCGGCCGGTCTCCGATCTGGTGGACCTGCGCGGTCCCGCGGACCCTGGTGATACCGGTCCGACTGCCGGTCAGGAGCTTGGTGGCGAAGTTCCCGAGCGTGCCGATCACGCGCGGCTGGATCAAATCCACCTGGCGATAGGTGTAGGGCTGGCACGACTCGATCTCCACCGGCTGCGGATCGCGGTTGCCCGGGGGGCGGCAGCGAAGGACGTTCGTGATCCACACGTCCTCGCGAGTCATCCCGATGCCCGCGAGCAGCTCGGTGAGCAGGGCTCCGGCACGACCCACGAAGGGGAGCCCCTGGCGGTCCTCCTCGGCGCCCGGGGCCTCGCCGACGAACATCAGGTCCGCGTCCGAGCTGCCGGCTCCGAACACGACCTTGGTGCGGGTCTCCGAGAGCGGGCAAAGCTCGCACACGGAGGCCTCGCGATACACCTCGACGAGACGCTCACGGCGATCCTCGTGCGTCGCGCTCACGGGCCGATGGTAGCCACGCCGTACGGCGGATACTGCGCCTCAACGCGGAATATGCGGGGTACTGCATAACCCGTGACCACCCGTTCCTATACTGCGAAGTGGCCGCGACCCGCGAGGGCGCGGACCATCGATTGGAAACGGATCGAGGCATGTACGCCGTCTGGTATCTCCGATGAGGGAACTGGAACGGAAACTTCCCACCGATGCCGCGCCCGCCGCGGGCGGGCGACCCTTCCCCACCGTAGCCGCGATCGGCCCGGGCAGAGCGGGAAGCTCGATCGCGGCCGCCGGGACGCGCGCCGGTCTCGCGGTTCGCCTCGCCGGTCGCTCCGACGCGCTGGACGCCTGCCGCGACGCCGAGGTTGCACTGCTCTGCGTGCCCGACGGCGAGGTCGCTGCCGCATGCGAGCACACGGCGGAGGCGATCCCTCCGCTGCGGTTCGTGGGCCACACGAGCGGCGCCACCACCCTCGACGCGCTCATCGCGGCGCGCGAGGCGGGCGCCGAGGTCTTCTCGCTGCACCCCCTGCAGACGATTCCGGACGATCTCGGCGATCTGGTCGATGCCCCCGTGGCCGTCGCGGGCTCGACCCCCGAGGCGCTGGCACTCGCCCGCGAGCTGGCGCTTCGCCTGGGCATGCGCCCGTTCGAGATCCCGGAGCGGAGCCGCGCCGTCTACCATGCCGCCGCCGCGATGGCCTCGAATCTCCTCGTGGCGCTCGAGGAGTCGGCGGCCGAGCTGCTGGACCGAGCGGGAGTCGACGGCGAGGCTCGCGACCTGCTGACGCCGCTGGTCCTGCGCACGGCGGCGAACTGGGCCGAGCGCGGTCCGCAGGCCCTCACGGGCCCGATCGCGCGCGGGGACCACGCGACCGTCGAGCGCCATCTCGATGCGCTGCGAAGCGCCGCACCGGAGCTCGTGCCGGCGTACGAGGCGCTGTCCGAGCGCGCCGGTGCGATCGCCTCTCGCGCGGAGGCGCGGCCGTGATCGTCGCGCGGAGCAGGGCAGAGCTACGAGAGGCCCTCGCGCCGGTGCACCGAGGCGGCAGGACGGTCGGCCTCGTGCCCACGATGGGCTATCTGCACGACGGGCACCTGTCGCTCCTCGATGCCGCCCGCAAGCGCTGCGACGTCGTCGTCCTGACCCTCTTCGTGAACCCGGCCCAGTTCGCGCCGGGCGAGGACCTCGCGAGCTACCCGCGCGACGAGGCTCGCGACCTCGAGCTCGCCCGCGCCGCCGGCGCCGACGTCGCCTATGCGCCGCCGCTCGACGAGGTCTACCCGGCCGGGTTCGCGACCGCGGTCGAGGTGGACGCAAGGTTGACCGAGGTGCTCTGCGGAGCGCCAGAGCGCCGGGGTCCGGGGCACTTCCGCGCCGTTACCACGGTGGTCGCAAAGCTCTTCAACTCCGTCGGGCCCGACGTCGCCTTCTTCGGCCAGAAGGACGCCCAGCAGGCGCTCCTGATCCGGCGCATGGCCCGCGACCTGGACTTCCCGGTGAAGATCGAGGTCCTACCCACCGTCCGCGAGACGGATGGACTGGCGATGAGCTCGCGAAACGCGTACCTAGCGCCGGAGGATCGGGTGCGCGCGGCCGCCCTCAGCCGAGCCCTGCGTGCGGCGGAGGCGGTCGCGGACTCCGGCGAGGTGCTGACCGCCGCCGCCCTCGATGCGGCCCGCGCCGAGCTCGACGGCGCCGGGGTCGAGCCGGAGTATCTCGAGGCGCGCGACGCGGAGAGCCTCGAGCCGGTCGCGACGCTCAACGGTCGACCGGTGCTGATCGCCGTGGCGGCGCGCGTCGGCTCGGCTCGCCTGATCGACAACGTCCTGATCGGAGGCTGACCAGTGATCAGACAGATGCTGAAATCCAGGATCCACCGGGCAACGGTGACCGGTTGCGACGCTGACTACGTCGCGCCGGATCCAGACCGGCGCCGGGGGCTGGTGTCTCACCCACTCGCCATCCCGGCTCGCTCGACTCGCCGCCGGCCTCCCGGGCCGGGTTCGAGGTTCCGGGCAGCCTGATCTAGAAGGGAGAATCGATGAGCACTCAGCCGCAGGAATCGCAACCGGGCCGCGCCGGGCGCACGCCGTTGACCCTGCCGCGCCTGGCCGAGATGAAGGCCGACGGAGAGCCGATCGTCATGGTCACGGCCTACGACTTCCCCTCGGCGCGCGTGGCCGAGGAGGCCGGAGTGGACATGGTCCTCGTCGGCGACACGGCCGCGATGGTCGTGCTGGGCTACGACGCGACGACACCGGTCGGCATGGACGAGATGATCACGATGGCCGCCGCTGTGCGCCGAGGCCTGCGCACGCCGCTTCTGATCGGCGACATGCCCTTTGGCTCCTATGAGCGCTCGAACGAGCACGCGATCGAAAACGCGCAGCGCTTCGTCCGCGAGGCCGGGTGCGACGCGGTCAAGCTCGAGCGCGGGGGCCCCTCGGTCGAGCGCGCCCGCGCGATCGCCGCCTCGGGCATCCCGGTGATGGGCCACGTCGGGCTCACGCCGCAGTCGGCAAGCGCCCTCGGCGGCTTCAAGGCACAGGGCAAGACCGTCGAGTCTGCGATCCAGATTGCGCACGACGCTCACGAGCTGCAGGCCGCGGGCTGCTTCGCGATCGTCTTCGAGGCAGTGCCGGCGGCCGTCACCGACGCCCTCATGGCCCATATCGACGTGCCGGTGATCGGGATCGGCGCGGGTCTCTCGACCGACGGCCAGGTGCTCGTCTTCCACGACCTCCTGGGAATCACCACCGGCAGCGTGCCGAAGTTCGTCAAGCGCTACGCCGACGTCCACGACCAGATGGTGGCCGGGGTGCGCTCGTACGCGGAGGACGTGCGCTCGAGACATTTCCCCGACGCGGACCACGTGTACTCGGCGGATCCCGACGCGGTGGCGGAGTTGCGCTCATACCTCGACCAGGGGAGCCTGGCCACCTCTCCCTGGGATTGGTAGGAGGGCAGGCACCAGGGAAGCCGCCCGCGACTCGAGCGAACGCTTCATGTGCGGGTGAGTCGAGTGAACACTCCGGGCGGTACGGCCGACGATGGATGGATTTCCCACCTCATGGCGTCGGTAATCCATCCATCGTCCGCGAATGCGGTGCTGTTACGTTGCGCCCGTGGCGATGCACACGAGCGAGATCAGGCTGTCCACCCGCGGCCACTCCGACATCGTGGACATCACACGCCGGGTGCAGGCAGCCGTCGCCGAGGCCGGCGCCGCCGACGGGCTGGCGACGGCGTTCGTTCGCGGCTCCACGGCGGCGGTGACCACGATGGAGTTCGAGCCCGGAGGCGTGCACGATCTCCGCGCCCTGCTCGACAGGCTGATCCCGGTCCGCGGCGACTACGAGCACAACCGGCTCAACCACGACACCAACTCCCACGCCCACCAGCGAGCCTCCATCGTCGGTCCCTCCGAGGTCGTCCCCGTCGAGGGCGGGCGACTGGCGCTCGGGACGTGGCAGCAGCTCGTCCTCATCGACTTCGACGACAGCGCCCGCGAGCGCACGATCGTCATCCAGGTGGTGTCGTGAGCAGGGCGCCGGAACCGGTGGTGACGTGAGTAGGTGACCGAGGACGCGAGCGGGCCGCATCCGGTGGCGGCGGTGGGCTGAAGGCCCAGATCGAGGCCGAGCGCACGGGCGCCCATTCGTGGCCTACCGTGACGCCGGGGGCGAGCGGCGGCTGCTCATGATCCGGCACGGGGTCACCGAGCTGTGGATCGGCCGCAGTCCCTCGACCGACGTCCGGCTCGCCTGGGGCGAGGAGGTCCAAGCGGCTGGCCGTGGCCGAGCGCGCGCTTCAGACCGACCTGGTCACGCGGCGCGAGGTGCTCGGTGGCGATCTCGGTCGCGCCCTGCTTGTTCGGTTCATGGGCGGCGCTCGAATCGCCCTGCGCCCGAGCTCGGGCTGCTCGGCCAGGTAGGCGACGCCCATGCCTCCTCTGCCCAGCACCCCCTCGATCCGGTAGCCGGCAAAGATCGACCCGATCTTGATCGCCGGGGCCATCGCCCGGGTGCGAGCTCATGAGCTCAATCCGTCCATTGAGGGATCGAGCCGCATCCGGCTCAAGCCTGCACTCAGATCGCGGGAGTGACCGGAATCGCGGGAGTGACCGGACGGGGACGCTCGCTCATCGCCCCTCGGTCTCCAGCGCATCGCGAACGGCCGCCGCCGACGGGGCGATCTCGGGATCCAGGCGCTCGAGCAGGTCGCGCCAACCCGAGTGCATCGCGATCGCGCTGCGGACGCGCTCGACACCGCCGTCCATGTCACCTCCCTGCGCCATCGCGAGGCCCGCCCAAAACAAGAGCTCGTCGTTCGCGGGCGCCAGCTCCGACGCGCGGCGGTAGCGCTCCGCGGCCTCGGCGTGACGGCGCTCGCCGACCAGGTCGTCGCCCTCGGTGGCCACCGCGTACGCGTCAGCGAGGTCGAGGAGCCGGCGAAGCTCTCCGAGGGGATCGCGATCGTCCTCGACCCGCAGCTCGACGGTTCGCTGCCACGACTCGCCCGCGGATGGCACGACGACCAGGGCGGCCGACTGCTTCCCGCGAACGTCGCCCCCGGCGTCCTGGCCCGCGTCGAGCGCCGTCAGCAGGCGGCGAGGGAGGGAACCGGCCGCGCTCGTGAACGCCTCGGCCATCGCCGGCCAGACCCCGGGGCTCGCCATCATGTTCGCCTGGGCGCTGAAGCCCTCGCCCTCCACGTGACCGGCGTACGGGATGCAGCCCTCGCCGGTGTGGACGGCTACCGCCCCGCTCCTGTCGACGACCGCGACCTGGCGCAGGCGAGCCTGCTCGTCGGTGGCCAGCAGCTCGTCGAGTGCCCGGCGCGGCTCCTCCCCGCTCGGAAGCTGCTCCAGCAGCCGCGGCCCGTAGGCCGGCTCCGCGATCGACTGGGTCGCGACGGCGCCCACGCCCGGCTCGGCCCACGAGACGACCGACCCGACCGAGAACCAGTGCGACTGGACCGCGACGCCGAGCTCCCCGGTCTCCGGGTCGCAGGCGACGATGGAGTAGGTGCCGCGACGAACAGCCATCAAAGCACCCAGGCGGCCACCGCCCGCGCCGACGGGGCGCTCATCCACATCACAGGTGGATTTGATGCCGTTCGCGGGGCTGGGGTCCGGGTCATGGGCCGACCGGGGCGTTCGACCTCAGCTCGTCGACCTTCCAGTCCCCGCCCTCCTTCACGAGTGAGACGGTGATCTTCTCCCCGTCATAGAGGCCGCCGGACGGGACGACCTTCGCGATCGCCACCGGCGGCGGCGATGAGGCGGTGTCAGGCCGGATCACGTCCCCGATCCGGAGCGACTTCGCCGCACTGTGTGCCGATTGGGCCTGGAGGCACCCCTGCTTGCCGCCGTATGCCGCTTCGAGGTAGTGCGGCGTCACGTAGCCGCTGCCACACGCCTTCTTCGAATCACCCGAGACCAGCACGGCATCCACCGCCTGCCGGATCGTGGTGTGACCCTCCCCTGCCTGCCCAGTGGTGGACCCCCCGCCGGAGCCGGTGGTCGATTGCTGAGCCGTGGCCGCGGACGAGGTACTACTCGCCGTGTTGTCGGAGCCGCTGGTGGCGGTGGCGCTTGTGGCGCTCTCATTGCCCCCTCCCCCGCATCCACCGACGGCGATTGCGGCGAGGCCCAGCGTCGCGACAACAACCGCAATCGCTCGCGCGCCATGAACGCCGCGATCTCGAGGTCGGTCACGCACATCGCTAATCAAACACCCTCCTCCTCAATGCGAGCGAACTCGATCTCCCGGATCACCTTGGCGGGGTTTCCACCGGCGATCACGCGTGGCGGCAGGTCGCGGGTGACCACCGAGTTCGCACCGATCACGCACCGTTCGCCGACCTCCACGCCGCTCGTCACCACGCAGTTCGCCCCGAACCAGCAGTTGGAGCCGATGCGAACGGGCCCCTTCGACGTGAACCCCTGCCAGGTGATGGGCTTGTCCGGGTCGTCGAACCGATGCGCAGCGTCGCCGACGAAGCAGTTGTTGGCGAACATGACGTGATCGCCGATGTCGATCCGGTCGTGCGCTGCCAGCATCACGTTGCGGTTCAGGAAGCATCCCTCGCCGATCCGGATGCGGGCCTCGGGCGAGAGGGTCAGCCAGCAGCCCGGCTCGAGCAGCGTCCCACCGCCGACCACGAGACGACCCTCGTCCAGCGCCTCCAGAACCTCGCCCTCCACCGGGAAGCGGATGAACGCCCCGGCCCGCGCCATGTGCCGATTGATGCGCCAGCGGCGGCGAAACCGGCGGTTGCGCTCGTACCAGCGACGCTTTGCCCACCACAGCCGCCAGCCGGCGAGCTCCGCCACGCTAGCGGTCGAGCTCGAGCGGCTCGGCCGCTTCGCCTCGGCCGATGATCACCTCGCTGACGAGGCCCGGCGGAAAGAGGCCATGCTCGACGATCCCGGGGATGGGCGCGAATCGCTCTGCCAGCTCGGCCGGGCCGGTGAACGACCCGTGGTAGTCGGCGATCAACCCGCCATCCGGGCTGTCGGGCACATCGCGCAGCTCGACCTCGCCGATCTCTCGCAGCGTGGCGGCCAGACCGAACTTCGCCAGCTCGAGGGGCACGGGCGGCGTCAGCCGGTCCACCGGCTTGCTCGAATCGGCGATCACCACGAACCGGCCGGCCGCGGCAGCCACGATCTTCTCGCGGAAGTGCGCGCCGCCACCGCCCTTGATCAGCCACCCGTCGGCAGTGACCTGATCCGCTCCGTCGATCGCGATGTCGAGGCGCTCCACGTCGTCGAACGGCCCGATGTCGATCCCCAGCTTGCGGGCCGCGACCTCCGTCGCGACCGACGTCGCCACGCAATGCACTGCGAGGCGCCGCTCCGCCAGCGCAGGCAACAGGAAAGCCACCGTGGAGCCGGTTCCGAGGCCGACCACCATCCCGTCCTCCACGAGCTGGGCCGCCGCCTCGCCGGCAACCCGCTTCTCGGCGTTCGATTCCGAGTGCACGGACACGGCGTGCAATCTAAGCGATCGCGACGGCGTGTCCGCTCCGTGACGAATCGGCTGGATGAGTCAAGCCCGCTTGGTCTAGGATCGACCCTCGATGGCGACCGTCGCCCAGCCCGTCGCGACCGACATCGACACGCTCTGCATCAACACGATTCGGACGCTGTCGATCGACGCGATTCAGAAGGCCAACTCGGGTCACCCAGGGACGCCGATGGCCATGGCCCCCGTGGCCTACACGCTGTGGCAGCGCTTTCTGCGGTTCGATCCCAGCGATCCGATCTGGCCGAACCGCGACCGCTTCGTGCTCTCGGCCGGCCACGCTTCGATGCTTCTGTACTCGCTGCTCCACCTCGCGCAGGTGGAGGCGGTGGACCCCGACTACGAGGTGCTGGGCGAGCCGTCGGTGAGCCTCGACGACATCAAGTCGTTCCGCCAGCTCGACTCCCACGCCCCGGGCCATCCCGAGTATCACCTGACCTCGGGCGTCGAGACGACGACCGGGCCGCTCGGCCAGGGCATCGCGACCTCCGTGGGGATGGCGGTCGCCGGAAAGTGGCTCGGCGCTCGCTACGGCACCCATCTCTACGACTTCGACGTCTACGCCCTCGCCGGCGACGGGTGCCTGATGGAGGGCGTCTCCAACGAGGCCGCCTCGTTCGCCGGCCATCAGCGCCTGGACAACCTGTGCTGGATCTACGACAACAACCACATCACCATCGACGGGCACACCGAGATCGCGTACGAGGACGACGTCGCCGCCCGCTTCATGGGCTATCGCTGGAATGTGACGCGAGTTGGTGACGCCAACGACCTGGAGCTCCTGACCCGGGCCTTCGAGGAGTTCAGGGAGGAGACGGACCGTCCGACGCTGATCATCGTCGACAGCCACATCGGCTACGGCTCCCCGCACAAGCAGGACACCGCCGCGGCGCACGGGGAGCCGCTCGGCGAGGAAGAAGTGAGAGAGACCAAGCGGGCGTATGGCTGGCCCGAGGATGCCGAGTTCCTGGTCCCGGACGGCGTGTACGAGCACTTCGCCCGGGGCGTCGGTGAGCGCGGTCGCAGCCTGCACACCGAATGGGAGCGGCGCGTCGCGGACGCCGATCCCGACGTGGGCGCCGAGATCGACCAGATGCAACGCCGCGGGCTGCCTGACGACTGGGATGCCGACATCCCGAGCTTCGACGCCGACGAGAAGGGCATGGCGACCCGGAAGGCCGCCCATCAGGTCCTGAACGCGATCGCGGTGCGCGTGCCGTGGCTCGTGAGCGGCTCGGCCGACCTCACAGGCTCGGCGGCGAGCGGGCTGGACTTCGACGGTGCGACGCGGTTCGAGCCCGAGTCCCGCGACGGGCGGGAGCTCCACTACGGCATCCGCGAGCACGAGTCGGCCGCAATCTCCAACGGGCTGTCGCTCAGCAAGCTGCGACCTGTGTGGTCGACCTACATGACCTTCTCGGACTACGCGCGGCCCGCGATCCGGCTGTCGGCGCTGATGGAGCTCCCGGTGATCCACTGGTTCAGCCACGACTCGATCGGCCTCGGCGAGGACGGCCCGACCCATCAACCCGTCGAGCAGCTCGCTTCCCTGCGGGCGGTTCCGGGCCTCAACGTGATCCGCCCGTGCGACGCCAACGAGGTCGCGGAGGCCTGGCGGGTGATGATGAAGCAGCGCCACCAACCGACCGCGCTGGTGCTCACCCGGCAGAACGTGCCCATCCTCGATCGCTCCAGGTACTCGTCCGCCGAGGGTCTCGCCCGCGGTGGATACGTGCTCGCCGACTCCGACGGCGAGCCGGAGGTGATCCTGATCGGGACGGGCAGCGAGGTGTCACTCGCCGTCAGCGCCTACGAAGAGCTACGCTCGGACGGCGTGCGAGCCCGAGTCGTCAGCCTTCCCTCCTGGTACCTGTTCGATCTGCAGCCGGAGGACTACCGGGAGAGCGTCCTGCCGGAGGCCGTTCAGGCCCGGGTCGCGGTGGAGCAGGCATCGACCCTCGGGTGGGATCGCTACGTTGGACCGCACGGCCAGATCGTCGGCATGCACACCTTCGGCGCCTCCGCCCCCCTCAAGGAGCTCCAGAAGAAGTTCGGCTTCACACCCGAGCGCGTGGCCGAGGCGGCGAAGGAGCTGCTGTCGTGAGACCCACGCAACAGCTCCACGAGCTCGGCCAGAGCCTGTGGCTCGACAACATCACCCGCGACATGCTGGGCGACGGGACGCTCCAGCGGTATATCGAGGAGCTCTCGATCACCGGGCTCACGTCCAACCCCACGATCTTCGACAAGGCGATCTCCCAGGGCGACGCGTACGACGAGCAGATCTCCGAGCTCACCGAGCAGGGGCTGGAGGGCGAGGACCTGTTCTTCGAGCTCGCGATCCGCGACCTGCGCGCGGCCGCTGACCTCTTCGCGCCGATCCACGAGCGCACGGATCGCCTGGATGGCTGGTGCTCCCTCGAGGTCTCCCCGCTCCTCGCGTACAAGACAGCCGACACGATCAACCAGGCGGCCAAGCTGCACGCCGAGGCCGAGCGCGACAACCTCTTCATCAAGATCCCCGGCACCGAGGAGGGACACGAGGCGATCGAGGAGACGATCTACTCGGGCACCCCGGTCAACGTCACGCTCTTGTTCTCCACCGATCAGTACCTGGGCGCAGCGGAGGCCTACATGCGCGGGGTCGAGCGCCGGATCGCCGACGGGCTGGATCCGGCGGTCAGCTCGGTGGCCTCGATCTTCATCAGTCGCTGGGATGTCGCGGTCGCCGACGAGGTCCCGGACGAGCTCCGCAATCGATTGGGCATCGCGGTCGGCGGTCACGCCTACCGCGCCTACCGCGAGCTCCTCGACTCCGACCGCTGGGAGCGCCTCGCCAACGAGGGCGCCCGCGCGCAGCGCCTGCTGTTCGCGAGCACGGGCACCAAGGACCCCGACGCCTCGGACACTCTCTACATCGAGGGCCTGGCGGCCCCGTTCACGATCAACACGATGCCCGACAAGACGCTGCTCGCCTTCGGCGATCACGGCCACGTCGGGGACCCGATCCCGGCCGACGGCGGCGACGCCGACGAAGTCCTCGCCCGCTTCCAGTCGGCCGGCGTCGACACGGACGAGCTGGCGGCCCGCCTGCAGCGGGAGGGAGCCGACTCGTTCGTCAAGTCGTGGCAGGACCTCTTGGAATCGATCGAGTCAGAGCGCCGCAGGCTCGCGGCGACAGGGTGACGTCCGCAGGGCACCACTAGTTCCCGGGCTGCACCGGAAAGGAGTATCGCGATGCAACTCGGAATGATCGGACTGGGACGCATGGGCGCCAACATGGTTCGGCGCCTGATGAAGGCCGGCCACGAATGCGTGGTGTTCGACCTCAGCCCCGACTCGGTGAAGGCCCTCGCGGACGAGGGCGCCGTCGGCTCGGAGTCGATGGAGGACTTCGTCGGCAAGCTCGCCAAGCCCCGCTCCGTCTGGCTGATGGTGCCGGCGGCGGTCGTCGACTCGACCCTCGACTCGCTGGTCCCCCTGCTGGAGGAGGGCGACGCCGTGGTCGACGGCGGCAACTCCTACTACCGCGACGACATGCGCCGGTCCGCGCAGGTGGCCGAGCGCAAGATCGATTACGTCGATGCCGGCACGAGCGGCGGGGTCTGGGGGCTCGAGCGCGGGTACTGCCTGATGATCGGCGGCCCCGACCGGGCGGTCGAACGGCTCGATCCGATCTTCGCGACCCTCGCTCCGGGCGTGGAGTCCGCGCCGCGCACGCCGGGCCGCGACGGCGACCCCACCCCCTCGGAGCAGGGATATCTGCACTGCGGGCCGAGCGGCGCCGGGCACTTCGTGAAGATGGTCCACAACGGGATCGAGTACGGCGTGATGGCCGCCTACGCCGAGGGACTGAACGTCCTGAAGAACGCCAATGCCGGCAAGGCCCAGCAGGAGGTCGACGCCGAGACCGCCCCGCTCGAGCATCCCGAGTACTACCAGTACGACGTCGATCTCCCCGAGGTCGCCGAGGTATGGCGACGCGGCAGCGTGATCGGCTCCTGGCTGCTCGACCTGACTGCGCAGGCGCTCCATGAGTCGGCTGACCTGGCCGAGTACGCCGGGCGCGTGTCGGACTCGGGAGAGGGGCGCTGGACCTCGATTGCGGCGATCGACGAGGGTGTCCCCGCGCCGGTTCTCAGCATGGCCCTTTACTCCAGGTTCGCGTCCCGCGGCCTCGACGACTTCGCCGACAAGGTGCTGTCGGCGATGCGCAAGGAGTTCGGCGGCCACGCCGAGAAGGCCGCCTCGTCGTGACCCAGGTTCCGGAGGTCGCACCGCTAACCGAGCGCGATTCCTGGAGGTCGCTCGAGGCTCACTACGAGGAGGTCCGCGGGACCCACCTGCGGGAGATGTTCGGCGGCGACGAGGGCCGCGGAGAGCGCCTGATCGCCGAGGGGGCGGGCCTCTACCTCGACTACTCGAAGAACCGGGTCACCGACGAGACCATGCGCCTCCTGGTCGAGCTCGCGACGGACTGCGGCATGCCCGAGCGCCGCGAGGCGATGTTCCGGGGCGATCGGATCAACGTGTCCGAGAACCGGTCGGTGCTGCACGTGGCCCTGCGCATGCCGCGCGACCGCTCGCTCGTGGTCGGCGGCGTCGACGTGGTCAGGGAGGTACACGAGGTGCTCGGCCGGATGGGCGCCTTCTGCGAGAAGGTCCGCGGCGGCGAGTGGAAGGGGCACACCGGCAAGCCGATCCGCAACGTCATCAACGTCGGGATCGGCGGCTCGGACCTCGGGCCGGTGATGGCCTACGAGGCGCTGCGCCACTACTCCAAGCGCGACATGACCTTTCGCTTCGTCTCCAACGTGGACAGCACCGACTTCGTCGAGTGCACGCGGGACCTGGACCCCGCTGAGACGCTCTTCATCGTCTCGTCGAAGACGTTCACCACGCTCGAGACGATGACCAACGCGCACTCTGCGCGACAATGGGCGCTGGACGCGCTGGGTGACGAGAGCGCGGTGGCCAAGCACTTCGTCGCGGTGTCGACGAACGCCGACGGAGTCTCGGAGTTCGGCATCGACACCGACAACATGTTCGGCTTCTGGGAGTGGGTCGGCGGCCGCTACTCGATGGACTCGGCGATCGGGCTCTCAACGATGCTCGCGATCGGCCCCGAGCGGTTCGGCGAGATGCTCGCCGGCTTCCACGCCATGGACGAGCACTTCCTCGAGACGCCAACCGAGCGCAACCTGCCGGCGCTCATGGGACTGCTGGCGGTCTGGTACGGCGACTTCTTCGGCTCGCAGACGGTCGCGGTGCTCCCGTACGACCAGTACCTGCACCGCTTCCCGGCCTATCTCCAACAGCTGACCATGGAGTCGAACGGCAAGCACGTGACCCTCGACGGCCGCCGGGTCGACCACGAGACCGGCGCCGTCTACTGGGGGGAGCCGGGCACGAACGGCCAGCACTCCTTCTACCAGCTGATCCACCAGGGCACGAAGCTGATCCCGTGCGACTTCATCGGCTTCGAGCGCTCGCTCAATCCGCTGGGGCAGCACCACGACCTGCTGATGGCCAACGTGTTCGCCCAGACGGAGGCGCTGGCGTTCGGCAAGACGGCCGAGCAGGTGCGCGAGGAGGGGACGCCGGAGGAACTGGTGCCGCACCGGGTCTTCGAGGGCAACCGCCCGTCCAACACCATCATGGCCACCGAGCTCACGCCCGCGGTGCTGGGCACCCTGGTGGCCCTCTACGAGCACAGCGTGTTCACGCAGGGCGCCGTGTGGGGGATCGACTCCTTCGACCAGTGGGGCGTCGAGCTGGGGAAGGTGCTTGCGAAGCGCATCGTTCCCGAGCTACAGGCCGATTCGGAGCCGAAGCTCGCCCACGACAGCTCGACGAACATGCTCATCCGGCGCTACCGCGCGGGCCGCAGGCCGGCGGCTGCGGACGGATAGCACGATGACGACGGAGATGGGCGCCCTGGAGTCGCCGTCACCCCGTGGCGGCGACGACGTGGAGGGGAGCTCGGGGTTCCCGCCGATCGCCGACTACGCCTTCCTCTCGGACTGCGAGGTCTCCGCGCTGATCGCTCCGGGCGGCACCGTGGAGTGGCTCTGCCTGCCGCGACCGGACGCGCCGAGCGTATTCGGCGCGATGCTCGACCGCTCGGCCGGCGTCTTCGGCCTGCTTCCCGAGGGAACCACGGTCCCCTCTCACCGACGGTACATCCCCGGGAGCCTGGTGCTGGAGACGACGTGGCAGACGTCCACGGGCTGGCTTCAGGTCCACGACTGCCTCGTGATGGACAGGTGGCAGGGCGGCGAGCGCTCCGACCGCTACCGGCGCGCACCCGGGGACTTCGCCGCAACCGGCGTCCTGCTGCGAATCGCCACCTGCGTCGACGGGGACGCCGAGATGATCGTCAACTGCCTGCCCCAGTTCGATTACGGCCGCGAGACCGGGAGCTGGAGCTACGCGGGCGAGGGCTACGAGGAGGCCATCGTGCGCGCCGAGGGAGTCGACGATGAGCTGCGACTGACCGCGAGCTTCCCGCTCGGCTTGATGGTCGCCCGCGCCTATGGCCGCACGCATCTCAATCAGGGCGACAGCGCGTTCGTCGCGTTGTCCTGGGGCGAGCGTACGCCTCGAACCGTCGAGGAGGCCCACCAGCAGATGTGGACCACCACCCAGCTGTGGCGCCAGTGGCTGAAGGGAGGGACCTTTCCCGACCACCCATGGCGCAGCTACCTGCAGCGCAGCGCGCTCACTCTCAAGGGCCTGAGCTATGCCCCCACGGGCGCGATCCTCGCCGCGGCGACGACGTCGCTGCCCGAGACTCCCGGAGGCGAGCGGAACTGGGACTACCGGTTCACCTGGATCCGCGACTCCGCCTTCATGCTCTGGGGCCTGTTCACGCTCGGTTTCGAGTGGGAGGCGGTCGAGTTCTTCGCCTTCGTGATGGAGACCGTGGGAACGAACCCGCTGCAGATCATGTACGGGATCGGCGGCGAGCAGGAGCTCACCGAGAGCAACCTCGACCACCTCTCGGGCTACGAGGGTGCGCGACCGGTACGGATCGGCAACGGCGCCTACGACCAAAAGCAGCACGACGTCTGGGGCATGCTTCTCGACTCGGTCTCGATCCACCTCCACCGCGGCCTCGCACAGCAGCTGCCGCAGGGAGGCTGGGAACGACTGGCGGCGATCGTGAACAGCGCCGCGGAGCACTGGACCGAGCCGGATCGCGGGATCTGGGAGGTTCGCGGCGATCCCAAGCACTTCACCGCCTCGAAGGTGATGTGCTGGGTCGCGCTCGACCGAGGCGCGCGGCTCGCCGCCGAGCGAGGGGACGACGAGCGGGCCCAGCGGTGGCGCGGCGTCGCCGACGAGATCAGCGCGGAGGTCTGCGAGAAGGGCGTCGACGAGCGTGGCGCCTTCGTCCAGCACTACGACACGGACGCGCTCGACGCCTCCCTGCTCCTGCTCCCGCTCATGGGCTTCCTGCCGCCCGACGACGAGCGCGTGCGAAGGACGGTGCTCGCGATCGCCGACGAGCTCACCGAGGACGGGCTCGTGCTGAGATATCGCGTCGAGCACACCGACGATGGCCTGGAGGGCGAGGAGGGCACTTTCACCATCTGCTCGTTCTGGCTGGTCACGGCCCTCGCCCAGATCGGAGAGGTGCAGCGCGCTCGGGCGCTGTGCGAGAAGCTGCTCTCGTTCGCCAGCCCGCTGCAGCTCTACGCCGAGGAGATCGAGGCCGAGAGCGGCCGCCATCTGGGCAACTTCCCGCAGGCGTTCACGCACCTGTCCCTGATCAACGCCCTGATGAGCGTGATCGAATCGGAGACCGCGCCTGATGGGCGTTAGAGTCATCCCACCTGCAGCCACGCAAAAGGAAGTGATCGCGTGAGTCCGAGAAAGCCCGTGTTGCGAGGCGGCATCGACCTCGGCGGCACCAAGATCCAGGCCGTCGTCGTCGACAGCAAGTGGAACGTCATCGGCCAGTCTCGTCGCCCGACCCCCACCGCGGGAGCGCCCAAGGACGTCGCCGAGGAGATGTCGGATGCGCTCCGCGAGGCTGCCCTCGAGGCCGGCGTGCGACCCAGCGAGCTGGCGGGCGCAGGGGTCGGATCGCCCGGTGACGTCAACGAGGTGACCGGCGCCGTCTCCCAGGCCAGGAACCTTCCCGGGTGGGACGGCTCGTTCAAGCTCGGAGGATGGCTGTCCAAGTCCCTGGGCACGCCGGTGGCGGTCGGCAACGACGTGGGCGTGGCCACGGAGGCCGAAGCCCGGCTGGGCGCCGGCCGCCACTACAAGTCCCTGATCGGGGTCTTCTGGGGAACCGGCGTCGGCGGCGGCATCATCCTCAACGGCGAGCAGTGGCTCGGGCGCGGCGCCGCGGGCGAGATCGGCCACATGGTCGTGAAGCGAAACGGCGCCCGCTGCACCTGCGGCCGGCGTGGGTGCATGGAGGCATACGCGGGACGCGCCGCCATGGAGATCAAGGCGCGCAAGGAGCATGCCAACGGCGTCAAGACCGATCTCTTCAAGATCATGAAGAAGCGCGGGCGCGACCGGTTGACCAGCGGGATCTGGGGTCGCGCGGTCAAGGCCAACGACCCCCTCGCCGAGAAGCTGATCGACCGAGCCGTCGAGGCGCTCGGGACGGGCATCGCGTCGGCCGTCAACCTGCTCGACGTCGAGGCGGTGATCATCGGCGGGGGACTTGGCGTTCGCTTCGGGGAGCCTTACGTCAAGCGCATCCGCAAGGCGATGGCGCCGCACCTGTTCAACGACGACCATCCGCCGGCATTGCACGTCGCCGCCCTGGGCGACTTCGGCGGCGCAGTCGGCGCGGCGCTCCTCTCGGCGAACCGCGACAAGGAGAAGGGCTCACACCCTCGCTCGCGACGGACGGCCGGGAAAGCCGCCGCGAGCGAGGATGGCGCGTCGACCGAGGTGGACGTCCCGGCGTAGATGCGCCCGACGGCTGGATTTGGTGCCGCTCGCGCGCCGACCCCGCACCGGGAGCGAGCGGCCGATTATCGGCCTCCTGGGTCGATTTGGTGACGCTCGCGCGCGTGAGTCCGGCTTCGGCTAGGGGCCGAGGGGTGCCTGACGGAGCCGGGCAGTCGTAGCGGGCAGAAGCTCGATCACTCCGTCGAGGGCGCCCTACTCACTCTGTGCTCGATCCTCCGGGGGGGCCGCGTCCGGGTCGAGGATCAACTCCGTCCGCTCACCCGTCAGCAGGCTCGACGGGACCTCGGGGTTCGGGCCGGCCAGTAGGCGCTGGACGGCGTCCGCCTTCTCCGCCCCCGTCGCGAGGAAGACGATCGAGCGCGCCGCGCGAAGCACTGGGACGGTGAGCGTGATCCGGTCCGGCGGCGGCTTGGGCGCGTTGTGGACGGCGACGCAGATCCCCGCCGCCTCGACCGCCGGGTTCCCGGGAAACAGCGAGGCGGTGTGGCCGTCCGGGCCAAGACCCTCCAGCGCGAGGTCCAGCACCGGGACGCCGTTTTCGAGCGGAACGCGCTCGCTGAGCTCCTTCGCGTAGGCGGCGGCGGCCTCCTCCGGCCCCCTCTCCCCTTCGATGCGATGAACGGTTGGTCCCTCACCCCCCGAGAGGAGAGTCTCGGACACCATCCGGTAGTTGCTCTCGGGATTGTCGGGCCCCACCGCCCGCTCGTCGCCGAGCCAGATCTCCACGCCCGTCCAGTCGTCGATCCGTTCGGCCAGCAGCTCGTAGGTGCGCCGGGGCGTCTTGCCACCTGCCAACGCCACGTGGGCGGCCGCTCGGACGCGCCTCGCGCCCTCGATCGCCGCGCGCAGGCGGTCGGCGGCAGCCTGCGCCGCCTCGGCCGCGGTACCGACCACGAACACCGAGGTCACGCGGAGCCGTCCAGCATCGTCGCGGCCGCGGTCACCGCCGCCTGATAGCCCCGCGAGAACGCGGGCTGTGGCTGAAGGCCCTCCGCGAACAGATCACGAAGCGAGCTCGTCGCGCCGCTGCTGCCGACCGTGACCTCCTCGGACTCCGCCATGAAGGCGATTTCGTCGACGCCGCCGCAGCCGTGATCGCGAGCGGCTTCATCGAGCTCGATCGCAACCTCCCCACCATCCCGTTTGGTCGCCTTGACGAGCGCGCCGCCGTTGCGGCGCTCCAGCGGACCCGGGTGCCACCCGCAGCGCACCGCGATCCACCCGGCCAACAGCAGGCCCGACGCCAGGCCGTGCTCCTCGTAGCAGAGCCTGACCGAGGTGAGCACGGGCAGCAGGCGGCGGTGCTCGGGCGGCTCGAAGGCCGCGGCGATGGCCGCGCGCCAGTACTCGAGCCGCCCCCAAGCGAGGTCGTGCACCCGGATGGCGGCGGCCAACTCGGAGAGCCGGCGCAGCTCGGCGGCACCACCGGAGCGGGAATCAACCAGCACCTGCTGGGCCCGCTCGAGGAGCCCCGGGTCCGGCACCTCGGATCGCGGCTCGGGGAGCCACAGGACGGTCGGGAGATCCCTGACGAGCAGCGGCGCCAGCAACGAGGCCGCGTGCTCGAGCCGCGCGGAACCGAGGCTCAGCAGCGCCCGATCGTGGCAGAGCCCGACGTGGCCGGCCCCGGTCGGCGAGTTGCACTCCATGACGAGGCTCGCGTCCACACGATGCGCGCCGTGCTCGCGGAGCACCAGGGTTCGCGAGGGCGTATGGCTCCCGAGCCGGTACAGGGCTCGCTCGACGCCCTTCTCGCGACGATCCGAGCACGGAACGACGACCAGGTTGAGGGTGCGCGCCAGGGCCAGCACCTGGTCCGGCCCCCCGGCGGCGCGATGAAGCCGGTCGAGCTCGGCGTTGATCTCCTCGGCCGTAACCCCCTTGCCGACCCACCGGATGCGCTCGGGGTACTCCCGCCCCGGCCGCCGCTGACGAGTCGCCGTGGCGCTCATATCTGCCTCCAGCGGCGTCCCCGCACCGCCAGGAGCCGGTCGGCCTCCGGCGGGCCCTGAGCGCCGGCTTCGTAGATCGCCGGCCCCTCAGGATCGGCCGCCCACCTGTCCAGGATCGGTTGGATGATGCGCCACTCCTCCTCGACCTCGTCCGCGCGCGTGAACAGTGTCGCATCACCGAGCAGGGCGTCGTGGAGGAGGCGCTCGTAGGCCTCAGGAGAGTCCCCGAGGAACGATGTCCCGTACTTGAACTCCATCTGCACTGGTCGGACGTTCATCGTCTGCCCCGGCACCTTCGCCACGAGGCGCAACGACGCTCCCTCGTCCGGCTGCACCGAAAGCACCATCTCGTTCGGCTCCACGTCGCCGATGTCCGCCCGGGCGAACGGCAGGTGGGGCACCGGGCGGAACTGCACCGCGATCTCGGTCACTCGCCTGGGCAGTCGCTTGCCACAGCGCAGGTAGAAGGGCGTCCCCGCCCAGCGCCAGTTGTCGACCTCGACCCGCATTGCCACGTAGGTGTCGGTGCGAGAGTCGTCCGGCACGCCCTCCTCGCCCACATACGCGAGAACGCGCTCGCCCCCGACCCAGCCCGCGCCGTACTGGCCGCGAACCACGTAGTCGGGCACCTCGCCCGGCGTGTAGCGGCGCACGGAGCGCAGCAGCTTGACCTTCTCGTCGCGGATCGTGTTGGCGTCGAAGCGCACGGGCGCCTCCATCGCCACCAGCGACATCAGCTGCATCAGGTGGTTCTGGATCACGTCGCGAATCGCCCCCGCCGAGTCGTAATAGCCGGCCCGGCGGCCGATGCCGATGTCCTCAGCCATCGTGATCTGCACATGCTCCACGTAGCGCCGGTTCCACACCGGCTCCAGGATCCCGTTCGCGAACCGCATCACCTGGAGGTTCTGCACCGTCTCCTTGCCCAGGTAGTGGTCGATGCGGAAGATCTGCGATTCGTCGAAGGCCGCGGATATCTCGCCGTTGAGCTCGAGCGCCGACTGCAGATCGTGGCCGAAGGGCTTCTCGATCATCAGCCGAGACGTGGTTTCGGCCTCCGCGCCGAGTCCGGCGGCGGCCAGGGACCTGGCGATCGTCCCGAAGAACGCGGGGGAAACGGCCAGGTAGAACACCCGCTGCGTCGGCCCGCCGTGGGAATCGTGCCTCTTGAGACGCTCGGCCAGCGACTCGAAGAGCTTCGGGTCGTCGAAGTTCCCCTGCAGGAACTCGAGCTTCGACTCGAGCGTCCGCCACGTCTCGTCATCCAACCCCGTGCGGGAGTGCGCGGCGATCGAGTCGCGGGCGTGCGCCCGAAACCCCTCGTGGTCGTCGGCTCGCCGCCCGATGCCGATCACGTGAAAGCGCTCGGGCATGAGGCCCGCGTGCCGCAGGTTGTACACCGCCGGCAGGAGCTTGCGCGCGGCGAGGTCGCCCGTCGCCCCGAAGATCACCAGCGTCGTCGGCGGAGGAAGCGCCTCCTCGACGTCCTCCGCGAAGGGATTCTCGGGAAGCAGCTCGGTCTCGGCCGTGGTGGTCACAGCGCGCTCTCCACGTCGCCCCGCGGGGAGGCGAACGCGGTCTCCCCCTGAACGAGCTCCAGGCCCGCGAGCAGAGCGGCGCCGCGCACCCCGGCGTCGCCGCCGTATCGCGCCAGCCTGATCTCGGTGCGCCCACCGACGCCCGGCAGCACGACCCTGCGAGCGGTCTCGCGCGCGGGCTCGAGCAGCAGCTCGCCGGCTACCGACACGCCGCCGCCCACGACCACCTCGTCGGGATCGAACGTGTTGATGGCGTTCGCGATCCCGACGCCGAGCCGCTCGCCCAGCACGCGAATGGCTCCGATGGCATCCAAATCGCCCTCACGCGCGGCCATCACGACGTCGTGCCCGTCGACGTGCTCGCCCCGAGCGGCCATTTGGCCGAGCGCCGAATCGGGACGCTGGGCCGCGATGTCGGCGCCGAGGCGGTCCAGGGCCCGCCCGGCGGCCAGGGCCTCAAGCGATCCGGCCTGGGGAAATTCGCCAGCCTTCGGCGGTCCCTCTGCGAGGTGAGCGCCGATCAGCGTGTGGCCCAGCTCTCCGGCCGCGCCGGTGGAGCCGCGGTAGACCTTCCCTCCGAGCACGAGGCCGCCGCCGATCCCCGTGCCCACCGTCAACATGACGAGGTTCTGCACGACAGCGTGGCCACCGTCGTCGAACGCCTCGCCGATGGCGGCGACGGTGGCGTCGTTGTCGACGAAGACCGGCAGGCCCAGTCGCTCCGAGAGCACGCTCCGCAGGTCGAAGTCCGCCAGGTGGAGGTTGATGCTCGCGCGCACCCGGCCGGCGGAGAAGTCCACCACCGACGGCACCCCAACGCCCACCGCCGCCGTGCGCGGGCCGCGCGCCGATTCCACGACGGCAACGATCTCGTCCACGAGCCCATCGGCGCTGGACACCTCGGTGGGACGGACACCGGAGGCGCCCAGCCGCTCGTCCTCGAGGGTCGCGACGGCGACCTTGGTTCCCCCCACGTCCACCCCGATCAGCTGCCCGCTCAGGCCGATCTCGGGACCGGACGCGGGCGGGCTAGGCGGCATGGCGAGCACGATAACGGCTGCGCAAGGCCGGCACCCAGCCGTCCGCGCCGGAACGGTTTTGCGGAATCGGGGACGCTCTGGCGTCCCCAAGACCGCAATACGTTCGTCAGGCGACTGGAGTCCCGTCACCCTCCTCCGGCAGCGCCCTCAGCATCGCGCCGACCGTGATGCCGGCACCCACGAGGATCGCCACGACCGAGCCCAGAAACGCGGCGTGTGGCCGGTTCCAGGCCACGTCCGGCCCATAGCGGAGCGCGCCGAGCAGCACCGCCCCCACGAAGAGCAGGACCCCGCCGACGATCGCCGCCCCCTCCAGGCGGCGGGCGAGGGCCGTTGCCGAGGGAGCCTCCGCCGAGCCGGCTTCATCCGGCCCCCACTCCCGGAGGATCGCGACGATCCCGGCGGCGACGGCGAGGGTGAGCGCGTAGGAGCCGAGCGGGTCGCTCGGCCGATGCCAATCGGCGGTGACGACCAGGATTCCGGCCCCGGCCGCAAACAGGGCCGCCGCGATCGTCACGATCCCGCGCAGTCGCCGCGGGGCGATGAGAATCGCCGAGAGCCCGAGGCTGGTCGCGATCGCCGTATGCCCGGACGGGTAGCTGTTGCCCTCCAGCGACGAGGGCCAGAGGTCAGGGCGATGGAGGATCACGAGCTTGAAGGCCTCGGCCGCCAGCACGCTGAGGCCGACCACCCCGGCCGGCAGGACGATCAGCCACGGCCGGCGCCAAAGCCAGGCCAGCGCCCCCAGGGCGATCACCGCGGCGGCCAGCGATCCGATGCTGACGAATCGCAGGAGCCTGTTGGCGCCGGACTGGGCCCGCTGTGGCGCCGATCGCCCTCCCGCGAGGGCCGCCTCGTCGGCGCGCTGCCCCACGCGGGTCTGGACCGCGACGCCGTAGATCGCGAAGAAGGCAACGAGTGCCACCACCGCGATCGCCAGCGGCCTCGAGGCCAATCCTGATCCTCGATCAGGCCGCGACAGGCTCGCGCCGGCGGCGCGGCGTACGGCGGCGTGCGCGTGGCTTGGCCGGCGTGACCAACTGGCTGAGGAACCGCCCCGTGTACGAGGAGGGACTCGCGGCGACGGCCTCGGGTGTCCCGGTCGCCACGACCTCGCCACCGCCCTCGCCGCCCTCGGGACCCAGATCGATGATGCGGTCGGCCGACTTGATCACGTCGAGGTTGTGCTCGATGACCACCACGGTGTTGCCGGCCTCGACCAACCGATCGAGGACCTCGAGGAGCCGCTGGACGTCGGCGAAGTGCAGGCCGGTCGTGGGCTCGTCGAGGATGTAGAGCGTGTCGCCCGTCGCGACCTTGGAGAGCTCGGTGGCGAGCTTGATCCTCTGCGCCTCACCACCCGAGAGGGTCGTCGCGGGCTGGCCCAGCCTGATGTAGTCGAGCCCGACGTCGTGCAGGGTCTGCAGCCGGCGCTTGATCTTGGGGATGTGCGCGAAGAACTCGACCGCCTCCTCCACGGACATCTCGAGGACGTCGGCGATCGACTTGCCCTTGAACCGCACCTCCAGCGTCTCGCGGTTGTACCGGCGGCCGTGGCACTGCTCGCACGGGACGTAGACGTCCGGGAGGAAGTGCATCTCGATCTTGATCTGCCCGTCGCCCCGGCAGACCTCACAGCGACCGCCCTTGACGTTGAAGCTGAATCGCCCGGGCTTGTAGCCGCGAACCCGCGCCTCCTTGGTCTTCGAGAAGAGATCCCGGATGTGGTCGAACACGCCCGTGTAGGTGGCCGGGTTCGACCGCGGCGTACGGCCGATCGGGGACTGGTCGATGTTGATGATCTTGTCGACGCCCTGGAGCCCGTCGATGCGGTCGTGGGCTCCGGGCCGCAGCCGCGCCCGATGCAGGCGATTGGCCACCGCCCGATAGAGGATCTCGTTGACCAGCGTCGACTTGCCCGAGCCCGAGACGCCCGTGACGCAGCAGAAGACGCCCAGCGGCACCTCGACGTCGACATTCTTGAGGTTGTGCTGGCGGGCGCCGCGGATGACCAGCTCGTCGCGGGCCGGGCGGCGGTTCTCCGGGACGGGAATCTGGCGCTTGCCGCTCAGGTACTGCCCGGTCAGCGATGCCGCCGTGCGAGCGACCAGCGCCGGTGTGCCGTCCGCCACCACCTCGCCCCCGTGCTCGCCGGCGCCGGGGCCGAGGTCGACGACGTGGTCGGCCGCGCGGATGGTGCCCTCGTCGTGCTCGACCACGATCACCGTGTTGCCAAGGTCGCGCAGCCGCTGCAGCGTATCGATCAGCTTGGCGTTGTCGCGCTGGTGGAGGCCGATGGACGGCTCGTCGAGGATGTACAGCACCCCGACGAGTGACGACCCGATCTGCGTCGCCAGGCGGATCCGCTGGGCCTCACCCCCCGAGAGCGTCGTCGCCGCGCGCTCGAGCGACAGGTAGCCGATCCCCACGCTGTCCAGGAATCGCAACCGCTCGGCGATCTCGCGGACCACGAGCCGCGCGATCGCGCGCTCGGTCTCCGTCAGCTCCAGGGCCTCGATCCACTCGAGCGCGGCCCGCGCGGAGAGCCGGCTGTACTCGTGGATGTTGAGGCCGCCGACCGTGACCGCGAGGCTCTCGGGCCGCAACCGGGCGCCGCCGCACGCCGGGCAGGGCTGTAGCGCCATGAGGCCCTCGATCCGCTCGCGTGTATTGTCCGAGTCCGTGTTCTCGTAGCGGCGCTCGAGGCTCGCGAGCATGCCCTCGAATCGCACCGTGTACGTGCGCCGGCGGCCGAACCGGTTGCGGTAGCTGACGGTGTGCTTATCGGAGCCGGTGCCCTCGAGCAGCAGCATGCGATCCCGTTCCGGAAGGTCCTGCCAGGGAACGTCGACGTCGATTCCGTTGGCCTCGGCGACGGCCTCCAGCAGCCGCCGGTGGTACATCGACGCGGCCTTGGTCCACGGCTCCAGCGCGCCCTCGCCGATCGAGAGCGTGGGATCGGGCACGATCAGCTCCGGGTCGATGACGCGCTGGAAGCCCAGCCCATGACAGCGCTGGCAGCAGCCGTGCGGCGAGTTGAAGGAGAAGATCCGCGGCTCGAGCTCGGGCATGGACGTGCCGCAGGCAAGGCACGCGAACTTCTCGGAGAAGACCAGTACCTCGCCGCGCTTGCCGGCGCTGGGTCCGCCGAGCACCTTCACCCCCGGCGCCTCGTCGCCGTTTGAGAGCTGGCCGCCCTTGCCCGCGCCATCCAGGAGCTCGACTTCGACGATGCCCTCGGCGAGCTGGGACGCCGCCTCGATCGACTCGGAGAGTCGCTTGCGGACACCCTCCTTCATCACGAGCCGGTCGACGACCACCGAGATGTCGTGCTTGAACTTCTTGTCCAGCTCGATGTCCTCGTCGAGCCGGCGTAGCTCCCCGTCGATCACCGCCCGGACGTAGCCCTGTCCCCGCATCTCCTCGAGCAACCGCCCGTACTCGCCCTTGCGGCCCCGCACGATCGGCGCCAGGACCATGAACCTCGTGCCCTCGCCCAGCGTGGCCACGCGGTCGGTGATCTGCTCGAGGGATTGGCCCTGGATCGGCGCGCCGCAGTTGTAGCAATGGGGCTTTCCGATGCGGGCCCACAGGAGCCGCAGGTAGTCGTAGATCTCCGTCACCGTGCCCACGGTCGAACGCGGATTGCGCGACGTGGTCTTCTGATCGATCGAGATCGCCGGCGAAAGACCCTCGATCGAGTCGACGTCCGGCTTCTCCATCTGGCCCAGGAATTGCCGCGCGTAGGCCGAAAGCGACTCGACGTAGCGGCGCTGGCCCTCGGCGTAGATGGTGTCGAACGCGAGGCTCGACTTGCCGGATCCGGACAGGCCCGTCATCACGATCAGGGAGTCGCGGGGGAGCTCGAGATCGACCCCCTTGAGGTTGTGAGCGCGAGCGCCCGAGATTGCGATGCGGTCGGACGGAGGCATGAACTACGAGTTTACGGACGCGAACGGGCGTTCCCGTGGGGCCGTGCCTGGGCGTCGGGCGAACGGCGCCCAAACTGCGGACTTCGAGGCTGACTGCGGGTGACGGCAATCTGCGTCCGCCCGGTGGATGCAGATTGACTCGACCCGGCCCGGTCGCTGCCCTCGGTGTCGGTCATGCGGCTCGGGCTGCGGGACGAAGGCTCGGTCTCGCCACGTACGCGAGCGCGCAAGCGATGGCCGTCGCCGCCACGGTCGCGGCGAAACCGCGGTGCGGATGCCCGCCGGAGACGAGCGCTCCGCCGATGGCCGCCCCAACCGCAACACCGCCCGTCACCGCGGTGATCATCCAGGTGAACGCCTCGGTCGCCGTTCCGGGCGCGGCCAGCTCGTCGACGAGCGTGTACAGCACGCTTCCGGCCGGAGCGAGAGCGAACCCGCTGATCACCATCAGGGGTAGCGACTCGACGATCGAGGTCGTGAACAGCAGCGGCACGAAGCCGAGCGCCATGAGCAGGCAGATGAACGGATAGCGCTCCCCGGCCGGCGCCGCATGGTGCCTCGATCCGTACCAGAGCCCGGCCGCCAGGCTGCCGGCGGCCTGGACGGCGATGAGGATGCCGGCCACGCTGCTCGAGCCCTCGCCCGCGGTGAAAGCGGGGATCGAGATCTCCATCGCCCCGAGGCCCGCTCCGAAGGCGAGCTCCACGCAAAGAAGCGCCAGGATCCCGCGCGAGCGCAGCGGCCCCGCCCAGCTCGCGCGTCGGGGGTGCCCGCGCCACGACCGCGATGCCCGGGACAGGACGAAGATCAGCGTCCCGGCGGTGGCCAGAGCGGCGTTGGCGAGGACGGCGAGGGTCGGCGATCCCGCTGCCACGAGCACCGCCGTGATCAGCGGCCCGAGGATGAACGCCACCTCGAGCGCAACCGCGTCGAGGGCGTAGGCGCTCTGACGAAGTGACGAATCGGGGATCAGCGTGGACCAGAGGGTCCGCATGCAGGAGCCCGTCGCGGACTGGGTGCCGCCCGACGCCGCGCCGATCGCGGCGAGGACCGCCACGCCCGCGCCCGCCTTGGCCGCGACGACCATCGCGACCAGCGCGAGGGGGTTGACCACGGCCGCGGCCAGCAGCACTCCCGTCTGGCCGAGCCGGTCGACGAGGCGCCCCTGCATCGGCAGCGAGATCGCGGTGGCAATCGCGAACGATGCCTCCACCACCCCCGCGATCGCGAACGAGTCCGTCTCCGCCCGCACGAGCAGGATCATCGCCAGCGACATCCCGGCGATCGGGATCCGGTCGATGGCCGTGCCCAGCATCGGCTGTCTGGCTTCGCGAATGGCCAGGATGCGTCTGTAGCGCTCGCCACGCATGTGGCTAGGGTGCCATAGCCTCCCGGGCGTGCCCGATCCCCCGCCGGTGAGCGGCATCTCCGAGCTGGTCCTCGAGGTCGCCGATCTCGATGCCGCCCGCAACTTCTACGGCGAGGTCCTCGGGTTCGAGGAAACCAGGTACGGCGAGGGACGCGACGACCGTCGGTGGTACCTGATCGGCGACAGTGCGCGGCTCGGGCTGTGGACGCCGCAGGTGGGGCTGGCGGGGGGTCAAGGCGGCGTGCACGTCCACTTCGCGTTTCACCTCGCCCGCGAGGAGCTCGATCGGGTGCTCGAGCGGCTGCGATCGCAGGGGACGGAGGTCGAGGGGCCGGTCCACCTCGGTTCCGATCGGGCGATCTACGTCACGGACCCCGACGGCAACGTGGTCGAGTTCTGGACCCAGGACATGGCCGGGTACGCCGCGGCCGCGCGGCAGTCGTAGCGGCCCTCGATCGTCCCAGCAGCGAAGGCACCGGGCGGACTAGGGGGTCACGCCAAGTCCGCAGGCAACGAGAGGAGAGTCGTGAACACGCACGAGGGCTTCCTCGGGGCGCACTTCGACGTCATGAAGCGCCAGCGACACCGCGCCGCTCCCCGGCCATCTGGATCAGGAGCTCGGCGCGCGATGCCGCAGGCCCGAATGGGCTAACGCGTGCAGGGATTCCCGTGGTACCCGGCCCGGGACTCGGCGACCTTCAGGAAGGGCGATCCGGACGAGTCGAGCTCGATCGGCCGCACTATGACCTCGTGCTTGTGGTAGATCGTGCGGTTCAGGTAGAGCGTGAATGGGCCAAGCGCGAGACGCACCGGCCTGGAGCCGGCGGTGATCGTGTGGCCGTTGACCTGCAGCCCGATGAGGTGCGTGATGGCGGTCAGCTTCGGTGACCCGGTCGAGCAGTCGACGCGGGCGTATGAGGTGATGCCCCTCGCATGGATCAAGGATGGCTTCCCGGCTACCCGATACTCGAGATCGGCGACCTCGCTATGCCCCGAGACCACCCGGTTCCTCGGGGCCCCTCGGCGCTTTTCGGTTCGAGCGGAGGTGATTCCCTCGGCCGCCAGTCCGTTCTTGACAAATCGTCGTCCCGAGATCCCTTCCTCGTCCGGCACGCACGGACCATTCTGGGCATTCGCACGATAGGGCTCAAACTTCTGAAGCTTGAGAACGCTCGCCCGGCAGGTAAACCCGTCGCCGGCGGCGGCCGGCGCGACAACCGTGGCGATCGCTGCGAATGCTCCCAGGAGGAGCACCGCTCCCCCGGCGACCGACCTGGTCTTGCCTTCACCTCTCCGATTCCCTCGTATCATTCGAAACGATCCTCCTACTGGGTTGCTAACCGTGGCGGCTCCGCATCCCCGATTCGTGGTAGGGAGCCTTCCGGATTTGCGGTAGAGCGTTACACAACGTCAAGCGCCATGCGCCATACCGGACGCCGGGCAGTTACGGCCGGCCGGCCTGGCGGTGAGCGCCTCTACTTCCCGGTCTTCGAATAGACGTCGTCGAGCAGCCCGTCGAGGTCGGCGACGTCGTAGTCCGCGGCGAGCTGCTCTCGCGCGTCCTCGCGGGAGGTGCCGTCGAGCGCGAGCTTCATCGCGACCAGCCGGGCGGCCGCATCCCCGTCGCCGCCCTGCGCGTCGCCGTTGAGGTCCGCCGCCTTCTCCGAGGTCGTGGGCTGCAGCGTCTCCGGAGAGGTCGTCGGCTCCGGGCCCGGCTCCGGCATGGGCTCGGGGACCGGCTCCGGCATGGGCTCCGGGGTCGGGTCCGGGAGCCGCTCGGGTGTCTGCGGCGGCTCGGGCTCCGGGACGGTGACGGGGCCGGGATCGACCTCGCTGCCGGTGTTCCCCGAGAGGCGCCCCTGGAGGTCCTTCAGCGCGGTCTGCACCTCGTCGAGGCGGCGCCGCGCGTCGTCCTCGGCGTCCTTGCGAATCTGCTCGGCGTCGGCACGCAGCCGGTTGGCCTCGGCACGGATCCGCTCCGCCTGGGCCTCCGCCTCGTTCATGACCTCCTCGGCCTGCCGCTGGGCCTCGTCAATCGCCTCGCGCACGCTCTGCGCAACCTGGTCTACGAGCTTCTGCGCATCCATGGGGACCGAGATTACCGCTAGAAGCTGGGCGAGCGCGGATGGCGGCCCTATGCCCGAAGCGCGTCCAAGTCCGCCCGCAGCTCCTTCAGCTCGTCGCGGATCCGCGCGGCCTCCTCGAAGCGGAGCTCATCGGCTGCCGCCAGCATCTCCTCCTCCAGCTCGACAATGATCTTCTCGAGCTCGGCCGCGGTTTTGATCGGCTCGCCGTCTCGAAGTGCGCGTCGACGGCGTGCGGGGGTCGCCCGCGACTCCATCGCCAGGAAGTCGCTGATGTCGGAGATGCCCTTCTGGACGGTCTCCGGCGTGATGCCGTGCTCACGGTTGTACGCCAGCTGGATCTCCCGGCGCCGGTCGGTCTCGCGGATCGCGGCCCGCATCGCGTCGGTATCCCGGTCGGCATACATGAGCACCTGCCCGCGAACGTTTCGCGCGGCCCGCCCGATGGTCTGGATCAGGCTCGTCTCCCCGCGCAGGAAGCCCTCCTTGTCGGCGTCGAGGATCCCCACCAGCGAGACCTCGGGCAGGTCCAGCCCCTCCCGCAGGAGGTTCACGCCGACCAGCACGTCGTACTCGCCCAGCCTCAGGTCACGGACGATCTGGATCCGTTCGAGGGTGTCGATCTCGGAATGCAGGTACCTCACGCGGAAGCCGTGCTCGAGCAGATAGGCGGTCAGGTCCTCCGCCATCTTCTTCGTCAGCGTGGTCACCAGCGTGCGCTCGCCGGCCTCCACCCGCCGGCGCACCTCGTTCATCAGGTCGTCGATCTGGTTGCGGGTCTCGCGCACCTCGACCTCCGGGTCGATGATCCCCGTCGGCCGCACGATCTGCTCGACCACGCGGGCGGCCGACGCCCGCTCGAACTCACCTGGCGTCGCAGAGACCATCACCAGCTGACCGATCCGGCTGAGGAACTCCTCGAACCGAAGCGGCCGGTTGTCCAGGGCCGAAGGAAGACGGAAGCCGTGGTCGACGAGGGTCTGCTTGCGCGATCGGTCGCCCTCGTACATGCCGCCGAGCTGCGGGATCGTCTGGTGCGACTCGTCCACGAAGACGACGAAGTCGTCCGGGAAGTAGTCGATCAGCGTGTGTGGCGGGCTCCCCTCTGCGCGCCCGTCGATGACGCGCGAATAGTTCTCGATGCCGGGCGCGAAGCCGAGCTCCTTCATGAGCTCGACGTCGTACTCGGTTCGCTGGCGCAGGCGATGGGCCTCCAGGAGCTTGCCCCGCTCCTCGAACCACGCCACGCGCTCCTCGAGCTCCTGCTTGATCTCGACGACCGACCGCTCGATCGTCTCCTCCTTGGTCACGTAGTGGGTGGCGGGCCACACGGCGACGTGGTCGATCTCGTCGAGGACCTCCCCCGTCAGCGGGTCGAAGTGCTGGATCGACTCGACCTCGTCGCCGAACAGCGCGATGCGGTACGCGGTCTCGGCGTAGGCGGGAAAGACCTCGAGGATCTCTCCCTTGACTCGGAAGGTGCCGCGCGTCAGGTTGGTGTCGTTGCGCCCGTACTGCATGCCGATCAGCTTGCGGAAGGTCTCGTCGCGGTCGACCCAGTCCCCCACCTTGAACAGCTGCATCTGCTCCTTGTAGAGCTCCGGTGAGCCGATCCCGTAGATGCACGAGACCGAGGCGACGATCACGACGTCGGGGCGGGCCAGCAACGCCGCTGTCGCCGAGTGGCGCAGCCGGTCGATCTCGTCGTTGATCGACGAGTCCTTCTCGATGTAGAGGTCCTGCGCCGGGACGTACGCCTCGGGCTGGTAGTAGTCGTAGTAGCTGACGAAGTACTCCACCGCGTTCTCGGGGAAGAACTCCCGGAACTCGTTGCACAGCTGCGCCGCGAGGGTCTTGTTGTGCGCGATGACCAGTGCCGGGCGCTGCATCCGCTCGATCGCCCCGGCCATCGTGAAAGTCTTGCCGGTCCCGGTGGCCCCCAGGAGCGTGAGGAATCGCTCCTCCGCGCCCAGCCCCTCGGCCAGCGAGTCGATCGCCTTCGGCTGGTCGGCCGTCGGCGTATACGCGGGGTTCAGCTGGAACTGGGGCACACCGATCACGATAGCCGCGCCATCCGCCACTCCCGCGGCGCCTGGCCCGGTGGCGATCCGCTGGGGTCCCGCCCCGGCTACCGCTGAGCGCCGCCGACGGCCTCGATCCAGTCCCAGGGCTTGCCGCAGAGCTCGCTCGCCCGGCTGACCGGAAAGTAGGAGATCCTCGCGTCGGCCGCGTCCTGATGGGTGAGCGCGAGCGGTCCGATGGGCTCGGCGGTACCGCCGCTTCCCGGGTGGAGGTCCGAGCCGTGGAACGTGATCGCGATCTCGTGGACCCCTGCGCTCAGATCGGTCACGTCCAGCGGCACGTACTCGCCGAGGTTGTTGAGGTCATGACGCACCGAGCTGACCTTCCTGCCGTCCACCGACAGGTCGACCTGCGGGCGGATCGACCCGCCGAGGTAGACGGTGTACTCGCCGGGCTGGGCGACTCGCACCTGCGCGGTCAACGTGCCCGGGGTCCGCGGCACGAGCGCGGACTGGTAGCGCGACGAGCTCCACGCCGGCGGATGCTCGGTCTGGTCGAGAGGAACCACCACCACCGGGCCCCGGCTCACGGCGGCGAGGCTGCCCCCGGGCCCCGCCCGGCGGGCCAGCCTCCTTACCTCGGCGCACCGCGGGACGCCCGCGGGGTCCGTCTCAGTGCCAAGCCCCAGGTGGTCGATCACGAACTTCGTCGAATCGGCGGGACGCTGCCAGACGTCGTAGTACTTGCCGCGATAGATCAGGTGATAGGGCGACGGCGGCCGGCTGGCCCCGGGGGCGCGGCGCAGCACGAGCGTCCTGTAGACCAGGATTCCTCCGAGCTGGAACCGGTCGACGTCCGCGGTCAGGCCCTTGCGCAACCCGTGCCCGCTCAACAACGGGACCTTCCTGCGACGAAGCTCGGACGCCCCTTCGGGCGCCGCGTCGCGAAGAAAGTGGCGCACGCCGTAGGGCTGATACTCGGTCATCAGAGTGGGTCCGTTGTCGCCGACCACGCCGGCGATCGTCTCCAGCTCGGCGAGCTGGTCGCGGGGGGCCAGGCTGACGTCCCGGTAGGCGAGGGCGTTGGACCACAGGACGCCCACGGCGAGCACGGCCACGAGAATCCCGCCCTCGACGTGGCGCCCCCCGGCAAACAGGGCCACACCACCCGCCGCGGCGACGATCGGGATGGCCGGAGAGGCGCTCGCCAGCGCCTTGCCACCGACCCAGGGGGACCCGACGACGTAGATCGCCAGGGAGGCGACGAGCGCCGCTCCCAGATAGATCACGAGCGCCCACGACCGGGCCCGGACGGCAAGCGCCAACCCAATCAGCGTCGCGACCGCGACGACTGCGATCAGCACGTAGGTGGTCGTGAGGTCAGCCGGATCGATCCGGAAGTCGCCGGTGGGCCAGATGCCGAAGAGCTGGAAGCCGCTTAGCGAGTGGTAGAGATTGCCGAGCGCGGTCTCGCTGGTGAGCGGCGATGAGGTCGGTGGCAGGAGTCCGCCGGAAATGATCACGGGGAGGCACATGACGGCCACGGCCGCCGCGAACGCGCCCGCCCTGATCAGTGCTGCCGTCCAGCCCAGGAAGCGGACCAGCACGGTGAGAACCACGACGAGGATGGGGGCCAGCCAGACGCCTCCACCTCCGCTCAGAACGGCGATCAGGGCCGCGCTCATCAATGCCAGAGGCGCCAGGGCCCGCGGGGAGAGCCACTCCCGGATGGAGAACGCCGCCAGCCCGGCGATCGAGATGATGAGGGCGGCGGCGGCCATCTCCTTGATCCCGCCCCACAGGTAGTAGCCGAACAGCAGGGCAGACTGCGCCCCCAGGAAGGCCGCCAGGACGCGAAGGCGCGGTGACTTGACGAGGGGCTCGGTGATCGACCACGCGCCGAGCGCCAGCAGGGCTGCCATGAACGCCATGTAGGGCTGAACGACCCAGGCGACGTCCTGGCCGACCAACGCGCGCCCGACGCCGAGGGGAAGGAAGACCCCGACCGGATAACCGGCGCCGAGGTTGAATGCCAGGGTGGCCTCGTAGCTCGAGAGCGGCAGGTGGGCGAGGCTGCGCCCGTGCTCCATCACGCGATCGGTCAGCGTCATCCAGGTTGCCGTGTCGTCGAGCTTGATGTATCCCGCGAAGGTCGCCTGACCCGAGAGGAGGATCGGCGCGGCGTAGGTGGCGAAGACGGCAAGGGCCGCGATCACGGCCCACCAGGCGATGCCTCGGTCCAGGGCGGTCGTCGACAGCCCAAATCCGACAACCGCCAGGGAAACCGTGATCGGGGTGATCGACTCGGCCAGTCCGCCATCGAGGGTGAAGAACTGCGCCACCACGACGATCAGCGCCAACCCGGTCGCCGGCAGGAGCGCACCCGGGATGTTGATCCCCGCGATCCGCTCGACCAGCAGCCCGCATCCCAGCGCCAGCGCCGCGAGGACGAGCGGGAACAGAAACCAGGTGATGAACAGTGTCAACGTGTCAGCGCACGCCGGGCGCGTTGGGCCACGAGCAGCTCGTCAGCGCACGCGGGCGGGACGCTGTGCGCGCGAGCCTGGGGAACCGGCTGAATGTCTCCAGACGTAACCAGAGGAAACGGCTGTACCGGCTTCGGATCGAGGCTCCCGCGAGGTCATGGCTTCATACGCGTCACCAGCGGGCTATCCCGCCCACCGACCCCCCATTCGGCGGTTAGTGGAAGGCCATGGCGAGGCGTCCTGCCCCGCCGCTCTCCGGCCGTTTCCCAGTCGTGAAGTTCATCGCTGCAGACAGCCCTTCCTTCTCGAAGCCAGCTATCCGACCTGCGAACTGTAGCCGACGACGATCGACTGCACGGGAACTCGTGACAGCGCTGACAACGCCGGCGGGGATCATCCTTCCCCGTATTCCGCGGGCACTATGGGCCGCGGGGAATCGGCGTCGACGACCCCGCGGAGCCTGGAACCGAAGGCCTGGCGGCGGGCAGGGAGTCAGTCGGCCAGGCCGAGCTCGTCCGGGTACTCCTCCCGGTACTCCTCGCGCTTGTCGAGCACCTGCTCGACGTAAGCCCGGGTCTCGGGAAAGGCGATGTCGGACAGCTGCACATCGGCCCCGCCCCAGCGATCGACGTTTCCCGTGCCGGCGTTGTACGCGGCCAGCGCCGCGACCTCGTCGCCGTCATAGCGGTGGAGGAGATATCTGAGGTAGTACGACCCGTAGCTGATGTTGATCTCGGGGTCCGAGAGATCCGATGTGACGAACGTCGTCCCCCCACTGAGGCGCTCGATCGCGTGCGCCGTCTGCGGGGTTATCTGCATCAGCCCCCGCGCGCCGGCATGGGACTCCTGGTCTTCAAATCGCGATTCCGCATAGATCACGGCTGCGATCATCGCCGGATCGAGATTCTTGTCGGCCGCCTGCTGGCGGATGATGTCATCGTGTCGCAGCGGGAGCGTCAGCTCGCGGATCGCCCGTTGAACGTCGATCGTGCTGATTCCGATCGCGAGCCCCACTCCGAGAGCGGCGGCCACCGTGAGCCAGACCCATCTCCGTCGGCGCACCTGCCCACGAGTGGGACGTCGCGAGCTTCGGGCGGCGGATCTCGCCGGGCTCATTGCCTGGCCGATCTCGATTGCGTGAGTCGCTCCATGAGTTCGCCGACCTGCCGCTCGAGATCCTCGAGGGAGCCGTCGTTGACGATCACGTGCTCGGCCCGCGCCGCCTTCTCCTCTTGCGGAAGCTGACGGGCGCTTCTCGACTCGAGGAGCTCCGTTCCCCGCAAGCCCGCGCGGCGAGCGCGCGTCTCATCCGCGGCGATCACGGAGACGGTGGCGTCGAACGCGCCCTCCATCGCTGTCTCGAACAGCAAGGGCACCTCGACGACCGCCACCGTCACATCGGGCGCGAGCTCTGCCTGCCATTCGGCCATCCGCCGCCCGACGAGCGGGTGGAGCTGCGACTCGAGCCACACGAGCTCCTCGGTGCTGTCGAACACGATCGCACCGACGCGACCGCGATCGACCACGCCGTCCGCTACCACCCCCCCGCCCCAGCGCTCGAGCAGCCGAGCCCTGACGTCGGGCTCGTCGAGCAGCTCGTGGACGACTGCATCGCTCGAGAGCGTCGCGGCCCCCAGCCGGGCGAAGGCAGTCAGCGCCTCCGACTTACCGGCGGCGATTCCGCCCGTTAGGCCAATGAACGCGGGCACCCACCTAAGTCTGCCAGCCGCCCCTGCGACAGCCGGGCTCTAGGCCGGGGGAGGCTCCCGTTCTTCGCGTGGCTCGGCGCCTTCCGGATCACTGGCGGGCTCGGCGGTTTCGCCCTCGCCCTGCTCGTCTCCGGACGCCGCTTCCGGCGGCGACTCCGGGAAGACCTCCTCGGAGACGTCGAGATCCGGCACGTCGGTGGGCGCCGCCTCCTGAGTCGCCTCGCCGGTGAGCTCCGGCGGCATCAGGTCGCGAAGCGGCAGGTTCTGCGACTCGGCGCGCTTGACGGAAAGCGAGATTCGCCGGCGGTTCTCGTCGATCTCGAGGATCCGCACCCAGACCTGGTCGCCGGGCGAGACGACCTCGCTTGGATTCTCCACGTGGTGCTCCGCGAGCTCGGAGATGTGGACCAGGCCCTCCACCCCGGGGATGATCTCCACGAACGCGCCGAAGGCCACGACCTTGGTGACCTTGCCCTCCAGCGCGTCGCCGGGCTTGTACTCCTCCAGCACGCGCTGCCACGGGTCCTCCTGCGTCTGCTTCAGGCCGAGCGAGATCCGCTGGCGCTCACGGTCGATGTCGAGCACCTTCACGCGAACGGTCTCGCCGACGGAGAGCACCTCGGAGGGATGGTTCACGTGGCTCCAGGAAAGCTCGGAGATGTGGATCAGGCCGTCGATGCCCTCCAGGTCGACGAAGGCACCGAAGTCGACGATGTTCGAGATCTTGCCCTCGACGACCATCCCCGGCTGGAGACGCCCGAGGATCTGCTCGCGGACCTCCTTGCGCTCCTCCTCGAGCACCGCCCGTCGCGAGAGCACGACGTTGTTGCGGCTTCGGTTCAGCTCGATCACCTTGCACTCGAGCGTCTGGCCCTTGAACTCGTCGAGGTTGTGAACGCGCCGGATGTCGACCAGGGAAGCGGGGAGGAAACCGCGGACGCCGAGGTCCAGGATGAGACCACCCTTGACCACCTCGATCACGGTTCCCTCGACCGGCTCGCCGGATTCGGCGGCGGCCTCGATCTTGCGCCAGGCCTTCTCGAATCGCGCTCGCTTCTTCGACAGAAGCAGGCGGCCTTCCTGATCCTCCTTGGTGAGGACGAGCGCATCGACCTTCTCTCCAAGCGAAACCTCGTCCGCGGGATCCACGGAGCGCCGGATCGAGAGCTCGTTCGACGGGATGACTCCCTCGGACTTGTAGCCGATGTCGACGAGGACCTCGTCCTTGTCGATCCGGACGACCTCGCCGCTGACGACGTCGCCCTCGTCGAAGGGCTTGATCGTCGCGTCGTAATTGGGAACCAGCTTGCCGTCAACCTCGATCAGGAGGTTGTCGTCCCCCGATGGAGGAGCTTCCGTGGCGCTTACGGCAGCCTCAGTCGTCGTATCGGTCGCGGACACGGCGGCTAACTATAGAGACGATCGCTTGAAGTACCCTCGAATCGAGTGGTACCTCGAGCACGTAGCGCCACCAGTGCCTAGGCGACGCACCAAGCGTGGCGACGAGCGAACGCCCCTGGGGGGCGACGCCGACGTCCTCGTGTGCGGCGCGAGCTTCGCCGGCCTCGCGGTTGCCCGCGAGCTGGCGGGGTCCGGGGCCAGGGTCCTCATCGTCGATCGGTACGAGATCGGCGAGCGTCAGACCTCTGCCTGCGCGGCGCCGACCGAGTGGCTCGAGGCGATGGGGTGTGGACCGGCGGTCCGCCAGACTTTCGGCGACCTCGTGGTCCATACGCCGCACATCAGGACCCGCATGGACCTGCCGTGGACCTTCTCAACCTTCGACTACCGGACCCTTTGCGCCCTGCTGTTCGAGCAGGGCGACGCCGGATTCGAGACGGCCAAGATCGAGGGGCGCACCGGAACGACTGTGCACACGGACCGCGGGGATCTGACCGCGCCACTCGTGGTCGATTGCCTCGGCTGGCGCCGCATCCTGGGATCGTCGGGCTACCAGCCACCCGACGCGCCGCTCTCCAGAGGGCTCGAGGTACATCCCGACGGTGCCTCCGAGGACCTCGAGATATGGATCGACCGCGGCTACGTCCCGGCCGGCTACGGATGGAGCTTCCCCGCCGGCGACGAGATCCGGGTGGGCGTCGGGTCCTTCGATCCGCGCTTTCATGTCAAGGAGCCCACGGTGCGTCTTGCCGAGGACCTCGAGCGGAGCGCGGTCCGCTACCAGGGGAACTGGATCCCTCACAGGCTCCGCCCGGCAACCGAGGACGGCATCTTCTTCGTGGGCGACTCCGCCGGGCACTGCCTGCCGCTCACCGCCGAGGGGATCCGGACCGCCTTTTACTTCGGCATCGCCTGCGGTCGGGAGCTGCGACGCGCGCTCGGTGGCCTGGCCGCTCGCGACGAGGCGCTGGACCGCTACGGGGCCTTCTCCGACCGCCACCTGTGGCACTTCACCTGGCTCCTCCGGGTCCAGCGGCTTGTCCCGAGGGTTCCACCAGGGGTCCTCGCCGGCGCGCTGCGAGCGATGAGCAGTGAGGCCTTCGTGAGGTGGTCGTTCAGCCACTACCTGCGAATCGCGCACCCCGCGTATGCCTGCGAGCTCAGCGGACGATCAGGAACGTCCCGGCCAACAACAAGCCGACTCCCAGGATCCGCGACGCGCTCAGCGGCGCCGGCTCCAGCCCCAACACGCCCAACCGGTCGATGACGACGGCCGTCGTGAGCTGGGCGGTCACGGTCGCGGCGGCGACGCCGCCGGCGCCGATCGAGCGCACCGTGATCAGGGCAGTCGTGACGTAGACGGCGCCGAGCAGCCCGCCGAGCAGGTAGTACCAGCGAACGTCGAATGCAGAGCTGAGGCCGCCGGCCTCGCCGCTCACCGCGACCACGAGCACCAGGACGAGGGTGCCGACGGTGAACGACACCAGCGCGGCGGCGATGTTGCCCGTCACCCGCCCCAGCCCGGCATTGATCGGCGCCTGGAGGGCGAGGATGCCTCCGACGACGGCGGTCAACACGACGGCGAGCCCGCGGTCCATCGCCGCGATCCTAGCCAGCCCCCGCAGCCGGGACGCAGCCGGCGCGTGATCCTGAGCCCGCCCTCGGGTTGTGTGGGTCAAAGGCACCCAACACCCCAGGAAGGAGGGGAAATGGCCAGACGACACAGGCGGCGCCATCGTCGACGCCGGCACTTCGGGTCCAGCGGCCCCGCAAAGGGCGGGTCCGGGAGCGACACGTCGGCGTCGGAGGCCAGCGCAGAGCACGGCATCCGAGTAGTCCGGCAGCCACGGCTAGCCGATGACGATACGCCGGCAGACACCGGCGGCCGGCCTCACGGATGGCGAGGCCGCGCCGCCGCCTGCCGGCGGCATGCCCCCGCGGGGCCGGTTGCAGCGCCTGCGAGCAACGGCGCGGACATTCTTCCTTCCGGCCCTTGACTCGCAGGCGCTCGTGGCCGCCTCGCCCGCCGTACCCGTCCGCGAGATCTTCCGCCGGTTCTGGCCCTACGCCCGCCCCTACCGCCGCTGGATCGTGGTGGGCCTCCTGCTGATCGCCGCGGTGCCGGCGCTCGACACGGCGATGATCTGGATGTTCAAGCTGGTGGTCGACGAGGTCCTGGTCCCGCAGACGTTCGGCCCGTTGCTGTGGATCGCGCTCGCCTATCTGGGCCTGACGATCCTGGACGGTGTTTTCTCCTTCTTCGACGAGTACGTCTCGACCTGGATCGGCGAGCGGTTCCTGCTGTCCCTGCGAACCGACTTCTTCCGCCACCTACAGGGCCTCTCGCTGGCCTTCTTCGAGCGACGGCGGCTGGGCGACGTGCTGTCTCGCCTCACCGGCGACGTGGCCGCGATCGAGGGCTTCGTGCTCGGCGGCGTGACGGACGCAATCTCCTACGTGCTTCAGATCGTTTTCTTCGCGGGCGCATTGTTCTATTTGCGGTGGGATCTCGCGCTCGTGTCGCTCGTGGTCACACCGCTCTTCTGGCTCATCGCTCGACACTTCTCGCGGCTGATCAAGGTGGCCTCGCGCGAGAAGCGGCGCCGCAGCGGGTCGATCAGCTCGGTCGCCGAGGAGAGCCTCTCGCAACATCGCGCTCGTCCAGGCCTACAACCGCCAGGCCTCGGAGATCGACCGGCTCTACGAGCAGGGCGTCGGCAGCTACCAGGCCGAGATGGCGTCGACTCGCATCAAGGCGCTTTACTCGCCACTCGTCGACCTGGCGCAGCTGCTCGGGGTCCTCCTCGTCCTGGGCATGGGGACGTGGGAGCTCTCGCGCGGTGCCCTAACCCTGGGCGGGCTGCTCGTCTTCATCACCTTTCTCACGCAGCTCTACACGCCGATCCGGAGCCTCGGCAAGCTGGTGAACCGGATCCACTCGGCGTCGGCGGCCGCGGAGCGGATCATCGAGTTCCTGGACGAGACGCCGGCGGTGACCGCGCCCGCGGCGCCGCGCTCACTGCGCGACCGGCGCGCGCTCGATCGCCTTCGAGGACGTGACCTTCCGCTATCCGGATGCCGAGGGCCCGGCCATCCAGGACGTCTCGTTCCGGCTCGGGCGCGGGGAGACCGTCGCCCTGGTGGGGCCGAGCGGCTCCGGCAAGTCGACGATCGCGAAGCTCCTCCTGCGCTTCTATGACCCCGAGGCCGGGCGGATACGGGTCGACGGCACGGACCTTCGCGACCTGCGGGTGGAGGAGCTCCGGGCGAACATCTCGGTCCTGCTGCAGGAAACGCTCGTTTTCGACGGCACGGTTCGCGAGAACATCGCCTACGGTCGCGAGGGAGCCAGCGACTCCGACGTCGCGGCCGCCGCGCGGGCGGCCGACGCCCACGAGTTCATCCGGAGGCTGCCGGAGGGCTACGACACCAACATCGGCCAGAAGGGGCGCCTGCTCTCCGGCGGTCAGCGCCAGCGCGTCGCGATCGCCCGCGCGATGATCCGCGACGCGTCGATCCTGATCCTCGACGAGCCCACGACGGGGCTCGACGCCGCCTCGACGGAACGGATCATGGAGCCGCTGCGAAGGCTGATGAGCGGTCGGGCGACGATCGTGATCTCCCACAACCTGATGACTGTGCGCGACGCGACGACCATCGTCCTCCTCGGCCGCGGACGCATCGCCGAGCGCGGTACTCATGCCGAGCTGATCGCGCGCGACGGTGCCTACGCGCGCCTGTATCGGATGCATCGCACCGACGATCGCCCCGCCGGAGCGGATCGGGAGAGGCAGACGGTGACGGTGTGAGCGATGCCGCGGTGGCAAAGACGCACGGCAACGGGGTGCTGCGGGAGGGCGCCGGGCTCGCTCCCGGCTACGAGGTGATCGCGCACCTGCGGCGCGGCCGGGATCTCGACGTCTACGACGTCTGGAGCACCGAGCGCGACTGCCGCTGCGTCGCCAAGGTCCCGCGGCAGGACCGGCTCGCTCATCGACCGACTCGCCGCCGGCTGCGTCGGGAGGGAGCGCTGCTGCTGTCCCTAGCGCACCCGCACATCGTGCGAGCCTACGAGTTGGTCGAGCGCCCGCATCCCGCGCTGATCCTGGAGACGATCGACGGCGAGACCCTCGACCACCTGGTGTCGCGGCGTCGCACACGGTTGCCGGCGGTCGACATCGCCTATCTCGGGATGCACCTCTGCTCGGCCGTGCAGTTCCTCCACCGGCGGGGGATCATCCACCTGGACCTCAAGCCCTCGAACGTGATCTCCGATTTCGGCCAGGCGAAGCTCATCGACCTCAGCATCGCCCGCCGTCCACAGACGATCCGGGCGGGCATCGGCACGAGGCGCTACATGGCCCCGGAGCAGGCGCATGGCGGTCGGATCGGGCCGCCGACCGACGTCTGGGGCATCGGAGCGGTGCTGTTCGAGGCCGCGACCGCCGCGCACCCGTTCGGCGAGAACGGGGTCGCCGGCTTGAACGAATCCGCCGCGAAGTCCGTATCTCCCACCGTGAGGAGGCATCGACGTTTGCCCGCCGAGCTGGCCCAGGCGATCGAGGGCTGCCTCGAGCCGCGTCCGGCCGACAGGCCCCGAGTGATGGACGTCTCGCGGGCTCTGGATCGATTCGTCGAGGCCAGGATCACCCGAGAGGGGAACGGTCGCGCAAACGAGTGAGGAAGCGGCTGACGCCGGCGATACCAGGGGATGACGATGAAGGGTCATGGCAACAACGGTCGCGATCGCCTGGCGGGAGCGGTGCTTCGGTCGCAACCGGACACCCGCCTCGTGGATCTCGTCCGCGAGGGACATGAGCGCGCCTTCGACGAGATCGTGCGCCGCTACCGCTCCTCCCTCGTCTCCTTCGCAGGCGGCATCGTCCCCGGGCATTACGCCGAGGACGTCGTGCAGGAGGCGCTGTCCAAGGCACACGGGGCGATGGACGGCGGCGACGCGGAGATCAACCTCCGGCCCTGGCTCTACACGATCGTTCGAAACCGGGCCCTGAATGCCCTCCGCGACCAGCCCGTCCACGACCATCTCGACGAGAGCTTCGACGGCGTGCCCCAGCCGCCGGAGGTGGTGGCCCGGCGCGAGGAGCTCGCCGCTCTGACGTCGCAGGTCAAGGGGCTGCCCGACCCACAGCGCGATGCGATCGTCAAACGGGAGCTCGAGGGGCGAAGCCACGAGGAGATCGCGTCATCCCTGGGCGTATCGGCCGGCGCCGTACGGGGGTTGATCTACCGGGCGCGCGCCACGCTTCGGGACGGCATGGGCCTTCTGATCCCCATACCGGCGCTGCGCCTGCTGCTCAACGCCGCGTCGGCCAACCCCGAACCGACGGGCTCGGCTGGAGCCGCGGCGGCCATCGCGGCGGGTGGCGGCGGGGGAATCGCCGTGAAGGCGGGCGCGACACTGGGCGTCGCGGTGATCGCCGTGGGGTCCGGCTTCGCGATCCAGCATCGGAGCGCCAACCCCGATGGCCATCCCCAGGCTGCTCGGAGCGCCGATCAGCGCTCTGCCCACGGGCGCGGTGGCGGGGGCCCGGGAGCCTCGGACCCGGCCGGAGAGGATCGGTCGAGACGGAGCGGACACGAAGGTCCGGGGTCGGGAGGCTCCGGCGGCGAGGGCTCGTCGAGCGGACCGGGATCGGGGGGCCACTCGGGTAGCGATTCCTCCGGAGAGGGCTCCGGCAGGGACGGCGCGGGCCACGCTGGGGATAGCGGCCCCAGCGGCGGCGCGGGCAATGGTGGAAGCGGGAACGGCGCATCCGGTCGCAGCCGGGACGGCGGCGGCGAGTCCTCGATCGACGCGGACGCCGGTGGGTCCAGCGGCAGCGGCTCCAGCGGCAGCGGGTCCGGGGACGGCGGCGAAGAGACCACGGCGACCCCGAGCAGCGACGACGGCGGGGGCACCAGCGGCAAGAGCGGCTGAGCGAGGGCGGCTACTTCGCGGCCAGCCAGTCGGAGCCGATGCCGATGTCCACGGCAAGCGGTGGATCGAGATCGAACGCCCGGCACATCTCCCGCTCGACGAGCTTCGCCGCCTCCTGCATCTCCCCTGCCGCCCCCTCGAACAGAAGCTCGTCGTGGATCTGGAGAACCAGCTGCGTCGCCATTCCGGCGTCCGCGAGGGCGGCGTGGCAGTGGAGCATGGCGAGCTTGATGATGTCGGCGGCCGTGCCCTGAATCACGGTGTTCACAGCCAGGCGCTCCCCGAGCAGGCGGCGCTGCCGCTGGCTCGAGCGGAGCTCGGGGATGGCCCTTCTGCGGCCGAGGAGCGTGTAGACGAAGCCCTCCTCCTCGGCGGTGGCGATCGTCTCGGCGATGAAGCGCTGGATCGCCGGAAACCGCTCGAAGTACCGCTGGATGTACAGGGCGGCCTCGTCTCGCGAGATCTGGAGCCGATCCGCGAGCCCAAACGCCGACAGCCCGTAGGCGATGCCGTAATTGACCATCTTCGCCTTGGAGCGCTCCGCTGGCCCCACCTCGTCCGGCTCGATCGCGAGCACCTCCGCGGCGGTCTCCCGGTGCACGTCCTGGTCCGAGGCGAAGATCTCCCGCAATACGTCCTCCCCCGCGACGTGCGCCAGCACCCGCAGCTCGACCTGGTTGTAGTCGGCTGAGAGGAGCTGCATTCCGCCGGCCGCCACGAAGCAGCTCCGCACCGGGCGCCCGATCTCCGACCGGATCGGGATGTTCTGGAGGTTGGGATTCACGCTCGACAGGCGCCCGGTCGCAGCCGCGACCTGGTTGAAGGTCGTGTGGATCCGCCCGGTCTCGGGATCCACGAGGTCGGGCAGCGCGTCGAGGTAGGTGTTCTTGAGCTTCGTCAGCTCACGCCAGCCCTCCACCTTGGCGACGATCTCGTGTTCGTCTCGAATCTGGGCGAGGACTCGAGCGTCGGTCGAGAACCCGGTCTTGCCCCGGCGCTTCTTGGTGAGACCGAGCTTGTTGAAGAGGACCTCGCCGAGCTGCTGCGGTGAGCCGATCGTGAACTCCTCCTCGGCGAGCTCGTAGATCTCTCGCTCCAGCTCGTCGATGCGCTCCGCCATCCCCTGCCCGATCTCCGCGAGTCGCTGCGTATCGAGCCTGACTCCGGCGCGCTCCATGGCCGCCAGAACCTCGATCAACGGCATCTCGATGTCGGCAAGGAGGCGCTCCAGGCCGAACCGCTCGATCTGCTCGCGCTGCCGGGCGGCGAGCTCGAAGGCCAGATGGGCCTCGGTTGGCGGATCCGCCGTGGGCTCGCTCTCGGCGGCCAGAGACAGCTGCTCGGCGTCGCCGGCACCGTCGTCCTCGCCACCGCGCAGCGACGCGGCGTTGGCGGCCGCCAGCCCGGCGTCGGCCGCGAGCTCCGCGAGGTCGTAGACACGGCGGGCGGGATCGACGAGGTACCCGGCGACCATCGTGTCGTACGCCAGGTCGAGGCTCCCCGGCTCCGCGACGGCCAAAAGGCCCTTACGCCCACCGCCGCCCTGCGACTTCGCGTCGTGGAAGGTCAACGGCCGGCCGCGCAGCTGCTCGGCGAGGGAGCCGAGATCGCCCGCCTCGCCCGTCACGACGCGCTCGCCGTCGCTGCCCGCCCAGCGCCCGTCGGCCACGGCTACCGCGATTGGGCCGGACGGCAGGTCGGCCGGCGTGCCCTCCACCGGCTCGACGACCAGCGTCTCCTCGACGGTTCGCTCGGGCACGTCCTCATCGAGCTCCTCGTCGAGCCGCTTCATCACCGCCCGCAGCTCGAACTCCGCGGCCACCTCGCGCAACCGGCTTCGATCGGGCTTGGCGCGGGCCTCCTTGCGAACGTCGATGGGGACCTCGATGTCGTACTTGAGCGTCGCGAGCTGCTTGGAGATGCGGGCGTCGTCGGCGTGCTCGGTGAGGTTTTGCTTGCGCTTGGCGCCCGAGATCTCGTCGACGCTGTCGAGCACGGCCTCGAGCGAGCCGAACCGCTGCAGAAGCTGCGCCGCGGTCTTGTCGCCGATGCCCGGGACGCCCGGGATGTTGTCCGAGGTGTCGCCCTTGAGCCCGATCAGGTCGGGGACGAGCTCGGGCGCCACGCCGTACCGCTCGATCACCCCTTCGCGGTCGTAGATCTTCGTGTCGGTGACCCCGCGTGAGGTCGTCATGACGCGCACGCCGTCCCCGACGACCTGGTACACGTCGCGGTCGCCCGAGACGACCATCACGGGAATCCCGGCCTCGCGGGCCTCGCGAACCAGAGTGGCGATCACGTCGTCGGCCTCCCAGGTATCGACCTTGACGTTGTGGAAGCCGAAGGCCTCGGCCAGCGGCGCGAGATGCGGAAACTGCTCCGCCAGCAGATCGGGGCGCGAGGGACGCCCTGCCTTGTATTCGGCATATTCGGTGTCGCGGCCCGACATGCCGGCGTCCCAGGCGACGATCACCGCGTTCGGGCGGTGCTCGATCAGGATCTTGGCCATCATCGATGCGAACCCATAGATCGCGTTCGTGGGACGCCCGTCGGCGGTCGCGATCGACTCGGGGAGGGCGAAGAAGGCGCGGTAGGCGAGGCTGTTGCCGTCGATCAGGAACAGCTCGCCGTCGCCGCCGGCGAGCTCCGACTCCGGCGTGGACTTCGTCTTGGTGACGGGCACCCATCCATCCTAGGACGGCGCGCGGGCTTGCACCCAGCAACGAACTGAGCGTCTCGACCGGCGGCGAATGGACTCGTGGGTGAATCCGGCGGCGAGCGGCTGGACGAGCGAAACCACACCGTGCTGGCTCGTGCCCGCGCCGACGCCCGCATAAGATCACGCGCTGTGCCCGCGATCCCATCGGTATCGGCCCAGTTCTCGGTCACCGTCCGCGTCGAGCTCGACGCGCGGCAGGAGCCGCTGGGCAAGCTCACAGCCCAGATCGCCGAGGCCGGCGGGGCGCTGCAGGGAGTGGACCTCGTCCCCGGCGCGGGCGCCGAGGGCAAGCGGGTCCGCGAGTTCACGGTCGACGCCCGCAACCAGGCGCATTGGGAGGAGATCTTGCGGGCCATCGGGTCGACCCGCGGCGCGCGCGTGTTGGGCTACGTGGACCGCACGCTTCAGATGCACCGCGGCGGGAAGATCGCCCAGCACAACAAGTACCCCCTCAAGACCCGCGACGACCTGTCGATGGCCTACACGCCCGGCGTGGCACGGGTGTGCCAGGAGATCGCGGCCGATCGCAGCAAGGCCTTCGAGTTCACGATCAAGCGCAACACCGTCGCCGTGGTCTCCGACGGCAGCGCCGTGCTGGGACTCGGCGACATCGGCCCCGAGGCGGCGATGCCGGTGATGGAGGGCAAGGCGATGCTGTTCAAGGAGTTCGCCGACGTCGACGCGTTCCCCATCTGCCTGAACACGCGCGACCCGGACCAGATCGTCAACGTGGTGCGGCTGCTGGCGCCCACGTTCGGCGGCATCAACCTGGAGGACATCTCGGCGCCGCGCTGCTTCGAGATCGAGCAGCGGCTCAAGGACGAGATCGACATCCCGGTCTTCCACGACGACCAGCACGGGACCGCTGTGGTCACCCTGGCCGCCCTGTTCAACGCGCTGAAGATCGTCGGCAAGGGCCTCGAGGACCTTCGCGTGCTCGTGGTCGGTCTCGGCGCCGCGGGGGTGGCGGTGACCAAGATGATGCTCGAGTCCGGCGTCACCCACGTGATCGGATGCGATCGGCAGGGAGCGGTCTCCACCGAGCGCACCGACTACCAGAACGGCGAGATGACCGCGATCAAGCGCTGGTATGCGGAGAACTCCAATCCAGACAAGCTCCAGGGCGCTCCCGACGACGTGATCGAGGGCTGCGACCTGTTCATCGGGGTCTCGGGCCCCGGGATCATCACGCCGGAGGGGCTGGCCAAGATGGCGGGCGATGCAATCGTCTTCGCGATGGCGAACCCCAACCCGGAGGTGATGCCGGAGGACGCCGGTCCCCACGTCCGGATCATGGCCACGGGACGCTCGGACTACCCGAATCAGATCAACAACGTTCTCTGCTTCCCGGGCATCTTCCGCGGCGCACTCGATGCCGGCGCGCCGCGCATCACGGAGGAGATGAAGCTCGCCGCCGCTCACGGCATCGCCGAGGTCGTCGCCCCCGACGACCTCAGCGAGGACTACATCATCCCCAGCGTCTTCGACCGCGACGTCTCGCCGGCCGTGGCGGCGGCCGTGATCGAGGAGGCGAGGCGGGACGGGATCGCCCGCTTCTCCGAGGAGACCGGCACGTTCACGGCGGTCGAATGACGGTGGGGGGGCCGCTCGTGCGCGTACTGGTAACCGGTGCCAGCGGGTTTCTCGGGACGCGCGTGTGCGACGCACTGCTCGCGCGCGGCGACGAGGTGGTCGGGCTCTCCCGGGACCCCGAGCGTGCGCGCGGCGCGAACCCCACCGTGAGCTGGCACGCCTGGAACGCCACTGCGGAGCGCCCGCCCGCCAGCTCTCTCGACGGCGTCGACGCGGTGGTCAACCTGATCGGGGAGCCCATCGACCAGCGCTGGACCGAGGAGGCCAAGCAGCGGATCCGCGACAGCCGTGAGCGAGCTACGAAGAACCTCGTCGACTCGCTGAGCGCCGCCGATCCCCGTCCGCACGCGGTGATCAGCCAGTCGGCGGTCGGGTACTACGGCGACCGCGGCGACGCGATCGTCGACGAGTCGAACCCCCCGGGCACCACCTTCGACGCGGGTGTCTGCGTGGTCTGGGAGGCCGCCGCCCGCGCGGCCGAGGACCTGGGCATGCGGGTTGCGGTGGTTCGAACCGGACTGCCCCTGGAGCCCGAGTCCGGCCTGCTGAAGCAGCTGCTGCCACCCTTCCGGCTCGGCTTGGGCGGGCCGATTGCCGGTGGCCGCCAGTACATGCCCTGGATCCACGCGGACGACTGGGTCCGCCTCGTGCTCTGGATTCTCGACGGCGAGGACCGTTCAGGCACCTACAACGGCACCGCGCCCAACCCGGCGACCAATGCGGAGCTCTCCAAGGCCCTCGGCCGGGTCCTGGGCCGGCCCGCGGTGCTGCCGATACCGAAGCTGGCGATGAAGGTGCGCTTCGGCAACGAGCTCGGCGAGGTCTTGGCCGGGGGCCAGCGCGTCGTGCCGCGTCGCGCCCTCGACGGCGGATTCGAGTTCGCTCACCCCGAGCTCGAGCCCGCGCTGCGAGACCTACTCGGGAAGTAGGGCGGCTCAGGGCGGGACGCTCAGGGCCGTGTCAAAGCGCGGGCGGCCGTCGACGGCCCGGTAGCCGGCCATCCGATCGAGCGTCGTGTCGCCGATCTCGTCGATCGAGTAGGTGCCGAGGATGGAGCGGCGATCTGCCGTGTCGAAGAAGGCGTCGATCACGGCGTCGCGGTCGTCTCCCGAGTCGCCCGCCCGCTCGATCGAATCCAGCACGACGGCCATCGCCTCGTAGCCGTAGGCCGCGTAGGGACCAGGCTCTCGGTGAAAGCGCTTGCGGAAGGCGCGGAGGAAGCGCTGGCCGGACCGGGGCAGCTCTGAGGGATCCTCCGTCGCAGCGGTGGCCAGCATCGACGCGCGCGATCCGATCGCCCTGACGGCACCGGGCCGCAGCATCGCGTCGGTGGTGATCACCCGCGACCGGGGGGCCGGGGCCAGGGCACACGACACCTGGCTCGGAGTGGGAACCGCCACACCTGCGTAGTAGGCATCGCTCCGCGTCAGCGAGGCGGACGCTCCACAGCGAGTGCTCCGGGCCTTCCCCAGGGGTGCCCGCGCCGGCCTCAGCCCCATCAGTCGGGCCTCCTCCCCGAACACGGAGGCCATCGTGCTGCCGAACGACGATCCATCCGTGAAGACGTCGATCGCGCGCACCCCCAGCCGCTTCGCCCACGCGGCCCCCGCCCGGGCCTGCGCCTCGTCGCTCGGGATGACGCGGCCGAAGGTCCGCTCGCCGGTCGGCTGAGCCTGGTCGGGGACCTGGTCCCCGGCGCCGAGGAACGGCTGCACGAGGTCGACCGCCGCGCTCGTGGGCGAGACCTGAAGCAGGTGCGCCTCATTCGTGATCGGCAGCGAGAAGCGGGTCGCCCCGGACTCGAAGTCCCCGACATAGGCAATGGCCGCGGAGTCCTGGGTGGCACGGCGCGCATTCGCCGCCGCCGCCGCCGGGCTCCACCGCGCGCTCGGTCCCGTGCCGGACGTGTCATCCATGTAGGTGGCGATGACGCGCAGCTCGCCGGCCTTCGCGCCCGCGTCCCCAAGCGCGAGGCGAGCGCCGTCGACGACGTCGCGTCCACCGGACGCGCTTGGGCCGTGCAGCGGCATGCTCACGTAGACGTCCACCCGCTCCCCCCGCTGAATGCCCGACCCGGAGGAGGCGCATCCCGCCAGCGCGGCGGTCAACCCGACCAGGGCGGCCAGCGCCTTGCCGAATCGCCTCACGCTGGTCCGAGGGCCGCTAGCCCATGAAGGGCGAGGCCGCCTCGTAGTCCTCCGGCGGGACGGTCCGCAGCTCCGCCACCGCCTCGGAGAGCGGGACGAGCTCGATCCGAGTGCCGCGCACGGCGGGCATGGCGCCCCAGCGCCCCTCGTGGGCGGCGTCGATGGCCGCCACGCCCACGCGGGTGGCGAGCACGCGGTCGAACGCCGTGGGCGTACCGCCCCGCTGCACGTGGCCGAGCACCGTTGCCCGGGTTTCGAAGCCGGTCCGCTCCTCGATCTCGTGCTCGAGGCGCTGGCCGACGCCGCCAAGCCGCACGTGGCCGAACTCGTCCTCCTGGCCGGCGGCGAGCTCCATCGTTCCCTCCCGGGGCATGGCGCCCTCCGCGGCGACGACGATGGAGAACGCCCGGCCGCGCGCGTGGCGCCGCCGCAACAGTCCGCACACCTCCTCGATGTCGAACGGCCGCTCCGGAATCAGGATCACGTCCGCCCCGCCGGCCAGCCCGGACTGCAGGGCGATCCAACCGGCGTGGCGTCCCATGACCTCGACGACCATCACCCGGTGGTGGGACTCGGCGGTGGTGTGCAGCCGGTCGATCGCCTCGGTCGCCACTTGGAGCGCGGTGTCGAAACCGAAGGTCACGTCGGTCGCGGCCAGGTCGTTGTCGATCGTCTTCGGGACTCCCAGGACCGGGAGGCCGTGCTCGAGGTTGAGGCGTGAAGCGGCCCCGAGCGTGTCCTCCCCGCCGATCGCGATCAGCCCGTCGAGGTGCAGGGTGATCATCGTCTCCTCGACCCGGGCCGGCCCGTCGTCGTGCTTGAACGGGTTGGTCCGCGATGTCCCAAGGATCGTCCCGCCGCGCGGGAGGATGCCCCGGGTCGACTCGATCGTCAGCTCGTCGTGCTCGCTCTCGAGCGGACCCTTCCAACCGTCCCGGAAACCGACGATCACGTGCCCGTAGACGTCGATGCCCTTGCGCACGATCGCCCTGATCGCCGCGTTCAAGCCCGGGCAGTCGCCGCCTCCGGTGAGCACGCCGATGCGCACGGCCGCACCTTATCCGGCAACGGGCAGTGGGGAACCCAGTCAGGTGCGCCGGCGCAAAGGACGCGACGGGAACGCAGGCGCAAGCTCCGCCCGACCGCGGCCTACGGCCGCAGGCGCTCCATCAGCGGCTGAGCCGCGCGCACGCAAATGCCGGTGAGCAGCACCGCCAGGAAGATCAGGAAGGCGATCGTGCCTCCCAGGCCGAAGCCGTAGGCCGCGACCAGCCCCACGAGCCCGACGGTGGTGAAGATCAGGAGCTGCATGTGTGTTACAGCGTCATATGGCGCTGCTGTGGCAGGTGCCGTTCACAGGTTTCGCAATCTACCCGACCCGACCGTCCGACTTCGCCATCGCCTCGCGCGCGCCGCGGATGAACTCGCCGACCGCCCCGGCGGCTTCAACTGGCCCCTCCGCCTCGGCGACGGCTCGCACGAGCCGGCTGCCCACGATGACTCCGTCCGCGATTCGGCCCACCGCCGCCGCCTGCTCGACGGTTCCGATCCCGAACCCGACCGCCACCGGAGCGGCCGAGTCGTCACGGACCCCCCGGACCAGGTCCGCCAGACCCGTGGGAAGCTCATCACGCTCCCCGGTCACCCGCGTGTCCGACACGAGATAGACGAATCCCGTGGCGCGCTCGCAGATTCGGTGGCGACGCTCGGCCGGCGTCGTCGGCGCGATCAGCGGCACAGGCGCCAGGCCCGCGCCGCTCAGCGCATCGCCCAGCTCGTCGGCCTCGCCGAGAGGCAGGTCGGGGACGATCGCACCGGCTGCACCGGCATTCGCGAGCATGCCGGCGAGCTCCTGCGCGCCCCGCGCGAGCGCCATGTTCGCGTAGATCATCGGGACGACCGGCACACGCGCCGCCAGGCGCTCGCAGATCTCGAGCACGCTCTCCAGCCTCGCCCCGGCGGCGAGGGCGCGAGTCCCCGCGGCGTGGATCACGGGCCCGTCGGCCAGAGGATCCGAGAAGGGGACGCCCAGCTCGACCAGGTCCGCCCCGGCCTCGGCGTATGCGTCGGCCACCGCCATGGAGGTGGCCATGTCGGGAAAGCCTCCCATCATGTAGGGCATCAGCGCCGCCCGGCCCCCGCCGCGTGCAGCCTCGAACGCCTCGCCGATCCTCGCGACGCCGGTGGCAACGGCCTCGGCCATGCGACTCAGCCGTCCAGGTCGCCGAGGCGTGCGACCACCTCGGCCAGATCCTTGTCGCCGCGCCCGCTGAGGCACACCACGTCAAAGCCCGCCGCCTGCTCCGCTCCCGCTGACTCAACTTGCCCTCGCCTGCGGCTCGGGCTTTCATCTCGTGCTCCCGCGTCCGCGTGGGCGGGCATCCTGGTGGCCTCCGCATCCCCGAGGAGCCAGGCGATCGCGTGCGCCGGCTCCAGGGCGGGGAGGATGCCCTCGAGGCGCGCGAGCTCGCGAAACGCCCCAAGCGCCGCCACATCGGTGACCGCCTCGTAGCGGGCGCGTCCCGAGTCCCGAAGCTGCGCGTGCTCGGGGCCGACGCCGGGGTAGTCCAGCCCGGCCGAGACCGAGTGGGCCTCGAGGATCTGCCCGTCGGCGTCGGCGAGGATCGACGACAGCGCTCCGTGCAGAACGCCGGTGCGACCGGCGACCAGCGACGCGCCGTGCCGTCCCTCGAGGCCCTCGCCGCCGGCCTCGATCCCGATGAGCTCCACGCCGCCGTCGTCGATGAACGGATAAAAGGTCCCGATCGCGTTCGAGCCCCCACCCACACAGGCGATCACGCGGGTAGGCAGCTCGCCCTCGGCGGCCAGCGCCTGCTCGCGCGCCTCGTCGCCGATCACCCGCTGGAGATCGCGCACGAGCGCCGGATACGGTGCCGGACCGACCGCCGAGCCGATGATGTAGTGGGTCGAGCCCACGTTGGCCACCCAGTCGCGGATCGCGGCGCTGACCGCCTCCTTGAGCGTCCTGGCGCCGGCCTCAACGGGGCGCACCTCGGCTCCCAGCAGCTCCATGCGCTCCACGTTGGGCGCCTGGCGCCGCATGTCCTCGGTGCCCATGTAGACGACGCAGTCGAGGCCCAAGAGGGCGCACGCCGTGGCTGTCGCGACTCCGTGCTGCCCCGCCCCCGTCTCGGCGATCACACGGCCCTTCCCCATCCGCTGCGCGAGCAGCGCCTGCCCGAGCGCGTTGTTGATCTTGTGCGCCCCGGTGTGGGCCAGGTCCTCGCGCTTCAGGTACACGCGACGCCCGACGCGCTCCGAGAGGCGCCCGGCGAGATAAAGCGGGGTGGGACGGCCGACGTACTCGCCGAGCAACCGGTCGAGCTCGTCGCGAAAGCCGCGGTCATCGCGGGCACCGTCCCAGGCCGCCGCCAGCTCGTCGAGGGCCGGGATCAGCACCTCCGGGACGTAGCGCCCGCCGTAGGGGCCGAAGCGCTCAGGGACGGCGACGCGGCTCACGCCGTCACCGCCGTGGCGCGTTCCATGAACGAGCTCATCAGACCGTGGTCCTTGACTCCGGGCTCGGACTCGACCCCGCTCGCCACGTCCACGGCGAATGGCCGCACGGTCGCCACCGCCTCGTCGACGTTGTTCGGCGTCAGCCCGCCCGCGAGGATCAGGGGGATCTCGGATCGACGGTCGGACAGCAGCTCCCAGTCGAAGCTCGCCCCGGTGCCACCCGGCCTCCCCGGCCGGTATGCGTCGAGCAGGTGGAAGTCCGTGCGGAACGCCTCGGCGGCCTGGACGTCTGCGGCGCTTCGCACCCGGATCGCCTTGATCACCTTGCAGCCGGTGCGCCGCGCCGCCTCGCGGCAGAAGGCGGCGCCCTCGCCGCCGTGCAGCTGGATCATCGTGAGGGCCTCGTTCTCGGCTGCCGCCGCAACCTCGTCGAGCGTGGGATTGACGAACACGCCCACCACCTCCAGACGGCGCCTCAGGGCCGCGGAGATCTCCGCCGCGGCCGTGGGCTCGCAGAACCGGGGGCTCCCCGGGTGATGGTTCAGCCCGATCGACCAGGCGCCGAGCCTCGCCGCCTCGAACGCGTCCTCGACCCTCGTGATGCCGCAGAACTTGACCCGCATGTCGAGTAAGGATGCTAGTGGTACCTCTCACAACGTCTGACCGGAAATGACCGCCCCAGATCACCGCCATGCTGCGTCCTCAGTCGCCCGCAAACGACTGTGGACGGGGGCCTGCAACGCGGGCCAACGCAATCGACATCCACCTCTCGGATGCGAATCGCGTTGACCCACCCATCACGCCGATCCGAGGCTTGCCCTGATTGCCCCCTCACAGCGCTCGCGCCGAATCCGGCGCTCCGTGGAAGCGCTACTGCTTGACGTTCGCGGGGCGGTCGGCGAGCGTCACGGCGACCGTGCGCTTGCCGCTGTCGCTGACGAGCGAGAGCTGGACCGAGTCGCCGGGCTGCTTGGAGTTGATCACGTCGATGACGTCGGTCATGGTCTGGACCGGTTGACCGTCGATCGCGGTGATCACGTCGCCGCCGGCCCGGAGCCTTTGACCGCCGACCGTGACGGCGGCGTTGCCGGAGCCGCCCTTGATCCCGGCCTTCTCGGCAGGCCCCCCCGGGGTCACGTCCTGCACGAGGGCGCCCTGGTCGACGGACAGGTTGAGGACCTTCGCGATCTGCGGGGTCAGGTCGGTGCCGCTGATCCCCAGGTAGGCATGCTCGACCGTCCCGTTCTGAAGCAGCTGCTGGGCGACCGTGCGGGCGGTGTTGATGGGGACTGCGAACCCGATGCCGACGTTGCCGCCGCCGTTGGGCGACTCGATCTGCGAGTTGATGCCGATGACCTGCCCGTTCGCGTCGATCAGGGGACCGCCGGAGTTGCCGGGGTTGATCGCCGCGTCGGTCTGGATCACGTTGTCGATCGTGAACCCGTTCGGCGCCTTGATCTCCCGCTGGAGCGCCGAGACGATGCCCGAGGTGACCGTGCGGTCGAGCCCGAAGGGGTTGCCGATCGCCACGACCGGATTCCCGACCCGGGTCTGACCGGAGCTGCCGAGCGTGAGCGGGTGCAGCGCATCCGCGGGGGCGTCGACCTTGAGCAGGGCGACGTCGGTGGACGGATCCGTGCCGACGACCTGCGCGTCGACGGGCTGCGAGGAGTCCGAGCGACCGAGCGTCACCTGGATCTTGGTGGCGCCTTCCACCACATGGGCGTTCGTCAGCACGTGCCCGTCGTGGTCGATCACGAACCCCGACCCGGTCGCGATCCCGCCGCCTTCGCTCCCTCCGCCGCCCCCGAAGGGGTCGAGCGGGGAGGAGCTCTGCGCCTTCTGCTGCGCCGAGACGAAAGCGACGCCCGGCGAGTCCTTCCTGTAGATCTCATTCACCGTCAGGCCCTTGCCGTCCGTCTGCTGAGCGGCGGGCTGCGGCAGGGGCGCCGGCGACAACTGCGCCACCGTGCTGTCGCCGCTCGAGCCGTGGACCCACCCGGCGGCGATCGCGACCCAGCCCAGGGTTGCGACGACCAGCCCGCCGATGACGGCGGCGCCCGCCGAGCTCTTCGCGATTCCCCTGACCTTGCTCATCGGCGAGGAGCATGCGCAAGCTCGCTTAACGCGGCCTAACGCTCGGCTTCAGATGTCCTAAGAATCGCGGGGCTCGCGCCGCCGCCCGCCTGCGCCCGCTCGGGTCTACTCCTCGGCGGCGCGCTCGAGGTAGTGCTCGCGGGTGGCCTCCTCGTCGCGGGTGAGCTCGCGGATCAGAAGCTCCGGCTCCTCGGCCCGCATCAGCGCTTCGCCGATCAGGACCGCGTCGACCCCGATCCGCTCGAGCTCGTCGAGCTGCTCGCGGGTCTCATACCCGGATTCCGAGACGACCGTCTTGCCCGCGGGAACGTCGGTGAGCAGGCGGACCGTGGTCTGCACGTCCACGGTGAGGTCATCGAGATTGCGATTGTTGATCCCCAACACATCCGCGTCGACCGTGAGGGCCCGCTCCAGCTCGGCCTCGTCGTGCACCTCGACCAGGCAGTCCAGGTCGAGCTCGCGCGCCTGCAGATAGAGCCCCGCAAGCTCCTCGTCGCCCAGGGTGGCGACGATCAGCAACACCGCGTCGGCGCCGTTGGCCGCGCTCTCGTAGAGCTGATAGGGATCGACGATGAAGTCCTTGCGGAGGATCGGCAGGTCAGCGGCCTCCCGCGCCGCGCGAAGGTCGTGCAGCGAGCCCCCGAACTGGCGCTCCTCGGTGAGGATCGAGAGCGCCGCCGCGCCGCCGCGCTCGTATCCGCGGACCGTCTCGGCGACCCCCGCCGCGCCCGCCAGTTCGCCCGCGCTCGGCGATCGCCGCTTGAACTCGGCGATCAGCGACAGCCCGGGGCGCACCAGGGCCTCGTTGAACGGACGCGCGCCGTCGCGATCGACCAATCGCGCCGTGAGGGTCTCCAGCGGCACCTCCTCCTGCCGGCGACGGGCGTCGTCGCGCGCGCCGGCGACCAGCTCGTCGAGCGAACTCATCGTCGAGACAGGCTAGTCATCTGGCTCCGAGACGGCCAGCTCGCCGCTGAGCTCGACCAGACTGTGGAGGACGTCGCGGGCGGCGCCGGAGTCGATCGCCTCCCGCGCCCGCTCGACACCGTCGGCGAGATCTGCCGCTCCGCCGCCGACCAGGATCGCCGCGCCGGCGTTCAGGAGCACCACGTCCCGCGCCGGTCCCGGCCCCCCCTCCAGGACTCCCTTGAGGGTTGCCGCGTTCTCCTCGGGCGCACCGCCACGAATCTCGTCGATCTCGGCCAGGTCGAAGCCGAGGCTCTCGGGCTCGACGAACCACTCCTCGGTGCTGCCCTCCCTGACCTCGATCACTCGCGTTGGTCCCTCCAGCCCGACCTCGTCGACCCCGTCCTCCGCGCGGACGACGAGCGCTCGCTCGCAGCCGAGCCCCAGCAGGGCCTCGGCGATGGTCTCCTGATAGCGGCGGTCCGACACACCGAGGAGCTGCCTCGTGGCGCCGGCCGGGTTCGTCAACGGGCCGAGGAAGTTGAAGATCGTGCGCACCGCCAGCTCTCCGCGCACCGGAACGACGTGCTTCATCGCCGCGTGATGGCGGGGTGCGAACATGAACCCGAAGCCCACTTCGTCGATGCACCTGGCGACGCCTGCAGGATCCAAGTCGATACGCACGCCGAGGGCCTCCAGAAGATCGGCCGACCCCGAACGGGTCGTCCCCGAGCGATTGCCGTGCTTTGCCACGGCGCACCCCCCGGCGGCGGCGACCAGCGCGGCGGCCGTCGAGATGTTGAACGTGGTGGGCCCGCCACCGGTCCCGGCCGTGTCCACCAGGTCCTCGCGCGCGACCTCGACCCCGGCCGCCAGTCTCCGCATGGTCCGCGCCAAGCCGACGAGCTCGGCGACGGTCTCCCCCTTTGCGCGCAGAGCGACGAGGAAGGCACCCGTCTGCACCTCCGACGAGCGGCCCTCCATGATCTCGTCCAGCACCGCCGAGGCGTGGTCGGCCGTGAGGTGCGTGCCCGAGCACACCTCGTCGATTGCGCGCGTGACGACGTCGTTTGGCATCAGCTCAGGAAGCTCCGCAGCATGTCCTTGCCATGCGGCGTCAGGACCGACTCGGGATGAAACTGGACGCCCTCGGCCGGAAGCCGCCGGTGCCGCACGCCCATCACGACGGCTCCCAGCGATGCGCTCAGCTCGAGGTCACCGGGCAGGTCGGGGTCGGCGACGAGGGAGTGGTAGCGGCCGACGCGCAACGGGTTGCCGAGCCCGGTGAGCACGCCACGGCCGTCGTGCTCGACCTCGGCATCCTTGCCGTGCACCGGCTCGCCGCGGATGGTGCGGCCGCCGAACGCCTCGACCAGCGACTGGTGACCCAGGCAGACCCCGAGCGTGGGGACGCCCGCCTCAGGGAACGCTCGCGCGGCCTGCACCGAGACGCCGGCCTCCGCCGGCGTGCAGGGTCCCGGCGAGATGACGAGCCGGTCCGGGCGGCGCTCGAGGAGATCGGCGAGCGTCGCGCGGTCGTTGCGGACCACGTCGGGCTCGGCCCCAAGCTCGCCCAGGTACTGGACTAGGTTGTAGGTGAAGCTGTCGTAGTTGTCGATGACGAGCACGCGCATGCTCAACCCCACTCCGGCTGGCTCGCCGCGAGATCGACCGCGGCGAACACGGCCTTCGCCTTGTTGACGCTCTCGGCGTATTCGTAATCGGGCTTTGCGTCGGCCACGGTGCCTCCGCCCGCCTGCACGTGGACGACCCCGTCCTTGACCACGACCGTGCGGATGTGGATGGCCGTGTCCAGATCGCCGGTGAACCCGAGATAGCCGATCGCCCCGCCGTATGAACCGCGCTTGTGGGGCTCGACCTCGTCGATGATCTGCATGGCGCGCACCTTCGGGGCCCCGGACAACGTCCCGGCCGGCAGCACGGCGCGCAGGGCGTCCATCGCGGTGACGCCCTCCCGCAGCGTCCCCGACACCTGGCTCACGATGTGGTGCACGTGCGAGTAGGCCTCGACGATCATGAACTCGTCCACCTCCACGGAGCCGAACTCGCAGACCCGGCCGAGGTCGTTGCGGCCGAGGTCCACGAGCATCACGTGCTCGGCGCGCTCCTTCGGGTCGCGGAGGAGCTCCTGCGCCCGGCGGCGGTCCTCCTCCTCGCTCTCGCCACGCGGGTAGGTTCCGGCGATCGGCCTCGTCTCGACCCGCCGTCCGGTGACCTTCACCAGCGGCTCGGGTGAGGCGCCTGCGACCTGGAAGTCGCCGAAGTCCAGGAAGTACATGTACGGCGAGGGATTGACCGTTCGCAAGCCTCGGTAGATGGAGAACGCCTCCACCGGCGTCGGCGCCGAGAACCGCTGGGATGGCACCACCTGAAAGGCGTCACCGGCGCGGATGTACTCGACGATCCGCCGGACGTTGGCCTCGAACTGCTCGCGGCCCATGTTGGACGTGAACTCGGGCCCATCGCCCCGGTCGCGGGCGGGTGGAGTCGGGACGGGGCCGCGAAGGCGCTCGCGCAGGTCGGTGAGCGTCCGGACCGCACCCGCGTACGCGGAATCGACGTCGGAGGCATCGTCGGCGAACGCGTACGCCATCAGGGTGAGCTCGTGGCGCATGTGGTCGAAGATCACGAGGACGTCGCTCACCATCAACGCCATGTCGGGGAGCCCGATCGGGTCCGGGTTCGGCTCCGCAAGGGGCTCGACGGTGCGCACCAGGTCGTAGCCGAAGAATCCGACCGCGCCGCCGGCGAACGGCGGCAGGTCGTCGACCGCGGGAAGCCGGTAGGCATCCAGGTAGTCGCTCACGGCGCCGTACGGATCGGCGACCTCGATGACGGCGACCGGTTCGGCGTCGGCGGCCATGTCCCCGCGCCACTCGTGCAGCTCGCCGCCGACGTAGCGCAGGATGGCGCGCGGCCTGAAGCCCAGGAACGAGTAGCGGCCCAGCCGCCCCTGCTCGGCCGACTCGAGCAGGAAGCACGGCCCGCCGTCGCGCAGCTTGAGGAATGCCGAGACCGGCGTCTCGCAATCGTCGACGAAGGTCATGCGGACCGGGATCGCGTTGCCGGTCCGCGCCAGGACGTGAGCGTCGGCGAGGCTCGGGCGCACGTTCGGCGCGCGCTCAGCGGCGACGGCCATTGAGCGTCTCCAGCACGGTTCGGATCGGAACGCCGCGCGAAAGCAGCAGCACCTGGAGGTGGTAGAGGACGTCGGCGGCCTCCTCGGCCACGCGCTCATCGGACTCCGAGGCGGCGGCCCTGGCGACCTCATCCGCCTCCTCGCGGACCTTGTCGCCGACTCGCCGTGGATCGTCGAGCAGCTCGACGGTGTACGACCCGGACGGTCGCCGGTCGCGGCGGTCGGCCAGCGTGCGCTCCAGGACCGCGGTCGCCTCGTGAGCGGCCGGCAGTGGCTCGTCCCCGGCGGGGGGGGCGTCGACCGCCCGCTCCGCCGTGCCGTTGAGGTCACGGTAGAAGCAGGACCGCTGGCCTGTATGGCAGGCGGGATTGGCCGGCTGGACCAGCGCCACCAGCGCGTCGCCGTCGCAGTCGTAGCGAATCTGCCGCACCCGCTGGACGTTGCCGGAGGTCTCCCCCTTGTGCCACAGCTCGTCGCGCGAGCGGCTGTGGAAGTGGATCTCACCGGTCTCGAGGGTGCGGGCGAGCGCGTCGGCGTTCATGTAGGCGAGCGTCAGCACCTCGCCGCTCGACCAGTCCTGCATCACGCATGGAACCAGGCCGTGCTCGTCGAACCGGACCGCGTCCATCGCTTCGGTGGCGCTCATTTGCAGGAGTTTACGGTCGGGGTGTGGGAGCTCCGATCCGGAGCGAGGACGCGCACGGTGCCGGCAAGCAGGGCGGGGCGGTCGGGGAACCAACCCGCATTGGCGGTTTACCCGTCATCTGCGCGAGAAAACCCGCCAATATCATGTGCGGAGCACTGGGGCCGCCCGGCCCGTAGCCCCTGGGTGAGGCCGCTTTGATCCCTCGGTCCCCCTACTCGATCCCGATGCGGTCCAGCAGGCCCTCGTCGCGCCGCCAGCGACGGCGGACCTTGACCTGGAGGTCGAGGAACACGTGGGTGGCGAGATCGCGCTCGAGCTCCCTGCGGGCGGCCGTGCCCACCTCGCGGACCATGCGCCCCCCCTTGCCCACCAGGATCGCCTTCTGCGAGTCACTCTCCACCCACACCTGGGCACGCACCTCCACCAGGCCGTCGTCGCGGGACTCGACCGTGTCCACGATCACCTCGACCGCGTGGGGGATCTCGTCGTGCGTGCGGCGGAGGACCTGCTCCCGGATCAGCTCGGCGAGATGGACGTCGCTCGGAAGGTCGCTGTGCTCGTCGGCCGGATACAGCAGCGGGCCATCGGGGAGCAGCGTCACGAGGTGGTCGACCAGCGCCTGGAGCCCGGCGCCGGTTCGCGCGCTCACCGGGAAGATCTCGTCGACGACGTCCAGCTCGGCGGCCCCAGCCAGTGCCGCCGCGGTGTCCGCCGGGCCCAGCCGGTCGCACTTGTTGACGGCACAGGTCACCGGCGTGTCCTCGCCGGCCTCGAGCAGCGCCTTGGCGATGAATCGGTCGCCCGGTCCCACCCCCTGAACACCGTCCACCACCATGAGGGCACCATCGGCCTCGGCCAGCTCCTGCTCGACACGTCGCTGCATGCGCGCCGTCAGCGGGTCCCGTGGACGCTGTACTCCCGGCAGGTCAACGAGCACCATCTGCCAGTTCCCGACCTGGTCGGTCGCGATCCCGCGGACAGCGCGCCTCGTGGTCTGCGGACGATCGGAGACGATCGCGACCTTGGAGCCCACGATCGCGTTGGCGAGCGTCGACTTGCCCACGTTGGGGCGGCCCGCGAGCCCGACGAGGCCAGCCCGAGTCATACGCCGGGGTCGCCCTCGGCTCGCGCCGCGGCGAGCTCCCGCATCACCGACCCCTGCAACGCGAGCATCTCGCCGTCGTCGGCCTCGTGGTCGTAGCCACACAGGTGCAGGACCCCATGAACGGCGGCCTCAGTCACGTCCGCGGTGTGCCCCGAGCAGATGACAACGTCGCCGAGCTCACGAGGCCCGGCCACGGCCGCATCCTCGTCGATCGGGAAGGACAGCACGTCGGTTGGCTCGTCTCGCCCCCGGTGCCCGCGGTTCAGGTCCCTGATCCTGCCCTCGTCCACCAGCTCGACCGACAGGTGGCCCCGGTCGATGCCGGCCGCCGCGACCGCAGCCTCGACGACCGGCCGCAGGCCGGGCGGGACGTCGGACAGATCGAGCCCGTCGACGCTCAATCGCGCGAGCTGTTCCCTCGCTCGTATTCGCCGTATGCGGCGACGATGCGCTGCACGAGCTGGTGTCGGACCACGTCCTCGCCGCCGAAGCGGATGAAGGAGATGTCGGCGACCTGCGCGAGGATCTCGCCGATCACGACCAGTCCGGAGCGCTGGTCGCGCGGGAGGTCGATCTGGGTCACGTCTCCCGTCACCACCATCTTCGACCCGAAGCCCAGGCGCGTCAGGAACATCTTCATCTGCTCGGGACTCGTGTTCTGCGCCTCGTCGAGGATGACGAAGGAGTCATTAATGCTTCTACCCCGCATGAATGCCAGCGGCGCGACCTCGATGATCCCGTTGTCCAGGTAGGTGCTGACCCGTTCGGGATCGAGCATGTCGTACAGGGCGTCGAAGAGCGGCCGCAGATAGGGGTCGACCTTCGCCTGGATGTCGCCGGGAAGGAAGCCCAGGCGCTCCCCGGCCTCGACGGCGGGGCGCGTCAGGATGATGCGGTTCACCTCGCGCGCGTCCAGGGCCGCCACCGCCATCGCGACCGCCAGGAAGGTCTTGCCCGTGCCCGCGGGACCGATCCCGAAGGTCACAGTGTGGTCGCGGATCGAGTCCACGTAGCGCTTCTGGTTGACGGTCTTCGGCGCCACCTTGATCGTCCGGTGGTGCCAGATGACGTCTTCGAGGATGTCGGCCGGCCGCTGCCGCGCGTCGATCGCGCCGGAAACCGTGCCGAGCGTCGCCGGAGCGACGTCGTGCCCCCGCTCGATCAGGCCCACGAGCTCGTCCACCACCGCGGCGGCCTCGCGCACGTCGCCTTCGGGGCCGTCGAGGGTGAGGACGTTGCCCCGCAGATGGACGTCGCACTGCACCCTGCCCTCGAGCTCCCTCAGCACCGAGTCTTCCGACCCCGCGAGCTCGGCGGCGACGGTGTTGTCGAGGGTGAGCTGCCTGCGCGCCAAAGGCTCGTCTAGCTCAGGCGCTCGCGGACCGCCGCGCTGACGCGCCCGCCGTCGGCGCGGCCATCGACCTTCGGCATGACGATGCCCATGACCTTCCCCATGTCCTTCGGCTCCGACGCGCCGGCCTCGGCCACGGCCGCATCGACCAGCTGCGCCAGCTCCTCGTCTCCCAGCTCGGCCGGCAGGTAGCTGCCGATCAACTCCGCCTCGGCCTCCTCGGCCTCGGCGCGATCGTCGCCGCCCCCCTCGCGGAACGCGGTGGCGGCCTCCATGCGGCGCTTTCGCTCGCGCCTGAGCACGGCCACCTCGTCGCCCTTGCCCTCCTTGGCGTCCTGCTGGAGAGCGCTGACGATCATGCGCAGCGCGCCAACCCTGTCGCGCTCGCCGGCCTTCATCGCCTCGCGTGTGTCGGCCTGGACCTTCTCCAGAATGGCCATGGTGACGACGTGACCCTAGGTCCGCGACTTGCCGGTGCCGTTCATGCGCCTACAGGGTAGCCGGGGGCGGGATCTCGAATTCCACGTGCTCGACCTCGCCGAGGGGCATCTGCAGAAACCGCGTTCCGAGGTCCCGGAACGAGGGCACGTCGCCGGTGCAGAGGAAGCGATAGTCGCCCTCGCCCACCCGGTCCGTCGTCAGCTCGCCCGCCTCCAGCGTCCGCTGCGCGGCGGCGGCGAGTGCGTGCCCCGCGGTGACCAGGCGCACGTCGCGCCCCAGAATCCGCTGCAGCATCGGCGCCACCAGGGGGTAGTGCGTGCAGCCCAGGATCAAGGTGTCGACCCGCCCGTCCCGAAACGGCTCGCAGTAGGCGCGCACCGTCTCGATCACCTCCTCGTCGAACGGGAAGCCGTTCTGGATGATCGGCGCCAGTCGGGGCGCGGAAACCTCGATCACGTCGAGCTCCCGGTCGCCCGCCTGCTGCTCCAGCGCCCGGCGGTAGGCGCCGTTCTCCACCGTGGTGGGGGTGGCGAGGACGCCGATCCTGTGGGAGTCGCTGATGGCGGCGGCGATCTCGGCCTCCGGGTCGACGACCGTCAGGACGTCGACGCCCCGCTCGGCCGCGACCTCCCGCGCCACTTCGCCGCCCGCGGCGGTGGCCGAGTTGCAGGCGACCACCAGCAGCTTCGCGCCCCGGTCGAGCAGAAACCGGACCAGGCCGGCGATCCGCGGGCGCAGCCAGTCCCCCGCCTTGCTCCCGTACGGAAACCCGGCCGTATCGCCCAGGTAGAGGTAGTCCTCCTCCGGCAGGGAGACGAGCAGCTCGTGAAGAACGGTCAGCCCGCCGATCCCGGAGTCGAACACCGCGACCGGCAGCGAGGCGCGCTCGTCGGTCATGTCTGGATTGTGGCCCTCCGAGCGGGTGTCAGGGCTTGACGACCATGAAGAAGATCGCCACGACCACGATCAGCCCGGCGAGCTGGCCGACACGCTCCATCTGTGCCGAGACCCTGCGGTAATCGGCGCTGAGCTCGCCACCCGCGGCGAGGTCTCGCTCGGCAAGCCGGATCGCCAGCCGGGTCCGCGGGTTGAAGAACCCGTGCACCAGCCCGAACAGGGCGATGATGGCGATGAAGCCGACCGTGATCCACGACTCGCTCGCGTCGATGTCACCCTTGGACATCAGATAGATCCCGGCGGCCAGCGCCACGATCATCCCCGGCGTTACGAGGAACAGGTTGGTGAGGCGCATCGCCCGGAGCACGGCGGGGACGCTCGCCGGGGCCTTAGCGTCGGCGAAGCCGATGAAGATGCCGTAGGCGAACGTCGGCCCGAACGCCAGCACGACTGCCAGGATGTGGATGAACAGGCCCACGTTGTAGGCCGTGACCGTGGCGAGCACGCGCAGGAAGATACCCGCTCGGCCCAGTCTCCCAGCGAACGGCCTGAAATGCACCTCCTGGGTGGATTTCAGGCCGTTCGTCGGTCAGGTGGGGACGAAAAGCAGGGCCGCCCAGCCGCCCGACGCGTGACGCTCGCGCTCGCGCAGGCCGCGGGCGCCGAACGCGTCCACCACCTCATCAACCTCGGAGACGAGCATCCCGGAGCAGACCAACCGCTCGGGCGGGCGCTCGATGCGGCTGGCGACCTCGCGCAGGAGCGGCGCGGTGAGGTTGGCGGTCACGGTCGCCGCCTCCGGCGCCCGCTCGGCGCGCAGGTTCACCCGCAGGAGCTGCAGGTCGACGCCGTTGGCCTTCGCGCCGGCGGCGGCGGCATCCAGCGCGGCGACCTCGTGATCGCAGCCGACCACGGGCGCGAACCCGAGCTTTGCCGCAGCGACCGCCAGGACTCCGGACCCGGTGCCCAGATCGGCGAGCGCGCCTCGGGCCTCGCCGGCATCGGCCACCTCGAGCAGGAGCTCCAGGCACATTCGGGTGGTCGGATGAGCGCCGGTGCCGAACGCCTGTCCCGGATCGATGACGACATCCATGCCCGCCTCCTCCTCCGGGTCGCGTCCGGGGGCGGCCGGGTCCCCGGTAGGACTCTCCCACGACGGACGCACCACGATTCGGCCCCGGGCGACCGAGACGGGCTCGTGGAAGTCCTGCCAGCGGTCGGCCCAGTCGTCGGGAATCTCCTTGGAGGTGACCTCCACCAGCCCGTCGCCCACCGCGGCCTCGAGATCGGGAAGCGCCGGCAGCTCGCCCGGCGCGCCGTAGATCGCGAACTCGACCCAGTCGGACCCGGCCTCCTCCTCGACGCCTCCCGGTGCGAGCTCGACGAGGTCGGCGAGGACCCGCTCGGCGAGCTCGGGTCGGCAGCGGACCGCCAGCCGGATCAACGACCGCGGTGCTTTCGGCGGCGGAACCGGGATCGCCCGTCCCTGCGGCCGCCCTCGGGCCCCAATGCCTCGTCGAGCTGCCTCGCGAGCTCGCGCTGGTCCTTGTTGAGCCGCCCGGGCACGAAGACGTCGAGGACGACGACCTGGTCGCCCCGGCGGCCTCCCCGCAGCGACGGCAGGCCGAGACCCCCAAGCGCCACCTGCTCGCCCGGCTGCGATCCGGCCGGGATCTCGACGTCGTGCTCGCCGTCGAGCGTGGCGACCCGCACAGAGCCACCGAGCATCGCGCGGGTTGCCGGGACCTCGACGACGCTCACCAGGTCCTGCCCGCGACGCTCGAAGCGCTCGTCGTCGGCAACCACGACCTGCACGTAGAGGTCGCCCGACTGCCCTCCTGACTGGCCCGCGTGCCCCGCCCCCGCGACCCGGATGCGCTGCCCGGATTCGATCCCCGCCGGCACGTCGAGCTCCCAGGTGCGGGTGCGGACCACGCGGCCCTCGCCGCCACACTCCGCGCACGGCTTCTCGGGCACCTTGCCCTGGCCGCCACACGTCGGGCAGGCGCCGCTTCTGATCATCTGGCCGAAGACCGTCCTGCTCACCTCGCGGACCTCACCGGCCCCCCCGCAGGTCTCACAGGTGTGGATCGGCGTCCCCGGCTCGGCGCCGTTGCCGTGGCAATGCTCGCACCTCGACACGGCCTCGAAGGCGACGTCGCGGCTGGCGCCCGTCACGACCTCGGCCAGGGTCACCTCGACCTGAGCTGCGACGTCCGCCCCGCCCGCAGGGTCACCGGGGCCGAAGCCGAAGAGGTCGCTGAACATGGGGTCACCGCGGCCGAAGAAGGCCGAGAGCACGTCCTCGAAGCTTCCGAACCCCTCGGCCCGCGGCGCCCACCCGCCGGAGCGCAGGCCGTCGTGCCCGAAGGTGTCATAGGTGCGGCGGCGTTCGGGGTCGGACAGGACCTCGTAGGCCTCGGCGGCCTCCTTGAACTTCTCCTCCGCCGCCGGGTCGTGCCGGTTGACGTCGGGGTGAAGCTCGCGGGCGAGGCGGCGAAACGACTTCTTGATCTCGGCGTCGGCCGCCCCCCGCTCGACTCCGAGGACCTCGTAGTAGTCCCTCTTCACCGCCGGCATGCTCGACTACCCCTCGTACACCGTCTCGAAGAATCGCGACAGCCCCCCGGCCGCGCCGCGCACGGAGTCGATGGCGGTCGCGTAGTCCATGCGCAGCGGGCCGACCACGCCCACCGTCCCCAGGTTCCGGTACCCAAGCCCGTAATTGGCGCCCACGACGCTGACCGAGCGAAGCTCGGGCGCGGGATTCTCGTCACCGATCCAGATGAACACCGAGCGCTCCTCCAGCGCCGAGCGGAGGATTCCGAGCAGGCTGGCCCGGCGCTCCAGGGCACGCATGAGCGAGTCGGCGTGCGGGAGGTCCGCAGCGTGGTCCTCGGAGAGCAGCCGCGCGGCGCCCTCGACATAGAGGTCTGCCTCGGCCCGCTCCTCGAGCCCGGTGAACGCGTCGTCGATCTGCGCCAGGAAGCCGGCCTCCGCCGCGCCCAGCTCGGGATCGGCGAGCCGGTTGCCGATCATCCTCGAGCCGAGCCCAAGCCCGGCCAGACGCTCGTTGAGGTAGCTCGACGCCCACTCGACGAGCCCCGGGTCCAGCTGGGTCTCGAAGGTGAAGACCCGCTTGGTGACGGCACCGTTCGACGCGATCACCACCACCATCACCACGCGTGGCTGGAGCAGCAGGGCCTCCACGCGATGGATGCGCGCAGTGGCGGGCGGCGGCGCGGTCGCCAGCGCCAGCAGGTCGGTCATCCGCGACAGCTCGACGGTCGTCTCCCGCATCGCCTCGTCGACCTCGCGCCGCATCTGTCCCAGGTCGAGCCGGGGGCCCGCCGCGGTCAGCACGCGCGGCCCGGAGGCCAGCAGCGAATCGGCGTAGAACCGGTAGCCCGTGTCCGTGGGAACGCGGCCGGCGGACGTGTGCGGGTGATTCAGGAACCCGGCTCGCTCGAGCTCGGCCAGCTCGGCACGCACCGTCGAGGGGCCCCACTCCACGTCACCCCGCTCCGCGATGGACTTGGAGCCCACGGGCCGCCCCGACTCGAGGTATGAGTCGACGACAAGGCTGCAGGATGCGCTGCTGGCGCTCGGAGAGCATGCGAGTGATTCTAGGAGCGGCGCGGCCGTCACCCCCCGGGAAGCACTGGTTACGGCAGCGAGAGCTCCGCCTCGGCGTTGCGAATGATCCGGTTGTCGCCCTGGGCCGCCTCGGTCTCGGTGACGAGTGCTCCGTTCTCCGCCTTCTTCACCGTGGCCGTGACCCTGATCTCCTGCTCGGGCATGCCCATGCCGCGGAACTGGACCGCGAGGCGCCGCAGGGCGCGCGGGTCGCCCGCGGCGTCGGTGTGCGCCCGAGCCACCTGGGCCATCGAGTAGAGGCCGTGCAGGATGTTGCCCGGGAGGCCGACCGCCTTCGCGAACTCCGGGTCGATGTGGATCGGGTTGAAATCCCCCGACGCGCCGGCGTAGCGGTGCGGCAGGTACTTGTCCGGGGTGACCCGCAGCTCGGGGAGCGAGTCACCCTGCTTCAGGTCGCCGAGGTCAGCCATCTCACGCTCCTCTCACGATGTTCGTCCACGTGCCGCGCACGGTCAGCCTGCCGTCGGCGTTGGTGGACTCGGACAGGAACACGTAGTAGCCGCGACCGTCCTTCTCGTAGACCTCGCTCAGCCGCGGCTGCGTCGTGATGACGTCGCCGGCGCAGACCGGCTCGCCCCAGACGAACTCCTGGCCGCCGTGGACCATGGCCGCCAGGTTGATGCCGACATCGGGATCGAGGACGGCGGGGCCCATCGCCGGAGCGCTGTAGACGACGCAGAACATCGGCGGCGCGGCCACGTCGCGAAATCCGGCCGCCAGTGCGGCCTCGCGGTCGAGGTGGACCGGATTCGTCTCCCCCACCGCGTGCGAGTACTCGCGGATCTTCTCCAGGCCGACCTCGTAGGCGACGGGGGGCCACTGCTTTCCGATTGCGTCGTCGTTCACGGGGGTCATGTTGGGCCGGCGCCGTACGGCGCCGGCAGAGGCAGGTGTCGTCTCATAGGTGAGCGCGCGGAGTCTACGTGGAGTCTTGGCGACCGCGTATGTGAGCCATCGCCTCGTCCCGGCCGGGCTGAGCCGAGAAGTGGACGCACCGCCCGTCGTCGACCTCGTAGACGTAGACGATGTCCTGCTCGACGGACACGCCGCTCCCACGGCCACGGCCCACCTGATGAGCCTCCATCACGACGAAGTCATCGCCGACGGCCTCGACGCGCTCGATGTGGATCTTGAACGACTCCCACGCCTCATTCCAATGGGCGATCCACTCCATGAAGCCGTCGTGCCCGTGAAAGACCCCGGCATTCATGAGGGTCGGCGGCGCGTAGACCTCGATCTCAGGACTGAAGAACTCGAGCACTGCGCCGATGTCCCCCCGGTTGTAGGCCCCCATTCCCCGCGTCACGAGCTCGATGTTCCGCTGCCGGATGTCGTTACTGGCTTCCATCGAGCTCCAGGACCGACAGGAAGGCCTCCTGGGGGACCTCCACCCGGCCGACCTGCTTCATCCGCTTCTTGCCCGCCTTCTGCTTCTCCAGCAGCTTGCGCTTGCGGGTGACGTCGCCCCCGTAGAGCTTGGCCGTGACGTCCTTGCGCAGGGCCTTCACGGTCTCGCGTGCCAGCACCCGCGAGCCGGTTGCGGCCTGCACCGGAACGTCGAAGAGCTGGCGCGGGATGGTCTTCTGCAGGCGCTCGACGAGCGCGCGGCCCGCATGGTACGCCTCGTCGGAATGGACGATCACGCTCAGCGCATCCACGCGGTCGCCCGCGAGCAGGACGTCGAGCTTCACGAGGTCCGACTCCCGGTTGCCGATCTGCTCGTAGTCCAGCGAGGCGTAGCCCGCGGTCTTCGACTTCAGCTGGTCGTAGAAGTCCAGGACGATCTCCGCGAGCGGCAGGTCGTAGCGAAGCTGGACCCGCTCGGGCGAGAGGTAGTGCATGTCGACGTGGGTGCCGCGGCGCCCCTGGCAGAGCTCCATCACGGGCCCGACGTAGTTCGCGGGCGCGATCACCGTCGCCCGGATGTACGGCTCGAGGATGCGCTCGATGCCGGCGGGGTCCGGCATCTCCGCAGGGCTGTGGACCTCGACGGTCTCGCCGCCGTGCAGCTCGACCTCGTAGCTGACGTTGGGCGTGGTCGCCAGAAGCTCGAGGTCGTACTCGCGCTCCAGTCGCTCGCGCACGATGTCCATGTGAAGAAGGCCCAGGAATCCGCAGCGAAAGCCGAACCCCAGCGCCTGCGAGGTCTCGGGCTCGAAGCTCAGGGCCGCGTCGTTCAGGGCCAGCCGGTCGAGGGCGTCGCGGAGGTCCTCGTAGCGGTCGGTGTCGATCGGGAAGAGGCCGCAGAACACCACGGGCTTCACCTCGCGGTACCCGGGAAGCGGAGTCTCGGCGGCCCGCTCCTTGGCGGTGAGCGTGTCGCCGACCCGGAGCAGGGCCACGTCCTTGATCCCGGTGATCAGGTAGCCGACCTCCCCGGCGCCCATCCCGTCCGCCGGGCGCGGCCGCGGCGTGAAGAACCCGATCTCGTCGATGTCGGCCTCGGTGCCGGCCTGCATCGCGACGATCCGCTCCCCCTTGCGGAACTCGCCGTCCATCAGGCGGACGTATGCGACGACGCCCCGGTAGGGGTCGTACTCGGAGTCGAAGATCAGCGCGCGCGGCGGTGCAGAAGGGTTGCCGCTCGGCGGCGGGATCCGCTCGACGATGGCCTCGAGCACCTCCTCCACCCCCTCGCCCGTCTTCGCCGAGATGCGCAAGACCTCGTCGGGGTCGCCGCCGATCAGGTCGGTCACCTCGGCCGCGACGCGCTCGGGCTCGGCGCTCGGCAGGTCGACCTTGTTCAGCACCGGGATCAGCTCGAGGCCGGCCTCGACGGCGGCGTAGGTGTTGGCGACGGTCTGCGCCTCGACGCCCTGGGCAGCGTCCACCACCAGGAGCGCTCCCTCGCATGCCGCCAGGCTGCGCGAGACCTCGTACGAGAAGTCGACGTGGCCGGGGGTGTCGATCAGGTGCAGGTGGTAGGCCTCGCCGTCGCGCGCCCGGTAGGAGACGCGCACCGCCTGGGCCTTGATCGTGATCCCGCGCTCGCGCTCGAGCTCCATGGAGTCGAGGACCTGCGGGCGATGCCCGCGGTCCACGGCGCCGGTGAGCTCGAGGAAGCGGTCGGCCAGAGTCGACTTGCCGTGGTCGATGTGCGCGATGATCGAGAAGTTCCGGATCCTGTCCATGGGACAGCGATGAGTATGCCGAGCGGGGTTCGGAAAACCTCTATGTCGCGGACTCGGGGACGCCCGCCGCGGCGAGCGCCGCGTCGCGATCGGCGTAGAACTTCATGCTCACGACCTTTCCGTCGCGGACCGTCCATACCTGGGCGTAGTCGCCGAAGTCCGTCTCCGCGCCGCTCGTGCGGCCCCGAGCGTCCATCCGCTGGAAGACCACCACCTGGTCCCCGGCGTCGAGATATCGCTCGTGCTCGAAGGAGACGCGGTCCCATGAGGAAAGCCATTGCCGCCAGAAGCGGCGAACGCCGTCGTGGCCGCGGTACACCTCGTCCATCCCCGGCGGCGGAGGGGTGAAGTTCTCCCAGACGATGTCGGCCGCGTAGACCGCGAACGGGTACTCGAGGTCGCCCTCGCCGAAGCTTTCAACGACTCGCCTCACGATCGCGACGTTGCGGCTCTCCGCCATCAGGCCTGCCGCCGGCGCAGCAGGCGCCAGATCTGTTGCGCCTCGGGAACCCGGAGAGCCGTGATCGCCGCCGCGTAGACGAGCGCGCCGACGCCGAGGCCGACGCCGAGCGAGATGATCTGGGCGACAAGCCCTCGCCCCAGCAGCTGGTCGAGCACGTACCAGGCCCCGTAGCTCGCGCCGGCCAGAAGCGCGGAGGCCGCGGCGATCCGGGTCGTCGTCCACGTCAGCCTGCCCAGCTCCAGGCGCCCGAGCTGGCGCCGCAGGACCACCGTCTGCGCGAGGACGCTGGCGGCGGTCGCGATCACCGTCGCGGCGACGATTCCCCCGACGCCGAACGGCTTGTACAGGGCGGCCGCGGCGACCGCCGTGACGGCGAGGTTCATCCCCGAGATCCAGGTCGGGATCCACGGCCGCTGGAGGCTGAAGAAGGTGCGGGTGAGAATGAGGAAGAGGCCATTGAACGGCAGGGAGAACGCGAACCAGAACAGGGCGGTGGCCACGAGCTGGGTGTCATCCGGTGAGAACTCGCCGCGCTGGTAGACGAGCCGGATCATCGGCACCGAGAGCACCAGGATCGCCGCCGCCGCCGGGATCAACAGAAGGACGATCTGGCGCATGCCGTTGGCCATCGTCGCGCGCAGGTCGTCGTACTCCCGCTGCGCGGCGAGCCGCGCCAGAGTGGGAAAGATGACCGTGGTCACCGCCACGGAGAAGATCCCCTGGGGGAGCATGTAGATGCGGAAGGCCTTGTCGATCGCCGCGGGCGCATCGGTGGAGATCAGCGAGCCGAAGATGCTGTTGATGAGCAGGTTGAAGTTGATGAGCCCCAGGCTCAGCGTCACCGGAAGCATCAACAGGAGGACCCGCCTCACTTCGAGGCTCCGCCAAGCGAACGACCACATCAACTTGAACGGCGTGTGACGGAGATCCCAGGTGGGGATGGCGAGCTGGATGGCCGTGCCGACCAGCACGCCGATCGCGTAGGCGTAGATCCGGTCGGAGCCGTGGAACAGCGGCGCCATCCCCACCAGCACGACGATGATGGCCACGTTCCAGAAGAACGGCGAGATCGCGAACGCGCCGAAGCGGTCGTAGCTGTTCAGGATGCCCACGACCATCCCGGTGGCTCCCAGCATCACCAGGATCGGGAACAGGATCTGCGACAGCGTGACGGTCAGGTCCTGCGGGACCTTCTCGCCGACGAACAGCGGCATCAGGAACGGCGCGACCAGGATGAACAGCGCCGTGATGCCCGTGAGGACGAGCGTGACGAGGAAGATGAGGGTGGACGCCAGCCGGAACGCCTCCCGCTTCTCCCCCCTTTGGAGATGCTCGGTGAAGACGGGCACGAAGGCCGCCTGGATGGCGGCGTCGGCGAACAGGCTGCGCACCAGGTTGGGCACCTGGAAGGCGATCGTGAACGCGGACATGGCGCCGGAGATGCCGAAGTAGGCGGCTGCGACGATCTCACGGACCAGGCCGGCGACCCGTGAGAGGCTCGTCGCGGCGGAGAACAGGGCGGTCGAGCGGGCGAGCCTGCCCTTGCGAGCCTCGGCCGTCTCGCTCGCGACCGTGAACGCCTCGACGCCGGGCTCCTCCTGGGCGACGACGTCCACCGGGCCCGGGTCGAGTCGCTCGCGCGGTTCGTCCCGGTCCCCGTACAGGTGGTCGCGGACACGGCGCTCGTCGTGGGCCCGCCCGTGAGGGTCGCCGCGATGCATCACGCGGCTGCCGCGGTGGCCGGCTTTGGAAGGCGCCCAGCTATAGTGGCCGCTCGCCTCATGGCCAACATCGCCTCACAGGTAAAGCGCATCCACCGCACCGAGCGCGAGCGGGACGAGAACCGCCGCCTCCAGAGCGCTGTCAAGACCCACTTCCGCCGGCTCGAGCGGGCGGTCGAGGCGGGCGACGCCGAGACGGCCGCCCGCGAGCACCGCGAGCTCGTATCGCGTATCGACAAGGCGGTCCAGAAGGGGGCGCTGCACCCCAACAACGGCGCCCGCAAGAAGTCCCGGGCCGCCCGCCTGGTCGGCGGCGACTCGGCGTAGGCCACACCGCGCCCTGCGCTCGACGCGTGCCGCCTGCGGGCCGAGGCCCTATGTCGAGGCACCGGCGCCGGCGCCAGCCGCTCGCAGCACGGCGAGCGTGAGCGCCACGTCATCCGGATACTCCGAGCCCCCGCGCGTCCACCATTCCAGGTCCGCGACCGCGCAGGCAGAGGCTCGTAAGCCCGACGCCGAGGCGCCGCGCACGCTCCTGACCAGCATCTTCGCGGCGTAGGGATGCATGCGGAGCTTGCCCTGGACCTCCTTCGGCGACTTCCCGAGCTCGAGCTCGGTGGCCGCAAGCTGTGCGTCTCGCAGCCGTCGCGCGGCCTGGTAGACGATCGGCGTGATCGCCTCCCCCTGAGCGCTGAGGCGCTCGGCGGCGCCCATGGCCCGCCCGCGATCGCCTCCGACGATGGCGTCGGAAAGGGCCCATGTTGCCTCCTCCGAGGTGTCCACGACCATCGACTCGAGGTCGTCCACGGTCACCTCGCCGCGGCGACCGGCCCAGACCGAGAGACGATCGACCTCGGTCATCAGCCGCATCGTGTTCTCGCCCATGCGCTCGACGAGCATGCGGGCTGCGGCGGGTTCGAGCCGAAAGCCGCGGCTTGCGGCCTCCGCCACGAGCCGGGCGGGCAGGTCGCGCGCCTTGGGCGCGTCGTAGCGCAGGGCCTCACCGCCGGCCGCCGTCACGGCGTCGGCGAGCTTCTTCGGCGCCTTGAGCTTCGGGGGCGCCTCACGCGCGACGAACGCCACCGTGAGGTCCGGCGGGAGGTCGCTCAGCGTGGCGCTCACCGCCGCCGCCTGCTTCGCCGTCCAGCGCTCGACCCCGTCGGCCAAGAGATAACGGCGCTCGGCCATCAGTGACATCGACGGGATCGCCGCGACGAGCGCCTCGGGATCGGGCGGGCCATCGCCCGTCCCGAAGCTCTCGAGCGCCCCGGGGCCCCCGTCGCGCTCGGCCCTGGCGCGCAGCCGCGACAGCACGGCGTCGATCTTGCCCTCGTCGGTGCCGGCGATCAGGTACGCGGACTTGATCGTGCCCGGGCTCTCCGAGCTGCTGCTGGCGCTCACGGCACGCGAGTGTAATCGGCGTTCCGGCTGCCGCTGCGCTCTGCGCTGCGGCCCGCCGGGGCGCCCCGAGCAGCGGCCGCTCAGCCGCTGTCCGTGCCGCCGTTGTCCTCCTTGGTGGACGTCGTCGACGTGCTCGTGGTGCTGGTGCTGCTCGTCGTCGACGTGGTCGTCGGGGGCTTGGTCGTCGTGGACTGGCCCGTGGTCGTGGGCGCAGGCGCCGGCTCCTGGTTCTCGGTCACCGTCGTCGTGCTGCCGCCGCCGCACGCGGCGAGTCCAACGCCTGCCCCGACGCCGAGGGCGACTGCCGTTGCGATGGTCGCTACCCGGTTCATCCCACTCCTTTCGTCGTTTCCGGAAACGCGGCAGCCTAGCTGACGCGGGCCGCCGACTCGCCCCGGTGCTCAGATGCTGCCGACCACGATGCTGATCCCCGACAGGACGATCGCGAGTCCGGTAAGGACGAGCACGAACCGGCCGCGTCTGCCTGTGATCGTGTAGGCAAGCGCCGAGACCATCGCAATGGCGCCTGTGGCGCCGCCTCCAAATCCGATGATCACGGAGAGCGTCTTCTGGAGCGACGAGCCGTCGTAGCACTCACCGTCCGAGGGAGCAGCGAGCGCGGCCCTGACGTCGTGACAGGTCGGCGTGCCTGCGATATCGATCATCGCGACGATCACGATCAGGCTGCCGACCAGCAAGAGGAGAAAGAGCAGTGCGGACAGCGCGCGCCAGGGCCCGCGGCCCCTGTCCGCGGGAGTGGACGCGTTTTCCACGGCGGCCAGACTACCCGCTCTCCAGCCCCCAGCCTCGACGAGTCACGTCGACGGCCACGTCCCCGCTGCGGTCGGTCCTGAGAACGGGAATGCCGTGCTCGGCGAGCGTGCCGAGCGCCTCCCGGGTCGGGTGCCCGTAAGGGTTGTCCGCACCAACGGAGATCACCGCCAGCCGGGGCATCGTGCGATCGAGCAGCGCATCCAGCCCCGCGTCCTCGGAGCCGTGGTGGGCGACCTTGAGGACGTCGACGGGACCCGGATCGAGCGGGACCGCCTCGGCCTCGGCGTCGGCCGCCAGGAGCATCGAGAAGGAGTGCCAGCGGGCACGCAGCACGATCGCCGCCTGGTTCGGGTCGCTCGCCCGGGAGCCGAGAGCCTCCCGGGGCGGCCACAGCACGTCCAGGCGGAGGGCTCCGGATCTCACCTGCGAGCCCTCCGCGACCTGCGTCGTGGGCACGCTCGCAAGGCGCGCGGCGCGCAGAAGGCGGGCTGGTGGCTGCGAGTAGACCAGCCGGTCGATCCGAAACCCGCCGTAGAGGAGCTGGTCAAGGCCGCCGACGTGATCCGATTGATCGTGCGTCGCCACCGCCGCCGCCAGGCGCGAGACGCCCTCCTCGCCCAGGTGCTCGCCGATCTCGTCGCCCGGGGGTCCGCCGTCGACCAGGATCGGCCCGCCGCGGGCGGGGTCCAGGAGGATGGCGTCGCCCTGGCCCACGTCCAGCACGACGATCCTGAGCCCCGGCGCGCGCTCCGGGACTGCCGGGGCCACCCGGAATCCGAGCGCCACGCACCCGGCGATGGCCGCGGCGGCGGCCATGGCGAGTCGCGGACCTCGCGCGAGGCCGCCTGCGCCGCGTCTGCGGCGAGCCGCAGCGCCAAGCGTGCCCACGATGGTCGCCATGGCGGCGTAGGCGGCGGCGACGTCGGCCCAGGTGGCGAGCTCGATCCCGACCTGCGCCCAGCCGGGAGCGGCCAGCCAGTGGGCGACCTGGGCGACGTAGGCGGCCAAAAGGCCGGCGAGCCCGGTGAGCGGCTCGACTGGGATGCCTGGAATCTGCCCCACGATCGACGCGAGCATGCCGAGCCACATCATCGGCGCGACAGCGGGAAGCGCGAGCAGGTTTGCCGGAAGCGAGGCCAGCGAGACGGCTCCGAAGTGGTGCGCGAAGAGCGGTGCCGTGGAGAGGGTCGCCGCGACGGTCACTCCGGCTCCCTCGGCGAGCCCTCGGCGGGCGGGCGAGGGCCGATCCGAACGCGAGGACGGATGCGATATGGCAGGCGAGCCCAGGATGAGGTCCCTGACGAGGGGCGCGACCAGCAGGATGCCCGCGACGGCGGCGAAGCTGAGCTGCCAGCTCGGGTCCGCGAGCGAGCGCGGGTTGAGGAGAAGGGTCAGGGTCGCGGCCAGCAGCAGCGTGTACCAGCGCCAGCGCGGCCTGCCCGCGAGCATGGCGACGACGCCGGCGGCACCCATGATCCCCGCCCGCTGGATTGAGGGGCTCGCTCCCGCGACGGGCACGTAAACCGCGATCAGCGTGAGCAGCCCGACGAGTCGCACACGATGGCTCACGCCGGCGAGCCCCAGCAGCCACGCGCCGAGGAGCGCAAGCAGCATCACGCAATCGCCGGAGACGGCGAGGAGATGCGCAAGCCCGGAGCGCTTGAAGTCATCGACAGTGCGGGGGTCGATGCGATCGTCCTCGCCAAGCAGGAAGCCACGCAAGAGAGCCGACTCGGGATCCGGCGTGCCGCGCTCGAGCGCCGCGTCGGCGCGATCTCTGATCCCGTCGACGACTCCCTCAGCGCCGCCCCGCCGGCTGCCGGTGAGGGTGACGCGACGGGCCCGCAGGACCTCTCGGATGCCGTACCGGGCGAGGTAGTCGGCTTCCCACGGCTGCGGGGTCCGGAGGGTGCCGGTGGCCATGATCTCGCGACCGATGGGAAGGTCGTCCACCGGCTCGTGGGCCGCGACGGCGAGCCGCCCGTCGTCGGTCCGGATTCGCACGCTCACCTCGCCGTGGGCCCGGTGCGGCACCGCGGTCACAAATCCACGTGCGTTGGCCCGGCGCCCGACGGGTCCGTCGTAGGCGCCGCCGTCGATGGCGGCCAGGCGCATCGCCCCGAGGGCGAGTCCGGCCACCCCGGCGGCGAGCGCCACGAGCGCAAGCCGGGCGGCGGCGGCCGGGCGCCCGGAGGAGGGGACGATCGCCAACACGACGCAGGCGGCAAGGGCGGCGGCGAGAAGCGGCGCCGGCGAGGCTCGGGCCGTCCCCGGCGCGAACGGGGAGACCGCGAGGCCGGCGGCGATCCCGGCCAGCAGGGCGAAGCGCCAGGCGATCGGCCTCAACGGAGCGTCAGCGGGTCTCACGGCTGTAGCCGCGAGCGCAGGGCCTCCATGGTCGCCGGACCGATCCCGTCGATCTCGTCGAGCTGGTCGATCGAGGAGATCCCACCCTGCTGCTCGCGGAAGTCCACGATCTTCTGCGCCGTCACCGGCCCGATCCCCTCGATCGTGTCGAGATCCTCCGGCGTCGCCGTTCCCACGCTGATGGGCGCCAACGAGCTCTCCTCACCCGCGCTCGTTGCAGTCGCGGCGACGGCACCCGAGCCACCGGCGGCCTTCGGGACGACGATCTGCTGTCCGTCGGTCAGGCGGGCGGCGAGGTTGATCGAGTCCACCTCGGCCCGCGGGGTGGCGCCGCCCGCCCGGTCCAAGGCGTCATCGACCCGAGACCCCGCCGGCAGGCGGTAGACGCCCGGATCCTCGACGGCGCCGGCGACGTCAACGACCACGTCCGTGCCGCCCTCCGCGTCCACCGCGAGCGTTCCCGACTCCTCCCCCGCAGTGGTGCTCCGGCTCGAGGAATCCGCGTAGCTGACCCCTCCCGCCGGCTCACCCTGGGCCCCGCCGGAGCGAATCCAGCGAGCACCGACGAGGAGCAGCACCACGGCGACAGCTCCGTAGAGGATCAGCTGCGAGCGGCTGAGGGACCCCATCGCCACGATCCTGTGCAACCGCGTGTGACGCGTGGCGCGACCGTGTCACCACTGGCAGATGAAAATGTGCCAAGTTCGCCATGGCGGCCCGAACCCACACCTCCAGACGAGGGAGGGGGAAGAGCTAGTGGTACCTCTCACAACGTCTGACCGGAAATGACGGCCCCAGATCACCGCCATGCTGCGTCCTCACTCGCCCGAATAGCGCTGCTGGTGTATATCCGGTTGGGTCAGGTTGACGCCCGAGTCGCTCGGGCACCGGCCGCGAGTCGCCACGATCCCGACCGCGAAGCGACGATCCCCGGGATGGCCTCGGACGCGGGTCCAGGCCCAAGCTCGCACCGCGGAGGCCCCTTCCCCGGGCGAGTGGCCGATTATCGACCTCCTGGGTGGATTTGCGGCCGCCCGCGCCGCGGCCGGCCCCACCCTCGGAGCGAGTGGCCGATTATCCACCCCCTGGGTGGATTTGCGGCCGCTCGCGCATTTGCTCGCGGTTCGGCTCGGTCGGCCGGGTCGGGTGCCTGACGTAACCGGATACGCACGAGCGCTGCTATTCGGGCTCGCTGCGTCCTTAGTCCTTGCCTGGCGGCGCCTGGACCTCGTCATTTCCGGTCGAACGTCATGAGAGGCACCACTAGGCGATGCGAAAGCCCGTCAGCCCCTCCGGGTCCTCCGCGGCGACGTCGACCGTCTCCACGAGTGCGCCCCGCGGCCCCTCTCGCGCGAAGTCAACCATCGCGTCGACGGCGTCGTCGGGCCCCTCGAACGCCGCCTCGACGCTGCCGTCGGGGTTGTTGCGCACCCAGCCCGAGACGCCGCGCGACTCCGCCATCCGCCGGGTGGTGTCCCGGAAGAAGACGCCCTGGACGCGGCCGTGGACGGTGACGCGCTTGCGGCTCACGTTCGCACCGCTACCGAGCGGCGACTCCGCGCCTACTCGTCGTCGTAATCGTCGTAGCCGCTGGCCTGAGCGGCGAGGCGCCGGCTGAAGAGCTCGTCGGCGGACACCGGTGGTGACTGCACGGAGACGAGCGCCAGCGGGTCGGCGCCGTCATTGGCGACCGAATGCTCCGTGGCTGGCGGGATGAGGACCAGATCGCCCACCGCCAGCCGCTGGGTGTCACCGGTGGCGGACATCGTGCCGCTGCCGCTGACGACGACGTACACCTGCTCGGCCTCCTCGTGCGAGCGAAGCTCCTCCGAGGCGCCGGCCGGGACCTCCAGCCAGCACACGGACACGTTGCGAGAGCCGAGCTCCCCCGCGTCCATCAGGATGTGGGGACGGAGCCGGTGCAACTCGGTGACGGTCGCGTCCGAGAAGCGCCTGACAAGCATGCGCCGCCTTTCTAGCAGACCCGCGGCGCAGGCGTGTTACCGATATTCACGCTCACTTCACGACGAGGTTGACCAGCTTGCCCGGAACGACGACCTCCTTCACGACCTCCTTGCCGTCGATGTGGCGCCTGACGGCCGTGTCGGCGCGCGCTAGCTCCAGGAGCTCATCCCGTGAGGCGCCGGCGGGGGCGTCGACGCCGGCACGCCGCTTGCCGTTCACCTGCACGACGAGAGTGAACATGTCGCTCTCCAGCAGGACCGGGTCGGCCTCCGGCCACGGGTCCTCCCACACTCGCCGGCCGGTGAGGGCCTCATACACCTCCGCGGCCAGATGCGGGGCGAACGGGAACAGGACGGAGGCGGCGGTCGCGGTTGCGAAGCGCAGTGCTCGCTCTCCCGCCGCATCGCCGTAGAGGTTGTCCTTGACGCGGTAGGCCTCGTTCACGAGCTCCATGACGGCGGCGATCGCCGTATTGAAGCCGAAGTCGCGCTCGATGTCGCGGGTGACCTTGTCGACGGCCCAGTGGGCCTTGCGGAGCAGCTCCCCGGCCAGGCCCTGGAGCCCCGCCTCGCGGTCGATCGGTCCCCGCTCGTGGTCCGGAGTGCGGGCTACAACCTCCTCCTTCAGCCTCCAGAGCCTGGTGAGGAATCGGTAGACGCCGTCGACGCTCGCGTCGGTCCAGTCGCCCCCCTTGTCGGGCGGGCCCATGAAGCACACGTAGGCGCGGGCCGTGTCAGCCCCGTAGCGCTCCACCGTCTCGGCGGCGCTCACGACGTTGCCCTTGGAGGAGGACATCTTGGCTCCGTCGCGTGTGATCATGCCCTGGGTGAAGAGCCTCGCGAAGGGCTCCTGGACACCCAGGTGCCCCATGTCCGCGAGGGCCTTGGTGAAGAAGCGGGCGTACATCAGGTGCAGGATTGCGTGCTCGACTCCGCCGATGTACTGGTCCACCGGCATCCAGTAGTCGACGGCCGCCCGGTCCCAGGCCGCCGTGTCGTTGTGCGCGTCGAGGTAGCGGAGGAAGTACCAGGAGGAGTCGACGAAGGTGTCCATGGTGTCGGTCTCGCGGCGCGCCGGCCCGCCGCAGCGCGGGCATTCCGTGGTGACCCAGTCGGTGGCGGCCGCGAGCGGGCTCCGCCCCTTGGGGGCGTAGTCGTCGACCTGCGGGAGGAGCACCGGGAGCTGGTCCTCACCGAGCGGGACGATGCCGTCCGTCTCGCAGTAGACCACCGGGATCGGGCAGCCCCAGTACCGCTGGCGGGACACGAGCCAGTCGCGCAGCCGGTAGTGGACAGCGGGCTTGCCGCGGCCGTCGGTGACCAGCCATTCGACGATCTCGTCGTAGGCCTCGCGGTTGTGCGTGCCGTCGAAGCGGCCCGAGTTGACCATCTCGCCATCGCCGATGTAAGGGAGCTCGTTCTCCGGCGGCGGCGCGCCCGCAGCGACCCCGCCAGCGATGTCGCCGCTGCCGGGCAGTGACTGACGGATGACCTGGCGGATGGGCAGGTCATGAGTCGCGGCGAAGTCGTGGTCGCGGACGTCGTGGGCGGGCACGGCCATGATCGCCCCCGTGCCATATTCCATCAGCACGTAATCAGCGACGAACATCGGGATCTCCTCGCCGTTGACGGGGTTCGTGATCGTGCGCCCGAGGGGGACGCCGGTCTTCTGCCGCTCCTCTGCCCCCCGCTCCTCGGCGGTCGTGCGAATCGCCTCGTTCACGTAGTCGCGCGCGGCCGCCTCATGCTCGGTGCCGGCTGCCAGGCGCTCGACGTCGGGGTGCTCGGGAGCCAGGACGAAGAACGTCGCCCCGAAGAGGGTGTCGGGGCGCGTGGTGAAGACCGGGAAGTCGATACCTGCCTCCTCACAGCGGAAGACGACCTCGGCACCGTGCGAGCGCCCGATCCAGTTGCGCTGCATCGTCTTCACGTGCTCGGGCCAGTCGATCGAGTCGAGGTCGTCGAGGAGGCGGTCCGCGTAGTCCGTGATGCGGAAGAACCACTGCTCGAGCTGGCGAGCCTCCACCGGGCTGCCGCAGCGCTCGCAGTGGCCGTCGATGACCTGCTCGTTGGCGAGGACCGTCTGGTCGACCGGGCACCACTGCACGAACGCCTCGTCACGGTACGCCAGCCCGCGCTCGAGGAGCTGCAGGAAGATCCACTGCGTCCAGCGGTAGTACTCCGGCTCATGCGAGCTCAGCTCGCGCGCCCAGTCGAACGAGAAGCCCAGGCGGCGGAACTGCCTGCGATAGGCCTCGATGGAGCGCTCGGTCGCCACCCGCGGCGGCTCCCCGGTCTTGATCGCGTTGTTCTCGGCCGGGAGGCCGAACGCGTCGAAGCCCATCGGGTGGACCACCTGATGGCCCCTGCGGCGCCGGTAGTGGGCGATCGCGTCACCGATCGCGTAGTTCTTCAGGTGGCCGACGTGGGGGTCGCCCGACGGGTACGGGAGCATCTCGAGCACGTAGCTCTTCGGCGCGGAGTCGTCGAATCCGGGCTGGCCGGGATTGGGCACCTCCCAGGTGCGCTCCTCCTCCCAGACCCGGCGCCAGCGGGCTTCGATCTCGCTTGGCTCGTATCGCTTCACGCAGGCGATCTTACGGGCGTCGACAAGCCGCCGAACGGCTGCCAGTGCAGGTGGCTAGGCGGGAAGGCCGTCGACGAAGTCGACGAGCTTGCGCGGGTCGCGAAGCGGCCTCCCATGCCCGAACAGCACCAGCCTGGGCTCGAGCTCGGCGAGCCGCCTGGCGGAGCGGCGGTTCTCGGCGGGGTCGGGGGTGAGGTACGACTTCGGCTCGTGCAGCCCGGGCAACCCCGTGAGCTGGTCGAGATTGGTGAGCACGTCGCCGAGGATGAGGATGCCGTCGGATTCGCGCCAGAAGGCGACGTGGCCGGCGGAGTGCCCGGGGACCTCGAGGACCTTGAACCCCGCGACCTCGTCGCCCTCGTGCAGGTGTCGGTCGACGGGGTGGCCGGGCCCGATGAAGAGCCTCGTGTACAGGTGGGCCACGGGGTGGTCGGGCTGGCGCTGGCGGATGAGGTCGGGGTTCTCGGCCGCGTCGACGTCGCGCTCGCCGACCCACAGCGGGAGGTCCAGAGTCGTGCAGACCTCGTGGGTCGCGCCCTGGTGATCGGGGTGCGAGTGCGTCAGGGCGTGCGCGGAGACGTCGTGGGAGCGCAGCTGGCGCAGGATCTTGCCGCCGGAGTGGCGGGTGCCGGCGTCGATCAGCACGTCCTCCACCAGGTAGGCGTTGATCGAGCTCGGAAGGAAGAACGTGTCGAGGTGCCAGACCCCGTCGGCGACCTGCTTCACGGCGCGGAGCCTACAACGGGGCCCGCGCGTCGCCCTCCGTCCGGCACGCGACGCGAACGTCGGGGCGGCGTCTGGCAGGATGCCGCGGGCCGGCGCGGAGTCGCGGGCATCCAATGAGCGACCTCAAGGAACTCATCCGCGACATTCCCGACTTTCCCCAGCCGGGGATCGTGTTCAAGGACGCGACGCCGCTGTTCGCCAGCCCGCCCGACCTGGAGCGGGCCATCGGCGCGCTGACGGATCACGCGCGGGACCTCCGGCCGGACGTCGTGGTCGCGCCCGAGGCGCGCGGCTTCATCCTCGGGGCGGCCATAGCGGCGCGGTGCGGGGCGGGGTTCATCCCCGTGCGCAAGCCGGGGAAGCTCCCCTTCGAGACGGCGTCGGTGTCGTACGAGCTCGAATACGGGCTCGACGAGCTGCACATGCACGTCGATGCGCTGGCTCCGGGCACCCGGGTGCTGCTTCACGACGACCTCATCGCCACCGGCGGCACGATGGCCGCGCTCGAGGAGCTGGTCGAGGACGCCGGCGCCGACGTGGTCGGGATGTCGTTCTTGATGGAGCTCGCCTTCCTGGGCGGGCGGGCACGCCTCCGCACGCAGGACGTGTTCAGCCTGATCCGCTTCGACGCCGCCTGAGGCGCTCAGTCCTCGAGGAACTTGGCGGCGATCTCAGCGACCATGCTCTTGGTGCGCCGAGTGTTCTCGCCGACGAGGCCGTCGATGGCGCGCAGGTTGAGGTTCGCCTGCATCTGGCCGCCGCTCGGCAGCCAATAGAGCTCGGTTCCCTCGATCGCCAGACGATCGTCCTCGGTGGCCATCGCGAGCACCTCGTCGCGGGCGGCGCTGGACGGAGCCTTGCCGAGCAGCGCCACCTGCAGCTTGCCACCCGATGCCTCCACAACCCGCTTCGGAAATGGCTCGTGCGCGGCGATCGCGCGGACGTCGGCGGCGGTGCGGAGGAAGGAGCGGACGTCGTAGCCGAGCGTTTCCGTGAGGGCGTCGTCGACGCGCCTCGTCAGGGCAACCTGAGATTGGCGCGGGGCGTCGAAGATCAGGTTGCCGCTGGCACGGAAGGTGGTGACGTTCTCGAAGTCAAGCGACTCGATGCGGCCGGTGAGCTGGTCGCGGCTGGCGCGGCGGCCGCCGACGTTGATGGCGCGGAGGAAGGCGACGTACCGGGGCACGGGTGGATCGTAGTCACGGCTCCGCGGGGCCGCCGTCGTCGCTGGGCGGCCCGTTCCAAAGCCAGCTGATCTCGCGCCGGGAGGAGGCGGACGTAAGGCTTGCCACGGCGGGTGACGAGGAACTCCACGCCCGCGGTCGCACGCTCCATGTACCAGCCGAAGCGGTTGCGAAAGTCGTTGGCGCCGACGACGTGCTCTTCAAGCTGAGTGGGAGAGTGGAGCTGGTGGGACTCGAACCCACGGCCTTCGCGGTGCCACCGCGACGCTCTGCCCAGCTGAGCTACAGCCCCAGACAACACATGATCCTCGGCAAAGTGTAGTGCGGCTCGCTGGCCATTTCTGGCGGCCGCAAGACGCAGGTGAATGCCGCGCTGGCCCTCGACCAGTTCGATCGGCAGGAGATAGCACTGGCCGAGAGCGCCGCAGTAGACGGCGATCGCATCGATCTCGTCGGCACCGTACGTCGACAGGACGTAGCCGTTCGGACTCAGGTAGCTCCCGCCCAGATTGGCCACGATGACGTCCCCCTTCCGGTTACCCCACTTGCACTGAACGCGCAGTAGCCGGCTCCCTAGATCGAACACGAGGTCGTACCGGCCGTGCTCGGACATCGGCTTGAGCACGGGAACGCCGAGCTCGATCGCGGCGGCGGCGATCTTGGCCTCAGCAACCGCTCCCTTGTGATTGGCCGTCTCCCTGGGCATCGAACGCATGTTCCCGTCTGAAGCGGCGGAAAACCGCTCTACGGAGCCGAAAACGGCGGATTTGACTCTTTCTGTTGGGGATTGGCACACAGTCGTGACGGATTCGCCCCCCATCCCTTCCAGCCATAGACTCACCTCGTGTCCGCCGGCCTCATCGTTGCCGCGGTCGTCGCCTTCCTGCTCGTCGACGGCGCGATCATGTTCCTCGTCTTCCGCTCTCGCAGAACCGCGGACGACTACGCGACCTTGCCGGTCCCCGGTGAGACCACGGTGGCACTCCGGCCCGGCAAGATGAAGCTCAGCTACCAGGAGTCCTACAAGGCGCGCGGCACCGAAGACAGCATCGACTTCGGCGTCCCTCCGGCCCTGCAGGTGAACGTCGCCTCGCCGGCCGGCGAGCCCGTCGAGATCAAGGGCCCCGGCTTCCGGGGCATGGGCTCGTCGCTCAACACCGGCTCGGGCTGGAGCCGGGCACTGATCGGCACGGTCCACGTCACCGAGCCCGGCGTGTACACCGTCACGGCCGCCGGCGAGCTGCCCGGCGCGATCGAGCCGCAGATCCTGATCGGCAGGTAGCGCTGGGCGTCAGCCCGCCGCCGGCGCCGTGGCCCGCTCCGCCGTATCGACGATCACGTCCGTGAAGCGCGGCCACAGCTGGCGCGGCAGGTCGTGGCCCATCCCCTCGATCAGCTCCAGGCGCGCATCCGGAATCGCGGCCGCGGTTGCCTTTCCCCCCGAGACGTCGATGAGGATGTCGTCGGTCCCGTGGACGACGGTCGCCGGCACGTCCAGCCGCCGCAGCGCGTCCGTCCGGTCGCCCGACGCGATGATCGCCACCAGCTGACGGGCCGTCCCATCCGGGAAGATCCCGCGGTCGTAGCTCGCCCCCGCCCGCGCCCGAAGAGCGTCCTCGTCGACGTCGATGCCGGGCGAGCCGATCACCTTCCACGCCCCCACCACGAAGTCGACGAACCCATCACGGTCCGCGGGCGGACGGGTCAGCAGCGCCGGGATCGCCTCGGGATGCGGCTGCCCGACCGCACGATCGCCGGTCGTCGACATGATCGACGTGAGCGAGAGCACCCGCTCCGGATGCCGAATCGCCACGGTCTGGCTGATCATCCCGCCCAACGACGCCCCCACCAGGTGCGCCGCCTCCGCCCCGAGCTCGCCGAGCAATCCAACCGAGTCCCGGGCCATGTCGTCGAGCGTGTAGCTTGCGCCGCTCCCGTCCCCCGCGATCGCGGCCATCACATCGGGGGACCCACCGTCCACCTTCGTGGAGTGCCCCGTGTCCCGGTTGTCGAACCGCACGACCCGGTATCCGCGCGCCGCGATCATCCGACAGAGCTCCTCATCCCAGCCCAGCATCTGGACGCCCAGGCCCATGATCAGGAGCACCGTCGGATCGGCATCGTCCCCGAACGTCTCGTAGGCGATCTCCACCCCGTTCACCGAGGCCGTCGATTCCACCCGCCAACGATATCCGCGACGCCAGTCCCGTGGACGCCCGCGCCGAGGTCTCCCTAGTCGTCGAGGTCCAGAACGACCCGGTCCGACCGTGTGTCCCGCACCCTGAAGTCGAACGGCGCCCGCTCCTCGAGCTCCCGCAGGAGCTCGACCGGTTGCTTGAACCGCATCGCGAGCGTCGCCCTCCCCTGCGTGAACCGCTTCACGGAGATCTCCGACGTCGCACCGATCGCGTTCGCCGCGTCCTCGAAGCCCACGAGCTGGGAGAAGTCGTTGAGGGGGCCCACGTCGACCTCCACCAGGCCGTCGAACAGCTCGCCCGCCTCGCGTGCGACGTGCCCGTTCGCCGCCACTCGCCTCGCCACTCCTCCTCCTCCTCGGCGTCCACCTCGACCCCCACGCGCTCGATCGCCTCCCCCAGAAGGGGCATGAGCCTCTCGCCGGCACCGCCCTCGCCGCGCTCCAGGGCGGCGATTCGCTCGGCGACCTCCGCCGCCTCCCGAAGCGCCCGCAACCGGATCCGCGTCGCCTGGGCTCCTGCCTGACGGCGAACCCTCGCCAGATCGTCGGACATCGAAATCAGCGCCCGCAGACCCTCGTCGTCTCGCTGCAGCGCAGCCTGAAGCTCCGATCGCAGGCGGCGCAGCTCCTTGTCGCGATCGACCACCATGGTGGCCAGCCGCGCCGAGACCAGCTCAAGCTCCTGCAGTCGCTGCGCCGCCCAGGCGGCCTCCGCTCGCCGCGCCTGCAACCGCGTCCTCTCCGCCCCCACCTGCGCCTCCGCGGCGGCCACCCTTTCCGTCGCCTCGAGCAGCGCCGAATCCCGCTCCTGGATGGCAACGTCGCGCGCCTCGATCGCGTCGTGCACCGCATACGGGTGGTAGCCGAACATGCACCTCCGGAAGAGGCGGAAGCGGCGGCGGCCACTGCGGTGCTCGGTGGGATGAGCACTCACGATGCCGCCAAACCTAGGTGGGCGGTCGGACGGACGCGACCGCCACCGGAATTGGGAGGATCGCCGCATGCGATACCCCGAGCGGGTCGAGACGGATCGCCTCCTGCTGCGCCGCTGGGTACCCGCCGATGCCTCAGCGATGGAGGCGGTCTGGCGGGAGCCCGAGGTCTGGCGGTCTCTGCAGCCCAACCGCTCCTTCGATCCGAGTCAGTGGCGCGCCATGCTCGACCGGCACCTCCGCCACTGGGAGGTGAACGGCTTCGGGTTGTGGGCCGTCACCACGCACGACGATCCGCAGCCCGCCGGCTGGATCGGGGCGTCCCACCCCACCTTCGTCCCCGAGCTGGCCGGCGAGGTCGAGATCGGCTGGACGCTTCGCCCCTCGCTTTGGGGAATGGGCCTCGCGACCGAGGGCGCGGTGGCGGCGATCGACGCCGCCTTCACGCACCTCGACCGCGACCGCGTGATCAGCCTCATCCATCCGGCGAACGACCGCTCGCGGGCGGTCGCCATCCGGCTCGGCATGGACCGGGAAGGAGAGGCGACGCCGCCTGACCTGGGCGAGCCGCTCGACGTCTACGCGCTGTCGCGAAGCTCCTGGAGCTCGAGCTCCAGCCGCGGCGCCTCGGCCCAGAGCACGTCCAGCCGGTAGCGCTCGCGAAGCTCGGGCACGAACACGTGCAGCACACAGTCCAGGTAATCCATGAGGACCCACCCACCGTCCGCCTCACCCTCGACCGCCGCCGGGAGCAATCCGTGCTCGCGCTTGAGGCGCAGGTGCACCTCGTCGTGGATGGCCTTGGCCTGGCGGTCGTTGCGAGCCGTGCAGACCACGAGGAAGTCCGTGTACCCGACCAGCGAGCGCACGTCGAGGGCGAGCAGATCCTCCGCCTTCTTGGCGTCGGCGATCTCGGCAAGCAGCCGCGCCATCCGCTCGGAGTCGACCCGATCGGGCTTTCGCTGCGGCGCCGGCCTCACTCCCCGTACAACCCCTGCTCGGCGATGAGCTCGGCGACGCCGTCCGGCACCAGGTGCCGGATCGGACGGCCCGCGGCGACTCGCCTCCGGATGCCGGTCGACGAGACGCCGATCTCCGGCATCCGCACGACCTCGGCCCGCTTTGACCCGCCCAGGCGCTCGACCGCGGCCTCCGCCTCCTCGATTGCCGTGCCTGGACGCGCCGCGATCCCGACCCGCGCCAGCTCCAGCACCCGCTCGGGCTCCCGCCAGCTCTCGAGCCCCGCTGCGACGTCGGCGCCCATCAGGAATACGAGCTCGTCCCCGGGTCGCGCGTCGGTCATCAACTCCAGGGTACGAAAGCTGAATGACGGTCCTTCGCGAGCCGTCTCCACATCGGACGCCTCGACCACCGGATCGGTGTCCGCGGCCAGCCGGGCCATCCGCAGCCTCACTTCGGCTCCGGGCTCCGGATCGATGCGCTTGTACGGGGAGCTGCCGACGGGGACCAGGAGGATCTCATCCAAGCCGAGCTGGAACGCCGCCTCCTGAGCGAGCACCAGATGCCCGATGTGCGGCGGGTTGAACGCGCCCCCGAGAACGCCGACCGCGGCGACCTTACCCGCTCCTACGCGTCGGCGCTGGCTGTCGGCAGCCCGTCAAGCCCTGATCTGGCCGTCGCCGTGCATGATGTACTTGAAGGTGGTCAGCTCGCGCAGGCCGATCGGCCCCCGAGCATGCAGCTTCTGAGTCGAATTGCCGATCTCGGCCCCCATGCCGAACTCGAACCCGTCCGTGAAGCGGGTGGACGCGTTGACATACACGACCGCCGCGTCCACGCGATCCGTGAACACCCTCGCGGCGTCCTCGGAGGACGTGACGATCGCCTCCGAGTGCCCGGTCCCGTGCCGGTTCACGTGAGCGATCGCCTCGTCGAGTGAATCGACCACCCCGACGGCCATCCTCATGTCGAGGTACTCGGTATCCCAATCCTCGTCCGTCGCCTCGGCGACGGCTGAGTCGCCCGCGGCGGCTCGCGTGCGCTCGTCGCCCATCAGCTCCACTCCGGCGTCCCGCAGGTCGGCCAGGATCGCGGGCAGGAAGCGGTCGGCCACGGAGGTGCTCACCAGGAGCGTCTCCGCCGAGTTGCAGACCCCCGGCCGCTGCACTTTGGCATTGAAGGCCACCCGGCGCGCCATCTCCAGGTCGGCGTCCTCGTGGACGTATACGTGGCAGTTGCCGGCGGCGGCGTACATCACCGGCACCGTGGCCCCCGACTTGAGCGCCTCCTTCAGCCCCTCGCCGCCGCGGGGGATGATCAGGTCCACCAGGGCGTCCGCCGTCGCGAGCTCGCTGAGCTCGCCCCGGTCTCCGCTCGCGAGGAGCTCCACCGCCGCCTCGGGCAGCCCGCCGTCGACGATCGCCTCGCGCACCACCGCGGCGAGCGCCGCGTTGGATCGGGCCGCGTAGCTCGAGCCGCGGAGCACGATCGCGTTGCCGCTCTTCAACGTCAGGGCCGCGCAGTCCACGGTCACGTTCGGACGGGCCTCATACACGACGGCAATCACGCCCAGCGGCACACGAACCTTGCGCAGCTCGAGGCCGCTCTCCAGCGCCCGCTCGTCGAGCAGCTCGCCCACGGGGTCCGGCAGCGCGGCGATCGCCCGCACCCCCTCGGCCATCGCCGCGACGCGCGCCTCGTCGAGCATCAGGCGATCCCGAAGCGCGGGCGGGAGGCCGGCGGCACGCTCGTCGGCGAGATCGTCCGCATTGGCCTCGAGGATCGCGTCGCTCCGGGCGTCCAGCAGCTCGGCGAGCCTCCACAGCACGGCGTCCTTCGCTTCGGCGCTGGCGATGGCGAGCTCGTGCGAAGCCCGCTTGGCGGACTCGCAAGCCTCGGAAACCGTACGGGTGGCGGTGGCCATGCGCAACAGGGTAGCTTGCGGGCCTCACCCCAAAATGGCGGAGCAAAGACACCCAGAGACCGAGGGCTCCGCCGGCCGACGGCACCGCGCTCGCACGAGGCTGGCCCGAGGGCGGCAACCGTGGGAAGCACCGTCGACTTCCCGGCTCCCGCTCGCGGCCAGGGCGTGACCGCCGACGCGCGCGTGTTGCGCAGTGGTGCCACCGGCCTCTGCCTCTGCGCGGTGAGGGCGGCTGTCGACGACGGCACCCGGGTCGCCCTCGCGCTCGTGACCTGCCAGCTCTCGGGACGCAAACAACGTCAAGTGGTCTCGGATGGCCCACGAGTGCGGGGTGAGCCGCCATACGCGGTCTAGCTCCGCACTCGGCCGTAGGTGGCAACGCCCATCAACGCCGGGGCGAAGCCAGGTGGGCGAGCAGGTCATCTGACCGAACGGGACACGCACCAAGGCGCCGATGGCTGCGATGGCCGTAGAGTCGGGACCATGACCCCGCCACGAATCGATCCCCTGCCGGAGAGCGAATGGCAGGGCGACATCGCCGAGATCCTCAACTCCCTTCCGCCCGGCGCCGACGCTCCGATCGGCGAGTACAACATCTTCCGTACGCTGGCACGCCATCCTGACCTGTTTCGCAGCTGGCTTCGGTTCGGCGGGTACCTGCTGGTCGGCGGCACCCTCCCGCCGCGCGATCGTGAGCTGATGATCCTCCGGACCGCGGTGCGCTGCCGCTCCTCGTACGAGTGGGGACAGCACGTCCGCGTCTCGCTTCGGATGGGGATCGAGCGCGACGCGATCGACCGGATCGTCGAGGGTCCCGAGGCGGCAGGCTGGACCGAGGCGGAGGCGACGCTGCTGCGGGCGGTGGACGAGCTGCACGACGAGGCGCGGATCTCGGACTCGACGTGGGACGCGCTCGCCGAAGGCTACGACGGGAAGCAGCTGATCGAGGCCACCATGCTGATCGGCCAGTACCACATGGTCGCGTTCGCGGTGAACTCCCTGGGCGTCGAGCTGGACGCGGGGCTCGAGCCGCTGCCCGAGGACCTCCCCCAGAGCCTCAGGTGAGCACGAAGTAGTTGCGATGGACCGCCTCCTCGGAGGCGTCCGGGATGCGGTCCGCGACCTCGATCGACTTCATGCCCTTGATCCGGGCCAGCTCGGTCGCCGAGTAGTTGACGATCCCCTTGCCGACCACGTCGCCGTCGCAGACCACCTCGACCGCGTCGCCGGCCGCGAACTCCCCCTCGACGCCCGTCACGCCCACCGGCAGGAGGCTGGAGCCGCGCTCGCGCAGCACCCGCGCCGCCCCCGCGTCCACCACGATCCTCCCCTGACTGGGCTTGGCGTAGCGCAGCCACAGCTTGAAGCTCGGCGTCCGCTCCGGATGCGATGCGAACCGCGTTCCCACCCGCTCGCCCCGCGCGGCGCCGAGAAAGCTTCCCGCCCGCGTGCCGTCGCACACCACGACGGCGATTCCCGCGGCGCTCGCCATCTCGGCGGCGGCGACCTTGCTGCGCATCCCGCCTGACCCGAATGCGGAGGTGCGATCGCCGATCTCATAGCCCCCGAGCTCGCCGAACGACGTCACCTCCTCCACCAGCTCCGCGTCCGGTTGCAGGCGCGGGTCGGCCGTGTGGAGGCCGGCGGTGTCGGTGAGCAGGACGAGCAGGCGGGCCTCGAGGAGGATCGCGACCTGCGCCGACAGGAAGTCGTTGTCGCCGAACGTGATCTCGTCGGTCGCCGTCGTGTCGTTCTCGTTGATCACCGGCACGGCGCGCCAGTCGAGCAGCCGCCGCAGCGTCTGGCGGGCGTTCAGGTAGTGCATGCGGGCGGACATGTCGAACGAGGTCAGGAGCACCTGCGCCGCGTGCACGTCGCCGGCGGCCAGGCGCTCCTCGTAGGCGCGGAAGAGCGAGCCCTGCCCCACCGCGGAGGCGGCCTGCATCTCGTCGATGGAGCTCGGCCGCCGATCCAGCTCCATGAGGCGCATCCCGCGGGCGATCGCGCCGGAGGTGACCAGCACGACGTTCTCGCCCGCGTGATGGAGCTCGGCGACCTGAGCGCACACGCTGTCCAGCACTCCGGAACGCAGGGCGCCGCCGTCGTCCGCGACGATCGAGGATCCGAGCTTGGCGACCACGGTCATGGCGTGCGAAGTGTAGGTTCGCGCCCGCGCGGCGCGGCCCTCTACTCGCCCGGGTCGAGCTCGAACGCCTCTTCCCCGATCCGCACCTCGTCGCCCGCCTCGAACCCGGCCCGCCGCAGCGCGGCGATCACGCCGATCTCTCGAAGGCGCTGCTCCAGGTATCCCAGCGCCTCCACGTTTCCGGTGTCGTGTCTGGCGACCAGCATCTCGATCCCGCGGCCGGATATCTCGAAGATGCCGCCCTCGATGCGCTCCACGTCGAATCCCTGGTCGCCCGCAGGGGTGTAGGTGATGTGCTCCGCCTCGAACTCCGGCTCGTCGGCGGACACGGGGGCAGCGGGCTGCTCGGAGGGCACCGACTCGAAGATCGCCCGGCGAAGCTCGTCCAGACCGGCGCCTGTGACCGCCGAGACGGCGAATACGCCCAGTGCGTCACCGCCAAGCCGATCGCTCCATTCTGCAACCGCCGCGTCCGCGTCGTGATCGGGCACGAGGTCGCGCTTGGACAGCACCACCAGCTCCGGCAGCAGCTCGAGCCCGGTGCCATAGGCGCCGAGCTCGGTGCGGACCGCCTCATAGGCCCCCGCCGGATCCACGCCCGCGATGTCGACCACGTGGATCAGGCCGCGGCAGCGCTCGACGTGCGCCAGGAACTCGTGTCCCAGCCCAGCGCCCCCGGCCGCGCCCTCGATCAGACCCGGGATGTCGGCGAGAACGAGCTGCCGCTCGCCGGAATCGAGGGTTCCAAGGACGGGCTCGACCGTGGTGAACGGATACGCGGCCACCTTGGGAGCGGCCCGGGTGAGCCTGCCGAGCAACGAGGACTTCCCCCCGTTCGGCTGCCCGACGAGTCCCGTGTCGGCCAGCAGCTTGAGCCGCAGCTCGATCCAGCCGGACTCCCCCGCGAGCCCGCGCTCCGCGAAGCGGGGCGCCTGCCGGGTCGAGGTCGCGAATCGCTTGTTGCCGTGCCCGCCGGCACCGCCCGCCGCGACCACGGCAAGCTGCCCCTGCCTGACGAAGTCGTAGCGGCGCCCCTCCAGGCCATCGACCTGGGTGCCGGGCGGAACGAGCACCACCCGATCCTCCCCGCGCGCCCCGTGTCGCTGCTTGCCCTGCCCGTGCCCGCCCCGGCCGGCCCGGTAATGCCGCGAGCGGTGAAGCGACACGAGGTCCCTCCTCGACTCATCGCACTCGAGCACCACGTCGCCGCCGCGCCCGCCGTCACCGCCGTCGGGCCCGCCGCGCGGCACGTGGGCCTCGCGGCGAAAGCTCACGCAGCCGTTTCCGCCACCGCCGCCCTCGACGTAGATCCTTGCCCGGTCGTACAGCATGCGGCGAGGTTAGAGCCGCGGCGAAGCGGTTGGGTCGAGGCCACCCGTGCGTTTCGGGAGTGGAGGCCGCTATGGGGTCCCCAATTTCCCAAAACCTCCTTTAGGGCGGGTGTAGGGTTGCCACGGGAGAGGCCTCCTCGATGCCTGTCCGCCGTCACAGCAGCCCATTCCACCGCCATCTGTCCGCGAGCGCGGCGGTCGTCTGCCTGGCCCTGACGATTCCCGCCGCCGCTGACGCCGATCCACCCCATCACGTCTTCCGGCCACCCCACCACAAGGTCTTCCACGGCGTCTCGGACACAGGTGCCGCTCGCGACTTCCGTGTGTTCAACCAGAGAGTTGGCGCCCATACGGCCCTGCTACAGAGCTTCGGCCGGTGGGGCGGTCGGCACCTGGTGGGCGGTCTCCACCGCTGGCGGATCACCCACACCCGCGGGATCCTGAGTCTCTCCACCGCACCGGGCGGACACCCGGAGCGGATCGCCCCACGCCAGATCGCCCGCGGTCTGGGCGACGGCTACATCGTTCGGCTGAGCCGAACGATCGCGAGCTCCGGCCAGGTCGTCTACATCCGGTTGTTCCCGGAGATGAACGGATCCTGGAATCCGTACTGCGCATTCAACGCCGACGGGTCATCGCGAGGCGCCAGCCATTCGACCCGCGCCTTCCGCAAGGCATGGCGTCGTGTGGTCCTGATCTCGCGTGGCGGCAGGCGAGGCCTCATCAATCGCCGGCTCGTCAAGCACGGAATGCCGAGGATCTACCGGGCCGAGTCGAATCGAGACCCGATCTACAGGGAGAGGCGCACCCCCGAGGTGCTGCCGCGCCCGCGGATCGCATTCATGTGGGTTCCGCAGACGATCGCCTCGCCCGCGATCCGCAGCAATGCACCGGGGCGCTACTGGCCCGGCGGTCAATTTGTCGACTGGATCGGTGCCGACATCTACTCCAAGTTCGCAACGCCCGGGGTCTGGTCGGCCTTCCGTCACTTCTTCCGGAACTGGCGCAACCCCGGCAGGCATCACTGGCCGTTCGTGGTGGGCGAATACTCGCCATGGGACAACGACTACCGCGGCAGCTTTACGCGCCGGCTGCTCGACTGGGCGCTTCACCACCGACGTGTGAGAGCGCTGGTCTACTACCGCAGCGTCACGGCGAACAACGTCTTCGATATCAACCACTGGCCCATGGCCCGATCAGTTCTCCGGCACAAGCTGCGCAATCATCGCTTCGCCGAGTACGCGCCGGGCACGCGCCGGTAGCGCGACGCGTTCGTCACAGCCTTTGGTGCCTTGGGGACGCTATAGCGGCCCCAATCCACCAAATGGCGTCAGCTGGGGACTTTGCGCACCTTCCAGATGTGCTCGGCCGGCAGGCGGCGCGCCCACTCGAGCGTCACGAGGTCGTAGCTCGTCTCCGAGTCGGCGGCCGGGCGCAGCTCGATCAGGTCGTCGACCGTGAAGCCATGCGCCCGGAACAGCCGGATCCAGGCGCCGTACGGGAGCTGGAAGTTGACGCCGTCATCGTCCTCGAAGCGGCGCAGCTCGAAGTAGTCGTTCTGGGGGCGATCGTCGAGCTCCTCGCGCTCTTCGCTCCAGAAGATGTCGAGGATGGGCGTCGGCATCGAGAAGGCCAGCAGGCCGCCGGGCCGCAGCAGGCGGGCGCACTCGGGGACAAGGCGCGCCGGGTCGGCGAAGTTGAACGCGCCGTGGTCGCAGAACACGACGTCGAAGCTCGCGTCCGGCAGCGGAACGTCCTCCGCGCTCGCTTCGACCAGCGGAAAGTCCACTCCGGCCTCCTCCATCGCCCGCCGCGCGTGCTCGAGCTGCCTCGCCGAGACGTCCAGGCCCCGCGGCCGCGCGCCCCGACCGGCCAGCGAGATCGACCATTGCGCGGCCCCGCAGCCGAGCTCGAGGACATCCCGCCCGGCGACGTCCCCGAGGACGTTGAGCTCGGCCTCGGGAATCTGCCACACGCCCCACGCGAGTCCGGCGTTCTCGGCGAGCTGGTCGCCGTGGCGCTCCTGGTAGGCGTCGCTCTCGCGCTCCCAGTAGGCGCGGTTCTTGGCGACGTGATCGGAGCGGGGTGCCAGCGCTACGACTGCCCGTCGACGACCGAGACGGTGCGGCCGCGGCGACCGGTCTTGAACTCGACCACGCCGGCGCGGGTGGCGAAGATCGTGTGGTCGCGCCCGAGCCCGGTGCCGTCGCCGGGGCGGAAGCGGGTGCCGCGCTGGCGCACGATGATCTCGCCCCCGCCGACCTCGTGGCCGGAGAAGACCTTGACCCCGAGGTACTTCGGGTTCGAGTCGCGCCCGTTACGGCTTGATCCAAGTCCCTTCTTGTGCGCCATGTCTAAGCCTCTTTCTTAGCAGACGAGGAGCGGCGCGACGAGGACGAGCGCCCGCCGGACGAGGACCCGCCGCCGGATCCGGACCTCTTCGCCGCGGGCTTCTTTGCGCCCGACGCCTTGGCCGCGGGCTTCCTGGCGGGAGCCTTCCTGGGAGCGGCCTTCTTGGCCGGGGCCTTCGGCTTCGCCTCCGCCTGCTCCGCCTCGGCCTTGTCCTTCGGCTCCTGCTGCTTCCTGGCGCCCGCGGCGGGCTTGCGGGTGAGCAACCGCACGTCGGTCACCTCGAGGCGCGTCAACCCCTGACGATGGCCTCCGCGCCTGCGATAGCCCTTCTTCGCCTTGTACTTGAAGATCCGGATCTTGGACCCGCGCACGTGCTCGGTCACGACGGCCTCCACCTTCACCTTCTCGAGCTCAGCTGCATCCAGGACGACATTCTTGTCGCCCTTGAACATGACTGCACGCAGATTGACCTTGCTGCCCTCGTCGTCGGGCAGCCTCTCGACGAGCAGCTTCCCGCCCTTCTCGGCGCGGTACTGCTTGCCGCCTGTCTCGACTATCGCGTAGCTGTTCGCCATCTGGATCGGATCGGGTGACTACTCGCCGTTGGATTGATTCTGTGCCTGAGCGCGCGAACGGCGCCTGCCGCCCCTTCGGCCGCGGCGCCGTCGCGAGGGAGTGGATTCTACGGGGTCCCCGTTGGAGGCGCGATCGCCCCCGTCCCCCCCATCGGATCCTGCGTCCTCCGGCTCCTCGGGACCGCCCACGAGCGAGGCTGTGGCGGCAGCCCGGCCCACGCTGTCGATGCGCACCAGGCGACGATCGCCGACGAATCGCCCCCCGCCGTTCACGCTCACGATGTAGGAGTCGACGCGGGCGACCGCATCGTCCACGTTGTACATGTGCGGCTCCTCGATGCGCACCAGGACCTCGTCGCCCACCTGGAACGGCAGGGCCCGCTCCTCGATCTGCGCCCTCGTGCCGCTGTCAACGACGTCGAAGGTGTTCAGCGACAGCGCGTCGCCGCCCTCGAAGTGGAAGTGCTTCCCGGTGGACTCCTCAAGCTCGTGGAGCGGGCTGTCCTCCTTCAGCAGCTCGGCGGCCACCTTCGGGTTCACCCGGACCAGGAAGGCCTCGGGGCGCGAGCGGTCCTCGACCAGGTCTCGCAGGCCGCGCACGACCTGGATCGCCACGGTCTCCTCGGACTCGACCACGCCCTCGCCGTCACAGGTCGGGCAGCGCTTGGTCATGATCTCCCGAACGCCGTCGGTGACGTTCTGGCGCGTCATCTCCACCAGGCCCAGCGGCGATACGTCCATCACATAGCTCTTCGTCTTGTCGGCGTCGAGGGACTTGCGAAGGGTCTTCAGGACCTGGTCGCGGTTTCGGGCTCGCGCCATGTCGATGAAGTCGATGACGATGATGCCGCCGATGTCGCGGAGCCGAAGCTGCCGCACCACCTCCTCGGCCGCCTCGACGTTGACGCGGGTGATGGTGTCCTCCAAGCGCCCCTTGCCGCGACCGGTGAAGCTGCCGGTGTTGATGTCGATCACCGTCAGCGCCTCGGCGTAGTCGATCATCAGGTAGCCGCCCGACGGCAGGTCGACTCGGCGCGAGAGCACCGACCTGTACACGTCCTCTACGCCCATCTTCTCGAACAGGGGCTCGGAGTCCTTGTAGAGCTCGACGTGCTTCACGAGCTCCGGCGCGGTGCGCTGGAAGAAGCTCGTGACCCGGTGATGCTGCTTTTCGTCGTCGATGATCGCGCCGTCGAACTCCTTCGCGAGGACGTCGCGCAGCACGCGGATGGACAGGTCGGCCTCCTGGAACACCATCGTGGGCGCCTTCACCTCCTTGGCCCGCTTCTGGACGACCTCATACAGCTTCTTCAGGTACTCGATGTCGCGTTCGAAGTCCGCCTTGCGAGCACCCTGGGCCGCGGTGCGCACGATCACGCCCCCCGGGCCCTTGTGGATCTTCTGCAGGAGCTTGCGCTGCCGGTCGCGTTCGGCGTCCGACAGGCGCCGGCTGGCCCCCACCCCGCCGCCGCTCGGCATGTAGACCAGGTAGCGGCCGGCGATCGAGAGCTGCATCGACAGGCGCGCGCCCTTGGTCTTCAACGGGTCCTTGACCACCTGGACCAGGACCTCCTGCTTGGGCTTGATCAGCTCGTCGATCCGACGGCCGCGGCCGCGGCCCCTGCGGGGCGCCGCCTCGCCGCCGGGCAGCACGATCTCGTCGACGTGCAGGAACCCGTTGCGCTCCAGGCCGATGTCGACGAAGGCCGCCTCCATGCCCGGGAGGACGTTGTCGACAACGCCCTTGTAGACGTTGCCGACGATGGACCGCTGTCCGCGACGCTCGACGTAGAGCTCCGCGACCCGGAAATCACCGCGCGCCGCCTCGTCCGCTTCGCGTCCGGGGGCGGCGCGGTCGCCGCGGGCACGGCCACGCTTGCTGCGGCCGTCGCCGCTCCTTGCAGTGCCCTTTGCCTCGAGCACGGTGACGCGGGTCTCCCCCGCGTCGACTGAAACCAGTATTCGCTTTTTCAGTTAACTCACCTCAGAGTGAAATAGGAGCCCCTCACGCGATCAGCGCAAGAGGTCCGCCCTGCTCTTGGAGGTGAGCCGCGCCTGCACGTAGATGCTCTGCAGGAGTCCGACCGCCAGGAACGTCACGACGACCGAGGATCCTCCGAAGCTCATCAGCGGCAACGGGATGCCGGTAACCGGCATGATCCCGATCGTCACGCCTATGTTCACGAATGCCTGACACATGAACATGGCGGCGATCGAGCCGGCGATCACGCTCCCGTACAAGTTCTTCGAAAGCATCATGATGCGCAGCGCCCTCCAGATGAGCAGCGCGAAAAGGGATAAAACGAAGGCCGCACCGACGAATCCGAAGCGTTCTCCGACGACGGAGAAGATGAAGTCGGTGGTGCGGTCGGGCACGAAGCCATGCTCCGTCTGCGTGGAGTCCTGGCCGCGCCCTGTCTTGCCGCCGGACCCGATCGCGATCAGCGACTGATCGATCTGATACGTCGCGTCGCGCGGATCCGAGCTTGGATTCAAGAACGATGTCAGGCGCTCCTGCTGGTAGTCCTTCAGCACCGGGTGCCCGATCGCGGGTGCGATCACCAGCACCGCTGCCACGGCGGCGGCAAGCAGCCCGCCAAGCAGCGCGAAGTGCGTCCAGCGCACCCCGACGACGAACAGCGTCGCCAGGGTGATGACGATGTAGACGATCCCCGTCCCCAGGTCCGGCTGCATGATCACGATCAGCGCCGGCACGAATCCCAGCAGGAGCAACCGCGCGGTCCGCTGGCGTTCGCCGACACGGCGGCCGCGGTCGATCGCGAACCCGGCGAGTGCCGCAATCAGCAGCACCTTGCCGAGCTCGGAAGGCTGGAACGTGAAGAAGGGAAGCTCTATCCATCGTCTCGAGCCGCGCGTGGCCTGGCCCAGGAGCAGCACCAGAATGATGCTGCTCATCATCGCCGTGTAGAGCCCGACGCGCAGCTCTCTGAAACGAGAGTAGTCGACGCGGGCGATGGCAAGCATCAAGGCAATGCCCAATACCGCGTAGATCGCCTGGCGAATGACGTAGAAGTGCGGGTTGTGCGGGATGTCCTCGCCCGTGGCCGCCCCCAGGGTGAAGAGGCTGAATCCGATCAGCCCCAGCGCGGCCACCAGCAGCAGCGGGTCCATGGCGAGCAGCCCGCGGCGCGCCGCCGGAGCGGCCCGCCCTCCCTGGCCCTCGAACGGGCGCGGATAGGCGTCGGAGACCATCAGTCGTAGTGCCCGGAGCCCGCCGCCTGGATCGGGTCGACCTTCGGCGCCTTGCCGCCGGCCCCCTTCGCCTGCTCGGGATGCTCGTTGTAGTAGGCCTCGAGGATCTGCCGGGTCGCCGGGGCGGCCGATTCGGCACCGAAGCCTCCCTGCTCGATCGTCGTCGCGACGACGATCTTGGGGTTGGGGTACGGCGCCAGGGACACGTACCAGGACTGGTCGAGCTGGCCGGGGCGCTCGGCGGTCCCGGTCTTGCCCGCCATCGGGACCGGGAAGTCGCCGAACACGTCGTAGGAGGTGCCGGACGGCTCCTGCGCGGCCGCGTGGATGCCATCGAGGATCGCGGAGCGGTACGTCGGGTCGATGTCGAGGTGGCGCTGGGGCGCGGGATCGATCTCCTGCACGACGCTGCCGTTCGGGTCCTGGACCTCCAGGCCGACGTGCGGGCGGACGACGTCGCCTCCGTTGGCAATCGTCGCATAGGCAACCGCCATCTGGAGCGGGTTTGCCTGCAGGTCGCCCTGGCCGACGGCCAGGTTGACGTTGTCGCCCTCGCTCCAGGGCCGGTCGGTGTTGCCCTCCTTGAACAGCTGGTTGCGCCACTCGGGCGTGGGCAGGAGCCCTGCGACCTCGCCCGGCAGGTCGATGCCCGTCGGATGGCCGATCCCCAGGTCGTAGGCCCACTTGTCCTGGGCGTTCCCGCCGCCCTGGTAGAGCATCGCGCCCACGTTGTAGAAGAAGACGTCGGACGAGACCTGGAGGGCCTGCGGGAGCTGGAGCGCGCCATAGGCCGCGCCCCCTGCATTCTGCAGCGGCTGCGTGCCGGGGCCGAGGCTGAACGAGCCGCCGTCCACGATGGTGGTGGACGGCGTCAGCACGCCGCTTTCGAGCGCAGCGATCGCGGTGATCGGCTTGAAGGTCGAGCCCGTGGGATAGAGACCCTGGATCGCGCGATCCGAGAGCGGCGCACCGGTGTCCGGGGAGGTCAGCTGCTCGTAGGTGGAGGTCGGAATCACCGGCTTCGCGAAGATCGACGGGTCGAACGTCGGTGATGAGCCCAGCCCGAGGATCTCGCCGTTGTGGACGTTCATCGCGACGAAGGCACCCGGCGTGCTGAACGCGCCGATGGCTGCCTCGCCGGCCTTCTGCACCGGCCTGTCGATGGAGAGCACCAGGTTGTCGCCCGGCTGCGGCTGGGCCTCCGAGAGGACGCCGCCCGTCGGGTTGCCGGCGGCGTCCACTTGGACCTTGGTCATGCCGTTGGCCCCCCGAAGCACGTTGTCGTACGTGTTCTCGACGCCCGACTGGCCCACCTGGTCGCCCGGCGTCAGCCCCTGGTATCGCGCCTCCTTGAGCTGGGCCTCCGTGACCTCGCGCACGTAGCCGTAGATCTGCGCCGCCAGTGTGCCGCCCGGGTAGTTGCGGACGTAGACGCGCTGCACGGCGACCCCCGGATAGGTGGCCTGGTTCTCCCGCAGGTAGTAGACGAGGTCGTAGTCGACGTCGCGCTGGAGCGTCACCGGGTTCGCCGGCAGGTCCTTGGTCTGCTTGCGGACCTGCTTGTTCATCTGCTTGGGCGACATGCCGATCACGTTGCCCAGGCGCTTGAACTCCTGCTGGCGCTTGTACTTGCGCTTGGGCAGCTCGGTGGGCAGCAGCTGCAGGGCCAGCGCGGTGCGGTTGTCCACCAGGACAGCTCCGTCGCGGTCGAGGATCTCGCCGCGCGGCGCGCGCACCGTGATGTCGCGCACCTGGTTGTTCTGCGCCTGCTTCAGGTAGTGGCCGCCCGACAGCACCTGCAGGTACCACAGGCGAAAGAAGATGATCGAGAACATCACCAGGGCGAACCCGCTGAGGACTGCGACGCGCAGCGCGAACTGCGCCGGCAGCAGCGGACGCTCGCGCTCGTTGAACATCAGCGCACCGCCCCTGGGCGAGGGTTGTTAGGGCCGTCGCGCCTCATGACGCTCCGGTCGCGCGCCGGATCCGCGGGACGCGGCGGCGAGGGACGCGGCGCCGAGGCCGGTTGCCTCCGGCGCGTAGGGGCGAGCGCATGCGACGCCCGGCGACGACATCGTCGACGATCGCGGGGCGCAGGACGCGCCTGATCAGCGGATAGAGCGGGATCGCGAGGAGGAACGCCAGGAGCCCCTGGATGAAGATCTCCCGCAGCACGAGGAGGCTCACCTGGGCGTCGATTCCGAGCATGAGCTGGATCGCCGAAAAGCCGGCGGAGGAGGCGATCGTCAGCACGCCGATCATGAGCGGCGGCATCAGCGTGTTCGAGATCTCCGTTCCCTCGCGGTAGCGGCCCGCCAGGTAGCCGACCGCCACGAGGACGAGCGAGGAGACCCCGAGCGTCGCAAACAGCGTGGAATCGAGCACGAAGCCCAGCGCGAAGCCGCAGACGGCGCCCACCATCGCCCCGCCGAGGAGCCCGAGCGAGACGGCGACCAGCGGGATGATGTTGGGGGTCGTGCCGAAGAGTGTCAGGTACGAGAAGAACGAGAGCTGCAGGACGACCGCCACGATCATGACCAGCGCGATGCGCACCCCGATGCGCCACGTGACGATCATCCCCCGACCCCGGGCCGCTTGGGGCCGCCGGTCGCTACCTGCACGTAGTCGAGATCGCGCATGTCGGCGAACGGGTCGAGGCGGATGTGCTGGTAGGTCTCCTGCTGACCGATGGTGGTGTCGCGAACCTCGCCGATCGGGATGCCCGGCGGGAACGCGGAGGAGATGGTCCCGTTGCTCCAGCCCGCCGTCTGCACGATCTGGCCGGCGCGGATGGGCTCGTTGCGGTCGATGAAGTCCAGCAGCATGGCGTTGGGATCGCCCGCCTCGGGCTCGACGACGCCGTCCGGGCCCTTCGGCAGGACCTCGCCGGAGACGGCGCTCGAGGGGTCGGTGATCAGCGTCACCTCCGCCGTCCAGTGGGTGACGTCGCTGACCCGGCCGATGAGCCCGTCCCCGTTGATCACGGGGTCGTTGACGGCGACGCCGTCGCCGGATCCTGTGCTGATCGTCACGGTGGAGTACCAGACCGTCGGGGAGCGCCCGATGACCCGCGCCGTCACCGGCTTGTAGCCCGCGAGCGCTCCGCCGCGATCGAGGTCGAGCAGCTTCTTGAGCTGCTCGTTTTCGCCAACGGCCGACTGCGCCCGGGCCAGCCTGCTGCGGAGCTTCTGCAGGTCGGTCTTGAGATCGCTGTTCTCGCCGCGGGCGTTGAAGGTCTCCGACACCCAGTTGACCAGGTCGCGGGCCGGCTTGAGCGCGCGGGTCGACCCCTCCTCGAGCGGCGAGAAGACGGAGGCGATGCCCTGCTGGACGGTGTGCAGCGGGCCTCCCTTCGACTCGGAGAAGGTCGCCGAGATCAGGACGAGGGCGAGGACGACCAGGACCACCAGGACCGCGCGCCGCCTCCTGACCTGCTTGCGGTACACCGCTACCTCCGGTGGCTACCCGGTGGTGACCAGGCGACGATGGGAGTTGCGGCTCATCCGGTGAATCACCTCGAACTCCTCGAGCGAGCGTCCCGACCCCACCGCGACGCAGGTGAGCGGGGACTCGGTGACCTGAGCCGGCATCTGGCACTCATCGCGAAGTCTCTGATCCATCCCCTGGAGGAGCGAGCCACCGCCGGCGAGGATGATGCCGCGGTCCATGATGTCGCCCGCGAGCTCGGGCGGCGTCCGGTCCAGGGTGTCCTTGACCGCGACGACGATCTGGTTGATCGGTTCCTCGAGCGCGCCCCGGACCTCGGCGGAGGTGAGCACGATCGTCTTGGGGAGGCCGGTGACCATGTCGCGGCCGCGGATCTCCGTGGTCACCTCCTCCGGCAGATCGGTGGCCGAGCCGATCTCGAGCTTGACCTCCTCCGCCGTCTGCTGGCCGATCAGGAGCTTGTGCTCGTGCTTGCAGTAGTTGACGATCGCCTCGTCCTGCTCGTCGCCGCCGACGCGGATCGACTCGGAGACCACGATCCCGCCGAGCGAGATCACGGCCACCTCGCTCGTCCCGCCGCCGACGTCCAGGACCATGCTCCCGGTTGGCTCGGCGACTGGGAGCCCGGCACCGATCGCGGCGGCCATGGGCTCCTCGATCAGGTACGCCTGTCGAGCGCCGGCCGACAGGCAGGCCTCCTCGACAGCGCGCTTCTCGACCCCGGTCACCCCGGACGGGACGCAGACCACGACGCGGGGGTGCGCGAAGCGGTTCTGGTGAACCCGCTGGATGAAGTGCCGCAGCATCTCCTCCGTGACGTCGAAGTCGGCGATCACACCATCCTTGAGCGGCCGGATGGCACGAATGGTCCCCGGCGTCCGCCCGAGCATCCGCTTCGCATCGACCCCCACGGCGTGGACCTCCCCGCTGCGGGCGTCAACGGCGACCACCGACGGCTCCGAGAGCACGATGCCGCGCCCGCGGACGTAGACGAGCGTGTTCGCCGTCCCGAGATCCACCGCCATGTCGCGGCCGCCGAAGCCCGTCAGGTTGCGAAAGAGGCCCATTGGTGGGTAATCGAAAAAGCTTCTAGGGGAGCGGACAGGTCTTGGTCAAGGAGCGGGGCGGTCTTCGCGTCCATGCGGCGCCGAGCTCCTCCGTCCCAGGATGATGGCCGAGCAGCAAACAGCGACCGCACCGCGCGGCCGAGTGTAGCGAACCCCGGAGCAGCCTCAACGCAAGAATGAGGCCCGATTTCGAACCTCAAGGTAAACCTCAGGGTCAGTCCCGAACACCCATCAGGAGCGGGAACCTCCTGCTGGGGCGAGCAAGTCGGGAAGGAGCTCGAGCAGCAGGCTCACGGGCAGGCCGATCACGTTGGACAGGTCCCCCTCCACCCTCTCGACGAGGGCAGAGCCGAGCCCCTGCACCGCGTACGCGCCGGCACGGTCCCGCCACTCGCCCGACGCCAGATAGGCGCCGAGGAGCGGTTGCCTCACCTCCCGGAAGCTCACCCCCGAGCGCGCCACCCCGGTGCGCTCGACGATTCCGCCCCGCGCCACGACCGCCAGGCCGCTCAGCACCTCATGGGTTCGGCCCGAGAGGGCCGTGAGCCGTTCGCGGGCCTCCGCCTCGTCGGCGGCCTTGCCGAGCACGGTGCCTTCCAGCACCACCTCGGTATCGGCTCCCAGGACGAGGTCCCGCTGCGGGGCCGCGAGCTCGAATCCGGCGAGCGCCTTGCGCCTGGCGTTCTCGACCACGACCTCGACCGGGTCGCCCTCCGCGAGCTCGTCGACGTCCGGCACCACGACCTCGAAGGGCACTCCGAGCGTGCCGAGGATCTCGCGGCGCCGGGGCGAGGCCGAGGCGAGGATCAGTCGAGGTCGGGAAACCAGAGCTTGATCTCGCGCTCGGCGGACTCCCCCGAGTCCGAGCCGTGCACGAGATTGAACGTCACCTCGAGGGCGAGGTCGCCGCGGATCGACCCGGGAGACGCCTCGAGTGGGTTGGTCGCGCCGATGATCTGCCGCGCCGCGGTGGGGGCGTCATGGCCCTCCAGGACGGCCGCCACCAACGGCCCGCGGGTGATGAACTCGATCAGCTCGTCGAAGAACGGCTTGTCCGTGTGCTCCTCGTAGTGACGGCCGGCGAACTCCTCGTCGATCGTCAACTGCCGCAGCCCGACTATGCGGAGCCCCTTCCGCTCGAACCGGGCAAGGACCTCGCCGGTGAGCCCGCGCTGGAAGGCATCGGGCTTGATCAGGACCAGGGTTCTCGAGACGTCGGCCACGGCGCGGCAATCTATCGACAACGACGTGCGCACACCCTCGGTGCCCCCGCCCTCGCGCTTCAGCGCAATTCGCGGGGGGCCAAATCGATCTGCGCCCGGGGGTGGATCGACTCGACCCGAATCAGGTCGCGATCGTGCCCTCTCCTCCGTTCCCGATCTGGGCGGTTGCTGCAGGCTCCGTCGGCGCGGTTGCGGCGCGCCCGCTCAGGAAGCCGGGGCCGGCCGGGGCCTGTCCTCGGGTGCGTCGCGGCCGCCTCCCGACTCCGACCCCTTCCCGCGCGCCGGTGGCTTGCGCTGCTTCGGGGCCGGCGCCTGGGTGCCGGACTGGCTCGCGCGCGAAGACCGCGCCGGGCGCTGCCTGGCTTGAGCGGCCGTCTGGGTGCGGGGCGCTCGGCGGCTCGCCGGGCGCTTCGAGCGGCTCGCCGAGCGCGGCGCCCGTTCCTCGCGGGGGCGTTCTTCGCGCGCGACCCTTCGCGGCGGCTCCGGGGCCCTGCGCTGCGGCATCTCGCAATATGGGCAGACGACCCATCGCGGGTCGATCGGCTTCTCGCAGTTCTCGCACGGATCCTTGACCCGCGCGCGGCAGCTCGGGCACCGCAGATAGCTCCGCTCGATGGGATAGCCGCAGTTGGGACACGACTGCTCCTCGAGTTGCTTGACCCGGAGCTCCGAGGCTCGGATGTCGAGCTCACGCTCGTGGGCGTCGTCGAGGAACTCCGGCGGTCGCAGAATCGAGTACACGATCGAGCCCACGAAGGGAAAGAGCGAGGCTCCGGTGGCGCAGGCGACGAGGACGGGGTCCTGGATTCGGCGGCGGGCGTCCAGGTATGTCCACGCGATGAGCGCGATCCACACGACGATGAGAAAGAAGACCAGGAGATTCACGAACAGGTTCAAACCGCTGTTCGTGATGCCGAAGAGCGCTACTACGGGCATGTCTGGAGGCGCATGGGCGGGAAGGCGGAGTCTACTTCGTTAATTACGGCTCAATCCCTGGTACGGGTCCGTGGTCCGGGCCTCACAGCTACAGGAACAGCCGGCCGAACAGGTAGCCGAGCCCGAAGAAGACGAGGATCACGATCGCCACCACGGCGGCGACCAAGCCCATCATCTGCAACAGCTCTGAGCGGGCCTCTCGGTTCATGGCGTCAATCGGCGGCGCTCGACTTCGGTGGTCGATGCGCCTCGGAACCTGCCTCGAAAGCGTACCTCAGCAGGTAGTGGGAACCGGTCACTAAAGCGGCCCCGGAGCGGGCCCGCGCCTGCTCCACCGCGCGGCCGGCGGCGGCCGCGGGGTCACGCACTACCTCGGTGGCGAGGCCGGCGGCCTGTGCCGCCGCGGCAAGCTCCACGGCGTCCATGGCCTGCGCCGCGGGGCGCCCGGAGCGGGCGAGCTTCTCCGCGGGCAGCTCGGTGCAGACGACCAGGTCGATGCGAGGCGCGAGCTGCCTCGCCACTCCCGCGGCGTCCTTGTCGGCCAGCAGCGCGAGGCAGGCCACCACCGGCGCCCCGGCGACCGCCTCGGGAAGCGCCTCCGCGAGCGCGCCGGCGCCCGGAGGGTTGTGAGCGGCGTCCAGGACGACGGGCGGATCGCCATCCAGAACCTGCATCCGCCCCGGCAGGTCGAGCGCCGCCGCCACGCGATCGACTCGGTCGGGGTCGAGCCGTCCGAGCAGCACGGCCGCGGCGGAGCCGGCGACGGCGAAGTTGCGTCGAGCGTAGGCGGCGGGGATCGCGAGCTCGAGGTCCGGGTCGTGGTCCGTGGTCGCGACGATCCTCGCGTTGCGTTCGCGCGCCGTCCGTTCGGCGAGCTCGCGCACGGTCGCACCGACCTCACCCAGCACCAGCGTCGAGTGATCCCGCAGCACCGCGAGCTTCTCGGCGGCGATCTCCTCCTCCGTCTCCCCCAGCCACTCGGTGTGCTCCAGCCCGACCGAGGTGAGCACGGTCGCCTGCGAGGGCAGCACGTTGGTGGCGTCGAGGCGCCCCCCGAGGCCGGCTTCGATCACGCCGAACTCAACCCCTGCACGGGCCAGCGCCACGAAGGCGGCGGCAGTCGCCGCCTCGAACTGGGTCACCGACTCCTCCTCCAGCGATCGGTTCACCACTTCGATCGACTGGGCGACGCGCTCCACCGCGGCCCCGAACTCCCGCCCCCCGACCTCCGCGCCGCCCACCCTGACGCGCTCCGACCACCGGTCGGTGTGCGGGGACAGGTAGACTCCCGCCGTCCTGCCGTGCGCCTCCAGTAGCGCCGCGGTCATCTCGGCGACGGAGGACTTGCCGTTCGTCCCGACGACGTGGACCGAGGCGAACCGGTGCTGGGGCATCCCGAGAATCGAGACGAGCCGCCTGATCCGGTCCAGGCCGAACCGCCACCCGAGCGGCTCGAGCGACAGCAGGTAGCGCTCCGCGTCTTCGTAGGTCCAGGTCAGGAGAGCTCTTCCAGCTCAGCCCGATACCGCGCGAGCTTGGCGCGCTCGGCTTCCACCACCTCTGCCGGCGCGTTGTCGACGAAGCCGGAGTTGGCCAGCCTGCCCTCGGCCCGCCTCACCTCGCCGTCCAGCGCTTCGCGGCGCTCGGCGATGCGTCGCCGGACCTGGTCGGCGTCGACCTCGTCCGAGGACAGGATCTCCACGGGCCCGAACGTCGCCAGGGCGTCGCCCTCGGTGCCGTCGAAGGACAGCCGGGCCAGTCGACCCACCAGCTCGTGGGGCGGCTCTCCGTCGCCGCTCGGCACCCGCGCGGGGAGCACGCTTCCCGCCGCCACGCCCACGAGATCGCGCCAGCGCCGCACCCTGCGCGTCAGCTCGATCGAGGCCTCCACCTGTCGCTCCGCCTCCGCGTCCAGGAGATCCGCGTCCATCTCCGGATAGGGGTGCACGACCAACATCTCGGATGCAGCGTCCGGGAGCTCGGCGCGCAGGTAGGAGTAGATCTCCTCGGTGACGAAGGGCATGAGCGGATGGATCAGGGCAAGCGTCTGCTCGAGCACCCACAAGAGCGTTCCCGTAGCCGCGGGCTCCGCGCCGTACAACCGCGGCTTGACGATCTCGAGATACCAGTCGCAGAGCTCGGACCAGAAATACTCGTAGAGGTCGAGGGCCGCGTGCGCGAAGTCGTAGCCGTCGAGGCTCGCCGACGTGGACTCGATCGCCCGCTGCAGCCGCGAGACGATCCAGCGATCCTCGATCTGGCTGAGGGATGGTCGTCCTGAATCAGACTCGGTCCCTTCTGTGACCCCGCCAGGAGCTCGCGCCTGGCGGGAGTCATTCGCGCCTGGTGTTGCGTTCAGCAACACCAGGCGCGAGGCGTTCCACATCTTGTTGGCCAGGTCCTGGCCCTGCTGGATGCGCTCGGCGCTGTAGCGGACGTCCTGGGTCGAGGACATCGCGAGAAGGCCGAATCTCACCCCGTCGGCGCCGTGAGCCTCGATCTCGTCCAGCGGGTCGATGCCCGTGCCGAGGCTCTTGGACATCCTGCGCCCGTCCGGCGCCTGGATCACGGGATGGACGTAAACGTCATGGAACGGGACATCGCCGACGAACTCGATCCCCATCATCACCATCCGGGCGACCCAGAGGAAGATGATCTCGCGCGCCGTCGTCAGGAAGGTCGTGGGATAGAACGCGGCGAGCTCCGGCGTCTCGTCCGGCCAGCCGAGGACCGCGAACGGCCACAACGCCGAGCTGAACCAGGTATCGAGGACGTCCTCCTCCTGACGGAGCTCTGCCTCGCAGGCGCCGCACCGCTCCGGGGCCGTTTCGGCGACGTACGTCTCCCCGCAGGCATCGCAATACCAGACGGGAAGACGATGGCCCCACCAGAGCTGGCGGGAGATGCACCAAGGACGGATGTTGCCCATCCACTCGAGGTAGACCCGTTTGTAGCTGTCCGGGACGATCCGAACCCGGTCGCGTTCGACGACCTCGATGGCGGGGCGGGCGAGCTGGTCCATCCGCATGAACCACTGGAGGCTGATCAACGGCTCGATTCGCTCACCGGAGCGCTCCGAGAACGGCACCGAGTGCGCGTAGGGCTCCTCGGAGCGAAGGCGGCCCTCGGCTCGGAGCGCCTCCACCACCGCGTCACGGGCCTCCTGGGCGGTCAGGCCCTGGAACCTCTCCCCCGCCTCCGCCGTCATCCGGCCGTCCTCGCCGATGACCACGATCTCCTCGAGCCCGTGGGACCTCCCGATCTCGAAGTCGTTCGGGTCGTGGCCCGGGGTGATCTTCAGCACCCCGGTCCCGAACTCCAGGTCCACGTGCTCGTCGGCGATCACGGGAAGGCGGCGTCCGACCAGCGGCAGGATGCAGCGCTCGCCGACGAGCTCCCGATATCGCTCGTCGTCGGGGTTCACGGCGACCGCGGTGTCGGCGAGCATCGTCTCGGGACGCGCCGTGGCGACGGTCACGACACGGTCCATGCCTTCGACCGGGTAGTCGATGTGGTACAGGGCGTCCTCGACCTCGCGGTTCACCACCTCGAGGTCGGAGATCGCCGAGCGCGACCCGGGATCCCAGTTGACGATGTAGCTGTCGCGGTAGATGAGGCCCTTGGCGTGGAGAGACGTGAAGACGCGGTACACGGCGCGCACATAGCCCTCGTCGAGCGTGAAGCGCTCGCGCCCGTAGTCGCACGAGGCGCCGAGCCGCTTGTACTGCTCGACGATCCGCGAGCCGTATCGCTCCCGCCATCGCCAGACACGCTCGACGAACGCCGTGCGGCCGATGTCGTGGCGCGAGCTGCCCTCCTCTCGCAGCTCTTTCTCGACGACCGATTGAGTGGCAATGCCGGCGTGGTCGGTTCCAAGCGCCCAGAGCGTGTTGCGCCCCCGCATCCGGTTGAGGCGGGCGAGGACGTCCTGGATCGACCCATTCAACGCGTGCCCCATGTGGAGCGCGCCGGTGACGTTCGGCGGCGGGATCGCGATCGAGAAGTTCTCGTCCGAGATTCCCTCAGCGGAGGGATGGAAGTAACCGCCCTGGAGCCAGCGCTCGAGGATCCTTCCCTCAACCTCGGAGGGGTCGTACCGGGTCGTCTGATCGAGGCGATCGCGACGCTCGTCGTCCATCCGGCGAGTTTAGTTGCGGCCCGGTGTGCTCGGTCTAGACTGGGAGCGGCATTTGGGGGTTCAAAGCAAGGAGGTCCATGAAGCGTCTGGTTGCAACCGCAGGGATCACGCTGCTGCTTGCGGGAGCCGTGACGTCGACGGCATTCGGGTTCGCCGCGACCTTCGACTACGCGGGTCACGTGAAGGGCGACCCGAACGCCTTCGTCGGCTTCTTCCTCAAGCACGGCAACCGCCACCGGAAGGTCGTGGACTTCACCGTGGCGCAGGTGCCCTACACCTGCAGCGACGCCCCGGCGGGCACGACCGCCGGCTGGAAGTTCGACCGGCGGCTCCGGGTCCGGAAGAACCCCACGTTCGGCGGTCGCGGGGACTGGATCGAGCAGCCGTTCGACCCGGTCGGCCGGGTGAGTGGCAAGCTGCGGCGCGACGGCGTCGCGGTCGGCGAGTTCAAGCTGCGCGGCGAGCTAGCCGGGCCGGGAACACACTGCCACACGGGGCGCCTCGGATGGCGCGCGATGAAGCAGGAACCCCTCGTCTGAAGCGCCGAGACGAGGCGGCCGGGCCGGCCTGCCCTAGGCCGACTCCTCGATCTCCTCCAGCTCGTCGCCCGGCTCCTCGGGGGCGGCCTCGGTGACCAGCGTCGGCTTGATCGCGCGCTGGATGGTGTCCTTCGTCACCACGCACTTGCGGACGTCGCGACGCGACGGCAGCTCGAACTGGACGTCGAGCAGCGTCTCCTCCAGGATCGATCGCAGGCCGCGCGCGCCGACCTCGCGGTCGAGCGCCTTGTCGGCGATTGCGCCGAGCGAGTCTTCGGCGAAGACCAGCTCGATGTCGTCGAACTGGAAGAAGCGCTCGAACTGACGCGTCAGCGCGTTCTTCGGCTCGGTGAGGATCGTGATCAGGTCGTCGCGCGTCAGCTGGTGAATCGCCGCGACCACGGGCAGGCGGCCGATGAACTCGGGGATCAGGCCGTACTCCATGAGGTCCTCGGGAAGCACCTGCTCGAACAGCTCCCCGGTGTCGCGCTGGTCGCGGGTGAGAACGGACGCACCGAAGCCCACGCCCTTGTGGCCGATCCGCCGCTCGATCACCTTGTCGAGCTGCGCGAACGAGCCTCCGCAGATGAAGAGGACGTTGGTGGTGTCGATCGTGAGGAACTCCTGGTGGGGATGCTTGCGCCCGCCCTGCGGCGGGACCGAAGCGGTCGTCCCCTCCAGGATCTTGAGAAGCGCCTGCTGGACACCCTCGCCCGACACGTCACGGGTGATGGATGGGTTGTCCGCCTTGCGCGCGATCTTGTCGACCTCGTCGATGTAGATGATCCCCGTCTCGGCCTTCTTGACATCGAAGTCGGCCGCCTGGATGAGCTTCAAGAGGATGTTCTCGACGTCCTCGCCCACGTACCCGGCCTCCGTCAGCGCCGTGGCGTCGGCGATCGCGAACGGGACGTTGAGGATGCGGGCGAGGGTCTGGGCGAGCAGCGTCTTGCCGCACCCGGTGGGCCCGAGCAGGAGGATGTTGGACTTCTGCAGCTCGACCCCCTCGTCCTCGGACTGCGTCATCTGGACCCGCTTGTAGTGGTTGTAGACGGCCACCGAGAGCGCACGCTTCGCCGTTTCCTGACCCACGACGTACTCGTTGAGGACCGCGTGGATCTCCCTCGGCTTCGGGAGGCTCTCGAGCTCGAACGACGGGGGCGCGGATAGCTCCTCGTCGATGATCTCGTTGCAGAGGTCGATGCACTCGTCGCAGATGTAGACGCCGGGACCGGCGATCAGTTTCTTGACCTGGCGCTGCGACTTCCCGCAGAAGCTGCAGAGAAGCTGCTCGTTCGAATCGGTTGGGCGTGCCAAGCGCTCTCCCCTTTCGATGACGCGGCCCGGCGTCTCGACTCAGGTTACGACACGCGGGCCCTTGGCTCGACTTCAGCTTGTTACTCGGTGGGCGAGGCGGTCCCTGCACGTGTCCGTGGAGTTGCACCCGCCCTCGCGGCCGCCTCCCGACGCAGGTCAAGCGAGGCGAATGTGCATTTAGGGTCGCCGTGGCGCCGGCAAGTGCACGCTCGCCTGGCGGTGCCCCGCCGAGCGTGCCGGCAATCCCTGGAGCCTCTAGTGGTGCTCGATCACGCGGTCGACGATGCTGTACTCCACCGCCTCCTCCGCGCTCATGAAGTAGTCGCGCTCGGTGTCCTTGGCGACCTTCTCGAGCGGCTGGCCCGTGTGCTTGGCGATGATCTCGTCGAGGCGCTTGCGGATGTCGATGATCTCGCGAGCGTGGATCTCGATGTCGGTCGCCTGGCCCTGGAAGCCGCCGGTGACCTGATGGATCAGGATCTTGGAGTTGGGGGTCGCCATGCGCTTGCCCTCGGCACCGCCGGCGAGCAGCAGGGCGCCCATGCTCATCGCGACCCCGACGCAGATCGTCTGCACGTCGGGCTTGATGTACTGCATCGTGTCGTAGATCGCGAGCCCCGCGTACACCGATCCACCGGGGGAGTTGACGTAGATCGAGACGTCCTTGTCCGGGTCCTCGGACTCGAGGTGGATCAGCTGCGCGACGACGAGGTTCGCGATGTCCTCGGTGACGGGCGTCCCGAGGAAGATGATCCGCTCGTTCAGCAGGCGGGAGTAGATATCGAACGCGCGCTCGCCGCGCGACGTCTGCTCGACGACCATTGGGACCAGGGGGCTCACGGGGCGATGAGTCTATAAAAGCCGCCATCCGGCGCCGAGTTGTCGTTTGACATCCACCCCTCGGGCTGGCTACGTTCCGCCGCTGTGCGGCGCGCCACTCACCGGATCGTTCTGAGCGCCCTGGTGCTCTTGCTGGTCGCGCTTCTCGCGCCGGCGGCGCGCGCTGCGACCGGCCCGGTGCCTCCAGGCTTCTACGGAGTGAACTTCCAGCGGATGGCCAGGCTGGGCCCCGCGGCGCAGGACGTGCACCTCGCGAAGATCGCATCCCTGGGAATCACCCAGGTGCGGTTCAACGTCTCGTGGGCCGCGGTGGAGCCGATCGCGCCCAAGGGCGGCGTGCACAGCTACCGGTGGGGACTGACGAACCAGGAGATATCGGCGATGGCGCGCCATCGCATCCGTCCGCAGCCCTCGCTCACGCAGACCCCCGATTGGGACGCGGTGCAGGGGAGCTGGGTCGACCTGCAGTGTGCGAAGTCGGCCAGTCGCTCGCCGGTCGACCCGGAGCCCTACGCCCGCTTCGTCAGGGCGTTCGCGAACCGCTATGGGCGCGGCGGCTCCTTCTGGGCCGCTCATCCCAACCTGCCCTACGTGCCGATCCTTCGGTACGAGATCTGGAACGAGCCGAACCTGAAGGGTGGCTGGTGCCCGCGCCCGCAGCCGTGGCTCTACGCCGACATGTTCGTGGCCGCCTCCCGGGCGATTCATGCTGTCGACCCGAACGCTCTCGTCAACACGGGCGGGGTGGCGCCTCCCTCCGCGAAGAACGCGAGGAACCACAAGCAGTACCTCGGTGTCGCCGACTTCTTCGGCGACGTCACCGCTCGCCGACCGCGGCTGAACCGTTACCTGAACGGCGCCAACGTGCACATCTATCCCGCGACCGACCGCCAAAGGCAGCTGGAGAAGCTCGCCTGGATCCGCTCGCAGCTGCGCGACGGGCGGATCGCCAACCGCATCCCGATGACCGTCAACGAGATCGGTTGGGCCACACATGTCGGCAAGGCGCCGCTGAGCGAGCAGGATCGCGCCGAGGCGTTCGCGAGGATGACCGTCAACTACGCACGGACCAACTGCAACGTCGGGGGCGTCCTCCCGCACACCTGGATCAGCCCCCAGCAGAGCACCAAGAACCCGGAGGACTGGTACGGCATCGCCAACCCGAGCACCGGCGAGCCGTACGACTCGGCGCGTTACTTCTCCTTCGGACTGCGCCTGATGACCGGCCAGCTCTCGATGCCGGCGCCCAAGCGGATCCTGACCGTCTGCTAGATGGAGCGGCTACGGGCCGAACTGAGCCGCCGGCGTTCTGAGCCGGCTCAGTCGGAGCCCGGAGTCCACAGCCCGGCCTCCGCGCCCTGCTTCTCACCCTCCTCCTCGTCCGGGGTCCAGAGCTTGCCGCGCGAAGCGGCCTGCTCGGCCGGAACGGGCTTGGCTGAGTCGGCGACCACGTCGGCGGCCTTGCGAAGACGCACCTCCGAGCGCAGCAGGGAGTCGCGGCCGCTCTCCCGCAGGCTGGCGAGGAGCTTCTCCGGGGCCTCGTCTCCCTCCCCGGGACCCAGCGCGCCGAGGAGATCCTCGTCGGTGACCTCTATCCCCTCGGCGTCGGCGACCGCGGCGAGCGTGGCTTCGCGCTTCAGGGCGCGCTCGGCCTCGCCCTCCATGTCGGTCACCAGCTCCTCTCGATCCTTGCCCTGCATCTGAGCGTAGGCCCGGGGATCGATGCCCCGGGAGCTCAGCGAGCGCTCGAGCCGCTCCCACATGTCGTGAGCCCGGGCATGAACGAGCTCCTTCGGAAGGTCGATGGTCGCGTTGTCCGCCGCCGCATCCACCGCCGCCGCGCGGAAGTCGTCGTCGGCACGATGCTCGAGTGCCGACGCGATGCGATTGCGAATCTCGGCGCGAAGCTCGTCGACGGTGTCGAACTCGGACGCCTCGGAGGCGAACTCGTCGTCGAGCTCCGGAAGCTGCTTCTCCCTGATCTCCTTGACCGTCACCTTGAAGCTCGCCCGCTTGCCCGCCAGGTCAGCCGGTCGGTGCTCGTCGGGGAGCTCGACCTCGACCGTGACCTCGTCGCTCGCCGAGGCGTCCGCGAGGGCCTCGTCGAACTCCCGCAGCAGGGTCTCGCTGCCGAGCTCCACCGTCAGATCGCTGGCCTCCGACCCCTCGAACGGCTCGCCGTCGACGGTACCCGCGTAGTCGATCACCACGACGTCCCCCGGGCGCGCCGGCCGGTCGACGGGATCGAGCGACGCGAATCCCTCGCGAAGCCGGTCGATCTCCTCCTGGACGGCATCGTCGGGAACGTCCGGCTCCGCCTTGCCGACCTCGAGGGACCTGTAGTCGCCAAGCTTGGCGGGCGGCCGCACGGCGACCTCGATCGAGAGCTCCAGCTCCTCCCCCTCCCCCGGCAGCGATTCCACGTTCAGCTGCGGGTCGCCGATCGGCGTGATCCCGGTCTCGAGCAGCGCCCGCTCGTACCACTCGGCCAGCGAGTCGCGAAGCGCCTGCTCGAGCACCGCCTCACGGCCGACCCGCTGGATCACGAGCTCCGCCGGGACCTTGCCCTTGCGAAACCCCGGCACCCGCATGTCCCCGGCGAGCTGCCGGGCGGCGCCCTCCACCCGACGCTCGAGTACGTCGGGGGCGATCGCGACGTCGATCCGGACGCGGGAGTCGCCGAGCTCGGTGACGCTGGCCTTCATCGCCGGACAACCTTATTGATCGCCCCGCGAGCCAAGGCGACGGCCAGATCGCCGACGAAGGCCGCGAGGCGGCCGGCGGGCCCGGTCACGAGCCATGCCGCCAACCGGTCTCTCATGCCCGTCGGGCTTCGGCCGCGGCGCTCACCGGCGGGAGGCTAGAGGCTCGACGTGGGTCCCGCGCGAGCGACCCCAACCGCCGAGCGTGATCAGCCCCCCTTCGTCGAGCGTGGAACTGACCGCGCCATAGGCGGTTGATTCCGCGCTCGACGAGGAATGGGCTCGGGCGTCCATCGGGTGCCCGCACGGATTTGGGGGTGCCGGTTGCGGCTTGGGCGCTCCGGCGCCGGCGCTACTGGAAGCTGACCTGGACCGGCTCGCGGTCGGCGGCGTTCTCGATCTCGAAGAACTCCCGGGCGGTGAAGCCTCGGTTGTTGGCGATGATCGAGTTGGGGAAGACCTGGATCTTGGTGTTGAACGACTGTACGTTGGAGTTGTAGATCCGGCGCGAGGCCTGGATCTCGTCCTCGATCTCGGTGAGCTCGTTCTGCAGCTTCTGGAAGTTCTCGGTCGCCCGCAGGTCCGGGTAGTTCTCGGCCACCGCGCGCAGATCGGTGAGCGCCGCCGTGAGCTGGCCCTCCTTCTGCGCGGACTCCGCGGGCGTGTGGGCCTTGGTGGCCTCCGCCCGGGCCGAGGTGACCTTCTCGAACACCTCGCGCTCGTGCGTCGCATAGCCCTTCACCGTCTCGACCAGGTTCGGGACCAGATCGTGGCGCCGCTTGAGCTGCACGTCGATCCCCGACCAGGACTCGTCGACCCGGTTGCGGGCGCCGATCATCGAGTTGTTGACCCCGATGACGATCAGCACCAGGACGATGACCACGACCGCGATCACGATGATGGCGACCAGCATGCGGGGCAGCTTACAGCCGCCGACTACAGCGCGTGCTCGAGCTCGAGCAGGAACCGCTTCATCTCCGGGCCACCGCCGTAGTTGCCGATATCGCCCCCCGCGCGCACCACCCGGTGGCACGGAACGACGATCGGGATCGGGTTCGAGCCCAGTGCCGAGCCGGCCGCCCGAAACGCGCGCGGGCTGCCGGCGCGCTCGGCCGCGTCCGTGTATGTGATCACCTCGCCGAACGGCACCTTGGCCGTCGCGCGGAGCACGCGCCGGTAGAACCCAGGATGGCTCAGGCGCCAGTCCAGGGACAGCTCAAACCGCTGCCGCTTGCCGGCGAAGTACTGATCGAGCTCGGTCCTGGCCTCGTCGAGGCGGCTCGGGTACGAGAGGACGCGCGGCGAGACGCTCTCGGCGAGCTCCGCCAGGACGTCGTCGAGGCGCTCCCCGGGAAGGGCGACGCGAACGACGCCCCTCCTGGTGCCCGCCACGACGAGGGTGCCGAGGGGAGTGTCCAGCGTGGCGTAGGCGACGTCCAGGAGCCCCGCCTCGGATGCCCGGGCCGCCAGTTGCTCGACGAAGTCGCTCATCTCGTCATCTCCTTCAGCTCAGCCGCGCTCCTGCGCAGCTTCTTCAAGCCTTCGTGGACGTTGCGGCGCGCCGCCTCCTCGGAGGTGCCGAGCGCCTCGCCGACCTCGCGATATCGCAGGTCCACCGCGAAGCGAAGGACGACGGCCGCGCGCTGCCCCGGCGGCAGCTCGGCGACCGCCGCCCAGATCGCGCTGTCGCGTGGGCTCATGCCGACCTCGGCGTCGGCCGCCGGAGCGGTGTTGGTGCGATCGATGACCTGCTCCACGCCCGCAACCGGCTGCGGGCCGCGCGAGCGCGAGCGCTGCTGGTCGATCGCCTTGCGGCGGGCGATCGTGAACACCCAGGCGCGCAGATTGCCCGCGTGGGCGCGCGGATAGGCGCGCAGGGCGGCGATGAAGGTCTCCTGGAGGCAATCCTCGGCGTCGTGCGGTCCGACCATGCCGCGCAGGAACGCCCTCACGGCATCGAGATGCTCCTCCAGGAAGGCCTGAAAGGGCGGGAGGGCCTCGTCCATCGCGCTCATCCAACTACAGAACGCGCGCGGCGGCCAGGACGTGACAACGAACGTGGTTTGGGATCAGAGCAACTAGTCCTGGCGCAATGCGGCCTGGACGATCGCCTCGACCCCCTGCACCCGCACCCGGTCGCCCTCGGGAAGGCTCACGTACACGGCCCCCTCCCGCTCCAGCTGCTCCCGCGGGTTCATGAGGGTGATGCCGGAGAACCGGTCCATGCCGTCGAACCGAAGGTAATGCGACTCCGGCGTCTCCACGCGGCGTCCCGGCCTCGGGCGCCCGATGGCAGCGTAGAGAACGTCGCTGGGCGGGTCGTAGGTGACGTGCGAGAAGGTGTACGGGCCTGCCCGGAGGCTCACGCCGACGAGGCTAGCGGCCCGGGTTCAGGTCCTTCCATGCCCGCGCCATCTCGAGCCGCTTGATGATGCTCGGGTGATCGCCGAATAACACCTCGGCCCACCCCGGGGGGTCCGGCTGGGCGAGCGAGAGCCGGCCGAGCCTGCGAAAGAGACCGGTCGTCGCCCCCGGGTCGTGGGTCGTCTGCAGCGCAACCCAATCGGCTTCCGCTTCGGCGCGACGGCTGAAGGCCGTCTGGAGGGGAAGCGTGACGAACAGGAGCACGGCGACGACGAGGACCGCCAGCGGAACCGCGGCGGGCTCGTACAGGCCGCCGCGCCGGCGGGTCGCGATCGCGACGACGAACGCGATCGGGAGGGCGAGAAGCACCATGAACGCGAATCCCTTCAGGAGGTGGTCGCGCTCCAGATGCGCGAGCTCATGCGCCAACACCACCCGGACCTGCGGCCTGGGGAAGCGCTGTAGGAGGGTGTCCCAGAGGATCACGCGGCGGCTGGGACCGAAGCCGGCGGCCTCGGCGTTCGGCGAGCCTCCGAGGTTGTGCGTGTCCTGGACGCGAACGGTGGTCCCGGGAATCCCCTCGGCCTTGGCGAGGTCCCTGGCGTCCGAGGCGATCGCCGGATCGCGGATGGGGTGTTGATCGGGGATCAGGTACGGCTGCACGAAGCCGAATGCCAGCGTCACGGCGACCAGTGCCGGCGCGGCGGCGATCCACCAAGCCCGCCGCCAGATCCCGGCCAGCGCCATCACGATCAGCATCGCCAGCGAGATGAACAGGAACTCGCCGCCGGCGGCGAGGAAGTCGTTGACGATCCACGCGACGTAGCCGAGGCTCGAGACGTCGTGCCGTCGCTCCCACCAAAGCTCAGCGAGCCCGAAGGGAAACTGCGCGAGCCAGACGAAGGCGAGCCCGAGCATCCCCAGCATCATCCCCGTGCCGATCCGCCCCGCCGCCGATTCCCTGACGAACCCCGGGCCCTTGACGGCGTAGAGCGCCAGCGCAACGATCTGGGCGATCAGCGCCAGCAGCGCATCGACGCGCAGGAACGCCTGGTAGCCGGCGGCGCGATCGAGCTCGTCCTGGCTGAAGAAGCGGCCGGGGTCGAGGGTGGGCAGCGAGAGGTCGCCCGGGACGCTCGTGTGCCACAGCTGAACGAATGCGAAGAGCCAGGCTGCGGCGGCGACCACGACGCCGAGCGCGAGCAGCCCGCGGCGAACGACCGCCGGGGGTGCGATCAAGTCGGTTCGGGCACCTGCGCGGGCGGCGCCGCCAGCAGCTCCTGCGATGGCCCGCTGAACGGATAGCGATCGGTCAGGAGCCAGATGTAGCCGTTGAGCTGGGCGTGGAAGCGCAGCGCGAACACGCCGAGGTTGCGGAGCCCGATCGGCATCTCCGCCGTGAACAGGCCGACGAACCAGCCGAAGATGGCGACCAGGAACAGCAGGCCGAGCACCCCGCTCGCGATCAGGAGCGCCGGGAAGGCCAGGATGATCCGGAAGCCGGTCTTCCAGCGGTTCTGGCGCTCACGCGGGGCGATCTGGAGGTCCACCGGGTAGGTCCCCGGCTTGCCGAGGAAGCCCGGGAACTCGTTGGTCACCAGGGTCACATATGAGTAGGCGTGCGTGACGTATCGCAGGTACGCGCCGTTGAAACGGTGAAGCGAATCGGCCGGGCGGCCGGCGAACAGGGTCACGAACCAGTTCGCGAGCACGGCGAACGCGACGGCGATCCCCCACAGCGCGATCCAGACGTAGTGCGGGAGCCACAGCAGGAGGCGGAAGAAGACGGTGAGCCGGGAGCGGCGCAGGTCCGCGTCCTCCGAGATCCGAACCGGGTGGTCCGGCGCCGGATCGTCGCCATAGTGCCGCGTCTTCGGATCGCTGTCGGGATAGCGGTCGGTGACGAGCAGCGCGTAGGCCCAGTACTGGATTCCGTAGTCCAGGCAGTACACGACCAGGTCACGGAGGCCGCGCGGCATGCGCCGCGTCGCCAGGATCGCGAACCAGCCCAGGAACGCGGCGGTGCCGATCACCCCGATGCCGCCGAACGAGGTGTAGCCGGTTCCGCCCCCGAAGGACGTGGAGCCGGCCGCGACGCCAAGCGCTCCGGCTACCAGCACGGCCGGGATGATGAGCACGAATCGAAAGCCGGTCTTCCAACGATTCTGGGGCTCCGGCGGCGGCACCTGCGGGTCGAGCGGGTACGACCCTGGCTCGCCCTCGAAGCCCGGGTACGGGTTGGCGGCCAGATTGAGGTAGCCGAAGACGTGGGTCGCATAGCGCAGGTACCGGGCCTGCATGTCGTGTGCGACAGCCCGCCGCGTGAACAGGATCGCGAACCAGTTGATGAACGCGATCGCGAGCGCCAGCAGGCTGAAGAGCCCGAGAACGATGAAGTGCGGGATGACCAGGATGAGCCGAAAGAAGACGGTGACCCGCGACCGCTCGAGATCGTCGCGAACGATGACGCGGGCGCGCTCCCCGGGAGTGCCGAGATCAGCGGTGGGAGGAGTCGGCGGCTCGCCGGGTGGCGGTGGGGCGGGCATCTCGCCGGTCATGCACGCGCAACATACCTTGCCCGTCCGATGCCGTTCTGCCGCGCCGCCAGCGCGGTGGCGACCAGAAGCGCCGCCACGATGAGGCATGGCAGCCCATCGCCCGCCGCCGATGCCGTGGCGCCGCCCCCTACGCTGCCCAGCACCTGTCCCGCCGCCCAGGCGACGTTGATGAGCCCCGCGGCGAGCCCCTGGTGCAGCCCGCTCGCCTCGGCCGCGTCACTCAACATCGCGAGTGCGGGCGCGAAGCACAGCCCCGCGCCGACGGACATCGCGACGAGCAGGGCCAACACGACGCCCACCGCCTCGCCCACCGGGAGCAGCGCCAGTCCGGCCGCGCTGATCACCATGCCGATGACGTACGGGCGCTGCCGGCCCACGCGATCGGAAGCGCGCCCCACCCAGGACGAGAGCACGGCCTCGAACGCGGCGCCGGCCATGAACCCGGCGGCCACGATCCCAGCGCCGCCACCGAGGTCGTGGATCCGCAGCGGGACCAGGACCGCGATGACGCCGAACAGGACCGAAGGCGCCATCACGAAGGCGGTCGCCTGAAGCACCGGCGCGCGCCTTATCGCCTCGACGGTCTCGTGAAGGACCAGCCGATCGCCGCTGCCCGGCAACGGCAGGCGTAGTGCCAGGGCGGACAGGACGGCGGCCACGACGAGCACGAACGAGAAGACGGGCTCGGTTCCCACCGCGTGAGCCAGCGCTCCGACGGCCGGGCCGAGGAGGGCGCCCGCGATCGCGACGGCGAGCACGTCGCCGATCACCGCGCCGCGCCGCGCCTCCGGCGCGGTCACCATCAGCCAGGTGATGGCGCCGGCCCAGGCAAGGGCGCCCGCCACGCCCTGTACGAAGCGGGCCAGGTCGAGCACCACGAGGTGATCGCCGAAGCCGAAGGCGAGGCTCGCCAGGCCGAGCAGGACGAGCCCCGCCACCAGGGTCCGCCGCGGACCGACGCGAGCGGCCATGAACCCGGCCGGCAGCGAGGCCACGAGCGTGCCCGCGGCGTAGGCGGCCGACAGCACGCCCGCCGACGTCTTCGAGAGCCCCAGGTCGTCCACGTAGCCGGGAAGAAGCGGGGTGATCGCCGCGTAGAAGACGACGTCGAGGAAGACCACCGCCGAGCCGATGATGAGCAGACGCCGCATCGATCCATCCTGGCAGGCTCCTGCTGGAGCGGGGCGTCCAAGGCGTCCGAGGTGAGGCTGAGCGAGGGCACTCTGTTCAGCCGGCCAGCTCGACGGGATCGTAAGGGCAACGCCGACACGCTCACCTGGGTGAAGTGCGGCCTCAACTACTGTGTACCGTTCGTCGTCTCCAATCTCGGTCTGCTGGCCGGCGAGCGTGCGGAGACCGGGCGCGATCGGTTACGTTGAATCGAGCCTCGACGAGCATCCTTCGGAGTAGACCTCCTTGCCACACCTCGGTATGTGGATTGACACGGCTCTTCGCGCCAGCCCCGAGGGAGTCCCGAGCTCCGAGAGGCGCTCAGGTCGTGCACCCAACCGCCGAGGCCGCAAGCGCGCCCGGATGCTCAAGCTGCGGCCGTCGACCAAGCTCCGGGTGCTCCACGATCGGTCCTCCAGCACGTAGCTGGTGAAAGCGCCGCCCGGGTGACTCGCTCGCGCATCCCCCCACACCAGGCAAATGCGCCGGGCCGGTCGCGAGCGGTCATGAACCCTCTGCGGCGTCCGGCGGGTCGGACGGTTGTGCGGGGCGACGGGCAAGATCCGGGAACGATGAATTCGGGAGGCGAAACGGCGGCCGAGGCCGTGATCGGGCACACCCAGTCGATCTGCCCGCGCTGTCGCGCCGTCCTCGACGCCGAGCTACGCGTTCGGGACGGTCGCGTGGTCCTCAGCCGCAGCTGCCCCGATCACGGCTCCTTCGAGGCGGTCGTCTACGGCGACGCCGCCCGCTACCTCGAGATCCAGCGATTCAACAGGGCCGGCGCGGCGCCGCTCGAGCGCCAGACGCAGACGGTCGACGGCTGCCCCCACGACTGCGGCATCTGCCCGGAGCACGCCCAGCACACCTGCCTGGGAGTCATCGAGGTCAACACCGCCTGCAACCTGGACTGCCCGATCTGCTTCGCGGAGTCGGGTACGGGTCAAAACGGCCACGGCTTCTCCCTGACGCTGGATCAGGTCGAATCGATGCTCGACGCCTTCGTTCGCGCCGAGGGTGAGCCCGAGTCGGTGCAGCTTTCCGGCGGCGAGCCATCTATCCATCCCCGGATCCTCGAGATGCTCGCGGCCGCCAAGCGCCGGGGCATTCCCCTGGTGATGCTGAACACGAACGGCATTCGCCTCGCCCGAGATCCGCGGTTCGCACCCGCCCTGGCCGAGCTCGGGGTCCACGTCTACCTGCAATTCGACGGCTTCGCCGACGCGACGCAGATCGCCATCCGCGGCAAGCCGCTGACCGAGGAGAAGCTTCGGGCACTGGAGCGCTGCGCGGAGGCGGGGGTCAGCGTCTCGCTCGCCGCGGCGGTCGAACGCGGCGTCAACGAGAACGAGGTCGGAGCGATCCTGCGCTTCGGAATCGAGCATCCGGTGGTGACCGGCGTCTTCTTCCAACCGGTCACGCACTCCGGCCGCTTCCGGCTCCAGACCGACCCGCTGGACAAGGTCACGAACTCCGACGTGATCGAGGCGATCGCCGACCAGCTGCCCGAATGGTTTCGATCAGACGACTTCGTGCCCGTCCCCTGCTGCTCGCCCTCCTGTCGCTCTGCGACCTTCGCGCTCTACGACGGCTCCGACGTCGTGCCGCTGACCCGGCTCGTCGACGTCGAGCACTACCTCGACTACGTCACCAACCGGGCGATCCCGGACCTCGAGGTGCGCGAGGCCCTCGAGGGCCTTTGGTCCGCGAAGGCCGCCGGAGGCAGCCAGCCGGTTGCCGATCGACTTGAGTGCGTCGCCTGCGCGACCGCGATTCCCGCCGACCTTCGCGAGGTGGCGGCCAGGGGCTTCATGGTCGTGGTCCAGGACTTTCAGGACCCCTACACGCTCGACATCGGCAAGCTGCGTAAGTGCTGCGTCTCGGAGATCACGCCGGACGGACGGCTGATCCCGTTCTGCGCCTACAACTCGGTCGGCTACCGCGAGCAGGTGAGGGAGTCGCTATCGACCTCGACCTGAAACAGGCATGTGCCGCCACCTACTCGAGCCCCGCGGTCCAGTGGCTTCTCGGCGGCGAGCTTCATCCTGGCGGGGAGCGGACGACGCGGCGCGCGCTCGAGCTGATCGGCCTTCGCTCCGGCGAGCGACTCCTCGACGTCGCGTCCGGGACGGGTGCCTCGGCGATCCTCGCCGGACGGGAGCTCGGCTGCGTCGCGACCGGCGTCGAGTACTCACCCGAGGCGGTTCGCGCGGCGCAGACCGCGGCCGATGCCGCCGGCCTCTGCGACCGCGTCGGGTTCGCCTGCAGCGACGCCGAGGCACTGCCGTTTGCGGATGGCTCATTCGACGCCGCGCTTTGCGAGTGCTCGCTCAGCACCTTCGCCGACAAGGAGCGCGCACTCGCCGAGCTCCATGGTGTGCTCCGACCGGGTGGGCGACTCGCGGTCAGCGACGTCATCGCCGATCACGGCCGCCTTTCCGAGCCGCTTGGCGAGGCGATGGCGACAATCGCGTGCATCGGCTCGGCGCGCTCGCAGGGCGGCTACGAGGACCTGCTCACCGACGCGGGCTTCGAGATGCTCGCCGTTGAGCGGTGCGACCGCGACGCGGCGGCGATGGCCGAGCGCGTCGTCGATCGACTACGCGGCGCGCGAGTCATGGGCTTCGGCGGCATCGCCGCAGCGGGACTCGGCCTCGACGACGCACTCGACCTCGCGCGGCTGGCGCGGGAGGCCATCGCCGAGGGCTCGCTGGGGTATGCGATCTTCGCCGCGAGGCGATGACCGGGCCCCGGATCGCGGTCGGGATTCTCGGAGCGGGTCTGATCGCGCTCATCGCCGGCGCGTTCCTGCTGCTGGCGATGGGCCGGCTCCACCTCGATCTCGGCTGGGGCGCAGCCTTCACGGCTGGGTCCGATCGCGGTCAGAATCGAGGCGCCCGGCGAGCTCGTATTCGAGATCATCGCCGCCCCCTAACCTCGGTCGGACGCCGGCCGAACCGGGCATCGAGGTCCTGGCGCGAAGCTCCGAGCTAGTCGTCGCCACTCATCACACACGGGTCCACTTCTACACCTACAGTCCGAACGCACGGCTCATGCTGTGGGCCCGTGCTGCCATGCCGAGGTGGCGCAGTCCGAGCAGCTCCTCGGTGGTTCGCAGCAGCGAATAGTGGTTGAAGCGCGCGGCGGATCGTGTCCCGGGCGGCGTCGCCGGACTTACGACCACGGTGGCGACATGGCAGCCCGACTCGTGGGTGTGTGCCGTGCAGTTGGCGGGGGTGTCTCCCGGTCCCTCGTCGTAGGTGATGAACACAGCCGTATGGGCAGCCTGGTACGTACTGCTGTGGACGATCTCTTCGACCTCTCGGGCGAGCCAGTCGTCGGCGGAGGACACCGGGCAGTCATGGCTGTCGTGACAGAGATTGGGCGTGATGAACGAGAAGGCCGGGAGGGAATTTCGCGCCAGGGCCGCGTCGAGGCGATCCATCGGCAGGTCGCTCCGGCCACATTCCTTGGCGATCGGGCGGAAATATGCAGGCGGGTTGTGGCGAACGGCGTACAGGCCGGCGTCGTGGCGGTCGCAGGGCCGGGGCATCGACTCCTCGTAGGCACGCCAGCTGGATGCCTGAGCGAAGATGCTTCGGGCGGAGGTCGAACAGCTCTCGCTCGGGCTGCAGTCGGTTGCGAATCCAGCCAGCGCGTCGCGGCCGACTCCCGAGGTTGCGGCGATGTAGTTGGGAAGGCTTGGATGGGCGATGCTGTGGTAATTGGTGGCGAGCCCGCACTGACGCTCGAGCGCTACGAGCGACGGCGCCGACCGTGAGTCGGTGACCGTGTTGTAGCTCTGGTTCTCCATCCAGATCCAGATGACGTGCGAGTACGAGGCCGATCCGGCGGGGATCCGACCGCAGGGCGAGTTGCCTGTCGCGATCGTCGGGGTGGAGGTACCGGCCTGCGAGCCGCAGCCGGCCACCAGCACAGCAACGACGAGAAAGGGAAGCAGCGACCGACCGAATGCCCGGCTGAAGTCATGGCGCATTGGGGGTTGATTGTGAGCCTCCCATCTGAAGGCGGCCTGATGGGCTGCCGCACTGAGGTCGCGCCGTCATCGACAGGCAGACCCACGGACAAGGGATGAGTGGCATCATCGTTGTGGCCCGAGGTGCGCCCGGACCAGCAGGACGTCATGGTCGGTGTGGGTGGCGGGGGCCACCTCGGCCGAGGGCGAGCGGAGCGCGCCCGTGCCATAGACCTGCTGAAGCCCGGGGTCCTGCTCGGCGGAGGCGTCGGTGCGGGTCCAGAAGCCTTCGGGGGCGCAGGAGGAGCGACGGTTGACGTCGCCCGCGAAGATGACGGTGAGGGTGGCCGCGCGACGTGAAAGGAGCGCCCGGAGCTCGGCGCACTGCGCGTCGTTTGCAGCCACCTCATCGCTGCCGCGGGTGGCGAGGTGGACGGTGCATACGTCGACGTCCGCTCCAGTGGTGGCACATAGCCACGCACGCCGCTCGATGCCCGCTTGTGCCCGAAAGGGCCGGCTGTCGGCGCTCTCGACAGCTGCCTTGGTGAGCACCGCGTCACCGAAGAGTCCGCGGCCGCCCGGCTTGATGCAGGCGAGGGGCCTACCGCTGTAGATCACCCTCGAGAAGCGCAGGTGGTACCCGGTCCGCCGAGCGATTCGCGAGACGTCACCGGCACAGGCCTCGTTGAAGGTGACCGCGTCCGGGTGCGCTTGGCGGATCCGGGCCACTGCCTCCCTCACCTCCGCCGGGTATGCGACCTTGCCGTAGCACCCGCCCAGACCGGACAGGCACAGGTTCATCTGCATCAGCGTATATGCCGAGCCCGGGGGCGGCGGCACCCCAGCGCGCGTCCCCGAAGGCTGGCCACATGCCGTCAGGGCGAGGACGACGGCACAACCCGCAGCCGACAGGAGGAGGACAGGACTCCGCGAGCGGTCGGCGCAGGGGCGGACCATGAGGTTCACGCTCCTTCAACGGTACATCCAACCCTTCAAGGCCTTGAAAATCCCTGCCGACGTTGAACGCAGCTCAGACCCGCAGAAGTATGCATATGCGAGCATTTCCCGTTCAAGGAGAGGGTCTCGATGTTGGACCAGCGGGCCGTAGACATGCGCATAGGGCTGGGGAGGTGAGGCCCGTGCAGCTCGATGCACGCGCGTTCTGGCTCCGCAGCCCAGGCCGTGGGGAGATCCGCCCGCTCACGCTGCCCGAGCCGGGGCGGGACGACGTGGTGGTTCGCACCCTGCGGTCCGGCGTGAGCCGCGGCACCGAGACGTTGGTCTTCCGGGGCGGTGTGCCGCCGCGCCAGTACGCGGCGATGCGAGCGCCTTTTCAGGAGGGTGATTTCCCGGGGCCGGTCAAGTACGGCTACCTGAACGTCGGGACCGTGGAGCACGGACCGCCGGAGCTGAGCGGGCGCACGGTCTTCTGCCTGTACCCGCACCAGACCGCCTACGTCGTGCCGGCCAGCGCGGTGACAGTCCTTCCCGGGGGCGTGCCGCCCGCTCGTGCCGTGCTCGCGGGCACTGTCGAAACCGCGGTGAACGCCCTGTGGGACGCCGGACCCCTTCTCGGCGACCGGGTCACCGTCGTCGGCGCCGGAATGGTGGGCTGCTGCGTCGCACGCCTGCTGAGTCGGTTCCCGGCGGCCCAGGTCACGCTCGTAGACGTCGATGCCGGCCGGGCCGACGTCGCGGCCGCACTCGGGATCGACTTCGCGCTGCCCGCCGATGCCACCGACGGTCGCGACCTGGTCGTGCATGCCAGCGCGACGTCGGCCGGGCTCCAGCTGTCGCTCGACCTGCTCGCACCGGAGGGCACCGTGATCGAGCTCAGCTGGTATGGCGACAGCGAGGTCCAGCTTTTGCTCGGTGAAGCGTTTCACTCGAGTCGACTCGGCATCCGCGCCAGCCAGGTCGCGACCCTCTCCCCGGCCGTCAGCGGGCGCCGTACGACAGCCGAGCGGCTGGCACTTGCACTGGATCTGCTGCGCGACCCTGCCTTCGACGCGCTCATCACCGGTCAGTCTCGCTTCGATGAGCTTCCCGACGTGATGGCCCGACTGGCCGCCGGAAGCCTGCCCGCGCTCTGCCACACGATCACTTATGACGGGGGGTAGATCGTGTTCAGCGTGACGGTCCGCGACCACATGATGATCGCTCACAGCCTCCGCGGCGAGGCGTTCGGGCCCGCGCAGCGCCTGCACGGCGCGACGTACGTCGTCGATGCCACCTTCCGGCGCGCGGCCCTCGACGCTGACGACATCGTGGTTGACATCGGTCGAGCGGCCGAGCAGCTGCACGCCGTTCTAGCCGAGCTCACCTACCGCAACCTGGACGACGACGCCGGATTCGCGGGCATGAACACCTCCACCGAGGCGCTCGCGCGGTTCGTCGCAGATCGACTCGCGGAAAGGGTGCACGCCGGGGCCCTGGGCGACACGGCGCGGGAGCTCGACGGGCTGGTCGTCACGCTGCGCGAATCGCACATCGCTTGGGCGAGCTACGAGCGGCCGCTGTGACGACGGTGCACGTCGTCGTACCCGAAGGGATCGACGACCCGGCCCGGCCGAGCGGGGGGAACGCCTATGACCGTCACCTCTGCCGCGGCCTCGCCGCGATCGGTTGGTCGGTGCGCGAGCACGCGGTACCCGGCTTCTGGTCGCGACCCGACGCGGCGTCGTTCGCCGCCCTCGATGGCGCCGTCGAGCGGATCCCTGACGACGCCATCGTGCTGCTCGACGGACTGGTCGCCTCGACGGCGCCCGCGGTGCTGGTGCCGCAGGCGTGCCGGTTGCGCTTGGTCGTGCTCGTGCACATGCCGCTGGGCCACCGTCCGGCAGACGGCCGGGCGGACGATGCCCGGATGCGCGAACGCGCGGTCCTCTCGGTCGCCGCTGCCGTCGTCACGACCAGCGCGTGGAGTCGGCAGCGGCTGCTCGAGCGGCACTCGCTGCCCGCCGACCGGGTGCACGTCGCCGAGCCCGCCGTCGACGCCGCCGACCTCGCAACCGGGACCACCACCGGCGGGTCGCTGCTCTGCGTCGCGGCGGTGGCCCCCGACAAGGGCCATGACGTGCTGCTCGATGCGCTTGCGACGGTGACGGACCTGCCCTGGCGCTGCCTTTGCGTGGGCAGCCTGGAGCGCGACCCGGCGTTCGTGGAGGCTCTCAGGCGGCGCTCATTGGACCGTGACCTCAACGACCGCGTGTCCTTCCCGGGGCCGCGGAGCGGAGCCGACCTCGATCGCACCTACGCCGCCGCGGACCTGCTGGTGCTGGCGTCGCGCGGCGAGGCGTACGGCATGGTCGTCACCGAGGCGCTCGCACGGGGCCTGCCCGTCATCGCAACCGAGGTCGGCGGGCTGACCCAGGCCGTCGGGCACGGCGCCGACGGGATCCGACCGGGGCTGCTGGTCCCGCCGGACGACCCCGCGGCTCTCGGCGCCGCGCTCAGGGCCTGGCTCGAAGACGCCGAGCTGAGAGGGCGGTTGCGCCGCGCCGCCTGCGAGCGGCGCGAGTCGCTCACGGGGTGGTCGACCACGACGTCCGTCATCGCAGGCGTGCTCGCCGGAGTGGCGCGGTGACGGCGGAGGTCATCCGGGTCAGCAAGGCATGGCTTGCCCTCCGCGAGGCCGCTGACGCCGCCGCCCGTGCACCAGACCTCGTCGAAGAGCTCGGGCGACACCTCCCGGCAACCGGCCACTGCGTGATCCACGACCTCGGCTGCGGCACCGGGGCTATGGGCCGCTGGCTGGCGCCACTGCTGTCCGGGCCGCAGCGCTGGATCGCGCACGATCGCGACCCCGACCTGCTGGAGGTCGCCGCCGCGGACCTTCCCGGCCCGGCCGCCGACGGGGCCGCGGTCAGCGTCGAGGCGAAGCAGACCGACATCACCCGGCTGCACCCGGGGGAGCTCGCAGACGCAACCCTGATCACCGCCTCGGCGCTGCTGGACCTGCTGACCGAGGACGAGTTGGCGGGGCTGGTCCGCGTCTGCGTCGGCGCGGGGTGTCCGGCGCTTCTGACCCTGAACGTCGTCGGTCGCGTCGAGCTCACCCCGGCGGATCCGCTGGACCGGCAGGTGGCCACCGCATTCGATGCCCACCAACGTCGCACGGCGGATCGGCGCCGCCTGCTCGGCCCGGACGCCGTTGCGATGGCCATCCAGGAGCTCGGCCGCCTGGGGGCGGAAGTCCTCGTCCGGCCCAGCCCGTGGCGACTTGGCGCATCACACGCGGACCTGGCGGCGGAGTGGTTCACGGGATGGGTGGACGCCGCGTGCGAGCGGGCGCCGGACTTAGCCGCTGAGATCGACGGCTACAGACGCCGGCGGCTGCAGCAGGCCAGGGCCGGGCAGCTTGCCGTCACGGTCGGCCACGACGACCTGCTGGCCATGCCGACGACCGAACTACTCCGCTGACAGCGGGGCGTCGAGCACGTGCGAGCCCCTTGCAACCTTGGTGGCCAGGTAGCGGGCGTTCGCGTCGGACAGGTGCACGGCCGTCGGTATTCGCGCGGTCACGTTCATGCCGAACCGCCGGAGCTGCAGCGCCTTGTCCGGGTTGTTGCTGAGCAGCTCGATCCGTGAAACCCCCAGCGCCTTCAGCATCTGCCCGGCGACCAGATAGCTGCGCTCGTCCTCGCGATGGCCCAGCGCGAGGTTCGCCTCATAGGTGTCCAGCCCCGTGTCCTGCAGCGCGTAGGCGTCGAGCTTGGCGTACAGGCCGATGCCACGCCCCTCCTGCCGCAGATACAACAGGAAGCCGCCGGAGTCGGCGATGCGCTCGACGGCTTCACGGAGCTGCGCTCCACAGTCACACCGTTGACTGCCGAAGACGTCCCCGGTGAGGCACTCGCTGTGCGGTCGAACCAGCGGCGGCGACCCGTGCCCAACGGACGTGAGCGGCGCGGCTCGATCGCCCAGGCCGAGAGCAAGGTGCTCTTGGTCGTCGACCAGCCCGTCGAAGCTGAACACCCGGGCGGCCGTGGTGTACCCATCGGCGAACCGCAGGGGCACCGACAGCTGGTTGCGGATTGTTGCGGTGGCCGCTGGCGGCGCCATCGATTTCGCTGTCAGTCCGTTCGGAACCGCCGCGAGAGCGCGTAGCGCAGCAGCACCACGTCGCCGATCTGGCGGACGTCGACTAGCGTCGCGCGCCGGTCGGAGGTCCACGGGAAGCGGCCGTCGCTCACGAACCGAGGGGCCCGGGAGTCGCCGACGAAGAAGGGAGCAACCACCAACTGGAGCTCGTCGGCGAGGTTCTCGGTCAGGAACTGGGTGTGCACCTTGCCGCCGCCCTCGACCATCAGCCGCTCCACGCCGCGGGCGCCGAGGTCCTCGCTGATCCTGCGCATCTCCACCGGCTGGCCACCGTCGACCACGGTCGCCACCGGCCCGAGTCGCGAGCGCGCGTCGGCCACCCGCCGGCTCGAGCAGTAGACGAGCTTCTCCGTGTCGCCGGTGGTGAAGAAGTCGGCGCACGCGTCCAGCTCCACCCGCTCGGTGACGGTCACCTTTGTCGGCGACGGCGCGAGGCCACGAGCGGTCCGCTCGTTGCGGCGGGCGCTCGAACGCACCAGCAGCCGCGGGTTGTCGTTCCGCACCGTAGCCGCGCCCACCAGGATCGCGTCGCACGAGGCGCGCACCGCGTCAACCCGGTCGAAGTCGGCGTCGTTGGAGAGCTCGAGCCGCCGTGGCGTAGCGCTGCCGAGATAGCCGTCGATCGACAGGGCGCAGCTCAGCAGGGTGTACGGGCGGTCAAGCACGTGCAGCCTCCGCGGGCGGCGCTTTGGTCCGTCTCGCCGCCCGGGTGCTACGGGACCATGACACCACGAGGACGGCGGCGCCAGGCAGACTGGCGACGAGCACCATGACGCCGTAGACGACGGCGGTCGCGACCCCTTGCTCGGCGCCCAGGCCGGCCGCGGCGAACGCCCACGCCGTTCCGCCCTCGCGCGGTCCCCATCCGCCGACGCTCGGCACCACCATGACCAGCATGACGAGCAGCGCCAGCGGCAGCATCCGGGACAGTGGAGCGGCGGTGCCCGCCGTCCACGCGGCGATCACGAAGGTGATCGCGTGACCGCAGACGACCAGCGCAGATGCGAGCGCGATGCCCAGCCACGCCCTGCGGGCGAGCAGCCCGTTCCGGATGTCGCCGGCCGCGGCGCTCCGGATCCGCGCCCAGGCAGACCGATCGCCGGCGGGTCGAATGCGAGCAACGAGGACGCCGCCGGCGACCGCGATGACGAGCGCGACCGCCACCAGCGGCATGTACGAGTGCACGGGCGACGGCAGCACGAGGAGAACGACCACGGTCAGGACGATCTGCACGACCTGCCCGGCGAAGCGTTCCCACCCGACGGCCCGCAGCGCGCGGCCGACATCGCTTACGTCGCGACCGTGGCTGACCCCGCGGTGGACGTCGCCCACGACCCCGCCGGGCAGCGTGACGTTGAGGAACAGCGACCGGTAGTACGCAGCCACCGCACCGGCAAGCGGCAGGTCGAAGCCGAGGCCACCGGCCACGAGCTTCCACCGCCAGGCACGAGCACACCGTGGTCAGCACCGCCAGGCCCGCCGCTGCTGCCAGCGCCCGGCCGTCGACCGTGCGGACGCCGTCGATGAACGGGCTCGCGCCCAAGCGCCAGACCACGGCGGTGAGCGCCACGGCGGAGCCCACCAGCGGGCCCAGGTCCAGCCGGTCCGGCTCATGCCGGCGCCCCCCCGCCCGAGGGTGCATGCATCGTGGAGGCGCTCACGGCGACCTAACGGGTCGCGATGGCGACCCGAATGCGCTGAGGAATCGGTCACGGAAGGCGCTCATCGGCCAGACCGGCGCCTGGGACCGGGGCCGCAAGCCGTTGTTCCAGCCCCACCCGGCTATCCGGTGCAGGACCGCCGGGTCGTGGGCGATGACCGAGATCGGTACGTCGTGGCTCGGGCCCAGCCCGCTGACGATCGACCAGGGCTGATGGTCGCCCAAGACGACGAGGACGAGATTGGGGTCCCGTAGCGTGGCGCACGAAAGAGACCAGCGTTCTCAGCGTGTACTGGATCGACTGGCCGTACGCCGCACGGACGCCTGCGGGGTCGCTCCAGAGCTCACCTGCCGGCGTGTGGTGCGCCGCCGGAATGCTGTTGAAGACCGAGCCGTTGCCGACCCGGCGCCAGTCGATCAGCCGCGGGATGCGACGTCCACGGCGTGTGGCTCGACACCAGGTCGACCTCCGCGAAGACGGGACGGCGGTGGGACCTCGCGAGCTCGAGGCGTTGCAGGGCCGAGAGGACATACTGGTCGGGCATCGACGCGTAGGCGAACGGGGGGCCCTGATACCCGACGTTGCGTCCGGTCGTAGAGCTTGTCGAAGTGGTAAAAGGACTAGCCCTGAGGCCAGGCACGGTCGTTCGAAGGCACGTCGTCGACGGTCCGCCATCCGGCCCGCTTGAACGCGTCGCTGAGCGTGAAGCGGTTGGTATCGACGAGCTGGTCGTAGCGCCGCTGGGTGTCGACCCAGAGGCCCGAGTGCAAAGTGGAGTGCGCCAGCCAGCTGATGCCGCCGAACGTCGGCGAGGTGAGGAAGGCGCTCCGCGCGGAGAAGCCGGCGGCATGCAGCCGCTTGGTCCCGTTGTCGAGAACGGAATCGACCTGCGGGGAGAAATAAGAGCCCTGGACCGCGACCTTGCCGTAGCTCTCGACGAACGCGAGGACGACGTTCTTGCCGCGCAGGCCGGTCAGCAGCTGGTTGGCGGGAGTGCCGCGGAAGCGATCGTGGCTGATCTCCTTCGCGAAGACGCCGTGGTCCGCGATGTCCGCTCGCAGCGCACTCACCTGGTCCACGACCAGGCTCGCCGCGCTCGTGGAGGCGACGGGCGTCCGGGAGACAAGATGCGCGCCGAACGCCCAACTGAGCATCCAAACGACGCCGAGCGCCGTGATGGCCCAGATCGACCACCGGCGGTGGCCGGCGGCGAGCCGGGTCAGCCGAAACACCGCCAGGGTCGTGACGACGAATAGGGCGACGGGGAGCACCATCACCCCAACGACGACCAGGGTCGCGGATGAGGCACCGATCGATTCGCTCAGCGTCTCGCTCCCGATCCCCGCGTAGCTCAGATCCTGGTAGGGATCGAAGGGCCGGTCGAAGGTCGCGAAGAACCCGATGTCCAGGAGCTTCAGGATGACCACCAGAGCGAGAACAGGTCCTACGACCGCGGCCAGGACGCGTCGGCCCGTGACGGGCAAGACGACGACCAGGGCGATGAGGACGAGGCCCTCGAGCGGGATCCTCAGGAACGCGCTCGGGGTGAGATGAACCGGCTGGTCCGGAGCGACGAGAGCGGCCCATACGAGGAGAAGGGCGAGGGTCGTGAGCACCGCGGCAATGCCTGTTCGCATGCGTCCGCGGCGGCGGCCGATGGGAGCTTTGGGTGCGAGAACGTGAGTGGGGCCGGCACCAGCGGCCGCTGGACTCGGCCCGGCGCGCCTCTGCGTCCACAGCCACCACACGTCGCGACCGAACGACTCGGCAAGCAGGACGAGCGCGCCGACGAGCGCGGCCTGGGTCACGGTCGACGGCACGACGTGCGCGGCCGCGACGGTCAGCACGATCCCCTGCGTCGCGGCCACGACCTTGCGCCAGTAGCGCGGCGGGAGCGGCTCACGCATCCACGGCAGCAGCCACCCGGCCGCGAGGAACGCATAGCGTGCCGCGCCGATCGCGAGCACCCACGCACCGGCCGAGCGCGCGACGTACACGCTGAGGACGAGAATCAGGAACGCATCGACCTCAGCGTCGAAGCGCGCGCCCAGCCTCGCCGTCGTCCTCGTGCGTCGCGCGACCCATCCGTCGACCGCGTCCAGGGCCTGCGCGACGACCGCGAGCAAGACCAGCGGCGTGACCGGCACGGGCTGGTCGAAGGAGGCCGCGGTCAGTGCCGCGACGCCGACGGCGAGCGTTGCGCGAGCAAGGGTCACCCAGTCGGCCGGGCCCAGCCCCTCGGAGCGGTCGTTGGCGAGGCCGCGCGCCAGTGCGGCGTTCGTGATCACTCCGCAAGTGATTCCGACGACCCAACCGGCGGCGCCGAGACCGACGCCGCTGCGGCGACGACCTCCGCGAGTGCCGCGATCAGCATCACCTGGGCGATGATCCCGGTCACCGGGCCGGCCTGCACTGCTCGCAGCTTGCGTCCGTGACCTGGAAGTGCCGCGGCCCTGCTCCTCATCGCCCGGGTATACGCCCCAGCCGCCACGCAGGTTCAAGGCCGCCGGGGACGCCCGTGCCCGGGCATTCCTCCCCCGCCGCGGCGCGACCTGCCCCGCGGCCGATCACCGACCGGTATGCGATCCTCGCTTCGGAGGGTTCGCCGTTGGCAAAGTGAGGCCGGAGATCGTCAACCGCGTGGGCATGGAATCGCCATGAAGCAGGACGAACGCGCTCCGTTCGTCCGGGCCCTCCGCCGAGCGCGCATGTCCGCGTATCCCCCCGGCGAGTTCGTCGAGCAGGAGAGCTTCATGCGCGCCGGAGAGATCCGGGCACTGGCGGGTCAGGCCGGCATCGCACCCGGCGTCTCCGTGCTGGACCTGTGCTGCGGGGTGGCCGGGCCCGGACGGTTCATCACCCGGCAGCTCGGCTGCACCTATCTGGGCGTGGACTTCAGCTCCAGCGCCATCGACATCGCACGTGAAAGCGCCGGCGACCTTCCCTGTCGCTTCGAGGTCGCGCGGATCCCCCCGATCCCGCCCGGCCCGTTCGACGTGGTGCTACTGCTCGAGACCCTGCTCGCCTTTCCCGAAAAGGAGATTCTGCTTCAGGGGATATCCGGAGCGCTGACGAGCGGCGGGCGGTTCGCCTTCACCATGGAAGAGGGCCCACCGCTCACGGAGTCAGAGCGAGAGCGCATGCCGGACGCCGACACGGTCTGGCTCACCCCGCTGGACGAGATGCTCACCTGCTTGGAGCGGGTCGGGCTGGTCGTCCGCTGGCAGGAGGACTGCAGTCGATCCCACCGCGCCGTGGCGGATTCGTTGATCGACGCGTTTGCCGCCGACGCCACGGACATTGCCGCGCAGATCGGACGCCGGGCACTGGACGAGCTGCTGGCCGCCCATCGGCTCTGGAGCGAATGGCTGCGGGAAGGACGGGTCCGCAAGATCGCTTTGGTTGCGGAGAAGGCGGAGACACCACGCGCGACAGCCAGGACGTCCCTCACGGTCTCTGATCCGCTTTGCCGTTCGGGGAGTACTCGTGAAGCTCGTGGCGGGATTCCTCCCAGACTTCGGCAAACCGGCGCATGGCCTGGGCGACAGGGGCGAGCCCCCGGCGTACTCCCGGTTCGACCGCGTAGGGAGGATTGACGTACTCAACGTCAGCAGTCGCGAGTTTCAGCAGCTCCTCAGGATCTCGATCGATCAGACCTAACTCGTAGAGGCGGGGCACCAGCTCGACATTCCGCTGCGACACAGCGCGCACGGTATAGGGTCAGCGCACCATGATTTCCACGATCGCCGTGGCGACAGACGGTTCCGCGACCGCAAGCAAGGCGGTCGAGATGGCACGCGACCTTGCGCGGCGATTCGATGCGAAGCTCGTCCTCCTCAGCGCCTTCAAGGAGTCACGCCGCCAAGCGCCCGGCGACTCGGTCGAGGTTCAGTGGGCCACCAGCACCCCCGCCCGGGTTCGGGAGATCCTGAGCCGAGCGGAGGACCAGATGCGCCGCGAGGGAATCGACTGCACGACCCGGGTCGAGGAGGGTGACGCCGCGGACGTCTTGGTCCAGCTCGCATCGGAGTGCGGCGCCGACCTTCTCGCGATCGGGAACAAGGGCATGCAGCGTCGGGTGCTCGGCAGCGTTCCGAACACAGTTGCTCACAGAGCCCCCTGCTCCGTCCTCGTCGTGAAGACGACCTAGTCAGTCGCAGCAGTCGGCGTCGCACGCCCGGGAAGCGTCCAGCTCCGGGCCTGCGCAGCAACCCTCGCCCCGCCACGTCTCCAGCCCTTCGCGCACGGCGACGGCGGCGATTGCCAGCGCCGCGATCGGGTCGAGCCACCACCAGCCGAAGAGGGCGTTACCGGCGAGGCCGAGGAACACGGCTCCTGCCAAGTAGGCGCAGAGCAGGTTTTGGGTTCCCTCGCCGTGGGTGGCCTGGGAGTCCAGGGTCGTCGCCAGGCGCTGCTTGGCGACGCCGAGCAGCGGCATCCCAATCAGGCTCGACGCCGTCAGCGCCATCCCGAGCACGCTGACCTCGGGATGCGCGCCATCGGCGAGGTGTTGGATCGCCTCATACGAGACATATGGCGCCAGGAGGAAGAACTGGATCGCGACCAGCCTTTGGGCTCGCTTCTCGGCCGCGTGGGAGCGCAGGCGCGCGCCGGTGAAGCGCCAGATGATGATCACGCTGGCAAAGCCCTCGATCGCCGAGTCGATCCCGAAGCCGATCAGCGCGATCGAGCCGGCGAGGATGCCGGCGGTGATCGCGATCCCGCCCTCGAGGCTCATCCACACGAGGCTCAGCCAGGACAGCGCCCTGGCGTGCCTGGCAGCGTGCAGCCACTCGGTGCTCGGCTCGCGATGGTTGGCGCCGACCGCCGGGCCGGGACGAACGACGAGCTCTGTCATGCCGTGACCCGGGGGCCGAGCGTCGCCTGCAGCAGCTCGCGGCCGCGGTCCGTGAGCGAGTACATGACCATCTTGCCGTCGCGGCGGCTCGTCACCAGCCCCTGCAAGCGCAGCAGGCGCAGATGGTGGGAGACCAGGTTCTCCGCGCGCTCGCCGACCCACGCCAAGTCGCAGACGCACAGCTCCTCGCCCTCGGCCAGCGCCGCTGCCAAGGTCAGCCGGGTCGGATCGCCGAGCGCCTTGGCCTGCGCGGCGGCGCACTCGGCCGCGTCCACGGCGAGCCGATGCGAGCGCAGCGCCTCGGCTTTGCCGAGGTCAAGGCACAGGACGTCGCAGCGATCATCGGCCACGAGATCATCCTAACGGCAGTTGAGATGTTGCGTTGAGCCACCGAACGCTGCCGCTTTTCGATCCGCGAGAGCCCGATCGACTCGCCGGAATCGCCAGCCAATACCTCGCGCCCCACGTGATCTATGAGGAGGACCCCGTTTGGCCTGACGCCGGAGCCTTCCGCGGCCGGGATGCAATCAGTCGGCGCTTGAGCGAGTACATCGGCCTCTTGCATCTTCGGCGCGTAAGTCCAGGACAGGTCATCGACGCCTACGATCTGGTTCTGGCCGACGTTCGCATTTCCATGCTCGGCGGCGGTGTGGGGGCGCCGGTTGAGTTTCTGTGGACCTACACCTTGCGGGTTGAGGACGAGCGCATCGCCTATGTTCGAGCCTGGTACACCCGTGCCGAGGCCCTCGAAGCCGCCGGGCTTTCGGAATAGGCGATGTCACGGGAGAACGTCGAGATCGCGCTCGCGGCCGTCGACGCATGGAATCGCGGCGACCGCGAAGCCTGGATGGCCCTGTGGGACGAGGAAGCGGAGTTCTATCCCTTGCGCGCTCAGTTGGAGGGCAAGCCCTATTGGGGCCATGACGGGCTGGAGCAGTTTCTGGCCGAGATGACGAAGGAGTGGGAAGAGGTGCGCTTCGAGATCGACGAGACGCGAGACGCCGGAGAGCAGGTGGTCGGCCTTGGCCGGTTCCGGGCTCGCGGGCGGGCGAGCGGCGTCGACATCAACGTCCCACTTGGCGTATTCACGAGGGTGCGGCGGGGCAAGATCGTATACACGCGCTTCTTCTCGGAGTCAGCGGATGCCCTCGAAGCCGCCGGGCTTTCGGAATCGTGGCGCCCCGGCTGAGGCCGACCTCGAGTCGGAGCTGCGAAGACGCCGGCTTCCGCGTTCTCGAAAACACCGACGGGCGATCAGTAGTTTGGACCGATGACAGGGTGACCGGGCTGCGCGAGCTTTCGTGGCGAACTGCACTAGCCGAGCGAAAGGAAGGTCGTAATGGAAGCCCGGTCCGGCGACGAAACCCGGAATGGCGACCGGATGAAGCGTGTGGTCGTGGAGCGCTTCGGTGGGCCCGAGGTTCTGGAGGTAATCGAGGAGGACGCTCCGCAGCCGGGTCCCGGCGAGGTTCGCGTCAGGGTTCTCGCTGCAGGCGTGTCGTTCACCGATTCCCAGCTGCGCGCCGGCACGTACCTCCCGGGCGCCCCGAAGCCGCCGTTCACACCCGGCTATGAGCTCGTCGGCGTCGTCGAGGGGCTCGGCCCGGACTGCTCGAGGCTGCGGGTGGGGGACCGCGTCGGAGCGCTGACGGTCTGGGGCGCCGACGCGGATCGCGTCTGCGTGCCGGAGGCCGGCGCGGTTGACGTCCCCGACGACCTCGATCCGGGGGAGGTCCTGAGCCTGCTCTTCCCCTACATGACCGCCTACCAGGTGCTTCACCGCACGGCCAAGGTGAAGCGCGGGGAGACGGTGCTCGTGCACGGGGCCGCCGGCAGGGTCGGCGTCGCGGCGCTTGAGCTGGGGGCGGCGGCAGGGCTTCGCCTCTTCGGGACGTGTGCTGGCCGAGACCGCGCCAAAGTCGAGGCGCTCGGCGCGGTGGCGATCGACTACCAGCACGAGGACTTCCTGGTTCGCGCGCGTGAGCTGACCGACGATGGTCTGGACGTGGTGAGCGACTCCCTCGGCGGCCCGATCTCGCTGCGCTCCTTCCGGGCGCTGCGCCCGGGTGGCAGGCTGGTCGTGTTCGGCCGCTACAACACGCTCAAGGACGGGCACAAGAACTGGCCGGCGGTGATCAAGTGGTACGCGTCGATCGCGGGCGTCTGGCTCTCGGACAAGCTGTCGCCCCGCCGGCGCGTGTTCGCGTACCACGTCCAGAAGTACCGCGACAGGGCCACACGGCGAGATGGAGCCGTCGGCGGGGAGCCAATGGACCCGGAGCAGTTCCGGGAGGACTTCCAGGTGCTGATCGAGCTGCTCCGTGAGGGCAAGATCCACCCGGTCGTCGCGGAGCGCCTGCCGCTGTCCGACGCCCGCCATGCACACGAGCTGCTCGAGGAGTCCGCGGCGAAGGGCAAGCTCGTTCTAGTCCCGTAGGCGAGGGGACGGTCGCTATGGCGATCGACGTCCCCCCTCCACCTCGAGACACATGGCCAGATGGACCCGTCGAGTTCGCGCGGGCGCTAGCTCCTCGTCGCCGAGCACGGCCTGGTTGGCGCCTTGCACACCGTCGTGCTCGTCGGCACCGACGGGACGATCGACTGGTACTGCTGCCCGCGCGTCGACTCGCCGAGCGTCTTCGCGGCGATCCTCCACGCCGAGCGCGGGGGCCTCTTCCGCATCTCGCCCGACGGTGACGGCTGGAGCTCGAGGCAGCTCTACCTCCCCGACACCAACGTCCTCATCACGCGTTTTTTGATGCCCGACGGCGTGGGCGAGGTCGCGCTGGATCTCCACGCTCGACGCCATCACCGGGGAGCTCGTCTCCGACAGCCTCGTTTACCGCTACAACGTGGAAGCGTCGTCCGAAGGGCTCGCTGGCGAGGAGTCAACCTTCTCCCTGTGCTCCTTCTGGTGGGTGGATGCGCTCACCTGGGCCGGGCGCCTCGACGAGGCGCGGCTCGCCTTAGAGAACATGCTCACCTACGCGAACCACGTCGGACCGTACTCGTAGGAGATCGGGCCGACGGGCGAGCAGCTCGGCAACCTCCCCCAGACCTTCATGCACCTGGCCCTGATCAGCGCCGCCTACAACCTGGACCGCCAGCCCGGGTGAGCGTCGCCCACCGGCCGGGCACCGATGATCTTCATCGCATCAATCGTCCGCTGGAAAGCGCGCCACGCCGGCCCGGCGCCCGAGGCCGAGCACTTTGTGCGGATGCCGATTGCTAGCAAAACCGCGCAGAACCAGGAGGTCACTTCCGAATGAAAGCTTTGAATTCAGCAGGAGCTTCTCTCGCCAGTTGGGGCCCTGGAAATCGGCATCTCGTCGTAACGGAAGTCCCGACCGGGCTAGAAAAAGGCACCCGTTTACAGGGAGTTAGGGTGAGCGACGGGACTCGAACCCGCGGCCACCTGGACCACAACCAGGAGCTCTACCAGCTGAGCTACGCTCACCGCGCGCTCTCCAATTTACCGGGGGCTACAGGGGAATCGCTACTTCTCGAAGCTGGAGCATCTCTCGCAGCGCGATCGTCGCCGGCCGGCCCCCGCTCGTGTTGGAGGATGGCGGCCACCGCCGCGACGTCGTCCACGTTCGCGACGTGGCGCGCGCCAGTCTCTTGCTCGCAATGCCCGCGGGCTGCCGCTCCGGTGCCTTGACGACGGCGGGCGTCGGCTGACACTCGTCGAGTGAGGGATTGACCGCGCATAGGGCGGTTAATCGCACACTCGTCGTCAGGTGCCGGGGCTGGACGCCCCCGGCAGGATTCGAACCTCAGCGAGCCCGGAGGGCGAGCGGTGCCGCAGGTTCGATCGCTGCGGGGGCTGGACGCCCCCGGCAGGATTCGAACCTGCGGCCCGCTGCTTAGAAGGCAGCCGCTCTGTCCACTGAGCTACGGGGGCCCGTCGGCGGAGCCTAGCGCCGCGACGGGCCGCGATCCGTGATCCCGCCGCGGTGCGAGCTCGCGCTCGAACGTGATCTCGAGGCGATGCTCGTCCGGGTCGCTCGGCTTCGTCTTCTCGAGCTTCAGGCGCGAGGCGCGGCCGTCGAGGGTGACGCTCGCGACCTGGTTGTCGAAGTACGGACCGTCGAGGAAGCGCCACTGGATCTCGGGATCGGGAGCGCCGGCGGCGCGGGCGAGCGCGCGCGTGAGCGCCCAGACCGGGCGCGACCACGCCATCCGCGCCTTGCGGCGGTCGCCGCGGTCGAGCGGATTGCGAAACGGCGAGCAGACGGCCTGATAGATGTGGCTCTCGACGCCGGAGCCGCGTGGGAACCCGATCTCGCACAGGTACGCGTGATGCACGTCGCCCGAGACGAGCAGGATCGATCCGGGCGCGTTCCCGAGCTCACCGGTCCCCACCTCGCGCAGGAGGCGCGCCACCCGGTGAAACGACACGTGGAACGCCGCCCAGTGGTCGAGGTCGACGGCGCGCCGGAGCCTTTCGCCTGCCTTCGCCGCGAGCCGGCCCCATGCGCCATCGCACAGCCGCTCGCTCCACGCCTCCGCGTAGTGCATGCCGTGGGCGAGGATGAACGGGTCCGAGGTGGCGATGATCAGGTTGTCGAAATCGCCCTGAGCCTGGTCGCGGATCCAATCCCACTCCGGGTCGTCGATGATCGACCGCTTGCCCTCGTCGAGCACCCGCCCCGCACGCGAGTCCATGATGATCACCCGGTTGCGGCCGAGATCGCGGTGGAAGCTCCAGCGGGAGCCGTTGCGATGTCTGTCCGCGTGAACGGCGTACTCGCGGACGATGTCCCCCGCATCGCCGTCGGCTTCGCGCACGCGGCGGAAGGTCGACTCCTCCTCCAGCTCACGCGGAGAGAGGTTGCCCAGATGCTGGTACAGCCAATAGGACATGTACGCGCCCACGATCCGCTCGTGCCACCAGGGCTCGGCCCGCATCTCCTCGAGCCAGGAACGCGAGATGTTCCAGTCGTCGCGCACGTCGTGATCGTCGATGGTCATCGACGTGGAGACCGTTGAGAAGAGCCAGCGCACGCTGGGCCCGCGCCACGACTCCCGGTAGAGGCGCGTGTACTCCTCGAAGTCGGCCACCTCCTCGCCGGGTGGCTTCGAGGTGTCCCGACGGGAGCGGATGAACTCCCGCGTCTTCGGCGCGCCCTCGTCCGCGTAGACCTGGTCGCCCAGCATCAGCAGGAGGTGCGGCCAGCGAGCCTCTGGGTTGCGAACCATCTCCATGGCGAGGACATGCAGCGCATCCGTCTCCTTGCCCTGCTCGTGCTCGTCCTTGGAGCGCGTGTACGGAGGCTCATGGGGGAGCGCGACCCGGCACGAGCCGAACGACATGTCGAACGGGCCGTCGTCGTCGAACGTCCTGATCCGGCTCGGCGGAAGGTCGGAGTCGGGATCCGGCCACTTCACGTCCCCGTCGAGGACGACCTCGTACTCGTACGCGGTGGCCGGCTCGAGGCCATCGATCACGACGATCGCGTAGTGGTGGCCGTACACCTCGAACGTCCTCGCGGAGCGGCCGAGGATCTCGACCTCGCACGAGGCGTCGGTCTCCACCCAGACCGTCGCCTCACAGTCCGACAGAAAGCGCAACATCGGGCCGACGATCAGCTCCGGCATCCGGTCCTCATTCCTCCCATACCCACTCTGGGTGCCCGTCCCCGTACAGCGCAAACGACACCGCCGGCCCCGGAACCAGGGTCTAGACTCGGCCGCATCGGGGCGTGGCGCAGCCTGGTAGCGCACCTGCTTTGGGAGCAGGGGGTCGCCGGTTCAAATCCGGCCGCCCCGACTGCCGTCGGATCCGGCCCCGGCTCGTCAGTGCGACACGCTGACCAGCCTGATCTCCTCGTGGTTTCCGGTCACGGTCTGCTCCTTGACGTCGCCGACGCCGGCGACGTAGTACTTGTGCTCATGTACGCCCGCGTCGAGCTTGGGTGCAGTCTCGTCCGTCAGCAACGTCGTCTCGTATGAGCCGTTCGGCACCGTCACCGCACCGCCGCTCCCCAGCACGCGGGCTTGGTCGAGAGCGTGCCCCGGGTAGTACTCCTGCCGGTACGTATCGCCCGGCCGCGGGTTGCCGGGCATGATGATCCCGGGCTCGGCCCCGTCCACGCCGGCCGTCCACGAATCGCCGGCTCGCACGAAGCGTCCGTTGTGCTTCTCACGCGAGTCCTCCCCCATGTACCAGACATTTCCCTGCCTGTCCTGTGCGTACCAGTCGAAGGTTCGCTCCACCTGCCGGCCGTTCTGGGACACCGTGTCCTGGACCACCGTCGCCCGAACACCCATGATGCGCCTGGTCCGGTGGGTCACCACCTGGACGTCGGTCTGGGGCGTCGCGCCATCCTCCGCCACGCCCTCGTAACGAAAGGTCGTCCCAGGCTCGAGCGGGAAGTACCGATTGTCCACCGTGGAGACGAAGTTCGACGGATCGATCGACGGCGCATAGGATCCGTGGACCGGGGCGAGGCTGGAGGCGGACGCAGCCCCGGGTCCACCGCCCATCGCGGACGACGGAGCCGAGGAAACGGAGGACGTCGTCTCGCCGCCCGACCCGCATCCGGCAATCACCGCGGTGAGCGCCGCGAAGCACAGCGCCGCGGCGAGTCGCCCGCCCGTGGTGCGTCTGCAGCGTTCGTTCATCCTCGTGCCTTTCGTCGTGGCCTTCCTCTGCCACGGTGGTTTACGGCGCCGCCGTGAAATGACGATGAATGTGGGCGATCATCTCATTCATCCTCCTTTCATCTGACCGAGCGATGCTAGACGCCAGGGTGCATTCGCCATGCGCGTCCTGATCGTCGAAGACCACGTCAAGATGGCCGCGCTGATTCAGCGGGGGCTCCGCAAGGAGGCGATGGCCGCGGACGTCACCGCCAACGGCGAGGACGCGCTCTGGATGGCGGCCGCCACCGAGTACGACGCGATCGTCCTCGACGTGATGCTGCCGGGCCAGGACGGCTTTGACGTCTGCCGCCGGCTCCGGGAGGAGGGAGTGTGGGCGCCGATCCTCATGCTCACCGCCCGCGACGCCGTCCGCGATCGCGTCGCCGGCCTGGACAGCGGTGCCGACGACTACCTCACGAAGCCGTTCTCCTACGCCGAGCTGCTCGCCCGCCTGCGCGCCCTCGTGCGGCGCGGCCCGGTCGTCCGGCCGGCGGAGCTCCGTGTGGGCAACCTGCGCCTGGACCCCGCCCGGCACAGGGTCTGGCGAGGCGACGCCGAGATCGCCCTCTCCCCGAAGGAGTTCTCCCTCCTGGAGACATTCATGCGCCGACCCGGCGAGGTCCTCTCGCGATTCCAACTGCTGGAACACGCGTGGGACTACGACTACGAGAACCGCTCGAACGTGGTCGACTCCTACATCCGCCTCCTGCGCCGGAAGATCGACCAGCCCTTCGACATCAGGAGCCTGGAGACAGTTCGCGGAGCGGGTTACCGCCTGCGAGAGGACGGCGGCAGCTGAGCCGGCTGCCGGTCAAGCTCCGGGTCACCTTGGCCTTCGCGGCCGTGATGGCCATCGTGTTGTGCGCGACCGGGCTGTTCCTCTACCTCCGCCTTCAGTCGGAGCTCGACCGCTTGATCGACCAGGACCTCGAGTCCCGCAGCCAGCAGCTCATCGGCGAGGTCCGCGTCGCCGACTCCGGCCTGGGCGAGGCGGCTCGCAGCCTGCTCGACACGAAATCCGACGACTTCGCCCAGGTGCTCACGCGGTCGGGGCGGCTGTTCGCCCCCGATCGCCAGCGCGGCGCCCATCCCGTGCTGCGAGGCAACGAGATCGGGGACGCCGCCCGGGGTCCGATCACAATCGAGCGTCTCCGGACCGACGCGGAAGCTCAACCGGAGCGTTTCCTCGCCCGTCCGTTTCAGTTCGAGCGGCAAGCCCTCATCGTGGTCGTCGGCGCCTCCCTGGAGAGGCGCGACGATGCCCTTTCGAGCCTGCTGACGCTGCTCGCGGTCGGCGGCCCGGTGGCGCTGCTCCTGGCGTCCCTCGCGGCGTACTGGACCGTCGGTGCCGCGCTGCGCCCCGTGGAGGCCATGCGGCACCGCGCCGCCGACGTGTCGGCCTCGGGATCGCGGCAGCGGCTGCCGGTCCCGCCCGCACGCGACGAGCTGCAGAGACTTGGTGAGACGCTGAACCGCATGCTCGACCGCCTGGAGATCGCGATCGAGCGGGAGCGGGCGTTCGTGGACGACGCCAGCCACGAGCTGCGCACGCCGCTGGCCGCTCACCGTGCGGAGCTCGAGCTCGCCCTGCGCTACGGAGCGACAAGCGAGGAGTTGCGAGCCGCCATCGCCTCGGCGATTGAGGAAGCGGACCGGCTGTCGCAGCTCGCCGAGGCTCTGCTCGTCATCGCTCGCTCCGACAAGGGCGAGCTTGTCCTGAAGCGTGAGCCCCTCGATGTCGCCGACCTGTTCGAGGCCGTGCGCGACCGGATGAGCGAGCGGGCCGGACGCGATCGACGCTCGCTCGAGTTCGAGGATGCGTCGGGTACGCGCATCCACGCGGACCGCCTTCGGGTGGAGCAGGCACTCGGCAACCTCCTGGAGAACGCCCTTCGATACGGCGCCGGGACGGTGCGCGTGTGGTCGCGAGCCGACAACGGACGAGTGCAGATCCACGTCGGGGACGAGGGGCCTGGCTTCCCGCCCGAGTTCCTCCCGCACGCCTTCGAGCGCTTCCGGCGCGCCGACACGGCGCGGTCCGGTGACGGCGCGGGATTGGGACTTGCGATCGTCAAGGCGATCGCCACGGCCCATGGTGGCGAGGCGGTGGCGAGCAACCCCGGCCGCGGCGGTGCCGACGTCTGGATCGAGCTTCAGGCGGCCGATTCAGAGCCCTACTAGGGCCACGGGGGGCCGCACCTATACTGCGCGCCGTGGGGCACGCGCAAGGCTGGGGAACGAGCGCCGGTCGCCTCGCGGCCCTCGCGCTCGCCATGCTCGTCATCCTGGCGATCGGAGCGGCATCCAGCGGTGGAGCAACGCACTCCGCCCGGGCCTCGAAGCCCCCGCGGGGAGCGGTGCGCTTCGCGACCACCGGCGACTACTCCGAGATCCGCGACACCGTGCCCATCGGACGTCGCAGGTGGCAGAAGCCGCGGGTCGTGATGTCAATCGGTCCCCGCGAGATACCGACGCTGCACCGCAACGACATCCTCCGGACCACCGCGGAGGTCCAGGTGACGACGACGTGCGTCGACCTCGGCGTCGAACGGTGCATCGGCCGCCCGTACCGGTTCAGCCCGCGCGAGGACGCGCGGATCGTCCTCGCCAGCCGGCGCCAGGCAACCGGCGGCAAGCACGCCACGACCATTGCCCAGACGCGCTCCCTCCGCTGCCACCAGAGTCTGCCCAACCGCAATCACCACTGCGTCCTGGTGTTTGAGCCCAAGCCGACCCGGATCCGCCACCCGCATCGCCTCCCCTGCCGCCCCGGCGCCTGCCGCCTGAACCTGGTGCTCGAGGCCGACCACCCGCATGCCCGCCATGGGCAGGTGGTACTGGTCGGCGCCGACCGCCCCAACGGAACCGTGCGGCAGGACAAGGGCCGTCTGAATGCCATCCTGCTGCACAAGCGCGTGCCGGCCCCGACGCGATACCGAACCGCGAAGAGAAGGTCTCGCTCGGTCCCGGTCGCACCCAGCGGCAAGAACGGCCGGAGGGTCGTCTACTCGCAGCGGGTCACCAACCTGAAGAAGGGCGATGTGCTCGAGGCGAGTGCGAGGCACCTGGTCACGATCTCCTCGCTCCCCTACCCCAGCTTCGTCGGCACCGACGTGATCCTCGCTCACAGCCGCAGGTCCGTGTTACCGAAGGGCATCGCGCGCGATGCCACCAGCTCACACGGCCGGCTCACGGAGCAGAACGGCTTCAACTGCACGCAGGGGCCGAGCGCTTACAGCGACCCTTGCCGCACGAGGAAGGCGGGCGCGCTGCGCGTCCAACGCGACATCGCCCGGCATGGTCACCCGATCCCGCTGTACGTCAACGTGGTCTGCGCCGGCAAGGCGAAGCGTGCGTCCCCACGCCCCAGCGACGAGATGCGGATCCTGCCGCGAGGTTCGCTGGTGGTGCGGCGCTTCCGCGCCGGCTGACGATCAGTGGGCCGCCTGCTCGCCCGCGAAGATCGTGAGGGAGCGCCCGTAGCCACCGACGTATACGGAGCGTCCGTCGGGGCTGACGGCGATCGACTCCGGCGAGCCGATGGAATCCAACGCCGGGGTCCGACAGTCGTACTTGCCGCCGTCGGCAAAGCATTCCCCCGAACGCAGCGAGTCGTTCGACCGGCGCTTGAAGCTCGTGACCGCGCCGACCCCGCCGTTGACCGTCGGACCGGTCATCGCGCTCACGTACACCGAGCCGCCGTCGGGGCTCACGGCGACCCCGTCGGCGCCGCTGAGCGAGTTCTGGTCGGGCTTGCGGCAGCCGTGTGAGCCCCGGTTCGCGATGCAGCCTGCGGGCTCGAGGCGGCCGCGCCCGGAGCGCTCGAAGCTCGCGACCGAGCCGGCGCGCAGCGAGGCGACGTAAACCGCCTCGCCGTCGGGACTCACCGCCAGCGCGTCCGCTCCTCCGAGCGAATTGTGGCCCGGCCGGCGGCAGCCGTGGTCGCGCCCATTCGCGAGGCAGCCCCGATACGCCAGGGCGCCACTGCGGCGCCGGTTGAATTGGGTGATGGAGTCACCGCTCAGCGAGGCCACGTATACCGACCTCCCGTCGGGGCTGACCGCGACGTCGAAGGCGCCGCCGAGCGAGTCGTGCCGGGGCTTCTTGCAACCCCGAGCGCCCCGGTCGGCGACGCAGCCCCGGTAGGTGAGCGCTCCCGAGGGGCTCAGATCGAACCGGGTGATGGAGTTGCTGTCGGACGAGACGACGTACGCCGAGCGCCCGTCGGGGCTGACCGCGATCGCCTCGTTGGAGTCGAGGGAGTTCCGCCGGGGCTTGTCGCACCCTCGGATTCCGGCCTGCGCACCACCGTTCGCCATGCACGAGCGGTAGACCAGCCTTCCGTCGTCGGCGAGCCTGAACCTCGTCACGGCGTTCGCGTGCTGGCCGGAAGTGACGTAGACCGAGCGCCCGTCCGGGCTGGCGGCCACACCGGTCGCCGAGTCGATCGAGTCGTGCGGGATGTCAGTGCAGCCGCGGCGCCCGTCGTCGGCGACACAGGTTCCATAGGTCAATCTCCCTGTGGGGTCGCGAGCCAGGCGCGTGAGAAAGCCGTCGTGCGCCGCGACGTAGACCGAACTCCCGTCCCGGCCCACCGCCAAGCCCACGTTGTTGCCAAGCGAGTTCTGGCGGGGCGCGACGCACCCGTCCGCCGCGTTGTTCGCGATGCACCCGGCATAGGTCAGCGAGCCGGTCGAGGCGAGCGCTGCGGCGGAGAACGCGAGGACGGCGATCGAGACCGCCAGTGCGACGAGATGGCGCCGCCCCACGGTCACGGTGACCCTCCCGCGGCCGAGTCGAGCTGGATCGTCGCATCCGCGGGGTCAAGCGTCCCGGTGATGCCGCTCTCGCTGGTGAAGCGCAGGCCGGTGGCGTCGTCGCGAGGCGCCGCGCGGGCCGCACCGCGACGCGGGCCGGTCAGTTCCATCGCGCCGGCCCCGGGCACCCTGATCAGACGCTGCGTCTGGGTGACCTGAACGTAGTTCTGGTGGAATACGCCGAGCACGCCGGTGGACGGGTCGACGGGATCCGCGCCCGCGTCGACGGCCGTGAACCGCCGGTGATCGGACACTACCCACTCGTTGTGGAGCGGATAGATGAGGCTCGTCGAGAAGAACCCCTCCGGACCAACGACGAGATGCGCCGGCGTGGTCCCGGCCATCGGGCTTCCGAGCGCCTCTCCCGGCTCGGACCTCCGCCCCACCCTGCTCCGCCGCTTGGCGGCGCGCGAGCGCGAGCCGCTGTTGCGGATGCTCACGAGCTCTCGGTGCACGTGATCGGCCCTTCGCTTCAGCTCCTTCCAACCCTGGGCCGGAGAGAGCGGCTCGTTGGGCGCCCCCGTCACGCCGGCGAAGAAGTACCGGCCGTCCCAGCGTCGCTGCACCTTCGCCCACTGGACGGCCTCGTAAGAACGGTAGATCTCCGGAAGCGGCAGCGAGCGCCCTCCCATGGACACCTCCCCGAGGTCCCCGAGGTCCCAGTCGTTGTAGCAACCCTGCGAGCCCGGCTGTCCGGCGCAACCCCCCGCGTTGCCGAAGTCGTAGTAGGTGGTCCGATTGCCGCCCGCCACGAGCGCCTTGCTGACGCCGGGGAAGGCCCATCCGGGCTCGATGTCACCCGCGGCCGCAGCGGACTCGTGCCTGTAGTGACGGCCGTGCTGGAACGCTCGCAGGTGCTTGACCGTCAGCGCCTGCCTCACGCCGGCCTCGTGAGCATCCGCCTTGCTCATGTAGCCGGGCATCGAGTTCGTGTTGCCGTACGCGATGGCCGCCGAGCCACGGCGATGGCACCGGTGGTATTTCTTGGCGGCCTTCTCGAGCGCCTCGAGGATCGCACCGTTGCGAAAGCGCCGGATCTTGCGGAGCGAGGCGCCGAAGGTGCCGTCGGGATACTTCCGGGCCGCCCCGAAGTCGAACAGCATCAGACGCGAGGCCTTCGGCTGGCGCTTGGCGAACACGCACGCGCTGTGCTTCGCCTGGCGAGCGAGGTCGGCGGGGGTCGTGGCGGTCATGTACCAGGCCGGCACCGCCTTGGGCGGCCGCGGCTTCGCCGGCGCGCGGCCGACGTCGACCGCCCATGCCGCCGCGATGAGCACGACCGTCGCCGCGGCGAAACCGGTCGTCCACCGGCGCCACGACATGGCGCGCGAGTCCCGCGTCGTCTCCCCGAAAAGGCCTGCCACTCCCCCTTACTGTGACAAGCCCGGGTGCGGGCTGCCTACTGACCGCGCCGAACACGGGCGCGGGCGCGGGCGGCAGGTCATCCCCGAGCAGCGCGTAGTGCCCGCCCGCCGTGGCCGGGGAGATGAACGGCTCGCGGCGGGCCGTCACTCGCGGAATGCTGGGTACCCACTCGACCGAAGGCGCCGGTTCCCGAGCGCCGCGCCGGGGGGCGATTCCGGGCCGCTAGGGTTGCCGGCCGATGGCCGAGGTCAAGCCGCTCAAAGCCCTTCACTACAACCTGTCCGCCGTGCCATCGCTGGCGGACGTTACGGCACCCCCGTACGACGTGATCGACGCCGCCGGCAGGGCGGAGCTCCTGAGGCGCTCCTCGTTCAACGTCGTCGAGATCGACCTGCCCGAGGCGCCGGGTGGCGGCGATCCGTATGAGCACGCCGCGGAGACGCTCGAGGCCTGGACGCTGGGCGGCGTCATCACAGCCGATCGAGATCCCGCGATCTGGGCGCTCACGCAGGACTACTCCACCCCGGACGGTGGCCGCCGAACCCGCCGGGGGTTCCTCTCGCGGGTGCGGATCACCGAATACGGGCCCGGGCTGGTCCGCCCCCACGAACGCACGCAGCCCGGCCCGAAGGAGGACCGCCTGCGCCTCACGCGCGCGACCAGGCACAACATGTCGCCGATCTTCGCTTTGCACCCGGGGAGCGTGTGGGACGCGATCGGCCCCCACCTCGCCGGCGATCCCTGGGCCCAGGTGACCGACGACCAGGACACGATCCATCGCGTCTGGCGCATCGGCGACCAGGCCGTTCACGAGGCCGTCGCGGATGGTCTCGCCGAGGCGGAGCTCCTGATCGCCGACGGGCACCACCGGTACGAGACCGCCCGCATCTACGCGGACGAGATCGGCGGCGACGGGCCGCACCGCTACACGCTCATGTGCCTGGTCTCGCTGGAGGACCCAGGCCTGACGATCTTCGGCACGCATCGGCTCCTCGCCGGCTTCGATCGGGAGCGCCTTGAGCGAGGGATCAGCGAGCACTTCGACCCCGAGGACGCCGGCGAGGACCAGGTCGACCCCGCGGGAGCCGAGGGCGCGGGCGTCTTCGGGTTCATGGATGGCGACCGCCGCCTGCGGCTGCGGCTGCGCGACACCGCCGCGATCGACGCAGCCCTCCCGGACCGATCGGCCGCCTACCGACGCCTCGACGCCGTCATCCTCGAGGAGCTGATCCTGAAGGGCTCCCTCGGGATGAGCGACGAGGACATCGCCGCCAAGCGGGGGATCGGCTATGCGAAGGGTCTCGACGAGGCGCAGGCGCGGCTGGCCGCGGGCGACTTCGAGGTCGCGTTCCTGCTTCGCTCCACGCCCGTCCCCCAGGTTCGCCAGGTGGCGGAGGCGGGCGAGACGATGCCGCCGAAGTCGACGTTCTTCTTCCCCAAGCTCCTCACCGGCATCGCCTTCAATCCGCTGAGCTAGCACATGGCGGAGTAGGGTCAAGGACACGTGACGCGCATCTACACGCGCAAGGGTGACGACGGCACGACCTCGCTCTGGTACGGCGGCAGGGTTGCCAAGACCGATGCGCGCACCGAGGCCTACGGATCGATCGACGAGGCGGGCGCGGCGCTCGGCGTCGCGCGGTCGCTCTGCGCGCCCGGCGACAGGGAGCTCGCCGCGGACATCCTGCGACTGCAGGGCGAGCTGTTCGTGGCGGGCGCCGAGCTCGCGACCACTCCCGACGCGGAGGGGCGACTGCAGGAGGGCATCAGCCGGATCGACGACGCCATGGTGGATGCCCTGGAGCCCGTCATCGACCGCTACATGGACCGCGTGGACCTGCCGCCCAAGTTCGTGATCTCGGGTGGGACGACGCTCTCGGCCCAGCTCGACGTCGCGAGGACGGTGATCCGGGGTGCCGAGCGGCGGGTGGTCGCGCTGAAGGAGAGCGGCAACCTCGCCTCCGACGCCGTCCTCCGCTACCTGAACCGGGCGTCGGACCTCGTCTTCGCGATGGCGAGGTTTGCCGACGTGGACGATCCAGAGCTCTTCGAGGGCCGGGATGCCGGAGGCAAGCATGGTTAAGGTCACCGCCCGGCGCCGCCAGGGGTTCGTGCACGAGGTCGAGATCCAGGGTGGACACCGGATCGTCGTCGACGAGCCCGAGGAGGCCGGCGGCACCAACGAAGGGCCATCCCCCACCCGCACGGTCGCCGCGGCACTGGCGGCGTGCGCCTCGATCACGGTCGAGATGTACGCTGGGCGCAAGGGCTGGGACCTGGGCGAAGTGGTGGCCGAGGTCGAGATGCAGTACGGCGATGCCATGGTGCCACGATCATTCGAGCTCACCCTGCGCATCCCGGCCGACCTGACGGAGGACCAGGTGGATCGGCTGAGGACGATCGCGGGCAAGTGCCCGGTCCATCGCCTGCTGTCCCACGAGCGCGAGGTAACCATCACCGACCGCGTCGAGCTGGTCGGGTGACGCCTCCACTCGAGGGCTGATGGATCTGGGGCTGGGGGGCAGGTCGTGCGCGGTCACCGGCGCCAGCCGCGGCATCGGGCTGGCGGTCGCCGAACGGCTGTGCCGGGAGGGCGCGAGCGTCATCCTCGTCGCGCGGTCGGAGGACTCGCTGAAGGAGGCGGTTGGTCAGTGCTCCAGCGCCGGGGGTGCGGCCGAGGGGCTCGCGCTGGACGTGACGGATTCCGACGCCGGGGATCGCATAGCGGCCACCGCCGGCGAGCGATTCGGCCCGCTCGAAGTCCTCGTCAACAACGCCGGGACGGCCCGGCGGCATTCCCTGGAAGAGACCACGGACGCCGACTGGCAGGAGGCCTGGGAGCTCAACGTCATGGCTCCACTGCGCGCGATGCGCGCGACCATCCCGCGGATGGTCGAACGGGGCTGGGGGCGAGTCGTCAATGTCTCCTCCAGCGCCGGAAAGCGCCCCACTCCCGCAACGCCCGAGTACTCGGTGGCGAAGGCGGCCGAGCTCTCGCTCTCGCGGGTGTTCGCCGATGCCTACGCGAGGCGCGGCGTGCTCGTCAACGCGATCTGCCCGGGGCCGGCGAAGAGCGAGCTGTGGATGGCGCCCGGCGGGCTGCTCGACCAGGCCACGGAGGCGGGAGGGCACGGATCGCGCTCGGAGGCGCTGGAGGCGACGGGCGCCGGGCGACCGATCGGCCGTCTGGCTGAGGTCGCCGAGATCGCGGACGCCATCGCCTTCCTCTGCTCGGAGCGAGCGTCCTACGTCGCCGGCGCGGCCTGGAGCGTGGACGGCGGCTCGGTGCCGGTGATCATCTAGTGGTAGTGAGCTCCGACTCCCTCGCCCGCGCTCTGCTGAGCCCCGAGGAGGCCCAGGCGATGAACGCCCCCGGCGGGACCGATGCGGCCGTGCTGCTGCCCATGTTCGGCCACCCCCAGCGGCCCGGCCTGGTGTTCACCGAGCGCCGCCTGGACCTGCGGCGCCATCCGGGCGAGATCTCCTTTCCGGGCGGGCGCCAGGAAGGACCCGACGAGCGGCTCGTCAACACGGCCCTTCGGGAGGCGGAGGAGGAGATCGGCCTCGGTCCGGCCCAGGTCGAGGTCGCCGGAGCCCTGCCCCCGGTCGGCACGTTCGTCACCGGCTACAAGGTGCACCCGTTCGTGGGGACGATCCCGGAGGGCCTTGGCTTCAAGCCGAACCCGGGCGAGGTCGCCGCGGTCCTCGAGTTCACCCTGGACGAGCTGCGCGAGGGGTTCGCGATGCGCCGGCTGATCCGCCGCGGGATCCCGATCCGCACCCCCACCTACGAGGTGGGCGAGCACATGATCTGGGGGGCGACGGCGCGGATCCTGTCGGACCTGTTGGAGCGGCTGCAGGCGCCGGCGAACTTGGGCAAGTAGGACCCTGGCTCGGCCGAGAGGCGCCGCTTGTGAACATCCGCTTTCGCATTGCGAAAGGCAACACACGGGACCGTCTGGCCTGGAGCGGGGCCGCTTTGGCCTCGAGCGCTCCCCTTGCTGCCCGACGTGCGTCTGCGTCGCGAAAACGCGTGGAGCCCTAGACGTCCTTCTCGATCGGGACGTCCACCAGGTTCCCCCACTCCGTCCACGAGCCGTCGTAGTTCACGACGTCATCGGACCCCAGTAGCTCGTGGAGGACGAACCAGGTGTGCGCCGAACGCTCGCCGATCCTGCAGTAGGCGATGACCGGGTTGCCGCCGTTCGAGATCACGCCCTTCGACGTGTAGAGCTCGCGGAGCTCGTCGGCCGACCTGAAGGTGCCGTCCTCGTTGACCGCCTGCGCCCACGGGACCGAGATCGCGCTCGGGATGTGGCCGGAGCGCTGGGCGCCCTCCTGCTCGTAGCCCGCCATCGCGATCAGCTCGCCGGAGTACTCCTGGGGGCTGCGGACGTCGACCAGGCGAACGTCGCCCCCGAGGGCGTCCTGCACCTCCTGACGCCGCGCCCGAATCGACTCGTCGGGTGCCTTGGCCTCGAAGGTCGCCTCCGGATGGCTGGGCACATCGGTGGTCGTCTCGCGGCCCTCCGAGATCCACTTCTCGCGCGGTCCGTTCACCAGCTTGACCTTGTCGTGGCCGTAGTAGAGGAAGTACCAGTACGTGTAGGCCGCGAACCAGTTGTTGCGATCCCCGTAGAGGACGACGGTGTGATCGTTCGAGATTCCGCGGCTCCCCATCAGCCGGCCGAAGTCCTCCGCCGAGAGGAAGTCACGCTTCACCTGGTCCTGGAGGTCGTGCTTCCAGTCGAAGCCGATCGCGCCGGGGATGTGCGCCTCGGCGTAGAGCGCGGGATTCTCGTCGACCTCGACTATCCGGATCCGGTCGTCGTCGAGGTGCCCGGCCAACCAGTCGGTCTCCACCAGAACGTCCTTCGCGTAGTCGGCCACCTCATGTACCTCCGTCCCGATTTGCCCAAATCCCTATCGGAGTTTAGGGTAATTGGCTTCCCGGATGCGGTGAGACGGGGTCTGAGCGCCCGGGATTCGCGCACGGTTGAGGGTGGCGAACGGCGTGGGCTTGTGCTTAGGTGTACGCCAGGGATGGTGGAGGAGGCCAAGAGCGGCAGCCGCGCGGAGCCGCGCGAGAGCGGCGGCGGCGAGCACGACGGCGCCGGCGAAGGCCGGCGCAACGAGCGAGCCCCGGACGGCGAGGGGGCGAGGAACGAGTCCGAGCGCCCGTCGGGAGCGGGCGCGAGTCGTTCCGAGCAGAAGATCTCGGCGCCCTCGTTGGGGCCGAACACGGTCATCGAGCGCGAGCCGGTGGAGGAGCGCCTGGCACGCCACGAGCAGTCCGAGGTCGACGCCATGGGCAAGGACAAGCGCCGGGCTGTCGTGGGAGAGGGCCACGGCCCGAGCACCGCCAGGCAGCTCGCGCTCTACGGAGCCTTCCTCGCCGTGGTGGCCGCGCTTGTGGTCGGCGGCTTCATCCTCGTCGGCAGCCTCGACAAGTCGGTGGGCAAGGACGTCCCCAACTCGGCGCCATGGTCGAAGCCCGGCGCCAAGCAGATCCAGCCGAAGCCCATCCAGTAGCGATCACGGCCCGTGGCGGGATCGTCCCGCGCCGGTCAGCCGCTCCGCGGCGCCAACCATCGCGTCCAGCCACCGGTCCCGATCCGCGGGATCCGCCTGGACGATCTCGACCGGGATCCGCCAGCGCTCGGATGCGGTCGCGACGATGGCGGCGCCGCCCTCGAGCAACTCGCGGGCTACGGCTCCGGCCGCCTCGTAGACGACGCCCCGCACCGGCGTGTCGACGACCTCCTCCATGAGCCGCTCCAACCTTGGGCCGTGCAGCGCGGCAACCGCATCGCCGTCGCCGGTCGCGGAGCCGAGCAGCCAGAAGACCAGCGTCACGTCGCCGACGTGCTCGAGCACCGTGCCGACCCGATCGGGATCCGCCACCGCCGCAGCCAGGCCCGCATCGAGGATGTCGTCTTCGTTCTCCGGATCGCGAGTCGTCCCGCGCGCCCGCCATCCCGCGTCCACGAGGCGTCGCCCGAGCGCCCGGCCGCGACAGCCGCAACCCACGATCAGCGCGCGCGCCACGCCACCGCGTTCCCGGCGCCGGGCGTCAGACCCCGAGCTCGTCCTCGAGCTCGTCGAGCCGGTCGTCGTACGAGGCGCGCTGGCGCTCGCGGATCTCCTGATCCTCCCGAGCCATGCGTGAGGCATCGGACCGGGTGAGCTCCGGCTTGCCGCGTCGCCTTCGCATAACGTTCTGCGCCTCGATCATCTGCTGGATGTCCTCGCCCTCCAGCCGGGCCTCGTCCTCGTAGGAGCGAGTGGGCTTCCAGTCCACGAGGTCGGCGCCGCTGCCGGGGTAGGCACGAGCCAGCAGGACGAGCACACCGACGATCAGCGCAATCGCTCCCAGGGTTAGGAGAATGAAGTCCATGAAACGACTCCCGGAAGACAGTAACGCCACCGGCCTGCTTTGGAGGCTGACGCTCCCCCACTCGCATGAACCTGCAACGGGCACCAGCCTGTTTCGGGTGAAAGCCCCTCATCCAGATGAGTGACGCGTTCATCGTCGACGCCGTGCGCACGCCCATGGGCCGGTACCGGGGCGTGCTGGCGGGCGTGCGGCCCGACGACATGGCCGCGCACACGGTCGCGGCGGCGGTCGAGCGGACGGGCCTTGACCCCGGGGCCGTCGCCGACGTCTACTGGGGCGCGGCGAACCAGTCCGGCGAGGACAATCGGGACGCCGGGCGCATGGCGTCGCTTCTGGCGGGCCTGCCGGTCGAGGTGCCGGGCGTCACCGTCAACCGCCTCTGCGCCTCCGGCCTGGAGGCCGTCAACCAGGCTTCCCGCGCCCTGCGCCTCGGCGAGGGAGACCTGTACCTGGCCGGCGGGGCCGAGTCCATGAGCCGCGCGCCCTGGGTGGTCCTGAAGCCGGAGGCCGGCCTTCCCCGGGGGCCGCAGACCATGCATGACACGGCGCTCGGATGGCGGCTCATCAACCCGCGGATGGCCGAGCGCTACTCGACCGAATCGATGGGCGAGACGGGCGAGAACGTCGCCGAGCGCTATCGCGTCTCCCGTGACGAGCAGGACCGCTTCGCGCTCCAGAGCCACATGCGCGCCGTCGCGGCGACGCGCGAGGGCCGCTTCGCCGACGAGCTGCTCCCCATCGAGGCCCCGCCGAGCGGTCGCGGAGAGCCGAAGCTGGTCGACGTCGACGAGGGGCCGCGGGCGGACACGTCCCTGGAGAAGCTCGGCGGCCTGCGCCCGGCGTTCCGGGAGGGCGGCACGGTCACCGCGGGCAACGCCTCCACGCTCAATGACGGCGCCGCCTGCCTGGTGCTGGCATCGGGCAAGCGCGCCGAGGCGATGGGCGCCGAGCCACTGGCACGCATCGTGTCGATCGGGGTCGCGGGCGTCGACCCTGCATACATGGGCGTCGGGCCCATACCGGCGATCCGGCGGGCCGTCGACGCGGCGGACATGTCCCTCGACCACGTCGACCTGGTGGAGATCAACGAGGCCTTCGCCTCCCAGGTGCTGGCATGCATCGGGGAGCTCGGGGTCGAGGAGGAGCGCCTCAACGTGAACGGCGGTGCGATCGCCCTCGGTCACCCGCTCGGCTGCTCCGGGGCGCGTCTGATGACGACGCTCGCCTGGGAGCTGCGCCACCGCAGGGCTCGCTTCGGCATCGCCGCGCTGTGCGTGGGCGTGGGACAGGGCGTGGCGACGCTGGTCGAGAACCCGGCCGCCTGATTTCGAGGCGCGGGGAAAATCCCGTCTCATATAGCCTCGCCTCGTGATGGCCATTCAGGAGCTCGCGAGCGTCGACGGACGCATCTCCCCCACTCCCGAGGCGACGATCCCCCTGCCCGACGACGGGCTGTACCGAGGGGACGGCGTCTTCGAAGTCATCCGCCTGTACGAGGGGCACCCCTTCGCCCTCGGCCCCCACCTCGATCGGCTGGAGCGCTCGGCGGCGGCGATCGAGCTGCCGGTGGAGCGCCAGGCCCTGGAGAGCGAGCTCGACCGGCTGCTGGAGAGGTTCGGGCCCGGCGACGCCCAGCTTCGGATCGTGCTCACCCGGGGCGGGCGCCGGATCCTGCTGATCGAGAACCTGCCGGACAAGGGCGCATCGGTACGGCTGGCGACGGTGGCCTACTCGCCCACGGTCATCCTCACCGGCGTCAAGTCGCTCTCCTACGCGGCCAACATGCAGGCGACGCGGACCGCCCAGGGGCGGGGGGCCGACGAGGCGCTGCTGGTGCGACCCGACGGCATCGTCCTGGAGGCGCCGACCTCGACGATCTTCTGGGTCTCGCCCGAGGGTGGCCTGCGAACACCCTCGCTCGGAGCGGGGATCCTGGAGTCGATCACCCGGGCGCACATCGTCCGGGCGCTGCACGTGGACGAGGGCGAGTTCCACGTGAACGACCTGCTGGGCACGCACGAGGCGTTCCTCGCGTCGACCGTGCGCGAGGTGCAGCCGGTGGCGGCGATCGACGGCGAGGAGCTTGCGGTCCCGGGTCCGCGGACATCGGAGGCCGCCGAGGCCTTCCAGCGCTCGCTTTCCGAAACGATCGCCGCCGCGTAATCTCCGGCCCGTGGACCTCGACCTCACCGACGAGCAGCGGCTGATCGCCGAGACGGCGCGTGACTTCGCCGACAACGAGATCATCCCGCGGGCGCGCGACAACGATCGCGAGGCGCGCTTCGACATCGAGCTGGCGCGGCGACTCGGCGACATGGGTTATCTGGGGTCGACGGTCGCCGAGGAGTACGGCGGCCAGGACCTCGACTACGTCAGCTACGGGCTGATCGTGGAGGAGATCGGCCGCGGCGACTCGTCCGCGCGCACCGTGGTCTCGGTGCAGACCTCGCTGGTGTGCGGTGCGATCGAACGCTGGGGCTCCGAGGACCAGAAGGAACGGTGGCTGCCGCGCCTGTGCGCCGGCGAGGCATTCGGCTGCTTCGGGCTCACGGAGCCCGACGCGGGCTCGGATCCCTCGTCGATGCGCACCCGCGCCGTCAAGGTGGACGGCGGCTGGCGGATCACCGGGCAGAAGATGTGGATCTCGCTCGGCAACGTCGCCGAGGTCGCGCTGATCTTCGCCCAGACGAACCCCGACGATCGCCACCGGGGAATCGCTTGCTTCCTGGTGCCCACCGAGTCCGAGGGATTCTCCTCGCAGGAGATCCACGGCAAGCTCGGCCTGCGGGCCTCCGACACCGCCTCGCTGGGGCTGGACGACGCGGAGGTCTCCGACGATGCCCTGCTCGGCGAGGTGGGCGACGGGTTCAAGATCGCGATGACCGCGCTCGAGGCCGGTCGCTACTCGGTCGCCGCCGGCTGCGTCGGCATCTGCGAGGGGTGCGTGCAGGCGTCGGTCGACTACGCGAAAGACCGCGAGCAGTTCGGCGTCCCCATCGCGAGCTTCCAGCTCGTCCAGGAGATGATCGCCGAGATGATCCTGCGGCGGGACGCGGCGCGGCTCTTGGTGCGGCGCGCCGGGATCCTGAAGGACGAGGGCAAGCCGAACACCCCGGAGACGTCGATCGCGAAGCTCTATGCCACCGAGGCGGCGGTCGAGTGCGCCAATCTGGCCATCCAGGTCCACGGCGGCTCGGGCTACGTCGACGACTATCCGGTCGAGCGCTACCTGCGGGATGCCCGGGTCACCACCCTGTATGAGGGGACCTCACAGATCCACAAGCTCATCATCGGGCGCGCGGCGACCGGCATCGACGCGATGACTCCGGTTCGCGCGGATCGGTGAGCGGGCTCGTCGAGAGCAGCCGCGACGGGCACGTCGCACTCTGCAGGCTCAACCGGCCCGAGGCCCGAAACGCCCTCTCGCCGGAGCTGATGGAGGAGCTGGCCACAGCGGTCGAGGGCTTCGACGCGGACCCCGAGGTCCGCTGCGTGGTGGTCGCCGGCGGCGACGACGGGTTCGCCTCCGGCGCCGACATCCGGGCCCTGCGGGACCGGACCTTCGAGGAATCGCTCCGCCACCCGGCGGCGTCGTTCTGGCGCCGCCTCGCGTCCTGCAAGACGCCGCTCCTCGCCGCGGTCTCGGGGTTCGCGCTCGGCGGCGGCTGCGAGCTGGCACTGCTGTGCGACCTGATCGTCGCGTCGGAGTCGGCCGAATTCGGCCAGCCGGAGATCACGCTCGGGATCATCCCCGGCGGCGGCGGCACGCAGCGCCTGGCCCGCATCGTGGGCAAGCAGCGGGCGATGGAGCTGGTGCTGACCGGCCGCCGCATCGACGCGCGGGAAGGCGAGCGCCTGGGACTGGTGAACGAGGTCGCGAGCAAGCAGGACTGGCTGGACCGGGCGATGGAGCTCGCGCAGCGAATCGCCAGGCGGCCGCCGATCGCAGTCCGCCTCGCGAAGCAGGCCGTGCTCGCCGCCGACGAGACGGGGCTCGCGGGCGGCCTGGAGCACGAGCGTCGCCTGTACGAGATCGCCATGGCGACCGAGGATCGGATCGAGGGCATGGATGCCTTCCTGGAGAAGCGCCAGCCGGACTTCAAGGGGCGATGACGGTGGGCCAACGCCTTTCGAGCGCGATCTCGAGTCCGTCGAAGGGCCGCCGGATACGTGGGACGGGGCGCTCGGCTGGGCGAGCAGGCGGGCGCGGGGCGCCTGGGCACCAGCCACTACGAGCTGCCACCCGAAACAGCATCTGCCCCAAGAGCCGGAGGTCGCCGTCTACCCGGACTCCGGAAAGGTGATGGCGCGCCAGCAGGCACCGGGCACGCCGGCCACCGGCGTGCGCGCGATCTTCCGCGTCGACGACGGGGTCGGCTACTGGGACGGCGAGGCAGACCAGGGAGAAGCGCGCTGAGCGTCGAGCGCGTCGGAGTGCTCGGCGCCGGCACAATGGGCGCCGGCATCGCGCAGCTCGCCTGCGTGGGGGGATTGGAGACCTGGCTCCACGATCCCGTGCCCGGTGCGCTGGAAGGCGGAAGCGAGCGGGTCGCCGAGGGCCTGTCCAAGGGGGCCGCGAAGGGCATGTGGAGTGAGCGGGATGCCGACGCGGCGCGGGCCAGGCTTCACCTGGCCGAGGATCTGGAGGAGCTCGGCGAGTGCCGGCTCGCGGTCGAGGCGGCCCCGGAGGACCTCGGCCTGAAGCGCGATCTGTTCACCGGCCTGGCGGCGGTCTGCGGGACCGAGGCCATCCTCGCCACCAACACGTCATCGCTGTCGGTGACCGCGATCGCCGCCGGCGTCGAACGGCCCGAGCGGGTCTGCGGCATGCACTTCTTCAATCCCCCTCCGCTCATGCGGCTCGTGGAGATCGTCGCGGGCGACGAGACCTCGTCCGCCACCCTCGATGCTGCCACCGAGGTCGCCCGCCGGATGCGCCGGGAGCCGATCCGGGCCGCCGACGCCATCGGCTTCGTCGCCAACCGCCTCGCGCGGCCGTTCACCCTCGAGGCGCTTCGCCTGCTGGGCGAGCGGGTGGCGCCCCACGACCAGATCGACCGCATCGTCAGGCTCGGCGGGGGCTTTCGCATGGGCCCCTTCGAGCTCATGGACCTGGTGGGCGTGGACGTGAACTTCGAGGTCGCGAAGTCGTTCTGGGAGCAGAGCTTTCACGAGCCGAGGTGGCAACCGCACCCGATCCAGGCGCGCGCGGTCTCCGCGGGACGCCACGGCAGGAAGTCCGGGCGCGGCTATTACGACTACCGCGGTGGTCGCCATCGCCCGGATGATCCCTCGCCGCCCGAGCTCGATCCGGACTGGACCCGGGATCCGGGGCTCGAGCACTCGCTACGGCACCTGGCACTGCCCGACCTGGAACAGGCAAGCCTCGTCGAGATCGCCCGGGATCCGGGAGTGAGCCGCGGCGACGCGGAGGCCGCGGAGCGCTACTTTCGCTCCGCCGGCAAGCATGTGGAATGGGTCGGCGACGCTCCCGGACTCGTGCTGGGGCGCATCCTCGCCCAGATCGTCAACGAGGCCCACTTCGCCGTCGGCCAGGGGATCGCGAGCCGCGAGGACTGCGACACCGCCATGCGGCTCGGCTTCAACTGGACGCGCGGTCCCTTCGAGTGGGGGGAGGCGATCGGCCTCGAGCGGGTCGTGGGCATCCTCGACGACCTGCACCGCTCCCTCGGGGAGGAGCGTTACCGTGTTTCGCCGCTGCTGCGCCGCACCGCGAGCGCCTGAGGATCGGTCGTAGGGGACGGCGCGGGCGCCTCATCCCCGCGCCGCCACCCGAAACCCTCGATGGCCAGGTAGGAGCCGGCCAGGATCAACACGAGCCCCCCCACGGTCGAGGCTGTGATGCGCTCGTCGAGGAGCAGGGCGCCGTAGACGACGGCGAATGCCGGGGCGAGATAAGCGACGATGAACGATCGCGCGGGGCCAACCCGCCTGATCAGCGTGTAAAAGATCGCGAAAGCGACCCCGGTGCCCACGACCCCGAGACCGGCGACGGCCGCCACCGGGCCCGCGGCAGGCGCCGAGGCCGGCGCCGTGATCACCGCCGCGGGAAGGAGCAGGATCGTGCTCGCGACCATCACGCCGGCCGCCACGCCAATCGGTTCGGCGGTGGCGAATCGGTGCTTGACCATGAAACCGCCGACCGCGTAGCCGAGCCCGGCGAGCACCACCGCGAGACCTCCGAGCACCGCCGCACCCGAATCGCTCAGGTCGACGCCGAACAGCGCGACCACCCCGGCGATTCCCAGGACGATGCCCAGCAGCCGCGCGCCCTCGGAGCGCTCCTCGTGGTCGACCCAGATCGCGAGCACCGCGGTGAAGATCGGTGCGGTGGCGACCAGGATCCCGGCCAGGGCCGACGGGATCTCCTGCTCGCCCAGCGCGATCAGGAGGAACGGCCCCGCGACCTGCACGACGGCGAGAAGCGTGATCGTCCCGATCCTGCCCCTGATCGCCCCCATCGCTCGCTGCGAGACGGCGAGGGGCACCAGGACCAGCGCCGCAAGCCCGATCCGAGCGCAGGCGATCATCGGCGCGGACAGGTCGCGCAGCCCGATCTTGATGAACATGTAGCTCGCTCCCCAGATCGACGCGAGGAGCAGGAGCCAGAGCCACGAGCGACGATCCACGTCGCCGAGGCTAGCTGCCTATCCCATTTTCTCTACCCGGCGCCATTGGAGCCCTGGGGGCGCCCGATGGCGCCGGCGTTGATGCCTCCGTAGACGAACGTCGGGACCGCCGGCCACTGCCGCTTCCAGCTCGCCATCTCAGATGAGGGGAAGACGTTCAGGTAGCGGGGGTCGTTGCGATTGGGATCGGCGAGGGCCTTCTCCTTGACCATCGAGTCGTACTGGTCGATCGAGTCCTCGAGGGTGTTGGAGTTGAGGATCACCTCGCGCCCGAAGAACTCGGCGGTGCGGCGGACACCGGGGATCTTCGAGAGATGCGGGTGCCACGAGTCGGCCGCGACGCCATTCTCGGACGACACCCACACGCCGTCATCGGTGTTGACGCAGAGCGAGTGGTTGCCGTCCGTGTGGCCCGGGGTCCACACCAGCGCCACGCCCCTGCCGAGCTCGACGTCGCCGTCGACGAGCACGACGTTGTCGGTGATCAGGTCCTTGACGCCGTCCTCGACGTACCAGGCCCATTGCATCGGGTGGAGGGACGCGAACGTGTCCCACTCCTTGCGCTGCGCGATCAGCTTCGCGTTCGGGAACAGCGGCGGGCGCGGGGCGCCCTCACCCGGGATCGGCTCGCGGGTGCCGAGCACGAAGCGCAGATCCTGCACGTGCAGGTGATCGAAGCTGACGTAGTCGACGTCCTCCGGACGCAGGCCCACCTTGAGCAGCGCCTCGTCGGGGTGGTTCCAGATCGTCGCCAGGACCTTGTAGGAGAGGAAGTCGCCGAGCTTCTCGATCTGCTGCGCGTAGTAGGGCGCCTCGGCGGGCCCCTCCGGCACGGTCGGCTCGTAGGCGAGCGTCCTGAGCTGGCCGTCGAAGTCTTCGAACTGGACCACCTGAAGCCGGTTGATGATGTTGATGAACGGGTTCGGCCCCTTCGCGGCACCCCCGAACGCGAACTTCAGCGGATAGCCGGCGGATGCGATGTCGATCGTCCGGATGCCGCGAACCCGGTTCTCGGGCGTGGCGAAGCGGGCTCGGAACTCGGCGGCCGCCTCTCGGATCGCCGCGGGCCGGTCCCCACGAGGCCAGGTCGCATTGGCCTGATCGAACTCGTGAAACGGCTTCAGCCCGATCTTCTCGATCTTGACCTTGGGAATCTCGGCGACAGCCATCGTGCGCACTCCTTCTCGACTTCGGGACCGGGGTCAACTCTAGAGAGTCGGCAGCCGGGCGGGCGTTGCGTTTCGAGTCCGGCACGACGCGCCACCGGCATGGAGCCGGGTGGAGGGTGCTCGGGCGGCGAAAGCCGGCGATGGATGGATTTCTCGCCCTATAGGGGCGGGAATCCATCCATCATCACGACAAAAGGCCCGGGCCGCCCTACTTGCCCCATAACGTCAGCGTAGCCACGCCGCCTGGGCGGCCGGCTAGCTCGCGCTCACCTCGGCGCGCTCTTCGGCGTCGGCGGCTTCCGGCTGCGCCTCGCCGGCCGTGCCGGCCCAGTGGGCCTCCGGCGATGGCGGGACGTCGCGCAGGTACCACTCCGCATCGAGGGCGCCCATGGTGCCCGTGCCGGCGGCGGTGACCGCCTGCCGGTAGGTGTGGTCCACCAGATCACCGACCGCGAAGACACCCGCCAGGTTGGTCCGCGTGGAGCCTTCCTGGGTGATCACGTAGCCACCGTCATCGGTTTCCACTTGGCCGCCTACGAGCTCGGAGCGGGGGGTGTGCCCGATCGCGACGAACGCGCCGCCCACCTCGAGCTCCTCGGTCTCCCCCGTCTCGGCCTGACGGAGGCGGATCTTGGCAAGCTTGCCGTCGTCTCCGGCCACGAACTCCTCCGGGACATACGGGGTCTTGAAGGTGATGTTGTCGCGGTCGCGAGCCCGCTCCTCCATGATCTTCGAGGCGCGGAACTCGTCTCGCCGGTGGACGACCGACAGGTCGTCGGCGAACTTCGAGATGAAGATCGAATCCTCCATCGCCGAATCGCCACCGCCGATGACCGCGACATTCTCGCCCTTGAAGAAGGCGCCGTCGCAGACACCGCAGGTGGAAACGCCCTTGCCGCCCAGCTCAAGCTCGCCGGGGATCCCGAGCCGCTTCGGCTCGGCGCCCATCGCCAGGATGACCGCACGGGCTCGGTGCTCCTCGTCGCCGACCCAGACGCTGTGGACGCCCCCGTCGGAGAGCTCGATCCGCGTTGCGTCGTCGGTGACGAACCGGGTGCCGAAGCGCTCCGCCTGCTCGCGGAACTTCTGCATGAGCTCCGGTCCCATGATCCCCTCGGGAAAGCCCGGGTAGTTCTCCACGTCGGTGGTGTTCTGGAGCTGTCCGCCCCACTGAAAGCCCTCGATCACGAGGGGCTCCAGCTCGGCGCGGGCGGTGTAGACGGCCGCCGTGTAGCCGGCGCACGCTCCACCGACGATGATCACGTTCTCCAGTCGTTTCTCGTTCACATTCACTCCGTCTTCCGCGACTACCCGCTTCTGCGGGAACCCTGACTCACATCATACTTTACTTTCTGAAGTAATGGCGGTCCCCCGCAGCGGCTGGCCGGCCCCCGCCGTGGCCGGGCCACCGGCCCGCCGCTCCTCCCACCGGGCCACGGTCCTCCGCAGCTGGAAGAAGGCCACGATACCCGGCGGGATCGGCAGCCAGAAGGCCGCCAGCCGGTAGGTCAGCACGGCGGCGAACACCTCGGAGCTCGGGAGGCCGAAGAGCACGAAGGTGCCGATCATCCCGGCGTCCACGGCCCCCACCCCTCCCGGGGCCAGCGGAAAGAGGTTCGCCACCATCCCGACGAAGAATCCCTGGACCACGACGCCCAGCGGCACGTGTACGCCGTAGGCGTGAAACGCCGCCCACAGGATGCCGATGTTGCAGGCCCAGAAGCCGATCGCGCCGGCTACCGCCAGGCCACCGCGGGATGGGTTGCGGACGAAGTCGATCGCCGTCCTCATGCCGCTCGCCAACGTCGCCGGGGCGCTTGCCAGTCGTTGAGCAAAGCGCTGGAACCGGTATCCCTGGGCGTAGCGGGCCAGGCGTCGCTCCACGTCATCGGGAATCAGTGCGATCAGCAGGCCGCCGACCAGGAGAGCCCCCGCGATCGCAGCCGGCACGATCGTCAACCCGACCGGGGCCTCGCCGCTCAGGATGCCGACCCTCAGCAGGATGCCGAAGACCACGAGGGCAAGCATGTACACGGCGTACAGCAGGACCAGGAAGGCGACCATCCGGCACGCGGTCTGCCGGCGCTCCATTCCCGCCTTGCGCAGCGCCCAGTAGGTGAGCACGATGCCCCCGGCGCCGCCCGCCGAGAAGAGCCGCGTGGCGGCCAGGCCCGCCATGGTGATCTGGTAGGACTCGCTCCACTCGAGGTGCACGACGCGCTCGCCCACGACTCCTCGGAAGAGTGCTACGTATGAGAAGAAGGCGAGGATGTCGAACACGAGCGCGACGATCAGCCATCCGGGCGCCGCGTCGCTCAGTTGTCCCAGAGCACCCTGGATGCCGACGATCTTCGGCACCAGGATGTAGATCGCGGCAAGCAGGACGAGGACCACGACGGCGGTCTCCAACAGCCGCTTCGGAGAGGCGAAGAACGAAGGCTCGGCCTCCTCAGCCTCCTCCGTCAGATCCCGATCGACCACATCCTGGTCGCTCCCCATCGCCCTAATACTGGCAGGCGGCCCAGCCGTTGGTTGACCGGCCGGATTCAGATCCGGCGCAGGCGCGCGTGCGTGTCAGCCGCCGGCGATGGCCTCGAGGCGTTGGGTGAGCTCGCTCACCCGCGCCGCGACCGGGTGCGCAAGCGGCTCGCCGCGCCTCACGACCACCACCACGGCCGCGCCCACCAGGAGGTCGATCACGTAGTGCTCCCCGAGGTAGACGAGCGCGAACGCCAGCATGGCGGCGTACGACCAGCCTGCGACGCCGGCGGTCGGGCCCGATTCGGCGAGCAGGATCGCCGCGAGCAGCGACGTGCCGAAGTGCAGCGACGGCATCGCGGCCCATGGATTTCCGCCGAGCGACGAATAGAGGGCCGGCCAGGCGCGTCCCCAGGTCCCCTCCCCCACCTCCACCATCATGCGCCGCAGGCGCGGGGGCGCCGCCGCCGCCACGATCTCCTCGCTGGCGCGTCCCTCGTGGGCGGCGATATGGCCGTTCTCCGCGGCCCACCACGGGGGCGCCGTCGGCACCGCGAAGTAGATCGCGCATCCGATGTCGAAGGCCGCCGCCATCTGACGGGCGGCGCGCGGGAAGCCCGCGTCGTTCCGCAGAAGGATCCACGTCAGCGCCAGGTGCGGCTCCATGAACCACGCCCAGTGGATCACCGCGAGCGCGCGATCGAGCCTGGTGACCTGTCCGGGCCTGGAGAACGCCCGCTGCAGGCGCAGGTTCGGCAACTCCCCAGCGCCCAGGAACCTGTCGACGGCGATCGGATAGCCAACCCGCAGGCGCTCTCGCAGCCGCTCGGGACGGTCGTACGGGAGCTCGTGGATCACGGTGAACGCCCACATCTGGAGCCCGAACATCGCCGCATCCCGAGCTTTCGTGCGCGGGAAGAGGACGGCCAGCGCGAATGGCCCGGCGGCGGTGGCCGCGACGGACACGCCCGGGTGAAGCCGAAGCCGGCGTCGCGCCAACGGAACGGCGAACGCCGACACCAGCGCCGCCGCCGCCACGGTTCGCACGATCGGCCTCAGGGGCGAGCGCCGCGAGCGGCGAGGGCCAGGGACTCTCATCGGCAAGGCCGGGCGAGTATAAGAACCTACCCCGGTACGGGGAGTGCCCGTCTCGCGAAGTCTCCACGCGCCCAACACGGGTGCCATCCCCTATTGGGATCGGATCTAAGCGCCCGCTATGGCTTCAGGGCCCGGACGGCCGTGCTAACGCTTGACCCTGAAGCGACGGGTCGTCGTCGGTCCGGGCCTTCCGGTGCCGCCGATGCCGCGGACCTTGAAGGTGTGGCGCCCGGCCTTCAGGGGATGGCTCGGCCGGTGCGAGTGGGCGCCAGTGCAGCGCCGGAACCGGCGCCGGTCGAACCTGCACCGGTATCGCACCGCATAACGCGCGGCGAAGCGGAACGTGGGCCTGCCGCGCGAGGTCGAGCCGGTGGGGCCTGACCGGATCGCGGGCGACGCTGGAAGGGTGTGCACCTGGAACGAGAACCCGACCGGGGTGGAATCGCCGTTGCCTGCTCGATCGATGGCGGCAACCCGGAACCTGTGGCGGCCGTCGGCCAGATCGTTCAAGACCACCGGAGACGCGCAGCGCCGGTAGCGCCCCAGGTCCACCCGACAGGCGAAGCGGACGCCCGCCTCATTGCTGGAGAATTCGAATCGCGCCGAATCCACGAGCACGCTGGAAGCGGGATGTGCGTCGAGCACGGTGTTCGGGGCGCTCCTGTGGATCGTCCATGCATGGACCGTCCGCGGGCTCACGAGCCCGTGGACGTCCACCGCCTGGACCCTGAAGACGTGCCGTCCCGGCGCAAGATTTGAATAGGAGCGCCCGGACGGATCGCAGTCGCTGATCCGGGCGCGATCCAGCCGACACCAGTAGCCGACCGCGCCCCGCGCCGAGTAGTCGAAGTGGGCCGCGCCCGAGCTGGTCCACCGGTCGGGGTCGCTCGTGAGATGGGGCGCCGGAGGCGGTTTTGCCTCTGCCCTGGCGCGATGGGCGTCGAGCGGATAGGACTCCGCAGCATCCGCTACCCCGTCGCCGTCGGAGTCCGGCGCCGGGCGGAAGCAGGTGTGCACCACGGCGCGGGGGGCGGCGCGCGGACCGTACCCCAGGTACCTCCCGGCCACATCGGCATAGGCCCGCGCCGTCTGACCGAGCGCGAAGGTCTGGGGATCGACCATCCCGTACCAGGCGCTGGGCCTGGCCGGATCGCTCCGCGGGGTGATCCAGGACCTCGCCAGAACGCCGCCGACCCCGCAATCGCTGCGGGCGAGGCGGTTCGCGACGACGCTGTAGAAGAGGGCCCGCTGGGCCTCGGTCATCGCCCCCGGCCCACTGGTGTACTGACCGAATCCCACCTGGATGGGGGCGCCGAGATTGCGGGTGACGTCGAGCTCCCAGCGCACCGCCGCCACGGTGCTCTCCACGGCCCGCACGGTCCTCGACGTGCCGGCGAGCACGAATGCGCCGTCGATGTTGCCTCTCAGTGCCGGAACCGCGGACACCATCTGGCGCACGAAGCTCTCGTAGCTCACGCCGCCCTGATCCAGGCTCACGAGCGCGCGCGCCCGCGGGTCGACGCGGCGGATCGCGGCGCGCGCCTCCGCGTACGCGGACGCGTATTCGGCCGCGGACGCCGAACCATCCCACCAGGACTGGTTCAGGTTCCCGCGGTCCCAGATCTCGTAGTCGCGCACCGCGAGCTGCGACTCGTCCAGATGTCGATTCCGCTGCCAGAAGGTCCCGCCGCGGCCGTAGCGCACGGCGAACGCGGCGAGGAACTTCGAGAACGCGGCCCGCGCGCTGGCCGGCGAGCCCGGATCGGCCCACGACGGCGCATCGGTGAACGTCGGCGTGATGCGGACGCCACGAAGGCCGAGCCGCAGGAAGCGGGCGTCCATGTCGATCCACTGGTAGTCCGACCCCAGGTCGGTCGCGGGCCGCGGCTGAATGTGCGCCCAGTCGACCACCTCCCTCGACTGACCGATCCGGCCGGCCCGCATCGCATCCGCCTGCGCGCGCAGGCTGCGAACGTCCGTGGACGCGCTTCCCGGAATCACGCCGAAGAACGACCTTTCCACGCGCGGCGGATTGACTGGCGGGGGAGGCGGCGGTGGGTCGCCGGCCGGCTCTCCCGACCCCGTCTGACGGGACGGGTCGAGGGGATAGTCGTCGTCCTCGTCGGGCGTCCCATCCTTGTCGGAGTCGGGCAGCGGGCGGTTGCAGACCGGGATCGTGCGTCGCGGCGCCGGCTGGCCGCCGGTGCCCTCGTACAGAGCAACCTGATCGGCGTAGGCCTGGCCGGTCGGATAGGGCTCCCCGGTCGTCGGATCCGCGATACCCCACCAGTTCTCCCGGTTGTTCAGATCCTGCTCGCTGGTTATCCACGCGTGGGGCGCGATGCCGATCACGCCGCAGTTGAGCCTGGGAGCCTGATTGGCGAAGTCGGTCTCGAGCTGCGCCCTCAGGCCCTCGGGCACCGAGCCCGCGCCGCCATGCGTATGCCAGCCGTACTCGGTGACCAGAATCGACTCCTGGCCGAGACCGGCCGCCGCCATCTTGCTCCGCAGCCAGCCGACCAGGGAGATGTCCCCGTCGGGGTCGAGGTCGTAGAGGTGAATGGCCACGGCGTCGACCTTGCCGGGCAGGCTCGGCACGGCCATGGTCATCCGCTTCAGGAACTCGCCCACCTCGAGGCCACGCTGCGTGCCGCCCGAGTAGCTGTTGGCCTTCAACGCGACCAGGCCACCGATCGAGACCACGACCCCCGGGTCGGCCGCGTGCGCGGCGTCGGCCCCGGCCGCCACCATCTGCGCGTACCGCTCGGGGTCCGGACCGGGACATGCGAACGGATACCAGTTGGGCTCGTTCCAGAGCTCGACCCGCTCGACGGGTCGGTACGGGAGCTCGCGATGCGCGGCCCAGAAGCTTCCCCCGCGGCCGTAGCGCCTGAGATACGCGCCCACGAACACCCCGTAATCGGCTGCGCCCGACGCCGACGTCATGCCGTTCCGGCCGCATTTGGCCTGCACCGCCTGTCCCGACGAGGCCCAGACGGGTGTCTGGCGGATCACGGGCTGGATGGTCAGGCCGTGCTGGGCGAACCGCGTCACCTGGGAGTCGAAGCTGCCCCAGCGGTAGCTGTGCAAGCCCGCGACCGGGGGGGTCGGCTCGGCGTCGGGCCACGGCACCGCATCGCGCACCCAGCCGACGCCCGATGCCTGGATGTGGGTCAGATAGGAGTTGAGCGCCCCGCTCTGCCCCTTCTGGTTCATCAGGTAGAAGTTCGGCGCGCTCACTCCGAAGAACGAGCTGGGCTGGCGCGGGACGAAGGCATCGGCCACGGGCGCGACGACGAGGACGAACACGATGGTGATCGCCGCGAAGACGCCCCCGAGCAGGCCCGGACGGCGAGCGGGCGAGGATCGGTCCCGCGTCGCGCTTGCCGGACGGGCGCGGCCGGCTTGAAGCCGCGTTCCGGTCATCCGCCCGAGTCTAGACAGCGGGGCCTCCGCTGCCCACCCATCGATCGGCCCCTTTACCGGATGGTTGGTCCGTCCTCCGATCGACCTCCCACGGGTCCCCTGATCGGTGGATACGGCGGCCGATAGCGTCGACGCGCCGCCTCAACGGAAGATATCTGCAAGCCCGGACCGCTGCGGGGAACCGGCTGAGGCATTCGGTCCCGGAGACCTCCGGGACCAGTCGCCCTCCCGGCACTGGTACAGGACCTGGCACAAGCATGTGGAGCGCTTTGCGCGCGTGCGGCGAACAGCGGCCGCGATCGGACGAGGCCGCGGCATCCCCCGGCGCCCCGATTAGAATGCTCGCGCCTTGGCGCCCCGGAAGACCCTCCGTCGTCTCGCGCTCGCGCTCGTGCCCGTGGGGGCAGCGCTGGCGCTCTTCGCCGCTCCCGCGGGGGCGTCGGTCCTGGGGCCAACGGCCGGACACTCCCCCAACGCGGACGACATCAGGACCGCCTACTGGGTTGCGATCGCGATCGCCGCTCTGTTGATCGTGGCCGTCCACGCGTTCCTGATCACGGCTCTCCTGCGCTTCCGGGCCCGGCGCGGCCGCCGGCCCCGCCCCTTCACCGCCGGCGCGAGGGCCTTCCTCCGGCCAGCGGCTCCCCTGGTCGCCGTCGCCGTCGGGCTCTTCGTCTTCGGCATCGTGATGATGACCCAGACCCGCGACGTGAAGGCGACGGGCTCGGAGGGACTGGGGGCCGACAGCGATCTGGTGGCGCAGGTCGGCGGGCTGAGCATCCCGCCCGACTCGCATCCGCTCAACATCAACGTCGTCGGGCAGCGCTGGCTGTGGCGCTTCGAGTACCCCGGCGGACGACCGGGCGACCGCATCTTCTCCTACGGCCAGCTGGTCGTACCCGTGGACACGACGGTGCTCCTGCACCTGACCTCCACCGATGTCACGCACCGGTGGTTCATTCCGGCGCTGGGAGGCCAGGTGGACGCCATTCCCGGCGAGGACATCGGGACCTGGTTTCGCGCCGACGAGGTCGGCACCTACCACGGCCAGTCCATGGCGTACTCCGGAAGCTCGTTTGCGGTGATGCGCGCGTGGGTCCACGTCGTGACCCCGCGGGCCTATCAGCAGTTCGTCGCAAGCAAGCGGCGCCAACTGGCGGCCGCGCAGGACTACGTGGAGAAGAAGCTCCATGAGGGCGCGGCGACGGAGGCGCTTCCATGACGCCGCCCACCGCCGCGGGGACGGCCCGCCCCGAGCTCGTCACCGAGGCCGTGCCGCGCCGGCGGCAGGCCTGGATCGAGCGCGCCACGAGCGCCGACCACAAGTCCGTCGGCGTGCTCTACATCGCGGCGGCGCTTGCCTTCGGCGTCGCGGCGCTCACCGCGCTGGTCGTCATGCGGGTCCAGCTGATCGTCCCCGAGAACACGACGATCGACCCGGAGATCTTCAACCGCATCCTGTCCACCTTCGGGGTCACGGGAGTGGTCCTGTTCGCGATCCCCCTCGCCCTCGGCCTGATCTCCTACATCTCGCCCCTTCAGATCGGCGCGCGCGGCGTTGCGTTCCCACGCCTCAACCTGCTCTCGTTCTGGCTGTACGTCGCCGGCGGCTTCACGATCTACGGCAGCTATCTGTGGCGCCCCTCCGAGGCCGGCTTCGGGGCGCTGCCACCGCTCTCCGAGCCCCTGTACACCAACACCCACGGGGTCGACGCCTGGATCGTCGGCACCACGCTCGCCGTGCTCGGGTTCGTGTGCTTCGCCGTCAACATGGCGGTGACGCTGCGCAACATGCGGGCCCCGGGCATGGCGTGGCGCCGCGTGCCGGTGTTCACCTGGGCCGCCAACCTCGGCAGCTACCTGCTGCTGGTCTGCGGGCCGGTGATGCTCGCGGCCCTCGTGATGCTGTTCATCGACCGCCAGTACGGCGGCGTGTTCTTCGACCCGGGCTACGACGGGGCCCCGCTTCTCTACGAGCATCTCGCGTGGTTCTTCTTCACCGGCGCCTTCACCTTCATCGTCGTCATCGCCGGCGGTGTCGTCTCGGACGTCCTGCCGGCGTTCGCCAGGAAGCCCGGCTTCAGCAACCGGGCCGCGATGGCGTGCCTGCTCGCGATCGCAATCCTCGGCCCGCTCGCCTGGATGCGCAACATGTACACGGCGCCGATCCCCACGGCCTTCCTGGTCTTCGCGATGCTGTGCGCGATCGCCCTCACGGTGCCGATCGGCCTGCTGGTCTTCAACTGGATCGCGACCATCTGGGGGGGCACGTTGCGAGCGCGCTCGGCGGCTCTCTACGCCATCGGCGCGATCAGCGCGATGACGATCGGCCTGGCGGGGGACCTGGCCTGGTCGATCATCCCCGTGGGCTGGCAGATCGAGCACACGACGGCGGCCCAGGGCTCGACGATCGCGGTGATCGTCGGCGCGGCGGTGCTGGGCGGCTTTGCCGGGCTCCACTACTGGCTGCCCAAGATCACCGGACGGCTGGTGGGCGAGGGACTCGGTAAGGTCGCGCTGCTGGCGATCCTGCTGGGCCTCTACGCGTTGGAGGTCGCGGCGTTCCTCGCGGGGGTCAAGGGCCAGCCGGTCGACATCTACAAGTTCTTCGCGGGCGAGGGACTCGACGGCTACAACCTCGTGGCGTCCGTCGGCGCCTTCGTCATGGCGGTCGGCATCATGCTCGAGCTCGGAAACCTCGCCTACAGCTACCGGGGCGGCGTCCCGTCCGGACATGACCCCTGGGCGGCCGGGACCCTGGAGTGGTTCGCCACGTCGCCGCCTCCCATCCACAACTTCGACGTCGTCCCGGACGTCCGGAGCTCCGAGCCGCTCTATGACATCCGGCGGGCGATTCGCGACCGCACGCAGACCTGGCGACCGCCCGCGCGGCGATCGGCGTCGCAGCCCTCCGCCCCCGATTCGGAGCCCGAGCGAGCCCGGACGGTGAGCGAGTGAGAAACCGGCCCCGGCGGGTGACGGGACAGGCGCGGCTGGGTTTCGAGCCGGTCGGTGAGAGCGGGGGTGCCCAGGGCGGCGCCCCGGTAGCCTGACAACCAATGGCTAGCGCCCCTCGTGGCGAAGCGCGCGATCTTCTCCGCTTCCGCCGCCTGCTGAACGGCACCATCCTCGCGACATTCGCGCTGATCGTCATCGGCGGGATCGTCCGGGTCAGCGACTCGGGGCTGGGCTGCGGGGCGGAGGGCAGCGGCACCCACGGGTGGCCGCTGTGTGGCGGCAGGGTGCTGCCGTTCCTGCAGCAGCACCAGGTGATCGAGTTCAGCCACCGCGTCGCCGCGACGATCGTGGTCCTGCTGATCGCCGGCCTCGCGTACATCGCCTTCCGGCGTCTCCGCGAGCATCGCTGGCTCGTCCGGGGAGTCGTGGCCTCCGGTGTCCTCGTGATCGCCCAAGCAGGGCTCGGAGGACTCACGGTCGAGCACGGCCTCCACACCGCCTTCGTGGCCGCTCACCTGGGGCTCGCGATGCTGCTCCTCGGACTGCTCATCACGCTCCGGCGCCTCGCCCAGGGTGGTGAGAGGGCGACGCCCCTCGACACGTCGCGTGCCCTGCGAATCACCGCGGCGGTGGCGACCGTGCTGGTGTTCGCGACGATCGTGGCGGGCGGCTACGTCGCCGGCACCGAGGAGGAGGGAACGCCCTCGGAGCCCGCCGTCGGCGCCCACCTCGCGTGCGGCACCGAGTTCCCGACCTGCCTCGGCAAGTTCATGCCCTTCTCCTACGGGCGCCTCGTCGACATCCAGCTCACCCACCGACTGCTCATGTACCTGACCGCGATCGCGATCCTCGCGATGAGCGCCGTCGCCGTTCGCCGCCGGGTCGTGCGGCCACCTCGCGGCAACCGAGCCTTCCTGCTGGTCCCGTTGCTCTTGGCCTGCCAGATCCTGCTGGGCGCGATCAACGTGTGGGAGGGCAAGCACGCCTGGCTCGTGGTCTCCCACTTGACGCTTGGGACCATCCTCTGGGGCACCACGGTGTACACGGCCTCCTCGCTGATCGCGATTCCCGAGGCGGCGACCGCGCCGCGGCCCGAGGGATCCGGGGACACCCGCGAGACGCAGGCGGTGACGGCCTGACCGTGAAGAGCGCGACCAACACCAGCGACCTCGTGGGCCCGCCGGCCGTGGAGGGCGCAACCGCGGAGGGTGCCGGCGTTCCGCTGACCGCCCCCGCCAGACGCCGGCGCGCACGGGATGTGATGCGCGACTACCTGGCCCTGACCAAGCCGCGCATCATCGTGCTGCTTTTGATCACCACGGTGACGACGATGTTCGTCGCCGATCCATCCGGGCCCGGTCTCACCGTGATCCTGTGGACGATGCTCGGCGGCTATCTGGCCGCGGGCGGGGCCGGGGCCATCAACCACTTCGTCGACCGCGACCGCGACGCTCGCATGGCGCGCACCTGCGATCGCCCATTGGTCACCGGGCGCATCGATCCGCGCCATGGCCTTGCGTTCGGCATCGGCCTCGCGATCGCGTCGGTCGTCCTGCTGGCGCTGGCCGTCAACCCGCTCGCGGCGGGTCTCGCCCTCGGCGGACTGCTCGGATACGTGTTCGTCTACACGCTGTGGCTGAAGCCCGTGACGCCCCAGAACATCGTCATCGGAGGCGCCGCCGGCGCCTTCCCACCACTCGTCGGCTGGGCCGCGGCCACCGGCGGGCTGACGGTGGATGCGCTCTACCCCTTCGCGATCGTCTTCCTCTGGACTCCTCCCCACTTCTGGGCGCTGGCCTTGCTCGTCAAGGACGACTACGAGCGCACGGGCGTTCCGATGCTGCCGGTTGCACGCGGTGAGGAGACCACCAGGCGCCAGATCCTCCTGTACAGCATCGCGATGGTCGCCTTCACCGCGCTGCCCTATCTGACGGGCCTGTTCGACTGGGCCTACCTGGCCGCCGCGCTCGCCTTGGGAGCGGGCTTCATCGCGCTCGCGGCGGACCTCGCACGGCGCCCCTCGAGGGCGGCTGCCGTCCGCCTCCACCTAGCGTCGCTCGCCTACCTCGCGCTCCTGTTCTGCGCCATGGCGGCGGACCGCATCCTGCTCGGCTGAGCCCGACCGGCACTCGGCGCCGAGGGCGCTGAGATCGCGCGCGCCGCGCGACGAGCCAGGCTACGCGCCGCGGGTGAGATTCTCCTCCTCGCGATCGCCCTCGGCTTGGGCGTCTACCTCGTCGTCAGGGGCTCACCGGCCGGCTGCGATTCCGTGACCCGGGCCGGCGAACCCGTTCGCCGGGCAGCCGGCCGCTGCTTCGGGGTGTGATATGAACCGCCCGCGTGGACCGCAGGCTCGCCCAGCGCAACCTGATCTCGGGGCTGGTGATGGCCGGGCTCGCCCTGCTCATGTTCGGGCTCGCCTTCTTCGTCACGGTGGTCTACATCACGCAATGAGAGACGGCCGGCGCATACCGCAGCCCACCGAGCTCGTCTACGTGCCGACCCCGAGCTGGGCGCCGGTGCTCGCGGGGGTGGGACTCGCGATCATCGGGATCGGCCTGTTCACTGGCTGGATCTACGCGGCCGTGGGCGGCGTGATCGCAGTGGGCGCCCTTTGGGGCTGGATCCGTGCCGTCTCCACCGCCGTCCAGCGGCTTCCTCGCCGCCAGCGCGTCTCGACCGCCGTCCTGCCGGCGGTGCCGCTGCGCCGCTCCGAACCGGGTTCCTGACGCGCCGCAGCTACGAGGTCGTGGCCTCGGCTTCGGCCTCCGGGGAGGTCATCGCGGACGTCGCGCCCTCCGAGGTCCAGACGCGGACGATGTCGCGCATCGAGAGGACGCCCATGAGCTCGGCGCCGTCCACGACCACGAGATGGCGGATGTGGCGCCGGGACATCTCCATCGCCGCCCGCTCGAGACTCCAGTCCGGAGCGGCGGTGATGAGGGTGTCGCTCATGTGGTCGGCGACGCACTCGGAATCGGGGTCCTCCCCCCTCCCCAGCGAGAGCAGGATGTCCCGCTCGCTGATGATGCGCGGTCCCGGGTACTCCTCGTCGAGCACGACCGCGGCGCCCACCCCCTTCTCGGTCATCCGCTTCGCCGCGTTGCGCAGCGTGTGCCCGGGACCGAGCGTCAGCACCACCTTCGACATGCCTTCCCGAACTTCCATCTGCGCCTCCCGGACGGCGAATGTGCCTATTGAGTCAACCCTATCCAAAAGCGCCCGTCCGCCCCACGGCCCGGGGCCGGGCGGCAGACGGCGACGATAGGATTCCGCCGCTCGTGTCGAGACGTAACCTCATCCCGACGGGAGGCGGCTTCGCGGCGCTCGCCGTCGTGGTCGCGCTCGTGCCGACCCTGTCCGGATGCGGTGTCTCGGCGAAGGGCGACTCCGACCGCGGCAAGCAGCTGTTCGCGGCGAGATGCGCGCAATGCCACACGCTCAAGGACGCCGGCAGCACGTCGACGATCGGCCCCGACCTGGATGCCGCCTTCGCGCAGGCCCGCGCCAAGGGAATGGACCCCGAGACGATCTCGGGCGTGGTGAAGAACCAGGTCGAAAACCCGCGGCCCGCCACGGACAACCCCGCGGTCTCGATGCCGGCCGACCTCGTCACCGGAAGCGAGCTGGACGATGTCGCGAGCTACATCGCCGCCGTGGCCGGCAACCCCGAGGTCAAGGGACCCAATCTGCCTGACGACCCGGGCGCCCAGGTCTTCGCGCAGAATGGCTGCTCGAGCTGTCACACGATGAAGGCCGCCGACGCGACCGGCACGGTCGGCCCCGACCTCGACAAGGCCGTACCGCAGCTGGGGACCGCCGCCGCGGTCAAGGAGGCGATCGTCGACCCGAACAAGAAGATCGCGCCGGGATTTCCCCCCAACGTGATGCCCGAGACCTTCGGCCAGACCATCAGCCCCAAGGACATGAACGAGCTCGTCCAGTTCCTGCTCAAGTACTCGGGGGGCGGCAAGAGCGGCTCCTCGAAGTCCGGCGGGGATTCCGGCAGCTCCTCGAAGTCCGGCTCGTCCAAGTCCGCCGGCTCGTCGGCCAACTAGCCCAACACGCATCGAGAGGTGCGTTTGTCGGCTTCAGCCCGACAAATGCACCGTTCGCCCGGGTGACCAGTCTAGGAGGCGGCGCCCGCTGCTTCGGCGGGCTCGCGGGACTCGGCCTCGAGGTCAACGACCACGTGGGTGACCGGCAGCGGGACCTCGCTGCGGGCCCGAGCCACCACGCCGCGCTCGAGCCAGCGCGACCTTGCCGGCGGATGGGTCGAGATCACGACCTCGTCGGCCGGAAAGTCGCGTAGGGCGTCCTCGAGCGACGCGTTGGGCTCGTGGTGGTCGCCCACGTGGCCACGCGCCCGCAGCCCCGCGGCGTCCATGATCGCGAGCGACGAGTCGAGGCGCTCCCGCGCGTCGTCCAGCGCCTGGTCGACGTCGGAGGACCAGTGCTCGAGCGGCGTGCTGGTGAGCGCCGGCACCACCACCAGGATCTCGCTGTTCCGGCCCTTGACCCGGTTCTGGAGCTCGGCGAGGAGGGCCCGGCCGCCGACCGTCTCGTTGGCGAGCACGAGCACCCGGTAGGTCGAATCATCGCGACGCGAGACTTCCGCCTGGCGCGGCAGCGTGCCCTGCGCTCCGCGCCACAACAGCCCGGTGCCGAGCCCGATCTCCGCCGCCAAAAGCGCTGCGCCCACGGCCGGGCGGGTCAGCAGGGTCAGTGCGATCACGGCCCCGAGCGCGATCGCGATGATCACGACGACGCGAAAGACCTCTCGCTCGGATCGCAGCGGGTTGTGCATCCGTCGTCCCCTTTCAGTGGCCAAGACGATTATGGCGCCCAGTGATTACGAGCGCCAGGGCCTCACGAGTCCGCCGGCGATCGACGATGGATGGATTACGCGCACCCACGCGGCGGTTTTTCATCCATCCCCCTCGCGGGAGCCCCAATGCGGGCCGGGCCGGCTTCTCCTCGCCGGGATCCCGCGGGCGCCTGCCGGCCGTCTGCGCCTAGAGGACGTAGACGGTCGTGAAGACGATGATCCACATGACGTCGACGAAGTGCCAGTAGATGCCCGGCACCTCGACGCCCAGGTGCTTCTTCGGCTCCTTCGAGAAGTGGCCGCGCCAGGCGCGGATGTTCGCGAAGGCGAGGAGGATCAGACCGACCGTGACGTGCGCGCCGTGGAGTCCCGTGAGACCGTAGAAGACCGAGCCGAAGGCGTTGGTGTGCGGCGAGAAGCCGAGGTGCGCGTACTCGTTGATCTGGATGAACAGGAAGGTGGCGCCGAGCATGAATGTCGCCGCCAGGCCCATGATCAGCCCGCGGCGGTTGTCGCGCCGGATCGACTCCAGCGCCCAGTGGATGGTGAAGCTCGACGAGACCAGGATCGCCGTGTTGACCCCCGCGACCGCAACCGGGAGGCTGAGCCCGTCGGGCGGCCACGGGCCGACGTTGGCGACGACGCGGATGAAGAAGTACGCGGCGAAGAAGGAGCCGAAGAGCATGACCTCCGAGACGATGAAAAGGAGGATCCCCAGCGTCTGGCGATCGATCCGCGAGCTCTGATGGGCCTCAGGGGGGCCGTGGTGCTCGTGGTCGTGGGCGGCGGTGACCGATGCGGACTCCATCAGGCGCTCCTCTCGTCCCCGGCGGCGACGCCGCCGCCGCTGCCGCCGCCCGTGGCCACCTCGCCCTCCTGGTCGCGCTCGGCGCCGACCGCCACCGGTGCGCCCTGCGGCTCGGGCACGGACGCCTCGATCACGTCATCCCCGGCCTCGACGTGCTCGACGTCCTTGTCCGTGCGGGAACGCACGGCGTCGAGCAGCCCTTCCTCCAACCACCTCGACCGCTCGCCGCGCAGCGTGGAAATGAGGATGTCGTCGATGCGGTAGTGCTCGAGCGCGTTCTCGACCGCGGCCAGGGGCGCCGGGCTCATCGGCTGGCCGGTGGCGTCGATCTCGGACCGGTAGAGCGCGGCGAGCGTCCTGGCCAGCCGCCGGCAGACCTCCTGGCGCGAGATGTCCCCGGACGGCGGGCTGACGAGCGTGTAGCGATGGGGGTGCTCCGCCGCCCGGTCCTTGAGGCGGGAGATCAGCTCCCGGCTTGCGACCGTCCGCGTGGCGACGACGAGCGTGTGCGTGACGTCCCAGCGAATGGCGTCGTCCTCGATCCGCACCGGGATGTGGGTGATGGGGACGTCGAACTTCTGCTTCGCCCACTCCACCAGGTCCTTGCGAGTGAACCCGAAGCGCGTGTCATACAGGCACGACAGCAGGACCTCGCGGGGCGTGAAGGCACGGATGGCGTCGTCCAGGGCCAGCGCGGGATCGGGATCCATGACCGCGCCGGTCGATTCGATCCCGAACTCCTGGAACACCGCCTCGGTGACCTCCACCCGGCTCTGGGCCGCCTCGCGGACCTCGTCGCGATCGACGATCTGTCCCGCGATCGGCTGGTTCTGAGGCGCGGCCACGGCAACCTCGGCAACGCCGTCCTCGATACGCTCGCGCGCCGCCTCCAGCAGCCTGCGCCCGCCCGCGACCTCGTTCAGGAAGACGAGGACGGTGCCGCCCTGGCCATTCGAGGGCGCACCGGTCCCCTGGTCCGCCGCCGCGCTCACGGACTTCGGCTCCCCGCTGCCCCGGCAACCGCCGGCTCCGCACGGCCCACCTCGGCCTCGGACGGGCCGAGGATGGCGTGACGGGCGCCCGGCACCCCGAACTCGTACGGGCCGCCGACGACGCGCGGGATCTCGTCGAAGTTGAACACCGGTGGCGGCGAGCTGACGAGCCACTCGATCGTCTTCGCCCGCCAGGGGTTGTCGCCGGCCAGCGGGCCCCACTTCCAGCTGACGATCATGTTGTAGAGGAAGATCAGCTGCGCGGCGCCCAGCAGGAAGGCGAAGACCGATATCAGCAGGTTCCAGTCGCCGAACTGGGCGGAGTAGTCGGCGACCCGGCGCGGCATCCCCTCCATCCCGATCCAGTGCATCGGGACGAAGGTGCCCCACATGCCGACGAGGGTGAGCCAGAAGTGCCACCGGCCAAGCTTCTCGTCGTACATTCGCCCCGTCATCTTCGGGAACCAGTGGTAGATGCCGGCGAAGATCGTGAACACCGAACCGCCGAAGAGCACGAAGTGGATGTGGGCGACGATGAAGTAGGTGTCGGAGACGTGGATGTCGATCGGCACCATGCCGAGCATCACGCCGCTGATCCCGCCGATCGTGAACGTGACGATGAAGCCCAGCGAGAACAGCATCGCGGTCGAGCGTAAGTGCAGAACGCTGCCGAACAGGGTCCCCAGCCAGGAGAAGATCTTGATCCCGGTGGGAACCGCGATCAGGAGCGTGGTGATCATCATCGGCACGCGCAGCCACGCGAACATCCCGGACACGAACATGTGGTGCGCCCACACGGTGTAGCTCAGCACCACGATCCCGATCAGCGCCAGCGCCATCAGCCGGTAGCCGAAGATCGGCTTGCGCGAGTGGGTCGAGATGACCTCGGAGATGATCCCGAAGCCGGGCAACATCATGATGTAGACGGCCGGGTGTGAGTAGAACCAGAAGATGTGCTGGTAGCTCAGGACGTCGCCGCCGTTCAGGCTCTGGAAGAAGTTGGTGTGGAGGGCGCGGTCGAAGAGGACCATGAACTGCACGCCCGCGATGAACGGAGTGGCGGCGACCACCAGGAGGGACGTGGACATGTTGGCCCAGACGAGCAGCGGCATCCGCCAGAAGTTCATCCCGGGCGCACGCATCGTGATGATCGTCACGAGGAAGTTGAGGGCGGTCGCCACCGAGGACGCGCCGGCGAACTGGACCCCCAGGTTGAAGAACGACTGGCCCAACGGCGCCCCGGTCGACAGCGGCGCATAGCCGGTCCAGCCCGCGTCGAAAGCGCCGCCGGGCGCGAGGAAGCTGCCGACGAACAGGAGCCCCGCGATCGGCAGCATCCAGAAGCTCAGCGCGTTCAGGCGCGGGAACGCCATGTCCGGCGCCCCGATCATCAGCGGCAGGACGTAGTTCGCGATCCCCGCGAACACGGGGATCACGAAGACGAAGATCATGATCGCCGCGTGGGCGGAGAACAGGCCGTTGAAGGTGCCCGGCTCCACGATCTGCGTGCCCGGCTGAGCGAGCTCGGCGCGCATGATCATCGCCATCAGCCCGCCGATGAAGAAGAAGACGAAGGTCGTGCAGATGTACTGGATCCCGATCACCTTGTGATCGGTGTTGAACTTGAAGTAGTCCTTCCACGAGTAGGCGCCGTGACTCGAGTGGTCCTCGGGGATCGTCGGGGCGCCGGCGGCCCACCGGAACCAGTAGTCGAAGCCGCCGATGCCGACCAGGAACCCGAGCGGACCCGTGATCGCCGGCACGATGACCTGCGGGTAGCCCGTCTGCTCGGTCTGGAAGGCCGGCAGCCCCGAGAGCTTGCGCAGGGCCACCACGAGCGCGAAACCGAACGCGGCCCCCAGCAGGGCCCCGAGGGCCCCACGAGTCAATCCGGGTCTCTTCAGCGCGACTACCAAGTCCGAGCTCCGGCGGGAAGCCTACTCATTGCCTCACGTGCCTCCACTCGAGCTGTCAGGCGCCAAACCAGGCGGCGACGGGCCCGCGCCGCCCTCGACGGACCGGTCCTCGCCGGAGGTCCCGGTGGACGACCCGCTCGGGCTCCCGGGGCTCGGCTTCACCAGCGGCTGCCGGTGGAGCCAACTCTCGTACTGGTCCTGCGGCACCACCTTCACGAGCGCGCGCATCGTCGCGTGGCCGAAGCCGCAGAGCTCCGTGCAGACGACGTTGTAGGTGCCCAGGCGGTCGGGCGTGACGACGACCGTGTCGTCCACGTCGTTGCCCCCAGGCCCGGCGGGCACGAGGTCGCGCTTGATCCGCCACTCGGGCACCCAGAAGGAGTGGATGACGTCGAGAGAGGTCAGGTGCAGGTCGAGCTGGCGGCCCTCCGGCACCACCAGGGTCTTGGAGCTCACGACCTTGTTGTTCGACTGCGGGTAGTTGAAGGTCCACTCGTACTGCTGGGCGGTGACGTCGATGCGCAGCCTGTCGGACGCCTCACTCTCGATGTCGCCCAGCACGATCCAGCTGTAGATGGCGCCGAACAGGACGATGACCGTGGGGATCACGGTCCACGTGATCTCCAGCTTCGTGTTGCCGTGGATCGGCTCGCCGTCGGACTCGTCGCCAGGCTTCGCCCGATACCTCCAGACGCAATAGCCCAGCATCACGAGCACGATCGAGAAGACGAACGACGACAGGATGATCATCACGTTCAGGAGCGTGTCGATCTCGTGCGCCTGAGACGACGCCTCCGTCCCGTTCCAGTGGATCTGCGTCATCGGTACCGCCATCACCACGGTCAGGACGGCGATGGCGGCGATGATCCTTACAAGCGTGGCCCGGGTCACCAGGCGGCATTCTATTGCTCGGGTCCGCGGCCACCGGCGCCACCATCCGGCCTGGTGGCAGGCGGCACTTGCGGCGGGGGCAGCCCCTCGAGCCGACCGGCCGACGCCGCCAGCACTCCCCGCGCGACGCCGTCCCAGCTCCAGTTGCGGACCGCCACGTCCCGCAGCGAGACAAGGATCCGCTCGCGGATCCCGGGCTCGAGCTCCAGCCAGCCGTTGATGCGGGCGGCGAGCGACCCCACCGCCCGCCGGTCGAGGTCGAAGGAGACCAGGCCCGAGGCCTCCGGCGGCAGCTCGTCGGCGAGCGCCCCGGTGACCTCCGCCAGCCCGGAGTGATGGGCCGCGACCGGCGGCACGCCGGCCGCGGCCGCCTCGGCGGCCACCATCCCGAACGACTCGGGGAACGTGCTCGGCACGATCAGCGCGTCGGCGGCCGGGACGAGCGCCCCCACCTCCTGGTGCTCCAGGCGGCCGGCGAACGCCACGCTACCGGTGATCGCCGCGGCGGCCTCCGCATAGCCGCGCGGAAGGTCGTCGAGGAACGCCGTGAGAATCGGGAGCGGGCCCTCCTCCCCACCCTCCAGAGCCCAGCCGCGCGCCGCGATCTCCCCAACCGCGGCGAGGTTCCCGGACTCGAGGGCCGCCAGGATGCGCCGGGCCGCCTCCTCGTACTCGCCGAAGCCGACCACCAGGAGCCGCGCTCCCGGGTGGGTCGCGTGCACGAGCGGCCACCCCGCCAGCAGAAGATCGATGCCCTTGGACACGATCAGCTTGCCCACGAACACCACGCGCGGGCCCGTGGCGCCCGCCAGGTGCTCGACCGCCTCGGCCGCCTCGGCCGGGTCTCGATCCCAGCGCGACTCGCCGGTCGCCGCGGACCTCAGGTCGGCGCCGACCCTGCGCAACCGTGCCGGCGCCTCGGTACTCCGAATTGGCGCAAAGAGGTCGGTGTCCACCCCCGGGGGGCCGAGGCGGGTCCTCTCCGGCAGGCCGGGCTCGTCCACGGCGCGCCAGAGGCTCCCCGCGGTGTGCCCGGAGCCGACCAGCACGCCCGAGGCGGCGGCCACCCCCTCGCGGGCGTACGGGAGGAAGCGCCCGGGATCGCGCTTGACGGTGTACTCGAGGGCCGAGCCGTGGATCTTCACCGCGAACCGAAGGCCGGCGCGAGCGAGGATCGCTGGGCCCATCACGAGGTGGTTGGCGAGGGCCGCGTCAACGCCGCCGCAGCCCACGGCAACGTCGCGAACGGCGGCGACGTTGGCGTCGAGATAGGCGGCGAGCTCCTCGTCGCTCAGCTCGGCGAAGGTCTTCGCGCGGAAGCCCTCGTACTCGTCGGGCACGTACACGGGCAGCAGGCCGCCGATGTCGGGGACGTACGCGGTCACCGTCCCGGGGCCCGCGCCGCCGCCCGCCGGCTCGACCCGCAGCTCGCCGTCCTCCCAGGTCCCCGCGCGGTCAACCCACGGGAGCTCGCCGGCCCGGCGCTCCTGGCACACGAGGTGGACCTCATGGCCCTGGCGGGCGAGCGCCGCGGCGATACTGGCGGTGTAGACGTTGCTGCCGGTGCCGCGCAACAGGTAGCCGTGGAAGATCAGGACCTTCACGGAGTGGCAGGCTAAACGCCGTCTGCGCCGCGCGCCGGAGCAGGGCCGGGCGCTCCAGCGCGTCGGCTATCGTGTCGGCCCCGATGAACAACCCCAGTCAGATCTACAGGCTGCGCGCGCCAGCCTCGGGGCGCGAGGCGCTCACCCCGGTCCAGCCGGGCGCCGCCTACCTCGATCGCGAGACCGGCGAGGAGCTTCTGCCCGTGACCCGCACGCTCCCACTGGCTCCCTCCGACTCGGCCCTCCTGCGCGCGCCGGACAACCTACGGACCTGCCGGCGCTGCGACCAGCTCATCGGCCTCGACATCAGCGACTGCCCGTACTGCGGGCTGCGCCAACCCGCATTCGACGGAACCGCATGAGCGCGGGCAGCCCGGCGATCGAGCGGAAGGCGCGAGCCCTCCGCCGGCGGCGGACCGCGGCGGCACTCGCCGCCGGGGCGGTTCTCGCCCTGGGCGCAGCGGGATGTGGCGACAGCGGCGCGGACACGACCAGCATCTCCATGCCTCCGGCCCCCACCGCGGCCACGGGGACCCAGACGACCACCAAGGCGCCCACCACGACCAAGAGCACGACGCAATCCACGACCAGCACGACCGCCCCGCCGACCACGACGGGCAGCACGACGACGACTCAGAGCGGCTCAGGCGGCAACGGCTCCGGCGGAACCTCCTCCGGTGGCTCAGGCGGCACGGGCTCCGGCGGCGGGTCGAGCTCGGGCGGTGGCGGCTCGGGCGTCAACAACAGCGGTTCGCCGGACGAGGGCTTCTGCCCCGGCAACGCCTGCGACTAGGAACGCGGCGCGCTCAGCCCTTCTTCTTGGGCACGAAGTACGCCCAGTACGTGAGCCGCGCCCCGGTGTAGACGCAGCCGTACTTGCGGACCGATCCGACCTTCTGCTGCGGACGGCTGGCCTTGATGTTGTCCTTGTGATCCTTGTCGGTGTTGCACTTGTGCGGCCGTCGGCTCGCCCGCCATTGGTTGTCCTTGGGGTGGCCGGGAAGCGCGAAGGCCGATGCCCACGTTGGGGTCGACAGGGCGATGACCTGACCCTTGCGGACTCGCAGCGGCTTGTCGAGAGTGAAGATCTGCTTGCGGCCCAGGAAATGCTTCAGGTTGATCGCGGGACCCTGCTTGACGAGCTTGTACTGCTTGTGTGATTTTGGCTTCAGGACGGAGATCCGGGCGGCTGGCCGCCCGCCGAACGTCTTGTTCTGGAACAGGCTGGAAAAGACATTGCGCTCTTCCTTGTCCGGCTTGGAGAGGTCGATCGCCCACGCGACGATGGCGCCGTCCTTGAACACGTTGAATGGATGCTTCTTGCCATCCGCCTTGATCATGTAGCCGGTGACGCTGCCGATCACCGAGCAGGAGTTGTGCGTGCGCTTGGCGGGGCAGGTGGGCTTCGGGGTGTGCTTTGTCCGGCCAATCACCTTCGCAGTGATCGCGTCCGCGGACGGGATGGCGATCGCAGCCACCAGCGCCGCGCAGAGCGCGGCGAACGCCAGGACGTAGCCGAGGCGGCGGGTCAGGCCCGTGCGCGTTGTCGTCGTGTCGTGCATTGGTGCAAGAACACTCCAGCCCCCGGACTGTTGCGGCGTCGACCGCTCCTGCGCCCGCGAGCCGGGGACTGGATCACATAGCTTAGGGTCCCGCGCCGATGTGGGCGGGTGTCATTGCGCCGGCGGCACCGCTCCGGGGCATGAGAAAGCGGATTTCATCGACTATGGGTCAGCGCGCGTGACCGCCGCCTCCGAGCCACGGAACGGCCAGCCGAGGACCTCGACGGGCGCCACCCTGCGCCACCTCGAGTCCGGCCTCGCAAGGCGCTCGACCTCGAGGCTGGAGCCGACGAGATCGCCGTGACCCTGGCGGTCGAACGCGCAACGGACCACGAGCGGGTGGGCGCGCGGCCTCTGTCCGCATCCTCCTAGGGCCCGGTGCACCCGGGTCTATCCTGCCCGCGGTGCCGGCGATCGAGGCAAAAGGGCTGGAGCGCACGTTCGAGGGCGGCATCAAGGCCGTCGCGGGCGTGGACCTGGAGGTCGCGGACCGAGAGATCTACGCATTCCTCGGACCCAACGGCGCGGGCAAGACGACCACTGTCCGGATGCTGACCACGCTTCTTCGGCCCACCGCGGGCACCGCCCAAGTGGCAGGGTTCGACGTGGTCACCGATCCCGGCAGGGTCCGGGCCTCGATCGGCGTCGCGCTCCAGGAGGCGGCGCTCGACCCGCTGATGACGGGGCGCGAGCTGATCCGCCTGCAGGCCACCCTCCACGGCCTCGGTCGCCAGGAGGGACGGGAACGGGCCGATGGCCTCCTGGAGCGGGTGGATCTGGCCGACGCCGCCGGCCGGCAGGTGGGCACCTATTCGGGTGGCATGCGGCGGCGACTGGACCTGGCGTCGGCCCTGGTCCACGAGCCGCGGGTCCTATTCCTCGACGAGCCGACCACCGGCCTCGACCCGGTCAGCCGGCGAACGATCTGGGAGGAGGTCGAGCAGCTCAACCACGAGGGAACGACGGTCTTCCTGACCACGCAGTATCTGGAGGAAGCCGATCAGCTCGCCGACCGCGTGGGGATCATCGACGACGGTCGCCTCGTCGCCGAGGACACGCCCGGCCGGCTGAAGGCGCAGGTCGGGCATCCGCATCTGGAGATCCGCCTCCTTCATGGCGGCACCGAGCGCGCCGCGGAGATCGTCGTCCGCTTCGGCAAGCCGCTTCCCGGCAAGGACGGGGCGGTGCTGGTGGAGCTCGAGCACGGGGCCGCCGAGGTCGCACCCGTGGTCCGGGCGCTCGACGAGGCCGGGCTCACGGTCGAGGCGCTCGACCTGGTGGAGCCCACGCTTGACGACGTGTTCCTCGAGAAGACCGGGCACCACCTGGAGCCCGAGGAGCCCGACACGGGCGAGGTCGAATGACCGCCACGGATCTGCGAGTGATCGCCGCACTCGGGGCGCGCTCCGTGAAGCAGACGCTCCGGCGGCCGCAGCTGATGGCGCCGATCATCATCTTCCCGTCGATCCTGCTCGCAATCCAGACGGCGGGGGCCGGCCGGGCGGTGGACCTTCCCGGGTTCCCGCCGGTCGACAACTTCCTGAGCTTCATGCTCGCCGGCGCGATGATCCAGTCGACGCTGCTGGCCGGAAACAGCGGCGGGATCGCGCTCGCCGTGGACATCGAGATGGGGTTCACCGACCGACTGCTGGCGGCGCCGATCTCGCGGTTCGCGATCGTGCTCGGGCGACTGGCGGGAACAGCGGTGCTCGCCGCCCTGTCGGCGATCTGGTTCATCGTCGTCGGGCTGATCTTCGGCGCGCACATCCAGGAGGGCGTGCCGGGCGCCCTGCTGATGATCTTCTTCGTCGTGCTGTCGGGGGTGGCGTTCGGGGGCATCGGGGCGTCGGTGGCGCTGCGAACGGGAAGCGCGTCGGTGGTGCAGGGACTGTTCCCACTGGTCTTCGTGATCCTGTTCCTCTCGTCGGCCTTCTTCCCCGACAACCTCATGCTCGAGCCGGCGGCGACGATCGCCGAGTACAACCCGCTGAGCTTCATCGTCGAGGGGATCCGCGACCCGGTGATCTCGTCGGTCACCTGGAGCGTGTTCGGAAAGGCGATCGCCGCGCTCGCGCTGGTCGGCGCCATCGGCATCGGGTTGAGCGCCCTGGCGCTGCGGCGCCGGCTGAGGACCGGAGGCTGATGTCCTGGCGAGCGAACCTGGAATCCGTCCTGGCTCTGGTTCGGCGAGCGGCGAACGAGCTGCTGCGGGTGCCGGGCGCGGCGATCCCGGGGGTGCTGGCGCCGACGATCTTCTTCCTCGGGCTGACGGCGGTGTTCGGCAACCTCGTCGACCTGACGGGCTTTCCGACCGACTCCTACCAGAGCTGGCTGATCCCGATCAGCATGCTGCAGGGGGCCGGGTTCACGGGCGCGGCGACCGGAGTCAATCTCGCGCGCGACATCGAGCAGGGATGGTTCGACCGCCTCCTGGTCTCCCCCGCTCCCCGCCCGGTGATCCTGGCGGGCCTCGTGCTGTCCGCTGCGCTGCGGTCGCTGATCCCGGCGGCTGTGCTACTCGCGGTGGGGCTCGCGATCGGCACGCACTGGCCAGGGCTCGGCGGCCTTCTGATCGCCGTGTTCTGCGTCATGTGCATGGGGACGATCGCCGCCTGCTGGGGCACCACGCTCGCGCTTCGATACCGCTCGCAGTCGGCGGCGCCGCTGATGCAGGCGGGAATGCTCCTCGTCGTGCTCACGACGACGGCCTACGCGCCGCTCGCCCTACTCACCGGCTGGCTGCACACGGTCGCCCGCTACAACCCCGTCACCCAGGTCGTGGAGGCGGCGAGACAAGGGTTCATCGGCGGCGTCACCTGGGCCGACACCTGGCCGGGCCTCGTGGCGCTCGCCGGCCTGCTGGCGGTCTTGAGCGCTCTCGCCCTCCGCGGGATGCGCCGCACGGCGATCTGAGCGGCCGCCCCCGTCTCACCAGCCCAGCCCCAGCCCGGCCCAGCGCCACGAGCCGGCGATGGTGCGAAAACCCACCCCATAGGTGCCGTTATCCATCCATCGCCCCCCGTCCCGCGAGTATCCGGCGCACGGCGTCCACTACCTCGTCCGGCCGGCGGCCGACGTCGTCGCTCGTGAATCGCAGCACGTCCCAGCCCGCCAGCCGCAACAGCCGGTCCCGTCGGCGATCGTTCCGAAAGGCCCGGCGCGTCCGGTGCGTCTGCCAGCCGTCGAGCTCGACGACGAGGCGCTGCCGGTGCCACACGAAGTCGAATTGCATCTCCTCACCGGGAATCGCGACCCATTCGTTGACGCGCGGCAGCGGCACCCCGGTCTCCCGCAGCAGCCGCAGGAACCGCCGCTCGAGCGCGCTCCTGGTCCGGTCGAGACCGAGACCCTCCACGTCGAGCGCGGCCCGCAGGCGTGAGGTCCCCGGCCCGCGAACGCGCCGGTCCAGGAGCTCGCCGATCGCCCGCATGTCGAGGACACCCTCGATCTCCGCCTGGTTGCAGGCACTCTCGAGGACGTTCTTGGGCGAGGTGGCGGCCAGGGCAAGCAGCGTGGCCGGCACCGTCGTGCAGGGGATCCGATCGGCCGTCGAGCAATCGGCCGCCGCGAGAGACGAGGAGCGGTGCGCGCGAATCCCGGCTTTCCTGACCGGTGAGCGGCGCGGGACCGACACCTCGACCCGACCGCCGCGAGCGTCGAGGAGCCCATGGAGGGTCGCAGCCGACCGATGCGACAGAACGGCCCCCTGACCGCAGGCGAGAACGGCGCCCATCCACCGGCCCTTGATCGGGAGGTCGGGGCGACCAACCGCGTAGACACCCTGGTGGATCCGATGAAGCCGCCCCGCCGCGACCCGCCAGCGGACCGCGCGAGCGCTCAGCCCGAAGCTCGCCAACTGCCGAAGCGCGACCACCCCATGCTGCGTGGCAGCCAGGGCGACGATCGACCGCTCGAGCTCACCGCGGAGCCGCCCGAGCTCATCCCCTCGAGCACGACTGTCGGATTCCGGCCCGATCGGGGCCGTTTTCCATCCATCGCAGGACATGGGGCGATCGTGGCGGCGAAATCCGCACTTGTGGCCCGACGTTGTGGCGAAAGACCGCCGGGGGCGTCACGGAACGGTGTCGCGGGATCGCGACCCGGACGTGCAACCGAGCCAAGGATTTGCCCGGCGGTCACGGAGCGGTCGAGGGCGCCGGGAAGGCCTCCCCCCTCGGTGCGTGGCCGGGTGCCGGTTTCCCGCCCGGCCGAGCGCCGTCACCGGGGCTCCGGGTCAGGTCATCGCGGTGCCCGGCATCTGGACGCCCAGGTGCACAGGGCGAAGCCGTCGTGCTGCCGATCCGGGGCGGAGGGCCTGCCGATCACTCGCTTGCCGCTCGCCAGCAGGATTCGCTCGGAGCGTCTCAGTTGCGCCGGCGCCCCGTTCACCCGTGCGCGGTCGAACCTCGTCCTGCTGAGCCTCGGCAGCGCCGCCAGGCCCGTGCGGACCCCGACCTCGAGCGGCGCCTCCTGGATCCACTCGGCGGTCGCCCGCGTGGACGTGTACGGCACGGTCCTCCGGAACGTCTGGTGGCGGGTGACGTTCTTGAGGGTGATTCGCCACAGGTCGGATGCCCGAACGATCTCCGAGATGTTCGCGTGCATCCTGTCGCCCGGGCGCACGGTCAGCCTGCCGATCCCGATCGACGGGCCTGGGATCATCTCCCACCACGCCGAGTAGGACGGCCTGCCCGAGGCGGAGACGTCCTGCTCGGTGCCGGTCTGGATGAGCGTCGAGTCGCCCCTCCTGCACCGGGCGTCCACGCAGCCGCCGCCGATGCCGATCCACGTCGATGAGGCCTCCCCGCGCCCCCTCGAATGCTGCCGTGCCCGCGGGACCCTCCAGCTCCCCGCGATCGAGTGGAAGCGCCTGCCGCCCTGCTCCACGGTCCCCTGGTTGTAGCCGAACCAGTTGCTGCTCTTGCTTGCGCTCGCGCGGACGCCCGGGCGAACGATGTGGACCGCGTGCCCGTGCGCATCGGGCAGCGCGGAGGCCGTCGTCGGCAGCACGCCGCACCCCATCGCCAACAGGGCCGCGCCCGCGCACCCCGCCGTTCTGCGCCGCAGTCTCGAAATCATCGCCTCCGAGCGGGAACGTACCCGCTCGCGGGACGACCATGCGCCGGTCGCTACTTGTAGCGGTAGGTGATGCGCCCGCGGTCGAGGTCGTACGGCGACAGCTCGATCTTCACCCGGTCACCGGGCAGGATGCGGATGTAGTGGCGGCGCATCTTGCCGGAGATGTGGCCGAGCACCTCGTGGTCGTTGTCGAGCTTGACCTTGAACATCGTGTTGGGCAGGGCCTCGGTGACCTCGCCCTCCATCTCGATCTTTTCCTCTTTGCCCATCGGCGGGAGAGGGTAGTCCATGCGGGGCGGCGCAATCGTGAGCTCGTGCGACGGGCCCGCCGTCACCTGCCCTCGAAGGTGGCCTTCCCGGGCCCCTCGGTCAGGAAGGACCTCACCGCCCGCTGCAGATCCTCGGTCTCGAACAGGCCACCCGCCACCTCCGGCGTCACGCGGTCGGCCTCCTCCACCCCACCCTCGAGGTAGGCGCGGACGATTCGCTTGGTCGCCTCGTGCGCCTTCGTGGGCCCGTCGGCGAGCCGACGGGCGAACGCCATCCCCTTCTCGAGCAGATCGTCGTCGCCCACGACGCGGTTGATCACGTTCCAGCGCTCCAGGGTCGCCGCGTCGTAGATCCCGCGCGTCATCACGAACTCCCGGGCCCTTGCCGGCCCCGCCCGCTCGGCCATTCGCTGAGTGCCGCCGGCGCCCGGCGTCAGGCCCACCACGGCCTCCACGAGGCCGAAGCGTGCGGACTCGGTCGCCCAGATCATGTCGCAGCCCAGCGAGACCTCCAACCCGGCCGTCAGGCAGAGGCCGTGGACCAGCGCGAGCGTCGGGATCGGGAGCCCCTCGATCCGCTTCACGGCCCCGAGGAGCTGGCCGAAGCCGGCGATCTCATGCGTGCCCTCGCCGCTCTCCAGGGCCTCGACCACGCGGTGGAATACCTTGACGTCCGCGCCCCCGGTGAACGCCTCACCTTCCGCCCGCCACACGAGCGCCCGCGTGTCCGAGCCCTCGACCTCGTCGAGGCAAGCCATCAGCGCCTCGTAGGTATGGGGGCCGAACAGGTTGAGCGGCGGGTCGTTCAGGACCATCGATGCGACGCCTCCGTCGCGCTCCAGGCGAACCGGGTCGGTCATGCGCCGTCCCTGATCGCATCGGCCACCGCCGCGATCTCGCCGGGATCGCCCTCGCTCGGCACCCACGGAAGCTCCAGCGGATCGTCTTCGTAGCGGGGGACCACGTGCAGGTGGAAGTGAAAGATGGTCTGCCACGCTGCCGCGCCGCACGAGTTCAGCACGTTGAACCCGTCGGGCCTCAGCACGGTCCTCATCCGATCGGCGAGCCGCCGCGCGGCGACGAACGTCCGCTCGAGGTCCGAGTCGCCGATCTCGAAGAGGTCCGCCGCGTGCTTACGCGGCACCACCAGCGCGTGGCCGCGGGTCGCCGGGTTGATGTCCATGAAGGCGACCGTGTGCTCGTCGGAGTCGACGATCTGCGCCGGCACGTCGCCGGCCACGATCCCGCAGAACAGGCAGTCGCTCGCCTCCACGGCGCCGCAGCTTATCTGGAGGCTCGATGTGGGTCGTGGGGCCCCGCATCAAGGCTCTGGCCGCGTGCGCGTCGCTACGCGAGCCGGCGGGCGAGGGCGATCGCGTCCTCGCGACCCGACAGCTCGCCGGCGTAGACCGCTGCCTCGAGCTCGCCGATGATCCGGCCCAGCTCGGGCCCGGGCTCGATCCCGAGCTCGGCGGCCAGCTCGTCGCCCGGAATCGGCGACCGCGGCGGGCCGTCGTGCCGCCAGTCGACCGCCGCCCCCAGCATCTCGCGCGCCAGGTCGAGGTGCGCCTGCACCATCTCGGGCCCGGCGATCGGCCCCTGTCCCCGCGCGGCCAGGCGGTCGGCGACGGTCAGGAGCGTCACATCGGCCCCGACCGGGTCCGTATCGCGCAGGTACTCGTATTCCCGCCGGCGCGGGAGCGGTCGCTCCCGCGCCAGGAACCCGAGTCGCAGATGGTGGAAGGTCAGATCCTGCAGATGTCGTTTCAGGCGGCGGCTGGTCCTCAGGCGCTCGCACAGCCCGCCCACGATCCTCGAACCCTCGCGATCGTGGCCGATGAACGTGATGTAGTCGCCGTGCACTCCCCGCGTTGCGGGCTTGCCCATGTCGTGGACCACCGCACCGAAGCGCAGCGCCCCTCCCCGCGTCAGCTCATCGGCGAGCGGCTCGGCCAACAGTTCGGCGACCGCCGGCGCCCGCTCGCCGGCGTAGCGGTCCAGGTCGCACTCGACCTCCAGCAGCCGCCGCAGCACCTCCATTGTGTGCTGGTGCACGTCCAGGTGGTGGTTGGGATTCTGCTCCACTCCGCGCAGCGCCTCCAGCTCGGGCAGGACGGTGGCCGTGGCGTCGAGGTCGTCGAGGAGCTCGAGGCCCCGGAGGGGGTGGTCTCCAGCGAGCAGGAGTCGCAGCTCCGCGAGCTGCCGCTCCCCGGCCACGTCCGCCACCCGCCCGGCGGCGGCCCGAGCGAGCTCCACGGTCTCGCCGTCGAGCTCGAACCCGAGCGCGGCGGCGAACCGCGCGGCGCGCAGGACGCGGAGCGGATCGTCGGCGAAGCTCCGGGGCGACGTTGCCCGAACGAGCCTCGCCTCGATGTCGGCGAGCCCGCCCCCGGGGTCGACGGGCGGACCGGTCAGGTCGGCCAGTGGAAGCGCGATCGAGTTGATGGTGAAATCCCGCATCCGGAGGTCCTCCTCGATCGAGGGGCCGCGGAGGGCGGTGACGTCGACGTGCCATCCGGAGCCGACCGCTCGCCACGTGTCGAATTCCTCCGAGAGGCTGAACGCCGTACCGCCGCTGGCCTGCGCGATCCGCCGGGTCACCTCCCGGACCTCTCCGGAGACGACGAGGTCGACGTCGACGACCCCGCGGCCGAGCGCGGCATCGCGAACGGCGCCGCCCACAGCCCACACGCCCTCCGGCGCCCCGAGCGCGTCCCGGGCCGCGCGAACGGCGGGTGCGGCAGTCAGCGGACCGGCGAGCAGAGCGCTCACGGACGCCCCCCGCCATTCGGCCCCGCCTTTGCGGGCGACGTGCTCGAGCCGACGTGGATCCGCGGCACCCGCGGTGAGATCCCGCACGTGATCTCGTAGTTGATGGTGCCCAGTCGCCTCGCGACCTCCTCGCAGAGGATCCGGTCTTCACCCTGGGCGCCGATCAGGATCGCGGTCGCCCCGGATGCGACCTCGCCGTCGGCGCCCAGGTCGATCGTCACGTTGTCCATCGAGACGGTGCCGACGAGCGGATGGCGACGGCCGTCGACGAGGACCTCGGCGTTGTTGGTCAGCCCGCGGCGAACGCCGTCCCCGTAGCCGATCGGCAGCACGCCCACCCGGGTATCCGTCGCGGCGTGCCAGCGCCGGCCGTAGCCGGCGCTGTCGCCCTCGTCGAATCGCTTCACGTCGGCGACGTAGGAGCGAAGCTCGAGCGCCGGCTCCAGATCGCGGTCGAAGGGATCGCCCTGGAAGGGATCCAGCCCGTAGATGGCCACCCCGCAGCGGACCATGTCGAAATGGGATGCCGGGTCGCGCAAAGTGGCCGCGCTGTTGGCGGCGTGGACGAGAACGCCGGGATGCTCCGTCCGAACTCGCGCGACCAGCTCCGTGAAGCGCTCGAGCTGGCCGTTGAAGAACGGCGAGCCGAGCTCGTCGGCGGTCGCGAAATGGGTCCACAGACCCGCGAGCTCCAGGTGCTCGTGGCCGCCCACGGCGTCAAGGAGCCTCAAGACGGCCTCCGGGTCGCGCTCGCCCAGCCTCCCCATGCCGGTGTCGTGCTTCACGTGCACGCGGGCGCGAACGCCGCGCTCGGCGGCGCGGGCGGCCGCGAGCTCCGCGTGGTCCGGCCTCCAGACCGCGACGTCCGAGCCGGCGTCCAGGGCGACCGCGAGCTCGGCCTCGGTGAGCGCGCCCATCGTGAGCAGGCCCAGGTCGGGAAACTCGGGGCGCAGCTCGGCGGCCTCGGAGGCCGTCGCCACCCCGAGCCAGCCGGCGCCGCCGGCGACCGCGGCGCGCGCCGACTCGACCGCGCCGTGACCGTAGCCATCAGCCTTCACGACCGCGCAGAGCGCCGCGCCGCCATGGAGCCCGCGGGCGAGCCTGGCGCAGTTTCGCTCCACGGCGCCGAGGTTCACGACCGCGGCGGCGCGGCCCTGTCGGTGGCTCATGCCCTCAGGCCGGGGGGCAGCGCCGCGATCACGTCGGTCGCGACCACCGACTCGGCGGCCCCCGCGCGCTCTGCGGCGATGCGCCCGGCCCGCTGGTGCGCATGCACCCCGGCGCAGACAGCTGCGAACGGCTGCAGTCCGCGTGCCAGGAGTGCCCCAATGGTCCCGGACAGCACGTCGCCGGTCCCGGCGGTCGCCAGACCCGGGCTGCCGCCCTGGCTGATCGCCAGGCGGTCGCCGTGGCACACGAGCGTGTCGTCCCCCTTCAGCACCACGATCGCCCCGCTCTGCTCGCTCGCCTCTCGTGCGGCTGCGAGGCGGTGCGCCGCGATCGCGCCGGACTCACGCCCGAGCAGCCGGCCCAGCTCCCCCGCGTGGGGGGTGAGGACCGTGGGGGCGTCGCGTTCGGCGATCAGATCGAGGCGCCCGGCGTGGGCGTTCAACCCGTCCGCGTCGATCAGAAGTGGCGCGGCGACCCCCCGCGCCAGGCTCCGCGCCAGCTCGAGCGAGTCGTCGTCGCGGCCCAGGCCCGGGCCAAGGACGACAGCCGCCGCCCGCTCGCTCGCGGCCCGGATGTCGTTTGCCGAGGCGCTCGCGAGGCGCCCCGGCGCTTCGCCGAACCCCTGCGACATGACCTCGGTCAGCTTCACCTCGAAGATCGGCTCCAGGTCCGCCGGCACCGCCACCGTCGCGTATCCGGCGCCCGCCCGGATGGCCGCCGATGCCGCCATGCACACGGCCCCCGTCAGGCCGCGAGACCCGCCCACGACGAGCACGTCGCCCGAGTCGAACTTGGTCGAGTTGGTGGCGCGCCGGGGCGCCAGGGCCAGCACCTCGTCGCGAATCACGCCGCCGGCCGGCTGCGACGGGGCCTGCGGCGGGATCCCGATGTCGGCGACCCGAAGCTCCCCGGCTCGCGCCTTTCCCGGAGCGATCCAGTGACCCAGCTTCGCCGCGTGGAAGGTCACGGTGACGTCGGCGTCCACGGCTAGGCCCTCCGCCTCGCCGGTCGAGGCGTCCACCCCGGAGGCGATGTCGGCGGCCACCACGGACGCGCCACACCCGTTGATGGCCTCGATCGCCGCGTCGGCCGGCGCCCGGGGCGCCCCGGAGAACCCGGTGCCGAAGATCGCGTCGACCACCGCTCCGGAGCCGGCGAGGGCGCCGGCGAGATCATCGGGGGCGAGCTGCCGCGCATCGCCCTCGAACCGCTGGAGGTTCGCCTGGGCATCGACCGAGAGCTCGCCCGCCGGCCACGGCAGCAGCACCTCGACCTCGTAGCCCGTGTCGGCGAGACGGCGCGCGGCCACGAGCCCGTCGCCGCCGTTGTTCCCCTTGCCGCAGACGACCCGCACGGGCCCGTCGGCGGCCACATCGCGCGCCGCCTCGGCCACGGCGTCGCCCGCTGTCTCCATGAGGTCGAGCGACGGGATCCCCTGGTCCTCGATCGCCCAGGAGTCCGCGGCCCGCATGCCTGCGGCGTCGTACAGGGGCTCGAGCCAGTTCTCCATCCGGGCGCAGACTAGTGGGGCGTCTCAGGGCCGGCTTGGAACTGCGAGGACCACCGCGGCCGCGGTGTCGTCGGTATGAGTCAACGCGACCTGCAGCTCTACTCCACGCCGGCTCGCCAGCTCGGCCGCGCGCCCGTGCAGGACGAGCCGCGGCGGCGTGCTGCCGCCGCCCCAGATCTCGACCTGCCGCGGCGCGACCGGGCTGCCGAGCGCCTTGATCGCGGCCTCCTTGGCGGCGAAGCGCACCGCCAGATGCCTGGCAGGCCGGCGGCGGGCCGCCGCGAAGTCGAGCTCCGCCGCGGTGAAGAGCCGGGCAGCCAGGCGCGGCCTGCGGGCCAGGGCGCGCTCGAGGCGGTCGATGTCGACGAGGTCGAGGCCCAGACCCGGCTCGGGCACGGCTCTACTTGACTCCCACCACGAACCGCGCCGTGGTGCGATCGCCGCCGCTCGACGTGCCGAGCGTCAGATAGTCCAGCTTCCGCAGGTATGGCTTCGCCGCGAGATAGCCGGGGTCGGTGGCCGAACCACCCTTCTCCGCGACCACGAAGAAGGGCTGAAGCGACACGAAGGCCAGCGGCGAGAAATCGCTTCCGAGCGCGTGCTCCCCGGCCCGGAACGACGGATCGTCGCCGAGCGTCCTGTCGGGATGCAGGGCGTTCTGCGCGGGCTGCCCGGGACCGAGCGCACCGACGACCTGATCGCCGAACTGCCCCACCTGGATCCCCTGCGGGGACTCGGGCGCCGTGGCGGAGAAGCCCTCGTCGGCACCCTGGGGAGGCGGACCGAGCTTGGCGTCGACGTCGGCCTGGAAGCGCTTACGCAGGGTCGCGATCGCCTCTGACGAGGCCCGCTGATCCGAGCTCTCCACCGCGCCCCCGATCGAGATCGTCTTCTCGCTCGTCCCGGAGACGAACCCATAGCCCTCCTGTATCCACGACGCCGCGTGCCGCGGGTCCAATCCCGTCGCCTCGCGGATCTGACTCTCGGCCGAGCCGATACCCGGGATCGCGGGTAGCGAGTCCAGCGCGCCGCGCACCGCCTCGCCCAGCCCCGTCGTGCCCAGCGCGAACCAGGAGTCGGCGGGCGCCTCGCCTACGAGGTTGCCACCCGCGAGCTGTGGAGCCGACCCGGACGGCAGGGAGACGTCGACGCTCGCCTCGTCGGGGGTCGCCGAGACCGAGAACGTCGCCGGCCCGGATCCGAGCGAGTCGAGCAGCGGCTTGAGCGCCCCCGCCTCGAGCGGGCTCATCGTCGCGGTGGCCGCCTGGATCGCCCGGGAGGAGTCGACGTAGCCCAGCCCGAGGTTGTCGTCGGACACCGCCGACACGCCGTCCTGAAAGTCGCTGGAATCCTCCAGCGAAGATCCGTTGGACGCGTCAACGGCCGCTTTGAAGGCGTCGAGCGAGCCGAATACGAGGAAGTCGTCGACCACCCCCGCGGCATAGGAGCCCTGCGCATTCTGGAAGTAGTCCACCCCGTTGTAGCTGCTCTGCTCGGTGCCGGGGCTGGAGCTCGTCGCCTTCTCGACGAAGTCCTGAGCCGCGCCCGCGTCGGTCGCCTCGAAGATGACGGCGAAGTCGGGCGGGTCGCCGGCGATTGACTGGAAGAAGATCGCCGCCCGCCCGCCGAGCCAGGGCGCGATGTCGTCCTGGTAGGTGAGGTCGGTCCCCGATTGGGCAAGCCCGGCGTCCAGCCGGTCCACGATCAGCGCGCCGGGATCGTCGATCGCGCCGATCCGCGTGGCGAGCGAGTCGATCGCGTCGCTCTGCTCGCCCTCCGGCCGAATCACCGACTCGAGGTAGAGAGGAGCATCCGCCGGGGCCAGCGTCGCGAGCTCGTCGGATCCGCCACCGTCGCCACCACCGCATCCGACCAGAATCGCCGCGCACGCCGCGAGCCCCAGCGCCACCCGCCGGATCACTCGACCGTCACAGTCTTGGCGAGGTTGCGCGGCTGATCCACGTTGAGACCGTTCAAGCGAGCCACGTAATAGGCCAGAAGCTGCAGGGGGAGGACCGCCAGCATGGGCTGCAACACCCAATCGGTGGCCGGGATGTGAAGCGTCTGGTCGGCGACCTCGGTGACGTCGGTGTTTCCCTCAGTCGCGATCGCGATCACGTCGGCACCGCGGGCCTTCACCTCCTCCATGTTGGACAGCATCTTCTCCAGGATGGGACTGTCGGTGGCGACGCAGACGACCGGAGTCGACTCATCAAGCAGGGCGATCGGCCCGTGCTTCATCTCGCCCGCCGCGTAGGCGTCCGTCGGGATGTAGGAGATCTCTTTCATCTTCAGCGCGCCCTCCAGGCACACGGGGAGGCCGATGTTGCGCCCGAGGTAGAGAAAGAAGCTCCGGTCGTGGTGCGAGCGCGCGATCGCCCGCACCCGCTCATCGACGGAGGCGATCGTAGTCCCGACCTTGGAGGGAAGCCCCTTGAGCTCCGCGATCACCTCGGTGATCCCCTCCGGGGGCCAGGCGTCCCGAGACTGCGCCAGCCAGAGGCCCAGCAGGTACATGGCGGCGGTCTGCGCCGTGAACGTCTTGGTCGCGGCCACGCCCATCTCCAGCCCCGCCCGCGTGTAGAGCACGGTGTCGGCGTCGCGCGTGGCCTGGCTGCCCATGACGTTGGTCACAGCCAGCACGCGCGCGCCCCGCTCGCGGGCGAGCCGCATCGCCGCCAGCGTGTCCGCCGTCTCGCCCGACTGGCTGATGCCGATGACCAGGTCGTCGGGCCCGACAACGGGCTCGCGGTAGCGATACTCCGACGCGATGTCCATCTCCACGGGTATCCGCGCCCACTGCTCGATCGCATATCGCCCGATGAGCCCCGCGTGGTAGCTGGTGCCGCAGGCGACGATCACGATCCTGCGCAGGCTCCGCACGGAATCGGGCGAGAGATCGAGCTCCGACAGGTCGATGCGGTCCGCGCCGGGCAGGCGATCCGTGATGGTCTCGGCCACGGCGGCCGGCTGCTCGTGGATCTCCTTGAGCATGAAGGTCGGGTAGCCGCCCTTCTCCGCCGCCTCCTCGTCCCACGTCACCTCCTCGATCTCGCGCTCGACCGGCGTTCCGTCGACCTCGACGATCCGGGCGCCGTCGCGCGTGACGGTGACGACCTCGCCGTTCTTGAGCCCGAGCACCCGGCGGGTCTCGGCCAGGAAGGCGGGGATCGCCGAGGCGACGAACGTCTCCCCGTCGCCGATGCCGACGATCAGGGGGCACTCCTGACGAGCCGCGATGAGAGTGCTCGGATGCTCGGCGTGCATGGCGACGAACGCGTAATGACCACGAAGCTCGGCGAACGCCGCGCACACCGCGTCGGTCAGATCCCGCTCGTAGTGCTTCTCGATCAGGTGGGCTACGATCTCCGCGTCGGTTTCGGAGGTGAACGCGTGGCCCGCCCCCGTGAGCTCACGGCGCAGCTCGGTGTGGTTCTCGACGATGCCGTTGAGGACGATGTGGACGTTGCCGGTGCAGTCTCCGTGCGGGTGGGCGTTCTCCTCGGTCACCCGGCCGTGCGTCGCCCAGCGCGTATGGCCGAGCCCGATCGTCGCCGGCGGCGTCGCGACCGCCACCCCGCCCTCGCCCGACACCGGGTGCTCGGCATCGAGCCCGATCGCCGCGCGCAGGTTCGAGAGGTTGCCGACCGTCCGGATCGTCTCGACTTGGCCGTCTAGGAGCAGCGAGATCCCCGCCGAGTCGTACCCGCGGTACTCCAGCTTCTCGAGTCCGGCGACCAGCAGATCGCGACAGGGCCGCCCCCCGACATATCCCACGATGCCGCACATGGAGGCGAGTAAGGGTAGAGCGTGCGCCCGTGCCCCGGGCGAATCCGGTCAGCCGAGCTGGCGGCCGATCAGGTCCACCAGGCGCTTGCACACCTGGGCGCTCTCCTCCCCCGTGGGGGCCTCCACCATCACCCGCACCAGAGGCTCGGTGCCGGACGGGCGCACCAGCACGCGACCCCGGCCCTCGAGCCCCGCGTTTTCGCGGTCCACGGCCTCCCACACCGCACCCGCCTCGTCGATCGCGTCGCGATCCGCCACCTCGACGTTCTCGAGGACCTGCGGGAGCTTTTTCATCGGGACGGACTCGGCCAGCCCCCTCCCTCCGAGCGCGGTCATCACCAACAGGGCGGCGGCGATTCCGTCGCCGGTCGGCCCGTACTCGGTCCAGATGATGTGACCCGACTGCTCGCCGCCGAGCGACCAGCCCCGTTCGCCCAGCTCGGCGGCCACGTGCCGGTCGCCCACGGGCGTCGTCGCGACGTCGATCCCGGCCTTTCTCATCGCCCCGTGGAAGCCGTAGTTGCTCATCACGGTCACGGCGACACCCCCACCGAGGGCTCCGGAGCCCGACAGGTGGGAGGCACACAACGCGATCAGCTCGTCGCCGTCACGTACCACGCCGTCCGCGTCGACGGCCATCAACCGGTCGCCGTCGCCATCGAACGCAAAGCCGATCTCGGCCTCGCCGGAGCGCACCGCCGCGGCGACCGCCTCCGGATGGGTCGACCCGTGGCCCTCGTTGATGTTGCGCCCGTCGGGCTCGTCGCCGATCACCTCCACCGTCGCACCGAGGCGCTCGAACACGATGGGGGCCGCCCGATAGGTCGCGCCGTTGGCGCAATCGAGCACGACGCGGCGGCTCGAGAGGTCGACCTCGAACACCGAGGTGAGCTCGCGCACGTAATCGTCCAGGGCTCCGGCGAGCTCTCGGATGCGGCCGACGGCGGGGCTTGGGGCGCCGCTCTCGGCGACGTGCGCCTCGATGCGCTCCTCCAGGTCGTCGTCGAGCTTGCTCCCATCGGTGCCGAAGAGCTTGATTCCGTTGTGCTGCCACGGGTTGTGCGAGGCGGAGACCACCGCGCCCACGTCGAAACCCAGCCGGCGCACCAGCACCGAGGCCGCCGGCGTGGGCAGGACCCCGGCGAGCAGAGCGTCTCCCCCACCCTCGGCCACCCCCGCTGCGAACGCGGCCTCCAGCATCGGACCGGACTCGCGCGTGTCGCGCACCACCAGGACCTGGGGCCGCTCGGCCGGCGTCTCCCTGGCCCCCGCCCGCCCGAGCGCCAGCGCCAGCTCCGCGGTCAGCTCGGTCCCCGCGACCCCGCGGACCCCATCGGTTCCGAAGAGCTTGGTGGAGTTCACGAGCCGGCCATCCCGGGGACCCGGCGATGCACCCGATGCAGCCGCCTCAGCGCTTAGAGAACTGAGGCCGCTTTCTCGCCTTCTTGAGACCGGCCTTGCGCCGTTCCTTGGCGCGGGCGTCTCGCGTGAGCAGCCCCCGGCGCTTCAACTCGCCGCGGAGCTCGGGATCGATCTCGGTGAGCGCCCGGGCGATGCCGTGGCGCACGGCGCCGGCCTGTCCGGCGATGCCGCCCCCATGCACACGTACCCGAACGTCCACCTTGCCCTCGTATCCCGAGGTCAACAGCGGCTGGCGCACGAAGGTCTGGTGCTGGTGGCGGGGGAAGTAGTCCTCGACGCTTCGCTTGTTGATCTCAAGCTCGCCGCTTCCAGACCGGAGGACGACGCGCGCAATCGACGTCTTGCGCTTGCCGGTCGCCTGGATGCGGGCCTCGCTGTCGAGGTCCACGACCGCCTCCCGCGCCGGAGCCGGCTCCTCGCCGGCCTCGGCGGTCGCCTCGGCCTCGGCTCGGGCACGTTCCTCGGCCTCGGCCTCGAGACGGGCGCGCTCCTCGGCGCTCAGCTCGCGCTGGGGCTCGATCTTGATCGGCTCGAGCTCGGCGCCCGGGGGCACGTCCTTGGCGCGACCCCCCGGCTTGGGCTGGGCCTCGGAGCCCGGCTCGGCCTTCGGCTCGGGCGCCTCGGACTCGGAAGCGCCGGGCTCGGGCGAATCGGCCTCGGCCTCCGGGTCGGGGGCCTCGCCTTCGGGCGCGGGCTCCGGCGTTTCGGCCTCGGCGGCGGCCTGAGCCCCGGTCCCGGCCTCCTCCGGCGCCTGACTCCCCTGGGAATCGCCTTCGGAAGCCGCCTCCCCGACCTCGCCTCCGGGGGCGGCCGGGTTCTCGTCCGGCTGCTCAGTCTCGCGGCGCTCGTCGTCGGGCATCAGGCCTGGACCTCCATCTCCTTGGGCTTCTGGGCCTCGTGAGGGTGCTCCGGGCCCGCGTATATCTTCAGCTTCCGCAGTTGCTGGCGGCCGAGCCGGTTTCTCGGCAGCATGCCCTTGACCGCCTTGCGGATGACTTCCTCCGGGCGGCGGTCGAGCATCTCGCCGAGGGTCCGGGTGCGCACCCCGCCCGGATAGCCGCTGTGGCGGTGGTAGAGCTTGTCGTTCGCCTTGTTCCCGGTGACCCGGATCTTCTCCGCGTTCACCACCACGACGAAGTCGCCGGTGTCGCAGTGCGGCGTGTACTGGGGCTTGCGCTTGCCGCGCAGGGCATCGGCGATCTGCGTCGCGAGCCGCCCCAGGGTCTTTCCCTGGGCGTCGACGACATACCAGTCTCGCTGCCGGTTGGCTGGTGTGGCTACGTAGGTCTTCATCTCGCGATGCGGCCGCCGGCGGGCGACCATGAAAAGCCGCCCCCGGTCGAACGGGCGCGGCCCCGTGGATGATAGTCGAGCGCCCGCAACCTGCACTGCCGCCCGGCGCGCGGGCTATACTGCGCGCGCCCAATTGACCTGCCGAATCCGGTCCGGCCCAGCCGCACCGGAGCGGGGGAACCGAAGGGACGGTGTCGAACACCGTTCCGGGGGCGAATCGAACACACGCGTTCGTAGCGCCGCTCTTCGGCGCGAGCCCGACAGCTAACCCCGTAGGCCCGACAAGGAGAGCGAATTGAGGGCCCGCACCGACGCGCCACGGCGGCGAGGACGTACAGCAATAGGAGCCCCTACCGCGGTTGCCCTTGCCTGCATCTCCATCGGCGCCGGAGTGGCGTCGGGCGACGGCGGCGGGATCGCCGCTCCGGACCCACCCGAGCTGACCGGCGCCGTCTGCGTCGAGACCTGCGGCGGGATGCACAAGGCGACCACGGATTCGAAGGTTCAGCTCACCGGTCGTCACCTGAGCGGCGTCGCCAAGGTGCTGTTCAAGAGCCAGGACGGCGGCAAGCTAAAGGTCAAGCCATCCGCCGCCAAGCGGCGCAGCGTCACCGCGACGGTCCCTCGCGGCGCCGTCACGGGGCGCCCCAAGGTCACCGACCCGTACGACAACAAGGCAACGTCGCCGACCTCGATCAAGGTCGTGCCGCCAGGCGAGATCCCGGACATCGGGGCGTTCAAGCTCAAGGATCTCACCGCCAAGCCCCACAAGGCCTACTACTACGGCAAGAAGAAGCCGGAGGTGAGGTACCTCTTCACGAACATGGGGCCCACCGACATCCGCATCGACGTCGTCAATCGCAGGACCGACGAGGTCGTCGACTCGATCACGAAGCACTCGCAGGAGCCCAACACCGAGCACAAGGCCGGCTGGAGCGGCCGCGTGGGGGGCTCCAAGCGGGCGATCACAAAGGGCGACTACAAGTTCCGCGTGGGGCCGGCGACGGGCGGCAAGCTCGAGTCATCAGGCGACGCGAGCTTCAGGTACCTCCCGTTCAAGTTCCCGGTGCGCGGACCGCACCAGTACTGGGATGGCGTCGGCGCGCCGCGGGCGGGCCACACGCACCAGGGCCAGGACGTCGGCGCGGCATGCGGCACGTCGCTGCAGGCGGCGCGCGGAGGGCGGGTGCAGTACCGCGCCTATCAGTCCGCCGCGGGCAACTACGTCGTCATCGACGGCAAGCACACCAAGCACGACTACGTCTACATGCACCTCAAGAAGCCCTCGCCGCTGCACAAGGGCGAGAAGGTCAGGACCGGTGAGAAGATCGGCTCGGTGGGCTCCACGGGGGACGCCACCGGCTGCCACCTTCACTTCGAGGAGTGGTCCGCACCGGGCTGGTACGAGGGCGGCAGCTTCATGAAGGCGGTCACCAGACACCTCAAGAAGTGGGACTCCTGGAGCTGACCCGCGCTCGCCGCCGAGCATCCGGCATCCACCCCATTCACAGCGCCCGTCTCGGCATGGCCCTCGCGGTCGCCGGACTGCTCGTCACCGTTGCGGGAATCGGGGCGGCGCGGGCCGTCGCGGCCTCGCCGCGACCGACCGACATGCGCTGCATCGACGGCTGCGCCGGGAGGCAGACGTCCGCGGTCGGCTCCACCGTAAGGATCACGGGGGACCGGCTTTCGAACGTGGCCAGGGTGCGCTTCCGCGGCCACGCGGCGCGGGTTCCGGCGAAGCCGGCCGTCACAAGGAGCCACCGGATGGCGGTGAAGGTCCCCTCGGGTGCGAAGAGCGGGCGCATCCGCGTCGTCGACGAGCACGGCCACGCCGCCCTGGTGCCCAAGCTCCTGCGCGTCGTGGGCCCCGGGCGGCTGCCCGAGCGCGGCAGCTTCGACCTCCTCGACTCGAAGGTCCATCCGCGCGAGGCGTTCGTGGACGGCGGCCGGGCCATCAGGCTGCGCTACCGGTTCCGCTCGTTCGGTGCGGTCAAGGTGCGGCTCAAGCTCCTCCATCGCGGCCACGTCGTCCGCCGGTGGAAGAACGGTGGCGAGCTCCCCTATACGGCCCACCGGCTGCGGTGGAAGGGGATGCTCCCCGGCCACGGTGTCGCCCCGGTGGGCCACTACCGGTTCAAGATCAAGGCACCGGGCCACCGACCCCGGCTGACGCGCAAGTTCCGCCTCCTCAGCGGGAAGTTCCCGGTGCGCGGGCCGCATGGCTACGGCGGTCCCGTGCAGCGGTTCGGCGCGCCGCGGAGCGGCGGCCGGATCCATCAGGGCCAGGACGTGTTCGCCGGCTGCGGCACCCGGGTGGTAGCAGCCAGGGGCGGCCGCGTCCAGGCCAGGGGGTCGGACCCCGTGCTGTACGGCAACTGGATCGTGATCGATGCTCGCGGGACCAGCACCGACTATCGCTACGCCCACTTCCTGCATCCCGCAAGCGTGGACGACGGCGAGCGCGTCAGGACGGGCGAGCAGGTGGGACGCATCGGCAAAACCGGAAACGCCCGCTCGGTCGGATGCATGCTGCACTTCGAGGTCTGGCCGCGGGGCTGGAACCGCGGCGGCCCGGTTGACCCCCTGTCGATCCTGAAGCGCTGGGACGGCTGGAGCTAGCTGCCGGGGAGGCCGCGGGACCGAGAATGTCCGCGCGGCGCTACTCCCACTCGATCGTCGCGGGCGGCTTCGACGAGATGTCGAGGGCAACCCGGTTGACACCGGTGACCTCGTTGATGATGCGGTTCGAGACCCGCTCCAGCAGGTCGTAGGGAAGCCGCGCCCAGTCAGCGGTCATCGCGTCGTCGGAGGTTACGGCGCGGATCACGATCGGATAGGCGTAGCTTCGACCGTCGCCCTGCACCCCCACGGAACGCACGACGGGGAGTATGCAGAACGACTGCCACAGCTCGCGATAAAGGCCGGCCGCGCGAACCTCCTCCTGGAGGATCGCGTCCGCACCGCGCAGGATCTCGAGACGCTCCCCGGTCACCTCCCCGCCGACGATCCGGATACCGAGGCCGGGCCCCGGGAACGGCTGCCGCCACACGATCCGATCAGGTAGGTCCAGCTCCGAGCCGACCGCCCTGACCTCGTCCTTGAAGAGCATCCGCAGCGGCTCCACGAGCTCGAGCTCCAGGTCCTCCGGCAACCCGCCCACGTTGTGATGTGACTTGATGACCTCGGCGCCCGCGCGACCGTCGCCTCCCGACTCGATCACGTCCGAGTACAGCGTCCCCTGGACGAGGAAGCGTACGTCCGGGAGCTTCGCCGCCTCCTCCTCGAAGACCCGGATGAACTCCCCGCCGATGATCTTGCGCTTACGCTCCGGCTCGATCACGCCCGCGAGGCGATCGAGGAACCGATCCGTCACGTCGACGTCGATCAGCTTGATGCCGCGATCGCGAAACGTCTCGACGACCTGCGCGGCCTCGTTCTTGCGGAGGAGTCCGTGGTCGACCAGCACACACGTGAGCTGATCCCCCACCGCGCGATGGACCAGTGCCGCCGCGACCGCGGAGTCCACCCCGCCGGACAGCCCGCAGATCACGCCTCCGTCGCCCACCTGGGCCCGGACCTGCTCGACCTGCTCGGTGATCACCGAGGCCGGCGACCACGTGTCCGTCAGCCCGGCGACGTCGCGGAGGAAGCGCTTGAGGATCTCGGTGCCGTATGGCGTGTGGACGACCTCGGGATGGAACTGGATCCCGTAGAGCGCCCGCTCAGGGCTCTCGCACGCGGCCACCGGCGACCCCGGGCTGGAGGCCAGGGCGGAAAAACCCGGCGGCGCCTCGAACACGCAGTCACGATGGCTCATCCAGCACTGCTGCTCGGAGGGCAGGCCTGCCAGCAGCCGGCCACCGCCATCGACGAGCTCCAGCGGGGTGCGGCCGAACTCGCCGGCCTCGGCGCCCTCCACGCGACCGCCGAGCACACGGACCATCGCCTGCATCCCGTAACAGATGCCCAGCACCGGAATGCCCAGCTCGAGCAGCTCCCGGCGAAGCTCGGGAGCGCCCTCCGAGTAGACCGAGGCGGGGCCGCCCGACAGCACGAGCGCGGCTGGGCGGCGCTGCCTGATGCGCTCGAAGCCGATGGTATGAGGCAAGAGCTCCGCGAACACACCGCACTCGCGGATTCGGCGCGCGATCAGCTGCGAGTACTGGCCGCCGAAGTCGAGGACCAGCACCTCCTCGCGAGCGGTTTCAGGCGGGCGCACGTCGACGGCCTCGGCGGAGACCGGCTCCGTCCCGGTGACACCCTTTGCCGCGGTCGGCGTCGCCGGAACCGCGGCGCCGTCAGTCATCGCTGACTGCTACTCCGGCCGCCACCGCGGCGCGTCCGTTCGAGCCCATGCCCACGGACTGCTCGCGCTGAAGCCTCTTGCCCTCGGTTTGAAGCGCGGGCGCGACCATGACCTCCGCTCGCTGGAAGTCGCGAATGTCCTCGTAGCCGCAGGTGGCCATGGAGGTCCGCAGGGCGCCGACCAGGTTGAACGTGCCGTCGTTCTCCTGAGCCGGACCGAGCAGGATCTGGTCGAGGGTGCCGTCTTGGACCGTAGCCACGCGGGCGCCACGTGGCAGCGAGGGATGGAACGTCGCCATTCCCCAGTGGTATCCCTCGCCCGGCGCCTCTTCGGCACGGGCGAGCGGGGACCCGATCATCACCGCGTCGGCGCCGCAGGCGATGGCCTTCGAGACGTCGCCGCCGGTGCGCATGCCGCCGTCGGCGATGACGTTGCAGTACTCGCCCGTCTCGAGCATATGCTGGGAACGGGCGGCGGCCACGTCGGCGATGGCCGTGGCCTGCGGCACGCCGATGCCGAGGACCCCGCGGGTGGTGCAGGCCGCGCCGGGGCCGACACCGACGAGCACCCCGACGGCGCCGGTGCGCATCAGGTGCAGCGCGGTCGAGTAAGAGGCGCAGCCGCCGACGATGCAGGGCACCGGAACCTCGGCGGTGAACTCCTTCAGGTTCAGCGGCTCGGACCTCGAGGAGACGTGCTCGGCGGAGATCACGGTCCCCTGAATGACGAGGATGTCCAACCCCGCCTCGAGCGCGACCTCGTAGTGCTCGGTGACCCGCTGCGGCGTGAGCGAGCCGGCCGCCACGACGCCCTGGGCCTTGATCTCCTCCACCCGGCGCGCGATCAGCTCCGGCTTCACGGGCTCGCTGTAGATCTCCTGCATCGTGCGCGTCGCAACCGAAGGCTGGGCGGCGGCGATCCTCTCGAGCTGGGCGGCGGCGTCCTCGTAGCGGGACCAGATGCCCTCGAGGTTCAGGACGGCCAGGCCGCCGAGCTTGCCCATCGCGCCGGCGCTCTGGGGGCTCACGACGCCGTCCATCGCCGAGGCCAGGACCGGGAGCTCGAACCGGTAGGGGCCGAGCGTCCAGGTGATGTCGATGTCCTCGGGATCTCGCGTCCGCCGGGACGGCACGATCGCGATGTCGTCGAACCCGTAAGCCCGCCTGCCCTTCTTGCCGCGTCCGATCTCGACTTCCATGCGTAGCTCCTCAGTATCTGTTAGTGAGGGGCTTTAGCCCCGAAACTGGCTGGTGCCGTTGCTGGTTGTTGTTAGTGAGGGGCTTTAGCCCCGAAACTGGCTGGTGCCGTTGCTGGTTGTTGTTAGTGAGGGGCTTTAGCCCCGAAACTGGCTGGTGCCGTTGCTGGTTCCGGTAAAGATTCAGGCTAGGCCCGGTCGCGGACGAAAAAAGCCTCGTCAAACGAGGCGAAAAGTGCGCGTATTGCGAGTCTCGGCCCGGCGTTTTCAAGGCCTCGGCAATGCTAGCACCGGGTGCAGGCTTCCCTTCACGGGGAGGAACGGCCGCCGAAAGCGAAAACGCAGACGGGTCAGGGGCGCATGGACGGGCCCGAGACCTCCAGGGATGGCAGCGACCAGGAGGCGTGGCCGATGTCCGTTTTCGTGAGAGTCCTATGCGTGGCGGCGGCCTTCCTCGCCACCTTCGCGACCGCTGCGGGAGCAGCGGTCCCGCACACCGTGCTCCCCGGAGAGACCCTCTGGTCGATCGCCGCCGCCAACAACTTCACTACCGAGACGCTCGCCGCCTTCAACGGCCTGTCCGCGGACTCGCAGGTGTACGTGGGCGAGACGGTCGAGATCCCGTCCGAGGAGGCGGGGGTCGCGGCGCTCACGAGCGCGAGCACGACGTCGACCGAGTCGTCGGGTGCCACGGCCTCCGGCGTGGCGCACGTCGTCCAGCCCGGCGAGAGCCTTTCGTCGCTCGCTGCCGCCAACGGGATCTCGTCGTACACGCTCGCCGCCGGCAACGGCCTGTCCGCGGACGCGCTGCTCATCTCCGGGCAGTCGATCACGATCCCGTCGCCGGGCTCGTCCGCGACGACGAGCGCCACGGCGTCCACCCCGGCGCCGAGCGCCCCGACGGCGCCGGCAGCGGAGGAGCATCCGTTGTGGACGTCGCCGATCTACTGCCCCTCCTGCCCGTCGGGCGAGGCCTACCTGGCATCCAACGCTGCGGCCAACTGGAACGCGATGCGCCAGGCATCGCTGAGCGCGTACGGTATCGACCTCTACCCGGCGGGCCCGCTCTCCGCCTATCGCTCGTACGGCCAGCAGCTCTCCCTCTACGACCTCTACGTCTCCGGGGGCGGCCCGCTCGCCGCGCCCCCGGGAACGTCATCGCATGAGTACGGAGCAGCGCTGGACATAGCCGACCCGGCCATGGCCGACGTCATCGACGCGATCGGCGCCACCTACGGGTGGGCCAAGACCGAGGCGTCAAGCGAGTGGTGGCACGTGAACTACGTAGGTTCGTGAGGCTGCCCGGCTGCGGGGTCGGCGATGGATGGATTACCCGCCCCATAGGGGCCGTTTTCCACCCATCGCGGCGGGTGGGCGTCGCTCAGCCGGGCTGGTCCTACCGCACCCCGGCCGGCACGTCCACCTCCCGCACCTCGACGCGCGACAGCAGGCGCTCGGCGTCCCGCGCGTTGAGAGTGCCCGCGCCGAAGTGCTGGGTGGACTCGGCTCCGCAGGCGACGCCGAACGCCAGGCACTCCCGTGGCGCGGCGCCCTCGTAGCGGGCCGCCACGTAGCCGGCGAGGAAGCAGTCGCCCGAGCCCACTCCCGAGACCGGCTCGAGCGGCTCGATCTCGACCTCGTAGCGGCGGCGGGTCCCGTCCTCGGCCATGATCGCCACGCAGCCCGCGGGCCGGGTGATGATCGCCTCTCGGGCCCCCATCTCCAGCAGGCTGGCCAGCCCGAGCGCCAGGTCGTCGGCGTCGTTGAACTCGTGACCAACCGCGGCCTCCGCCTCCTCGACGTTCGGCGCGACCACGGCGGGCTCGGCTCGCAGGCCGAGGCGCATGGGCTCTCCCTCGGTGTCCAGCAGGACCTGGACGCCGAGGCGGCGCAGCTCGCCCACGAGCTGCGCATAGAGGGCCGGGTCGATTCCCGGCGGCAGGGTGCCGGCGAGAACGCACAGGCTCGCCCCCTTGGCGAGATAGAGCAGCTTCTCCACGAACCGCTCGACCTCGTCGGCGCCGATCTCCGGGCCGCGCTCGTTGATCTCCGTCTGCTCGCCGGAGGTCGGATCGACGATCGCGAGATTCGTGCGCGACTCGCCCTCGATCGTGGTGAAGTCGTTGAGGACCGATTCCTCCGTGAGCAGCTCGAGGATGCGGGCGCCGGTCGGGCCGCCGGCCAGCCCGGTCGCGATCACGGGCCTGCCGACCAGTCTCAATGCCCGGGCGACGTTCACCCCCTTGCCACCGGCCACCGTTCGAGATTCCACGGCCCGGTGCCGCCGGCCAAGCCTCAAGCTCGGAACCGCGACCGTCCGGTCGATCGCTGCGTTCAACGTAACCGTCAGGATCACTACCAGCCCTCGCCTCCGTGTGACCTTTCGCCAACGACCTTAGTGCACCGGCGGCGAGGTCACCCCGAGCGCCGCCCGGCCAGCGCCGCGGCAATCAGTATCACGATCGCCGCCAGCGCGACCACCAGCAACCAGACGACGAGCCGTGGACCGGGAATTGCGTCGTCCACCTGCGCCACGAGCGATCCGCTCGCGGGCCGCACGCTTCGCGCCGCGACCACGGGCACCCGCCCGACCGGCTCGCCGGCGAGCACGGCGGTGGCCACGCCCAATCGCTCGCCACGGTGGATCGGCGCCTCGATCGAGCTCGGCGCCCTCAGGGCGACCGCCACGCTCTGGCCCCGGCGCACCGTGGCGTTGACCCCGTCGCTGGCAACGAGCGGGACCCGCGCGTCCGCGTTCGAGACCTCCGCGAAGCCCAGCCGCTCCCCGTCGCGGACAGCCGCCTGGCGCCGGTACAGCGAGAAGCCGTAGTCGAGCAGCGCGAGCGCGTCGTCGTCCCGCGCCCCGATGCTCGGTGCCCCCATCACCACCGACACGAGCGTGACCCCCTTGCGCGTCCCCGACGCGACCAGCACGTTGCCGGCCTCGGGCGTGTAGCCGGTCTTCACCCCGTTGATCCACGAGTGTGAGAGCAGGAGATCGTTGCGGTTCTCGATCGTGCGGGGGTGATCGCCCGTCTCGAGGGTGATCCGGGGCGTGTCGACGATGCGCCGAAACAGCTCGTTGCGTCGCAGGGTCAGCGTGAGGTCAGCCAGATCCCGGGGGCTCGTGTAGTTCCCCGGCGCATCGAGGCCGATGGGGTTCGCGTAGCTGGTCTCGTCGAGGCCGAGACGTCTCGCGGCTCGGTTCATCTCACGGACGAAGGCGCCGGTGGACCCCGCGACGCCGTCGGCGAGCGTCACCGCCGCGTCGTTGCCACTCGGCAGCAGCAGCCCGTAGAGCAGATCGTGCACGGAGATGCGCTCACCGGCTTGGAGGCCCAGGAGGGATTCCCCGGTGATCGGGTGGTAGGCGGGCGCCGTGAGGTCCCGGTCGAGCGGCAGCCGGCGAAACGCGAGGTAGGCGGTCATCAGCTTGGTCGTGCTGGCCATCGCAAGCGAGGTATCGGGATCGTGCGCGGCGAGGCGGGTACGGTCGCCGGCGTCGAGAAGGAGCCAGGCGCGCGCCGAGATCTCGGGAGGCTTCGGCGGCGCATCCGCACGGGCCTTGGTAACCGGCAGCAGCGCCAGCGCCACGGTCAGCGCGATGCACGCGATTCCCCGCGCCCGCGACCCGGGTGAGCTCAACCGCCCTCGGCCAGGATCTTGCAGCCCTCGGGGACCAGGTTTATGCATCCCTTCTCCGGCAGGAGCTGGGTATCGAGCTTGGGGTTGAGCTTCTCGAGGCGGGTGACGGAGAAGCCCTCCTTCGCGGCGATGCCGGCGAACGTGTCCCCGGGTTGCACCACGTAGTACTTGTCGTGGTGCTCCTTCTGCCCGTTCGAGGCGGTGGAGCCCCCGCCGCCATTCGACGACTCGTCGGAGCCGCCGAGGGACGAGGCGACGACGACGATCACCACGATCGCCGCGATCACGAGCGCCATCACCGCGAGGATCCTGGCCACGGGCTCCGGATGGTAGACGGCGAGACATGGCGAACTGCCCGCTCGCCGGGCAAGGCAATCGGGCGCCCACTCTGACCGGCACCGCTACATCACGCGCCGCAGACCCGCCAGAGCTCCTCACGAAGTGCCTCGGCCGCCCGCGCCGGATCGGGCGCTCCGGCGATCGATCGCGACGCCGTCACCAGGGCCGAGGCCGGATGCGCGCCAAACGCGGGGCCGAGATCCGCCGCCCTGCCACCCTGCGCCCCCACTCCAGGGACAAGGAAGACGGCGGCCGGCATCAGCTCCCTGAGCGCGCCGAGATGGCGCGGCTCGGTTGCGCCCACCACCGCGCCAACCCCGGAGAGCCCCGAGCTACCGGCGAGCGCCTCGGCTCGCTCAGCCACCAGAGCGGCGATGCGCTCATACAGCGGCGCCTCCGGTGCGGGCGCGTCGAACAGGTCGGCGGCGCCCGGGTTCGAAGTGCGAACCAGGCAGAACACTCCCGCGCCGGAGGACCTCGCGGCCTCGATCATGAGGTCCAGGGCGTCGCCCCCCGGCAACGGGTTCACCGTGGCGGCATCCGCGTCCAGCCCCGGAACGTCACCCCATGGGGTCGGCGTCGAGCCGAACAGGGCCTGGCCATAGGCGGCGGCACTGACCGGGACGTCTCCCCGCTTGCCATCGGCGATCACGAGGAGACCCGCCTCGCGCACCGCGCCGGCGGTGCTCTCGAGCGCGGCCCACCCAGCGGCCCCGAGGCGCTCGAAGCACGCGAGCTGAAGCTTGGCGGCAACGCACGCGCCTCCGGCGCGGTCGATCAGTGACCGACAGCTCGCCGCCACGCCCGCCGCGGCCCGGGCGGCGGCGTCACCCTCGCCCTTGCCGGCGTCGGGAGCAAGGGTCGCCGGGTCCGGATCCAGGCCGAGGCAGACCTGGCTGCGCCGCTCCTCGACGAGGGCGGCGAGCCGATCCGCGAATGGTTCGGTCAGCCCTTGACCCTCGACTTGAGCCCGGCGCCCGCGGAGAACTTGGGCACTCGTCCGCCCGCGATGGTGATGCGCTCGCCGGTGCGGGGGTTGACTCCCTGGCGGGGTCCGCGCTCGGCCACGCTGAACTTGCCGAAGCCCGTGAAGTTGACCTCGCCTCCAGCGGCAAGCGTGTCGGTGATCCCGTCCAGCACCGCCTCGACGGCATCGGCGGCCGCCTTCTTGGTCTCGAACTGTCCAGCGATTCGGTCGACGAATTCAGCCTTGGTCAACGTGTCTCCTCCTAATCGGCTTGGGAGCGCCGGAATCTAACAGCGGTGTCGGCGGGTCAGCGCCTACGCGGTGACCCTCGCGGGTTCCGACGGGTCCTCCTGCTTGGCCGCCGAACGCGCCCACTGCCGCCGCAGGCGCAGGAACGGGGACTCGATCACCGCGTAGCTGGCCAGCGCGACCGCGATGGAGACGGGCACCGCGATCGCGGTGAGGACGGCGAACCCGGTGGAGGCGCCGGCGTCGGTCAGGGCCTTGATCACGGGGACGTGCCACAGGTACAGGCTGTAGGAGGCGACCCCGACGATCGCCAGGGGTCGCCACTGGAGGGCGTTGGTCACCGGTCCGGTCCTCAATGGAAGGACGCAGGCACCGATGATCAGGAAGGCGGCCACGCCGACGAGGAAGTCCAGGCTGTAGCTGACGAGCACGACGAGAGCCCACAGCGGGATCGAGACCAGGATCCACAGGTCGCCCTGCAGGGGCCATCCGCGTAGCCAGGACGGGCGGTCGCTCTCCCAGCGCACCCGAACCAGCGCCAGCAGCATCCCTGGGACGAAGAAGAGGAACGTCGCCGGCAGGTTCAGCCGCCACAGCGGATCCACCGGGTTCGCCGTGTAGATGGTCGCGACTCGCAGCGCGAGCGACCCGAGTCCGAGGGCGATCAGGACGGCCGCAGCCCGGGCGCGGGACCCTCGCGCCAGCCGCGCGACCGCGTACGCGATCAGCGGAACCAGAAGGTAGAAGCAGAGCTCGACCACCAGCGACCACGCCGGGCCGACGATCCGGCCCGCGGTGCCGGGTGAGAGCGTCTCGGTGAAGGTGAGAAAGCGGGCCCACACGCCGAGGCCCGGGCTGTGCGCCTGGAACAGCAGGACCACGACGACGACGACGTAGTAGAGGGGCAGGATTCGCAGGGCGCGGTTGACCGCGTAGCGGCGCAGGTCGACGGAGTCGCCGCCTCCGAAGTAGACCTTGGCGAACGGCCAGAACAGCAGGTAGCCGGTGAGGGCGAAGAAGAAGAAGACCCCGTAGCCGCCACCGTAGGCCATCCGCTCGACGAGTCCGAGATCGTTGGCCGAGGGAAGCGCCGGGTTGAGCGCGAGGCTCGCGGCCGCCACGTGGCCCCAGACGACGCCGAGCGCGGCCAGCGCCCGCAGGGACTCCACTCGCGCCGATCGCTCCTCGCCCGCCTGGCTGATCGCCTCCCCGCGATCCGCGGGATGGCGCTCGCCGCCCACCGGCCGGCCGGCCGTCATCCTCCCCCTCCCGCTGGTGCGACCAGCGTCACGGGCGGAAGCGTAGGCGGTCTGACCTGAGCACTGCGCCGGATGGCTATCGTCCGGGCCGATGAGCCGCGCCGACAGCCCATTGCGCGGCCGGATGATCTTCAACGTCGGCTCGCGGCGCAGCGGAACGTTCTGGCTCCAGCGCATCGTCACGGCCCATCCCGAGGTCGCGGCCGTTCCCTCGGAGACGCATCTGTTCTCGAGCGGCGTCGCCCCCTTGTTCGAGTGCTTCCAGCACTCCCTGCGCTCCTCCGCCAAGGTGGGCGAGGTATATGTGGAGCGAGGCGCGGCCCTGGATGCCGCGCGCGACCTCTGTGACGTCGTGTTCGGCGACCTGGCCGAGCCCGGCACCACGCGGATCGCCGAGCGCACTCCCCTTCACGTCCACCACCTGGATCTGATCGCGGCGATCTACCCGGACGCCCGGTTCGTCCACATCGTGCGCGACGGTCGGGACGTCGCCCGGTCGATCGCGGCCCAGGACTGGGGACCTCAGAGCATCGAGGAGGCGGCGACCGAATGGCGGGCGGCGATCCTCGCCGCCCGCCGCGCCAACCTGCACGCGGACGTCTACCGCGAGGTCCGCTACGAGCAGCTCCTGCGGGACCCCGGGGTAATCGTCTCGGGCCTCTACGAGTGGCTCGGACTCCCCGCCACCGACGATGTGGTCGCGGAGGCGGTCAGCGAGGCCGGAATCGGGGCCAACCTCGGCGGCGCGCCGACCGGGATCTCGGAGGCCAAGTGGCGCGAGGCCTACTCCCAGGCCGATCTGGACACCTTCGACCGAGTCGCCGGGGACGTCCTCCGGGAGCTCGGATACCCCGCCTCCGGCGCGGCCGAGCCCGCCCAGCCCGGCCCCACTCGCGCCGGCACGATGGCCCGAGCCCGCGCCCGGCTGGCGGCGCTGCGCCGGTCGCGCGCGCGACTCCGGCGCTCGGCGGTTCACGCTCGCCCGCTGCAGGAGCTCGTGGACGGCGTCGTCGGATCGCTGCAGGAGCACTCGTTCGATCGGCTGTCGGCGCTGCTCACCGCCGACGCGCTCGTCCGCATCGTGTCCGAAGACCGTGGGCAGCAGGCTCGCGGCGAGCGTGGGCGGGACGTCCTGCGCGCCTACCTCGCTGAAGACTCCACCTTCTCCGGGCGGCAGGTCCGGGGCGACGTCTTCCTCGGGCTGCCGTACGCCGGCGTCGTCCTGAGCTACCGCGACGGCGAGGGGAGGCTCGCCGAGCGCACCGCGTTCGTGAGGATCGCGGGGGAGCGGGTGGGAGCGCTCGTCATCTACGAGCTGTGATGCGCCCGCGCCGTGCGCCGCTGCTCGCAGCGATCGGGGTCGTCGTCGCGATCGCCGGCTGCGGGGGATCCGACACGACGGTCGAAGCGGGCCCCCCGGTGCCGCGCGACTTCTTCGGCATGAACGCCCAGCTGGTCGCCCAGGCGGCCCAGGCCGAGAAGCTCGACTACGCCGACCGCCAGGTGGCTCGCATCGGCCGGCTCGGGGTCGGCTTCGTGCGCTCCAGCTTCGACTGGGCCCGCGTGGAGCCGGACCCGCCGGCGGGTGGCCGGCGCAGCTACGACTTCTCCGGGATCGACGGCTGGGTCGAGTCGCTCGCTCGCCACCGGCTGCGTTGGCTGGTCACCGTCAAGGGCGGGCCCGTCCCGGACTGGGTGGCGAGCCCCTCGGCGGGCGACTGCGGCACGAATTCACCTCCGGACGGGACGTCCGACTACACGGCTCTGATGGACGCCCTCGCCCGGCGCTACGGGCGCGACGGATCGTTCTGGGACGATCATCCCGGCCTGCCGTACGAGCCGATCACCGACTACGAGGTCTGGAACGAGCCGAACTTCGGACGGCTGTGGTGCCCGAGCCCGGACCCGGCCGCCTACGCGCGCCTGTATCTGGCGGCTCGCGACGCCGTGCACGCGGTGGACCCGAGAGCGCTGGTCCTGATCGGGGGGCTCGCCGCCTTCACGACCGACGAATCGGGCCCGCCCGCGAAGATGAGCTTCCGGACGTTCCTGTCCAGGGCGGTCGGTGCGGCGCCCCAGCTTCGACGCAAGGTGGACGCAGTGGCCGTCCATCCGTACGGAGCGAGCCCGGGGCCCGTCCTCGGTGCGCTTGGCGCCTTCAGCTCCACCCTCGACGAGACCGGCCTCGGGAACGTCCCGATGCTCGCTGACGAGGTGGGCTGGCACACGCGCGGAGCGCTCGGGCTGCCCCCGGTGTCCGAGGAGCAGCGGGCTGACTACTTCAGCACCGTGACCCCGGCCATCGCGCGCTCCAACTGCGACCTGGTCGGCATGGCCGCCCACACGTGGGTCACTCTGGAGCAGCGGCGGAACTACTCGGAGGACTGGTACGGGATGGCCGATCCGATCAGCGGCAGGCCCTACGCCTCCGCGACGGCGTACGGGGCGCAGGTCAAGGCGCTCGAGAGCGGCAGGCCGGTCGCCGCGAGCGAGCCCGCGTGCGGGGACGTTACGCCGGGCGGCGGCAGCTGAACGCCACGTACCGGGCCGGCTCCATCGAGGGAGGCTTGGTGATCGCGAGGCGGCGCACGTCCGTGAAGGCGGCGGCGTTCAGCCAGGCCGCGATCGCCGCGAGGTTCGGCAGCCACCACGTGTAGTCGGTGCTCGCGGCGCGAAACTCGGCGCTCGGCCGGCGCCGCGCCCGCAGCGTGAGGGGCACCGAGAACGGCTCGAAGGACCGCAGCTCCCCGCCCGGCGCCAGCGCGCCGTGGATCCGTTCCAGCGCCCGAACCGGATCGCGCAGGTGGGTGAGCGTCGCGCCGTTGAGCGCCAGATCCACCGGGCCGCCGATCGTCTCGGGAGTCAGGTCATAGACGTTGCAGACCACGCGCGAGACGCCGGATCCGATCGCCCCCGCCGCCAGGCGGAAGCCAACGCCCAGCTCGAATCCCTCCTCCTCGCGGCGCTCCTGGAGCTTTTGACGTCGCAGCGGCGGAAACTCGGCGAGCTCGATCCGCTCGAGGTCGATCGCCACCACCTCCGCCCCACGCCGCTCCATCTCGAAGGCCCAGAAGCCGTCGAAGGTGCCGACGTCGAGGGCGCGCATGCCGGAGAGGTCGTCGGGCAGCACGCGCTCCGCCGCCTTTCGCAGGTCGATGAACCCCGGGGTGACCGCACCCGGCGCCAGCTCGATCGTGTGGTACCAGAGTCTCGGGTTCTCCTCCAGCGCGCGCCGGGCGGCGGCGATCCGCTCGGCCTCGCCGCCAGGCTCAGGCGCCGTTGCGGGCGCCGTCGGCTCGACTCCGACGTCGGCGTTCATGGCGGCGAAGCTACTACAACCCCGGCGCCCCCCATGCCATTCGACGCACGCGCTCGGGCTGCTCGGCGACCGGGTCGTCCCGCCGCGCCGAGTCGTGCGGGCGGCGCCACACGGGCTCCCGCGGCCTAAGCTGCTCGCGGTGGCTGACGTCCAGACCAAAGTGCCTCCGGATCCCGCGGAGCTCCGCCGCGAGGTGGACTCGCATCCCCTCTGGTACCACACGATCGAGCTCGCGCCGGGCGTCGTGACCCCGGGGTGGTTCGACCTGCGGCCGATCGTCGAGGCCATGCCGTGGCCCGAGGTCCGCGGCAAGCGGTGCCTCGACGTGGGCACCTACGACGGGTTCCTCGCATTCGAGCTCGAGCGGCGCGGCGCGGCGGAGGTGGTCGCAGCCGACATCAGCGACCCCTCTGGCTGGGATTGGCCCCTCATCACGCGCGAGCGAGGAACGCAGGCCGTGGCCGACACGGCGGGCGGCAAGACCGGGCTGGGATTCGAGATCGCAAGGCGGGCGCTCGGGTCGTCGGTAGAGCGCGTGGAGACGAGCGTGTACGACCTCAGCGCGCAGGAGATCGGATCGTTCGACGTGATCGTGTGCGGCAGCCTCCTCCTCCATCTGCGCGATCCCGTGCGGGCGCTCGAGGCGATTCGCGCCGTCTGCGACGGCGTGTTCATGTCGGCGGAGACCGTCCAGCTCGGGCTGACCATCCTTCACCGGCGCCGCCCGGCGGCCGAGCTCAAGGGCGATCGCAACTGCCAGTGGTGGATACCGAACGTGGCCGGACACCGGCGGATGATCGCCGTCGGCGGCTTCCGGATCGACCACGCCGCGAAGCCCTACGCGATCCCGTTCGGCCACGGCCACCCGGCCACCGGGCGACCGCTGGAGCGCTGGCGCCAGCGGGCGCTGACCAGGATCGTCACGGGCAGGGTGGGCGTGCCCCACAGCGCGGTCGTCGCCCTGCCCGCCTGAGGCCGGCCGCGCTTCGCGGTCAGCCGGTGGCGCAGCGAAGGCCGACGTAGATCTGGCGCACGCGCCTGGCCGGGGGCCGCATCAGCGCGATGCGCTCGCTGCTCGCGAATCCCGCCGCGCGCGGCCAGGCGTGAAGCGCGGAAAGGTTGGGCAACCACCATCCGAACCCCGAGTCGGCCGCCCGGAACACCGCGCTCGGCCTGCGCGGCGCTCGGAGCGTGAGGGCCAGCGAGAGCGGCTCCATCAGCCGCAGCTCGCCCCGCGGGCGAAGGACGGACCGCACCCGCTCGAGCGCGCGGACCGGATCCCGCAGGTGAAGCATGATGGCGCCGCTGAACGCGAAGTCCACCGGTCCGTCGATAGCCTCGGCATCGAGGTCGTAGACGTTGCAGATGACGCGGCGGGCGCTGGACCCCAAAAGCTCGGAGGCCAGCGCGAAGCCGCGACCCAGCTCCACCCCCCACTCGCGCGCCCGCCGTTCCATCTCCAGGCGGCTCGCGGGCGGCCACTCCGCCGCCTCGATGCGCTCGACGTCCAGGGCCACCACCTCCGCCCCACGCCGCTCCATCTCGAACGCCCAGAAGCCGTCGAAGGTGCCGACGTCGAGGGCGCGCCTGCCGGTCAGGTCGGCAGGCAGCATTCGGCCGGCGGCCTTGCGCAGATCGACGGCGCCGGGGGTCGCCACGCCCGGGGCCAGCTCGATCGTGTGGTACCAGGCGGGGTTCTCCCGCACGGCGCGATCGGCGGCCGCGACCGAGTCGCCTGGCCCTTCCCTGGTTGCCGGCGCGAGCGACATGGACGAAGTAATACCGGTCGGCTCCTATGATCGCGCTGCATGAGCTCCACGGATCGCCCCGGTGCCCGCCGCCGGATCGGCGCCGCCCTCCGCCTGATGGCGGGGCGCCGGCGGGACGTAGGCACGGCCCGATCCGGCACGCTCGCGCTGGCGGGGCGCGAGCCTGCGGGCATGGACGCGGCGCTGCGCGGGCTTGCGTTCGACGCGGCGGCGTTCGAGTCGCGGCTGGCATGGATCCTGGGCGCGCCCCGCACCGGGAGCACCTGGTTGCTGCGGCTCCTGATCCATCCGTGGATCCTCGCCCGCGGCACGATGAGCGGGATGCGGGCGCCGCTGCCGGGCGGGCGCCGGCAGCTCCCCGACGTCGTCCCGATCGACGAGACCTACCTGCTGCACCACCTGGCGCCGCTGCGACCGTTACCGGGCGAGCCGGCCGATCAGCCGCCGGCCGACGCGTTCGTCGTGAACGGCGAGCGCCGGGGGGATCCCGGGTACTTCTTCAGCGACGGCTACGAGGATGCGTGGCACCCCGAGCTCCGCCGGCTGGTGCTCGCCCGACTCCAAGCCTCTGCCCAGCGCGCCGCCCGCGAGCATGGGCTAACCGATCCGCTGGTCCTCATCAAGGAGCCCAACGGGTCCCACGCCGCCGAGCTCTTGATGAGCCTGCTGCCGCGCTCCCGGATGATCTTCCTCCTGCGAGACGGCCGCGACGTGATCGACTCGCTCCTCGACGCGCGCGCCGCCGAGGGCTGGATCGGCCCCGGCAACATGGACCTGCGCGATCCGGGCGAGCGCCTCGCCTACGTGCGTCGGCAGGCCCGCCTGTGGCTCAACTCCACCGACGCCGTGCAAAGCGCCTACGCCACGCATCCCGAAGCGCTCCGCTGGACGGTCCGCTACGAGGATCTGCTCTCAGGCACGTTCGGCGCGCTGCGTCCGCTCGCCGCCTGGCTCGACCTGGGCGTCGACGATGACGCGCTGCGCGAATCAATCGAGGCGAACGAGTTCGAGGCGATCCCGCGCCGGCTGCGAGGCTCGGGCACGCCCCGCCGCGCCGCCACCCCGGGCCTGTGGCGAGAGAACATGACCTCGGCCGAACAGGATGCGATGCTGGAGATCATCGAGCCTAAGCTCGCGGAGCTGGGATACGAGTAGCGCCGCGAGCCAGGATGGGCAAGTAGGGCCGCGACCAACGCCGGGACTACCGCGTTGACCGGCCCATTCCGACCAGCCAGCCCTACCTGCCCCGCCCCCGCCTCGGCCGAAGAGCTACGGCACGCGGCCCTCGACGAGCGGCACCTCGAGCACCTTCTCGTGCATGATCGGGCCGTGGCCGAAGTAGCGGTCCTCGCCGAAGAGCTCGCCGTGGTCTGAGGTGACGATCACCCATGTGTCGTCGGGCAGCAGGTCGAACAGCCTGGCGAACACCCCGTCGAGATAGGAGACCGCGCTGACCTGGCGGTCGCGCAGCTCGCCCATCTTCGCCCGGTCGAAGAACTCGCGCGGCTCCGATGGCTGGGGCTGGTCGCCGGAGTCCTCGTCCAGGCGCTTGAAGACGCCGTGGACGCCCGAGATCCGCGGCCAGGTGGTGGGATCCTCGTCCGGCAGGGCATACGGATAGTGCGTCTCCCCCACGTTCAGCAGGTGGAAGCTCGGCCTCGAGGCGTCGAACTCGAGCTTCGGGAGCATCGCCGCCATGTCGTTGTGCGCCGGCATCAGCTCGTAGCTGTCGAAGTCGCGGTTGATCGCGGTGTGCTGGTTCAACACCGGCATCGAGACCATGGCGTGGGTCCGGTAGCCCAGCGAATGGCGGAGGAAGGTCGGCAGGAAGATCGACGGGAGCATGCGCTTGAACTCCATACCGTCGATGCCGAGCCGCTCCCCGTAGCGCCGGAAGTCCTCCTTGTAGTACTCGGAGGCGTATACCTGGGGCGGGCTCGTGTGCGGGAGCAGCCCCATCAGGAGGTTGTAGTGCGACGGCGCCGTCCACGTGGCATAGCTCCACCGGCGCTCGACCGGGCCCAAGGCCGCCAGGGTCTCGGGTTGCGCGGTCAGCCAGGAGTCGTACCGCAGGCTGTCGAGCACTACCATCACCAGGTTCCGGGCGCCCGGTGGCGGCGTCGGGGAACCGGTCGAACCGGGCTGTGCGGCGGGCGAATCGGCGGCCAAGGCCGCCTCAGACTAGTCCCCCGGGGCCGCGCCGCAGGGCTGAACCGAGTGCATCGCGCCCCCATTGGTCCTCATTAGACTCGCGGCCGTGCCGCCCAACGTTCTCTGCGTGGTCCTGGACACCGCGCGCGCCGACGCGCTGGAGCCGTATGGCGCGCCGCCGGGCTCGACTCCGGTTCTCGCCCAGCTCGCTTCCGAGGGCAAGGCCGCGCCCAGCGCCTATGCGGCCGCGAGCTGGACCCTGCCCTCCCACGCGGCGATGTTCACGGGCCTGCTGCCCCGCGCGACCGGGATCGGCCTCACGGAGGCCTCACCGGCCGACGCGCACTCGCGCATGGAGGCGCTGTCGGACCGCGTGCTGCCGGCGGGCCTGCGCCGCGCCGGTTACCGCACCGGCGGTGTGACGACCAACCTCTGGGTGTCGGAGCGGACCGGCTTCTCGGTGGGATTCGACGACTTCGTCGAGATCAACACGGGCAGGCAGGGGAAGATCCGCGAGCCGTCGCTGCGCGCCCGCGCGCGGTGGGGCCGGGAGATCCTGCGGGCCGAGGTGGACGACGGCGCGGCGGAGAGCGAGCGCGTCCTGCGCCGGTGGATCGACTGCCTGGAGCCCGATCAGCCCTTCTTCTGGTTCGTGAACCTGATCGAGTGCCACTCGCCCTACCTGCCTCCCCGGCCCTACAACGATCTCTCCCCAGCCGGGAGGCTCCGGGCGGGATTCGAGGCGCGTCGCCACCTGACGCTGGAGGCGATCTGGAAGGCATGCGTGACGGACTTCGACATCCCGGACGCGGCGCTGGAGCGGATGCGGCACCTGTACGGCGCCAGCATCCGCTACATGGACGACTGGCTCGGACGAGTCCTCGACGCCCTGGAGCGGCGCGGCGCCCTGGACGACACGATCGTCATGGTCACCTCGGATCACGGCGAGAACTTCGGCGAGGGCGGGCTGATCGCCCATTCCTTCTCGCTCGACGACCGCCTGATCCACGTTCCCCTGATCGTCAACGGGCCTTGCGAGACGGTCGACCTCGATCGCATCACGAGCCTAACCGAGCTGCCACGCCTGGCCGCCGAGCTGGCGGGCATCGAAGGCCACCCGTGGAACGGCGACCTGCCGGAGGGGGTCGCCCTCTCGCAGCTCGACCCGCCGGTGCTGGCCTCGGACCCGCGCGCCGCCGACACCGCGCGGGAATGGGAGCTAGACGACGCGGCCTTCGAGCGCCTCACCACGCCGTTCGTCTCCGCCACGGACGGGCGGCGAAAGCTGATCCGCCGCGAGGGTCGCGACCTGCTCCACGACCTGGAGACGGATCCGCTCGAGCTGAACCCGCGCGACCTGCTGCGCGACCCGCCCCCCGGCCCGGACGCCGAGGCGGTCGACCACCTGAGGCGCGCCCTGGACCATCCCGCAATGGCCGCGACCGGTCTCGAGCCGGCCGCCACCGGCGCGGTCCCCGTCACGGCCGCCACGGACGAGACGGAGGACCTCGAAGAGCGCATGCGGCTCCTCGGCTACCTGTAGGGCGGGCGCCCGCTTCCGTCCCGAGCGCTTGCGAACATGCGTTCGTGCCAGGGGCGGCCACGATCCTCCATGCCGACCTCGACTCCTTCTACGCCTCGGTCGAGCAGCGCGACGACCCCCGCCTGCTGGGCCGGCCGGTCATCGTGGGCGCCGGCGTCGTGCTGGCCGCCAGCTACGAGGCGCGGGCCTACGGGGTGCGAACGGCGATGGGCGGGGCGCAGGCCCGGCGCCTCTGCCCCAAGGCGGTGGTCGTGCCGCCGCGGATGTCGGCCTACTCGGAGGCGAGCAGGGCGGTGTTCGAAGTGTTCCGGGAAACGGCGCCGGTGGTCGAGGCGCTGTCGATCGACGAGGCCTTTCTCGACGTTCGCGGGCTCGACCGGATCTCCGGCTCACCGCCGGAGATCGCCGCGCGGCTGCGCCTGGAGGTCCGCAATCGGGTGGGCCTGCCGATCACCGTCGGGGTCGCAGGCACCAAGTTCCTCGCCAAGGTCGCCAGCGCAGTGGCCAAGCCGGATGGTCTGCTGATCGTCCCGGCCGGAGGCGAGCTCGACTTCCTCCATCCGCTCGCCGTCGAACGGCTCTGGGGGGTCGGCGAGGTGACCTCCCGCAGGCTCCGCGACCTGGGGCTCGTGACGGTGGGACAGGTGGCGGAGCTCGCCGAAGGGGCGCTCGTGTCCATTCTGGGCCGGGCTTCGGGCCGCCACCTCCACGCCCTCGCCAACAACCGGGACCCTCGGCGGGTGCGCGGGCGCCGCCGGCGCCGCTCGATGGGAGCCCAGCGCGCCCTGGGGCGATCGCCGCGATCGCCGGAGGCGCTGGACGCCGTTCTCATCGGCCTCGTCGAGCGGCTCGCCCGGCGATTGCGCGCCGCCCGCCGAGTCTGCAGCGCGGTCACGCTGCGCCTGCGGTTCGACGACTTCTCGCGCGCGACCAGATCCCGCACGCTCCCGGAGGCGACCTGCCAGACGCCCGCAGTCCTCACCACCGCCCGCGAGCTCCTGGCCGCGGCGCTACCGCTGATCGAGCGCCGCGGCATCACGCTCATCGGTGTGTCACTCGCCAATCTCGGCGACGGGGGTGCGATCCAGCTCGCGCTGCCGCTGGACCGGGCGCAGCCCGCTGCCCTGGATGCGGCGCTGGACCGGATCCGCGACCGGTTCGGATCGGACGCGGTCACCCGGGCCGTGCTCCTCGGGCGTGACCAGGGCCCGGCCGTTCCCCTGCTGCCCGACTAAAGGCTTGATGGCGTCCTTGAGCTGCTTGGCCGGGCGAACCCCCGGGCACACGCGGGTTGGGACTCAGTCATCTAAGGCGATTGGCGGGGTTGCGCCGCTTCGCTCCCCCGCCGGCCACGGGAAACCGGACGGGCTCGACCGCAGATCGGCCAGCAGGTGGAGACCGACGACACCGCAGACCAGCAGCGACCCGCCAAGCACCACGAGGTCCACGGCACCGTGGTGTAGCACGGCGCCGGCGCAGATCACGAGGCTGCCGAAGCCGACGATCGCGACGGCGATCCCTCGGTGAAAGCGTCCAGCCTCCGAGTGTGGCCATGGATCGATGGTGCGCGTCACCTCGCGGCCCGTGTCCGACTCGGTGCAGTCCCCCTTGCGCGGACACGCGTTGCAGACCTGGGCCGAGGCACGGTAACGCGCCACACGCTGCCGCATGTCGGTCTCGACGCGATGCAGGCGCTCGCCCTCCGGGCAGTCCCAGGCGTCCACCTGCTCGAGATAGGCAAACCCCGCAGTTCTGTAGAGCTCGGAGCGACGATGCGAGTGACGGGCGAGGGCGTCCAGGCCGAGCGCCACCACCGCCAGGAACAGGCCGTACCCGGCTGCGAGCAGGCTCTCCGTGGCAATCGCGCTCATTCGACCACCACCGACACCGGCCTGTCGCGGTGCCAACGTGAGGGCGATCGGTCGGCGTGCCGCCGACGCTGCTCGGGCACCGCGCTCACCGCCCTGCTCCGACGGTCTCCTCCGGGTCCGTCACCTCCGTGAACAGGACCTCCTCCGGCTCCGTGATCACCACGCGCTCGACCGTGTGACGGACTCCCAGATAGGTCAGGTAGAGGAGCGGGAGGACACCGACCAGGATGAAGTAGACGTCGCCCGGCAGCCGGAGCCATTCGATCACCGTGTTGGTGTTGGTCGAGAGGTAATCGAGCGAGCGAGCGTCCCAGTAGCCCACGTTGACCGACTCATACAGCTGACGAATTCCGAGCGGGAACAGGGTGGCGAACGCCATCCACGCGAGCCCGATGTTGAGGCCCCAGAAGCTCATCTTCGCGGCACGGTCCTTCCAGCGGTCCGTGGGGATCAGGTACCGCAGGCAGAAGAGCGCCAATCCGACCGCGAGCATTCCGTATACGCCCATCATCGCCGTGTGGCCGTGGTTGGCGGTGAGGGCGGTGCCGATCTCGTAGTAGGAGACGATCGGCAGGTTGATCAGGAAGCCGAAGATCCCCGCGCCCAGAAAGTTCCAGAAGCCGACGGCGACCAGGAACATCACCGCCCATCGATGCGGGAAGGGGGTCGCCGACTTCGACTCCTGCCGCGCCCCGAGCTGGAGGAAGCTCCAGGCCTCGACGGTGAGGAAGGTCAGCGGCATCACCTCGAGTGCGGAGAAGACGGCGCCGAGCGCCATGTTCTCCGCGGGAGCGCCGGAGAAATACAGGTGGTGCATCGTCCCGATCACACCCCCGACCGAGTAGAGGATGATGTCCAGGAGGATCACCAGCAGCGCCACGCGCTCGCGGACTACCCCCAGCAGCACGAAGATGTAGGCGACCATCGCCGTCGTGAACAGCTCGAGGAAGTCCTCCACCCAGAGATGGACGACCCAGAAGCGCCAGTAGTCCGTGATCGTGAAGTTGTCGCCGGCGTTGACGAGCAGGCCGACTGCGTAGAACGCCGGGATCGCAAGGGCGGCGAGGAAGAAGAGCCACGGCATGTTTCCGACGCGCTCCCTTCGCAACCTGCCGCGCAGCCCGCGAAAGAGGATCACTATCCACAGGCAGAGTCCGATCACCAGGAGCACCTGCCAGAAGCGGCCGAGATCCAGGTACTCGAATCCCTGATCGCCGAAGATCGAGCCCGAGAACCAGTTGTGGATGTCGGCGAACTCGCCGATCAGGCTGCCGAAGACGACCACGGCCAGCGCTCCCAGCAGGCCGAAGGCGAGCCAGCTCTGACCCTTCGGCTCGCGCCCGGCGATCATCGGCGCCAGGAAGATCCCGGCGGCCACGAACGAGGTCGCGACGAAGAAGATCGCGAGCTGCACGTGCCAGGTGCGGACGAGGTTGTAGGGGAATACCTGGGCGACGTCGATGCCAAAGAAGCCCTCCAGGTCGGCCCGGTAGTGCTGGGCCATGCCCCCCACCACGGTCTGGATGAGGAAGAGCGCGGCCATCACGAAGAAGAACCAGGCGGTCGCGCGCTGGGCGGGCGTGAGCGCCACGTCCCCAGGGGCGCGGAAGCTCAGCGTCGCCTGGTCGCGGCCGTGCCAGCCCAGCCTCCAGCGCCCGAATACCGCGAACAGCACCCCGATGCCCCCGAGCAGCGCGATGAGCGAGATCACCGACCACACGATCACGTTGGCGCTCGGCTCGTTGCCGACCTGCTCCTCGGGAGGCCAGTTGTTGGTGTACGAGTAGTTGTGTCCCGGCCGACGGGCTGATGCCGCCCAGGCCGACCAGGCAAAGAAGGCCGTCAGCTCGTGGATCTGCTGTGGGTCGCTTACCGGCCTCGGACGCAGCCCGTACCGCGTGGTGGGGCTGCCGAGGAAGTTCCCGTAGTGGCGCTCCAGCTGTCCAAACGCCCGGGCCTGCGGCGCGGAGATCGGAAGCGTGCCGGTGTCGGGATCGTACCGGTTGGCCTGGAACTGGGAGATCGTCCGCTGACGGGCGGCATCTGAGCCGCTCCCGCCGAGCTGGTCGCGGACGGAGGCTGACGAGCGGTGCAGGTAATCGGCGGTGAAGTCGGGGCCGAGGTAAGCACCATGCCCGAAGATCGAACCGTACTCCATGAGTCCGCGGTGGAGGAAGACCTTCTGGCCCGCCCGGACGTCATCTCCGGTGAGGACAGTCCGTCCTCTGGGATCGACGACGCGATCGGGAATCGGAGGGTCGGACTGGTAGGTGCGATAGGCCAGGAAGACGAGGACGAAGAACCCCGCCAGGACGACGAGCCCGGCGACCTGCACCCAGGTGCGCGAGACCAGAAGCTCTCGTTTGCCTCCCTCCGGCTGCCGCGCCGGCTCCTGATTCTCGATCCGCTGTCCGTTGCCCCAGGCCATGGCCGCTCCGGAATGCCTCGATCGGATGCGACCCTATGTCACATTGAGTCCGGGCTCAAGGGATGGCCGGCTCCCGATGGCGATCGATATGGCAGCGCGGGGACCCGGCTGCGACGCCCGCAAGCGCTCAGGCCCCGGGTGCAACGGGGGGAGGCGGCTCCGCCGCCGGCGCCGCCGGCCCTGCCGGCGCGGTGCTGCCGCCGAGGTCGAAGAACATCACCGTGACGGCGACTGCGAAGACCGGCGCCGTCACCGCGCCCGCGATGACGTTGGCCACCACGATCGCGCCGTCACCGATGGGGTTGGCGATCGCCACGAGGATGAACTGGACCACGATCACGATGACGAGCACGAGGAGGAGGCTTCCGAAGACCGGCCACGCGTTGCCGCGAACCAGGCGCCAGCTTCGCCCGAAGGCCTCGAACGGACCGATGCCCTCGGCCACGATCGCCGGACCCCCGACCGACCAGAACGTGAGCAGGATGAGCCCGGGGACGATCACCAGGACGAGGCCGATGCCGACGCCGATGGCCCACAGAACCCCGAAGACGATCAGCGACAGGATCGCGGGCGCGGCAGAGGAGAAGAGGTCGCCGATCGTCTGGTCGCGCCTGCCGTCGCGGACGTCCTCGACGAGCTTGACGACGAACCCGACGTAGAGCGCGCGCCCCGCCAACCCGACGATGCCGGCGACCACTCCCAGGATCCACCCGCCGGAGGCTTCGAGGATCCCGGCGATGATGCCCACCACCGCGAAGACGATGATCGCGCTGCCGATCAGGGGCAGGAAGTTCTGCCCGTAGACCGAGAAGGTCTCGTTGATGACATCCCCGACGCTGATTCGCCTGGTGGGCGCAGAAGTGGCTTCCATGGCGGCGATCCTAACCCGCTAGCTGGACGAGTCGTCGGATCCGTAGCCCAGCTCGCGCAATTTCGGCCCGATTACGCGTTCGACGACGCTCTGCTCCTCGCGGCTGAGGTTCTCGCGCCAGAGCCCCGGCTGCGCCGCGCGGAAGATCCTGTCGGGCCCGCGGTGCTCCGCGGGAAGCCGCTCGAAGGACTGCGACTGGACCAGGGAGTCCAGGTCGGCATCGGCAAGCTCGAGACCGAGCCAGTGGAACACCCGGCGCAGCTGGCCCGCGGCGCCGGCGAGCATGTCCTCGTATCGCACGAGCAGCTTCGGCCCCGGATGGGCCGCGTAGGCCTGCTCCACCACCTCGGTTCGCCACAGCCACTTGCACGCGCTCTGCTCGACGAAGGACAGCCGCTCGTCGTCGCCGACGCCCCCGACGACCGGGAAGACGTCGCCGAGCCAGGACCCCTTGGCGGCCGCCGCGAGCTCGGAGTCGACCACGTCGCGGCCGTCGCGCAACAGAAACAACAGGCGCGAGGAGGGGAGCGCCTCCATGATCACGTCGGCGGCCTGCGACCCGTGAGGCTCCTTGATGACGACGAAGGTCTCCGGCAGCGGGACCGCCGCGGGCCGCGCGGTGGCATGAGCGTGGAAGCGCGCGCACATCAGCGACCCCAGCAGCGGCGCCCACACCTCGCGGAACTCGGCCGCGAAGAAGTACTGGCCGGCGTCGCGCAGGTACCTCACGGGCGTGAAGTCGCTCGAATCCAGGTCGCGGGCCTGGATCCCGGGCTCGTCGCTGAAGAACGGGCCCAGGTGCTGGCCGATCAGCGGCTCGTTGACCGGCACCACGGCGGGATGCCCGGCGAGCTGGCGCATGAGCCAGGTGCTCCCGCTGCGCGGTGAGCCGAACAGCCACACGAGCCGTGACTCGAACCCGGCGTCGATCTGACCGCGGGCACTGCGCCTGGGGCGGGACGCTTCCCGCAGGCGACGGAGGCCGCCGCGGAGCCGCCCGGCGCTCATGCCGGGATCCGGCGGGTGCGGGCGACGCAGAACTGCGTCCCGGCTCCGAACACCTGCTCGAGGCGCATCCCGGCGCCGTTCGTGACCTCCTCGAGCTCTTGCAGGTCGATGGCCGAGCCCAGCCAGGCGGGATCGTCCACCCCGCGCGGCGCCCGCCCCGCCGCGGCACGGACTCGCCGCAGGAGTCGACGCGCCGCCGAGTTGTGGTGCTCCGCGTGGTGCACGCGCGGGTCGTTGGACACCTGGAACGCCGCCCACCCGCCCGCGCGCAGGACGCGGCCCATCTCGGTGACGTACCCCAACGTGACCGCGGGGTCGGGAATGTGCTGAAACACCACATGCGAGACGCACGCATCGACGCTGGCGTCCTCGACGCCGGCGAGCGTGCTGCCGTCGCCGCGGAGCCAGGTGACGTTGTCGAGCTCCTCGTTGTGGGCGCGGGCGCGGGCCAGCATCTCGGCCGACACGTCGAGCGCGATCACGTCCCCGGCCCGGGCCGCGAGGCCGCGCGTCAGGCGCCCGATCCCGCAACCGATCTCGAGCACCCGCGAGCCGGGCTCCACCGCGACGCCGGCGATCTCCAGAAGCCTCGCCAGATCCGCCTCGCCCTCGCCCCAGAAGCGCTCGGGATCGGGATGCCGGTACGGCAGCCGGCTGTCGACGAAGTGAAAGGCGTCCTCGCGGGCGCGGCGGTCCCAGAACCGGCGCATGTGTCCCTCATCGCGGTGCATTCCGGCGCTACGTGGCGGCGGGGCGCACGGCCCCGCGGAGGTATCCCAGCATCTCGGCGACGAAGCGGCGCTCGAGCGCCAGCGTCGCCGCGACGGTGGCGACGCCGTAGAGGGCGAACTCGGCCAGGGCCGTGGAGAGCGAGCGCTGCCCGCTCTCCAGTAGGCGCATCCCGAGCACCAGGCCGACGGGTATCACGATTGGCGTGATCGCCCGCACGATGTGGCTCGTGAGGTTGAAGCCGGCGAAGAGCCGCTTCAGGAACCACCCCCTGAGCGCGATCTCGCAGACCGTCGTGACCGCCATCCCGATCGCGTAGCCGGTGAGGCCGAGAATGAGCATCAGCGGCGCCGTCACGACCACGAAGATCCCGAGCTGAAGCCCTCCGTTGATCGCGAGCGGCTTGGTATTGCCGATGGCGCTCATGAACACCACCCAGTTGAATGCGATCTGGCGCGCGGCGAGGATCAGCCCGAAGGCCTGCAACAGCCCGGTCGCGACGTCCCACCGCGACCCCAGCACGAATTCGACCAGGTCCGGCGCAAACAGCGCCAGGCCGACCCCGAACGGCACCGCCCACATCAGCGCGAGCCGGTTCGACTTCACGAACGCCTCGTACAGGACGTCGATCCGGTCCTTCACCGCGCAAACGGCCGGATAGATCGTGATCCGCACGATCCCGTCGACCCGGTCGATGAAGGCGGAGAAGCTCGTGGCGAGGGCGAGCGCCCCCAGCCCGGCCAACCCGACGGTGTAGTTGCCGATCAGGATCGCCCCCTGGACGACGATGAGGCTGGAGGCGTTGGAAAGGAACAGGGGCCAGGAGAAGTTGAAGTACGCCCGGGTGGTGCGCCGGTCGAGACGCAGGCGGATGCGATAGGGACAGGTCGCGACCGCGGCGATCGCCGATGCGAACGTCCCCACCACCGCGCCGATGATGAGGGCCCAGTAACCGGCGCCCGCGACGACAAGGGCGATGGTCACGATCGCGGTGACGACCGGGTTGATGCCCTCGAGCACCCGCTGGCGCAGGTATCGCATCTGTCGGTACGCCACCCAGATCGGGCTCTGAAGCGCGGTGCCGAGCAGCGCGATCGACAGGACGAACGCGGGCAGGATGATGTCGGGGCGTCCGTAGGCGAGGGCGAACAGCGGCACGGCGACCGCGACGACAACGTAGAAGAGCAGCGTGTAGACCAGCTCCAGGGTGAATGCCCTCTGGAAGGCCGTCTCCTGGTCGGAGTCGTCCTGCTGGACGTACTTGTCGCTCACCCCGACCTGCTTCAGCCACCCGATGGTCACGAGCGTCGTCACCACCAGGCCCCAGAATCCGAACTCGCTCGCCGTCAGGTACGCGGCGACGGCGACCCGCTGAACCAGCCCCAGCGCGGCGTAGCCGATGTTGAAGGTGGAGGTGATGATCGCGCCCTGTGCCGTGTGGGAGCGGAGGCCACGCTCCCCCACCGCGGCGAATCGGTCCTCGTCGACCCCGAGGAACTCGCCGGCGTCGTCGGGGGGGTCCGGGGGCGGGCTGACGACGGCTGGCCCGGCCATCTCAGGGCGCGGGGCCGCGGGCGTGGAGCACCACGTGCGGCACCACCTTCCGCATCGCGCGAAAGCGCATGTTGAAGCGGGCGTGGCGGTGCACACCCTCGAAGCCGGCCGTGCGCGCCATGGAGAGCCACGCCCGGCTCGACGGCCGCCACCAGGTGCTCCACGGGGTCTCGCCACGAAACTCCGCGGCCCGGAACGGCAGCAGCTCGAGCTTGCGGCTGTACTCCTCCGCGAGGATCAGCCTGCCCCCGCACACGCCTGCCACGCGCTCCAGGGCCAGCATCGGGTCGCGCAGGTGGATGAGGACGGAGCCGCAGAAAACCAGGTCGAACCTGCCGCCAAGCGCATCGGGGGTCGCCTCGTAGACCGACATGCCGATCCGCTCCACCGAGCTTCCCAGCGCCGCCTTGGCCAGCTCGAATCCCTCGCCGCGACGGTCATCGGTGGACGGTCTCAGTCGCGGCGGCCAGTCGAGGTCCTGGATGCTGTCGACGTCGATCGCGGTGACTCGGGCGCCTCGGCGCTCCAGCTCGAACGCCCAGAAACCCTCGAAGGTGCCGATGTCGAGAGCCCGCATGCCGGACAGGTCCTCGGGGATCCCGTAGCGGTCGACGAATGGCCGCAGGTCGAACATGCCGGGCGTGACGAGCCCGGGCCCCAGCTCCTGCGTGTGGTACCAGCCGATGTCGTCGAGCCGCTCGCGCACCCGTGCGAGCGCGTCCGCCTCGCCGGCCACTCCCGTCCGCTGGGCAACCTTGTCGGGCGGCACGGTGAGAAGCTTACGCGTACGCAAGCATGGCTTCGCCGATCCACACGGCACTGTCTCCGCGCCGGGCCTGGCGGGCGCTCCGGTTCCGGAGGCTGTCGCGGAGGCTCGCCGGCAGGCGGCTGATCCGGGCGTTCGCGGAGACCTATCCCGAGGCATTCTTCGTCGAGATCGGCTCGAACGACGGCGTGCAGCACGACTTCCTGCGTCCGTTCATCCTCGAGCGAACCTGGCGCGGCGTCATGGTGGAGCCCGTCCCTTACGTGTTCGAGCGACTGCGCCGTAACTACGGTTCGCTCGAGCGCGTGGAGCTCGAGAACGCCGCGATCGCGGACCGGGACGGGACCCTCCCCTTCTACCACCTGCGCGAGGCGGGCCTTGCCGAGCGCGACGAGCTCCCGGGCTGGTACGACGGGATCGGCTCCTTCTCACGTGAGGTCGTCGCCGGTCACGCGACGCACATCCCGGACATCGAGGGTCGGGTGGTCCGGGCCGAGGTGCCCTCGCTGACCTTCGAGTCACTGTGCCGCAAGCACCGAATCTCGCGGCTCGACCTCGTGCTCATCGACACCGAGGGATACGACGCGCAGATCGTCGAGAGCATCGATCTCGCGGCGCGCCATCCGCGCCTGATCGTGTACGAGCACTATCACCTCGATCCGCATGAGAGGTCGCGGTGCGCGGGGCGCGTCCGGGAGCACGGTTACGAGACGATGGAGGAGGGCTTCGACACCTGGTGCCTCGACACCGGCCTCGGCGATCGGCTGAGCGCGGTGTGGCGCGGCCTCCGACCCGCGGTGCCGGGAGTCGCGGCCAGCGACGAGCCGGCATGAGCGGGCGCCCACAGGTTGGCCGCCTGCGGCGGATGATTGGCGGGGTCAGGGGGCGGGCCGGCCGAGATCCTCTGCGGCTCACACCCGAGGACCAGCGTTATCTCACCGAGTACTACGACTCGAGCGTTCCGCTGCCCCCGAGCGCCGCGGAGGAGCTGACGGAGAGCAACCCCCGCCTGCGGGAGCTCCGCACCACGTACGCTGCTCTCGACCTCCCGGCTTCCGACGGCTCGCGCTGGCAGCGCGAGTCGATCGACGCGTTCCTCGACCTGCGCTACTTCAGGGGAGAGACCCTCATCACGTGGCACTACCGCGAGCTGCCGCGCATCACAAGGCTCAAGTACTTCGTGCTCATGCGGTACGTGGCCGAGCGCGACGAGCTCGGCCTACTGGACCGGCTGACGGAGGACGGAGCCTTCGGCTGCTGGACCTACGACTATCCGGGTTACGGCCGCTTCAGCCGGGATCTGCTCGAGTCGGTGAACGAGATCGCCTTCCTCGAGCGCGAGCTCGGGCTGTCGCATCGGGAGAGCTTCTCGGTACTGGACGTCGGAGCGGGCTATGGGCGCCTGGCGCACCGCATGACCGAGGCGTACCCGGGCCTCTCCGATTACTGCTGCCTCGACGCGGTTCCGGAGTCGACCTTCCTGTCCGAGTACTACCTGCGCCACCGCGGTTGCGCTCCGCCCGCACGGGTCATGAGCCTGGACGCCGTGGACGAGCTCGGCCCCGGCCGATTCGACCTCGCGCTGAACGTCCATTCCTTCTCCGAGTGCACGCTGGCGGCCATCGGCTGGTGGGTGGATCGGCTGCGGGAGCTCCGGGTCCCCAGGCTCCTGATTGTGCCCAACGAGCCCACGGATCTGCTCAGCCTCGAGACCGACGGACGGCGATTGGACTTCGCGCCCCTGCTCAAGGAGGCCGGGTACAGCCTGCTGCTGCGCCGGCCCGTGGTCGAGGACCCAGCCGTCCGCGAGCTGGTCCCCCTGGTGGATCACTTTCACCTATTCGGCCTCGAGGACGGGGGATGACGACCCTGCACATCGCGTGTGCGGCCGACGAGGCGTACGCGCCGCACAGCGCAGCGATGCTGCATTCGGTGATCGTCCGGAGCGGGACGAGCGACCTTCGAATCCACTACCTCCACGGCCCCGCCTTCCCGGACCGCTCGGCGCGGATGATCCGCGAGATGGTCGAGCGGACCGGGGCCGCGATCTCGTTCTGGGAGATCCCCGACAAGCGCATCGCAGGACTGCCGCAGATGGACTTCGTGACCTCGGCGATGTGGTACCGGATCTTCCTTCCCGAGCTCCTCCCCGGCGTCGATCGGGTCCTCTACCTGGACGTCGACACGCTGGTGCTCGACTCGCTGGAGCCCCTGTGGGAGATCGACCTGTCCGGCCGCTACGTCGCCGCGGTCACCAACCTGTTCTACATGCGCCGCCACGCCCAGCGCCCCGTGGAGCTCGGGATCGAGCCCACCGACTACTTCAACAGCGGCGTCGTGCTGATGAACCTGGAGCTCATGCGGGCCGACGACGCCGCCCGAGCCCTGTTCGACTACGCCGCCGACCACGCGCCGGAGCTGGCGTGGCCCGACCAGGACACCTTGAACGTGGTGCTGGGCCCGCGGCGCGTCCACCTTCATCCACGCTGGAACTCCATGAACAGCATCCTGCAGTTCCCCTGGGCCGCTGACGTCTTCGGCGCGGAGGCGGTCACGGAGGCTCGTGAGCGGTGCGCCATTCGCCACTTCGAGGGCCCCACGATCAACAAGCCATGGCACTACGGATGCGAGAGCCCGATGCGCGAGTTGTACTTCGAGCACCGGCGCCGGACGCCATGGCCGCGTTGCCGAATCGAGGGCCGGACGCCGCGGAACATGCTGCGGCGCGTCGCTCGGGACGTGCTGCATCGCCACGGCGACCGGGGTGAGCGCCCGGTCAGTGCTTGACGGCGATCCGGCCCGTATAGTCGATCCGGCTCATCAGGAGCGGCCTGGCATGCTCGGCGAAGTACTCGTCGACGGCCCGGCGCGCGCCCTCCCAGTGCCCGTAATCGTCCACTATCAGCACGCCGCCTGCGACGAGTCGCGGATAGAGGTGAGTCAGCTCGTGGCGCGTGGACTCGTACCAGTCCGTGTCCAGGCGAAGGAGCGCTATCTCGTCCGGCGCACGGTCCGGCAGCGTCTGCTCGACCGTGCCGGCAACGAGGTGGAGTCGCTCCTCGGGATACCCGGTGGCGCCTAGGGTTTCGAGCACCACGTCCTCGTTGAACGTCTCGGGGTCGAACAGGTAGGGCCAGGCACGCGTTCCCTCGTCTTCGGCCTGGCTCCACGTCGCGAGCGCCGGCGGGTCGATCGACGAGACGTCGTGCTCGGTGGGCTCGGTCATCCCCTCGAATGTGTCGTAGAGATAGATGTCCCGCTCCTCAGCCGCCATGTCCTGAAGCGCCAGGATCATGGCGAGGATGGACCCCCCGCGCCACACGCCGCATTCGGCGAACGATCCGCGGATTTCGCGCGATTCGCAATAGCGAACCGCGTCGATCAGCGCCTGCACGCGGGTCGCCCCGGTGAGGGTCAGAGGAAGGACCCGCTCGATTATGCGGCGATCGCCCTCGTCCGCGAAATCGAGTCCGCGATCCGGCGGCACCGCCGGACGCCGTGGCGCTCTGCCACGCATCCGGCTCCAGGCTCTGACTAAGGGGCTCGTCACGTCGTCGGGAATCGTTCCACAGCCAGCGAGTGCTGCTCTACCGCGGCCCTCCGGAACGCTTCCTCATCGTGCAGCGCCGCGGTGGAGAATCCCCCATCGCGCAGCGTCCCGCGCAGCTCCGCGTGGTCGGCGAGGCGGCTAACTGCCGCCGCGAGCGCCTCGGGGTCCTCGGCAGGCCGGTAGACGAGGCAGTTGCCGCCGTCGCGCAGGAACTCACCCGATCCGCCCCGACCGGTGGCGACCACGGGGATGCCCACGGCCATCGCCTCGAGCGGCACGAGGCCCCACGGCTCCTCCCACTGCACCGGGAAGAGGGCGGCATCGGCCTCCGCGTAGATCGCGGGCAGATCTTCGCGCGCCGCGCCCCCACGAAACACGGTGCGGTCCTGGACGTCGCACTCGCGCGCGATCGCCTGCAATCGCCCGAGGTACGCGTCGTCCCCGGAGCCCGCCACCGTCAGCGTGGCGTCCGGCAGGTGGCCCAGAGCGCGAATCGCTGTCTCGATCCCCTTGCGCGAGTCGATCCGGCCGACGTAGAGCAGCCGGCCGTGCCACCCACGCTTCTCCCGCGCCGGCCGGAACAGCGTGGTGTCCACTCCCGAGTGCGCGATCGCGGTGTCGGGCATCGTCCAGCGCTCCGCCGCGCGAGCCCTGCACGTCTCGCTGACGAAGACCCACCGGGCCGCCGCCCCGAGGTCCCCGGCCGCCGGCGCCCCCGCGACGGCAGCGAGAGGCCGGCCGGCGGGCCCCAAGCGGGTGAGCGCCCGCTGCCACGCGTCGACCTTGGACCCGTACAGCAGCCAGTCGTCATGGACGAACCCGACCGCGGGCGTGGCCGACGCGCGCACCCTCGCGATCAGGGACAGCGACATCCCGCCCATCGCCCACCAGCTCACGACGTCGGGCTCGACCTCGTCGAGGTTCCGCGTGAGGACGCCGGCGTTGTGGCGCTCGAGCGCGATCCGCTCGCGAAACGAGAGCCGCGGGAACTCGTGATCCCGCCAGTACCACCACAGGTCACGGCGAATGTCCCCGTGGTCCGCACGATCGAGCGTCGCGCCGGGCGACCGGTAGTCGCTCGTCAGCACCCGGACAATGTGCCCGGCCGAGCGAAGCTCCTCCACCGCCGCCCGCCACATCAGCTCATACCCCCCAAGGTGGTGGGGCGGGTACATGTTTCCCACCGTGAGGATCCGCATCCGGCGCGCCCCGTTCACAGCACCGGCGAGCGGCTGCGAAGGCTTCCCCACATGAGCGCCGCGAGGCCGACGGCGTCCGCCGCCACCTCGACGCCGGCCACGCGCGGCGAGCGCCAGCGCCGCCCGTAGCGAGCCATGCTGACCGCGTATGGCGCGGCGGCCACGAGCGGCAGCGGCGAGCGCTTCGCGATCGCCGCCGCGATCCCCGCCACCGCCAGGTCCAGCGCCGCCGAGCGCCGCGTGAGAAACAGGCGACCGAAGAACAGGCTCCGGCGAAGCTCCGGCACCCGGCGGGCGATCGCCGGGAAATAGACGAGGCGGAGGCGCTCGCCGACGTACCCCGCCGCCCCGCGGGGAAGCACCGCATGGTCCACCCGGGCATCGGAGCTGAAAGCCGACACGGCCCCCGCTCGCCGGGCGCGCCAGCCGAGCCAGACGTCCTCGGCGAGCGGCTTGCCGATCCGCGCACCCAGGAAATCCTCGAACCCGCCGAGACGCTCGAACAGATCGCGAAGGATGAAGAGGTTGGCCGTCTCGTAGAGGCCGGACTCCTCCACCACCCACACTGTGCGGTCGAAGGGCCCGAGGCGCGCTTCGGGATCCGGGGCGACGCGGCCCTGGACGAGATCGGCATCCGCCAGCCCGGCGAGGCCCGCCCGCAGCCAGTCCGGACGCGGCCTGCAGTCCGCGTCGGTGAACGCCAGCACGGCTCCGCGACTCACCGACGCTCCGGCGTTTCGGGCCGGGCCTGGGCCCCGCCCCTCCGAGCGCACCAGGCGCACCGGTGCGGCGGATGCCTCGGCCACGGCGGCCGTCTCGTCGTCGGAGGCGTCGTCCACCACGATCACCTCGTAGGGATCGGACAGGTCCTGAGAGGCGACCGCGGCCAGCGTGTCGCCGAGCGTGGCAGCGGCGTTGCGCGCCGGCACGACCACGCTCACCACCGGCTCTACCCCGGGCTGCCGGGCAGAGCTCGGCCGCCGCCTCATGGGCCGCCTGCCGGGGCGAGCGCGCTCGCGTAGGCGGCCTCGTATCGCTCCACCACCCGGGCCCAGTCGTAGAGCCGAGCCTGCTCGCGGCAGCGCTCCGCCGAGTCCGGATCCGTCGACAGCTCGAGGGCGGCGCCCATCGCCCGTGCCAGGTCGGCCTCGTCGTCGGGCTCGAACAGTCGTCCGGTGCCGTCGCCACCGACCACCTCCGGGCTTGCGCCCGAACGCGCCGCCACAACCGGGGTCCCCGACGCCAGCGACTCGAGCACGACCAATCCGAACGCCTCGTCGATCGCCGGCAGGACCGTTGCCCAGGCGGAGCGGTAAGCGCGAGCCAGGGCGTCGGTGCGGTCGATGGCCATCGTCTCGACTCGCTCCGGCAGCCGATCGCCGTCCGCGCGATCCCCATGAGGATCCTGCCCGCCCGCCAGCACCAGCCGCGCGTCCGGTATCTCCTCGCGGAGGCGGGCGAAGGCCGCCATCAGAAGCGGCCCGCGCTTGCGCGGATCGCCCAGGCTCGCAGCGCACAGCAGGGTCGGTGCCTCCGCCGGCGAGCTCTCGCCCTCGTAGTCGGCACACACCACTGCGCCCGGCAGGATGACGGGGTCGCCGAGCGCGTACCGCGTGAACGGCTCGGCGGCCGCTTCGCTCAGCACCGAGGTGGCGGCGGCGCCCGCCATCGCCGTCCTGAGCATCTCCATCCGGTACCGCCGGTTGACGAGGTACTCGCGGTTCAGGATCCCGTGGACGGAGAGGACATACGGTGGGCCACCGAGCCGTCGGGCCCTCGACGCCGCCCAGCCCTCGACCGGAAGGAGCGCGTGCGCCAGATCGAAGGTCCCGCCCACCAGCCGTCGGATCGTCCCGGGGACGGTCACGAGGTCGTCCTCGTAGAGGTGCGCCCCGGGCGGGGTCGGCGGCCGCCGCTCCCGTATCACCCGCATCCCGTCCTCGATCGAGTACGTGGTCGCGCGGTCGTGGCTCGTCAGCAGGGTCACCTCGTGGCCCCGCGCGACCAGCGTCGCGCCCAGATCGTGCGCGAGTCGCTCGGATCCGCGCCTCACCTCGGGCCAGTAGGTCGGATGGAGGAGGGCGATGCGCATCGTCGGGTGCCGGCCTAGATGACGAACGCGCGGTTGCGGATGGCCGTCGGGAGCCGCGACGCGATCTCGATCGCGTCGATCGCGATCCAGGCGGGCAGGTTCGCCAGCCGGCGGGCCAGCCGGCGGGCGCTCGGCGCCCGCCAGTTGACGCGGAGCTCCAGGTACGGGAGCGCCGCGGCGAGAGCGATCGCCGGGTGGCGCCGGGCGAGCGGCGCCCCCGCTGCGGCCAGGAGCAGCGCCGCGTGTGACTTACGCCAGAACGCGCCCAGATAGAGCGCCCGCCGCAGCTCGGGGTGCTTCGCGACCACCCCGGCCATCTCCGGCCACGAGCTCGCCTCGCGCAGAGCACGCGGCAGGGACCGGTGCATCACGGCATGCCACAACAGCGCGTCCGCAGCGTAGGCCGGCTGGGCTCCCACCTCCATCGCCCGATACGCGAGATCGGTGTCCTCCCCACCGAAGGGAAGCGACTCGTCGAACCCGTCCAGCCGCTCGAGCAGCCCCCGCGGATACGCCATGTTGCAGGTCTCGAACCAGCCGCTCAGCGCCTCGATCTGCTGACTGCGCGCGAAGCCATGCAGGAGATGGCGCTCGTCGGGGTCGGGCTCGGTGCGGCCCTGGACGAATCCGCTCCCGCCGGCTGCGGCGAGGAGTGCCTCAAGCCATGACGGATGGGCGCGGCAGTCGTCGTCGGTGAACGCGATCAGCGGCGCCGTGCTCGCGCGCCAGCCGACGTTTCGCTTCGCGGTTGGCCCGGCCACGCCAGGGCGCGTGAGAAAGCGGACCGCCAGGTCGGACGGCGCTCGGGCCAGCGGCTCGGCGGCATCGCCGTCGCGCACCACGACGACCTCGAACCTCGAGCGGTCCAAATGCTGGGCGGCGAGAGCCTCGAGCGCGAACGCGAGCCTCGTCTCACGCCGGCGCGTCGGGATCACGACGGCGATCTCGGGACCGCTCGCCCGGGGCTGGCCCTGGGACATCTCGCCGGAAATCTAGTTCAGTGCGGCCCCGCGGGCGCCGTCTCGGCCCGCGCCGGGTGGACCCTTGTAAGGATGCGCCGCGAGATGGAGACCGGGACCGACACCGCCGCAGGGCCGCGCCCGAAGCTGTCGGTCGTCATCGCGACTCACAACCGGGCCGGCGACCTGCTGCGGATGCTCGACGGTCTCGCTGTCCAAGAGCGCCCGCCCGACGAGGTCATCGTGGTGGACGACGGCTCCTTCGACGGGACTGCCGCGGCGCTCGAGCGCTACGAACGCGGGTCGCGGCTGCCGCTCACCGTGATCCGGCGGCGGGCGGCGGCGGGGCCCGCGACCGCGCGGGAGCAGGGCTGGCGCCTGGCGAGCGGCGAGCTGATCGCGTTCACGGACGACGACTGCGTGCCGGAACCGGGCTGGCTGGCGGCAGGGGAGCGGGCCTGGAGCCGGCGCGCCGACACGTTCATCCAGGGGCGCACCGAGCCCGAGGAGGAGCATCCGGGGCCGTTCTCCCGGTCGCTTCGCGTCGAGCGCCTGAATGCCTCGTTTCCTACCTGCAACATGCTCTACCCCCGCGAGCTGCTGGAGCGGGTCGGGGGCTTCGACATCGAGACCTATGGCCGCGAGCCCGGTGGCGAGGACTGCGACCTGGCCTGGCGCGCGATCGAGGGCGGCGCCCGGCCGAAGTTTGCCGCCGACGCCGTCGTCACGCACGCGGTCACCCACCCGGGAGCCCTGGGCAAGCTGCGGATCGCGGCGCGCTGGACGAGGCCGATGACGGCCTACGCCCGCCACCCGGGGCTCCGCAGGTCGGAGTTCATCCACTGGATCTTCTGGAAGGACATCCACTATCTGTTCGTACGCGCGCTCATCGGCTTCCTGCTCCCGACGCGCTGGTCGCTGCTGCGCAATCGGCTGATGTATCCGTATCTCAAGAACGTCTGGGCTCGTGGGCGACTGGAGGGCGGCGGGATCCTCCTGGCGCCCTACTTCATGCTCCACGACCTGATCGAGGTCTGGGCGGTCGCCCGGGCGGCGGTCCGCACCCGAACCCCGATGCTGTAGCCGACGGGCGGCGGGGATCGCCACCCGAACGCCTCAGAGCACCAGCGTCCGGTGTCTCACCGACCCCCGCAGCGACGTGTACGCCTGGACCAGGTCGTAGGCGAGCAGGTAGAAGGCCAGGCGGCCCCCGCCCCCCGATGCGATCGAGCGCCCGAGCAGGTTTCGCGCGTAGGGAACGGCCAGCACCGCCGCGAGCCGGCTTCGCCGGGCGAGCGCCAGCCCTGCCAGCGCCAGCGCCAGTCGTGCGAGCGAGGGGTTCCGAAAGACCCCGTAGCGCAGCGTCTGCGCGCGAAGGCCGGGGTGGCGGCGGAACGCGTAGACCGCGTCCGCCCCGCGCAGCGCGTGGCGCATGTAGCCGGCCGGTCCCAGGTCCTCGACCGCGTGATGCACCACAGCCGCCCGCGCGAACTCCATCCGAGCGCCCTCCTCGAGAGCCCTCCACCCGAGGTCCGTGTCCTCGCCGAGAGCCTCGGGGAAGAGCTCGTCGAAGCCGCCGAGCCGCTCGAGCAGTTGGCGCGGATAGGCGATGTTGCAGGTGGCGAACCAGGGGCTGGCGCCCTCGATCAGGCGCGTCCTCGTGAACGGTCGGCTCAGAAGCTCGGACTCGCGCGGGATCGGCCCGGTCGCGCCCTGGATGATCGCGCCCGGGCTCGCGACGGCCACCTCGAGAAGCGCCGCAAGCCAGTCCGGCGCCGGCTCGCAGTCGTCATCGGTGAAGGCCACCAGCGGTGCGCTCGCCTCGCGCCACCCCGCGTTGCGGGCGGCTGCCGGCCCGGTGCCGGGCAGTCGCAGGGTCCGGATCGCAGGCACGCCCTCGCCTGAGAGGCGATTGAGCAGCTCGCGGGTGCCGTCCGTGGACCCGTCGTCGACGACGATGATCTCGAACCGCTCCGCGGCGAGGGCCTGAGCCCTGAGCGCCTCGACGGCCGCGGCCAGGCGGGTCGCGCGGTCCCTGGTGGGGATCACGACGCTCACCTCCGGCACGGCGGCCATCGGCGGAAGTTAGTGGACGAGCCAGCTCGCGCGGCGCGCTCTGGCCCTACGGGCGCCGGCGCGCGACCTGATAGCCGAGCCATCCCGCGCCCGCCACCACGCCGTCGACCAGCTTGAATGCGGCCCGCTCGAAGCGACCCCTCACCGTCCACACGACCGCGCCGCCGACCGCCCGCGCGAGCGGGGTGGCGACCCGGGGCGGATCCGCGGCGGCGCCCCACCGACCGCGCAGCCAGCGCTTGCCGAAGCCGTACATCCACGCCTGGCGCACGACGTCCCGAAACGCGGTCGGGTCGCGGTGCGCCACCGTGGCCTGTGGCCGGTAGTCGAGGCTCCAGCCGGCATCCTGGACGCGCCACGAGAGGTCGATGTCGGCCTCCGATCGCGCGTCCTCCTCGAAGCCGCCGACATCGTCCCAGGCCTCGCGCCGCAGCATCAGATTTCCCGCGATTCCCGCGGGCCGGGCTCCCGATTCCACGTGGAAGCGGGTCATCCGGCCGCGCCGCGACCGGGCCCAGCGGGCGAGCAGCTCCGCCTGGGAGCCGTCGCCGACCACCTCGCCCGCCATGGCGCCGCACCCCGGTGCCGGCTCGGTGGAGAAGTACGCCTCCAACAGCTCCGGATCAGGCCGGCAGTCGGCGTCCAGGAAGAGGATCCACGGACTCACCGCCCGGCGGGCGCCCTCGTTTCGCGCCCGCCGAGCCGACGGCGGCACGGGCACTCTGACCACCTCCACATCCGCCGAAGCGTCGTCCGGAACGACGCCGATCGGGGTGTTGTCGGCGACGATGACCTGGTCGTCGGAGCGCGTGTGCAGCCCCGCGAGCCTGGTGAGCAGCGACTCCGCCTCAGCGCGATCGCCGCGAAACGGCACCACGACGCTGACCGGCGGGCGGCCCGGCCGATCCACTAGTGGATTCCCTCGCGCCGCCCGCCTGCCACGGGGCAGGCATCGTGATCGGGTGGTGCACCCGCGGCGCCCGCGGGACCTCGACTGGCGGGGGACGTTGAAACCACCGGCTACTCTGGGCGATCGACCGTGCCGGCGAGCTCCAGATACGCACCGTCGCGAGCGCCGGTGTGGGCGCTTGGGCCCGCGGGGCGCCGCGCCGCGGAGCTCGGCTCCCTGGCCATTGCCGCGTTGATTGCCGTGATCGCCGGAGCGGTCTTCCTCGTCGTCACGATCGGGAACTCGATCGTGCTCGTGGCAGTGCCCGCGATCATCGGTGCCGGCGTGCTCGCCGCGCGCCGGCCGGTCGGCGTCACGCTGACCGTCTTCGTGGTGTCGGGGTTGGTCGGGACGCTCACCGCATTCACGCCCATTCCGGTTTCCGGCCTCGTGGACTTCCTTCTCCTCGGCCTCTGGCTTGGCGCCATCGGAACGTATCTGACCGGTCGCGCCGAGCGCCGCGCCTGGCTCTGGCCGGCGCTGATCGCACCGGGGCTCTACCTGGGCATCACGGCGTTCGAGGTCCTCTTGACCGACCCGGTGTCGCTCGGGCTAGACGCCTTTCGCGCCGCGAGCTGGTATCTGGCCGCCTTTCTGCTGGTCGCGCTGGCGCCATGGTCCGAGCGCACCCACGTGCGAATCGCCCGCGGCGTCGCGCTGATCGGGTTGCTGGTGGGGGCCTACTGCACCTATCGCTGGATCGCGGGCCCCAGCGCGAAGGAGACGCTCGCCGCCCGGCACGCGCAACCTGGCATCGCACCGGCCATCCAGGCTCGATTCTTCGGATCGTTCCTGAGCGCGAACCAGCTCGCCGGATGGACCGCCACGATGATTCCGTTCTGCCTCGCGGCCGCGATCAGCTGGCGGGGCGGATGGCGCGCCGTGGCGGCCGGCGCCATTCCGCTGCTGGCGATTCCGCTGCTTGCCTCCACGATCCGCACCGGAGCCCTCGCCGCGGCCGCCGGGGTTCTGGTCGTGCTGGTGCTCGCCGTGCTCCTGCGGCGCGCGCGGGGCCGGATCGGCGCGGCGCTCGTCGCGCTGCTCGCGGCGGGCATCCTCGGAGCGGGCGCGTACGACCTCACCATCGGTGGCTCCGACAAGCAGTCCACCCGGTTCGCCAACCTGCTCTCGCCGGAGCACGACCTCGCCTATACGCTCCGGCAGGAGCGCTGGGCGCAGGCGTGGGACGACATCCAGGACAACCCGTGGGGCCACGGCCTGGGCACGTCGGGAGGCGCGTCGGCGGGCAACCCCAGTGGGCCGGTGATCACCCCGTACATCGACAGCTCGTACCTCGTTGTGGGGCTCCAGCAGGGGCTGATGATCATGCTCCTGTACATCTTCGCCCTCGTCTCGCTGCTCATCGCCCTCGCCCGTCGCGCGAGCCTGATCGGCGAGCCCGCGCGGGCGTTCCTGGCAATCGGCGCCTGCGGCACCCTGGTTGCGATGCTCGTCCTCTTCTACGCGGGGATCTACAGCGAGGGGGCCTACATCGCCGGCGCCTGGCTGATCGTGGGGCTGGGCGTCGCCCAGGTGACGGTTCGCATGCCCCGCTCGGACGGGCCCGCCGCGATGCCCCGCGGGCAGCAGCGGTGAGCGCCGCCCGTCGCCGCGTCGCGGTCGTCTTCCACGAGCCGCACCTCGGCGGGGCGACGAGATCGGTCACGAGGATCGTGCCCATCCTCGCCGAGCGCGGCTTCCAGTTCTGCTTCTGGGTCGCGCGTCCGAGCGAGCTGTTCGATCACCTGGTCGCGGAGGGCTACGACGTCGACGGCGCTCCACGGTATGTCGAGTACAGCGTCAGGGCCTGGCGGGTGCCTCCCGGCCCGCTGGCCCGCGTGCGGAGCATCCCCTCGTACCTGCGGCGGTTCCGGGAGTTCCTGCGCGATCGCTCACCGGACCTCGTCCACGCGAACTCGATCATGACCGTCGCCGAGGCGATCGTGGCCCACGCCCGCGGCAGGTCGGTGCTCCTTCACGCCCACGAGATGCTGCCGAGCGGCGTGCGGGGCAGCGTCATGCGTCACGCCGCGTGGAGGCTGGATCAGGTCGTGGCGGTGTCGAGGGCGAGCGCCGAGCGCCTCCGGTTGCGCGACCGGGTCCCGCTGATCGTCTACGAGGGCACGCCGGTTCCGGAGCAAGCCGCCGAGATCCGGGACGAACCCCACCCGTTCGCGGTGGGCACCGTGGCTGTCGTCTCGACGCGCAAGGGCAGCGATCTGTACGTGGAGGCCGCCCGCCGCATCCTCTCGGAGTCGGACGCGTTTCGGTTCGAGATGGTCGGGGCCCCCAACGACGCCGTGGAGCGCGAGTGGGCGCACGGCATCGTCTCGGAGGCCGAGGCGATCGGCGTCGTACACCGCCGGCAGGCGGATACGTTCGAGTGCTACCGACGCTGGGATGCGTTCGTCCTGCCCTCTCGGGCCGACCCGTTCCCGATCGCGATGCTCGAGGCGATGGCCACCGGGGTTCCGGTGATCGGCACGCGACGCGACGGCCTGGCCGAGCAGATCACGGATGAGTGCGGAATCCTCGTCGAACCCGACAACCCGGCGGCGCTCGCCGGTGCCATCCGGTCGCTGGCGGAGCTCGACGCCGCGGAGCGGCGCGAAATGGGGCGGGCCGCTCGCGAGCGAGTCGCCACGCGTTTCAACCTCGAGCGCCAGGCCGACGCCATGCACCAGGCCTACCTCTCCGCACTCAGGCGATCGCCACCCCGCTAGAGCCCGCGGCGTCGCAGGCGCAGCCGCAGGCTCTCGACGATCCCCCTCCGCACCACCGGGACGCGGGCGAAGCGGGGGTCCGCCGGGCCACGGGGCGCGACCCGGAACGACTCGAGGCTGCCTCGAGCGGCGCCCAGGTTACGATCGAGGAGCGCCTTGCCGGCATAGACGGCGGCGTCGATCGCGTGGCCGCGCGCCCGGGCGGCGAGCCTGAGATTGGCGCCGTACTTGCGGACCAGGCGGCCCCGACCGCTACCGAGCAACCGGTTCTTCGCCTCGCTCCCGGGTCCGAGCGTCCCGGAATGCTCGTGCCAGGCGACGGCGCCGAGCGCCAGCACGCACCGCATGCCCAGCATGCGCATCCGGATGCCCAGATCGACGTCCTCGAGATACGCGAAGAAGCCCTCGTCGAATCCCCCGGCGGCCGTGAACGCCTCACGCGCGAATGCCGCCGCCCCCCCGCTGGGAGCGAGCGGTGGGTCCGGGTGGCGCTCCAGCACACCCTCCCACGGCTCTCCGAAGGCGAGGTCGTAGGCGATGAGCGAGCGGTCCACCTCGACGCCGAGCGACTCGATGAGCCCGTCCGGGCGCCCGAGACATGCAGCGACCATCTCGGCGCCCGATGCGGCCTGCGTTGCCAGCAGCTCCTCGCAGAACCGCTCCTCCGGGACCGCATCGTTGTTGAGGAAGACGAGGACGGTCGCGTCGCACCGCTCGGCTCCCCGATTCAACGCCGCCCCGAATCCCAGGTTGCCGTCGAGCGGCGTGCACGCCATCTCCGGGAACTCGCCTTCGAGCATCTCTCTCGTGCCGTCGGAGGAGCCGTTGTCGATCACCCGGACGGGGACGGCATGGGTCTGCCGCCGCAGCGCGGCGAGCGTCCGGCGCAGGCTGGCGACTCGGTTGTGGTGCGGAATCAGGACCTCCGCCGAGGGCAGCTCCGCGGTTCTCACGATTCGTCTCCGGGGTCCACCACGTCTCGCGACCGCACACCACCGATCCCGAGGAGCAGCCGGGGGTCACTCGTCCACAGGCGGGCCAGCCCGGCGACGTGGCTGCGTCGCGCCCGCGAGGACGCGACCGAGTCCGTCGTGCTGCTCGCTCTCGGATAGCGGTGATGCAGGCGGATCCCCGGCACGTACGCGATCTCCCATCCGGCCCGGTTGCAACGCCGGCAGAAGTCGGTGTCCTCGATGTAGAGGAAGTAGCGCTCGTCCCATCCCCCGACCGCCTCGTAGGCGGCTCGCCGGATCATCATCGCCCCGCCGATGACCCAGTCGACGGTGATTGCGCGCTCCGATCGAGAGGGAGCGACGAAGCGCTCGTAGCTCCTGCGAAACGGGAGCGCGCGGCCGAGGCCGGTGCTGCCGATCATCGCGATCAGGCTCGGATAGCGGCGGGCGTTCGGCTGCACGCCACCGTCGTGGCTCAGGAGACGAGGCGCCGCGACCCCCAGCGAGGGGTCAAGCTCGAGCACGCGCGCGAGCGCGAGGATCGGAGCGCGACCGGCGAGCTCGATATCAGGGTTGATCAGCAGCACGTCGCGACCCGGAACCAGGGCGAAGGCCGCGTTGATCGCGGCCGAGTACCCGGCGTTGCGGCCCATGTCGTGGACGATCAGGCCGGGGTGCGAGCCGCCGGCCTCGCGCAGCAGGCCCAGGGTCGCGTCCGTGGACGCGTTGTCCACGACCACCAGGGGCGCCCCGATCGAGTCGGCGGCCGCCAGCTGTCCGGCCAGGAAGGCGCTCAGGTCGGGGCCGGAGTTGTGGGTGACCATCGCAACCGCCAGCCCATCGGATCGGGCCTCCGCCCCAGACGCCCGGTCGTGCGCCGATGGCCTGTTGCCGGATGAGCTCAGCGCGCCGGAGCCGGCTCAGTAGCCGTAGTAGTCGAAGGCATCCGGATCGCCGCGGCGCATCCCGGTCAGCACCGCGCCCAGGGGCCGTTCGGGAAGGGTGCTCAGCGCGACTCGCGCCGCCCGCGCCTCCTGGCGGGTCGTCTGCCGCACCCGGACGCAGACGATGCCCGCGTCCACGTGCGGCAGGATCTCCATCGGGTCCACCACCGCGAGCAGCGGGCTGCAATCGAGGACGACGAGGTCGTACGCCTTGCTCACGTTCTCCAGGAAGTCGGCGAAGCGGTCACCGATCAGGAGCTCGGCCGGGTTGGACACCCGCGAGCCGCCCGCGATGCACACGAGCGTTCCCGTTCCCTGGCCGGCGTCGGCGGAGCCCTCCGTCCCGTTGACTCGCAGCGGCATGTCCAGCTCGACCATCTGCAGGATGTCCTGGGGGCTCGCCGTGCCGAGGAGGTAGTCGGTGAGGCCCGGCTCCGGCTGGATGCCGAACCGGCGGGCGAAGCAGGGCCGGCGCAGGTCGCACTCCACGAGCAGCGTCCGCTGCCCGGCGAGCACGGCGGCGCTGGCGAGGGCGGCGCTGACGGTCGATTTTCCCTCCTCGGGAAGGCCGCTGGTGACGAGCACCGAGCTCACGGGGTCGCCCTTCGCCAGGTAGGTGAGATTCATCCGCAGGACGCGAAACGCCTCGAAGTCGGCGTCGCTCATGGGCGGTAGCCCGTTTCGGGCCAGGCCGGCATAACCGAGCGCGGTTCTGCTCACCCGGCTCAGAATGGGAAGCCCGAGCTCCTCGTGAACCTCGTGCGAGGAACGGAGCCTGCGATCCAGGGCATCCCGGCCGAAGGCCGCCATCAGGCCGAGGACGAGTCCGAGCGCCAGTCCGATGACGGTGTCCCTGATCGGGCGAGGCGACGCCGTTCCGCCGGGCGGGGTGGCGCGCGTGACGACGTCGACGGGGGCCGCGGACTGCTCCACGGTCTCGACCCGCGACAGGTTCTGCTCGAGAGCCGACACCTGGGGGCCCGTGACGCCCCGGACCGGGTCCTTCTTCGCCTCCTTGATCTGGTCGGCGAGTGCATCGGCGACCCGGCCGAGGCGGGCGCGGGCCTGGGCGTTGCCGATCGCCCGAGCCGCCTGCGCATAGGCGTTGGCGTACAGCGCGGCGTCGCGGGCGGTGGGACAGGTGGCCTGCACCGCGACGTTGTTCGTCTCGACCAGGACGCTGGCGTCGGCCGAGCATCCGGCGGCCTGCTCGTTGAGCAGCCTCGTTGCCCTTTCCTGGACGCGGGGGGAGTCGATCAGCTCCGCGGCGTTCGCCGCCCTCACGGCGGCGCTCTCCTCGGGCACTCCGTTGGAACCGTTCAATAGGTTGAGGTCCTGTGCCGGATCTCCGAATGACAGTTGCGCGGTGGCCTCGTAGGTCGTCGGACGGGTCTTGGAATACGCGAAGCCGGCGGCGCCGAGCGCGATGGTCACGATCGCGATCAGCAGGCGATGCCGGCGGATCACCCGGAAGTAGTCCATGAGGCTGCCGTACCGGGCCATGTCGCCTTCCTGGCGCTGCCGCGGGCTGCCGTCTGATTCCGGGCTTTCCATCTCTGTCGAGGGCTCCGCTCACCCGCGAGTCCTGCCGGCACATGTCGTCAGGCCGCTCGGCGCGATCGAACTGGCATTCTAGGCGCAGATGTCGGGCGCAACCGCCGATCCGCGGGGGGTCATCCAGCGACGAATGGCGGGTCGACTCCGCCGGGCCCTCGAGGAGCGCCTGGCACGGGCGCGCCGCGCATGGGACCAGCTACCGCCCCGAGTGTGCGGTTGCCAGTTGATATCCGGCAACTCGTCTTTTAGCCTCACCCCTCCCGGGTGACCCCGGTTGACACTAAAGGCACGAGGGAGCGAAGCCGAAGGAACGGGTAACGAGGCGACGAGGGAAACCGGGTGGAACCGACATCCATGAGGGCTCCTGTGGAGCAGGTGGAGCGCCCATCAGCCGCTCCCGCGGACTCACCCAACCTCGCCGGCACGGAGCCAACGCCCGCCGCGGCCGAGGCGCGGCTGGTCTGGCGCCGGCGCCAGCTCACCCGGCGCGACTCGGCGTTTCGGCGCGCGCTCGGGCTGGCCGACATGGTGTCGATCTCGCTCGCGCTCGTGGGCACGACCTTCCTCTTCACGAGCAGCGGAATCACCTGGGCCACCCTCGCGGTACCGCCGTTGTTCCTGCTCCTCTGCAAGGCCCTCGGGCTTTACGAGCGTGACGAGCACCTGATCCACAAGACCACGCTCGACGAGATTCCCGCGCTGTTCGGCATCGCAACGCTGAGCGCGCTGCTGCTCGTCTTCTCCGATGGGCTCTTCATCGCATCCGGCCTCAGTCGCGGTGCCGCCTTCGTCACCTGGATGCTCCTGTTCCTGCTCCTCGTGTGCCTGCGATCGCTGGCTCGGTGGACGACGACCAGGATCCTTCCGCCGGAGCGCTGTCTTCTGATCGGCGATCCGCTGCGAGCCTCGGCGTTCCGGGAGAAGCTGGGCCTCACGACGTCCACTCGCGCCGAGCTGATCGGCTACGTCCCTGCGACCGCCGGTCCGGTGGCGAGGGACGGCGGCAAGGCCGCGGTGTTCGCCGATCTCGAGCCGCTCCTCGTCTCCAAGTCCATCGATCGAGTCGTGCTCGCCCCACCCGCCGACGACGGCGGGGACGAGCTCCTGTACATCATCCGCGCGCTCAAGTCGCATGGCGTCAAGGTGAGCGTGCTCCCCGAGGCGTCGCGGATGGCCGGGACGTCGGTCGAAGCCGACTACCTGACCGGGATGACTCTGCTGGGCGTCAAGCGCTTCGAGTTCAGCAAGTCCTCGCAGCTGGTCAAGCGTGCCATCGACCTGATCCTCTCCACGCTGGCCCTGGTCGTGCTCGCACCGCTGATCGCGGCCATCGCCATCGCGATCAAGCTCGACTCCCGCGGCCCGGTGCTGTTCAGGCAGGTCCGCGCGGGGCGCCGAGGCAATCCCTTCTCGATGCTCAAGTTCCGCAGCATGGTCGACGGCGCCGACGAGCTCAAGGAGCGGCTGCGTCACATGAACGAGGCCGAGGGCATGTTCAAGATCGCCAACGACCCGCGCATCACCCGGGTCGGCCGCCTGATCCGCCGCGTCCACGTGGACGAGCTCCCGCAGCTCATCAACGTCCTCCGCGGGGACATGAGCCTCGTGGGCCCCCGCCCGCTCCCGCTCGACGAGGACAAGGCGATCCGCGGCTGGTATCGCGAGCGGCTCGAGGTCCCGCCCGGCATCTCCGGCTACTGGCAGGTACTGGGAGCGTCTCGGATCCCGCTCGAGGAGATGGTCAAGCTCGACTACCTCTACATCGCCAACTGGTCCGTCTGGGGCGACCTCAAGCTGATGCTGCGCACCGTGTTGGTCGTCTTCAAGCGGCGCGGGATGTAGCGGCCGCCCGAGCCGCTCTCACTGCGTGGCTCACATCCGGTCCGGCGCGCCGACTCCGAGCAGCGCGAGCGTCCGCGCGATCACGCGCTTGGCCGCCACGGCGAGCGCCAGCCGGGCGTCCTGCAGGCCGTCCGGGGCGCCGACCACCTGGCAGTCGCGGTAGAAGGCGTGAAAGTCCGCCGCCGTACCGGTCGCGAACGCCGCGAGCCGGTGGGGCGTCCGGCGCTCGGCGGCGATACCGACCTCGAGTGGGAGCTCCAGCAGACGCTGGACGAGCGCTCGCTCGGCGGGCTCCGCGGACGCGGCCAGCGCCTTCTCGGCGGCGGCCGCCGCCGCGACGGCGCTCTCGTCCACGCCATCGCCGTCCTCGCCGGGGACAGCGGCCCCCTCGGCGCGAGCCTTGCGGAGGATGCTTGCGATTCGCGCGTGCGCGTACTGCACGTAGTAGACCGGGTTGTCCTGGGACTGGGTTCTGGCCAGATCGAGGTCCAGGTCGACGGTCGTCTCGTGGCTCCGCTGGAGCATGAAGAAGCGCGTCGCGTCGGTGCCGATGTCGTCGATGAGCTCGTCCAGCGTCACGAACGTTCCGTGGCGCTTCGACATCTGCGTCCGCTCGCCACGGAGCTCCAGGTGCACCATCTGGATGATCTGAGCCTCGAACCGGTCCGGATCCCTGCCCAGCGCGGCGAGCGCCGCGCGCATGCGCGGCACGTAGCCGTGGTGGTCGGCCCCGAGAACGTTGATCAGGCGCTCAGCTCCCCGTTGAAGCTTGTCGTAGTGATAGGCGATGTCGGGCGCGAAGTACGTGGGCTCGCCATCGGAGCGGATGAGCACCCGGTCCTTGTCGTCCCCGAACGTCGTCGTTCGCAGCCATACCGCCCCCTCCCTCTCGTAGACGTGGCCCCGCTCGCGCAGCGCCTCGATCGCGGTGTCCACTCCCCCGCGCTCGTAGACGGAGCGCTCCGACGACCAGGTGTCGAAGCGAACCCCGAAGCGGATCAGCGTCGCGTCGATCCGCTGTCGCATCGCCTCGACCCCTCGCCGCGCGAGCTCGTCGGGGTCGTCCGGGTCGAGGCCCTCCGCCGCGAGCTCCTTGGCGAGACCGATCACGTAGTCGCCGCGGTACCCGTCCTCCGGCGGTTCGTCCCCACGCATCCGGGAGGCGATGGATTCGCCGAATCGCAGTATCTGCCGGCCCATGTCGTTGAGGTAGTACTCCCGCTGGACCTCGTGCCCCGCGAACGACATCACGCGCGCGAGGGCATCGCCGTAGGCGGCATGGCGCCCGCTGGCCGCGTGAAGCGGACCGGTGGGATTGGCGGAGACGAACTCGATCAGCACCCGCTCCGGCTCATCGACGACGCCGCCCCCCAGCCCGCCGTCCTCACCGAGCAGGGCAGCGACGCTCTCGCGGTGCCAGCGGTCGCCGAGAAACAGGTTGACGAACCCGGGCCCGGCGACCTCGACTCGCTCCACCGCGTCCGCCAGGCGCGCCCCGAGATGCTCGCTCAGGCGCTCGGCGATCTCCCGCGGCCGCTCGCCGAGGAGGGGGGCCAGCAGCATCGCCGCGTTCGTCGAGTAGTCGCCGAGCTCCGGCTTGGGCGGCCGTTCGAGGCTCGGCGCGATGGATTCGACGCTTCCATCGCGTAGCGAATCGGCCGCGCTGCGGATGGTTCCGCGCAGGGTTTCCAGCGGGTCGGCCATGGCCGTCCTACGATAGTCCGCTCGCCTACTCATGCGACTGGCCATCCTGAGCGACATCCACGCGAACCTGCCTGCCCTCGAAGCGGTCCTGGCGGACGTCGAGAGAAGTGGCGTCAGCGAGCTCTGGTGCCTGGGCGACGTGGTCGGCTACGGGGCGCAGCCGGACGAGTGCACCGGCCTCGTCGCCGATCGTTGCGCCCTCTGCCTGGTCGGCAACCACGACCTGGCCGTGCTCGGGGAGCTCGACATCTCATCCTTCTCCCCCGCGGCGGCCGCCGCCGTTCGCTGGACGCAGGGAACCGCCTCCTCGGAGACGCTCGATTTCCTGGGCGGCCTCGATCCAGCCGACGAGACCCGGGACGTCGCGCTCTACCACGCATCGCCTCGCGATCCGGTCTGGGAGTACGTCCTGTGGCCGGACCAGGCGGCGGAGTGCATCGCCGTCCAGGCGGCGCGGGTCAGCCTGATCGGACACTCGCACGTGGCGCTGTTCTTCGTGATCGCGCAGAACCGGCAACCGCGCCGCGGCCAATCGCTGGAGGTCGAGGAAGGCGCGCGCGGTGCGCAGGCCGGCGCCGGCACCCGCCTCGACCTCTCCGAGGGCCGCTGGCTCGTGAATCCGGGCAGCGTCGGCCAGCCCCGCGACGGCGACCCCCGGGCGGCGTGGCTCGAGCTGGACACGGGCACCTGGGAGGCCACCTATCACCGGGTCGAATACGAGATCGACCGGGCGGCAGCGGCGATCGAGGCGACCGAGCTGCCGGAGCATCTGGCCCGGCGGCTCTATGTGGGTCAGTGACGGAGCGCGGAGGACGCGAGGATGCACTTACTAGACTCGCCGCGATGCCGGGGCAGAAGCGATTGGCGGGCGCGCTGGCGGCCGTGGCGGCGGTCGTCGCCATCTCGGCCTGCGGGTCGAGCGACAGCAAGACGATCCCCCCCGAGAACGCTCAGAGGCTCGAGGATGCCGTGAACGGCGTAGAGAGCGCGATCAACAAGCGTCACTGCAGGATCGCCCAGGATCGTGCCCAGAGCTTCGTGGATGCCGTGAACGGGCTCCCGGACACGGTGGGTACGGAGAACAAGGAGAAGCTGCGGGCTGCCGGCGAAAACCTGCAGAAGCTCGCCGCCGACCCCAGCCAGTGCAAGCCCGAGCCCGACACCGGAGCCTCCGGGGAGACGGCCGTCGAGCCCACGACCCCGACCACCACGCCCGAGGCCCCCACCTCGACGACGACCTCGACGACCTCGACGACCTCGACGACGACCTCGACGAGGACCAAGGAGCCTGCCCCCGGCAACCGAGGGGGCGGCCCCGGCGGCGGCGGCCCTTCCGGGGGCGGAGGAGGAGGCGCCAACACCGGGACCGGGGGCGGAGATACGGGTGGGGGCGGGTCGGGTGGCGGCCCCGGCGGCGGTGGGTCCGGCGGCGGAACCGGCACCGGCGGCACCGGGGGCGGGACGGGCTGATGGGCGCGACCGTGATCTCAGGCCGCTACCAGCTTGGCGATCGACTGGGCTCGGGCGGCATGTCGACCGTCTACAAGGCGATCGACCGCGTGCTGGAGCGCACCGTGGCGGTCAAGGTTCTCGCCGAGCACCTCTCCGACGACGACAAGTTCGTCGCGCGCTTCCGCCGTGAGGCGCTCGCGGTCGCGAAGCTGATCCACCCGAACATCGTGCAGGTCTACGACACCGGCGTCGACGATGGGCGCCACTACATCGTCATGGAGTACGTCGAAGGGCGCTCCGGGGCGCAGCTGCTTCAGACGCGGGGCCGAGTCGGCCCCGAGGCGGCGGTCGAGATCGGCGTGCAGTCCTGCGCCGGCCTCGAGTACGCGCACCGCCAGGGGATCATCCACCGCGACGTCAAGCCCGGGAACCTGATGGTGATCGGCGGCCCCGCCGGCCGCAGGGGCACGCCGGCGCCCCAGGACCCGCCGACGGGCGAGATGACGATCAAGCTCACGGACTTCGGGATCGCCAGGGCGGCCGAGCAGACCCGGCTCACGCAGGTCGGCTCCGTGGTGGGAACCGCCGCCTATCTCGCGCCGGAGCAGGCGCGGGGCGACGAGGCCACGCCCGCCTCGGACGTCTATGCCCTCGGCGTCGTCATCTACCAGCTGCTCACCGGTCGCCTGCCATGGGAGGGCACCACCCTCGCCGAGCTGGCGATCCGCCGTGAGAACGAGCGACCGCTCGCTCCGAGCTCCTACGACTCCGAGGTCCCCGAAACCCTTTCCACCGCGGTCCTGCGATCGCTGGAGGGCGATCCCGCCCAGCGCTACACGACGGCGCGAGAGCTGGCCGCAGCGCTGCGGACCGGACTGACCGGCATCGAGCCTCCCCTGCCGGACAGCGAAGCCGCCACCCGGGCCATGACGCGGACGCCCACCGAGGCCACCCGTCGGCTGCCGGCCGAAGAGCCCCCGACCCCCCCGGCGCGCCGCGCTCCCCCACCGCGCCCCGCCCCCGGGCCCCGGCCCGCGGCGCCGGCTCCCGCTGCCGCAAAGGCCTCGACTGCGAGCCGGGTCCGCAAGGTGATCGGGCTGCTCCTGGTGATCGCGATCCTGGCGGCGATCATCGCGGCGATCGTGCTGATCACGACCAACGCGGGACAGAACACCGGCCCTGGTGAGCTGATCAAGAACGAGGTCCACGACCAGGTCGAGTCGATCAAGGACTTCGTCCAAAGCCACACCCAGTGAGTCAGGCGCCTTCCGCCCACGGCGGAGAGCCGGCGAGGATCGCGTAGCGATAGGCGTCGAAGGACCCGGCCTCGATGGCGGCGCGACTGCCGTCGACGAGCCGCTTCAGGTACTCGAGGTTGTGGACCACCAGCAGGCGCACTCCCGTGAGCTCCTCGGTCCGCGACAGGTAGTGGACGTAGGCGCGGGTGTGGGATGCGCACGTCTCGCAGGGACACCCATCCACGAGCGATCCCTCGTCCTCGGCGAACCGGGCCTTGCGGACGTCGAAGCGAAAGCGATCGCCCGGCAGGGGCGCCAGGGCCATCCCGTGGCGGGCGAGCCGCGTGGGGACGGCGCAGTCGAAGACGTCGATCCCGAGACCGATGCCGTGGGCGAGGTCGTCCGGCTCGCCGATGCCCAGCAGGTGGCGGGGCGCCTCGGCGGGGAGGTGCGCGACCGTCATTCCCACCACCCCCCGCATCTCGTCCTTGTCCCGGCCGAGCGTGCCGCCGATCGCCACGCCGTCCACGGCGGCCTCGGAGACGACGTCGGCGGACGCCAGCCGCAGGTCCTCGTACACGCCTCCCTGCACGATGCCGAACACCGCCTGCCCGGGCGGGCCCTCGCGCCCGTGCCACGCGAGGCAGCGCTCGAGCCACCGGTGCGTTCGCTCGGTCGAGCGGGCCGTGTAGTCGCGGTCGGCGTGGTACGGGGTGCACTCGTCGAAGGCGAGGGCGATGTCCGAGCCCAGCCGCCCCTGGATCGCCATCGACTCCTCGGGTCCGAGGAAGTGCTCCGAGCCGTCCACGTAGGAGCGAAAGCGCACGCCGTCCTCGCCGATCTCCCGCACGCTCCCCCGGCCCGGTCGCGTGCCCCTGCGACCCTTGACCTCATCGGCGACGGATCCGTGAGCCAGCGAGAAGACCTGGAAGCCGCCGGAGTCGGTGATGATCGCCCGATCCCATCCCATGAACCGGTGCAGTCCGCCGAGCTTCGAGATGCGCTCGGAGCCAGGCGACAGCATCAAGTGGAAGGTGTTGCCGAGCACCATCTCGTAACCCAGCGCGGCCACCTCGCCAGCCGTCAGCGACCGCACGCTCCCCCGCGTCGCCAGGGGGATGAACGCGGGCGTGTGCACGACACCCGCCGAGGTGTGGAGCCGCCCCGCTCGGGCGGCTCCGTCCCGCGCGGTGATCTCGAAGCGGAGGCGTTCCGGGTCGGCTCGCACCGGCCCGGAAGCCTACGCGGCCGGCCTGGTCGTGCTTCGCCTGCGCCCGCGGATGTGCTGCGCGATCGTGTGAAGGCGGCGAGAGCCCAGGTCGAGCCAATCCACGCCCGGGGGTGGGCGCAGATGGACTTGACCCGATCAAAGGGGGGCGGATTCCCATGAGGCAAGACGTGGTCCCTGCCTCGCCGAACCCCGTCCGATGGGCCGATTCGCCCGGATCGAAATCGGGGTCGGCTCCGCTATCCCAGCAGCGATCGTCCCGTCATCGCCGCGGGCTGCTGGATGCCCATCAGGGCCAGCGCCGTCGGGGCGACGTCGGCCAACCGTCCCTCGGCGAGGGAGACCCCCTCGACCGTGGCGATCAGGGGCACGGGGTTGGTGGAGTGCGCGGTGTTGGGGGAGCCGTCCGGCTCGAGCATGTTGTCGGCGTTGCCGTGGTCGGCTGTCAGGAGACAGGCTCCGCCGGATCCGTGGACGGCGGCGACCACGTCGCGGAGGCACCCGTCCACCGTCTCGACCCCCCGGACCGCGGCGGCAACGTCGCCCGTGTGTCCCACCATGTCCGGGTTGGCGAAGTTGATGATCCCGAAGCGAAAGCCGTCCCGGCTCCAGCGCTCGCGGAACGCGTCGGCAGCGGGGCGGGCGCTCATCTCGGGCTGCATGTCGTAGGTGGGCACGTCCCTAACGGAGGGGACCAGGCACCTCTCCTCTCCCTCCCACTCCTCCTCCCGCCCGCCGTTGAAGAAGTAGGTGACGTGAGCGTACTTCTCGGTCTCAGCGACGTGCAGCTGGCGGGCCCCGTGGCCCGCGATCACCTGTGCCAGCGTCACCTCTGGGACCTGGGGCGGAAACGCCACCGGATACACCCACCCCTTCTGGTATTCCGTCAGCGTCGTGAGATGCACCTGCGGCGCAACCCCGCGAGGGAACTCCTCGAAGTCCGGCTCCCCCAGCGCCCTGACGAGCTCGCGCGCCCGGTCGGGTCGGAAGTTGAAGTGAAGGATGGCGTCGCCCGAGGCGATCCCGTCGTAGTCGCCGATCACGGTCGGGCGAACGAACTCGTCCGTCTCGCCCCGCTCGTATGACTCGCGCACCGCCTCGACCGCCGAGTTCGAATGGAGCCCCTCCGCGTGGCAGATCGCTTCATAGGCCTCATCGATGCGATCCCAGCGCCGGTCGCGGTCCATCGCGTAGAACCTGCCGGAGACGGTGCCGATGCGACCGGCGTGCTTCAGCCACCGCTCGAGCTCGGCCAGGTAGCCGGCGCCGGCCTTGGGCGGCGTGTCACGGCCGTCGGTGAAGGCGTGGACGACCAGGTCGGGAACCCCTTCGCGCGCGGCGAGCTCCACGCAGGCCTCGATGTGCTCCCACCCGGAGTGCACACCGCCGTCGGAGACCAGGCCCATCAGGTGCAGGCGACCGCGCGGGCCGGAGCGCGCGGCCTCACATGCCGCCTTGAGCACCGGGTTCTCGAAGAAGCTGCCGTCGGCGACCGCGTCGTCGATCCTGGTCAGGTCCTGCTTGATCACGGCGCCCGCGCCGAGATTGAGGTGGCCGACCTCCGAGTTCCCCATCTGACCGTCCGGGAGCCCGACGTCGCGCCCGCTGGCCGACAGCGTGGTGTGAGCGAACTCGTGCCAGAGCTCGTCGAACACGGGGGTCGCGGCCTGGCTGATGGCATTGCCGGGCCCGGGCTGGGCGAGCCCCCAGCCATCGAGCACGACCAGCGCCAGCGACGGCACGGGCACCTCGGAAGGCCCCCCGGGAACGGTCATCGGCAGGCCGCCGTGACGGCGGCGAATTGCTCCGGATCGAGGCTGGCGCCACCCACCAGCGCGCCGTCGATGTCATCGCCCGCCAGGACCTCGCCCGCGTTCTCCGGCTTGACCGAGCCGCCGTACAGGATCCGGACGACGCCGCCCGCCGCCTCGTCGCGGCCCGCGACGAGCGAGCGGATGAAGGCGATTGCCTCGGCAGCCTGCTCGGGGGTGGCGTTGCGGCCCGTGCCGATCGCCCAGATCGGCTCGTACGCGATCACGATCCGTCCCAGGTCCCTGTCCGCGACCTCGGCCAGGTCGGCCTCGACCTGGCGCCGGAGGACGGCCTCCGTCTCGGCCCTCTCGCGCTGGTCCAGCGTCTCGCCCACGCACAGGATCGGCCGCAGGCCGGCCGCCAGCGCGGCCGGCACCTTGCGAGCCAGCGCCTCGTCGCTCTCGCCGAAGTGCCGGCGGCGCTCCGAGTGGCCGAGGATGACCCCGTCGACGTCCATCTCGACGAGCATGCCCGGCGCAACCTCGCCCGTGTAGGCGCCGCTGTCCGCGAAGTGCATGTTCTGAGCGGCGACGCGAATGCTGGTCGTCGCCAGGTGCTCCATGGTGACCGCCAGCGCCGTGAACGACGGGCAGATGACGACCTCCACGTCGTCCAGGTGCTCGGTCGCGAGCGGCACGAAGGCGTCCAAGAAGGCAGCGGCCTCCGAACGCGTCTTGTGCATCTTCCAGTTGGCCGCGCAGATCGGTTTCCGGGATGGCATCGAGGCTTCTGCCCGCCCGCTTACTGTCTGCTGGCCACGGGGTCGGAGTCGAGCAGGGCGATGACGCCCGGAAGCTCGCGGCCCTCCAGCAGCTCGAGCGACGCGCCGCCGCCGGTCGATACCCAGTCGAGCCGGTCGGCGAGCCCGAACTCGCGCAGCGCGGCTACCGAGTCCCCCCCGCCCGCGACGGTGGTGCCGGGGGCCGCGGCGATCGCCTCCGCGACGGCGCGGGTGCCGGCGGCGAACGGGCCGAGCTCGAAGGCGCCCATCGGCCCGTTCCAGAACACGGTTCCCGCGCTCGCGATCGCCCCGGCGAACGCCGCGGCCGTGCGCCCGCCGATGTCGAGCCCCATCCAGCCGTCGGGGACCTCGGTGCCGTCGAGCTCGCGCCTCTCGGTCTCGGCCGAGAGCTCGCGGCCGAGGACAAGATCGACCGGAAGCATCAGCTCGCACCGCGACTCGGCGGCGTGATCAAGGATCTCGCCGGCGGCCTGCACCGACTCGTCGTCCACCAGCGAGTCACCCACGCCGATCCCCTGTCGCTTGAAGAAGCTGAACGCCATCGCCCCGCCGATCATGATGTGGTCGGCGACCTCGAGAAAGCGCCTGATCACACCGATCTTGTCCTTCACCTTCGCCCCGCCCAGCACGATGCGCGACGGCTGCGCGGGGTTGTCCCGCACGGCCTCGAGCTCCACCACCTCGCGCTCCAGCAGCAGGCCCGCATACGCCGGGAGGAGATGTGCGACTCCCTCCGTGGTGGCGTGCGCGCGGTGAGCCGAGCCGAAGGCGTCGTTCACGTACACGTCGGCGAGCCGCGCGAGCCGGGCGGCGAGCTCCGGGTCGTCGGCCTTCTCGCCGGGCTCGAAGCGGCTGTTCTCCAGCATCAGCACGTCGCCGGGCGCCAGTTCGGTGGCCATGGCCTCCACCTCCGGTCCGACGACGCCGGGAGCCATCTGCACCTCGACGCCGAGGAGCTCGCTGAGGCGCGCTGCGACGGGAGCCATGGAGAGCTTCGGGTCGTGGGCCCTCGGCCGCCCGAGGTGCGACGCGAGGACGAGGCTCGCGCCACGGTCGCGGAGCAGCTTCAGCGTCGGCAGCGCGGCACGGATCCGCATGTCATCCGCGACCTCCCCGTTCGCGAGCGGGACGTTGAAGTCGACGCGGACCAGCGCCCGCCGCCCGTCGACCGGAGCGTCGCGGACGCTTGCCTTCGCGAAGCTCAACCGACCGGTGGGGCGTCGGCGAGGGCGGGGTTCGGCTCAGCCGCCATCCGCGGCCGCCAGCGCCGGCTCGAGCACCTTGGCCGCCAGCTCGACGCACCGGTTCGAGTAGCCCCACTCGTTGTCGTACCAGGCGAACACCTTGACCAGGCTGCCGTCGGTCACCAGGGTCTGCTCCGCGTCGAAGATCGACGAGTGGGAGTCCTGGACGATGTCCGTCGAGACGATCGGATCCTCGTTGTAGGAGAGGATCCCGGCGAGCGGGCCATCCGCGGCCTCCTTGACGGCCGCGTTGATCTCATCGGCCGACGTCTCGCGAGCCACGTCGCACACCAGATCGACTACGGAGCCGGTGGCGACAGGAGCACGCACCGCCAGCCCGTTCAGCCGACCCTCGAGCTCGGGGAGGACAAGCCCGACCGCACGTGCCGCGCCGGTGGTCGTCGGGATGAGGTTGAGGGCCGCGGCGCGAGCGCGGCGCAGGTCCTTGTGCGGCATGTCCTGGAGGCGCTGATCCGCCGTGTACGCGTGGATAGTGGTCATCAGCCCGCGCTCGATGCCCACCGCGTCGTTGAGCACCTTGGCCACGGGCGCCAGGCAGTTCGTCGTGCATGAGGCGTTGGAGATGATGTCGTGGCGCTCCGGGTCGTAGGCGTCGTCGAAGTTCACGCCCAGCGCGACGGTGACGTCCGGATCGGTCGCGGGCGCGGAGATGATCACCTTCTTGGCGCCGGCCTCGAGATGCTTGGCGGCGCCCTCGCGCTTCGTGAAGAGGCCCGTCGACTCGATCACCACATCGACTCCCAGCTCCTCCCATGGCAGGCTGCCCGGGTCGCGCTCGGCGAGCACCTTCACCTCCGAGCCGTCCACGGCGATCGCGTCCTCGCGGACCTCCACCCGGCCGGGGAAGCGACCGTACATCGAGTCGTACTTGAGCAGGTGCGCAAGTGTTTCCGCATCGGCGATGTCATTGAGCGCGACGAACTCCAGCTCGACCTCGGCCTCGTGGGCCGCACGAAAGATATTTCGGCCGATCCGGCCGAACCCGTTGATCCCGACTCTCATCACTGCTGCCATCTGAACGTGCTTCCTCCTTAGCTTGCGTCTCTGCTCGTGCTCACCGGAGCCTCACGGACCTTACCGAGCTTGCGGCCGATCACTGCCCAGCCCGCGGCGTCCACCGGAACGCCCGCAGCCCGATCAGGAATCCGGCGACGCCCCAGGCCGCCACGATCGCGAGGTCGAGCCACTCGAACCCGGCACCCGTTGTCCCGGGCTCCCACGCTGTGAAGAACGCCTCGAAGAAGTGACGGACCGGGAAGACGTCGGCCACGTGCAGCACGCCGCTCGGAATCTCGCTCTCGGGGATGAAGACCCCGGAGAGGAAGTACAGCGGGAAGATCGCGAGGTTCGTGATCGGCGCCGCCGCGCTCTGCGAGGGGATGAAGCCGGTGAGCGCGAGGCCCAGGCAGCAGAAGCTGGCCGCGCCCACAGCGAGGGTGACGAGGATCGCCGGCGTGTGATCCCACGGGATGCCGACCCCATAGGCGAGCCGGCCGATCGCGACGAGCAGTACGAGCATCACGACCGAGACGACCAGGGAGTTGCCGATCCTGCCCGCGAAGAAGACCCAGTCGGGCAGCGGCGTCCCGCGGCCGCGCTTGAGGATCCCGAACTCCCGGTCGATGGTCACCGACATCGCCAGGTTCTGGAAGGTCGCGGAGATCACCGCCAGCGTGATGATCGCCGGAACGTAGTAGGTGCTGACGTCCACGCCGAGGCCCTTGACGTTGCCGCTGAAGACCAGGTCGAAGATGACCAGGAACATCACCGGGAACGCAACGGTGAAGAAGACCGCCGCAGGATTGCGCCAGAAGGTCTTCTGATCGAACCGGAACTGATGCAGGGCCAGTGCGGCGCCGGTCATCGGCGGGCATCCTCGGCGGTCAGTTCGAGGTAGACGTCCTCCAGGTTCGGCTGCCTGACCTCGAGCCCGGCGAGTGGCACTCCTCGCTCGAGCGCCCATCCGGTGAGCTCGTTCAGGGCGCGCACCGGGTCATCGGCTCGAACCTGGACCTCGCCCGCCGGCGCCGAGACGCCGTTGGCACCGGCGGCAAGCGAGCCGGGCAAATCACCCTCGGCGACACCTGCCGGGAGGCGAAACCTGATCAGCGTGACCCGCCCGTCGCGTGCCGTCAGCTCGCCGGGCGAGCCCTCGGCCACGATCCTGCCGCCGGCGATGATCGCGACGCGGTCGGCGAGCTCCTGGGCCTCCTCCATGTAGTGGGTGGTCAGGAAGATCGTCTTGCCGAGATCCCGCAGGCTCGCGATGACCTCCCATGCCCGGCGGCGAGCCGACGGGTCGAACCCGGTCGTGGGCTCGTCGAGGAACAGCAGCTCCGGATCGCCGACCAGGGCGAGCGCAACATCCAGACGCCGTTGCTGCCCGCCCGACAGCCGGCCGACCCGCTGGTCCGCCTTCTCCGACAGCCCCACCAGCGAGACCGTCTCGTCCACGCCCCGGGGGGCGTGGTAGTAGCCCGCGAACAGCTCCACGGACTCCCTGACCGTCAGCTCCGGGTGCATGCGGCTCTCCTGGAGCACGATGCCGATCCGCTGCCGCCACTCGTGGTCCGCCGTCGCCGGATCCACGCCCAGCACGCTCACGTCACCGGCGGACCGCCCCCTGTACCCCTCGAGGATCTCCACGGTCGTCGTCTTGCCGGCGCCATTCGGCCCGAGGAAGGCGAAGATCTCCCGGCCCGAGACCTCGAGGTCGATGCCTCGCACGGCCTCGAGATCCCCGTAGGACCTGCGCAGGCCACGCACGCTGATCACGGGGTCGGCCACGCGTTCCAGGCGGGTGCCGCACGCGCCGTGGGGCGCCGGCAGCAGCAAGTACGTTTCATTGCCTCAGATTCTATGGACGGGCCACCACTCGGCCCTCCCGCGAGCCGCTTGTCAGTTGACAAACCTCGGTGCCGGCCTCTACCGTCCGCGCGGCCGTGGCACCGGTGATCGGCCCGACGCGATCCAGCTCGAAGCGACGAGGAATCGTCCCCCTGATCGTCGCGATCCTGGCGCTCGCCGTCGTGCCGGCCGCCCATGCGTCCAGGGGCTGGGTGGACGGCGACTACTACGGGATCAATTTCCAGCAGCTGCGCGAGCTGAAGCCATCCGAGCGCGCGAAGCACCTCACGCGTTTGGCCAGGCTGGGGATCCGCGACATGCGGGTCGGCTTCGCCTGGCCCCGCATCGAGCCGCTGCCGCCCGTCAACGGCGACCACCAGTACCGGTGGGAGTCGTTCGACGGTGAGATCCGAGCGCTGGCCCGACACGGGATACGGGCGCAGGCGAATATCACCCAGACCCCCCGGTGGAACGCGGACGCGTCGATCATCAGCGCCATCAACTGCAACCGGTCGTCCAGCTGGGCGCCCCTCGACATCGCCCCCTACGGCCTGCTGACCAAGGCCATTGCGGCGCGATACGGGCGCGGCGGGAGCTTCTGGCGGGCGAATCCGGCCCTCGCCCCCAAGCCGATCCTGCGCTATGAGATCTGGAACGAGCCCAACCTCCGCGGTGGCTGGTGCCCGAGTCCCCAGCCGGAGCGCTACGCCGACATGTTCATGATCGCGGCGAAGGCGATTCGCTCGGTCGACCCGCAGGCGCAGATCGTGACCGGGGGCGTGGCCCCGCCCGCGAAGCAGAACGTCCACTACCTGGGTATCTCGGAGTTCCTCGGCCGGGCGACGGCGCGCCAACCGGGCCTGATCCAAAGGGCGAGCGGCGCCGCCGTCCACATCTATCCGCCCACCGGTGCCGGGAAGCAGCTCGACCGCGTCGCGTGGTTCCGCGACCAGCTCCGCAAGGGCGGGATCCCCAACCGGATGCCGATGCTGATCAACGAGATTGGCTGGCCGACCGGAGGCTCCTCGTCGGCAGTCTCGGAAAAGGAGCGCGCCCGCGCCTACACCGCGGCGACGGTGAACATTCCCCGGACGAACTGCAACGTGATGGGGATGCTGCCGCAGACCTGGACGAGCCCGCAGCAGAGCGACAGCAATCCCGAGGACTGGTACGGGATCGCCGGACCGGTGACGGCCAGGCCCTATCCGTCGGCGCACGCCTATGCCAGGGCCACGAGGCTCATGCGCGGGCAGCTCTCCGAGGCGCCGCCATCCGACCCGCTCGTGGTCTGTCCGGGGATGCCGGCCCCGAAGCCTCCGGGAGGAGGCGGGCACGGCCGCTGCGCGATCGCCGGCACGCCCGCCGCCGACCACCTGGTCGGCACCCGTCGGAAGGACGTCATCTGCGGCTTCGCGGGCCGCGACACGGTGGTCGGGAGGCGCGCGGGGGACGTCCTGACCGGCGGCGCGGGACGCGACCGCGTCCGGGGCGGGCGGGGACGGGACGGGCTCCATGGCGGCCCAGGTCGCGACCGGTTGAATGGCGGGCGAGGGCAGGACCGACTGAAGGGCGGGCGGGGTCGTGACCGCCTGACGGGCGGCCCTGGCCGGGATCTCATCGACGGGGGCCCGGGCCGCGACCTGTGTCGCGGCGAGCGCGGCCGTGATCGGTTTCGGAGCTGCGAGCGGATCTCGGCGAAGTGACGGCGGCGGTGCCCGCCGCTACTCGAGCTCCACGTCACGATGCACCACCCGCAGCGACACGTCCTCGTCGTCCGCGAGGTGGTCGGCGATCCGGTCCGCGACGGCCAACGAGCGGTGCTTGCCTCCGGTACACCCGATCGCGATCGTCAGGTGGGTCTTTCCCTCGGTGACGTAGGCGGGTAACACGAAGTCCAGCAGCGGAAAGAGCCGCTCGTAGAACTCGCTCGCGATGTCCCCGGCCTCCACGTACTCGACGACGCGCGGGTCGCGCCCGGTCAGCGGCCGCAGGTCCTCGCGGTAGTGCGGGTTGGGCAGGAAGCGGACGTCGAGCACCAGGTCGGCCTCGCGCGGCGGTCCGTTCTTGAAGCCGAAGGTGATGACCGTGAGCGCGAGCCTGCCCGAGGCGCCCTTCGGCCCGAGCAGCTCGGTCACGATGCGCCGGCGGAGCATCGCGCCGGTGAGGTCGCTCGTGTCCATGACGACGTCCGCGTGCTCGCGGAGCGGGCCCAGCACGTTGCGCTCGGCCCGGATCCCATCCAGCACGCGGCCGTTCGGCGCCAGGGGGTGGCGGCGGCGCGTCTCCTTGAAGCGGTCGAGCAGCGTCTCCTCGTTGGCCTCCAGGAACACCACGGTGGGCTCGAGCCCGACCTCCCGCAGCTGCCCGAGCACCTCGAGCAGCTCCTCGAAGTAGTCGCCGCCGCGGACGTCGGACACGATGGCGGCGCGCCGCACGCCGCTTCCCTCGTGGCGGAACAGCTCGCCGAGGGAGCTGATCATCCGGGGCGGAAGGTTGTCGATGCAGAAGTAGCCGCCGTCCTCGAAGGCCGCGATCGCCTCCGACTTGCCGGCCCCCGAGTATCCGGTGATGACCACGAGGTCGACGGCGGGCCTGCCGTCGCCGCCCCCGGCGTGCGATTGGCTGACCGCAGCCGTCATCCGATCTTGTGCAGCTGCCGATGGATCTCGCGCGCCAGCTTCCCTGGAATCCCGGGGACGGCCTCGAGCTCCTCCCGACTGGCCCCGACCAGCCGCTCGGGTGAGCCGAAGTGTGTGAGCAGCGCTCGCTTCCGGACCGGCCCGACGCCGGGCAGCCCGTCGAGCAGCGAGCGGGTCATGGACTGGTCGCGCCGCTGCCGGTGGAAGTCGATCGCGAAGCGATGCGCTTCGTCGCGCACGCGCTGTAGCAGCCGCAGCGCCTCGGAGTCCTCGGCGATCGGGACCGGACCCGCGCGACCCGGCACGAATACCTCCTCGATTCGCTTGGCGAGCCCGATGACCGCGACGCCACGGTCGGCGAGCGGGCCGAGGGCCCGCATTCCGGCCGAGAGCTGGCCCTTGCCGCCGTCGATCACGATCAGGTCGGGCATCGCGGCGAATCCCTCGTCGCGATCTGCGTCGTGGGGCGAGCGATCGGCCGCCTCTCCGAAGCGGGCGGCGCGGCGCCCGAGGACCTCCTCGACGGATGCGAAGTCGTCGGGGCCGGCCGGCCGGTCGCCGCGAACCCGGAAGCGCCGGTAATCCGCCTTCTTGGGTGCGCCGCCCTCGAATACCACCATCGAGGCGACCGTGTGGTCGGGTCCGAGGTTGGAGATGTCGAAGCCCTCGATCCGCACCGGAAGCGACTCCAAGCCCAGCACGTCCTGCAGGGCCGCGAGGGCGTCGACCCGCTGCTGGCGACGGCGCTCGGACCGCAGCTTGTCCTGCGCGAGCGCCAACCGGGCATTCCGCTCCGCCAGCTCGCGGAGGCGGCGCTTGTCGCCGCGCTCGGCGACCCGGACCTCCACCGCGCCGCCGCGCCGGACCGACAGCGCCTCGGACAGCACAGCCGCCCGCTCCGCGAGCGCCGGTCCCACCACGACGAGGCGCGGCACGGCCGGCGCCGCGGAGTAGTACTGGGCGATGAACTCCTCCGTCACCTCCGCCTCGGCGCGCTCGCCCTCGTTGGCCAGATAGAAGCCCTGCCGCTCGGCGAGCACGCCGTCGCGCACCTGGAAGACCTGGGCGTTGGCGCCGGTGCCCTCCACGGCCACCGCGATCAGGTCGGCGGTCTCCAGCGACTCACCCGCCACGCTGCGGCGCTGCATCAGCGATCGCACGGCCTCGAGGCGGTCACGGTAGGTCGCGGCACGCTCGAACTGCTCGGCGTCGGACGCCTCTGACATCTTGCGCTCCAGGTCCCGCTCGACGTCGCGATAGCGGCCCGAGAGGAAGTCGACGATCGCCTCGATGTTCCGCCGGTACTCCTCGCGGTCGATGTAGCCGACACAGGGTGCCTGGCAGCGCTTGATGTAGTAGTCGAGGCACGGAACTCCGGAGCGCCGACCCGGCTCCGGACCCTCGCAGGTCCGGTACTGAAAGAGCTTTCCGAGCAGGTCGAGCGTCTCCCGCACCCGCCGCGCGCTCGAGAACGGCCCGAAGTAGACGCGGCCCGACCGGTGCCGCTCACGAGTGAAGTAGACGCGCGGGAACTCCTCGTCGAGGCTCACCCCGATGTACGGATACGACTTGTCGTCGCGCAGCCGGATGTTGAACTTCGGCCGGTGCCGCTTGATGAACTGCTGCTCGGCGAGCAGCGCCTCCGCCTCGGTCTCGGTGACGAGGAAGTCGATCGATCCCACGCGATCGATGAAGTCCAGCCCGCCGCGGTGGGGACCGGAGAAGTGGGAGGCGACCCGCTTGCGAATCGAGGTCGCCTTGCCCACGTACAGCACACCGCCCTCGGCGTCCTTGAACATGTAGACGCCCGGCTGGTCGGGCAGCTGCTTCCTCTGCTCGCTGACGCTCTGTGGCTTGTCCTCCATGGGCTCACAACAAGGTTAGGCTGCTGGCCCGCTGGCCAAATCGACCAATGTGAACCGCACCACCTCAGGGGGAGCGCCCATGAACTCAGCCGTACCGCCACCGCCCGAGCTCGAGACGATCGCCATCGATGTCGACGGCGAGATCGGCACCCTCACGCTCAATCGCCCCGCCGTCCTCAATGCCATGAGCCCCGAGCTGATCGGCGAGCTGGTGACCGCGGCGGCGTGGCTGGCGGATCGGGCCCGGCTTCGGGCGCTGATCGTGACCGGCGCCGGCCGTGCCTTCTCGGCCGGCGGGGACGTGACCTGGTTCAAACGGGGCCTGGAGGAATCGGGGGAGTACCTCTCGGCCGACGTGCGCCGAGGCGCGGAGGTCCTCCACCAGGCGATCGTCGACTTCCGCCGTATCCCATATCCCGTGATCGGCGCCGTCAACGGCGTCGCCGCCGGGGCCGGCTTTTCCCTGGCGCTCATGTGCGATACGAGAATCGCCTCCGAGGAGGCGGCGTTCATCTGCGCGTATGGGCGCATCGGGGCGTCGCCCGACGGCGGCATGACCTACTTCCTCCCCCGTGTCGTGGGACCGGCCCGGGCGTTGGAGCTCTTGCTCCACGACCCCCTGGTGAGCGCCGCCCAGGCGCGCGACGAGGGGATCGTCGCGGAGGTCGTCCCCGCCGACTCGCTGCTGGACGTCGCTCGGGAGCGGGCCGCGGAGCTCGCCAGGCGGGCGCCGCACTACGTGCGCATGTCGAAGTCCCTGGTCGCGCGCAGCCTCGAGAACACCCTGCCCGACCATCTGCAGCTCGAGCGCCACGGGATCGCTGACAGCATGGCGACCGAGGACCTGCGCGCGGGCGTGACGGCCTTCCTGGACGGCCGTCAAGCCACCTTCGAGGGGCGCTAGTGGTGCCTCTCATGACGTTCGACCGGAAATGACGAGGTCCAGGCGCCGCCAGGCAAGGACTAAGGACGCAGCGAGCCCGAATAGCAGCGCTCGTGCGTATCCGGTTACGTCAGGCACCCGACCCGGCCGACCGAGCCGAACCGCGAGCAAATGCGCGAGCGGCCGCAAATCCACCCAGGGGGTGGATAATCGGCCACTCGCTCCGAGGGTGGGGCCGGCCGCGGCGCGAGCGGCCGCAAATCCACCCAGGAGGTCGATAATCGACCACTCGCCCGGGGAAGGGGCCTCCGCGGTGCGAGCTTGGGCCTGGACCCGCGTCCGAGGCCATCCCGGGGATCGTCGCTTCGCGGTCGGGATCGTGGCGACTCGCGGCCGGTGCCCGAGCGACTCGGGCGTCAACCTGACCCAACCGGATATACACCAGCAGCGCTATTCGGGCGAGTGAGGACGCAGCATGGCGGTGATCTGGGGCCGTCATTTCCGGTCAGACGTTGTGAGAGGTACCACTACGCAGCAACGTCCCCCTCCTCGCCTAGACGTGTGATTCCGGGCACCGGGGGAGGCGGTGCCCCGCCGCTTCCGTCGCAAATGCGATTGGTCGGCTATAGGCCGACAAACTGCATCTTGCCGATCCGCGACGCCTGCGAGACCCTCAAATCGGGGTGTTCGGCCTTGAACCTGAGGCCCGAAATCCGCGTATACACTCACGGCAATCCCCGAGCACTGGAGGAGCGATGAAGAAGCTGGCGTTGACGTTGACCCTGGGCATCATTGCCTCGTTGGCCCTGGTCGCATGCGGCGGAGGCGGCGGCAGCTCGAACACCACGAGCACCGAGGCGTCCGGCGGCGGTGCGAGCACCACCACGTCCGGGGGAGGCGGAGCCGGGGGCGCCAGCTCGAGCGTAAAGCTGGCCGCCGATCCGAGCCAGATCGCCTATGACACGAACTCACTGTCCGCCAAGAGCGGGAACGTGACGATCGACTTCGACAACCCGAACAGCTCGCTGCCCCACGACGTCTGCGTCCAGGACTCGAGTGGCAAGAAGCTCGGGTGCTCCAAGATCGTCACCGGGAGCTCCGCGACGCTCGACCTGAGCAACCTCAAGTCCGGCGACTACACGTTCTACTGCAGCGTCGACGCGCACGAGCAGGCGGGCATGAAGGGGACGCTCAAGGTTCAGTAGCGGCCGAGCGTCGCATCCGGGGAGCTTCGCAGCACGGATTGCGAGGACGGTGCGATGCCGGCCCGGGCTCGGTGCTCGTTGGGCCGCTCTAGCCGACCAGCGCTCGACCGACGCTTTCGGCCACGCACACCGGCTTGTCCTGACCCTCGCCCTCGACGGTGAACTTGGTGACGACGTGCCACCAGCCGTCGCCCAGCTCGTCCACCGAGACGATCTGAGCGCGGGCGCGAACGCGCGACCCGGCAGGCACCGCCGCCGGGAAGCGCACCTTGTCGAAGCCGTAGTTGATGCCCATCTTCACCCCGCTGTTGCGGATCAGCTGGGGGCGAAAGTGGTCGAGGAGCGACAGCGTCAGGTTGCCGTGGGCGACCGTGGTGCCATATGGGCTCTCTTCAGCCGCGCGTTCTGTGTCCACGTGGATCCATTGGTCGTCGCGCGACACGTCCGCGAACTTGTCGATGTCGGCCTGCGTGATCTCGAGCCATTCGCTGGGTCCGAGCTCGCGGCCGATCAGCTCGCGAAGCTGCTCTATTCCCTCGACCTGGACGGGTTCCATCGGCGGCAGCTTAGAACCTATTCCGATAGGGGATCGGTTCTTATGGGTCCCGGTCGCGCGGCGGCGCTCACGGCTCGACCTGGAGCAGGGCCGCCTCGACCTTCCGCAGCCGCTCGAGGTCGCCGCGAGTCCCGAGGGCGGCGTCATTGAACAAGAAGGCCTCGGCGAGCCGAACGATGGCGTAGCCCAGCGTCGACGGATCGACCGGCGGCCCGTAGGCGCCGCTTCGTGCCTCCGTCTCGATCAGCTTCGCGATCATGGCGACCATGCGAGGCTGGACGTTGCCGTTGCGCGAGGTGATGATCCGCAGGGCCGCCTCGCGCTCGGCCTCCACGAACTGCCGTAGGGCCGGGGCATCCGCGAGCCGATGGTTGAAGCGGTCGAAGGTCTCGAGCAGGGCCGCCCCGCCGGTCCCCCCCGCCTCGGCCCGCGCGGCCTCCAGCACGGGCGCCGACGCCAGCACGATCACCTGGCCGATCAGCGCCTCGCGCGTGCCGAACCAGCGATGCACAGTGGCTCGGCCGAGACCGAGCTCCGCGGCTATCGCCTGGATGTCGACCCGGCGGCCGCGCAGGTAGCGGTACAGCGCCGCGTCGAGCACCTGCTCGCGAGTCGCCGCCGCGGGACGGCCCGGTCGCCTGGCGGCTGGTGCGTCGGCGGGCATCGCGGGAGACGTTAACGGGGTCCGCATCCGCCGGCGTCCGCGCGTCTCGGGCATGACAGTCGCGCGCCGCTAGAGTGTGGTGCCGTGGAGCCCAAGGAAGGGGCAGTGGGCAGGAGGTGGGCGGCATTGGGCACCCTCGCGGTGGCGGTTGTCCTCATGCTCGCTCCCGCCGCGGCGGCGAGCCAACCGAGCTCCAAGGGCGCGCAGGCCGGCTTCACGGCTCGCGGCAGCGCGGAGCAGGTGCAGGTCACCGGCGCAAGCCCCGGGGAGCGCTTGAAGCTGATCGATCGTGGCGGCGGGGTCGTCGGCACAAAGCGGGCCGGGTCGCTGGGAGGCATCGTCTTCCGCCGCGTCGACCCGGGCGGTGGCTATCGCGTCCGCGGCCCGCGCGGCGTCGAGTCGCCTGCCCTCAGGGTCCTCACGAACCGGCCGGAGCCCCCGGACACGAGCATCTACGGTCAGAGGCTCCCCGCCGGCGGGTACGGATACATGACGACGCGCGACGGTACGAAGCTCGCGATCGACGTGCACCTTCCCGGCCCCGCGGACCAGGGCCCCTACCCCACCCTCATCGAGTACTCCGGTTACGGATACGCGAACCCAAACGGGCCCCAGAGCTCGATCCAGCCGATCGCCCAGATCCTCGGATACGCGGTGGTGGACGTCAACATGCGGGGCACGGGCTGCTCGGGCGGCGCCTTCGACTACTTCGAGCGGCTGCAGTCGCTCGACGGCTACGACGTGATCGAGACGGTCGCCCGCCAGCCCTGGGTCCTCCACCACAGAGCCGGGATGATGGGCGTCTCGTACGGCGGCATCAGCCAGCTCTTCGTCGCCTCCACCCGCCCGCCGCATCTGAGCGCGATCGCCCCGCTGTCGGTGATCGACAACTCTCAGACGACGCTCTACCCGGGCGGCATCCTCAACACCGGCTTCGCACTGCAGTGGGCCGAGGACCGCGTGCACGACGCCAAGCCCGCCGGCCCCGACACGGGTCAAGGATGGGCGTACGAGCGGATCCAGGACGGAGACACGGTGTGCGAGTCCAACCAGGACCTGCACCCGGAGGCGGTCGACCTGGTCCAGAAGATCAGGCGCAACAACTACTACCGTCCGAAGGTGGCCGATCCGGTCTCGCCGATCACCTTCGTCCACAAGATCGACGTGCCGGTCTTCCTCGCCTGCCAGTGGACCGACGAGCAGACGGGCGGCCACTGCCCCGCCCTGCCCTCGCACTTCACGGGAACGGACCGGAAGTGGTTCACGTTCACGAACGGCGTCCACGTGGACTCGCTCGACCCGGCGACGTTCAACCGCTGGTACGACTTCCTGCAGCTCTACGTGGCGCAAGGGAAACCGGAGCTGACCGCCGGCCAGAAGGCGGCCGCCCCCGCCATCTACGCCTCCGTCATGGGGATCCCGGGCGTCCAACTGCCCAGGGACAAGATCCAGCACCAGCCGGACTTCGACTCCGCACTCGGGGCGTTCGAGCGCCAGCCGCCCGTTCGAGTCCGCTTCGATAACGGCGCGGGGGGCGACACGCCCGGCGTTCCGGTGGCGTCCTTCGGGACCTCGCTCAGCAAGTTCCCGGCCCATCGCACGAAGGCGCGATCCTGGTATCTGGGCAAGGGGGGCACGCTGAAGGGCGGCAGGCGAGGAGGTCGTGGAGCCGAGGTCTTCAAGTGGGACCCGGCGGCACGCCCGCCCACCGACTTCACGGGTGACACCGGGGGCGGCCCCGGCGGACTCTGGACCGCGACACCGGCGTACGACTGGGCCCAGAGCCATGCCAAGAACGCTCTCTCGTACGTGAGCCCCCGCCTCAAGTCGGACAAGGCCGTGATCGGGGCCGGAGCGCTCAAGGCTTGGATTCGCTCATCGGCCCCGAGCGTCGATCTGCAGGTGACCGTCTCGGAGGTTCGTCCGGACGGCAAGGAGACCTTCGTCCAGAGCGGCTGGCTGCGAACGAGCGCGCGCAAGCTCGACAAGAAGAAGAGCACCCCGCTCGAACCGGTGCCGAGCTTCCGGAAGTCAGACGCGGCACCGCTTCCGAAGGGCCGGTGGGCAAAGGTGACGGTCCCGCTCTACTACGAGGGCCACCTCTACCGGAGCGGTTCGCGGATGCGGATCACGATCTCCGCCCCCGGCGGCGACCAACCGATCTGGGCTTTCGACGAGACCGAGCCCTCCGGCCCGGCTCGGGTGCTGCTCGCCCACTCCCGCCACAGGCCCTCCCGCCTGGTGCTTCCGGTCGTCCCCGGGGTGGAGGCTCCGAACGGGCTGCCACCCTGCCTCGGCCTGCGCGGCGAGCCATGCCGCGACTACCAGGCCTTCGCGAATCGGGAGAAGCCGCTCCGCTAGCGCGGGCGCGTGGCACCGGCCGGCGCCTACCACGACGAATAGCGTCCGACCGGGTGGGCTCGCCGAGGCGTCATTCGTTTGACGCGCTTCCGGTTTACGGAATGCAGCAGCGCGTGCTCCCCGCCGACGAGCGCGCTGGATTGATTCTGCCTCGGCGTCCGCCCCGATGGCACCCTTTCGATGGAACGCGGAGCGTGACCATCAACAGGGCGGTGCCGAACATCAGGTCGGAGCGGTCTGCCGAGACCAGGGACTTCCTCGTCGACCTGCTGGGCTTAGAGGTGGCGATGGACATGGGTTGGGTGGTGACACTTGCCTCGCCGACCAACGCCTCGGCCCACGTGACCATCATCGGCAACGACGACCCCGCGGCGCCGGGGATATCGGTCGAGGTGGCTGACGTCGATGGCGTCCACACCAAGGCCGTGGAGCAGGGCCTCGAGATCGCCTACCCCTCCGCGACGAGGAGTGGGAGGCTCGGCGGTTCATGCTCCGCGAGCCGAGCGGCATGACCGTCAACGACTTGTCGTATCGCTCGGGCTGAGCCTTCCCCCGCCGCGGGCAGTCGGCGACAGCTGCGGCCCGAGGTCAGCGCGCTGACCACCCTGCCGCCATGCGGGCGGGTAGCCGCGATTCGAATGTTCGACTGGCTCACGCACCTCGTCTCCGGGCAGCCGCTCACGTACCTCGTCGTATTCGGCGCCGCCGGCGGCGACGTGCTGTTTCCGGTGATCCCGTCGGAGACCGTGGTCATCACCGCGAGCGTGGTGGCGTCGCACGGCGGGCTGATGATCTGGCTGGTGGCCGCCGCGACGGCCGCCGGAGCGTTCTGCGGCGACAACGTCTCCTACGGGCTCGGTCGCTGGATCGGAGAGCCGGTGGCACGATGGCTCTTCCGCGGCGACAAGGGCAGGCAACATCTCGAGTGGGGACAGCGTCAGATCAGGCAGCGCGGCCCCCTCCTGGTGGTCGCGGGCAGGTTCATCCCGGGCGGTCGCACGGCCACGACCTTCGCGGCGGGCACCATGGAGCTCGAGTGGAGACGATTCGCGACCGCGGACGCGATCGGCGCCACGCTGTGGGCGGGCTACACCGTGGCGCTCGGCTATCTCGGCGGCGCCGCGTTCGCCCACAGCCTCTGGAAGCCGCTTGCGGCGTCGCTTGGCGTCGCGGCGCTGATCACAGTGGCGATCGAGGTCGCGCGCAGGCTCCACGGGCGCCGGCGCCCCGACGACGCCGAGCGATCCGGAGCTGGCGAGCCGCGGCGGGGGCGCCGGGCCGTCGACGCCTCGGGGAAGCCGTCCGCTCAGACGTAGGGGAGCCCGCCCAGCGAGGACCAGCGCTCGTTCAACTCGTCCAACGTACGGATCTCGCCCGGGCAGAGCTCGAAGTCGAACAGGTCGATGTTCGCCTCGAGGTGCTCGGCGCGACCGGCCTTCGGGATCGGGGCCGCTCCCGTCTCGAGCGACCAGCGCAGAAGCACCTGGGCGGCGGTCTTGCCATGCTTCTCGCCGACGCCGCGAAGGGTCGAGTCGTCGAGCCGCTCGGCGCGTGTCAGCGGGCTGTACGCCTGGATCACGATCCCGTTCCGCGCCGCGTAATCCGCCATCTCCCGACTGTGACCAAACGGTGTCCACTCGAGCTGGTTGACCGCCGGCCGCTGCCCGGTCGCTTCAACGAGCCGCTCGAGCAGCTCGATCGAGTAGTTGCTGACCCCGATGTCCCGCGCGATCCCTTCCTCCCGGGCCTCGATGAGGCCCTCCCACAGCGCCTCGCCGGCGCCCGACGGGGGTGGTCTGTGGATGAGGCACAGGTCGAGCCGCTCGACTCGGAGCGCCGCGGTCCGGGCCTTGGCGCCCTCCAGCGCATCCTCGTCCTCCTCCACCTTCGACACGAGGTACACCTCGTCGCGATCCGACGGCGCCGACCGCAGTGCCGACGCGATCGCCGCCTCGCTTCCGTAGTCGCAGGCCGTGTCGATCAATCGGTAGCCGAGCTCGATGGCGCGTCCGACCGCGTGCTCGGCACCCGCCCCACCGAGCTCCCAGGTCCCCAGGCCGAGGGCGGGCATCTCGTCGCCGGTCGCAAGGACCACGCGGCGTATCGGTTCACGGGCCACGATCCGCGGATACCCCCTTCCCCCACCGGAATCCCGTCCGTGTCATGATCCTGCCCGGTTTCGGCCGGCACCGCGGTCGAGACGTAGGGCGATGAGGCGACCGGCTGCGATGCCGAGCACACCGCCCTTCGGACCCGAGCACCGCGAGTCCTGACCACGCCTACCCGGACGCTCCCGACTGCGGCGCGTTGGACCCTGGCACGCCGTCAGCACGATGACTACTCGGGTTTCGCATACCCAACCCGGGTATCCAGGGCAGCGTGCCGGAGAAATTTCCACCGTTGCTCCCGCTTGCGGCAGAGACTCAGGTCGGCTCCACCGCCTGGCTCGTCGTCGGCTGGGTGGCGCTCGGGGTCGCATTCCTGTGCGCCTTCGCGATCCTCTGGGACATCGTGCGCGGCTACCGCCAGCAGATGGCGATCATGAACGCCGTCTATCCGATCACGGCCCTCTACTGGGGGCCGGTGGCGGTGTGGTTCTACTTTCGCCGCGGCAAGCGGATGAGCCACAGGTGGGCCGAGGAGCACGGCAACGACATGGAGGAGATGATGTCCTCGGGCGACGAGGACCCACCCTCCTACCTACCGTTCGCGAAGAAGAACTGGTGGCCGATCTCCAAGGGGGTGAGCCACTGCGGCGCCGGGTGCACGCTCGGCGACATCTGCGGCGAGTGGATCGTCTATGCGACCGCCTGGATGATTCCGCTGTTCGCCGCCGAGGCCGCGAACACGCTGATGGCGATGTACGTCGCCGACTTCGTCCTCGCCTGGACGTTCGGGATCGTCTTCCAGTACTTCTCGATCGTCCCGATGCGCGAGGACCTCGGCAGGCTGGCCGGCATCTGGCAGGCGATCAAGGCCGACACGCTGTCGATCGTCGCCTTCCAGGTGGGGCTGTTCGGCTACATGGCGCTCTACCACCTCGTCCTCTGGCAGCCACCCCTGACGACCGCAAGCCCCGCCTACTGGTTCATGATGCAGGTGGGCATGGTCGTCGGCTTCTTCACCGCCTGGCCTGTGAACACCTGGCTGATCAAGGCGGGGATCAAGGAGAAGATGTAGCGACGCGATGGCGAAGGGCGCGGTTTCTCGCCCGCCTCCTCGCGGACGCGCCGGGGTCGAGAAGGGGCTCAAGCGTCGAGGCCCTTGGTGGCGACCTGCGCGATGGCGGTGCCGACGACCGCCCCCGCGATCGCGTCGGCCGGGTAGTGAACCCCGGTATGCACCCGCGAGTAGGAGATCAGCGCGGCGAGGAGGTGTAGGGGTACGGCCGTGCGCGGGAGCACGTGTCCCACGCCCGTCGCGAACGCGAAGGCCGAGGCGGCGTGCCCGGAAGGAAACGAGGTCGACCTCGGCATCCGCACCCGACGGCCCATGGGGACCTCGGCCACGGCGGGATCGGGACGGCGCCGCCCGACGCGCTTCAGGACGAGGTTCGTGAGCGTCGCCGTCGCCGCGACGCTCACGAGCCCGCTTCGAGCGGCGCGAACCCCCGCCCGCCCCCGGACGAGCGCGAGCATCGCCGCCGCCGACAGCGAGATCTTCGAGTAATCGGCAGCCCGCGAGAGCCTCGTCATGGCGACGTCGAGGCCCGGCGTGGGTGTCGCCGCAATCGCGGCGTACACCGCGAGATCCAGGCGCTCCGCCTCGGCCATCCACTGCCGGTCTGCAGCCCGGTCATTCACGGATGCTCGGTTCGCCCTCCCCACGGATGCGTATCGCGTTGCTCAAGATCCAGGTTCGCCGCACCTCGCCGGCGCTGACGTGGGCAGCGACGCGATAGGTGCCCGGCGCCTGCACGGGATAGGCCAGGCTACCGCCATGGGTGCCCGCGACGGGCTTTCCGTCCCGGGTGAGGACCAGATCTGCCGGGCGCGGCACGCGCGTGCGCAGGACCCAGTCGTCGCCGGCTGCGTTCTCGCCCATCTCGCGCCGTTCCCCGTTCGACTCGGCCCAGAAGCCGAAGCCGCGCGGCTCGCCCAGCGAGTCGCGCGAGACGTAGCACCGGCCGCGGCGAAGCGCCGAATAGGCGCGCTCTCGATCCAGCTCGAGCTCGCCGGTGAGCTCCGCGTCCAGCAACAGGTGGGTTCCGAGCATTCGAAACCACTCGCGATTCGGCATCGGCGAACGCACTCGCCCGCGAATCCGCACTCCCTTCTGGTGTGCGTCCAGGCCCCCGATGGCCACCATCGGCCGGTCGGCGAGGAGCGCGTCCCACGATTCGAGGTTGCCCGGCGGCGGGTCGACGAGCTGCCTCTCGGGGTCGCGGAGGAACCGGATCGCCTCGAGGGGGCTGCGCCAGCTCTCGGCGGAGTCGGTCGCGAGGCTCCAGATCTCGATTCCGGTCAGCGCCGGATTGTGCAACCGGCGCCACGGATGAGGGCGTCCGATCGTCTTCGACATCGCCGAGCCCCGCGAGAATGGGTGGGCGGCGAAGCCGAAACCGCCGGCCGCCGCGACCGCGGCCGGTATCTCGTCCTCGCCGAGCTGCGCGTGGTCGACCTCCTCGTCCAGGTCGAACGCGAGGTAATGCCCCCCTTTCGGCGAGACCTCGAGCCCGACCAAGGCCAGCACCCCGTCGTGCCAGCGCTCCCAGCCGTCGCGCTTGGCTCCGAGGGTGTCGTGATCGGTCAGCAGAACCGCGTCGCGGCCCGCCTCCCGCGCGGCGGCGACGATCTCGGGAACGGTCGCGGTGCCGTCCGAGTAGGTCGAATGGACGTGGACGACGCAGGACAGGTCGTGTCGAGGCGCGGTCACGCGGGGCGCCTACCCCCGTGTGGCGGGCGAACCGGTCATGTCCCACTGGATTGTCACCGTCCTGACCCTCGACGTCGCCATGCCCGCAGCCGCACCGACCCCGCCGTGCTCTCAACGGCCCGGGCTATGCTCGGATCGTGCGGATCGTTCGGCTGGTGGGACTCGGCTCGATCGTCGCGGCGTCGTTCGCCGCGGCGGCGTTCCTGCTCCCGCACTCGCCCACCGAGCTCCGGAATCTGGTCCTTGCCGCCGGCGTGCTCGCGCCGCTGATCGCCGTCGCGGCGTGGATCCTCCTGACGCCGGCGCTGTTCCCCGGGACGGTTCTGGCCGCCGGCAGTGGGCTGGCCTTCGGCGCGCTGGGCGGCACCGCGTTGGCGGTGGTCGGCGCCGTGCTCGGCGGCCTGGCCGCGTTCGCGGTGGGCCGGACGCTGGCCCGGCGGCCGGTGGAGGACCTGATCGCCAGGAGCTCGAAGCTGCGTCGTGTCAACTCGGTGCTGGACTCGCGGGGGTTCGCCGCCGTGCTCGCTGCCCGCCTAATGCCGGGCGTCCCGGTCACGGGCCTCCATTACGCCGCCGGTGTCTCGCGCGTGAAGATCCTCGGCTTCGCCGGAGCGCTCGCGATCGGGGCTCTTCTTCGCACCGCTCCCTATGCCCTGCTCGGACAGGGCCTGGGAGCGGGGTCGCCGACCGCCATCCTGATCGCGGTGGGATCAATCGCGATCGGGGGCGCCTCGGCGACCTTCCTCGTTCGTCGCCTCCGCGCCGCGCCCGCTTAAGAGGTCCACCAACCGCAGCGTCAGCGCGGTGACACCGGGCGGATCCGCGTCCGGGTACTGGCCGCCCTGCATGAAGCGATGGCGGCGGCATCCGGGAAGAATGCTCGTAGGGGCGGCCGCAATCGCGGCGGCTGCGGCGGTGCTGGTCGCTGCCGACGCCGGCTTCGGCAGCGTCGCAGACGCGTTCGCCCGGTTGCATCCCGGTTGGCTGGCCGGGGCGGCGGCGGCGCAGTTCGTGGCGTTCGCCGGCTACACACTGGCCTACCGGCGGATCCTTGCCGCGTTCGGCGGTCCGCGCCTTCGACTGCCGCTCGTCGCGAGACTCGTCGCGACCGGATTCGGCGCCTTCGCGCCCGGCGGCGGGTTCGCGGTCGATTACCGGGCGATCTCGTCGCTCGAGTCGGACGGGCGCGCCGCCGTCACACGCGTCCTAGCGCTCGGCGGCCTCGAGTACGTGGCGATCGCGCCGGCGGCGTGCATCTGCGCCATCGTCATGCTCATCCAGGGAGGCGATGTGATGCCAAGCGTCCTTTGGCCATGGGCGCTGGCGGTCCCGATCGGCTTCGCGGTCGGCTTCGCGGTCGCCGCCCGCTCACGGCCGGCGATCGCAAGCCGCCGTGGCAAGGGATGGCGCATGCTCGCGGATGCGCTCGGCGGGATCGAGCTTCTACGGAAGATGGCACTGTCGCCGCTCCCCTTCCTGCCGGCCCTCGCGGGGATCACCGCCTACTGGGCGGGCGAGGTCATCTCCCTGTGGGCCTCGCTTCGTGCCATCGGCGCCGTGCTCCCCATCGGCCCAGTGGTCCTGGGGCTGGCAACCGGCTACGCCCTCACGCGCCGCAGCCTGCCACTCGGCGGTGCCGGCGTCACCGAGGTGCTCCTGAGCCTCGCGTTGATCTGGGTCGGGCTCGACCTTCCGGAGGCGGTGGCCGGCACGATCATCTACCGGCTGTTCTCGTTCGTCCTGCCGATGCTCCCCGGCCTGTGGGCCCGGCGCGACGTGATCCACCTCATCCATCCCGACCTGGCGACCGAGTCGGCTCAGGGCGCGGTTTCGAATCCGGCCGGCGCGGGCCCGACCCGCGGGACGTAGGTTCGCCGTCCGGGCCTGGTCGGGGCTCAGCCCCCGGCAGCCCGCTCGTCGGCGCCCGCGTCTCGCACGTCGGATCGCAGCCTCGCGAGGAACGGCAGGCTCGCGAAGATGGCGCTTGCCGTGATCAACCACATCGCCGCGTATCCCGCGGTCGACTCGAACAGGGCGGAACCGAGCGTCTGTATCGCGACACCGGCCAGGATGGGCCCGAGCATCGTCCCCAGCCCGCGGCTGAGGCTGTAGACGCCGGTGATCACGCCGTGCTCGTCCTCGGGCATCAAGGGCATCAGCACCGCATAGGGAAGGCCCATGATCATCCCTCCGCCAAAGGCGATGACCGGCACCGCCGGGAGCAGCAACGGAGGGAACTCGGTGACCATCGGGACCAGCATCGCCGCACCGTAGACCCACAGGCCCACCCGCAGGACCCGCAGCTTCCCGAGCCGGTCGCCGAGCTTGCCGCTGGCGAAGCCTCCGACGAGCACGATGATTGCGACGCCGCCGATGATCAGCGATGCCTGAGCGAGGCTGAATCCGAGCCCGGCGGTGACGTAGAGCACGATGAACGTCTTCAGCGCGCCCATCGCGAGCTCCCAGAGGGAGTTGGCAATCAGGTAGTGCCGCAGCGCAGGGCGCTGCGCCAACAGCCTGCGGACGCGCCCCGCGATCTCCCGCACCCCGAGGGCATCCAGGCTCCGTTCCCCGCGCGGGGAATCGCCGTAGCGCAAGAGCAGGACGGTGAAAGCCGCGTTTGCCGCGACCAGGACCAGCGCCGCCGCCACGAAGGGGGCGAAGTTCGCGAGACTGAGGAGCGCTCCGCCGGCGAGCAGCGCCGTACCGGTGCCGATGCCGCGCCAGAGCGCCTGGTTGCCCTGCGCGCGACCGGCCACCTCGTCGCCGAAGATGTCGGGGTACAGCGCTCGGTACGGCTCGTAGGCGACGAAGTACCCCGCGAAGAAGATCGCGACCACGAGGCCGATGGCGATCAGTGAGCCCACGAGGCCCATGAGCACGAGACCGATCACCATCATCGGAGTGCCGAGGAGGATGAACGGGATGCGCCTCCCGATCGGCGTGGTCAGGCGGTCCGACCAGCTGCCGACGATCACCGGCAGCCATAGGGCCATCATCCCTTCCCCGCCGATGATCACGCCGATGATGGTCGCCGACGAGGTGAACTGGTTCGCGACCACCGGCAGGTAGGTCGAGACCACGGTGATCGCGAGCGCCATCCCGAGGGTGGGCAGGCCGACGATCGCCAGGAGGCCGCGCTCGCCCCGGCGCAGCCGGCGGTTCGAGGTCGCCCGATCTTCCGAAACCGTGGCTTCGATGGTGCCTTCCTTCCCGGCGCCGCCACGGGCGATGCGTCACGGTCAGCGAGCTGACCGTCGGTCCCCGCTCCCAGCGGCGCGCGCTCCCGTCTCGGACCACGGGGAACCCCCGAGGGCATGATCCCTCGGGGCCCGCGACATGACCGTTTGACGCCGGCGCGATACGCCGTGCCGCGGGCTTGGAGCGCGCGAGGGAGTGGCTATCTCGCGCGACGTGCGGGCCCGACCGGGCACCGGTCGTCGCGCTGTTCGCGTGCGTGCTCGGCCGGCCAGGGCACGATCGGGGCGCTGGCCACCCAGCGCAAGCAATCGGCGGACGGCATGCGATTGGGGGCGGCCTTCAGGACTCGTGCAGGCGGTGTGCCGGTACGCGGTTCGTGGGCCAGCCGCGGCGATCCCAGATCACGAGCATCAGCGCGCCGGCGAGGGCTCCCAGGGCGTCCAGCGCCAGCCGGTCGATCAGCTGTGCGTACTGGACCGACGACGCGGCTCCGAATGCCCTGTTGGCGACGAATACGTAGACCTCGTACCCGATCCCCACGGCGAATCCGCTGCAGAAGCCGATGAGCCCGATCGCGAGGCTCTCGTGCAGCCGCATCTCGGCGGACAGGTCGGGCACGAGTCGCAGGCGAACGAGCGCCACATAGACCACCGGAATCGTGGTGGCGGAGACGACGACGTGGATGGCGGGCTCATATGCAGACATCGAGCCGATCGCCGCGAAGGTCGCACCCGATGCGTGGACCACCATCGCGAGCGCGAAGATCAGGTCGAATGCCCTCGGCACTTCGAGTACACGCACGAGCACGGCAGCGGCGAAGCTGATGGCGAACCGGATCGCGAGGTCGGTCTCTCCGTTCAGCGCAGCGATGACGATCCCTGCCGCGAGCCCCAGGCGCAGCAGGTCGGCCGGGTCACGAAGCATCCGCGACCAGTCTCCGGCGAGCCAGCGCGGAAGCCTCGGATAGCTCACCCTCCCGCCAGTCTCCCCGGGGCCGGGCTTCAACCGGTCGATGACTTGTTGACCCGCCTCCGCCACCGGATCCTCGCTCGGAGCGTGGCCCGCATGGGCACGGCGGCGGGTGCCCCATCCGTAGCTGTTCCAGGCGAGGATCAGCGCGCCGCCGCACAGGGCGCCCAGCCCGTCGTCGACCAGGTCGCCGATCGAGTCGCCGTAGCTCGTGTAGAGCTGCGCTCCCAGATAGGTATCGGCGAACCACTCGTACAGCTCGTACAGACCGCCGCCGAGGGCGAGGCCGAAGACGCAGGTCAGCAGCAGGCTCCCGCCGCGCTCGTGGATCCCGGTCTCCGCGGCCAGATCGGGCACGACGCGCAACCGGACGAGGGCGAGGTAGAAAAGCGCCGACATCGCAGCCGGCAGGAGGAAATGGACGAGCTTGTCGTATCCGTACACGTCGTCGAAGGCGCCGAAGACATTGCCCCATGCCTGAAATGACATCGCGGCGATGAACGCCAGGTCGAACGGGCGCGGCACGTCGAGCGCTCGCGGGATCAGCACGACCACGAACGTCAGGAAGAGCCGGAAGCTCTGCTCGCGAGGGCCGACGGCCAGCGTGACCACAGCCCCCACCAGCAGGGCGAGCCGCATCAGATCCAGGGGATCCCGAACGATCGTCCCCCAGTCTCCGACGAGCCAGCGAGGAAATCGTTCGATCGTCGCGCGATCTGCCCGAGCTCCACTTTCCATGTTTTTCTGATTACCCCGCGGGAGTCACGCAACCGTCCGCGTCCCAGCGAAGCCGTCAGAGGTGACTCGCCGCCGCTCGCCGGCATCCCGACGGCGTCTGCACGCGTCTCCTCGGGCGTCCGCGTCCTGGTCGCCGAGGCGGCGCGCTACTCCTACCTGCGCGGAGCGGCTGCGCCCCGGACGCAGAGCTCGTCTCGGGGAGTTCCGCTCAAGCCTCGGAGACGCGCCACGATTCCGATTACCTCGGTCGCCGTCGGCCCGCATGCCGCCGTGTAAGGTCGCCGTCAGCGAGCCAGGCAGCCAGGAGACTGTAATGCGCAGCGAGACACCCGTTTTGATCGTCGGCGGGGGACCGTCGGGGTTGGCCGCATCGTTGACGCTCTCGACCCTCGGCGTTCCGTCGTTGCTCGTCAGCAAGTACCCCGGCACCCTCGAGCACCCCAGGGCGGTCGGGATCATGCAACGCACCGCCGAGCTCCTGCGGCTGTGGGGGGCCGAGGACGAGATGCGCCGGCGAGGCGTTCCGCGTGAATTCTGCGATCGCATGGTGTGGACCACCACGCTCTCCGGTGAGGAGCTCGGCCGCACCGAGACCGTCGAGCCCGACGACAAGGCGCCAGAGCCCCATAGCCCTACGGCGGGGCTCCGCTGCCCGCAGGACCTCACGGAGTCGACGCTGCGCGACCGTGCCCAGTCCCACGACGCCGCCGATCTGCACTATGGCTTCGAGATGACGAGCTTCGAGCAGGACAACGATGGCGTGACCGCGACGATCGTCGCCCGCGACAGTGGCCAGACAAGCACCGTCCGCGCCAAGTACATGATCGCCGCCGACGGCAACGACAGCACCGTACGCAACGCGTGCGGGATCGGCCGGGCCGGCGACACCGACATGGGGCACTTCGTCAACATCTTTCATCGCGCCCCGCTTGGTCCGCTGGTGCGCGACCGGCCGGGCTGGGGCTACGCCGTGATCACGCCGGACCTCTCCGGGTCGTTTGTGACCATCAACGGCGACGACGTCTGGCTGTTCCACGTCGAGCTCGGTTCCGGCGAAGCGGTCGAGGACTTCACCGAGCAACGCTGCGTGGACACGATCCGCGGCGCGGCCGGGATCGAGGATCTCGATGTGGAGATCATCAGCATCAAGTCGTGGATCATGGGCGCCGAGCTTTCAACGGCGTTCCGCGACCGGCGGGTGCTGCTCACCGGAGACGCGGCGCATCGCACGACGCCCGACGGCGGCGTCGGGATGAACACCGGGCTCCACTCGGCCCACAACCTGGCGTGGAAGGTGGGAGCGGTGGTCTCTGGCTGGGCCGGTCCCGATCTGCTGGACACATACGAAACCGAGCGCCGCGCGGTGTCCGAGAGGAACGTCGCCTACAGCGCGAAGCGCGGCGCGGGAATGATCAAGATGATCGAGGCGGTGCGGGCGGGCGATCTGGACACCGTCCGTGCCGGCATCGCGGCCCGCCCAGCCGGCGGGCGCCAGGGCATGGATCTCGGATTTCGCTACGAGGAGGGCGCGGTGGCGCCCGACGGGACGACGCCGCCCTCCGTCGAGAACCCGGTCGGCGATTACGTGCAGAACGCCTGCCCCGGGGGCCGCGCGCCGCACCTGTGGGTGGAGCGCGACGGCATGCGCGTTTCCACCCTCGACGTCTTCGGCGGTGGCTTCGTGCTGCTCACCGGGTCCGACGGCGCTATGTGGCGTGCGGCCTCGGAGCGGACCGCCGCACCGCGGCAGGTGCCGATCGAGGTGCTCAGCATCGGCGAAGCGGGTGACCTGCAGGCGCCGGCCGGCCGCTTCGAGGCGCTCTACGAGGTTGAGCGCGACGGGGCCGTCCTGGTCCGGCCCGACGGCTTCGTCGGCTGGCGCGCGCGGCGCGCCGGTGAGACGCCGGCCGATGACCTCGCCGGCGCTCTAGCCACGATCCTGAAGCTCTCTGGATGAATGGCGTCGGCTGCGCTCTCGATCACCGGTCTTACCAAGCGCTACGACGATGGGACTGTGGCGCTGCGGGAGCTCGACCTGGAGATCCCTGCGGGAGAGTTCTTCGGTCTTCTCGGTCCCAATGGCGCGGGCAAGACCACGCTGATCAACGCCGTCTGCAATCTGGTGCGAATCACCGCCGGCGGGATCACGGTCTTCGGCCACCCGGCGCAGAGCCTTGAAGCAAGGCGGCTGATCGGCGTCGCCGAGCAGGAGCCGAACCTCGACCGATTCCTGACAGTCCGCGAGGCGCTGCTCTATCACGGCGGTTACTTCGGGCTCACCCGGATCGAATCCGTTCGGCGGGCAGAGGAGATGATCGACGTCTTCGACCTTCGCGACAAGGCCGACGTACGCGCGCCGAAGCTGTCGGGAGGCATGCGGCGGCGCCTGCTGCTGGCCCGGGCACTTCTGCACGAACCACGTCTTGTGATCCTCGACGAGCCCACCGCGGGCGTCGACCTTGAGCTTCGCCACGAGCTCTGGCGCTACATCCGAAGGCTGCATGGCGCCGGTACGACGATCCTGCTGACCACCCACTACCTCGAAGAGGCGGAGACCCTCTGCGAGGACATCGCCCTGATCGGTGACGGTGCGATCGTCGCCCGCGACAGCGCCGAAGGGCTCAAGCGGCGCTACACCGCGTCGAGCCTCGAGGACGTCTACCTCAAGACGGTCGCGAGGCACCGCCGCAACCTGGAGGAGGTCGCGGCGTCATGAGCGCCCGATCCGGTCTCGCACTGCACCAGCCGAGCCCCCTGCGCGGCCTCGTCTGGCTGTCGGCTCGGGAGTGCCTCCGGGTATCCAAGCTATGGACACAGACCGTGTTGGCATCCGTGGTTTCCTCGGCGCTGTTCATCCTCGTCTTCGGGCTCTCGCTGGGCACCCGGATCCACGAGATCGAGGGCTTCCGCTACCAGGAGTTCATCGTCCCGGGGCTGATCGCGATGGCGATGGCTCAGGCCGCCTACTCGAACAACTCGAGCTCGATCTTCCAGGCCCGAAGCGACCGCTACATAAACGACGTCCTGGCCGCTCCCATGCGAGCCTGGCAGATGAACCTGGGGCTCTCGATTGGCGGGGTGTTTCGCGCCCTCCTCATCGGCGCCGCCCTTATGGCCATCGCGCTCCCGGTGACCGTTGCGCCCGTGGTGCGGCCGGCAGTCCTGCTTGGCGCAACCTTGCTGTTGGTCGCGCTGTTCGGCGCCCTGGGGGTCATCGTCGGAATCTACGCGGAGACCTTCGACCACCACACGTTCGTCAACAACATCGTCATATTGCCGCTGACGTTCCTCGGGGGCGTCTTCTACTCCGTGAACGTTCTGCCGAGTCCATGGCACGAGCTGTCTCACGCCAATCCCCTCTTCTACGTCGTGAGCACCATGCGCTACGGCTTTCTGGGAGTCAGCGACGTGCCTCCCTGGCTTGCCTTCCTCGTCACCGCGACAATCGCTGTGACCATGCTCGCGTGGTCGCAATATCTGTTCAGCAGCGGACGTCGGCTCAAGCCCTGAGCCGACAGAAGAACTCGGGAGGCTGTCGGGATCAGGCGCCGCCGCCGGCTATCTGACGCGGCGCTTCGAGGTGGCGGCCCCTATGCTGCCGCCCTCGTCGCAACGCGGATCACGTCCTCAACCTCGTCGGAGGTTAGGCGAGCGCCGCGCCGCTGACCGTGACGCTCGCGAGTCCCTCGACGCCGTCCTGAGCGACGGGGGCTATCTCAGCGCGCATCGCATCAGCTCGCCACCGCGCAGAGCGTGACACCCGGCAGCTCGTACCCGTCGCCGGTGGCAAACGGCGCGAAGGACTCCGCGAGGTCGGGCTCGAGCGCCTCGCGATCCTTCACGGAAATATTGCGCAGCGCGATCGCGATCGGACCGGAGGTGTCGGCCGTGAACTCCAGGTACTCGCGGACGCTTGGCACCGGGAACCGCACCTCGATCTCCGCGATGCGGACCTCGCCGAACCCGGCCGCCTCGAGCAGCTGCGCGGCCCGCTCCTCGCTGCCCATGGCGAAGATGCCCGGCGCGGGAGGCGGCTCGGGAGGCGGCACGTGGCCGCCCTCGACCAGCTTGCGCCCCAGGATCGAGAAGAACGGGTTCCGCTCGGGAGGCCCCCAGACGGCGAGCGCGAGCCGGCCACCGGGACGGAGCACGCGGCGCGTCTCGGCCAGCGCCGCGGCCGTGTCGGCCATCAGCATGTAGCCGTAGCGGCAGATCACGCCGTCGACGGAGTCGTCGTCGAGCCCGATTCGCTCGGCGTCGATCACCTCGTACTCGGCGTTCCGGACACCGCGCTCGGCGCCCCGGCGCCGCGCCTCCTCGAGCATCTTCGGCGAGAAGTCGCTCGAGATCAACCTGCCCTCGTCACCGATCAGCTCGGCGGCATCGAAGCCGGTGTCGCCGACTCCCCCTGCGAGCTCGAGGATCGTGTCGCCCTCGCTCGGGGCCAGCTCCCGCACCAGCCACTCGCGCACCGGGGCGGTCACCTGCTCGATCTGCGAGCTCCGCTTCGCCCAGGTGGGAGCGAGCGTCTCGGCGACCTCGTAGTTCATGGTCTGGGTTTGACTGATCGTCGGCATCGCGTCCTCCTTCACCAGGGAGCGTGTGGCCTTCTGGGAGAGGATGCTAGGAGCCGCGCTGCGGCCGCGCAATCGGGAGTTCTCCCCATGCGACGAGCCCATGCTCCATCGCGAACAGGGTCGCCGCGGCGCGCGTGGAAACCCCGATCTTGCGATACGCGTTTTGCACGTGACGGTCGGCCGTCTTCGCCGAGATGCCCAGCGCGTGGGCGACCTGCTTCGTCTGCAGCCCTCTCGCCAGCATTCCCACGACCTCCGCCTCGCGTTCGGTGAGCCCGGCGGGGCGCTCGAGGCGCGGCGGGCGCTGGCCGGCGGCCTCGATCACCGCGGTCACTGCGTCCGGATCGAGGCGTCCGGCCTCTGCATCCTTCGCGAGCTCGCGGGCTGCCGGCTCGGCGGACAGGGACTCGCGATACGGACGGGGCTCGGTCATCGCCTGGTAGGCGTCCGCGGCCGCCAGCAGCCGGGCCGGCACGGACAGCTCCGCCCCGGATACCCCGCGGTGGTAGCCGGAGCCGTCCAGGCGCTCGTGGTGAGACGCGGCGATCGGCGCGATGGACGCGAGAAACGGGGACCGCGATAGGACGCGCTCGGTGTGGTAGGGATGCAGCCTTACTTGTTCCCACTCGTCGGCGCTGAGCGGCCCGGGCTTCTGCCAGATCTCCGCGGCGATCGCGACCCGGCCGAGATCGTGCACCAGGGCGGCGCGCCGCAGCGCGGTCGCGTCCTCGCCGTCGACGCGACATCGCTGGCCTGCATCGTGTGCCAGCTCCGCCACGGCGCTCGAGTGGCCCGCCAGGTACGGCGAGACCAGGTCGGCGAAGTTGCCCATCGCTGCGAGGGCTTCATCGAGCGCGTCCTCGGCGAGCATCAGGCGGGGCGCGGGCTCGCAGGCGAGGACCTCCTCCCAGGCCGACTCCCCCTCGCCGGTGAGGACCTCGTCGGCATGGTCGGCGAGATAGACGGCGACCTCGGGGTCGAGGCCGGTGCCCGCACGCTCCCGCGCCAGCCGTATCGCCCGCTCCTCGCCCCCCAGCATCCGCTGGAAGGCGGCGTCGACGGCCACATGCACGATCCGCATAGGCAGCGGGATCTCCTCGCCCTTGCCGCGACGCAGGGGGCCCTTCCCGTCCCAGCGATCGGTGAGGAAGTCGAGCAGCTGTGCGATCGACGGGGGCACGCCGATCCCCGCAGCCAGCATCCCGGCCACCTCGCAGGTGGCCGTCATGTGGGGGCGCTGCTCCTGGAGCAGCCTGGGGACCCCTCGCACCATCTGCAAGGCACGAACCGGCGCCGGCCGGCCGGGTTCCGCCAGCGCCTTGAGGAGGCCCGTGGCGACCTCTCGAGCCGAGCCGTAAAGGACCGGATTGAGATTCGTGAGCAGCGAGTCGTTGAAGACCTCCGGCGCCACATGCGCGTCGGTGGTGCAGCCGGCGTGCGCGAGCAGGCAGGCGTAATAGGCCTGCGACGCCGTCTCGCGGTCGACGTCGAGGCCGTCGGCGAGCCGGGATGCGATCAGCGTGCTGTGCAGGCCGTGCTCGAAGGGGAACCCCATGCCGAGGTCGGTCGCGAGGCAAAGCGCCCCGACCAGCTCCATCCCTCGGACTGCCTCCCCGCTCCGCGATCCGGCGGACGACACACCCCGAGCTTACTTCGCCAACGCGGATGCTCGCGCCTCGTCGGAGGGGCGGGAGCCAGCAGGAACAGCTGGCTACTCCGCTTCGGTCAGACAGCGAGCGGCATCTGGGAACATGATCGCAAGTTGGGGCAATGACAGGCGACGGGAACGACACGGCGCGGATGGTGCCGATCGATGAGCTGCGACGTTGCCTCGCCAAGGCCTTCGAACGCCTCGGCGTCACCTCCGAGGATGGCGACGCACTAGCAGGGCTCCTGATCGACTCCGAACTTCGCGGCCACCGCGACCATGGCGTGGCGGCGTTGGGAATCCTCAGCGACTTCTACCGCGAGGAGGAGCTCAATCCCCGCCCGAGGGTGCGCGTGCTGCACGAGAGCGATGGCGCGATCCTCATCGACGGTGATCGCGGCTGCGGCCCTGCGGGGCCCACCCGGGCGATGCAGTGGTGCATCGAGCGCGCCCGCGAGCGTGAGGGAATGGCGGTTGCGGCGATCCGGGATTGGCAGCTCTTGGTCTGCGGACCGTACGCCCGGCTCGCGGCCGAGGCCGGCTTGATCGGGTTCGCGTGCACGAACTTCATCCCCCTCGTCGCCCCGCCTGGCGGACGCAGGCCAGTCTTCGGAACGAACCCGTTCGCATACGGGCTGCCGGCCGGACAGCACCCATCAGTCGTGCTCGACGTGGCGACCACGGTCACCTCGATGCAGAAGGTCCGCCTCGCCGCCGAGCACGGAGCGAAGATGCCTCCAGGCGTCATCCTCGACGATGCCGGGCACTCGACCACCGACCCGCACGAGCTCTTCGACGGCGGGTCGCTAGCCCCACTCGGGAGCCCCGAGGCGGCGCATAAGGGCTTCGGCCTGGCGCTCTTCGTCGACGCTCTCAGCGGCGTGCTCAGCGGTGCGGAATTTGCGCAGGGCGTGCGGCGCGGCCCGGCAGGGAACTTCCTCTGGGCGCTTGACATCGAGGCGTTCCAGCCGCGTGCGGAGTTCCTGGCGCGCATGGACGCTCAGATCGACCAGGTCAAGGGGAGCGCGCGATCGCCCGGAGTCGAGGAACTGCTCGTCCCGGGTGAGGCCGGTGAGCGGCGCCGCAACGACCTCGCGGCGCGTGGCGTGGTGCCGCTGGCATCTGCCAGCTGGCGGATCCTGGCGACCAGCTGCGAGTCCCTGTCCGTCGCGCTGCCGGACGTGGTTGAGAAGGCGGAGGGCGTTTCTTTCAGTACAGGATGAAGCCGCGATGCCTAGGGATCGCCGATCTGTCCAACATGAGGCGACTGCGGCGATGTCGCTGCGTGGCCTGGGTTGGTCAAGCCGCGGCCGGCAGTGCCTCGAGCTTCGCCTGGATTAGGTGGCCGATGGCGGGGCCTGTGCCCGGCCCCCCCGGACTGGACGGGGGCGTGGGCTGCGGATAGGTTTCCGGCTGCAGCCCGTGAGCCAGCAAGGAGGCCAGCCATGGCAAACCTATCGGCAGTGACCATCGGCGGCAGGGACACGGAGCTTCCGAGCCCGGCAGTCGATGGCCTTGCCTCAAACATCCGGGGCACCGTGATCCGGGGCGGGGACCCGGACTACGAGCCGGCGCGCGAGCTCTGGAACGGGATGATCGACAGGTGCCCGGCGCTGATCGTTCGCTGCGCCGACACCGATGACGTGGTCGCTGCGATCAACTTCGCTCGCGACACCGAGCTTCCGCTCGCCGTGCGCGGGGGTGGGCACGGCGTCGCCGGCCACGCGCTCTGCGACGGCGGGCTGGTGATCGATCTCTCGGAGATGAAGCGAATAGACGTCGACCCCGAGGCGCGGACGGTGCGTGCGGAGGGCGGCTGCACGCTGGGAGACGTCGACCGCGAGACACTGGAACACGGGCTTGCCACTCCCCTCGGGGTGGTGACGAGGACGGGGATCGCCGGGCTGACCCTGTCCGGCGGGATGGGCTGGCTTCGCCGCAAGCACGGCCTGAGCTGCGACAACCTCGTCTCCGCGCAGGTGGTGACGGCCGACGGGAGCGGGTTCACGGCCAGCGCGAGCGAGAACGAGGACCTCTTCTGGGCGATTCGCGGTGGGGGTGGGAACTTCGGGGTCGTCACCTCCTTCGAGTATCGCCTGCACCCGGTCGGGCCGCAGGTGTCCTTCTGCTTCGTCCTCTATCCGACGCAGGATGCGCGAGAGGTACTGCGCTCCTGCGAGCGCTACCTCTCCGAGGCGCCGGAGGAGGTAGCCCCGGTAGGGATCTTCGGCCGCGTGCCCGAGATCGAGGAGATTCCGGCCTCCTCGCACGGAGAGCCGTTCGTGGCGCTCCTCGCGCTTCATCCCGGCGACCCCGCCGAGGGCGAGGAGGTGCTGCGCCCGCTTCGAGGGATCGCCGCTCCGATCGCCGACCTCAGCGCCACCATGCCCTACACGGAGGCGCAGGCGGCGCTCGACGAGGACTACCCGGACGGCTGGCGCTACTACTGGAAGTCCGTGAACCTGCCGGCGCTGAGCGACGAGGCGATCGACCGACTGGTGGGCCACGCCGTCGCGGCACCTTCGGCCCACTCGACTATCGACGTCTGGTACCAGGGCGGTGCCATGGCGCGGGTCGGCGATGAGGAGACCGCCTTCGCCAACCGCGGCGAGCCCTACCTGCTCGGGATCGAGGGAAACTGGGAGGATGAGGCGGGCTCGGAGGAGAACTTGGCCTGGGTGCGCGACACGTTCGCCGACATGCGCTCGTTCTCGGGCGGGGGCATCTACCTCAACTTCCCCGGCTTCCTCGAGGAGGGCGAGCAACTGCTGCGCGAGGGCTACGGCAAGAACTACGAGCGTCTCGCGGAGGTCAAAGCGAGGTACGACCCCACGAACCTGTTCCGCTTCAACGCGAACATCGAGCCGAGCCGATAAGCCCCCAATTCGGGCCTGGGACCTGAGATGGGCGAATCGATCGCGAGGGTCCGAAGATCAGCTGCTCTCGGGAGTGCTCGACTTCGCTCGGGGAGATCGCGGAGCATAAAGGCGCTCGCGGATCTCGAATTCGAGACTGGCAGCGTTCTGGCGGACACCGAGCGGGCTGCCACAGGCAGGGCACGTGGCTACCGAGCCGCGGCGCGCGAAGGAAAAGCTCGTCTTCCCGCAGCGGCGACAGTGGATCCTCGGCATGACTAGCCGCTCCTCCTCACTCTCGGGGCGGCCGCGACCGGCGGCAACTCCGCCTCGCTCTCACCGTGCCTGCCGTCGTTGACTTGTCGCAGGCGGACTCGCGTCACTCGCTCGCTTTGACACTGTGGCCGGGCGCGAGATACTGCGTACCGATGTCGGGGCAGAATGTGGAGGTTGTACGACGGGCTGTTTCCACCGGGCTGCGAGCTCGACGGACCGCTCATCGCCGGGCAGCCGGGCATGGTGCGGAATCTCTTCGAGCCGCTCATAGCCGAGGGCTTCAGCGTGACGTTCGTGGCCGCAGGCCTCACCACTACCTATCGCGGGGCGGCCGCGATGTCTGATGCGACGCGGGACTACATGGACGCCTTCTCGGAGCACTGCTCGGTCTTTGACAGGCACATTGACGGCGGGGACGTGATCGCGGCCCTCGGCCGACAACACGGCCGGACACACCACGGCGGCGAGTTTGACGAGGAGACCGGGCTCGTGCTCTTCTTCGATCCCAAGGGGGAACTGGAGCGTATCCAGGGCTACCAGCGCTGGAACCAAGCCCTCGAAGCCGCGGGGCTGCGAGAGTAGTCGATGTCGAGGCGTTCCTGGCCGCTCAGGGGGAGGTGTGGCAGAGCCAGCGGTACGAGCCCCAGGAGTTCATCCCGGTCGGGGCCGACCAGGTGGTCGTCCCCCAGAGGATCGTCAGCGTCGGGAGGGCCGGCGTCGAGGTGGTCGCCCGCACAGCGAATCTCTTCACGCTGGGAGACGGCAAGGTCACCCACTTGAAGAACTTCCAGACAAAGGACGATGCCCTCGACGCCGCCGGGCTGCGGGAGTAGACGCCGTTTCTGCTTTGCCGCGGCGAGGAGCACTGCGCCAGCTTGCCGGTTCATTATTCGTTTGACGCGATTGCGCTGGGCAACAATACGTAGCTCAGCGCCACTTCCGCGGCAATGTGGCGGGCGAGGCGCGCATCGTCCGCTCCGAGGCCTGTCGTAGGCTCGCACGCGTGGCACGCGTGCTGGTCAGCTCGGTGATCGAGGCTCCGATCGCGCAGGTATGGGATGCGATTCGCCGCTTCGACGCCGTGGCCGACGTGATGCCCTTCGTCGCATCCAGCCCAATCGAGGACGGCCGCGAGTCAACCGCGGTAGGCGCGGTCCGGGTTGTGACCCAGGTCGATGGCGCCGTGTTTCGCGAGGTGTTGGTCGCCCACTCGGACGCGGAGCGCTTCTACTCCTACACGTTCGTCGGCTCGCCGATCCCGGTCCGCGATCACCTCACGACGATCCGCCTGCGTGCGATCACCGATGGCGACCACACCCTCGGTGATTGGTCCTCGCGATTTGAGATCTCCCCGGAACGCGAGGCCGAGCTGGTGGGGCTCATGGAGGAGAACTTCCTTGCCGGCCTCCGCGCTCTCGATGAGCGACTCGGTCGCTCGGCATCCGCGGATTGAAGCGCCACTCCGGGATAGGGTCATCCCGGGCAATGAGGTCGAATGACCTTCGGGGGAAACGTGCGCCGCTTGAAGCTCTGGAGCGCTCTCGCGCGCGCTCTTGGCGCTGGCCGCGGCGTTCTCGGCCGCTGACGCGGTCGCCGCCGAGCCCGTGTCCACCGAAGCGGTAACCGTCTTCGGCGATCCGATCGCGTGGGGTCCCTGCAACCCTTCCGGGCCGCGGCTTCAATGCGCCCGGGTCCGGGTGCCGCTCGACTGGGACCACCCGAACGGGCGCACGATCCACCTCGCGGTGATCCGCCACCTCGCGAGCAAGCCGAAGCGGCGGATCGGGACGCTGTTCATCAATCCCGGCGGGCCCGGCGACACCGGCGTCGGCCTGGTGAGCGGCGATCCGGAAGGAGTCGACGCGTTCGGCGACGGCCGCTTCAACGTCGTCAGCTGGGATCCCCGCGGCACGCATGCCAGCACCCGGGTGCGCTGCTTTCGCAGCCGCCGCGCGGAGGCGAGGTTCTGGGCGGGGGCCTCGATCCCCACGACGCGGCCAGCCGCGAAGCGGACCGTAGCCCACGCCCGCGCCCTGGCGCGGCGCTGCGGACGGGTCAGCGGCTGGCTCCTGCCCCACATCTCGACCGCCGACACCGCCCGCGACCTCGATTACCTGCGCCGCCTCGTCGGCGAGCGCAAGCTCACCTATGTCGGCCTCTCCTACGGCACCTACCTCGGCCAGACCTACGCCAACATGTTCCCCGACCGGATCCGGGCGATGCTGCTCGACGGCGTCGTCAATGCGCCGGCGTACTCGAAGGGCGCTGAGTCGAGGGAGGTCGAACTCTCTGGCTCCGCAGACGACGTCTTCCACCAGTTCCTCTCGCTGTGCGAGAGCGCGGGGCAGAAGCGCTGTGCGCTCGCCGGTGGCCGCCAGACCGCGGCCCAGCGTTGGGAGCGGCTGCTCGCGAAGATAAAGCGCCGGCCGATCCCGGCTCCGGGGGCGAACGGCACCCAGTTGTCGCCCCAAAAGCTGAACTACGGCGATCTGCTGCTCTCTCAGTTCGAGCCGATGCGAGCGCCGAGAACGTGGCCCCAGGACGCGGCCAACCTTCGCGCCGCGCTAGGGAAAGACGGCACGGCGCTGAAGAACGCGGCCAGCGGCTTCCTCACGCCCGCGGGCTGGGGCGGCGCCACGACCTCAGCCGCGATCCAGTGCGCCGACGCGCCGGCCAAGAGGAGCGCGCGGGCCTGGCCACAGGTGTGGAAGCGACTGAAGCGGGCCGGCAGGCTCCAGGGGCGGGTTCACTTCGCGCAGGAGTGGGCCCCGTGCGCTTCCTGGCCGGTGCGGGGCGAGGACGCATACCGGGGTCCATGGAACGCCTCGACCCCGAACCCGATCCTGCTGGCCAACCAGCGCTACGACCCGAACACGGGCTATGCCAACGCCGTCGTGGCCGAGCAGCTGCTCGGCAACGCGGTTCTGCTCACCCAGGAGGGTTACGGCCACCTGTTCTTCCAGGACCCGAGCACCTGCGTGGACAAGGCGTTTGCCGCCTACCTGACCAAGCTCATCACCCCGCCGCCGGGCACGGTCTGCCAGTCGGACCAGCAGCCCTTCGATCCCGGATTCGGATGAACGCCGATAAGGCCGCCTCGCCGGTCTGTGGGTTGTCGGGTGGATGAGGAGGAACAGCCGCCTGGAATGCGGAACTTCCTCGACCCCGGCGAAGCCCTCGAAGCCGCCGGGCTGCGCTAGAAAGGCAACTGGCTTCTGCTTTCCGCGATAGGAGCACGGCGTATCGGGTTGCCGTTGCATTTCTATGAAGGAGGGCCGGCTGTCAACTGCGGCTCCGCGAGGCCACCTCAGGGCCCACGGGTCGATCGGGGGATTCGAGCGGCGCTCAGCTTTCTATCGCCTCCTCGCGGGAGGATCGGGCAGATGGGAAGCTCGCTCCGGTGGCGCAAATTATTTGCGGGCCGTCAGGCGGCCAATGCGACGGAGGCGCCTTTGGGAGCGAAGGTCTCACCGCGGGTGAGCATGTGCCAGATCGAGTGCGCGAGGCACCGCGCGAGCTCGACCTGGGCGACCCGCGGCCCGCGCTGTTTGCCGAGCCGGCGCTTGGTGCGCTCGTAGCGCTCGTGGTAGAGCGGGTGGCGCGAGGCGCCGAGCGCCGCCTCGACCAGCGCCCAGCGCAGGTAGCGCGGGCCATGCTTCGACAGCGGGCCGCGACGATCCGAATCGCCGGACTGGTAGACCCGCGGGCAAAGGCCGGTGTAGCCGGCGAGCTTGGTCGGCGATCGGAAGCGAGAGATGTCGCCGATCTCGGCGGCGATCGTGAAGCCCAACACCGGGCCGATCCCGGGCACCGTGGTGAGCAGCGAGACGTAGGGATGCTCGCCGGCGATCCGGCGCAGCTCCTGGTCGATCGCGGTGATCTCGCGATCGAGGTCGTCGATCAGGGCGACGGCGGTTCGGACGTGGGAGTACCAGGGCTCGGGCACCTCGAGGCGCCTAAGCAGCTCGCGGCCGCGGGCGCCGAAGAGGTCGGAGAGCGGACACGGCCTCCCCCACGCCATCAAGGTCGAGTGAACGCGCTGCTTTAGCCGCACCCGCTGGCGGACCAGGAAGAGGCGAAAGCGAGCCCGCTCGCGCTCGGCTCGGACCTCCGGATCCGGGAGCCAGATCGCCGGCACCAGCTCGAGGCGCGAGAGCTCAGCCAGCACCCGGGCGTCGATCTTGTCGGTCTTGCAGGCGAGCGGCGCCAGGCCCCTGACCTTCTGGGCGTCGGCGACCTCCACCTCCCAGCCCAAGCGCTCGAGCGTGTCGTGGACGAAGCGGGCGCCGTTCATCGATTCGATCACCGCCGAGGTCGGCTCGCCGTGTGCCGCGAGACGGGTGGCGAGGCCGCGCAGGCCGTCGGCGTCCGGCGGTGATGCGCCGACCTCAACGTCGGTTCCGTCCTCGGTGAGGGCGAGGTAGTCGAGCCTCCGGCGGGAAAGGTCGAGTCCAACGTGCAACATGGGTATGGGCCTCCTTGGTGGTCGGAGATGACAGGCGTGAGCCTGCCACCGGGAGGCCCTCCTTCATTGCCATTTATTTGTTTGGCTCACTGTCATCGTCGCCGTCACGGTCAACGGCGACGTCCGACCCGGTCGGTTGGTTCTCGGGACGGCGGCGAGCTGAGCCAGGGGGCACGGACGGGCACAAGAGGACCAGCGCGAACCTTTAGACGCACCTGGCCTGCACGCTGCAAAATCGCTCAGTTTGGAGTGACATCGCAGCATTCCCATTCCATAAGTGCTGCGAAATAGCTCAGCTATGAGCTATGATGCAGCTATGCCGCAGACGAGAACCCTGGGAAAGCTGGCGGGCATCGCTGAGGATCAATGGGGGTTTGTGACCCGGCGTCAAGCCGATGGTGCTGGGGTCTCCCCTGCCACCCTGCAGCGACTGAGTAACGATGGTGTTCTGGAGCGCGAGGCTCCGGGTGTTTACCACCTTGCCGGGGCACCAATCCCCGATCACGCGCCCCTGCGAGCGGCTTGGCTGCAGCTCGCCCCCGAAACCCCCGCATGGCAGCGTCGGCCGGAGCAGGGAATCGTGTCCCACCGCTCGGCCGCGGCCCTCTATGGGCTTGGGCACCTTCCGGCGGACGTTCACGAGTTCATACTTCCGACTCGTCGTCAGGTTCGCCGACCCGACGTTCGCATTCATCGCGGCACCCTTGGTGACGTTGAGTGGATCATTCTCCGGGGTCTCCCCGTCACGCGTCCCTCCCGAATCGCGTCGGATCTGCTGCGGGATGGCGAGGAGCCGGAGGCGGTGGCGCATGTGGTCACCGACGCCATCCGCGGCGTCTTCGACTATCCCGGCACCTTCGCCGACACCCTCGCGCCCCACGCGACACGCTTTGGTCTACGCCGAGGTGATGGGGTTGCAGTTCTGCGCTGGCTCCTTGATCTAGTCGGAGATCCGGAGACGGGGCAGTGGATGGAAGAGGCTCGCGCGACGTCAACCGACATCACGCCCGAGCATTTACGGCAAGCACCCGTAGCGGCCGTGCCAGCGAGACGGACGATCGATGGCGGATGAACGCGTGTACGGGGGCCCGACCGCCTTTCGCCGGGCCCTGACAGACCGGCTAAAGAACGCGGCGAAGACGAGCCGGTGGAAGCTCCCGCAGCTACAGCGGCAGGTTGCATACGACCGGCTCCTAGAACGCCTTTACGTGTCGGATCGGGACTGGATCGTCAAGGGAGCAGCGGCACTCCTCGCCCGCGACATCGGGGTTCGCGCGACCATCGACATCGACGTGTACCGCAGCATCGTCGTAGACGTCGCCGAACGAGATATCCGGGCCGCAGCGGCGACGGACATCGGCGATTGGTTTCGGTTCGAACTCGGACCGGCACAGCGGGTAACGAATGCGGCGACCAGCAGCATGCGCATCCCCGTGACGGCATATGTCGGCACGACGATTTGGGTGGAGTTCCACGTCGACCTGGTGGGCTCCGAGGTGACGATGACCGGCGATCCCGAGGACGTTCCCCCGCTTGCGCGGCTCGACATGCCGGACATCGAGCAGCGCGGGTACAGGGCGTACCCGCTTGTTGACCACATTGCCGACAAGGTCGCCGCGACCTTCGAGCGGTACGGTCCAATGGAGATGCCGTCGACGCGGTTCCGTGATCTCGTCGACCTCGTCGCAATCGTGAACGGGGCGTCTGTCGAAGCGGAGGCGCAGATGGCCGCGCTCGCATCTGAGGCGAATCGACGCAGCATCCGACTTCCGGCGCGGTTCGAGGTGCCGACGCGCGCGGACTGGGAGCGTGGCTACGCGCGGGAGGCGCGCGGGTCGCTCCTGCACTCGGCGCAAACGCTCGACGAGGCGCTCGCTGCCGTTCGACCTTTTCTCGACCCACTGCTTGACGAAACGGCGCGCGGTCGCTGGGATCCGCATGCCGCTCGCTGGGTCACCTGAGCGCGTACCACTAATCGCGGCTCTCTCGGCAGTGCGAGAAGAGGAGCAGTACGCCAGCTTGCCGTTGCATTATTTGTTTGGCGCGATTCCCGTGAGCGGCGGTGCCTAGCGTCAGCTACGCGCTTGGCCTTCGGGCGCAAGCGGGAGCTCAGCGGGCAATGCCGGAAGTCGGCCTCTCCTGATTGACGACGCCCCGATACGCGAGATACTGGCGGACGATGTCGCAGCAGAACATCGAGATCGTGCGCAATAGCTATGAGTATGTGCGGCGAGGCGATCTCGACGCGATCGCCGAGCTATGGGACGACGACGTCGTGTTCCGAACCGCAGAGGGCTGGCCGGAGCGAGCCATTCACGGCAAGGCCGCCGTCCGCTCGTTCATCGGGCAGTACTGGGAGACGGTGGGTCACGACACGGTCATCGAGGACCTGATCGACGCCGGCGGCGTCGTCGTCGGGCGAGTGCACGCGCACCTGACCGGCGAGCGGTCGGGGATCGAGGGCGATCAGCACTACACGCAGGTGACGACCGTCAGAAACGGCAAGGCTGTGCTGGTGGAGTACTTCTGGGATCACCAGGAGGCCCTCAATGCCGTCGGGCTTTCGGAGTAAGCGATGTTGCGGTAGAACGTAAGACGAGGGCGGTCAGGCGCGAGCGGCAACGGCACCGAGGGGTCCGGGAGCGCCGAACGGCTCCTCGCGGGTGAGGATCTGCCAGCCGGCGCGCGCCCTCGATCGCCGCGATCTTGGTTGGCCGATTGCGTGCCCACGGCTAGAGTCGGACTGATGCCCCGGTGCCTGAGCCCCGATGAGGTCGAGTGGATCCGCGAGGGCTACCAGCTCTTTCGCGACGGCGATCCCGCGTTCCTCGAGCGCTACACAGCCGACGCCAGGATGATCATCCCAGCGACGCTGCCGGCGGGCGGCGTATATGAAGGCGCCTTCGACGCGCTCGAGTTCTGGACGACGATCGCCGAGCTCGAGGGCGCCCATCCAGAGCCGCGGGAGTTCATCCGCGGCGGCGAGCGCGTCGTCGTCCTCGGCGCCGTTCACGCCCGGTCGCGGGCGACAGGCGAACCGGTCGCGATCCGCTTCCTCCACGCCTTCCACGTCGCCGACCGCGAGGCCCCGCTCCGCGGCCAGCCGTTCAGCTCGTTCGAGCTCGTCGGCGACACCGCCGCCTTCCGATCTGCGTGGGCGAGGGACGACGAGCCCAAGCTGCCCGACCCGCGGCTCGGCCAAGAACGGCCAGCGCCCGAGGGACCGGTCGTGGCTTTTGGGACGCTCAACGCCGACGACCTCGAGTGGATGCTGGAGGGCTATCGGCTCTTTCGCGACCACGATCCCGCCTTCATGGATCGCTACGCCGACGATGCCGAGATCGTCCTCCCCGAGAGCCTGCCGAACGGCGGCACCTACAAAGGGCCGTGGGAGCTGCTCGAGTTCACGGCCACCGTCAGCGACCTCCTCGAGGATCCTCATCCGGCTCCCGAGGAGCTGATCCGCGACGGAGACCGCCTCGTGATGCTGGGCACCTGGCAGGCGCTGATCCCGGCGAGCGGCCGGCGGGTCGCGGTTCGCGTCGCCCACGTCTTCAGGCTCCCGGACGCCGATCAGCCGTTGCGTGACCAGCAGGTCCAGGGTCTCGAGGTCATCCTCGACACCGCCGCCTTCGCGGCCGCCCTTGCCGAGGCCGAGGAGCGCTAGGCGCCCGAATGGCCGATCCTCGGATCGCCTACGCAAAGAGCCGCGGGCTGAACGTCGCCTATGCGGTGGCCGGCGAGGCGCCGCTCGACCTCGTCTTCGTTCCCGGGTTCATCTCCCACATCGAGGAGTCATTTGAGTTCCCGCCGATCAAGCGGGCGATCGCCCGCTTGACCCGGTTCGCGCGGGTCATCACCTTCGACAAGCCGGGGACCGGCCTCTCGGACCCGGTCGAGGGCGCGCCGACTCTGGAGCAGCGGATGGAGGATCTGACCGCGGTGCTCGACGCGGTCGGGTCGGAGCGTGCGGCGCTGTTCGGGGTCTCCGAGGGCGGGCCGATGAGCGCCCTGTTCGCGGCGACCCACGTCGACCGCGCCCGGGCGCTCGTCATGTACGGGTCCTACGCCAAGGGAGCATGGGCCGAGGACTATCCGTGGGCGCCGCTTCCCGAGCAAGCCGATACGGCGGCCGAGCTGATCGAGGAGGGCTGGGGCCAGGCCTTCTGGCTGGCCCAGCTCGCCCCGAGCTTCGCCGGGGACGCCGAGCTCGTCGAATGGTGGGCCCGATACGAGCGCCGGGCGGCCAGCCCGGCGATGGCAAGAGCGATCAGCGGGCTCGCCAACGAAGTCGACATCCGTGATGTGCTGCCGGCGATCGCGGTCCCGACCTTGGTCCTGCATCGCCGGGGTGACCCGGTCTGGCCCCTCGACGGCGCGCGCTTCCTCGCGGAGCACATCCCCGGAGCACTACTCGTCGAGCTCGAGGGTGACGACCACTTCCCGTTTGCCGGCGACGTCGATCAACTGCTCGACGAGGTCGAGTCGTTCCTGACCGGCGCGCCTCCGGTCCGGGAATCGGAGCGCCGCCTGCTGACGGTGCTGTTCACCGACATCGTCGGCTCGACCGAGCGGGCCGCCGAACTCGGTGATCGACGCTGGCGCGAACTCCTCGAGCGCCACGACGACCGCGTCGCCGAGCTGGTCGGCCGCAACGGTGGCCGGGTCGTCAAGTCGACCGGCGACGGCGCTCTGGCCACCTTCGAGGGCCCGGCTCGGGCGATCGCCTGCGCCCAGGCTCTCGCTGCCGCGATGGCCGGGATCGGGATCGAGATCCGCGCCGGCCTGCACACCGGCGAGTGCGAGCTGATCGGCGATGACGTCGGCGGCATGTGCGTCCACCTCGCGGCCCGAGTTTGCGGGCTCGCGGGGTCCGGTGAAGTGCTCGCCTCGCGCACCGTCAGGGACCTCGTCGTGGGCTCCGGCATTGAGTTCGCCGAGCGCGGGCCGCACACGCTGAAGGGCGTCCCGGGCGAGTGGGAGTTGTTCGCGGTCACCCGCGGACCAGCTTGACCGCTACGAGCGCATGCCGTTGCTCCGCGCCGTATCGCGGCTGTCGCACCATCGCGCGCAATCCAACACCCTGAATCCATCGCACCATCCCCTGCTCCGCGGAGTCCGTTCGTCTGACACGTGGGCGGAGCCGATTTCCGCGCTCGGGAGGTGACCGAGCGTCTAGCAAGCGAGCGCGAGATAGCCGCTAAGGACCAGGATGAGAACTCAAAGGGTTCGGCGAAACGGCTCCTCCCTTGGGGCGACAACGAGCACTACGCCGGCTTGTCGATGTACTACCCGAAGCCGGTTTCTCTCACGCCACCAATCGCACCTCCAGCGTCGGCGTCACCAGCTCGCCCGCCCCGCCCATGAGGCCGAGGATCCGAGCGACGTAGGCCTGGGCCTCCGGGATGTCGAGGACGCAGTTGCAGCCCTCCACCGCCCCCAGGCCTGAGCTGTAGGCGGCCAGCGCGGGCGACACCGGGCCGCCGAGCTCGGCCAGCAGGCCCTCGGTGTCGATCGCCGTGGGCGCGTCAAACGGGTCGAAGAGGGCGTTCGCGCTGATCACCCTCATCGCCGCGGCGTCGTGACGCCGCCAACCACGCAGCGCAGGCAGCGCCTGCGCCGCAGGACGGCCAGCAGGACGAACAGGCCCAGAAGCGACAGGGACCCGCCGAAGCGGGTCCCTAATCGTCCCTCCTACGGGGCCGCTTGCCCCGCACGACTGGCGACGTGCGGTCAGGCCCCAGTGCCCCGACTTCCCCGGATGGCTTCTCCAGCAACCGGCGGGTGGTTATGGGCGGATTAAGATCCCGGGCGGGGTGCTGGGAAGCAATCGACGGCCGAGGCTGCGACAACTCGCGATCCGCGAACAGCCGCGTCTCCGTGGGGCACCCCCGTACCGGCTGAGAGACCTGGCTTCACTAGCGTCGATCCAGTGGCGACACGGCCGGTCCTGCCAGGTCCACCGAAAAAGCTTCCCTCGCAAGGAGGCCGCCCAACTGTCCCGAATCGCAATTAGGAGGGAGTGAATCGGGAAACTCAATCCAGCGTAGCTATCGTCGCCGAGCCGTGTGCGGGTTGGCACCGGCCGCTCCAGGGAGCGGGCGACCGTGAAAAAAGCGCGTGATCCGGCTACTTCCACAGCCCAGCGGCTTCGAGGGTCCACTGGTCCCGCTGACGACGAACGCCATTTGTATCGGCTAAGAGCGTTTCCATCGCCTTCCGGCGGCGAGCCCCCTTTATGAGTTCGTACCCACCTGGACCCCGACGAGCCCGATCCGTAGCCTGGCCGCCACGGTAGGGGCGGCCAGTTGCCCTCGCCCCCGGTGCGGAGTACAGTCGGGAGGTCGCGCAGATCGATCGGGAGAGGAGAGTCGGATGGCTGATGCAGCACTATTCGTCGGGTGGGGCCAGGTGGTGCGCGGACGCGAGAAGCGCGCCGTCCAGGTATTCAACGAGAGCGTCGAGTACTGGGGAGGGCTCCAGGGCGACGGCAAGATCGAGGACTTCGAGGTGGTCTTGCTGACGCCGCACGGAGGCGACCTCCAGGGCTTCGCGCTGCTCCGCGGCAGCGAGGATCAGGTCAGCGCGCTGCGCGCCGACGAGGAGTTTCAGCGCCGGGTCGCGCGAGCCGACCTGATCGTCGAGTCCCAGGGAGTCATCGACGCCACGATCGGCGAGGGCATCGCCCGCGGGATGGCCCAGTACCAGGGGGAGATCGACGACCTGGACTAGCGCTGGTTCTGGCGTCAGAACCGTCCCGCAGGGACGGCCGTCGGTTGACACCCTGGGTGCACCAACCTTGCGTTTGACCACCTCGACCATCTCCCGGAACGTGTCCACGTTCTCCCGCGCCCACTCCCGCAGCCCGACTGCTTCGAGGTGGGCCAGGCGCCTCAGCCGAGATCGTCAGCCGCCCGTACGCCATTTACAACATGGAACGGCTGCCATGCATCGGCGCCGGGCGAGCGCACGCCATAGCTCCCACCTTCGACGCCGCCCTTCTCATCGATCCACGAACTGAGCGCGACCTCGGGGTTCGACCCATCGGCCCTACCGAGCACCTGCCAGGCGCCTTCACCCCGATACTCGGCCACTTCCCACTCCACGGAAACGAAGCTACAGGGCGACGGAGAGGCGTGCGCCGATTCTGGCGACGCAAAATGGCGCTACTGCCGCAGCCCGGCGGCTTTGAGGGCGGACCCCTGGTCGGGAGGGGCACGCCATCGAACAACCCTGCCGCCGCGAATCGTGAACACGACCCCGTAGGGCGGCATCTCGGTCGCGATGCCGCTGTGTCGCCCCCATTGCCGCTGGTTGCGAACCAGCAGTACGACGTCATCACCTGCGTCCACCACGTCCTGAATCTCAAAGTCGAGATCACTCCACGCCGAGAGCCAGTTCCGCCAGTAGGCCCTGACACCCTCGTGTCCGCGGTAGACGCCCGCGAGGTCCGGGTAGGTCTCGGCGATCGCCGAGGCGTCCCATTCGATCTCCGGGTCGTAGAACTCGAACGCCCGCTCGTGCAGCCGGTGCTGGAACCCCTCCGCCAGCTTCCGCACGATCTCCACGTTCTCCTGCGACATCGCCTACCCGCGCAGTCTGGCGGTTCTGAGGGCTTCGGCACGGGTCCAGAAGACTTGACGTCTCGTAACCAGGCCGTGCGCGAACCAGACGATCTGCCAGATGCGGTATTCAATCGGCACCCCGCTGCCCCTACGGCGTGCTGTGAGAACCACCGCGATGAAGACCCGATCATCATCCAAGTCCGCCATCTGCTCGATCTCGATGTGGATGCCCTCCTCCGTGTTTTCCAACATCAGCGCGATCCACCCTCGCACCTCCGCACGCCCGCGGTAAAGCCGACCGAGCTCACGCGATTGCAGACGTGCGATGCGCTCCACGGCGCGCCTCCTTTTCGTCCTCATCAGCGACGAGATTCGCCACGAGGGTGGCTGCTGCTCGCCAGGGAACGCAACACGGGGTGGTGGTCCATAGTCATCGGCCCTGGGGCCGCCCCATCGCGCAGACCGCGGGGACCGGGCGTAGGTCCTCGACCAGCACCATGTCGACGGAGAATCCGCCCTCGCGTAGCCGGTCGGCCAGCTCGTTCCCAAGGTCCCGGGCCCGCTCCGGAGCGGAATGGCGCGCGTCCCAGAAGATGTAGACGACCCCATCCCGGGCGAGGTGCTCGCGGACGGCACCGAGCGCGGCCTCCGGCTGCTGCCAGAAGGGAGCGACGTTGAAGGCAAGGACCTTGTCGAAGCGCCGATCGCCGAGGTCCGCGTCCTCCAGTGCGACGGCCTCGAGCACAGCCCTGCCCGCGTCGACGTGCTCGCGGTTTCGCCGCGTGGCCATCTCGATCATCTTCGGCGAGCGGTCGATCGCGGTGATCGTTCCCGTCGTCAGCCGCTCGCAGACCAGGGAGACCGCGACGCCGTGGCCGCAGCCGACCTCGAGCAGGCGGTCGGCCGGGTGGACCTCCAGAGTGTCGACCGCCCAGACGAACCGCTCCGATGGCTTGCCCGCCATGCCCCAGCAATAGCATCATGCGCCTGTGCTCCGCCGTCTTGGCGCTTCTGAAGGCGAGATCAGGGCAGTGGTTCGGCTTGCCGTTGCATTGTCTGCTTGGCGCGATCCCGGTCGGCTGCAGCGGAGACGTCGGCGCGCCGACGTAGGGAAGCATCTGCCGGGCTCCGGTCCGGCACCCGCGCTTGTGGTCTTGCGATCATGCGGGCATGCCACGGCTGAGCGCGAAGGAGCGTACGAAGCTTCCCGACAGCGCCTTTGCATATGTCGATTCGCGCGGCCGTCGTCGTCTGCCGATCCACGATGAATCGCATGTGCGCAACGCGCTGGCGCGCTTCAACCAAGTGGCATTCGAGAACGAGGACGCGCGGGATCGCGCGCGCAGTCGGCTGTTGAGAGCCGCGAAGAAGTACGGGATCATGCCGATCGGCTTCATCAGCGCGCAGTTGCAGGCGCGGCGGAAGCTGCCCGAGGGCGATATCACGTTCCTGCTCACGGATATCGAGGGCTCCACCGAGCTGCTTTCGAGGCTCACCGATCGATACGCGCCCGTGCTCGCCGACGTCCGCCGTCGGGTACGCGCCGCGGTGCGGGGTGCCGGAGGTCACGAGGTGGACGTCCGCGGGGACGATCACTTCGCGGTGTTCGAACGCGCCCCCGGGGCGCTCGAGGCCGCGTTGGCGATCCAGCGGGCGATGCGTGACCGCGCTCGGTCCGACGGGGTCGAAGTCAGGCTGCGGATCGGGCTCCATCGCGGGCGTCCTGCGCTCACCGATACCGGCTACGTGGGCCTCTCGGTACACGCCGCAGCGCGTATCTGCTTCGCGGCGCACGGCGGCCAGATCCTGGCGTCCTCTGCCGTGCGCCGTGCGGTCAACTCGTCGCTCCCGGACACGGTCAGTCTGAGAAGTCTCGGCGCCTGGCGGTTCCGCGGCTTGCCCGAGCCGGTGACTCTGTTCCAGGTGGACGGGCCCGGATTGCCCGCTGAATTCCCGCCTCTGCGCTCGGCCGTCGGTGCTACGTAGCCGACTTGCTTGCCACGCCTTGGTGCATTCTGCAGCTCGTCCGTTTGACGAGCACAGCTCGCCGACCCGCACCGGGCTGGGCTCTGGTGTGCTTCTCCGCGAGCTCGCCATGATGTGGACGCGCCCGCGCCGCGACCGATGAATTCCAGCCGGCGTCGCCGTCTGAACGCGTGCGGCCAACGGCCGCAGCCACTCTGGCCACCGATCAGGAGAACGAAATTGCGCAACGGGGATGACACGACATGGCGAGGCTGATCTATTCGGCGATCGCCTCGCTTGACGGGTACGTCGAGGACGAGCAGGGCGGGTTCGAGTGGGCGGCGCCGGATCAGGAGGTGCACGCCTTCGTCAACAACCTTGAGCGCCCGGTCGGCGTCTACCTGTATGGGCGGCGGATGTACGAGACGATGCTCTTCTGGGAGACCGAGGGCACCGGCAGCGATCAGCCGGCCGTGATGCGGGACTTCGCGGAGATCTGGCGGGCGGCCGACAAGGTCGTGTACTCCCGGACGCTTCAGACAGTGTCCAGCGAGAGAACGCGGATCGAACGCGATCTCGACCCCGATGCGATTCACCGGCTGAAGGAGACCTCAGGATCCGACATCGCGATCGGTGGCGCCGAGCTCGCCGGCCAGGCGATCGCCGCAGGCTTGGTCGACGAGGTCCATCTCCTTCTCGGACCCATCGTCGTCGGTGGCGGCAAGCGCGCACTGCCGAGCAACGTCCGTGCGCAGCTCGAGCTCATGGACGAGCGCCGCTTCCGCAACGGGGTCGTTCACCTGCATTACCGCATGAGCCTCTGACCGCGCCAACGCGTCCGCGACAGCCATGTCTGCTCTGTCGACCCGGCGCGCATGCTGAACTCCCAGTCGATCTGCGCCTGCAACGGGCTGAACGACATGGATCCGGAGCAAGGGCCAATCGACAGCTTCGTTCAGACGCCCCACAACCAGGGATCTCCTGGCGACGCGGGTCACGGAACCTGCGCGGGCGGAACGAATCCGGAGAACAATGGAGTGGAACGTCAAGGGGTGAGCCGCGTTTTCGTGGTTCTCCTCTCGAAAGCGAGAGCGGACGTCCCAGGGCAGCGACGGTGGATCAGACTGAGATTCGCGAGTCGGCACCGTATGACTGGAAACCGTCGGGAGCTGCCTCGGTCTAGGAACTCGCGGCGCCGGCCGGAGCCGGCGCCGCATAGAAGTCGCGAGGGTTCTCCGCTTGGTTGGGCGCATCCGCTAATCGCAGCCGAGCTCTCTGCGCTCAGGCTCCTTGCCTGAGCGGCTGTTCGGTGGCGATCGCCCAGACGAAGCCCGAAAGCTCGCGGGCGATCGCGACGACGATCTTTTGATGCGCTTGGCGCGGGCGGCGAGCCGGACCCAACGGCGATGAAGGCGCTGCTCGGCACGCCAGCCCCGTTCGATTGTGGCCGGGTGTGATGAGCAGCGGCACGTAGGGGTGGCCGGCGCCCGTTCGCCGCAGCTCACGGTCGATCGCAGTGATCTCGTGGTCGAGCTCGGCCAACACCCAGGCGTCGATGCGGACGGTCTTGAAGGCCAAAGGGGCGAGCCCCTTGACCTTTCTGGGCGTCGGCGACGGCGACCTCCCAGCCAAAGGCGCTCGAGGGTGTCGTGGACGAAGCGGGCGCCGTTCATCGATTCGATCGCGGCGCGGATCGGCTCGCCGTGACGGTCCAGGCGAGTCGGCAGGCCGCGCAGGCCATCGGCGCGGGTGGCGCGGCGCCGGGCTCGACTCGCGTGGCGCCGTCGGCAAGCGCCAGTGGTCGAGCCGACAACTTCTCTTCCTCGTCCACAGCAGGAGCTGACCGGTATGCGGCCGGAGTGTCGCGTTCACGCGAATGGAGCGGCGCAGCAGAACGCGCGCTCAACTGTCGGCCGGCGCTCAGTCGCATGGAAAGGGGAGCCCTCCGCCGGACGCCGCTGCTTGCCGCAAAGTGCAACACCGCCGCGGGTCGCGGCTTATGTCGGCGGCGAGCGGGGCTTTGCTTGGGTTCCGGGTTGGACTGTTGGGATGCCGCGGGTGAACGGGAGGGCGGCAAGCGCCAGGAGTGCCAGGACGGCTGCGGCGACGCGCAGCCCGTCGATGCGGCTCTGCTCGTTCTGTTCCACGATCTCGTCGGCCGTCGCGGGGGGCACGTGTGCGTCTGAGAGCGCGGTTTCGAGGTCGGTGTCAGAGATGAACTCCGCCCCGCCCGCAAGTTTCGTCTGTGCTTGCGCCGTGACGCTGTCGGGGACGGCCGGGTTGTTCTCGATGCCCGTCAAGAACGACGTGGTCAGCGCCGAGACGAGCACGGCGCCGGCGAGTGCGGTGCCGATCGACGCGCCGAGCTGGCTGCCGGTGTTCTGGATCCCGCCGACCTCGCCGCTCTTCTCCTCGGGCACCGCCGACACCGTCACGGCGCCGAGCTGCGAGGCCAACGCGCCGAGTCCGGCGCCGGCGAGCAGCAACGGCCATGTCACGATCTCCGGCCCGGAACCGATGTCGAGCAGGCCGACAAGCAGCACGAGGCCGGCGAACAGCGACATGAATCCGAGCCGGACGACTCGCCGCGGTGACACGTCCGGGAACAGCTTCGGGATGCCGGCGGCGAATAGCAGCAGCGACAGCGAGAGCGGGAGCAGCCGGACGCCAGTCTCGACCGCCGAGATCCCGAGCGCGACCGACAGGAACAGCGGGACGGTGAAGAAGAGGCCGGCCTGGATCAGGAACATGAAGAGGAACGACGTGGTCCCACTGCGCAGTTGGATGTTGCGCAGCATCCCTGGGTCAATCAGAGCGCCCTCGCCGCGCTGGATGCGGCGGTTCTCCCACCACACGAAGACGGCGAGCGTCACACCGCCCGCGAGGATGAGCCAGATCACTGGCGAGAGCCCGAACCACTCGGGAGCGTCCAGCTTGGGCTGCACGAAGCCCCACGTGCCGGCCTTCAGGATGCCGAATACGATCGAACCGAGCCCGAGCGCGGACAGCCCCGTGCCGACGAGGTCGAGCCGGGCGCCCGCCTCGGCCGGCGTGTCGTTCATGCGGCGTGCCAAGACGAGTATCCCGAGCACGATCACGACCTCGCCGAAGAACACCAATCGCCACGTCGCGTAGGTCGTCAAAGCGCCGCCGATCAGCGGCCCCGACGCCACCGCGATCGCAGCCGCGGAGGCGACGAGCCCGTAGGCGCGCGGCCGCTCGGACTTGGCGAAGTTCGACGCGACGAGCGCCACGATCGCCGGCATGATCAGCACCGCGCCCATGCCCTCGAGGAACGACCAGCCGATCATCAGCGTCGCCAGGTTCTGCGACAGCGCCGTGGTGAGCGAACCGCACGCGTAGATGACGCACCCGATCGAAAACGCCCGCTTGCGGCCGAGGATCTGACCGACCTTCCCGCCCGTGATCATGAAAGACGCCATCACCAGCGTGTAGAACGTGATCGCCGTCTGAACCCCGGTCACGGTCGTCCCGACGTCCTTTGCGACCGTCGCGATCGCCGTATTCATCACCGACGAGTCGAGCGCCATCACGAACTGCCCCGACGCGAGCGTCGCGAGAACTATCCCTGCACCGGCCACCGCGGCTGCCGCTGCCGGCGCCGACGCGTCTGCGCGGGGTGCCATGTCTCCGATCATCTCACGCCTACCCGACGCGAAGCAGCAGCGAGATACCTCGGTCTTAACCGCACTGACCACGGATCGGTGATCGCGCGCTAGCGCTTAGGACGACGCATGAAAGTCAAGGGCTCCGGCTCGGTTTCGGCCGGAATTCCGACCGATTTCGCCATCGGATCGGGTGCGGAGGTCCTCGGAGGGCCGCAGATCGGCTCCTGCGGCTCCGGTTTTCACCCGTCGGCGCTCGATTGGCCCGATCCGGCCGGATTCGGGCGTGCGAAGCCGGCGCCGCCGGCAGCGGCGGCCGGGAGATTGGCTCAGATCGCGTTAGGCTGGCGGCGGGCGCCGGTAGACGACGAGCTAAAGAGCAGGCGTCGGGGCTTCGTTCTGCCGCGCTGCTTGGCCGCTTGACGGCCCACGAGATGCGCGCCCCGGTGTCGCCCCGGCGCCCTTCGACCGCTTCGCCTGCGTGCGCTGCCACTCGGCGACCATCCGCTTGTAGGCGGACTCGCCCCGCTTCGCGAGCTCGCGCTCTGCCTGCTGCATCCGCTGGCGGGTCGCGAAGACCCCGGTCGGAGTGCCCTTGAGCGCCTTCGCCCCGGCGCGGACCTCGAGCAGCCGCAGCTTCTTGGCGGTCAGCGAGGGCTGCGCGTAGGCGTAGTCCTCATCGCGGGTGAGCAGGCACCAGAACAGGCAGCCGAGCTTGCGCGCCACCGCGACGATCGCGACCGAGTGGCCGCGCAGGTCCGGCGGCAGGAGCATCGGTTGGTCGCGGTTGCAGCTCAGGAAGTTCTGGGGTATGGGCCATCTTCTCCCTGCAAACGGACGGAAAACGACTGACTCTGACGGCAGCCTCATCCGTCGAGATTGGCGCGACCGGCGGATGTCTACGTGTGCCCGCACCCGCAGCGCGAGGTTCCGAACCCGATGGCGCCGCGAAATGCGTGCTCGTTGCCTCCGACCCCGACCGCGACGTCGTAGCAACCTGATTTGCCGACGATGAATCCGCCGTTGAATTGGGTGCGGGCACCGACGGTGCCCCTCACCGAGAAGCGAGCCTCCTCCGCGGGGCAGGCTTCGAAGCGGACCGCGGACGTGCCGTCGCTGAGCCTGTATCCATGGTGCCGCCCGCTGATGAAGTCGCCGTAGATCAGCGCGAGGCGGTCCCGCTCGGCTCGCGGGACAACGAGCGTGGCCCGGGTGCTCGCGGTCACCTCGGTCACCGTCTTCCAGGCGTCACTGATTCCGTTGGCCGTGGTCGTGAACTCGCTCGGCGGACGATCGGCGGCGGTGCGCAGCCCATAGAAGGTGATCGGGCCGACGCGGATATCGGTGGCCGGATTCGGCTTCAGCCGACCTCCCTCGACCCAGCATGCGCAGTCGCGAGTGACCATCCGCGCCGATCCGCCGCCGGTGCCGTCGGTTGTTGGCGATATCCCGCAAGCGGCCTGGCTGATTCAGATAGGGAACGGAAGGATCGTTCGGTTGCAGACCTTCACCGAGCGAAAGAAGGCCCTCGAAGCCGCCGGGCTCTCGGAGTAGTGATGTAGCAGGAGAACATGGAGATCGTGCGACGGCTGCTCGCCGGCTTCCGTGAGGGTGGCGCTGAGGACCTGCCTGACGACGCTCTGAGGGAGTTCTTCGATCCGCGTGTCGAGTGGGTCCCGATCCCCGAGGGGGTGCTGGCCGGGGGCGAGTACCGCGGATACGAAGGCGTCCGTCGCTTCTGGCCGATTTCTTTGCGGCCTGGGATGAGATCTCCGTCGAGGCACAGGACTTTCGAGAGTCGGGCGATCTCGTCGTCGCTTCCATGCGAATGAGAGGACGGATGCGCGAACTTGAGATCGACGAGAGCTGGCCTGGCCTCTACACACTTCGCGGTGGAAGGGTCATCCGAGTCCAAGCCTTCACGAACCGAGATGGCGCACTCAAGGCCGCCGGGCTGACGGAGTAGCTCAGCGCTTCTGCCTCGCGAGACAGCGAGCACTACGCCAGCTTGGCGTTGTAGTCGTCGGAGCCGGGCGCTCACCCCACCAGCCGCACCTCGAGCGTCGGCGTGACCAGCTCGCCCGCCCCGCCCATCAGGCCCAGGATCCGCGCCACGTAAGCCTGCGTCTCGAGTATGTCCGGTACGCACTGGCATCCCTCGACCGCTCCCGGGCCCGCGTTGTAGGCGGCGAGCGCCAGCGAGACCGAGCCACCGAACTCGTCCAAGAGATCGGACATCAGGTGGGCCTGAGCGTCGATTGCGGCCGGCGCGTCGAAGGGGTCGTCGAGTCCATAGAGCGACGCGGTTCCGGGCATGAACTGCGCGATCCCCTGGGCGCCGGCCGGCGACACAGCGAACGGGTTGAAGTTCGACTCCGCCATCAGCTGGGCGGCGAGCAGTCCGACCGAGACGTTCCACCGCGACGCGGAGCGCAGGATCGGATCGCGAACGCGATGCGGCACGAACCCGGGCAGTCCGGAGCTCGGCGCGCCCTCCCCGCCGCCGCCCGCCGGCATCCCGATCGCGTCCGCGGCACTCGAGCACGGCGCCGGTCCGCCGGTGAAGCCGAAGTGCCAGGGCTCCCACGAATATCGCTTCAGGAACTGGAAGCGCGGTGCGTGCGTGGCGAGCCACCCGTAGGCGGAGGATGGGCCCAGGTCCAGCTCGGTCGCACAGCGGTGCAGCGAGTGGCCCGGCGGAGCGACCCAGCGCGGGTCGGGATTCTGCTGCCACAGCTCTGCCTGCTCGGCGTCGGAGCGAAACGCCGAGTTGACCAGGAGGTTGATCCCGTCGCGGCTCGCGGCGGCCGCCATGCGGTCGAACGCCTCGGCGACGTCCGGCCGCATCGGCTTGCCCTGCCGGTAGGCCAGCGGGCCCGCGTAGCCGCCCCCGCTTGCCATGCTGGGCTGCGTCGCGGCACCGGTCGACGGTGCCGAGGCCTGGGCGACGCCGGTCGCCTCGATCGCAACCATGTCGCGATGGTCTCCGCGGCCGCCCCGTCGTGGGCGCGACCGCGGATCGAGGACGGCGGTGACCGAGGCCTTCACCCGGGTTGGCGCGAACGTCTCGCGGTCGGGAAAGGACACCCGAACCCGGTCCGGGTCCACCCCGTTGCGAGCCGCCGCCTCCCTGGCTGCCGCGGCGGCGCGGGCGAGGTATTCGTCCTTGTCCAGATGCCGGGGGTTCGGGGTGCCGCTCGGCAGGCGAGTGGGCGTGAACAGCCGGGTGAAGTCGTCGCGCAGCGAGCGGGCGCCCGAGAGCGCTGCCAGGTCGGCGGCGCGCTGCACCCGGGCCGTCCCGGTGACCGCCCCACCAAGCGCGGTGAGCACGGCCGCACAGAGCATGATCGCGAAGACCGCGCCGACGATCACGAGGAGCGCCTGGCCGCGTTGGGCGGTGAGCCCCCCGGGGCCGTCGAGGCGTGATGCGCTCGGGTACGGTCGGCGCGTCATGAGGCCCCGCGCCAGACGCGAGGCGCGCCGGGATGCGGCTCCTCCGGCCTCGAGGCCGGCGAGGGCCCGGCGGGAAGCGATGCGCCCGGGTGCTCGCGGCGCGACCCGGACGGGAACTCCTGCGGCCCTCAGCTCGATCACGCTCATCGCCGCGAGCGAGCGGTCGCGCGCGAGGTCCGCGCGAAGCAGGGCGCCGGCGGGCGGCGGAACGGCCCCGCTGAGCGCCGCCCGCCACAGGCCGGCCGGCAGGTGCGCGATCGCCAGCGCCCGGTGGGGAAGCGCGTCGACCGCCCGCCGCATCTCATCGAGCGCATCGGTCGCCGGCTCGAGGCAGAGCCAGCACAGACGGCCGCGGGCCGCCGCGCGGTCGAAGCCCTCGGCGCGAAGCGCATCCTCGAGCTCCCGCGCCCTGGCCGCCGCGAGCATGGTCGGGGGCCGCCGGTCGCTCGCGCCGAGCTCGCCGAGCAGCACGGCCGGGCGCTCGCTGGAGAGCACGACGCCGACGGCCGCCGCGACGGCGAGCCCGCCCTTCGCCTCGCCCAGGCTCGTTGCGAGGACGAGCTCTCGACGCCCGGAGGCCGGCGCCGGGCCGGCAACCTCCACCAGCGTCCCCGAGTCGGTCATCGTGCCGGCCTCCTGACCCACGTCGAGGAGCTCACCTCGAGGCGCCGCGAGACCGTTGCGAGCGGCGAAGGAGGCTCGAGCCGGACCGTGAGACGCCCGCCGTGGACGTCCACGTGGCTCCGGCGGCGCGCCCACCCGGGCAACGCCTCGCGGACCGCCGACGCGGGGGGCTTGCCGGCCGCGAGCGCCATCGCTCCGGCCTCGGCCGCGCCGTCGGCGAGGGTCAGTGAGTAACCCGTCGCCAGAAGCTGGAGCGCGACGAGCCCAGCGAGCAGCAACGCCGGTATGCCGGCGATGAGCTCGAGGCTCGCCTGGCCTTCCTCACCCCGGTGTGCCATCGCCCACGCCCAACGCGGATCGCCCGGTGACCGGCACGAAGCGGATGCCGGGAACGAGCGACGGGGCCCGGACCCGGACCGAGACGCCGTCGCGGTCCCTGACGATGGCCCCGTCGCGCAGCGGGGTGGGGAGCGAGCGGCGCGCGGCCGCGGCACCGTCGCGGCCCACGTACGCGGCGCGCGCTCCGGCCCGCGCGGCGGCGCCCGCGCTCCACAGCGCGTAGCCCGCGATCGCGAGCTGCGCCGCGGCAAGGGTCATCACCAGGAGCACCGGTATCGCCGCCACCAGCTCCACGGACGCCTGACCGTCGTCGTTCCGTGCCCGTGCCATGCTGCGAAGCTAGGCCGCGGAGGCGCACCGGTGGGACGCGAGGTGTATCGAGAGGCGCGCCTGGTGGTGGCGAATCACCGGCGGGCGATCCCGGCTCGCCCGGGGGCCGCCCCGGCTCAGTGCGAGTGCGCCCTCAGTACGAGTGCGCCCGCATCCACACGGCGATGATCGCGATCACCGCGCAGGCCATCAGCGTCACCCAGATCACGGCGCCGAGGCCACCCCCGCCGAGCATCTTGCCGGCTCCGGCGATCATCAGGACGATGACTCCCAGGGCGCCGAACAGGACGGCGCGCTGGTCGTCGGGCAACGAATCGAACGTCAGGCGATTCTCCCGGTACACCTGTCGCACCGCCGCCGCGATCGAGGCGAGGAAGCCCATGGCGAGCGCCGCGAGGATCCCGGCCGCCACCCCGCCGCCGCCGGGCACGAACGCCACCGGCACGGCGATGATCGCGATGATCGCGATGTTCCTGACGGTCCGCAGCACGCCGCCCATCCTACTTCCGGGTCATCACGATGATCCCCACCGTCACGGCCGCCAGGGCGGCGAGCAGGGCGACGATCCCCATGGCCCCGAACGCGATCGCCGCCACCGGGCGGCCGTCGCGGTTCATGTCGGCGAACCTCGAGGCCCCCACGATCGCGAGCGAGAAGATGAGGGTCACGCCGACGCCGGCGATGAACGCCGAGACGACGGTCTCCAGCAGCGCCTTGGTGTCGAGGATGGTCGCCGCCATCGTCCCCTAGGGTGCCGGAACCGGCGTCCCGGCCCTGATCCGACGGGTGAACGCGGCCGCGACGAGGGCGACGGCAGCGGCGCTGACGACGATCGCGCCGGCCGCGCCGGTGCCGAAGATCCGGGTCACCCCGTATGTGAGCGCTCCGATCCCGGCGGCGGCGGGCAAGGTCAGGAGCCAGGCGACCACGATGTTGCCGGCGACCCCCCAGCGGACGGCCGAGACGCGCTTGCCGGCGCCCGCCCCCATCACACCGCCGCTGATCACCTGGGTGGTCGAGAGCGGGAAGCCGAAGTGCGAGGAGGCCAGGATCACGGCCGCGCCGGCGCCGGAGGCGGAGAATCCCTGCGCCGCGTCCATGCGGATGATGCGGGTGCCCATGGTGCGGATGATGCGCCAGCCTCCGGAATAGGTGCCGAGCGCGATCGCGCTCGCCGCCGAGACGATCACCCAGGTCGGGGGCTCCGAGCCCGAAGCCAGGCTCCCGTTCGCGACGAGGGCCAGGGTGATCACACCCATCGTCTTCTGGGCGTCGTTCGTCCCGTGCGCCAGCGCGAGCAGACCCCCCGAGACAACCTGCCCGAGCCGGTACCCACGCGCCACCTGTCCGGGTCGCAGCCGCCCGACCACGCGGTAGCAGACCACGATCGCGGCGCCGCCGACGACGAATGCCACGATCGGGGCGATCACCGCCGGGATCAGCACCTTGCCGAGGACGCCGTCGCCCATCACGGCGCTCGGGCCGGCGGCGGCGAACGCCGCTCCCACCACGCCGCCGATGAGCGCGTGCGAGGAGCTCGACGGGAGACCGAAGTACCAGGTGACGAGGTTCCAGGAGATCGCGCCGATCAAGCCCGCGAACACGACCGTCGGGGTGATCGCGCCGGCGCTGACCACCTCGTCGGCGACGGTGGCCGCCACGGCGAGCGAGATGAAGGCGCCGGCGAAGTTCAGCGCCGCCGCGTAGGTCACCGCCACCCGCGGTGGCATCGCCCGAGTGGAGATCGACGTCGCGACCACGTTGGCCGTGTCGTGGAACCCGTTGGTGAAGTCGAACGCCAGCGCCGTGGCGACGACGATGACCATCACGACGTCGTTCTGCATCAGGCGTTCTTGATGACGATTCCCTCGAGGATATGCGCCGCCGTCTCGGTGGCGTCGATCGCCCGCTCGAGGACCGTGAAGATGTCCTTCCAGCGGATCACGACCATCGGGTCGATCCCGTTGGCGAAGAGCGCCGCAACGGCGTCCCGATACAGGCGGTCGCCGTCGTTCTCGAGCCGGTGAATCTCGATCCAGTACTGCTCGAGCCCCTGGAAGCCCCGCAGCTTGGCCAGGATGGTCGCGAGCTGCTCGCAGGACTTGACCAGCACGTCGGCCATCGCCTGCGCCTGCTCCATCGGCGCCTCGATCTTGTAGAGGCCCATGAAGTCCGCGGTCTCCTCGATGAAGTCGACGATGTCGTCGAGCTGCGTCGCCAGCGCGTAGATGTCCTCGCCGTCGATCGGCGTGACGAACGTGCTGTTCACCCGCTGGACGATGTCGTGGGTGATGCGGTCGCCCTCCTGCTCGGCGAGCAGGATCTCGCGGGCGAGCCCGCTGTCGTCGGGCCATCCCTGGAGCATCTGCTGGAGCATGCGAGCGGCTCGGAGCGTGTTCTGGCCCGACTCGTTGAAGAGGTCGAAGAACACCCGGTCGCGAGGGACGAGGCTCGGGAGCCGCACCGCTCGGAAGCTACCAATCCGCGAGGACATCGGCCACCCTCTCGGCCGCATGCCCATCCCATAGCTCCGGGCCCTCACCGTCGCCATGGCCCCTCCGCCCGGCGCCGCGGCCGCGCAGCAGCGCCGGGATCTCCGCGATGCGGGCCGGATCCAGCCCCAGGAGCGTGTTCGTGCCGGCCCGGATCGTCACCGGACGCTCGGTGTTGTCACGCAGGGTGAAGCACGGAATGCCGAGATAGGTCGTCTCCTCCTGGATCCCGCCGGAGTCCGTGAGCACGGCGGCGGCCTCGGACTCGAGCGAGAGGAAGTCCAGGTATCCCGCCGGGTCGCTCAGGGTCACGCCCGGGTAGTCGACGCCGGCCAGCATCTTCCGCGTTCGCGGATGGACCGGGAAGACGACTGGAAGCTCCCGAGCCACCACCGACAGCGCCGACATCGCCTCCGCCAGCAGCGGCCCGTCCACGAGCGCGGGACGGTGCAGCGTGACGAGGACGTAGGTGCCCGGCTCGACGCCCAGCGACGCGGCGGCGTGGCGCTCCCGGATGCGCGGCTCGAGCGCGACCAGGCTGTCGATCATCGTGTTGCCGACGAACTTCATCCGCTCCTCCCCCACCTCCTCGGCGCGCAGGTTCTCGATCGCCTCCTGCGAGTGCAGGAAGCAGAGCGCCGAGAGGTGGTCGGTGGCGATGCGGTTCGTCTCCTCGGGCATCGAGCGATCGAAGCTGCGCAGGCCGGACTCGACGTGCCCGACCGCGATCCCCAGCTTGTCCGCGCACAGCGCCGCGCCGAGCGTCGAGTTGACGTCGCCGGGGACCAGGACGAGGTCGGGCTCCTCCACGGCGAGCACCGGGCGAAGGCGCTCCAGCACCCTGGCGATCTGCTCGGCGTGCGTGCCGGATCCCACGCCGAGGACGTGCTCTGGCTTCGGCATGCCGAGCTCCTCCACGAACACCTCCGACATCAGCCTGTCGTAATGCTGGCCGGTGTGGACCGTCACGGTCCGCCACCCAGGGAAGCGCCGCTGAAGCGCCCCCACGACGGGCGCCATCTTGACGATGTTCGGGCGCGTCCCGACTACGCAGACGATGCGCATCGCGGCGGGAGCGTAGAGGCTTGATGTGGGCCCCGCGCGTGCGACTGGCGAGTGCGCAAGCACGGCTGGCAAGTCCCGCAGGCGGCGTGGCGTGGCAGCGCTACGCGAGCCGGCTGCGGACGCCGCCATGCGCGTGGCCGTGCCGCCAGGCGTGCGTGGGGGAGCCCACATCAAGCCGCTGGTTCCCGTCGAACGCCTAGCGGGCGGCGATGCCGTCGATTCGCTTGGCGAGCTCGAAGTCGTTCCCGGTGAGTCCGCCCGCCGCGTGGTTGGTGATCGACACCGTGACCTCGTCCCAGGAGATCGAGAGATCCGGATGGTGGCCCATGTCCTCCGCGGGCTCCACGAGGGCGTCCACGAACCGCACGGAGCCGACGAAGTCGTCGTTCTTGAACGACTTGACGATCGCGTCGCCCTCGCGCCTCCAGCCGTCCACCTCGGCGAGACGCGACTCGATCTCGTTGTCTTTGAGCAGCTCCGCCATTCAGGTTCCAGCCTAGTCGTTCCCAGCGAGCGGCAGATTTTCCCCCTCACAGGTGGACTAGCTGCCGCCCGCTGAGATTGGATCGAATTCGAGCGCCCGACCGGCCGATCTTCCACCTCGCCGGTGCCTTGGCTGCCGCTCGCTGAGCGCGGCCGTGAGGAAGGATGGGTGGCTTACCTCAACGAGAAGCGCGACGGCGTCGCTCCTAGCCGGTGGGCCGTGCCATAGTCGTCCCATGCGAATCGCGAGCCTCGTCCCCTCGGCGACGGAATCGCTCTTCGCCCTCGGCCTGGGGGACCAGGTGGTCGCCGTCACGCACGAATGCGACTACCCGCCCGAGGCGCTCGGGCTGCCCCGCCTTACCCGCAGCGTCATCCCCGAGGGCCTCGCGCCGCAGGACATCGATGCGATGGTCCGCGAGGTCACCGGCCGGGGCGATCCCCTGTATGAGCTGGACGAGCCGGAGCTCGCCGCCGTGCGTCCGGATCTGATCGTCACGCAGGCGCTGTGCGCGGTTTGCGCGGTGTCCTACGACGACGTTCGCGAGGTCGCCGGAAGGCTGCCCTCGAGGCCCGAGGTGATCTCGCTCGATCCGAAGACCCTCGGCGAGGTGCTGGACGACCAGGTCCGGCTGGCGGAGGCGGCCGGCGTGCCCGAGCGCGGCGAGGTGTTGCGCGGCGAGCTCCAGCGGCGCCTCAACGAGGTCAGGGATGCCGTCGGCGGCGCTCCCCGCCCTCGCGTTGCCACTCTGGAGTGGCTCGCCCCGCCCTACGCCGGCGGCCACTGGGTCCCGGAGATGGTCGAGCTGGCCGGCGGGCGCAGCGTGGCCGGCGAGCCGGGGCGTGACTCGTGCGTCGTCGCCTGGGACGAGCTCGCCGCCGCCCGGCCCGACGTGGCCGTGGCGATGCCCTGCGGTCTGTACGCGAAGGAAGCCTCCGAGCAGGCGCTGGACCACCGGGCGGAGCTCGAACGGCTCGACACCCACGCGGTCTACGCCGTCGACGCCGCCTCGTCGTTCTCCCGCCCCGGCCCCCGGCTGGTGGAGGGCGTCGAGCTGCTCGGCCACCTGCTGCACCCCGACCTGCGTGCCCGCGCCCGGGGGGCTCGGCTTCAGGGACCTGTCCGAGGAGGTCGGCTCGGGCGTCCGCGGCTAGACGACCGCGAAGGCGCCAGCGACGCTGATCATCCCGAGCGCCGCCATCCCCAGCACCTCCAGCCAGACCGGGCGGCGTGCCCGGCGCTCGGCGTAGACGATCAGGAGGGCGCACAGGGCACCGGCGATGAGGCCGCCGAAGTGGGCGCCGGCGCTGATGTGGCTCGAGCCGATCGTGAAGAGGATGTTGAGGATGATGAAGAACCCGATCTGCGCGGCGATCTGCTCGACGCCCCGATGGCGGGCGACGAGGAACGCGGCCGCCATCACGCCGAAGACCGCCCCGGACGCCCCGACCGTGAAGGCATCCGGGCTCAGCAGCAGGGCGCCGAAGGAGCCCGCCAGCAACGAGACGAAGTAGACCGCGAGGAACCGCGGCGTGCCGATCGCCGGCTCGAGCAGCGAACCGATGAAGTACAGGGCGATCATGTTGAACGCGATGTGCCAGAGCCCGGCGTGGAGGAAGCCCGCCGTCATGATTCGGTACCAGTCCCCGTCCGCGACCGCGGGCCCGTTGAGCGCGCCGTCGAAGTACACCGAGCCGCCGCCCGCCTCCGACGCTGGCGCCACCACCGATCTCCGCGATGAACGCGATCACGTTGATGGCGATCAGCGCATAGGTCGCCGGAGCTGCGCCTGCGCGCAGGCCCGGGCTGATGCGCTTCACCTGCGTGCGCTCGCGGGCACACTCCGGGCAGCGCATCCCCACCGGCGTCACGGTCATGCAATCCGGGCAGATCGGTCGACCGCAGTTGGAGCACTGCACGTTGGTCTCCCGCCGGGGATGGCGATAGCAGACGGCCATCAGCGGGTGAATCTACTCGGTGGCCTGGGCGCCCCGTATCGGCTACGAACGGCGGGCCGACTCGGATCAGTCCGGCCCAGGCACGATATTCACGGCGGCCCGCCTTCTGTAACCTGCGGCGGCTTCGCCGCCTGACCTGCTGCAGCGTCGACGAGCTCGTCGCGGCATCGACCGGGAGGAACCGATGGGAGCATCCAGCTCGACGGAGACGGCGAGTCCCGCAAGGCTCTACGCGACCGTCGCCGGAGCCGTGCTCACCATCCTGGGAATCGTCGGCTTCTTCTACAGCAGCAGCTTCGGGTCGCCGGGCACCGTCGACGACGCGCTCGGGATCTTCGCCGTGAACGGCTGGCACAACGTCCTCCACCTGGCCATGGGGCTTTTGGGGCTGGCGGCCGCGGGCTACGCGGCGCGAACGTACGCCCTCGCGATCGGTCTCGCCTTCCTGGTAGTGGCGATCTGGGGGTTCATCGCCGGCAGCGGCGACGCGATCCTGAGCATCGTCCCCGTGAACACCGCCGACAACCTGCTGCACCTGCTCATCGGGGTGATCGGGCTCGCCGCCGGCGCGGCCAGCCCCGCCCGCCCGGGCGCCCGTTCGAAGTCCGCCTGAGCGGCGGCTCTCGCGCCGCGGTCTCAGTCGGGACGGACCGAGCGCAGGACGTTCTCGGCGGTGGCGCGAAGGCCCGTCGGACGGCGACGGCGGCGCATGCCGACCACCACGAGCGCTCCGCCGGCCAGCGTCCCGGCGGCGACCGCGGCGACCGGGCGCACCCAGTTGCGAGGGTCGCGCAGGGCTTCCCGCTCGCCCTCCGACAGCTCCTCGGCCCAGCTGGAGAGCTCGGCCGCGGCCTGCTCGGTGATCGCGGTCAGGGTCGTCTCCACGCGGGTGGCCAGGTCCTCGGGCGGGTCGATGGGTCGCAGGGCGTCGCTCAGCAGCGCCTCGAGCGGTTCGCGATGCTCGTCGCTCATCGGGTCACTCCTCCGCCTCCATCTCCTGCTCCAGCTGCTTGATCGCGCGGTGCAGGAGCACCTTGGTCGCGCCGTCCGAGCGCCCCAGCGCGCGGGCGATCTCCCGGTTCGACATTCCCAGCGCGAAGCGCATGATCAGCGCCTCGCGGCGGTCGTCCGACAGGCGCTGAAGGCGATCCATCACCAGCCGGAGCTCCTCGCGCCCCTCCACGACCTGCTCGGTGCCATGGGGGTGCGACGGCGGCTCGATCGCGTCCAGCGCCGCCTCGGGCCGCCGGGACCGGTCTCGGTGGTAGTTCGACGCCAGATTGTGCGCGATGCGGATCAGCCACGGCCGCAGCGGCCGGCCGTCGGACTCCCGGCGCGCCCGCTCGAAGTGGCGATACGCCTGCAGGAACGCCTGCTCCGTGAGGTCCTCCGCATCGTGATGGTTGCCGACGCGGTAGTAGGCGTACGAGTACACGTCCCGCAGGTGCGCTCGATAGAGCTCCTCGAAGGCCCGATCGAGTTCGGCCTTGGAGGCCTCGGCGGTCGCCTTCTCGCTCACGAGCCAAGCCTAGTCCCCCTACGCTGCCGCCCGCCGGGCGCGCTCCGCGCGGCGCAGCCCCGCCACCCACTCGCCCGGGTCGATGTCGCCCCGGATCAGGGCCGAGAGGCCCTCCAGGCCGGGCGCGACGATTCCTGCCCGGGCGACCGATTCGGCGATCAGCGGCGCCGAGTCCAGGCCCTCCGACGCCTGACCGATCTTGCCCGGGATCTGATCGGCCGGCATCCCCGAGCCCAGCAACTCACCGGCCCTGCGGTTGCGGCTGCCCGGAGCCAGCACGGTGGCCGTCAGATCGCCCACCCCGGCGAGGCCCGTGAAGGTCTCCAGTCGCGCCCCTCGCGCCAGGGCGTACTCGACGCATTCGCGCCAGATTGTGGCGGCCGCGATGCCGGCCGCGTTCAGACCGTGCGACTCCGCCGCGGCCGCGGCCAGCGCGGCCGCGTTCTTCGCGACGCCGGCCATCTCCACCCCCGCGACGTCGTCGTTTCGCTCGCAGACCAGCCCGGCGCGATCGAAGACCTCCCCGAGCTGCGCGCGCAGATCGTCGTCGGCCGTGCCGAGCACCAGCGCGGCCATCCCGGCCGCCGCCTCGCGGGCGTGGGCCGGTCCGCCCAGCGACGCGATCGCCCGGGAGCGGATCCGCTCGCCCACGTACTCGCTGGGGAGCTGTCCGAGCGGCTGGACCAGGCCCTTGGTAAGCATCAGCACGGCCGCGCGCGAGCCCACGCGATCCCCGAGTCCGCCGACGACCGCCGGCAGGGCCACGGAGGGGACCGCGAGGCATACGAGGTCCACCCCGGCGAGCTCGATATCGGCCGCGCGCCTGACCGACACGTTCTCGGGCAGCGGCACGCCCGGCAGGTAGCGATGGTTCTCGCGCTTGGCGGCAATCCCGGCCGCCTTGTCCTCCGAGCGGGTGCCGAGCTGGACGTCGAGGCCGCCACGCGCGAGGAGCACCGCCATCGCGGTTCCCCAGCTCCCGGCGCCGATCACGGCCGCCTTGCGAAGCGGCGGCAGCCCGCCAAGCCACTCCCACTGCAGCTCGATGTTCGGCCAGATGCGAGCCGTGACGGTCGCGGCGAGCCCGGGCGACGGGTGCTCGGTGCGCGGGAACCTCATCGGGCGCCCCACGCGGAGCTTCACCTTGCGTGGCCGGATGCGCACGCCGCGGCGAACGCGCTCGGAGCCATGAACCGCGACCGGCACGACCGAAGCGCCCGTCTCCAGCGCCAGGCGCCCGACGCCGCGGCGCGGTGTGGCGAGCGAGCCGGACCGGATGCGCGTGCCCTCCGGGAAGATGCAGATCGTCCCACTGCGGTCGAGGACGACGGCAGCGGTTTCCATCGCGGTCTCGTCGGACTGCCCTCGCCGGATGGGGAAGGCACCGACGCGCGAGAGGATCCACCCCTGCCATCGGCGCTCGAAGAGCTCGACCTTGGCGACGTACTGCATCGGGCGCCGCCATGGAAGCGACGCGCCGATCACGAACGGGTCCAGGAAGCTCCGGTGATTCGACGCGACGATCAGCCCGCCTTCGATGCCGCGGAAATGCTCGCGGCCGGTCTTCGACAGCCGCAGCCAGATCCAAAACGCGGGTTGGAGCATGGCCCGCGCGGCCGTGTAGATCAGCCGGTTGACCCCGTGCCGGCGAGCGTACTCGTGGTAGCGCCGAAACCGCTCCTCGCTGATCACGCGATCGGAGCGCGGCGGCGCCGACCTGCGGGAGCCCTCGTCCATGCCCATGCCTACACGCTCGCGCACCCTGCGTTACTTACACGCAGAAGGGCTCGCGATCGCACCGTGGCCTGCGAGACCTACCAGGCTTCCTCGAGGAGGCGACGCAGCTCCTCGGGACCGGGTGGGTCGGGCGTGTTCGCGAGCTCGGTGCGCTCCAGCATCGCCTTGCGGGCCGCTTGCAGGCGATGCTCGTTGCCGCCGAGGTCACGGAGCCGCCGCGTCCCCCCTCCGAGGGACTCGATCCGGCGGCGGATCTCGGCCGGCTCCGATCCCAGCGCATGGGCCAACGCCGCGATCTCCTCCGGCACCCGAGAGCGCATCATCTCCATCGTCCGGGGGAGCATCGTCGCGTTGGTCTCGGCGTGGGGCGTACCAACGGTCCGCACGAGCGTCTGGCAGACGACGTGGTGCAGCGCGTATCCCGTGGTGTCGAGCGCGTAGGCACAGAGGAGCGACCCGAGCCCCAGCGCCCCCCGGTCCCGCGCCCCGGGCTCCTCGTCGAGGGCGGTCGCCATGAGCTCGGCGCCGCGCAGCGCCGCCAGCGAGGCCACGGGGTTGGCGAGCGGCACGTAGAGCGCCTCGGCCCCGTGCGCGAGAGCGTTCATCGCGCTGGCACGCAGGCTCCGGTCGTCCAGGGTGGTCATCTCGAACGGATCGGCGATCACGAGCGAGGGGCGGACGCGGCGCCGCGCGTAGGGCTCGCGCCCGGCGGGGAGTCGGTGTATGCGCGTCATCTCGGCTCCCGAGAGCGTGGTCGGGATCGCGCAGACGAGCCCGCCGCGCACGGCGGCGATCGCCTTGGCGACGTCGATCACGCGCCCACCCCCGAGCGCCACCAGCGTCGGGTTCCGCACCGACTCGATGATCGCCGCAGCGACGTGAGGCACCTCGCCGGGCCCGACCTGGTGGACGCTCGCGGCCCGCTCGGCGAGCTCCAACGGAGCGGCGCCGAGAGCGCGGGTCGTGGTCAGGAGCTCGAAGCGCTCCCAGACCCCGTCGGCGAGGATCTCCGACGACTCCGCCAGCGCCCCGGGGCGAAACACGATCGTCCGCTCGGCATCACGCCAGGTGAAGTCGCGCTCGGCCATCTCCAGAGCCCGCCCCCGGACTCGAACCGGGAATCTCCTCATTACAAGTGAGGTGCTCTGCCAATTGAGCTAGGCGGGCAACTCAGTCCCCGCACAGCATAGATTCGCCTCGCTGGACTCCGAGTGGTGCATTTGTCGGGCTGAGCCCGCCAAACGAACCCTTCGATCGCGGGGAGGGCCGCTAGAACGTCGCTTCGCGCGAGGCCAGGTGCAGGCTCACCTTGCGCTTCACCCGCTGCAGGGCATTGTCGACCGTCTTCGTGTCGCACTCGAGCCGCTCGCCGATCCGCTCGTAGGAGTGGCCGTCGAGGTAGCGGCTCAGGACCTGGCTCTCGAGCTCCGACAGGACGCTCGACAGGCACGAGACCAGGCTCTGGAGCTCCTCGGTCGCGATCACCCGCTCCGACGGGTCCTCGCTCCCGGGGCCCGGCAGGACCTCCTCGAGGGTCGTCTCTGACTCCGATGCGCCGGCCGGCGCCTGGGCGAACGACACGTACTGGTTCAGCGGTGCGTGCTTGTTGCGGCTGGCGGTCTTCACGGCGGTGATGATCTGGCGCGTGATGCAAAGCTCCGCGAAGTTCCGGAAGCTCGATTCGCGGTCGGACCGGAAATCGCGGATCGCCTTGTAGAGGCCCAGCAGGCCCTCCTGGATCAGGTCGTCCGGGTCCCCGCCGAGCAGGAAGTAGGACGACGCCTTGAGACGCACGAAGCCCCGGTAGCGCTTGACGATCCGGTCGTAGGCGTCCGGACTGCCGCGCTTTGCGAGCGCGACCAGATACGAATCCTCAAGCTCAGGTTGAGCTTCGGAACGGCGGGCTGTCGCGGCCTGGGCGGCGGGCGCAACGGCAGCCAGATCTTGCGTAGGGGTCGGTACGGCCACAGGTTTCCTCCTATTGGATTGGGAACCGGTGGCGCCCGTACCTCCCCTGGGCGCCCTCTCCTTTGAAGGGTTATCGGCAGGCCTAAGCTCGACCTTTAGTTAACCCTTATGTGCGTGACTCTAACCGCCTGGACATTCTTCTGTCAACCCGCTCGCCCCGGCGCGCAAGATCGGTTGCAGAATGCGGGCTTCCGTCCGCGGCTCCTGCTACCCGTTCCCGCCGTCCCGCTGCCTGGCCGCCTCGAACAGCAGCACCGCCGCGGCGGCCGAGACGTTCAGCGACTGGACGCTGCCGCGGATGGGGATCGAGACGAGGAGATCGCAGCTCTCCGCCACCCGCCGGCGCAGGCCTCCCCCCTCGCTGCCCAATACCAGGACGACCTTGCCGGTCAGGTCGGCGCTCGCGTACGGCGTGGCAGCACCGGACCGCGCGCCGTACACCCACGCGCCGGCCTCCTTGGCCAGCCCCAGCCAATCGGCGAGATTCGGCACCCGCGCTACCGGAAGGTGCTCGACGGCGCCGGCAGACGCCTTGCAGGCGGCCGCCGTGACCGCGGCGGATCGCCGTGACGGGATGACCACCCCCGCCGCCCCCGCGGCCTCCGCCGAGCGGCACACGGCTCCGAGGTTCCGCGGGTCCTGGATCTGATCGAGCGCCACCAGCAGCCCGTCGGGCGGCGCAAGCAGCGCCCTCGGGTCCGCGTAGGGATACGGGTCGACCTCCGCGACCATCCCCTGGTGATCAGGCGAGCCGGCCAGGCGGGTGAGCTCCGGCGGCGGGAGGTCGGATCCCGTCCACACCCGGTGCACCCGCCGACGTCCCCGTTGGGCCTCGGCGACCGGACGGCGCCCGTACACGACCTCGCTCCTGCCCTCTCCCTTCGCCGACACCCGATCAGCCGCCCTCACGCCGGACGAGCCGGGCGCCGCCGGGCGTGTCGCGCACCTCGTAGCCGCGCTCGGCGAGCTCCTCGCGCAGCCGGTCCGCGCGCTCGAAGTCGCGAGCCGCCCGCGCCTCCTCGCGCGCGGCGAGCAGCCGCTCCGCCTCGGGGTCCGCCGCCTCGGGGGGCGCCAGCAACGGCTCCAGCCCCAGCAGCGGCAGCATCTCCTCCAGCGCCGCCCTGGCGCCCGGAAGCTCGCGCCGGTTGCCCTCAGAGATCAGGTCGGAGAGGATCGCCAGCGCCCGGGGCGTGTTGAAGTCGTCGGCCAGGGCGTCCAGGAAGTCCGCCCGCCATGCCGTGGCCGCGGCGTCGGGCTCCGCGTCGCCGTCGTCCTGCGGCAGCTCGAGCGCGAAGTTGCGGATCCGGTTCACCCGCGCCTCGGCCTCGGCAAGCGCCCGGTCGGAGAACTCGAGCGGCTGACGGTAGTGCCCCGAGATCAGGTAGGCCACCACCGCGTCGCGGCCGTAGCGGTCCAACGCCTCGGAGAGCTGGAAGATGTTGCCGACCGACTTCGACATCTTCTCGTCGGCCATCCGGACCATCCCGTTGTGCATCCACAGGCGCGCCAGCGGCACCCCACGCGCGGCCTCGGTCTGGGCGATCTCGTTCTCGTGGTGGGGAAAGATCAGGTCCACCCCGCCGCTGTGGATGTCGAAGTCGGCGCCGAGGATCTTCTCGCCCATCGCCGAGCACTCGATGTGCCAGCCCGGCCGTCCCTCGCCCCACGGCGACGGCCAGCCGGTGTCCTCGTCGGGCTTGCGGGCCTTCCACAGGGCGAAGTCGAGGGGATCCTCCTTGAGGCTCGCCGTGCCCGCCTCCTCCCCCTGGTCCATCTCCTCCGGATCGCGATTGGAGAGCTTGCCGTAGGCCGGGAAGCTCCGGACCCGGAAGTAAACGTCCCCCCCGCTCTCGTACGCGTGGCCGGAGGCGATCAGCGCCTCGATCAGCTCGACGATCTCGGGCATCGTGCCCGAGGCGAGCGGTTCGGCATCGGGGCGCCCCAGGCCAAGGCGGTCCGTGTCCTCCACGTACGCCCGTGTCATCTCCGCCGCGAAGCGGTCCGAGGTCGCACCCGCCTCACGGGCCGCCGCATAGATCTTGTCGTTGATGTCGGTGACGTTGATCACAAGCCGAGGGTCGTAGCCGAGCCGGCGAAGCAGCCGGCGCAGCAGGATCGAGATGACGAACGGGCGCGCGTTGCCGACGTGAACACGCGAATACACCGTGGGGCCGCAGGCGTAGATGCCCACATTCGGCGGGTCCCGTGGGGCGAGGGCCCGCGCCTCACCGCTCAACGTGTCCGTGATCCGCACCTCGCGCATGGATAGTTGATGCTATTTGCGGGAAGGCAGCGGGGCGGAATGCTCTTGCGACCACCGCGACGGATAACGTCCCGCGCGTCGATGAGTGAGGGAACGCGAAGGCGGGCTCCGTCGGGGCACGCCACCGGCGGACCGAGCATCTCACTCCACGGGCAGCGGGTCCGCCGCGTGGAGGAGGCCTTCCGGTCCCTGCCGTCCCGCTACCAGGGGGCGGACGCGGACTTCGATGCCACGTTCCAGGTGCGCCTCGGCGACGTGGGGCGCACCTGGGAGGTGCGGGCGTGCGGGGAGCGCTGCCAGGTCAGGCCCTCGCCCACCCGGGATCCGGACGTCGTGATCGGAAGCGACGCCGCGACCTGGATCGGCCTTCGCGAAGGGCGCCTTTCCGGGCTCGACGCCTTCGCCCAGCGTCGCCTCTACGCCCGCGGCGACCTCGATCTGGCGCTCGGCTTCGAGGGCCTGTTCCGCCTGCCCGGCGACCGTCCTCCGCTCCTGCGCGTGACCGACGTGGAGATCCCGGGGGCGAAGGTCCGCAGCCTCGTCTCCGGCGAGGGGACGGAGCACGTGATCTGCCTGCACGGGCTCGGCTCCAACAAGGCGTCGTTCTTCCAGACCGTCTCCGCCCTGACGCCCGACCACACCGTCCACGCGATCGACCTGCCGGGTTTCGGCGCGTCGTCGAAGCCCGCACGAGCGGGCTACGACTCGCGCTACTTCTCACGGGCGGTGCTCGGGTACATGGACGCCATGGGCCTCGACCGGGCCCATCTCGTGGGCAACTCCATGGGCGGCAGAATCGCCCTGGAGGTCGCGCTCGCCGATCCCGACCGGGCGCTCACCGTGAGCCTGCTCGCGCCCGCGCTCGCGTTCCGCAAGCGCCGCGAGCTGGTCCCACTGGTCAAGCTGGTGCGGCCGGAGCTGGCCGCGATCCCCCACCCGATCCGCGCGGCGCGCGTGCGAGCCTACTTCTGGGGCCTGTTCGCCCGACCGGAGCGCCTCGACCCGGCCGCCGCCGACGTCGCCGCCGACGAGTTCTGCCGCACCTATCGGTCGCGCACCGCGCGAATCGCCTTCTTTGCCGCCCTCCGCAACATCTACCTGGACGCGCCGCATGGCAAGCGAGGCCTCTGGACGCGGCTGGCGGAGCTCCGGCCGCCATCCCTCTTCGTGTGGGGAGAGCAGGACCGACTGGTTCCGGCGGCGTTCTCGCGACACGTGGCCGATGCACTGCCCACCTCGCGCCAGGTCGTGCTGCCGGAGTGCGGCCACGTACCGCAGGTCGAGCTGGCCGAACGCACCAACGGACTCATCCGCGACCAGATCGCCGCGATGGCCGAGACGACCTCACGCCGCGCGGCCTAGTGGTGCCTCTCATGACGTTCGTCATTTCCGGTCAGACGTTGTGAGAGGTACCACTAGCTGAGCCGCACCCACGGCTCCCCGTAGAATCGGCCTCCGATGGCCGACGAGCAGACGATCTCCGAGCGCGCGAAGCAAAACGGCGGAGGGGCCGACGGGTCCCTGCGCGGTCGGCTGGGATCGATCGGCGACATCGGGCGGGTCGGCGGCGGGCTGGCGAAGGCGACCGGCGAGTTCACCCGCGCTGGCCGGCGCCTGGCTGGAGCGCTTGCCGAGGCGGGGCGGGACGCCTCGGCCGGCGCCGCATCCCGCGCGGCGCACGAGCTGCGCAACCGCCTGTCGGCGGATCTCGACGATCGCGATCCCGATCACCTCCGGGAGCAGCTTCCGCTGCTGTGGCTGATCTCGAGCTTCTGGTTTCGCGGCGAGGTCCGCGACCTCGGCAACATCCCGGAGGAGGGGCCCGTGCTGATGGTGGGCAACCACTCCGGCGGCAACATGACCCCCGACACGTTCGTCCTCACCCTCGCCTTCTCGACCTACTTCGGGGTGGAACGACACTTTCACCAGCTTGCCCACAACCTCGTAATGGCTTCGCCGTACGCCCGCCTCCTGCGAAGCGGCGGGACGGTGGCCGCCTCGCACGAGAACTCTCGCGCCGCCCTGGACTCCGGGGCCGCGCTCCTCGTCTACCCCGGCGGCGACTGGGAGGTGCACCGCCCGAGCTGGGAGCGAAATCGAGTGGATTTCGCCGGCCGCAAGGGTTTCATCCGCTTGGCGCTCGACGCCGGCGTCCCGATCGTCCCGGTCGTCGCGATCGGCGGCCAGGAGACCGCGCTCTTTCTCAGCCGCGGGGCATGGCTCGCCCAGCTCCTGCAACTCGACCGGCTCTTCAGGCTGAAGGTGCTTCCGATCTCGATCGCGGCGCCCTGGGGCCTGAACCTGGGCGATTTCCTGGGCCACATCCCCCTACCGGCCAAGATCACCGTGGAGGTGCTCGAGCCCATCCACGTTCGCGAGCAGTTCGGCGACGAGCCGGACCTGAACGAGGTCTACGACCACATCACGCGGGTCATGCAGGCGACGCTCGACACGCTCGCGGCCGAGCGTCGCATTCCCGTGGTCGGCTGAGGCGCCTGGGATGAGGCTCAACGAGTCGATCGTCATCTCGGCACCCCCGAAGCTCGTCTGGGACTATCTCGCCGAGCCGTCCAACTACCTGCACTTCATGTCCGGAATCACGCGGTGGGAGGTGGCGGGGGAGCACCGGAGCGGCCTCGGCGCCCGCTACCGGATGCTGATCCGGGTCGGATCCGCCGAGATCGGCGGCCTGATCGAGATCGTGGAGTGGAAGGACGAGCGCGACATGGCCTGGAGCTCGGTCACGGGCGTTGACCAGCGCGGCCGGTGGCGCCTACGGGAGCTGCCCGACGGGCGCACCAGGGTGGAGCTGCGCTTCGCCTACGGGGTCGCCGGGTCGGGCATTCCGGGGTGGATCGCCGAGCTCTTCGCCGCGCCCCAGCTGGGCGGCCACCTGCGGCGCTCGCTCCAGCAGCTGAAGCGCCAGGTCGAGCACGAGCAGCTGCGTGCGGAGGCGGCCGCCCGCGAGCGCGAACGAGCCGCGTCTCCGTAGGCGTCTCCCGGTAGCGTCAGCTACCGCCTTTGCGGTTGACGGCCGCCAGCAGCTGGCGCTTGTTCATCTGCGAGCGCCCGCTGATGTTGAGCTTCTTGGCATCGTTGTAGAGCTGGTCGCGCGTCCTGCCGCCGCCACCGCTGCCGGATCGCCTCCCGCCGCGCCGGCTCGAGGACATGTCCCGGACCGAGCTACGGGAACGCCGGCTCGACTCGCCCGACCGCGCGCGCTCCTTCTGAACCGTGCGCGCCGCGATCTCCTTCGCTCGACCCTCCGAGCGGCCCTGCTGCTTCTCGCCGCGCTTCACGTGCTCGTACTGGCGGGCTCGCTTCGTACCCTTCTTCACACCACGCGGTGGCATGCGACTCACCTCCTGTTTCTCGCTGTCGACCTGTTGTGCGCCTACCCGGCACGTCACGAGAAAAAACGGCCCTGTGCGCTGTGGGCGGGAGGCTCGGGGGCGGGCGCTCAGGCGAGCTCGCGCTTCAGGATCTTGCCGGTGGCGTTGCGCGGCAGCGAGTCGAGGAACTCCACTTCCCGGGGGACCTTGTATCGGGCGAGATTCGACTTGACGTAGCCCTTGATCTCGTCCTCGCTGGGCTCGGTGCCGTCGCAGGGCACGACGAACGCCTTCAGCCGCTGCCCGAACTGCTCGTCGTCGACCCCGATCACGGCGACCTCCTTGACCTGCTCATGGTCGGCGAGGAGGTCCTCGACCTCGCGCGGGAAGACGTTCTCGCCGCCAGAGACGATCATCTCGTCGTCGCGGCCGTCGATGAAGAGCCGCCCGTCGTCGTCGAAGTGCCCCACGTCGCCCGAGGAGAGCAGACCGCCGAGTTGGTCCTTGCCGCCCCCGCCGGTATAGCCCTCGAAGGCCATCTCGTTCCCGACGAAGAGACGACCGGTCGTGCCCGGCTCGACGTCGTTGCCGTCCTCGTCGACGATTCGCACGATCGTGCCCCGGGGCGGGCGTCCGGCGGTACCCGGGGCCGCACGAAGGTCCTCGGGCGTGGCGATCGTGGCCCAGGCGACCTCCGTGGAGCCGTAGAGGTTGTAGACGTTTTCCCCGAACCTGTCCATCCACTTCGTCGCCAGCTCGCCGGGCAACGCCGAGCCGCTCGCGGCGGTGACCCGGAGGTTCGGCAGGTCGTACTCGTCGAGCGTCTCCTCGGGCACCTCCATGATCCGCTGCATCATCACCGGAACGACGATCAGCGCCGTCGCACCGCTCTCCCGAGTCGCCCGCAGCGTCTCCTCGGGGTCGAACTTGCGGCGCAGCACGTACGTGGAGTTGAGCGCGAGGCCCAGGACGAAGTGCGCGAACCCCCAGGAGTGGAACAACGGCGCCGCGATCATCGTTCGCTCGCGGGCGCGAAGCGGGATCCTGGCGAAGAGGGCCGCGAGCGGGCTCAGCGTGTCCGGCTGGGCGCGCTGGGCGCCCTTCGGCGTCCCGGTCGTGCCCGAGGTGAGGATCACGAAGCGGCTGGACTCCTCCGGAGGATCCAGGTCGTCGTCGCTGTTCGCCTCGATCAGCTCGGCCAGGGTCCTGTCGCCCTTCTCGGCCGGGTCCTTGTCCTCGCTCCAGGCGACGAACCGGCTGAGGCCGATCTCCTTGCCGGCGGTGCTCGCCTTCTCCAGCAGCTCGCTGAACTCCTCGTCGTACACGAGCGCCTCCGGCTTCTCGCGCTCGATGACGTCGGCGAGCTGCGGTCCGGAGAAGGCGGTGTTCATGTACAGGCCGTTGGCGCCGAGCTTCGAGGCCGCCAGCGTCGCCTCGATGAAGCCGCGGTGGTTTCGGCACATGACGGCCACGCCATCACCCTCGCCCACGCCACCGTCCGCGAGCCCGCGGGCGATCGCGTTCGAGCGCGCGTGGACCTCGGCGAACGTAAGCGTCCCGGCCTCGTCCTCGATCATAGGCGCGTGGGGGTGGTTGACCGCGGCGCCGGCGATCCCGGCCGCCGGCGAGGCGCCCCAGCGCGAGAGCAGCATGGCCATCGCGGCGAGCTTGTCGGGGCGCACGGGCCTGATCACGCCCGCGCCGGCGAGCACCCTAACGTTGAAGGGCACCTCCCTGAGGGCGCCAAGGGGTCCGAGCTTGATCCGGCGGCTGATCTGGTCGATGGGACCGGTCACGAAATCCGGTGAAAGCTTGGAAGCCAACGAACGCACCACCATCCTGCCTACTCTATTTACCCCGATCTTCCGCGGCGCCAACATCCACCGCCATGCCCGCAGGATCGGCCCGATCGTCGGGCACCGCCTCGACCTCGGGGGCGGGTGCCGCGGGGCCGGGAGGGTCGGCGCTTCCGCCGCCCGTGTCGAGCCGCACTCCGACCGGACCCGTTGGGACCCAGCCCCTGTACATTCGCAGCAACGCGAGGATCCCGACCAGGCCGGCCAGGGCCGACAGGCCTCCCGCGTAGGCGAGCGTGCCACGCGGCCCGATCGCGGCCACAAGGAAGCCGCCCGCCGCGAAGGCGCCAAGCTCAGCGGAGTTGCGGATCCCGTTGTAGGCCGCGAACGTGCGGCCGTGCAGCCGATCCGGCACGCGTACGTGGATCAGGCTCCGGAACATCACGTTCTTCAACCCGTGCGCCAACCCGCCTACGAACGAGCAGGCGACGAGGAACGTGAAGGACAGCCAGAGAGCCGGTAGGGCCAGGGCGCTTCCCTGGACCGCCACCGCCGCGAGCCCCGTCGCCGGCACCGCACCGGCGACCACGCGCCTGGGCAGGAGCAGCGCGCCCAGCGCCATGCCGATGGTCCAGATCGACAGCATCAGACCGTACGCGATGTCGCCCTTGCGGAGAACGTCCTCGATGAAGAACAGCTCTGCCACCCAGACCGCGGACATGAAGAGCAGCGAGCCGAACGCGACCATCATCGCCAGGGCCAGCACCCGGTCGCCGAACAGATATGCGATGCCGTCGCGCGCACGGGGCGCCGCGGCGTGTGCGTCCAGGTCACTCGGGTCGCGCCGAACGCGGAGCGCGAGCGCCGCACAGGCGACCGCGGCGAAGGTCCCCGCGTCGACCAGCATCGCCAACTTGACGCCGCCGATCGCGAACAGGAAACCGCCGAGCACGGGGCCGAGCCCGAAGCCGATGTAGCGGGCAGTCTCGACGTGACCGTTCGCTTCCTGCACGCGGCGGGTCCCCGCGAGCGGCGGCACGAGCGCGAACTCGGCCGGCTGGGAAACCGCGAAGACGACCCCGAGGAACGCGGTCAGCGCCAGCACCGCGCCCGTCGCCGTCATGAACGCGAGCACGCCCGCGACCACGGTGCCGACCACGGAGACCGCCGCCAGCAGCCTCGTCGCCTCCAGGCGGTCGACGAGCAACCCCACGTACCCGGCTACCGCCACTGACGGGCCGAACAGGCAGACCCACAGGGCAGCCACCGCGATCCCGGAGTCGGTGGACTCCTGGATGTAGAGGCCGAGCGCGACGATCGCGACCCAGTCCCCGAGCGCCGACACTCCAACCGAGCCCGCGACCAGCCGGAAGTCGCGATCCTGCAGGAGGCTCCCGGTCATCTCACGCGATTCCATTCGCGTCGGGCTCGTCTCGACGGCCTAGTCGAGGTCGACCATGGCCACGGCGATGCAGGCGATCCCCTGGCCGCGCCCGATCCAACCGAAGCCCTCGTTGGTGGTCGCCTTGACTGTCACCCGCGTCGAGAGCGTCTCGCCCAGAGTCCGCTCCATCTCGGCGCGGTGCGGGCCGATCTTCGGCTCCTCGCAGATCAGCGTGGCGTCCACGTTCACGACCCGCCCGCCGAGCCGGCCCATGGCCACGGTCAGGAGATCGATCGAGTCGGCATTGCGCCACTGCTCCTCGTCGGGGGGAAACAGGGTCCCGATGTCGCCCAGGCCGGCGGCGCCCATGATCGCGTCGATGATCGCGTGTGTCAGCACGTCGGCGTCGGAGTGCCCACCGAGGCCGCGATCATGCGGGACCTGGACCCCGCCCAGGACCAACCGCCGGTCGGCCTCGAACGGATGCACGTCGTACCCGATCCCCACCTGGGCGCTCATCGTGGCGGCCCTCCGCCGGCGGTCATCTCGCTGCGGGCAAGGGGCTCGAGCCGCCGCTCGCGACCGTCGAACACGGCGATCTCGCGCACACCCCAGTCGTCCATTGCCTCGAGCGCCCGGTCGTACCCATAGCCGACGTCCTCGGGCTTGTGGGCGTCGGAGGAGAGGCTGAACGCCGCACCCGCCTCGATGCACATCGCGGCGAACGCCGGCGCCGGGTAGATCTCCGCCACCCGCTTTCGCAGGCCCGCCGTCGACACCTCGACGGCGACGCCGCTCTCGCCGATCGCCTCGACGGCCGGCTCGTAGTAGAAGCGACGATCGCGATCCGGAAGCGGGCGGGCACGCCCCCAGACCTTGACGAGATCCGGGTGGGCGATGACGTCGAAGAGGCCGCTGCGCGCAGCCTCCGCCAGGGTCTCGAAGTACCGGCCCCAGACGGCGTCCGCGTCACCGTGGGCCTCCCATGCATCCCATCCCGCATGGTCGACCGCCCGATCCCCGATGAAGTGGACCGAGCCGATGACGTAATCGAAATCGCGCGCGTCGAGGAGGCTCGCGATCCGGTCCTCGCGTCCGGGCACGTAGTCCATCTCGACGCCGAGCCTCAGCGGCGTCGTCCGCACGAAGTCGCGGTAGGCATCGAGATCGTCGCGGGCGTTCTCCACCCAGAACGGATGGTCCCACACCTGGAGCGACTGGCGGAAGCGGTACACGTGCTCGGAGACGCCGAGCTCCTCGATCCCCGCCCGCTCGGCCGCCTCGAGATAGCGGTCGACGTTGCGCTGCGTGAAGTACTCGTCGGCGTCCGCGTCCAGGTCATCCGGCCGCAGGTGCACGTGATAGTCGGTCAGCATCGCGTCTGTACGCTAACCACCGAATGGTCCACCTGCGGATCGTGGTGCCGAGTTACCAGTCCGAGCACGCGCTCGATCTGCTCAAGGGCGCGCGGTCGGTCTGCAACGTCGTCTACCTGGAGCGGGTAGCGCAGCGGCCGGAGGGGGACCTGATCCTGTGCGACGTCGCGCGCGAGGACGCGAGCGTGATCATCTCCGACCTTCGCGAGCTGGACATCGACACGGAGGGGTCGATCTCGATGGAGATCATCGACTCGCAGATCTCCAGCGCCGCGGTCGCCGCCGAGAAGGCCGCCGCCGGCCTGCCCTCGGATGCGGTCGTGTGGGAGGAGGTCGAATCCCGGACGTCGGAGAACGTCGAGCTCTCCGCGAGCTTCCTCGCCTTCATGGTGCTCGCGATGCTCATCGCCATGGTGGGGATCCTCACCGATCAGATCGTCCTGATCATCGGCGCCATGATCGTCGGGCCCGAGTTCGGCCCCATCGCCGGGATCTGCGTCGCCGCGGTCGAGAAGCGCCGTGACCTCTTCAAGCGGTCGCTTCAAGCGCTGGCGGTCGGGTTCCCGGTCGGCATCACGGTGACCTTTCTCGCGGTGCTCACCCTGAACGGCGTCGGTCTCGTGCCCAGCGACTACTCGGAGTCGCACCCGTTCACCCAGTTCATCGCGAGCCCCGACCAGTGGAGCTTGATCGTCGCCTATCTCGCCGGGACGGCCGGCGTGCTGTCGCTCACCTCGGCGAAGTCGGGAGCGTTGATCGGCGTTCTGATCTCGGTCACGACGATCCCGGCCGCCGCCAATATCGGGCTGGCGGCCGCCCTCGGCGACTGGAGCGACTGGATCGGCGCGATCGAGCAGCTGACGCTCAACCTCTCGGCGATCACGCTTGCCGGGATCGGCACGCTCTTCATCCAGCGCCGCCTCTACATGCGGCGGCGCCGCGCCCACCTGCACGACGAGTCGAGGGTCGCGGCCGGGCTGCCGATCGGCCGCTCGAGGCGCATCGGCAGCGCGACCAACAAGTCACCCGACAGTGCGTAGGACGGCGCGGGACCTGGCAGTCGTGCTCGGGGCGTTCGCGGCGGCGAGCGCGGTCGCGGCCGCCCTGGGAGCCGCGAACTTCGGCACCGCTCTCGCCTTCGGGCAGATCGGCTTTGCGATCGCCCTGGTGTGGGTTCTCTTGAGCCCGTGATCGACTCGCCGCGGCGCGGGAGGTGCTGCACCGCGCGCCTCGGTGTCGGAGGGTCCGTGACCACGTACGGTGACCTCTGTCCAGGCCGCTGGCTAAGGCTGCGCGACCACCACGGCCAGGGTGGCAACGGCGAGAGCGAGCCCGATCGCGGCGAGCAATGTCAGGAATCGCGAGTCGACGTCCGCCCATTCCCCTCGCGCCACCGCACGCGCCACCGTGCTCTGACGCCGCCCGGCATAGCCGACGAACGCGATCCCCAGCAGGGCGTAGCCCGCACCGAGCGTCACGTACGGCCACGATGTGCCGCCGGTGAGCTCGGGGACGATCCGGCCGATTGCCAGGCTGACGGCGAGGGCCGTGAGCCCGGTACGCCACCACGCCAGATAGGTCCGCTCGTTCGCGAGATGCGTGCGCCGGGTGGCGTCGCGGGCCTCCGAGGCCGGGTCGCCACGCTCGGGTGTCGGTGCCACGGGACTAGTCCCCCCGGCCCGCCTGGGTGGCGGGCTTCGACGGCGCCAGGCGCAGCGCTCGTCGCACTCCGTCCGGTAGGTACCAGTTCCAGTCGCCGAGGAGCTTCATCACGGCGGGCACGAGTATCGCCCGGACCACGGTCGCGTCGAGGAAGATCGCCACGGAGAGGCCCAACCCGAACTGTTGAAGCCCGACGAACGAGCCGGCAGTGAACCCCGAAAACGCGGCGATCATGACGATCGCGGCGGCCGTGATTATTCGCCCGGTCATCTCGAGCCCGTGCGCAACCGCACGCTCGTTGTCGTGGTGGGCGTCCCACTCCTCCCGCATCCGGGAGAGCAGGAACACCTCGTAGTCCATCGACAGGCCGAACAGCATCGCGAACAGGAAGATCGGGATCCAGGCCTCGACCTGAGGCGAGCCCTGCAGTCCGACCGACGAGTGCAAACCCTTCTCGAAGACCAGGACGAGGACGCCGTAGGTGGCGCTGACCGACAGGATGTTCATGAGCACCGCCTTAACCGGCAGGAAGATCGAGCGGAACGCGCGCAGCAGCAGCAGGTAGGAGAGCGCCAGGACGGCGACCACGAGCCACGGGAACGCGCCATAGGCGCGGTCGATGAAGTCGACGCCGAACGCGGGCGCGCCGGTGAGGAGTACGGCCCCCCAACCGCCGGCAACGAGCAGCACGACCCACGCGACGATGATCTTCTTGCGATTCTTGATGACGCGCCGCGTCCAGGACTCCACCCGGTCCTCCTACGATCGCTCCGATTGCGCGCCCCGCCGGATTCGCATGATAGGCGGGTGCCGAACCGCGCCGCAGTCTACGATCGCCGGTATGGCCAAGCAGATCGTCCCGCCCCCCAGGCGAACCTGCCGGCAGTGCGGCCAGGGCGGCCAGATCATCCTTCGCAAATGCCCGAAGTGCGGCCGCCGCTATCTGGGGAGCAAGACGTTCGGCACGGTCCATTGAGGCGCGGCCGATCGTTCCGGGTCTTCGTCACGCCCGGCGTGACGAACCCGATGCTCGGTGGCCCCGTTCGCTCAGAAGCACCTCCGCGATTCTCAGGTCCAGTGGCGTCGTCACCTTGACGTTCTCGGGCGGAGACTGGTGGATCAGGACCTGGCCGCCCGCCCGCTCGATCAGCATCGCGTCGTCGGTGGCCGCGGCGAGCGCGGCGGTGTCCGCGGCCAGAGCGTCGCGCAGCGCGGCCGTGCGGAACACCTGTGGCGTCTGGGCCGCCCACAGGTGATCGCGGCTGACCGTCTCCGCGACCGGCGGCGAATCGCCCGCTGAGGAACGCGGCTCGTCGGTGCGCTTGACGGTGTCGGTCAGCGGTGACGCCGCGATCACCGCGGCTGCATCGGGACTCGACAGCAGCCGCTCGATGAGTGCGTCGATCAGGTCCGGTGTCACGAGCGGCCGGGCGGCATCGTGGACGGCCACGAGCTCGGTCTCCACTCGCCGCAGCCCCGCGGCAACCGACTCGGAGCGGCTGGCCCCGCCCGCCACCGCGACAGCCTCGCGGCCGATCTCGTCCTCGCTGCCAGCAGGCACCGCAACGACGACGGCCCCCACCCTCCCAGCCTCGGAGAAGGCGTCGAGCGACCACTCCAGGAGCGGGCGCCCTCCGAGTGGAACGAAGGCCTTCGGGCCGCCGGCCCCCAGCCTCTCGCCGGAGCCGGCGGCCGCGATGACCGCTGATGCCGCTGGCTTGCTAGGCAGTCGCCTTCGCCTTGGCGCCGAAGCGCTCCTCCAGCAGATCGTCGAGGTAGGCCTCGGCTCCGTCCTCGTCCTTGCCGAGCGCGTACATGAACTCGGAGGCAAGGATCTTCTTCGCCCGGGTGTACATCTGCTTCTCCCCGGTGGAGAGGCCCTTCTCCCACTCGCGAATGGCGAGGTTGCGGACCACCTCGGCGAGCTCGAAGACATCGCCGGTCTTGATCTTCTCGCGGTTGTGCTTGAAGCGGCGATTCCAGTTCTTCGGCATGTCGGAGACCTCGCCGGTCAGGACCTTGATCACCTTGTTTACCTCTTCGCCCGCGATCACCCGTCGCAGTCCCGCCTGGTGGGCGTTCTCGCAGGGCACCATGACGGTCATGTCGTTGTGCAGGATCTTGATGGTCAGGTAGTCCCGCTTCTCACCCAGGAGATCCTTGGTCTCCTTCTTCATCACCACGCCGGCCCCGTGGTGCGGGTAGACGACGTTGTCGCCCTCCCCAAAGGTGCACTCGACGGGGCCGAGCTCGTCCTCGACGTCGATTGCGTCGTCCGCAGTAGCTAGCTCTGGAATGTCGTCCTCCTTAGATGTGGATGGCCGGGGAATCGGCCGATTGCCTCATGGATAACGGTCGACCATGTCGACCTCTTGCAAGCTGCGAAGCCCCTCCCGTACCTCCCGCGCCCGGGCCGGCCCCACCCCGTCGACGGAGGCGAGCTCGTCCTCGGTCGCGTTGACGATCGCATCGAGATCGCCGAAGCGTTGGACGACCTTCTGCACGACCAGGCGAGGCAGCCTCGGGATGCGGGAGAGCGCCCGGTAGCCCCGGGGCGAGACCGTGAAGTCGATCGTGCTGGTCTTGCGGTCGTAGCCCAGAAGCTCCGCGAGGCGGCCGAAGTCCAGCAGCTCCTGGTGCGGGAGGGTGGCGAGCTCCTGGAGGATGGTGTCCACCCCCTCGTCGGACTCGGCCGTGCTGTAGTCCCGGACCAGAGCGACCCGCTCGCCCATGACGCCCACGACCGTCTCCTCGAGCTGCATCTCGATCAGGCGGCCCTCGGTCCCCAGCTCGATGATGTACCGCTCCACCTCGGCTCCCATGCGCGAGACCAGCTCGGCGCGCTGGAGGGTCGAGAGCACGTCGTGGAGCGTGGAGCCCCCGAGGAGCTCGAGGCCGGTCAGGCGCGCCGAGACCTGGTCGAGCCGGGCGCGGTACTTCTCGAGCGTCGCAAGGCCCTGATTGGCCTTCGACAGCACCTGGGGGATCTCTTGCAGGATGTACTTCATCCCCTCCACGTACAGCGAGACCACGTCACGCCGCTGCGAGATCGCGATCACGAGCGCCTTGGTCTGCTTGGAGACGCGCTCGGCGGTACGGTGCCGGGTTCCGGTCTCCATCGAGAGGATCGTCGGATCCGGCATCAGCTGGACGTTCGCCCAGTGGATCTTGGTGGCTCGCGGATCGAGGACGATGGCCCCGTCCATCTTCGCCACCTGGTAGAGCAGGGCGGGCGTGTAGTCGATGTCGAGCCTGATTCCGCCACTGAAGAGGAACGAAACCTCCTCCGGCTCGGCGATGAGGATCAGCCCGCCCGTGCGAGCGTGGATGATGTTGTCGATGCCCTCGCGCAGCGGGGTGCCGGGGGCGACCATGTCGAGCGACTGCAGCAGTCGAGGGTCGAGACGAGCCTCGAGTTCGTGTAGCTCGTCACCGACATGCCACGCCATCGTCGATCCATGATGACAAATAGCCCTAAAAACGCGCGGGCAGCCGAATTCCGTGTGGACAGGTCGGATTGCCGCTTGTCAAGCGACGGTTGGCGGCCCGGCGGGCGTTCAGGCCGCCTTCGCGCGCGCGCCGCGCCCGGTGGAGGCCGTCCTGACCCCCAGCGCGGACCTCAACGTGCGGTGCGCCGCGAGGCCGTCGAGGCGCTCCCCGGCCTCCGGCCCGACCACCGGGCCGAGCCCGAACTTGAGTGCCTCGGCCACGCGTCGCTCCGGGTGGGCGACGAAGCGAAGCTCGCCCGTCAGCCCGACCTCGCCGAAGCAGGCCAGCGGCCGGCCGTCCGCGCCGGCCAGCGTCTGGCCGCGGTGGGCCGACGCCAGCGCCATGGCGACGGCAAGGTCGGCGCCGGGCTCGTCGACCCGGACCCCGCCGGCCACGTTGACGAAGACGTCCGCCGCCGCAAGCGAGGGGCCGCCGTGCCGGGCGAGGACGGCGATCACCATCGCCAGGCGATTGCGGTCGATCCCGGTGGCCACGCGTCGCGGCGGCACGATCTCCGTCGGAGCCACGAGCGCCTGGACCTCGACGAGAAGCGGACGCGTGCCCTCCATCGCGCACAGGACGCACGACCCCGGTGCGTCCGAGGCCTCGCCGACGAAGCGCGCCGACGGATCCGCCACCTCGACGAGTCCACCCGACCGCATCTCGAAGACCCCGACCTCGCTGGTCGCCCCGAATCGGTTCTTCAGCGCCCTCAGCGTGCGGAAGCTTCGCTCGCGCTCCCCCTCGAATAGCAGCACGCAGTCCACGAGGTGCTCCAAGACGCGCGGGCCGGCGACGCTTCCGTCCTTGGTCACGTGCCCGACGAGCACCACCGCGGTCCCCACTCGCTTTCCGACCTCGGTGATCGCCGACGCCGCCTCCCGCACCTGGCCGACCGACCCCGGCGCCCCCGTCATCCCCTCCGACTGAAGCGTCTGTACGGAGTCGATCACGCAGACGTCCGGGCGCTCGGCCTCGAGGGCGGCGAGGATCGACGGGACGGCCGTCTCGGCGAGCACGGGAACCGAGAGGGAATCGTCCCCCAGCCGCTCGGCCCGCAGCCGGACCTGAGCAGCGGACTCCTCGCCGGATACGTAGAGGGTCTTACCGCCGCGGGCGGCGAGGTTGCCGAGCGCCATTCCCGTCAGCGTGGACTTGCCGATGCCCGGTGAGCCGCCGAGCAGGACCACCGAACCCGGCACGAGCCCACCGCCCAGCACGCGGTCGAGCTCGGCGATGCCGGCCAGCAGCCGATCCGCCGCGGGCGCCTCCACCTCGCGGAGCGGGACCGGCCGGGGAGCCGGTCCGCCCGATGCCCGCCCGCCGCCGCCCCGGCGACCCGCCGCGGCGCCGGGGCGCTTGGCCTCGACCAGGGTGTTCCACTCGCCGCAACCGGGACAGCGGCCCGTCCAGGCGAGCGCGGAGTGCCCGCAGTCCTGGCAAACGAAATGGGAGTCCCGGGTGGCCATGGTCTGTTAGTGAGGGGGCTTTAGCCCCGAAGCTGGCTGGTGCCGTTATCGATGGCTCTGAGACTAGGTACCCCGTCCGACGCCATGGCGCCCCCCGGTTTCACCAGGCCGGGCCGATGGCTCACCCGGCGTCGCCGCTTGCGGGCCCCGGGGGAACTTGCCCCTCGTATCTCACCCGGGCCCCACCGCACCGTAGATCTCGGCGGCGCGCTCGCGCAGCTGCCGCAGGTACGGGCCCACGTCGATCGGGCCCCCGACGACCAGCCCCATCAGCTCCTTGGGCATGAGCTTGTTGCCATGGCGATGGAGGTGCTCCCGTAGCCAGTCGCGCAGCGGCGCGAATTCCCAGCGCCCGATCTGCTCCTCCACCCCGGGCAGGTCCAACGCGATCCGGTCCCACAGCTGGCCCGCGATCACGTTGCCCAGCGCATAGGTCGGGAAGTAGCCGAAGTTGCCCCCGGCCCAGTGGACGTCCTGCAGGACGCCCACGCCGTCGTCCGGCACGGTCACCCCCAGGTAGTCGGCCATGCGCGCGTTCCAGGCCTCCGGCAGGTCCTCGAGCTCGATCCGCCCGTCGAAGATCTCGAGCTCCAACTCGAAGCGGAGGATGATGTGCAGGTTGTAGGTCACCTGGTCGGCCTCGACCCGGATCAGGGAGGGCTCGACGCGGTTGGCGGCGCGGTAGAGGGACTCCACGTCGACCTCGCCGAGCCGGGCGGGAAACCGCTCCCGGAGCCTCGGCAGCAGGTGCTCCAGGTAGGGTCGGCTCCGACCCACCCAGTTCTCCCACAGCCGGCTCTGGGACTCGTGAAAGCCGAGCGACGACGGGCTCGCCAGCGGCGAGCGCCAAAGGGCGCGCGGGACCCCGTTCTCGTACATCGCGTGGCCGGCCTCGTGGAGCACCGACCAGAGCGCCGTGCCCACGTAAGCCGGGTCGAAGCGGGTGGTGATGCGCAGGTCCGCGGGGCTGATCGCGACCGCGAACGGATGGACTGTCGTATCCAGCCGCCAGGCACCTTCCTGCAAGGGGAGCGCCGCAATCAGCTCGCGCGCCAGCCCCTTCTGCGCGTCCGGGGAAAAATCTCCGTGCAGGCAGGAGTCGTCCACGTTGCGGCCGCTGTCGGCGATCGCCGCGACCAGCGGCCTGATCCCGTCGCGAAGCTCGCCGAGGATCCGCTCCACCTCGGGTGTCGTCATGCCGGGCTCGAAGTCGTCGAGAAGCGGATCGAACTCGTGCTCGAACCCCTCGAACCCCTCGAAGCAGCTCGCGTAGCGGCGCCGCAGCTCGACGTTCTGCCGGAGATGGGGCAGAAAGGCCGCGAAGTCCGCCTGGGCGCGAGCCTCCTCCCACGCGTGCTCGGCGAGTGAGGAGACCCGCGTCATCTCGGCGCGCAGCTCCGCCGGCACCCGGCGCGCCTTCTCCCACCCACGCCGCGCGACGCGGACGAGGCTGGCCTCGTCCGACTCATATGGCAGCGAACCCGTCTCCTCGGCGGCCGCGTCCAGAAGCCGCCCCAGCTCGTCCGAGACCAGCAGCTCATGGCGGATCCGCGCCAGCGTGGCCACCTGCTCCGCCCGGGTCTCGACGCCGGCCGGTGGCATGTGGGTCCGCTCGTCCCAGGCGAGCAGCGCGCGAGCGCGCCCGAGATCGCTGATCTCGCTCAAGCGCTCGCGCAGCCCGTCGAGCGTCGTGGCCTGGCTCATGGCGCGCATTCTCGGTGCGCAGGCTAGATCACCAGTCCCGCCGCCGGCCTGTGGGAACCTGCCCTCCATGCGCATCGCAACCTTCCGCGATCCGGCCGGCGGGGTGCGCGTGGCGCAGGTCGAGGGTGAGACCGTCCGCGTCCTCGAGTCCGCCTCGATGCTCGCATGGCTCGGCGGCGCGGGCCGCCGGCAGACCGGGGAGGAGTACCCACTGGCCGACGTCGTCCTCCTCGCCCCGGTCCCCGAGCCGCCGAGCGTGCGGGACTTCTACGCCTTCGAGCGCCACGTCGCCGCCGGGTGGCGACGGCGTGACGCCGCCATCCCGGCCTACTGGTACGAGGCGCCCGCGTTCTATTTCTCCAACCCCGCCTCGATCCGCGGGCCCGGCGAAGCGGTTTCGGCCCCGGAGGCGAGCGCGACGCTCGACTTCGAGCTCGAGATCGCGGCAATCCTCGACGGCGGTGAAGGCATTGCCGGATTCACCCTCATGAACGATTGGTCGGCCCGTGACATCCAGGCGAGCGAGGTCACGGTCGGACTCGGACCGCACAAGGCGAAGGACTTCGCGACGAGCCTCGGCCCGTGGCTCACGACACCGGACGAGCTGCGCTACGACGACGGTCGCCTCCTCCTCGAGGCCACGGTGAGGGTGAACGGGCGCGAGGTCTGCCGCAGCAGCGCGGCGGAGCAGCACTTCTCATGGCCCGAGCTCGTAGCCCACGCGGCCCGCGGAACGCGGCTTCGCGCCGGGGACGTGCTGGGCTCGGGGACGCTCGCGGGCGGCTGCCTGCTGGAGCTGGGCCCGCAGGACTTCGGCGATGGCCGCGGGGGGCGCTGGATCGAGGCCGGCGACGTCGTCTCGCTCGGCGCAACGGGTCTCGGCACCCTCGAGACTCCCGTCACCGCCTGAGGCTCACGCAGCCCGCGGCGCCTCGGTCGGCGAGCCGGTGTCGTCCAGCTCCTGGCGGAGCTCGCGGACCCTGGCTCGATAGGCCGCCTCGTCGCCCCCGCAAAGATAGGCTCCCCACCGGGTCCCGTTGTGGACGTGGGGAACCTCGTCGGCGAGCAGATAGTCGAAGACGCGGGCGACCTTCTCCTGGCCCCGCTCCACCAGCACCTTGCGGCGCCGGGAATGGCGCCACATCGCTTTCTGCTCGCTGGTCGAGTTGAACAGCGCGAGCCGCCCGAGCAGGTCACGGGCGTAGACGGACTTGAAGTACTCGAAGCCCACCGGGAAGTCGCCCCATTCGCAGCCGAGCTCGGTGGGCATCAAGACGTAGTGAAGCCGCGCGTGCCGAACCTCGTCCCAGGTCTGGCGGGCCATGTCGACGTGGAAGTCCCAGGGCATCTCCGGGTGCTCGTGGGAGTTCCGCGCCATCAGCTCCGCGGCGCACAGCTCGGCGTCCATCAGCCCGTGGAAGAAGTGGCGCTGCTCCTCCGGCTCCACGGGGACGTGATTCAGCTCGGGATCGTTGACGTAGAGCTCGCGCGACAGGAAGGGGTCCCCCTCCGGCGTCACCTCGACGAAGGGGTCGCGCGCGGGCTCGTCGAGCGGCCCCGTGACGCTCAGCCCACGCGGCTCCGCCTTCAGCTCGATCGGCCGGGAGCCGAGATCCTCGACGCCATCGGGGCGCGGGTCCCCGCCCGCCCCCAAGGGCCCCAGCTCGCGCGAATGCCGTTCCTGCCTTTCGACGACCTTGCTCAACAGCCGAAGCGACGGCTCGTCGGAGACCGGATCGAGCGTGTCGAGGTGGACCCTCATCGCCCGCACCAGCGCCGGCTTCGCCTCTCGGTACGCGACCGCCAGATACTCGTCGGCCTCACCGGCGTCCGCCAGCCGGTCGAGAAGAGCGCCAAGCTCACCTCCAGGCGCGCCGGGATAGTCGCTCGGATGGCGCAGCTCGTACAGGCGCCGCCTCACCCGCGAGAGCGCGCGGGCGTCGTCGTGGAGGTGATCGCCGAGCCGGTACTTGAGCTCGAACTCGGGCACCAGCGGCAGCCATCCGGCGGACCGATGCACCAGCTCGCGCAGAACGTGGAAATAGTTCGAGAACCGGATCGCGTTCTCGTCCACGTCGTAGCCCCGAGGCAGCGGGTCACGCGGCAGCGCCATCCGACACCTCCTCGGTGACCTCGTGGTCCGATTCCCCCTCCTCCGCAAGCAGGCGCCGCTTGTGCCGGCCGACGACGCTGGGAAGCAGGCCGCCGCCCGCCGACACGTTGATGACCGCCCGGTCCGAGATCCGGGTGATCATCCCCCCGTAGCGGCCGCCGATCCCGAACGGGTTGATGTTGAAGCGCTTGAGCCTCATCTGTACGTGGCCGTCCTCGACCGTCGGGAACATCTCCTCGGGCACCGGGACGTACTCCTGGACGACGTAATCGCCGCATTCCGAGTGCGCCGCGATGATGCGGTCCCATTCGTTCTGATCCGTCTCGATCCCGAGCGACACGCCGTGGCCCCCGTACTCCGACGCGGGCTTCAGCACGAGCCGTTGGCGGTTGTCGGAGACGAAGGCGAGCAGGTCCACCACCCATTGTCCGTACGTCACTCTTCCCGGACGCAGGATCCGGGTCCAGGGGATCGTCTCGGCGATCACCTCGGCCTCGTCCTGTCGGACGAGGTGGGCGAAGCGCGGATCGTCCAGCAGCGCGAAGAGCTTTTTGTTGTTCGCCACGCGGGCGCGCGGCGGGTTCACCAGGCAGATGCTGCCGTCGCGCGCCGCCGCGGTGAGGTCGCCCTCGCGCAGGTCGTCCACGAGCACTCGCCGGTAGACGAGGTGAGCGGGCTCGCCCCGGACGCGCAGCACCGACCCGTTGTAGTCGAGCTCGTCGGTGGTGCCGATCGCGGCTTCGATTCCCGCCGCGCGCGCCGCCTGACAGACGATCCGGAACTCGGGCACCGAGGGGCTGGCCGGCTTGTCCACGAGGGCCATTTGCGGTCGCTCGGGGAGCTCCGGGCGACTCGATCGACGCTCGGCGTAGGCATCCAACAGGGTCTCGACCAGGAGCGGGAGCATTGGCGAGTAGGCCCGCTCGAACTCCGCCTCGACGCGCGGCAACCGGATGAAGCGCCGGAGACCGTCGTGCAGCACGTCCGTGTAGCCGATGCCTGCCGGTGAATCGGCGTTGAACTCGAGGAACTTGACGTCGTAGCCGGAGAGGAAGGCGTCGAGCCGGCAGATTCTCATGGGGCGCGTGAATCCGGGATCGATACGAACGAGAGCGTCCTCCGTCGACGGCAGGGCGAGCTCGTCACGCAGCCGCGCATCGTCCGGGTAGGCGTCGCAGAAGCGGTTGAGTACCCGGGACAGGCATTCGACTGCGCGCCGCACACGGCCGACCTGGCGTGGCGAGACGAAGTGGGGCATGAGCACGAACGGGATCGTGTGCCCGTCGAAGACAACATCATGGCTGTCGAGCCACGCCGCGATCTCGGACTCGATGTCGAGGCAGCGGTCGCCGAGCTTGGAGAGCTCGACGAGATGCTGGAGCTTCAGGTTGTTGACGTGGTCGATCACACCGGGCCCTTTCCGTTGGCCACCGGCCGCTCGAACAGCGTGGAGAGGACAACCTGGGTCTGGGTGCGCGTCACCCCGGGGGTCTCGCGAATCCGCTCGAGAGCCTCCTCCAGATGCCGGGTGTCGGCGGCGCGGACGTGGATGATCGCGCTCGGGGCGCCCGCGATCGTGTAGGCGCCCTCGACCTCGGGGTGGGTGGCGACCGCGTCGCGCACCTCCGCTCCCGACATCCGGCCCTCGCAGAACAGCTCGACGAAGGCGTGGGCATGCCACCCGAAGGCGGCCGGGTCGACGGTTGCGGCGTACCCGCGGATGACGCCTTCGCTCTCGAGCCGGTCGACCCGTCGCTTCACGGCGGGCGCCGACAGGGAGACCCGCTTGCCGATGTCCTGGAACGAGCGCCGGGCGTTGTCTCGCAAGAGCGCAACGATTTGCGCGTCAATCCTGTCCATTTCGCTCCTCTAATCCCCTTCTACGCAACGTTTCGCTCTTGAGCACGCCTCCGAAGGGGGTAATCATAAACGGGAGGCCGTAGCCTCGCAAGCGCTGCCCAACCCGAGGAGGAACAACGCATGGAGACGAAGACGGTTCCGCGAGAGGCCGAGCGACTCGCAGATGAGATGCCGCTCTACGGCGTCGACCACATCGAGTTCTACGTCTCGAACGCAGTCCAGGCGGCGCATTTCTTCACCACGGCGCTCGGGTTCCGGCGCACGGCGTTCGCCGGCCTCGAGACCGGGGTACGTGACCGCGCCTCGCAGGTGGTCGAGCATGGGCGAGTCCGATTCGTGCTCACGTCCTCGCTCAAGGGCACAACCGAGATCGCGCGCCACGTCGCGGAACACGGTGACGGGGTGAAGGTCGTGGCGCTGGGGGTCCCCGACGCGGAGCGGGCGTACTCGGAAGCGATCCGGCGGGGCGCACGCGGGATCGCCGAGCCCGAGGAGCGAAGTGACGACGGCGGCTCGGTGCGAACGGCGAGCATCGCCACGTATGGCGAGACGATCCACACGTTCGTGGAGCGCGGCGACTACGGGGGCGCGTTCCTGCCCGGGTACGCTCCGGTGGCGGGAGGCGAAGACGCCGGGCTCTTCACCGGCATCGACCACGTGGTCGGCAACATCGAGCTCGGGACGCTCCCGGAATGGGTTGGCTACTACGAGCGCATCTTCGGGATGCGCGAGATGATCCACTTCACCGACCGGGACATCTCCACGGAGTACTCCGCGCTGATGTCGAAGGTGATGGCCGACGGAAAGGGCCGGATCAAGTTCCCGCTCAACGAGCCCGCGGAGGGCAAGCGGAAGTCGCAGATCGAGGAGTACCTGGAGTACTACGGAGGCCCCGGCGTGCAGCACATTGCGCTGTCCACCACCGACATCGTGGCCACCGTCGCCCAGCTGAAGGAGCGCGGGATGCGCTTCCTCGAGACGCCGGGGAGCTATTACGAGGAGCTACCCGAGCGAATCGGAGAGATCGACGAGGACCTCGACGACCTGTCGCGGCTTGGCATCTTGGCCGACCGCGACGACGAGGGGTACCTTCTCCAGATCTTCAGCGCGAACCTGAGTGACCGGCCGACGACGTTCCTCGAGGTGATCGAGCGGCACGGTGCGCGCGGGTTCGGCGAGGGAAACTTCAAGGCGCTGTTCGAGGCGATCGAGAGAGAGCAAGAGAAGCGGGGGAACCTCTGATGCGCTACCACCGACTGGGGGACGTCCCCCCGAAGCGGCACGTTCAATTCCGAGACAACGGTCGGCTCTTGGTCGAGGAGGTGCTCGGCTTCGAGGGGTTCTCCGGAAATGAGTCGATCCTCTACCACCTCCAATCTCCATGCCGGATCAGCGAGGCCGGCGGGTTCGCCCCGATCGAGCGGGGCGAGTGGGTCCCCGACGCGCATGTCCACCGACACCTGGTGACCGGCGCTACCGAGCCGGAGGGCGATCCCATCACCGGCAGGCGCTGCCTGATGTGGAACCAGGATCTGGAGGTCTCGATCTGCAGCCCGGATTCCGAGGCGGAAGCCTTCTATCGCGACGGGGAGGGCGACGAGGTCATCTTCGTCCACGAGGGCAGCGGTAGGCTCGAGACCGTATTCGGCTCGCTCCCCTACCGCGAGCACGACTACATCGTGATCCCGCGGGGAACCACCTACCGGTTCGAGTGCGATTCGCTTCCACAGCTTTGGCTCGTCTTCCACACCCCGGGCGAGATCGAGACGCCGAACCGCTACCGGAACCGCTACGGGCAGCTGCTCGAGTCGGCGCCGTACTCCCAGCGTGACTTCCATCCGCCGGCCGAGCTCGAGACGCATCGTGAGACCGCGGACTTCGAGGTCGTCGTGCGGGTGCGCGGAGGGCTTCAGCGCTACGAGCTCGACTACCACCCGCTCGACGTCATCGGGTGGGACGGCTACGTCTACCCCTACACGTTCAACATCCACGACTTCGAGCCTCGGACCGGGCGCCTGCACCTGCCACCGCCGACGCATCAGACGTTCCAGGGGCCGAACTTCGTGATCTGCTCGTTCTGTCCCCGCGAGCTCGACTACGACCCGCAGGCCGTTCCCCTCCCCTACCACCACTCGAACGTCCAGTCGGAGGAGATCATCTACTACGTCTCCGGCGAGTTCGGAAGCCGCAAGGGCATCGACGTCGGCTCGATCACGGTGCACCCCTCCGGCCTTCCACACGGCCCCCAACCCGGATTGGTCGAGAAGGCGCTGGGCCAGCGCCGGACCGAGGAGCTGGCGGTGATGTGGGACACGTTCCGCCCGCTGCGGCTCACGGAGCTCGCCCGCGAGCTCGACGACCCCGCGTATGCCTACTCGTGGCGCGAGGGCACGCCGTCACCGGTCGCCGAGAGCACGACGGGCTGAGCCGCCGGGTCAGCCGACGGCCGCGAGTGGGGGCTCGCGCGCATCGAGATAGCCGGCGCTCACCTCGCGGAGGATCTCCAGCATCGCCTCGGTAGCGGGAGAGCGGTAGCCGTCGGCGCGGGCGGCGGCGACCACGCGGCGGATCGGGCGAGGCTCGGCGAGCTCGCGGATGGCGATGTCGTCGCGCACGCTCTCGAGCGCTAGCTGTGGGATGAGCGCGACCCCCACACCGGCCGCGACGAATCCCTGGATCGCGGCGTAGTCGTCGTTCTCCAGCGCGACGCGCGGCTCGAACCCGGCGGCGTGGCAGGCCCGGAGGAAGACCGCAGCATCCGGGCATTTGCAGACGTTGCGACTTCCATGCATCCACGTCTCGTCCGCGAGGGCGGCGAGCTTGATCCGGCGCTTGCCGGCCAGCGGATGACCGAGCGGCAGCGCCAGGAACATCGGGTCGTCGAGGAGGTGGACGCGGTCGATGCCGTTGCTCTCCAGCTCGGCCTCGAATCCGGACTCCAACAGCAGCGCGATGTCCACGTCCCCCGAGCGCAACTGCCCGAGGCCGTCGGCGGGCTCCGCCATCGAGAGGATGAGCTCGATGCCCGGATGGCGGTCGTGGAAGACCGCCGTGGCGGGCGGGATCAACGATGATCCACCGGTCGGAAAGGACGCCAGGCGGACTCTCCCGGAGCGCAGGGCGCCGATCTGCTCCAGCTCGGCTTCCGCGGCGGCGAGACGCGCGAGCACGGCCTCGGCGTGGCCCAGGAGCGACCGGCCCGCGTCCGTGAGCCTGATGCCACGAGGAATGCGATCCACCAGCTTGACGCCGGTCGCGCGCTCCAGCGCGGCGATCTGCTGCGACACCGCCGGCTGCGTGTAGCTGAGCGCCTCGGCCGCGGCCGAGAACGAGCCGCGCTCGGCAACCTCCTTGAAGACCCGAAGATGCTTGACCTCGAACATAACCAGCGCTTATCCCGATCCTAGCAATCCCTTATTTGACGTTATAGCCGGAGCGTGCCACTCTGAATCACATGGCCCCTCACGTTTTGGCACCGCGCACCGTTTTCCCAGTGGACGACCTCGACACGAGCAGGCGGCATCACCGACGACACGGGAGCAGGCGACATGACTGAAGAGACGATCACCATCAGGCGCGCCGGGTCCCGGGATCGTGAGACGCTCATCCGGCTGGCGGGCCGGGATTCGGCAATCCTCCCGGACGACGACTTCCTGATCGCGGACGTGGCCGGCGAGGCTTGGGCCGCAATCGGCCTCCGCACCGGCGCCGCTGTCGCCGATCCCTTCCGCCCCAGCGGCGACGTGGCCGAGCTCCTACGGATCCGCGCCCGCGACATGGCTGAGCACACCGCTATCCACCGGCCCCCGTCGCCGCTTCGCCGCCGGCTTGCGCGCCGGGCGGCGGCCTGACTCGCGCGTCAGCGCTCGGGGCGGGCGGCGAAGCCCTCGGCGCGAATCGCTTCGAGGATGACGTCGTTGTGAGAACGGCCGTTGGTCTGCAAGACGAGCTCGATCGCGGTCTCGCGGACGTGAAGCTCCACCCCCTCGCGGATGTGCTCCACGTCGACCACGTTGGCTCCATGCTCGGCGACGATCCGCAGGAGGGCGGCGAGCGCCCCGGGACGGTCGGGCACGACCGTCCAGATCACCAGGCGACGCCCGGCGGCCGTCTCTCCCAGGCGGATGCACTCCGCGAGGCGCGACGCATCGACGTTGCCACCGGATAGGACGACGCAGGTGTCGCCATCGGCCGCGGGCTCGATCTTTCCAGCCAGCAGCGCTGCCACCCCAACCGCGCCGGCGCCCTCGACGACGAGCTTCGAGCGCTCCAGCAGCAGCACCATCGCCTGTGCGACCTCGTCGTCGGACACCGCCGCGATGTCGTCCAGATAACGCTCCACGAGCGGCAGCGTCAACTCGCCGGGTCGCTTGACGGCGATCCCGTCGCAGATCGTGTTGGTCGACCGAGTGCCGATCGGCCTCCGTGCGGCCGCCGAGTCGGCGTACGGTGAGCAGGCCTCGGCCTGGACGCCGATCACCCTCGCGCCGGGAAGCCGCGACTTGACCGCGATCGCCGTCCCCGCCGCCAGTCCGCCACCCCCCAGCGGGACCACCACTTGCCGCGCCGTCGGAACCTGGCGCGTGATCTCCAGGCCGACGGTTCCCTGTCCGGCCACTATGTCGGGGTCATCGAACGGGTGGATCAAGGCTCCGTCCTCTCGTTCGGCGAACTCCCGTGCGGCCTCCGCCGCCTCGTGGTAGGAGCCGTCGATCAGGCGCACCTCGCCTCCGTAGCTTCGAACCGCCGCGACCTTGGCCAGCGGCGCCGCGGCGGGCATGAAGATGTCGGCGTGCGCGCCGGCTCGATCGGCCGCGAGCGCGACGGCCTGGGCATGGTTCCCGGCGCTGGCGGCCACCACACCGGACCGAAGCTTGGATCGGCTCAGGCGACTGATCTTGTGGAAGGCCCCCCGCACCTTGAACGAGCCGGTGAACTGGAGACACTCGGCCTTCACCACCACCGAGGCGCCGACCCGGCGTGAGAGCTCACCGGCGGGCAGAACGGGTGTCTCGCGGACCTCGCGGGCGATGAGCCGTGCGGCACGAGCGACCGCCGCCGGGGTGACCACCTCATCGATGGTGCCGGATCGCAACGCACCCATCGCTCCAGGGTAGACCCTCGGCGGCGGTCTACCGTCATGCAGACCACCCCGGAGGCATACGATCCCGATGGGAGATGGAGGCTCGATCCCTCACCATCGGTGCGGAGGTCAATCTCTGGCGCCGCCTGCGAGATGCGGCCGATCGCCGGCCGGCCCTTGCGGCCCTGGTCTTGATCGCCGCCGCGGTGATCGTGATGATCATCGCGAAGGGCCTGCACGATGTCGCTCAGACCGGACTCAGCGGACTGTCGCTCGGCGCCATCTACGCTCTGGGCGCGGTCGGCCTGACGCTGGTGTACGGGATCCTGCGGCTGGTCAACTTCGCGCACGGCGACTTCCTCACGTTCGGCGCGTACATGGCATACCTCGTCAACGTCACGTGGGGGCTGCCCCTGGTCGTGGGAGTCGTGGTCGCGATGATCGCCACCGCCGTGCTCGCCGTCTTCTTCGAGCTGGTCATGTGGGGGCCGATGCGGGCCCGGCGAGCCGGGCTGCTCCAGCTGCTGCTGATGTCGATCGGCCTCGCGCTCGTGATCCGGTCTGTCGTCCAGTTCTTCTGGGGGACGGACATCAAGCTGCTCGACGTCAACACGACCGCCACCGTGAGCTTTCTCGGCCTTCGGATCGGGCGCACGCAGCTGATCGTGATCGCGGTCGGCTTCGTGGTGCTGATAGCCGTCGGACTCATGCTCCGCCAGACCATGCTGGGCAAGCGGATGCGCGCTCTGGCGGATGACCTCGAGCTCGCCGAGACGGCCGGGATCGATACCCGGAGGGTCATTATTTACACGTGGATCTTCGCCGGCGCCCTCGCCGGACTTGCCGGGGTGATGGCGGCGGCGATCACGTCGCTGAGCCCGGAGCTCGGCTTCCAGCTCCTGCTGCCGATCTTCGCGGCCGTCATCCTCGGCGGGATCGGAGATGCCTACGGGGCATTAGCCGGGGGAATGCTCCTGGGGCTCGTCACCGAGTGGTCGACGCTGTTCATCGACTCCCGTTGGAAGATCGCCGTGGGGTTCGCGGCGCTGATCGTGGCGTTGATCGTCCGCCCGCAGGGAATCTTCGGCAAGGCGAAGGCGGTCTAGCCGCCGATGGCCCCGGTGGACCCACACTCGATCGCCTCGCTGGGCGTCACCCTCAACTTCCTCACGGACACCGGCTTCTGGGTCGGCGTGGGAGTGCTTGCAGGCGTCTACGTGCTCGTTGCGCTGGGGTTGCAGCTCAACGTCGGCTACACCGGGATGACCAACTTCGGTGCCGCGGGCTTCATGGCGGTGGGCGCCTACTCGATGGCGATCCTGGTCCTGAAGGCCGGCTTCTCGTTCTGGCTCTCGCTCCCGCTGGCGATGCTGATCGCCATCGGCTTCGGGCTCCTCGTCGGGCTCCCCTCCCTGCGCCTGCGCGCGGACTACTTCGCGATCGCGACGATCGCTCTGGCCGAGATCGTGCGCATCATCGCCCAGAACGCTCGCGGCCTGACCGGCGGTAACCAGGGGCTCTTCTGCTCCGAGGGCGGGGCCGGCGCCTGCTACAACGACGCGTGGACGAACCTGTCGGGGACGATCGAGGGCTGGTTCGAGAGCATCGGCTGGAGCAACCCGGAGTCGCTGGCGCCCCTGTTGATCGTCGTGTGGCTGACTGTCCTCGTGGTGACCATTGCCCTGAACTTCATCCAGGGCTCGCCGTGGGGACGGGTTCTGCGGGCGATCCGTGAGGATGAGGACGCCGCCGAGGCACTGGGGAAGAACACGTTCGTGGCCAAGCTCCAGTCGCTGGCGATCGCGGCCGCGATCGGCGCGGTCGCCGGATTCTTCCTTGCCCTCGACCTGGCGACGATCCATCCGGAGGACTACCAGCCGCTGGTCACGTTCTTCGCCTACGGCGTGCTCGTGCTGGGTGGCCTTGCCAGCTACTGGGGCGTGCTGGCGGGAGGGGTGATCTTCTGGGCGGTTCTCGAGGGGACGCGATTTGTCGAGCTGCCGATCTCCGAGACTCAGATCGCGTCGCTTCGCTTCTTCATCGTTGGGTTGATTCTGATCCTGCTCATGGCGTTTCGCCCGCAGGGGATGTTCGGCAAGCGGGAGGAGATGGTGCTCGGTGAATGAGGCCGGCGCGAGCAACGGGGACGCGAACGGTCGCTCGATACTCGCCGCGACCGAGGTCGTGAAACGCTTCGGTGGCATCCGGGCCGTCAACGGCGCGACCTTGAACGTCCGCGAGGGCTCGATCAGCGCCCTGATCGGCCCCAACGGCGCGGGCAAGACGACGTTCTTCAACGTGATCACCGGCTTCTACAGGCCCGACGCCGGTCGAGCCGAGTTCAACGGGCACTCGATCCTGGGCATGGCTCCCCACTCGGTGGCGCGACTGGGAATGGTCCGGACGTTCCAGATCACGAAGGCGCTGGCCCGGATGCCGGTGATCGACAACATGACGCTTGCTGCCCCGGACCAGCCGGGGGAGCGGCTTCGCAACGTGATCCTGCGCCCCGGCGCGGTCCGGCGGCGGGAGGCCGAGGTCCACGACCAGGGAATGGAGCTGCTGGAGGCGTTCGGCCTGGCGAAGCTCGCTGCCGAATACGCGGGCACCCTGTCGGGGGGGCAGCGCAAGCTGCTCGAGCTGGCCCGGGCGTTGATGACACGGCCCAGGCTGTTGCTCCTCGACGAGCCGATGGCCGGGATCAATCCGACGCTCGGGCACCGGCTGCTCGACCACATGCAGCGACTGCGCGCCGAGCACGGGGTGAGCATCCTGTTCATCGAGCACGACATGGAGGTCGTCATGAACCACTCCGATCGCGTGATCGTGATGGCGGAGGGGCGCGTGATCGCCGACGGGGAGCCTCACGAGGTGCGCGCCGACAAGGCCGTCATCGACGCTTACCTGGGGTCCGCGAAGATCGCCGGGGAACCGGACCGGTGACTGCCGATTCCACGAACGGGGCTCTCCTCGCAACCGAGGAGCTCGTGGCCGGATACGTCTCCGAGGTCGACATCCTGAACGGCGTCACGATCAGCGTCCGGGAGGGGGAGATCGTCACCGTGATCGGCCCCAACGGAGCCGGGAAGTCCACCCTGGTGAAGACGGTATTCGGGCTCCTGCACCCCCGCCACGGGCGGGTGCTGTTCCGGGGTGAGGAGATCAGCGGCCGCCACACGCACGAGATCACCCGGCTGGGCTTGAGCTATGTCCCCCAGCTCGACAACGTCTTCCAGAGCCTCACGGTCGAGGAGAACCTCGAGATCGGCTCCATCGAGCGCTCACGCACGAACGATGCGATCCAGAGGATGTACGAGCTCTTCCCGCGGCTCGGAGAGCGCCGCTCCCAGACCGCCGGGACGATGAGCGGCGGCGAGCGCCAGATGCTCGCCATGGCTCGGGCGCTCATGCCGGATCCACATGTTCTGCTCCTCGACGAGCCCTCGGCCGGGCTCGCCCCTGCCTTCGTGGAGGCGATCTTCGAGAAGATCGCGGACATCAACCGCGCCGGCGTGACGGTGGTCATGGTGGAGCAGAACGCACGCCGGGCGCTCGGGATGTCCAGCCGGGGCTACGTGCTCGACGTCGGCGCCAACCGCTTCGAGGGGACCGGGCAGGAGCTGCTCGACGACGCCAAGGTGGCGGAGCTCTACCTCGGCGGGGCGGCTCGGATCGATCGCAGCGAGTCGCAGCGATAGAGAGACGGCCGGGATTCCCCGGCCGTCTCTCGAGCTCGCGCGGCGCGCGGCGCCTACTCGCTCGGCTTCGCGACCGGCACCTCGCCGACCGTGGCGATCTTGCCGTTCTTGTACTCGTAGGTGTCGTAGACACCGCCGGTCGCGTCCCCCTGATCGTTCAGGTCGATCGGGCCAGACGCGCCCTGGTAGTCGATGTCATCGCCGTCCTGGAGCGCCTGGATCGCCTGGTCGAGCTCCTGGTAGGAGAACGGGTCACCGGGTGGCGAGCTCACGTTCACCACCTCATCGGCCATGTCCTGACCTTCAGTCGACCCCGCGGCGACCGCCGCCAGATAGCAGAGCGCAACGGCGTCGAAATTCTGGGCGTCGAACGTCTGGCGATCCACGTTCTTCGGCGGCGACGAGGTGTACAGCTCGTCGAACGCCTTCGTGGTCGGATCCTTGTCGGGGGTGCCGGGCGCCGTGCCCCGCATGCCCTCGACGACGTCCACGCCGACGTCCTTCGGCAGGCTGCTCGACGCGAGGCCGTCCGTGCCCCATGCCTTCGTCGGATCCCAGCTGCCGGTCCGCGCAAGCGCCGGGCCGACCTTGACGAAGGTCTCCGGGAAGTCGATGATCACGATCGCGTCCGGATTGCCGGAGACGATCTTCCTGGCCTCGGAGTCGTACGAGGCCGCCTTCGGGTCGTAGATCACCTTCTGGCCGATCTTGCCGCCCGCATCCTCCCAGGCGGTCGAGAACGTGTCGGCGAGCCCCGTCCCGTAGGAATCGTTGCGAGCGCCGATGTTCACGGTGTTGCCCTTGGCGCTGCCGAGGTCCTTCTCGATCGCGTCTGACAGCGTCGGCCCCTGGAACGAGTCCGGCGGCGACGTCCGGTTGATCAGCCCGTTGTCGTCGAGGCCGGTGATCTCGTCGCTCGTCGATGCCGGCGAGATCTGGAGGATCTCGTCGGGAATCGAGACGGAGCGCGCCACCGGGATCGTGTCCGCCGAGGCCCAGGCGCCTGCAATGCAGGTTGCACCCTCGTCGGTGACCTTGCGCGCAGCCTGGACGGACGCCCCCGGCTCGGTCTGCGTGTCCTCGGTGACTACCTTCACGCCGCTGATGTCGGCGTCGACCTTCTTCGCGGCCTCGTTGATCTGGTCCGCCGCGAGGCTGGCGGCCTTCTCGCCCGGAGGTCCGAAGTCCGAAAGGTCGCCGGTCAGTGGCACGAGGTCACCGACCGTCAGCGTTCCCGTCGTACCGCCCCCGCCGCCACCGCAGGCCGCCAGGCCACCCACGGCACCGGCGACAGTTACCGCCACAACCACCAGCTTGAGCCTTGTCATCGCGTCTCCTCCTCCATCCACGATCCGCTTCGGTCGTACCGGGCATCCCGGCCGGCTAGGTCAAGGATGAACCGTATCTAGATCCCGCCACGGTTGTGCGCTCATGGCATCGCCACGGCGAAGCGCTGCCTCAAAGGTGAAACCGGCGGTGGTGCTGGTGATGGCTCATCGTCTCGGCGTCCGCGGATGCCGAGATGCGGGGATCCTGGGACTTCGCGGGCGCCGAGCGCACGAACGACCAGGTCAGCGCCGTGCAGACCGCGACCAGGCCCACGAGCACCCAGTTGGAGCGCGCGAGCGAGAGCGCGAACCCGCGCGATGGGAGCAGGTCCTGGAACACCGCTCCGGTCACCGCGAGGGCGACGGCCCCCGCAAGCACCCGGTTCATCGCCAGCACCCCGGAGGCGATGCCGCTCTTGGAACGGGGCATGGCCGTCATCGCCGCCGTCGACATCGGCGCGTAGACGAACCCGAGCGCGATCCCGAACAGCAGAAATCCCGGGAGAACGAGCTCGTAGCCCGAGGTCCTGGTGATCTGCGTCAGGATCACGAGGCCCGCGAGCCCGCACAGCATCCCGACGGTCATCAGCACCCGAGCTCCGAGGCGCGCGATCAACCGCCCGGCCAGCGGCGAGATGACGATCATCGGAACAGTGACCGGCAGGATCAGGACGCCGGCCTTGGTCGCCGAGTATCCGAGCGTGGTCTCGAGGTACTGGGGCTGGAGGAACATGAGGCTCCAATAGGCGCCGACGAGCCCGAACGCGGCGGCCGTTGCGCCGAAGTACGGCCTGTTGCGGAACAGCTCGAAGTCCACGATCGGCTGGTCGACGCGGTGCTCGACGACCCAGAAGGCGACGATGAGCACCGCAGCGACGGCGAAGAGCGCGATGCTCTGAACCGATCCGAGCGCCCAGTTCGCCGCCTCGGCCAGCGGCAGGACCAGAGCGGTGAGCCCGCCCGCGAGGAGAACGAGTCCGGTCACGTCCAGGTCGTGACTGGCGCCCTCGTCGCGCGTCTCGCGAACGGCCACCAGCATCACCGAGACCCCGAGCGCCAGGATGGGAACGTTGATCCAGAAGATCAACCGCCAGTCCAGGTCGACGAGCACGCCGCCGATCAGCGGCCCCACGCCCAGTGCGATGGCCGAGATCGACGCCCAGATGCCGAGTGCGCGGGGCTGCTGCTCGGTCGGGAACGCGTCGCAGACGATCGCGAGCGACAGGGGAAGCAGCATCGCCGCGCCCAGGCCCTGGACGACCCTGCCGAGGATGATCGTGTCCTGGCTCCAGGCGGCCCCCGAGAGCACCGAGCCTCCGGCGAAGACGGCCAGGCCGATGGTGAACAGAAGCCGGCGACCGAACATGTCGCCAAGCCGACCGGCGGTCACGACGAACGCCGCGATCACCAGCAGATAGGCGTTCATGATCCACTGCAGCCCGCTAGCCGAGGCGTCGAGGTCCTCGTGGATCGCCGGCAGGGCGAGCGTGACGATCGTCGAGTCGAGCATCAGGACGAAGAGGCCGGTGCAGGCGCCGAACAGGGTCCACCACGGCCGGTTCGCGTCGGTGATCCCGAGGCTCACGGCGCCGCACCCTACTGACGGCTCCCGCCGGATCGGGCTCCAGGACGCTTAGTACGATGATCGTCGTATACTTGCCCCATGGCGCTTGAACACCCCGCGCGCGAGGATCTGGAGCTGGCGGCGGTGCTGCACGCCCTGAGCGACCCGCAGCGCCTTCGCATCGTCCAGACGCTGGCCGCCGACCCCGAGCCGCGGCCCTGCGGCACGTTCGGGCTCGAGGTCTCCAAGTCGACGATGACCCACCATTTCCGAGTGCTCCGCGAGGCCGGCATCATCGAACAGCGCTCCGACGGCACCGCGAAGCTCAACGCGCTGCGCCGCGAGGATCTCGAGCACCGATTCCCGGGCCTGCTCGACGCCGTCCTCGACTCGGCCACCGTCCCGGCGTAGGTAGCCCGGGCTGCCGGCGCGGCCGGCGACCGCCGGTTGCGATTGGACGTTCGCCTTCGCATCGCGAAAGCAGACGTCCACCAAGGCGCGATCCCGGGCGCCCGGGGCGCGCGACTACTCGCCTCGCGCGGCGGGCTCTATTCGGTCTCGTCGCCGGAAGGCTCGGCCCGGCCGTCGGCCTCGGGCGGCGCCTCGCCGCCGTCGTCATGTCCGGATGGCGCGGAGTCCTGGCCGTCGCCCGACTTGGCGCCGACGCCCACCGGCTCCCGCTTCTTGGCGGGACGCTTCTTCGGCTTCACCAGCTTCATCTTGAGCGGTTTGTCGTGCTCGTCGCCCGGCGGGTCGCGCTCGATCAAGACGGTCGTGCCCGGCGTGATGTCCCCGGTCCGCAGGACCTCGTCGGCCAGCGGATCCTCGATGAACCGCTGGATCGCGCGACGCAGCGGCCTCGCTCCCATCGCGGGGTCCCAGCCCTTGTCGACCAGCAGCTCCTTGGCGGGCTCGTCCAGCTCCAGCTGCAGCTCGTGCTCCGCGATCTGCGCCCGGACGCGGCCGATCATCAGATCGATGATCACCTTGATCTCGTCGCGGGTCAGCTTGTGGAAGACGATCACCTCGTCGATCCGGTTCAGGAACTCCGGGCGGAACACCTTCTTCAGCTCGCCCATGATCCGATCCTTCATCTCGTCGTAGGAGGCTCCGGTCTCGTCGGAGGCTCCGAACCCGAAGGAGACGTTGCGAGCGATGTCCTTGGCGCCGATGTTCGACGTCATGATCACGATCGCGTTACGGAAGTCGACGGTGCGCCCCTGCGCGTCGGTGAGGCGGCCGTCCTCCAGGATCTGGAGCAGGATGTTGAACACGTCGGGGTGCGCCTTCTCGATCTCGTCGAGGAGCAGCACCGAGTAGGGCTTGCGCCGCACGGCCTCGGTCAGCTGGCCGCCCTCGTCGTAGCCGACGTAGCCGGGCGGTGATCCGACGAGGCGCGAGACTGCGTGCTTCTCCATGTACTCCGACATGTCGATGCGGACCATCGAGTCCTCGTCGCCGAACAGGAACTCGGCCAGCGTGCGAGCGAGCTCCGTCTTGCCGACGCCCGAAGGGCCCAGGAAGATGAACGAGCCGGCGGGACGCTTGGGGTCCTTGATGCCGGCGCGGGAGCGCCTGATCGCCTTCGAGACGGCGGTGATCGCCACGTCCTGGCCGATGACGCGCTTGTGGAGCTCGTCCTCCATCCGCAGCAGCTTCTTGGTCTCCGCCTCGGTCAGCTTGAAGACGGGGATCCCGGTCCACATCGAGACGATGTCGGCGATCTCCTCCTCGCCCACCTCGGGACGCTCGCCGCCCTCGCCCGCGGCCCACTGGTCCTCCAGCTCGCGCTTGCGATTGGTGAGCTGGCGCTCGGAATCGCGGAGGTTCGCCGCCTTCTCGAACTCCTGGGCCTCGATCGCGGCTTCCTTGGAGCGCCGCGTCTCCTCGATCTCCTCCTCGAGATCCCGGTAGACGGGCGGCTGCGACATCGACTTGATGCGCATGCGCGAAGCCGCCTCGTCGATCAGGTCGATCGCCTTGTCGGGCAGGAAGCGGTCGGAGATGTAGCGGTCGGCCAGCTCGGCGGCAGCGCCCAGCGCCTCGTTGGTGATCTCGACGCGGTGGTGCTCCTCGTAACGCTCCCGCAGGCCCTCCAGGATCTGCACCGTGTCGGGGATCGACGGCTGGTCGACCTTGATCTGCTGGAATCGCCGCTCGAGCGCGGAGTCGCGCTCCAGGTACTTGCGGTACTCGTCCATCGTGGTGGCGCCGATCGTCTGGATCTCGCCGCGCGCGAGGGCCGGCTTCAGGATCGAGGCGGCGTCGATGGCGCCCTCGGCGGCGCCCGCGCCGACGAGGTTGTGGAGCTCGTCGATGAACAGCACGATGTCGCCGCGCTGGGTGATCTCCTTCATCACCTTCTTCAGGCGCTCCTCGAACTCGCCGCGGTACTTCGAGCCGGCCACGAGGGCGGCGAGGTCAAGCGTGTAGATCTGCTTGTTCTTCAGCAGCTCCGGCACCTCGCCCTTGGTGATGCGCGAGGCGAGCCCCTCGACGATCGCGGTCTTCCCCACTCCCGGCTCGCCGACGAGCACCGGGTTGTTCTTGGTGCGGCGGGAGAGGATCTGCATGATCCGCTCGATCTCGGTCTCACGCCCGATTACAGGATCGAGCTTCGATTCCGCGGCCAGCTTGGTCAGGTTGCGGCCGAACTGGTCCAGCAGCTTCGAGGACTTCTTGCCCTCGCCGCTGCTGCCGGCAGCGCCCTGACGGCGGCCGCCGGGGCCGGAGAGCATCCGGATCACCTCGTTGCGGATCTTCTCCGAGTCGGCGTCGAAGTCGAGCAGGATGCGAGCGGCGACGCCCTCGTTCTCGCGCACGAGGCCGAGCAGGATGTGCTCGGTGCCGATGTAGTTGTGGCCGAGCGACAGCGCCTCGCGGAGCGCGAGCTCGAGAACCTTCTTCGCGCGCGGCGTGAACGGAATCTGACCGGAGGTGACCTCCTCACCGGAGCCGACGATCCGCACGACCTGGGCGCGGACACGCTCGACGGTGATGTCCAGGGACTCGAGGACCCTGGCAGCGAGGCCCTCCTCCTCGCGGAGCAGGCCGAGCAGGATGTGCTCGGTCCCGATGTAGTTGTGCTTGAGCGTGCGCGCCTCCTCCTGCGCGAGGACGACGACCTGCCTGGCTCTCTCTGTGAATCGCTCGAACACTCTTCTGCCTTGTTCTCTTCCCGTCTTTGAGGCTAGAGGGTGGGTCCTTGCGGACCTCCCAAGTATTGCCTACGCGTTGGTCGTCTCCCGGAGCTCAGACAGGGACGCATGAGCGCCGGAGTCCCATCCAATGTTTCGGCTGCGCGGTGCCGACGGATTAGACCTCCGGTTGTCGTTTACGACGAGGTTCGAGTATATCGGCGGCCCCTGCGTGGCCAGGCGGGTCTCAGGCGCGCCGGAGCGGAAGTGGCGCTAATTGCGCGTTGAGGCTGCGACGGGCCCCGGCACCGCGCTCAGGGAACGGTTCCGGCGGCTTCGGCGCAAGGTGGCGTGAACCGGCGCGAGCGTTTCGGGATAGACGTAAGGTCTCGCGCCGCATGGTTGGGCCCAGACGCGGGCCCCCACCGACGATCAAGAGGAGGCAACCTTGAGAAAGCTCGTTGCGCTGCTGTGCGCGATCGGCGCGATCGTGGTGGCGGCCGTCACTCCGGCCGTCGCCTCGGCATGGGCACCGGCAGCATCGGCAACCGTTCACCCCGGCGTCATGACCTTCACCGAGGGTGCTCAGTGCACGGCCAACTTCATCTACGAGGACGGCTCGAACGTCTATATCGGACAGGCGGCCCACTGCTCCGGCACCGGGGCCGCCACGGACACCAACGGATGCGACAGCGCGTCGCTTCCGATCGGCACCCCGGTCGAGGTGGACGGGGCGAGCAGGCCCGGAACGCTCGTTTACAACTCCTGGATCACGATGCAGGCCAGGGGCGAGACCAACCCGGACGCGTGCGCCTACAACGACCTGGCGCTGGTCAAGCTCGATCCCGCCGACGTGGCGAACGTCAACCCGTCGGTACCGGGATTCGGCGGGCCAACCGGCGTCGGCACGGTGGGCGGCCTCGGGTCGACCGTGTACTCGTACGGCAACTCGTCGCTGCGCGGGGGCGTGACCAAGCTCAGCCCGAAGCAGGGCGTCATCGTCGCCAACGAGGGCGACGGCTGGAGCCACAACGCGTACACGCTGACCCCGGGGATCCCGGGTGACTCCGGCAGCGGGTTCATGAACGGCTCCGGGCAGGCGATCGGGGTGCTCTCGACCGTTGAGCTCCTCCCGCGCGCGGGGTCGAACAACTTCGGGGACATCTCGAAGGAGCTCGCCTACATGCACGCGAACAGCTCGATCGGCGCGAACCTCGTGCCGGGCACGGAGCCGTTCAACGCCGACTGGGTCGGGGCGATCCTGTCGTCGTAGCGACAAGGCAAACCAACCAGGCCAAGCAGAGGCAGGCCCAGGCCGGGGCCTGCCTCTGCTATGTCCAGGCCGCGAAACCCCGGGTCAGGTGAACTTCAGACCCGATTTCCCGGAGCGGATTCACTTGACCTAGGTCAGGGTTCGACCGCCGAGCTACTCGGTCGAGTCTCCGCGCCCACCTGTCGGGCGCTTGACCCCGCTTGGGCCCAGGTTGCTGCCCTACCCAGCCCAACGCCGGCCGGAGCGCCTGCGCCTGAGGCTCACTAGCCCCGCAGCGCCGGGAAGAGCACGACCTCGCGGAGGTTGCGCGCCCCGGCGAGGATCATCACGAGCCGGTCGATCCCCAGCCCCACGCCACCAGTGGGCGGCATGCCCTGCTCCAGGGCCTGGACGAACCCCTCGTCGAAGGGTTGGGCGTCCTCGTCGCCGCGGCGCAGCTCCTCCGCCTGCTGCTCGAAGCGGCGGCGCTGCTCGTCGGGATCGTTGAGCTCGGTGAAGGCGTTCGCGATCTCGACCCCACCCACGAACGCCTCCCATCGCTCCACGAATCCCTCGGCCGACCGGTGGCGCTTGGCGAAGGGCGAGAGCTCGACGGGGTAGTCCAGGATGAATGTCGGCTGGATGAGCGTAGGCTCAACCAGCTTCGAGAGCACGCCGTCGACGAGCTTCCCCCAGCCCTCGGCCGCCTCCGGCTCGCGGCCGAGTGCAGCGGCCAGCTTCTCGCGACTCGGGCGCTCGGCGAGGTCGAGGCCGGTGCGCTCCTTGATCGCGTCGCGCAGCGTGACCCGCCGCCAGGGGGGGCCGAGGTCGATCTCCTCTCCGTCGCGCTCGATCTTCGTGCCCCCGAAGGCCTGCTCCGCCACCGAGGCGACCAGCTGCTCGAGCCGCTCGGCGACGTCCTTGTAGTCCGCATAGGCCTCGTACCACTCGAGCATCGTGAACTCCGGGTTGTGCTTGGGCGAGATGCCCTCGTTGCGGAAGTCCTTCCCAAGCTCGTAGACCCGGTCGATCCCGCCCACGATGAGTCGCTTGAGGTAGAGCTCGGTGGCGATCCGCAGGTAGAGGTCGCGCTCGAGCGCGTTGTGGTGGGTCGTGAAGGGGCGCGCGAGAGCGCCCCCGTAGAGCGGCTGGAGCACGGGAGTCTCCACCTCCACGAAACCGCGGGAGTCGAGCCACTCGCGCACCGCGGCGATGACCTGCGCCCGCTTGGTGAACAGCTCCCGGACCTCGGGGCTGGCGATCAGGTCGAGCTCCCGATGCCGATAGCGCACCTCGACGTCCTCGAGCCCGTGGTACTTGTCGGGCGGAGGGCGCAGGCTCTTGGCCAGCAGGGTCCAGGACTCGACCCGCAGCGACAGCTCGCCCCGCTTGGTCGCGAAGACGACCCCCTCCGCGCCGATGATGTCGCCGAGGTCCACGCCAACCAGGGCCGCGAACGGCTCGGCGCCGAGGATGTCCTCGCGAGCATGCAGCTGGAGGCGGCCCGAGCCGTCGACGAGATCGAAGAATGCCGCCTTCCCGTGCCCTCGGCGCGCGGCGACGCGCCCGGCGACGCGGTATCGGTCCTCGGTCTCCTCACCCGCGGCGAGTCCCTCATGGGCGGCCCGGACCGCCCCGATCTCGGTGCGTCCCTCGAATGCATGCGGGAACGGCTCGACCCCGGAGTCGCGCAGCCGCGCCAGCTTGTCTCGGCGCTCGGCGAGAAGCTGCGACTCGGAGCGCTCTTCTCGATCGGGCTCGCTCACAGCTGATGCGGCGGCTTCGCCGCCCTACCTGCCTGACTCGTCGCTGACGCTCCTCGGCAGCATCCCCGGCGAGCCTATCGGCCTGGTTAGGACGCTTCGATCTTGGTGATCTTGAGCTTGCGCTTGGGCCCGCGCGGCACCTCGACGGTTACGACGTCGCCGCGCTTGTGTCCGACGAGCGCCTTGCCGATCGGCGACTCGTTGGACAGCTTGCTCTCCGCCGGATCGGCCTCCGCCGAGCCCACGATCTGGAACTTCTTCGAGTCGCCGGACTTCTGGTCCTTCACGTGCACCCGGACGCCAACCCCGACCGTGTCGGTGTCGAGCTGCTTCTCGTCCACGACCGTCGCCCGGCGGACGCGCTCCTCGAGCTGCGCGATTCGCTGCTCGAGCAGGGCCTGCTCGTTCTTCGCGTCGTCGTACTCCGAGTTCTCCATGATGTCGCCGAACTCGCGCGCCTCCTTGATGCGAGCGGCGACCTCGCGACGCTTCACGGTCGTCAGTTGGCTGAGCTCCTCGCGAAGCCTCTCGAGCCCCTCCTGGGTGATCAATGATTCACGAGCCACGTGCTGAACCTCGTCCCTGTCTCGAGGGACGCATCACGGCGTCCCGGTAGATGACGAAACAAAAACCCGAACGCGGCGCAGTCAGTGCGCTCGCGGGTCGGGCAGGCGGGCGATTATAGCGAGGCGGTTTGCCGGCTTACGCGGCCACGGGCTGCGCATCGGCGAGGGCCGCGACCAACCTCCGCGCGTCGTCGAGGCCTTCGGTTCGCTGGAATGCGTCGGCCTCCGACCCCCTCACTCCGAGGCGCTCCAGGTACCAGGGGTAGAACTTGCGCGTGTAGCGCGCGGCGCGTCGTTCGCCGAGATGGCGCTCCGCCCGCTCCATCGTCCAGAGGAGCTCGCGAACCACCTCGTCGTGGCTCGGGGTCGCCGTCCGCCGGCCGGTGAGCTCCTCGAAGATCCACGGGTTCCCGAGCGCGCCGCGAGCGATCATGACGGCATCCGCGCCCGACTCGCGATAGGCGTGTCTCGCGAGCTCCGCCGTGCCGAGCCCACCGGAGACGATCACCGGGACGCCGGTTCCCTCCAGTCGCCTGACGAGCTCGCGCACCAGGGCGTAGTCGGGCTTCCCTTTGTGCTGCACGGCCGCGCTTCGCGGATGGAAGCCGATCCCGGCGATGCCCGCCTCCTCAACCAGCCGCACCGCCAGATCGGCGCCGGAGCGATCACCGGGCTCGATGCCGGAGCGGAGCTTCACCGTCACCGGGCGCCCGGATCCCTGCGCCGCGGCCCGGGCGAGCCGCACGGCGAGCTCGGGGCGCCTGAGCAGCTCCACCCCCGCGCCGGCCTTGCGGACCTTGCGGACCGGGCACCCCATGTTGATGTCGATGAGATCGGCGCCGGCGCCGGCCGCGATGCCCGCCCCGGAGGCCATCACGTCGGGGTCATGGCCGAAGAGCTGAATCGAGACCGGATGCTCCGACGGGTGTATGCGCAAGAGCTCGGTGAGGGTGCGCTCGTTGCGGTAGTGAAGCCCGAAGCTCGAGACCATCTCCGAGACGGCGAGGCCGGCGCCGTGGCGCCGCGCCTGGAGGCGGACGAACCAGTTGCCGATCCCTGCCAGGGGCGCGAGCAACACGCGGTTCGCGATCTGCACTCCGCCGATCCGGAAGGGCTGTGTGAGGGACGGCGGCCTCGTTCTCATCGGTTTCGCTCCCAGATCAAGCGTAGGCCGGTCAGCGTGAGCAGGTCGTCGATCTCGTCGATCAGGTCGCAGAAGGGCACGATCGCCGCGGCGTGGCCGCCGGTCGCGACGAAGCGGGTACCGTCGCCAAGCTCGCGCTGAATGCGCCGGGCGATCGCATCCACGGCGCCGGCGAAACCGTAGGTGATGCCCGAGAGCAGGCTCTCGTGAGTGGTTCGGCCGATCACGCCCCCCGCCTCGCTGGGAGGCTCTCCGAGCTCGATCGGTGGCAGCTTCGCCGTCCGCTGCGCCAGCGCCTCCATCGAGATCTCGACGCCCGGGCCGATGACCCCGCCGAGGTACTCGCCGTCCTCCGACACGACGTCGAAGGTGATCGCGGTGCCGAAGTCCGCGACGGCGCACGGGCCTCCCAGGGCCTCGTAGGCCGCGACGGCGTTGGCGAGCCGGTCGGCGCCGAGCTCATGGGGATTGTCGAGCTGGATCGGCATGCCGGTCTTGATGCCTGGGCCCAGGACGACGCAGCTCCCCTGCAGATAGCGCTCGGTCATGCCGAAGTACTCGGGGGTGAGCTGGGGCACCACCGACGAGACGATCGATGCGTCGACGGCGGTCGGCTCCAGCCCGCGCAACGCGAGGAGGGTCGACACGCGGACGGCGAGCTCGTCCGCCGTCGCCTCGATGTGCGTCGCAAACCGCCAGTGCTCCACGAGGCGGGCTGCCTCGAAGAGACCCAGATGGCTCTGCGTGTTCCCGACGTCGACCGCCAGCAGCATGCCGGGGATTATCCAGCGCATTACGATTGCGGCGCGATGGCGGCAACCCAGCAGTCCGGAGCGACGCTCTACGCGATCCCGGGCTCCCACCCCGCGATGGCGGCGCGGCGGATGCTGGAGCTGAAGGGAATTCCCTACCGGCGCATCGACCTGATGCCCGTGATCTCGCGCGGAGTGCTGCGCGCGATGCGGTTTCCGTCCAACACCGTTCCGTCGCTCTCGATCGAGGGCCACAAGCTCACGGGCTCCCGGGCGATCGCCCGCGACCTCGACGCGATCCGGCCCGAGCCGCCCCTGTATCCCTCCGATCCGGAGCGCCGCGTCGCCGTGGAGGATGCCGAGCGATGGGGCGAGGAGGTGCTCCAGCCCGCGGTACGGCGGATCCTTTGGAACGCGCTCAAGCGTGATCGGGCGCCGCTGGCCAGCTACGCGGAGGGCGCCAGGCTTGGCATTCCGGTCAGCCTGGCCGTGAGGACGGCGGCCCCCATCGTCGCCGCGGCGAGCCGCATGCACAGCGCCGACGACGAGGCGGTCCGCCGTGATCTCGCATCGCTTCCGGGCTGGCTCAAGCGCATCGACGACTGGATCGCCGAGGGCGTCCTGGGCGCGGATCCACCGAGCGCGGCTGACCTGCAGATCGGCGCGAGCCTCCGCCTGGCGATGAGCCTCGACGATCTGCGCCCCGAGATCGCCGCGCGGCCGGCGGGGGAACTTGCCCTGCGGGCCATTCCCGCCTTCCCCGGACAGGCGCCGCCGGTGCTCCCGGTGAGCTGGCTCCAGCCGGTTCGCGACGCGGCGGAGGCTACGACCGCCGCTTGACCCGTCGCCCCTAGATCACCGGAAACAACGATGGATGGAAAACGGCCCCTATATCGCCGAGATGCATCCATCGCTGCCCGCGGTGCCTCAATCATCTAGAGGAACGGGCCGACCCGCCTGACCCGCTGACCCGGTCCCAGCCCGGCGAGGGCGGCATCGAGCCGGGTCCCGTCCGGCAGCGCAAGGTCGGGGTCGAGCTCGAGCAGGGGAGCCAGGACGAATCGCCGGCTCGTGACCTCGCGGTGCGGCAGCGTGAGGCGATCGCTCCGCAGTTCGACGTCGCCGAGAAGAAGCACGTCGACGTCCAGGGGACGCGGGCCGTGGCGCTGCCCACCGAGCATGCGGCCCTGCTCAACCTCGACCGCCTTGCAGACATCAAGCAGCTCCTCCGGGTCCAGCTCGGTGCGGATTTGCGCCGCGGCGTTCAGGAACTCCGGTTGGTCCAGGATCTCGCCCACCGGCTCGGTCTCGTACAGCGACGAGGTCGCCTTCACCTCCACCCCGTGCTCCTGAAGGCCTGCCACCCCGGCGCGCAGGTGCGCTACGCGCTCGCCGACGTTGGAGCCGAGGCCCACGTACCCGACGCGGGCGCTCACTCCGCCGCGTCGCCGTCCTCGGCGACGTCGCGCCTCGCTCGCTCGCGAACCACCTCCACACCGACCTGCTCGACGGCAATCGGCAACGGCGGCTCGGGCTTGGCCGCCCGCACTCGCACCGACTCGCAGGCGAAGCGCTCGGTCAATCGCTCCGCGATCACATGGCAGAGGCGCTCGAGGGTCTTGTAGCTCCGCTCGGTCGCGGCCAGGGCGACGATGTCGCAGACCTCGACGTAGTCGACCGTGTCCTCGAGCCGGTCGGTGAGAATTGCATCGCAATCCGGCACGTCGAAGCTGAGATCGATCTCCAGCCGCTGGCCCGTCTCCCGCTCGGCCTCCGTGACGCCGTGATGGGTATAGATGGAGAGGCCGCGAACCTCGACCTCGACCGATGCGGTGTCGCCCGGGCCCGCTTCCACGGGCGGGACGGTACCAGCGGGTCCGGGCCCGCTGGTGACCCGAGTCGGAAGCGCGGCTTCATTCACTGGGCCGAGGCGCGCTGGAGAACGGCTTCGGCAACGCGCACGGCCTGACGGGCCGCCTCGATGTCGTGGACTCGCAGGATGTCCGCGCCGGCCCGCAACGCCAGGACGCTGCTCGCGATCGAGCCGCCGAGCCGGTCGTCCACCTCCCTCCCCGTGATGGCGCCGATGAAACGCTTGCGAGAGGTTCCCACGACCACGGGTCGTCCGAGCTGCCTCAGCTCGCCGAGGCGGTTCAGCAGCTCGAGGTTGTGGCGAACCGTCTTGCCGAAGCCGATCCCCGGATCCACCCAGATCCGGTCCTCCGCGATCCCCTCGCCGACCGCAAACTCGATCCGTTCACGGAGGAATCCCTTCACGTCGGCGACGACCTCGTCGTAGACCGGGGCTTCCTGCATCGTGCGGGGCGTCCCGCGCATGTGCATCAGCACGACAACGCACCCCCGGTCTGCGCACAGGCCGGCGAGGGCCGGCTCCGCCCGCAGGGCGGTGACGTCGTTGACGATTGCCGCCCCCGCATCGAGCGCCGCCTCGGCGACCGTCGCCTTGGACGTGTCGATCGAGATCTCCGCCTCGAGGCCGGCCAGGCCGGCCAGAACCGGGGCGACCCGCGCGAGCTCCTCCTTTGAGCTCACCGCTCGCGCCCCAGGCCGGGTGGACTCGCCGCCGACGTCCAGCAGCTCGGCCCCGTCCGCAACCAGCTGCCGGCCGTGGGCGACGGCGCGCTCCGGATCCAGGAAGAGCCCCCCGTCGGAGAACGAGTCGGGGGTCACGTTGACGATGCCCATCAAGCGCGCCATGCGGCTACTGCGCCCTGATGAGCTTGCCCGACGGGCTCAGCTCGACGAAGTGGTGCGCGTCGCCGTCGCGGAACCGCTGGCACTGGTTCGCGGGTTGATCGTCAACCGGCTGGCGTGGCTCATGGGCGATGTCCACAACCCAGTCCTCCAGACCGGGCAGCTGCTCGGCGATGCAGGGCCCACGCTCGAGGTCCGTGCCGGCGGCCTGCGCCTCCCGGTAGGCCCGCATCGCCTCGTTGACCGCGCGGTCGCGTGTGTCCGGGCCGGCCGAGCCGCCTCCGCAGCCGATCAACAGGACAAGGGGAAGGATGGCAAGTAGGGGAAGGCCTCGCACGCGGAAAACGCTACCGCCGACGAGGTAACTGCCGGGTCAAGGCAATCGAGCCTCGGTTTTCCGGGAACGGATTGACCACCGACGCTGCCCTACCCAACCTCAGAACGTGGCGCGCGAACGTGGCGCCCGGGTTCGCGAACCAGCGGGTTGCGTTGGGCTACGAGCGCCGCTTCTGATCGTCCGCGCGCATCTCGGCGGTGCCGCCGGCGAACCCGGGACGCGGACGCGGCGACGGACGCGGCCCCTCGCGGCTGGCCGGTTTTTCGGCCTCGGCCTCCGGCTGATCGGGAACCCGGTCCTCCTCCTCCTCGTCACCGAAGACCTCGTCTTCGGAGGCGCCGTCGAGCAGCTTCGCGAACTCCTCGGCGTCGATCGTCTCGCGCTCGAGGAGGATCTTGGAGATCGCGTCCAGCGCCTCGCGTCGCTCGACGAGGATGTCCTTGGCGGTCTGGTGGGCTTCCTCCACGATGCGACGGATCTCGTCGTCGATCTCGCGCGCGATCTCGTCCGAGTAGTCCGGCTCGGCGGAGAACTCGCGGCCGAGGAAGGGCTGGGAGCGGTCGTGGCCGAAGACGCGGGGACCGAGACGCTCGGACATCCCGAAGCGCATGACCATCTGCTTGGCGGTCTCGGTGACCTTCTCGAGGTCGTTCGAGGCGCCCGTCGTGATCTCGCTGAAGATGATCTCCTCGGCGGCGCGGCCGCCGAGGGTCATCGCCATCGTGTCGGTGAGCTCCGCGCGGGTCGTGAGGAACTTGTCCTCGGTCGGCAGCGAGATCGTGTAGCCCAGCGCCTGGCCGCGGCTGATGATCGAGATCTTGTGGACCGGATCGGTGTTCGGGAGCAGGTGGCCGACGATCGCGTGCCCGAGCTCGTGATAGGCGGTGACGAGGCGCTCCTTCTCCGACATCACGCGGCTCTTCTTCTCGGGGCCGGCGATCACGCGCATGATCCCCTCCTCGAGCTCGTGCATCGTGATCTCGCGCTTGTTGGAGCGCGCGGTCAAGAGCGCGGCCTCGTTGATCAGGTTGGCCAGGTCGGCGCCGGTGAAGCCGGGTGTCTGTCCCGCGAGCGCGTCGAGATCGATCTGCTTGGCGAGCGGCTTGCCGCGGGTGTGAACCTCGAGGATCCGCTTGCGGCCCTTGCGATCCGGCCGGTCGACGACGATCTGGCGGTCGAATCGCCCCGGCCGCAGCAGGGCGGGATCGAGGATGTCGGGCCGGTTGGTGGCGGCGATCAGGATGATGTTGTCCTTCATCTCGAAGCCGTCCATCTCGACGAGGAGCTGGTTCAGCGTCTGCTCGCGCTCGTCGTGGCCGCCGCCCATGCCGGCGCCGCGGTGGCGGCCGACGGCGTCGATCTCGTCCATGAAGATGATGCAGGGGGAGTTCTGCTTGGCCTGCTCGAAAAGGTCGCGGACCCGGCTCGCACCGACGCCCACGAACATCTCGACGAAGTCGGAACCGGAGATCGAGAAGAACGGCACCCCGGCCTCGCCGGCCACGGCGCGCGCGAGCAGCGTCTTGCCGGTCCCGGGCGGCCCGTAGAGGAGCACGCCCTTCGGGATGCGCGCCCCCAGAGCCTGGAAGCGCTTTGGGTTTTCGAGGAACTCCTTGATCTCGTGGAGCTCCTGCACCGCCTCGTCCACCCCCGCGACGTCCCGGAAGGTGATCTTTGGAGCGTCCACGGACATGCGCTTCGCGCGCGACTTCCCGAAGCTCATGACGCGCGAGCCGCCGCCCTGCATCTGGTTCATCAGGAACACCCAGAAGCCGAAGAAGAGGAGGAAGGGCAGGATGTAGGTGAGGATCGAGAGGAAGCTCGAGCCGCCCGTGCCCTCGACCTTGGTGGTGACGTCGTTCTTCTCCAGCAGGTTGATGAGCTGGGGCTGGGCGTTGCCGGAGGTCGGATAGCCGGTGGAGTAGCTCTTGCCATCGGGCTCCTCGACCGTGATCGAGCTCGACTTCTGGTCGAAGGTGACCGACTCGATCGACGACGGGTTGTGCTTGACCTGCGAGACGAACTGGTCGTAAGTCGGCGTCTGCTCGTCGCCCGGACCGCTGATCAGTCGCTGCGCGAAGAACGCGAGGACGATGACGATCAGGATCGGGAAGGCCGCGCTGCGGAAGAAGCGCCTCATGTCAAATCATTCGAGCCGGCGGCAGGGCTGCGCTCGCGCGGCGGATGCGGTGAAGCTGATGGGTCTTGCGCATGATCAAATGGGGTTGCTTACGGCCCCGCGAACGGCTGGAATCAGCGTACCAGGGTGCCTGTGCCCGTCTAACGGGGGTCCTGCGACTGGTCCGAGTCCGCCAGGACGGCCACGTAGTCGAGGTTCCTGTAGCGCTGTGCGAAATCGAGGCCGTAGCCGATCACGAACCGATTCGGGATCTCGAAGCCGACGTAGCGGATGGGCAGGTCCACGCGCCGGCGCTCAGGCTTGGTCAGCAGCGCGCACACCTCGAGCGACGCGGGATTTCGCGCGTTCAGGTTGCGCAGCAGATACTGGAGGGTCAGCCCGGAGTCGATGATGTCCTCCACGATCAGGACGTCCCGGCCCTCGATCGAGGAGTCGAGGTCCTTGAGGATGCGAACCACGCCCGAGGAGTCGGTCTGCGAGCCGTAGCTCGACACCGCCATGAAGTCGATCTCGCACGGTACCGTGACGTAGCGCATCAGGTCCCCCAGGAACAGCACCGCGCCTTTGAGGATCCCGATCAGGACGAGGTCGCGGCCGTCGTAGTCGCGGCTGATCTCCGACGCCAGGTCCGTGACCCGGGTCTGAAGCTCGTCAGCGGGAACGAGCGTCTCGCCGATCGCGGGGTCGTCCATCGCGGCGGGAGTCTACGTTCCGCGGGCGCTCATGGCCGTCCGGCTGACGGGGCACGTAGGGCACGCCCAAGCGGACCGCGAGGCGTCGGATGCCGCCCGTGAACGGTTGCTTTCGCATGGCGAAAGCAGACGTTCACGTGCCCCTCAGTCCAATACCCGCGCGGTGAGCACCGCCACCTCGCGCGCATCCGGGTCCAGGCGGAAGTCCTCTGACACGGCGACCCCGGCGACCCAGACCACCCGCCCCGCCGCCGTCACGACCGGCAGGCGACGGCGCAGCGACCGGGGCACGCCGCGGTCCGTGAAGAGGTCCTGGAGGCTCTTCGTGCCCTCCATGCCGAGGGGCCGGATCCGATCCCCCTCGCGCCAGGTGCGAACCACCAGCTCCTCGCCGAGCGCCTCCGCATCGAGCGTCGCGAGGTCGGGCCCGACGGGCTTGAACGGCCCCGACCGGATCTCCGCGCGCACCTCCCATTGCCCGAAGCGGCAGCTGCCGGGCACGCGCAGGGGGGCGGGCGCCGGCGCGGCGTCGGCCTCGGATGACGTCTCGAAGCGGATCAGCCCCTGCTCGCACACGGCGCTGACACCGTGGCCGAGGTCGACCTCGCCGCCCTCCGGCATCAGTGCGAGCCGCATGATCTGCGCGGCGCGGCTGCGCCCGAGCGGCACCGCACGCCCCGTGGCCCGCTCCGCCAGCGCCCTCAACGCGAGTCGGCGGAGGGCGGGCTCGGAGCCGGCCAGCGCGTCGGCGCGGATCGCAACCGCACCGGCGCCGGCGCCGGCGGCCTCCAGCGCCTCCAGGACGACCCGGTCGAGCAGCCGGGCCTCCTCGGTCATCTCCGCCTGGGTCTCGGCGATGTTCCGCTCCGCCGCGGGGCTCAGCTCCCGCATGACCGGGAGGATCTCGGCTCGAATCCGATTGCGGGCAAAGGCGGGATCGAGGTTGGTCTCATCGTCGGCGAATGGCAGCCCTGCGGCCGTCGCCAGCCGGCGCAGCTCGGCGCGCTCCAGATCGAGCAGCGGACGGACCACCCGGCCGCTCTGGGCCGGCAGGCACCGGAGGCTGCGCACGCCCGGCGAGGCGGCGAGCCTGTAGACCAGAGTCTCGGCGAGGTCGGTGCGCGTATGGCCGGTCGCGATCCAGTCACCGCCGGTGCGAATCCGAAGCCGCTCGGCGGCCGCGTAGCGGAATTCGCGGGCGGCGGCCTGGAGGTTGCCCCGCAGGCTCTCAGGGCGTTCGATGTGCAGGTCGACCCGGAGGCGCGAGCAGAGGTCGCGGCAGACGAGCTCGTCGCGGTTCGCCGAATCGCGCAGGCCGTAGTTGACGTGCAGGGCGTGAATGCGCTCCGGGCCGAGGGCTCGCGCGAGCCCCGCAGCGGCGCAGGCCGAATCGGGACCGCCGGAGACCAGCGCGACGCCCGAGGAGACGGGATCCACCAGGCCGCTGCGGCGCACCTCGGATCCGAGGCGTTCGAGGGCCTCCGCTCTGACACCCATGCCGGCGATCTTAAGGTGACGGGCGGCGCCAGCCGCAGCTTCCGTGCCCGGACGCCCGCTACCCGGGGGCGACCCGGTCCGGCGCCGAGTCCGATTCGCGGGGGCGTGCCACGAAAAGCTCGACCGGCTGCGGGAATCCCTTCAGCTCAACGCCGCCGATCCGGTCGAACTCCAGGTAGCCGGACTCACCGATGGCGTCCGCCACCGCGGCGGTGACCATCACCTCGCCGCCCAGGGCACGGGCCACCACGCGATGCGCGAGATTCACCTCGCTGCCGAAGTAGTCGCCGTCCCGGTAGACAGCGCGCCCGCAGTGGATGCCGACGCGAGGCTGCGGGCGCTCCTGGAAGAGGCCGAGAAACCCGACGGACCACTCCGTCAGCGTGACCGGGTCCGGCGAGACGATCATCACCTCGTCGCCGATCGTCTTGACGATGAGCGCCTCCGCCGGGAGCGTCGCCTCGACCGTCTCCACGAATCGCTCGACGAGGTCGAAGGCCTCCTCGTCCCCCTCCTCCTCGGTGTACCGGGTGAACCCCGTCAGGTCGACGAAGCAGAACGCCATCTGGACCCGGCCGAGCTGGCGCTGTCCGGCGAGCTCGGTCTCCATGTGGCCGACCACGTCCTGCTCGATGTAGAAGCGGAGGTATCGCTGGTGGATGTACTCCATGAGGGGCGAGGTGATCGGCAAGAGGTCCCGCGCCAGCCCCTCCATCTCCTCCGCCATCTGAAGCGCATCGACGCCCTGCCGGATGAGTGGCTCGTGCACGTAGAGGTGGAACAGCCGCACCTCGGCCTCGGCGATCTTGCGAATCGACTGCGCGTAGACGCGGATCAGTTGCAGCAATGCCACGAGAGGGAACCCGGCGCGCAGCACGTCCCGGATGTGCTCCATCGCGACAACGTCCTGCTCGTTGAGGGTTCCCTCGAGGGCGGTCGGCGTGCCGAGCAGCGACATCATTCGCTCGATGAGCGCGTCCTCCAGGCCGGTTCGCTCGGCTGCCTCCAAGCGGGTCAAGTTGCGTTCGTGCCCCGGGAACAGGTCCTCGACGTAGCCGAAGGCCAGGCGCCCCTCGCGCACGGCTCGGCGCAGCTCGGGGAGCGAGTGCCCACGCTCTCGGAGCCGGCCGACCACCCGCGCCTGTGCCGCAGCAGCCGTCGTCCACCTCCCGCCGCGGACCGGGATGACCCCGGCCTTCACCCACCGCTGCAGGGTGGAGGGCGCGACCCCCGCGATCCTCGATGCCTCGCCAAGAGAGATGTGATCGTCCGGCATCCGGCTCGATCCTTTCAGGGTCGGAGGGCTCTTGGCGCGCGCCTCGCATCGGCGACGAGGCGGATCGCGGGCCTCACGTGGAGCGACGGGGCACGATTGGCCCCGTCGCCCGCGGGCATTCGGCCCGCCCCGTCGGCCTACGGCGCCGTCGGCGCCTTGCGAGGCCGGCTCCTTCACCCGGGTCGCCCGGGGTGGCGAGACGGCGTCCACTGCGGCCTGTTTCCGATCTCTCGAGATCAGGCTACGCCGAACCGGCATCGAGGTCAACGGCAATCTCCGACCGGCGTCCGCGGCACGGCGCCGGCCGGGCCCCCCGGCAGCGGCTACTCCACGACCAGGTGCGGGTGCTCCTGGGTGACCAGGCGCTGGTAGGACCCCACCAGCAGACGGAGCGCGGGGATGTACACGAGAGCAGATCGGGTATCGCCCGTTGCGTGCACCCGGCCGCGGGCGATCGCGACCGCCAGGCTCTCCTTGCCCTGAAGGTAGGCGTTGGCCACCTTCGAGTCCATCTTCAACGTCAGCCGGGGCTTCCAGTCCGTCTGGTCGGAGAACTTCCAGGCGAGGTGATGATCGCCGTCCTCGGTCGCCGTGAGACTCAGGACCAGCGGCAGGTCCGGGAACTCGAATCGGACCCGAAGGCCGGCGGCGCGAAGCAGGGGACCGGCGTGGTCGTCGGCGTCGGTCTCCGTGAGCACGTCGTCCAGCAGATGCTGGAACTCCGTTGCGGCGGCCGGCGTCCTCGCAGTCGACGTCCCCTTCCCCATCGCGGGCTGGAGGCTATCGCTACAAGGGGGAGAAGTACGCCGATCCGCGTTTGACCAGGCTCTCGTACAGCTTGGACTGAATGGTCTCCCTGACCTGCTCCGACACGTCGAACAGCAGCCGGCGATCCTCGGCCGCGTCCGGCCCGTGCTGCGAAAGGTCGATGGGCTCGCAGAACTCGATTCGCCACTTCGACGGCAAGGGGATCAGCCCCAGCGGGCCGAGCCAAGGGAAGGTGGGAGTGAGGGGCAGGAACGGGGCTCCCACCGCGCGGGCCAGCGGTCGCGCGTCGGCGACCTTGGGGTAGATCTCCTCCGACCCCACCACGGCGACGGGCACGATCGGCGCTCCGGTTCGAAGGGCCGTCTCCACGAAGCCGCCGCGCCCGAAGCGCTGCAACCGGTAGCGCTCGGAGAACTGCTTGCCGGTTCCCTTCACTCCCTCGGGGAACACCATGACCAGCTCGTCCTGCTCGAGGAGCCGGGCCGCGTTGTACTTGCTGGCCGGCACCCCACCGACCTTCCGCATGAAGGCTGAGACGAACGGGAGGACGAACGCCCAGTCCAGGACGAGGAACCGCGCCCAGCGCGGCAACGGATGCTCCCTCATGATCGAGAGCAGGATCATCGACGCGTCGAACGGGAACAGCGCGCCGGCATGATTGGAGACCAGGAGCGCCCGGCCGTGGGCGGGGACGTTGAGCACGCCCTCCGGCTCGACCCGCCACCACACCTCGTACAGGAACTCGAACAGCGGCAAGACCGCTTCGGCGAACTCCTCGTCGAACCCCCATTCGTCCTCGTGGTACTCGCCCTGGAGCCGCCGCGACAGGAGCTCCACGACGTGCGCGAGTCGCTGGGGCAGCTCGTCGGCGGCACGACCCGCCGCGCTCATCGGGTCGAGCCCATCCTCGATGCCGACCCGCATCCGGCGAAGGAACTCGGCCAGGGTCTCGGCCGGGGCCTGGGGGGCGTCGGTCGGGGCCGGGGGGCTCACCGAACCGCCGCCGCGAGCCTGCCGACGAGGTCGCCCGGGTGCAGCGAGGGACCGACGCTCCTCCCCCTCGACTTGGTCGCGAAATCGCGGACGGTCCCCTCGGCGTCGAAGCGCGGCTCGTATCCGATCTCCGTGACCATTCGCTGGTTGTCGACGCCGCGACCGAAGCGCAGCATCCGCACACCGTCGCCGTAGAGGGGCCCTGCCCCGAGCCGCCGCCCGAGCCGCTCCAGCGCGACCTCGAAGAGCGGATGCGGGACCGGGACGGCCGGCCGCCGGACCAGCCGCAGGATGTGGCTCAGCGAAATCGAGCCCGAGGGTGCGACGTTGACGGCTCCGCGCACGGAGCACCTGACCGCGGCCTCGAGCGCGCCTGTGGCATCGTCGGCATGGATCAATTGAAGGCGCGGGTCCCAGCCGAGCTGGGTCGGTACGACGGGTAGCTGCAGGTAGCGGACCAGCGGCGTGTCCAGGTCCGGACCGATCTCGGGCTGATAGCGCAGGGTGCAGCACTCGAGCTCGGGATGGCGCCGCGCGAAGTTCTCGATATAGGCCTCGAGCTCCGACACGTCGCGCTGGAAGCGCGTCCGCAGCGGCAGGGTCCGCGCCATGCGCTCGGAGAAGAAGCACGGGGTCGCGCCTTCGCTGCCGTAGATCGCGGACGACCCGCGGACGACCAGGCGCCTGAGCGTCTCGGTCCGCTCGCAGGCCGCCAGCAGCTGCAGGGTGCCGATCACGTTCACGTCGTGGAGGACCCGCGCCGGCCGGCCGCTCTCCGGATACCGGAGGATGCCGCAGTGCACGATCGTCTCCACCCCGGTCGCAGGCAGCAACCGGGAGATGAGCGGGCTGCGGATGTCGGCCTCGATGAAGTCCGTCCGCTCGAGGTCCGCCGGGGGCGGCTCGACGTCGATGCCGGCCAGATATTCGATTCCGGGATCGCGCTCGAGCCGCCGTGCGAGCTCCGCCCCCCAGTGGTTCGCGACTCCGATGACCAGCACCCGCCTACCGGCCATCTAACCCTCAGCTCCAGGCTTAGGTTCGTCGGGGCCCCGCAGGGCCTCCTCGAGCTCGGTGAGCCGCCGCTCGAGGGCCTCCAACCGCTGCACCATCTCCTCGGCCGCGCCCTGTCCTCGCCGAGCGAGCTCGGCCCCCGCGTCCTGTCCGCGGCGGGTCAGCTCCTCGCGGGCGCCCTGACCGCGTCGCGCCAGCTCGCCGCTGGCCTCGCGCCCGAGTCTGGCGACTTCGTCGAGGAGATTGGCGGCCCGTTCGCGCGTGAGACCCGTGGTGCCGGCCTGGGCGGGCCGGCCCGCTACGGACAGGGTCCGCTGGATGGCCTCGCGGAGCGTCTCGGCCACACCCCCGTCGGGTCGCTTGCCGGACTGGGACGCCACGATTCCTAGGCGTTCGGTTCACCGGCACCGGCGCGCTCGGCGGCAGGGGAGCGTTCGGCCGCGATCGAGCGCCGCATCGCGGCGAGCTCGTCGAGGGCGTCGTCGAGCTGATCCTCGACGGCCTCCAGCCTCGAGGAAAGCGAGCGCAGCCGCTGCTCGAGCCGCTCGAAGTCGGATGCGGCAGGAATGTTGAGCGCCCCCATCGCCGAGCGCTGAGCGTGGGCGGCACGCTCGCCCGCGCCGATCGCGGTGGTGACCGCCTGGCCGAAAAGCGGGTTGTCCAGCAGCGCCTGTGCGAGGTCGCTCAAGGCCTCCTCGCCGCGGGCTCGGATGCCCTCCCCGGGCTCAGAATCGTCGCTCAAGACCCAGCCTCCTTCGGTCGTCCCCGTGCAAGCGCACGGGTCGCGCAGCGTAACGCTTCAAGGGGGTGCGTCCGGGTGCCGATTCGTAGGCGAGCGGCCGGTCGGCGATCCCGCACGGCAGACGAGGCCGGCTGAGATACGATTCCCAAGCCTGGTTCGACGTTGCAAACCGCCCCCCGAACAGCTAGCGTTCTCACGGCTCTGATCAGGCCAGATTGGCGGAGCCGCGGCGCGGCCTTCTCCGAGTTGGGCGCGAAGGGCGGGGACTGAACAGGATGGGAAGGAAGCTACTGCTGATACTCGCCCTCGGGGTGCTCGGCGCCGTCGTAACGGCGGGCGCGGGCATCGCAAGCGGTGGCGGCCTTCTCGATACGTCCAAGAGCGGCGTGTCCGCGAACCTTCCGGGGGGAGGCAACCTCCCGACCGTTGACGCGATCCCGGCGTGCTCCAACACCAAGGACGACGACGGCGACGGCCTCGTCGACCTGGCGGACCCCGGTTGCTCCGGACCGCTCGACAACGACGAGTCCGACCCTGCGACCGGCTCGACCGGCGGCCCTACCGGGAGCACCGGCGGCTCCGGGAGCACCGGGAGCACGGGGAGCACCGGCTCGACCGGGAGCACGGGATCCACCGGCTCGACCGGGAGCACGGGATCCACCGGTACGACCGGAACGACGGGTACGTCCGGCCCCACCGGAAGCGGTGGCGCCGCCGGCCCCGGCGGCTCGGGCGGCTCGGGCGGACGGCCCGACGGCGCGGGCCGTGGCGGCCACCGTCAGCACCATCACAGTGGCGACGGCGGCACCTCGGCCGGACGCGACCGCAACCCGTCTCCTCCGCCGCGCGTGAAGTCCAACGGCGTCCCCACGAAGTCCAACCCCACCCTTTCGATCGCCAGCCCCACCCCCGCCCCCCTCGGCGTCCCCAGCTTCCTCATCGGCCAGTTCGAGATCCCGCCCTTCCTGCTGCCGATCTATCAGGCCTGCGGCACCCAGTACGGGATCCCGTGGCAGGTGCTCGCCTCGATCAACAAGATCGAGACCGCGTTCGGCACCAACCTCAACGTCTCCACCGCCGGGGCGGTCGGCTGGATGCAATTCATCCCCTCGACCTGGAAGGCCTACGGCACGGACGCCAACGGCGACGGGCGCAAGGACCCCTACAACCCCGTCGACGCGGTCTGCGCCGCGGCCCGCTACCTCAAGGCCGCCGGAGGCGACACCGACCTGCGGCGCGCGATCTTCGCCTACAACCACGCCACGTGGTATGTGGACGAGGTCATCCTCTACGCGCAGCAGTACGGCAAGCTGCCGGACGACCTCGTGGGGTCAATCACCGGGCTCACCCAGGGCGACCGATTCCCCGTTGCCGCCAGGGCCCGTTACGCGGATCAGATTTCGGAGCGGGACGCCGCCCGCAAGGCGCGGCCGAAGAAGGGTTCCAGCGGCAACGTCGCCGACGTGGTCTCAAGCTCACCTACACGTCGAGGGATCAACGTCTACTCGCACGACGGCGCCCCGGTCGTCGCCGTCAACGACGGCACGATCAAGAAGATCGGCCACGACAGCAAGCTCGGCAACTACATCGTCCTCCAGGACAACTACGGGAACCGGTTCACCTACGCTCAGCTCGGGCGGGTCTCGCGGGCTTATCCGGTGCCGAAGCAGCACAAGCTGTCGGCCTCGGACTTCAAGCTCGTCACGCCGAACGACAAGAAGCCCAATGAGCCCGCCACCCGCGGCAAGCCGCTCGGCGTGAGCAGCCACGCGAACAAGCTCGCCGGCGACAGCGCCAGGCGAGCGACCAAGCCCGAGACGGGCTCCAAGTCGAAGTCGTCCAAGTCCGGGCCACACCCGTCGAAGGCGAAGAAGCCGCCCGCCGATTCCGGGGCGATCAGGCTCAAGGCGACTTCCAACGGTGGGCCGGTCAACACCGAGGACAGGCGCGCCCGTCTGTACGCGCTGCCGGAGCGGCCGCACAACGTCGACCGTGCCGACATCACCGGGCAGCTGGACAGCCTTCTCGCGAAGCGGTTCCCCGGCTACTCGACCTTCAAGTCGTATTTCGGCGGGGTACTCCACTTCAATCGCAAGTCGATGGAGCTGCGCCCGCTGCGCGAGGGATCCAAGGTCGTGGCCGGCACGGTGCTCGGCCGCATCGGGAAGACCACCAAGCTGGCGCCGCACCTGAACTTCGCGATCCGGCCCGCGGGCAAGCACACGCCGAAGATCGACCCGAAGCCCATCCTGGACGGCTGGAAGCTCCTCGAGGAGACCGCGATCTACCGGGCCGCCGGGCAGAACCCGTTCACCGGCGGCGCCGGTACGAGCAACGTCACGCAGGACCTGCTGATGCCGAAGACGCAGCTGGCCCGTAAGGTGCTGGCCGATCCGCGGCTCTCCATCTACTCCTGCGGTCGCAACGACATCCAGACCGGCCAGATCGACCAGCGCATCCTCGCCGCGATGGAGTACCTCGCCGACAATGACTTCAGGCTCACGATCACGTCACTCAAATGCGGTCACAGCGTCCTCACCGCGTCCGGCTACGTGAGCGAGCACTCGACCGGCGATGCCATGGACATCGCCCTCGTCAACGGCGTCCCGATCGCCAACCACCAGGGCCCGGGCTCGATCACCGAGGCCGTGATCAAGACCCTCCTCAAGCTCCAGGGGACGATGGAGCCGCACCAGATCATCTCGCTCATGAACCTCGGCGGGCCGACGTTGTCGATGGGGGACCACTGGGACCACATCCACGTCGGCTACTACCCGAAGGGCTCCGCGCCCGAGAAGGGCAAGAAGTTCGAGTCGCTGCTCAAGCCCGACCAGTGGAAGAAGCTCATCGGCAGGATCGCCGAGATCCAGAACCCGAAGGTTCCCACCTCGCCCTCCAGGTACTCGCTCCCCGCGAAGAAGGGCCACGGCAAGAAGTCGGACCACAAGGGCCGGCGCGGCGACTAACCGGCGCGAGGTCGGGCGCAGCCTTTGGTGGTGCCAAAGGCAGGCCCGAGGACGTGGAAATGCGCAGTGCCGGGCGGATCATCCGGGTGCGCGGGGATTGGGAATAAGTCATCTAGGCTGAGTCGCGATGAGCGCGACCGACGAGGACTGCTTTCGCTTCGTGCAGCTGGACGTGCCCGGGCGACTGGGCCTCGACGACGGCCGCTACCTGATTCGCGCCACCGGTGGCGAGGCTCACGACCAGGAGTCCGTGCTCGTCGTCCAGACGACGGGTGCCCCTCCCGCCGGCAGGCCGCCGAGGAGGAGGCGCCGGGCTCGGCGGGCCGAGCCCGGCGAGTCGCCCGCGCCGGTCCCGGTCACGCGACTGACGGTGATCCCCGCGCGAAGCAAGCCACGCGCCGAGGCCGAGGCGGGACTCGAGGGGCTCCGGGCGGACGCGGACGCGGCCGAGGCGACGGCCCTGGACGGCCTGCGAGAGGTCAACCGCGTGGTGCGAGCCAACCGGATCGCCAACCAGGATCCATACGGCCACGAGATCGGGCGGCTTGCGATTCTCGCCGTGCGGGTCGGCTTCGGAACCGGCGACGAGCTCGCCGACGGCAACTGGAGCGAGGCATTGGAGGTCGCATCGCCCGAACGGCGCCGGCGCCGCGCGGACGCCCTTCGCCCGCAGGAACGGCTTGCCGAGCTGCTCGCCGGTCGCGAGTCGATCGACGCCTGCGAGACGCTGCTCCTCCGCGCGCGCTCCGACCTCGACCAGGGCCGGGCCCGCGAGGCCGCGTTGCAGCTCGGCCCGGGGCTGGCGGCGCTGCTGGCCGAGGTTCCCGATCGTGCCGGCCCCGGGCAGGAGGAGGATCTCGGGACCCTGCGGGAGCGCATGGAGGCGACGAGCCATGCGGCGCGCGATGCGCTCGGCGGGGACCTGCCGGCCGACCGGGTGGAGCAGCTCGCCGACACACTGCGCATCTGCGAGCGCGTGCTGCGCCGTCGCCAGGCGCTCAGGGACTCGGCCTAGGCCAGGCTCAGCCGTGCAGCGCCGCGACCACGGCCTGGAGCTCCTCGGCGACGTCGCCACTCAACCGCACGGCGGCCTGCTCGTCATACGGCGTCGAGCTCCTGGTCACGATGGCGATCCGGCCTCCTCGCCCCAGCGTGACCTCAGGCAGCCCGGCCACCGGGTAGACCTCGAGCGACGACCCGGCGCACAGCAGGAGGTCGGCCCCGGAGCAGAGCTCGTCGGCCCTCGCCATCGCGTCGGCGGGCAGCAGCTCGCCGAACAGGACGACGTCGGGCTTGACCTTGCCGGCACAGCACGTGCAGGTCGCGATTCCGTCGGCGTCGAACAGGTCCTCGACCTGCTCGAGCGGGTAGCTCGCCGCGCAGCTCGTGCAGCTGGCGCTCGCGATCGAGCCGTGAACCTCGATCACCTCATGGGAGCCCGCCTTGCTGTGCAGTCGGTCGACGTTCTGGGTGATCACCGCCTCGAGGAGGCCCCGGCGCTCGAGCGCGGCGAGGGCCTCGTGAGCCGGATTCGGATCCTTGTCCGCAAGGTCGTGGAAGCGGGGCCGGTAGAAGTCCCAGAAACGCTTCGTGTCACGGTGGAACGCATCGATCGTGGCCACCGACATCGGATCCACCTTGGCCCAGAGGCCCTTGCCGGGCGTCCTGAAGTCCGGGATCCCCGACGGCACCGATACGCCGGCCCCCGTGAGAGCGACGACCCGCTCGCTGCCCTCGATGAGCTCCGCCAGCTCGGCGGGGGAAGCCCGTTGCGCTTGGGATGTCCGAGACGTGTTCATGGCAGGCAGTGCGGGCGCCCGGCAGGGCTTTGGCGATCCACGGACGCCATTGCGACCTCAGACCGCCAAATGCCGGCGCGTCCGCCTACTTGCCCGACCACTTCGCCTTGCGCTTGCCCAGGAACGCGGAGATCCCCTCGCGCGCGTCCTCGGACGAGAAGGCCGTCGCAAAGCCCTGCTTCTCGGCCTCGATGCCTTCGTCGAGGTCGGCCTTGGCCGAGCTCCGCTTGATCTGATCGACCGCGACCGGCGCCTGGCCACCCAGCTTGCGAGCCCATGCGACGGCGGTGTCGAACAGCTCGTGGTCGACCACGACCTCGTTTGCGAGTCCCAGCTCGTAGGCCTGCGCGGCGGAGATCGGGTCGCCCAGCAGGTTCATCTCGAGGGCCTTGGACTCCCCCACGAGACGCGCCAGGCGCTGCGTGCCGCCGAAGCCGGGGATGATCCCGAGGTTGATCTCCGGCTGGCCGAAGCTCGCCGACTCGGCCGCGATCCGGAAGTCGCAAGCCATCGACAGCTCACACCCACCGCCGAGCGCCAGCGAATTCACGGCGGCGATCGTCACCTTGCCGGACTGCTCCATGCGACGGAGCACGCCATGGCCGTTGTCCAGGAGCTCCTTGCCCGCGGACGGATCGGTCATCTTCGTGAACTCCTTGATGTCCGCGCCCGCGCAGAAGACGGCGAAGTTCGACGAGGCGAACACCGCCGCCCGGACCTCGTCGCGCGATTCGATCTCGTCCCAGACGGCGGTCAGGTCGCGGATCATCTGCGGAGAGATGGGATTGGTGGGCGGCCTGTTCAGCCAGACGATCGCGATCTCGCCGCGGGTCTCGAGCAGAACCGTCTCCTTCTGCTCGAAGTTCTCGTCGGCCCGGGGGTAGAAGAAGAACCCCTGGCCGGCCTTCTTGCCGAGGCGACCCTGGTTGACGAGGCGCCGGAGCAGGAGGGGCGGCGCGAAGCCATCGCCCCACTCGCGCTGGGCGAGCTCGAGCCGGGCGAGCATCTCGTCCAGCCCGGCCTCGTCGGCGCGAGCGAGCGGGCCGGGCAGGATCCCCGCGCCCATCATCATCCCGAGGTCGACGTCCTTGGTCGTCGAGACGCCCTCGTCGACCACCATCACGGCCTCCACGAACGCCTTCAGCTGAAAGCGCTCGACGACCGTCATCTCAGCTGTTGCGGCCTCCATCTCAGCCTCCGTGTGTGTAGTAGCCCTGACCGGTCTTCTGTCCGAGGTTCCCGGCCTCCACCAGCTCCTTCATCTGCGGGTGGACGTAGAAGCGCTCGCCGTAGCTGGCCTGCAGGTGCTCGGCCACGTGCAGCACCGTGTCCAGCCCCAGCAGGTCGGACAGGAAGAACGGGCCCATCGGGGTCACCTTCGCCTCGGCGATCTCCTTGTCGATCTCCTCGGCCGCGAGCCCGGTCTCGGCCTGGTGCCGCCAGATCTCGGACGCGGCCGAGTTCAGCACGCGGTTGACCACGAAACCGGGCTCCTCGCCGCAGCGGATCGGGTTCTTGCGGATCTGCATCGCGAAGTTGGCCGCCGCCTGGCTCGTCTCCTCAGAGGTGAGCTCGCCCTCGACGACCTCGATCAGCCGCATCACCGACGCCGGATAGAAGAAGTGGAAGCCGACGACCTGGTCGGGACGGGTGGTGGCCGACCCGATCTCGGAGATCGACAGCGCCGACGTATTGGACGCGAGGATCGCGTGCCCGGGCGTCATCTCGTCGAGCTCCGCGAAGACGGACTGCTTGACCTCCATGCGCTCAGGAACCGCCTCGACGACGAAGTCGACGTCGCCGAAGCCGTCGTACTCGGTGGTGCCGGTGATCCGCCCGAGGATCTCCTCGCCGCGGGCGTCCGCCTGCTCCTGCGTCAGCTTCTCCTTCTTGACCAGGCTCGCGAGCTGACCCTGGGTCACCTCGCGGGCCTTGTTCAGCCCGGCGTCGATGAAGTCCTGCTTGACGTCCTTCATCACGACGGGCACATCCGCCGAGGCGATGACCTGGGCGATCTCGCCCCCCATCGTTCCCGCGCCGAGCACGGCTGCCTTGAATACGAACATCCCTTCCGTCCTCCGATTTCTCTTGGTGAGGGGGCGGAGCCCCGTGACACGCTGGTGCCAGAAAGTGAGCGCGGGAAGGCTATATGGGTTGCGTTCCGGCCGCCACCTCCTCCGCCTCGAGCTTGAGGCGGCCGAGGGAGCGGCCGAGCGACCCTCGCATCTGCGACCGGATGAAGATCCTGTCCGTCACTTTCGCGAAGGCTCCGCCCCGGCGCAGGGCGTAATCGAGCTCCTGCGTCACCACCGTCCTCCCGCGCTCGATGGCGAAGCTCGTCGTGAGCTGGCCCGTGGTCGCGGGGTCCTCGAACGCGACGCGATGCAGCTTGCGAGGCTCGTGCTCGAGCACGCGTTCCATCACGGTGCCGCGCCCGGCGGGGCCGGAGGTCCACTTGAGCGACCCGCCCTCCTCCGGATATCCGCGCACGGAATCGACTCGCCCGAACCCGTCGACCCAGGCCGGCCACCCCCCTGGGTCGAAGTAGTAGTCCCACACCTCGGCGAGCGAGGCGCTCACGGCGGCCGAGGCCGTGACGCGGCTCATCGGCGCCCCCGAGCGTCCTGGCGGCCGCTGTAGATCTCCCGCTTGATCAGAGTCACGGAGTTGATCACCGAGTCGAGAAAGGGCTCCAGCTCGTCCACGAGCCGGTGATACTCCTTCCGCCCGGCGGCCGTGATCGAGTAGAACCGCCTGGTGCGGCGATCCGGATGCTCCCATTGCCCCTCGATCAATCCCCGGGCCTCGAGGTCGCGAAGCAGTGGATAGATCGTGTTGGGGTTCACGGAGATCACGCCGTTGGTGATCCCCTCGATCTCCTCGATCAGGCGGTTGCCGTAAGCGGGCTCGCGCTCGATCAGGTGGAGCACGAGCAGCGGAAACACGTCCCGGCGGCGAATCTCACCTCCGAAGACGTCCATCGCGCCGCCGGTGCGGCGCCCCCGCTGATCGGATTCGGGCCGCGCCGCTCGGGTCCGGGCCGCTCGCGCCGCCTCCGCCACCCGGCGCGAACGAGGGCGGGAGCCCTTGTCACGCTCCTGGGCCATCTCGAGCGACTATACGGTCGCCCGTGGCGAAAGGGATGCCGGGTGGAGGCGCATCGAGCTCCCGAGCCTGCCGGTCGAGGGTGTGATCATCCGCACTTCCCTCCGCCTCCGTGCGGGTGTAGCCTCATCGGAGGCTGCCGATGTTGACAAGGAGGGCGAGATGGCCAACATGAACATCCAGGACCGGGCGCAGTACGAGCGCGCCGACCTGGCGGACCCGGACAGGAGCCTTCGGGTCAGCAACCGCCGTTCCGTCACCGTGTTCGTGGCGCTCGCGGTGGTGCTGCTCGCCGCGCTCGCCTACGCGGTCGCCTGGGGCATCGACGGCTGGGCCCAGGGCCTGGTCCTCGGCGTGATCGTGCTGACGACGATCGGCCTGATGATCGCCGTCAGCCCGACCCGGCGCGCCTAGCGCCAGTCCAGCGTTGGGTGGTCTGGGGACGCCATGGCGTACCTCAGATCCCAAACGGTCCGGCTTCACACTCCGCGCACGTACCTCAGATCCCAAACGGTCCGGCTTCACACTCCGCGCGACTCCTCCCACCCCTTTGGGGCGCGGGGCTGAGGCCTTGCGTCTCTACGCGACCTCGGCGGCCGCGCGGGCCTGCTCGGAGGCCTCCGCTGCCACCTCGGTGTCCTCCTTGCTGGTCTCCGGCTGCGGATCGTCGATCTGACGAGGCATCAGGACCTCCCGTGCGATCACCAGCCGCTGGATCTGCGAGGTCCCCTCGTACAGCTGCATGATCTTGGCGTCCCGCATCAGCTTCTCGACCGGGTACTCCTTGATGAAGCCGTACCCGCCGTAGACCTGGACGGCGTCCACCGTGACCTCCATCGCGGTGTCAGCCGCGAAGCGCTTGGCGTGCGAGGCAACCAGGGTGTTGCGCTTGCCCTGATCGAGCAGCACCGCCGACTCCCAGGTCAGGAGCCGGGACGCCTCGATCTTCGTGGCCATGTCCGCGATCATGAATGCGACCGCCTGGTGCATGGCGATCGGGACACCGAACTGGACCCGCTCCTTGGAGTAGTCGCATGCGAACTCGAAGGCCGCACGGGCGATGCCCACCGCCAGCCCGCAGACGCCCGGTCGCGTACGGTCGAGGGTCTGCATCGCGAGCTTGAAGCCGTGGTTCTCCTCGCCGAGCAGGTTGGCGGCCGGGATCTCGGTCTCGTTGAAGGTGATCGTCGCGGTGTTGGAGGCGCGCTGGCCGAGCTTGTCCTCCTTCTTGTCGACGATGACCGTGTCGTCCTTGGGGACGACGAAGGCCGAGATGCCGCGATGCCCGGCCTCCTTGTCCGTCTTGGCGTAGACGGTGAACCAGTCCGCATAGCCGCCGTTTGTGATGAAGCACTTCGATCCGTTGATGACGTACTTGTCGCCGTTCCGCACGGCGGTCGTCTTCATGCCGGACACGTCGGAGCCCGCATCGGGCTCGGTCAGGCAGAACGAGGCGAGCTTCGGCTCCTCGGTGAGCCTGCCCAGGTAGTCCTTCTTCACCTCTTCGGACGCGCCGATCATCAACGGCGCCGAGGCCAGGCCGTTGGCCATGAGGCTGGTGCCGATCCCGGAGCAGCCCCACCCAAGCTCCTCCTCGATCAGGCAGCCGGAGAGCATGTCGAGGCCGGGTCCGCCGTACTCCTCGGCGACGTGGACGTTCATGAGCCCCACCTCCCACGCCTTCTCGATGATGTCCTGGGGCCAGGTGCCGTCGCGGTCGTAGTCCCAGGCCACGGGGCGGATCTCCTTCTCGGCGAAGTTGTGGGCCAACTCGCGGAGGTCCTTCTGCTCGTCCGTCAGCGTGAAGTCAACCAAGGCTGATGCTCCTTTTGAGTCCGGAGGAAGTGGTCGAGTGATCTGTCGATTGACTGGTCAGTCAACCAGGTGACCCAGGATATCGGAATCGAATCGGTCCGGCTCGGGTTCGATGGATCGCTTGCGGTCGGCGCGGGGCGGCCCTACCCTGGTCCTATGATCCCGATCGCGCTCAGCCTGAGCACGGGCGAGGTGATCATGATCGTGGTGTTCACCACCATCCCGATCGCCCTCCTGACCTTCGTCCTGGGCGCCCGCAACGCGCTCGACCAGGTCGGCAAGGGCCAGTTCTCTGTCGAGTTCGAGAGCGATCTGCCGTCGAAGGTCACCGACAGCGAGGCGGAGAGCTCCCCCGCGGCGCGCGAGGGCGAGATCCGGCAGCTGCTCGAGGCGAAGTCGTACCGCCGGCAGGAGCGCGGCGAGGCGCCGCTCGACGTGGATGCCGAGCTGAAGCGCCTGCTCGCCGAGGGCCCCAGGAAACCCGCCGGCGTGGACCCGCAGCTCGCCGACGAGGTCCGCCAGCTCGTCGTCGCCCGCAACGAGCGGCGCGCGCGGCAGGGAAAGGAGCCGCTCGACGTCGAGCGGGAGGTCGAGCGTCAGCTGCGGGAGCTGGAGAACCTGGGCCAGTAGACATGAGGCCGCGGTCGCGAGATGGCCGTCGGTAACGGTGGAGGCGAATGCCGTCGCAACGGATGTCTAGATAGGATCGCGACCGCATGGCCGACCTCGACACGCGCATCACCCAAGTGGAGGACATGCTGCTGCGGCCGGGGACGTACTTCAATCCCCAGACCGAGATCGTCGTCGTGGTCGACGACTCCACGTCGGTCGACCAGGAGATCTTCAACATGGAGGCCTACGAGGGCTCCGACTGGGTTCGCGTCTCCGACGAGGCCCCGGTCGACGAGGACGGGCTGGACGCGACGCTCGAGGAGTTCCAGACCCACTACCACGGCGGCTCGCCAGGCTCCATGTCCGAGACGGCGGTCGAGCAGGGCGATGGCACCGACGACGAAGAAGAGGCGGAGCTCGAGCAAGACCCCGGTCGGGAGGACTGATGGGCGCCTACGCAGTGGCCGGCCGGGACGAAGCCACCAACTGGATGGCGGAGTACCCGGACTTCGGGGAGATGCTGTCCTACACCGACGTCCTGGGTTGTGATGCGGTGGCGTTGACCTGGCGACGGATGCCGGCGGAGACGGGCGGCAAGGGCTCCTACGGCCACCGCCATAAGGACCAGGAGGAGATCTACTTCGTGATCCGCGGGAAGGTCCAGTTCAAGCTCGGAGAGGACGAGTTCGAGGCGGGCCCGCAGACCGCGGTTCGCGTCCCGACCGACGTCTTCCGCTCGGTCCACAACGACGGGCCCGAGGAGGCGGAGCTGATCATCTGCTCTCCCAAGGCCACCGGGGACTCCGCCGAGACCGAGAAGACCGACACGGACTTCTGGCCCGCCGACTGACGGGGGAGCTCGCCGGCGCGGGGGACGCGGGCGGGCTTCAGGACAGCGCCACGTAGATCGGGAAGATCGCGTAGAGGGCTCCCCAGCCCACGATGGCCGGGACCGTGAACCGCCCCTGCAGCCGCAGCGCCCAGTAGGCGACCACCCCTCCGGCGAGACCGAGGGCGGCCGACAGCAGCGCGAACCGATCGAGGTCCCAGCCGGTGAACGCCATGCCGATCGCCACCGGGATGGTCGACTGAAAGACCATCGCGCCCGTGATGTTCCCGAGGGCGAGCGAGTCCTTGCCTTCGCGGACCCAGAAGAAGCTGTTCGCCTTCTCGGGCAACTCCGTCGCCAGGGGCGCCAGTACGAGCGACAGGACCAGCGGCTCCACTCCGATCGACTCCGCCAGGTCGATCGCCTGCTCCACGAACAGGTGCGCGCCCCCGACCATGGCGCCCAGGCCGACCATGAACTGGAGCGCGATCAGCCTGCCGGGCGGCTCGGCCCCCGACGAGCGACTCAGGATCAGCGGTCGGATCGAGTCGGCCTGCTGCACCTCTCCCCCGCGATGCAGCGTGCGCCGCACGTACGCGCCGTAGGCGGCCAGAAACGCGGCCGCCAGCACCACCCGCAGCCCCAAGGGAACGCCCAGGCCGAGCCCCGCACCGATCGCGAAAAAGCACAGGAAGAAGCCGAGGTCGCGATCCAGGGTGGGCGCGTGCGCGCTGAGGCGGGTGCCCTGCGATCGCCGTCGCCGGTAGCCCAGCGCGGACAGCCCGACGACGAGCATGGCGATCGTCGCGAGCAGGAACGGCGCCCCGATGATCGCTCCGATCGCCACCCCGTCGGCCCCCGGCCTGCCCCCGATGAGCGCGACGATCGGGATCAGCGTCTCCGGCATCGCGGTGCCCACCGCCGCCAGCAGGCTCCCCACCGCCCCCTGGCCCATCGCGAGGCGCTCGCCCGCCCACTCCACGGCGTTCGTGAACACGACCGCCCCGGAGAGGATGATCGCGAAGCTCGCGAGGAGGAGTATCGCGTTGCCGGTCAGCCGCCTGCCCCCAATCCCGCGGCGGCCGCGGCCTGTCCGCCCGCGAGCATCAGGCGAAGCCGAACGCGAGCACGAAGATGAGGTAGACGGCGAGCAGTTGGACGCCTTCGAACCATGTGGACTCGCCCTCGTGCGTCACGTAGTTTGCGATCAGGACCGCGAGCAGCATCGCGGCCATCTCGAACCCGTTGAAGACGAGCGGCATCGGCGCCGGCCCGAGCACGAACGACGCCAGCACGAGGATCGGGGCGACGAAGAGGGCCACCTGGGCGCTCGACCCGATCGCGATGTTCACGGCCAGGTTCATCTTGTTCTTGTAGGCGACGAGCAGCGCGACCCAGTGCTCCGCGGCGTTCCCGACGATCGCGACGACGACCGCGCCGATGAAGAACTCGCTGAGGCCGATCGACTCGGAGGCGTCGGCGATCGAGCCGACGAGCACCTCGGACATCACCCCGACCGCCACCCCCGCGATCGCCAGCATGAAGACGGAGCGCCGAGGCGACCAGTCGAACGCCGTCCCCTCCTCCCCCTTTTCGTCGGGTGGGTTGAAGACCGCCCGGTGAGTCTTGAGCGAGAACACGAGGCCCGCGACATAGGTCCCGATGAGCACGATCGCGACGGCGAGGGACAGGTGCTCGACGGTCCCTCCGTAGTTGACCCGCTCGGCCGACACCTGCGGCAGCCCGCTGCCTTCCACGAGCTCGAAGACCGCCGGCATGACCAGAGCTGCCGCCGCCAGGAAGAGCATCAGCGACTGCACGTTCGCGGCGGTCGCGTTGAAGCGCTGGCGGTCGCGACCGATCCCGCCGACCAGCATCGCCCCGCCGAGCACCAGCAGGATGTTGCCGAGGATGGAGCCGATGATCGAGGCCTTGACGACCTCGTGCAGGCCGGAGCCCAGGGCGAACAGGGCGATGATCAGCTCGGGAGCGTTGCCGAACGTGACGTTCAGAAGGCCGCCGATGCCGGGGCCGGAGCGGGCGGCGAGCTCCTCGGTGGCGATGCCCATGAGGGCCGCCGTCGGGATGATGCCCAGGGCCGCCGCGAAGAAGATCGCGGTGGAGGGCGCGTGCGCGATGTCCAGGGCGATCGCGGTCGGGATGAACGGCACCAGGAGGTACGGCCAACCCTTGGCCGTGAGCAGGAATCGGGGGCCCCGCACGACTTCTGTTCCGCCATTCGCCATCGCGGCGAGGGAGCCTATGGGGTCCGGTGGTCTACCGGACGCCCTCGTCGCTCATCTAGACTCCTCGCCGATGAGGACGCGCCGCTTCGGCGACACCGACCTCGAGGCATCGGAGATCGGCTTCGGAACGTGGGCCCTCGGCTCGACCTGGTGGGGCGACGTCAGCGAGTCATCCGGTGAGCGCCTGCTCAATCAGGCGCTCGACCTGGGCATCACGTTCTTCGAAACCGGGGACGCCTACGGCCAGGGCGCCAACGAGGAGCTCGTGGGTCGGGTGCTCGCCCCCCATCGCGACGGGGTCCAGCTGTCCACGAAGTTCGGCTACGTCCTCGACTCCGATCGCCAGCAGCATTCCGAGGGCGAGCGGCCGCAGCGCTGGGACGGTTCGTTCGTTCGCGCCGCGCTGGAGGGCAGCCTGCGGAGGCTGGGGACCGACCGCGTCGATCTCTACCAGCTGCACAACCCCCGCATGGACGCGATCGACTCGGACGACTGCTTCGCGGCGCTCGATGATCTTCGCGCCGAGGGCAAGATCCGCCAGTACGGCGTCGCCCTGGGCCCCGCCATCGGGTGGCGCGAGGAGGGCCTGCGCGCCATCGCGAGGCGCGATCTCGCGTCGGTCCAGACCGTCTACAACCTGCTCGAGCAGGACCCCGGGCGCGACCTGATGGCCGCCGCCGCCGAGCGCGGCGTCGGCGTCATGGCGCGGGTCCCCACCTCGTCGGGCCTGCTGGACGACAACCTGACCTCGGAGACCACGTTCGGCCCCGGTGACCACCGCCGCCATCGCCCGCGCGAATGGCTGGTCGAGGGGCTCGAGAAGATCGATCGGATCCGATTCCTCTGCGGCTCTGAATCCGGGCGCACGATGGCGCAGGCCGCCCTGCGCTTCATCCTCGCGCAGCCCCAGATGACCGTGGTGATCCCCACGATCACCAACGAGTCCGAGCTGCGGGAGTACGCCGGCGCGGCCGACGCGCCCGACCTGACCGAGGCCGAGCTGACGGGCGTCGAGGACCTCTACGCGCGCAACTTCGACGTCGAGCGGGTCTCTGCGTAGAGGGGCCGCGACTTCGGTCGCGGCCCCCAGGTCAGGCGGCCCGGCGGTCGCCGTCGTCGGCTACTGCAGCTTCTCCGCGCAGGCGCTGATCTCGTCCGGGCTGGTCGCCTTCTGGACGCACTTGAGGTAGGACGGATTGGTCGTCCCGCCGCTGCTCCCGCCGCCGCCCGGCAGGTTGAAGCCGCCGGCGCCGCCGCCCACGCCGGGAAGGCCCGGAAGGCCAAGCTGCCCGAGCAGATCGGAGAGCGGCTTCGTGTTGGACGGCGCGGTGATGGTCTGCGGCTCGTTGACATTGCTCAAGGTGACCGAGAAGTCGAGGTTCAGCTTGGACACCGTGGCGCCCGAATCGGCGGGCGGGACGATCGAGAGAGAAACCGCCAGCTTGCGCAGCACGTGGTCGTCCGCTCCGGAGTACACATCGATCGACGCGTCCTGGACCGAGCTCTTCAGCTGATCGATCTGGCTCGGGGTCAGCTGCGGAGTCGCCGTGCCACCCGTGGCCTGCGAGATCTTCTCGAGGTCGGAGACGATCTGCGCCACGTCAGCGTCGCCGTGAATCTGGATCGTCTCGGTCCCGTCGACATCCGTAGTTCCCTCGTTGCTCACGTTGGTGAGCCACTTGCCCGGATCCACGCCGAACCGGCTGAACGGGTTGGACCCCTTCTTGGATGAGTTCTGCTTCGCGGACCGCGCATAGGCCTGCGAGAACTGCTTGAAGGCGCTCGTCCCCAGCTCGTACGCCTGGTCCTGGTATTCGACGTAGGCGTTGTCCTTGGTCGTGATCAGCGAGCCGTCGAAGCTGAAGCTGGGTCCACCGCCCGAGACGCTGGCGTTCGCGGTGAGGTCGAGCTCCGGGAAGGCCGTCTTGTCCTTCGGGTCCGTCTGGAACGGGCCGCTGATCGATGCCGAGAAATCTCCGGACTGATCGCCCTCCGCGGATCCGTTGATGCTGACGTCCAGCTTGCCGCTGGTCACCTTGGTGGGGTTGTCGAAGGTCTGGTCGAGGACCTTCTGCGGGTCCTCGCTGTTGCTGCTGCTTCCCCCACCACAGCCGGCGACAACCGCTGGAATTGGCAGGGCGATCGCCAGCACGGCGACTGCGGTTCGGATGCGCGTCAAGTGGAGCTCCCTCTACTCTCGGACTGCGATGGAGCGCGCCAGCGTACAGCACCGCAGTTAAGCGGTCGGCTTCGGCCCCTCGCTCCTGACGGTAGTCTCAGCCGTCGTGCCGCGCCCGAGGATCATGCTCTACACCGGGAAGGGCGGCGTTGGTAAGACCAGCGTCGCAGCGGCGACCGCTCGGCGCTGCGCCGCCGTGGGGCTGCGGACCATCGTGCTGTCCACCGACCCGGCGCACAGCCTGTCGGACTCGCTTTGCGCTCCCCTCGGCCCGGAGCCGACGCCGGTCGCCGAGCGCCTCTTCGGGCAGGAGGTCCAGGCGCAGACGGAGATGGAGGCCCACTGGAGCGCGGTGCAGGGGTGGCTCGGGCAGCTTATGGCCGACCGCGGGGTCATGGACGTCGCGGCGGAGGAGCTCACCGTGCCGCCGGGCATGGACGAGCTCTTCAGCCTCCTGCAGATCAAGCGCCACGACGCGTCGGGGGAGTTCGACGCGATCATCGTGGACTGCGCGCCCACCGGCGAGACGCTGCGCCTCCTCTCGTTTCCCGAGATCGCCCGCTGGTGGCTGGAGAAGATCTTCCCCTGGGAGCGCCGCGTGATGGCCGCCGCGCGGCCGTGGGCGCGCACGCTGCTCGATCTGGAGCTGCCGGGCCAGGACGTCTTCGGGGAGGTCCACCGTCTCGTCGAGAACCTGATCGCGATGAACGAGATCCTCAGGGATCGCACCAGGGCCACGATCCGCCTCGTCATGAACCCGGATCGCATGGTGATCGTCGAGGCCCAGCGGACCTTCACCTATCTGAACCTGTACGGCTATCTGACCGACGCCGTGATCGTCAACCGGGTCTTCCCCGGCGAGGTCGAGGACGGTTACTTCGGCGCCTGGCGCGAGCGCCAGCAGGAGAACCTCCGGGTCGTCTCCGAGGGCTTCGCGCCGGTTCCGGTCCTGACCGCGCGCTACTTCGACCGGGAGGTGATCGGGGCGGACATGCTCGATCGCCTGGCGGCGGAGCTGTTCGCCGACCACGCGCCCGAGGGCGTGCTGCACACCGAGCTCGCCCACGACATCACGAGCGCCGACGGCATCACCGTGCTGCGCCTGCGCATGCCGTTCGCCGAGCGCGGCGACATCGGGCTGAAGAAGGTCGGGGCGGAGCTCGTGGTCACCGTGGGCCACGAGAAGCGGACTATCATCCTGCCCTCCGCGCTCGCCCGCCAGCGCCCAAGCGGGGCCAGGCTGGAGGGCGGCTCGCTTGAGGTGACCTTCGAGGATGGCCGACCCCCCAGAGCAGCGCCGCATCCACGAGGGCGAGACGCCCGTCGGGCACCCGAGCGGGTCTGAGCCGCATCAGGCGCTCGAATGCGTCGAGTGGTGTCCCATCTGCCGAGCGGCTGACGTCCTTCGCGCGACCGCTTCGCCGGAGCTGCGCGACCAGTGGCAGTCCGTCCAGCGCGAGACGCTGCTCACGACGCGCGCGCTTATCGACACCTACCTGGAGCGCCTGGACGACGAGCCCGATCCTGGCCCGCGCGTACAGGACATCCCGATCGAGTAGGAACGGGGTGACAGGACGGGCCGAGGGCACCGCCGCGCGGCCACGCATGGGGCCCGCCGCTCCGGCGGCCCGGGAGGATGGCCGGGCGAGCACCGTGACTTGTGCCGACATCCGGCAAATGTCGTCACAAAGCGCGGGGTCGCCCCGGGCAGCTGGCCGGGGCGTCCGACCTCAACCTCTCGCTATCGATCTCGCAGGTGTTGCGAGAACTTGGGGTTAGTCCGGCCTAGTCGCGATGCCGCTGCCGCGCGAATCCTCGTCGACAACCACGGCCGTCAAACGACATGAGGGTTGCTCGCGCTCGAGCAACGGCGCGTCAGGTATCCCGTCACGACCCCGACCACTCGGCCTCCATGCTCGCCGCCCCGCGTCGTCCGTTGCAGGCGTGACGAATCTCACGTAACGGGCGCGACGGCCACGTATCGTTCGTGACGTGGCTGGAGAGGCCTGCCCGAGCTGCGGTACCGAGAATCCCGACGGGGCGCGCTTCTGCATGTCGTGCGGCACCCCGCTCGCCGCCAAGTGCCCGTCCTGCGGTACCGACAGCCCGCCCGGAGCCAAGTTCTGCATCGAGTGCGGCGCCTCCCTCGGGGGCAGTGGCGGCACGGCGCGGCCGCCGGCCGGGGCCGCTGCCCGCCCCGCCCCGCCCGCGCCCGCCGCGCCGCCGGGAGGCGACCAAACGAGCGGCCTGTTCGGCGGACAGATTCCGGGCGCCGAAGCCGCGTGGGGGCCCGGGGCCGGGTCGCTCCCGGAGGAACGCCGCAAGGCGACCGTGCTCTTCGCGGACCTGTCCGGATACACGGCAGTGGCCGAGCGGCTCGATCCGGAGGCCGTGAAGTCGTTCGTCGACCGGGCGCTGCGGCGGCTCGGCCAGGAGGTCGTCCGCTACGGCGGCACGGTGGACAAGTACATCGGCGACAACGTGATGGCCGTCTTTGGCGCCCCCGTCTCCCATGAGGACGATCCGGAGCGCGCCGTCCGCGCGGGGCTCGCGATGCAGGCGGCGATGGACGAGATCAACACCGACATCGAGGCGGCGACCGGAGTCACCTTCTCGCTTCGCGTCGGCATCAACTCCGGCGAGGTCCTGGCGGGCCAGGTGGGCGACGGCTACACGGTGATCGGCGACGTGGTGAACGTCGCCGCAAGGCTCCAGTCCGCGGCCCGGCCGGAAAGCGTGACAGTCGGCGAGACGACCCATCGCCTGACGCGGGGCCCGATCGAGTACGAGGAGCTCGAGCCACTGACCCTGAAGGGCAAGGCCGAGCCCGTTCCCGCCTGGGAGGCGGTGCGGCTGCTCGTCTCCGGCTCCGCGGCCCGCGGCTCCCGCAGCACGGCCCCGCTGATCGGCCGCGAGGACGAGTCGTCGCTCCTTCTGTCGCTGTTCGACCGGGTGGTTCGCGAGGGCAGACCACATCTGGTCACGGTCATCGGCCAGGCCGGGGTCGGCAAGACCCGCCTGCTCCGCGAGTTCGCGACGCAGCTCGCCTCGCGGGAGCAGCAAGCGGCGTTCCGCGTCGGGCGCTGCCCCGCCTACGGCGCCGGACTGGCCTACTGGGCGCTCGGAGAGATCATCCGCAGCCAGTTCGAGATCGTCGACACCGACGACTCCCACCTGGCCTGGAACAAGCTGCTCCACGGAATCGAGGGCGTGATCACCAAGCTCGAGACGGACGAGCCCGCCGAGCGTCTGGCGGCGACGATCGCGCGACCGCTGGGAATCGAGCCGCCGCCGGAGATGGCGACCGCGACCGGCGTCCACGACTCCGAGGATCCGCAGCAGATGCGAGACCGCCTGTTCTCCGCCGTCCGCTCGCTCGTGGAGGCCGCGAGCAAGCGGTGGCCCGTCGTCATCGCGATCGAGGACATCCACTGGGCGGACGAGGGAATGCTCGACCTCATCGACTACATGGCGCGCTGGATTCGCGGCCCGGCCCTGATCGTGTGCCTCGCCCGCGACGAGCTCCTCGAGCGCCGCCCCGGCTGGGGCGGCGGGCGCCGCAACTACACCACTATCGCGCTCGAACCGCTCACGCAGGGAGAGACCCGCGAGCTCGTCAGCGCCCTCCTCCCCACCGGCAACGGCGCGGTCGCCAACGGACACGGCGAGCTCGTCCCGCAGGTGGCCGAGCGCTCCGCGGGGAACCCCCTGTTCGTCGAGGAGATGGTGAACCGAATCCGCGAGGAGGGGTCGAAGGACATCGAGACGCTCCCCGAGTCGGTCCACGCGGTCCTCGCCGCGCGCCTCGATTCGCTCGTGGCTGCCGAGCGGCGCGTCCTTCAGCACGCCTCCGTAGTGGGCCAGACGTTTTGGGACGGCTCTCTCGTGGGGCTCGAGGACGAGGAGGGGATCGACCTCGCCGACGCCCTGGCGGGGCTGGAGGAGAAGGACCTCGTGGTGTCCAGCCCGGGAAGCAGGCTCGCCGGAGAGCACGAGTACGTCTTCAAGCACGTCCTGATCCGGGATGTCGCCTACTCCACGCTCCCCAAGGCCGTGCGCGCCCGAAAGCACGCGCAGGTGGCCGGCTTCATCGAGGAGCGGGCCGCGGACCGGTCGGAGGGCGTCGTGGCCATGGTCGCCGACCACTACGGGCGCGCGGCCGCGCTCGGCGCCGACGCCGACGTGGGTGGGAGCGAGCTCGAGCAGATCAACGACAAGGCGCTCTTGGCGCTGGAGGCGGCCGGCGACGCGGCGGCATCCCTGTACTCGAACCAGGAGGCGATCGGCCATTACGAGACGGCGCTGTCGCTCGGCCGCGACCTCGGCTCCACCCAGGCGGATCCGGCCGCACGCGCGCGCATCGCCGAGAAGCTGGGCGACGTCGCGCTCCGCCTGGGACGGGTCGACCAGGCGACGGAGGTCTGGGAGGACTGCCTCGACTTCCACCGGCGCCAGGAGGACCTCGCGCGGGTCGGCGACCTCCACCGCAAGGTCGGCGCCGGCCTCTGGCACAAGGGCGATCGCGAGGGCTCCATCGAGCACTACCAGAAGGGCATCGACCTGCTGAAGGACGGTCCCGCCTGCCTGGAGCTGGTCCGGCTCTACGAGGAGGCCGCATCGCTCTACATGCATACGGGCGACAACATGCTCGCGATCTATGCCTCCGAGAAGGCCCTCCGCCTCGCCGAGCGCCTGGGCGAGGCGGCGGCCGCCAGCCGCGCGCATGGGATCTTCGGGCGTGTGTTCGGCCGTATCGGCGACTCCGAGCGCGCCCGGCAGAACCTGGAGCGATCGGTGGAGCTGGCCCGTGAATCGGATCCGGGCGAGGCCGTCCGCGCGCTCCTCACCCTGGGCTACCACCTCGAGGTCTCGGAGGCCGACTACGAGGGCGCCGGCGCCGCCTATCGCGAGGCTCTCCAGCTCGCCGAGGAGACCGGCGATCTCCCGTCAAAGGTGGAGCTCCACGCGGCGCTCGCGCAGCTCGCGGCCCACAGCGGCGACTGGGAGGTCGTGGCAACCGAGGCCGATGCGTCCGGAAGCCTCGCGGAGCGCGAGGGCCTCACGGGCAAGCTGTGCTTCCCGTACATGATGCGCGGCATGCTCCGGTGGCGCGAGGGCGACTTCGACGAGGCCGCCAGAAGGCTCCGGCGCGCCGCCGAGCTCGCGGAGCAGGTCGGGCGCTCCGAGGTGGCGTTCCAGTCGCTCTACTGGCTTTCGGCGTCCCTCCGCCAGCGCGGGGATCATGCGGACGCCGACACCGAGATCGCCAGGGCGCTGGACCTCTGCGAGCGCGCCGGTCTCGTCGCACAGTCGATCGAGGCGATCTCCGCCCGCGCCGTCAACCTCGCGCTTGCCGGGCGCACCGATGCCGCCCGGGAGGCGGCCGACGAGGCAGAGCGACTCGCCGACCGGCTGCGGTACCCGGTCGGTAAGGCGGCAAGCCTGGAGGCGCGCGGAACCGCGGCGGCGGACTCCGCGACCGCAAGCTCCGCCCTCACGGACGCGCGTACCGCCTGGTCCGAGCTCGGACGACCGCTCGACGCCGCACGCTGCGAGTACCTGCGGGGCTGGCGACTGCGCGAGTCCGACCCCGGGGAGTCCCGCCGCGCGCTCGAGGTGGCCGCCTCCGCGGCCGAGGACTACGGCGTCGGCCATCTGGCATCGCTCGCGCGCGATCTGATCCCCGCCTGAGGACATCGGCAGCCGCACGGCCTGTTTCGGAGCCTCGCTTAACATCTCTGCATGCCCTATCTGGAGCGCCCGGATGGCGTCAAGATCCACTGGGAGGAGCGTGGCGCGGGCCCGCTGGTGGTCCTGGCCCCTTATGCCAACTCGCATCCATCGGCATACGAGCCGCTCCAATCAGAGCTTGTGCCGGACCACCGAGTCGTCCGCTACGACGAGCGCGGCAGCGGCAGGTCGGACCGCACGGGCCCCTATGACATGGAGACGGGTACGGCAGACATGGAGGCGGTCGTCGAGACGGTCGGCGCGCCCGCAGTGATCGTCGCCGTGGGTGACGCCGTCCATCGCGCCGCCCGCGTCGCGGCGGGCAGGCGCGATCTCATCGAAGCCCTCGTCGCCCTGGGCGGAAGCCCCGCGGGGCGCCGCCGGCTCGAGGGTTCGGATGCCATGGTGGCGTCCGACACCGTTCTCGAAGCCTTCCTCAGCATGGGAGAGACCGACTATCGGAGCGCCCTGCGCAGCGCGATCACCGCCGCGAACCCGCAGATGACCGAGGACGAGGTCAGGGAGCGCGTGAGGCTTCAGGCCGAGTATCAGGCCGGTGAGGCGGTCGTTGCCCGCTGGCGAGCCTGGGCGGACGACGACGCGACGGACGCGGGGCGCGAATGCGGTGACCGGCTATGGATCCTGATGTCGGGGGAGATGAGCGGTGGGTGGTTCCCCGCCGGCAGCGAGGGCGTACGGATTTCGCGCCGCCTCTTTCCCCAGGCCCACGTGGAGGAGATCGACGAAGGGATGATCAGCCGCCCCGACCTCGCCGCCGGCATCGTGCGCAGGATCACGTCCAAGGCACGCGCCGCCACCGGGCCCTGACCGGCGCCCCGTGCACTTACGCAGTATCTCGCGGCCAGGAGGTTGGCAAGACGACGAAGAAGTCAGCGGACCGCCAGTATGTCGCGCCAGCCGGGGTCGATCTCGTCCAGATCAACGCTCAGGGCAGCCAACGCAGCGGCCCGAGTCTCGTGGGCCTCGTAGGAGACATTCCACCACGGGCCCTCTCCGTAGACCGGCTTCCCTCGTTCACGCGCGGCGATGATGATGCCGGTGGCTCGTCCCGCCTCTTCACCGGAGCCGACGAAGCTGATCTGCAGGTTCCAGATGTTCTCGTGCGACATTGCCTACTCCCGCAGCCCGGCGGCTTCCGAGGGGCCTGCCCGTAGTCGAGCGACCCCGACTCAGAAGAGGACGCCCACGAGCCAAAGCGCGATCAGTACTGCCCCGACGACGCCGATGATGCCGAGAAGAAGATACGCGGCGGGCTTGGCCCAGGTTTCCCACCAAGTCTCACGGGGTCTCGGGGCGTTTTCCTGCCAACGGGGTCTGGGGGCGTTTTCCTCCGGATGCACAGGGCTCGTTTCTCCTTGGTCGTGGGCTTCTCGGCAGTGGGCGATCCGCAGAGGTATGGCCAATCCTCTCACCCAGGGCTCAGGGGGTCAACCTGGTGAAGTCGCTAGTCCCGCAGCCTGGCGGCTTCGAGGGCGTCGGCCTTGTGACGGAAGATCTCTACTCTCCACACCCTTCCATCTCGGATCGTGAAGACCTGAAAGAAGTGGAATTCGACCGGGACGCCGCTCTCCCGGCCTCGGCCACTTTGACGCACCGAAGTCAGAACGCGATCGCCTGGCGCTTCCATGAACTCGAGCGGCTCCAATACGACATCGACCCACGCGCCGCCCACCTGCTGCCAGAATTCCCTCATCGCTGCGACGCCCCGAAGCCGCTCGGGGGCGTCAGGGAAGATCTGCTCACGCCAGCGCCACTCGAACTGCGGATCGCCGAGTTCCGCCATGGCTTCCGTGGCCACTCGCCCTTTCAAATCCCCCCGCATGAAAGCGTTGTATGTGTCGAGCGCCTTGCGCACGACCTCCACGTTCTCCTGTGACATCGCCTACGCAGTATCTCTCGCCCAAAGCAGTTTCGTGCGAAGCCCGTGGCCGACTGGCGCACGGACTGGCGCACAAGTGGCGGCTTACCCGACGCGGGCGCCAGAAATGGCTCTGGCAATGACGATTCGCTGGATCTCCGAGGTGCCCTCGAAGATCGTGTAGATCTTCGCGTCGCGGTGCATCCGCTCGACGGGGTACTCCCGGGTGTAGCCGTTGCCGCCCAGGATCTGGATCGCCCGCTCGGTCGCCCAGACGGCGACCTCGCCGGCCTTCAGCTTCGACATCGAGCCCTCGGCGGCATCGAAGTCCTTGCCGGTCCGCCCCATCCAGGCGGCCCGCCAGACGAGCAGGCGCGCCGCGTCGATCTCCATCTTCATGTCGGCGAGCGCGAACGCGATCGCCTGGTTCTCCACGATCGGCCGGCCGAACTGCTCCCGCTGCTTGGCGTAGTCGAGCGCATACTCGTACGCGGCTCGTGCGATCCCGACCGCCTGCGAGCCGACGGTGGGACGGGAGACCTCGAAGGTCTTCATCGCTGCCTGCCCGCGTGAGCTCTCCCCCTCGCGGGCGCGCGCGAGGCGCTCGTCCAGCTTGTCCTTACCCCCCAGCAGGCACGAGCCCGGCACTCGGCAGTCGTCCAGGTGGACATCGGCGGTGTGTGATGCCCGCAGCCCGTGCTTCTTCACCTTGGCGCCCTGCTCGAGGCCCTTGGTCTGTGGCGGGATCACGAAGGCGGCGTGGCCCCGTGCGCCGAGCCCGCGATCGACGCTTGCGATGACGACGTGGACCGCGGCGATTCCGCCGTTCGTCGCCCAGGCCTTCTGGCCGTTCAGGACCCATTCGTCCTTGGCCTCGTCGTACTTGGCCGACGTGCGGATCGCCGAGACGTCCGACCCGGCGTCGGGCTCCGACGAGCAGAATGCACCGACCTTGGGGTCGTCGACGGTCCCGAAGCATTGCGGCACCCACTCGCCCAGCTGGTCCGGCGTCCCCGAGGAGTAGATCGCCGCGACGGCGAGCGTCGTGCCCATGATCGCCATCCCGATCCCGGCGTCTCCCCAGAACAGCTCCTCGTTGACGATCGGCATGGTGAGCCCGGTCTCGTCCAGCCAGAACTGGGCCAGGCCCTCGAACCCGTAGAGGCCGATCTTCGCGGCCTCCTGAATCACAGGCCAGGGCGTCTCCTCGCGCTCGTCCCATTCGTGTGCGGCGGGACGGACCACGCCCTCCGCGAAGCCGTGGACCCATTCGCGGATGTCCTTCTGGTCGGAGCTCAGCTCGAGGTTGAACGTCGCCTCGCCCTGTGTCCCGTTGCCCGTCGCCTGCGCGGCCATCTCCTCTGCGGTTGTCGCTTCCATGGCCCAAAACTTACACAAAACGATGTCACATCGTTCCATGTCTGCAACTGGCGCCTACGCTTCCGGGATGAGCCGCCTCAACGAGATTCGCCCGGGCCTGTGGCGGTGGACCTCGTCGCATCCCGAGTGGGTGGCGGGCGCCGCGGCGGCGAGCCCGGCCGACTGGCCGCAGGTCGTGGGCAGCGTCCTTTGCAACGCGACGGACACCACGGTGCTCGTCGATCCGCTGGTCCCGCCGGGGGACGACCGCCTCCGGCAAGAGCTGGACCACCACGTGGGCGGTCGCGGGATGCCGGTCGCGATCCTCACCACGATCAAATTCCATCGCCGGAGCCGCGACGAGCTCGCCGGGCGTTACTCGGCGTGCACATCACGCGCCAGACGCTCGCTCCCGGCGGGGGTGCAGTCGCTGCCGATCCGAGGCGCCGGGGAAACGATGTTCTGGCTCTCCGAGCACCGTGCCCTGATTCCGGGCGACCGCATCCTGGGGACGCCGGGGGGCGGCCTGCGGTTGTGCCCGGAGTCCTGGCTGCGCTACCTCCCCAGCGGGCTCTCGGTCACCGAGCTGGGGGTGCGGCTGCGGCACCTACTCGACCTGCCGATCGAGACGGTGCTGGTCTCACACGGCGACCCCGTGGTCACCGGCGGCCGCCGCGCTCTTGCGGAAGCGCTCGACCGAGCCTGAGGCCCGCCGCGACTCGTTTTCCACTCGGGCCCGATCGCGGCGCCGCGCGCTGAGAGCGAGGAGCTCGACGACGCGACGCTGACGGCCATCGAGTCCGACCGACCGGTCGTGGTCGTTTGCGAGGACGGCAAGCGAAGCCCTGACGCCGCCGCGGCGCTTCGCGAACGGGGCTATGACGCGGCGGTGGTCAAAGGCGGGATGAAGGCGTGGAGCGGCGACAGGCTGCCCACCCAGCCGCGCGAGGAGGAAGAGTACGACGGTCCGCGACGCCCCGGCCCCCTGGGCGGCTGACAGCGTCGCCGCGATTGCGCCGCCGTGGCGGCGGGTAGTGCGTACGCACCATGCGGCTACGGAGGGTCGACTGCTCGACGCCGGGGATCCGGCGGGTGCGCCGGGGGCGCGGCTTCGGCTACGTGGACGAGGACGGCGAGACGGTGGAGGATGCCGAGGTCCGGGCTCGGATCCGGGAGCTGGCCATCCCGCCCGCATGGAGCGACGTCTGGATCTGCCCGGATCGACGTGGGCACATCCAGGCGACGGGCTACGACGACGCAGGCCGCAAGCAGTACCTGTACCACGAGGCATGGCGCGACCATCGGGATCGTCAGAAGTTCGAGCAGATGCTCGAATTCGGCAAGTCGCTGCCCGGGCTCCGGGAGCGCATCGAGGCTGACCTGGCGTGTCGCGGCCTAGTGCGCGAGCGGGTCCTGGCCTGTGCGCTCCGCCTCCTCGACCTCGGGTTCTTCCGGATCGGGTCGGAGCGCTACGCGGCCGAGAACGAGACGTACGGCCTCGCCACGCTCAGGAAGCGGCAGGTCAAGCTCGAGCGTGGCGCCGCCGTGTTCGACTACCGCGCCAAGGGGTCGAAGCGGCACGTCCAGGTGGTCGCCGATCCGATGGTTCTGCCGACCATCCGCGCCTTGAGGTCACGGCGCGCGGGCGGCAGCGAGCTGTTCGCCTACCGGGAAGGACGCTCCTGGCGCGACGTGCGCTCGCACGAGATCAACGAGCACCTCAAGGCGCTGGCGGGAGGCGAGTTCACGGCCAAGGACTTCCGCACCTGGAACGCCACCGTCCTCGCCGCCGTGACGCTCGCCAAGCACGAGCCCGAAGAGATGAGCAAGACGGCCCGCCGGCGCGCCGCGAACGAGGCCTCAAAGACGGTGGCCGGCTATCTCTCCAACACGCCCGCCGTCTGCCGCACCGCGTACATCGATCCGCGGGTGATCGACCGCTTTGACTCGGGCGACACGATTCGCGCCGCCCTCGATCGAGAGGTCAATGGCGCCGGGCCTGACCAGTTCCCCCATCGCGAGCGCATCGAGGCCGCCGTCTTGAGGCTCATTCGCTAGACGCTCCCTGGCGCGGGGTGCGCGAGTGCACCGATCCGCGCCGACTGGTACGGTGCCGCGCTGACATGGCCACCGGAACCGTCAAATGGTTCAGCGACGAGAAGGGCTTCGGGTTCATCACGCCCGACGACGGGTCGCAGGACGTCTTCGTGCACCACAGCGCGATCGTCGGCGACGGGTATCGCTCGCTGGACGAAGGCGCCAAGGTCTCGTACGAGTCCGAGGCGAGCGACAAGGGCCCCCGCGCCACCAACGTGCAGAAGGTCTAGCACCGGTTTCGGTCTAGCCGCTGCCGCGAGTCTCGACGCAGGTCGGGCCGAGCGCTGATGCCCGCGGCACGCCCGCCAGCGCCAGCGCCACGTCGAACTCCGCGAGGATGAGCTCGAGCACGCTGCGGACGCCGGCCTCGCCGTCCACCGCCAGCCCCCAGATCACCGGACGTCCGACCATGACCGCGCTCGCCCCGAGCGCCAGCGCCTTGAGCACGTCGGTCCCGCGCCGGATCCCGCCGTCGACGAGCACGTCGATCCGATCCGCCATGGCCTCCGCCACCGCCGGGAGCGCGTCGGCACCGGCCGCCACGGTGTCGAGCTGGCGCCCGCCGTGGTTCGAGACGACGACGCCGGCCGCCCCGTGGTCCGCGGCCAGGCGGGCATCCTCGGGCGTCAGCACGCCCTTCACGAGCACCGGCAGGTCGCAGTCCGACGCGAACTCCTCGACGTCGGACCACGTGAGGGTAGGATCGATCAACTCCCCGATCTCGAGCAGGCTGAGGGCGCCGTTGCGGCCCATGACACCCCTGTTCGCCAGCGAATCGGGGATCACGTACTGGCTTCGGACATCGCGCTCGCGAATGCCGAGGACCGGCAGGTCGGCGGTGACCACGATCGCCTCGTAGCCGCTATCGGTGGCCGCCTGGAGCAGCTCGCGCGAGATGCCGCGATCCCGGAACACGTAGAGCTGAAACCAGCGCGCGCCGTCGGGGGCGGCGGCGGCGACGTCCGCGGGCCGGGCGGTGGCCAGCGAGGAGAGGCAGAAGATCGCATCAGCAGCCGCCGCCCCGCGCGCCGAGGCCTCCTCGCCCTCGGGATGAGCGAGGCGGTGATACGCCGTGGGCGCGACGAGAACCGGGTGCGGGCGCGGGCGGCCCAGAAGCGTGGTCTGCGGGTCGCGCTGCGAGACGTCCACGAGGACCCGCGGGCGAATGGCGATCCGCCGCCATGCCTGCAGGTTGTCGGCGAGCGTCAGCTCGTCTCCCGCGCCGCCGGCGTAGTAGCCGTAGGGACCCTGCTCGAGGACCGCGGCGGCGCGCTCCTCGAAGTCGGCGATCGTGCGCGGTACTCGCTCGTCGATACGGGGAATCTATTGCTCCACGGACACGAGCTCGCGGATCGCGGCGTGGGTCTGCCGGGGCCGCTCGAGCTGGGGGACGTGGCCGCAGTCGAGCTCGATGTGGCGTGCCCCCGGCAGCGTTCGCTCGACGTGCTTCATGAACGCCAACGGGACCAGGGTGTCGTGTCGGCCCCAGACGAACATGGTCCTGCACTCCAGGCTGCCGAGGCGGGTCCAGAACCCATCCTCGCCGTTGGGCTCGTCGAGGTAGATGTTCCGCAGTGATTCGTAGAAGGCCGCTCGCCCGCGAGGCGTGAGATAGCAGCGCAGGAACTCGTCGACGCCAGCCGCGACCCACCCCCGATCGCCGCCCGGGACGATCCGTCTCACGATGGGCTCTGCCACCCAGCGCGGCGTCGGCTGGATCAGGCCCAGCCTGGGCAGCGGCAGCTGAAGCAGCCGCTTGAGCGGCCGATCGCGGAGCCAGGCCAGGGCGGGGCTGAGAAGCGAGAGGCTTCTGACCCGCTCCGCGTGCAGCAGCCCAAGCTCGATGGCGACTCGGCCGCCGAGGCTGTTGCCGACGACGTGCGCCGACTCGATCTCCAGCTCGTCCATGAGGTTCGTCACCGTGTGCGCGAAGTACGGGGCGTCGTAGGGGGCCGTGATCGGCTTGTCGGACTCGCCGAAGCCCGGAAGGTCCAGCGCGATGACCCGATGGCGGTCGGCGAGAGCCGCCACTGTGGGCAGGAACGAGGCCTTCGTGCCTCCCAGGCCGTGGACGCAGACGACGGGCTCCCCGTCTCCGGCGCTGAGGATCGAGAGCGTCGCGCGCTTGGTTCGCACGGCGTCGAAGCGAAGCCTTCCGGGGTTGGTCAGCCCGCTCGTCGCCGCGAGGAAGCCCACGCCCAGGTGCAGATTTCGGCGCACCTCCAGGCGCCCGTCGCGAAACGCGACCATCCCGCCGCGCAGATCGTCCACGATCCCCTGCCACGTGGCCGGGTCGGCGCTCATGAGGCAGTCGGCGCCGATGCGGCGCTCCGCCGGCCCGAGCTCCACCGAGCCGTCTCGGACCAGCACGTCCCACGCCTCGCCCCCGGCATCGAGCCGGATCCTCGCCGAGTCGGAACGCACGTCGATCACGCCCGGGTCGAACCGCTCCAGGAGTGCCCGGATCGCGTCGCCTGCTTCGGTGCTCGCCTCGACGTCAAGCATCGGGCATCAATGGGCAACTATGCCCACTCAAGACGATTTCAATCGTTCCCGATCGGCCGCACGTCAGTGCGCCGACGGACTCGCGTCCGCCCGTGCCGCGGTGACCGCGCTCGCCTCCGGACGGATCTCCCGGAACGGCTCGAAGCTCGACTCCGCGCGCAGGATCGTGATCGGCCCGACGCTCGGGTCGCCGCTCGTCTCGAGCGCGTAGGCGCCGATGACGCCGCCGCCCCTGGTCGCGAACACCGCCTTGACGATTCCGGCTCGGTGCGGGCCGGCAGCCTCGATCGCGTCCACGAGCACGGCGGCCGCCTCGGCGGCGGGCGGGGCGAACTGCTCCACCGGCTCGTCGCCGATCCGGTCCTGCAGATCGCTCACCAGGGTGGCGCCGTCGCCGGTCAGCTTCCCTGGCGCCCGGCCGGGAAGGCTCGCGAACATCCCCTGCGAGGAGTCACCCGCTTCGTCGATGGTCGCCTGCTGCGCGAAGCCGTCGAACGCGAACAGCGGGACGTCCTCGTTGGAGCCCAGCGTGCGCGCCTTCTCCCGGATCACGGTGGCACCGTTCTCCTCCGTGAGGCCGGCGAGCACCACGCCGTCGGCTTGGGATGCCTTGACCTTCTTGAACAGGGATGCGTAGTCCTTCGCCTTGGGATCCCACGACTCGTAGCCGGCGAGGCGCAGGCCGACGTCCTCGGCGGCAGCGCGGAAGTTGGCTGCTTGACCAAGGCTCGTGGGGTCATCCTGCGCGTAGAGGACGAACGGGTGCTTGGAGCCCTGCTGCTTCGAGAACTCCGCCAGCGCGGCGCCCTGGAAGGCATCGTTCGGAACGACCCGGGCGTAGGTTCTCTTGCCGGTGGGATAGAGGCTCTCGGGCTGGCCGGACTCGCACAGCGGGCTCGGCTCGGTCAGACAGACCGCGGTGTTGCCCGGAGAGATCATCACCAGGTCGGCCTCGTTCAGGATCGGGATCTCCTCGGCGGCGCAGCCGGAGTTGTAGGTGCCGATGACGCCCATCACCTTCGGGTCGTCCGCGTATGCGTGAGCGTTGGAGCGGCAGGTGGGCGCGTCCCAGAGCCCGGTCTTGGCGATCGAGTCGTCGCATGGCTGGAAGGCGACCGAGGTCGGTCCCGCCTTCCAGTCGGTCCGCTCGAGCTCCAGGCGGATCGCCTCGACCTGCTGGCGCGACCGCTCGGCCGAGTCGCCGCGCATGGGCAGGTCCGACACGATCAGCGCCTGCGGCGTCCCGTCCCCCCCGTACTCGACGCTGCCGCAGCTTTCGGCCTTGACGCCCTCGATGTCCGCCGAGGTGGCCGTGGAGGAACCACCGCCTCCACAGCCGACCAGGACCGCTACGGCGAGCGTCGCCACTGCGGCCGGCGAGACGATTGTGAGGGGCGAGGGGCGCATCACCGTGCGGGCAAACCTACCCCGCATGGCGGCGGCAGCCGGCGCCGCGTGCCGCCAGGCGTCAGGACATAGGCCCGGGCAGGAGCGGAGTGTCGTTCGAGGAGGAGATCAAAAAGCCCACCAGGATGCCCAGGCTCGCAAGCCCAACGATCCCGATCACGATGCCGGCGATGGCGATCGCACGGCCACTCTCGCGCCCCGCGGAGGCCTCGATCTGCTTCAGGCCCAGATAGCCGAGCGCAATCGCCAACACCGAGCCCAGCCCGAACAGCCAGATGATGCCGAGGAACAGCGAAGCGATCGCGAGGCCGTTGGTTTCCCCCGCCTCCTCGCCTCCGGCGCCGCCGTTGGCCCGGCTAGCGATCCTCGCTCCCGCCTCGAGGGTCGCGACCCACTCGTCGCGCGATCGAAGCCTGCCGTCCCGGCGGGCCGCAAGGGCGCACTCGGTGTGCGCGTGGCGCCGGCGCCCCGCATCGCCCTCGGGCAGTACCAGCATGTGCTCGCTGAGGGCCGGCAGCGGCCCGCCGCAGAACGGGCACGTGTAGGTGGCGGGCTTGCGGCTCTGCGCGCGCCGGACGGACCACCAGCGCACAGCTTGCGGATCGCTCACGAACCCAGCCTATGGACGTCGCGAGGGCTCAGCCCCGACATTGCGCAACCGGTCGCGCGCCCGGCGCCGGCGCCCGGTCAGCTCCTCCTCCAGGTCGGCGATCTCGTCCCGGCGTCGGCGAACGAGGATGAGCTGCCGCTCGATGTGGGATATCGACTCCTCCAGGATCTGGCGCCTCCGGACCGGGTCATCCACTCCGCCGCGCCACTCGCGCCGTAACGCGGCGCGAGCATCCTCGGCCGCCACCAGCTCTCGAAGCTCATCGAGCGAGAGCCCCAAGAGGTCCTTCAGCCGGAGCATCTCCTGGAGCCGCTCGACATCCTCCTCGCGGTAGGCCCGGTGCGTTCCCGGCGGGCGGCCCTCCACGCCGGGAAGCAGGCCGATCTCCTCGTAGTAGCGGATCGTCCTCGGCGTGGTGCCGGCGAGCCGCGCGACCTCCCCGATGCGAAGGGCGGTCGGACCGTCACCCGCCCTCATGCGAGCTCCTCCAGGGTGGTCGTGCGAGCGGCCTCGGAGCGCGCGAGCTCGGCCATGCCCGACGGGTGGCGCGGGCGGAGGAGCGAGACTGCGGCGCCCGCGAACGAGGTCGCGGCCAGCACCCACAGAGCGATGTGCATGTTGTGGATGAACGGATCCAGCTTGGCTGCGGAGAGGCCGCTCGCCAGGCCCGAGAAGATCTTGAACAGGACGTCCTTGGGCACCGCCGCCGTGACAATCGCCAGTACGAACGCGATGGAGATCACCGCTCCGGTGTTCTGGAGCATGGTTCTTGCACCGGCGGCGACGCCGCGCCGATGTTGAGGCACGGTTCCCATCATGGCCGCCGTGTTGGGTGAGTTGAACATCCCCGACCCGATGCCGACGAGCAGCAGCCATACCGTGCTCTGCCAGTACGGGCTGGAGGCCTCGAGGGTCGTCATCAGCGCGAGCGCCACGCCGCTGACGACCATCCCGAGCGCGGCCAGTCCGCGCGAGCCGTGCCGGTCGGCGTAGATGCCGGCCAACGGCGAGGCGATCAGCATCCCGATCGCCATCGGGGTGATCTTGACTCCCGCGATGATGGGGTCGTCGCCCATCACTCCCTGGAAGTAGAAGACGAAGACGAAGAGCAGCGCAAAGCGGGAGAGCCCGTTGATGAACGCAGCCGCCGTGGCAGCCGAGAACATGCGGTTGCGCAAGATCGAGAGGTCGAGCATCGGCGCGTGGCCGCGGAGCTCGATCACGACGAAGGCGGGAAGCAGCACCGCCGCGGCCACCAGGCTCCAGATCACGATGGGCTCGTCCCAGCCGGAGATCCCGCCCTTGGAGATGCCGAACACGAGGCCGGTGAGCCCGGCGACGAAGACCGCCGTCCCGGGAAGGTCCAGGCCGCGCACGGGATCCCTCCTCGCGAGCTCCCGCAGGACCAGGGCGCCCCAGAGCGCGCCGGCCAGCCCCAGTGGCACGTTGAACCAGAACACCCAGTGCCAGGAGACGGCGACCAGCGCGCCGCCGAGGACCGGACCGAGCACGAGTCCGATCGCCGCGACCATCGTGTTCGTGCCCATCGCGAGGCCCAGCTCCTCTCGGGGGAACGCATCGGTCACCAGGGCGGCCGAGTTGGCGAACAGGAAAGCTCCGCCCACGCCCTGGACGATCCGCCAGAGGATGAGCTCGGTGCCGTTTGCCGAGAACCCGGCCCCCACGGAGGCGAGCGCGAAGACGACGAAGCCGCCGACGTAGGCGTGCTTGCGCCCGAACAGATCGGAGAGGCGCCCCGCCGTCAGCACGAGCACGGTCGACGCGATCATGTAGGCCAGGATCACCCAGACGAGCTCCAGCAGGCTGGTGCCGAGCGAGCGCTCGAGATCCGGCAGGGCGATGATCAGCGTGCCGGAGTTGATCGTCGCCAGCAGCATCCCGAGGCTGGTGCAGGAGAGGGCCCACCACTTGTAGTGAGCGTGCTCCGCGTGGACGCCCGGCCGAAACCGCCCGAGCCCTCGTAGGCGACCGCCTCGATCGTCAATTCTTACGTTCACGTAAGAATGACCTTACCCGGTGAACCTCGAGGATCCACGGGTGAGCCGGGGCCGGGCGCTGCGGGCGCAGATTCCGGAAGGCGACCGCCGGTGGCTCAGCCGAGCACGGAGGGCGCGCGGCCTACCGGCAATGGATCGCCGCAGGCCTGTCCCGCGAGTTTGGCACCGCCCACCCGGCGTGCGCTGTACGCAGACTTCTTCCAAGCTGGCCGTCATGGGAAGATCACAACATGGAGATCGACCTCGGCTTCAGCGGCTCAGCCGCGCCCCGCACGAGCGTGCTGATTCTGTTCGGGGCCTTCCTGATCTCCTTCCTCTTCATCCGCACGAGCGCCCGCCTCATGCGGAGCCCGAAGGTGCCGTGGTGGCCGGGCAGCGTGACGACCGAGGGCGGGCTCCACGTCCACCACCTCGTGTTCGGGATCGTGCTGATGCTGATCGGCGGCACGCTCGGATTCGCCATCGACGAGACTCAGACGCCCTGGATCGAGATTGCCGCGGCCGCATTCGGCATCGGAGCCGGGCTCACCTTCGATGAGTTCGCACTCTGGGTGCACCTCCAGGACGTCTACTGGTCCGAGGAGGGGCGCCAGTCGGTGGACGCCGCAATCGTCGCGATCGCCTTCGTCGGACTCGTGCTCACGGGCGCCTTCTCGGCAAGCTTCGACACCACCTCCCCCGGGCTTCTCGCGGCCGGGATCGTCGTGCTCCTGCTGGACATCGTCACGATCATGATCGCGTTCTCGAAGTTCCGTCTCTTGCACGGGATGTTCGGGCTGATCCTCTACCCGCTCGCTCTTTGGGGTGCGTTCCGGCTCGCGAAGCCCGCCTCACCGTGGGCGAAGCGCTACTACGGGGAGCGCAAGCCCGAGAAGCAGGCCCGCGCGGAGGCGCGCTACGGCCACCGGCGCATCGACCGCTTCAAGGATCGTATGCGCGACGCCATCGGCGGGCGCCCGACGGCGCTGATCGAGCCGCGCGAAGACCGCGAATAGGTCTTTGGGGAGGCCGGGCGGCGACCCGACCGACCTCCAGCCCCGGCCGCCGGCACCCGCTCGAGCCGCGGGGGGGCCGCTCGCCGGGGCCCTGGCCATGCGAAGCTACGACGCCGGAGCCACCGACGAGAGGAGACCAGGAGATGCCCGGAAAGGCCGACTTCAACGACGAGGAGTGGACACTCCTCCGCGAGGCGCCGACCAGCGCGGGGATGCTCGTCATCCAAGCCGACCGGGGAGGCTCGATCCGGGAGACCTTCTCCATGGCCAAGGCGTACACCGACGCCCGCCGCGATCACGGCGCCAGCCAGCTCCTGGACGACCTCGTCTCCGAGAAGCCGGAGGTCGACCGCACCCGCTTCAAGTCCGAGGACGATCTGCGGGCGGGGCTGCTCCAGCACATCCGCGATGCCGTGGCGCTGTTGCAGCGAATGGCCACGCCCGAGGAGCTGGACGAGTATCGGCGCTTCGTGATGACCGTGGCCAACCGGGCCGCCGACGCCCGCCGCGAGGGCTTCATGGGCATGAGCGGTGAGCGGGTGAGCGACGACGAGCGGCGGGCTCTCGTGGAGATCGGTGAGGCCGCCGGAGCCTCCGAGGGCTGAGGTCGCCGCGGGGCCGGCTCCTACAGCCGGCACGGCGGAGTCCAGGCCTCGAAGCAGGCCGCGAACCTGAACTGGCCCGCCGGTACCGGGACCGTCGTCCGCATCCGGGTCACGCCGGGCCCGGGGGCCCGGGTGCGGCCGGCCTTCCACCCGCTGGAGGGTCGACCACCTGCGTTGCGGTCACCCCCGTGACCGCCGCCCCGGCGGACGCAGCGGCGAGCGCCCCGATCGAGGCCAGGCCGAGTCACCGCTGCGATCCAGCGGCGCCCCCTCGAGGACCAGACCGTACACGGCGCCTGCCGCCCGGCCGGTCTTGCTACCTTTCCGCGCGTAAAGGGTCGGGGATCTAACCCCGGCAAACTCGTGTTAGCGCTCGTCGTTGTCGGCTTCAAGCCTCCGCGGTCGCGGCACAAACCGATGGAGGATCAGAAATGCCAACTGGCACAGTGAAGTGGTTCAGCGACGAGAAGGGGTTCGGGTTCATCACTCCCGACGACGGCTCCTCCGACCTGTTCGTGCATCAGAGCGCGATCAATTCGGAGGGATTCCGCACCCTGGCCGAGGGCGCCAAGGTCTCGTTCGAGTCCGAGGCAGGCCCCAAGGGCCCGCGCGCGGTGAGCGTTCAGCCGCTCTAGCCATCCACTTCGAAGACGTTCCCTGAGGGCCCGCTCCCCGGCCGGGGGTGGGCCCTCAGGCCGTTCGGAGCGAGCCCCTCCCGCATCTCGCTGGGCCATCGGACCTCGCACCGACGGCGAGAGCTCGGAGCTCGCCTTCGACCCCGCGAGCGGCAGCAAAATCCACCTATGAGGTCGATTTTCGACCGCTCGCGCGGACCCTACCTGCGCCGCACGGCGAGCGGGCCGCTCGCAAGGATTGCCCAGATGCCCAACCCCGCGGCGCTCTTGAGCCCGGCGTGAAGCGAGAGGGGGGCCGAGCTAGGCGGGCGACGAGGCCTTGGCGGCCTGCCGCGCCGGCGTCGGCCTGACGACGTCCCAGATCAACCCGGCCTTCTCGAGCCCTGCGATCAGCAGCGCGGAGGGATCGAGCTGCCACCTGCCCAGTCCGTGAACGGCGGAGGTCGGAAAGGCGTGATGGTTGTTGTGCCACGCCTCGCCGAACGTGAACGGAGCGAGCCAGGCCAGGTTCCGCGACTCGTCCCTGGTCTCGAACGGGCGTCGCCCGAACATGTGGCACAGCGAGTTGACGCTGTAGGTGACGTGATGGACGACGAACACGCGCACGGCGCCGCCCCAGAGCAGCGCCGTCAGGCCCGCCGCCACAGACCCGCCGATCGCCACGCCGAGCCCGAATGGGATCGCGAGACCGACGAGCGCCCAGAGGATGAAGGTCCGGTCGACGAATCGGATCACCGGATCGGCGAGCAGATCCGGCGCGAAGCGCTCCTTGCATCCTCGGTGGGTGTGAATGAACAGCCACCCGACGTGCGCGTGATAGAAGCCGCGCAGCGAACCGGCCCACCCGCCGCCGTGACCGACGTGGGGACTGTGGGGGTCCCCCTCCCGATCGGAGCAGGCATGGTGCTTGCGGTGGTCGGCTACCCACGAGATCACCGGCCCCTCGATGGCGGCGGAGCCGAGCGCGGCGAAGACGCCGCGAAGCACCGGGCTCGTGGCGAAGCTGCGGTGCGTCAGCAGCCGGTGGAAACCAACCGTGATCCCCAGCGCGGTCAGCGCGTAGGCGAGGGCGAGCACCACCAGATCGCTCCATCGCAATGCCTCGCTCCACGCCTGCCAGGCGGCCAGGCCCAAGAGCAGGATCGGGACCACGGTGATGAGGCCCGTGATGATGCGGTCCCTCGTCTCGTGGCTGGCGGGCTGGACGGCCGCCGCCGGCTGCCCTCGCGGTCGGACGGGAGCGGGCGCTGCTCCGCCGACCGTGGCGGTGGGGTCCGGGTAATGGGGCATGTGGTCAGCCGCCGGCGCGTCCCAGATACGCGGCCCAGACCAAGAGCAGCACGGCCCCCCCGAGAAGGAGGAGGCCGGCTTGCTCCGACCCGTGTGTGATCGTCGCCAGTCCGAGCAGCAGGCAGATGCCGCCGCTCCAGGCGCTGATCTCAGGTCCGTTCGAAGAGTTCATGGACGGATGCCCTCCCGACCAGAGTACTCACTCCGCGGCGCCGGATCCGAACCGGCGCACGCGCCGCGTCGCGCGGCTACCGTCGGCGGTCGCCGTCGTGGTGGAGATCAGGAAAATGCCGTCCGGCGCGCTGGCGCTCGTCGCTCTCTCGGTGCTCGGAGCCGCATGCATCTGGCCGACCGGCGCGCTGGGAAGAAAGGGGACATCACCCCGGCGCAGTTCGTCGACCTGAACGCCAAGATCGGCGGCGCGGACATCGACCTGAACCCGATCGCGGAGCGAAGCGACGCCACCCAACCGGCGCTGCGAAACGTCTACCGCAGCGGCGGCGTCAACGAGGCGAACAACCTCACCGGCGTGGCGATCATCGACCTGCGGGGGCCGGATCCCGGTGCCTTCCACGACGCGTATCGCTCGTGGGCGATCCGGGCCCGGCTCGAGCGCCAGGAGGGCCACTTTCCTCGCAACCACGTGATCTGGTTCGGCCAGGCGCCGCTGATCGGCGATCCGCGATATACGACGCAGGGGCTCCGGACCATGGACCGCTGGCTTGCCGCTGTCAAGCGCGACGATCGCGACCTCCCGCTCGCCGCCAAGGTGGCGCGGGACCGGCCGGCGGACGTGAACGACAAGTGCTCCTCGATTCCAGGGGTCGAGAGGGTCTCGGTGCCCGGCGTCGGCCCGGTGTGCAGGCTGAAGGAGGCACAGACCCGCTTCGGGACGCCGGCGACCGTGGCCGGCGAGAGCATCGCGACCGATCAGAACCGTTGCCGACTGAAGCCCATGCGCCGCAGCGACTACTACCCGATCGACTTCACGGGCGCCCAGTGGGCCAAGCTCAGGGACGCCTTCCCCGACGGCGTGTGCGACTGGAGCCGGCGAGGCGTCTCGCAGCGCGACACGATCCCATGGCTGACCTACCAGCGTCCCGACGGCCACGTCGTCTACGGCGGCGACCCCCTCGGCCCCGCTCCGGCCGGATCGGGTGGCGGCTGGACGAGTGGCGCGTTCTCCTCGTGGCGACGTCCGGGCGGGTGAATCGACGCCGCCGGATTTGGATCGAGCTACACCGCGCCGGCGGGCGGCCAGGTCCCGCAGCGCGTGAACCTGGGCCCCTCGGCGCGGGGCCGGTCGATCAGGCCGGCGACAGGGAGCGCGATCCGGCGTCCCGCTGGATGGAAGGAGGCCGGTTGGCGGTTCAGTCTGGGCGGCGCGGATGCGTGCCGGGCCCGATCCTATGACGGCCGTCTCACCCTGTTGAGCTGTTGCGTTGACCGCCTGAGGCCGCCCGGCCTGATCACTCACTCGATGGGCATGGGCGGCCGGAGCCTCCCCACTGTGCCCGGGCTTGGCGGGGCGCCCGCCTGCCGAGCCATTAGCTTGCGCGCATCGGCTTGATCCCGGATAGCTGGCGGCTCCGCGGCACCGCGGCGCCCGCGTTGCGCCGCGGGTTCTTGGTCGCGATTCCCGTCGGGATCGCCGTCGTCGTCGACATCGAGCTGAGGTCGCCGGCAGCTGCCGCGGTCACGATCGGCGCGTCCATCACAGGCTTCGTCGCCTTCGACGCGCCGGCTCGGACGCGCTTCAACTGGCAGCTCGCCATCGCGCCGCTCATCGGCGCGTCGGGCGCGCTCGGCGCGCTCACCGGCGCCTCGCCGGTCGTGGCCGTAGTCACGATGGCGGTGTTCGCCTCGGTCGCGGCCCTGTCGGTGGCGGTCTCGCGGCGGCTCGCGATAGCCGCGCTCAACTGCGTGCTGGCGCTGCTGATCGGCCAGGGGCTGGCGTCGGCGGCCGCCGACCCGCCGCAGGTGCTCGTCCTCGGCGGCGCAGGGGCGCTCGCGCAGGCCGCGCTCTCCCTCGTCGTCGCCCTCACGCAGGGGCCGCTCGAGCGACCCCGGCTGATCAGCGGGGCAAGAGATGCGGCCCGGCAGGTGCGGGCCGCGCTCGGGCTCGACTCACCCAGCCTTCGCCATGCCATCAGGTCCGGCATCGCGCTCGGGTCGGCGGTGGCCGTCTATCACTTGGTCGGGCTGGGCCGGCACGGCTACTGGGTGCCTCTGACGGTGCTGTTCGTGTTGAAGGCGGGACGCGCGGAGACCAACGAGCGGATCGCGATGCGGGCGGCGGGAACGCTGGCCGGGCTCGCGGTCGCGACGGGCCTGGCGGTGCTGGTCGGCGAGGGCGTTGTGGCGAACACGGCGATCCTCGTGGTCTCGGCCGCATGCGCCTACGCCATGCTCACCCTCGAGTACGCGTTGTTCACGTTCGCGATCACGATCTACATCGTCACGCTCTCGCACGCCCTCGGTGAGTCGGCGGTGGAGGCGGTCGACGAGCGCGGGCTCGCGACCGCGCTCGGCATCGTCATCGTCCTCCTCGCGTTCGTCGTCTGGCGTGATCGAGCGCCGCTTCCGGTGCAGGCCCCCACCTAGCGCAGCCCCAGGCAATAGGTTTGGTCATCGACCTGATCCCCGGGAACTGGACCCTGCGGGACGACCCGCTCCCGGCCCTGCGCCGCGGCTTGGTGGTCGCGCTGCCGGTCGGCGCCGGCGCGCTCGTCGACCTCCAGCTCGATTCTCCAGTCGCAGGCGCAATCTCGACCGGCGCGCTTCTCACCGGGTTCGTCGCCTTCGACGCGCCGGCTCGCACCCGCTTCGTCTGGCAGCTGCCCTTCGCACCGGTGATCGGCGCGTTCGCCGCGATCGGCGCGCTCACGGCCAACCCGGGCGCCCTGGCGGCGGTCGCGATGACCGTCCTCGCCTGCGTCGCGGGGCTGACGGTCGCCGTCTCGCTGCGGCTCTCGGTCGTCGGGATGATGTGCGTGCTGGCGCTGCTGCTCGCCCAGGGGTTCGACCTGGCGCCGCATGAGGCCCCTGCCGCCCTGCTGCTCGGCGCCGCGGGCGCGCTGGCTCAGGCCCTCCTGTCGCTGACGGTCGGCCTCTTCGACAGCGCCGTCGAGCGGGTGCATCCGGTCGACGGGAGCCGCGCCGCTCTGCGGGCCGTGAGGGCGAGCATCGACGTTCGCTCGCCGAGCCTTCGCCACGCGCTGCGCTGGGGCATCGCACTCGGAATCGGCGTCGCCTTCTACCACGTCGTCGACCTCGGGTCACACGGGTACTGGGTACCGCTGACGATCCTGTTCGTGCTGAAGCCCACTCCCGGGGACACCTACGAGCGCATGGCGATGCGCGCGGCCGGGACCGCCGCCGGCCTCGCCGTAGCCACGGGCCTCGCGGTGCCTTTGGATCACCACGCCGTCCCAACCGCCCTGGTGCTGACGATCGTGGCGGCGTGCTCGCTGGCCCTGCTCGCGATTCAGTACGCCCTGTTCACTGCGGCGATCACCATCTACATCGTGGTGCTCGCGCATGCGCTCGGGGAGTCCGCGATCGAGGCCGTGGACGAGCGCGCCGTTGCGACGGTGATCGGCATCGCGATCGCCGGGCTGGCGTTCACGGCCCTTCGTGACGTGGATACCGCCGCACCGTCGACGGCGCCCACGTAAGCGCTCTCCAACCCGGCGTTTGGCGATCTGGGGACGCTATGGCGTACCTGAGCCACCAAACGTTGTTTGCACGCGGCACGCTCCCTACTTCGTCGACGCGGCCTCCCGCTCCGTGGGCCGCCCGTTCGACGAGGCGTGGCCTTCGCGAGGCCGGCTCCTGCTCCTCCGCGTGGTACGGGCCGGGCTTCGGTCGCGCCGCCCCGCCCGGGAACGCCAGGCGCAGGATCGTCCGATTCACCATCCCCCACTGCTGAAAGAAGGGCCCGGAGTTGTACGGGAGCCCGTACCGCTCGCAGATGTCCTTGACGCGCGGCGCGATCTCCGCGTACCGCGTGCTCGGCATGTCCGGGAACAGGTGATGCTCGACCTGGTAGCCGAGGTTGCCGCTGATCACGTGGAACAGCGGGCTCCCCTCGATGTTGGCGGCGCCCACGAGCTGGCGCACGTACCAGCCGCCACGCGTCTCGTCGGCGACCTCCTCCTCTCGGAAGGTGTACGTCTGATCAGGGAAGTGCCCGCAGAAGATGATCGCGTGCGCCCACAGGTTGCGAACGATGTTCGCCGTGAAGTTCGCCCGGAGGGTCGCCTTGAACGACTTCCGGCCGCCCTCGAGCGCACGCGTTCCGACTTCCTCGAGCAGCTCGCGCCCGCGGCTGCGGCGCCGCATGCGGGCCAGCGCCCTGCGGGTGCGTGACCGGAGGCGGCCACGGTGCGACCGGGGCCGGCCGGCCGCCACGGCCGCCTCGACCGCGGCGTTGGCCAGGCCGCTGATGAGCGGCCAGGCGATGTAGTCCTTCGCGATCTGAAGGCGAGCCTTGCCCCAGATCCCCTTCAGCTCCCGGAGGACCTGCTTCTTGGACTTCTCCCCGGAGCGGATCGCTTCGATGTCCAGGTCGTGGACGGCCACTCCCCACTCGAAGAAGGCCATCAGCAGAACGTTGTAGAGCGGTTGCAGCAGATAGATCGGGTGCCACCGCTGGTGCGGGTCGATCCGCATGATCTCGTAGCCCAGGTCCTTGTCCTTCCCCCGGATGTTCGTGTAGGTGTGGTGGATGTAGTTGTGGGAGTGCTTCCACGCCTCGGAGGTGGACGCCGTGTCCCAGTCCCAGGTGGACGAGTGGATCTGCGGGTCGTTCATCCAGTCCCACTGCCCGTGAAGGACGTTGTGGCCGATCTCCATGTTCTCGAGGATCTTGGCCAGCGACAGGGCGCTGGTTCCCGCCAGCCAGGCCGGCTTGAAGCGCGAGGCGACGAGCAGGGCTCTGCCGAGCACGCCCAGGCGGCGATGCATCTCGATCATGCCCTCGATGTAGCGCCGGTCGCGGTCGCCGAGCTCCGAGAACACCTCGTCGTGGATGGCGTTGAACTCGGCCTCCAGCTGATCGATCTGCTCGGGCGTCAGATGGGCCAGCGGGCTTTCGGTCTCGATGGTGGTGGTGCTCAACGGCTCCTCCTTCGTGGTCATAGCTCGATCTCGACTTCCCCCTCGGGGGCGTTGATGCAGGTCCGGACCATCTCGCCCTCCTGTCCGGACACCTTCCCGTTGCGCAGGTCGCGCACGCGTCCCGCGCCCAGCTTTCCGATGCACGTGTGACAGATGCCCTCCCTGCAGCCGAACGGCAGCTCGAGGCCGGCCTCCTCCCCGGCGACGAGGATCGGCTTGCCTCCGTTGGCCGTGGTCTCGCAGCCGCTCGCGGTGAAGACGATTCGCCCGCCCTCGCCCTCGGTCTGCAGAGCCAGCTTGGGCTGGAAGCGCTCCATGTGGAGGCGGTCGCAGTCTCCCTGGCGGTCCCAGTAGTCCGCCATCGCGTCCAGCATGTCGCCCGGGCCCGAGAGGAAAGCCTCACGCTCGCGCCAATCGGGGCACAGCTCCTCCAGGTCCTCCGGCGCGATCCGCCTCTCCTCGGCGGTCAGCCGGAGGGTCACCCGATAGCGAGGATTGCGGGCCCGAAGCCGGTCGAGCTGCGAGCCGAAGATGACGTCGTCCGGGGTGCGCGCCGAGTGGACGTGGACCAGGTCGGCGTCGGCGTCGCGGCGATCGAGGTCGCGAAGCATGCTCATGATCGGCGTGATCCCGCTGCCGGCGCTGATGAACAGGGCCTGCTCCGGCGGCGGATCGGGCAGCACGAAGCTCCCCTCCACCCCGCCGAGCCGCAGGATGTCGCCGGGCTTCGCCCGCTTCACGAGGTAGGGAGACACCTTGCCGGCGTCCACCAGCTTCGGGGTGATGCCGATGAACCCGTCGGGACGCCCGGGGTCGGAGGTCAGCGAGTAGGCGCGCCAGTGGAAGACGCCGTCGACCACGACCCCGACTCGGATGTATTGACCAGGCTTGTGGCCGGTCCACTCGTAGCCCGGCCGGATCAGGACCGTGACGGCGTCCGGCGTCTCACGCTCGAGGCGCTCGATGCGGCCGCGCAGCTCGCGGGTCGACCACAGCGGGTTGATCAACTCCAGGTAGTCGTCCGGGAGCAGCGGCGTGAACAGGAATCGGGCAGCCCGCAGCGCCTTGCGCTGAAGCTCAGGGACCTTCGGCGTGGCGCCGCGCTCAGCCATGGCTCTCCCGTCTCCCGAGCACTACACAACTGTATGTACCACGTTTTCATGTAACGAAACGCGGGTTCGGTCACACAGCGGAGCACCGCCAGCGTGGCGGATAGCCTCTCCGCGTGTCCGCCCAGCCCGCCCCCGTCAGCCCTCTCCGCGGCGGGGGCGGTCGGCCATCGAAGGCGCAGACGGGTGTCGCGGCCCTCGTCATCGGCGCCTTGGGCGTCGTGTTCGGCGACATCGGCACGAGTCCGCTCTACGCACTGCAGACGGTCTTCTCCGCGGACAACCACGCCGTGCAGGCGAACGCCGCCGATGTCTACGGAGTGATCTCGCTGGTCTTCTGGACGATCACCATCGAGGTCTCGGTCAAGTACGTCACCTTCGTCATGCGGGCCGACAACGGCGGCGAGGGCGGCATCATGGCGCTGACGGCGCTCCTCCAGGGAGCCAGCCTGCGGAGCACCAGGACCAAGGTGATCCTGATCACGCTGGGCATTCTCGGGGCCTCGTTGTTCTACGGCGACGGCGTGATCACCCCAGCGATCTCGGTCCTCTCGGCCGTCGAGGGACTGCAGGTCGCCGCACCGAGCTTGGATGAGCTGGTCGTCCCGATCACGGTCGCGGTTCTCACGGCGCTGTTCGCGCTCCAGCGCTTCGGGACCGGGCTGGTCGGGAGGCTCTTCGGGCCCGTGATGGCCGCCTGGTTCATCGTGATCGCCGTCCTGGGCATCGGCGAGATCTCCCATCATCCCGAGGTCTTCAAGGCGCTCTCACCGAGCTACGGAGTGCAGTTCTTCGTCAACCACCCGGGCGTCGCCTTCATAGCGCTGGGGTCAGTGGTGCTCACCGTGACCGGCGCCGAGGCCCTGTACGCCGACATGGGGCAGTTCGGACGGTCGCCCGTCCGCCGCGCCTGGTTCTTCCTCGTATTTCCGGCGCTCACCCTCAACTATCTGGGCCAGGCTTCACTCGTCCTCGGATCGCCCGCTGCGGTCCGCAACCCGTTCTACCTCCTGGCGCCGGGATGGGCCCAGCTGCCGATGGTCGTCCTCGCCACCCTGGCGACCGTGATCGCCTCCCAGGCCGTGATCTCGGGGACGTTCAGCGTCACTCGCCAGGCGATGCAGCTCGGGTTCTTGCCGCGAATGACGATCCGGCACACATCGGCCCGCCAGGAGGGTCGCGTGTATGCGCCGGCGGCGAACTGGATGCTGTTCGCCGCCGTCATCGGCCTGGTGGTCGGCTTCGGGTCATCCGCGGCCCTGGGATCCGCGTACGGGGTTGCCGTCTCGGGGACGTTCATCCTCAACACAATCCTGTTTCTGGCCGTCGCCCACTTCCTGTGGCGGACCAGGCCCGCTCTGATCGCGCTCGGAGCCGCGGTCTTCGTCACCGTGGAGCTCGCGTTCTTCGCCTCCACACTGACGAAGGTGGTCCACGGAGGCTGGGTGCCGCTGGCGATCGCGGCGTGCGTATTCATCGTTCTCGTGACCTGGCGCAGCGGGCGCGAGATCGTGACCCAGAATCGCAAGATGAAGGAGGGGTCGCTACAGGAGTTCGTCGAGAGCGTGAAGACCCGGCGGCGGCCTGTCGGGCGGGTCCCGGGCACCGCCGTCTTCCTCAACGCCGACCTGCGCACGACACCGATGGCACTGCACGCGAACCTCGAGCACAACCACGTGCTGCACGAGGCCGTGGTCGTGATGACCGTCTCGATCGAGCGCGTGCCCCATGTTCCCGACGGGGAGCGTCTCGGGGCTGACGACCTCGGCGACCCCGAGGACGGCATCTCCCTGCTCACCGCCCGGCTCGGCTTCCACGATGAGGTGGACATACCGACGATGCTCCGCCTCGCTGCCCACCAGGGCCTCCTCGAGCAGCGGGCGGATCTCGAAAATGCCTCCTACTTCGTCTCGCGTACGGCCCTCGTGCGAACCGACGCGCCGGGCATGCGACGGTGGCGCAAGCGTCTCTTCCTGGCGCTATGGCACAACTCGGCGAACCCGATCGAGTACTTCCGGCTCCCCGAGAGGCGCACCGTGATCGTTGGGGAACAGGTGGGGATCTGAGTCGCCGCGGGGGTCGCGGCGACCAACCCGCGAGCGTCCGCCGGATAGGCGACCAGGAGCTCCTCCGGGTCCGGTTAAGTGGGGGCGAGCGGTCGTTGAGTCCCGGGTTCCAGCGCTCCGCCGGCCGAGTCGAGCGCGAGGTCGAGGTCGACGCAAAGCGCCGGCGCTTACTTGGCGTAGTGGTGAAGCAGGTCGAGCTCGACCCGCTCGGAGGGGCCTGCCAAGAGCGGTGTGATCCGGTCGTTGAAGGCGGCGAACTCGGGGTCGCTGTTGACGGCATCGGCGGAGTCACGATCCGCGAACACGCCGATGCCGCGAACCACTCCCGCCGCCTCGTCACCGAGGATCAGCACGGTTTCAAGCGCCGGGTGGTCGCTCAGGAATCCGGCCGCGAACCCCGAGTAGATCTCGGCGACCTGCTCGAAGTGGCCCGGCTTGGGGTGAAGCGTGAACTCGGCGACGTGCATCCTGGTCCTTTCCTGCCCGCCTGGGTTGATGAGCAGGGGAATCGTATTCGCAATTCACGCCTCCAAGCCGAGGAGCCCGACCAGGCGCGGGTCATCGCGTCGAGCACCGCGCTCCGTGCGGTGCCCGGGCTCGCGATCCACCAGGGCACGAGCGACGCCACGCCGATCCATCATGAGCTCGGCGAGCGGCGCGCAGCCGCTGTGTCCCGGGCCCGCCTCGGGCATCGCGCCCGCGAGGGTCGGCAGGTCGTCGCGATGGCGCCCCAGCAACGCCGCGTGCAGGTCGCCGCTTGGACTCGAAGTGGCGATAGAGCACCGGCTTGGTCACCCCGGCGGCGGCAGCAAACTCGACCCGCCCGGTCGCCGGCGAACCGGCACCCCGACTGGATCGAGGAGCTACGATGCGCGACTCACGATGAACGGTGGAGACGGCATCGGCGAGAAGGGCGCCTCGGCTCTGCGCGGCGCGGCGATCGGCCCTGCTCGCAGTGGTCGTGCTGGCGATCCTCGTGCCGCTCGTGGCGGCGGGCGGCGCCGGCGCCAAGGTCCCCCGCTCCTTCTTCGGCGTCGTCCCATGGCTTTCGTTCCAGGGGAAGGACTATGAGCGCCTGCATCAGGCGCACATCCGCAACGCGCGGACCCCGTTCACTTGGCCCGCGATCGAGCCGTCCAAGAACGAGTTCCACTGGAAGGCGACCGACAAGTTCGTTGGGACGCTCGCCCTCTTCCACGTGCGGGTCCTGCCCTTCCTCAACGGCTCTCCGAGCTGGGTCACTAAAAACCCGCGCAAGCCGCCGGTTCGCTCGAAGAAGGCGAAGCGGCACTGGAAGCAGTTCGTAAAGGCGTGCGTGAAGCGCTACGGGCGCAAGGGCAAGTTCTGGCGCCAGCACCCGGGCATCCCCAAGGTTCCGATCACCACGCTGCAGATCTGGAACGAGCCGAACAACTACAAGTACTTCGCGCCAAAAGCCAAGCCGAAGGCGTACGCGAAGCTGGTGCGGCTCGCGCACCGCGCCGCGAAGTCCAAGGACAAGCGGGCAAAGATCGTGCTCGCCGGCATGGACGACGATCCGACGGGGAAGAAGTCCATGCGGTCCAAGAAGTTCCTGGCCAAGCTCTACAAGGCAAAGCACGCGAAGCGGACCTTCAGCGCCGTCGCGGTGCATCCGTACTCGGCCACGGTGCGCAACCTCAAGCGCCAGGTGTCGGGCCTCCACAAGGTCATCAAGCGCCATCACGACAACGCCAAGTTGTGGATCACCGAGATGGGGTGGGGATCGGCGCCGCCGAGCAAGAAATGGCCGTTGCTGAAGGGCGTCAAGGGCCAGAAGAAGATGCTCAAGAAGTCCTACCGCGTGCTCATCCACAACCGTAAGCGCTGGCACCTCAAGCGCGTCTACTGGTTCCTGTGGCGTGACGCTGATCCGAACGGCCCGGTCAACTGCAGCTTCTGCAAGTCCGCCGGGTTGTTCACGTACGACTTCCAGCCGAAGCCGGCCTGGGACGCCTTCCTCAGGATCACCCACCGCTGAGGGCCGGGCGTCGTCCCGTCGAGCCCGGACTCCGGTCGAGCGGTGGATGGAGAGGCGCACCTACGGTGCGGAGGTCCGACGATCACCGCGCCGGCGTCTGTCGTGATCGCGGGCTAGCCGGAGGCCCGGGCTTCGGACCACTCGGCCTTGTGGGCCCGCTTGGCGGCCTGGTAGTCGACCAGCGCCTGAGGGGAGTCGACGTCGCCAAGCGTCGGGTGCGGGGGGACCAGCTCCTGCGCCGCGTCGATCCCGAATCGCTTGGCGAGCACCGAGCCCAGCGCTTTGACCTTCATCTCGCCGAAGCCCGGCAGCGCGGCCAGGCTCGCGCGCAGCGCGTCGCCATCGGGCGCGTCGACCCACACCCGCGCCGCGTCGCCCCCGTAGCGGTCGCGAACGTGAACCGCCAGCTCGTGCACGCGGCCGGCCATCGAGCCCGGGAACCGGTGGATCGCGGGCTTCTCGCGAAAAACCGGCTCGAGATCGGCGGCGGCCAAGCTGCCTGCATCGAGCGCGCCGACGCGCTCCTTCAGCACGAGCGGGCCGGCGAACGCCTTCTGCACGGGAACCTGCTGGTCGAGCGCGAACCCGATCAAGAGGGCCATCGGGTCCGAGGCGATGAGAGCGTTTGCCTCGTCGGAATCGGTGAAGTGGAGGCGGTCCGGCATGCCCCGATCGTATCCTTGCGGCGCCGGTCCTGAACCGCATTGCCCTGAATCGGGCTCAGTCGTAACGGCTCGGTCTATATTGCGACGACCTCGCCACCCTGCGGGGGTCGCTCGCGGGCCACGATTCACCTGACGCCGGACGGCGAGGCCCTCTACGCCTCGATGATTGTTCAGGCCTTCGAGTAGAGCCGCTCGAGGTGGGTAGTGGAACACCGTGAACTACGGCTTCGAGACTGCGCGTCCACGGTTCACCTCTCTCCGCTTCATGGCGGCGCTGAAGGCCGCGCGAGAGTTCGGCCTCGACCCCCAGGTCGCGGACTCGATCGCGGCGCGCTTCGATCCGCGCGTTCACGACCTCGACCGCATCATCGACGCGCTCGCCGTGGCCATCCTCGTGCAGGGTGCGTTCGAGGTCCCCGACGCGCTCTGATCCCAGGATCCTGACCCGGTAGCAAACGGCCGGCTCCCTTGACTCCGGGGCTGAGATGACAGAGGCTTGCCACGAGCAATCCGAGAAGGGAAGGGATGACCATGCAGGCACTGACGCTCACCGGCGGCGAGACGGACATCTCCGAGGAGGCCTTCGGGGAGCTGCAGACACAGCTTCGCGGACCGGCCCTGCAGGCGGCCGATCCGGCGGCGACGGAGGTTCGGCCGGCCTTCAACGCGATGCATCCGGGCGCTCCGGCAGTCACCGTCGAGTGCTCCGGCACCGCGGACGTCGTCGATGCCGTCAGGTTCGCCCGCGAGAACGGGCTGGCGGTGGCGGTGCGCGGTGGAGGACATTCGGTCGCGGGCCTATCGTCGACCGACGGCGGCATGCTCATCGACCTCTCCCCCATGCGCGGCGTGGTGATCGATGCGGCTCGCGGGCTGGCCCACGTGCAGGGCGGCGCCCTGTGGGGCGACCTCGACCGTGAGGCGCAGGCATTCGGCCTCGCCACGCCGGGCGGCGTCGTCTCCGACACCGGCGTCGCCGGTCTGACGCTGGGCGGCGGCTACGGCTGGCTGCGACGCAAGTACGGGCTCTCGTGCGACAACGTGCTCGAGGCGCAGATCGTGTGCGCCGACGGCGAGGTCCGCACGGCCTCCGCGGATTCGAACGCGGATCTGTTCTGGGCGATTCGCGGCGGCGGCGGGAACTTCGGCGTGGCGACCTCGTTCACGTTCAAGCTCCACCCATTGGGCCCGATCGTGGCGTTCTCGGGCAACTTCTACCCGCTCGAGGAGGCTCCCGACGTGCTCCGCGGCTGGCGCGAGTACGTCGAGGGTGCGCCCAACGAGGTCACCTCGGTCTGCGTGACGATCACGTTCCCGGCCGATCCCGAGATGCCGGAGGCGGTGCACGATCGCCCCTGCGCGATCATCGGCGGCGTCTACGCCGGCGACCCCGACGAGGGGATGAAGGTCCTGCAGCCGCTGCGCGAGTTGGGGACGCATCTCGTCGACCTGTCGCAGCCGATGCCGTTCACGGCGGTCCAGACCGCGTTCGACCCGCTGTTTCCCCGCAACCAGCTCAGGGCGTACTGGAAGTCGCAGTACCTCGACGAGCTGAGCGACGGCGCCATCGACCTGATGGCGACCAGGGCGGCCGAGCGGCCCGCCCCGCTGACCCTCGTGAACATGTTCCACATGGGCGGGGCGATCAACGACGTCGGTCCCGAGGACACGGCGTTCGCCGAGCGCTCCTCGCCCTACATGGTGTCGATCGACGGCATGTGGCCGGACGCGGCCGACGACGCGGACAACGTCGACTGGGTGCGCTCCACCTGGGACGCGTTCAGCGAGTTCGGGACTGGTGGTGTCTACCTGAACTTCACCGGCCTCGACGACGAGGCTCCGAGCGCCGGGGTGGACAGCGCCCTCGGGCGCAACATGAGCCGGCTCGGCGAGGTTAAGGCCAAGTACGACCCGGAGAACTTCTTCCGGCTCAACAACAACATCGCCCCGGCGGGCTGAGCCGCCGCCAAGCCGGCCGGTGGCCTACGACCCATCGGAGTGGAGCGACCTGTTCGTCGCGACCGCCGGCGCATCCGCGGCGCTGGCCGGGCTCGTGTTCGTGGCCGTCTCGATCAACGTCGATCGCATCCTGAAGCTGAGCGGAATCCCCGAGCGCGCGCTCGAGACCGTCCTCCTCCTGCTCGGCGTCGTGCTGGTCGCGATCGTCGGGCTCATCCCAGGCCAGAGTGAGGTGGCACTGGGCGTGGAGCTGCTTGCCCTGGGGCTCGTCCTCGGGGGCGTGATCGCGCGGCTCGAGAGGCGGAGCCTCCAGGGGACTCCGCAGCCGCCATCCCAGGTCCGTTTGCGCGTGTTCCTGATCGCGGCCGGCACCCTGCCCTTCATCGTCGGCGGAGCGAGCCTCCTCGCCGAGTTCGGCGGCGGTCTCTACTGGATCGTCGGCGGCATCGTCTTCGCGATCGCCGGCGCGGTGGGGAACGCGTGGGTGCTGCTGGTGGAGATCCTTCGCTGAGCCGGATGTGTGACGGCGGCCACGCTGGGCCCGTCCTTCGTCCGCGTCGCATCTCGTGGGCATACGCTTGAGCTGGTGACGAAGGACACAGCGACGGCGAACGAGCACGTCGACGTGCTGATCGTGGGCGCCGGGCTCTCCGGTATCGGCACCGCGTGCCATCTCCGCGAGCATCTCCCCGGCAGGTCGTTCGCAATCCTGGAGGCCCGTCATGACCTGGGCGGGACCTGGGACCTCTTCCGCTACCCGGGGATTCGCTCCGACTCCGACATGTTCACCCTGGGCTACTCCTTCCGGCCCTGGAGGGAGTTGGAGACGACCGCGGACGGAGCTTCGATCCTCCGCTACATCCGCGACACGGCGCGCGACTACGGGGTCGAGGAGCGGATCCGCTTTTCTCATCGCGTTCGGCGAGCCGAGTGGTCCAGCGCGGAGGCCCGATGGACCGTCCACGCGGAACGTGCCGACACCCGCGAGACCGTCGAGCTGACCTGTGGATTCCTCCTCGCGTGCACCGGTTATTACCGCTACGACGAGGGCTACACGCCGCAATTCGAGGGCACCGAGCGATTTCGCGGCGAGATCGTCCACCCGCAGCACTGGCCCGAGGACCTCGACTACGCCGGCAAGCGGGTGGTCGTGATCGGCAGCGGGGCAACCGCGGTGACGCTGGTCCCGGCAATCGCCCGCAGCGCGGCCCACGTCACCATGCTCCAGCGCTCGCCGAGCTACGTTGTGTCGCTGCCCGGCAGCGATCGGATCGCCGATGCGCTGGGCCGCCGCCTTCCGGCTCGGGCCGCGTACGTGCTCGTGCGCTGGAAGAACGTGCTGCGCCAGATGGTCGCCTTCGCGGTCGCCCGCCGCGCCCCCGGATTCGCGCGAAAGCTGGTGCGCGGCATGGTGGAGAAGCAGCTGCCCGCGGGCTACGACGTCGACACGCACTTCAACCCGGCCTACGAGCCGTGGGACCAGCGGCTTTGCCTGGTCCCCGAGGGCGACCTGTTCGATGCGATCGGAAGCGGGCGAGCCTCGATGGTCACCGACCGCATCGCGACCTTCACCGAGCGGGGCCTCGCCCTCGAGTCCGGGCCGGAGCTGGAGGCGGACGTGATCGTCACCGCCACGGGCCTCAACCTCCTGGTCCTGGGTGGCATGGACCTGGTCGTCGACGGCGAGGAGGTCGACCTGTCGAAGCGGGTGGCCTACAAGGGGATGATGCTCTCGGGGGTGCCCAACCTCGCGATGACGCTCGGCTACACGAACGCCTCGTGGACGCTCAAGTGCGACCTCGTCGCCCAACATGTCTGCAGGCTCCTGGAGTACATGGATCGCCGCGGGTACGCGTCGAGCACACCGCGCGGGCCAGACCCCGCGCTGCCGACCGAGCCCTTCATCGATCTCAAGTCCGGGTACGTCCTGCGCTCGCTCGACGCCCTTCCCAGGCAGGGAGCAACCCTCCCCTGGCGCCTGCACCAGAACTACTTCCGCGACATCCGCCTGCTGAAGCGCGGCCCGGTCGACGACGGGATGACGTTTGCACGAGCCGCCTCCGCGGCGCGAGCGAGCAATCGCGGTGCCGAGAGCCGTCTCGTCGCCCAGTGACCTGAGCCCCCCACCGCCGCGAGCAGCCTCCAATCAACCTATGAGGTTGAAAATCCGCCGTTCGCTCGGGGGTGGACAACTCAGGTCACTAGATCGGCTTGACGGCCACGTCGCCCTCGACCCCCGCCTCGGGCGTGACGAGGATCGCTCCCTCACCGGTCACGTAGGCCTCCTCCCCGTGCTGGATGACGTCCATTCCGAGGGCCTCCTCGTGCTCCGAGGTGCGCAGCGGCATCACCAGGCCGATCAGCCGCAACAGGAGGTAGGTGACCCCGAAGGCATACGCGGGCGCGACGGCCGCGGCCAGCGCCTGGTCGCCGAGCTGGGCCGCGTTTCCGTACAAGAGACCGTCCGCGACGCCGTTCCACGCGAACTGGGCGAAGAAGCCGATGAAGAGAATGCCGGTGAATCCTGCGATCCCATGGGCCGCGAGCACGTCGAGGGTCTCGTCCACCCGTGTCCGCGGCCGCCAGACGATCACCGCGTAGCAGGGCAGCGCTCCCAAAGCCCCCAGGAGCATGGCCCAGCCGGGACTGATGAAGCCGCCCGCCGGGGTGATCAGCACGCAGCCGACGATGATCGCCGTCGCCGCACCGATCGCGGTGACCTTCCTGCCGCGCAGCAGGTCGAGCACGAACCACACGAGCAGACTGCACGCCGGCGTCAGCATGGTGTTGGTGAACGCGAGCACGCTCGAGTCCCCGGTCGAGAAGCCGCTGCCGCCGTTGAACCCGAACCAGCCGAACCAGAGCAACCCGGCGCCGATCAGGACGTAGATGGCGTTGTGGGGCAACAGGGCCTGGCGCCCGTAGTCCTTGCGTGCGCCGACCACCAGCGCGGCCGCCAGCGCCGAGAAGCCCGACGCCATCTCGACCGTGACTCCGCCGGCGAAGTCGAGCGTCCCGTTCTGGGTCAGCCAGCCGCCGCCGAACGTCCAGTGCGCCAGCACGGCGTACACGAGGATCGACCACAGGGCTGCAAACACGAGGAACGTCCCGAACCGCATCCGCTCGACGACGGCACCCGAGATGAGCGCGACGGTGATGATGCAGAAGGTCGCCTGGAACGCGAAGAAGACGAGATGGGGAATCGTCGTCCCCTCGCGGGGGTCGAACCCAACATCGTGGAGGCCGGCGTTGTGCAGCCCACCGAGCAGCGAGGCGGTGCCGTCGAACGCAAGCGAGTAGCCGAGGAGCGCCCATGTGACGCCGGCGATCGCGATCGCCGCGACGCACATCATGAACGTGTTGAGGGTGTTCTTCGAACGCACCAGCCCCGCATAGAAGAGGCCGAGCGCCGGCGTCATCATCAGGACCAGCGCCGTGGCCACGAGCATCCAGGCGGTGTCGCCGGTGTCGACCTTCGCGGCCGCGGCGACGATCGGAAGCCCCGTCACTTGCCCACCGGCGTCACGGCCTCGACGTCGGACTCGCCGGTTCGGATGCGCACGGCCCGCTCCAGGGGCAGCACGAAGATCTTGCCGTCGCCCACGTCGCCCGTGCGGCCGCCGTCGCAGAGGGCGTCGATGGTCGGCTGCACGAATGAGTCAGAAACCGCGATCTCGAACCGGACCTTCTCGGAGAGCCCGACCTTGACCGTCGTGCCCCGGTAGGTCTCCACGCGGTCCAGCTCGCCGCCGTGGCCCTGGACCCTGCTGATCGAGACCCCCCGGACCTCGGCCCGGTAGAGGGCCTCCAGCACATCATTCGCCTTCTCGGGGCGAACGATTCCGATCACCAGCTTCACACCCTCTCCTCTCTGTGGCGCGGAACCTACAGCCGCCCGTGGACGGCTTTTCGGAGAGGATGGAGCCGTGGGCGTAGCCCTCGCCCTGGTCGCAGCGCTCCTGTTCGCGCTCGGCACGGTCCTCCAGCAGAAGGCCGGACTCGACGAGCCCTCCGAGGGAGCGAGCTCGAGCCTGCTGCTGCGCATGGCGCAGCGACCGGTATGGCTCGCCGGGATCGCCGCCGACGTGCTGGGCTTCTTCGCCCAGGCGGCCGCCCTGGGTCTCGGCCGCCTGGCCGTCGTGCAACCCGTCCTGGTCTCGAGCGTGGTGTTCGCCCTGCCCCTCGGCGCCCGCCTCACCGGGCAGCGGATCAGGCCCGCCAACGTCGGCGCCGCGGTCCTCGTGGTCGGGGCGCTGGTGGTTCCTGACGATCGCGAACCCCTCCGCCGATAGATGAGGCAGCAAAAAGGGCCGTCCGCACCGAGGATGCAGTTTGTCGGCCTATAGCCGACCAACTGCTTCGCCCCCGGTGCGCCGGGCGCCGCCTCCCTCGGTGCCCAAAATCACACGTCTAGGCAGGAAGAGGAAGGGCGCGGTCAATCCGGCAGGATCGCGACGACGCGGGCCGGAGCGGCGCTGCCGCCCTCGATCCGCAGCGGGAAGCACGCGACACGGAACCCCTCGGCCGGAAGCGCGCCCAGGTTGCAGAGGCGCTCGATCTGCGAGTAGTCGAGGTCGGCCTGGTGGGCAGCCCAGAAGACCCCGGCCCGCCCGGAGCTCTTCGCCTCCTCGGCCTGCAGATGAAGGGGCGCGTCCCAGCCCCAGGCGTCGATGCCCATCACGCGCACCCCCTGCTCGTGGAGCCAGGCGGTCGCCTCGGCGCTCACCCCCGGGCCCCGCGCCATGTAGTCGGGGCGCCCGTAGAGCTCGTCCCGTCCGCTCCGCACGAGGACGATGTCGAGCGGGGCGAGGTCGCGCGGCAGGCGCTCCCGCATGTCCGATGCCGACAGGGTCTCGCCGTCGGCCCGGTCGGTCGCGTCCACGACCACGCCCGGCGCGTAGAACCACTCCAGCGGGAGCTCGTCGATCGTGCGCGCCGGCTGGCCGCCGATTCGCGAGTTGTAGTGCCACGGCGCGTCGACGTGGGTCGAGTTGTGGGTGCCGAAGCGCAGGAAGGTCTCGACGGCCCAGCCCTCCCCGTTGCGAAGGAGCTCGGGGCCGACGCCGAAGATCGTCTCGATCGCGCGGGCGCCCTCGGCGTGGTCGGAGTACTCGATCTCGGTGCGGATCAGGTCCGGGAGCTCTGGCGGGTCCGGCCGGATCGGGGCGGAGAGGTCGATCAGCGCCACGCCGGCACCCTTTCACGATGGCGTTCCCGACGACGGGGCCGTCTCCGCGGAGCTCGTTCCCTCGGCGGCCGCGACGCCCAGCGCCTTCGCCACCCAGCGCGCCGTCAGGCCGTAGATCACGACGGTGGCGATGATGACCAGGAAGGTCACGGGGACCAGCTTGTCGGCGTCCGGTATCCCGCGCTTCACCAGGGTCAGCTGGAAGGCGGTGACGGTAGAGGCGGCGACGATGCCTCGCGGCATCATCCACGCCATGAACGCCCGCTCGGCCCGGGTGGTCCGCGACCCGGCGGTGCAGAGCGCCACGCTGAGCGGTCGTGCGACTAGCACCAGCAGGGCCACGAACCCGATCCCCGCCGCCCCGAGGTCGACGACCGCGGCGGGGTCCACCAGGGCCGAGAGGATGACGAACAGGACGCCGATCAAGAGCGTCACCAGCGTTTCGCCGAACGCCTCGGTGTCCTCCAGCACCGACGGGTCGAGATGGGCCAGCGTGACCCCCAGCACGATCGCTCCGACCAGGCCCGCGTCGGACTTGATCGCGCTCGCGGCGGCGGTGACGATGAGCACGACGGCGAGCGTCGACGTCGCGTTCAAGGCGGGCGTGAGGCGCTGGCGGAGGACGGGGAGGAGGATGAGCGCCCCGATGATCCCGCAGGCCACGCCCACGCCGATCGTCGCCGCGAACGCCCCCTTGTGAAAGTGGGCGCTGCTGGACGCCACGACCTCGAAGGTCAAGACGGCGATGATCGCCCCGATGGGGTCGACCAGGATCCCCTCCCATTTCAGAATCGTCCTGACGCGCTGGCTCGGCCGCACGAAGTCGAGCAGCGGCAGCACGACGGTGGGGCCGGAGAGGGTCAGGACGGCACCCACGAGAATCGATATCTGGGTGCTGAGGCCGAGGATGAACGCGGCGCCGACGGCGGCGAGGCCCCAGGTCACCAGCACCCCCACGCTCACGAGCCTCGCCACCACCCTCCCCACCCCCTCGGACAGCTCCTCCCGCCGCAGGTGGATCGCGCCGTCGAAGAGGATCACGCCGACGGCGAGGGTCACGAACGGTTCGAGCAGGTCTCCGAGAAGGGCGTCGGGATCGAAGACGTCGAGCGCGAACGGGCCGAGCACCACTCCGGCGGCGAGCAGCGGCACCACGCCGGGAATGCCGACGCGCACGGCGATCAACAGCGACACTGCCGCCGCGGCGACGATGACGGCCAGGGACAGGGTCGGATCGCTCACCGCGGCATTCTCGCGGCAGCGCGAAGATCTCGCTCAGGCGTTTCCGTCTTGCGCAGCACGCATCTCGTCACGTGCAGCCCGGGGTCATCGACCCGGCCGGAGTCGCTAACCGCCGAGTGCCGCCAGCGTCATCGCCAGCGCGATCTGGGCCCGCGGCTTCACGGAATCGATGCGGACGTGCTCCTCGGGGTTGTGCGCCCCGCCGCCCCGCGGCCCGAGCCCGTCCACCGTGAGCGCGATCACCGGCGCGAAGTGACTGGCGTCGCTCGCGCCCCCGCGGCCGCCGGCGACGATCCGCCGCCCGGCCACATCGGCCGCGCGGCCAAGCAGCCCGGCGGTCGCCTCGCGCGAGTCCATCGGCGGCCAGCGACGCAACAGCTCGGTCTCAAGCCCCGCGTCGCCGACCTCGTCGGGCACCGCACTCGCAACCGCCTCGATCGCCGCCAGCGAGTCCGCCCGGACATCGCACAGCAACTCACCCGAGTCCGGGACGACGTTGAACGCATCGCCGCTGTGGATCACGGTCGGAACCGCGGTGAGGCGGTCCGGCCCGCCCGGGTCGTGTCGCGCCGCCACGGCCGTGGCGGCCGCGCTCAGTGCTAGAAGCGCGTTTGCGCCGTCGTCGGGCGCCGAGCCGGAATGCGCGGCACGGCCGCTCGCGGTAACCCGGACCGTGCCCGCGCCCTTTCGCCTCACCACCACCGCCTCGTCGTCGCCGGCGCGCTGCCCGGCCTCGAAGCACAGGCAGGCGTCCCAGCCGGCAAACCGGTCGACGTGCGTGAACGGCGCGGTCCGCCACTCCTCGTCGCTGACGAGCAGGAGCGCGACCTCGTCGAAGTCGGCGCGCCGGTCGACCAGCGCGCGAAGCACCCCCAGCGCGAGCACGTTGCCGCCCTTCATGTCCACCGAGCCCGAGCCGACCAATCGATCGCCCACCGGTTCGAGCGGCCGGTGAGTGTCGTGCGCGTGCACGGTGTCGAGGTGGCCCACCAGAAGCAGGCGGCCGCGGCCGGTGCCGTCAAGGCGAAGCAGCAGGTCCGGCGCATGGCCCTGCGACGAGCAGCCCGGGCGCTCCACGGAGGACTCCTTGGGGGCAAGCGCGACCGCGACCGCCGCGCACTCCTCGAAGCCTGCGGCATCGCCGCTGGGCGAGGAGACCGCCACGAGCGCGGCGAGATCGCGCTCGAACCGCGCGGCGATATGTCCGGCCTCTGCGCTCACCCACTCGTCCATGGCTCGTGGGTACCGTAGTCGGACCCTTCGCGCCAAACGTGGGGGCGCGCCGCCAGGCCGCGGATCTCGTGCCGTGGGGCTCGGATGAGCTGCGCCGATGGCTCGCGCGGCAAAGGCATGCGGAACCTCAACTCGCGCGAGTAGCCCGCATCGGCGGCCGGCGATTGAGCCCGGATCAATCGGTCGGCAAATCGCTCAACCTCGACATGCTGAGCCCCGAAACCAGTCGAGCCGGTCGGAAAAGCGCGCGACTGTGATTAGGGTGGACGGAGCAAACTCGACCAAGGAGGCAGGATGAATGCGGACCCTGACCGCGGGCCTGTGCTGTTCGCCTACGACGGATCGGACCACGCCAAGTCGGCGATCGAGCAGACGGGCCACCTGCTGAGCGCCAATCGCCGCGCCCTCGTCCTCACCGTCTGGCAACCGCTGGGAACCGTTCCGTTCTTTGGCGGCGCGGCCCTCCCCACCGTCCCGGAAGAGGTGATGAAGGGCGCCGCGGAGGAGGCCCTGAAGATCGCGACCGAAGGGGCCGGACTCGCGTCGAGCGCGGGCTTCGGGGCCGACCCGATTGTCGACGAGGGCGCGCCGGTCTGGAACCGCATCGTCGAGATCGCGGATCGGCGGGCTGCCGCAGTCGTCGTGCTGGGCTCGCACGGCCGCAGCGGAATCAGCTACGCGGCCATGGGAAGCGTCGCGACGGCGGTGGCGCATCACGTCAACCGGCCGGTGCTGATCACACGCATGCGCTGAGACGACGATTGTCCACGTCGTCGGTCGCCATCCATGTCGAGGGTCTCCGCGTAGTCCGCGGCGGCAACACCGTGCTGGACGGGCTCGACGCCCAGATCGCAGGCGGCGCGATCACCGGGCTGCTCGGACCGAGCGGGTGCGGGAAGACGACGTTGATGCGCTCGATAGTCGGCGTCCAAGCCATCCAGACCGGAACGGTCGAGGTGCTCGCCGCGCAGGCGGGCTCCCCCGAGCTTCGCAGGCGAGTCGCATACATGACGCAGGCACCCTCGGTCTACGGCGATCTCACCATCGCTGAAAACCTCCGCTACTTCGCCCGAATCCTCGACGTCGATCGTGGCCGCATCATCGAGACGCTTGAGCTCGTCTCGCTGACCGAGTTCTCCGAGCGGGCCGTCGTCAACCTGTCGGGCGGTCAGCGGGCGCGCGTCTCGCTAGCCGTGGCGCTCCTTGCCGAGCCCCAACTCCTCGTCCTCGACGAGCCGACCGTTGGCGTCGATCCGGTCCTCCGGAGAGAGCTATGGGAGACCTTTCGCGGTCTTGTCGAGGCCGGTGCGACCCTGCTGGTCTCCAGCCACGTCATGGACGAGGCCGACCGGTGCGACGAGGTGCTCTTGATGCGCGACGGCGGGATCCTGGCCGGCGGCACGCCGGATGCGCTCAGAGTCCGCACCGGGAAGGAGCGATTCGAGGACGCGTTCCTGGCCCTGATCGAGGCGGGCAAGTGATGGGTGTCAGGACGAGCGGCGCAACCGCTGTGAGGGTTCTGACGCAGCTCCGGCGCGATCCGCGGACGATCGCGCTCCTGCTACTCGTGCCGCCGCTCCTGTTGGTGATCCTCAAGTTTGCATTCGAGCAGTCGCCGGGATCCTTCGAGACGATCGCACCACCCCTGATCGGCTTGTTCCCGTTCATCACGATGTTCCTGGTCACCTCGATCACCATGCTCCGCGAGCGAACCGGTGGCACCCTCGAGAGGCTGATGACCATGCCGCTCGCCAAGCTCGACCTGCTCGTGGGCTACGCGGCGGCCTTCGCGATCATCGCCACCGTCCAGGCGGGCATCACATCGCTCGTCGCCTTCGGGACTCTCGGAGTGGACGTCGCGGGCTCGATCGCCGGCGTTGTCGCGCTGGCGATCGGCAACGCCGTGCTCGGCATGTCGCTCGGCCTCTTCGTGAGCGCGTTTGCCCGCACCGAGTTCCAGGCGGTTCAGTTCATGCCCGCGTTCGTCTTCCCGCAGCTGCTCTTGTGCGGTCTGTTCGTGGAGCGCGAGAGGATGGCCGGAGCGCTCCAGGTGATCTCCGACGCGCTGCCGCTGACCTATGCGTTCGACGCTCTCGACCGCGTCGCTGCCAACGGCTCGCTCGGTGGCCGGGGCAGGGTCGACGTCGCCGTGATCGGGGGCGTCACGGTGCTCGCCCTGATCCTTGCCGCGGCCACGCTTCGACGCCGCACCCCCTAATCCAGGATCGAATCGTCGAGGAATTCCTCGACCCTGGCAGCCAGCTCGTCCGGCGAAGCATCGGTCACCAGTTGCATCCGTGCGTCCAACGCCATCTCCGAGAAAGGCTCCAGCTCGGCCAGCTGTCGCGTCAGCACCGTGGGGCCGGCGTCGGAGACGCGCTCGGGATCCGCCTCCCGGGCCCGCGCCCGGGACGTGAGCACATCCTTCGACGCCTTGCATTCGACCAGCGCCAGCCTGGGTGCTCGATTCGCGAGTCCCTCGCGGAATGCCGTCTGCTCGTCGCGACGATGGAACGTCGCATCGACGATCACGCCGCCATGGCGATGGAGCTCGTCACGTGCGGCCCGGCCCATCTCGGCGTAGGTTCGCATCGTCATCTCGCGGGAGTAGTGCTCCTCGGTGCCGCGCTCGGACGGTGCCAGCCCAGCCAGCCGCTTTCTCGTCAGGTCCGAGGAGATGTGAGCCCAGCCGCTGAGCCGGCCGAGTCGGCTCGCGAGCGTCGTCTTTCCTGTGCCCGACACGCCGCTGACCACGAGCAGCAAGGGCATTCGAGCGCGCCAGGCGAACCGATGCCCGAGACCCAGCAGCTCGCGGGCATCCGCCTCCTGGCTGCGACGATCCGGATCTCCCGCATCCACCTCGAGTGCTCGCAGGCATGCGACCTTGGCGCGAACCCAGGCCCGGTATGAGGTGAGGAAGGCAAGCAGTGCGTCGTCGCCTGCATCACCGCCGGCCCGGCGGTAGTGCTCGATCATTCGCAGTGCAGCCCCCTCGACACCGAGACGGGCCAGGTCCATCACGAGGAACGCGATGTCGGCGGCGACGTCGATCTGCCGCAGCGCCGGATTGAACTCGATGCAGTCGTAGATGTAGAGCGGATCGTCTGTCGGCACGATCACGTGCTCGGCGCGCAGATCGCCGTGGCAGTCACGCACCATGCCGGCTTGCCCACGCGCCTCGAGCTCCCTAAGCCGCGCGGCGAGGAAGCGATGGGTGAAGGTCTCGGCGGCGTCCAATCGGCCCCGGTCGAGGATCCCGGCACCCGCCTCGCGCAGGGTTGACAGGTTCTCCTCCAGGGTGGCGACCAGGATCTTCACGTCGCGGCGCTCCGGCGGGGCGACCGGCGCATCGGCGTGAAAGCGCGCGAGCCGGTCGGCGATCGCCTCGAGATGCCCCGGCTCGAGCTCGCCGCGAGCGACCAGCGCGGCGACGCTCCGCTCCTCGTCCACCCGCCGCATCGCGACCGCATACTCGATCGCATCCGGGTCGTCTTCGGACGTGAGCGAATGTCGGTCGCCGCGGCGGGCGATCCCCACCACATCGAGGTAGATCCTCGGGGCGAGGCGACGGTTCAGGCGCACCTCCTCTTCGCACATCTCGCGACGCCGCTGGGGTGTGCCGTAGTCGAGGAACGGAAAGACGACCGGCTTCTTCACCTTGTAGGCGAGCTCGCCGGCCAGGAAGACCCAGGACGTGTGCGTCTCGCGAAGCTCGACGGATCTCGGGCGGTCTCGGTAGAAAGCCGGCTCGAGCATCTCCCCCACCAGCTCGGGTCGCTGTCCGCCGCCTCCCATCGCGCCGCCGCGCTCGCTAGTGGGCCACGGGCACCGTCGGCCCGGGCCCATCCGGCGCGAGCCGGGACGCTCGCACGGCCCGCTGCACCTCGGTGATCGACAGGATGCCGACGCCCCCGCGATCCGTGAGAACAACGGCCCGCCCGATCCGCTGGAACCCTGGCCGCTCGAGGAGCTCGACGACGTCCGCATCCTCGTCGACGAAGAGATCCGGGTCCGACTCGACGAGGTCCCGTGCGAGCGTCGAGGTGCGCCGCGAGGGCGGGTTGATCCCGATCGGGATCCCGGCGAGCCGACCGATGCGCATGCTTTTACCCGGCATCGCAGTCCTTTCGTAAACGACGAGCATTGCGATCGTACGACAGCGCATCCGCCCTCCACCGTTGGGTGGATTGGGGATGCCATGGCGTCCCCAAATCACCAAACGCGCTTGGGGGTCAACCTGAACCTCCGCGCCTCCGCGGTCGTACCATGAGGCAGTGGCCACGCTGCCCAGACTGGACCCCGGTGCGGTAGCGGAGACCGGCGCAAGGCTTCAGGCCAACATCCAGCAGGCGGTGAAGGTCCGCGACGAGGTCGTGAGGGACGTGCTGGTCGCCCTACTCGCCGAGGGCCACGTGCTGATCGAGGACTACCCGGGGGTGGGCAAGACCGCGCTGGCGCGGGCGCTCGCCCGCTCGATCGACGCCGAATACGCACGCGTTCAGTGCACCGTCGATCTGCTGCCGGCCGACGTCGTCGGGACCAACGTCTTCAACCAGCGCGAGGCCCGATTCGACTTTCACCCCGGGCCGGTGTTCGCGAACGTCGTCCTCGTTGACGAGATCAACCGGACCTCACCCAAGACGCAGTCGGGGCTGCTCGAGTGCATGCAGGAGCGTCAGGTCACGGTCGACAACCAGGCTCACGAGCTGGCGCGGCCGTTCCTGGTGATCGCGACCCAGAACCCGATCGAGTACCAGGGCACCTACTCGCTCCCGGAGGCGCAGCTCGACCGCTTCATGGTCCAGCTCGCGCTCGGCTACCCCGATGCCGCCGCCGAGGCAGAGATGCTCGATGGGCACGCGGGACACGACCTGGTCTTGGAGCTCGAGCCGGTGACGGACGTCCCGCGGGTGCTCGCCGCGCAGGCCGCCACTGCGGCCGTCCACGGCTCAGACGCGCTGCGGCGCTACATCGTCGCCCTCTGCGAGGTGACGCGCAACGATCCGCGGGTCGAGCTGGGCGCCAGTCCGCGTGCCGCTCTGCTTCTGTTCCGCGCATCCAAGGCGCTCGCCGCTCTTCTCGGCCGCGACCACGTCCTGCCCGACGACGTCCAGGCGCTCGCCCGGCCTGTGCTGAAGCATCGGCTCGTGCTGGCGCCGGGCGCCACCGAGGAGGACCGGGAGGCCGTCGTGGACGACGCCCTGAAGCGAGTTCCGGCACTCTGAGGGATTGCCCCCGTGGTCGCGCGTTCAACGCTCGTCCTCGCCGCGGCCTTCGTCCTTGCCGGCGCCGCGTTCGACTCGCCGTCGCTGTACGTGCCCGGCCTGGCTCTGGCCCTACTCGTAGCCGGGTCCTGGCTCTGGGTCAGCCTCTCGGCCCGAAGCGTCCGGGTCACGCGGGAGCGCGGGCCCTTCAACATCGTCGAGGGAGAGAGCTACCCCGTGGACCTGCGGATCCAGGCCGGTCGCCTGCCGCTGCCGGGCGGGCGGGTAGTGCATCCGCTCGCGGATCGCTCCGCGCCGGTGGGAAGGCAGACGCGGCGGGTGTTCCTGGAGGTGCCGGCGCTTCGGCGTGGCCGCCGCCACGTGGGGGCGGCCGCGCTGCGGCTGAGCGATCCGCTGGGAATTCACCACGCCGAGCTCGGCGACGGCCACGGCGGCGAGGTGCTGGTCCTGCCCCGCATCGAGCCGGTGGTCTGGCGCGGGGAAGCGGGCGCAGGCGCCGGCAGCGGGGACGGGATCGACGGGTCGGCGCTGCCCAGGCTCGATGCGAAGTTGCTCGACCTCGAGCTCGACGGCTTTCGCCGCTATCGCTCGGGGAGCCCGGCGTCGCGAATCCATTGGCCCACCTTCGCCCGGATCGGCGAGCCGCTCGAGCATCGGCTCGTGGACGAATCCGGCTCTTCACCGGTCGTCGTCCTCGACTCATCGGCGCCGGCCGACGAAGACGCGCTCGACCGCGCGGTCCGCGCCGCCGCCTCGCTGTGCGTACACCTGGCGCGCCTGCGGGGCTGCGAGCTGCTGCTCTGCGGCGAACGGCGGGCGCTCAGGATCGACGAGGATCTCCGCACCTGGCCGAAGCTGCAGGCCCGGCTCGCAACGGTGAAAGCGGGCGGGCCCAGGCCGGCCGTCGGCCGGGCGCAGGCGGGCAGTGGGGTCCTCTGGGTCACGGCAGCAGCGCCCGCGGAGAACGCTCACGCTCCGCTGGGCCCCTCCCTGCGCTACCTCGTCACCCCCTCCCCCATCCCCGGCATCGCGCCGGACTTCACCGTGGCCGGGTGCCACGGCCACGGTGCGCTGGGGGCGCGACCCAGCAGGCGGGCGAGCGCCGAGTCGGCGAGGACTGCGACATGATCGACGCCGCCGCAACCTCGGTCTCCCTGTCCCCCAGGCTGGGGCCCTTTTCGCGGATGCCGCGAGTGCTCCGCCGACCCGCGGCCGCGATGCGCAACCCGGTGGTGCTTCGGCTGGTCGCCTTCGTGGCGCTGGCCAGCTTCGCGGCGATCCACTGGGTCGCGTTGCTCGCCCATCCGCCGGCGGCGCGGGTCGCGCTTGCGATCGTGGTTGCGGTCGTCTGCGCGGTGGCCGTCGCCTCGCTCGCGGCGATGCGGTTGCCGCGCCTCGTCGCCGTCCCGCTGGTGGCGATCGTCGCGGCTCTCACCGTGGCGACCGGCGCCCTGGCCGTCGGACTGCCGATCCGGCTCCTTGCTCCGGCGCACTGGGGCGAGCTCGGGGCCGGGCTCAACAGCGGCCTCAGCGAGCTCGGGAATGCGGACCTCCCATTCCGCGGCGGGGGGTGGCCGCGGCAGGCCGTCCTGCTGGGCTTGCCGCTCCTGCTCGGACTGGCCGCCGCGCTTGCGTTTTGGCCGAGCCGCCGCGGCGCGATGGCCCCCCGCATTCCGGCGCTCCTGATCCTCGTCGCCGTCTACGGGGTCGGCGCCACGGTGACCCCCCCGGGTGCGCTCGTGCTCCACGGGTTCATTCTCCTGGTGCTGGTCGCGGCATGGCTATGGCTGCCGCGGCTGGCGGGACGGGACGCGCTCATCGGCGCCGCACTGGTACTGGCAGCGGGCACGCTCGCACTGCCGGTGGCGTCCGGCCTCGACCGTGGCGGCCCCTGGCTCGACTACCGGAACTGGGAGTGGGCCTGGTATCGCGTCGGCGGCGGGGAAGCCTTCGACTGGAACCACAGCTACGGCCCTCTCGATTGGCCGCGCACCGGCCGGGCGCTCCTTCGGGTCCGAAGCGACGAGCCCCACTACTGGCGCGCGGCGGTGCTGGACCAGTTCGATGGAACCCGATGGGACCAGTCCGGGCAGAGCGTGGGCGGGGGAAGCGTCGAGTTTCCCCGATCGACCTCCGGTTTCTCGATCTCCCCGCAGACCGTGCGGCTCAATCCCAACTGGATCCACGAGGTCGAGTTCGAGGTGCAGGGTCTGAGCAGCCGGCTCGTGGTGGGGGTGGGAACAGCCCTTTCGGTGGACGGAGTGGGCGGGATCACCCGCACGGGCGGGGCGCTCACGCTCGCGTCGGACCAATCCCTCTCCGACGGTGACTCATACACCGTCCGGGCGTACATCCCGGATCCCAGCCCGACGCAGATGCGCAACGCACCGACCGACTATCCGAAGGCGCTGGCGCCGTACGGGACGCTCGCGATCCCGTTCGCCGAGCACGACCGGGACGTCATTCCGCCTCGGCAGCGCCCGGGGCTGACCTCGGCGGTGACGACCGTGGAGGTCTCCGTTCCGTGGTGGGGACGCACCGGGCCGACCCGGCGCCGCGTCGCGAAAGGCCTCGGCGCGTCGCCCTACGGCGACGTCTACCGGCTGACGCACCGGATCACGCGCAACGCCCCCACGCCCTACGCGGCCGTGAACGCGGTCCAGCGCTACCTGAAGAACAACTACACCTACAGCGAGACGCCCCGCGCCCGTCGCTTTCCGCTGCGGTCATTCCTGTTCGAGCAGCGCGCCGGCTACTGCCAGCAGTTCTCCGGGGCGATGGCTCTGATGCTGCGAATGGCCGGAATCCCGAGCCGGGTGGCCACCGGGTTTGCTCCGGGGCGCCCCAGCGACGACGGCAGCTACCTCGTGCGGGACTTCGATGCCCACTCCTGGGTGGAGGTCTACTTCAACGGGATCGGTTGGGTCCCGTTCGACCCGACGCCGGCGGCGGCACCGAATCAGGCGAGCACCAACGGCCTTGGTCTGTTCCAGGGGAGCTCCGGCGGCGAGGGCAAGGTGGTTGAAAAGGACGGACTCGCCGCCGGCCCGGGTCGGTCGGCCCAAAAGGATGAGAACGGCGCCTCGCCAAACCGCAGCTCCTCGTCGCTCGTTCCGCTCGACGTGTTGGGAATCGCGGCTGGGTTCGCGACTGTCGCCGGGATCGCTCTAGCCTGGGGGAGCCGGCGCCGCCGCCGCGCCCGCCTGCCTGCCGATCCCATGGAGGCCCGCCTGCGAGAGCTGGAGGACGCGCTGCGACGGGTGCGCTCATGGCGACCGGGCGGCATGACCCTCCTGGAGCTGGAGGATCGCCTGCGCCGTCTCGTCGGCCCGCGCGCCGCCGCGTACGCCGCTCGCCTGCGCGATGCCCGTTACGCGGCGGGCACTCCCGCTCCCCCGACGGTCGCCGAGCGCCGCGCCATGCGCCGAGAGCTGAGCTACGGGTTCGGGCTGCGCGGGCGGGTGCGCGCTTATCTCGCCATCCCGCCGGGCGGCCCGGCCGCGCCCAGCGCCACCAGGGCCTGGAGGGCAGCGCGCCCGACTTCCCCGCGAGGAAGACCGCGAGCGCCAGGCGCTCGAGCGTGAGGGGCAGCGAATTGGGCCGCAAGATCAAGGCCCAGGTCACCGCCCTCGAGCGAGGGATCGAGCCCGGACCTCGCCCCTGAGAGGATCGCCGAGCTTCGCGGCGAGAAGGAGCCGCTCGCCGGGATCGACGCCGAGCGCCGGGATGCAGACGCCGAGGAGCTCAGCCAGCAGCTGGAGCAGCCAACTGATCTGACTGAGGCGCCGCGGGAGGCTCCCGCGGCGGAAGGCGCCAGCGATGCTCCTAGAGTGGCCTCCGATGGGAACGACGCGCACGGACGCTCCGACGCGCCAAGCATCGACCGGGCCTGCGTATCACCCGCGAACCCACGCCGGGCGCGAGCGCGGAGCTGGGCTGCTCGGGCTCCGCGAGGCGAGCGCGATGGCGATCGGCGGGATGATCGGAGGGGGCATCTTCAGCGTCCTCGGCGTGACGATCGACCTCGCCGGCCATTTCGCTTTCGCCGCCTTCCTGGTGGGAGGCGCAATCGCCGCTCTCACGGCCCACGCGTACGCCCGGCTCGCCCTTAACGCGGGACGGGCAGGTGGCCCGTTCACCTACCTGCGTGAGGAGGGCCACGCCCGACCGGCGGCCTGGGTGGCTTGGCTCTTGATCGTTGGCTACGTCTTCGCCCTCGCCGTCTACGCCTTCACCTTCGGCCATTACCTGGCCAACGTGCTCGGGGCCTCGGCTCTCGTCGCGCGGGTGAGCGGGGTCGGAGTGCTGGCCCTGTTCGTCGCGATCAACCTGCGCCGCGTCACGACCTCGGGACTGGTTGAGGACCTGGTGGTCTTCGTCAAGCTCGCGGTGCTCGGTGGGGTCGCGTTGATCGGCGTCGCCGCGTTTGCCCCAAGTCGCCTCGCCCCGCTCGACAACGAGGGCCTCGCCGGCGTCTTCCTCGGCGCCGCTGTGATCTTCGTCGCCTACGAGGGCTTCGAGCTCCTGCCCTACGACTACGACGACATCGCCACGCCCCGTCGCACCCTGCCGCGCGCCCTCTACCTCTCCGTGGGGGTCGTGGTCATCGTCTACGTCGTCGTCACCCTGGGCGCCCAGATGCTGCTTCCAGACCAGACGATCATCGCCAAGAAGGAGGTCGCTTTCGCGATCGTCGGCAAGGAAGCGCTCGGCGGCTTCGGTCTTTGGGCCGCGACCGTAGGTGCCGTGTTCTCCACCAGCTCGGCGATCAACGCGACCCTGTTCTCGACCGCCCGCCTGGTCCGCGACGTGAGTGCGGCGGGCGAGCTTCCCGCGACGTTTGGCAGTGAGCGAGCCGGGCTCCCGGTCGGCGCGGTGGTCTGGATCGCCGTCATGGGAGCGGCCTTCTCTCTCCTCCCGGGCATCACCGAGATCGTCTCCTTCGGCTCGCTGACCTTCTTGCTGGTTTTCGGCCTGATCAATTTGCTCCACGCCCGGCATACCGCCCTCACCGGCTGGGACCGGGCGCTCGCGTACGTCGGTGCGGTCGCCTGCTTCGCGGCGGCCGGAGGACTCCTCTACTACCTGGTGCGCTGGGACCGACCCGGGTTGGCGCTGATCGGCGCGTGCGCTGTTGCGATCGCCGTGGCGCGAGGCGCCTTCGTGAGGTCGCGATGGGAGGATTCGCGTAAGCCCGCTCGATGACGGCCCCGCCGACAAGCGCCAATGCTGCGCCTCCCCTGGTCCAGCTGCGCCGGGTGACCAAGACATACGGAGCGGGCGGGCTGGCTGTCCACGCGCTGCAGAACGTCGATCTCCGGGTTTGGCCTCAGGAGTTCGTCGTATTGCTCGGCCCCAGCGGGTCCGGCAAGACGACCCTGCTGAACGTCGTCGGGGGCCTCGAGCGTCCGAGCGCCGGCGAGGTGCTCGTCGCCGACCAGGACGTAGCCGCCCTGGATGAGGAGGGCCGAACGACGTTCCGGCGCCAGACCGTGGGCTTCGTCTTCCAGTTCTTCAACCTCATCCCGACCCTGACCGCGCGCGAGAACGTGGAGCTGGTGGCAGAGCTGTCGGGGGCGTCGGCGCAGGCTGGGCCGATGCTCGACCGGGTCGGACTCGCGGACCGCATGGACCGCTTCCCGGCCGAGCTCTCGGGCGGCGAGCAGCAGCGGGTCGCGGTTGCGCGCGCGCTGGCGGGAGGCCCGCGGCTGTTGCTCGGAGACGAGCCCACCGGGGCCCTGGATCTGGAGACGGGCCGCCGCGTCCTGGGCCTCTTGCACCGGATGGCCCACGAGCTCGACCAGACGGTGCTGATCGTCACTCACAACGCGGCGATCGCCGGCATGGCCGACCGCGTCCTGCGGATGCGGGATGGCCGAATCGTGTCTGACGTGCGGAACGAGCACCCAATGGACCCGTCCGAGCTCGAGTGGTGACGGCGTGAAGGTGATGCGGGTCAAGCTGCGGCGCGACCTGCGGCGCCAGCGCGGCCAGTTCGTGGCGGTCACGCTGACGATCCTGCTGGGGGTCGCCCTGTTCGGCGGGACCTACGACGCGTACCGCAACCTCAGGGCCTCTTACCAGGAGGCATTCGTCCGCTACCGGTTCGCAAACCTGACGCTTGTCGATGGCGCTAGCAACCGGATCGTCCGGGATGCGCGATCGCGCGCCGGCGTCGAGGCGGTCCAGGCACGGACACAAGCGGACCTGCCGCTCGAGATCGGACACACCAAGCTGCTCGGCCGCGTGGTGGGAATGCCGGCCGGCCATCAGCCGGCCGTGAACCGGGTGGAGGTCGATTCCGGCAGCTACCTCCGCCGCGACGAGCCGCGCGGCGTCGTCGTCGAGCGGCACACGGCGGATCACTTCGGCCTGATGCGCGGCGACCGCATCGTTGCACGTGGGGCCACCGGGTCCCAACGGCTGCGAGTAGTCGGCACGGCGACCTCGCCCGAGTACTTCTGGCCCGCTCTCGACCGCCAGAACGTGCTCCCGTCGGCGGACGACTTCGGCGTTGTCTTCGCACCCGAGGCCCTCGCCGAGGAGCTGTCGGGGCTCAGCGGCCCGAACCAGGCGGCGATCTACTACCACGGCGGGACTGAGAACGCGTCGCTGACGCGGGAGCTCACCACGCAGGCCGGCCACGCCGACGCATTGACCCGCGCGGACCAACCCTCGAACAGCGCCCTGCAGCAGGACGTGCGGGGGTTCGGTGAGCTCGCGATCCTGTTCCCGCTCCTCTTTCTGACCGCTGCTGGCCTGGCCGCTGCGGTCCTCATGCGCAGGATCGTCACCGCGCAGAAGCCGACGATCGGGATGCTTCGAGCCTGCGGATACTCGAGCCGGCAGGTGGTGGCCCACTACGTGTCGTTCGGGCTCGTCGTCGGGCTCGTCGGCGGTGGCGCCGGAGCGCTCGCGGGATTCGCTCTCGCAGGCGCGCTCACCAATCTGTACACGCACGAGCTTTCGATCCCGATCTCGCTGACGAGCATCTCGCCACTGACGGCGATCGCGGGGTTCGGATTCGGCGCCGTCACCGGCATCGCCTCAGCGGCGCTCGCGGCCATTACCGCCGCTCGGGTGGCCCCCGCGGAGGCGATGCGCCGGTTCACCTCAGCGGCGCCGGGACGCCGTAGCGCCCTCGAGCGGGTGCTGCCGCCTGTGCGGCGCCTGCCCATTCGCTGGCGAATGATGCTGCGCTCACTCGGACGCAACGGCCGCCGGAGCCTGGCGACGGGCCTGGGTGTCGTCCTTGCGCTGACACTGATCCTGGTCTCGTGGGGAATGATCGACACGGTGGAGCTACTGGTCGCCCGCCAGTTCGACCAGATCGACCGCCAGGACGCTCAGCTGTACTTCCGGGGACCGGTGAAACGTGCGGAGGTGCGCGGTGTGGCGCGCGTTCCGGGCGTACGGCGCGCGGAGCCGACGGCTGAGTTACCGGTCTCGCTTCAGGCGAACGGGCGGTCCTACCCGACCTCGCTGGTCGGGCTCGAGCGCTCCACCCGCCTTCATGGCTTCCTGCTCGCCGGCGGCGGAGAGGCGACGCTGCCGTCCGACGGGCTCCTCGCCGGCGACGGAGTCAGGTCGCGGCTGGATGTCGGGATCGGCGATCGCATCACCGTCTCGCCCTCGGGAGCCGGGCGCCGTGCCCGGCTACCGCTCGCTGGCTTCGTGAATGAGCCGCTGGGAACCTATGCTTACGCCGCCCTCCCGACGCTTCGCTCTGCGTTCGGCGATGCCGTGCCAACACCGCGATCCATGCTCGTGCGCTACGGGCCCGGTGTCGATCGCGCGACGATGCGCAGGCGCCTGAGTGCGCTACCCGGCGTCACGGCATTCGAGGACACGAGCGCGCTACACGAAACCGTCAACAGCTACCTCGGCCTGTACTACAGCTTCGTGGGCGTGATGCTCGTCCTCGGCGGCGCGATGGCCTTCGCCCTGATGTTCAGCGCGATCTCGGCGAACATCTCGGAGCGTCGCACCGAGGTTGCGACGCTGAGGGCCGCCGGAGCCTCCTTCGGCTCGATCTCACGACTCATCACGGCCGAGAACGTCCTCGTCACCGCCCTCGGCATCGTCCCGGGCCTGCTGGTCGGCTACATCACGGCGCGGCTCTTCATGGCTTCCTTCTCGAGCGACCAATTCGACTTCGATCTCGAGATCCGAACGTCGACATTTGTGCTGTCCGCGGTCGCGGTGTTGCTGGTGGCGCTGCTGTCGCAGTGGCCGGGCCTGCGTGGGGTTCGTCGGCTCGATATCGCGGAGATCGTTCGGGAGCGCTCAGCTTGAGGGCTCACCGAAGCTGATCGACCAGTGGTTGATCCGTGCCTGATCACTCTCGAGCATGATGTGCGGTGCGCACGCGGCGATTGGCGGTTTCAATCAGTCGGAGTTGCTGGCTTGGCCGGCGACAGTCACGCCGCGCTGGTCGACACGTGATGGATCGCGCTCGACGCGACGCTTGAAATTCGTGAACTGATGGGTCTGCATGATCCAGTGCGAGGGTTCCAAAAGGCCGAGGGACGAATCTCCATCGGAGAAGGTAAGAGCGCCCGAACTCGGTCCGGAGCAGGTCCGGGACCTCCGGCGGGTCGGGAGGAATTGGTGCAGAGAGATCGCTCAGCGCCAAGTAGGACAGGGTGTCACGAAGCGCCCCCCGCCAACCGTTAGGACCGGTTGCACGACCGTGAGCCCTGCCGGGGAGCCGCGGACCGCACTCGAGGCCTGGGCTGCGATCCCGGCAAGGCTGCCGTCGCTAGTTGCCAATACGCTGCGGTCGGTGAGCCTGCTGCTCGAGATTGGCGCCCTCACCCTGGTCGCGATACTGATCGCAGCGTTTCAGCGAGTCGGCGTCGCGTGGGTGCTCATCGGCGTCGCCGTGGCGGCACTGGCGCTTGCGGCCTTCACGGGCCGGTTGCAGAGCCGAGGTAGAGCGATGTCCGGTCTCCTCGCTTCGCGGGGCGTCAGGGCAAAGGCCGTTATGCCCTGCGTCTGCCTCGTGGCGGTGGCGCTGCTCGCGGCCGCGGCGCCCGCGTCGGCGGTGAGGCCCGATTACGTCCGCATCGTCGGCAACCAATCCTCCCGGGAGGGGGCAAAGCCCAGGCTCATCGTCCTCCACGTGACGACCGATGCCAGCAGCGCCTCCCGTCCTGTGGTCCGCAACCGACCGGGGCTGAAGGACCTCAAGGAGTTGGGCAGGTGGTTCAACGATCCGCGGAGCGCGGTCTCTTCACATGTCGCAAACGACGCCGATGGAAACGACGCTCAGTACGTCCGCGATCGCCGCAAGGCTTGGACCCAGGTCGCATTCAACTCGGTCGGACTCAGCATCGAGCAGATCGCCAAGACCGACTTCACCCGCAGGAAATGGATGCACAAGCGCGTGCCGCAACTGAAGAACACCGCGCGGTGGATCGCACATTGGCATCGCAAGTGGAACATCCCGCTTCGGAAGGCCGAGGTATCCGGAAGCGTCGCCACCAGGTCCGGGATCGCGACCCACGAGCAGCTCGGCCGAGCCGGCGGTGGCCACCGCGACCCGGGCCCGGGCTACCCGTTCGGACACGTCCTCAAGCTGGCGAAGAAGTTCAGCTCGCGGGCGCTCGGCGGCTGAGGCGCTCAGGCAGCCGGGGAGTCGGTGGCCTGGCCACGCAAGCCCTCCAGGCGGAGGGCTCAAGCGTGGTAGACCGATCCGCACGTGGCTGCTCATCGGGCGGCCCGTTCACCGCCTTCCTGGTGGGCTACGGCGACGATCGGGCGACAGGCCGGACGATGGCCTTCACGACGCTGGTTCTGGCCCAGCTCGCTTATGTCTTCGCGGTTCGGGCCAAGGGTTGGCCGCCGGTGGCGGGTCGCAATTGGTTTCTCTACCTTGCGGTCGCGGGATCGGCGATGTTTGTCGTGGCTCTGCTCGCGGCGCCTCCGCTTCACGACGCATTCGACCTGGTTTCGCTGGACGCGTATCAGCTCCTCGTGGTTGCCGCGCTGGCCTTGATCCCCTTCGCCGCGCTGACCGCTTTCGAGACCTGGCGTCACCGGCGGCGTCGGCACGAGCGTACGATCACCCCCAGAGCGTCCCTGATCAAAGGAGAACGAGGTGAGGAGAACGAGGTGAGCAGCGGGAGCCCGGAGCGCATAATCGACCGAACGACGCGGCACCTGATCCGGCTGGGCATCCCGTTCAAGGTCGTCGAGCACGAGCAGGCGTTCACCGCCGCCTCGGAGGCGGATGCCGCCGGTACGCGTCCCGAGAATGCGGCCAAGAGCGTCATGCTCCACGATGGCGAGGGCTACAGACTCTCGGTCATCCAGGCCTCGGATCGCCTCGATCTCGGCAAGGTCCGCAACCTGCTCGGAGTCAGCAGAGCAGACCTCAGGCTAGCGACCGAACCCCAGCTGGCTGGCGACTTCCCGGAACTCGAGCTCGGCGCGATCCCGCCGCTCGGCGAGATGCTGCCCGTCCCCGAGATCGTCGATCGCCACGTACTCGACCACGACCGCGTGCTCTGCAACGGCGGCGACCACGCCCACTCTCTCCTGCTCGACCCAAACGACATCTTGCGAGCCTCGGAGGCGCGGGTGGCCGACGTGCGTCAGGACTGAACACGCGAAGCTAGCCGCGCTGCTCCAGATCCATCGGTGTCGGCAAGGTGATCACATCGCGTCGTGGCTCTCATCTCGATCCCACCTCGTTGGGGATATGCGCGGATGATCGTGACCGGTCGAGATCCCTCGAAGCCAGGTCAATCCGTGATTTACCGCAGTAAGGCTTGTGCGTTTTGCCGGATGGCAGAGCCATGAACAGCGCGTAGGCTCGTGACGATAGGCGCCTAAACGCTGCTCGCTGAAAGCGGATGGAATCGATGAATCCAGTCCCCACCGACCAGCACCAACCGCCCCCACGACTCAGCGACCTCCGGGTTCTCGACGTCATGCACCCGGGAATCGTCTTCTGCGTCCCGGAGGCGCCGTTGCGAACGGTCGCGCAGATCATGGCGCAGCGGCGCATTCACGCCGTCGTCGTCAGCGGTCTCGACATGCCGGCCTGGAAGCACAAGTGGGGGGTCATCACGGACCTCGACCTGGTCCGGGCCTATGAGTCCGATGTGCATCGCGTAAGGGCCGACGAGATCGCACGGCCGAAGCCGGCCACTGTCCAGGCTGACGAGCCGCTCCAGCGCGCCGCTCAGATCATGGCCGAGCATGGCGTGATGCACCTGATCGTCGTCGAGGGAGATCCCGCCCGTGCCGTGGGGGTCCTGTCGGCGCTTGACCTTGCCACGGTTATGGCGGAGTCTCGACGGTAAACGGGCGTCAAGAAGGAAGATGACGATGCGAAAGATCGCGGTTGGCTTCGACGGCAGCGATGCGGCCCGCGAGGGGCTGCGACTCGGCCGTGCCCTCGCGGCCGGGCTCGATGCTGAGCTGATCGTCGCAGCTGCCTTCGGCCCCATCCTCGCCGGCCCTGGCGTCGACGTGCAGTCAATGGAAGCGGATTACTTCGACGACGTCTTCGCGAAGGGCGGGGCGGAACTGGGCGATACGAGCTTTGAACGCCGCGAGCTCCGCGAGGTGTCGGCCCCGCGCGGCCTCGACGAGCTGGCTCAGGAGGAGGGTGTAGATCTGATCGTCATCGGCTCCGCCCATCGTGGCAAGGCAGGTCGTGTCCTCTTCGGTAGCGTCGGTGAGCGACTGCTCTACGGGGCGCCATGCGCGGTCGCAATCGCACCACGCGGGTACGCCGGTCCCGAGCATCTGGGCGAAGGCGTCATCGGTGTCGCTTACAACGGCAGTAAGGAGTCACGGCTGGCACTGACGAGTGCCGAGACCATGGCCAGGACCCTCGGTGGCGAGCTGCGCTTGATCACCGTCGCATCCGACTGGACGCTCGTCATGGTCGCCAGCGGTCCCACCTACGAGACGTATCGCGACACCGTTCGCCGCCGTTACCGTGAGATCCAAGAGCGAGCTCTCGCGGATATTGACGATGGGCTGGTCGTGAGAGGCGTCCTGGAAGAGGGCGAGACGGTGCGGACGCTGACCGCGGGCGCCGTCGATCTGGACCTACTCGTGCTGGGCTCTCGTGGTTATGGGCCGGTGCGCAGGACGCTGTTGGGGGGCGTCTCCGCCGAGGTGATGCGAACCGCTCCCTGCCCGGTCGTGGTGGTGCCCCGCGGTGCCGCGGCCTTCGACGAGGACGACACGGGCGCCTCCTAGCGGCAGGCCGTGAACCCCCGGGCACGGACGCCGAGGACGTCCGCACCGTCGATCCGTAGTTCTCCGCTACGCGGTTCACGGTCCCACCCGGATGTGCCCAGCAGGGCCACGGAGGACGCTTGCATCGTCAGCGACCAAGGAGAAGCACATGGCAGTCGCCAAGATCTTCGAACTGACCGCTGAGTCAGGCGAGAGCTTCGAGGACGCCATTCGTCAAGGCATCAGTAAGGCCAGCGCCTTTCGCGTTGATCTGAAGGTCACCTTCGTCCTCGACTAGGCGACAGCGAACGCCCGACCCGCGTGGAGAAATGAAACGGCAAGTTGTCATTGGCTACGACGGTCGTCCCGAGTCCCGGGACGCCCTCGGCTTGGCGATCGTCCTAGCCGAGGCGCTCGAGGCGAAGCCGGGCTACAGCGCCGATCGGAATCCGTGATGCTCGCGCGCTGTCCACACTGCGGAGCCGTCAACTTCAGCGTCACCGGCTGGCCTGACCTGGACCACTGCGCCAGCTGCGGCAAGCCACTTTCAACGCGCGATCCGCGCGCAGCTCAGAATCGAATCCGGGAGCAGCTGTCCTTCCAGGTCCCGACCCAGCCGCGCCGGAGTGCTCGCGGGCCTACTCACAAGGAGGAAAGCCGATGAGTGAACCATCAATCGTCGCCCGCAGCGTCGAGAAGACCAACCTCTGGCTCGATGAGCTGGCAGCCGAGCTCGGCACCGCCGACCGCAAGACGGCCTATCGAGTGTTGCGGGCCTTCATGCACGCGCTGCGTGATCGCCTCACCGTCGAGGAGAGCGCGCAGTTGGCGGCGCAGCTTCCGGAATTGATTCGCGGTATCTACTACGAGGGTTGGCAGCCGGCAAAGACCCCGGAGAGCTATTCGGACCTCGACACCTTCCTGCAACGGATCAGCGATGAAGCCCCTATGCACGGCGAAACGGAGGCCTCCTATGCGGCCAGCGCTGCGGCGCGCGTACTGCGCAGGCACGTCTCCGGGGGCGAGATCGAGGACGTTTTGGCGACCCTTCCAACGGCGATCCGCGCGATCTTCACGTGAGCGGCTTCCATGTCCATTTCGAACGGAGGAGAAGCGCATGACCACCGACAGAGAACAAACACCGGCCGAGAAGGGAGATCGCTTTGTCGTTCGTGGCCACCATCTCGGGGAGCCGGATCGAGACGGCGAGATCCTCGAGGTCCTGGGCGAGAACGGTGAGCCGCCCTATCGGGTGCGCTGGGAGGACGGGCACGTTTCCGAGGTCTTTCCGGGCTCCGACGCATATGTACAGCACTTCGAGCACGAGTAAACCGGTCGTGGCTGAGAGAAAGCCCGATCGACCGGCGGCCTTTGGCGACATCGTCTGCGCCGTCAACGGCAGTCGGGGAAGCGCCGAGGCGGCCCGCCAGGCAGTTGCCCTGGCTATGCGCGGCGGCGCGCTCATGTTCGTCGCGGTGTTCTACGGGACCGGGACCGGTCTCGCCGGAACAGCCGGGCTCAGTGAGAAAAGAGCCCGCAAGGCCCTCGACGAGTCCGCTGAGTTGGCGCGAAGGGCCGGCGTCGTCGCGTCAACGAAGCTTCGCAAGGGTCGTTCCCCCAACGAGGTCCTGCTCGCCGAAAGCAAACGTCACGAGCTGATGATCCTCGGCAGTCACGGTGGATCACGGGCGGCCGGCATCATGCTCGGCAGCACCGCGACCAGGGCGGCGCACAACACCTCGCGTGCGCTGCTGGTGGCCCGTCGGCCGGTCGGAAAATGGCGAAACTTCCCGATGAGCATCCTGGTCGCCTCCGACGGCTCACCCGGCTCCTGGGCGGCTGCGAAGGCCGCCGGCGGGATCGCTCAGGCTCGCGGTTCCCGGGTGGCGATCCTGTACGTCCCCAACGAGGCGCCACCGGAACGACGCGAGGCAGTGAGCGAGCAGGCGATTGCGATTCAAGAGCTCGCCGGCGTGAAGCCGACGCTCGCCGATGCCAACGGCCACGTAGCCGAGCGAATCGTCGACGTGGCGCGCAGCGAACGGTGCTCTCTGATCGCGATCGGGCGCAGGGGACTAACCGGCGTACGGGCGTTGGGCAGCGTCAGCGAGCGCGTCGTGCATCAGGCTCGGTGCTCGGTTCTCGTGGTACCGCCCGAAACCGCCGACGCATGAACGGCGTGAACAACGGCCGGCCCGCAGGTAGGCTGCCGAGGAGATTTTGAAAGGAGCGTGGAGTGGCAGGTAGAGCGATCGAAGGCAGCTATCGGATTCCATCCTTCGACAACGCAAGGGTCAGCGATGCGATGCACCCCGGTGTTGTGTCGTGCACACCCGAGACCTCACTCCGGACCGTGGCTCAGATCATGGCCCAGCACCACATTCACGCGGTGATCGTCACCGGTGTCGATGATGCAGACTCGGGACGTGACTGGCGAGTCGTAACCGACATCGACGTGCTGCGCGCCTCCTCTGGAGACCTGGATGCCCAGGAAGCGCTTGGGATCGCCGCCACCGAGCTTCCGGCGATCGAGGCCGACGAGACTCTCCCCCGCGCGTCGCAGGTGATGGCCGACCACGAAGTGACCCATCTGGTCGTCGTCGACGGCAATCGGGCGGTTGGGGTCGTATCGAGTCTCGATGTCGCCGGCATCCTGGCCTGGGGCCGCGCGTAGCAGGCCAACATCCCTCCTTGGGCTTGACACGGGCTCTGTGCCGCCGACGCACTTCCGTAGTTCGCCACACACGAGTTCCGCCGCCGACACGGATGACCGGGGCCCGGGATTGCGGGACACTGTTCACGGTCAAGACGAGGAGTGACAGATGTCCGGAGCGAGAGCAGAGGAAAAGCAGGCGGAGCGCACCCAGATCAGGCGCGGAGGTATCCCGCCGCTTCCAGAAGCCCGGCCGAAGAGGGCACGCCGCGCCCTGCCGAGCGGTCACCTGGACGAGCTGACCGCGCGGGACCTCATGACTCCAGGAGTGATCGCCGTGGTCGATGATGCGTCACTGCGGCAGGGCTTCCGCAGCATGGTCGCCCACGGCAAGCACGCCATTCTCGTTCTCGGACGCACGAACGGTCATCCGCTCGGCTGGATCACCGACCGCGGGCTCCTCTCGCAACTCGAAAGCGAACACCCATTGAGTCCCGTTCGCGACGCGATCACCGAGGACCCCGTGAGCGTGACCCCGGGGACGACCGCTCGCGAGATGGCGATCAAGCTCTCACGGGCAGGGACCACGCACCTGCTCGTGGTACCGGCGGGCGGACACCTCCCGGAGGGGGTCGTCTCAGCGCTCGACCTCGTCGACGCGGCAAGCGCTTGAAGAGGCGACGGGTTCCGAGGTTGGACGAGCGAGACTGCACCATCGCGGTTTTCGCGCCGTCGCCGCTGCTGACGGTGACGATCGAGCAGGCGCCGCAGGAAGAGCCCGAGGTCCATCTGCACGCCGGCGGCCAGGGCTTTTGGGTTTCACGAATGGCCGTGGCACTCGGAGCCAGGGCGATCATGTGTGCACCGCTCGGCGGCGAGTCGGGCTCCGTTCTTCAGCGGCGGATTGAGGACGAAGGAGTCGAGATCCGCAGTGTTGCCTGCCGCGGCGCGAATGCCGCCTACGTGCATGATCGCCGTCAGGGAACCCGTGTGGCAATCGCAGAGACCCGCAGCCCGAGGTTGTCACGACACGAGCTCGACGAGCTCTACGGCGTTGCGTTGACCACCGCACTCGATGCGGACGTCACTCTGCTCACGGGCCCACACCATGAGGGGGTGCTGTCCGGCGATGTCTATCGCCGCCTCGCGTCCGACTTGCGGGCAAACGGCCAGATTGTCATCGCCGACCTCACCGCAGAGCCACTCGAGGCGGCACTCGAAGGCGGGCTTGACCTGCTGAAAATCAGCGACGAGGAGCTCATCGACGGTGGATACGCGCGAAGTCGCGAACCCGAGGATCTCCTCCGGGCGCTTGAGCGGCTTAGGAGCTCGGGCGCCGATAACGTCCTGATCTCGCGTGGACCCGAGCCATCCGTGGCGTCCGCCGATGGTCATCTGCTTGAGATCGCCGGCCCCGAGTTCTCGCCCCTGGATCCACAGGGGATGGGCGATTCGATGTTCGCGGCGATCGGCGTCGCCCTCGGCGGCGCTCGCAACATGACCGATGCTCTGCGCCTTGCGGTGGCGGCCGGGTCGCTGAATGCGACCCGGCGCGGCCTCGGGTCCGGCCACCGAGCCGAGATCGAGCGCATGGTCGCGCATGTCGAAGCGCGGCCGGTCGCCGCTCGCATCAAGCGCGCGACGCACTCACGTCACGATGCACGCTCGGCGAGCGCCTCCTGAACGAGGGCAAGAAGCTGTGGTTTCAGCTCCGGCGCCGAGGCGATGGTGAACGTCGATCCCACTGAGTACGGCGAGCCGTCGAGGTCGTAGACTTCACCGCCGGCTTCCCGCACGAGCAGGGCGCCGGCGCTCACGTCCCAGGGCAGATTCGAGAGCATCAAGGTGGCGTTGAGATGCCCGGCGGCAAGCCATGCGAGATCGAGGCTGGCTGAGCCATGGACGCGGATTCGCAGGGTCTCCAGGGCGAGGAGGCGCATGATCTCCAGGTGCAGCGCGTTCTCGGTTGCGGATTTCCAGCCGACGGCGAAATCGGCAAATCCGATCATCGCGTTCGAGAGACCGTCCGTCTCCGAGACGTTGATTCGTTTGCCATTCATGAACGCCCCCAGGCCCTCGCGAGCCAGGTAGCGTTCTCCGAGGAGCGGGAGGTCGACGATTCCTAGTGTCGGCTGACCGGCTTCGATGAGCCCCAGCGAGATTCCACAAAGCGGACTCGCCTTGCTGAAGTTGATGGTGCCGTCGATCGGGTCCAACACCCAGATGGCGTCCGCCTCGGCGGGAGTCAGCCCCTCTTCCTCGCCGAGGAACGAGATTCCCGGATCGGCCTCGCGGAGCGCCTCCCTGATCAACCGCTCGATCTCGACGTCGACCGCAGTGGCATAGTCGCGATCGCCCTTGGCGATCATGGCCCCGTAGTGCGAACGCCCACGGCGAACGAGCTCGGCGCCGATGTCGACGGCCTGCTCGGCAGCCAGCAGCGTCGCAGCGGAGAGGCGGGACAACTAGCGCTCCCCCCGGGCACCCTGGCCACCACGAGGAACCACGATCACCGGGCACGCCGCGCCACGCGTCACGGCCTCCGAGACGCTGCCCAAGAGCACACTTCGAAGCGGACCGTAGGTGCGTGAGCCCATGACCATCAGATCAAGCCCGAGCTCGCTCTCGGCAACGAGCGTCGTCACGGCATCGCCGGTGCGAAACCGGGGCTCGGCACGCAGCTGACCCGGTAACGGTTGCACCGCTTGCCTCAGTGCATCCTGGGCTTGCTCGTAGGCGCCAGGCGGGCCGCCTGGTGTCTGGAGGGGCGGCGGACCCCGATAGACGGAGATGACGCGCAGAGCCGCGCTCGCGCCCTCAGCCAGCTGCGCTGCCAGCTCAAGCGCCTTTTGCGCCTCGGGTGAATCCACGAACGCCACTCCAATCACTCGGGGCTCGCCCGGAACGTCGTCCGCAAAGCCCCGCGGCGCGACGGCGACCGGGCACGGACTTCCCTGGAGCAATCGCGCCGCGACGCGGCCTGGGAGGATGCGTCCGGGCCCGGCCCTGTGGCTCGAGCCGAGGACGAGCATCGCAGCAGACTCTGACTCGGCGAGCTCTTGCAGGACCCGGGCGGCAGAATCGCCGGCATGTATCTCGGTATCCGGTGCTTCGTTGTCTCCGACGTTGGCACCGTCAGGGGGTTCTACTCGCTGACGCTCCGGGACCACGCGCACGTCCAGCGTCTCAACGCCCATGAGCGGTGAAAGCAGCTGCGCCAAGGCCAGGGCGTCTCGCCCCTCCCGACGGCCGTTGTCTCCAACCAAGAGTAGGCTCACCGGCACAAGTCTCCCATCGCCCTCGGTTCGAGCGCACCAGGTTCCGTGGATCTCACGGACGTGGATGGCACCTGAATCCTGGAAGATGTTGCTGGCTCTGATCGGCGATCGACCTCAAGACGGGGCTCCCGCCAGTACCTCAGGACGGGGGCTTCCGCCAGTGCAATCACCCGAGGCATGTCTTACAGAGGTTCCCGTATCTCATTACACGCGGTCGGCATCTCGGCTTGACCACGTTCTTCATCACCAACACCCCCGGCAACCTGCCGGAGGTGGTCTTCCGCCAGGTGGACAACCTCATCTGCACCGGCCTCGGCCGATCTGCGGACCGTGGCGAAGTCCGCGCTCTCCGACGAGGACACGCTGCAGTCACTCTCGGTTGGCCTGCGCAAGACCGAGGCGTTGGTGGTCCGAAGGCTGACTGCCGGCTTCCCGCTCGTAGTCGAGATCTCGGCCTCCCGGACGGGTTCCCGGCCACCGGCTTCACTCGGTCCTTCTCGGACGCCGGCGAGACGGAGGGTCCGACCGAGCGAAAGGAGGCCGCATGATGCCAGACGAGGGTCTGAACCGCCCCGTTCGCCTTCGGAAACATCAACACTCCGGCCTACTGTCCGCCTGGGATGGAGTGGTGAAAGGGATCCTGTACTGGATCTGAGGGTGTCGGCGAACTCGACGTTCCCGACGGGGAACCGAACAACACGAACCCGGGATGGTTCCTCGTGCCGGCGGACGATCCCGATAATCATCTCCAGGTCGAGGCCCCCGATCTGGAGCCCGGCATGTCAGGCGGCGACCTGGCCGCCGTCACGGATCAGGCGATGGGCGAAGCGACGCGGATGCTCGCCACCCTGCTCCGACTTGACGAGCGAGAAAGGAGGAGTCGATGACACATCACGTCACCGTCGAGCTCAGCGCGTTCGAGGCCCAGACGGCGCACTCGGTCCGCGGGCCTCACCGACAGCCTGAGCGAGCCGGTCGGCGCGACGATCAAGCGCCTAGTGGAGAAGTTGGAAGCCGCCGGGGCGCTTGCATCGATTCAATTCTGAGGCCCCCGGGCGGTACAACGTCCCATTCGAAAGACCCTCTACATCTCGACATGAGGACCTGGTAGTAGCGGACCGGGATCTTGGGAAGGCCCAGAACGACGTCCACGCGGCGCAGTCGCAACTCCCTTCGACATGCTCTGCGCCACGAGCTCCCAGGCGTTCCGGGCGTCTAGTTCATCGGCGACTGCGAGTTGCGACGCTGCAACGCTGCTGTCAAATCGTTGAATCGCCACGGCGGGATGGGAGGGCCGCGGCTATGTTCCCGACGAGGAGGCATGGTCGAACAGGAGGGAAGTATGGAAGCCAGTACCGAGGTCGAACATCGCTATCCCGCTCTGCGGACGATCGCCTTCGTCCTGCGGATTCTCGCGTTGCTGACCCTGATCGGGGGAGGACTCATCACGATCATCGCGACGATCGAGGTCGCCGGTAGCAGCGGCGCCGGCGAGGCGATAGTTACGGCGGTGGGCGGAGCGATCCTCACCGTGATCTACATGGTTGTCACGCTTGCGTTCGCCGAGCTGGTCGAGCTTGCGGTGGCCGTAGAGGCGAATACCCGCCACGCCGCAACTCGCTAAGCAGGTCCTCTGCTGCATCGGCAACGGCTTGGGGATGACGGGCGAATTCATCGCTATGGTCGCCGCAACGCCGCAAGGTCCCATGGATCGGGCGCCGACGCGTACACACCTGCGAGCCTGACGCCCGACGCCACGGCCTCGTGGCAGCTCGATTCCCGCGGCGGCGGGCTGGTGTGGACGTTGAACGTGCCCAACTGGGATTCCGACGACCGACGGCGTCTCCCTGCAGTGGCGGGACTTCGACAGCCTGAGGTTCTAGCGTCCAGCCGCGGCGGTCAGGCCAGCCGGTGGTGGAAGCGTTCCTGCAGCGCGGGCGCGCGAAAGTCGGATCCGACCGTCGTCTCCACCCGCAGGGTCGCGCCGTCGGCTGCGATTCGGAGCACGCCAAGCTGGTTGTCCCAGCTGGGCTCCTCCACCAGCTCCCACTCCACCGGCCGCTCTCTGACGCCCGTAGCCCGGATCAGGGCCCGGCCGACGCGTGCGCCGGTACGGGAGGCGCCGAAGCCCATGGCCGCCCGGTCAAGTCTGGATAGCTGCTTGCGGTAGGGCGAGCACACCGCCTGCCAGATTGGCGCGTGGTCCGCCACGCCGGTCAGCCGGATCGCCGCGAGATAGCAGTGGTGGACATCGCCGGACAGGAGGATGATCGAGCGAGGCCGCCGCCCGCTCGAGCCTCCCGTGGCGAGATGCATGAGGAGCTCGATCAGCTCGTCATAGGAGGAGCCGAACGACGCCCAGTGGTCGAGCACCGCGGCTTCCCGGACCCGTTCGGCCATCCGCGAAGCGAAATTGCCGCGGCCGCTGCCGCGGACCTGGTCGACCGCCAGCTCGACGTCCTGAAGGCCGTGAACCAGGAAGAACGGGACCGAGCTCGCGATCAGGAGGTGGTCGTAGTCGCCGTCCGCTTGATCGGCGATCCAGCGCCACTCGTTCGCGGAGACCATCCGCCGCGCGGGTGCGAGCTCGCGCCCGGCCCGCGAATCGATGACCACGAGCCGTGAGCGGCCAAGGTCCTGGCAGAAGCTCCAGCGGCTGTGCCCGCCCTGATGCTCGGCCTTCTCGGCGAGCTCGCGCAGAATCGGCCCCCCGTCCTCGGCGTCGCAAACCCGCCGGTACACCGGATCCTCCTCGAGCTCCCCGGGGGACAGGTTGCCGAGGTGCTGATAGACCCAGTACGCGGAGAGCCCGCCCTCGATGCGCTGCCGGTAGCCCTCCTGGCGACGCTTTCGCGCATGCCATTGCGCCGACAGCTTCCACTGGCCGTGAATCTCGTGGTCGTCGAAGATCATCGACGAGGGGAGGTTCGCGAGCAGCCAGCGCACGAGAGGATCACTCCATGCCTCCCGGTAGGCGACGACATATTCCGCGTAGTCGCAGAGCTCCGGTGGGCCACTTTGGCCACGGCGCCGGGAGATGACGTCGCGCAGGTGCGGCGAGAGCTGATCAGCGTAAAGCTGGTCGCCGAGCATGAGGAGATGGTCCGGCCACTCCGCGACGTCCTCATGCGCCATCCGCCGCGCCAGCGCGCGCAGGGCGTCGATGCCGTGAGCCTCCTCGACCGGCCCGCCCTCCTGCAGCCACGGCGGTTCGTGGGGAAGGCTGGTGCGGCAGGAGCCGAACACGAGCTGCGTGGGTCGCTGCGTGTCGATGGTGCGGATGACGCTCGGGCCGGGCGCATCCTCGGGAGGCCAGGCCGCCTTGCCGTCGAGCCGCACGTCATAGGCATGCGCGCGCCCCGGATCCAGGCCGGACACCACGACCAGGGCATAGTGATGCTCGTTGACGCAGAAGGTGTCCGCCCGTTGATCGAGCACCTCCACGGCGCACGGCGCGTCCGTCTCCACCCAGATCGTCGCGTCGTCGAGCCCGGAGTGCCGGAGTATCGGTCCCAGCAGCAGGCGCGGCATACCCGGCACGGTAAGGATTACGTCCTCGGCTCGATCCGCGACCCGCCGTGCCATCGCCACGGACCGGCGAACACCCGCCTCGCCCCGGCAAGCTCGGTGGCTGGAACGCAGGCTCGCGGCAGGCTAATCCAGCGTCTCGACCGGCTCCGTGAGCCACGGGCCGGCCCTGCCCCAATCGCGCTCCAGCCACGAGCGCGCATCCCGGCGGCCCAGGGCGATCAGCTCGCGCGCGAACTCCGGGGCGAAGAAGAGGTAGCTGAGCAGCTCGGCATGCGGCTCGGTGACGCCACCGAGCAGCCTCCCGATCGCCGCGAGGTCGGGCGAGCGCACGCCGCGCAGGCCGCCGTAGCGATCGTGGAAGACACGGGCGGCGACGTCGCCGATCGCATCGCGCGAGTGGGGAGCGATGAACATGTACGGGATCTGCCGGTAGGGGCGCTTGCCGCGCCGCTCCTTGAAGCGCCGCGCGGCCGCCGGGGCACCGCGCTGACCGATCAGGAGGTTGAGCTTGCCTAGCATGCGGACGTCCGCGATCAGCGAGTCGACCAGGGCTGCGAAGAGCAGCTGCACCGCGCCGTCCGCGAAGTCCGGCGGGCTGCCTTCGAGGTGCCAGTTGGAGTCGCTGACCGGCGCAACCGAGTGCGTGGCGATCACGATCACCCGGTCGACGCCCAGGTCGAGGGCGGGCTTGATCGGAGTGTTGAGACGGGTGCCACCGTCGAAGTACCACCCCTCCGCCTCGGCGGGCTCCTCGATATGGACGGCCTCGAACAGGGTCGGGATCGCAGCCGACGCGCGAACGTGGTCGCGGGTCAGCCGGGCCGGCTGGTACGCGATCTCGTGGCTGGCGCTGACCTCCTCGCGACCGCGGCCGTCCACGAAGACGACGGAATTCGCACTGAGCGCCGAGGTTGCGACGACCGCGGCCGCGTCGAGGAGCCCTTCGCGCGCGTTGGCGTGAAGGCGCGGCCAATCGATCCAGGCATCGAGCGTCTGGCCGAGCGGACCGGCATCGAGGAACGAGCGCAGCCTGGCACCCGGGACGCCCAGAACGTCGCCGAGGTAGCGCGCGCCGCCTATCGCCGTCTGCAGCCCGACGATCGGCTTGAGCACCCGCCCTGGCGAGAGCCCCTGCCAGCGCTCGACCCAGCCGGCCGCCGCCTCGCGGGCGTCGAGATGGGCGACCGAGGCCAGGTAGGCGGCGTTGATCGCTCCCACCGAGGTGCCGACGATCACCGCCGGGCGCTCGCCGCGGCGCTCGAGCTCGGGCAGGAGCTCGGCCATCACCCCGGCCTCGTAGGCGCCGCGCGCCCCGCCGCCGGCCAACACGAGCCCGACCTTTCCGCTCCCGGCCATCGACGAAGCCTACGAGCGCCGACCGCAACAGGGGCGAGTGCCGTTGGCCGAGGTTGCGCCCCGCGGATCGATTCCGAGCGGCCAGTTGTCTCCCGCGTGGCTTGGCGGCCCAGCGCCGTCCCCGCTTCTTCTCACGGACAAGGCGGTCGTGCCGTGTTCTGGGGACGGCTCGATTCCACCGGGCCTGCCGCCCGGACGGTCGCGTGGGCGTTCCTAGGCGCGGTTGAGAGTGGTAGCCGGCACCCCGTTGTGCTCCAGCCGAGCGGTCTCGCGAACGAGATAGGCGAGCAGCCCGACCATTCCGCCCAGGCGGTAGACGCTTCTCTGCAGGTCAGCTCCAGATCCCTCTTCGAGGATCGCCTCCACATAGCCGAGCTCCTCCTCGCAGTCGAGATCGCCGGCGACAGCCGCAGCCTCCGCAAGGCACTCGCGCGCAAGATCTCGCGCCGGCACGAGCGATCCGTCGCGGTTCAAGAGCTCGGCGTCGAGACCATGCCGCGTCGCCTGAAAGCTCGATTCCGCGAGTGCCTCGCGGACCGGGATGCCGGACTGATCGCGCTCGGCCTCCAGTCGGGTGAGGCAGTGAACGAGCGCGGACAGCGCAGCGGCCCGGCGCAGGTCGAACTGCGTGTCGGCCGCGCGAATCTCGATCGTCCCCAGACCGGGGTGGATCCTGGCGTCCCACCAGATGTGGGTGTAGTCCTCAAGTCCGGCGGCAGTGCAGACCTGGCGAGTCACGTGGCAGAAGTGCTCGAAGTCATCGAACTCCGGCGCCATCGCCGCTCGCGGGTAGCTTCGGAAGATCACGGTCCGAGCACTGGCAAGCCCAGAGTCCCCGCCGAACCAAAAAGGCGAGTTGGCGGCCAGCGCATTGAGCAGCGGGATATGGACGCGGATGCCGTTGTAGGCGCGCACCGCCGTCTCCGCATCCGGCATACCGATGTGAATGTGCTGCCCACAGATGGGCGTCCGCAGGACTCCCTGAAGCGAATCCTCGATCAGCGCGTAACGCGGCGTCTGGTGCACGTCCCCTTCACCCGGCGAAGCGGCGGGATGAACCCCGACGCCCATGATCCGAGTGCCCGAATCAACCAGCTCCTGACGGATCAGTCGCAGTGCGGCGATCGCCTGTCGAACGTTCCTCGAGATGTCGGATCTCGACTCCACCATCGCCTTGAAGACCTCACGATCGACATCTCCTTGCGCGGGATTCGCCTCCCGAACGATGCGTGCGCTGCGATCCGCGAGCCCGTTGTCGGGCCCGACCAGCAGCAATTCCTCTTCAACTCCGAGTGAGAACGACGGCTCGACGCCGAAACGGCTTTCCCAAAGATCGGTCGGCCTTGCCTTGATGCTCATGGTGTCCTTACCTCGCCCTTCGGGTCCAGACGTACCCGCGGCGACCGTCGCTCAACCCAGTTGGTGTGCGCGCACGCCCTGCGTCACCAGCGCTCCGCTCCAGCCCTCATCGCACCGAGGTCGCAATGCGCGGTCGCCGGGATCCTCTTCTCCTGGCGCGAAAGCGACTCGCTTGCATCCGTGATCACTACGGACGAGCGTTGCGGTCCAGCCCGGTTGCGGAGCGGCTTGCCACGCGTCTAACGTCTGCTGCGAGATCTAGGAGAGTGAGGGATGAAGCGCTCCCACATGCCGTTACGTGCCCCATCCACACCGATCCCGGGCGGTGGCCATGGCGAGCGACGACCGGCGTTGACCGGCGCTTCGGCGACTGCAAGCCTCGCATTTCTGTTCGTGTTGGCCTTCCTCGGGCTCGGCGTCGCCGACGGCCACGCGGCCGGCCCCGCAGGCCGTTCGGTCCTGATCAAAGGCACGGCGTACGCGTTCGACAACCAGGCTCCAATCGCAGGCGCCACGATCCGCGCCCGCGGGGCGCCCGGCGCCGAGGCGAGGAGCCGAGCGAACGGCCACTACCGGCTCAAGGTTCCGGCCAGGACAAAAGTGACCCCATTCGTCAAGGCGAGGGGCTACCACGGCATCTTCCTGCAGACCTTCCACACCCACCGCCGCAACCTGCGGAAGGTCAACTTCCAGATCCCGACCGAGCGCACCTACCTCGCCCTGGCTGCGCTTCTGCAAGTGAGGCTCGATCAGAACGGCGATCCGCGCCGGTGCGCGATCGTCTCGACCGTGAGCACCAAGAAGATCCGCGATCTGAGCTTCTCCGAGTTCGTCGCCTACGGTGCGCACGGCGTCCCCGGCGCTACCGCGACCACGAGCCCAAGGCTTCCCGGGCCCATCTACTTCAACGACAACGTGATCCCCGATCCCTCGCTCACCGAGACGTCGACGGACGGTGGAGTGATTTGGACCGAGGTTCCTCGCGGCAGGTACAGGGTCCGCGCGGAGCATCCCAGCAAGCGCTTCGCGAGCTTCGTGGCCACGTGCAGGAACGGTCGCGTCGTCAACGCCAACCCGCCGTGGGGCCTCTACCAGCTCAGGCGTGGTGAGAAGGCCCACCGCGCGGCAACCGCACGGTGAGTGCTAGTTGAGTAACCAGCGGCCGTTTGCGTCCCGCCCGCGACGCTTCACGAAACACGTAATCAACCGTTCCCTGCAAACAGGCTGTGGTTCTCTCAGGCACCGATTACCGCGCAATCTGTGCACACGCCCGCAAGGACCTGCAAGTCCGTGTTGGAGGGAGGCATCCGAATGTCGGTGATCACGACATCGGGCTGATCCGCGGCGAGAGTTGAACTCGCGACCCTTCGGCCCCCAGGCGAGGCGCAATCGGAGTGGGGTCGGCAGACTGTACGCGACCAATGCTGCGACGGATCTCCAGCGGGGCGTCAGGCCGGCGTGGGAAGTGGGTGGTCGCCGCGTCCTGGATTCTGCTGGCTGTCGCGCTGGGCACGCTGCAACCCAAGCTCCAGGACGCCACCAAGAACGAGAACTCCGACTTTCTCCCGGCCTCCGCGGATTCGACCAGGGTCGACAACCTCCTGAAGAGCGACTTCGATCAGGGCCGCGAGGTGGACGCGCTCATCGTCTACACGCGGCCGGGCGGCCTGACCCCGGCTGACCGGGCTCGCATCCAGCGAGACGCGCAGGCGTTCGCCACGCGGGGTCATCTAATCAGGGCGGGGCGACCGATCGCACCCTTCGGCCCGCCGCCGTCGGCCAACGGGAAGGGCGCGCCCGGCTCAGGCGAGCCTCCGCTGGTGTCGCGCGACGGCACCACGGCGCTGACGATCGTCCCCACCTTCACCCCCACCGCTGATCAGATCGAGCACAACGTCGGCCGGTTGCGGGCGATCACCCCGCCGTCGAGCGGGACGGCCGGCGGGCTTCGCTCGTACGTGACCGGGCCCGCCGGGTTCACCACCGACGCGATCGGCGCCTTCAAGTCGATCGACACGACACTCCTGCTGGTCACCGTGAGCCTGGTGCTGGTGCTCCTGCTCCTGATCTACCGATCCCCGGTGATCGCCCTCATCCCGCTGGTGGTGGTCGGAGTGGCATATGCGATCGTCGCCGCGGGCGTCTACGGCTTGGTCAAGGCGGGCGCCCTCGAGGTGAACGGTCAGACCACCGGGATCCTGATCGTGCTCATGTTCGGGGCGGGAACCGACTACTGCCTGCTCATCGTTTCCCGCTTCCGCGAGGAGTTGCGCAAGACCGAGGACAAGCACCTTGCGATGGCCTATGCGACCGAGCGCACCGCCCCGGCGATCCTCTCGGCCGGCGGCACGGTGTTCGCCGCGATGCTCGTGCTGCGGCTTGCCGACTTCAGGGCCACCCAGACGATGGGACCGGTGCTGGCGCTCGGCATCCTGGTGATGCTCCTCGCCGGGCTCACCCTCTTGCCCGCGCTGCTGTCGATCCTGGGCCGGCGCGCGTTCTGGCCGTCGGTGCCCGTGGTCGACAGCGAGCAGCGCCGGCGGGTGGGGGTCTGGAGACGGATCGGCCACCTCGTCCACGACCGGCCGGTGCCGATCCTTTGCATCCTGGTCGCCGTGCTCGCCGTGGGAGCGCTGGGCAACCTCGAGAACCGAGGAGTCCTCGACTTCGGCGAGGGCTTTCAAACCAACCCCGACTCCAAGGTGGGGCGGCAGGTGATCGACGCGAAGCTCGATCCTGGGCAGGCAGCGGTGACGCAGATCGTCGTCGACCGCGCCGCAGCGCGGCCGGTGGCAGCGGCGCTCGCCCGTTCGCGTGCGGTCGCCACCGTGGTCCCCGGGCCCACCTCGCGGGATGGCCGTTTTCGCCTGATCAACGTGACTTTGACCTCTGATCCTCTCTCGGACGCCGGTTCGAACTCCATCCCACCCCTGCGGCAGACGGTCGACGCGGCGGCCGCCGGCAGGCTGGCGCTGGTCGGCGGGATCACCGCCGAGAACCACGACACCGACGTCGCCTACGCGAGCGATGGCCGGTTGATCGTGCCCCTGGTCCTGCTGCTGATCTTCATCATCCTCGTCGTGCTCTTGCGCGCACTGGTCGCGCCGCTCTATCTCGTCGCGACGGTGGTGCTCTCCTACGCGTTCGCGCTCGGCGCCAGCAAGCTCGTTTTCACCCACATCTTCGGCCAGCCGGACAGCGACGCGTCGCTGGCGCTCTTCGCGTTCGTCTTTCTCGTCGCCCTGGGCGTGGACTACAACATCTTTCTGATCAGCCGCATCCGCGAGGAGTCGGCAACGCTCGGTGTCAAGGAGGGAGTGATCGGCGGCCTCGAGCGAACGGGAGGCGTGATCACCAGCGCCGGCCTCATTCTCACCGGAACCTTCTCGGCCCTGATGTCGCTGCCGCTCACCGCGCTGTTCCAGCTTGGCTTCACCGTCGCACTCGGACTGCTGGTCGACACGTTTCTGATCCGCACTCTCATGGTGCCGTCGATCGCGTTCCTGCTGGGGGAGCGGAACTGGTGGCCCAGCCGCTACTCGAGCAGGACGGTGTCCTTGTCGAAGTAGGGAGGCGACCCCCGCGTGCGAGCGCGATGTCTCTACCAGCGCCCGCTGCCCGGCTCGCCCTTGGTCGGGCCCTGGATCTCTGCAGTGACCCAGCCGCCGTAGAAGCCGCCGGGCTGCGGCTCGACCCGCTCGTCGTCGAGGTAGGCGCCGTCCACTCGGCCCGCGTAGAAGGCGACGTGGTCCCGCAGCACCTCGAAGCCTGGCTTCGGCTCGGGATAAGTCCAGGCCGCGCGCGGCCGGACCTCTTGCCCCGCCACCGCGTCGAAGTAGGACGCAGTGCCCTTCCACTCGCATTCCGTCGTCCCAGTGGCTGGGCGCAGCTTGTCGGTGCGCACATGCTCGCGCGGCAGATAGATGGTCGGCGCACCGGCCGTCTCCAGAACGCGCAGTGGGCGGTCAGACTCCGCGATCGCCTCGCCGCCCAACTCGATGCGAACGCGGCGGTCCAGCGGCTCGACTCGCGGGGGGCGCGGATAGTCCCAGACGGACTCGAAGGGGCGCCCGTTCTTCGCGACTGCGCTCATCCGGCTATGCCTGCCCTGGCGACGCAGGAGCCCTTCGCGCTTTCGAGTGCATCTGCGAGTGCCTCAGCCCGGGGATCACCCCGGGCCACGACGGCTTGGCGTAGACCAGCTGCAGGTCGCGCAGGCGCGCCTCGTGGAACCCGGCCTCCGATATCGCGAAGTACATCTCCCAGAGGCGGCGAAAGCGCTCGTCGTAGCCGAGCTCGGCGAGCTGCTTCGATGCCGCCATGAAGCGTCCACGCCAGTGACGGAGTGTGAGGACGTAGCTCGGGCCGATGTCTTCGAGCCGAACGGGCCGCATGTCCGTTCGGCGAGCCACCGAGCGCTGCATTGCGCTCAGCGAGGGCAGGCAGCCGCCCGGGAAGATCAGGGTGTTCGAGAACGTTCGCGCGCGCTTTTCCCCCTCGTAGGCACGGTCGTCGATCGAGATCGCCTGCAGAAACATGAGGCCGTTCGGCGCCAAGAGCGCCGAGCAGCGCTCGAAGAACGAATCGAAGTACTCCCACCCGACCGCCTCGATCATCTCGATCGAGGCGAGCCTGTCGTAGCGGCCGGCGAGCTCCCGGTAGTCCGCGCCGAGGACCTGGACGCGCTCTTCGAGGCCGGCGGCACGGATCCGCCCTTCGGCGTACTCACGTTGCGCGCGCGAGATGGTGGTCGTGGTCACGCGACAGCCGTACCGCGAGGCCGCATAGAGGGCGAGCCCGCCCCAGCCCGTGCCGACCTCGAGCAGGTGGTGGTCGGATCCCAACTCGAGGGCCTGGCAGATCCGCTCGAGCTTGGCCCGTTGGGCCTCCTCGAGCGTCGCATCGGGCCGCTCGAACAGGGCGCTCGAGTACATCATCCACTCGCGGTCGAGAAACAGCTCGAACATCTCGTTGCCGAGGTCGTAGTGCGCGGCGATGTTCCGGCGAGCGCCACGCCGCGTGTTCAGCACGGGCAGCGTGGCGAGCCGCTGCAGGGGGCTGCTCAGTGAGGCAAGGCGGGCGCGAATGCGATCGGAGCGGCCGATCTCGCGAGCGCCGATACGGAAGAGGGTCACGATGTCGTCGGTGTCCCAAAGCCCGTCGGCGTATGCCTGGCCAAGGCCGACGCTGCGCTCGCGCGCGAGCAGTCGGTAGACCTCGGGCGAGTGCAGGACGACCGTGGCGCGAAGCTCCCCATCGTCGGGACCGAAGGCGAACTGCCCGTCGCCCCACGCCTCCCGCAGCACGAGCCGCCCGCTGCGCACACGCCTGAGCATTGCGTGGACGGCGGCCCGCGCGGCCCGCTCGATCATCGCGCGACCAGCCTCGGGCCGCGGGTGGACGGCTCACCGCCGCTCGCGGGTCGCGCCGGAGGGTGTGGGTGGTAGCGTGCCCCCTTGAGCTTCAGGCGCAGCGCGTTGGCGTAGATCCGGGCGGGTACGACGAGCGACATCGGCGGGTAGGTGAGAAGGACTCGGGTCATCAGCGAGGGGCAGAGCTGGCGTCTTCGCATGGTGAGGGTCGCGTCGAAGACCCGGGTGCCGTTCTCGACATTGGCGATCCGGACGTCGAGGGCATCGCCGGGCTCGCTGATCCGCCAGTCGTAGGACTGGTCCATGGGCATGAATGGAGAGACGTGGAGACGCTTTGCGAGGCGTCCGCGGATCGGCCCGGAGCCTTTCCGCTCGACGACATAGGCATGGCGCTCGCGCCAGGGGATGTTGGTGACCTCGGCGATCACTGCCTCGACTCTCCTCCCGCCCCGATCGTAGAGGTAGTAGAAGCTGACCGGGTTGAAGCTGCGGCCGAGGTAGCGCAGGTGGGTGAGCAGGCGCACCGGGCCCTCAGGCCGGTGGCCGGTGCGCTCCCGCACCAGGCTCCGGGCGGACTCGGCGAGCGGGACGTCGGGATCCCCCAGATAATCGGAGCGGCGGAACCGCGCCGGGGCCGGACGCCGCGCCGAGTAGAGGAGGTGGCGATCGAACACGTCCGGGAGCTCGTCCAAATCGAGCCACGTCATGAACACCCGATAGCGGAACGAGTGCCGGACCGTTCCGAGGCGCCGATGGCTGACCCAGCCCTCATAGATCGCCGAGTTGCTCATGCTGCCATGCCCTGGGGCTCCGCAGCGGGCAGCTCCGGGAGACCTCGAGTGAGCTGCTCGCAGACGCGGAGCGCGCTCCACACACCGTCTTCGTGAAAGCCCCAGCGCCAGTAGGCGCCACAGTAATGGGTGCGGTTTCGACCGCTGATCTCGCCATGGCGATGCTGCGCGGCCATACCGGCTCGCGTGAAGACGGGGTGGTCGTAGTCGATCCTCCGAATGATCTTGGCCGGGTCGATCGCCTCCGTGCGGTTCAGGGTCACGCAGAACTGCCGGTCGGCGGACAGCGACTGCAACCGGTTCATGTGGTAGGTGACCGTGGTCAGGCCGACGGGCTCGTCCACCAGGTGAAAGTTCCAACTCGCCCAGGCACGCCGGCGGCGCGGAAGCATGCGCTCGTCCGTGTGCAGGACCGTTTCGTTGCGCTGGTACGGGAAGGCGCCCAGGATCTCGCGCTCCGCGGATGACGCATCAGCCAGCATCGCCAGCGCCTGGTCGGAGTGGGCGGCGATGACGACCTCGTCGAAGCTCTGCGAGCCGCCGTCCCAGGCGATCTCGACTCGGTCGGGGTGACGCTCGATGCGGCGTACCGGTGTGCCCAGCCGGATGCGGTCGCGCATCGGGGCGATCAGCGCCTCGACGTACGTCCGGCTGCCGCCGACGACGGTCCGCCAGCGGGGGCGGCCGGTGAGGGCGAGGATCCCGTGGTTCTCGAAGAACTCCGCGAGGAAGCTGGCGGGAAACGACCAGAGCTGGTCGGGGTCGGCCGACCACACTGCGGATACCTGCGGCACGATCAGTCGCTCGATGAAGTAGTCGGAGTACCCGCCGTCGACAAGGAATCGCCGCAGGGAGGGCCCGCTCCCGTTGGCGCCGAGCAGGGCCCGGGCCTCGCGGTTGAAGCGCAGCAGGTCCAGGAGCATCCGGTGGAAGCGGCGGTCGACGAGGTGTGCAGGGTTCGCGAACAGGCCCGCGGGCCGGCTGGCCCATTCGAACCGGCCCGCCTCGTCCGCGACCGAGAAGCTCATGTCGGTGGGCTGGGCAGCGACGTCGAGCTGGCTGAGCAGTCTCTCGAAATTCGGGTAGGTGCGGTCGTTGAACACGATGAAACCAGTGTCCACGTTCCACACCCCGCGCTCGGTCTCGACCCGGATCGTGTTGGTATGGCCGCCCGGATAGTCGGCGCCCTCGAACAGCATCGCCTCGTGACCTTCGTCATGTAGACGGCGTGCCGCCACGAGGCCGGACACGCCCCCGCCGACGACCGCGACTCTCACGCCGACCTCCGGACCGAGTCCCGCGCGGCGCCGAAGCGACGCGCCAGGGTTGCGGCCAGACCCGCTTTTGCCCGATCGCCGATCCGCCGGAACAGGAGGGCGAGCGCCGGGTTCGCGAATCGCAACGTTCCCCGGAGCCCGAGGCGCGCGTCGTAGGTGACCTGCGAGCGGAACCCCGGCAGGGCGCGCACGGTGATCGTATCCTCCGAGACGACCGTCCGCGTCTCGGCGCGGAGCACGACGCGGCGGGGCGGATCGATCTCGACCGTGCGGTACTCGAGCGGAACGGACCGGCCGAGGAAGTCGGCCACCACGCGGAAACGCGCTCCCGCACGCAGCGGATCGGCGTCCAGGCGGCGGGCCTCGCTGACGCCGGGATCCCACTCGGCCGTCGAGCTGAAGTCGGCCAGGTACTCGAACACCTCGGCTGGCGAGCCGGGCGAGGTCACGGTTGCTGCGTAATGGGCCATCAGGGACTGCTCTCGTTCGTCTGTTCCTCGGCCAGGCCGCCCAGCCGGGCGCACTGGGCCCAAAACCGCTCTCGCTCCTCCCGCGACTCGCGGGTCCAGGGCAGGAGGTGCTTCGGGCGGGGTCTGCGGTCGTGCCAGAACGCGCCGGAGCGCTCGTCGACCTCCTCGGGGTCGGCGGTGGCGAGCCAGACGATCGAGTCCGCGCCCTCGCGGGCGTCGCGGAGCAGCGGTCGCATGAACCGGTGGAAGCGAGGGAGCGACCTGGCAAGGCCCGGCGTGTCGGCCCAGCCGGGGTGCATCGAATGGCAGCTGATCCCGAGATCTGCGAGCCGTTCGGCCCAAATTTCGGCGAGCGCGACCTCGGCGCGCTTGGTGTGCGCGTAGAAGGACGGTCCATCGAATTCGCGCTCATCCAGTTGCGGGTCGTTGACATCCAGCCGCGCGGTGTACATACCGCCCGACGAGACGTTGATCACGCGGGGGTGACGTCCGAGGCGGAGGGCCCCGACGAGCAGGCTCGTGAGCACGAACGGGCCCAGCACGTTGGTGGCAAAAGCCACCTCGAAGCCGTCCTCGGTCCGCTGTCGCCCGGCTGGCAACAGCCCCGCGTTGTGAACGAGGACGTCGAGTCGAGGCTCGGCGGCGGTGAAGCGTGGGCCGAAGCGCCTCACCGCCTCCAGGTCCGCGAGGTCGCACGAGTGGAGCTCTAGATGTGGGTCCCCTTCGACGCGCGATTTGATTCGCTCGCGGGCCGCGCGGCCCCGTTCGAGGTCGCGCACCAACATGTGGACGCGCGCGCCGGCGCGAGCCAGCCCCTCGCAGGCCGTCTCGCCCAGGCCTGAGCTCGCCCCTGTGACGAGAGCGCTGCCCCCGGCGAGGTTGCCGGCGGTCGCATTCGACCAGGAGAGCCCGCGCAGGCGGTAACCGACCTTGGTGTAGCCCGGCGCCACCGAGAGGTCGAGAAGGTTGTCCAGAAGGCGGGAGGTCATTGTGAGGATCACCTACTGCCCGCGTGACCGAAGGGTCTGTACAGAGACTGTACAAGTTGACATGGCTCACTTATACCGGTTACACTCGCGTTTGTCAAATGTTTGTCCAATGATGGTCCAGCCTGAGAGTCCTGAGGGGAGTACGGTGCCCCCCGCCGCCGATTCGGCGCCGGGGCCGTCCGTGCGGATCGGCGAGCTCGCCCGGCGAACCGGGGTGCGCGCGGAGACGATTCGCGCCTGGGAGCGCCGGTATGACCTGGTCCAGCCTGCCCGGAGCGCGGGCGGGTTTCGCCTCTACTCGCCTGCCGACGAGGAGCGGGTTCACGCAATGCGCGTCCTGCTCGCCGAGGGAGTCGCCGCGGCCGAGGCCGCGAAACAGGCGCGGTCCGGGCGCGGTGCGGCCCCCGCACCGGTGCGCTCGCCCGACGCCGAGGCGGATCGCCTGCGCGCCGCGCTGGAGGCCTACGACGAGGAAGCCGCGAACGCAGTTCTCGATCGAGCCCTGGGCGCGTTCTCACTCGACGTCTTCACCGGCTCCGTGGTGTTGCCGGCCATGGCCGAGATCGGCAGCCGCTGGGCCGCGGGCGAGGCGTCCGTCGCCCAGGAGCACTTCGCCGCATCGGTCGTGAGGGGGCGCCTGCTCGCGATTTCGCGCGGCTGGGGATCGGGAGTGGGCCCGCTCGCGCTCCTGGCGTGTCCACCCGGTGAGCACCACGACATCGGGCTGATCGCGTTCGGGCTCTCTCTGCGAAGCAGGGGCTGGCGGATCGTCTATCTGGGACAGGACACGCCGCTCGACACCCTCGCCGAGACCGTGCGTCGGCTGGCGCCTGCCGTCGTCGTGATGAGCGTTGCGACCGCCGAGCCTCTGGCGTCAGCCGTTTCCGGGCTGGCTGAGGTGGCGGCCCTCGTCCCCGTGTGGGTCGGCGGCGGCGGGGCCAGCGAGGAGATGCTCTCCCGGGCCGGCGCGCATCTTCTCGAGGAGCGGCCCACCGCGGCCGCAGCCCGCCTGGCTGCGGGCTCGAGCTCCTCCTAGCGGTCCGAAGCCGCCGGTTGGGCCCCAAACTAGTTCGAAACGTCCCCCCGTCCACGTCGCCTCCGTGCGGGCTCTGGAAGTTCTGTCCCTCTCCCAGCGGAGAGACCCGCGGAAGCCTTTGCCGTAACGCTGCAGGTGCGCGGGAGGCGGCTACTGCCGCAGCCCGGCGGCTTCGAGCGCCTGCCCGCGATCGAGGTAGACCTTGAACCGAACAAGGAGCCCGGCACGGATCGTGAATTCGATCGCCGGTTTCAAATCGACTGCAACCCCGCTGTCTCGGCCGGTCACGCCGATGCGAACGAACGTCAGGACCCGTTCGTCGTCCACATCCAAGAATCGCTCCGGGTCCATGTGGATCGGCGCGCCCCCCCACGGTCCGGTTTCGCGGAATCTGCGCATCTCCTCGACGCCCCTGAGAACCGGTCTGTCCGGGTACAGGTCGGTGAAGTCGAACTCCACGTCGAATCCGGCACGCTCGGAAGCGGCGGCGATCAGTCCCCGTGGATCCGAGTAGAGCTGGCGGACGGTCTCGACATTCTCACGCGACATCGCCCGCGCAGTGTGTCACCTCATGTAACCCTTCTTCGGTGGGAGAAACGCATGCCGAAGATCGGCTCGGAAGCAACAGGGTTTACCGGCGCCTCGGGACCGGGGGCCACGACTTCCTCGCCGTCAATCCAAACGCAGAGCAGGTCGAAGGCGGGCGGTGCTACCACGAAGTCGCCGAAGAGGATGCGAGTGCGCCGAGGGATCGAGCACAGGGCGACGCGCATCGTCTCACTTGAGCGGCAATGTCCCGCTGCCCTCGGACGAAACAGCCGTCCACGGATCGGCGCTTAGCCTGCGGCGTGCAGGTCCAGGTGTTTAGCGACGCGCTGCGGTCGCGCCCGCGGCCTGGTGGATCTGAGAGATGACGACCGATCCGTCACCGACCGCGGATGCCACCCGGCTGATCGAGCCATGGCGGACGTCGCCGGCGGCGAAGACTCCGGGGAGACTCGTCTCGAGGATGCGGGGGCTGCGCGCGAGCGGCCAGCAGTCGACGAGCCGGCCGCCTCGGACGAGGTCGAGCCCGGTGAGGAGGTATCCGCCCCGATCGCGTTCGACGTTCTCCGGCAGCCAGTCCGTATGCGGCACGGCGCCGATCATCAGGAAGAGCCCCGCCGCCTCGACCCGGTGCACCTCACCGGTGGCGTTGTCGCGCAGGTCGAGCCACTCAAGCCGGCCGTCCCCGCCGCCGTTGGCGACCTCGGTCCGCACCCGGACGTCGACGTTCTCGGTTGCGTCGAGCTCCGCACGGAGGTATCGCGACATCGTCTCGTGGAGCGCGGCGCGCCGGACGAGGAGCGTCACCCGCTCCGCATACCTGGAGAGGTGCATGGCGGCCTGACCGGCGGAGTTGCCGCCGCCGACCACGTAGACGTGCCGGCCTTCGAGCCACGCGGCCTCTGAGGTCGCGGTCCCGTAGAAGACCCCGGACCCGATGAGGTTCTCGAGCGAGGGAATGCCGATCCGCCGGTAGGAGACGCCCGTCGCGAGCACCACGGCCCCCGCCGTCGCCTCCCCCACCCCGCCTATGTCGACCGCGAAGCGGTCGCCCTCGGCGCGAAGCTCGGTCACCTCGCGCATGAGCACGAACCTGGTGCCGAACACCCAGGCCTGCTGATAGGCCCGTTGCGCGAGCTCGGCGCCGCTGACACCGCGCGAGAAGCCGAGGTAGTTTCGAATCAGCGCGCTGGACCCCGCCTGGCCGCCGATCGCCTGGCGCTCGACGACCAGGGTGCTCAACCCCTCGGAGGACGCGTACACCGCCGCGGTCAACCCGGCCGGTCCGGCCCCGACCACGATCACATCGAACGCCCGATCCGAGCCGATCTCGGTGTCCACCCCGAACGCAGCGAGGAGGTCCGTCGATGACGGATCGACCAGGGTCCGCCCGTCGTGCATCAGAGCCACCGGCAGGTCGCCGTCGGCGACGCCGCAGTCGCTCAAGATTCTTCGCCCCTCGGCCGAATCACTGGTGCGAAAGACATGTGGAATGCCGTTTCGGGTCAGGAGCTCCCGCAGCTCGTGGCCGCGCCGCGACGGTCGCTTCGCCACCACAGCCACCTCGCCTGCGGACGGTTGAGATCGGGTGCGGGCCCACTCCTGAAGGAACTCCGAGACCGTCCGGTGGAACTGTTCGTCGGGAGGCCGTCTGGGCCGCATCACGTAGTAGTCCATGTGCCGCCGCGCAATGCCGGCGAGGATTGCCTCCGCGGTCGGACGGTCGCCCCAGGCGCCCCAGTCGATCAGCAGCGCTCGCTTGGCGAGCGGGTGCAGCCGGCCCACCTTCGCGAGCAGCTCGACGCCGCGAATCCCGTCCATCCACTGCGCGGCGATGACGAGGGCGACGGCGTCACCGCGGTCGCGCATATCCTCGAGCGCTTGCAGTGCCGAATCGGCCGAACGCTCACAGACCACCCGATAGTCGCTGCCGTAGCGGCTCCTCAGCTCGCGCCGAACGCACTCCAGCGACTGCTCGTCGTCGTCGACGGCGAACACGACGGACCTTGCTGCATCTGAAGCGTCCATGCTCCGGCCGGCGGCCGGAGCCAGATGCTATCCCGCGCGTGTCTCTCGGGTCCGACCGCACCGCCGTGTCGTACTACGTGGTGCCCATGCATGCCTTGTTGGGTGCCCTGCGTCCTCGCGCGCGTGAGCGCCTACCCGCCAACGAACTCACGCACCACGGCCTTGCCGAACGACCTCAAACCGGAGCGGGGATCATGATCGTCGAGCAATCGGATGGCCGCCTTCGCGCTCGTGGCTGGCGCGCGCCAGCGGAAATTTTCCGTGTCCATGTTCTCCTTTCTTGACCCGATCAGGCAGGTTTTTTCGCACGTCACAAACCCGAGGGCATATGCGGCGGCGTTCTGGAGGCGACCCCCGCCCCGGCGTAGTTCACCGCAACGAATCAGCACCCATTTACGGATGCACCCGAACCGGGCAGCACCTACGGTTCAGGGAGCCCATGGCCACCACCACTCCAGAGGCCCACCGACACGCACTTCCAGCGCCAGACGTTCAGCCCCGGCATACGCCAGCCGGCTGGTGTCCGGCCCCCGAGGCGGAAGGCCCCCAACCTCATCGGGACGGACTGTGGGGAATGATTTGGCTGATCGGCGCGGTCGATTCCGGGCAGCGGCGGAGTTCATAGCCATCGCCCGAACGAGTCGCGCGGGTTGGCGCTCGACTTCGATCCGCCGATGGCAGCCGGCGCATACGGGTAGCCAGTTGGCGGAGCAAGTCAGGTTGGGTCATCGGGTCCGGCGCCGTCCTTGTGATGCACCTGGGTCGCCGCGTTACCTGCAACCCCAAGGGGCCGCACGTGCACCGGGGCGTTCGCCATCCAGATGCAACTCCCGCCTCCGGTCAAGCAGCTCTTCAAGGGCGTCCATCGACAGGGGACAGGTCCGTTGCGTGCCTCTCGTTGCGTCGACGTCGGCGGTACCAGCAACGATGCAGTCGTTTAGAACGGCGCTGTCAGGCACGGTGAGACCGCTCGACCACCTGAAGGGCCTCCTGCTTGCGGCAGCGGATGTCGATCGCCCAGGCCGGAATCTCGCGGGTGCAGCAGTCGCCGATCGCGTTCAGGTAGCACCAGCCGTGCTCGGCGGTCCAGATCGAGGTCATGTCCATGTGCCAGAGCTGATCCGGGCGCTCGAGCCGAAGGAAGCCCGGTCGCTTGCGGCCGTGGAGCGGTCGGTGGCGCTGCAGCAGGCGTTCTTGGCGCATCACCCGCTGGGCTCGCTTGCGCGAGATCGGCTCGTGAGGGCGGCGACCATCCGCGTGCGCGCACGGAATCCGCTAGATTGAGCCGCGGCGACGGCTACGGCAGGAGCTTCGCATCGCGGGATCAGACCAAGCAGGGGGCCGACTGGAGCCTCGGGCTCGCGTCAGGCGCGCGTGTCTATGGCTGGCGGGCTTGGCCGCGATCGCTGCGGCATTCGGGTCAGCTTCCGGCGCAGCGGCGTCTGCCGTCCCTCAGAAGCCCAACATCATCGTCATCCAGACCGACGACCAGGACAACGGCACCGTCAACCCGCGCGTGATGCCGAACGTGATTCGCCTGCTCTCGAGCGTCGGCACCACGTTCGCCGACTACATCGACAGCGGGCCGCTCTGCTGCCCCTCGCGCGCCGTCCTGCTCACCGGGCAGTACGGGCACAACAACGGCGTGACCTGGAACGGGGCCGACGCTTATGCCGACCTCGTCGGCAAGGACGACACGCTGCCGGTATGGCTCCAGCGGGCCGGGTACGTGACCGCCCACCTCGGGAAGTACCTGAACTTCTACGGCAAGGCGGTGTCGAGCCCCAACGAAGTCGCCCCGGGCTGGGATGAATGGCACACGGCACTCGAAGGCGCTCACCCGATCCCGTACTACGACTACCGGCTCCGCGAGAACGGGCACGCCCTCGACTACGGGTCCAGCAAGCGCGACTACATCACGCGGGTGCTGAACGACAAGGCCGTCCATCTGATCCACGAGTACGTGCCAGGGCCGAAGCCACTGTTCCTGGCGCTTGACCAGATCGCGCCTCACGGCGGCCCCCCATACACCCCCCGCTGTCACGGGGCGCCACTTCCTTATCCGGCGGACAGGCACGCGTTCGTGCACACACCGCTCCCGGAATCCCCGGCCTTCAACGAGGCCGACGTGAGCGACAAGCCGCGGTTCGTGCGCCTGAAGCCGCGCCTGACCCCTGACGAGATCGCGAACCTGCAGCGGGTGAACGGCTGCCGGCTGGCCACGCTGCAGTCGGTCGACCGGGGCGTGGAGCACATCGTCGAGGCGCTGCGGGAGGAGGGTGCGCTCAAGAACACGGCGATCATCTACACGTCAGACAACGGCTACCTGCTGGGTCAGCATCGCGAAGTCGCGAAGGTGGTCCCGTACGAGAAGTCCCTTCACGTGCCGTTCATCGTGCGCGTCCCGCCGGAGTTCCGGGGCCCGGAGGGCGCGCCCCAGAGCCTTTCGAGCACCGTCGCAAACGTGGACATCGCGCCGACCATCCTCGACCTCGCCGGAGCTCAGCCGTGTCCCCGGACCGGGCCGTGCCGGGTGCTCGATGGCCGCTCCCTGCTCCCGGCGATACGGAGCGACGGGCGGAACTGGCCCCAGCACCGAGCCATCCCGCTGGAGCTGAACGGGTCCCGCGCGGACGCGAACACGCCATGCCGCTACCAGGGGCTCCGCACTGCCGGTCAGGTCTATGTTGAGTACCTCAGCGTCGTCCCGCCCGGGCAGGGCCACGCGGCCTGCGAGCCGGACAACGAGGTCGAGCACTACAACCTGCGCAGCGACCCCTTCGAGCTCGAGAACATCTTCCCGGCACCCCCCGGGACGCCGGAGGCGCTCGACGAGCAACGCCTCGCCGCCCGCGTCGCCCGACTGAGCGACTGCGCCGGGATCAGGGGCCGCGACCCGATGCCCGCCTCCGGTCACCACTGCGAATAGCAACGGCGACGGTGTCACCCAGCACGGATCGGGACGGACTCGTATCGACGGCTAGCCGAGATCCATGCTGGGGCGTCATTCCCGCGAGAAGAGACGCCCGCCGCCTTCGGAGCGGCCCACGAGAACGAACGCGGCGCCCCCGCGCAAGGGCGCGCGTGAAGTTGCCTTCAGGATCCCGGACAGGGCCCGTTGGTCGGGTTCCGCAATGAGCCGTCCGGCATCACGGTGTTGCAGAACGTCGCGCCCTGAAGGTTGGCCCCACCAAGCCTGGCGCCGACGAGAACCGTCTCGCTCAGGTCCGCGCCGGTGAGATTCGCAGCCCGAAGGTCGGCCTTCACGAGGAGGGCGGTCGAGAGGTCCGCCTCGTTGAAGTCGGCGTGACGCAGCTTGGCACCGTCGAACAGCGCGCCGCGGGCATCGGCGTGCCGCAGGTCGGCGTGATTCAGCTGGGCATCGGCAAAGACTGAGATCCCGAGGCTCGAGCGTCGCAGGGAGGCATGGGCGAGCTTGGCGTCGGTGAACGCCGTGGCTCCGAGCTTTGCATGGTCGAAGTTGGCTCCCCTGGCACGACCGAACGCCAGCGAGCCGAGCTGGAAGTTGGTGCGATCCAGATGGGCGTGCCGGAGGTCTGCGTAGGCCAGGAAGCCGCCCTGGAGGCTCTTCCCGCTCAGCCTCGCACCGGGGCACTCGGTGAACGCCTCGATCCGGCAGCCGCGCACCCGTGTTCCGGACACCACCTGTGTCCCCGTTTGCAGCGCATAGGCGGCGGGAAAGACCGGGTTGTCGTCGGTAAGCGTGATCGGCTTGGCGTCCGGTGGCCCCGGCCTGATCTGCCCGGGGCAGAGGCCCTCGTGAGGGTTGCGCACCCTGCCGTTCGGCATCAGCGTGTTGCAGAAGCGGGCGCCGCGCAGGTTCACCCCGCCAAAGCGGGACCCGGTGAAGTCGGCGTTGGTGAGGTCGGCGCCGCGCAGGTTGGCGCCCCGCATGTCGGTGCCGTTGATGTCGGTGTTCGAAAGGGTCGCTCCCCGCAGGTTCGCGCCCCGGACGTCCGACGCCACGATCGCCCCAAAGTAGCCGTCCGCGTGCTTGAGCTTGGCGCCGCGGAGGTCGGCGTTGGTGATCCCGGCGAAGGTGATCCTGGCCCTATTCAAGTTGGCGCCACGCATGTCGGCGAAGCTGGGCGTGCTACCGACCATGTTGACGTTCTTGAGGTCCGCACCCTGAAGGTGTGCGAAGGCGAGGCTCACGAGGGCGAGTGAGCCGCCGCGGAGGTCGAGACCCACGAGGTCGGCCAGGGAAAGCAGCCCGCCGGTCAGACTCTTGCCCCGCAGCCGGTCAGCGCGACACGAGGCTCGCGGCACGATCACGCAGGTTCCGACCTTCTCGCCGTAATGAACCTGCGGCTTCTGCTCAGCCTGCAGGAGGGCGTAGTACGGATTGCCCGGCGGCACCTTGATTTCGTGCGGGACCGCGTTCGCGGTCCCCGCCGTCGTCATCACCACGGAAGCGACGATGATCGCCGCCAGAACCCATCGCCCTCGAGGTCGGAGGATCGGTCTCAGACTGCTCCTTTGCCTCCGGCTACGTTGCCGTTGCATCACCGCCCTCTGGACTTCCCCTGCCATGCGACCCCTCTTCCTTGCGTGAAGATAAACCTGCCTTCGACGCGATGGACAGACCGACCCTACCCGAGGAAGGCACGAGCCGCTGAGGGCTTAACAAGGTGGCAGTCAGATGGGAATCCAGGCTTGGGGACATCATCTGCGTCCGACGAGCGCTTGTCGTCACGATCATCACGCTTCGGGAACCCCCCGACCTCCCGGAGAGCATCCGCATGTCGCATCTATTGCGAAATACTCACCTGTGGTGTCGATCTCATGAGACAGAGCGTCGCCCTGGTGACGTTGGGTGTGTCGGACTACGCGCGTTCGAAGACGTTCTACGAGGCGCTTGGCTGGTCGGCGGTGCTCGACATCGAGGAGACCGCCTTCTTCCAGGCAAACGGCGTGGTCCTCGTCCTTTGGGCAAGGGACAAGCTCGCGGCTGATCTGGGCATTGAGGATGACGGTGCGCGGTGGGGCGGCACCGCCTTGGCCCACAACGTCGCCACCCGGGACGAGGTCGACGAAGTGATCGATCTGGCCCGCAGAAACGGCGCTGAAATAACCCGTGAGCCGTCCGAGACCTTCTACGGAGGCTATGCCGGCGGATTCCGTGACCCCGACGGGCACGTCTGGGAGGTCGCCCAGAACCCGACCTTCGCACTCAAGGACGACGGCAGCGTGATCCTCCGGGAGCGCTAACGGGTCCACTCGGAGAGGTGCCCAATGGGGAGGCGCTGCTCCTCTGCGCGAAACCCAGGCGTCGCAGGCCAGGCGGCTTCACAATACGGTGGCTTGGCGGCGGTTCCAGGGGTGCTGTCGCCACTTGCAAGTCGCAAACTAACCCGAGGAGGACGCCGATGCCGGATACCACCTGCCACATGTCGATCTCGCTCGACGGTTTCGTCGCCGGCCGCGACCAGAGCCGCGATAGTCCACTCGGTAAGCGTGGGCGCGAGCTCCATGCCTGGCATCTCGGCGACGAGCGCGCCAACGCCGCCGACGCGACGGCGACCGACTGGCTCATGCGCCCGCGCGGCGCGTACGTCATGGGGCGGAACATGTTCGGGCCGATCCGCGGCGAGTGGGATGAGGACTGGCGCGGCTGGTGGGGTCCCGAGCCGCCTTACCACGCGCCGGTGTTCGTGCTCACCCATCACGCTCACGAGCCGATCGAGATGGAAGGCGGGACGACCTTCCACTTCGTCACCGGCGGCTTCGACGCCGCTTACGCACAAGCGCGCGAGACGGCCGGGGAGGGCGGCGTAGACATCGCGGGCGGCGCCTCGACTGTGCGCCAGGCCCTCATTGCCGGGGTCGTCGACGAGCTCACGCTGGACGTCGCGCCGGTCCTGCTCGGCTCCGGCGAGCGGATCTTCGACGGCGTCGAGTCGTTCGGGTTTGAGCCCGTTGAGGTCTTGCATTCGCCGCTAGCCACACACATCCGCTACCGGCGGGCGGGATGAGCTCTGGCATCCCCCTTCACGCGACTAGCGACACTCGCGCGTGGACGCGCATACTTCATAGCCTCGTGGGCTGAGCAGGCGCGTGGAGGCTCGATTCCCCTCAGGCGCACTCCCGAGCGCGAAAATGGCGTCGTGGCCAACGCCGATGACCTCCTCGAGCGATCCGCTCAGCTCAGTGAACTTGACTCGGCGCTCGAAGCCGTGCGTCGGGATTCCGCCGGCCGGCTGATCCTGGTGGGCGGCGAAGCGGGGGCGGGCAAGACGGCTCTCCTGCGACGGTTCCGCGACGAGCAAGAAGAGTCGAAGCGTTTCCTGTGGGGCTCCTGCGACGCCTTGCTCACACCGGAGCCCCTGGGGGCGCTCGCCGACATAGCCGAAACGACCGGCGGCGAGCTCGCCGCCGTGGTGGCCGGAGACGCTCGGCCCCACGAGGTCACCGGCGCGCTGATGTGGGAGCTCAACCGGCGGCCACCGTCAGTGCTCGTGATCGAGGACGTGCACTGGGCGGACGAGGCCACGCTCGACGTGCTGAAGCTCCTCGGGCGCCGGCTGGAGCAGGTTCGGGCGTTGATCCTCGCGAGCTACCGGGACGACGTGCTCCACCGCACGCATCCGCTCCGGGTGATGCTCGGCGAACTGGGCGGTGGGCAGCGGGTCGAACGCCTTGGCGTACCGCCCCTGTCGGCGTCGGCGGTCGGCACGTTGGCTGATCGGAACGGTCTGGATGGCGCTGACCTCTTCGACAAGACGAGCGGAAACCCGTTCTTCGTCACCGAGGTGCTGGCGGCCGGCGCGGAGGCAATCCCCGACACCGTTCGCGATGCGGTGCTTGCGCGTGCGGCGCGGCTCTCGGCTCCCGCCAGGGAGCTGATCGACGCCGTGGCCGTGGCCCCGGCCGAGGTCAAGGTGTGGCTCCTAGAGAAGCTCGTCGGAGAGGCGGTCGGCGGCCTTGAGGAATGCCTGAGCTCCGGAATGCTGAGGCCATCCGCGGATGGGGTGACCTTCCGCCACGAGCTCGCGCGACTGGCCGTCGAGGAGGCGCTCACCCCGGACCGCAGGCTCCGCCTCCACCGCAAGGCCCTCGCCGCGCTCACGGATTCGCCGCGGGCGGTCGACGTCAGCCTGCTCGCCCATCATGCGGAGGCCGCGGGGGACGCGGACGCGACATTGAGATTCGCGCCGCAGGCAGCGGCGCGCGCCTCGGCGCTGGGCGCCCATCGAGAGGCCGCCGCACATTACGCACGGGCGCTGCAATTCGCCGACTGCATTTCCGCGGGAGAACGGGCCCGGCTGTTGGAGCGCCGCGCGCACGAGTGCTATCTCGCGAGTGCGTTCGATGAGGCGCTCAAGGCTCAGCAACGGGCGCTGGACTGCTACCGGGAGCTCGGTGACCGCCTGCGTGAGGGGGACGCCCTTCGGGCTCTGGGCCGCCTTTACGGGTTCGCGGGCCGGACTGAGGAGGGAGCGGCAGCGTGTCGTGAGGCCATCGCCGTGCTAGCGGAGCTCGAGCCCGGCCGCGAGCTCGCGCTCGCCTATGCCACGCTCGCGCAGCGGTGCCTTAATTGGGAGGACGTCGAGGGCGCTGCCAATTGGGGCACGCGGGCAGTGAAGCTGGCAGAGCGGCTCGATGAGACGGAGACCGTCGTCTATGCCCTCAGCACGGTTGGCGCGGCACAGTTCCGTCCCGGGAAGGCGGAGGGGATGGAGAAGCTCGAACGCGCTCTCGAACTTGCCGAGCAGGCCGACCTCGAGGATCACGTCGGGCGCGCCTACGTCGGACTCGTCTCGGCGGCCGTTCGTCACCGTTCGTTTCCCATCGCTGAGCGCTATCTCGACGCCGGGCTCTACTACTGCGACGAGCGAGGCCTCGACTATTGGCGCCTCTTCCTTCTCGCCTGTTCCGCGCGCTGTGATCTCGATCAGGGGCGCTGGAGCCAGGCTGCCGATACAGCAGCGGTGGTCGGACGCGACCCGCGCGCTTGGCCGGTACCGCGCGTGTACGCGCTCACCGTGCTCGGCCTCGTGCGAGCGAGGCGCGGCGACCGCGACGGCGCCTCCTCGCTCGGTGAGGCCCTCGCGTACGCCGAGCCCACGGGCGAGCTCCAGCAGATTGCCCCCGTTGTGGCCGCAACGGCGGAGGCCGCATGGCTCGAGGGGCGGCCGGAAGGGGTCGAGGGCGCGACCGCCTCGACGATCGAGCTTGCGCTGCGACGCGCGGCGAGCTGGGAGGCCGGCGAGCTCGCGATCTGGCGGAAGCGGTGCGGGGTCGTCGACGACGTGACCGAGGTCGCCGAGCCCTACGCCGTGGAACTCGCCGGCCAGCATGAGCGTGCCGCCGAGCTCTGGACAGAGCTCGGCTGCCGCTATGAGGCGGCGATCGCCCTCGCAGGCGCCACCGACGTCGCGGCTCTGCGACGGGCGCTGACGGCCTTACAGGAGCTCGGCGCACCGCCGGCCGCCGCGATCGTCGCGCGACGCCTGCGCGAGCGAGGGATTCGCGGTCTGCCGCGTGGCCCTCGTTCTACCACGAGGAAGAACCCCGCAGGTCTCACAGCGCGCGAGCTCGAGGTCCTCGAGCTAGTCGCTCAAGGCCTCCGCAATGCCGAGATCGCGGGGCGCCTCTTCCTTTCCGAGAAGACCGTCGATCATCACGTGTCGGCCATCCTTCGCAAGCTCGACGTCCGCAATCGCGGCGAGGCCAGCGCGGAGGCAGTGCGGCTCGGGATCGCCGGTGAAGGTTAGGTGGTCGGGGCTCCCAAGATGGGGAGCTCTCCCGATGCGGGGGCGTTGCCCCGCTTCTACGGTCGAGGCGACCGGACTACCCCAATCGAAGGAGACAGAATGCCTCGGTCGATCAACTCAATGATTCTCGCGGCGGTCATCGTCGCCTCGGCGCTCCTCGTCCCCGCGGCCCAGGCGCAGCCGATCGATCCGCCGACTCAGACGGCTGCCGTCCAGTCGGCGGCCGTCCAGTCGGCTCAGGTTCAGCACGGGCTGACGAGCACCTTCACCACCGACGCCTCGGGAGCTGGCGCGCGGGGCGGCGTGCAGCCGAGCCAGAACGCCACTGACGGCTTCAGCTGGGGCGACGCTGGGATCGGAGCGGGCGCGATGCTTGCCCTGGTCGGTCTCGGAGCGGCGGTCTTCCTCGGCCTCGGTCGCAGCAGGGCACGACGCCATCGCCCCGTGCCGGCGAGCTACTGACCCATCCGGGGTCGTCCGGAGCGGGCGCCGGCTTTGGCGGCGCCCGCTCCGCCACGCAACCAACGAACTCAAGCGGAGTCCTCGCGCTGATGCCGGCATCCCCGAGAGTCCTGACCAGCGTGCCGCGCTTTCAGCTCCCGGCCGCGAACAGGATTGCCACCCGGGTCCGCTGTGCGCCGCAAGCTCAGACAGCTGTTGCTCCCGGGTTCGGAAACTGAGATTTCTTTGAGCCATACGTCCGATTGCCCCTCTGCGCGACAACGAGCACTGCGCCGGCTTGCCGTTGCATTTCTATGAAGGAGGGCCCCGCTGTCAACTGCGGTTCCGCGGAGCCACGTCAGGGCCCGCGGGTCGATCGGGAGATTCGAGCGGCGCTCAGCTTTCTATCGCCTCCTGTCTGGAGGATCGGGCAGATGGGAATCTCGCTCCGGTGGCGCAAATCATTTGCGGGCCGTCAGGCGGCCAATGCGACGGAGGCGCCTTTGGGAGCGAAGCTCTCTGAGCGGGCAAAGGCCGGTGTAGCCGGCGAGCTTGGTCGGTGAGGCGAAGCGCTCGATCCGACCGATCTCGGCGGCGATCGTATAGCCCAAGACGGGGCCGATCCCGGGCACCGTCACCAGCAGCGAGACGTAGGGATGCTCGGCGGCGACTGTGCGCAGGCAGCCGTCGATCGCGGTGATCTCGCGGTCGAGATCGTCGACCAGGGCGACGGCCGTTTCGACGTGCGAGCGCCACGGCTCGGGGACCGCGAGGCGCCGAAGCAGCTCGCGGCCGCGGGCGCCGAAGAGGTCTGAGAGCGGGCACGGCCTCCCCAGGCCATCAGCGTCGAGTGAACGCGCTGCTTCAGGCGGACCCGCTGGCGGACCAGGAAGAGGCGAAAGCGAGCCCGCTCGCGCTCTGAGCGAACCTCCGGGTCGGGGAGCCAGATCGCCGGCACCAGGGAAAGGCGCTGTAGCTCGGCCAGGACCCGGGCGTCGATGCGGTCGGTCTTGCATGCCAGGGGCGCCAGGCCCCTGACCTTCTGGGCGTCGGCGACCTCGACCTCCGAGCCATCAGAGCTCGAGGGTGTCGTGGACGAAGCGAGCGCCGGTCATCGATTCGATCACCGCTGCGATCGGCTCGCCGTGAGCGACAAGGCGGACGGCGAGGCCGCGCAGGCCGTCGACATCGGGCGGTGATGCCCCGACGTCGACGTCGGTTCCGTCCTCGGCGAGGGCGATGTAGTCGAGCCGGCGGCGGGAAAGGTCGAGTCCAACCTGCAACATGGCAATGGGCCTCCTTGGTGGTTTCGGATGACAGGCGTGAGCCTGCCACCGGGAGGCCCTCCTTCATTGCCATTTATTTGTTTGGCGCGATTCCCATCGGCGGAAGTCGCTAGGTCGACGCTTCTGTTTCAGGCGCGGAAACAGAACCCCGCTCCGGCGCGTAGGACGAGTCGGTGGCCAGCGCGCTGGCCTGAGACCGATTAACTCTCCCCCGACGCCCGGTCTCAGGAATAAGACGAGCAGACAGTCCAGGAAGGGAGACGCCATGTCCGCAACGGTTCTCTACATGTCCATGTCCCTCGACGGGTTCATCGCCGGTCCGAATGAGGGACCCGATAACGGCCTCGGCGACGGCGGGCACCGCCTGCACGAATGGTTTATGACGGGCGGGGATGTCGACCTCGATGCGGTTAGGCACTCGGGTGGTGTCAACGCGAAGCTCGTTGATGAGTTCATGTCGACCGGAGCCGTCGTCGCCGGCCGGGGAACCTTCGAGCCGGCCGACGGCTGGGGTGGCGACCACCACGACGGCGTGCCGATCTTCATCTACAGCCGCCGGGAGCCGGGCATCGACGTCAGTCAATGGCCGCTGGTCACCTACGTTCCCGACGTGGAGACTGCGATGGCCCAGGCCAAGCAGGCGGCGGGCGCAAGGAACGTATTGGTCCACGGCGCTGCGGTCGCGCAGCTCGCGCTGACCGCTGACGTCCTCGACGAACTCGAGCTACATGTCGTCCCGGTGCTCTTCGGGCAAGGGCGCCGTCTGTTCGAGGGCCTCGCTCCCGAGCAGATCGAGCTCGAGCGCACCCGGATCCTCGAGGGGGAGGACGGTGTCACCCACATGCACTACCGGGTCCAGCGCTGAGGTCAGCGTCCTTTGCTGCATCCTCCAGGGCCGTCTGCCTCCGCTCAGCGCGGAGCGGACTCGGCAGCGCGGTCCTCCTCTGCGCGATAGCGAGCACTGCACCGCCTTGCCCGTGCATTATTTGTTTGACGCGATTCCGGTGGGCAGCAACTAGTTCTGCGCTACACCTTCACGCGCGAAAGCGGGAGCGCCAGTCCTGTGTTTTTGGTGCCCTAGGTCAGAGCGGAGATACTGCAAGCGATGTCGCAGGAGAACGTCGAGGCTGTCCGGCGGGGATACGCCGCCTTCGCTGAGAAGGGGATCGAAGGGGTGATCCCGTTCTTCACAGAGGACGTCGTCATCTACTCGATCCCCGAGTGGCCCGACGACCCCGAGTACCGCGGACACGAGGGCCTGCGGAAACTCTTCCGGCAGTGGACGGAGAACTTCGACGACTTCGGGATCGATGTTCGAGAACTCCACGACGCCGGGGACAAGGTGGTCTCCCTCTACGAGCTGACAGGACGGACCAAGGGATCGGGCATCCAGATGACGATGCAGATCGGCTCGGTCTTCTCGATGTTCAAAGACGGCCGGGTCGCCCGACAGGATCTGTTCCCTAGTTGGGAGCAGGCCCTGGAAGCCGCCCGACCGGGAGAGTAGTCCTCCGGTCGCGGCTTACGCGATTACGAGCACTGCGCCGGCTTGACGTTGCATTATTTGTTTGAAGCGATTCCGGTTGGCGGAAGCGGAGGTCCCGGCAGGCGAGCTTAAGATCCCCAAGCCGGGCCCAGCCGCCAGTGCTTCGTGCGGAAGCAGCCGCCGGCTCGGCCGGTGCCGTCGCTTCCACCCGTCGTCCATTGCGAGCATCTGCGGGGAGATGAGGAAGACACTCGCGTTTCGCGCCTTGCGACAGCGAGCCAGCGTTGGCGAAGATGCTCGCAACCCGTCCAGCGGGGTCGCGTAGGGCTCTTGCGTCCGGAACCGGGGCGCCCGGGCCCCTGCCCCAGCAGGTCATACGCGGGTGCGTGCCGGGATGGGTCCTTCTGGCTTGGTGATGACGCGTCAGCGGCGGGCGAGCCGGCGCCCGCTCTCGGTGCGGGGCGGGGTGTAGTTGAGCTCGTAATGGTGGTAGAGGGCGGACTCGTCTGCCTGGGAGAGCTCCTCGCCGTGCTGCTCGATGCTGGGCGCGCTCTTCACCTGGTCTTTCGAGACGGGCACCTTCAGCTCGTTGGGACCGACCTGGAGCCCGCCCAGCGGCACGAAGGTCAGGTGGCGGCTGATGAAGCCCTCCTTGACGGTGCCGAACTGCGGCTCGTCATTCTCCACGTCGACGTACACATCTTGGAGCTTCCCGATCTTCTCGCCGTTGCGGTCGACGAGCGTCTTGCCGTGCCAGTCGGCGACGTTCCATTCGGACTGTTGCGGGTGCTCGGGCATCGTCTAAGCGTTCTCTGCGCCGTCGAAAGGAGATATCGATTCTACTTCGCGGCTTGTCTGTCGAGCGGGCTCAAAAGCGCCGTCGATGACGCTGGCAGATCTACTCCGGCTCGATGGATGTTGCGTTAACGCTGTGGCAGCTGCCTTGGCGTCCGCATGACCAGCGGGCGACCGAGTTTCGCTAATCCTTCCTAGTGGCCGTAAGGCTTCCCGCAACAGCGACGTCAAGAGTCCGCATCAATCCAGATGCTCGTCGTCTGCCGAGGTGACTAGCTCCGGCTCGGCCCGTGCCCGATCCAACCGTCTCTTCGCCAGCTTCGAGCTCCGCTCGAGCTCGCGCAAGCGTCCTGCGCTCGTCAGTCGCGAGCCGTAGGCCCTGGCCTTGTAGAGCTGGTAACGCTCACGGGCATATCGCTCCTCCGCCTCGAGCTCGATGAGTCCGGCGTGTGAGGCTCTGCTCGCTCCTCGCATCGCAGTCGCTCCAGCGCTCAGACGAGACGGGTTGTGAAGAGCCGAAAGTCCCCTCCCATTCGCCTGTCGGCGAGTGAGGGTGCTCCCCGGTTGAACGATGGCTCCAGGGTGAATACCTCCGTGGCGACGTCCGTGTCCCGGTCGTGGCTGCTCACGAACGAGGCAACGCGCTGGCGTGTCAGTCTCACCACCGCCGCGATGGCGTCCCTCTTGTAGGCCGCCGGAGTCAGCTTCCCGACGCCCCGGACGGTGTCCCCGGTCTGCTGAGCCCCCATGCTCCTGTTGTAGTCGCCAACGGCGTCAACGAGCACGCAGGTGACGACGTTGCCCCGGATCTCGGTTCGCGCGTCGGTCGGCTCCTTGCCCGCATATTGGGTCCATAGCGAGACCAGCGACTTGGTGAGCTCCGCTGGCAATCCGCTGGGGAGCCGCGCTGTCGCGGCCATAGCCTCGGTCACCGCCCGCTCGCCTTTCGCGCCCTACCCCGGCTCGCGCCGGACCTGGCACTCGCCGGCTGGTAGGCGGGGGCGGCGATCGCGGGTTCCGTTGCGCGGCGCTCGCGGTGGACGCGGACGACCTCCTCCACCACCTGGCGGCGGTTCGTGAACTTCCGCTCGTAATCGCGCACCCTCTTGATCGTTGCCAGGTCCGCCTTCTCGAGCGCGGCGACGATCTCCTCGACGCTCATCGCATCGTAGCCGGGGCATGGCTCGCTCCCGCGAAGGTAATGCAGCTTGTCGAGCACAGCCTCCCGGTCCTTGTGAGAGCGCTCGTAGCTCTCCACCGCCTCGAGCTCGATCTGCGTGTGATCGGAGAGCTCCCGCTGCAGCTCCCGGACGTTGAGGCGGTCGTAGCCTGCAAACGGCAGCGGGGCTCCCTGGTCCGACCGTTCCGGGATCGGGGATGCGTTGGGAAGTGGCGACGCTGGGGGGATGGGTGATGCCGCCGGGATCGGAGACGCCGGCGGCATCGATGAACGTGCGGGCGGTATCCGTGTCGGGGATGGAGCGGCGGTGGATGGTGTAGCCATGATCGGCTCCTTGCGATAGCTGTAGAACACAACGTAACATGTATTCATGAATTTGATTTCAAGTAAACAGCGGCAAGAGTATTCCCCGGCCCCCAACTGGGACTTCCTGACCAACCACGCCCACGTCCTTACCTGCGTGGCGCATGACCCCGGGATTCGCCTGCGCGACATCGCCGCCGCGGTTGGCATCACCGAGCGCGCTGCCCACCGGATCCTCTCCGAGCTCGTCGAAGGTGGCTACGTGCTGCGCGAGCGAGAGGGTCGGCGAAATCGCTACCAGGTCGTGTCGGACGTCCCCCTTCGTCATCCGCTGGTCCGGGGCCGAGAGGTGGGCGATCTGCTGAAGGTTCTCCTCGGCTCGACCGCTGCCGCGGCGAAAAACAGCTAGACCGGGTCGCCCGACCCATCCGTCGGCGGGTACAAATGACGGGTGCGCGCAACCGGTGCTGTGATCAGGCGGACCGTGGTGTCGTTCTACGACGACCAGATGACCCATCACGCGGCTGCTCTGACCTACTACTCGTTGATGTCGCTCTTTCCAGCCACGCTGCTGGGGCTGTCCCTGCTCGGGCTACTGGGACAGTACCCGAGCACCTACAACGCGATCATCGACTACCTGCGCGATGTCGTCCCCCACTCGGCCCTCGTGCCCCTTGACAGCTCCCTGCGCCAAGCCCTCCAGCACAAGGGAACGGCCGCGACGGCCTTCGTAATCAGCATCGGGCTCACCCTCTACGGCACGACCGGTGTGCTCGAGGCGGCTCGCCGCGCCCTAAATGTGGTCTTCGAGCTCGATGGTCGCGGCCGCAGCTTCCTGCGGCGCAAATCGACCGACGTCGTCTTCACGTTCGTGCTGATGGGATTAGTGCTGGCGAGCCTGATCATGCTCTTCGTCGGCGGTCGATTCGCCTCCGATCTCTTCGGCTTCATCGGCCTCGGTCCCACCGCCGCGTCGATCTGGAACGTCGGTCGCTGGCCGGGAGCGCTCGCGGTCACGATGCTGATCTTCGCGCTGATCTACTACGTGACCCCCGACGTGGAGCAGCGAGCGTTTCGATGGGTAACGCCGGGGGCGTTCGTGGGAGTGATCATCTGGTTGGCCGCCTCGGTTGGCTTCTCCGCCTACATCTCGCGGGTGGCCAACGTGGGCGCTGTCTACGGCGCCTTCGCCGGGGCGATCGTGCTGGTCGCCTGGCTTTGGCTCACCAACGTGGCGCTTCTCTTCGGCGCCGAGCTCAACGCCGAGATCGAGCGTCATAGGCAACTCGGCGAAGGGATCCCCGAGCGCGAGACGCTCAATCTGCCGACGAGGGCTAGGTAGCTGCAAGCCTTGGCTCGCGCCGCGTGCGAGCCGCGGTCCTCGTGCGCCCTGGCGCATCCCCGCCACTCAAGCCCGGCGCGTCGCAACGCGCCCCGGCGACTGGCGGACCAGAGGCGGTCGGCGCGGTGAGTCCCAGCCACAGCTTGCGCCCCCTCCTGAGGGCGAGATGCCGCAGGCCGGCGCGCACCGTCCCGATCACCGCCAAGGCAATCCGCGGCAGCCACCATGGGAGGCCGAGCGGCGCCACCAGGGTGAACGACGCAAGCGCGGCCAGCGTCGCCTCACGGCGCCCGCCTTCCGGTTTATCGGTCTCGGCCGATGTCCTCTCGCTCCTCCCGGGCGATGTCGCGGTCGTGCTGCCGATGCGCTCGAGCTGTCGCTTCTTCCACGTCGTGGATGTCACGGTCGCGCTGCCGTTCGGCTCGCCCTGCGGCTTCATCCGCATCGTTCGGAGTCTCGACACGCCGCCGTGCGCCACGCCCTTGAGGGCCTCGCATAAACAAAGTCACGACCAGAGCCACGAGCAACACCGCGAGCGCGACAATGATCACCACGACGCCGGTGGCAACCGCGAGCGCTACAAACGCGGTGCTGATCATGCGCGTCTCCTTCCGAGGACCGCCCCGAGCATATATCCGCGACGATCGTCATGAGAAAGCCCTTTGCCGATTGACCTGCTCCCCGCTCCCGCGTTGACACTCTCCTAGGGAGAGTTCCGGACGGTCGAGGAGGGCGTAGCCCCGACGAGGCCGTCCGGCGCGGCTCCCAGGATGGCCGCTCAATCTGGAAGGAGAACCAGTTGAGCGAGAAGCGCAGCTATCGGAAGTTCACCGCCGCCCGGAAGGCGGCCGCCACCTTGCGCATAATCTGCATGCGTCAGCAGGAGCAGTACGCCAGCTTGCCGACGCATTATTTGTTTGGCTCACTGTCATCGTCGCCGTCACGGTCAACGGCGACGTCCGACCCGGTCGGTTGGTTCTCGGGACGGCGGCGAGCTGAGCCAGGGGGCACGGACGGGCACAAGAGGACCAGCGCGAACCTTTAGACGCACCTGGCCTGCACGCTGCAAAATCGCTCAGCTTGGAGTGACATCGCAGCAATCCCATTCCATAAGTGCTGCGAAATAGCTCAGCTATGAGCTATGATGCAGCTATGCCGCAGACGAGAACCCTGGGAAAGCTGGCGGGCATCGCTGAGGATCAATGGGGGTTTGTGACCCGGCGTCAAGCCGATGGTGCTGGGGTCTCCCCTGCCACCCTGCAGCGACTGAGTAACGATGGTGTTCTGGAGCGCGAGGCTCCGGGTGTTTACCACCTTGCCGGGGCACCAATCCCCGATCACGCGCCCCTGCGAGCGGCTTGGCTGCAGCTCGCCCCCGAAACCCCCGCATGGCAGCGTCGGCCGGAGCAGGGAATCGTGTCCCACCGCTCGGCCGCGGCCCTCTATGGGCTTGGGCACCTTCCGGCGGACGTTCACGAGTTCATACTTCCGACTCGTCGTCAGGTTCGCCGACCCGACGTTCGCATTCATCGCGGCACCCTTGGTGAGGTTGAGTGGATCATTCTCCGGGGTCTCCCCGTCACGCGTCCCTCCCGAATCGCGTCGGATCTGCTGCGGGATGGCGAGGAGCCGGAGGCGGTGGCGCATGTGGTCACCGACGCCATCCGCGGCGTCTTCGACTATCCCGGCACCTTCGCCGACACCCTCGCGCCCCACGCGACACGCTTTGGTCTACGCCGAGGTGATGGGGTTGCAGTTCTGCGCTGGCTCCTTGATCTAGTCGGAGATCCGGAGACGGGGCAGTGGATGGAAGAGGCTCGCGCGACGTCAACCGACATCACGCCCGAGCATTTACGGCAAGCACCAGTGGCGGCCGTGCCAGCGAGACGGACGATCGATGGCGGATGAACGCGTGTACGGGGGCCCGACCGCCTTTCGCCGGGCCCTGACAGACCGGCTAAAGAACGCGGCGAAGACGAGCCGGTGGAAGCTCCCGCAGCTACAGCGGCAGGTTGCATACGACCGGCTCCTAGAACGCCTTTACGTGTCGGATCGGGACTGGATCGTCAAGGGAGCAGCGGCACTCCTCGCCCGCGACATCGGGGTTCGCGCGACCATCGACATCGACGTGTACCGCAGCATCGTCGTAGACGTCGCCGAACGAGATATCCGGGCCGCAGCGGCGACGGACATCGGCGATTGGTTTCGGTTCGAACTCGGACCGGCACAGCGGGTAACGAATGCGGCGACCAGCAGCATGCGCATCCCCGTGACGGCATATGTCGGCACGACGATTTGGGTGGAGTTCCACGTCGACCTGGTGGGCTCCGAGGTGACGATGACCGGCGATCCCGAGGACGTTCCCCCGCTTGCGCGGCTCGACATGCCGGACATCGAGCAGCGCGGGTACAGGGCGTACCCGCTTGTTGACCACATTGCCGACAAGGTCGCCGCGACCTTCGAGCGGTACGGTCCAATGGAGATGCCGTCGACGCGGTTCCGTGATCTCGTCGACCTCGTCGCAATCGTGAACGGGGCGTCTGTCGAAGCGGAGGCGCAGATGGCCGCGCTCGCATCTGAGGCGAATCGACGCAGCATCCGACTTCCGGCGCGGTTCGAGGTGCCGACGCGCGCGGACTGGGAGCGTGGCTACGCGCGGGAGGCGCGCGGGTCGCTCCTGCACTCGGCGCAAACGCTCGACGAGGCGCTCGCTGCCGTTCGACCTTTTCTCGACCCACTGCTTGACGAAACGGCGCGCGGTCGCTGGGATCCGCATGCCGCTCGCTGGGTCACCTGAGCGCGTACCACTAATCGCGGCTCTCTCGGCAGTGCGAGAAGAGGAGCAGTACGCCAGCTTGCCGACGTAGTCACCGGAGCCCCAGATAGGCATGAAGCAGCCGCAATGGATGCCGCATTCGCTGAACGAAGAACACCTTTGCGCACAAAATTGGCGCCCGATTGGTGCCCGCTGACCGGCCGGGCTGTGGGACTATCCAGACGAAAGGCGAACGTTTGCGGGCCTTTCGTGAGTAGCGGGGGCGGGATTTGAACCCGCGACCTCCGGGTTATGAGATCGCCTCTGGCCGTTCTGCCAGGCGCAGCATGGCTCTGTCAAGCGGTCTCGGGTGCTCTGAGATGAGCTGAGTTTCGCTCAGTTCGGGACCACGGCTGGTACCACGAGTTCGAAGGCGTCCCATTAACGGCGCCCACACCGTCGTCCCTTGGCGAGAGGGTCAGGTCGCCTCGTTACTCTGGTTTCTGATGGATGTGATCGTCTACCTGATCGTCCTCGCCCTCACCGGCCTCGTGGTCGGGGCGCTCGGCCGCCTGGCGATCCCCGGGCCCGACCCGATGACGATCTGGCAGACGATCCTGATCGGCATCGCCGCATCGTTCATCGCCGGGCTCGTATGGTGGGCGGTCTTCGGCGATCGCAACGGCGGGGGCATCCTCCTATCGGTGATCTTCGCCGCGCTGATCGTTTACCTGATCAGGCGCAGCCGCGGTGGAACCATGACCACGCCCGGGCGCTAGTCGACCAGGGCGGGGCCTTGCGACGGTTGCGGAGGTGGCGTCCGCGGACCGATTACGCGCGGATCACTCGTGCTGCGCTTCCCGAAAAGGAGCAAAGGCGTGCCCTGTCCTCGGCACCAAGACAGTTGCCGGGCCCGATACTTGCCGCGACGATGTGGCCCGAGACCCCGCCCGACCTGATTCGCCTCCAGCGCGAGCTCGCGAGCGGCGCCCCGCGCCCTGGCGTCCATCCCGTCCGCGGCCCCTGGTCGCCGGCTGCTTCGTGTGCTTCGCCCGCCTCCGGACCCGGCGACGCGGGAGAGTGCGGCTGGGCCGGAGCGGCGCTCATGTGCGCCGACCGCCACCTCTGCGCGACGGCGGTCGTACGGGGGCGGGCGCAGGCGCCGTATCAGCCGGGCCTGTTGGCGCTGCGCGAGGGACCGTTGGTGGAAACGAACGGTTCGCTCGCTCCCGGAGCAGCCCGAGGTCGTGATCGCGAACGCCACCGGTCGTGACCACCCGCGTGCCGCCAGACTCGCCCTGCACCTCGGCGCGGTGCTCGATCTCCCGAACATCGGCGTCACCGATCGACCCCTCCTGGCGACCGACGGTGAGCCCGGGGCCCGAGCGCGGGGCGAGGTGCCCGCTCCTGCACGACGGGGGGCCGGTCGCACTCCTTGTCCGCACCCGCGCCGGCGCCCCCCGCTCGTCGTCCACCCCGGCTGGCGTACGGACCTCGACGCGGCGGCATTTGTGATCCTCGCTACGCTCCGCCGTGCCCGTACTTCGGAGCCGCTTCGGCGGGCGCGGGCGGCGGCGCGTCGGGCTCGGTCAGCGGAGGAAGGTGGCCCGGAGTGATCAGGCTGGTGCTCAACTCGATGCTCTACTTCCCGGGCCGCGAGATCACTGAGACGCCGGAACGGGCCGGGCTCGAGCACCGCGAGCTCGTGATCGAGACCGACGACGGCGAGCGCCTTCACGGCTGGTGGATCAGCGCGCCGGCGCCCTCGCTCGGCCATCTGCTGCTCTGCCACGGGAATGCCGGCAACATTGGGGACCGCGTCCTTCATGCCGCCTTGCTGACAGGCGTCGGCTTCGATGTGCTGCTGTTCGACTATCGCGGCTACGGCCGCAGCAGCGGCAGGCCAAGCGAGGAGGGCACCCACCGCGACGCCCGGGCAGCGCTCGCCTGCATGCTCGAGCAGCCCGAAGTCGACCCCGGGCGCGTCTACTACCTCGGCGAGTCGCTCGGCGGCGCCGTCGCCTTGGATCTCGCGCTCGAGCGCCCGCCCGTGGGCCTCGTGCTGCTCTCGGCGTTCACCGGGGTCCGCGAACTCGCCCGGCGGCACTACCCGTTCCTCCCGGCGGCCCTGATTCCCGACGCCTACCCGACCTTGCGCCGGATCCACGAGCTGCGCGCCCCGCTCCTAGTGCTCCACGGCGACCGCGATGAGACCGTGCCGCTCTCGCAGGGCCGGGCCCTGTTTGAGGCTGCCGGTGAGGCGGGACACATCCACGTGTTCCCCGGCCTCGGCCACAACGACCTTGTCCCGGAAGCCGGGGAAGAGTTCGCCCGGGTGATCGCGTCTTGGGCGAGCGGACTGGTAGCTGACATCCGTTGACTGCGCGCCCATCGCTGCTCGTTCAGTCGCTCGCCTAGCCGAACGCCTGCAGCATCCTCCTGGCCGCCTTCGGTGCGTAATCGCGAGCGTTGTTGTTGAAAAATCACATGGACCTCCTCAACTTCATCGGCGAGGGCTCGGTCCCGCTCGGCGATCTCCTCAAGCTCGTCCTCTGGGGTAGTCGTAGTCGAAGCGCTCGGGGACGCTTCGCTCGTGCAGGTAGCCGTCGAGGTTTCGCCCGCGGCAGCGCAGGTAGGCGAGGTGACCAATTGCCTGCCCTGCCGCGCTAGCTATCCGTCCAGTCGAGCTTGGGGTCGAGCCCGCCGCTATCCCAGTACAACCGCGAGAGTTCGCCGCGGTCGCGCGCCCAGGACACGAACTCACCCGAATCCCATCAGGAGTCGTGCCCTTCAACCCGGCCAGCGTCAGCGTTACGCGCTATCGCTACCGGGGAACGCGAATCCCGAACCCGTGGATCGAGCAGTCGGCTGACCTGACCGACCCGCGCGCAGCGCGCGAGCCGCGAGGAGCAGCTACCGCTCGAACGCGTCCAGGGGGCGCTCGCATGAGTCGGGACCACCCGACGTGCTCATGGAGAGCCGGATGCGGGGAAACTCGCACGTCCGGTTCGGAGGGGGGCGGCGAGCAGACCATCGGCCGAGAGGCCGGCATGGCGCCTCGCCGCCTCCCCTGCACGTCGTCGCGGCATCGGCGGCTATCGCTCAACGATGAGTTCCGAGCGTCTCGCGGCAACCCTGTGGGACAACGCCGCGGATCAAAGCTCGGCTTGCCGCGACGGGCTGTCCCCCTGAAAAGGGGCTGGGACCGCTCGGACTGACAGTGGAATCGCATTCACCGTGGCAGAATTCAGGGCCCGCACCACGCGACGTCTGGGCGACGCCCATTGATGCCTCGCGCTGTCGAGCAAACGGCGATTGACGAGGTACCGAGCCGCGACGGGCCGCGTTACCCGATTGAGTCGGTCGACAACGCGATCCGACTCCTCCTGCTGGTGGGCCGCGAGGGTTCGATCAGCGTGTCGGCGGCCGGCCGAGATCTCGGCGTAGCGCCGTCGACCGCTCATCAACACCTCGCGATGCTGCAGTATCGCCGCCTGATTGACCAGGACCCGTAGGCGGCACGAGGGGCCGCACGCGCCGCGAGCCGGGCGGCTATGTGTTTGCGGCGAGAGCCGCCGGTAGGTCCCCTCGGCCCGATATGCCGAGTTTGCGGTAGGCGCCGGTCAGGTGCATCTCCACGGTCCGGCGGGTGAGGAAGAGGGCTTCGGCGATCTCTCGGTTGCTCAGCCCCTCGGTTGCCATCGCCGCGACGCGTCGCTCCTGGGCCGAGAGCGAGTCGACGCCGCTGACGGCGGGCCGGCGCGGGCGCGCGCCGGTGGCTCGCAGCTCGTCCATCGCCCGATCGGTCTCCACCACCGAGCCGCATCGGTTCGCGAGGTCGAGCCCTTCGCGAAGCGGTTCGCGAGCATCGCGGCGATGGCCCCCCCGGCGTAGTGCGGCACCCAGATCGATCAGGGCGCGGGCGTGTGCCACTCGGAGCTCGGAGCCTGCGAGGACGTCCACCGCCTCGCGGGCCCGCTCGACCATTTCTCGGCCCGGGGCGAGCAGCGCCCGCACGCGGAGGGCGTCGCCGATCGGCTCTGGGGCGCCGAACCGTTGCGCGATCTCGAGCTCCTCCTCGACGAGCTCGCGCGCCCGATCGCGATTCCCGAGGCGGGCGGCGGCGAGTGCCGCGTAGCTGCGCCACATCAGCGCCATCGGGTTCACGTAGGCGATCGCCATCGATCGCCGGCCCGCATCCTCGAGATCCTTGAGGGCTGCGCTCGGGTCACCCATCCGCAGCGCGAGCCGGCCCCGGGACGCCAGCGCCTGGCTGATGCTGAACGACAGCGGCAGCTCGCCGGTCGGCCAGGCGTCGCGCAACAGCGCCGCGGCCTGCTCGAACCTGCCGCGCTCGATGTGGACGTCGGTGAGCGCCGAGAGCGCGGTCGGCCGGATGATCGGATCGTCGGCGGGGAGCAGCGCCACGGCGGCGTCGGCGTCGGCCTCGGCGCCGCGGAGATCACCACTCCAGGCCCTGCCGGAGGCGCGCAGGCCGAGCGAGGTGGAGTACAGGAGCATGGAGCCCCGGGCGCGGCCATCCGCCACGCCGGCGGTCCAGACCTCGATCGCCCTGGTCAGCCTGCCCGCGAACGCGATGGCGGTCGTGGCGGCCGTAAGCGCGATCGTTGTCGCGGGGGCGGCGAGGGCGGAGTGCTCGGAGCGGACCTCGGCAAGCAACCGTCCATCTCCCCAGGCCGCCTCGCCGAGCGCGGCAACCTCGACCGCGGTGCGGGCGGTGGTGGCGGCGAACACGACCGCAATCAAGGCGAGCAAGCTGCGCTCGGCCGCCGTCGCAGCTCGGCTTACCTCCTGCTCGAGCGCCAGCAGGCGCCCGAACGTCTCGGCGCTGGGAAGCCCGCCGACCAGCCGGGTGGCGGCGGCTTGGAACTCGAGCGCCAGCCGCAGCTCCCGGTCGAGGTCGTCGGCCTCCGCGAGCGCACCCTCGCAGGCGGCGACCGCCTCCGGTAGCTCCGCCGCCAGGAATCGCACCATGGAGAGGCCAAGCGCTGCTTGCGCACGCTCGGATGGACTGCTCGACAGCAGTTGCGCCCGCTCCATGCGATCGGCCGCCCCGGGGATGCGGGCGGCCGACTCCGCCGCGCCGAGCTCGAGCAGGAGTGACCGCCGTAGCGGGCCGGGCGCTTCCTCCTCGAGCGCCCGGCGCAGGAACCGCACCGCCTGGTCGGGAGAGCCGCGATCGGTGGCCCGCTGGGCGGACGCCCTAAGCGCGTCGAACGCCCATTGCTCACCGGCGGGCCCAGCGGCACCAGCGGCCAGCAGGTGGGCGGCCACCCGCTCGCACCGAGCCAGGTCGCGCGCCAGCTCCCGAGCGGCGGACAGATGAAGCTGCGCCCGCCCGGCCGGCGGGATCGACTCCTGGAGCGCCTGCTGGACGATCGGGTGTACGAACCTCGGCGGCAGCCCCGGGTACACGAGTTCGGCTTCGATCAACGCGTCCACCGCGTCCGCCGCCGCCTGGCGGTCCACGCCCGCAACCTCCGCGACGTCCGCCAGTGAGGCATCGTCGCCCAGGATCGCCAGCGCCTGCGCTATAGCCCCGACCGTCGGCGCGCGCCGGCGCAGTCGGGCGGCCACGAAGCGGGCCACCGACGGCGGGCCCATGGCCGCGATCGCGCCGGCGTCGAGGCTCGCGCGCTCTTCGCCGCGCTCCTCGAGCGCGGCGATGAGCTGACGCGCGAGCAACGGGTTGCCGCCCGTCGTGCGGGCACACTCGACGCAGACCTCATCTCCCGTCTCCTCGCCCAGGCGGCCGCGCACCAGCTCGGCGATCGCCGCAGGGCTGAGCGGCAGCGGCCGGACGGCCGTCGGCGGCTCATGCTCGATCAACTTGGTCAGCGCTTCGGGCGCCGCTGCGGCCTCGCCTGTCCGCACCACGAGGATCACGCACGCGGGGATCTCGTCGATCCGCGCCTCCAGGTAGGCAAGGAAGCGAAGCGAGTGCTCGTCCGCCCAGTGCGCATCGTCAACGAACAGGGCGAGCGGCCGCTCCTCGGCCAGCCTCGCGCACAACCAGTGCAGGCCGTGGAATCGCGCGAACAGGCGATCTTCCGCGGCTGCTCGGTCGGGCACCTCTTCGAACAGCGGGCGCGCCAGTCCTGCGGCGCCCGCGAAGGTCCGTTCACGCTCGGGGTCCGTGAGCGCCTCGATGCTCGGCGCCAACAGCTGGATCACGACACCGAGCGCGAACTCGCGCTCCAGCACGCCACCGCGCGCGCGAAAAACGGACATCCCCGCTGCCTCGGCCACCTCGGCGGCCGCCCCCAGCAGGGAGCTCTTGCCGATTCCGGCGGGTCCCTCGATCACCACCATCGCCCCCGAGCCGGCCGTGGAAGTTCGAAGGGCACCGCGGATCTCTTCGAGCTCGGCCTCGCGCTCCAGCAGGCGGGTTCGCCTGTCCAGATGCGTCCCGCGGCGCTGTGCCGCCGGCAGATTTGGAATTAGTTCCTCCTCGGCACGCGCCCAAGCGTATCCGCGAAAGTCTGCGGTGGGTCCACGTAGCGAAGCGTGGCCGAACGGCCCTAGCATCGCCGGCCATGCGAACTGGTCCCGACTCCGCCGCCCCGACCGCCCACGCAGGCGCCGATCCTGGCCGGGCTCGGCGGCCCAACAGAGCCGTCACGATCACCGCCGATCCGCAGGCAATCAAACGTCCACGTCCTCCAGCTTGCCCAGAGGGGGAGACGGCGATGCCATCACCACTGCTCAGAGCCGTACTGGCGTGTGGGCACTCGAAGCGTCTGAGCCCGCGCGCGTTAGTCGCTCGCCGGGCCTGCGTGGCAGTCAACGATTCGCGAAAGCCGGAGCGATCCATGAACGAGACGTCCTGCAACCCAGAGCTCCAACGTGTGGCGGTCGCTCATCGGCGCCTGTGAGCGCAAGCCCCACACTGAGGATGATCCCGTTGCAACGCATGAACGGCGGCGCCGAACGGGTTGCCGTAACGGTGCGTAGGAGCAGTCGAGCTGGCGGGGCGGTTCAGTGGGCGGTGACGCTCGGCGCGACCGCCCTCTCGACGTGCGCGCTCGACGCGGTCGCCACGGCCGCTGGGGTGGCGCTCGCCGGGTCGCATCTGCTGCGCGGCCTCGGCCAGCCGTGGTTGCTCGCCTTCCTCGGAGCGACCTACGTCGGGTGGGCCGCTGGGCTGCGCGCCAACCTGAGCGCGAACTGGGAGCTGCTGCTCGAGACGGGCACGAGCACCAATGTGGTCTCGAAGGCCGCCTACGAGCTTGTGAGGCTTCGGGCTGGGAGCCCGCGCGCGCGCCGGCTGGCGTCGGCGATCGGATACGTGGGTTCGGAGCTGGCCAAGGAGGCGCCCTACTACGCGGGCGCATTCGCCGCCGCCGCGGTGAGCGGCGCGGTCACAGGAAAGGACGCAATGATCTTCCTCGCAGGCACGAACCTGGGGGCGGCCGCCTACGAGTACGCGCTGGCACGAGCGACGGGGGCGGGTCTCCGCTTGCGCGCCGGGCGGCCCAACGAGGTCCCCGATCTGGACGGCCGCGAGGGACGGGGTTACTCGGTCACCCTCCGCAGTGGCAAGGGAGGAGGACATGCTGACGGCCGACCGAACGCAGTCCGGGAACGCGCCGACTCCCTCGGACGCCGGGCGCACCAAGCCCGCCGCGCCGCCGCGCATGCTCCATAGCGGGACCGGCGCTCCGATCCCGATCCCGATCGTGTGCGGCCGCGGCGAAGGCCCCACCGAGCCGGGCCGACGGCGCGCAGCGATGGCGCTACCGGGCACCAATACGGTGTTCTCGAACGACATCAAAAACGGTGAGGTAAAGAGCCGCGCAGTAGCGGGGGCTTCCTGAGTAGCGGGGGCGGGATTTGAACCCGCGACCTCCGGGTTATGAGATCGGCTGAGGCCGTTCTGCCCATTGCCATAGGGCTCTGTCAAGCGGCTTCAGGTGCACTGAGGTGAGCTGAGCTTCGCTTAGTTCGGTACCACCGCTGGTACCACGGCGAATACGCGATCTTCTCTACGTACGTTCGTCGATTGGAGGAGACAGCGGCGCATCTTGTGCTTCTTGACCTCGGGCGACGGTCATTCGAAAACGCTTCACGAACTTGACACAGCGCGGCGCCTTGTCGGGGGACGATCACCGAGCCATTCCTCTGGATCGTGGAGACTGTTGGCGCAATGAGGATCCTAGTCACGAGCTCCCGGCTGCCGTTCGCGCTCGACATGGTGCGAAAGCTGGCGGCGCGCGGCCACGACGTGTACGCCTCCGACAGCTACGAGGTCGCGCCTGGGAGTCATTCGCGCTTCCTCGCGGGGCACTTCGTGACCGCCGCGGCAAGCGCTGACACCGAGGCGTTCATCGTCGACGTCGAGCGGATCGTGCGCGAGAACGAGATCGAGCTCGTGGTTCCCGCGTTCGAGGAGGCCTTCTATCTGGCTACTCGCCGCGCCGAGCTCTCCGAGCGCACCACCCTGTTCACGGCGCCCTTCGCGACCCTCGCTCGGCTCCACGACAAGGATCGGTTCACGCAGCTCGCCGAGCGACTCGGGCTGCCCACGCCCGCCACCGCGGTCGCACGAAGCGACGAGGAGCTGCGGGAAGCGATCGAGCGCTTCCCGAGCTATTTCGCCCGGGCGGCGTTCTCACGCGGTGGGGTGTCCCTCCTCACCAACACCGGCCCGCTGGCCGGAAAACTCCAGCCCTCCGATTGCCATCCGAGCGAGAGCTCGCCGTGGCTGGTGCAGGAGTTCGTCGAGGGACCGATGCACTGCACCTACAGCACCTTCCACCGGGGCCGGGTGACCGCACACTGCACGTACCGGGCGCCACGCCAGTGGCAGCACAGCACCGGGATCCAGTTCATGTCAGTCGAGGGCGAGCCGTCATTGGAGGTCGCCAAGCGGCTCGGCGCCGAGCTCGACTACACCGGCCAGATGTCGCTCGATTTTGTCGACTCACCGGACGGGCCGATGTTGATCGAGTGCAACCCGCGCGCCACTGATGGCGTCTTGCTGATGAGCGCCGAGGAGCTCGAGCGCGGCCTGCTCGAACCCGAAGCCCCGCTCACCATGGTCGAGCCGGGTCGCGAGACGAAGCTCAGCTTCGCCGTCGTCGGACAGCTCTTTAGCGAGCCGCCGAGCAAGCTCCCCGCCGGAATCGCCGACCTGGTACGCGTCAAGGGGTCCGATCAGGGCTGGCGCGACGCCCTGCCGACCATGTACTCGTTCCTGGCGTTCGGTCACCACGCCAGGCTCGGGTTGCGGGAGCGAAAGCAGATCTTCGTCGCGATGGCGGACGGCATCTGCTGGGACGGCGAGGAGATCGCCGGCATGAGCCCGGAGGACGCGCGCTTCCTCGCCGAGCTCGAGGGCGAAGCTCCGGCGGCGTGACGCCGGCCCGCACCGTCGGCCTCGGCAACGGCCGCACACTCGCCTACTTGGAGTGGGGTGACCCGAACGGATCGCCCATACTCGAGTGCCATGGCAACCCGGGCTGCCGGGTGTTGGTGTGGGACGAGGCGGTGGCGGCACGGCTGGGGGTGCGGTTGATCACCGTCGACCGGCCGGGCATCGGGCTCTCGAGCCCGATGCCGGGGCGAAGGGTCACTGACTGGGCCGACGATGTTGGTGAGTTGTGTGATGCCATCGGGGTCGAGCGCTTCGGCCTGCTCGGATACTCGGTCGGCGGCGCTTACGCGTGCGGGTGCGCCGAGCGGCTCGGCAACCGTGTCGTGTCGATGGCGCTGGTCGGCTCGATCGCGCCGCTCGATCGCCCGGGTGCGGTCGCCGAGCTGGGACGACCCCGCCTGTGGAGGCTGGCCCGCGACCGCCCGGGGCTCGCTGGCGGCGTCTTCGCGCTCCAGGCGCTCCTTGGGCGTTTGCCCCTGTGGGTGCTTCGCCGTTTGGCGGCGGCGAGGCAGCCCGCCGGCGACCGCGCGGCGCTCGACGACGACCCGCGCATCGTCGAGCGTGGCGCCGCGATGGCGGCCGAGGCGGTCCGCCAGGGGACGGGCGGGCTGGTCGACGACCTGCGGGTGGCGATGCATCCTTGGGGCGTTGATCTGGCGTCCATTACCGTGCCGACGACCGTGTGGCAGGGCGATCAGGATCGCTCGATCCCGGCGGCGTGGGGGGAGCTGCTCGCACGCTCGATCCCCGGGGCGCAGCTACTGCTTCGTCGCGGCGAGGGCCATCTGCTGATCGCCTCCAACCTGGAGGCGATCCTCGAGGACCTGCTGCACCGCCGCGGCGCAGTCCCAAGTGCTGGAGCGGACGCTTGAGCATGATCGGCCGGATTAGCTACGACCTCTGGGTTCCTACGACCCCCTCTGGGTTCGTACGACCTCTCCGTTCTCTGAAGCTGGGGGTTCCCGCGAGCTCCGGTTATGAGCCGGCGAGCTACCTACAGCTCGATTCCGCGGTTGTGCCGCAGATGTTGCGGCGTGTAATTGCCCCGGGGAGCCTCCTCAAGTCGTGGTGTCCTCGCCCGAGGCCGATGCTGCGAGCGCGTAACGCAGCTTCATGCACTGCTCCCACGCAGCACGCCGGACCGGCGCCTGCGATGGGCGGCGATCCAGGCAGTGGATCCGAGCAGTATCAGGCCGACGGCTGCGGCGGCACCGATCGCAGCGGCACCCCAATCGAAGCCTGGTGAGGCTGCGGTCGTGGCCGTGGTGTCCGGCTCGAAAGGGATGACGAGAGGCTCTGCCTTCGAGCCATCGCGGCGCAGAACGGGGGCGCTCGACGACGTCTGAGCCTGCTTGCCGACGTGTGCGACGAACGGCAGCGCCTTCGAGCCGTCGCGGCGCAGGGTCTGGCCCGATGCCGGGGCGGCGAGTGCAGCGATTGTGCATGCCGTGACCCCGGCGACGATGAATCGTGTCCAGATCAAATTCCTCATTGCGTCTCCCTTCGCGTAGAGCCTTGGAAGGCGAAGCGTCCGCGGAGGCGCTGAAATCTCGCTGAAGATCACGATCTCGACCTCGTTCGGGATGTTTGGGCGAAGCCGGCACCGGTGCTACCGTGGGCGCAGGAAAGGGAATGGAGTTCCAAATCCTCGGACCGCTCGAGGTGCGTCGTGAGGGGGTGCCGGTGGCGCTCGGTGCGGCGAAGCAACGGGCCTTGCTCGCGATTCTCCTCGTCCATGCGAACGAGCTGGTCGCCAGCGATCGGCTGGTCGAGGAGCTCTGGCCGAAGCCGCCGGAGACGGCGGCCAACGCCCTCCAGGTTTACGTGGGGAAGCTGCGCAAAGCGCTCGAGCCCGGGCGCGCGGCGGGATCGCCCGGCGAGTTGCTGGTGACCAAAGCTCCCGGCTACGTGCTTCGGATCGAGCCCGACGAACTCGACGCGGACCAGTTTGCGCGCATGCTGAGCGAGGGCAGGACCGCCCGCCGGGCGAACGACGCCGAGACCGCGGTCGGTGTCCTTCGCCGGGCGCTCGACCTCTGGCGCGGCCCAGCCCTCGCGGACTTCGCCTACGACCCCTTCGCTCAGGCCGAGATCTCGCGCTTGGAGGAGCTTCGCCTCGACGCCGTGGAGGAGCGAATCGAGGCGGAACTCGCCCTCGGTAGCGCGGGCGAACTCGTCGGCGAGCTCGAGTCGCTGATCAAGGACAACCCGTTGCGTGAGCCTCTGCGCGGGACAGCTCATGGTCGCCCTCTACCGCTCGGGCCGGCAGGCGGACGCACTGGACGTTTACCGTCAGACGAGCGAGACCCTCGCCGAGGAGCTCGGGCTGGATCCCGGGCGAGAGCTCCAGCGCCTGCAGGCAGCCATCCTGCGCCAAGAGCCGGGTCTCGACGCCCCACGCGAGGCATCGGCAGGGGTCGGGACGCCGGGAGCGGGCGGCAGCGACGCGACTTCGGTCGAACCCGACGTACGAAAGACGGTGACCGTGCTAGTTGCGCGCAGGAAGAGCGCTCGCGGCATCGACCCTGAGGCGCTCAGTCGCGAGGACGATCGCTTCCGCGCACACCTCGGGCGGATGGTGGGGCGTTACGGCGGGGTGATCGCGAGCGCCGTCGGGGACGAGGCCATGGCCGTCTTCGGGGTCCCGCGGGCCCATGAGGACGACGCGTTTCGGGCCTCATGTGCGGCGCTTGAGATCCGCGATGCGCCCGTTGAGGATGGGACCAGCCCGTTCCCAATTCCGCATGTCGGCATCGCGACCGGGGAGGTCCTCGCGAGCGACACCGGCGCCAGCCCGCTCTCGGTGGTCGGGGACCCAGTGAGCGCGGCTGGGGAGTTACTGGGCCTCGCCGGAGCTGGGGAGATCCTCCTCGGTGAGGTAACCGAGCGGCTCATCCGAGAGCAGGCCGATCTCGAACCCGTGCACTGGGGAGGGAATCCGCGCATGGCGACTGGATGACCTGAGGCGCGAGCGCCCTGCGGTCGGATCGCTGAAGACCGCGCTCGTGGGTCGCGAAGCAGAGCTCGGCCGACTCCGGGCGGCACTGGACGAGGTCGTTCACGAGTGGACGCTGCGCATGTTCACGGTCCTTGGGGCGGCGGGGATCGGGAAGTCGCGCCTTGCGCAGGAGTTCGCCGCCGAGGCTGCCCACGATGCGACCGTCGTCGTCGGCCGCTGCGTACCGTACGGCGAGGGGATCACCTTCTGGGCCCTGCGCGAGATCCTCGACCAGCTCACCGCGGACGGAGCTGGGGAGCTGCTCGCCGAGGGACGCGATCGATCAATCGCGGAGAGCCTCCGTGAGGGAATCGGGGAGACGGGCGCGTCGGTTGAAACCGAGGAGATTTTCTGGGCGACCCGTAGGCTGTTTGCGGCGCTCGCCGAAAAGCGCCGACTCGTGGTCTTCCTGGAGGACGTTCACTGGGCCGAGCCCACCTTCCTCGACTTGGTCGAGTACCTGGCGGAGCGGCCTCCGGAGGCCCCGATCCTCTTGGTTTGCATCGCCCGCCCCGAGCTCTTGGAGCAGCGATCGGACTGGATACGCGACGGACCGAACGCCGCGTCTTTGACGCTCGAGCGCCTTCCGCATCACGACTGCGAGGCCCTGATCCATAACCTGGCCGGCGGCCTCTCGACAGAAATGGAGGCCCGCGTGCTCGAAACCGCCGAAGGGAGCCCCCTGTTCATCGAGCAGCTGGTCGCCATGCTCACCGAGGGGCACGCTTACGAGACCCCGCGCTCGATCCCACCGACGATCGACGCGCTGCTCCAGGCGCGCCTGGACGGGCTCGGACCGGGCGAGCGCGCCGTGATCTCCCGGGCGGCGATCGTGGGCAAGGAGTTCTCGGCCGAGGCGACGCTCGATCTCCTGCCCGAGGATGCCCGGGAGTTCGGCACACGTCACCTGGAGTCCCTGGCGGGCAAGGAGCTGATCGGTACCGCGCGAGGGCGCGGAAGCGCCGAGAGCTTTCGCTTCCGTCACATCCTCGTTCAGCAGGCGGCCTACCGCGCGACCCCCAAGCGTCTGCGAGCGGACCTTCACGAGCGCTTCGCCGATTGGATCGAGGATCCGGCTCGTGATGAATCCGATGAGCCGCCGGAGATCGTCGGCTACCACCTCGAGCAGGCGTTTCGCTACCGGGCCGAGCTTGGAAGCGCAGGCGAGCAGGCCTTGGCGCTCGCGCATCGGGCGGGTGACCGTCTCGCCTCCGCGGGGCAGCGGGCGTTCCAGCGCGGCGACATGCCGGCGACGGTGAACCTGCTCGGCCGGGCCGCCGCGCTGCCGACCCCCCAAGGCGGTCCAGGGCTCGCGGCGCTCCCGGAGCTCGGGTACGCGCTGTTCGAGATCGGCGAGGTCGACGAGGCGAGCGACGTCCTCGCGGGCGCTCGAGAGCGGGCACGGGCCGATGGCGACCGGCGGGTGGAATGGCGAGTCGCGATCACCCGCCCGCGCATCGAGATGTACCGAGACCCCGGAGGGATAGACCTCGACGCCCTCGCCGCAGAAACCCAGACCGCGATCGATGTCCTCGGCAAGTTCGGCGACGAGGCAGGGCTGGCCAGGGCCTACATGGTTCTATCGGACCTTCACTGGAGCCAGGGAAGGCTCCGCGAGACGAGCGATGCGGCGACCCGCGCCGCGGAGCATGCCCGTCGCGCGCGCACTCGCCGCGAGGTCGGGTGGGCTCTCGGACAGAACGCTCTCTGCGCGATCCACAGCCCGATGCCGGTCGCGGAAGGACTGCGATGGCTCGAGCGACTGCTCGAAGCGGAGCCGGAGAACCGCACGCTCGACGCGAATCTGTCCGGGTTCGTCACCTTGCTCGAGGCAATGAGCGGGCGCTTCGACGAGGCCCGGCAGCACATCAGCGAGAGCCGCGCTCTGGCCCGAGACCTGGGCCTGCTGTGGCAGGCGAGCGTGCAGGACCTGCACAGCGGGTACATCGAGCTCTTGGCCGGAGACCCGGTGGCCGCGGAGCGCGACATGCGTGTGGCCGGGGAAGGCTTCCGCGAGATCGGCGAGGGCTGGTTCCTGTCGACCGTGGCTGTTGACCTGCCACGGGCGGTTTACGAGCAGGGGCGCTATGACGATGCCTTCGCGCTACTCGACGCGATCGATGAAACGCCCGCGCCAACCGATTGCGAGTGGCTGATCAAGCGCACCGGCATTCCTGCTCGACTGCTCGCCCGACGGGGACGGCTCGAGGAGGCCGAGAGGCTCGCCCGCGAGGGGGTGGCCGTCGCGGCGAACACGGAGTTTGTCGTCCTGCACGCGGATGTCCTCCTCGACCTGGCGGACGTGCTCGAGCTCGCGGGCCGGCCGGAGGAGGCACACGAAGCGGCCGACGAGGCTGTGAGCCTCTACGAGCGCAAGGGCGATGTCGCCGCCACGATGAAAGCCCGCGGCCCGCTGAACGCAAGCGGCTGACCCGTAGTTCTTCGCCCTGCCGTTGCATGTGGGTCTCCTCGGGTTTCCGTGGGTCGTTTCGGTCGCAGATGCCGGGCCAGTGGTCGCCAGGGTCCGGGTCGCGCTCGCGGCCGAAACCTGAACCAGGTCGTTTGCAGCGCGTTCTCCCTCGCTGCCATCACCGGTCTCGGATCTTCGGACGTCCGCGGGGGTCAACGGAGCCGTCACGACCTGCGCAAGTTCCGAGTGGCGCCCGGAGGGCTCGAACCCGCCTCGTTGCAGGCGCTCTCGGCAGGCTCAGGCGCTCAACGGCCCACGGAAACGCCAGGAGAGCCTTATTTGTTTGCAGCGATCCCGGTGCGCGGCGGCGGGTAGTTCAGCGCTGTCCTCACGCACGAGAGGAGGCGTCAGCCCGGCGCACTCTGTCCCTCTCGCTCGTCGTCCAGAGCGGGCCCATCGAGTGCCGAGGTGGAAATGCTCCCTCGCACCGGATGCGACACGTTCCCGACCGCGAGATACTGCGCCGGTGTCACGGGAAAACGTCGAGAAGCTTCGTGCCTATCTCGAGACGTTCGACTCTGAGGCGCTGAGCCGGGGCGAGCTTGATTGTCCTTTCCTAGCCCCCGACGTCACGTATGCGGACGAGGTCTTGCCTGACCACATTGGCGAGGTGTACCGGGGCCGGCAGGCAATCGGCCATGCGGGGCGTGTCTGGCTCGAGCCCTACGAGGCGCACAGCATCGAGTTAGAGCGAGTCATCGACGCGGGTAGGTGCGTGGTGTCCGTCCACCGCTTCCGCGCGACGGCGCGGCACTCGGGCATTGAGTTCGACCTCCCACTGGCCTGGCTCTTCAAGTTTCGCGGCGAAGAGATCGTCCACTGGCACGCGTATCAGTCGGAGGAGGAGGCTCTTAAGGCTGCCGGCTTGTTGAAGTACGACCGCCACCGCTAGGGACGACCGATCCTGTCGCGGGACCCCGCCGGATCAACGCGCCAGACAGTCGGTGATCGTCCGCGACGCGGACCTACTCAACGGTCAGCGCGGCTCATGAGCTTGCTGCGCAGTGCGACGGAGGGAACCCGCGTGGGCGCGCGCTCTCGGGTCGCGCCGCGCCTTGATGAGGCTCGCCGCGATGGTCACGGTGAGCACACCCACGATGACGGCCAGCGAGAGGCCGATCGAGACCTCGGGAATAGCGTCTTCCTGCTTGTGCAGGAAGTGGAGCACGAGCTTCAGGCCGATGAACCCGAGGATGACCGACAGGCCGGTGGAGAGGTAGACGATCCGATCGAGCAGGCCCGACACCAGGAAGTAGAGAGCCCGCAGCCCGAGGAGCGCGAAGGCGTTCGCGGTGAACACGATGAACGCCTCCTCGGTGACGCCGAAGACGGCCGGAATCGAATCCAGCGCGAAGAGGACGTCGGTGGTCCCGATCGCCAACAGGACCAAGACGAGCGGCGTGAACATCCGCCGTTCCCCGATGCGCGTGACCAGTCTCCCGCCGGCGTAGCGGTCGGTGAGGGGCAGAACCCGCCGGGCGATGATGACCACCACGTTGTCGTCCACCGCCGGGTCCTCGTTGCGGTGGCGGAAGAGCTGGACGGCGGTGAAGAGCAGCAGCAAGCCGAACAGAAGGAACGCGAAGGAGAACACGGACAAGAGCGCGGCCCCGAGTGAGATGAATACCGCGCGCATGAGGAGCGCGGCGACGATGCCGAACGTCAGCACGCGATGCTGATACTCGCTCGGGACCGCGAACCTCCCCATGATGATCACGAATACGAAGAGGTTGTCGACCGACAGGCTCTTCTCGACGATGTAGCCGGCGAAGTACTCGGTGCCGAACTTCCACCCGGACACCGCCGCGAACACAATCCCGAAGGCGAGGGCGACGCCGACGTAGAAGAGGGACCAGGCGATCGCCTCTCGGAAGCCCACCGCGTGCGGTCGCGCGCCCGCAACCAGCAGGTCGATGGCGAGCAGGCCGAGGATCAGGCCGATGGTCGCCGCCCACGCCGCCGGAGTGACCTCGAGCACGGTCCCCGACTAGCCCGGTTGGCTAAGGGGCATGTGCCGGCCGGGCGCTCTCAGAGCCGGTCCTGCGTCGGATGCGCGGGACGCCGGACCACCAGAACCGAGCAGGAGGCTCGGTGTGCCACTCGCTCGCTGACGCTGCCAAGCGCCTTCAGGCCCGTTAGCCCACGACTACCGACGACGATGAGCGAGGCCTCGAGATCGCCCGCGACCTCGACGATGCGGCGGTCGGCGGACGCTCTGTCCACCCTGACCTCCGGGTCGGCTCCGCTCAATCGCATCGTCGCGGCTAGCTCCTCGGCAATGCCCTCGCCGCCCTGATGCCCCTCGGTGACGTGCAGCGCGACCGCGGCGGCATCGTGCCGGGCCGCTATGCGCCCTGCCACCCGCGCCGCATCGAGCGAGTCGGCCGACCCGTCGCCGGCGCACAGCACCGCTCGTGGAAACGATGCGTTATCGACCTCGCGCGCAATCAGGACGCAGCACGGGGCGTGGTGCAGCATGGCGGTCGCGACGCTGCCAAACAGGATGCCCGCCGGACGCGAGGTGCCATGGGAACCGACCGAGACCAGGTCGGCCTCCAAGTTCGCGGCCGCCGCCAGGAGCCCGGCCACCTCGCGGCCCCGGATCAGGAGCGGCTCCAGCGCCGGGTGGGCCGCCTGTGCGCCACGGAGCGCGGTGACGGCCTGATTCCGCAGGTCCACCGCCACCGTCGATGCGTGTATGCCGGCGTGCACAGCGAACCCGGGATCCCATACCGACAACCCCCAGATGCGGGCTCCCTGGTCGGCCACTGCGATCGCCTGGCGCGACGCCTCAATGCTCTGCGGCGAGGAGTCGATGCCGCAGATAACGGTGCCGAGCTCGATCGGTAGCATGGCCGATTCTTCCGCTGATGAGGCGCCACGGGGCACGCGGTCAAGCGTATCCGTGCGCAGAGGGGCACGATGCGAGAATCGTTACGTGGCCATGTCTCATCCAGGCGGGGCCTGACGGTGCTTTCGCTGACGCTCGCGCGCGAGCTGGCCGGACTCGAACCGGGCGAGCCCGTGCTGAGCGTGTACTGCCGCACCGATCCCCGCGACCCCGCCAACAGGGGCACTCCTCCCGGATGGGCCGTTGCCCTGGGCAACCGCTTGCGCGAGTGGGGCGCTCACCTCGAGCACCGTGCTCCACGGGAGGAACGGCGGGCCTGCCGCAAGATGGCGGCGGAGGTGCGTACGCGAGTTCGCAGCCTCGACGGCCGGGCCCGGGGCCGCAGCCTCGTCTGGTTCCTGACGCCTAGTGAGACTCTCAATCGGCGCTACGCGCTTCAGCTCCCGGTCCGCAGCGACGCCGTCGTCTGGGACGCGCCCACTCATCTGGCCGCTGGTCGAGCTAATCGACCGCGGCGAGCGCACAGGGTTCGTGCTCGTTGGCACCGAGCGCGTCCGGGTGCTCAGCTGGGACCAGGGGCTTGTCGAGGAGCCGGACTCATCCACGTATGACCTCTCGCTCGGCGACTGGCGGCGCTACGAGGCATACGCAGCGGCGAATCCAGCTCGCGCCCAGCAGACGGCGACCCACGAAGCCTCGTTCGACCGGCGCCTGGAGGAGTGGCGTCGGCGGTTTCTTGCGACGACGGCCCAGGAGACGGGCCGCCGGGTCGCTGCGCTCGGATGGAAGCGGATCGTGATCGCGGGTGAGGGCGAGTTGGCGGCGGCCTTTGCCGCCGCGTTGCCCGGGCGGGTTGGGTCGGCCGTGGTGGCCGAGACCGATCTCAATCTCGTCGACCGCCGTGCCTCGGAAGTCGCGGAGCAGCTCGAGCCTCACCTCGAGGCGCTCAAACGGCGTGAGGGCCGCCGGCTCGCGCAGGTTGCGGTCCAGCGAGCGCAAGCCGGCGACCTGGCTGTCCTCGGCGCAGATGAGACCCTGAGCGCCCTTGGCGAGGATCGGGTCGAGCACCTGATCATCGATCCCGCTCGCCTATCACCTGGCAGCCTCGGTCCGCAGGCTCGCGCGGTGCTGCAAGATGCGCCCGCAGAGCTGCTTATCGAGCGGGCGGTGGAGAGGGCGCTCCTCGCCGGTGCTCGCGTGACCTCGTTGCTCGGCGATGACTCCTCGCCGCTCGCGCCGAGCGGTGGCTTGGCCGCCCTCCTCAGGTACTGAGCCTCCGGCTCCCAGGCTCCTCGGCGACGTCCGCGCCGCGCGGGCAGACAACCACCGGACAGTGGGCATGGCGCACCACGTACTGCGACACACCCCCGAGCACGATCGCCCGCAATGGCCCGTAGCCACGCGAGCCCATCACCAGGACGTCGGCGTCCTTCGAGGCACGCACGAGCGCCCTCGCCGCATCGCCGCTGCGAACGACGGCCTCGGCTTCGACGTCGAGACCAGCGAGAGCTGCATCCTGCTCGCGCTTGAGCTCGTCGCGCAGCGCTCGGTTCGCCGACCGCGGGGAGAACGCGCCACCGACGGAGATCTGGCCGAATGCGATTGGAGCGTGGACGGACGCCACCAGCAGGCGAGCAGCGTCGGTCTGCGCAAGCCGGCTCGCCCAATCCAGGGCCAGGCGGGACTCGTCCGACCCATCGAAGCCACAGGCGACAGTACCGAGGCGGTGCTGACCCTGGGCATAGCCGGCGGGGGCGATGGCCACAGGCACGGGCGCCCCCGAGAGCAGGCGCTCTGCGGTGCTCCCAGGACGCACCCGGCCGACCCTCGAGCGACGCGACGGCCCGACCACGATCAGCTGAGCCTGCTCGTTTGCGGCGACCTGTTGAATTCCCGCGGCAGGCGAGTCAGCCGCGATGACGCGCATCTCGCGCTGGTGACGCCGACCGATCAGCTCCTTGACCTGGTGGAAGGTGGAGTCGAACACCTGGCGGACGAGGGCCCGGTATTCGCGCTCGGGGACGATGCCCATGAGCGGGCCGTACGGGTGGGCGTGAACGAGCAGCACCTGGCCGCCGAGCCGATCGGCAAGCACCAGGGCGAGCACGAGCGCGTCCGCCGACCGATCCGTGCCTTCCACGCCGACAACGATCGGTCCGGGGGATGCCATAGAGGGCAGTCTGGCGAATTCGGCGAAGGCGATCTCACCCGGCGATCGGCCAGCGCGAGCGCGCGGCCTTGTGGAGCTCCACGACGGCGATCACGCTCAACGAGATCGCCAAGATCTCGATCCAGGTCCGAAACGCGATCGGCTCCAGCCTGAGCGCGAACTGCGTGAACGGGAGGTAGAGGGCCGCCACCTGGATCGCCACCGCCCCCAGCGTGCCGACGAACAGAAAGCGGTTGCTGAACGGGCTCTTGGCGAACGCCGACAGCGTCTCGGAGCGGGAGTTGCCCACGTGGAGCGCCTGGAAGATGACCATGGTCGTGAGCGCCACCGAGCGTGCCTCGTCGAGGTTGGCGCCGTTATCGAGCTGCAGATGAAACATGAGCAGCGTTCCCGCGGCCATGACCACGGCGGCGATCGCAGTTCGCTCCCACAGCACGGCGGACACAACACCCTCTTGCGGGGGGCGTGGGCGACGGTCGATCAAGTGCTTCTCCCCAGGCTCGAACGCGAGCGCGATGTCCTGCACGCCATTCGTCACCAGGTTCAGCCACAGCAGCTGCACCGCGACGAAGGGCAGGGCGAATCCACCGGTGAGGCTCGTCAGGACCGCAAGCACCGCGGCGACGTTCCCGGAGATCAGGAAGAAGGTCGTCTTGCGGACGTTGTCGAACGCGACCCTGCCCTCTCCCACCGCAGCGAAGATGGTCGCGAAGTTGTCGTCGGTAATCACCATGTCGGCGGCCTCCTTGGCGACGTCGGTGCCGGAGCGCCCCATCGCGGCGCCGATGTCGGCCTGCTTCAGCGCCGGCGCGTCGTTGACGCCGTCTCCGGTGACCGCAACCACGTTCCCGCGCCGCTGAAGCGCCCGAGCGAGCCGAAGCTTGTGCTCCGGTGACACGCGCGCGTAGACGGACACCTCGCCGACGAGATGCTCCAGGTCCGCGTCCGTGCAGCTATCGAGCTCGCGGCCGGTGGCCGCGCGCTCGTCCGCGCCAGCGATTCCCAACTTGGTCGCAATGGCAAGCGCCGTGGTGGCGTGATCGCCGGTAATCATCACCGCGCGGATACCGGCTCGTTGACAGCCGGCGACCGCTTCCAGCGCTTCCTCGCGCGGGGGGTCCATCATCCCCTGGAGGCCCAGGAACGTCAGACCGGTGGGGTGCTCGCGCACGACGTCTGTGCCCGGGTCCAGCCGCCAAAGGTTTCGACAGGCCATCGCGAGCACACGCAGGCCATCGCGCGCCATCGCATGGGCCTCGTCGAGGATCTGCTCGCGGTCAAGTCCACCCGAGCCGGCGACGTCTACGCACATGTCGAGAACCTGCTCCGGAGCGCCCTTCACAAAGACGAGCGTCTGGCCGTCGTGGTGGTTGAAGGTGGCGGAATAGCGGCGCTCGGGGTCGAACGGGATGTCCGCGAGGCGCGGAAAGCGGTCCTCGAGCTCGTCCTTGAACATGCCGGCCTTGGCAGCCGAGACGAGCAACGCGACCTCGGTCGGGTCGCCCTTCGCGTCCGGCTCGCCATCGCGCTCGGCCAGCGATGCTTCGTTGGCGAGCGCCGCGGCTCGCAGGGTCACTTCGAGCGGCGAGCCTTCGTCAACGGAAGCAGGCCTGCCACGCTGGAGGATCTCGCCTCGCGCCAGGTATCCGCTCCCAGTCACTTGGAAGCGATCGCCGCCGCAGAACATCCTCTCCACCGTCATCCGGTTCTGGGTGAGGGTGCCGGTCTTGTCCGACCCGATCACCGAGCAGCTGCCGAGCGTCTCGACGGCCGGCAGCCGGCGGACAATCGCCCCACGGCGCGCCATGCGGCTCACGCTGATCGCCAGCGTGATCGTGAGCACGATGGGGAGGCCTTCCGGGAGCGCCGCGACCGCCAGCGCGACCATCGCCCGGAAGAGCTCCGAGAGCTCCTCGCCATGGAACGCCCCCAGCGCGAATCCGAGAACAGAGCTTGCCAGGGCCCAGGCCCCGACCAGGCGCGTGAACCGCCCCATGCGCTGCTGAAGGGGCGTCTGGCCGGGTGCGATCCGCTGCACCGCGCCAGCCACCTGACCGAGCTCGGTAGCGCCGCCGGTCGCGGAGACCACCGCGCGCGCGTGACCCCGTGTCGCGACCGTGCCCATGAAGAGCATGTTGTGGCGATCGGCGACCGCCGCCTCCGCCTCCACCGGATCGCTTCTCTTTGCGACCGTCACCGACTCGCCGGTCAGGAGCGACTCATCCGCCTCGAGCGCCGTTGCGTGCAGAACGCGGCAGTCGGCCGGGACCTTCGATCCGGCCTCGACAAGGACGACGTCGCCGGGCACGAGCTCGCTCGCATCCACCTCTCGTTCGCGCCCATCGCGCATCACACGCGCCCGGGTCCTCGCCAGTCGCCGAAGCGCCTCGAGTGAGCGCTCCGCCCGGTACTCCTGAAAGAAGCCAACAACCGCGTTGAAGACGAGCACTGCCCCGATCACGGCGGCGTCCACGTACTCGTCGAGCGCAATCGTGACCGCGGCCGCCGCCAGCAGGATGTAGATCAACGGGCTGCGGAACTGGCGCAGCAAGATCGTCGCCGGGCGGATCCCGCGTTCCTCGTGAAGCTCGTTGCGTCCATGGGCTTCAAGACGACGCTCCACTTCCGAGCTTGCAAGGCCTTGCGAGGTAGTCGCCAGCTCGGAGAGGGCCGCATCGACTGTCTGCGCCCAGGGCGCCGCGGCGGCGTCGCCTCCGGGCGACCCCGTGGGGGCTTCGTCGAGACGTTGGTCGCGAAGAGGGCCCAAGCTGCGTCAGGATTCCATGCGGTCGGTCAACTTGTCACGCGAGCTTGTCCCGTAGCTCGTGGAACTTGAGGCGTTGGCCGCCGCCGGGGCGCGGATCGAGCAGGTCGAGATCCCGCAGATGCGAACGATGCTCGAGCCGAGCCTCGCCACCCTGAGCGATGGCGGCAAGCTCACGCTCGCATCCGTTCTGCAGGCCGGCGGAGTCGAACCCTCAGGCTCCGCGACGTCGTCAGATCCCGGGACAGCACACCGTCCCCCTGCGGCTCTGGTCACTCGCCGACCGGCGCTCGAATCTGCCTGGCTGGGCTTCCGTCACCGAGGTGCCACTCGGGGTGAGCCGGACTGGCCTGCCGCTCGGCGTCCAGGTTGCGGCCGGGCCGCATAGGGATCACGTGGCGATCGCCGTCGCGCTCGCGCTCGAGCGGGCATTCGGCGGGTGGTCACCGCCCCGCGCAACGGGGTCCATGTGACCCAGACGCAACAGTTGGCCCGCCCGCGGCGGGTAGCCCGGACCCAGCCACCGCCTCGGTGGGCATTCGCACATGGCTCGATCCAGCTCCCGAGGCAGACTTGCTCTCGCAATGACATCACCCAACGTCTCGTGGGATCAACCGCCCGATTCGCTCCCGGCGAAGCGCTTTGATACGGCTCGCGCGCCGAAGCCGGCACCGGGCCGGATCCGTTAGCGGTTCGGTGAACCGCGTCGCAATCGCGCCAGGGAACGACGAACGGCTCTGCGTGCATTCCTCCGCTGCCGCTATGGGTCGCTGGAGGGTATGGACAACTCCGCGCGAATTCGCGCGATTCGAGCTCCGTCGATCTGCTCAACGTGAATCCTCACCGTTGCCAAGTCGACGGTATCCCCCTCGACCGCGCCTCGCCCGAGCGATTCGAAAACGAGTCCCGCCAGCGTGCGGGCGTCGGTCTGCGGCAACTTCGCACCGGTCGCCTCCTGGAAGTCGTCGATCGAGATCGAACCCGCGACCTCGACGACGCCCTCGCCAACCGGGCGCACTCTCGAGTCGGGGAGTTCGTACTCGCTCTGGATCTCGCCGACGATCTCCTCGACAACGTCCTCGAGCGTCACGATCCCGCTCGTCCTCCCGTACTCCCCGACTACGATCGCCATCTCTTTCCGCTGTTGACGAAGCTCACGGAGGAGCGCCCCGAGGTCCTTCGTTTCGGGCACGATCGGAGCCGGTCGGGCCAGTTCTCGTGTAGTGACGGACGGTGTTTCACGGGCCGCCTTCAGGACGTCGTGCGCGTGAAGGATCCCGACCAGGCGGTCAAGGGTACCCTCGCCCACCGGCACACGCCGGTGCGGGATCGCGGCGAGGCGGTCAAGTGCCTCGGATGCGGAAACGGTGGCATCGATCCAGGCGACCTCGGCGGTCGGGACCATTACGTCGGCAGCCTCCCGGCTGGCGAAGTCGAACACGTTGTAGATCAGTTCCTCCTGGGCGCGAGGTATGACGCCGAGGCTCTCTGCTTCGTCCACGATGGCGCGCAGTTCATCCGGGGTTTGGATCGTCTCGCCGGCAACCACCGCGCGGATCCCGAACGGCCGCAGAGCCACCCGCGCCGACTGTTGCAACAGCCACACCACGGGCCGCAGCGCGACGCCGATCATCTCAATCGGGCGAGCGACGAGGATTGCCAGCCTCTCCGCGCTGTGCAGCGTGAGCGCCTTCGGCACGAGCTCGCCGAGAACCACGGTCAGGTAGGTGACGAGCCCGAAAGAGATCAGGAAGCCGAGCCCATCCGGCAGTTCGCCGCCGAGTAGGTCGTTGACGAACGGTTCGCCGATCGCGCCCGTCAGGATGCCGATCGCCGTGATGCCGACCTGAACGGTGGAGATCACTCGCACAGGGTCATCCATCAGCCGCAACGCTGCCGCGGCCCGCTTGCTGCCCCGTTCGGCACGCGTTGCTACGGACGCGCGCCGGGCGGTGATCACCGCGTACTCCCCGACGACGAAGAACCCGTTTCCCGCGACGAGGCCGAGAACGACGATCACTCGCAGCAGGTCCTCCACGCCTTCGCAACCTACTTGCAGACAGGTTGCGTGGCGATCCGCGAGCGGCGGACCCGCTTCGCAATCCACGATCCGCCGCACCGGCTTAGTGCCCGCCGCACGGAAGACGCAAGCCGTGACAGGGCCGTCAGCGCCGCTCGTCGGATGCAGTTACGAGGAGAAGATGGTGCCCGATTAGTGCCCGTTGACATCCGGACCGTCGGGCCTATCCAGACGAAAGGCACACATTTGCGGGCCTTTCGTGAGTAGCGGGGGCGGGATTTGAACCCGCGACCTCCGGGTATGAGATCGACGGTGCGGGTTGGTCTAGGCGGTTTCTAGGCGTACTCAGGCACGGCGTCTTGCTCCGAGTTGCGCTCACTTGCGCTCAGATTGATGCCCGAATTGATGTCCGCCTCCCGCGGCCCAAAATACGGAACGCGGCATAGAGCAACCGGAATGAATGAGGGAGGCGTCCGGGCGCCGGTCACGACCGCCAAGCGCTGCCGGGCTTGCCGCGTGAGCACCTCAGCCAGCCAGGGCAGCCACATATCTGCTGGAAACGAGCATCCCGATCCCGGGTGCGATCCATGCGATTATGTGCGTGTCTGGATGCCCATTAGGGAGGGCCCAGATCGAAACCTAGGGCATGAACGGACGCATCTCGCAGGCCGAGCAGCTGAATGAGCGCGCCGGCGCGGTGGCGCTCCCACCACGCATCCAGCCCAACAACCTTCCCGAGCCACTCACCGCCTTCGTCGGCCGCCGGGCCGAGCTCGCCGGCTTGCGCGAGGAGCTTGAGACAACCCGGCTCTTGACCCTGACCGGCGCCGGCGGCTGCGGCAAGACGCGGCTTGCCAACCGGCTCGCGGCCGAGACGCTCGAGCGCTTTCCCGACGGCGCCTGGTGGGTGGAGCTTTCGCCGCGGCGCGACCCGGAGCTCGTCGGCGCCGCGATCGCGGAGGCGTTGGAGGTGCGCCCGCTGCCGGGGATGACGCCGCTCGACGCCGCCGCCGCCTATCTGGCCTCGCGCCGGGCGCTGGTGGTCCTCGACAACTGCGAACACCTCCTGGGAGCCTGCGCCGAGGCGGCGGAGCGGCTCCTTGAAGCCGGATCGGAGGTGGTCGTCGTGGCCACCAGCCGCGCCCCGCTCGGGGTGGGCGGCGAGACCGCTTGGCGGGTGCCGTCGCTGTCGCTGCCAACATCGGCGAGCGAGGCCGTCGCGGGACCGGACGCGGTCGAGCTGTTCCTCGAGCGGGCGCGAAAGGCGCGGCCGGGCTTTGAGTTGACGGCCGAGAACGCGGCGTACGTGGCGACGATCTGCACCGAGCTCGACGGGCTCCCGCTCGCGATCGAGCTGGCGGCAGCGCGGACGCGGATGCTCTCGGCGGAGCAGATCGCGACCGGGGTCTCGGATCGCTTCCGGCTGCTGACCGGCGGCCCGCGCACCGCGACGCCCCGCCAACGGACGCTGCGCGCCTCGGTCGACTGGAGCCACGAGCTGCTCTCGCCCGACGAGCAGGTGCTGCTGCGCCGGGTAGGCGTCTTCGCCGGCGGGTTCACGCTCGATGCCGCCGAGCGGATCTGCGTCGGCGACGGTGTCGAGCCCGATCGGGTGCTCGACCTGCTCGCCTCCCTCGTCGACCAGTCGCTCGTGATCGCCGAGGAGCGGACGTCGGGGATGCGCTACCGGCTGCTCGAGACCGTGCGCGAGTACGCCCTCGAGCAGCTCGCCGACGCGGGCGAGGAAGTGGCGGTGCGCCGCCGCCACCGCGACTTCTTTCTCGCCCTCGTCGAAGAGGCCGCGCCGCACCTCGATACCGGGCGCCAGCGCGAATGGCTGGAGATCCTCGACCCCGAGGCTGCCAATCTGGCGGCCACGATCGATCACGCGCTTCGCAGCGAGCCGCCGCTCGCGCTGCGCTTCTGCGCGACGTTGTGTCGATGGTGGATCACACGCGGGCGCTTCGCGGAGGCGGAGCTGGCCTATTCGCGCTCCCTCGCCGCCTGCGGGGAGCGTGAGCCCGCGCTGCGGGCGCAAGTGCTCGAACGCCGCGCCTTCACGGGCATCTGGACGGCCGCGCACGAAGCCGTGGAAGCACACGCCACGGAGGCGCTGGCGCTGGCCGAGGACGCGGGGGACGAGGCGACGGCCGCGCGGGCTCACTTCGACCTGGGCGACGCCCAGCTGTACGACCAGCGGGCGGGCCGAGCGCAGCTGGAGCGCGCCGCCGAACTTGCCGGGGCGGCGGGCGACGACTGGGCCCTCGTATCCGCCAAGCAGGAGATAGCGTTTACCCACCTGCGCCAGAACGACCACGCGCAATGCGCTCGCGCCAACGAGGAGGCCGCCGCCCTCGCCGAGCGTGTGGGAGACCCGTTCCAAGTTGCCAGGCGCTGGATATTCGTCGGCTGGATGGCTCAGATTGACGGCCGCTTCGCGGACGCACGCGACGCGTGCGCGAGGGGGCGGGCGGCGGTTGACGGCGTCGGGGAGCCCACCATAGAGGCGTTCGCCGACGAGATCGTGGCGTTCACCGATGTCTGGGATGGCGAGCCGGAGCGCGCGCTCGAGCGCCTGCATCGGGCGCTCGAGCGCGCGCTCAAGCTCGGCGCGGGCCTTGCGGTGGCGGCGCTCCTGGGGGCGACCGCCTTCGCTGAGATGGCCGCTGGGCGGCCCGCGCAGGCTCGCGACCGCATGGAGAGGCTGGTGTCGGTCATCGAGGGACGCCTCGCCTTTTTCACGTCGTGGGGGCGTTGTTTCCTTGCCGAGGCGCGACGCCTGCTGGCGGAGGAGGACGCCGAGTCGACCGCGGTTGAAGCCCAAGCGAGCGGGGAGCGGATCGGCAACCGGTTTCTGGCGACAAGAGCGCGCCTGACCCTGGGCCGGCTGGCGGCGGCGCGCGGCGAGTGGACGCTCGCGCGGGAGCATGCCCTCGCCCATCTCGACGCCTGTGTCGAGGGCGGCCACGCCAGCTTCATCCCGGGCTGCCTCGACGCCCTCGGCGAGGTCGCGGCGGGACTCGGAGCCGACGAGGACGCGGTGCGCCTGTTCGCCGCCGCGGAGCGCGCACGAAGCGAGATCGGCGCCGTGCGCGTCCCACCCGAGCAGGAGCACTGGGCGGCGCTCGAGCGCCACCTGCGCAAGACGCTCGGCCAGGACGGCTACGGGGCAGCCCGCGAGCAGGCCGCCCAGTTGAGCACCGGGGATGCGCTCGAGTGGGCGCGCCGAGCGCGCGGCCCGCGCCGGCGCCCACCCGGCGGCTGGCTGTCGCTCACCCCCACCGAGCAGCGCGTCGCCGAGGTGGTCGCCGAGGGCCTGACCAACCGCGAGGTCGCCGACCGCATGTTCGTGACCATCGAAACCGTGAAGACCCATTTGAGGCACATCTACCGCAAGCTCGACGTGCAGAGCCGGACCGAGCTCGCCACGCGCGTGGCGCGCCGGAACACGCCGGGCTGATTACGGCCCGCCGACATTTCCTCCCCCGGGAGCGCCGAAATCCCTCAACCGAGGGATGTTCTGCCGCGGAACCTCAAGGAGAGTGTGGACGACCCGACCGAAAGGAGGCAGGCATGAGATCTGCCCTTGTCGTCCTCGTCGCAACCGGTGCTCTGGCGCTCGCGCCTGCGGCCCAGGCCGCCGATTTCCCCGAGCAGACCCTCGCCAAGGACAAGACGGCGCCGCTTAACGCGAAGACGAAGCGGCGCGTCACGACCTTCACCAAGGTCACGGTTCGAGCTCATGACCCCACTCACCGTCTGGTCAGGGTCGTGGCTCGTGGCCCTCGCTTGACATACGTAGCGGTCTGCGATCTCACGACCTGGACCTGCGTGAACGCAGCCCGTGCACCGCGCGCTTGGGTGGCACGACTTCCCGCACAGCACCCCAACGGACCGTACGCGATCGGGGTGGTCGGTCGCAGCCCAGGCGGCTATGTCACGGGCCACTTCGCCAGCGACCCGCCGCCAGATGTCCCTCCGATCGTCAACATCGGCTAAGCGGATCGTGCCCGGCTTGGTCATGGACGTTTCCCCTTCCGTGGGTTCGCGCCCGTGCGGCGTGTCGCGTGCATGACCAAGCCATTCGCGATTGTCAGGAGAACGGCGGGCCGTCGATGGGAAGCCCATACGGCCGACCGAGGCTCGGATTGGCGCCGTCGAAGGCCCGGTTTGCAGCAGCCGTGCTCGCGCTCGTCCATCGCCTCCGCGCGGTGGCGACCGCAAGAGCTCAGACCGCACGACGTACCCGAGTCACAACGTCTTCCTGAATAGCGGGGGCGGGATTTGAACCCGCGACCTCCGGGTTATGAGATCCAGACCAGAGCCCGAATCGAGGGCATCCGTGCTCAGATGGGCGCTCTCAGTTCGCTTGGGTGACCTTAGTTTCGCTTGGTTCAGTATCCGGGGTACTAACCCGCGGGACACAGCTCAGGCTAGGGACACGCCAAGACCCGCGTGACACGCGCGGCGTCTACACTGGCTGCCGAACAACCTCAAGACGGGGGAGGATCAATGGCTCAAACGATCCAACAGTCCAGCACGCGGGAGGCGGTGGGGCGATACATCGACGGGCTGAACACTCTCGACGCGGATGCGGCGGTGTCGGCATATGCGCCGAACGCCGTCATCCGCTATCCAGGCCAGCCGCCGATGGACGTCGATGGCTTCCGAGCCCATCTTGGACAGGTGATGGCGGCGCTCGACGGCTTTGACTTCACAACCGAAGAAGTCTTTGAAACGGAACACGGCGTCGCAGCACGGTGGACGTTTAAGGCAACGACGAAGAGCGGTCGCACCGCTACTTGCCACGGGATCGACAGCTGGGTGATTGGTACAGACGACGCCATCGAGTCCGTGGACGTCTGCTACGACCCGTCGCCGTTGGTCGAGGCGCTCGAAGCCTAAGAACCGCATCACTCCCGCCCCCGCGCGAGGCTTAGGTCACTGCGGCGGAGGCGATGGCCTTGCCGCGATTAGGGCTGTCGGGACTCTTGGGCCACGGCGTCGCTTCCGATGCGCGCAAATGCCTCGACCCATTCGCGCTCGCGCTCGCTCGGCGCGTAGTCCGCGTAGATCAGCGCCGTCTTGAAGTCGGCGTGGCCCATCCACTCCTGCAGCGTGCGCATCGGGGCGCCGACGCCGGCCATCCGGGTGCCGAAGGTGTGGCGCAGGTCGTGGAAGCGGACCTCCCGGACCTCCGCGGCGCGGAGCGCGTCCTTGAACCGCCGGCGCACCTTCGAGCGATCGAGCGGCCGGCCGCTGCGCGGGTGGGCGAAGACGAGATCGTCGTCGTCCTGGTGGTCGGTCGATCGGTAGTGGCGCTCAAGCTCGCCGTCGGCATCGTCGCCTCCTCCGTTTCCGTTGGTCAGGTACGGGCGCCCGGACTTCTTCGCCGCCTCGAAGCGGTCGGCGAACTCGACCGAGGAGACGGAGGCGAAGTTCCGCCGGATGGCGGGCCAATAGCGGCAACGGCGCGGCCAGACGGAAGGACGAAGCGCAGCGTTAGTACCTCCTGTAGTACCTCGAACGCGAAAGCGGGACCCGGCGAAAGTGCCGAATCCCGCTTTTCTAGAGCGAGTAGCGGGGGCGGGATTTGAACCCGCGACCTCCGGGTTATGAGCTCGGGGCCACCGTCACCGTCGGTTCGGCTGGATACGCATAGATCCCTTGTTAGTGCGAGACTCCGGCCATCGCAGCATCGTTGGTCCGACCCGGAAACTCCCCGTCCGCCGCGGTGCGTTTGACGCCCGTTTGACGCGGCGTCCGAGATCGGTCAGCGAACGGGCAATCGCTGCTGCGGCGCACTGCTCACGGTCCTCAGAGCGTCGATCGGCAACTCGAGCTCGTCGAGGGTGTGGCCGCGATCGTCGGAGATCTCGACCAGTGCAGCCTCGGAGCCGAACAGCTCGAGCACGGTTCCCCGCGTGCCACGCGGCCAGCGCCCGCTCGCGGCGGTCAACTCGACGACACCCAGGATCTTGATTCGCTCAGGGGACATTGACGTACGCGGTCGTGAGGCGCGGCGGCGCACCCCCCTGCTCGATGATCCATCCCGTCGTGACTTCTTGGGTCTGCCCATTGAGGCCCTCGATCAGCATCGGCACCGAGTATCGCAGCCCATATCGGCCAGTGTGGATCTCGCTCACCTCGGCGTCCAGGACTCGGGCGGCGATCTGATCGCGCAGATAGTGCCAGTTCCCTCGGTCGATGCCGAGGGCCGCAGCGAAGACGCGGGCTTTGTGTCTTCCGTGCTCGTGCTCCGGTGAGAGCACGTAGTCGCGCAGCTTCTCTGGCTCGATGATCGCGCGTCCCGCATCGGGGAGGTTTGCCATGCCCCCGATCATCACGACCGCTCAAGACGCCACCGTGACGATCTCGAGCGCCCGGGGCTAGCCGTCGTCCAATCCGTCCAGGAGCTTCACCAAGTTCCGCTTTCGCTTGTGTGCGGGCGGATTTCTTCCAGGTAAGGGAGGAACTCTCCCCCGCGCCCGGCGCGGGTCATCAGCTCCCGGATCCTGGCGAGCAGCTCGGTTGCGTCGTGGTAATCAGCCTTGGTCTTGCGGTTGATCCTCGGCTCGACCTGGTCGCGATAGATCGCGAGCGCCGCTTCCGGTTGTTGGTCGTCGAGACGCCCCGCCAGCTCCAGCCAGACGTCCTGCGAACAGCCGCCGTCGCGCGCATCTCTGAGCGCGGCCCCGACATCGTCCTCCCACAGATCGATGCGAACGAGCTCGGTGGCGTCGCTGTACGGCGACCATCCGTAGCCACGTCTGCGCACCTCCTCCTGCGCCAGAATCACCCGGTCTTGAAGCAGGTCGAGGGCGCGGTCGCGCATCTCCCGCCACTTGCCCGCTCGCTCCGCGTACGGCCTCAGGTCGCGGTAGGAGGCGAGCCCCGGATGGTCCATATACAGGTCCCACATCAGGTCCGCAGCTCGTGCGTGATCGTCGCGCCTGCGGTAGGCATCGGCGAGGAAGGCGACCAACCGAGAATCGGGGCGATCGGGAAAGGCCTCCATGCCGCGCTCCGCCCACTCGATCGCATCGTCGTGGCGACCGGCGTCCGAGTAGGTCTCGACGATGCGGAGGAACGAATAGGGGAGCGAAAGGTCATTCGAGAGCACCGCGACGAGCTCGTCGACGTCCCCCGTCTGCTTCGCCAGGAGCTCCATGACGTGCGTGATCCGAAACCGCTCGTGACTATCCGCCAGCTCGTCTGCGGTGATCATGATGCGCGCAGCACGATCCTGGCGATGCTCCGCGGGACGGGGCCGTAGCGGTGGGAGGCGCTTCCACTCGACCCGGGCGAGCTCGGCGTACCGCCGCCGCCCCTGGGACCCCAACAGCGGTGCGTAATCCTCGACCGCGTCGTAGAAGAGCTCGTGCTCGCTCGCCATCATCCGCTCGAACAGACGCTCGGCCAGCTGGACGGGCTCGAAGTCGGCTCGCTCGCACGCCGCGCGGTGCAGCCGCTGGAGGCGCTCGAAGGCAACCCCGAGATGGCCGTCGGAGTCGTCGACCGCGCCACCCGCCTGCCCGATGGCCGAGCAGCAGTGCTCGACCAGCTCGGCCGTCTCGCGGGCGTGTCCCCGATCGAGGAGGCCCTGCAACGAGTCGATCATCTCCTCGATGGTGCGCGAGTAGTCGAACCTCTCCGCGTAGGGAACGAAACCCCCCGGATCGACCGCCCCGTCGATCGCGTCACGGATGGCCGCCATGTTGACCTCGTCCCCGCCCGCCGCCGCCCGCAAGCGGAGCCGTTCCAGCAGCCGCTCGTCTTCGCGGGCCTCCGCGATCACCCAGTCGACCAGCTCGTCGGCCGGCAGGGACACGAGGTGATCGCGGACGTCGTCGAGGGTGACCGCCTTTCCCCGATCGTCATCGCCGGACCCAAGCGCGAGCCCGACCGCGACGCAGTGCTTACAGAAGACGTCATCTTGGCCCAGCGGACACGTGCACGAGGAGGCGAGCTCGCCATCGGCCACCCACAGCTCGACACCGTAGGAACGCGTGCCCTGCACGGTGGCCTCCACGCGCTCGTCGCTTCGGACAAGTCGAGTCACGTGGCCGGCCGCGAGGTAGTCGGCGCCGCGCCGGAAAGAGCGCTCGCCGGCCAGCCGGCGCAGGTAGCGCTCATTGAGCAGATCGGCGATGGCGCTCATCGGCGCGATTTTTGCGCACGACTCGGCGCCGCAGCGAGCCTGACCACGCGGGAAACGCGTAATCCGATAGACAGCCTGCGACGGTGGCGACCGACTCCACCCCCAGACTCCAACGGCGCGTCACCCGGGCCGGCGAGGAGGCACTTGCCGAGCGCCGGGGACCCCGATCGACGTCCTGGTGGGGATCGGATGGCTTCCGGCCAGGGCGGTCGATCGCTGGCGCCAGGGACGCATCGAGTGCCTGGAGGAGGCAGCGACCGTCGATGCGAGCAAGCTCGCAGCGGCGATCGACGTGCTCGGTGAGTGGGCGACGGCCCGAGGGCTCCAGCCGAGCGAGACTAACTTTGTTGCCCGGACCCGCGACCGACGCGGGCTGCGATTCACGAGCGGCGCCGATCCGGAGCTCGAATGCGCCTACCGAACGCAATGGGCCTCGCCGGCGCTCTCCGCGAAGGAGCGGGAGCGCCTCATGAAGCAAGAGAGCAAGCCGCCCGACCTGGTCGTGATCTCGCCGCTCAGGGACTGGACCTGTGCGGAGTGCTTGGGCACGGGCGACTTCCTGCTGATGGAGGACGCCGGGCCCGTGTGCATGCAGTGCGCGGACATGGACCACCTTCTCTTCCTACCGGCAGGGAACGCAGCGCTCACCCGTCGCGCGAAGAAGGCGAGTGGCCTGGCTGCGGTGGTGGTCCGCTTCAGCCGCTCGCGGCGGCGCTACGAGCGACAGGGGATCCTTATCGAGGAGCCCGCACTCGAGCAGGCGGAGCGGGAATGCCTGGCCGACAAGGAGGCGCGCGCTCGTCGCCGGCTTCGCGAGCAATCCCGGCGGGCAGCGGAGGACACCGAGCTTTCGCGCGAGGCCGCCAGGGAGATCCTGCGCCTGTACCCGGGCTGCCCGAAGGAGCGGGCCGAGGCGATCGCCCGCCACTCCTTCGAGCGCGGCAGTGGCCGGGTCGGGCGCAGCGCCGCCGGACGGGCACTCGGCCCGGAGGCGCTGGCGCTTGCCGTCGCCGCTGCGGTGCGGCACGCCGACACCGACTACGACGAGCTGCTGATGTCGGGACTTGAGCGAGCCGAGTGTCGAACTCGCGTGAGACCTGATGTGGAACGCATCCTGGCGGACTGGCAGGGGCGCTGAGCGACTCAAGCTGAGACTCATCAAACAGGCTCCCGCGTTCGGCGACGTTTGACGCCGTTCGACACAGCACCTGGAGGTAGTCGGCGGTGGCCACCCGAAAGCGGCTCTTTCCAGCCGATTTGAGTAGCGGGGGCGGGATTTGAACCCGCGACCTCCGGGTTATGAGCCCGGCGAGCTACCTGACTGCTCCACCCCGCGGCGTGTAAGGGATTCTAGCGGCGGTCGGCGGCGCCGGCCGGAAAGGCCGAGCGGTGCGTTTGTCGGGCTGAGGCCGACAAACTCACCGCTCGGCGGATCTTGGGGTTGCATCTCGGCGAGATCGCGAGATGATGGAGGGCGATGCCGCCTGTGCCTCACCCCGGCACGCCGATCTCGATTCCGCTGGTGGCGCATCTCGTGATGTGGCCCGCGCTGGTCGGCTGGACGGTGTTCCTCGGCCGGCGGCAGCGGACCCGCTCGTGGCCCTGCTCGCCGCGGTTCGGGGCGGCGCTCGTGCCGGGCTGCCTTTTCGTCGATGCAGGGGCGCTGCTCGCGGCGCTGCGGTGGCCCTCGGCGGCGTCGAACTCGTTCATCCTCGCGCTGCTCTGGCTGGCGGCGCTGTTCAGCGTCACCGCCTTCTTCGCCCTCCGCGCGCCCCGGGACGACGGTGGCGGGGGTGAGCCCGAGGATCGCCCGGAGCCCCCGTGGTGGCCCGACTTCGAGCGCCAGTTCCGCGACTACACGCGGCGCGGCCCGCGAACGCCCGAGCGGCTGCCCAAGTCGAGGACGCCAAACGGCGCGCCCTTCTAGCGGCGGCGGGCTTACGCCGGCCGCAAACGAGCGGTGAGTTTGTCGGGCTCAGCCCGACAAACGCACCGCTCGGCAGGATTTTGCGCGGCGCCTAGCACGTCGCCGAGAAGCGAAGCTCGCCGCGGTGGAGCTCGAGCTCCCGCCGTCGCACGCATCCAGTCGCTCACATGCGCGACTGCCGCGACGTCCAGGGCCGGGCGCAGCGGGATGGCCCTGCCGTTCGCGCTCACCAGGCGGCCAACCTGCCCCCGGGCACCAGGCCGAAGTCAGGCGCCGCCGGTCCGGTCGGCGTATCACTAGGCTGCGCCGCCCGTGAGAGTCGCGGTGGTTGACATGGGGACGAACTCGACGCGCCTCCTGGTGGCGGAGGCCGGTGACGGCCGGGTTGAGGAGATCGAGCGGCGCTCCACCGTCACCCGGCTGGGACGCGGCGTGGACATGACCCACCAGCTCGCCACCGAGGCGATCGAGGACGTCGCCGACGCGGTCGGCGAGTACATCTCGATCTACGAGCCGCTGAACCCGGAGTCCGTGTCGGTGCTCGCCACGAGCGCGGTCCGCGACGCCGAGAACGCCGGCGCCTTCATCGCGGAGCTTCGCGAGCGCTTCGCGCTGAACGCCCGCATCCTCACCGGCGGCGAGGAGGCCCGGCTCACCTACCTGGGCGCCGTCGCGGGTCGGCCCGCAGCGGACGGCACGCTGGTCGTCGACATCGGCGGCGGTTCGACAGAGCTCGTGGTCGGGTCCGGAAGCGAGGTGGTCTTCCACACCTCGCTCCAGGTCGGAACCGTCAGGCATACCGAGCGCCACGTCCGCGCGGACCCCCCAACGGCCCCCGAGCTCGAGGCCGTGGCGGAGGACGTTCGCAACGGGATCTTCGCGGAGCTCGCGGCGGCCGATTACTTCGACATCCGCAGCGGCATCGCCGTCGCCGGGACGCCCACCTCCCTGGCCGCGATCGACCAGGAGCTCGATCCCTACGACCCTCGGAAAGTCCACGGCTACGTGCTGTCGCTCGACGCCATCCAGCGGATGTACTCGATGCTCTCCGGCAAGTCGCTGGAGGAGCGCCTGAAGGTGCCCGGGCTGCATCCCGGCCGCGCGCCGACGATCGTGGCCGGGGTCGTGATCCTGATCCAGGCGATGCGCGCGTTCGGGCTCACGCGGATCGAGGTCTCCGAGCACGACATCCTTCACGGCGCCGCGCTCGAAGCGGCAGGGTCCGTTCCCTGACCCGGATGAGCGGCTCGGCCTCACGGGAATCGGCGTACCATCGGGGTTAGACCGACGCTCATCTCGGATACGGCTGCACAGCGCGACCCAATCCGACCGGGTAGCCGGGCCACAACTTCGATGCGCACGGACTCGCCCGTACCGCGCGGGGACGGGCGCTCGGAAGGGGAGGTAACAATGGAGCAGCCAATCGGAGCCGGGCACGGCGACGGTCTGGTCGACGACGGCAGCGGCAACAGCCGGAACGGGCACCTGGGCATGCACGCCATCAGCGTGGATCCACGCCGCAGCATGAAGGCCGCCACCGAGGAGCTCGAGGTCTCCCTCGATCGCCTCGGCGCGGATCTGAGTCCCTCGTCGCGGCGGGCCACGGCGCTGCTTGCGAGCGAGTTGGTCGCGCAGGTGGTCGGACGCGACCTGGGCCATCGGACCCGTCCGGTCAACCTGCGCGTGGAGCTTCAACCCGGGATCGTCCGGCTCGAAACCGGGGGGCCCGCGCTGCGCCTGGTCGGTGGCGAGGTCGAACCGAGGCACGAGAGCCCCGCGCTGGCCGAATGGGGCCATTTTCTCCTCGACCGGCTGGCCGACCGCTGGGGAATCGAGGGAGGCGATCCGCCCACCCTGTGGGCGGAGGTCTCACGCGGCTGAGGGCTGCCGGGCGGTAGGGCCCGGTCACTCCTTGCCGGAGATTCGTTCCCACGCCCGGCGCAGCTTGTCGCGAAGCTCGTCGGGTACCACTTCGTCCGCTCCCGTCGCCATCGCCGCGGGGTTCGCGCTGGGCGCCGGCAGGGCCTCGAACAGCTCGGAGTCGAGCCCCAGGACGACCCCCCGCTCATGGATCCTCGCGACCTGCTCGGCATCGACGAACCGATGGTTTGGCGGGAGCACGTGGGTCGCGACGACGATCCCCTCGAAGACATCCGCCTGGAGGTCGGCGAGCACGTGCGCGACCTTCCCCACCCGCTGCCCGTCGCTCGTGTAGACGGGGGCGCCGTCGGAAAGCGTCATGTACGAGACCGGTGCTCCCAGATCCTCCATCGCCTGGCGCATCCTACGCGCCGGGCAGGGGTGATCAGATCCACTCCAGGATCGGGCCGAAGACGACCAGCGCGACCGCCACCAGGGCCGCCATGCTGCCGACGAATCTCGCCTGGCGGCGAGGGTCCGCCATGTCATACACGTATGCAGTGATGAGAAAGAACCACAGGTAGCCGAAGATCACGATCGGCAGGACGAACGGCACGTTCCAGAACCAATACTCCCAGTGGAAGTAGCCGGTGGCGTGGAGGAGCACCTCGACTCCCGTGGCGAGCAGCGAATAGCCCAGCCCGATCGCGAGGCGGTTCGGCATCCCCAGCATCCGCGCTCCCGGGTCGGCGGGCAGCGTCTTGACGTAGACCACGCCGGCGATCGCGAACATGAACGAGATCTCGATCGTCAGCCCGATGAGGATCAGATACGAGGTATCCCCGGTCACCGTCCACAGCGCCGCGCGGTCCGTGAAGTGAAGGACGAGCGAGTTGACGATCTCGTTCACCCAGTCGGCGAGCCAGAGCGCGATACCCGCGAACACGACGTCGAAACGCCGCCGCTCGACCTCCTGGGCGTACACATAGAGGACGAAGGTGAGCAGTGCGACCGTGTACCACTTGAAGGTGGAGGGATCGCGCAGGATCTGCTCCGCCTCGCGAGTGAAGTCAGTGACCGCGATTGGCGGAGCCTACGGGCTGGCCGTCGTGATAAGCCTCCGTCCATGGCGATGGAGATCGCGGTTGTCGGCGGGCACGGGAAGATCGCGCTGCGGCTCCTGCGCCTGCTCTCCGAGCGCGGCGACCGCGCTCGCGGGCTGATCCGCAATCCCGACCATGCCGCCGACGTCGAGGCCACCGGGGCGACAGCCGTCGGCGCGGACATCGAGAACCTCGACGCGGACGCGATCGCCCGGTCGATCGCCGGCGTCGACGCGGTGGTCTTCGCTGCGGGTGCCGGGGCCGGCAGCGGGCCGGCGCGCAAGCGAACCGTGGACTACGGCGGCGCCGTCAAGCTGATCGAGGCCGCCCGCATGAACGACATCTCGCGCTATCTGATGATCTCGGCGATCGGCGTCAACCGCCCGGAGCGCTGGTCGGACGAGATGCGCCCGTACTACGAGGCCAAGGCGGACGCCGACCGCGAGCTCGCCGAGGGTGGCCTGGACCACACGATCGTGCGCCCGGGCGGCCTGAGCGACGACCCCGGTACCGGGCTGGTGGCCGCCGCAGAGAGCCTCGGGCGCTACGGGCAGATCCCGCGCGACGACGTCGCCGCGACGCTCCTTGGATCCCTCGACGAGCCGGGCACCATCGGCAAGGCGTTCGACCTCCTCGCAGGCGAGACGCCAATCCCCGAGGCGCTGGCCGCGCTCTAGGTGTCCTGGCCCGGCTCGCTTCTCCAGGGTCGGACCCGCGTGCCGCGCTCGCCGCCAGATCTTTGTCGATCACGGCCTCCACCCGATGCAGCCGCTCCCGGGCGCTGACCACCGGGATCCCATGCCCTAAGCGACGTACGAGTTGAGCGTTCTCGAGGGTCCCGCCCTCGAGAACGTGCTGGCCCCAATCATCCGCGCCGGTGCCTGAGGGCGGCTACCGTAGTGACGATGTCCCTGGACGAACGCCTGGACCTGTTCGCGATCAAGGCGCAGGTCGAGCGGCTCGGCGAGCTGGCCGGCCTCGGGTCGCTGGTCGCCGACGTCGGATTTCTCCGCCGCGCCCGGCGCTCGCTACTGCCTCTGCCCCTGATCGATCGCCCGCACGAGATCGACGCGTCGGCCGCCTTCCCGCGATTCGAGCGACGGCCCGTCGAGGAGCTCGAGGGCAAGCGGCTGGCGCTGGTCGCATCGGGCGGCGGCGGGGCCGCGGTATCGCTCATCGGCGTGGCCCGCGCGTTCGAGGAGGCCGGCCTGGAGCCGGCGGAGATCGTCAGCTGCTCGGGTGGAGCGATCTGGGGCTCGATGTGGGCAGCAGGGATGAGCGCCCAGGAGATGGCCGAGTTCTCCCTGTCGTGGAAGCCCGAGGAGTACCTCGATGTCCAATGGCTCAACCTGCCGCGCTTCGCCCTGTCCGCTCTCCGCGGCTTCACCGGTCTCGCCAAGGGGGAGGCGATCGAGCGCCTGTTCGCCGCCCGGCTGCACGAGATGCGCTGCGGCGAGACGCCGATCCCGATCACCACCATCGTCTACAACATGGACCTCGGGACGGTCGAGTACTTCGGGAGCGAGCGGACGCCGGACGTGCCCGTCGGCCATCTGGTGCGCGTCGCGATCGCGCTGCCGCTGTTCATCGAGTCGGTACCGGTGCACGGCCACCTCTACGTCGACGGGGGCGTGATCGAGGTCTGGCCCGCGCAGCCGGTGATCGCCGAAGGCGGCTTCGACCACGTGTTCGGCGTCAACTTCATGCTTCCGTCGGGCTTCGAGCCCACGGACATCACCGGGTGGCCGGAGCGCACCGGCGGGATCCTGGAGGCGAGCCGCCAGCTCCAGCAGGGTTATCACCTCGAGCTCGCGCGCCGGGCGCGAGATGAGCTGGGCGACAAGCTCACCCTGATCGACCCGGTCGACGCCTCGGCTCTTCGCGGCACGTCGTTCTACGAGCTCTTCATCGACCGGGCGCGTTGGCCCGAGCTGATCTCTCAGGGCTACGACGCGGCAACGCGGGCGCTCGACGCGTTCCGAGTCGAGGGCCGGGCCCGCTTGGCCCGCTAGCGGACCTGCCCAAAGGCGTTGTGAACGCGTGAGAGATCATCCTCGCATGATCCGCGCGCCTTTTCGCGCACCCGTCCAGGCTCCCGAAAAAGATGTTTGCCACCGAGCACGCAAGGGAAGGGATCCCGGGGAGGCCTCAAGCACGGAGATGCACGGAGTGCTCGGGCTCGGGTACGGATGACCAAGGGGGTTACGGGATGTACCACTTCAGCCGCTCCATCTACAGGGAGCTCGCGCCGCGCGTGGTCGAGGACGCCGACGACCCGACCGGCTGCCGGAGTCGGCAGGCGGTACTGGACGCCTGCGAGACCGCGATCCAGCGCATGACCTACGACGGGCGCTACTTCGCACGCCCGGCGCGCTGGCTGTTCAACGAGATCCGCCCGTACGTGCGCCTCAGCGACCAGCTCTACGCGTGGCGGGTGGTGGAGGCGAACATCGGCCTGGCGACCAAGTTCCTCGCCAGGTGCCCGGCGGGCGTCGACCTCGACGGGCGACCCCGCCATTGCCAGGCGCACACGCGCGAGGGCACGCCGTGCCAGCGCGCCCCCCTGCCGGGCCGCGACTTCTGCCCCTCGCACAAGCACTTCGAGGAGTTCCTCGCCGAGACCGAGCTCTCGGCGGTCGCCTGATCCGGCCGGACATCGCGGGCGCCGCTCCTGTGAGATGGTCACTCCTGCATGAGTGACTACGGGATCTCTCGACGAGGGCTCGTCGGAGGCTCGGCGGCCGCCGGACTGGGAGCCGCCCTCGCGCGCGTCCCGGGCGTCAGTGCCGCGGGGCGCCATCACGGACGACGCCGATGCGACGTGGCGATCGTGGGCGCCGGGTTCGCGGGGCTCACGGCGGCGCGCGAGCTGCGTCGGGCCGGGAAGTCCGTGGTCGTCCTGGAGGCCCGCGGCCGGGTGGGCGGCCGCGCCGTCAACAAGAAGATCGGCGCCGGGGACATCTCCGAGCGCGGCGCCACGTTCGTGGGGCCCACCCAGGACTACATCCTCGGCCTCGCCAGGGAGATGAAGGTCGCCAAGTTCCGGACCTACGTCAAGGGCGACAACGTCTACGTCGACTCCAAGGGCAGGCGGAGCACCTACAGCGACACCGGCCCGACGGGCTCGGCGCCGCCCGACCCGGTGATCCTTCCCGACCTGGCCCGCGCGGTGGTGGCGCTCGACCGGATGTCGACCGAGGTGCCCGTCGAGGCCCCCTGGGAGGCCCCGAACGCGACCGAATGGGACCGGCAGACGCTCGCGACGTGGCTGCGCGACAACAGCGACAACCAGCAGTTCATCGACCTGGTCTCGATCGCCACCCGCGCGATCTTCGGCTCCGAGCCCTCCGACCTCTCGCTTCTCTTCGTCCTTTTCTACATCGCCGCGTCGGGCAACGAGGACAACCCGGGGACCTTCGAGCGCAACTTCAACACCCGCGACGGCGCCCAGATGTGGCGACTGGCGGGCGGCTCGCAACGAGTGTGCCTGAGGATGGCCCGCGAGCTGGGCGACCGCGTCGTGCTGCGAGCCCCGGTCCGCAGGATCTCGCACCACGGCGCTCACCTCACCGTCCACAGCCGCAAGCTCGAGGTGCGGGCAAAGCGGGTGATCGTCGCCGTGCCCCCCACCCTCGCCGCACGCATCACCTACCACCCCAAGCTGCCGGCGCTGCGTGACCAGCTCACCCAGCGCCTGCCGCAGGGCTCGCTGATCAAGGCCACCGCCGTCTACGACGAGCCGTTCTGGCGCCATAGCGGCCTCAACGGCAGCGCGGTCTCCTACGACGGGCCGGCCAACACGACGTTCGACGACTCGCCGCACGACGCGTCCAAGGGCGTGGTGTTCGGGTTCATCGGCGGCAACGAGGCGCGCCGGTTCCAGGCGATGTCGGACTCCGGCCGGCGCCAGGCGCTTCTCGCCAACTTCCGCAAGTACTTCGGCGCGCAGGCCTCGCACCCCCGCAAGTACTTCGAGACCAACTGGGCCGAGATGACCTGGACGCGCGGCTGCCCGGTTGCGATCGCGGGCCCGGGCACGCTCACCGAGCTCGGCTCGGCGATCCGCGAGCCCGTCGGGAAGATCCACTGGGCGGGAACCGAGACATCCACCTTTTGGAACGGCTACATGGACGGCGCCGTCCGCTCGGGCAAGCGGGCCGCGCAGGAGGTCCTGGACAGCCTCTAATCCGCCGGCGGCTGCTCAGCCCGCCGCGATGGCGGCGGCGCCCTCGCGGATCTCGTCGCGAAATCCGCGCCTACCGCATGCGCGCGGGGAGGCGGCGGTCCAGCACATTGGCGATCTGGCGCGCCCGCTTGGCCGACACGGGGCCCGGACGGCGAAGCTCCTCCGCGATGGCCCGCGGACCGTCGATCAGGACGCCGTCGAGGGTCAGCTTGCGCAGGCGGGGCAGGCCATCGGGCTCCACCCAGCAGACCGCCCCGTTCACGGGAGTGCTCGGCGAGGCGGCGAGCCCGAGCCGGATCACCTCGATCTGGCGCAGCACGTCGCGGACGAGCTTGGTGCGATCGGCGCCGTCCACGAGCAGCCGGCCTTCGACGATGCGGGCCCTGCCACGCTCGTGGGCGGCGTCGATCACGGTGACGCCCCGGGGGCCGATCGCCAGGTGGTCCACGGTCGTGCGGGCGCCTGGCACGGGCCGATCGCTCAGCAGCTGGATTCCCGAGCCCGCGAGCAGGCCGTCGAGCCGGCGGGCCCGCTCCTCGCGCTGGGCACCGCGAGCCCATCGAGCGTCGTGAAGGGAATCCGCCGAGAGCGCCTCCAGTAGCGTGGTGAGTCGCCCGCGCCGGCGGCGCAGGCTCGACACGCGGGGGGCGGCACTCCCATTCACGCAATCACTATCGGCAGCAGGCCGGCGCAACCTGAATCCTGCGCCGGCGCAGAGTATGAGCCGCTCCAGGCGGGTAGTGGGAGCGCATGACGGAGGGGAGCGCACCGGCGGCCGCCGCAGCGCGGCGGGATCCAGGGGCGCGCAGCGACTCGCGAGCCCGGCCCGTGAGCCGCCGCAGCCTGAAACGGGTGCGCGACTCGGGCGACAGCCGCAGGACGGTCCTCATCGCGCTGGGGGCGAATGCCCTGATCGCCGTCGCCAAGCTTGGCGGCGGGCTCTTGAGCGGATCCGCCGCGATGTTCGCGGAGGCCGCGCACTCCCTCGCCGACACGACGAACCAGGGCTTCCTGCTGGTCTCGATCCAGCTCGGCAAGCGCGAGCCGACGCCGGACCGCCCGTTCGGCTTCGGGCAGGAGCGCTACCTGTGGACGTTCATGGCCGCGGTGGGGATGTTTCTCGCCGGGGCGATCTTCGCCATCGGATTCGGGGGCTTCGAGCTGGCCACGGGGGGTGGAGAGAGCGAGGGCTTCCTCGTCGCCTATGCCGTGCTCGGCATCTCGTTCCTGGCGGAGGGGACCTCGTGGGTGCGAGCGTTTCGCCAGACGCGCGGCGAGGCCCGCGAGGCCGGAAAGCCGCTCTGGAGGTTCGCGCGAGAGAGCCGCGACCCGAACGTGAAGATGGTTCTGTTCGAGGACACGGTCGCGCTGATCGGAATCGCCCTCGCCGCAACGGGCATCGCGCTGAACGAGCTCACCGGCCTTGTGCTGTGGGACCCGATGGCCTCGGTCCTGATCGGGCTGCTCCTCGTCTCGGTGGCGTTTTGGATGGGCCGCGACGCCAAGCACATGCTGATCGGCTCCGCAGCGCTGCCTGAGGAGCGCGAGGCGCTCGAGCGGACGATCGAGGCCTACGACGAGGTGGTCGAGGTCGAGGAGCTCCTGACCATGGTGCTCGGACCCAGCGCCCTGCTGGTCACGGCACGCCTGGACCTGCGAGACGACATCGACGCGGAGCGGATCGAGCGGATCTCGACGGACATCGACGAGCGCCTGCGCGAGGTGGTGCCCGACGTCACCGAGGTCTTCCTGGACGCAACCCCGGGCCACCGCTAGCCGCCGCCGGGTCCGGCGAACCGGCGCGCAGGCCCTTCGGCGTCCCTATGGTCTTCGGCGTGTCGGGGTCACGGAGGACGATCGTGCTCGTCATCGCCGCGCTCGCCGCGGCGCTGATGCTGCCTGCGTCGCAGGCAGCCGCGAAGGGAGCTGCCGGGAGTCACATCAAGCGCGTCGTCTTCGTCGGCAACAACTGGGACGGCACCGCCGACGTCATCTACCCGCGCGCCCACTACAAGCGGGTGACTCGCATCAACATCGTGCCCGACCTCCAGCAGCGCCTGCTGGACATCTACACGCACCCGGACAAGCTGGTGTTTTACCTCGCCATCCGCCAGGCGATCGGGGAGGGCCACGACCAGTTGGTCGACGACATGTACTCGACGCCCGACGGGCGGCTGCTGATCGTCTCGCGGCCGAGCCTGGCGGACGTGGTCGGAATCAACCTCGCCACCGGAAAGATCGCGTGGCGCTTTGGGATGGACGGCTACCGCTCCGACCACATGGGCCTCTCGCCCGACGGAAAGCAGGTGGCGGTCTCGGACTCGACCGCGAACGTCGTTCACGTCCTCGACACCCGCACCGGGAAGGAGCTCGGCGAGTTCCCCTCGGGCGACTCGCCTCACGAGAACACCTACTCCAAGGACGGTTCGCAGATCTACCACGCCAGCATCGGCCGGGTCTACACGCCGACCGACGACCCGGCGCTGGAGACGAGCAAGGGCAAGCGCTGGTTCGAGGTCGTGAACGCGAAGAGCTTCAAGGTGCTGAAGAGGATCGACATGGGTAGGAAGCTCGAGGAGGCGGGCTATCCGGACATGAGCTCGGCAGTGCGCCCAATGGCACTCGCGCCGAACGAGCACTGGGTCTACTTCCAGGTCTCCTTCTTCCACGGCTTCGTCGAGTACAACCTCGACAGGGACCGCGTGCGGCGGGTGGTTCCCCTTCCGATCCGCACCGACGTACCGCGCGAGCAGTACCTGCTGGACTCAGCGCACCACGGGATCGCGATGAACGGTCGGGGAGACAAGCTGTGCGTCGCCGGGACCATGGACGACTACGCCGCGATCGTCTCCCGCAAGACGCTCAAGCGCAAGATCATCCACGGCGGCGAGAAGCCGTACTGGTCGACCACCAGCCGCAACGGGCGCAAGTGCTACGTCTCGTGGAGCGGCAGCGACCGGATATCGGTCATCCGGTACCGCAAGCGCAAGGAGATCGCCCGGGTCAAGGTGGGCGACCATCCGCAGCGCATCCGCTCGGGGAGCGTGCGGGCTGGCTGGCTGAAGGCGCGGCTCTAGAGCCGTTACGGCCGCAGCCGCACCGGCAGCGTCTTCAGCTGGTTGACGAATGGCGACTCGACGTACTCGGCGCTCCCCGCCAGCTCCATCCGCGGGAAGCGGGTCAGCGTCTCCTCGAGCAGGATGCGCAGCTCCAGCCGCGCGAGCGCGGTGCCCAGGCAGAAGTGGCGGCCGCCGGCCCCGAACGCCTGGTGCTCGGGATTGCGGGCGACGTCGAAGCGATCCGGCTCCTCGTAGCGCGACTCGTCCCGGTTCGAGGAGACGTACCACATGACGACCTTGTCGCCCTCCCGGATCGTCTGACCGTCGAGCTCGACGTCGCGAGTGGCCGTGCGGCGGAAGTGGGCGAACGCCGGGAACATGCGCAGGGATTCCTCGACCGCGCTGGGGATCAGCGACGGATCGTCCAGCAGCCGTCGGCGCTCTTCGGGATTCTCCAGCAGCGCCAGCATGCCGCTGCAGTAGGTCGCCTTCGTGCTGTCGTTGCCGGCGGCCATGAGGAGGAAGAAGCCCATCACGATCTCGTGCTCCTCGAGGCTCTGACCGTCGATCTCCGCGTGCACGAGGACGCTCGTCAGATCGTCGGTTGGATTCTCGCGGCGCTCGGCGATCAGCTGGCGGCAGCGCTCGAAGATCTCGGGCACCTCCTGCTGCATCACGTTCTCCGTCCCCTCCGGATTGAGGTCCGGATCGCCCGCGCCGAGCGTCGCGTTCATCAGCCGCGCCCAGATCTCGTCGTCCTCGGGCGGGATGCCCATGAAGCTGCCGATGACACGCGAAACGACGGGCTGCGCGACCTCCGTGACCAGATCGCATCCCTCGCGGTCCCCCAGCCGGTCGAGAACTCCGACCGTGATCTCCCGGATCGCGTCCTCGTGCTCGGCGATGCGCTTCGGCGTGAAGCCGCGCTGGAAGAGCATCTTGAGCCGGTCGTGCTTCGGGGGGTCCATGCCGATGAACATCGACTGGATGAGCTCGAGCGGCATGATCGCGTTGGTCAGCGCGGTGATGCCGCCTCGCTCCGACGAGTACGTCTGCCAGTCGTGGCTGACCTCGTGGACATCGTCGGCCGTAGTCACCGACCAGTACCCGGCCTCCTCCGGATACTCCGTGATCCCGTCCGACCAGTGAACGGGGCACTCGGAGCGCATGCGCTTGAACAGCTCGTGCGGCGGGCCGCCCTGCCAGCGTTCGCGATCGCCCACCAGGACTTCGTCGAGTTTCTCCTGCATCTCGTCCATGAGCACCCCCGAGCCTACCTCGTCTTGCTGTGGATCCCGATCTACGTGAGCGACCCCTTCGGCCGACCCCGCGCGCCCGCGCACCCACCGAGCTTCCCGGCCTTTCCCGACCTTCCCGGCCTTCCCGAGCATCCCGGGCCTCCCGGGCCTCCCGGGCCCCAACCGGGTACCCCGCAAGTTGTGCCGACAATTTCTCGTTGTCGGCACAAGTTGACGTGTTCCTGGACTTGTGCCGACGAATTCTCGTTGTCGGCACAAGTTGACGTGTTCCTGGACGCCTACCCCGAGACCGTAGGCTGCCATGTCCCATGCGCTACGTCGTTGACGGCATGAACGTGATCGGGACCCGGCCCGACGGGTGGTGGAAGGACCGGCACGCGGCGATGGTCCGCCTCGTCGACCTGCTCGAGCGCTGGGTGGCGGAGAGCGGCGATGACGTCACCGTGGTCTTCGAGCAGCCGCCCCGGCCGCCGATCCGCTCGACGGTGATCGAGGTCGCCCACGCCCCCCGCCCGCGGCCCAACTCAGCGGACGACGAGATTGCGCGACGCCTCGAGGCCGATGAGGACCCCGGGAGGGTTCGCGTGGTCACGTCGGACCGCTGGCTCGCAGACCGAGCCCGGCTCGCCGGTGCGACCGTCGAGCCCGCCGAGTCGTTTCGACGCCGCATCGAAGGCGACTGACCAAATCGTCCAGCGGGACTCGGCGCGGCCGCTCGGGGCGGTCGGCGGGGCTTACACTTGGCCAATGCGGGCGTGCGCCCGGTGTGGAGAGCCGACCAGGGACGAGGCGACGTTTTGTGCGCAGTGCGGGCTCTCGCTGTCTCCGGCCTCGACGCCCACCACCGCCCGCAAGATGGTCACCGTCCTGTTCTGCGACGTGACCGGCTTCACGACGCTGGGGGAGCGGCTCGACCCCGAGTCGTTGCAGCAGCTCATGAGCCGCTGGTTCGACGAGACGCGGCGAATCATCGCGCGCCACGACGGCACCGTCGAGAAGTACATGGGGGACGCGGTGATGGCCGTGTTCGGGGTGCCGGTCGTGCACGAGGACGACGCCCTACGGGCGGCGCGGGCTTCGCTCGAGCTTGGCGAGACGCTCGGCGATCTGAATGACGAGCTCGCGGATCGTTGGGGCGTGCGACTGGAGATCCACACCGGCCTGAACACGGGCGAGGTCGTGGTTGGAAGCGCCCCGGGCGGCGACCTCTCGACGGTGGGCGACGCCGTCAACGTCGCGCAACGCCTGGAGGCGTCGGCGGCACCCGGAGAGGTGCTCGTCGGCGGGGAAACCGCGAAGCTCTTGGGCGGCGTCGCGCAGCTCGATCCGGTCGACCACCTGACCCTCAAGGGCAAGTCGCTGCCGGTCGAGGCGTGGAAATTGGTGTCGGTGCGCTCCGAGCGGGCCGAGGGAGTGGCGCGGCCGGCCCCACCGTTCGTCGGGCGCGAACGCGAGCTCGGCGTCCTCCGCCGGGCCTTCGCCGAGGCAGGGGCGGCGCGCGAGCCCCGCCTGGTGACCGTTCTGGGTCCGGCTGGAATCGGCAAGTCCCGACTGATTCGGGCGCTGCTCGCCGACATCAGCGATGAAGCCACGACTGCGGTCGGGCGCTGCCTTCCGTACGGCGACGGAATCACCTACTGGCCCGTCGCGGAGATCGTGCGAGCCCTCGCCGGAGCTCCAAGCGAATCCGCAGTGGCGAGGCTCGTCGGCGGCGACTCGCCCAGCGAGGAATCGGAGCTGATCGCGGCGCGGGTCTGCCGGGCCGCGGGCTTCACACCGGGCACCGTCTCGATCGAGGAGGCGCGGTGGGGCGTGCGAAAGCTGCTGGAGCAGATGGCACGAGACCGCCCGTTGGTCGTGGTGGCGGAGGACATACACTGGGCCGAGCCCAGCCTCCTGGACCTCCTCCAGCACGTCGCGTCGATTGCCGCCGGCGTTCCCCTGCTTCTCGTCTGCCTCGCCCGTCCCGAGTTCGGTCATGCGCATCCCGATTGGGCCGAGGCCGCTGGCGAGCGGGCGACCACCTTGGCTCTCGAGCCGCTGTCCCCGGCCGAGGCCGACACGCTCTTCTCCCGGCTGCCCGGAGGATCCGACTTGGAGAGCGAGGACCGGGGACGGCTGCTCGCGGCGGCCGAGGGCAATCCGTTCTTCCTTCAGCAGATGGTCGCAATGCGCGCCGAGGCGGGCGACGAGTCCGCCATTCCGCTGACGATCCAGGCCGTTCTCACCTCGCGAATCGACCGGCTCCCGGATGCCGAGCGGGCCGTGATCGAAGGTGCGGCCGTCGAGGGACGCACGTTTCATCGCAACGCCGTGGCCGAGCTCGTCCCCGACCCGCACCGAGGCGAGCTCGATGCCGCCCTCGACGCGCTGGGCCGACGGGGTCTGATCCGTCCCGGGCGCTCGGTGTTCGCCAACGAGCGCGGCTACCGCTTCGACCACATCCTGATCCGCGATGCCACCTACAACGTGATTCCCAAGCGGATGCGGGCCGAGCTGCACGAGCGCCACGCGACCTGGCTCGAGCACCGGTCGGATTACGAGCTCGGTGACCACGAGGAGCTCGCCGGCTACCACTTGGAGCAGGCGCTGCATTGTCATCTGGAGCTGGAGCCAGCCGCGCGGGAGCGATACCGCCCACTCGCGTCTCGGGGAGCCGACCACCTCGGGGGCGCCGGGCGCACGGCGCTGGCGCGCGACGACATGCCGGCGGCCATCAACCTGCTGGAGCGCGCGACCGCTCTCCTGCCGGACGACGACGGCATGCTCGGCCTGCTCACGCCCGAGCTGGGATCGGCGCTGACCGAGGTGGGCCGCCTGGCTGATGCCGAGCGGGTGCTGGACTCGGCCGTCGACGCGGCCACGCGCCGCGACGATTCCCGAGCCCAGGCGCACGCGACGGTCGCCCGGCTGGTGCTGCAACTCCAGGTGGACACCGAGGCCGGCGCCGGCGAGGTGCGCAAGCGATTCGACACGCTACGGGACGCTCTCGAGGCCGCGAGCGACGACCTCGGGCTTGCTCGGCTGTGGCGGCTGCGCGGTCTCGTCCACTGGATCGAGGCGCGCTCGGCGAGCGCCGATGACGCATGGGAGCGGGCCGCCGAGCACTCTCGCCGCGCGCAGGACGAAAGGGGCTGGTCGGATGCGTTGATGTGGTTGGCCTCCTCCGCGCTTGCCGGACCGACACCGGTCCCCCAGGCCATCTCGCGCTGCGAGAGCATCCGCGCGCGGCTCCGGGACCGCTCCCGCGCCCAGGCGATGATGCTCCACCCACTCGCCGCCCTCCACGCCATGCGCGGGGAGTTCGAGGCCTCCCGCCGATTGATCGCCGAGGCGAACGCGACGCTCGACGACCTCGGTGTGACGATGCACACCGCCGTCTCCCATCACGAGGCCTACGTGGCACGGGTCGCGGGCGATGCAGCCGGCGCCGAGGCCACTCTGCGCGCCGGCTACGAGCGCCTGGCGGAGATGGGTGAGAAGGCCCTGCTCGCCGACACCGCGGCGATGCTGGCCCAGGTGCTTGCCGAGCAGGGGCGCGTGGATGAGGCCTGGGCCTGCACCCGCGAGGCGGAGGAGGCGGCGGCGGATGACGACGTCTCCGCCCAGATCGTCTGGCGGACCGTTCGGGCACAGCTGCTGGCGCGAGGCGGGGAGTTCGCGGAGGCGAAGCGGATCAGCGTCGAGGCGGTGGACCTGGCAGCACAGACGGACTGGCCCTGCGATCATGCGGACGCGCTGCTGTCGCAGGGAGAGGTGCACCGGATGGCCGGAGAAGGAGAGGCGGCGGCTCAAGCGATGCGCGATGCGATCGCGCTGTACGAGCTAAAGCAAAACAAGATCGGTGCTCAACGCGCCAGCTCGGCACTCGAGGTTCTCGTCCCTGCCTGAGCGGACGCTGCGAGACCAGGAGGTTCAGTTATGCGGTCTGCATTCGACTCACCAATGGGGATCGAGAACGGAGTGGCGAAGGCCTGCGGGGAGCTCGACTGGGGCTCCGATGAGACGGAGGCCATCGTCACGATCACGCTAACGCAGAAAGGCGAGAAGCTCGTGGGGACCGCGAGCTCCCCGCCGAACTTCGAGGCGCCGGAGGACGAGTGGATGCTCGAGGTCCGGCCCACCGACCCGCACCGGAAGTTCAAGAAGGGTCCGGCCCACGCCACCGGCACCATCCACGCGATCCGCGGCGACACCGTGGAGGTGTTCCAGTGGAACCAGGACGTCGAGCTGGACCCGGACGCCGAGGACGAGACGTAGACGATCGAGAATGCAGCTGGCCGGCTCATGGCCGACCAACTGCATCTTCGCGCGCGCACGGGGGCCACGGGCCGCATCCGCGGCCCCCGCGGGCCCTGCCTGCCTCTGCCCCGCCCTCGGGCCGCGGGTGCGCACGGCCCGAGGGCGGTCCTGGCTACCGATCGATCGCCGACGCGGGTCCCGATGGGACCAGGCGATCACCACAAACGAATTCCACCTCGCGGCGGAGGCGGCCTCCTCGCACGCGTTCCTCTCCCGGTTGCTTACGGGGTTAGCTGACGGGCTCGCGCCGAAGAGCTGGCGCTACGCGGCAGTCCCGCCGCGATTCGCCCCGAACGACTCGGGTCCCCCGATCCCCGCGGTATGTGGCGGGGACTCAGCTCGAAGGTCGCGGCATGTTAACAACGCTCGGGACGGACACTCATGGGACGCTCACAACATTTCCGCTGCGAGCGAGTTTCAGGCCGCAACCGGGGACCGCCGCCGGCCGGGTCGAGGCCCGCCGGGGGCTCCTACAGCACCGCGTCGGCCAGCAGGTCCACCTGCGCGGGGTCGGTCGAGGTCGGGAAGCAGATCAGCTCGTCGGCGCCGGCGTCCGCGAATGCGTCGCGGTAGGCCTGCACCGTGCCCTCGTCAGTCGCCGCGCTGGCCACGATCTGTCCGGCGAGCTCGTCGCCCAGCCAGCCGTAGTAGTCCCCGATGCTGCGCTCGGCGGCCTCCTTGGCGCCGTCGCCGAGCGCGAAGTAACAGAGTGCGATCAGCCGGGGCGTGCCGTCTCGGCCTGCCTCCGACCAGGCCTCGTTGACTCGTCCGGCAAGCTCCTTGAACTGTTCGGGCGTGCCGCCGCTCATCGTCCAGCCGTCGCCGTAGCGAACCACCCTGCGGATCGAGGCCTCCACGCCGCCGCCGATCACCAGCTCGGGGCCACCCTCGCGAGCGGCCGGCGGGCCGACGGCGCCGGCGGCCCCGCGCTCCTCTCCCGCCCAGATCCGCTTCATCTCGTCGAGCTCCCGATCGAACAGCCTGCCGCGCTCGCCCCAGGGGGTCCCGGTGGCCTCGTAGTCGTCCTCGCGGGCGCCGAGTGCGAGCCCGAGCGTCAGCCGGCCCTCCGAGAGGCTGTCAATCGTCGCCGCCTGCTTCGCGAGCACGGCACCGTTGCCGCGCACCGGGGCGAGGAGGATGTCGCTGGTCAGCTGGATGCGCTCCGTGACGGCGGCGACTGCGGCGAACGCGACCAGCGGGTCGTAGTTGCCGTAGACGATGCGGTCGATGGCCCCGAGCGAGGAGAACCCTCGCTCCTCCGCGCGCCGCGCCCACGTCAGCAGTGCGTCGCGATTGATCCCGAGGACCGTGGTGGGAAGTCCGATGCCGATGTTCACGAGTTACTCCTCCTGGATCGATCGAAGTGCGTGCTCGCGCCCGCCGGATGACCTGTGCCGGCGGACGAGCCACTCCGGACTCTATGGCCTGCGCTCAGGTGGCCGGGAGTCCTCCTCCTGTCCGTGGTCGCGGTATGGTCGGTTGTCGCATGAACGATTCCGCCAAGAAGATCAGCGAGTTGCTGCACGAGGCCGGCGAGACCCATCACATCGTCTTCCGGATCACCGACGGCGAGGACCCCGACTGGGCGTCGTGGTACTCGGACTGGCTGACCGCCCACTCGGAGCTTCCGGACCTCCTGGGCACGAAGCCGGTTCGCAGCGAGCTCACCTACATGCTGGTGAAGCTCGACCGCGACTACACGGACGCGTCGCCCGACGAGCCCTGGCCGGACTGGTACACCGCGCGGCTGGTCGAGCACTTCGCCTGACCGACCCGGCCTTGCGACAGCGGGCCCGCGGGCGTAGGGTCGGTCGGCGAGCTACTGCAAGGAGACCGGCATGGGCCAGGCGAACATCGAGGCGTCGAGACGCGTGATCGAGGAGGGATTCGGGGAGGGCCGGATCGAGGTACTCGACGAGTTGTGCGCGGAGGGTTTCGTCGATCACGATCCCATCCAGGGCGATCAGGGCCTGGACGGCGTCAAGCAGCGGATCACCGAGTACAAGGCGGCATTCCCCGACCTGGATTTCACCGTCGAGGACGTCTTCGCAGCGGGCGACAAGGTCGTCATCCGTTGGAGTGGCCAGGGCACGTTCGAGAACGAGTTCATGGGCCGGCAGCCGACTCACGAGAAGGGTGACCCGATCCATGGAATCGGCATCGACCGCTTCGACGAGAACGGCAAGATCGTCGAGGCCTGGGCGCAGTGGGATGTCCTCACCTTCATGCGCATCGTCGGCATGCTCCCCGAGGGCGCGGAGGCGGCGGCCTAGCCACAACAACGGATCGAGTGTGGAATCAGCCGTGCATACGGCGATCGACTCCACCCTCGCCGCCACCGGCTGAGCCGACGACTCGCCGCCGCTCGCTGACCCGCCGCCACGGCAGAACCGGACGCCATCGGGGCCGGCGGACGCCTCACCGCGCCTCACGGTTGGTCTTTTGCACCCGAGCAGGAACCTTGGATCGAGCCGGGGTAAAAAGCTGCTGGGATCCGGGCACGGCCCCGTGGCGCCGGCCTTTCCCGGCCACCGAATTGTCCCTCACCCGGTGTGCCCCGTCAATACCGTCCGTCCACCCACCGGTCCGGCGGAGGATGCGCCTCGGCGTCGCCGCCGGAGCTGCTGTCGCTGTTCGTCGTCTGGCGCGCGCCGCGCCGGGTCGAGGTCGCGCGTGAGGCGGACGGCGAGCTCGAGCGCGGAGTGCTGGAATCTCCTTGAGAGAGGTTGACCGAGAGGAGGCGCTCGTGAAGCCGGTCACCGCCACAGTCACCGTTCCGCAGCCGCGCGAGGAGGTCTTCGACTTCCTGGACGTCCTCGAGGACGCGCCGGGCGGCGGCACCCGGATCACCTTCGAGCTGGCGTGGCTCGAGGCACCAATTTCCGAGCGGCTCATGGCGCCGATCACGCGGTCGGTCGTGGGCCGCGCGAACGACAGGGCGCTTCGGCGCTTGGCCGAGGCGCTCGCCAATCGAATGGAGGAGGCAAGATGAAGGTCTTCGTCGCGGGAGGAACCGGAGCGATCGGCGTGCAGCTGGTCCCCCAGCTCGTCGCCGCAGGACACGAGGTCGTCGCGACCTCGCGGTCCTCGAAGGGCGCCGAGGAGGTGCAGGCGATGGGCGCCGAGCCCGCGATCGCCGACGGGCTCGACGAGGGCGCGATGACCGAGGCGGTGCACCGCGCGCAGCCCGAGGTGGTCATCCACGAGATGACGGGGCTCGCCGGCAAGCTGGACCTGCGCCACTTCGACCGCTATTTCGCGACCACGAACCAGCTGCGCACCAGGGGAACCGACTACCTGATCCGCGCGGCGCAGCGGTCCGGCGCCCGGCGGCTGATCGTCCAGAGCTACGCGGGCTGGCCGAACGCCCGCCAGGGCGGCGCGGTCAAGACCGAGGAGGATCCCCTCGACCCCGACCCGCCGAAGTGGCAGCGTGAGTCGATGGCGGCGTTCCACCACCTCGAGAAGGTCGTGCCGGCCGCCGAGGGCCTCGAGGGCTTGGTGCTTCGCTACGGCGGCCTGTACGGGCCGGACACCGGCGCGCTGTCGAGCGACGCGCTCGAGCTGATCCGCAAGCGCCGGTTCCCGGTCGTCGGCGACGGCGCCGGCGTGTGGTCGTTCGTCTACACCGGCGACGCCGCCTCCGGAACCGTCGCGGCGCTCGATCACGGCGCGCCGGGCATCTACAACATCGTCGACGACGACCCCGCACCCGCCGCGGAGTGGCTCCCGTATCTGGCTGAGGTGCTCGGGGCCAAGCCGCCGCGCCGCGTGCCGTCCTGGCTGGGCCGGCTGCTGGCGGGCGAGGTCCCCGTGTCGATGATGACCAGCATCCGCGGGTCGTCGAACGCGAAGGCAAAGCGCGAGCTGGGCTGGGAGCCGAGGTACGCGAGCTGGCGCGAGGGCTTCGTCGCCGAGGCCGGCCGGGCCGAGCGGCCGAGCGTCGCGGAGGCATCGAGGGCTCCCTAGCCCCGCCACGAAGGTTTTGGGATCTGAGGTACGCCATAGCGTCCCCAATCCACCAAACCCCGCGGACCGGCGTTTGAACGTCAGGGATCGACGCGAGCGACTCGCATAGGCTCCCCGTGATGCTCGGTCTGCCAGACGGCGTCGACACCTGCCTGTTCGACCTGGACGGGGTGCTGACCCAGACCGCCAAGGTCCACGCGGCGGCCTGGAAGGAGATGTTCGACGCCTACCTGAAGGAGCGGGCCGAGCGCGAGGGCACCGAGTTCGTGCCGTTCGACCCCCACGAGGACTACGACGCCTACGTCGACGGCAAGCCCCGCTACGAGGGCGTGCAGTCCTTCCTGGAGTCGCGGGGGATCGACCTGCCGCGCGGAACCCCCGACGACCCGCCCGACGCCGAGACGGTCGACGGCCTGGGCAACCGCAAGAACGAGATCGTCCTCAAGCTGATCCACGACCAGGGGGTCGAGCCCTACGAGGGCTCGGTGAAGTACCTCGAGGCCGTCAAGGAGGCCGGGCTTCGCCGCGCCGTCGTCTCCTCGTCCACCAACTGCAAGGACGTGCTGGCCGCGGCGGGGATCGAGGACTACCTGGAGGTCCGCATGGACGGCGTGGTCGCCGAGCGCGAGCACCTGAAGGGAAAGCCCGCGCCGGACACCTACCTGAAGGCCGCCGAGATGCTGGGGTCCGAGCCCAAGCGGTGCGTCGTGTTCGAGGACGCCCTGGCGGGAGTGGAGTCGGGGCGCGCCGGCGACTTCGGCTGCGTGGTCGGCGTCGACCGCGTGGGGCAGGCCGACGCCCTGCGCGAGCACGGAGCCGACATCGTCGTCGAGGACCTCGCGGAGCTCCTCGACGACCAGAGCGCCTGATGCTCACTCAGTCCCAGTTTCAGCTCGAGCCCTGGGCGATACGCGAGACCGGGCTGGACCTCGACCGGCTTGCCCAGTCGGAGTCCATCTTCGCGCTGTCCAACGGCCACATCGGGCTGCGCGGCAATCTCGACGAGGGCGAGCCGCACGGGCTGCCGGGCACCTACCTCAACGGCTTCCACGAGGTGCGGCCCCTCCCCTACGCGGAGGCGGGTTACGGGTTCCCGGAGTCGGGGCAGACCGTCCTCAACGTCACCAACGGCAAGATCATTCGCCTGCTGGTCGACGACGAGCCCTTCGACCTGCGCTACGGGGAGCTCAAGAACCACGAGCGGGTGCTCGACCTGCGGGCGGGGGTGCTGCGGCGAACGGCCGAATGGCTCTCCCCCGCCTCCGGGTGCGTGCGGGTCACCAGCACGCGGCTCGTGTCGTTCGTCCAGCGCGCGGTGGCGGCGATCTCCTACGAGGTCGAGCCCGTGGACGGTCCGCTGCGGGTGGTCGTCCAGTCGGAGCTGGTCGCCAACGAGCCCCTGCCCGTCCACGCGGCCGACCCTCGCGCCGCCGCCGCGCTGGCCAACCCGCTGCACAGCGAGACCGCGCTGTCGCGCGACCAGGCCGCCCTCCTCGCCCACTCCACCAAGGCCAGCAAGCTCCTGATGGCCGCCGCGATGGACCACGTGATCGACGGTCCGGCCGGCACCGACTCGACCCACGAGAGCCTCGACGACGAGGCGCGGGTTACGGTCGCCGCGGACATCCCCAAGGGCGAGCGGCTTCGGGTGGTCAAGTTCGTCGCCTACGGCTGGTCGGGCCAGCGCTCGCTGCCGGCGGTGCGCGACCAGGTGCGCGCGGCCAGCGCGGAGGCGACCCACACCGGCTGGGACGGCCTGTGCCAGGGCCAGCGCGAGTACCTGGACGACTTCTGGGAGCGCGCCGACGTGGAGATCGAGGGCGACACCGAGCTGCAGGTGGCGGTGCGCTTCTCGATGTTCCACTGCCTGCAGGCGGCCGCGCGGGCCGAGCAGCGGGCGATCCCCGCCAAGGGCCTGACGGGCCCGGGATACGACGGCCACACCTTCTGGGACACCGAGACGTTCGTCCTCCCCGTCCTCTCCTACACGCTCCCCGGCGCGGTCGCCGACGCGCTGGAGTGGCGCCACTCCACCATGAACCTGGCCCGCGAGCGCGCGCGCGTGCTGGGCCTCGAGGGCGCGACCTTCCCCTGGCGCACGATCGACGGCCACGAATGCTCCGCGTACTGGCCGGCCGGGACGGCCGCCTTCCACATCAACGCCGACGTGGCCGACGCGGTCATCCGCTACCAGGACGCCACCGGGGACACCAAGTTCGAGGCCGACTGCGGCCTGGAGATCCTGGTCGAGACCGCGCGCCTGTGGCGCTCGCTCGGCCACCACGACAAGGAGGGGCGCTTTCGCATCGACGGCGTCACCGGGCCCGACGAGTACAGCTCGATCGCCGACAACAACGTCTACACCAACCTGATGGCGCAGCGTAACCTGCGCGCCGCTGCCGACGCGGTCGCCCGCTACCCCGACGAGGCGGCGAAGCTCGGCGCCGAGGTCGAGGAGGCCGCCTCATGGCGCGACGCCGCCGACGACATCGTCGTCCCGTACGACTCAGACCTCGGCGTCCACGCACAGTCCGAGGGCTTCACCGGCCATCAGCGCTGGGACTTCGACTCCACGCCCGCCGACCACTACCCGCTGATGCTGCACTACCCCTACTTCGACCTGTATCGAAAGCAGGTCATCAAGCAGGCCGACCTGGTGATGGCCATGCTCCACCGCGGCGACGCCTTCAGCGACGAGGAGAAGCTGCGCAACTTCAACTACTACGAGGCCCTCACCGTGCGCGACTCATCGCTCTCGGCCTGCATCCAGGCAGTGGTGGCCGCCGAGGTGGGCCACATGGACCTCGCCTACGACTACTTCGGCGAGGCCGCCCTGATCGACCTCGACGACCTCCAGCACAACACCCGCGACGGCCTCCACACCGCCTCGCTCGCCGGCACCTGGCTCGTCGCCGTGGCGGGCTTCGGCGGCATGCGCGACCACGGCGGCAGGCTCTCCTTCCGCCCGCGCCTGCCCCCCGAGCTGACCCGCATCTGCTTCGGCGTCTCCTTCCGGGGCCGCCGCCTGCGGGTCGAGGTGACGCAAGCCGAGGCCACCTACTCGCTCACCGCCGGCGAGCCGCTCGAGGTCACCCACGATCGCCGCAAGATCACGCTCGCCTCCGGCAAGCCGGTGACCCGGCCGATCCCCCCGCTGAAGCCGCGCGATCCGCCATCGCAGCCGAAGGAGCGCGTGCCGGCTCAGCGCAAGCGCCCGATCTGAGGCGCCGGCGCAAGGCGGCGGCAGGTGATCGCCGAGCTGAAGGAGCCCGCCCGGCTTTACCGCGGCCCCGGGCCCGGAAACCTCAAACCAGCGACTCGTCGCCGTCCTGCTTCCACGGCGCGCCAGGCTCCAGGACGATCATCACCGCCGTGCCCGGCGGCGGGTCCGAGGAGGCCATGAGCTGCCAGGAGGTCGCCGGGGCGATCGAGAGCTGCCCCGGCCGAAGCTGGGTCAGCCAGCCGCCGCCGTCGGTGTCGCGCACCCGAAGCCCGGAGCCGCCGATCCGCTCGGCGAGGTCCTCGGCGAGGCGGGCTGCGTCGGCGGCCGTCTGGCCCGGCTCCGCCCGCGGGCTGCGGACCAGCTCGACATCGCCGATGCTGGTGACGTCCCCCAGGATGATGGCGACCGGGACCGGCGTGGCCGCAGCCACCGCCTCCCCCGGCGTGCCCAGCGCGGACGCGGCGTCCGCCGAGCGCTGACCGATCAGCACCAGCGAGGCCTGCTCCGCGGTGGCGAAATTGAGGATTCCCTCCGCGGGCGTCCTGTGGACCGCCAGCTGCGGCTCAGCGTCGACTCCCGCCGCAAACCCCGCGGCGCTGAGCTCGGACAGGAGCGCCCCGCGCGACGCGGCCTCGGCGGGCGGGCAGGCCAGCAGGCCACGGACGACACCGGCGTCCGGGGCGGCGACCCGCGCGCCGATCTGGAAACCGAGCTGGGCCTGGGCGGTGTCCTCGAGGGCGACGAGGACCCGCTTGCCCAGCCGCTGCGGCCCCGACCCGGCGGGTACGACCACCCCCGACTTCGACTCCTCGACGATCAGCGTGCCGACACGATGGAGGCGAGGATCAACACCAGCGCCGCGTTCACCACCGACTGGTCGAAGAGGCCGATGTTGAAGCCGACCACGGTGGCCGCGAGCGTCGCCGCCGCCTGCGGGATCGTCAGCCCAAGCATGAGTGTGGCCTGCGGACGCGAGAATCCCATCGTCAGGTGGGCCACCCAGGCAGCCACCGCCTTGCCCCCGACCCCCGCGGCGATGAACAGCCCGGCGAGCTTCAGCGTCTCGCCCTCCACCATGACGCTCGGTTGCAGCAGCATCCCGACGGAGACCAGGAATATCGGCACGAACATGGCCGAGCCGAAGAAGTCGATGCGCTCCATCAGCGGGCCCTCGTTGGGAACGAGGCGATTGAGCGCGAGCCCGGCGAAGAACGCGCCGACGATCGGCTCGATCCCGAAGCTGTCGGCCAGCGTCCCGGCCGCAAGGAACGACGCGAAGGCGAGCAGATACCGGACCACCCGGTCGGTGCCGAGGTAGCGGAAGCCGAGGCGGGCGAGCCACGGCAGGACCCCCAGCGTGAACACCAGGAGCACGACCAGTCCGACGACGATCTGCAGGGCCACCGAGCCGGGGCCGCCTCCCGCAAGCTGCGATCCGGATACGGCGGCGAGCACGACCAGCGCGGCGGTGTCGGTGAGCACCGTCGCGCCCACGGCGGTGGCGACGCCGGTTTCCGTCGAGAGACCGGCCTGCCGGATCGTGGGATAGAGGAGCAGCGTGTGCGAGGCGAGCAGCGAACCGAGAAGCAGCGCGGCCGCAAGCTCCCAACCCAAGGCGAGGCCGATCGTCGCCCCAAAGAGCATCGGGAAGGCGAAGGTGATGAAGCCGAAGCCGACCACGGCCCGCCGGTGCACCCGGATCAGGGCCAGATCCAGCTCGACCCCGGCGATGAACATCAGGTAGAGAAGGCCCAGCTGGCCGAGCTCGGGGATCGTCGTGTTCCCGGCGCCGATCAGATCCAGGCCATAGGGGCCGATCACGTAGCCGCCGACGATCAGGCCGATGATCCCCGGGATCCGCGCCCGCCGGATCAGCGGCGGCCCGAGGATGACCACACCGAAGAGCACCAGGAACTCCCACGCGGGCCCTTCGGGGGAGGAGACCGACAGGGAACCCAGGAGGGGCGCGGATGCCATCAGCGGGTGGTGCGGAGCAGCGGAATCTCGGTTTCGGCGTTCGCCGCCTCCGACCCGACCCACCGATCGAGCCAGCTGCCGACGCTGCCGTCGGCGATGAAGGCGCGAATCGCCGAGTCGACCGCCATGACGTTGTCGGAGCCCTTGGGCAGCGCGGCGGCGAGAGTCTCCTTGTCCGGCAGCTGCGCCGCCGCCTCGAGCCTGCCGTCCGACTGGTTGGCGATCGCTACCGCCAGCGGGAGGTCGAACATCACCGCGTCGATCCGTCCGTGCTCGAGGGCGGCCAGCATCTCGTGCTGGCGGTCGAAGATTCGAACGGGATCGTCCGGCGCAACCGACGTCTCGATGTCGTCGACGAACGTCGTCCCGTCGATCGCACCCCAGCGCAGCTCCTGCGCGGTCGCCAAATCGGGGACGGAGGTTCCGCTGCGCACGACGACGGTCGGAGCCTCGGTGAGGTATGGGGTGGAGAAGTCGAGGTTCTCCTCGCGCTGCGAGGTCGGAGTGAGCAGGTCCAGCGCCAGGTCGGCGCCGCCCAGGTCCCCCGCGACGATTCGATGGAAGCGCACGATCCGGATCTGCACCGACCGCAGATCAAAGCGGTCCGCCAGCGCCCTCGCAAGCTCGTACTCGAAACCGCCGGTCGGCTGGCGTGGGGTCCCGGCCCAGAAGCCCGGATCCGGCACGTCGGAGGTTGCGACGGTCAGGATGCCGGGGGATCGCGGCGTGAACGTTCCGGCCGCGGGCGAGGTGGAGCGGTCGCCGCAGCCGGCCAGCGCTCCGGCGCCCGCGGTGATGACGCACGCGGCGAAGGCTGCGACCGCGCCCCGTCTGAAGCGGTGCTCACGCAAGGCTGCATCTTCGCCGGTTCGCCCGACGGCAGCCGTCGCGATCGGGCGATCGCTCCCGGGCCCGCCGGACGAGCGGACGAGCGGGGGCCTTCTGCGAATCCCGGTGAACGCGGGCTACGCGCCGTCGTATCGCCCCGCGGCCGCGAGCGAAAGAGCGCGGAGGTCGGTCAGCGCATCGCCTTCCAGCACGCAGGCCCGCCAGCTCTCGCCCCGGTCCCTGCTCTCCCAGAGCTGCCCGTCGGCAAGGCCGGCGAACAGGCGGCCCGCCGTGGCCACGAGCGCGTACGGCATCGCCGGCAATGGCTCCGGGAGCCCACCCGCGAGCGCGTGCCACTCGCCGTCGCGCCGCCGGTAGATGCGCGCCTCGGGATCGTCGCCGCCGTGGGCCGCGAATGGGCCGGTGCTGGCGGAGACGTACCACAGGTCGGGATCGGCGGGGTCGACCGCCACCGCCCAGGTGTAGTTGCGGTCGCGGCCCTGGTCCGCCGCCCGCCAGGTCTCGCCGCCATCCGCGCTGAAAGCGGCCCCGCCGCCCCCGGCCTCATACGCCCGGGCCTCGGCGCGCGGGTGCCAGGCGAGCCAGTGGACGTCGCGCTGGGCGCCGGGCCGGTGGTCCTGCCAGCTGCGGCCGCCGTCGGTCGAGCGCATCAGTCCCCCCAGCTCGATGCCGACGAGGAGCGTCTCGGGATCGTGTGGGCTCGGCGCGATCGAGCGCACGTGCGAGGTCCACGGCCGCGGCGGAAACCTCCACGTGGGCCGCGAGGGCAGCTCGAGCAGCGCCTCCAGCTCCCGCCAGGTCCTGCCGCCGTCGCCACTGCGAAAGAGCCTGCTCGGCTCGGTGCCGGCATAGACCGCGCCGTCGGCCGCGCTCACGGCCAGCGAGAAGACGCCAGGCTCGGGCAAATCGCAGTCGGACCAGGTTTGGCCGCCATCGGACGTGCGCCGCACCCCGGCCTCGCGCAGGCCGGCGTAGACCGTGTCCGGATCGCGGGGATCGACCGCGAGGCACTGGGCGCCGGCGCCCCGAAGCGAGAGCTCGACCGTCCAACGGCCGCTGCCCTCGGTGAGCCGCGCAACCTCGTCGCCGGTCGCCGCGTACAGACGCGTTGCCCCGTCGGCCTGGCTCGCCGTTTCCATTCCCTCATTTGTAGCGATCTCGAGCGCGCGACGAACGGGTCGGGCGCGATCACCGCGTGGGTGCCGGCAGGTCAGCTCGCCGTGCCCGCGTTTGCGGCGATCAGCGGCCCGATCGCAGGCACCCGCGCACCTGGTGCGCGATCTCCAGGTCCTCGCGCGCGGCGATCACCAGCACCGCGGCGGCGGACTCGGCCGCCTCGACGCGATCGTCCGGCCGCACGCTCTCGTTGCGCCCGCCGTCCAGCTCGATCCCCAGGAAGGAGAGACCCTCGACCGCCGCCGCGCGCACCGCGCTGGAGCTCTCGCCGACGCCGCCCGTGAAGGCCAAAACATCCATCCCTCCGGCGGCGACCGCCATCGCGGCGATCATCCCGCGCAGGCGGTGAATGTAGACGTCGAAGGCCAGCCGCCCTCGCTCGTCGCCCGCCGCAGCGCTACTCAGAACCTCCCGCATGTCGGCGGTGCCCGCCAGCCCCAGCAGGCCCGACTCGTGCTCGAGGGCCTCGGCGAGGGCGCGCTCGTCCATCGCCTCCCGCTCCAGGAGCCACAGGAGCAGCCCGGGGTCGACCGATCCCGACCGGGTCGCCATCACCAGGCCCTCCAGGGGCGTGAATCCCATCGTGGTGTCGAGACAGCGCCCGTCGCGCACCGCGGCGAGCGAGGCTCCGGCCCCCAGGTGGCAACTCACCAGGCGGAGGTCGTCGCGGCGGAGGATGGCGGCGGCGCGCCGTGCCGCGTAGCCGTGCGAGAGCCCATGGAACCCGTAGCGCCGCACGCCGTAGCGCTCCCGCCAGCCCTGCGGCAACGCGTAGGTCGTGGCGGCCTCGGGCATGGTGGCGTGGAACGCGGTGTCGAAGCAGGCGACCGCGGGCACGTCGGGCAGGGCACGGCCGACCGCGTCGAGCGCGGCGAGTGACTTCGGCTGGTGGAGCGGCGCCAGCTCGGTCAGGTCGCGCAGCGCCCGCTCTACCTCGGCGTCGATCCGCACGGGATCGCGAAAGCTCGTGCCGCCGTGGACGATGCGGTGCCCGACCGCGTCGGGCGGGGCCAGCTCGCCGACGGCGTCGCGAACGATCTCCGGCTCGAGCTCGCCGCCTCGCAGTGCGACGTCCAGCGAGCCGACGACCGAGTCCTCGCTGTCGAGGACGCGCAGCTTCAGGCTGCTCGAGCCGGCGTTGACGGCGAGGACGCGCAAGTCAGGCGGGCACGCCGCGCTCGGGACCGCCGTCGGCTCCACCCCGCCAGGTCCAGTCGCGCACGTCGGAGGAATCGTCGCCGACCTGCCGGGTGTAGGCGCGGTGGCGCAACCGCTCGTCGACCATCCGCTGGCGCAGCCCCGCTGCCTGCTCGCCCAGGCCTGGAACGCGATCGATCACGTCCATCACCAGATGGAATCGGTCGAGCTCGTTCAGCATGACCATGTCGAAGGGCGTCGTGGTCGTGCCCTCCTCCACGTAGCCGCGCACGTGGAAGTTCCGGTGGTTGGTGCGCCTGTAGCTCAGGCGATGGATCAGCCACGGATAGCCGTGGTAGGCGAAGATCACCGGCCGGTCGTCGGTGAACAGGGCGTCGAACTCCACGTCGGCCATCCCGTGTGGGTGCTCGGAGGGGGGCTGCAGGCGCATCAGGTCGACCACGTTCACCACCCGCACCGAGAGGTCGGGCAGCTCGCGGCGCAGCATCGCCGCGGCGGCGAGCGTCTCCAGGGTGGGGATGTCGCCGGCGCAGGCGAGGACGACGTCAGGCTCGCCGTTGCCGTTCGACGCCCACTCCCAGATCCCGATCCCCCGCGTGCAGTGGGCGATCGCCTCGTCCATCGTCAGGTAGTCCAGCGAGGGCTGCTTGCCGGCGACGATCACGTTCACGTAGTGGCGGCTGCGCAGGCAGTGGTCGGCCACCGAGAGCAGGCAGTTGGCGTCCGGCGGCAGATAGACGCGGATGATCTCGGCCTTCTTGTTGATGACGTGGTCGACGAACCCGGGGTCCTGGTGCGAGAACCCGTTGTGGTCCTGGCGCCACACGTGCGAGCTCAGCAGGTAGTTGAACGAGGGGATCGGCTGCCGCCACGGGATCTGGCGGGTCACCTTGAGCCACTTCGCGTGCTGGTTGAACATCGAGTCGATGATGTGGATGAAGGCCTCGTAGCAGTTGAAGAGCCCGTGGCGTCCGGTCAGCAGGTATCCCTCGAGCCATCCCTGGCACAGGTGCTCGCTCAGCACCTCCATCACGCGCCCGTCGGGCGCCAGGTGGTCGTCGGTCGGCAGGCGCTCGGCATCCCAGGCGCGGTCCGTCGCCTCGAACACGGCTCCCAGCCGGTTCGAGGCGGTTTCGTCGGGCCCCATGATCCGAAAGTTGTCCGGGTTGGCGCCGACCACGTCCCGAAGGAAGGCGCCGAGCACCCGCGTTGCCTCGGTCGTCGTCTCGCCCGGCGCGGGCACGTCCACGGCGTAGTCGCGAAAGTCCGGCAGGTCGAGCTCGCGCGTCAGCATCCCGCCGTTGGCGTGCGGGTTGGCGCCCATTCGCCGCTCGGCCTCGGGCGCGAGCTCCGCCAGCTCGTCGCGCAGCGCGCCGCCTTCGTCGAAGAGCTCCTCGGGCCGGTAGCTCCTCATCCAGGCCTCGAGCTGCGAGAGGTGCTCCGGGTTGTCGGCCAGGTTGGCGAGCGGCACCTGGTGGGAGCGGAACGAGCCCTCGGCGGGCTTTCCGTCGACCTCCTTCGGGCCGGTCCAGCCCTTCGGCGTGGCGAGAACGATCATCGGCCAGCGCGGGCGCTCGCCGTCTCCCCCGCTCCGCGCGCGCTCCTGGATGGATCCGATCTCGGCGACGACCTCGTCCAGCGTCTGTGCCATCAGGGCATGCATCTCCATCGGGTCGCTTCCCTCCACGAAGCGCGGCTCATAGCCGTAGCCCTGCATCAGCGCGCGGAGCTCGTCCCGTGGGATCCGCGCAAGCACCGTCGGGTTGGCGATCTTGTAGCCGTTCAGGTGAAGGATCGGCAGGACCGCGCCATCGCGCGCGGGGTTCAGGAACTTGTTGGAGTGCCAGCTCGCCGCCAGCGGGCCGGTCTCGGCCTCGCCGTCGCCCACCACGCAGCAGATCAACAGGTCGGGATTGTCAAAGGCCGCCCCGAAGGCGTGGACCAGGCTGTAGCCGAGCTCGCCGCCTTCGTGGATCGAGCCCGGCGTCTCCGGGGCGACGTGGCTGGGAATGCCCCCGGGAAACGAGAACTGGCGAAACAGGCGCACCATCCCCTCCTCGTCGGGGCCAATGTGCGGGTAGACCTCGCTGTAGGTGCCCTCGAGATAGGTGTTCGCCACCACGCCCGGCCCGCCGTGACCGGGCCCGGTGACGAAGATCGCGTTCAGGTCGTGGGCCCTGATCGCCCGGTTCATGTGCGCGTAGACGAAGTTGAGACCGGGCGTCGTCCCCCAATGGCCCAGCAACCGCGGCTTCACGTGCTCGAGGCGAAGCGGCTCACGCAGCAGAGCGTTGTCGAGCAGGTAGATCTGGCCGACCGAGAGGTAGTTCGCCGCCCGCCAGTAGGCGTCCAGCCGCTGGAGCTCAGGCTCCGAGGCTGGGAGCGCCGCATCAGACCCGGCCTGCGTTTCGGTGTGGGGGGAGCGCATCACTCAGCTACCTCCGTACGATCTCGACTACGCGCCGTCCGTCATGTTCCCGCAATCGGGTGACGGAGGCCGCGAGCGAATCGAATGCTGGTCGAGCGAATAGAGCGGATGATCGACGAGGGCCTCTCGGCGACGGAGATCCTGCGTGTCCTGCAGTCCGAGGGCGAGCATTCGCGAGGCGAGATCCGGATGGCCCTGAGAAGGGCGGAATCGATCGACGCCGACCTCGACGAGCTGGACGAGCTCTTCGCCGAGGAGGACCGGCGGCACGCCCACGACGAGACGATCATCAGCCCCGAGGAGCAGCGGCGCGGGGACTGAGGCAGCATCGCCTGCGGGTGCCCGTACCGTCCCCGCGGGGGGATCCCGTCCCCGCGGGGGGATCCCGCCCCCACCCCCACGTGGGTCAGGCTCCTAACCGGCAACGCGGGGAGCCGCGCCTGCAACGATTGGGCCAGCGCCACGGACGTCGCGACCCACAGCCCCGGGACGGATCCACCACAACCGGAACCGATGGCGACCTTCGACACCACCTCGACACCGCAGCCGGGCGCCCGCCCAACCCCGGACGTCGTCGAGGACGTGGGGCACGAGGGCGTCACCAAGACCGCGATCGTCCTCTTCACGGTTCTGCCGTTCCTCGGCGTGGGCGTCGCCGCCTGGCAGGCGTGGAACGGGGTCCTGTCGTGGTTCGACCTGGTCGCATTCGGCTTCCTCTACGTGGTGACGCTCGTGGGCGTCACCGTCGGCTACCACCGTCTGTTCACCCACCGGAGCTTCCGCACGAACGCGTTGGTGCGCGGGACCTTTGCGGTCATGGGGTCGATGGCGGTCGAGGGATCGGTGATCGCCTGGGCCTCCAACCACCGCAAGCACCACGCGTTCGCCGACCGCGACGGCGACCCCCACAGCCCCCATACGGATCACGGCGACGGGATATTGGGAGCGGTCCGCGGCCTCGCCCACGCCCACTTCGGCTGGCTGCTCGCCTACGGGCAGCGCGCCGCCCCGCGCCGCTTCGCCCGCGACCTGCTCGCCGACCCGCTGCTGCGCGCGATCGACCGCACCTTCATCGTCTGGGTGGCCGTGGGCCTCGCGCTCCCCTTCGCCTTCGGCTGGCTCGTGGGCGGGACGATCGACGCCGCGCTGACCGCGCTGCTATGGGGTGGCGCGGTGCGCATCTTCGTGCTCCACCACATGACCTACTCGATCAACTCGCTGTGCCACTTCTTCGGCCGCCGCCCGTTCCCGACCACCGACGAGTCCCGCAACCTGGCCTGGCTCGCCCTCCCGACCTTCGGCGAGTCCTGGCACAACAACCACCACGCCTACCCCCGCTCGGCGATGCACGGCCACCGCCTGTGGCAGCTCGACCTGGGCGGCCTCGTGATCCGCGCCCTGGAGAAGGCCGGGCTGGCGTGGGACGTGGTCCGGCCCGGCGAGCAGAACGCCGCCCGAAGGGCCTCGGCCTAGTGCCTCGACGGCCCGAGCTTCGCTACCGTGCGCGGCATAGAGGCGAGGAGGCAAGGGCAAGGCGCGTCGCCGCGCGCCCGAATCCGCACCCGTGTGCCCGACCGCGAGGTCGCGGCGATGCAGAACGTGCGCTTCTCGACCGCGATCCGCGGCTACGACCGCGACGAGGTCCACCGCTACATGAGCCGCGTCAACACCCTGCTGGCGGAGCTCCAGATCACCGCCGCCCCCGAGTACGCGATCAAGGCCGCCCTCGAGCAGGTGCAGGACGAGCGCCGGTCCGTGATCGCCGAGGCCAGGCAGGAGGCCGAGGAGATCACCCGCCGCTCCCGCTCCCAGGCCGACGACCGACTCGAAGAGGCAAAGCAGGAGGCCCAGGGTGTGCGCGGAGCCGCCGACCGCGACGCCGACCGGTTGCGCGAGGCCGCGGCCGACGAGGCGCAGGGAACGCTCGCCGGAGCCGAGACCCGCATCCGCAGCCTGGAGGCTCAGGTGCAGGAGATGGCCGAGAAGCGCGACCGCGCGGTGGAGGAGCTCGCCGAGCTCTCCCGCAGCATCGAGGGGCTCCTGGAGCGAAACGGCCGCAACGGCACGGCGACCCCGGAGCCGGCCAGAACAGCGCCGACGAGCTGAGGGTTACCGGTCCTCAGACGACCGCGGCAAGCTCCTCCCAGTGCGAGACGTCCCAGTAGCGGCGCGCCGCCCCTGAGGTGGATGGCAGCACGAACGCCGGCACGCCCGCGACCCGCTCCTCCTGCGGCCCGTAGCCGACCGGATGGCCTAGGGCGCCGCTCGCCGAGCTCTTGCCGTTGAAGGCGATCCATCCGGGCCGGTTTCGCTCGAGCAGGGCGACCAGGCGCTCGACGTCGAAGCCGTCGCGCCCCACCTCCTGGTCGGAGCCCGACCTCGTCTTGCAGATGTCGGTCAAGCCGATCCCGTCGTCCAGGAGCTCGGCGTACCGTGCGGGCTCCAGGCGGCGGGGCGTGAGGCCGACCTCGTGGAGCGTTCGCCAGAAGGCATTGCCCGGCCCCGCGTAGTAGGCGCGCTTGCGCGCTGACACCGCTCCGAGCGCCGTTCCGCAGAAGACGACGCGCAGCCCCGGGCGAATGGCGTCGGCGAGGATCACCGCGTGGAGGGTAGAGGCGCGGTGCGTAGCGTCCTCAGCCCTCGAGGATCGTCAGGTCGAGCCCCGCCAGGCGCTCGGGGTCGGCGAGGAAGTCCAGCGCGACGATCTTGCCGTCGCGGACCGTGACGCCGCCGACCGAGAACGGCTTTCCGTCGCGCGTCGAGACCATTCCCACCGCACCGTTGATGAGCGCCGGACGCACGACGAGGCCGAGGCGCGAGAACATGAAGGCGTTGGAAGCGACGGCCTCGGCGCCACGGACCTCGTGCGCCGGCCGGCCGGGCCCGAAGTCGCCCCGCACCACGACGTCCGGATCGAGCACCGCCACCAGTCGCTCGAAGTCGCCCTCGCGCGAAGCGGCGATGAAGGCGTCGACGACCTCGCGCTGAGCGCCCAGATCCGGGTCGGGCTCGGTGCGCTCGGCGCGGACCTTCTTGCGCGCCCGGTTCGCCAGCTGGCGCGCGGCCTGCGGCGAGCGGTCGAGGATCGGCGCGATGTCGTCGAATCGGATGCCGAACATGTCGTGAAGGACGAACGCGAGCCGCTCCGGCGGCGAGAGCGTCTCGAGCACGACGAGGAGCGCGAGGCCGACCGAGTCGGCCAGGAGCGCCTCGTGCTCGGGGTCGGTGCCGTCGGCGGAATCGACGATCGGCTCCGGCATGCGCAGGTCCATCGGCTCCTCGCGGCGGGTCTTGCGCGAGCGCAGCATGTTCAGCGACACGCGCCCGACGACCGTGGTCAGCCAGCCGCCGAGGTTCTCGATCTCGTCGGCGTCGGAGCGGCTCAGACGGATCCAGGACTCCTGCACCGCGTCGTCGGCCTCGCTGAGCGAGCCGAGCATCCGATAGGCGACCGCGCGCAGGTGGGTGCGGTGCTCCTCGAATCGCTCCGCCAGCCAGTCGCGCTCATCCATCGTCACATTCCTCCGTCGCTTGGGGTCATAGCAGTTGACCCCCGAAACCGCGGAGATGTGACAAGGGAGAGAATCGACTCGACGACTCGACGGCCCAGCCGCGTCGATGTGATCCACGACTCAAGGAGTGACCATGACCAACTCTTCAACCGAGGGAATCAAGACGGTGCTTCATCCCGTGTCGGACCTGGCGATGGCCAAGGCGGTGTACGCCGCCCTGCTCGGTGTAGCGCCGCAGACCGACGAGCCCTATTACGTCGGGTTCGAGGCCGAGGGCCAGCACATCGGCCTGGTGCCCGACGGTGGGCCGCAGGGCATGACCTCGCCGGTGGCCTACTGGCATGTGCCGGACATCGAGGCGAAGCTGGCCGAGGTGACCGCCGCGGGTGCCACCGTGAAGGAACCCGCGCACGACGTCGGCGGCGGCCGCGTGGTGGCCACGGTCACCGACCCGGATGGCAACGCCCTCGGGCTGCTTCAGGACGGATGAGCGCCGACCCGCTCCCCGCCACTCGTCCAACCCAAGTCACCATGAGGGGAAGTTTTCGATGAGCCCGAAGAACCAGACGCGGAAGTCCGCCAGGCGCGCCACCGCGAGCAACGAGAAGTCCAGCGGCTTCACGGCCGAGGAGCGAGCCGCGATGAAGGAGCGCGCCCAAGAGCTGAAGTCGGAAGCGCGCCGCGGCAAGCGCGGTAAGAAGGGCAAGGCGGACGGTGAACGCGACGTGCTGGCGAAGATCGCCGAGATGCAGCAACCGGATCGCGCCATGGCCGAGCGGCTCCATGCGATCGTCAAGGCCAGCGCGCCGGACCTCTCGCCGAGAACCTGGTACGGGATGCCCGCCTATGCCAGGGACGGCAAGGTCGTCTGCTTCTTCCAGAGCGCGCAGAAGTTCAAGTCGCGGTACGCGACGTTCGGCTTCAACGACTCGGCCAAGCTCGACGAGGGCGCCATGTGGCCCACCTCCTTCGCGCTGACCAAGCTGACCGCCGCCGAGGAGAAAAGGATCGCCGCGCTCGTGAAGAAGGCCGTGCGCTGATCGCGTCGCAGGATCAGAGAGGCGCGAAACACGAAGCTGCCGGTTCTCAAGCTGCCCGACGGGACGATGATCACCCACTCCCGGGCGATCCTGTCCTGGATCTCTCAGCAGGGCTGATCTCCGCGCGCGGGCCGATCCGCCGAACATGTCGTGAAGGACGAACGCAAGCCGCTCCGGTGACGAGAGCGTCTCGCGCACGACGAGCGGCGCGAGGCCGATCTAGTGGGGGAGGAGCGCCTCGCAGCCAGTCGCGCTCGTCCGTCGGTCACATTCCTCCGTCGCTTGGGGTCATGGCAGTAGACCCGCAAACCGCGCGACTAGACGAAAGGAGAACCCCATGCGAGTCCTCGTAACCGGAGCAAGTGGTGCCATCGGCACCCGGCTCGTCCCACAGCTGGTCGATCGTGGTCACGAGGTGATCGGCACCTCGACGTCCGCGAAGGGTGCAGAGCGCGTGCGGAAGCTCGGCGCGAAGCCGGTGAAGCTCGACCTGCTCGACCCTCGCGCGGTCAGGAAGGCCGTTCTCGGCGCCGCACCCGACGCGATCGTCCACGAGGCGACTGCCCTGGCGAACGCGAGCTTCGGCAGGAACCTCGACCGCGAGTTCGTCCCCACGAACCGGCTTCGGACCGAGGGCACCGACGCGCTGATCGCCGCCGGACGCGAGGCCGGAGTGAGCCGGTTCGTGGCCCAGAGCTTCGCGTCCTACAGGCACATGCGCGTGGGCGGACCGGTGAAGACGGAGGACGATCCGCTCGATCCCACTCCGCCGGCATCGATGCGTGAGTCATGGGCTGCGATGAACCATCTCGAGGACGCGGTCACGGAGGCCGGCGGGATCGCGCTTCGCTACGGCGTCTTCTACGGCGCCGACAACGACGGCCTGGTGGGGCCGGTGCGAAAGCGACAGTTCCCGATCGTCGGCGACGGAGGCGGGATGATCTCGTGGATCCATCTCGACGACGCCGCCGCGGCTACCGTGCTCGCGCTGGAGAACGACGGCCCCGCGATCTACAACGTCGTCGACGACGAGCCGGCCCCGGTGCGCGAGTGGCTGCCGGTGCTCGCCGACGCGCTCGGCGCGAAGCCGCCTCGCCACGTCCCGCGCTGGCTGGCACGCCTGATCGCCGGCGAGGCCGCGGCGGTACTCGGGACGGAGGCACGCGGCGCCTCGAATGCGAAGGCCAAGCGCGAGCTCGGCTGGGAGCCCCGGCACGCCAGCTGGCGCCAGGGGTTCCGCGCCGCGTACGCGTCGAGTGAGACGGTCGATGGACGCGGGGCTCAGCGTCCCGCCAGGACGGCTCATTCCTCGGTCTGAGGAAGCGCGCCGCCTCCTGGACGCGCCTCATCCGGATGTCGGGCTCGTTCACCGCGTGGACGGAGTCTCCGCGTGCCGCGGAACCCACTCGGCCGGCAGCTCGACCGGCAGCGGGCGCCCGAAGCGCGGAGTGATCCGCATCGCCAGCTCGCCCGCCGGTCGCGACTCGATCAGCGGCCGCAGCTGCGGGTAGTTGAGCAGCACGCGGACGGTCGTCGCGATCTGAAAGTCGGCGGCATTCGGCTTCTCGCCGCCGATCACGCCCGCGGCGATCAGCCCGTCGACGTGATCGAGATGCTCGGGCAGGGCGGCCAGCTGCGCCTGGACCGACTCGTCAGTCGTCCCCGACACGATCCGGGCGAAGTACCAGGCGACCGGCTGCATCAGGTGCTCGGCGAGACCCGGCGCCGGCATCCCGGCGAGCTCGGCGAAGCCCCGGCGCAGCCCACCGTCGCGAGCGAGGCACCAGCGGAAGAGGTTGCGGGGAACCGGCTGCAGGACGGCGTCGCCCCAGCGCTCGGCGGCCTCGACCGCGGCGCGCTCGTCGGGATCGGCGGGAAACAGCGGCCGCTCGGGCTCGAGCTCGTCGAGCGCCCGCGAGACCTCGAGCGACCCCTGGACCCTGCGCCCGTTGATCCTCAATGCGGGCACGGTCCTGCCCGGAAATCCCTGCAGGCGCAGCGCCAGCCGCTGCGACCCGGGCGTGAGGTTGACCAGCTCGTAGTCGAGCCCCTTGCGCTCGAGCATCAGCCCCGCCGCGCGAGCGGGGTGCGAGAGGGCGATCGAGTAGAGCTTCACGCGCACGGCGGACCAAAGGCTATGCGCTCGGCCCCGGCGAGCGCAACGAAACCGAACCACCCGGGCGCCTGGTGGACTCCTTGTTCTGGCCTGTGGTCCTCGTGGTCCGGGTGGTTCGTTCTTGCATCAAGAATCGTGCCACCCGGGGGCCGCGGGTACATCAGGGGTTTCCCGCAGATCGCGTACGTATGCCGAGCCGGCGCTACGCGAGCCCGGCGGCCTCGAGCGCGTCGCCTCCGTCGCGCAGACGCGCCACCACACGCACTTTCCATCTCGCCACCTGAGCGGCTGCCAGATCGGGTCGACCAGCGGGGGGCCGCTAGCGGCCCGATTCGATCCCGGGCTCCAGCGGCATCGTCGCGCTGAGGAGCGGCGATGGGGCGTCGGGGTCGTCCTGGTCGCACACGAAGAGCAGGTCGACGACCCCGGTGTCGACGGACGCATGCACGCCCTCCACCTTCCAGCGGCGATCGATCGTGCGCAGGCGGTGGACGTCGCCGCCGCGGTCGATCGTGCCGACGACCGAGCCGTGCACCTCGCCGTCCTCCCCCTCGGCGGAGGCCGTGAAGACGATCGCATCGTCCGACAGCGCGGTTGCGTCGCTGAAGCAAAGCGGCACGCTCTCGAGCTCGCCGAGCTCGTAGGTGCGAATCGCCGCCAGCTCGCCGGGATCGACCACCAGGTCGCCGCTCAGGGTGCGCGAGAGGTCGGCCAGCTCGAACTCCGCGATCGCATTCGGCGCCGGGCCCTGGTTGCCGCGATGAAACAGCCACAGCCGCTCCCCGAAGACCGCCGCACCCTCGATGTTGATCCGCTCGAGCTCATCGCGAAGGCGCTCATACACCGGCGCGAAGTCGATCGTCTGCGGCTCGCCGTCGAGCGCGCCGTCGGAGGCAAACGGACAGAAGAAAGCGCGGTCACGCCCGGTCTTGGAGCCCGAGCCCAGGCCCAGCAGGCCGCCGTGGGGCGCGCCCTCGAACGGCGGCAGCGCCGTCAGCGCCTCGAGATCGGGCTTCTCCTTCTTGCGCGCGGATTCGTCGCCCGCCAGCTCACCCGCGAGCACCTGTCGCAGCTCGCCCGGTTCGGCGTTCGCGACCCGAAACAGGCCGACGTGCAGCAGGTCGTCGCCGATGACGTAGACGTGGTCGCCGCGGCGAACCACGCCGGAGGCGGCGGCCAGGTGCGCCGGGCGCTGCGGCCGCGGAGCCTCGCGCAGCTCGAGGTCCCGGAGCTTCGTCAACTCGAGCGGGGGCAGGTCCTCGGGAGTCACGTCGCGCTTGTCCATCGCCCCCCCTTTACCTCGCAGACGACGCCGCCAATCGCGGGAGCCGGCTATGGGCGGTCGAGCAACCCTCCTCGCGAAGCCAGCGCTCGGACAACGCCTCATCCCGGCGTCGCGGAGGTTCGACCCAGCGTCTCGACCTCCATCACGTCGATCCTCGTGAACAGCATGTCCGCAGTAGTCTCGACTCGCGACGGACGGCCAGGTGACAGCGGACACCGATAGGGATGCGGGCACGGGCGCCGCCCGGCTCGTCGAGGTGCTCGGGCGGCTGGGCGTAGAGGTCGCCTTCGGCCTCCCCGGCATCCACAACCTCGCGATCTGGAAGGCGCTGTCGCGCTCGCCGATCCGGCTGATCGGGGTGCGACACGAGCAGGCGGCCGCCTACGCCGCCGACGGTTACGCGAGGACGACCGGCGATCTGGGGGTGGCGATCGTGACGACCGGCCCGGGCGCGGCGAACACGGTCGCGGCGACCGGCGAGGCGTGGGCCGCGGGATCGCCCGTCGTGGTACTGGCGACGGACATCCCCAGCCGCCTGCGCCGCCCGGACACCTACCGCGGCGTGCTGCACGAGCACCGCGATCAGGCGGCGATGTTCGCTCCCGTGGTGAAGCGGGCGATGACCGCGACCGGTCCCGAGTCGGTGGCGTCGGACCTGGTGGCGGCCGCCGACCTCGCCCGCACTCCGCCGACCGGACCGGTCTACCTCGGAATGCCGACCGACTACCTGTCGGCGCCGGCGCCGGCGTCCGACGGCTCCGGCTCTCAGGCGCCATCGCCGTCGCCGGACGAGGCCCAGATCCAAGCCGCGGTCGAGCTCCTGCGTTCTGCCCGCGCGCCACTGATCTGCGCCGGCGGCGGCGCGATGCGAGCCGGGGCCGGATCCGCGGTCGCCGGGCTCGCCGAGCGGCTGGCGGCGCCGGTCGTCACGACCTACGGCGCCAAGGGGCTCCTGCCGCCGGACCATCCGGTCGCCGCTCCGGCGACGCTCCACCATCCGGAGGTCGGCGCCCTGTGGGACGAGGCCGATCTGGTGATCGCGATCGGCACCGACTTCGACGGCACCACCACCCAGAACTGGACGCTGCCGAAGCCGCCCCGCCTCGTCACGATCAACGTCGACCCACACGACGCGGCGAAGAGCTACGAGCCGGACCTCGCCCTGGTCGGCGACGCCGCGGACGTGGCCGGCCTGCTTATCGAGCGGCTGCCGGACGCGCCCGACCCCGAGCCGACCCGCGCGCGGCTGGAGCGCGCGCGCGGAGCGCTCCGCGACGCGATCGCCGCCGACGAGCCCGAGGCCCTGTCGCTCCTGGACGCGATCGCGGAGCTGGTTCCCGACGACGCGAACCTGATCGCCGACATGTGCATCCCCGGCTACTGGCTCGCCGGCTTTCACGCCGCCGCCCGCCCACGGTCGTTCGCCTACCCGATGTGGGGCACGCTCGGGTTCGCGCTGCCGGCGTCGATCGGCGCCGCGGCCGGTGGCGACCGGACCGTCTGCGTGTGCGGGGACGGCGGCTTTCTGTTCGCCTGCGGCGAGCTCGCGACCCTGGCGCAGGAGCGGCTGCCGGTGACCGTGATCCTCACCGACGACGGCGGCTACGGGATGCTGCGCTTCGACCAGGACGAGGCCGGAGCGGAGCGCTTCGGCGTCGACCTCGAGACCCCCGACTTCGTCGCGCTGGCGAAGTCGTTCGGCCTCCCGGCCGCGCGCGTCGAGGGGTTCGGCGAGGACTTCCGCGGGCGCCTCGGTGAGCACCTTCGATCCGACCGCCCCGGCGTCCTGGTCGTCGACGCCGAGCTTCGCCCCCCGCCCAACACCTCGCCGCGGTGGTATCGCCGCGACCGCGGTGACAGTTCCCCAGCCCAATCGCAAGGAGAGCAATGACCACACGCCAAGCAACCTCGACCGTGACCAGCGTGATCGACGGCAGCCGCGACGCCGCCGAGACGGCCCAGGTGATCGAGGCCCGCAATCCGGCGGACCTCGATGAGATCGTCGCCGAGATCCACCTCGCGACCCCCGAGGGATTCGCTCGCGCCTGCCGCGCGGCGCGCGACGGCCGGCCGGGGTGGGCGGCGACGCCGGCCCCGGTCCGCGGCGAGGTGATCGCGAACGTGGCGCACCTGGTCCGCGAGAACAAGCGCGAGCTCGCGGCCTACGTCACCCGCGAGGTGGGCAAGACCACCGCCGAGGCCCTGGGCGAGGTCCAGGAGGTGATCGACACCTGCGAGTTCTTCCTCGGCGAGGGCCGGCGCCTCTACGGGATGACGGTGCCGTCGGAGATGCCCGACAAGCAGCTGATGACGTTCCGGATGCCGGTCGGGGTCGCGGCGGTCATCACCGCGGGCAACTTCCCGACCGCCGTGCCGTCCTGGTACCTCGTCCCGGCGCTTCTGTGCGGCAACACCGTCGTCTGGAAGCCGGCCGACTACGCCGGCGCCACCGCCGGGGCGATGGCCGAGCTCTTCTGGCACGGCGGCGTGCCGGCCGACGCGCTTCACCTCGTGCAGGCCGACGGCGAGGCGACGTTCCGTGGGCTCGAGCTGGCCCTGGACGAGGGAACCGTCGACAAGGTCGGCTTCACCGGCTCGACCGACGTCGGCCGGAAGATCGGCGCGCTCTGCGGCCGCCACCTGCAGAGCCCGTGCCTGGAGCTGGGCGGCAAGAACCCGCTCGTGGTCACGCGCGACGCCGATCTCGACCTGGCCACGGAGGGCGCGCTGTTTTCCGGCTTCGGGACCGCGGGCCAGCGCTGCACCTCGCTCGGCACGGTGATCGTCGACGAGGCGGTCCACGACGACTTCCTCGAGCGCTTCGTCGCCGCGACCGAGCGGGCGCCGGTCGGCGACCCGACCGAGGACGTGCTGTACGGGCCGATGATGCACGAGCGATTCCTCGAGCGCTTCGAGGAGCGCTGGTTGGGCCTGATCGAAGACCACCACTCCGTCCACGGCTCAACGGGGGTCGGGCGGATCACCGCGGACAACCCGCGCGAGGGTTTCGTCGGCACCGATCCGGAGCGGGGCCTGTTCTGCCACCCGACGATCGTCAGCGGCGTCCGCGCCGGCGACGAGCTCGCGAACACCGAGACCTTCGGCCCGATCGTCGGCGTGGCGAGCTTCGCCGACTTCGACGAGGCGATCGCGCTCGCGAACGGCCACGGCTACGGCCTGTCGGCCGCCGTCTACACCGAGAGCCCGCGCACGGCCTTCCGCTTCCGCGAACAGGTGAGCGCCGGGATGGTCAGCATCAACAACTCGACCTCGGGCGCCGAGGCCCACCTGCCGTTCGGCGGCAACGGCAAGTCCGGCAACGGCTCCCGCCAGTCGGGCGTGTGGGTGCTGGAGCAGTTCACGCGCTGGCAGTCCGTCAACTGGGACTACGCGGGCCGGCTCCAGAAGGCCCAGATGGACGTGGCCGAGGTCGATGCGGACCGCGACTTCAGGCTCTGAGCCGGACGGCGGCCGCGGGCGACCCTGGCGGATCCCCAAAGCCCGCTTGGCGGTACGAACGCCCCGTGGCCGGAAACCCCGACCCGGCGGTCGGATCAGGACGGCTTGCGGCACACCACCTGCACGGGATGCGTTCGCCCCTCCTCGATGTTGCGGGCCGAGTTGCGCATCTTCTCGGGCGCCGTCGGGCCGATCAGCACGTGCAGGCCGAGCGGTGGGAGCTCGCCGCGGTCGGCGAGCTCGAGCGCGGCACCGTAGGCGGCGAGGTATTTCGGCCCGGTGTCCTCGATCTCGATGTCCGCGAACCCGGCGGCGGCGAGCAGCTCGCGAGTTTCCGATGCCGTGACGAGGTACTCGCCCGTCCCGTCCTCCGACCAGGGCAGCGGATGGTGCGGGCTTCCCACGGGGCCGAGGCCGTGCTCGGTGAGGGCGAAGAATCCGCCGGGCTTCAGCACGCGCCAGGCCTCCCCGAAGAAGCCCGGGCGGTCGGCGACGTTCATCGTCACGTGCTGCGCGTAGGCGCCGTCGAAGGAGCCGTCGTCGTAGGGCAGGCGCCCACCGTCCCCCTGCTCGATGAACACCCGGTCGCCCATGTCGAGCATCGCGGTCAGCTTGTTCGCCGCCTCGACGAACGGCCCGGTGATGTCGATCCCGCTGACCTTGCACCCGAAGCGCTGCGCAAGGTAGCGGGCCGGGCCGCCGATGCCGCAGCCGATGTCGAGGAGGTGGTCGCCGGGCTCGACGGGCAGCCGGTCCGCGAGGTCGACGGTGGCCGGAAAGCCGCGAGCGTGGAAGTGGTCGACCGGCGCCAGATCCTCCACCGTCAACGAGTCGAGGGGCTTCGAGGCGCGCTCGAGCGCGGCGACGACGAGGCCGTAGACGTCGCGGTCGGCCCAGTGGTCGGCGATCGAGGTTGCCGAAGACACGCTCATCTATCCCCTGCCGGGCGATGCTAGTACGCACGAATCACGCGTGCGTGCAGGCGGCGCGCGGTCCAAGGGCGGAGCGCTTCGCGGGGCCTGGGGTGGTGCTCGCGATCTTCGTCTGCGCGCGCGTGGCCGGTGTCTTCGCGATCGAGAAGATCATCAGCCCGGATGCCGCGGCGGTGCACACCGCCGGGTATCCCGTCAGTCGATTGCAGCCTGGGCAGCCGCCACGTTGACCGTCGAGCAGCGAGCGCAACGGACCCGCACCTTCTTCGTCATCTGCATGGGATGCATCGACTCGGCGAGCACGTTGCCGCACTGGACGCAGACGTAGTCGTCGGGTCCGTTGCCGCGGAAGGCCGGACGGTCGGGGTCCTCCTGGATCGCCGTCCCCGCTGCGAAGGGGACCTCGCCTTCGCGGATCTCCCGCATCACCACCGTCGCCATCTAGGCCTCGCCGAGCTTGCTCGTGAAGTCGGCGATCAGCGCGTCGAGCACCCCGACGACCACGCCCTCCCCCATCGAGGCCGCCTTGCCGGTGATCTGCGCGGTGGTGTGGATCGTCCCGCCGCCGTCGTTGAGCTGGAAGACGACGTCGGCGTTGGCGTGCCCCTGCCCCCCGGCCTCCCTGGACTTCACCCGCAGCAGAGCGCGGTGGGCATCGGGGTCCTTCTCGGCGATCTCCACGGTGCCCACGAACTTCATCGACATGGCTCCCATGGAGACGTCGATCTCGGCCTTCACCGAGTCGTCTCCGGTCACCTCGGTCACGCGCCCCCCCTCGACGCACGGGATCACCCGTTCGAGGTCGGTGACCGTCGCGAAGCTCTCGTCGATCGGCTTGGTCGTGGTGAACGAATGGTCCAGTTCCGTAGCCATGCGGTCACTCCTTTGCTCGGGTTGGCGTGGCTGTCGTCGGTATGCTCGCCGCGTGTCGCTTCCGGCGGGTACCCACCAGCTCGGGCCCGGCAACGCGACGCTCTCGGTTCGCACGCGACGGGCGGGCGCGGCGGCCAAGGCCGGACACGATCTCCTGATCCGCGTGACCGAGTGGAACGCGACGCTCGTGGTCGGCGAGGAGCCCGCGGACTCCCGGATCGACCTGCACGTCGACGCCGGCTCGCTGCGGGTCGAAGAGGGCACGGGGGGAATGCAGCCGCTCGGCGACGACGACATCGCCAGCATCCATGAGACGATCGACGACGAGGTGCTGAAGCGCCAGGAGATCGAGTTTCACTCGACCCGGGTGGAGCCCAGAGGGGACGTCGGCGGGCTCACCGCCGAGGGCGAGCTGACCATCGGCGGCCGGACCAACCCGATCTCCTTCGATCTCGAGGTCGCGGAGGACGGGGCGCTCACCGCCGATGCGGTGGTCACCCAGACCGCCTGGGGCTTGAAGCCCTACTCCGCCCTGTTCGGAGCGCTCAGGGTCCATGACGATGTCGAGATCGCGCTGGAGGGCCGCCTCTAGCACCTCAGTCGCTGTAGACCGCCTGCGCGTCGAGCCCGCCCTCGACGCCGGGTGGAAGCTCGCCGGTCCCGTGCGCGTACATCGCCACGTCCTCGATCGTCTTCGTCTGTGCGGGATCGCTGCCGTCGCCGACCGACCAGCGGCCGTCCGACCAGGCCAGGTCCTGCGGCGTGGTGCCGAGCGCGATCGCCGCGAGCGCCCGCCCCTTCTCGAGGATCCTGCCGGTGGCGCTGGCGATCGCCGCCGCGGTTCCCGCGGACGGGGTCGTGTTGTAGCCATGCCCGACCCCGAAGCGGTCGGTGTCGGCGGCGACCACCTTGACGTCCAGTGGCGGGACGCCGAGCTCGCGGGCGACGAGCTCCGCGTACTCCGCCTCCCTGCCGTCGGATTCGGTGGTCAGGCTCAGCACCATCTTGCCCGTGGGATGGACTCGCAGGAACACCGCTCGATAGGCCTCGTCAGCCATCACTGATCTCCTCCTCCTCGTCGCGGCCGGCGCTCGATTCGGACGCGAGCCGCCGGCGCTCTTGATGAGTCGTCATGGCGTTGTGCTCCTCCAGGTCGCAGAAGGCGGGCTGTGGTCCACCAAGCGGATTCGGAGGCGCGGCCGGGCGCTCGCAGCCAGGGTAGATGCAGGTCTTCGTCTCGGCGTTCATAGATCTCGCCAGCCGGGGGTCGTCTTGCCGCGGCTCGGGCCGTAGCCGCTCGGCATCGCCACCGAGCTGCCCTCGACGGGAGTGGCGCTCGCCCACGGCTCCTCGTCGGCCTCGCCGTCCTCGGCGCGCTCCGCGCGCATGCCGTCTGCGCGCGCGGCGCCCGCCGACCTGGGTGCGCCAATCGCCTCGATGACCTCCCCCAGGGCCTCGAGGCTGTGACCGCTGACGAGCGCGTCGCAATGCTCGAGCGCGGCGATCATTCCGCCCGCCTGAACGGAGAAACGCCTGGCGCCGGCTCGCGGATTGACCCAGACGATCCGATGGGCGAGGCGGGCCAGGCGCTCCATCTCGCGGCCGACCAGCATCGGGTCGCCCCGTTCCCAGCCGTCGGACAGGATGACCACGACCGCGCCACGGGCCATGCCGCGCCGCCCATAGCGGTCGTTGAACTCCTTGAGCGCATCGCCGATGCGAGTCCCGCTCGACCAGTCCGGGGCGGCGGCCGCGGCGCGCTGCATCGCCCACTCGGGGTTGCGCGTGGCCAGCGCCCGCGTGAGGCGCGTCAGCCGCGTGGCGAAGGCGAACGCCTCGACGTGCCGCCCGCTTCCGGCCGCGCAGGTCAAGAACTGCAGGTAGGCCCGTGCGTAGGGCTCCATCGACCCGGAGATGTCGCAGAGCACCACGAGCCGGCGGCGGTGGACGCGGCGCCGGCGGCGCGCGACGTGCACCGGATCGCCGCCGCTGCGCAGGCTTGCCCGCAGGGTCCGGCGCATGTCGACGCGCCGGCCGTGGTGGGCGCGCTCGAACCGGCGCGTTCGCCGCAGCGGCGTCGCCAGCTCGAGCCGCGACATCAGCCGGTAGAGCTGAGCCAGCTCGCCGGCGTCGAGGGCGTCGAAGCTCTTGCCCGCCAGCACCTCCTCGTCGCTCGCAATGGCACGCGGGACCTCGATTGCCTTCCGGTCCTCGTCCCCGTCGCTCCGGCGCGACGGCGGGCTCGCCATCGTGGGCGGGCGGCCCTCCGGGGCCGGCTCGGCGGACGCGGCGGAGCGATCGGAGCTGAGGCGCTCATCGGGCGGCGCGGCGGTGGTCCGCGCCTCGTCGGGGGGTGCGCTCTGCGCCTCCGCGCCACCGCCGAAGATCGCCCGGAAGACGCCGTCGAAGGCGGGTGCGTGAGCGCGGTCGGTCACGAATATGGAGCGGGCGGTCCAGTACAGGCGCCGGCGGCTCTGCGGCCGCGTGATCGCCAGCGCGTGCGCGAAGTCGGCCGAGCGGCCGGGGGTGACCGGCAGGCCCGCGTCGCGCAGCCGCTGGCCGAGCGTGCCGGCGAGCGGCGCCAGGTCGAGGTGGATCGTCTCGAGGGTGAACGGCCGCTTGGAGGCCGGCTCAGCCACGGCTGGACACCAACTGGTCGAGGCCCGCGGCGCGGACGACGTCCTGATCGTCCTCGTACTTCAGCGCCGAGCCGAGGGTGAGGTCGATCGCCTCGGCGTCGAGGGCCTCGATCCCGAGGACCTCGAGCGCGGCCACCCAGTCGATCGCCTCGGCGATCCCGGGCGGCTTCTGCACGTCGCTCGCGCGCATCCGCGAGACGGCGTCGGCCACCTGGACCGCCAGCGTCTGCGACGCGCCCTTGACCTTGCGCCGTACGATCTCGACCTCCCGCTCCGGCGCCGGATAGTCGATCCAGCGGTACAGGCACCGGCGCTTCACGGCGTCATGGAGGTCGCGGGTCCGGTTGGACGTGAGGACGATGACCGGCGGGTTCGCGGCCCGGATCGTCCCCAATTCGGGGATCGTCACCGCCGCGCCCGCGAGCAGCTCGAGCAGAAAGGCCTCGAAGTCGTCGTCGGCGCGGTCGACCTCGTCGATCAGGAGAACCGCGGGCCGCGGGCCGGGATGCTCGAGCGCCTGCAACAGGGGTCGCCGGATCAGGTAGTCGGGACCGAACAGCTGCTCCTCGCCGAGTGTCTCGTCCCGCGACTCGGCAATCCGGATGCTGAGCAGCTGCCGGGGGTAGTTCCACTCGTACAGCGCCTCGGCGGCATCGATCCCCTCGTAGCACTGCAGGCGGATCAGAGGAGTGTCGAGCACCGCCGCCAGCGACAGCGCGGCCTGGGTCTTGCCAACCCCGGCCTCGCCCTCCAGCAGCAGCGGCTGGGGAAGCCGCAGCGCGAGGAACATCGACGTCGCCAGGCCCTCGTCGACCAGGTAGTCGACCGCCGCGAGGCGCTGGGCCAGCGTCTCGACGTCCGGGGCGAGCCGGCGGACTTCGTCGGCGGCGGTCGACGCCACCTCCTCCGGGGGGGCGTCGGTCATGTCGGAGCCAGCTCTCGGAGAACCGCTCGATAGTCCTGAGGGGTGTCGACGTCGCGCGGGATCGGGCCGTCGACGGGTACCTCGACGACCTCGTCGGCACAACGGGAGAGCAGCCGCCACACCGCCTTGTCGCCGTGGAGGCCGGCGAGCTCACCGAAGATGCCGCGCGCGAACGCGAGCGGATGCCCGCGCCCGTCGTCGTACCGGCACACCGCCATGGGGGAGTCGCCGCGACCGCGCAGCAACGCCGAGACGGTGTCCGCGGTGACCCCCGGCTGGTCGCCGAGCATCAGCACGAGCACGTCGCAGCGGTCGTCCACGGCGGCGAGCGCCGCGGCGATCGACGACGAGCAGCCTTCCCCGTAAGCCTCGTTGAGGACCACCTCGACGCCGGCGAGGTCCACCTGCTCGCGGACCTCCTCCGCGGAGCCTCCGAGCGCCACGACCGTCTGCTGAAACGGGCACTCGCGGGCCACGTCGACCACGTGGCCGAGCAGCGTCCCCTCACCGTAGCGGAGGAGCTGCTTGGGACGGCCGAGCCGCGACGAGCCGCCGGCGCCGAGCACCAGCCCGGTTGCGAACGGATTCGCGTCAGCCGGCGAGCGAGGCATGGTCCCCGGCCTCGAACCTGGCCTTGCAGCCATCGGAGCAGAAGTAGACGGTCTCGCCGTCGCGCTCGAGGTGCGGCGTGCTCTCCACCGCCGCGACGGTCATCCCGCAGACCGGATCGATCGCCAGCGACGACGCCGCGCGAGAGGTCGCCGGCGCGCCCGCGCCCACGGCGCCGTTTCGCCTCACCGAGACCACCTTGGCGAGAACCGAGAGCGCGATCTCGGCGCCGGAGTGCGAGCCGATCGGGATGCCGGCGGGGAAGTCGATCCGCTCGAGGAGCTCATCGCCCACCCCGTCGGCTCGCAGCTCCTCGAGGACGCCGGCGCCGCGCTTCTCGCTGGCGACGAGGCCGACGTACGGCACTCCCGACTCCAGGCCGCGGCGCAGCGCGTCGAGCTCGTCGCGCCCGTGGGCGGCGACGATGACCGCGAGCTCGTCACCGCTTGGCTGCGGCTCGCGGCCGGCGGCGGAGACCATCTCGAGGCCGAGCTCCTTCCCGATCCGCATCAGGGATTCGGCGGCCGGGCTCTCGCCCACCACCAGGACCCGCGGGAGCGGTGGGGCCGGCTCCAGGAACACCTCGATCGCGCCGCCGGACAGGCAGGGGTTCTTGACCGTCACGACCCCCTCCTCGCGCGCGATCGCGGTCCCCTCGCTCACCTCGGTCGCCTCAGGGGCTCCCTCCGGATCCGGAAGGATGCGCAACAGCACCGGGTCACCGCTCTCGAGCGCGGCGAGCGAGTGGGCCGTGACGCTCTGCTGCGCGCAGGCGCCGCCGACGAACCCCTCCATCGTGCCGTCGGCGAGGACCAGCGCGACGCTTCCGGGCTGCACGCTCGCGGGATGTCGCACCCGGACCACGGTCGCGGTGACGAACGGCTCGCGCGCGGCCGCGAGCTCCCGGGCCCGCTCCGACAGCTCCGGGGCGATCATTGCGGCGGCTCGGCCTGCCCCTGCATCGCCGCCCACACCCGCGCCGGGGTGCACGGCATGTCGATGTGGTCGACCCCGTGCGTCTCATGCAGCGCGTCGATCACCGCGTTGACGATCGCGGGCGGCGACCCGACGTTCGGCGACTCCCCCACGCCCTTGGCTCCGAGCGGATGGTGAGGGCACGGGGTCACGGTCTCGCCGAGCTCGAAGTCGGGGCACTCCAGCGCGGTCGGGATCAGGTAGTCCATCAACGACGAGTTCAGGCAGTTCCCGTCGTCGTCGAACGAGATCAGCTCCATCAGGGCGATGCCGACGCCCTCGGCCAGCCCGCCGTGGATCTGACCCTCGACGACCATCGGATTGATCCGCACGCCGCAGTCGTCCACCGCGATGAGCCGCCGCACCGTGACCTGCGCGGTCTCCGGGTCGATGTCCACGACGGCGATGTAGGCGCCGAAGGGGTAGGTGAGATTCGGCGGGTCGTAGATGACCTGCCCGTCGAGCCCGCCCTCCATGCCCTCGGGCATCGACTCGCCGCTGTAGGCGCGCTGCGCGATCTCCTCGATCATCGCCCCCTGCTCGGGGTCGCCCTTGACGTACCAGCGTCCCTTCTCCCAGGCCAGGTCCTCGGGCCGGGCCTCGAGCATCGTCGCCGCGATCTGGCGAGCCCTGTCGCGCACCTTTCGCGAGACGACCGCAACCGCCGCTCCCGAGACGGGTGTCGATCGGCTGCCGTAGGTCCCGAGGCCATAGGGCGAGCGGTCGGTGTCGCCGTGGCGGACCTCGACGTCCTCCGGCGGGATGCCCAGCTCCTCGGCGACGATCTGCGCGAACGTCGTCTCGTGCCCCTGTCCCTGCGTCTGCGCGCTGATGCTGACGACGGCCTTGCCGGAGGGATGCACTCGCAGGTCGGCGCCGTCGTTCATCCCGAGCCCGAGGATGTCCATGTGCTTGCGCGGGCCTGCGCCGACCCCCTCGGTGAAGAACGAGACCCCGATTCCCATCAGCTCGCCGCGGGCGCGCTTCTCGGCCTGCTCGCGACGCAGGTCGTCGTAACCGGCCATCTCCGTGGCGAGCTGCATCGCCTTCGCGTACTCCCCGGAGTCGTACGTCCAGCCGGTGGCCGTCTCGTACGGGAACTGCTCGGGCCGGATGAAGCTGCCCATCCGCAGCTCGACCGGATCGGTCCCCGCCTCGTCGGCGAGGGCGTCGACCATCCGCTCGACCAGGTAGACGGCCTCGGTGATCCGGAACGAGCAGCGGTAGGCGACCCCGCCGGGGGCCTTGTTCGTGTAGACCGCCTTGACCTTGACGTGGGCGGCGTCGAGGTCATAGGAGCCGCAGACGATGTGGAAGAACCCTGCCGGGAACTTCGTCGGCTGGGCGGTGCTGTCGAAGGCGCCGTGATCGGCGATCGCATCGACGCGAAGCCCGGTGACCTTGCCGTCCTTCGAGCAGATCTCGCCGTGCATGATGTAGTCGCGGGCGAAGCCGGTGGACATCAGGTTCTCGGAGCGGTTCTCGACCCACTTGACCGGCGCGCCGCCGACGATCGAGCCGGCGATCGCGCAGACGTAGCCGGGGTAGACCGGCACCTTGTTTCCGAACCCGCCGCCGATGTCGTTGCAGCGGATCCGGATCATGTGCTCGGCGAGGCCGGCGACGTGGGCGTACACGGTGCGGTGCGCGTGCGGCGCCTGGTTGCCGTTGTAGATGTCGAGCTGCCCGGTCTCCGGGTTGAAGTCGGCGATGATGCCGCAGGTCTCGAGCGGGGCCGGGTGGCAGCGCGGGTAGATGATGTCGCGGCTGACGATCACGTCGGCCTCGGCGAAGGCGCGATCGGTCGCCGCCTCGTCGCCGGCCTCCCACAGCGGGCTCGCGAGGTTGTCGCGCTGGCCGACCTTGTCGTCGCGGATCAGCGGCGCGTCGTCGTCGAGCGCCGTGCGCGCGTTGACCACCGCGGGGAGCGGCTCGTACTCGACGTCGATCAGCGGGAGCGCGTCGTGGGCGGAGTAGTGGTCGGTCGCGATCACGAAGGCGACCTCCTGGCCCTGGAAGCGGACCTTGTCGCCCGCGAGCACGGCCTGCGTGTCATAGGAGATCGTCGGCATCCACGCCAGGCCCAGGGTCTCCAGGTCCTTGGCGGTGACCACGGCGGCCACGTTCGGATGGGCGAGCGCCTCGGAGGTGTCGATCGAGACGATCCTCGCGTGCGCGTAGGGGCTGCGAAGGATCGCGCCGTGGAGCATCCCCGGCAGCTCGATGTCGTCGAGGTAGGTGCCCTCGCCGCGGATGAAGCGCTCGTCCTCCTTGCGCTTCAGTCGGCCGAAGCCGATCGGCCTCTCGGCCTCGGGGCTGGGAATGTTCTCGACCGTGGCCATGCTCATGCCTCCTGTCTCGCGCCGGCTTCGTGCTCGGCTGCCCACCTGATTGCGGAAACGATGTTCTTGTAGCCCGTGCACCTGCAGATCGAGCCGGAGATCGCGGTCCGGATCTCCTCCTCGCTCGGGTTCGGGTTCTCATCCAGGAGCGCCCGCGCGGTCATCTGCATCCCGGGGGTGCAGAAGCCGCACTGAAGCGCGTGGTGCTCGTGAAAGCCCTGCTGCACGGGATCCAACCGCCCGTCGACCTCGAGCGACTCGACGGTGCGGATCTCGTGCCCGTCGCACATCGCGGCGAGCACCGTGCACGACTTCACCGGCCGCCCGTCCATGAGCACCATGCAGGCACCGCAGTTGGAGGTGTCGCAGCCCCAGTGGGTGCCCTTGAGGCCCAGGGTCTCGCGGATGAAGTGGACGAGCAGCAGGCGCGGCTCGATCTCGCGGGAGACCGGTTCGCCGTTCACGGTCATCGAGACGTTCACGCTTGAGCCTCCCTCCCGAGGGCGCGGGCGGTCGCGCGGCCCAGCGCGCGCCGGGTCAAAACGCCCGCGAGATGGCGCTTGTACTCGACCGACCCGCGACCGTCGGCGAACGGCTGGCAGTCGGCCGCGGCGATCTCGCCCGCCTCCGCGAACAGCTCCTCGGACGGGGAGCTGCCGCGAAGGCTCTCCTCGGCCCGAGTGCCGTGGACGGTCGTCAATCCGACGGCGCTGAGCGCGATCCCGGCGTCGGCGATCGTGCCGCCGTCGATCCAGACCGCGGCCGACGCGGCGGCGATCGCCCAGTCTCCGGCTCGCCGCTCCACCTTCTCGTGGGCGCTTCCCGCGCCCTGGCGGACCGGCAGGCGGATCTCGGTCAGCATCTCACCGGCGCCCACCGCCGTCGTGTACGGGCCGACGTGGAAGTCGTCCATCGCGACCACCCGCTCGCCCTCGGCGCCGCGGATCACCACCCGCGCCTTGAGCGCCGAGCAGACGGCCGAGAGGTCCTCGGCGGCGTCCGCCTGGCACAGCGAGCCGCCGATCGTGCCCCGGTTGCGAACCGCCGGGTCGGCGATCACGGTCTCGGCGTCGGCGAAAATGGGAAAGCGCTCGGCGAGCAGCTCCGACTCCAGGAGGTCGACGTGCCGGGTCAGCGCCCCGATCCTGATCTCGCCGTCGACCTCGCGGATGTAGGCAAGCTCGGCGATCTCGTTGATGTCGACGAGGTGCGGAGGCGACGCCAGCCGGAGCTTCATCATCGGCAGCAGGCTGTGCCCGCCGGCGATCACCCGCGCCTGCGGGCCCCCGCGGGCAAGCGCCTCGATCGCCCCCTCGACGCTGCTCGCGCGCTGGTACTCGAATTGCGCCGGCGTCTGCAACCGCTACTCCTCTGCGCTCGAATCGCGCGCCGGAAGCCGCTTTCTGGGAGCGCCGATGTCCTCGCGCTGCTCGTAGGAGACCGGGGCGTCGGTGCCGATGACCGGCGACCTCGGCAGCGTCTCCGGCCGCTCGTGACGCACGGATGGGTACAGGAGCCGCGCGGAGAGGCTTCCGCTCTCGACGTCCCTCAGCACCTCGCCCCCCGCCGGGCTCGCGGCGGCGATCGGCGCCTCGCGGCCGAGGCGCGCGAGGGTCAGGGTGCCCTTGGTGTAGACCTCGCCGATCCGCGGCGGATGGATCCGGGTGCTCTCCGGGAAGTCCCGCAGCCCCGCAGCCGCGGCTCCGGGATAGATGCCGTCGATCAGGCCCATGGCGTCGGTCAGCCCGGCCTTCTTCACCAGCAGGCCCTCCAGCAGGCCCACCCCCGCGTCGAGCTGCTCGTTGATCCCGCCGACGATCTCGTTGACCGGCGCGCTCTTGTCGACGATCTCGCCGACCCCCGAGATCACCTGGTCGAGGCCGGCCGTGATCCTGCGCAGCGCCACGATCACCGAGACGAGGTAGTAGACCAGCGCCAGCACGATCAACACGACGGCGACGATCATCACCACGGCCGGCGCGACGACGGCGACGACGGTCACGTCCTCTGCCCTTCCTCCGCGTCGTCGACGATGACGTCGAGCGAGCCGCCGTACTCGGCGACTCCGGCCACCACGCGCGTCACCTGGTCGCGCGTCGTCACCAGGAGCGCGGCGGAGTCGAGATCCTTCGACCCCGCGTCCGCGACGCTCGCGATCCTCTCGACCGAGGGGACGATGCTCTTCGCTGCGGCGAGCACGCCGCTGAGCAGATAGACGACCACCGGCAGCACGACGACCACAAGGACGATGCTTCCGATCCACCACAGGGTCATCGCGGCCTCCGCTCCGCCACGACCGCGGCCTTGCGGGCGATCCCCGGCAGGGCCCCGAGGATCACCTCGAACTGGGCGTTGATCGCCTTGACCGCCGGCTCCAGCGGCCGGAGATGCCGGGCCTCGACGTCGTCGAGCGCGGACGCGAGCGTGCCCAGACCCTCGGAGATCGCCTCCAGGCGCCGCCGCACGAGGATCAGCGCGACGGCCAGCACCGCGATGACCACGAGCGCGAGCACGACGCTGAGCAGGATCTGGACGTCGGTGGTGCTCATGCCTCGACCCGCTCGCCGAACCCGTCGGTGAGCGCGTTCATGTAGCCGTCCTGGACGACCGCCTCGTCGACGATCTGACCGAGCACGGGCGCCGTGGCCTCGAGCTGCGGGATGTTCGCCGTGTTCGCCCCGACCTCGCCGGCGATCCCGCAGCAGCCCGTCGACCGACCGCTTGATCCGCTCCACCTGCAGGAGGAGCATCACCAGCAGGGCCGCGACCGCGAGCGCCGCGACGAGCCCGATGATCAGCGCGATCGTCCAGTAGGTGGTCCCCGAGGTCGCGACGAGGATCATCTCCCCACCGCCACCTTCCGCAGCGCGCGGGCGGCGTGCAGGATCCTCACGCCGGAGTCGTTGATCCGCTCGATGCCGCCGAGCTCGGCGGTCTGCCGGCGAACCGCGGCGACTCCCTCCTCCGCCGTCCTCGCCTGGCGCGCGATCCTGGCCGCCAGTGCCACGATCGTGATCACGATCGCCGCCGCGACCGCGATCACGACGACGCCGAGGATGATCCCCACGACCCAGCCCGTGGACGCAGCGATCAGCACGAATGGGCCTCGAACTGACGCGGTTGGATCGCCATCCCGTGCTCCTCCACGACGTGCTCCTGCACTGCTCTCCTCCGGGCAACCCTACCAGCGACGCACACCGGGCTTGGGGGCGCGCGGAGGTTTGGAATCGATCCTCTAGCCTGGGATCGGAGGAGACGTGAACGCCTTGTCGAGTTCGGAGCGGATCGCGGTCGACTGGCTGCGCGAGGGGCGGCGGGTCGTCAGCGCGGCGCTCGTGGATCGAATCGGCTCCGCCCCGCTCGACCCGGGCGCGCAGATGCTGATCGACGACCGCGGGGACATCGAGGGATCGGTGACCGGCGGCTGCGTCGAGGCAGCGCTGGTCGAGGAGGCCGAGCGCATCCTCGCGGGCGGCGAGGCGAAGGTCGTGACCTACGGCGTCTCCGACGAGGAGGCGCTCGGCGTGGGCCTGATGTGCGGAGGCACCGTCCGCGTGTTCGTGAACGAGCTCGGAGACCACTCACTGGAGTCGCTCGAGGCCGTCGCCGCCGCGCGCGCCGCGGATCAGCCGGTGGCAAGGGGAACCCTGCTCGACGGCGACCGTGCGGGGGCATCGATGTCGATCCTCGAGGACCGCGTCGTCGGCAGCCTCGGGGTCACCGATCTGCTCGATCGCTCGGTCGTGCGCGACGCGCGCGGGCAGCTCGACGAGGGGGTTTCGCGGATCCGCCGCTACGGCGCCGGCGGGGAGGTGATGGGCTCCGAGGTGGCCGTGTACATCCAGGCCTTCGCGACTCCCCCCAGGATGCTGATCTTCGGCGCGATCGACTTCTCCTCGGAGATGGCGAAGGTCGCCAGCGACATCGGCTACAAGGTCACGATCTGCGACGCACGCGAGCCGTTCGCCAGGAGCCCGCGGTTCTCGCAGAACGCCGAGGTCGTCGTCGATTGGCCGGACCGCTATCTGCAGGGGCAGCAGCTCGGGCCGCGCGACGTGGTGCTGGTGTTCACCCACGATCCGAAGTTCGACGAGCCCGCACTGAGGGCGGCGCTCGCCACCGATGCGGGATACGTCGGCGCGCTCGGCAGCCGCCGCACCCAGGAGCGCCGCGCCGAGCGCCTGCGTGACGCCGGGCTCGACGAGCGGTCGATCGCCGGGATCCACGCGCCCTGCGGCCTCGACGTCGGCGCCCGCACGCCGTCGGAGACGGCGATCTCGGTCCTCGCCGAGGTGATCGCGGTTCGCACCGGCCGAAGCGGCGAGAGCCTGCGGGAGACGAGCGGTCCGATCCACCCCGAGGCTTCCGTGGATGCGCCCGAGGCCGCGGCGGACGCGGGCGCGCTCTGAGCCTCAGTCCGTCTCCGTCGCACGCCGAGTGGCCTCATATGCACCCATGCGGTCGAAAATCCGCCGTTCGCGTTGGGGGCGGTGCCCGGGTAGGCGTCAACTCCGCCCGCCGCACCGCGATCGGAGCGTCAGCGTGAGCGAACCGGATACGCATGGGCGGGCAATCCGGCACCCCGAGCCGGGTTGGTTACTCAGGCGGCGCGCCGGCCGTTGAGCTCGTCGACGAACGACGCCAGCGCCGCCTCGTCTGAGGGGTCCACGCCGGCCTCCTCGGCCGCGGCCGCCAGCGCCTTGGCCGGTCCCCACGTGGATTCGTCGCCGGCGAGCTCCACCATCTCCTCGCGAAACGCCTCGACCGCGCCGGCGGCCTCCGCGATCGCCGCCTCCGGGATGCCGCGTGTCCTGCCCGCGTGGCGAACCCAGGCGACGAGGAGCTCGGGGACAGCGCGCTCGAAGAACTCGGGCTCACGGGCCACCTTGCGCGGCAGGAACCAGGTCATGAAGAGCTCGACGACGACCGGGCTCCAGCGCAGCGGGCGGCCCTCGCCGTCGACGTGATCGGCACCGAAGTCGATCGCGAGCATCGCCACGTCGAGCAGGTCGTCTCGATCGCCATGCGGCTCGGCCTCGGGCGAGGCCAGAAAGGCATCCAGCGCGGCGTCGCGCTCGGAGGCCGAGATCTCCGCCGGCTCGTACGTCTCGCCATCGTCCGGCAGCGAGCGAACGTGGGCCGCGACGGCGGCGACCTGCTCCTTGAAGTCCTCGCTCACCTGCGGATCGAGGGTGTGCTCGGTGCGCCACAGCGCCTCGCGGCAGCGAGCGGCCGCCTCCCCGAGCTCGATCTCGTCGAAGCGGAGCTGACCGGTCCCGGCCACCTCATCGGGAACGCGGTTCATCGCCTCCCTGTACTCGTCGATGCTCGACCCGACGAGGAGGTCCTTGGCGATCCCACCGAGGTTGTGGTCGATCAACACGCCGACGGCGTAGGACGGATGCTCGGGGCGCTCGAACTCGACGAGGACGTTGGCCGCGTCGTCGAAGACGGCGTCGCGGATGAGGACCGCGCGACGCGCCTGCGCGGCACCGAGGGCTTCCGACCAGGGTGGTTCGGCGACCCCCGAGGCGGCGAGCCGGTCCGCCGCGTCCCGGCTGGCCCCGGCAAGCCGCTCGGAGCCCACGGCCGCCGCCGCGCGCAGCACCGCCAAGGCACGCGCGTCGCCCGCGCGCTCCAGCGCCGTGACCACGCGCAGCCCGATCTCCTCCTCGGGATCGACGTGCATCACGGCGCCGGCGCTGATGGCCCAGGTCGAGACGAGCCACGAGGCGAACAGCTCGGCGTCGAGCGCGCCCTCGACGTCCGGGACGCTCTGGCGCGCCCCCGCCGCAATCTCACCGGCGAGCTCGGCCGCGAGCGCTTCCGGGCTGGGGCCACGCTCGGGGCCGCGCCGCCGGCGCGCCCGTTGGCGGGTGTTCGCGCTCTTTTTCGAGCGCCCCGAGCTGCCTCGCCTGCGCTTCCCGCTCATGCCTCGGCCACCGTAGCCCGTGGCGCGGCGGAAGCAGAGGGGCGCGGCGATCGATCCGCGCTATCTGCGGACATTTTCGAGGGGCCGACTCAGACGGCGACCCTGCGAGCGCCGCATAGCGGCGCCGGCTCTTGCGGGATCCCCGCAGCTCTCAGGCGCCGCTCGTGGTCGGAGGCTCAGGACGCGCGGGCGATGACCCCCTCCAGCATCCGGCCCACCCGCCCGCGAAGCGCGTAGTAGCCGTAGGTCGCGTCGAAGTACGAGCCATCTCATGCAATCCGTGGGCAGCGGCGCCTAGCCCACGGCGTCGATGATCTCGCGGCGCTCCTGCTCGTTTAGAACGCCGGCGAACGGGGTGTTCTTGGGCGGGGCGAGATGCTGCACGAGGTGGCCCGCCGGCTGCGAGAGCGGAACGCGGAGAAGGCGCGGGATGAGGCCAGATCACCGAGCCGCGGCCTCGATCACCTGGACCAGGGCGGCCCCTGGGTCAAGACGTGCCGATTTCACCGCCGGATGCGCCTCGCAGCGATGCAGCCGAGCGCGATCGAACCCGGCGGCTCGCAGTGCCGTCGCCGCTTCGGCTTCGTCGGCGAAGTGCCTGTAGACGCCTCCTCGCACGAAGGTCGACAAGGCGACGTCGAAGGCCCGCTCCGCGGCGCCACCGCCACGGTCAAGCCGGAGGTCGGCCAGATACAGGCCCTCCGGGAATCGCGCGAGCGCGGCGGCAAAGCGGCGGCAGGTCGCGAGCACGGCCTCGCGATCTAAGTACGTCAGCAGGCCCTCGGTCACGATCGCCAGCCCGCGGTCGGGTTCCAGCGCCCCCGCGATCGAGGCGATGCTCACCGGACCGTCGTCGCGCAGGACGTCGACCTCGGCCACCCGGTGGCGGTCGCTCAACGAACCCATCCGGGCGAGGGCGCCGCGCTTGCGCTCCGCCATCGCGGGCAGATCGGCCTCGACGTAGGTCAGATCGTCGCCGTAGCGGCGCATGAAGCGCCAGCCGCGAGGGGACATGCCACACGCCGGCTCGATCACCTGGCTGATGCGTCCAGCCTCGATCTCTCGCCCCAGCAGATCGTCGATGACCCGGTGGCGGGCGAGCAGCAACCCCTCGAGCGTCGGCCCGCCGACGCGCGCGGGACGCGATCATCGCGGGACGAAGCGCCTCGAACAACGCGCGCCCCTCCCAGGTGGCGAGCTCCGGGTGCGAGAGCCCGTGTCGCACCCAGACCTGCCCCGTGTAGTGGGCGGTGGGGCTGATCGCGTCGGGCCCCCGGCGAAGGCTGGGGTGAATCGCCATCGATCACGATCTTCGCACCGTCGACGACTGCTTCCAATCGCTCAGCGCCGCGATGAACATGCTGCCGTCGCGTGTCCGCGACGTGTTCGGGCGCCGAGCGGTTGGCGATCCCGCCTCAAATACGCGCTGCTAGCGTCATTGATGAGATGAATGAGCAGAAAGCACGTGAATTCGTGGAGATGCTGGCGGTGCCGGAACCCGCCGATCCCCCGCCCTGCCCGATCTGCGGAGAGAGCCACCGGCTCGAGACCAGGTGCGGGCGCTCGAGTCCAAATGGCCACGACCCCGCGGCTTCGGGGGCGGCGCGGAAGCTCACCATAAGCTGATTTGACAGCCCCGCGACCGGCCGCGAGATCGCGAAGCGCCGGAAGGGGCCTGATCGAATGAGGCGCGAGCGCTTCCTCGTGCGCTTCGAGGAGCAAGCGGCGGGGGCGTTTGCTCATTCCGTTCGGGACAGCGCCCCGGGCCGGCTCTCGGGCCCGCCGAACCACGGCGCCGCCGCCTCGATCGCCGCCGCGATCCGAAACGCGGTCACATCGTCGTAGGTGCGCGCGACGATCTGGATCCCGGTCGGGACGCCGTTTGAAGCAAACCCGGAGGGGACGTTCAGCACCGGGCACGGCGAGCAGATGTTGAACACCGGGGTGAGGAACGTCTCGAGGTAGTAGTCGTGCGGCTGCCCGTCGACCTCGACCATCGTCTCCGTGTAGTCGTCGCCGGCGAGGATCTCGGTCGTGCCCATCGTCGCGCAGACGAGGCCGTCGTAGGCCTCGAACAGCTCCCCGATCGGCTCATACACCTGTGCCTCGATCGCGGCCTCGTCGATGAAGGTCCGGCCGGCGGCGACGCGCTCGGCCCAGTCCGCGGTCGCCCTCGCATAGGCGGTGATCTCGTCGGGCCGCGACGCCGCCTCGGCCGCGATCCAGGCGCCGAACCCGAGCTTGAAGTGGATCGCCACCGCCTCCATCACCCGGTCGCGCGGGATCCGCAGATCGACCTCCTCGACCTCGGCTCCCGCATCGCGCAGCGCCTCTGCCGTGCGAATCGTGTTCTCGCGCACCTCCGGGTCCAGCGGCCAGCTGCCGAGGTCGGGCGACAGCGCGATCCGCAGGCCCTCGATCCCATCGAAGCGGTCAGGAAGCAGGTACTTGGGCCGCAGCGTGGCGACGTCGCGGGGGTCGGGGCCGGCGACGACGTTCTCGAACAGCGCCGCGTCGGCCACCGTGCGGGCCATCGGGCCGGTGTGGCAGTAGGTGTCGAGGTTGAACGGCGGGTCGACGGGAACGCGCCCGTACGGGGGCTTGAAGCCGACGACGCCGCTCATCGAGGCCGGCAGGCGGATCGACCCCGCGATGTCGGAGCCGCTGGCGAGCGTGGTGGTGCCCGCCGCCAGCGCCGCCCCCGAGCCGCCGGAGGAGCCGCCGGGCGTGTAGCGCGGATTCCACGGGTTGCGGGTCACGCCGTGAAGCGGCGAGTGGGTGAACCCGGCGGCCGCGAACTCGGGCTGGGTCGTGCGCGCGTGGACGATCGCCCCGGCCGCGAGCACCCGCTCGGCGAACGCCGTCGTGTGGTCGGCGATCTCCCCGGCGAACAGCACCGAGCCCTCGGTGCAGGGCTGGCCCTCGATCGCCTCCTCGTCCTTGACCGCGAGCGGGATCCCCTCCAGCGCTCGCGGCTCCTCTCCCCTGCCGCCGTAGCGCGCCTCCGCCGCGCGAGCCTCGCTCCGCGCCTCCTCGTAGCGGGTGTGGAAGAAGGCGTTGATCGCCGGCTCGACCTCCTCGGCCCGTTCGATCACCGCGTCCAGGAGCTCGACCGGCGACAGGCTTCGCTCGCGAAAGCGCCGCAGCGCCTCGGCCGCCGAGATGTAGTGCAGGTCGTCGCTCATCGGCCGTGGCGCGAGCGCCTCAGAACGTCAAAGTCCTCTCGGCCCACTGCGTCCGTCGGCGAGCTCCGCATCCAGGCAATCGTCGCACGAGTCCGTCGGGAATCGCACGTCGATCGTCATTGGGGGCTGCGCCCGGGCTCAACGCGTCGAGTCCACGTTCGGCGCCCGCTGTCGCGAGCCGGCGATCGTAGGCGAGGAGCTCGTCCGCCTCGATCCGCAGGGCGCTGGCCAGATGGATCGCGTCGAGCGTTCTGACCGACTCCGAGGCAAGCCCCGCCGCGGCACGGAGAAGAGCATCGGTGACATCGACCAGCATGCAGGAGGCGAGCAGCCTCTCCGTCTCCTGCCGCACCTCGGGCGACGGGTTCGCAACCGCGGTCGCGCGCAGCACCTCGACCAGCGCGATGCGGCTCGTCGCGAGTAGCTGCCCGCGCGCGAGGTGGCGCACCAGTGCATCGCTCTCGGGCTCGTCGATGACGAGCTTCACCAGGGCCGAGGAGTCGGCGTAGGCGATTCGCCGCTCAGCGCTCAGCGCGGTCGTCCTCGATCGCCTGGCTCGCGCTCCGCTCGCCGGTCACCGGATAGCGCCGAAGCGCCCCTTCCAGCGGCTTGGCCGGCGACTCGCCGGCAGCCAGCAGCCGCTCGATCCGGTCGGCCGGCACTGGAGCCAGGACCGCGACCGGGGTGCCGTGATGCGTCACCTCGATCGTCTCGCCGCGCTGGACGCGACGGATGGTCGACGTGAGCGTGTCCCGAAGCTGCCGTATCCCGATTTTTGTGGCCACAGTGACCACAAACTACCAGGCTTACAGCCAGTACTCGCCGCCGTAGCGGCGGACGATCGCATCGTCCTCGGGATGGGAGTCGAGGAGGTCGTCCAACGCCTTGACCAGCTGGCCGATCGCCCTTCGAGTGAGCCGAAACCGCCGTGGCACGCAAACGAGGCCGTAGGCGGGAGCCCCGCGGCGGATCGCCTCCGCGAGCAGCGGGCGAAAGTCGCCCAGATCGCGGGTGACGATCGTGCGGCGCCGCTCCCCGGCCCAGGCGAACTGAATCCTGTCGGGCTGCCCGATGAGTCCTTCCTCGTCCCGAACCGCGATCGCGTCGTGGCCGCGAGCGCGAAGCCGGCGGGCGATCTCGGGCGAGAGATGCTCGTCGAGCAGCAGCCTCAGGCGGAGATCGCCTCCTGGGCCGCGCGCCACTTGGCCTCTTCCCGGTCGTTGAACTCGTGTGCGCGCGCGATCCAGGCGTCGATCTCACTCTTTCGGTCCCCGTAATAGCGAAGCGCGGTCTGCACGAAGCGGGGGTCGATCTCGAGGTAGGCGGCCGCCCCCTCCACCGAGCCGTCGTTGTCCCTCAGCACCTCGACGATCTCCCGGACGTCAAGCCCGGTGCCGATCACCGCCGCTCGGCGCCCCATCGCGCCATCGACGAAGTGGATCCCGGGGTGTTCGTCCATCAGCACCCCCTCCTGGAGGTAGCGCTCGGCGAGGTTCGTGTGCCGCTCACCGCTGAGGCGAGCGCGCTCCCGCAGCCGGTCGAGGATCTCCTGCGCCGGTCGCATCGAAAGCTGCCCTCGCCTCGCCATTGCACGCAATGTAACACGACGTATACGATCGAGTCACCAATCCCCACGCCTCTGTACCGGATGGCGCCATTTCGCGGCTCCGCGGAGCCGCATCCTGGTCCCCCGCCGCGGCAGCGGTTCCGCGGAACCATTTCGCACGAGTCCGCAGAGCCGATTCCGATCCATCAGGGCTCTGGCCCTTGAACTCCCCACCGCAGACGGTGCGCCGCCGTTCGCCATCTGCCGCACGCTAGAGAGCTAAGGCGCACCCGTGTGTGCAGAACGTGCCGACTTTGTGGCGGACCCCACGGTCGGACCGCACGCTGTGGCTGGTAGTCGCCGGGCCAGCTCGCGGCTAGTGGCGAGGAACGTCTCTTCCGGTCAAAGGTGACCGGCCTTGCGTTCCAGCTGAACGAACTCGGCGACGAAGACGAGACCACCGGCCAAGACCGCGCCTAGAAAAGAGATCGCCGGCCAGTCGAGCAAAGTCGCAACCGCGATTACCGGCATGCTCACGAGAACGAAACCCTTGATCCAGGCAATGACCAGTTCTCGCCTTGGCATCACGATCAGGTTACTGCCTGAATGAGCAAGCCGAAGGCGAACCCGGCAAGGCCACCGAGCGCGAAGACGAGCGACAGCCTTTCGGCATAGATGGCCCGTCGAGTCGCGGATGCGCCTCCGATCGCACCAATGGCTGAGCCGAGTAAGGAGCCGAGCCCGGCAGCCGTGAGCACGGCGTAGAACGGGTCGATCCGTTCCGGCAGCGGCTCGAAGACGACTGCGACGAATGCTGGGAAGACGATGAAGCTCAGCACGGGAGCCATTCGGAAGAACGACGGATATGAGCGAAGCTATAAGCGGCGGACGCACTGATGCCGCGATCTTCGTTGCGACTCCGGAACGAGAGTGAGCCCGTTTAGAACTTGACGGTCTTGGTTGCGGTATCACCAGCGCCGTCGATCACCCTCTGCCTCGCCGCACCCGGCGGCTCCGTCACCCGATGTCCACAGCGATCGGCAGCGCCTGCTCGCGCCAGTCGGTGAGATCGCCCGAGTAGCCGGCCGAGTACTTGTCGAACAGGAGTCTGCGGGCCAGGGTGTCCTCATCCTGGTCGGTGACGACCCTGGCGCGCCCGTCGAACTTCCGGTCGGCGATCCGCACGCTGACCCTGGACTCGCGGACTAGGTTCTTCACCCAGTCGGAGCGACCGCCCGCGCCGGAGAGCATGTAGAGCGTCGAGCCGTCGAGCCCGAACCAGATCTCGATCTCACGAGGCTCTCCGCTGACCCGCCCGGTAGTGGTCAGATAGCAGTAGTCCTCGTCGGCGAGGGAGGCGTCTGCGTTCATGGTCCGATCAATGATCGCCGCGGATACAGCGCCGGTTCCGCGGAACCGTTTAGTGGCTGTCTACCGGCGGGGGTTGGACTCCGGCCACCGGTCGTTTGCCCGGTTGGCCATGATCGCCACCACGATCATGATTGCGGCGAAACCGAGGGCGCCCATCTCGCCGCTCGCGTGCAACAGTGAAAGTGGGATCCAAACGGCCAGCGCGAAAGCCATGGTGATCGCCAGAGGACCGATCAATACTCTCCACGGCTTCATGGCGGCAATGCTACCCCGTGATGCTGCCCGCAACCAGCAGGCCCAACGCGGTTACCAGACCGAATAGCCCGCCCATCGCGGTCGCGCGGTTGATCGATTCGTCGGGGTGACCTGTAAGCACCGCATAGGCACGCGTCACGAATCCGCCCACTGCTATTGCTGCTGCCATCAGACCGACAGCGAGCGCTGAACGTTCGACCAACACGAGGCGATCCTTGCCTAGAAGGAACCACTTCTGGTGCGCATAACGTGACGAATGCGTTCCAACACTGCACTCAGTCAGTCCCGAACCGCAGAGGAGGCCCAAGATGACCGAGATTCCGACGCTCTACGTCTGCAACGGCGACGATGGTGGCGCGCGGATCCCCCCTGTCGCCGGGTGCAGGAGGCCGGTCCGGCCCAACGGGACGATCATCACCCACTCCAAGGCAATCCTGTCCTGGATCTCATGGCAGAGCTGACCGAACGGTCGTCGACGCCGCGATAGCTTCCCGGCCACGGCTGATGTGACTCAACAGCGCGCGATCAAAGACGGCCGACGAGATCACCGGCGAATGGCTCGGATCCGTGCTCGGAGCCGACGGCCTGGAACTGACCGGCGTCGAGGCGATCGGCACCGGGCAGATGAGCAAGGTCTACCGGGTCTCCTACGGCCGGCCGGGGGCGAGCCCGAGAGCGTGGCCGTCAAGCTCGCCGCCACCGACCAGAACAGCCGCGACGTGGGGGTCAACCTGGGTGCGTACCTGCGTGAGGTCACCTTCTACAGCGAGCTCCGCGACCGGATCGGCGGGGACGGGACGCTGGCCGAATGCCACCTGGCCACACACGACCCGGAGGAGGGCTGGTTCACGCTCGTCCTCGAGGACATCGCGGACGGCGTGCAGGGCGATCAGATCGCCGGCTGCGGGCCCGAGGAGGCGCGAATCGCGATGGTGGCGCTGGCCCGGATCCACGCGCCGGTGTTCGGCGACCTCGCGCTCGCCGCGACCGATTGGCTGAACCAGCCGACCCCGCTCAACCAGGCGCTCTTGACCGCGCTCCTGCCCGGCTTCCTCGAGCGCTACCGGGACCGCATCGCCCCCGAGCATGCCGAGGTCTGCGAGCGCTTCGTCGCCTCCGCCGACGCCTGGGACGCGGATCGGCGGCCCCCGCTCGGCCTCGTCCACGGCGACTACCGGCTCGACAACCTGCTCTTCCACGACGGGACCTGCACGGTCGTCGACTGGCAGACGCTGGGCTTCGGCCCGGCGATGAGGGATGCCGCGTACTTCCTCGGCAGCGCCCTGCCCGTCGAGGAGCGCCGCGCGCACGAGGAATCGCTCCTGCGCGCCTACCACGACGAGCTCCTCGCGCACGGCGTCGCCGGCTTTGACTGGGAGCAGTGCTGGGAGGAGTACCGGCGCCAGTGCTTCCTGCTCCTCGTGATGACGATCGCCCCGGCGATGGTGGTCGAGCGGACCGATCGCGGCGACGACATGTTCATGGCGGTCTTCGGGCGGGCCGCACAGATGGCGATCGACCTGAACGCCACAGAGCTCCTTCCCGAGCCGGACGCGGGCGCGAACGCGCCGCTTCGACCGGACCCCGCCGATGAGGGCACGCACGACCCCGGCCCCGAGGAGCTCTGGAACGAGAGCTGGTACCTCGACGCGGTCAGCGACGACGGAGGGCTGGGCGTCTACCACCGGATCGGGCGGCTGCCGAACACGGACGCCTGCCTCATCACCACCTGCATCGTCCGCCCCGGCGAGCCGGCGATCATGCTGGTCGACTCGAGCGCGCCCCTGCCGCCGGCCGACGACGAGGCCCAGGCGGTCACCACGGAGGCGATCAGGGCGAGCCACCACTGCGTCGAGCCGCTCGAGCGATTCCGGGTGGAGGTCGAGGGCACGGCGGCCGCCCACGCCGATCACTCGGCGCCGCTTCGCAAGGAGGCCGGAGAGCCGGTCGAGATCGCCGTCGACCTGACCTGGGAGACCGACGGCGTGCCGTATCAGTGGCGCCTTGCGACCCGCTACGAGATCCCGTGCCGGGTCAGCGGCACGGTCCGTTTGGGAGACGGAGGAGTTCGAGCTCTCCGGCCCCGGCCAGCGCGATCACTCGTGGGGCGCGCGCGACTGGTGGGCCAGCGACTGGATGTGGAGCGCCCTGCACCTCGACGACGGCACCCACACCCACGCCGTCTCGGTCCCGACCCACCCGGACTTCGGGGTCGGCTACGTGCAGCGCGACGGCGAGCTGACCGAGCTCACCAACGTGAACTCGAGCGAGCAGGTCGCCGACAACGGCCTGATCACCAGCGCGCGGATCGCGATGTCGCCGGTCGACATCGAGGTCGAGCTCGAGCCGCTGGCCTTCGGAGCGATCCTGCTCGAGGCGCCCGACGGCCGCATCTCCCACTTCCCCCGAGCGATGTGCCGCGTGCGCGCGACCGACGGCCGCCAGGGCCTCGGCTGGGTCGAGTGGAACCGCAACCAGCCATCGGCGTGAGCTAGCCAAGCAGCCGGTGCAGCTCCTTCAGCGTGTTCGCGTCCGGTGCGGCGAAGCCCACATCCCAGGCGCCCGGCTTCGTCGCCGGCTACTGGACGCGCAAGGATGGATCCGACCAAGGCCTTTCGATAGTCCTCGGCATGGAAACCGCTACTGCCGGATCTGCTGTTCCCGGATCACTCGCCCAAGAGGCGCCCCGATGTGCCCCGATGTGCCCCGATTTGCCTATTCGGCGCCCGCTCAGCACCCCAGGTCCGGATGTCCGGCACCCCGAGAAATGCGCACTAGCATGGCCGCGTGGCTCCACTGGACAAGCTGAATTTTGATCTCGCCTATCGGCGCGTAAGCGACGAGCTTAGGGATCAGCAAAAGACTGGCCGGGCGTTCGTTGCGACCCCTTTTGAACAGGAACTCGTCGAGTTAGAGCTCGATGCATGGCTCGGCGACCTTCGCGAGAGCGTTCTAGATCGGAGCTACGAACCCGAGCCGATCCAGATCGCGGGCGCACCGAAGGGCGGCGATCTCATCCGGCCGGGCGTACGAATGACCCTCTCTGATCGAGTCGTCTACACGGCCGGTGTGGGTGCTTGTGTCAAGCACATCGTCGCCGCGACCAGGTGGTCTCAACGGAAGATCGACTTCGCGCCTTTGTTTCATGCGACGCAGCCTTGGAAGCGCCACTGGCTGCTCAAGCCGTTTGTCGGGTGGGATGCATGGACGACGAAGACACTCGAGAAGCTCGATCTTCAAGCAACGAATTTTGTGGTGACGGCCGACATCGCCGGCTATTTCGAGAACATCAACCTCCGCCGCCTTCGCTCGGAGCTGGCACGAATTGGTTGTCCGGGCGAGGTGATCGAACTGATTCACCGATGCGTTCATCGGTGGGCACAGGTCGACGGCACCGGCTTGCCCCAAGGCGTCCTGGCCTCCGATGTCTTGGCGAAGGTATATCTCGAAAGCTTCGACAAGCGACTGAAGGATGCTGGATATACGCACGTTCGCTACGCGGATGACGTACGTGTCTTCTGCCGGTCTCGCATCGAGGCGCGAAAGACGCTGGTCCCGTCACAGACCTCATGCGCGAACGGGGCCTGACTAGTGCAATCCGGCGAAACCCGAATTCGCGAGGTCAACGAGGACCTCAAGAAGGAGTTCGCCGGGGCGGTTCCCGTAATCAAGGCGTTGCATCGGGAATACATCGAGGAAGCACTTGCCGCCGGGGTTGCTGACGGCCAGACGAGGACGTCCGTACCCGCCTCGGTAATTGATGACCTGGGTATTTAATGCGGAGCCCACGATGCGATGGACCCAGAAGTGTTTCATCAGGCGTTCGAGCGCTTCGTGAAAGGCGAGGAGAACCCGAACTCCACGATGTTTCGCTACCTCCTGCGCCGCTTCGCGGGGGCGAAGGATACTACCGATCGACTACTGCGCCGAGAACCTGCCTGTTCGGCCCAATACGAGCCCAGAGGTGCTGCGGTACTTCGCGGATCTCGAGGATTCGCGCCAATTGGAGGTGCCCCTACGGAAGGCGCTGAACAGCCGGGGACTCACGATGTATTCGTACACGCGCTTTTTGATTCTTCAATGGCTCGCGGATAATGCGACATCCCGAGCGCTGACAATCACGGCCGTTCGAAAGCAGGCGTTCAGCGGTGACAATCCCGACTACGCCAAGGCGGCGGCGCGACCAAGGGTCCTCGCCCGGATCGGCGATGACTCTGATCTGGACCGCATGGCGGTGCTCCTGTCCTCAAGCGGCGATCCTGTTCGAGCGCGCACAGCTGCTCTGCTGTCTTGGCCGCCTTGAAACGGGCACGACGAAACGCTCTTGCTGGACGACTTAAGAACGAGAGGCCGTGGGGACATCTGGCGTGAAGTTCCGTCAAGCAGGCAGAGCCGCAGTATACCGTAGCCATCGGCGCGTTGACGCCGTCTGCCGCGAGCGGCCGGGTCAATGGGATTCGCCACGTTCAGCTCGGAACTTGATGCGCAGGGATCATGATCGTGCTGATGCTCGGGTGCCCTACGGGCCTCGAATCGCCTATCCCCTGCGCGACGAGGAGTGGGGTGTCCGGCGCTTCATGCTTCGCGAGCCGAACGGGACGACCGTGAACCCCTCGGGCGTCGATCAGATCTTACGTCGCGACTCTCGGTGCTACGCGACCGAGGTTATCGTTCAGCCGCTTCTGCCCCGGCGTATAGGTCACTCGGGGCCCGACACAGCCATCCAACAAACCCGCCTAGATCGTCGGCCGTGATCTTCTCGACCGGCGGCACTTCTCGACCCGGCGCAGGCCGAAGGCGTCGATCACGTCGAGCACTCCCGCGGCCGCCTCGTTGCGACTCAGCTCGCCGCCCTCGAGCCGCTCATAGATCTGGCCCAGCGCTCTGCGGACGGCGGAGCTTCGCTCCACCGAGAGCGCAGATCGCCGGCTCGGCCCGATCGAGGCTCCGCAGCGCGACCGTTGGGTCGCGTAGCAGCTCGAGTGCCCAGCGCTGCCGCAGGCCCACCGGCTCCTGCCGGGCGCAGATCGCTGCGCTCGTTGTAACGGTGACGATGCTCTCGGCCGCGATCTTCCAGGCAGCTTCGAGGTCGACGTCATCGAGCGAGTCCACCGGCACGCCACCGGCCGGGTCGATGACCCGCAGCATGTCGAGGTCGAGCGTGATCGGTTCCCTCGTACCGTCCGCCTCGGCGGCGAACGGGACGTGCCGCCAGTAGCGAAAGCCGTCCGCCTCGTCGGCCATCGGCTTGGTCCGGGTGGCAAGC
>CAWCTW010000002.1:0-8909 GCA_963798705.1 uncultured Actinomycetes bacterium | reverse complement strand
CGAATCGGGTCCCCGCTATATCCGTCACGACCACGCCCGAACCCTCCGCCAGGAGGGTTTTTGCGTTCTGGAAGGCATCGGCAACAGCCTCGGAGACCGTAGCCGTGATCTCCAACGGCCTGTCGAAGGACTCAACGGCCTGTCGAAGGACTCGAAGACCTGGCGCTTGATCTGCGGAGAAGCCGTCCGGAGGGCTTCGGTGAAGTCCGGGATGCAGTCGAGCTGGCTGATCAACTCCTCATCCTCGTTCTCTTGGCGCTCGGCGCCGATCCCCACGCGCCGAGGCCGCGGTGAGGAAGATGATCGCCGCCTTAGATCAGAACCCGACGACCGCGCGGATGAGGACGACGTGGATGCGGCCGGGGTCCTCCTCGTGGATCTCGAGGATCTTGCCGATTCGACTGTTCGCCCCGTAGGCCTCGAGGGCGCGGGCATCCTCGAGCTTGAAGCTGTGCTCGTAGATCCGTTCGTGTGCCGTATCGAGATCGGGGACGAGCTTCTGGGCGCCGACAACGAAGATGACATTGCCCGCGCCCCAAGCGTGGGAGGCGAGCTGGCTGCCCAGGGCAGAGGCGATGACGAGCCTTCCGTCGAGCGTGACCGCGTGGACGCTGCCGAGGGAGAAGTCGGGCAGGACCATGACCGCCTTGATCTCCTGCATCTGGGTTGCGCGGTCGAGCGCCAGCACCTTGGTGCGCGCCGAGTCGTACGGTCCACCGTTGTCGATCGCCGGCGCGATCCCCGTCTCCTCCAACGTCACGGACGGGTAAGTCATCACGGACGAACCCTCCGGGATGCGGGCGAGCACCCTCTCGCGCGCCGCGTCGAGGTCGTCGACCACCTCGGCGCTGAATCCACGCCCTTCGAGCGCCCCGGACGGTTTCCGCGAGCATTCGCTCGTCGGGCAGTGAGGTGAATCGGTCTGATGCCTGGATCGCAATGCTCATCGGGCTTGGCTCCTCGTGTCTCGTGGGGTGATGGCCGCCCGGTTGATGACGAACTGCACCCAAAGACGAGACAGCGGCCGCGGCTGTGACACGTTCAGGCCGTGCCGCCTCAGCCGGCTCCGGCGCTCTTGAGATTCCGGTCTCTCGAGTCGGGGCGACGAAATCGCGCTGTCGGATGAGCAGCAGCGCCGCGACGGCCCCGACCGCGGCGGTGGCCGCGGCGACGAGCAGGACCTCGTTGAGGCCGTCGACGACGCCGGCCCGTGCCTCGAGCAGTGAGGACACGTGGAGATGGGTGGCGAAGATGGCTCCGAGGACGGCGACACCGGTGGCCGTCCCGACCTGCCGAAGCGTGGTGTTGATGCCCGAAGCCATGCCGGCGCGGGTCGGCTCAACGACGCCGACCGCCGTTGCCGCGAGCGGCGTGTTGACGAACCCGGCCCCGACCCCGGCGATGATCATGCCCGGCAGAAGGTGGGTCCATCCGTCATCGACCGTGAGGCCGCGCATCAGGAGCAGGCCGGCGGCCACGAGGGCGAAACCGGGGCCGATGAGCAGCCGGATCGGGACACGCTCGGTCAGCCGCCCCGCGATCCCGGCGGCGAGGAAGATCGCACCCGTCAGAGGCAGGAAGCGGACTCCGGTTGCGGCGGCCGAGTAGCCGAGCGTCTGCTGGAAGTAGAGGATCAGGTAGGTCAGTACGGAGAAGAGGGATCCGTTCATGGCGAATGCGGCAATGAGTCCGCCGTCGAAGGTGGGTTTGCGCAGGAGTCGGAGATCGAACATCGGCTCGCGTGCGGGAGACCTCGACGAAGACGAACGCGAGCAAGAGCAGCACCGCGGCAGAGAGCGAGAGGACGACCGTGGTCGATCCCCAGCCGTCGGGCGCGCTGCGGATGAGCCCGAAGACCAGTCCAGCGAGGCCACCGGAGAAGGTGAGAAATCCGGCCAGATCGAGTCGCGCGGCGGACGGACTGCGCCATTCGTCCACTCGCGAGAGGGTGACCAGGAGTGCGGTGAGGCCAACCGGGATATTGACGAAGAAGATCCATCTCCAGGAGATGCCGGTTGTGATGACGCCGCCGAGCACCGGGCCGACGGCAACCGCGACGCCGGTGATCGCGCCGAAGACACCGAAGGCCACGGCTCGGTCGCGGCCCGAGAAGCTCTGGGCGATGAGAGCGAGCGCGGTCGCGAACATGATCGCCCCGCCGACGCCTTGGCCGGCGCGAGCCAGGACGAGAAAGACAATCCCGCCCGCGAGTCCGCAGGCCAGTGAGCCGCAGGTGAAGATGGCGAGGCCGATGGCGAACAAGCGCCGACGCCCGAAGCGATCGGCGAGGGCTCCGGCTGTGAGCAGGAACGCTGCCAGCGTCAGGGCATAGGCGTCGATCGTCCACTGCAGATCCGAAAGCGAGGCGTTGAAGGCGCGCTGGATCTGGGGCAGCGCGACGTTGACGATGGTGATGTCGAGCAACAGCATGAAGGCGCCGGTGCAAACAGCGATCAGGGTCCACCACTTCCGAGCCATTGGGTCCTCCTCGGTCTTGCGTATTTCCTCCTAGGACGAGAGGGATGACTCGGATGTGACACACACCTAAGGGGATGTCACAGGATCGAGTGGTGTTCCGTCATTGAAGGCGATGCCCGGCGTAAGCCCGTTCCAGCTGGCGCGTGATCACGGCCTTCGCCTTGCCGATCCCGAGCGCCCCGAGCTTGGCTGGCGCTCATCCGCCTCGGTGTCACAGCGGGGACGGCCATCCCGTCTTTCGGGGTGTAGGTCCTCGATCAAGGAGTTTGATGATGAGAGTGTTCGTCGCAGGTGCGACGGGAGCGATCGGAAAGCAGCTGGTGCCGCGCCTGCTCGCCGCCGGCCATGAGGTTCATGGCATGACGCGGAGCGAGTCGAAGCAGGCGATGCTGGACGAGCTGGGCGCCGTGCCGGTGGTCGCGGACGCGCTCGATCCCGATCAGGTCGCGGAGGCGGTGGCCAGGGCGCAGCCGGACGTGATCGTGCACGAGCTGACCGCGATTCCCGAGGCGTTGGACATGCGCCATCCCGATCGTGCCTTCGAGCTCACCAACCGCCTGCGGACCGAGGGCACCGACCACCTGCTCTCGGCCGGGCAGGCCGTGGGGGTGCGGCGCTTCGTGGCGCAGAGCAACGTCGTCGCGTACGCGCGTACCGGCGCGGCCGTCAAGAGCGAGGAGGACCCTGTTGACGCCTCGCCCGACGGCGCGATGAGCGCGAACGCTGCGGCGATCCGTCACCTCGAGGAGGCGGTGCTCGGCGCGACCTGGACGGAGGGGATCGCGCTGCGCTACGGCTGGTTCTACGGTCCGGGCACCTCGATGGCACCGGGCAAGGCGTCCTACGAGCTGGTCCGCAAGCGCAAGTTCCCGCTCGTCGGCGACGGTGGCGGCGTGTGGTCGTTCATCCACGTCGCCGACGCCGCGGAGGCGACGGTCGCGGCGGTCGAGCGCGGCAGTCGTGGGATCTACAACGTTGTCGATGACGACCCCGCCCGGGTCGCCGAGTGGCTGCCGGCGCTGGCTCAGGAGCTCGGCGCCAAGAAGCCGATGCGCGTGCCCCGATTCGTCGGGCGGCTGTTCGCGGGAGAGTTCGGCGTCGCGCTGATGACCGAGATTCGCGGCGCCTCCAACGCCAAGGCCAAGCGCGAGCTCGGCTGGCGCCCGGCGCACCCGAGCTGGCGGCAGGGGTTCGCGGCGGCATGACCGATCGCGAGCGACTGCTCGAGGAGCTGCGGCCGGTCGCGTTCGCGATCGCCTACCGGATGCTCGGCAGCGTCTCCGAGGCCGAGGACGTGCGTCCAGGAGGCGCTGCTGCGCGTGCATCGGGCGCTCGAGGCCGGCGAGCAGATCGCATCGCCGCGCGCCTTCGTAGCCACCGTGACCACCCGGCTGGCGATCGACGAGCTGCGCTCCGCGCGCGCTCGTCGCGAGCACTACGTCGGCGAGTGGCTGCCAGAGCCGATCATCACCGACGGCGACGATGATCCGGCCTCTCAGGCTGAGACGGCGGACTCGCTGTCGGTGTCGATGCTGGTGTTGCTGGAGAGCCTCTCGCCCGAGCAGCGCGCCGTGCTGCTGCTTCACGATGTCTTCGACTACGGCTATCCGGAGATCGCGGCGATCGTCGGCAAGAGCGAGGACAACGTGCGCCAGCTCGCCAGCCGCGCCAGACGCCACGTCGAGCAGCGCCGGCCCCGCTTCCAGACGACGCGCGAGCAGCGCGACGAGCTGGCCCAGCGGTTCTCGCGGCCGCCGAGCAAGGCGATCTCGCCGGGCTCGAGGCGCTGCTCGCTCAGACGTGGAGCTGAACGGCCGACGGCGGCGGCAAGGTTCCGGCGCTCGCGCGGTCGCTGCGCGGGCGAAGCCGCGTCGCGCGCAGGCTGGTCAACTACGTGGGCCGCCTGGTCAGCCGATCGGGGCGTGTCGTTGCGCCCCGTCGAGGTCAACGGCGGCCCGGGAGCCCTCTATCTCGACGCACAAGCAGCGGCTGATCGGCGTGGTGGCGCTCGAGATGCTCGTCGGCGAGGTCAGGAGCATCAACTCGATCGTCAACCCCGAGAAGCTGACGCACCTCGGGCCACTCGGCGACCTCACAGCGCTACTGAAGTCGGCGAGATGACGTTCACATATCTCTTGGGAGAAGCCAAATGCCAACACAGAGGAGAAGCCAAATGCCAACAGCCCAGGAGACAAGCAACAAAGCGACGCTCACACGCTTCGAGGAGGCACTGAGCAGCGGCGATTGGGAGCTCATCTCGAAGACGATCGACGACGTCGTCGAGCCGGAGGCGCTGATCCGCACCCCATTGCCGATCGAAGCGACCGGGCCGGAATTGCTGAAGGAGGTGTTCGCGAGGCTCCGTCGAGCCTTCCCCGACCTTCACGTCACGGTCGAGGATGTGATTGCGGAGGACGACAAGGTCGTCGCCCGCGACACGGTCACCGGGACCCACCAGGGCGAGTACATGGGCATCCCACCAACCGGCAAATCCATCACCTACAACGAGATCTTTATCGCCCGCTTCGCGGACGGGCGAATCGCCGAAACCTGGGGGGTGGTTGACGTCCTCTCGCAGATGCGACAGCTCGGCGCGATTCCCGCCTGACGAACCGCACCCGAGGGCCCGGTATTGCGACAGTCTGCGCCGCACGAGAGCCCCGAGGGCTGGCGTCTCGCCTAGGACTGCGAATCCATCCATGCGGTGATTCGCTCAACAATCGTTGCGTGGCGGCGAGAGGCGAATTGGGTCAGGTATCGGAATTCCCTTCGAAGCACGAAACACATCGTGCTTAGCTAGGGCTGGCTCGACGTTCGCGGATGCGACTCTGGCGCTTCGGGCGGAGGTCGCTCTGCCCTTGCGCCATGCCTGATAGACGGCGTCGTTAGAGGGCTGTTACCGCAACTCCTACCCGTGCAGTCCTCCGCTGCCGGTTCGACGGCCTTTCCTCGGTCGCTGATCTCAGCGCGGGATGCGACACGCCAGGTGGACCCAACCGAGGGATATAGCTGTTGAGACACGGCGCGCAAGTAGTCGTGCATCTGCTCCAAGATCGCGGCCAGATCTGTGTATTCAAGTCGTTCGTGCTGGAGCTCGATCCCGGCGGGATCAATCCTTAGCGTCGCCGTTGCGAATCCCTGCCCCGCCTTGCGTTGCTCGATGTCCTCGTCGCCATGAGCGATTCGATTTCGAAAGTTTCGAATCCGATCGCGGGCCGATCGCGATGGCAAAGGAATTGACGAGGTGACCGTGGAGAGCTCGGGCGAGGCTTCGAGGGCCTGCAGGAGGCGCGACAAGCGCGTAAGCGAATCAACAAGATTCTCGAAATGGTCAATCGCTCGGAAGAAGGCCCTCGTGACCCCGGGGCTTGGCGACAGCAAAGGCGGGGCTACCCCTTCTCTGACCTGGGCGTGCGCCTCGAGCTCACCCACCGCGAGATCCCACGCATTCAGGCACTTGTCGAGTAGGCGCGCCGCGGTCGTGACCTGAAACTGCGTGGGCTCTGTATATGCCTCGCCACCGAACGTCACGTCGAGGAGACGATCGGCCAGGTTCGTTCGGTAGAGATGTGTCAGGTCTGGCAGATGAGTTGGGGTTCATGCGGGTTGGCGGGAGGGTCCCTCCCGCTTGGGGAAGGGATTCGGCGTCCACGGTGTCCTCCCGCTACTCGCGCTAAGCAGGAGCGAGCCGCATGGGAGTCGACGGCTTCTCCCCTTCACCGGCGCTGATTCAGCGCTTGCGGCCTTCCCGCAACGTCGCGAGAGCCTTCTCGATCCGTCGGTGACGCGTCTCCTCCCGCTTAGCCGATTCGATGTCGGAGACGAAATACCCGCGTTGTGTCGGAGTGAGCCCGGCGAAGAACTCCTTCGCCTTGGGCTCCGCTTCGAGCGCCGCCGCGAGATCCTCCGGAACCGCCTTCTCACGTGGCTCGGTGTCGAGCGCGATCATGACGTCGAGCTCGTCGCCCGCGGTGACCCCCGCAGCCTCGCGGTCAGCCGCGCTAACCCCGACCAGGTACCGCTCCCCGCGCCGCGCAACCGTGCTGCGGTAGGTGTGGTCTCCGAGCGTAACGCGGACAGGTGGCCGTCGGCCGGCATCAAGGGCCTCGACGATCTGATCCGGTACCTCGATTCCGGTCGCGGTCTTCCCGTGCTGCTTCAGCGTGGTGCGAAATCTCATTCGCTTTCTCCTCCAAGTAGCGTCGGCATGTGCAGATGAGACTCCGCTTGCCGCCGCAATTCATCGACGAGGCGCATCGCGATGAGTGATCGTCGGTGCCATGACCGATGAGTTCGGCGCCGCGGGTCGGTCGTATCAAATGACGCCAATCACCGTCAATTGCTCGAGGAGAACGAGATGACCGCTACCTACACCTTCGACGTCTTTTCCAGCCTCGACGGCTACGGCGCCGCCAGCGCCAACTGGAGCGGCTACTGGGGTAAGCAAGGCCCCGAGTTGCTCGACCACCGCCGTGCCTTGTACGGCACGGAGCAGCGGATGGTCTTCGGGGCCAACACGTATCGGGCGTTCGCACGCATGCTGGCCGAGAGCACCGAGGACTCCGAAGTGCGCGACGCATGGGTCACTCGGATGAGGAGCCTGCCGGCAACGGTGGTGTCGACGACGCTGGAGTGCCCCCTCGACTGGCCGGACGCGACGCTCGTCAGCGGTGACGCCGTCGACGTCGTCGCCCGGCTCAAGCAGGATTCCGAGGTGCCGCTGCGCTCGCACGGGAGCCTGTCGATGAATCGGGCGCTGATGGCCGCCGGCCTGGTCGACCGCGTGCAGGTGACGCTCTTCCCCGTGATCACCGGCGAGACCGGACTCGACCCGATCTTCGGCGGCGCCGACTTCGACCTGGAGCTGATCGAGAGGCGGACGCTCGACGATCACATCCAAGAGCTGATCTACCGACCGACCCTCCATTGACCCGTGGGCAAGCTGATCTACTCGATGGGCGTTTCGGCGGATGGATTCGTCGCCGGTCCGGACGGGAACTTCAGCTGGACTGCCCCGGACGAGGAGCTCTTCCGCTTCCACACCGATCGGGTACGCCAGCTGGGCGCGCATCTCTGCGGCCGCCGCCTGTACGAGACGATGCTCTACTGGGAGACCGCCGATCGAGACGCCGCGATCGGGGCAGCCGAGCGCGAGTTCGCGGAGATCTGGCAGCGGCTCCCGAAGGTGGTCTTCTCAACCACCCTCAAGACCGTCGAGGGGAACGCGAGGCTTGCTCGCGACAGCGTCCGCGAGGAGGTCCGCAGGCTCAAGGAGCAGGCGGACGCCGATCTCGAGGTCGGCGGTGCCGCGCTCGCGGCCGACTGCATCGAGCTCGACCTCGTCGACGAGTACCGCCTCTTCGTCCATCCGGTGATCGTCGGCGGCGGCAAGCCGTTCTTTCCCTCCAGGCATACGAGTCTCGAGCTCGAACTCCTCGAAACGCGCTCATTCCCCTCCCAGGTCGTCTACCTGCGCTACCGGCGCGCCGGCGAGAATGAGCATGCACCGTGAGCGCGGACCGAAACGTCCCTGCTCCTAGAGCTCAGCGCGAGAGTTGACGAGATCAGCGAGAAGACCCGGCGCGCTGGCCAGGCGCTGGGTGAGGCTACGCCGGACAGCGAGCGAGAGAGGAAGCTGGCTGCGAGGATCCGGAAGCTCGAAGCGGAGCGCGAGAGCCTTGTAAGCCAGGCGCTCCCGCCGGGCGAGGGTGAGGACCTGCGTAACCTGGCGACGACCCGGCGCGCTGAGTCGGAACGTCTCGAACGCGAGCATGAAGCTCGACACGTGTGGCAGGGTGATCGGCGCCGCAACTGGCTCACTCGGCTCCAATGCACCGGCTTTCGTTAGCCTCCGAGCATGAGCTGTTCAATGCGCCTCGACAGCCTATGTTGCAGTCCGATGCGCCAGCCGCGCAGATGGAAGCCCGTAAGCCCCCCGAGCAGCCCGACAACCGCGCGCATCGCTGGGTCGATCAAGTGGAAGCGCGAGCGGATCGACGCTCTGTGCGCGCAGCGCAAGCGGGAGCAGCGCTGTGAGGGCAGCAGGGCCCGGCTCGCTTCGACAGACCGTCGGATTGCGACGCTGCGCTCAGAGGTCGCAGCGCTCGAGGCAGAGCAGAGCTGAGCTCATACGAGGGGAGGCGGGTTACCTGCCTCCCCTCGCACGGCTCGTGAAGGTTGCTCTCCTCAGCTTCTCGTCGCAGCTGGCAGGGACTGGGCTCAGAAGTGTCAGGCAGCGGCTCCGGCTCATAGCGGCTACGGCCTGGTCGGCGGCGACGGCCGTCTCCGGGCGGGCATCAATTCAGGCATCAATCTGAGCGCAAGTAGGCCCAAGTGGGGTCACCCCAGATCGCTTGAACAAGCGGTTGGAGGGGTGGGAGCAACCCCTTCCATCGGGCTCATAACCCGGAGGTCACGGGTTCAAATCCCGT
>CAWCTW010000001.1:0-8736 GCA_963798705.1 uncultured Actinomycetes bacterium | reverse complement strand
GCGACGGTAGAGCCGCTCGTCGGCAGGGCGCTTGCGCGACGCGACATTACGTCGCATCGCCTCCTCATGGGCGCGTACCTCGCCGGCAAGGATCTGCAGGCGCCGAAGCGCCCGGTCGCGCTGGCGCGCGAGATCCGTGATGGCCGAATCGACCATAGAGCCTCCTCCTTGGTACGGCCCGATCCCTCCTCCGCCAGATCGGCTGACGGGGACCGTTCCGTATGTGCTTGAAGGATAAAGGAAAGCCAGCAGAGGCAGGCAGCTGCCTGAGCATGCGGGCACTCGCCGCAGATTGCCTGTCGGTGGGCGGACGGCCGCCGGTCTGCTCGCTCTCGCTTGCCCGATCCGGAGCAATGCCTCGGCCTGGCGACGCATTTCTCAAGGCGATTCCAATCGGCAGCAGGGGCTAACTCAGCCGACCGGCCGCCTTCACGCGAGGCTGTCGCGCAAAGTCGCCCGGATCAGCCGTTCCGGCACCGAAAAGGCGGGATCCGAAGCATCGCGGCGTGGCCTATGGCGTGCGCCCGATGCCCGATGATCTCGCCCGGCACGGGTCCGCCGTCCGCGGGCGGCGGGGTGACGAGCGCGACCAGCTCGAGCGGGATGCCCGACGCGCTCTCGGCCGCCATCTTCTGCGCCCGCTCTCGGGCTTCACTGGCAACGTGGGCGCCGGCGGCGGTGGCGTAGCGCGGCACGTCGCCGAACCGGGGATGCCAGAGCAGGTGTCCCAGTGGGGATCGGTGGAGAACCCGGCGACCACCGGAATGCCGAGCCGGTCCAGGTCATCGGCAAGCTCGTTCAGCTCGGAACCATCGATGCCGGGATCGACCAAGACCAACCCATGCTCCCCGCGCACCACGATGGAATTGGTCCAGACTCACTCACGCTGCTGGACCCAGACGCCGTCGGCCATGAGATTCAGGGCCTCGGCTATGACGGTGGCAAGACGATCCTCGACGATCGCCTGCGCGAGCTCCGTCCCCGCTACCTGCCCGAGCCGCGTCTGCCCGGCAGGAAGCGCGCGAGGTAGATCTAGCGTGAGTGCGCTTCAACGTCCATCGGAGGAATTCCCTCTCAACCTCCTCTGGGTCCATGTCGTGCCGAAGCTTTCTTCGGCCAAGCGGTTTCGCGCTATGTAGTTGCGCCTACGCGAAGTCCGCCGGCAGGATCGTGGGCTTCTCCTCCCCGTACAGCCACTGGTGGAAGAACTCGTCGAGCAGGTCGAGCTTGGCGCCGTCGAAGCCGCTGGCTTCCTTCGCTTGCTCGATGAACTCCTCCGTGCTGACGTTGCCGTAGGCGAACTCGGCCTGCAATCCCCTTGCGAAATCGAAGAACCTGTCGTCCCCGACGATCTCCCGGTACGCCTCCACGGTCATGGCGCCACGTTGGTAGGTGGGGAAGAAGCTGAACAGGTTCGCGGGGTCTCCGTCGAGGATCGCCGGAGCGACCTCCCACTCCGCATCGGGCGTGTTCGCGTAGAGGTCGTCGAAGATCGCCGCCGGGTCATCGGCGCCATTGACCGAGAAGTCCCAGTACCACTCGGACCAGTTGGCCCAGCCCTCGTTGAACCAGATGTCGGCCCACGTCTGGAGCGTGGCGCTGTCGCCCCACCACATGTGGGAGAGCTCGTGGAGCTGCGTGCCGACGTCGATCGACGGGTTGCCGCTCACGAAGCCGCCGGCGTAGTGCGGCTTGGTCTGGACCTCCAGCGCGTAGCCGACCCCGGCGGCGCGGTCGGCAACCGCCCCGGCCGAGTCGAACGGGTAGGGCCCGTACGTGTCGCTCAGGAAGTTGATCTGGGCCGGCATCTGCGCGAGCGAGTTGTTGATCGCGGCCAGCTGGGTGGCCGTCGCGCTGCTGTCGATCGCGTTGTAGAGCGGCAGCGTCCTCCCGGTCGAGTTCTCGGTCATCGAGTCGACTCGGTAGTTGAAGTCGCCGACCGTGGCGGTCGTGAGGTACGTGGCCGTTGGATCGTCCTCGACCCAGTGCCAGGTGGAGGTGCCGTCACCGTGATCCTTGCGGGAGGCAAGCTCGCCGACGCCGAGCGCCGTCTTCGCCTGCGGGACTGTGATCAGGGTGTCGAACGTCGCCTTGTCGGTCGGATAGTTGTTCGACGGGAACCAGCTCTGAGCACCCATCGGCTCGTCGACGACGAAGGCGCCGTCGCACGTCTGCGGTGGGTTCAGGGGATAACAGGCACGAATCCAGCCCTCGATCGAGGTGTCGGGATCCGTGATCTCGTGTGGCTCGCCCGAGTAGCGAACGACGACGGTGAACTCGCGACCGGGCTTGGGCCAGGTCGACGGGTGAGGCTCGATCACGAGCTTCATCGGCTGGGTCACCTCGGGGTTGTCGCTCAGGTCGGGGGTGGCCGCGACCTGGCTGAAGTCTGCGGGGCGTCCATCGACGCGCACGCTGGAGACGTGCAGAGTCTGGAAGTCGAGGCTGAACTCCTTCAGCTTCGCGTCGGCCGTGGCTTCGATCGTGGTCTTCGCCGAATTGAAGGCGTTTGCCTCCGGGTCGTAGTCGAGCGCGATCCGGTAGTGGTCGACGTCATAGCCGCCGTTGCCGATCTGCGGCAGGAGCGGATCCCCCAGGGTCCTGGCGCCCGCCGTCGGCTTGGTGGCCTGAGCCGGGCTCGCCGCCGCAAGGCTCAGCAGAAGCGCCCCGATCAGGATGCCCAGCCGCCGACTGTGCTCCGCCATCTGCTGCTCCTTCCGCGCGTTCCCCTTTCCCGCACCTGAGAATACTCAGCGCCGCAGTTCGGTGCTTTCCTCTGTGAAACGTCGGGGTACGGCTCGGTTCACGTCCTGACTCGCCCTCGCGCTGAGCTGCGGCGACACGATCACCACCGACGCGACCCTCCACCACAACCTCGTCAACTGCCCCAACAACGGCATCATCATCGGCGCAGACAACATCACCCTCGACCTGAACTACCACACGATCGACGGCGACGGCGCGCCGGCGGGGCGGACCTCCAGAGTCTCGACCGCCCAGAGAAACCGCTCCGATGGCCTGCCCGCCATCCTCAGCAATGGCATCACGCGCCCGTCAAGCCCATGCTGATCTACTCGTTGAGCGTGTCGGCGGACGGCTTTATCGCCTGCTGCGAGCGGTTGCTCATCGCTTCGGCACCAGGATCTGCGCGAGGGCTCCGCTCGAGAAGCGCTCCTCTTCGACGACGTCCAGCTTCAAGTGCTCTTCCAGCTCGACGAATGGGCTGCGGCCCGCGCCGATCGCAATCGGGACCGTGGTCAGCTGGTATTCATCGACGAGGCCCAGGCGGGTCAGCGACTTGGCGAAGTCGGGGCCTCCGTGGACCAGGACCGTCCCTTCGTCGTCCCGAGCCTTCAGGTCCGCAATCGCCGCGCGCAGGTCCCCGCCGAAGATCTCCGCGGGTCCCCACTCCGCCTTCTCCAGGGTGTGTGAGAAGACAGCCTTCGGCTTCTCGTTCATCGCGGTCGCGATCGGCCCCTCGGACGCGGCCCAGTGCGGGCCCATGATCTCGTAGCTGCGGCGGCCCATCGCGTGAACGCCGGCCTCCTCGAGCGCGCGGAGGGTCCACTCCCTCCCGTCGTCGCTGAACCACTCGAACATCCATTCATGGGTTCCGTCGGGGCTGGTGACGAAACCGTCGAGGGACATGATCATTTTGAGAATCACTTTTCTATCGCCCATGGAGGTAGAGACCTACCCTCTCGCGTGAATTCATCGCTCATCGGGGGGAAATGTGCCTGAGCATGACCCGGTGATAACCCCCTTGCGCGACGCGGAGCACGGCTGCCTCGGACTGCCCATTTGCGCGACGAGGAGCAGTGCTTATTCGAGATCCCAGCCGAAGTAGACTTCGGTACGGGCGATCTTGTCCTCGTCGTCGAACGTGAGAATCTCGGTGTTCCGCCCCCTCCCGCCGCCGGCCGTGTCGGTTTCATAGGTAATGACCACCTCGTCGCCCGCCTCGATCAGCCGGACGAACTCGAAGTCCTGGCCACGGCCGGCGCCGGGCCAGCAACGCTCGAAGTAGCCGTCACGGTCGAGGTCTGGGTCCGGTGGCGCCGAGAAGTGAAAGTCGTCGCTCAGGCGCTCCTCGAAGAAGCGCCGGTTGCCGGCTGCAAACGCGGCATATGAGTCGCGAGCGATCTGTTTACGGTCGGCGATGACCGGCCGAGTCTAATGCCGCAATCGCGCTCCTCCTCTGCGCGACGATGAGAAGTAGCGCTTGCCGGAATGCGCTACTCATTGGGTCGTGGGTGCCGACGATCTCGACGCGTTGCTGGCCGAGCAGATCTCCGACTATCGTGCTCGCGCTCCCGAGTACGAGGCGGGCACGCTTGACATGCCGGATGGTGATGAGCTGCACGCGGCACTCGACGCATTTCGACCAACGGGCGACGTTCTCGAGCTGGCGTGTGGTTCGGGTGTATGGACGAAGCGGCTCCTGCGATACGCCGATCGGATCACAGCGGTCGATTCCTCGCCCGAGATGCTGGCGATCGCGGCGCGCCGGATCGAAAACGACCCACGGGTCCGTTTCATCGAGGTGGATCTCTTTCGTTGGCACCCCGACCGCACCTACGATGTGGTCTTCTTCGGATTCTGGCTCTCCCATGTGCCGCTTGGGCGGTTCGAGCCGTTCTGGTCGATGGCCGCCGAGTGCCTTCGGCGGGACGGGCGTGTCTTCTTTGCCGACGACGCCTACATCATTGCTGACGAACGGATCGAGAACGAAGGCCCCGAGACGATTTGCCGGCGCCTCGATGACGGGACGCGCTTTCGTGCGGTCAAGGTGCCACACATGCCCGCCGAGCTTGAACAGCGGCTAGCCGGTCTCGGCTGGGCAATCCGGGTTCACCAGACCAGTGGACCGTTCTTCTGGGGCTCTGGCTCCCTCGCGCCTAACAGCGGTGCGGGATCGCGGCGATGAGCGTCTTCAGGAAGGCCGAGCTTGAGTACCTGTCCGGGGGGCTTCAACTCGGACGGATCGGGACGGTCGGCGCGGACGGCACGCCGCACGTGGTCCCGGTCGGATGGATCTACAACGCGGCCCGCGACACGATCGATATCGGCGGCCGCGAGCTCGAGCGGTCGAAGAAGTTTCGCGACGTCGCACGAACCGGGCGGGGCGCGATCGTCATCGACGATCTCGCAAGCACCGATCCATGGCGCCCACGGGGGATCGAGATCCGAGGGCGCGGCGAGGCGATCGCCCTGCCGACCCCTCTGATCCGGATCCACCCGGAGCGGATCGTCAGCTGGGGGCTCGAAGCGGCGCGCAGCGCGCGTACCGTGGCGCCGTAGGCGTTCGCGTCCTGCTGTCTTCGCGCGCTGCCGCTCCGCGCGAGGACCGGCACGTCTCTAGCCGCCAACTACATGACCCGTCCCGCACTCGCCGGCATCGTCGGCGCCCGGCGGCCGTGGACGGCGCTGATCCCCTGCTAGTAGACCGAGGTGACGCCCAAGTCGGCGTGGCCGAGCTGGCGCTGGATCACGGTCAGCGGCACCCCCTCGCGGGCCATCTCCACCGCGTGGGCGTGGCGAAGCTGATGCGGTGCGAAGCGTCGCCTCACCCCGGCCTTCGCCGACATGCCCCGAAGCTGGGCCCGCGCCGCCGACACAGACCACGCCCGCCCACGCGTCGGCCCGGTGATCACGCAGAAGAACTGACCGACGGGAAGCGCGGCGCGGTATTCGAGCCAGGGGCGAAGCTGCTCCCATCCCCATTCGTCCATCCCGGCCTCGCGGCGCTTGCCGCCCTTCGCGTGGCGAACCAATACCGCCCCGCGTCCGGGGTCGAGGTCGCCCTCAGCCAGGTTGACCGCTTCGGCGATCCGAAGCCCGGCTCGCCACAAAACGACGATCAGCCCGCGCATTCGGGCGCCGTGGGCTCCGGTGCCGGCAATTCGCATGACGGCGACGATCTCCTCGACCCGGGGCGGATCGGCGGGGTATCGCATTCCCTTGTTCGGGGCGGACGGCCGGCGAGATAGCCGGGCAGGGTCGCCGGCGAGCGGCGGCGTCCGGCAGCGTCGAGAAGTTGTGGCGCGGACATCTGTGCTCCTCCTTGAGTCGTGTCCTCCGTTGCCGCAAGCCTCTTCGATTCCGTTCGCGCGAGTAGGCGTCCGCGATATCGATCAGCCCTCCCGGGCATGGACGTTCGGCTGCTCGGCGAGCTCAGCGACCCCGACGGTCGCTCGGTGGTGCTGCTAGCGCCGATCTGGGAGGAGAAGATCGCCCGCGACCATCCGGAACTCCGCGACGAGCTCGACGAGATCCTCGAGACGGTCAGCGCCCCGGACCACACGGAACCCGATCCGCTACCCAATCGACGCCGCTACTACCGCCGTGGGGTCGGCCCCAGCCGGTGGCTGATGGTGGTCGTAAGGCTTGAGCAGGAGCCGGGGCGGATCATCACCGCGCTGGCACTCAGAAAGGATCCCCAACAATGGAAGCCGTGAACGTGCGTATCGGACCGCTCGTCTTCGACCACGCCGACTACGACGCCGAGGGCGACGTCCTCTACCTGCACGTCGGCGAGCCGATCGAGGGCGAGGGCGAGGAGACCCCCGAGGGCCACGTGGTGCGCTTCGCTCCCGGCACCCAGCGGGTCGTCGGCCTCACGGTAATCAACGCCCGCTCGGTCATCGATCGCGACGGGCGCTTGGTCGTCACCGTGCCGGAGACTGTCGAGGCGAGCGCCGACGAGCTCGCGCCGGCGCTGGCTACGGCCTGAGACACGTCCAGTTCCCGATCTTTCCCAAGGGAGCAAGGCGACCATTGGCGCGTAGTTGCCTGTGCGGCTCCATCCGAAGGGAGGCATCAACTGCCGGAAGCGCGGTACTACTGCTCTGTGTCGAGAGGAGCAGCTGTTGCGCGCCAGCTCAGAGGCTCCGGGAATGCTCCTCGCCCGCGACAAGGAGAAGCGAGCCTGTTCCCAATTCTGCTCCTGGCCCGTTCGGTACAGTCGCTCCATGACCCGCAAAGAGGCCGAGCAAGAATGCGCTCGTCTTGCCTTGGAGCATCCAGATCGCGAGACGCATCAATGGCGTCCGCGTCGAGACACCAACGGGGATTGGTCGATCATGAAGATCGCGCTACCGCCCCTGGATCTCAACCGTCAGGCCGAGCTGCGCGGGTAGATCCGAAGCCGCCCACGCTCGACGACGAGCGACTGGCCGACGGTTGCCAGGAGATCACTTCTGCTTCTCGCGGAGCCAGCTCGGCTCGCACTTGCGCGGTGGCCTCCGCGACAACCAGGCATCTCGAACCGGACGCGCTAAGGATCGTCTCCGACTACTACCTCCCCGCGTGGATCGAACGGCCGGCGCGCACCGAGCCCGAGCTTCGGCTCGCAGCTTGAAGTCGCACAGGCGCGGTCAATCGGAGCGGTGGGAGAGGACGTTCACGATCGCGCCACTTGGCTAGCGAATCATGAAACGTCGAACGCCCCACTCCTCGTCGCGCAGGGGATAGGCGATCTCGAGCCCCCGCTCCACCGCCCTGGCGTGGACGGCGTCGGCGTCAGCGACCGCGATCGAGATGCCGGGCGCGGCGGGGTCGTCGTTGCCGATGATGGCCACCTGGGTCGAGGGGTTGGTGGGCGAAGCGAGGGTCACGCCCCAGCCCAGGTCCATAGCCACCTCGAAGCCGAGCAACTCTGTAAGAAATCGCGCGTCTCGACGGGGCGGTCCGACCTTATGTTTGGCACCGCCCTATCGATCGTCAGGCTCCGGGTTCTATCGGAGTCCCATTGATTTGTGCAGCGGGACTCCGCCCGCCCGCGGCGCGCAATGCCCGAAGAGCGATCGCGATCAGCTCGCCGGGAGCTAACGTCGCTTGAACGCCAGCATCGTGCGCGCGTCGATCCGTGCGTAGGGCGCGTTTGGGTGCGCCGCGTCCCAGTCGAAGTCGTAGACCTCGCGCAGGTAGTCGGCAAATCCACCGGCCTCCGGTCCTCGCGGATTGGTCTCAACCACCTCGCCGTGCACGATCACCAAGAACGTCTCCAGCCCGCGTGTGACGGCCGCACTCACGGCCGGGTTACTCCGGATGTTTCGAAACCTCGCGGAGTCCTCCGCCGAGCCGAACCAGAAGTCGCCGCGAAAGAAGAGACCATCGACCGGCGCCACGCGGGGCTCGCCTCGCGGAGTGACCGTAGCGAGGTCCAGCACCTGCACGCCCGCCAGCTCCACGCTGAGCTGCCGCGCGTCGAGTCGCGCGTCCTCCCCCCAGATCGAGCGAAGATGCGAACCGGAGCGCGCGTAGCTCGCGTCCAGCAGCTCTTGAAGAGCCCGAAGATCTTCGTCTGTCTCGTACATGACGACACCCATCCGTCGCGCAGCGAGGAGAGGTCGATCATGCCACCCTCCCTCCATCGGCAGCGCTCCTCCTATGCGCGACGGCCGGAAGCAAAGAGCCGCGCCTCTGTAGTAGGAAGCGGAAGGCTTCTAGGGCCACCCCGCATTCAGCCAAGATGCCGATGATGGATGGCGCGGACCGGAACCTCACGGCGGTACTCGAGCATCTGGCGACCCGCCAGGTCCCCGGCATCTCGGCGGCAGTGATCGACGCCGATGGGATCCAGCAGAACTCGAGCGCGGGGGTCGTAGACCTCTCCCGCGGCGGCCCCGCGACTCCAGAGACGGTCTACCTGTGGTTCTCGATGACGAAGATCGTCACCGCGACAGCGACGATGCAGTTGGCCGAGCAGGAGGCGCTCAGCCTCGACGATCCTGT